>CAVPGP010000005.1:0-566520 GCA_963704025.1 uncultured Actinomycetes bacterium | reverse complement strand
CGAGTAGCCGCTGCCCTGCAGCGCCCGAACGAACGGAGCGCAGTCCTTCGGCACGTTCGCGCTGTAGCCGGGGAACGGGCCGGGGAGCTCGCCGATCGACCCAAACCCCACGCTGTGGTGGTTGCGACCGGTTAGCAGTGCGGCGCGGGTGGGCGAGCACATCGCGGTGACGTGGAAGCGGTTGTACGTAAGACCCTGCTCGGCGACCCGCGTCATGGCCGGTGTGGAGGCCGGCCCGCCGAACGTCGACGGGTTCCCAAAGCCCGCGTCGTCGATCAGCACGAGCAACACGTTCGGCGCGCCCTCCGGCGGCGACGGTGTCATGTTGATCGTCCAGTCTGCGACCGACGCATCGATCGTTCTGCCGATCGTGCCGCCGAAGTTCGGGTCGGGATCGGCAGCGCCGTCCGGTCCGGGCTGAACTTCCCCATCGCCTCGCCGAGCGACTCCTTCAACGCGCCGATGCCCTCCTTGTCGCCCTGGACTACCGACCGGATCGATGCGGCCGCGAGCGCCTGCTCGACACCGAGCCGCTGCTCGTCGTCGAAGATCGCGATGATCCCCGCCGACCCCGGCGGCAGGTTCTCTCCGATCTTGTCCTGAAGCTCCTTGTTGACCTTGTTGCCCGCGAATCTGCCGATCACCCTGCCCGCGACCGCCCCGACGGCGACCGACGCGAGCAGCGGCGGCGCGAACAAGCCCACCGCGAGCCCGACGCCGCCTCCCCAGCCCATTCCCTTGCGGCCGAGGTTGTCGCCGGTCCGCCGCACCGCGACGCTGCCGTCCTCCGCATGCGTGACGAGGATGACGCCCTCGATCGAGACCTTCTTCTCCTTGACGAGCGCGACCAGTGCCTCGAAGTCTTTCGTCGCCTCCTCGATGTCCTGGTACCCGGCAACGAGGACGTCAGTGGGGGTCTCAGCCATCGCGGCTCTCCCTTCGATTCGGTCGCGGTCGGCTCCGGATCAGAGCAGCAGGATCGGGAGACGCGGCAGCATTGCTCATGTGCCGGCAGCCTAGACCGTCCATGCAGGTAAGCGCAGGTCTCGGTGAGGATGCGCCGGCTGTCTGGCGGCGCCACAAACGAACGCCGACCACGTCTTCAGAATTCGCTCGATCGCGTCGTGAAGGACAGGTCTCCCGCACCCGTGCCGCGGCCGCTGTGGCGGCGTCTGCTCAGGCCCGCGCTGGTCATCGCAGCGCTCGTCGTGGTCTTCGCGTGGCTGCTGCCGCAGTTCATCGACTACCAGGAGGTCTGGGAGGCGCTCACGCAACTCGACGCGTGGGAGGTGGCAGTCCTGCTCGCGCTCGGGCTCGCGCGCGTTCCGACCGAGGCGGTGATGTACCGGGCGTTCCTGCCGGGCCTCGGCCTGTGGCGCGGAAGCGAGGCCTACCTCTCCTCGAACTTCGCAGGGCAACTGCTCCCGCCTCCGAGCGCAAGCGTCGTCCAGTACGGCTACTTCCGCGGCGGAGGCCACGCGCCGGACGCCGCCGGCCTCGCGGCGTTCGGCTCGTTCCTGTTCCCGACGATCGGTCGCTTCCTGCTTCCGCTTCTCGCGCTCGTCCTGCTGCTGCTCACCGGTGAAGTCAACGGCACGGTCGTGCTCGCGGGCGCGTCTCACTTGCGGTCACGGCCGTTGCGGGCATTGCCGGCTACGTGTTCCTGCGCCGAGAGCGCTCGGCCCGCCGGATCGGAGTCATGACGCAACGACCGCTTTCCTGGATCTCGTGAAGGTCAAGCGCGACCCGATCGAGGACGGTGCCGCAAAGGCGGCCGAACTGCGCACGCGGGCGCTCGCCGTCCTGCGCGAGGGCTGGGCGCTGGGATCGATCGGGGTCGCGGCCAATCTCTTTCTCACCTACCTGATCCTGCTCGCATCGCTCCGCTCGTCGGCGTCTCGAGTGCCCAGCTCTCCGCGCCCGATGCCTTCGCGGCCTTCGCGATCGCCTTCTGGGCCGGGGCCGTCTTCCCGATCACGGGAAGCGGCCTGGGAGTCGTCGACGCGGTTCTCATCGCCATGTTCATCGAGCTGAGCGGCGCCTCCGACGACACCCTCGTGGCCGCCGCGCTCCTCTGGCGCGTCTTCTATTCCCTCCTGACGTTGCCGCTCGGAGCGATCACTCTTGGCCGCTTCCGCAAAGCGACCCCCAACGCTTTGCCTGGCGGAACGGTCGAGACCACATAAGAGAAAGCCGTTCGTGCGGCGATCCTCCTGCAGCGAGGTCTTCAAGCGAAACACTTTGGCGAAAGCATGTTGAGCCCCGTGGATTGACGCCCTCCCTGTGAGAGAGGGGGTCGAATTGCTCGTCCCGCTCAGGTCGAAGGCTCGCTCAGGCGAGAGGACGCTCGCGCAGGCGATGGGGTCTGTTCGAGCCGGGGGCGCGAATCGGCCACGTTGGGCTTCGTTCAGTTGCCCACCGCCGGGTCGGGCATGAACTCGCGGATCTCTTGAGCACAGCGGCAGGCGGCCGCGATCTTCGCGGCCCACTCCAACGCTGCCTCCCGAGAGGGCAAGTCGAGGACCGTGAACCCTCCGTTGAACTCCTTGGTCTGTGGGTAAGTGGCAGAGGTGATCGTCCCGTCACCGGCCACCATGACGGGATCGACGTCCTCGGCCAACCCGCCGCCGAACACCCACACGCCTGCGTCCATGGCCTCCTGGGCCACCGCATGAGCAGCCTCTCCCACGGCGGGGAACTCCTCAGCCGGGATGTGGTCCATCGCGCCGCTGGGGAACGAAATCAGGTACCGCGTCATCTCACGACTCCTTTCTCGGCGGCCTGCTCCGGCCGCATCTCAGCCTCGCCCGTTCGCGGTAGAGACTGACAAGCCACCGAAGACTCATCGCTGCTCCGGCCGATCCGGGTTCACTTCGTCAAGGGTCATTCCGCAACGCTCGCGCAGGCTGCAGCCATATCGCTTGACCCAACGGCTGCGGGGTGTCAGACCACATAACGTTGGAACATGTCGAGGGTCGAGCGGGATCCTGAACGCGGCCGAGCCGTTGCAGCCGAGTTGAAGGCGCTCGGCGTGAAGAAGCGAGAGCTCATCAGGGCAGCTGAGCAGGGTTACATCACGGAGCTCGCATGCAAGATGCCCGAATGCTTCTGCCCCGAGGAGCTCGGGGGCGCGTCTTTCTTCGCGCAGGTCACCAACGACTGGAGCGACTGGAGGAGCGACTGGATGCCCACCCTCGAGCACTTCCCGGTCTACAAGAAAGATGGCGGCAAGGCGGCCGTGGACAATGCCATCCTGGCGCACCGCCTCTGCAATCGCATCGACCACTCTTTCAGGGTTGGCCGTTCGCACGAGAGGGATCTGGAGAGGATCAGGAAAGCCCGCGAGGAAGGGATCCGCCGCAACAACGTCCTGACCGGGAACACAGAGGGCGGCGAGATCCCGACCGTCGTCGCCATCGTCGAGGCGACCGGCGCGCCGGTCGAGGAGACCGAGCCGGAGGCGGAGGCGGCGACGCCGAAGCCGAAGAAGACGAAGAATGCCCCGGAATGGAAGTCCCTGCCGGACGCCGAGAAGGCGCAGTACCTCCTCGACCACCAGACGATCTCCGATCGCACGTGGACCGAGGAGTCTCGGCTCAAGGGCGAGAAGCGCGACGCCTTCATCCATCGCATCCTGGGGTTTCCGAAGACGCCTTAACGCGGATCTAGGTGGGCCATCGCTCGGGGAACATTCCCCGAACTGGCCCAGCCAGAGGTACGGACAGCTGATCCCGCGCGCCTCGCGGACACCGGTGATCTTTGCGAACCGCAAGAATGGCCGCGTGGCGCTTCAACGGATGGACAACGTCGGCATCGTCGTGGAATCGCTTGATGCCGCTATCTCTTTTTTCGCCGAACTGGGCCTCGAACTCGAAGGGCGAGCCATGATCGAAGGCGACTGGTCAGGGCGCGTCACTGGACTGCGCGACCAGCGCGTCGAGATCGCCATGATGCGTACGCCGGACGGCCACGGCCGGATCGAACTCTCGCGATTTCTCGCGCCGCCCGTGGTCGCCGATCACCGGAGCGCCCCGGTGAACGCTCTGGGCTACCTGCGTGTCATGTTCGCCGTGGACGACCTCGACGATACGCTCGCCCGGCTCCGCAGACACGGCGCGCAGCTCATCGACGAAGTGGTTCAGTACGAAGACGTGTATCGGCTCTGCTACATCCGAGGCCCTGAGGGCATTCTCATCGGGCTGGCCGAGCAAATCGGCTGACGACCGACACGCGCTCGGGCATCATTCCCCAACACTCGCGCACGCGAGCGCCGTCTCGTCTGAGTACTGCGCGGTTGAAGACGTCTACTCCGCGACGGCGACGACGCGCGTGTCCGCCCTGATCGTCTACGCCGTGTGGACGAAGCCCTCTCGCCCGACTTCCCGCTCGGCATCGAGTTGGAGGTGTTCATCCGGCGCGAGGACGCGGAGCGGTTCATCCAGGAGGGTGCGCGGCGAGCCGCGAGACCGTCGATCTCTAACCGATTTCACTTGGAATCGAATACCGTCCGGGTCGTCATGCGCAGCCAAAGGAGGAGCATGTGGGGTAGCCGCGTCGCCCGCTCCTGGGAGAGAGCGGTTCGCGCGTCGCTTGACGCGATCACTGCCGAAGCCGAACGGCGCGCCTCGGCCCATGCTCGCCAGCAACGCAGCCCGACGTAGCCACCACGGCTGACGAGCTCAGGCGCGTCCTCGGAAGCGCGCCTCGGAGGAGTGCGCTCCTCAGCCTTTCGCGTACTCCTCGGCGGTCCGCGAGTCGAACTCGAAGCCGACGACGGGTTCGTCGCCGACGACCCATGCGTCGTGCCCGGGCTCGATCACGTACGCCTGGCCGGCACGGATTTCCTGCTCGGTGCCGTCGTCGTGGACGACGTGCATGGTCCCCGACTGCAACAGACCGACGTGGTGTGCCTGGCAGCGTTCGCCTCCTGCGATCGGCTTGATGCAGTCCGACCATCTCCAGCCAGGCTCCAACCGCATCCGCGACGCCGTCGTGCCGCCCATGCGAACGAGCTCGACGTTGGTCTTGTCCGGCGCCCGAGTCTCGTCGGGTGAGCCGAAGTCACCTACCTCCACACCTGCCACGTGAGCCTCCTTCGCTCGGTGTTTAGACGGGATCACGACGATCCTAAACCGCCCTCCCGGCGCGGGCTACCGCGTCGTCGCTGCACTCGCGATCGCGACGACGCCGCAGCGAGCGCCGTGAGTGCTGTTGTGGTGCGCTAGAAGGTGATGACCTTGTCGGCCCAGAGCGTCCAGTCGGTGAGCTCGTCGAGGCTGGAGCGGCGGGCGCCATCGACCGGCTGTTCCTCGCGGATGGCGCGGGCGTCCATGCAGTTGCCGCAGAGCCCGACCTCGCTACCGCGCCGGATCGCGGCGGTGAGCATGCGTTCGAGGTTGTAGTAGCCGTCGGGTGTCTGCTGGCCGGCGAGCGCGCAGGTGACGGCGTCGGCGAGCAGGAAGACGCGCACCTCTCCGCTGTCGCGCTTGGCGAGTGAGTGGGCGAGGCGTAGCCCGTTGAAGGAGCGCTCGGTGCCGTATGCGGGGTCGTTGAGAACGACGAGTGTCTTCACGACGCGTCGAATGTGCCACGTGGCCTTCGGCGCCGCATCCGTTCCCCTCCGTCTAGGCGGTGCGGGAACCCCGCAGCCCTTGATCTACAAGTATTCAAGTGATAATTTGAGTCTCAATGGCGAGTGGGACTGCGAAGGCGGCATTGTTCGACGCGCTGGCGTCGGTGGCGCAGGCGCTCGGCAGCGGCCGGCGGGCCGAGATCGTGGACGTGCTGGCGCAGGGCGAGCGTTCGGTCGACGAGTTGGCGGGCGAGATCTCGCAGAGCGTCGCCAACACCTCGCAGCATCTGCAGGTGCTGGCGCGGGCGGGGCTGGTGCGCTCGCGCCGCGAGGGGACACGGATCATCTACCGGCTCGCGAGCGACCGGGTCGCCGAGCTGTGGGCGGCCGTCCGAGACCTGGCGGTGCGTCATGTCGCCGAGGTGTCCGTGCTCGCCGACGACTATCTGGGTGAGCGGGGCGCCGTGGAGCAGCTCTCGGCCGACGAGCTTGCGCGACGGCTCGAGCGCGGCGATGTGGTTGTGCTCGACGTGCGCCCGGAAGCCGAGTTCCGCGCGGGTCACATCGCGGGCGCGCGCTCGGCGCCGCTGCCGGCGCTCGACGAGCTGGCGGAAACACTCCCGAAGCGGCGGGAGGTGGTCGCCTACTGCCGCGGCCCCTACTGCGTCTACGCCGACGACGCTGTGCGTCTGCTCCGCAACCGCGGGGTGAAGGCGCGGCGCCTGGACGTCGGCTATCCGGAGTGGCGGCGGGCAGGGTTGCCGGTCGAGATCGCGAGTTGAGCGGAGGCGCATGCTGCTTCGTCCGTTTCTGAACGACGCCGGCTCCTGTGCCAGCTACCTGTTCGGCTGCACCTCGCACGGCAAGCTGGCCGTCGTCGATGCGCACGTCGACCTCGTCGACGACTACCTCGCCGCGGCCGCGGCGATCGGGGCACCGATCGTGGCCGTGTTCGAGACGCACGTTCAGGCCGACCACCTCTCCGGGCTGCCATCGCTCGTCGAGCGCACCGGCGCGACCGCGTACATGCCCGCGGGCGCCGATGTCGAGTTCGAGCACGTCGCGCTCGCCGACGGCGAGACGGTCGAGCTCGGCAACACGGTTGCGACGGCGATCGCCACACCGGGTCATGCGCCGGGGCACAACGCCTATACGGTCGCGGACCGGCGGCGCGGCGACGCGGAGCCGTGGCTCGTCTTCAGCGGCGACTCG
The DNA here is from genome assembly GCA_963704025.1 of uncultured Actinomycetes bacterium. GTDB lineage: Bacteria > Actinomycetota > Thermoleophilia > Gaiellales > Gaiellaceae > CAVPGP01. The sequence continues at coordinate 559,736 of CAVPGP010000005.1, read as the reverse complement.
CTGCTGATCGGCGACGTTGGCCGCCCCGACCTGCACGTTGCCGGCGACGCCCGCGGCCAGGCGCGGTTGCTGCACGCGAGCCTGCGCCGGCTGCTCGAGTTGCCCGACCACGTCGTCCTCTATCCGAGCCACTACGGCGGCTCGGTCTGCGGCCGCGGCCTCTCCGGCAACCCCTTCTCCTCGATCGGCTTCGAGCGGACCCACAACCCGCTGCTCGCGTTCGCCGATCCCGACGCGTTCGCCGAGGCGCTCGTCGCCGACATGCCGCCGCGGCCGGCCGGGCAGGAGCGGATCGTCGCCGCAAACCGCTCCGGCAAGGTCGAAGTGGCCGCCTGATGCCGGTTCGGCTCGGCCTGCGCGCGAACGCACGCCAGTTCTGGCTGCTCGTCGGTCTGAACGCGCTCGTCGGCGCGATGGTCGGCCTCGAGCGCAGCGTGCTTCCCCTGGTCGGCAAGCAGGACTTCGGTCTCAGCTCGGCCGCCGCGATCCTCGCGTTCATCGTCGCCTTCGGCGCTGCCAAAGCGCTCACGAATCTCGCCGCCGGTGACCTCGCCGAGCGGTTCGGGCGCAAGCGGGTGCTGGTCGCGGGCTGGATGCTGGCGCTGCCGGTGCCGCTGCTGATCGGGCTCGCGCCGTCGTGGTGGTTCATCGTCGCCGCCAACCTGCTGCTCGGCGTCAACCAGGGCTTCGCCTGGTCCATGACGGTGGTGATGAAGATCGACCTCGTCGGTCCGCGCCGGCGAGGGCTCGCGCTCGGCCTCAACGAGGCCGCCGGCTACCTCGGTGTCGCCGCGACCGCCTTCGCGACCGGGGCGCTCGCCGCCAGCTACGCGCCGCGCACCGTCGTCTGGGTCGGCGCCGCTTTGATCGCGGTCACGGGTCTCCTGGTCAGCGTGTTCGCTGTGCGCGACACCGCGCCGCAGGTCGCGCTCGAGCAGCGCGACCACGGCGACGAGCCCGCACACGCGACCCTTCGTAGCGCCTTCGTGCACGCGAGCCTGCGCGACCCGGTGCTCCGGGCCTGCAGCCAGGCCGGACTCGTGAACAACCTCAACGACGCGCTCGCCTGGGGCCTGGCACCGCTCTACCTGGCCGCCCACGGCGCCGATCTCCGGCAGATCGCGATCGTCGCTGCCGCCTACCCGCTCGTCTGGGGGGCCGGGCAGATCGCCACCGGCTGGCTCTCCGACCACACCGGCCGCAAACCCCTGATCACGGCCGGCATGCTCGTCCAGGCGGGCGCGCTCGGCCTCCTCGTCGCAGGCGGCGGAGCATTCGCGCCAGCACTCGCAGCCGCTGTGCTGCTCGGAGTCGGCACCGCGATGGTCTACCCGACCCTGATCGCCGCGGTCTCGGATGCCTCGCAGCCGCGCGACCGCGCCCGCGTCGTCGGCGTCTACCGCTTCTGGCGCGACTTCGGCTTCGTGCTCGGCGCCCTGATCGCCGGAATCGGCGCCGACGCCACCTCCCCTCAGGCCGCGATCGCGATCGTCGCCGCGCTCACCGCCGCCAGCGGCCTCATCGTGGCCGCGACCTCGTGGCAGCTGCGGCCCGCCCTCCGACCCGCAGCCGTCCGCTGATCGATGTCAGAAAGCCGACATTCGTACCTGAGACCCGACGAACAGGAGGAAAACCGATAGTCGGCCGGCGCCACGTATCGACGCCCACTGCAACTAACCAAACAGGAGGTTGAGATGGCCACGAGCGCGAACACGCTCGACGTACAGGAGCTGGAGAGCCGGGTGAAGGAGATGTACCGCGAGGTCGCCGAGCACCCGGAGAGGGAGTTCCACTTCGAGACCGGCCGCGAGCTCGCCGAACGGCTCGGCTACCCGTCATCGGAGCTCGACGACATCCCGGCCCAGGCGATCGACTCGTTCGCCGGGGTCGGCTACTACTTTGACCTCGCCGACGTCCGCCCCGGCGAGACGGCGGTCGATCTCGGGAGCGGATCGGGGATGGACAGCTTCCTCGCCGCCCGCAAGGTCGGTGGCGGCGGCCGGGTGATCGGGATCGACATGACCGACGCACAGCTCGAGAAGGCGACCTCGCTCGCCGGGCGCGCAGGGTTCGGGCAGGTCGAGTTCCGCAAGGCATACATCGAGGCGCTCCCCGTCGAGGACGCATCGGTCGACGTCGTGATCTCGAACGGCGTGATCAACCTCTCCGCGAACAAGCAAGCGGTCTTCGCGGAGGCTGCGCGCGTGTTGCGCCCCGGCGGCAGGCTCGCGATTGCCGACATCGTCAGCTCGACCCAACTGCCCGAGGGCGTCACCTGCGACGCCTCGCTCTGGGCTGCCTGTATCGGCGGCGCGATGCAACGCGACGCCTACTGGCAGACGATCGAAGACGCAGGCCTCACCATCGAGACTCTGCGCGAGAACGAGCAATACCGCTTCGTCTCCGAACGAGCCGACAACGCAACCCAGAAATACGGCGTCAAGAGCATCTCGCTCCTCGCCCTCAAGACAACCTAAACCGACAGAAGGAGCCAACGTGCCCGACAAGGTTCTCGTCAATCTGGCCACAGGGATGGAAGACGGAGAGCGCGTGCTGGTCGCGTTCCTCGTCGCCACAGCCGCGGTAGCGCAGGGCAAGCAAGTTGTTGTCTGGACAACCAAGGATGCGGTCCGGCTCGGCCTGCCGGGCGAGATGTCGGGCGTCGTCTGCAAGGACTGTCCGCCGCTCGAACGACTCCTCGAGCAGTTCGTAGACGGAGGCGGCGAACTCTGGCTGTGCCCGATCTGCCTCGCTGCACGTGATCTCACAGACGCCGAGAAGATCGCGAACACCAAAGTCGTCGGAGCCACACCCATGTGGGAGTGGGCAAGTAACGACACGACCGTGTTCAGCTACTGACAAAGATCGCTGATCAGCACCGGTGAGCGCAGCGCCCGTGTGAGCCACGGGGCAGAGCGAAAGCGAGCATCGCTCGGCTCGCGCGGCGGTTCCGCGCTGAACGAGCGGCGAGAGCCGCCGTAGCGGCCCTCACCGGCCAGAGCCGAGACTCGACTGCGGATCAGGCGGCGTGCTTCTCTTGCTCGCGTTTGCGTGTGCGGGCTTCGCCTCAGGCTTCCCGGTGGGCGTTTCCTCAGCCGGAGCCGTCGCGGCCTCGGCGAGTCTGTAGGTGCCCTTGTCGACGCGCTCGAAGGGGCCGCCGGGCTTGGAGCCGACGGCGAGCATGGCGGTGATCGTCTGCTCGGGCGTCTTGCCGCCGAGGCGCGTGCGGCCGGAGGCGATCACGCGCTTGGCGATCTCCCTCGCGTTGCAGCGGCTCGCCGGCCGTGCGCAGGACGTCGATCGCGACCTGCTTGGCCGGCTCGCCCTTGCTGGTTGTCTGCTTTGCCATAGTGCTGGCCTCCTTCTCCTCGTTGCTGTGGGTCGGCGGTGCGGCGAGGAGGATCCGCTGCCGCCGAACATCTCGTCGGCTCCGGCGCTGGGCGGTGCGGTGCCCGCGGCGTCGCCGAGCACGAGCGCGACGCGGTCATCGAGCTCGCCGGGCTTGGGTTGTCTACGCACGAGCGCGATGACCTCGTGGCCGGCTTCGAGCGCCTGCGTGACGAGCTCGCGGCCCACGCTGCCGGTCGCCCCGAGAACGGCGAGCTTCACGTCGGCGCCGGCCCTTCGAACAGTGGCATTCCGTCTGCGATCGGCAGCATCGCCGCACCGTAGGCGGCGGTACTGCGACGCTGCTGCCTCCTCTGGCATCGCCGCTGCCACGCAGCTTCACGATCGACCCGGTGTCCGCGGCAGCGAGTCGGCCGTTCGTGGCAGACGGATGGCAGTCGCTCCGTGCACGCTCTCGTCGTGGCTTGCGCAAGAACTCTGCAAGCCCGGGACCTTTCCCGTCGTAAACGAAAGGAGCGTCATGTCCAAATCGGACAAGAGCATGGAGACGTTGGCTGACCGCGCCAAAGAGGGCGCGGCTCGTGTGCAGGCTTCGACGAACAACACGAAGGAGAAGCTCGAGTCGCAAGTTTCCGAGGCGCGAGCCGCCGCTGACAAGACCCGGCGCGAGCTCGACGCGAAGTCAGCGGCTGCGCGCGACGAAGGATCGCAGCGCTGGACCGAGATCAGGCAGAAGTGGGACGACCACATCGCAGAGATCCAGAGCAAGGTCGACACCCAGAAGCAAGGGTTCAACGCCGACCGCGCGGAGGATCGGGCGGCGTGGGCCGAGGACGACGCTGCCGCGGCGATCGACTTCGCGTATCTCGCGATCGAGGACGCCGAGTGGGCCGTTCTCGACGCTGTACACGCACGTGCAGAAGCGAACGAGCTGGCGGCGGTGCGCGCCTGACATTGGCGGAGCGTCCAGGCGGGGCGCCGCTCAGAAGAGCGGGCCCCGCCCGGCTTCTGCGCGTCCGTGCGTTCCGCGAAAGGGCCACTGCCGTCGGCCCCGGTGATCCGATCGCCGTCGTCCTCTCCGCGATCATCCCGACTGCAATCGTGCAGCGCTTCTAACGGGGCGATGCCCGGCTACTCGGAGGTCTCCGAGCGCGCGCGGCAACGCGCCGACGACGAGATGCGTCGGATCCTGCGGGAGGCGCACGAAGATGCCGTGCAACTCCTCTCCGAGAACCGCCACCGCCTGGACGGGCTGGCCGAGGCGCTCTTCCAAGCGGAAACGCTGGACGGGCCGGGAGGCCTACGGGGCGGCAGGGCTCGAGCCGCCCGGCGACTACGCGACGCAGGCTTCAGCACCAGCCGAGGCGCCGCCGAGCCGTCCGAGCGTGAGCATCCCGCGCCGCGCGCACACCTAAAAGCGCGCACACGTAAAAGCGTACGAAAACCGAGGCCGAGGCTGCCGCTTAGCCCTAATTGAAAGGGCAGGCGCACCGTGGGATGCTATTCACCGCAAAGGCGAGGCGTCCCATGACGCATTCACTCGAGATCCGGCTCCTCGGGCCCTTTGAGGTCGCCGTCGGCGGACGTCCGGTGGACGTCAGCGGCAACAAACGGCACGGCCTGCTCGCGCTGCTCGCGCTCCGCTGCGGTCGCGTGGTGAGCGTGGACGATCTCATTGATGCCTTGTGGGGCGAGGAGCTGCCTGCCGCGCCGCGCAACGCTCTCCAGCACCACGTCGCACGCCTGCGCGCCGCGCTCGGGCAGGAGGCGATCGTCGCCTCCGACGACGGATACGCGCTGGTGGATGCGGCCGTGGACGCCTTGCGATTCGAGGAGTTGCTCGGAGAGGCGCGCGTCGCCATGCGCGAAGGCGATGCCGCCCCCGGGGCGGAGTCGATTGCGCTGGCGCTCGACCTGTGGCGCGGTCCCCCGCTGCACGGGCTCACGGATAAGACACGGTTCAGTGCCGAGGCGTGGCGGCTGGGGGTGCTCCGAGTCGACGCGCTCGAAGAGCAGTTCGAGGCCGCGCTCGCCCTTGGAGAGCATCGGGAGATCGTGTCCGCGCTCCGCACCGCTGTCGAGGAAAACCCGTTCAGGGAGCGGCTGTGGGCGCAACTGATGCTGGCGCTGTATCGCAGCGGCCGCCAGGCGGATGCGCTGGACACGTTCCAGGAAGCGCGGGGCGTGCTCGCAGAGGAGCTGGGGCTCGAGCCGGGACCCGACCTCCAGCGCCTCCAAGCCGCGATCCTCGCGCACGAACCCGCGATCGCGGCCGGCCCGGTCGTATCGAGGCGCGGAAACCTGCCCACTCCGACGACGTCGTTCGTCGACCGCGAGCACGAGCTCACCGACGTGGTCGGGCTGCTGCGCGAGCACCGGCTGGTGACGTTGACCGGACCGCCGGGCGTGGGCAAGAGCCGGCTCGCGCTCGAGGCCGTGCGCTCGCTGGAGAGCGAGTTGCGTGACGGCGTCTGGCAGGTCGAGCTCGCACGAGCGGGCGGGGCGGCGGGGGTAGTCCGGCTCGTCGCCCAAGTGGTCGGCGCTCGCGGCCCCGATCCGCTGGCGCGCGTGATCGCCCGCCTGCGCGATGCGGAGGCAACCCTGCTCTTCGACGCCTGCGAGCACGTGCTCGAAGAGGCAGCGCGCGTCGCCTCTGCGGTGTTGGCCGAATGTCGCGATGTCCGCATTCTCGCTACGAGTCGCGAGGTGCTGCACCTCGCCGGCGAGGCGCGGCTCCACGTCCAACCGCTGCCGCTGCCCCCTCCCGGCTCCGCGGACGGTACTGGCTCCCCCGCTGTGCAGCTGTTTGCCGCGCGCGCACAGGCGGCGCGGCCGGGATTCGACCTCACCCCCGACGCCGCCCGCCTCGTCGCCGACATCACGCGCCGGGTCGACGGACTGCCGCTCGCGATCGAGCTCGCCGCCGCGCGCGTCAACGTGCTCGGGCTCGCCGAGCTCCTGTCAATCGTCGAGCGCCGTCTACCGCTACTCGACGAGCGCTCGGCAGCCGAGCCGAGCCGCACCACCCTGCGGGGGCTCGTCGAGTGGAGCTACGAGCTGCTGCATACGGACGAGAAGAAGCTGCTCCACCATGTTGCCGTGCACCGAGGCGGCGCTTCCCGGCCGTCGCTCCTCGCGATCGCTGCAAAGCACGGGCTCGACGAGGCAACGGTCACCTACCTGCTCGGCGCGCTGGTCGACAAGTCGATCGTCTCGGTCTCGTTCCCGGATGGCGAGGCGCGCTACGACCTGCTTGACACCGTCCGCGACTACGCGCTCGAGCGTCTCGCCGAAGCCGGCGGCCTGCCCGCTGCCCGCGAGGCGCACGCGGAGTACTTCGCGACTCTGGCCGAAGGTGCACGGACGGGGCTACGCGCGCTGGAGTGGCAGACGTGGATGAGACGGCTCGAACTGGAGCACGACAACCTCTGGGCTGCCCTCACCTACGCTCGCGAGGCGCCCCATCCGCTCGCCGCCGCCCGCCTCGGAGGGGGGCTGGGGTGGTATTTCGGCACCGCCGAACGTGTCTCCGAGGGGCGCGCGTTCGTCGAAGCCGCGCTGGCGTCGGCGGACGAGGCACCGCTGCCGCTGCGCGTCGAGATGCTGGCGTACATCTGCTACCTCGCGACCGAAGAAGACGATCTCGAGGCGGCGATCGAAGCGGGCGAGCGCGGCCTCGCGCTCGCTGCCACGAGCGACGCGCCGTGGCAAACCGCAATGGTCCGGCTGGCGCTCGCGTTCGCATACGACCGTGCGGGGCCGTACGAGCGCGCGGTCGCGCTCGCCGAGGAAGCGCGCCGAGGATTCGACCAACTTGGGGACAGCTGGGGAGCCGCATCGTCGGCGGTGACCGGCGCGCTCGGCGCCCTCCGCGGAGGGGACATCTCGACCGCGACCGCGCTGATCGCGGAAGGCGTTCGCCTCCATGGCGACTACGACGTCGGCGCGATCCCGGCGGCGCTGCTCGAGGCCCTGTTGGCAGAGCGCCGCGGCGACGCGGAAGCGGCGGCCGACGCGTTCCGGCGGGCGCTCGGGCGCTCGGAGCGGGCCGGCTTCACCGAGCACGCGTCGTTCGCGCTCTCCGGCCTCGGCTCGATCGCCTTCGCCGACGGAAACCTCGGCGAGGCCGAAGCGCAGTATCGCCGCGCGGTGGCGGTTGCCGAGGTGGCATCGGCGCCATGGCTGCTCGCACATGCGAAAGCGAGGCTCGCTCAGCTATTGGCCGCAGTCGGCGACGTCGAAGCCGCCTCGACGCTCTATCGCGGCGTGATTGCCTGGTCCGAGGAGCCGCGCCAACACGGGGCCCGCGAGGCGCTCTTCATCGCGCTTGTCGGCAGCCCGGGGGCGGCCGCACTCCTCGGTCTCGCCGAGCTCGCCGACGCCCGCGGCGATGCCGACGTCGCCGAGGAGTTGCGCGCCCGCGCCGGGCTCGCGCTCGCCTGAGCCGCACGGTCGGCTGGCAGCGCTGCGCGGCAGCCCCGAGCTCGCCGCGAGCGCCTGAGCAGCGCAGGTGGCAGTCGAGGCCGCACGTGTGGCAGCCGCCTGGCAGTCCGGTGCGCAACCGTTGGATAGCCGATCGCAAACGAAAGGAGTGTCATGCCGACCACGACGTTCGAGGAGCGGCTCGCGGAGATGGGCCGCCAGATCGACGGGCTCGAGACGAAGGCGCGTGCTGGTGGAGGCGAGGCGAAGTCGCGGATCCAGCGTCAGCTCGGCGCACTGCGCCAGCAGGAGGCGTCTGCCCGTGCGGCTGCGCACGAGGGGGCTGAGGCCTTCGATGAGAAGTTCGAGCAGTTCGAGGCCAGGTTCCGTGTCGCCCAGAGCTCACTGGCCGCGGACCTTGCCGACAACCACAAGAAGTTCGCGGACGCCGTCGAGAACGAGCTACACAGCTGGGATACCTACTTCGAGCGGCTGCAGGCGCAGACCGCGCTGCGCGCAGCGAGCGCGCGTGAGCAGTCCGAGGCGGCGATCAGCGATTTGAGGCGGCGGCGGAACACTCTGGCCGAACAGTTGGCCGACTCCCGCAGCGCGTCGGGCGAGGCATGGGACGAGCAAAAGAAGCGGATCGCGGCGGCGCGCGACGACCTGGAGCGGAAGGCCGATGAGGTCTCCGCGAAGTTCAACTGATGCCTTAGGGAGCGAGAGGAGAGACCATTGCCAATGACGGACCCAATTCTCGTGCCCGCGCTCGTCGCGATGGGCGTCGGCGTGTTGATGGTGCGCGCAGGTGTCGGCAAGGGCCTGCTCGCGTGGCGGAGAAACGACACAGACAGGAGGAGGAAGCGATGAACCAGACGGTTTCCAACTACAAACACGAGTCGGCGCTGCTGTCACCGTTCGACATGGGGCGCCGCACGCTCGCGCGCGCGCTGCCGCCGTGGTGGTTGTTCTTGATCACAGGCATCGCCTGGATGGTCGTGTCGCTGATCGTGCTTCGGTTCGACTACACGTCCGTCTCCTCGATCGCGCTGCTCTTCGGCTTCGTCGCGCTCGCCGCGGGTGTCGCCGAGATCGGGATGGTGTTCCTCGCGCAAGGCTGGTGGAAGGTGCTGAACGCGGTTCTCGCGGTTGCGTTCATTACGGCGGCGATCGTCGCGTTCGTCCATCCCGGCAACACGTTCGCGGCGTTGGCCGCAGTGTTCAGCTTCGTGCTCGTCTTCGCCGGCGCGTTCGACATCATCTACGCGATCTCGGCGCGGCGCGAGAACGATGCCTGGTGGTTGCAGCTGGTCGGCGGGATCATCGAGCTTGCGCTCGGCCTCTGGGCAGCCGGCTACTGGGGTCGAAGCGCCATCCTGCTCGTCGCTTGGGTAGCGGCGTTCGCGCTGATCCGGGGCGTCAGGGACATCGTGCTCGCGTTCCAGGTGCGCGAGATCCAGCACGGCGCCACTGACGCAGGCACCGCACCGGCGCGACCGCGCGCGGCGGCGACCTCGTAGCGACGCGATGGCACCCGACGTGCATCCGACGCCGAGCTCGCAGGAAGCAGCGCCGCCACGGTGGCGCATCCTGCTCTGCTACGACGGCTCCGCCGAGGCGAAGCACGCGCTCGATCGAGTCGGCGAGATCGCGTCTGCGGTGCCGAGTCAGGTGGCGGTCGTCAGCGTTGCCGAGCCGATCTACAAGGAGCCTCGGTATGCGGGCCTTGTCGATCCCGGCGAAGAGCAGAGCCATCGCCGCCTGCTCGAGGAAGCGGCGGAGGAACTGCGCGGCCGCGGAGTGGACGCGACGACGGCCAAGCAGGTCGGCCAGCCAGCCGCGGCCATCCTCGACGCCGCGCGCGACGGCGCCGACCTCGTCGTGGTCGGCTCCCGCCACCGCGGATTGATCAAACGCCTCCTCTTCGGCTCGGTCAGCGCTGAGCTCGTCGTCGAGGCGCCGTGCGACGTGCTGGTCGTGCGCTGAGGAGGTGTGACCGAATGGAAGCGAGCTGGGGAGAGAACGCGAGGGACCGCAGGTTCCTCCTGGCGTCGGCGCTCAGGCCGGAGGAGGCGAGGCGGAGCGCCGCCGAGCTCCCGCATCCGATCGACCTTGTCGTCACGAGCCCGACAGATCGCGGCGCGGCAAGCGGCGGAGAGCGCCGTGGGAGACCGCTGGGTCTTCACGCTCGAGGAGCCGCTGCTCGCGCCGCGTGTGTCGGGTGAGTCGGGCGGCGACGTCCTTGCGCGTTTCGCCCAGGCACTCCGCGGCGTGCGTGCGTCTAAGTCGAGCGTGTCGCTCGTGATGTGCGACACGCTCGACCTCCTCGTTGGGAGCCTGTTCGTGCTCGACGAGGAGGGCCTCATGCATGTAGCCGACGCGCTGGACCAGCTGCCTCTGCTGGACTGAAGCCTCTCCGCGATCCAAAGCGCGTCGGGGCGCGTCTGATGGTGATTGGAGCGCTAGTTACGAACAGGGTGTTCGCGCTGCGGGGTGATCTAGACGGGATGGATCGTTGGCGTCTTCGAGCGCATCGGCGACGTCTCGGTCTACTGGCTCGTGCTCGCGCTGGTGCTGAAGACCTCGGAGTCGGCGTTCATCGGACTAGCCTGGCGCAACATCCTCCGGGCTGCGTACCCGCAGAGCGGGCTGCGCTTCAGGACGGCCTGGGCCTGTCGCACTGAGGAACTGCGATCAACGCGCTCACCCCCCGCCCAGGCCGGAACCGCGGCGATGATCGGCCTCTTCCGTTCGAGCATTCGCGGCTCGTCGGTCGCCGGGGTGGCCTCGGCCGCGGTCGTGCAGTCGCTGTTCTTCACGGCCGTGAGCGTGGTGATCGTGATCTGCACAGCGATCTTCCGCCCGCGCACGGCCTCGAAGGGATCGCCGTCCGATGAGACGGGCGGCTTCTTCGCCGCGCACCCGCTCCTGATCCCACTCGTCGGCCTGGCGGTGCTCGTGGTGCTCTACGTGCTGTGGCCTCGCCTGAAGCCGAAGATCGAGGGGCAGTGGCGGAAGGCGAAGCAGGGTGCCGCGATCTTCAGCGACTGGCGCCGTTACGTGCGCGAGGTGGCGCTGCCGGCCGCCGTCTCCTACTGCTTCCGGATCGGCGTCAACGTCGTCTTCATGGCCGCCTTCGGGATTCCGATCACCGCGTTCACCATCTTCCTGATCGCCTCGTCCCACATGCTCTCGGGGATCTTCGCGATCACCCCCGGCGGCGTCGGGCAGACGCAGGCGCTGGACGTCGCGACGCTGAGAAGCCTCGCCCCGACCGGCAGCGTGGCGGCCTTCTCGATCACGCAGGACTCGATCCTGGCGGTCTGGAACGTGCTTCTCGGGCTGACCCTGATGCTCTGGGTGTTCGGCTTCTCGCAGGTCAAGGCGCTCCTCTCGAGGAAGCCGAAGGAGCAGCCAGACGGGCGGGCCGGCGGGGAGACACCGAAGGCCTAGCTAGGCGCCGAGGCTCAGCCGTTGCGCCGGCTACTTGTTCGCGGCGTCCGCGGCAGATATGCGAGCCCTCCTGCCGGCGGTGAGCTCCTCCGCGACGATCTGGAGACCCGCCGCAATCGGCACGCCGATGATCGCTCCGATCAAGCCGAAGAGCGCTCCGAACGCAAGGACGCTGGCAAGCACGGTGAAGCCGGAGACCTGGGCGGCCTTACCGATGATCGTCGGCTGCAGGATGTAGTTCTCAATCTGCTGGTAGACCACCATCACGATCACAAAGACGATCAAGGCTTGGAGGCTGACCGACAGCGCGACGAGTCCGACGATGATGCCGGCGATCGTCGCGCCGACGCTGGGGATGAGGTCGAGGATCCCCGCGATGACCGCCACGGCGAGCGGGTACGGGAGGCCGAGCACCAACGCAGTGACGCCGTAGACCGTCCCGCAGATCACAGAGATCGCCAAGTTGCCGAGCATGTAGCGCGAGGTCGTGTGGATGATCCGGTCCGTGACTCGCAGGTACCGCTTCCGCTTGTCCCGATACAGGAGGCTTCCGATCCAGTCCCGCCAGCGCGGCTCGTCGATCAGGCCGAAGAGCGTCAGGAAGACAACGGAGAAGACGAGCGCGACCGCTCCGAAAGCCGAGGCTCCGACGTGGGCGACGCCGCCCGACACCTTTCCCACCCCGTTGGTGATGTCGCTCGCGTGCTTCCTCAGCGTTTCGAGCGAGTCACTCCCCCTGTTGATGAAACTGCCGAGATCGCTCTGCCTGGCCCTGTCGACGATCTGTGGTAAGTCGTCGCTGAACCCGCGCACTGAGCCGCTGATCGCCTGCACCAGGATCAACGCGACGAAACCGATAACGAGCACGATCGCCAGCACGAGCACCGTGGAGCACCGCCCCCGGCTCCAGCCCAACCGTCGCTCCATCGCAGTCACCACCGGCGAGAGAACCGCGACGCCGAAGAGCGACACGAAGATCACGAGAAGGACGTTCGCGATCGACGCAAGTGCCCACGCGACGGCGACGACGCCCGCAACTAGCAGGATCGTCCGGATCGAGATCGAGACATTGATCTCGGACCGAACGATCTCCCTGACCCCCGAGCCGGAATCTGCCGCGACCACCCGCTCTTCATCCGCTGGGCCGTACACCTAGAGCGCGTCCGCTGCGTGCTCCAGTTCATCGAGCGCTGCATCGACGCGCAAGGTCTCATCCGATGCAGTTCGCATCTCACGCAGACGCCTCGCGGCCTCGTCGTGGCGCGACTCGAGCTCGGCTAGTGCGAGCTGCGACCGCTCGGCCGCGCTGCCGTCCTTGGCAGCCGTCCTTTTTCGTAGCCGCTCGCCGTAAACGCGCCACTCGCGAAGCTCCGCCTCGACGGCGCGCTCGAACAGCCGCCGGTCGTTGGTGAGCTCTGCGACCAGTCGGTGACGCGCGATCGCAAGCCTCGTTCCGAAGTCTTCGAGCGCGTCCTCGAATCGTTCACGCGTCCCGCGTGCGGCTTCGGCGGCGGATGCCTCGGCCGCCCGGACGGCGTCGAGGTGGCGTCTGATTCGCGCATGCTCCTCAGCGCTGCCTCGCGCATCCTCCTCGAGGCTCTCGCGGTGGCTGCGCGCCTCGGCAAGCCGGTAGTCCGTTACCACCTCACTCATCGTGGGCCTCCTCTGTTGTGGTTCCTGCACGTCGTATCTGGACGGGCTGCTCCCGTCCGGCGGCGGCGTCGCGCGCCTTACCACTCGACGTCGGCCAGCGCCGAACGGCCACCTCGGGAAGCGAGCCGACCTGGTCCTTCGTCAGGCTCAACGTCACATCGTCGGTCTCGACCTTCGCGACAGCGCCGATTGGAATCGTGACCTCGCGCCGGCCCCAGAGGTGCCCGCGCTGGAGCACGAGGTGCGTGATGTGCTCGTCGCGGTCGACGATTAGGCCGTCCACATGTCCGAGGTGGTGTCGCTCGGCGGAGTACACATCGCTGGCGCGGCGTATCTCGACGCCGCCCTTCGGGATGCGGTCGTACATGATGGAGACGTCGAGTGGCCCGGGCTCGACGTCGTACGCGGGGTAGTACGGGAGCGCGTATACCTCCTTGATGCCGACGTCCCAGTCGGGATCGTCGAGCTGGAAGCCGCCCAGCTGCACGTAGGCCACCTCCTGCACCGGGGGAAGCCTGCCGACCTCCTTCGCCGTCGCCCGCAGGGTGACCACTCGACGCGTCCCGTCACCGCGGTCGGCAAGCTCGATGGGGACGAGTCGTTCGACCCAGGGCTGCCCCTCGGCCTTGACGACCAGGTGCGTGAGCCGCTTCGTCGTTGGATCGATCACGACGTCCGCGAGCTCGCCGAACGTGCCGTCGCTGCAGTCGACGCGGCCACCGATCTCGAGTCTCATCCGCCGCAGAACCTCGTCTCGAGGTTCGTGCGGACTCCCTCGATCTCTCCCTTGAGTACAGGCGCGATCATCACGCTCCTCCGTCGTGGGTTTCGATCCAGGCAGACCGTGTCGAAAGCCGCTGCCAGGCTGCTGCCGCGGGTGCCGCCGCTACTGCCACGCATGTCGTGCCGCGGCAGCAAGCGCCGCGCCCGACGGCAGCGATTTGGCAGTGACCTCCGAGGCGCTCCCTTCGGAACCAAGAGACGGAAGGAGAGCAGGACGATGCCGAAGACCACGTTCGAAAAGCTGCCGGCAGCTCGGCGCGGCGGGGTTGATGCTCGAGATGTGCGGCCTGCTGGGAGTGACGGGACCCGAACAACGGCGCCGCGCCGGTGGAAGCTCGATTCGGCCCGCTCCATCGTCGAGTTTCGGGTGCCTACGTTCTGGCGAGGCCGGGTAGCCATGCACATGCAGGTCAGGCCGAGATTCGACTACGGCCGCCTCATCCCGGCGACCGGCCGGATCGACCAGGGCATCTTCGCCGTGGTCGGTCCGGACGCGGTCTGCATGCGTACGCCCGTGGAGATAAGCGTGGAGGGCGGCGCGGCATCGGCGGCGTTCACGGTCGCGGAAGGCGAACGCGTCCCGTTTCACCTCGCCTGGTATCCCTCGCACGTCCCGCGTCCCGAGCCGATCGACCCGTTCAACATGACGGCGCGGACGGAGTCGTGGTGGCGGGAGTGGTCGGGCCGCTGCACATACGAGGCCCGCACGCGGAGGACGTGCTGAGATCGCTCATCACGCTGAAGGCGCTGACGTACGCGCCAACGGGCGCCATCGTCGCCGCGCTGACAACGTCGCTGCCGGAAGAAATCGGGGGAGAGCGAAACTGGGACTACCGCTTCTGCTGGATGCGCGACGGCTCATTCACGCTGGCGCCGCTGGTGCAGAGCGGTTACATGGATGAGGCCGTCGCCTGGCAGGACTGGCTCCTACGGGCGATCGCGGGCGATCCGGGCCAGTTGCAGCTCATGTACGGCATCGGCGGCGAGCACAGGCTGACCGAGCTCGAGCTGTCCTGGCTGTCGGGCTACGAAGGCTCGAAGCCGGTACGCATCGGCAATGCTGCGAGCGAGCAGTTCCAGCTCGACATCTTCGGCGAAGTGCTGGCGGTGCTCTACCGCGCATTCGAGCTCGGACTGCCCCGGCGAGACCCGACGCGCTCGCCGGGAATCAGGGTCGGCGACGCGATCGAGCGCGTCGAGCGCATGTGGCGCGAGCCGGACGAGGGGATCTGGGAGATCCGCGGCAAGCGGCAGCACTTCACCTACTCCAAGGTCTCCGCCTGGACCGCGATCGATCGCGCGATCAAGTTCTCCGAGGCGACAGGGGAGGATGTGCCCCTCGAGCGCTGGCGAGCGGCTCGCGACGAGATCCATGCCGATGTCCTGGCCAAAGGCTACGACGCCGAGCGCAACACGTTCGTCCAGTACTACGGCGGGAACGGCCTGGATGCGAGCCTGCTGCTCATCCCGATCTCCGGCTTTCTGCCGGCGGACGACCCGCGCGTCCTGGGCACGATCGACGCGATCCAGCAGGAGATCTGCGAGGGGCCGTTCGTCTGGCGCTACTCGACGGAGGACGGCGTGGACGGGCTTGCCGGCGGTGAAGGGGCATTTCTCATCTGCTGCTTCTGGCTGGTGAGTGCGCTGGCGATGGCCGGGCGCGTGGAAGAAAGCGAGCGCAACCTCGAGCAGCTCACGGCGCTGCGAAACGATGTCGGCCTCTTCAGCGAGGAGTACAACCCCCAGAGCAAGCGCCTGTTGGGCAACTTCCCGCAGGCGTTCTCGCACATCGGACTGTTGCACGCCATCTACGCGATCAGGGAAGCACGCCAGTAGGCCACATCCGCCCGCCCGCACGGTGGGTCGCCCCGACCGCCTGGGGCCGGCGGCCGGCAGCGGAAACGACCTAGAGCTCGACGCAATCGATCGCCCCCACGTGTTCCCGGCTGACGTTCCCGCGGTGTTCCCTCGTCTGAGCGGCCGCTGTGGCAGCGGCAAGGTCCAACCTGGCATCGGTCTGGCAGCGGCGCGCGACAGGGTGCGGTCGTCAGAGCTTTCGAACGAAGGGAGTAGCGATGGCTGAGGAAAACGTGGTGATCGTTCGGTTCACGGAGGGCGGGGAACTCGACGGCCGCCGGTCCTGAGCGCGGTGATCGTCAGCGGCAACGTTCTCGGTGAGCTGTGGGGACTGGGTCGTCGGCGTCGTCGAGCGGATCGTGGACGTTTCCGTTTACTGGCTCGCGCTCGCTCTTGCGCTGAAGACGGCCGAGTCGGCCTTCATCGGACTGAGCTGGCGCAACATCCTGCGCGTGGCGTACCCGCGAAGTGGCCTTTCGTTCAAGAGGGCATTGGCGGCATCGCAGGGAGGGACGGCGATCAACCCGGTGGCGCCGGCGCAGGCGGGGACCGTTGCCATGATCGGCATCTTCCGGACGAGCATCCCCGGATCGTCGGTCGCGGGCCTCGCTGCAGCCACGGCCGCCCAGGCGCTCTTCTTCACGGCGGTGAGCGTAATGATGCTGATTGGCGTGGCGGTACTCCTCCCGCGCGTGGTCTCGAAGGGCTCGCCCTCGGACGAGACCGGCGGCCTCTTTGCGGCGCACCCCGTCCTGATTCCAGCAGTCGTTGTCGCGGCGATCGTGATCCTCATCGTTCTTTGGCCGCGGTTGAAGCCGTGGCTCCGCGAGCAATGGCGCAGGGGGAAGCAGGGTCTTGCCATCTTCAGCGACTGGCGTCGCTACTCGAGGTAGGTGGCGCTTCCGTCCGGCGCCTCGTACTGCTGCCGCATCGGCGTCAACGTCGTCTTCATGGCCGCCTTCGACATCCCCGTGACCGCGTACACCGTCGCGCTGGTTGCCTCTTCGCACATGCTCTCCGGGCTCTTCGCGATCACCCCGGGTGGGGTTGGGCAGACGCAGGCGCTCGACGTTGCCACGCTCGGCAGACACGCTCCGACCGAGAATGTCGCCGCATTTTCGGTCACGCAAGACTCGGTTCTGATGATGTGGAACGTTGTTCTCGGCGTCGCGCTCATGCTCTGGGGCTTCGGCTACGCACAAACCAGTCAGCTGCTCTCGAGGACACGCCGGAAGCAGGCGCAGGAGCAAGGCTCCACTTGAACGAGTCGCTGCCAAGACCGGGATCGCGTCGCTGTGCGAGCCGAGGACGACGATGGGAAGGGTCAATCTCGTCGCCGGCTTCAGGCCCAAGCTCTGGCACGAGCCCGCGGCCTAAGGATCCCTCCAGGGTGAGCTCAGGCGGGTGCCGGCCACGGCCCGGCGGCCGGAAGCACCCGGCCTAACGAAGGGAGATACCGGTCTGTGTCCTTGAGCGAGATCGATACGAGCGTCTCCTCTCCCGAAGACGAGCTCGTCCGCGCCGAGCTCGACGAGGCGCGCCGGAAGCGTCGCACGGGACGCGCGCGGATCGTCGGCACCCTTGTCTCCGTCGCTGTCATCGCCGCGGTGTTCGCGTTCGCACTACCGCGCATCGCGGACTACGGAAAGGTCTGGGACGAGATCCGCAAGCTGTCGTGGCAGTGGCTCGTCGTGCTTGGGCTCGCGACGCTCCTCAACCTGGCCACCTACGGGCCGCCGCTCATGGCCGCGCTCCCCGGGCTCTCCTACTTCCACGCGTCGCGCGTCACGCTCGCGTCGACGGCGCTCTCCGTGATCGCTCCGGGCGGCGCCGCGGCTGGCGTGGCGACGACGGTCGCGATGCTGCGCGCGCGCGGCTTCAGCGGCCGCCCCGTCGGGCTCGCCGTCGTCGTCATGAGCGTCTGGAACCAGTCGGTGATCCTCGGCTTCCCGATACTCGCCGTCGCGGGCCTTGCGGCGCAGGGGGCCCGAAACCGCACGTTGGAGATCGCGGCGCTCGTCGGCCTCGCCGTCTTCGCGGTGATCGTCGCGGGGTTCGCTATCGCCCTCTCGAGCGAGCGGCTTGCAAACCGGGTCGGCGACCGCGCCGCACGTCTTGTCAGCGCGGCTGGGCGCCTCCTCCACAAGGCCCCGGTCAAGTGGAACGGCGCGTCCTTCGTCCACTTTCGCGATGAGTCGATCGAGCTCATTCGCCGGCGCTGGCCCTTTCTCACCGCCGCGACGCTCGCCGGGCACCTGACGGTCTTCGTCGTCCTGGTCGTCTCACTGCGCGCCGTCGGCGTCACGCACACCGAGGTGACGATTGTCGAGGCCTTCGCGGCGTGGACGCTGGCGCGCATCCTCGGCGCAATCCCGATCACGCCCGGCGGCGTGGGCTTCGTCGAGCTCGGTCTCACCGGTGTGCTGGTCGCCTTCGGTGCGAGCAACGCCGAGGCGGTCGCGGGGACGATGATCTACCGCGTTCTGACGGTCGTGCCGACGGTCCTCCTCGGGCTCGTCGCCGCGGGGGCGTCGGTGGTCGGGCGGAAGCCGGGCGAGACGGCCGTCACGAAGCCAGCAACAGAAGCGTCCCGGCTCTCTGGCCGCGGCCGTTCGCGACCGGGCTGAGAGAAATCGCCTGCAAATCAGTCAGCGGGTCACGTCCGTATCCGCCTCGGTGAGACCTCGCGTCGCCTATCCGGGCAACGGCAGCGCCGGATAAATCCCCTGCGTCAAGCCCTCTGGTGGATTGACCCGCCGACCCTCCCCGTTACGGGTGGTCAGGCCCTAGTCGACGAGTTGACCTCCTCTTAGCGAAGGAGGGAGTCAGCGTCGCGCCAGCGCGGGCAACGCCGATCGCCTATTTGCAGGAGCTTTTCGAGTGAGCGGTCGCGATCCTGTCTCTCGAGCACGTTCCAGACCTCGTCGCGAGACGTCGCGCGTGCCCGCGAGTGCCCGCCAGTTCCCAAAATGTACCCGTCTCGTACCTGCGAAGTGTCCTAATCTCGCCATCGCAGGCAACTCTAGTTGCCTATTTGCAGGGCTTTTAGGCAAGCCCTCTGACGGACTCGAACCGTCGACCCCCTCTCTATGAAGAAGGGCCGTGCGTCAAGTTTGTTGTGTTCGTGCATCGCCCAGTCAGGGCGGTGCTGGTGGCGGTTGTGGGTGGTGAGCGGTGCTAATCTCTCTATCGCCTCCTAGTAAGAGGACAAGGCTGATTGGAGTTCGCTCCGGTGGCGCATCTCCTTAAGGACCGTCAAGCGGCCAGGGGGTCGGTGGCGCCTTTGGGAGCGAAGGGTTGCTCTCGGGTGAGCATGTGCCAGATCGCTTCGGCGAGTCGACGAGCGAGGTCGATCTGGGCGACCTTGGCGCCGCGCTGCTTGCCGATGCGGGCTTTGGTCTGCTGGTAGCGGTCGCGGTAGACCGCGGCGGTGCAGGCGTGGGTGGCTGCTTCGACGAGCGCTCAGCGCAGGTAGCGCGGTCCCTGTTTGGCGAGCGGGCCGCGTAGGTCGCGCTCGCCCGACTGGTAGACGCGCGGGCAGAGCCCGGTATAGCCGGCGAGTTTGCGCGGGCTGGGGAAGCGGTTGATGTCGCCGAGTTCGGCGGCGATTGTGTAGGCGAGCACCCAGCTGATCCCGGGCACGGTGCAGAGCAGCGGCACGTAGCGGTGGTCGGCGCCGAGGCGGCGCAGCTCCCGCTCGCACTCGCCGATCTCGCGGTCGAGCTCGTCGATCAGGCGCAGGCTGGCCTCGATCGTGCCCTGCCACGGCTCCGGCAGGCCGAGCCGGGCGAGCAGCTGGCGGCCGCGCACGCCGAACAGATCGGAGACCGGGCAGGGCTTGCCGTGGGTGAGCAGGACCGCGTGCACGCGCTGCTTCAAGCTCGAGCGGTGCCGCACCAGGTGCAGCCGCCAGCGTGCCCGCTCCCGCTCGGCGCGCACGCGGATCGGGCAGCCAGATCGCCGGCACCAGATCGCGGCGGGCGAGCTCGGCCAGCACCCAGGCGTCGATGCGGTCGGTCTTGCAGGCGAGTGGCGCCAGTCCCTTTACCTTCTGGGCGTCGGCGATCTCGACCTGCCATCCGTAGAGCTCGAGCGTGTCGTGCACGAAGCGCGCACCGTTCATCGACTCGATCGCCGCCCGGATCGGAGCGCCGTGACGACCGAGCCGCTCGCTCAGACCGCGCAGACCATCAGCGTCCGGCGGCGCCGCGCCAACCTCGACCGTCGCACCCTCACCGTCGAGCAGGTGGAAGTCGAGACGCTTGCGACTGAGATCCAAACCGGCGTACAACATTGCGTGGGGCCTCCCTTCGTCTCTTGAGGACGCGCGGAGCATCGCTCCGCGGGAGGCCCTTCTTCATGGCATTCCTTACCATTCCGGTTCCGGGGAGGGAAGCGCGGGCACGCGCGGGTCTGCGAAGGCACGAAAGCCGCGCAAACCGCGGCAATTGGACGACGAGACATGACCCGCGCATGGACGCGCTTGGCCGCGCTTGTGTTCGCACGACGTTCTCACGCACGCTCACGTTGATGGGACGTTCGACCACGTGGGCGGTCTTGCCTCCGACCGTTGCCGGTGCCGCTCGCGTGTCGTTCTGGTTCTCGCCCGAATTCGTAGAAAAGACTTCACACATCGCGCGAACGCTCGATCCTGAAGATGCTCATTTGGCGGCGCCGCCGACCCGCGTTTCTTGCGACGCGCAGCGCGGCCGCTGCACCTGTCCCCTCGCCCGGATCCGGTTACTCGCGCTGTCGCCGCGCGCAGGACCCGTTGATCCACGAGCCGGTGTGGTTCCTGCCGCGGATCCGACAGATACTGCCGCTCGAGGCTGAAAGAGGTTTCCCCGGTTCGGACACATCATTGTGATGGAGTCAGCTCTCTCGGACGTTCACTGGTTGGCGCGCTCTTTGAAGGAGCCGACGGCGTTCGAGTTGATCTTCGACCGGCATTTCGACGCCATCTACGGGTACCTGCACCGGCGAGTCGGACGCGATCTCGCCGAGGAGCTCGCGGCGGAGACGTTCACGCTCGCGTTCGAGAGGCGTTCGAGCTGCCGCGCGAGCGGCAGCGTCCTCCCGTGGCTGTACGGGATCGCGACGAACCTCGCCAGTCAACGCTGGCGGGGCGAACGACGGCGGTTGCGCGCATACGACCGCAGCGGCGTCGACGGCTGGGTCGCATACGACGACGACGTGGTCGCACGAGTTGATGGGTCGGCTCTCCGCGCACGGCTGGCATGTGCTCTTGCGGAGATGCACCCACGGGAACGGGATGCGCTGCTTCTCTATGCGCTCGCAGACCTCAGCTACGAAGAGATCGCGCTTGCTCTCGAGGTCCCGATCGGGACAGTAGGCACGTGGCTGCACCGAGCTCGCGAGATCGCACGACGCGAACTCACGGCGGAGACGGGCGTTTCCCAAATCGCAATTTCGGGAGGTGACTCGAGTGGATGAGCTAGACCTTTTCCGGGACTTGGGCGGCGGACCCGTAGCCCCGAGCGATGACGTGCGGAGGCGAGCCGCCGCAAGGCTCGTCGCGGCCATTCAGCGCGAACGGGTGTCGTCAGCGGGTTCCGCGCCCTGGTTCGCGAGACGCCGCTACGGCGTGCTCGCCTTCGCAGCCGCGCTGGTGGTAGCCGGCGCGACGGAGCTCTTCCTCGCCCCATGGGCCAGCTCGCCCGGGTTCCTCGAACGAGCGCAGGCAGCACTGACGCCGTCAGCCGGGACCATCCTGCACTACAAGTGGCAAGAGACACGGTCGTCGACGCAGTTCTCGTGCACGGTCACGGAGCGTCCGAGCGAAATCTGGATCGATCAAACGTACCCGCGTAAGTACCGCGCCCTCTTCGGCCATGAGCCTGCGAGGAGCGACGAGCAGGTCGTCATCCTCGTCGGCCATGGGGCTGCGACGAGTGACGATGCGCGCAAGCAGATCTGCTCGCGCGGAAGGCCTGCCGAGATCGGCGGCGACCTCACCGAGCGCCCGACCCTCATGTTCTTCCCACCCGACTGGCTGAGCTACGCGTCGCTGCAGTACCACACCCCCTACGACCCCGCGGGGGATTTGCGAGAGGCGATCAGCGCAGGACGCGCGCACCACGACGGCCAGACGACGCTTGCCGGCCGCACAGTCGAGCGCATCCGCATCGACCCCCCGTCGCGCTGCCCCCTTCCCAGCTGTCGCGAACCCAGCTATGCATACGTCGACCCCGAGACCTACGACCTCGTTCAAACGGAGTCACCCTATGGCGTGTATTTCCGCGGGGTGCAGGCGCGTCAACCCAGCTGGCAGTTCAAGATTGTCGCTCGTTACCTCGCGTTCGAGTACCTGCCGCGAACCGCCGCCAACGTCGCACTTACCGACATCGTGGCGCAACACCCGAACGCAGGCGGGCCGTTCCAGAAGACACGCGCCGGTGGCTGACTGAGCGTCCCCTTTCGTGGTGTGCGAGCCGGTTGAGGTGTCTCCGCCGCTGCCGTGGAGCGCGAGCCGGGCTGCAGCCCTGGCGAATCGACCATGATCTAGCCGTGCCGGTCAGACCTCTGAGCGACGTGCGAGCGGTCGCTGCCACCGCGGTGGGGCTCCTGCTGGTGTCACTCGTGGCGCTGGCAAGCGGCGGGTCGCCATGGCACGCCGGCGGCCGGCAGGACGTCTCGGTCGGCGTCGTCCGCGCGCTCGCCGCCGCCGCGGGCGCGCTCGTCGTCGGGTTGCTGCTCCTCGTCTGGGCGGGGACGCCCTCGGTGGAAAAGCGCCGGCGACGGAGGCGACGGCTCGGTGCGAGAGACCTCGAGGGGCTCGGAGGGTCGCTGTCGGCGGCCGGGAAGGCCGCTGCGATCGTCGGCGGAGCGATCGGCTTGTTCCTGCTCCTCGCTCTGCCGTTCCTCGTTCCCAATGCGGCGACACCGCCCGGCGCCACGCCCGGGAGCGCCGTGCCGCGCGGCCACACGAGCACTTCCGCGCCGGCGGGACACCCGACCTCGACCGCGCTGACGTGGCTCGTCGTCGGCTCGGCGGCCGCACTGCTCCTGCTCGCGCCGGCGGCAGTCTTCGTCCGTCGTCGGCGCGCGCGGCGCGAACGTCGGGCGGTTGTTCCCGATGCGGCGGAGCGGGTCGGCTCCGACCTCAGGCGGTCGCTCGCAGACCTGGGGTCCGAGCGAGACCCGCGGCTTGCCGTCCAGCGCGCCTACGCGCGCATGGAGGAGTCGCTCGGCGAGATCGAGCTCTCGCGAGCGCCGGACGAGACCCCGACCGAGTTCACGGCCCGCGTCCTCCGAGTGCTCGGCGCGAGCGCCGCGGCAGCGTCCGACCTCACCGGCCTCTTCGAGATCGCCCGGTTCAGCGACCACCCGATGGACGAGGACGACCGCCGGCGCGCGATCGCGTCGGTGCGGCGGGTCGAGGCGGAGGTGGCGCCGCCGTGATCGCCCGCCGCCCACTGCTCCTCGTCGCCGCCGGTTGTGTCGTGGCGACCGCCTTGGGTCTCGTGTTCGGGCAGGGCAGGACGGTCGCGCTCGCCGCCGCGCTGGCGCTCGCCGCCGCGCTCGCCGCCGCGACCGTGCTGCAGCTCCGACCCGCGCAGAGGCAACAGCCACCGCCGCGTGCGCGGGACGACGAGATGCCATTGCGACTGCGCCAGATCGTGGACGACCTGCGGGAGACGGAGCAATCGGAGTTCGGCGTCGACCGGTCGCTCCGGCCGCTGCTCGTCCCGATCGTCGCCGCACGCCTCGGCCGCCGCGGCGTCGACATGGCGCTCGCGCCACGGCGCGCGCAGGAGCTGCTCGGCGACGTGCTGTGGGAGATCGTCCGTCCTGACCGTCCGTCGGCCGCGTACCGCGTCGGCCGGGGTCTCGCCAGCGACGACCTGCGAGAGGCGATCGAGCGGCTGGAGCAGCTGTGACCGACGAGGCGAAGGCAGGCGTCGCCGTCCAGGAGCTGGCGGTCGCGGTGGCCGACGCCGTCGAGCAGGCGATCATCGGCAAGCGAGAGGCGGTCGAGCTGGTGTTGTTCGCGCTGCTCGCCGACGGCCACGTGCTGATCGAGGATCTCCCAGGGCTGGGCAAGACGCTGCTCGCCCGCTCCTTCGCGCAGGTGTGCGCCATGGACTTCGCCCGGATCCAGTTCACCCCGGACCTGATCCCGAGCGACATCACCGGGGCCTCTATCTACGACCGCTCCAGCGGCAGCTTCACGTTCGAGCGCGGGCCGGTCTTCACGAACATCCTGCTCGCCGACGAGATCAACCGCGCGCCGGGCAAGACGCAGGCCGCGTTGCTCGAGGCGATGGAAGAGCGGCAGGTAACGCTCGAGAACATGACGCGGCAGCTCGAGTCCCCTTTTCTCGTCCTCGCGACGCAGAACCCGATCGAGTACGAGGGGACGTACCCGCTGCCGGAGGCGCAGCTCGACCGTTTCCTCGTCCGCATCGCGATCGGCTATCCGTCGAAGGACGCGGAGCGCGACATCCTCCTCGAACGCTCACGTCGACGGCGCGAGCGGATCGAGCTCGAGCCCATCTGCGACCAGCAGGCGCTGCGGGCGATGCAGGCGGCGATCGAGGAGGTGCACGTCGCCCCGCCGCTCGCCGAGTACGCGGTCGCGATCGCGCGCGCGACGAGGGACTCGCCGCAGCTGGCCGTCGGGGCCTCGCCGAGGGGCTCGCTCGCGCTGATGAAGCTGGCCCGCGCCCGCGCCGCGTATCTCGGCCGCGACTTCGTCACGCCGGACGACATCAAGGCGGTGTCGATCCCCGCCCTCGCGCACAGGCTCACGCTGGCGCCGGAACTCTGGGTGCAGCGGATCGATCCGGCCGAAGTGGTGCGGGCGGCCGTCGCGTCGGTTCCGGTGCCGGTCCTGGACGAATCGTCGTGACGTTCGAGCACCGCGCCGTCGTCTGGTTCGTCGTCCCTTCGGCTGGGCTCCTCGCCGGCCTCGCGACCGCGCAGCCGGCGCTGGTCGCGGTCGGGGCCGGTTTCCTGGTTCCGCTGCTCTTCGGGCTCGCGGCGCGGCCGCCTCGGCTGCCCGAAGCGACCGTCCGGGTCTCGGCCGATCGCGTGATCGAGGGCGCGCGGGTCGAGCTCGAGTTGACGCTTGCCGCGTCGGACGCATGCCCCTGGCTGGACGTCGAGCTGCGGCAGCCGGAACGCCTCGATCCGGACGGAGTGCCCACGCGGCGCGTGCTCGCGCTCCATGCGGGCGAGACGCGGACGCTCGAGTACTCGATCAACTGCCCTCGCTGGGGCGCCTTCCGCATCGCCTCGATCCGGCTCTCGGCGCGCGATCAGCTTCACCTCCGTCGCGCCGAGCTCGTCGTCGAGCCGACCACGACGCTGCGGGTCTACCCGTCGGTCGAGAGGCTGCGACGGCTCGCCGGGCCGCGGGCGACACGCCCGGTAACCGGCAGCCGTCCGGCCGCGGTCGCCGGCGAAGGCATCGAGTTCGCGGAGCTCCGGTTCCTCGCCCCCGGCGAGCGTGCCCGGCGAGTCAACTGGCGTGCGACCGCCGCCCGCGGCCGGCTGCTCGTGAACGATCGGCTGCCCGAGCGGAGCTCCGACGTCGTCATCTTCCTCGACGCGCTCGGAGCCGCCGCCACGAGCGGGGCGAGCACGCTCGACCACGCCGTGCGCGCGGCCGCCTCGCTGACCGAGGCTTATCTCCGCCGGCGCGACCGCGTCGGGCTCCTCCGCTTCGGCGGCGACATCGAGTGGATCATTCCCGGCTCGGGCCTGCGCCAGCAGTATCGGATCGCGGACGCCTTGCTCGAGAGCGAGCTCGCGCGAACGCACCGCTGGCGCGACACGAGCCTCATCCCGCGCCGGATCCTCCCGCCCCAGTCGCTGATCGTCGCGCTGACGCCGCGGCTCGACTGGCGCGTCACGCGCGCGCTCCTCAATCTCCGCCGCCGCGGCTATCAGGTCTCGATCGTCGAGGTCGATCCGCTCCCGTACCTCGCTGACGCCGAGGCCGCCGCCGGGCCGATCGCCTGGCGAACCTGGTTGCTCGAGCGGGACGCTGTCCGAACGCGGCTCGCCGGCGCGGGGATCGCGCTCGCGTCGTGGGGACCGGGCGAGCCGATCGCCGCTCCCGTCGAAGCCCTCGCTGCGGCACGATGAGCGGGAGACGATTTCGGCGCGCCGCCGCAGCTGCGGCGCTTGGTCTCGGCGCCGTTTTCGGTGCGCTCGCGGCCCTCTACGGCGAAGACGCCCCCGTTTGGAGCATTCCGCTCCTCGCCGCCGCCGTCCTCATCCTGTGCGAGCTCGTCTCTCTGTCCCGCGGCCCGGCGCCGGACGCGGCGGTCGAGCGACCGGCTGTCACCGCCGTCCTGGTGGGGCGCCTGCTCGTCGCTGCGCTGCTCGCGTTCGCCGGCGCGACCGTCGCGCTCCTGGCGGCCGCTGTTCCCGCCCGACACGGCCTCGCCACCGGGCTCCTCGGCGCCGCGGCCGCGGCGGCGCTGTTCCTCCTCGTCGCGGCGGTCGCGCGGCGGGGCGGCGAGGCCTGAAGACCACGGGGCCGCGTCCGACGCGATGAGCTCTGGCCGATGATGCGCCCGTGTCGCGCATCCTCGTCGGCGACGACGGATCGGACGGCGCCAAGCGTGCACTCGGTTGCGCGGTCGTGGAAGCGCGCGACCGGCATATGCGCACCGCGGTCGTGAGCGTGGCGAGCATGCCGCTCGACCTCGACGCGCCGCGGAGGTGTGTTGGGGACACGTTCGCGGACGCGTCTGTGCCGCTCGAGACAACAAAAGGCCATTTGCTGGCTTTTCATGAAGCCCTAACGGACTCGAACCGTTGACCCCCTCCTTACCATTTTGGGGTCAGGGCAACTGGTGGCAACCCACGGCAACGGTTTTCGTGTGTCTTAGCCGCTTTCGAGGTCATCCCATCTGCCACCGGTTGCCACTGGTTGCGACCGCTCTGCTCCATAAACGCTCCACACTTCTGGGGCGCCGTCGGGCGGGCCGAGCAGCACGAAGTCGTCGCTTTCACCACTGTCCCGGCGCACGTAGCCGAGTGCCGCCTCCCAGAATTCCGTCTGGCGCTGCAGATCGTCCACGCGCAAAACGATCGAGCCGATTCGAATCATCGCGGTGATGGTACGCCGGAAGTGGCTTTAGTCCTCGCCTTCCCAGTATTCGAGCTCAGGCCCGGGGCGAGCGAAGATGATCCGCTCGCCGGCGACGCTCCGCGCGCCGATCTTGCCCGTGTCGAGGTACTCGACGATGTCCGGCGCGATCAGCGTGGAGAGCATGAGGACGCGGACGGGCGCGTCCGTGTCGTTGCGGATCTGGTGCGCGCCCTCCTTGCCGCGCGGGAACGCGACGACGTCGCCCTCGCGCAGCTGCTTCTCGCCCTCGTGCGTGCGCAGCGTCGGCTCGCCGCGGAGGACGATCACCCATTCCTCGTTCGCGTGGTGGGTGTGAAATGGCCCCTGCTTGTTACCCGGCTCGACCTCGTACATGCTCGCGCCGATCAGCTCGGCGTCGGTGTGCGCGCCGACCCAGGCGTCCTTGAAGCGCCAGCCCTCGCGCTCTTCCGTGCGATCCCACTCGTCTCCGCTGAGATTGAAGATCTTCATGCGGAAAACCTAGTGGAGGTCGGCGGACACGGCGCGCGTGTGGCGCGAGGTCCGGCGCGGACGCGCCCTCCGCGAGAGAGGATCGGCTCACTGGTCGGATCGCGCGCTGGTTGCGCACACTGGCGCCCGTTTGCGCTCGTCCGTCGCGACCGCAATAGCGATTGCGATCGCGGCCACGGAGCCGTCGGCTCCGGCACGATCCGGCAGGCTGTTGGACGAATGTGCGCGTCTCCTATCCGGAGAGGGTCGTGACGAGGTGGCCGATTGCGAAGCCGACGCCGGCGCTGATCGAGCCGACGATCATCACCTGGAGTCCGGAGCGCAGGAGGGAGAGGCGGGTCACCCGACCCTTGGCGACTCCGACGGCGAAGAGAGCGAGCAGGGTGCAGGTGAGGCTGATCGCGAGCGCGACGTTGAGCGGGAAGAAGAAGTAGGGCCAGAGCGGCACGATCGCGGCGCCGAGGTAGGTGGCGCCGACGACGATCGCGTCGCCGAGTGCGGCACCGCCGGCGTCGGGAGAGAGTCCGAGCTCCTTCTGAACCTTGGTGCGCAGGAAGACGTTCGGGTTGGACGCGAGTCCGCGAGCAACTGTCTCAGCTTGCTCCGGCGGGAGGCCTTCCCGTTCGAGGATGACGGCGAGCTCCTTTGTCTCGCGTTCGGAGTGCTCCTCGATCTCGCGGCTTTCGGCGGCGATCTCGGAGGCGTCCAGTTGCTCTTCGGCTTGGCTTGCGAGGTAGGAGCCGCCGCCCATCGAGATCGCGCCGGCGAACGCCTCGGCGAGGCCGGCGACGATGATCAGCGAGCGGGCGGGATGGGCGGCCGCCATGCCGGTGACGACCCCGAGCGGGACGAGCAGGCCGTCCTGGGCGCCGAGCACGAACTCGCGGATGCGCGAGAGCCGCCCGATCCGCGCCGCCTCACCGAGGGAATGCTCCTGGATGTGCCGCGCGTCTTCGGCGCGGGCAGCGGCCTGCTCGACGGCGGCCGCGTCGTCGCCTCGCGTAGGGGTGCTTCCGCCGCTCCCAGCCGTGGAGGCGGCTCGCGGCGGCCTTCTATGCGGTTGGTACCGGGACAGAGGTTCCGCTCTCGGTCGGTGGGGGCGGCTTCGGTGGCTTGGTGCCGTGTCGCCAGCTCGCCCAGCGTGATGCTCTGCGGGTGATGCGTCGCTCTGCGGCGCTGATGGCGCGGGCGAGCGGGCGGCCGCCCTGGGGCTTGAAGAAGAGCGCGACGCCGATCTGGGCGAGCGCGAGGTAGGTGGCGATCATCACAACCAGGATCGCGAGGAAGGTGAGCGGGAGCGGTTTGAAGCCGAACAGGTGGGCGAGCGGCGGGATGTAGGGGAGGGCGACGCCGAAGGCGGCGCAGGCGAGGGTGGTGGCGAGCAGCGGGCGGCTGGGGCGGCTCTTGTAGAAGGGGACGCGGCGGGTGCGGATCACGAAGATGACGAGTGTCTGGGTGGTGAGCGACTCGACGAACCAGCCGGAGCGGAACAGGACTCGGGCCGGCGTGGAAGACGCGCAGCATGACGGCGAAGGTGAGGAAGTCGTAGACGCTCGAGATCGGGCCGAAGAAGGACATGAAGCGGCGGATCATGCGGATGTCCCACTTGGCGGGTCGGGCGAGCAGCTCCTCGTCGACGTTGTCGGTGGGGATGGTCATCTCGCTGACGTCGTAGAGGAGGTTGTTGAGCAGGATCTGCGTCGGCAGCATCGGCAGGAAGTTGAGGAAACAGCGACGCGCCGGCCGCGGAGAACATGTTCCCGAAGTTCGACGAGGTGCCCATCAGGACGTACTTGATCGTGTTGGCGAAGATGCGCCGGCCCTCGACGACACCGTCGGCGAGGATGCCGAGATCCTTGTCGAGCAGGACGACGGCCGCGGCGTCCTTGGCGACGTCGGCCGCCGAGTCGACCGAGATGCCGACGTCGGCGTGGTGGAGCGCGATCGCGTCGTTGACGCCGTCGCCGAGAAAGGCGACGTCCGAGCCGAGGCTGCGCTGGGCGAGGATGATGCGCGACTTCTGCTCCGGGGTGACGCGGGCGAAGATGGTCGTCTTCGGCAGCAGCGCGACGAGGGCGGCGTCGTCGAGCTTGCTCGAGCTCCTGCCCGGTGACGACCGTTCCGGGGTCGAGGCCGACCTCGCCGCAGAGGTGCGCGGCGACCTGGCCGTTGTCGCCGGTGACGATCTTGACGGTGACCCCGAGCCGCGCGAGCCGGGCGAGCGAGTCCTTGACGTCGGGCTTGACCGGGTCGGTGAAGCAGAGGAACCCGTCGAGGGAGAGGTCGTGCTCGTCGTCCTTGCCGAGGTGGTCGCCGGCGAGCGGGCGGCTCGCGACCGCGACGACGCGCGTACCCGAGGCGAAGAGGCCGTCGAGGGTCGCCTGCGCCTGGGCGGGCACGGTCGCGCAGCGGGCGAGGACGGCTTCCGGCGCGCCCTTGGAGATCAGCAGCCGCCCCTGCTGCGTGTCGACGAGGACCGAGGCCAGCTGCCGCTCGTGGTCGAAGGGCAGGCGGTCGAGCGGCGTCGGGACGGCGTCGCCGTGGGCATCCTGCGGCGCGGCCCAGAGCGCGCGGTCGAGCTCGTTGCCGGTCTTGTCGCTGCAGGTCAGGCCGAGCACGCGGACGTGGTCGTCCGGCTTGCCCGCGCCGTCGAGCGCCTGCGTGAACGAGATCTGACCCTGGGTCAGCGTGCCGGTCTTGTCCGTGAACAGCACCTGGACGTTGCCGAGGTCCTCGATCGCGACCAGGCGTTTGACGATCACCCGCTTCTTGGCCAGACGGCGGGCGCCCGTCGCGAGGCTGACGGTGACGATCGCCGGCAGCAGCTGCGGCGTCAGGCCGACCGCGATCGCGAGCGCGAACAGGGCCGACTGGAGGATCGAGCGTCCGAGCGCGACGTTGATCACGAAGATCGAGCCCGCCAGCACCGCGGTCACCGTCGCGAGCAGGCGAGAGAAGTCCTGCAGCCCCTGCTGGAACGCGGTCACCCCCTGCCGCTCGCCCAGGCGCACCGCGATCGCGCCGAACGCGGTGCGCGAGCCCGTGCGAACGACGACGCCGCGCCCGCCGCCGCCGCTCACGAGCGTGCCCATGAAGGCGCACGAGCGCAGATCCAGCGGCGAGTCCCCGGGCGGCTGGGCCTCGGCCGTCTTCTCGGTCGCCCGCGACTCGCCGGTCAGCACCGACTCGTCGCACTCGAGCTCGTGCACCTCGAGCAGCCGCAGATCGGCCGGAATCACGTCACCGACCCGCAGATGCACGACGTCACCCGGGACGAGCTGTGTGACGGCGATCTCGGCCGGAGCACCGTCGCGATCGACCGCGGCCAGATGCTGGATCTCGGAGTGCAGCTCCTCGACCGCCTTCTCCGAGCGGTACTCGTTGAAGAAGCTCAGACCGATGCTCATCGCCATGATCGCGCCGATGATCAACGCCTCCGTCAGGTCGCCGACCACGGCCGAGACGACCGCCGCGACGAGCAGCAACAACAGCAGGTAGCTGCGCAACTGGCGGACGAGCACCGACCAGGCGCTGACCCCGTGCGCGGCCAAGACGTTCGGCCCGTAGATCCCCAGGCGCCTGCTCGCCTCGGCGCTCGAAAGGCCCGCATCGGACGAGCCGAGCTTGCCCAGCACATCCGCCACCGGCAGCGTCGCCGTCGCGGAGAGCTCGAGCTCCTGTGATTCGGCCGACGAAGCGTCCCGCGGCGTGCTCGCCGGGGCGGTCGGATCAGGTGCCACGTGAACCATCATCGTCACGGTGCCGGCTCGGGGCGACCCGAATCCCGGCCTCCCCGCGAAACGAGCGCGACCGTGTAGCAGAGCGCGCCGATCGCCGCGACACCGCCCAGCGCTTCGACGAAGCGGCCAGCGGCACCGACCTTCGCTGCCATCGAGCCCGACTCGAAGCGCATCCTTCTCAGCTCTCCCGGTGTGGCCTGGTCTATCCTGGCGTCTCGCTCTGTGCCCAGTCGCGCTCGACGGCGTCGACGTCGGTCAGAAGGAGCAGGAACCGGCTCCGAGCCTACCGGCGAGCAACGCTTCCGAGAGGTGTCTGTGGCTCCTGGAACACCGTCCGGCGCACCGAGATCGACCCTCGAACACATCGACGTCGCGGCGACCGCCATCTTTCACGGCTTGACCGTCGACGCGATCAGCGACCTCGACCTCTCCTATGCACCGCCACTCGGCAGCCCCTGGGACCCGATCCAGACCGCGGCGCAAGCGTGGTTGAGCAACGCGCCTGCGGCTATGAGCGGCGACGCTGCGGCAGAGCCTTGACGCTCGGCGCCGCCCGCCTCCTCTGAGCGAGGATCTCCCTGGGAGGGGGTCGACTCCTGAAAGGAGTAGATCCCAGCGATGGTGCAGCAAGGACAGACAATCGAACTAACGCGTCGCGGCCCCGACGGTCAGCGGCTCTGGGCGTATCGCTTCCGCACCGGCGGGCGCGACTCGACGCGGATCCAGCGTGGCGGGTTCGCCTCGGAGCAGGATGCGCGGGACGCGCTCGAGCGCGAGCTCGAGCGGCTTCGACGAGAGCGACGGATCGCGCGCCGGCTGACGCTCGCCGAGCTCGTCGAGACCTACCTGGCCCAACACGACGTTCAACCGGTGACGATTGAGAAGCTCCGCTATCTGCTCAGCAAGGCGACCGCGGTCTTCGGTGATCGCCGCATCGGTGAGTTGACGTCACAGGAGATCGCCGAGTGGCGGATGGCGCTCTCGCCCGGCCACCGCTTCGAGGCAACCCAGGCGTTGCGGCAGGTGCTCCACCGCGCCGTCGCGTGGGGGATGATCGACACCAACCCGGCCAAGGTCGGCGTCGACAACCCGGTCCGACGACGGAAGGAGCAGCATCCCTTCGAGTCCTGGGCGGAACTCGAGACGCTCGCGGCGGCGATCGGGCCGCGGTACGGGCCGATGATCCTGTTCGCGGCCGCGACCGGGCTTCGCCCGGCGGAGTGGATCGCCCTCGAGAAACGCGACGTCGACCGGAAGGAGCGTGTCGTCTACGTGCGCCGCTCCTTCACCCGCGGCGAGCTCAAGTTCCCGAAGACGGAGGCGAGCATGCGGGCGGTGCCGCTGCAGGCCCGGGCATTGGACGCGCTCGACCGGGTCAAGGACGGCAACGGGTCGCCGCTGCTGTTTCCCGGCGAGCGAGGCGGCTACCTCGACATCCACCACTTCCGACCGTTCCGGTGGCGCCCCGCCCAGAAGGCCGCGGGTGTCGAACCGCTACGACGGGTCTACGATCTCCGGCATACCTTCGCGACCTTCGCGTTGCGTGCCGGAATCTCCACCTTCGACCTCTCTCGCTACATGGAGCCAGCCTCACCATGATCGACCGCCACTACGGCCCACCTCGCCCGAGACGGACGCGAGCACGCGATCAAGCTCCTAGACGCACTCGATGCGGGGTGGACACTGGTGGACGTTCGGTGGACGCCGAAACGGAAAAACGGCGTCAGCCCTGAAAACGAAAGCGGCGATTAAGCAGGGAGAAAGCGGAAGCCCTCTGACGGACTCGAACCGTCGACCCCCTCTCTATGAAGAAGGGCCGTGCGTCAAGTGATCGTGTGTGCATCGCTCAGTCAGGGTGGGCGGTGCGGTGGTGGTGTCGAGCTGGGCTCATCTCTCTATCGCCTCCTCGGGGAGGACAAGGCCGATTGGAGTTCGCTCCGGTGGCGCATCTCCTTAAGGACCGTCAAGCGGCCAGGGGGTCGGTGGCGCCTTTGGGAGCGAATGCTTCGCTGCGGCTGAGCATGTGCCAGATCGCCTCGGAGAGCCGCCGCGCGAGATCGATCTGGGCGACCTTGGCGCCGCGCTGTTTGCCGATCCGGGCTTTGGTGTGCTGGTAGCGGTCGCGATAGACGGCGGCGGTGCATGCATGGGTGGCGGCCTCCACGAGTGCCCAGCGCAGGTAGCGCGGTCCCTGCTTGGCGAGTGGGCCGCGCAAATCACGATCGCCCGATTGGTAGACGCGCGGGCAAAGGCCTGTGTAGCCGGCGAGCTTGCGCGGGGTGGCGAAGCGGCTGATGTCGCCGATCTCGGCGGCGATCGTGTAGGCGAGCACCCAGCTGATCCCGGGCACGGTGCAGAGCAGCGGCACGTAGCGGTGATCGGCGCCGAGTCGACGCAGGTCACGTTCGCAGCCTGTGATCTCACGCTCCAGGTCGTCGATCAGGCGCAGGCTGGCCTCGATCGTTCCTTGCCACGGCTCCGGAAGGCCGAGTCGGCGGAGCAGCTGGCGGCCGCGGACCCCGAACAGATCGGTGACCGGGCAGGGCTTGCCGTGCGTGAGCAGCACCGCGTGCACGCGCTGCTTCAGGCTCGAGCGGTGGCGGACGAGGTGCAGCCGCCAGCGGGC
Organism: uncultured Actinomycetes bacterium; assembly: GCA_963704025.1. Classification (GTDB taxonomy): domain Bacteria; phylum Actinomycetota; class Thermoleophilia; order Gaiellales; family Gaiellaceae; genus CAVPGP01. Next base: position 526,276 of record CAVPGP010000005.1, on the reverse strand, counting down.
CCGCTCCCGCTCGGCGCGTACCAACGGATCGGGCAACCAGATCGCCGGCACCAGGTCGCGCCGCGCGAGCTCGGCAAGCACCCAGGCGTCGATGCGGTCGGTCTTACAGGCCAACGGCGCGAGTCCCTTTACCTTCTGCGCGTCGGCGATCTCGACCTGCCACCCGGCGAGCTCGAGCTGGTCGTGCACGAACCTGGCACCGTTCATCGACTCGATCGCGGCGCGGACCGACTCGTCGTGAACAGCGATGCGCTCGCTCAGGCCGCGCAGACCGTCGGCATCAGGCGGCGCTGCACCAACCTCGACCGTGGCACCTTCACCATCGAGGAGATGGAAGTCGAGACGCTTGCGACTGAGATCCAAACCGGCGTACAACATTGAAACGGGCCTCCTCTGCGATAGCTCCCAGCGACAAGCCGGAGCCTGTCACCGTGGAGGCCCTTCTTCATGGCATTCCTTACCATGGCCTTCCCACTTGTCACCACTTGCCACCAGTTGCGCCCGCTAGGCTCCGTAAACGCTCCATCCCCGCACCCGGAATCCTTGATGCGATCCGGGTTTCCGGCACCGAACTGCACTCGATCCCGAGGTGAACCCTTCGCCAACAGAGAGGGGGTCGAAATTGCTCGTCCCGCTCAGGTCGAGAGTCCGCTCGGGTGAGGGGACGCTCGCACAGGCGACGGCGACATCTGGCGGGGTAGAGCGCCATCGATTCGTCGGCAGGGCTATGCGAGTCCGCGTGCGGCCCAGGCGTGCGCTGTCAGCAGGAATGGTGCGGTAGGGAGCTTCGCGCGACAGAGTTCCCGGAGCTGGGCTCGTAGTGCAGGGTCGAGTCCGGCGACATAGCTTCCGGCAGGTCCGACGCCGAACGTGAGCGGCTCCCACCATTCTTCGAAGCTCGAATGCTCAACGCGGATCGAGTGAGTCTCCTCCTCGATCTCCTCCAATCCGGCAGCGTCGAACAACTCCGCGAGGTGGCCTTCGCGAACGCCTGCGAGGTGGGACTCGTCGACGAGGTCGGGGTCGAGCTCGCGCGCTGCATCCCAGAGCATGCTGACCGGGCCTCGGCCGCCGGCGTAGTCCCAGACCGACGCCGCCACGACACCGCCCTTCCGAGTCACACGCACCATCTCGGCCACTCCCGCCGCGGGGTCCTCCATGAGAAGGACCACCAGTTGCGCCAGGGTCGCGTCGAACTCCGCGTCCTGGAACGGCAACTGCTCGGCGGCTGCACGCTGCACGTTGACGCCAGGATGACGCTCCTCCACCGCGGCCACGAAAGGCTCCGATGGATCGACGGCAGAAACAGATGCTGCACCGAGTCGTCCGACCAACTCGGCTATCAATGCGCCCGGGCCGCATCCGACGTCGAGCACTCGTTGACCCGCGGAGACCGTTGCGAGATCGGCCAGCTGAGGCGCAAGCAGTAGCGAGTACCTGCCCATGTAGCGGTCGTACGCGCCGGGGTCAACGGTGAAGCTCACCGGCTGCACGCTAAAGCCTATGACGCTTGACCCACCGCCAAGGGACACTTCTAATCACCGGCCAGCCGATCGTGCTTCTATTTCAACCCGACATCCGCACCCGCGAAGGAGGCTGGATGCAGCCATCTCGGATCCAGCACGTTGGCTTACCGGTCGCAGATCTCGATCGCAGCGTCGCGTGGTACCGCAAGGCGCTCGGACTTACGCACGAGGCCGCCGCCGGTGTGCCGGAGGGTGTCGCCTTCATGGTCGCGCCGACGGGCGAGCGGCTCGAGCTGCTCGCAGTGGGTGTCGAGCCCTCTACCTGGGACGGGCCGATCGCGGCGCTACGCGCCGGCGTCCCCCACACAGCCTGGACAGTCGATGACCTCGACACCGCCCACGCGCGTGCGGTGGAGGCGGGCGGCCGCTCGGTCTGGACGCCCCGCGACACGCCCGAGCCCGGACTGAGGATCGCGTTCGTCGCTGACCCGGACGTGCGCTTTACCGGGCGCGCCCCGAGGATTCGGTGATGGCCGGGATGCTGTTCGACAGCGAGGCAGCCGCGCGGCTCGAGCGGGCTTACGCGACGACCGACATGGTCGTTCAACGCGAAGAGTTGCGACGGTCGCTTCGAGCATCAGCCGGCGAATCGATCCTGGACCTCGGTTCAGGCCCCGGGTTCCTCGCCTGCGAACTCGCACAGGAGGTCGGTGCAACCGGCCGGATCGTCGCGGTGGACATCAGCTCTGACATGAACTCGATCGCCTCAAAGCGGATCGCCGCCGCCGGACTCGGCGACCGGGTCGAGATCTTGCAGGGCGACGCGACCGCGCTTGCGTTTGCAGACGCCACCTTCGACGCCGCTGTCTCGACGCAGGTCATTGAGTACCTCGCCGAGCCGGACGCCGCGCTCCATCAACTCGCCTGCGTCCTGCGACCCGGCGGACGACTCGTGATCATCGACACCGACTGGGACTCGCTCGTCTGGGCAGCGACGGATCGCCACCGCGCTGCGCGGATCGCGGCCGCGTGGAACGAGCACCTGCCAGACCCCTACCTTCCGCGCTCGCTCGCGCCCCGCCTCCGCGCAGCCGGATTCGAGGTCAGAGAAATCCGGATCGTCCCGATACTCAACACGGCATACGACGCCACGACCTTCAGCTACAACATCGCCACGCTCATCGCCGCATTCGTGCCCGGGCACGGAGGCATCTCAGAAGACGAGGCAACCGAATGGCTCAACGATCTCGCAGAGCTGCAGGACCAAGGGCGGTACTTCTTCAGCGTCAATCGATACCTCTTCGCCGCTTCGCGCCCACAGGGCGGCGGCCCGCGCTCAGCGACTGGTCTCTGACGATCAGACTCTCTTGCCTGGGCAAGCGTGCTCTCGCCTGAGTTCGGTTTCCGCTCAAGCGTGGGCTTGGTAGAGAGACGAGGTGGATCGTCCCGACCTGTGATGGGGCGGGTGGGGAGTACCTACAGGTGCGATGTTCCCGGGTAGTTCCAATCTGGAAGCTCGGTGCGCGTCGGACTTGTGACCGGGATTCTGGCCTTATTGCTTAGGCACAGCGACGAGTCCGACCTTTTCTAAGCCGCCTACAGGCGAGCCCCTGGGAAGAGATCGCGCAGGTCGGCCGTTCGTGCTGAGCGACGATCACGCTCCCGTGTTTCGGATGAAGGGGCGTGATCGTGATGGCGCAACTGGGTCAGGTCGTACAGATGAAATCGAAGACGGCCGGCGGAGAGCCGCGTTGGGGATACCGGTATCGGACTGGTGGGCGCGGCTCGCGGCGGGTGCAGCGGGGCGGCTTTCAGTCGGAGCGGGACGCTGTGGAGGCGCTCGAGCGGGCACTTGAGCGCCTGCGGCGTGCGAACGGCACCGGAACCACGCTGACGCTCGCCGCGCTCGTTGAGGTGTACCTCACCCAGCATGACGCGCAACCGGAGACGATCGAGAAGCTGCGCTGGTTGCTCGCGAAAGCCGTCGGCGAGTTCGGTGATCGGCGTCTCGGGGAGCTTCGTGCGCAGGAGATCGCGACTTGGCGGATGACGATCGCCCCCGGGCACCGTTTCGAGGCGACCCAGGCGCTCCGGCAGGTGCTGGCCCGCGCTGTCGCCTGGGGCATGATCGACGTCAACCCGGCCAAACAGGGCGTCGACAACCCGCAGCGGCGTCGGACCGAGAAACGACCGTTCGAGTCATGGGCACAACTCGCTGCGGTTGCCTCCAAGCTCGGCGACTGCAGCGGCGCGCTCGTCATGTTCGCCGCGGCGACCGGACTACGACCGGGCGAATGGATCGCCCTCGAGCGCCGCGACATCGACCCGGCTGCCCGGGTCGTGTATGTCCGGCGCGCGTACCGCAACGGGCGGCTGAAGTGCACCAAGACCGAAGCCAGCGTCCGCGCCGTGCCCCTTCAGGAGATCGCGCTCGACGCGATCGCACGACTCCCGGCGCGTGCTGACACCGACCTCCTGTTCCCGTCCCTTCGCGGCAGCTACTTCGATCTGCATAACTTCCGCACGCGCGAGTGGAAGCCCGCCCAACTCGACGTCGGAATCACACCGCTCCGACGCGTCTACGATCTCCGGCACACCTTCGCCACCTTCGCGCTCCGTGCCGGTATCTCAACCTTCGATCTCTCCCGCTACATGGGCGCCAGCCTGACCATGATCGACCGCCACTACGGACATCTCGCCCGTGATGGCCGCGACCACGCGATCAACCTCCTGGACGCCTACAGCCGGCCAGACGAAGCCGATGTCCACCAGGTGGACGTCGCGTGGACACTTCAGCAGCGCGCCGTCGCCACGGCAGAGAACACACCTACCCGCTGAGCAGCAAGAAACTCGAAGCCCTCTGACGGACTCGAACCGTCGACCCCCTCCTTACCATGGAGGTGCTCTACCGACTGAGCTAAGAGGGCGCTCGGGCGCAGTTTAGCCCGGATCGGTCGACGGTCAGGGAGACGTCGAGGCCAGCTGGCGCGCGCGCAGGCGGAGGAGGTTGACGAGCTGCGCGGTGTGGCGGAACGGGTCGGCCAGGGCCGGCTGCTTCGGATCCAGCGGGACGGCGGCGACCACCTCGCCTTCGACCTCGGCCGCCACGAACCGACCGCGCGGGACGTCGCATCCTTCCAACTGACCCAGCCGCTTCAGCGCTTCGTCGTCGTGGGCGAGCAGCCGGATCGCGATCGCGTTGTAGTCGGTCACCTCATTTTGATGGTGCCTGCGCCGAGAGGTGCTGCGCGTCGGTCTCCGGGAGGACTTCTTGGTCGGCCGCGGGGACGACGTTCGAAAACGGGAATGCGTCGCTCACCGGGCGGCCCGGGAGACGGCGCCTTGCGCGACCGCGATCTCCGGGCGGCGCTGGATCAGCGAGAGATACCGCCGGCCGAACGGGGATTCCGGGTCGGGCGGTGCGACGAGCGACCGTGCCTGTCCGACCAGGATGTCCGGGGCGATCGCGTCGTCGGCCTCCGGGTCGTCGAGCGTCTCGTCGATGCGGACGATCAGCTCCGAGAGCGGGAGCAGCCAGCCGAAGCGGAGCGGGTCGGTGACGATCTGCAGGAACTCCGCGTCGCCGAGGCGGCCGTGGATGCGTTCGAGGTCGATCCGCTCGGCGGCGAGCACCGCCTTGTGGAGCGCCACGAGCGACTCGCGGAGCGACACAAGTTGCTCGAGCTCGCTCACGCTCGACTCGGTGGTCTCGTTCCGCCGCTCATGTAGCGCTCTGAGTGCGCTGCTCCAGCCGGCGGACGAGTGCCTCGACCGTGCTGCCGTAGACCGGCTCGCCGAGCGCGGACGTGCCGATCTCGCCCGCCTCGCGCACGATCTGCTCGCGCTCGCGCTCGAAGCCCGTCCGTGCGAGGTAGAGCGCGGCACGCGCGCGGCTGCCCCAGTCGACGAGATCGTCCCCGGGCGCGGGCGGATCGGCGACCCGCGGCGCGTCTCGCATCCGCGCGGCGATCTTGGCGGCGCGCGCCCGGAGCTCCGGGAGCTCCCGCTCGGCCGCGGCGGCCTGCTCCTCGAGGTCGGCCGCCTGCTGCTCGATGCGGGCCACCCGTGCCGCTCCGGCCGCCGCGTGCTCCTGCGCTCGTGCAACCGCCCGCTGCGCGTCCGCGATCCGTTCCTCCGAGCGGTGCTTCTCCGCTTCCTCGAGCTCGCGCAGGGCCTCCTCGACGGCGCGCCGGCGGCGCTCGAGGTCCTCTTGCGCCGCGGCGCGGCGCGCCGCGATCTCGGTCCGCCGCTCAGGCAGCGACGCGAGGAGGTCGCGCAGCTCGCCCGCGCGGCCTCGAATGGCCTCCACCTCGGCCTCGAGCGCGCCGAGCAGCTCGATCGCCTCGACGGCGGCCCGGTCGCGCGCCTCGAGCTCGCGCACATACGAAAGGACCGCGGCCGCTGGAGAGTCTGACACAGAAGAACTCTGCCACCCCGAAGCAGCGCAAAACGCCGATACCCTCCTTCAGCCAGGGTTCCGGCGGTGCTGGGCTCGGCCCAGCACCGCCGAGTGCGCCGGCCGGGGCCGGCGCAGCGAAGGCCCGGCTTGGGCCGAGCCCAGAAAGGTGGGGGAGAGAGGATTTGAACCTCTGAAGGCAGAGCCGACGGGTTTACAGCCCGTTCCCTTTGACCGCTCGGGCACTCCCCCGGGAGCCGGGGCATTGTAGCCTCAGGTGTGTGGAGCGGTTCGACGCCATCGTGATCGGCGCCGGGCCTGCGGGCTCGACGACCGCCCACCGCCTCGCGGAGGCGGGCGCCCGGGTGCTGGTCGTCGACAAGGCGCGGTTCCCGCGCGACAAGCCGTGCGGTGGAGGGCTGACGCTCCGCGCCGTCAGACAGCTGCCGGTCGATCCGTCGCCCGTCGTCGAGGATGCCGTCGAGGCGGTGCAGCTGCGGCTCGGCTTCGAGCGCTCGTTCGAGCGCCGGGCGCGTGGCCCGGTGATCCTGATGACGCAGCGCCGGCGGCTGGACCACTTCCTGCTCGAGCAGGCCGCAGAGCGCGGGGCGGAGGTGCGCGAGGGCGTCCGGGTCGACGCGGTGGACGCGGACGAGCGGTCGGCGACCGTGCGCGTCGACGGCGTTCCGATCCGGGCGGACGTGCTGATCGGGGCAGACGGCGCCAACGGGACGACCGCCAGGGCTGCCGGCCTCGCTCCGGACTTCGACTGGGGCGTCGCCTACGAGGGGAACGTCCACGGGGCGCAGGAGCGATACCGCCATCGCGCAGTCGTCGAGCTCGGCGTCGTCCCGGGCGGCTATGGCTGGGTCTTCCCGAAGGAAGACCATGTCAACGTCGGCGTCGGCGGCTGGCTGCGGGAGGGGCCCCGCCTGAAGGAGCAGCTCCGGCGCGTCGCCCGCGCGCATAGGCTGGACGAAGTGACTGGGCTGCGCGGCCACCGGCTGCCGATGCGCCGTCCCAGCTCGCCGCTCGCGCGCGGCCGCGTCCTGCTCGTCGGCGACGCGGCCGGGCTCGTCGACCCGCTCTCCGGCGACGGCATGTACGAGTGCTTCGTCTCCTCGCGCCTGGCTTCTGCTGCGGTTCTCGACCTGCTGGGAGGCGAGGCGCCGAGCCTCGACCCGTACGCGACCGCCTTGAACCGCGAGCTCGCACACCACCTCGCCGCCTCCTGGGGCGTGAAGCTCGCGCTCGACCGCTATCCGGGCTCCGTCTTCGCCATCCTCCGCGTTCCCGGCGTCTTCGGCGCGATCGAGCGGATCCTCCGCGGCGAGCTCTCCCATCCGGGGGCCGCGAGAGGGCTGGTGCGCGCGCCGCTCCGGGCGTTGGCGCTCTTGGCGCGCGCCTCGGGGAGCCCGGGAGAGACCTACAAGGCCGAGGCACTGGTCTAAAGAAGGACCCGGCCCGTGCCGATGCACTGGGCGCTGTGGATCTCAACACGCTGCTTGCACGCGCCGTCGACGAAGGCGGCTCGGACATCCATCTGAAGCTCGGCCGGCCGCCCATGGTCCGCCGGGACGGCGCGGTCGCTCCGCTCGAGGGCTGGGACGAGCTGGGCGAGGACGACCTCGAGTCCGTCCTCACCACCGTGACGGCGTTGCAGCCGCCGAAGCTCGTGCACTTTCGCGAGGTCGGCGACCTCGACATCTCGTACAGCTCGCCCGACCTGCCGCGCTTCCGCGTCAACGGCTTCATGCAGCGAGGCGCGATCTCGTTCGCCTTCCGGGTGATCCCCAAGAAGGTGCCGCAGTTCGCCGACCTCGGGCTCCCGCCGGGTGTCGAGCGGCTTGCAAACGAGCACCGCGGCCTGGTGCTCGTGACGGGCGCGACCGGCTCGGGCAAGACGACGACGCTCGCGGCGATGATCGACCACATCAACCGGACGCGGAAGCAGCACATCGTCACGATCGAGGACCCGATCGAGGTGCTGCATCCGGATCACTCGAGCATCGTCAACCAGCGCGAGGTCGGACTGGACACCGAGTCGTTCGGGCAGGCGCTCCGGCGGGCGCTGCGCCAGGATCCGGACACGATCCTGATCGGCGAGCTGCGCGACGCCGAGACGGCGCAGACCGCGCTCCAGGCCGCCGAGTCGGGCCACATGGTCTTCTCGACGCTCCACACCGTCGACGCAGCCGAGACGGTCGGCCGGATGATCGAGTTCTTCCCCGAGGGGAAGCAGCAGATGATCCGCTCCGTGATGGCCGGCGTCCTCAAGGGCGTGATCAGCCAGCGCCTCATGCCGAAGGTCGGCGGCGGCCGCGTGGCTGCAGTCGAGGTGATGGTCAACAACGCGCGAATCGCGGATCTGATCCGCGAGGCCCGCGCGGACGAGGTCACCGACGCGATCGCCGAGGGCGAGTTCTTCCAGATGCAGACCTTCACCCAGGCGCTGATCAAGCTGGTCGTCCTGGGCCAGGTCGACCCGGAGGTCGCCGCGGCTGCCGCGAGCAACAGCCACGACTTCCGCGTCGCGCTCGAGTACGCGCTCAAGCGCGAGGCAGCCGGCGGCATCGACGCGCCGGCTCAGGCTCCGCCTCCCGTCGTGGAAGAGCCAGACGATCTCGCCGGGCTTCGGCTCGCTCCCGCCTCCGGGTCGTGAGACGCGTCCTCGTTGCAGCGCTCGTCGCACTTGCGACGGCGAGCGGCGCGGCCGCCGACACGTTCACCGTCGTTCCGAGCACACCGCTGCCCGGCGATCAGATCCCGGCGGCTTCCGCGCCGAGCGTCCCCGCCGACCTGCAGTCGGTCGCCGACCCCAACGAGGTCGGCAGCACGGTCTTCCCGCTCCAGCTCTCGCTGCCGCCGGTGCAGCCCCAACAGCTCTCGGTCCCCGAGCTCGAGGAGATCTGGCGCGGCGCCGGCGACGCGTACGGCATCCCCTGGCAGGTGCTCGCGGCGATCAACAAGATCGAGTCGGACTTCGGCCGCAACATGGGGCCGAGCTCGGCGGGAGCTGTCGGCTGGATGCAATTCATGCCGGACACGTGGCTGCGCTGGGGGATGGACGCCGACGGAGACGGCATCGCCGATCCCTGGACGCCGACCGACGCGATCTACTCCGCCGCGCGCTACCTCGCCGCCGCCGGCGGCGCCGACGACATCGACCGGGCCGTCTTCGCGTACAACCACGCCGACTGGTACGTCGCCCAGGTGCTCTCGCTGGCGCAGACATACGCCGGCGGTGTCGTCGACACGCAGGCCGTCGAGGACCTGCAGCAGCGGCTGGCCGACGCGGAGCAGACTGTCGCGGCGGCGAGCCAGGCGCTCGTGGAGGCCCGCGCGCCGATCGAGCAGTTGCGGCGTGAGGAGCGCGAGACGACCGAGCGCGTGCAGACCGAGATGCTGCTCTCCGACCAGCTGGCCGCCCAGAAGGAGCTCTCCGAGATCCAGGGCAGGCTGCTGGACGCAGAGTCACTCGTCGACCAGCGCCGAACCGAGCTGGAGGCCGCCCAGGCGGAGCTCGACGCCGCCCGCTCCGGCGCCCAGGGCGCCTCGTTCGCGCCCGGCCCCGGCAGGCTGCTCGGCGCGCCCGCCTATCAGGGGAGCTACGTCTTCCCGGTCGGCGGCGGCCCGGGCGCCGTGTTCGTGGGACCGAATCATCACGACTATCCGGCTACGGACATCGCCGCGCCTGCGGGCTCGCCCGTCTACGCGCTGGCGGACGGCTACGTCGTCGACGCCTGGAGCGAGCCGGACGCCCGCTGCGGGATCGGCTTCACCTATCAGACGCTCGACGGGCTGACGTGGACGTACTGCCATCTCGCGTACCTCGAGCCGTCGGTCGTCACCGGCGTGCAGCTGCCCGCGGGCGCGCCCGTCGGGCTGGTCGGCGAGACCGGTCACGCCGAGGGCCCGCACCTGCACCTCCAGCTGCAGCCGCCCACCGCGTACCCGCAGGAGGAGCCGTGGTTCATGTCGTTCGCCGGGAGCGCCTTCAGCTGGACGGGCGACTCCCAGTCGAACCCCGCTCCCTCGCCCGTGTTCGAGGTCCTTGGCGGCCCGGAGCCTGCGCCGGCAGGAATCGTCTACTTCACCGCGTAGATCCTTCTCGAAACGCACTCAACCTCGCCCCCGTTTCTGCCGACAAGCTCCGTATGCGCCTGAACGGGTTCGTGCCGCGGCTTGTCGTGCTCGCCGCCGTCTGGCTTCTGGCCACGGCGACGCTGACCCTCGCCGCGGGCCGCCAGATGAGCACGCCTCCGGCGGCTGTCACGCCGGCGGCGAAGGCCGCTGCCGCCCCGCCGGCGGTCCTGGTCGTGCCGAACGTCAGCGGGCAGGTGTACGTCTTCGCGAAGGGCATCCTCGAGGACGGCGGGTTCGGCTGGCAGGTCGGCGCCGGCGCGCCGGGCTACCCCGGCAACGTCGTCGTCTCGCAGTCCCCCTCGGCGGGCACCCGCGTCGTCGACACGGGGGCTCCGCGGATCGCGCTCAGGCTGCGCAAGAGCGGCGCCCAGAAGGGCCTGCCGGACTCCGCCTCCCCGTACCGTGCGACGCCGATCAGGCTCGCCGACCTGGCCGTCGCCCGGCCGCTGCGGTCGCCGGCGAAGGCGCCCGCCGCCGTCAAGCCGCGTGCCACGCAGGCCGCCAAGCCGGCGACGAAGCCTGCAGCCCGGCGGATGCCCAAGGCGCGGACGCCCGACTTCACGGTCGCCGGCGCCCGGCGCGAGCCTCTCGAGGAGCTGCCGCTGCCCGACCGGGCGCGGGCGCTCGACCGCTGGCTCGCGACGAACCCGCGTCCGTCGGATGCCAACGTCAGCCGCTGGCTCTACCAGCATTCCTGGATCGTCACCGGCGCCGAGTTCGGCTGGTGGCACGGCGCAGAGGCGCTCGAGATCCTCATCTCGGCCGACCGCCGCGCGCAGAGCGCGTGGGGGATCGGCGCGAGGAGCGAGCGGCTCGCCCGGGCCGCCCTGGCGGAGGTCAAAGCGAGGCAGCGGTGAGCAGACTGCGCGCGGTGCGGCACCGCCTCGCCGGAGAGTCGGGCTATTCGCTCGTGGAGCTCCTCGTCGTCATGACCATCCTGGGCCTCATCGTCACGGCGCTGACGACGGTGTTCGTGTCGGGGTCGAAGGCGGAGACGAGGCTGAACAACCGCTTCCAGGCGCAGACGAACGCCCGTGTCGCGCTCGACCGGATGCGGCGCGAGATCCACAACGCCTGCGGAGTGGGCACGACGTCGACGAGCCTCGTCCAGCTCGCGTTCCCGCCGAACTGCCCGTCGACCGGCAGCGCCACCGCCACCGTCACGTACTGCACCTCGGGCAGCGGCAGCCGCTACGGTCTCTACCGGATCGGCTCTGCCTCCGGGACGTGCACCAACGGCGTCCAGCTCGTCGACTTCCTGACGAGCAGCACGCCCTTCCTGTACACGGCCAAGAACACACCGGCCGGGAGCTACCTGCTCGCCCGGCTCCACGTCGACCTCCAGATCAACGTGACACCGGCGCAGACGGCCAACCGCTACCGGCTGATCGACGACATCGTCTTCCGCAACAGCGCGCGGAGCTGAGCGCCAGGGCAGCCGGCGGCAGACCGCGTCTGCGCCTTCAGCGGCTCGGCTCCGCTGCCGATAGACGCACCGATGCAGTTCGCCTTCGCCGCCTTCGCCTTGGCGCCCGGTCTCGCCCTCGGGAGCTTCCTGAACGTCGTCGCCGCTCGCGTCCCTCTGCACCGGTCGGTCGCAGCGGGCCGCTCGGCGTGCATGGCGTGCGGGACGGAGATCTCATGGTACGACAACGTGCCGCTCGTCTCGTACGCGCTGCTGCGCGGGCGCTGCCGTTCCTGCGGCGCCGGAATCGGCGCGCGCTACCTCGCCGTCGAGCTCTTGACCGGCGTGCTGATCGCGGCCTGTGTGCTCCGCTTCGGGCTCACCTGGGACGCGGTGATCGGCGCGTTCTTCTGCGCCGTGCTCGTCGCGATCTCGGCCATCGACATCGAGCATCGGATCGTCCCGAACCGCATCGTCCTGCCGGCGGCGGGCGTCGTGCTCGTCGCGCGGACGCTCGTCGATCCCAGCGCCGAGTGGCTCGCCGCGGGGCTCGGCGCCTCGCTCTTCCTCTTCGTCGCCGCGCTCGCCTACCCGAAGGGGATGGGCATGGGCGACGTCAAGCTCGCGCTGCTGCTCGGCTTCGCCGTCGGGCGCACCGTTCCGGTGGCGCTGATGGTCGGGATGCTCGCTGCGCTCGTGCCGAGCGTGGTGCTCTTCGCTCGGCACGGCTCCGCCGCCCGCAAGATGGGGATCCCGTTCGCGCCGTTCCTCGCCTTCGGGGGGATCGTGGCGCTCTTTGCGGGCGACCGCCTGCTCGACGCCTACCTGTCGCTCCTCAACTAACCATCCTCGCGCGCCCTTCCCTCGAAGGAGGGATTGCCGCAGGAGTCGGACCGGGGCGGAGGAACCCAATCACCCCTAATCGCGACGGCACCCGGTGCCGATACCTCGTTCGAGGGATATGAGCGACTCCGAACAGCCGCAGCCGCCCAGCCTGAGGACCGTCGGCTCCGCCGGCTCGTCCGACGGAGAACGGACCGCTCCGCCGACCGCGGGCGGCCTCCGCGCGGCCGGCCCTGGGATCAACGAGCTCGCGCAGCTCGTCAGCGACCTGCTCTCGGCCACCGGGCTCATCGCCGAAGACGCGCTCGCGCTCGCCCGCGGCCGGGCCGGCTCGAGCGGCTCGCTGGCCGAGGCGCTCGTCGAAGAGGGGATCGCCACCTCGGAAGGCGTCGCGCGTTCGCTCGCGGGACGGCACGGAATGCCGCTGGTCGACCTCGCCGCCATCGAGGTCGACTCCGTGGCGGCGGAGCTCGTGCCGCTGCACGTGCTCGAGCGGGTGATCGCCATTCCGTATGAGGTCGAGGGCGACGTGTTGCGCGTCGCGGTCGCGGACCCGCAGAACGTCCACGGCATCGACGAGCTGCGGATTGCGACGCGGCACCAGCTCGACCTCGGCGTCGCTTCGCGCGAGGACATCCTCGTCGAGCTGCGCCGGATGGCGCGCGCCTCGGAGGCATTCGGTGCGCGCGCCGTCATGGACGACGAGGCGGAGGCGCTCGCCGAGCTCGACGACGAGTCCGACGACCTCGAGGTCGACGACGGCATCTCGGATGCGCCGCTCGTGCGGCTCGTCAACTCCGTGATCTTCCAGGCAGCCGAGGACGGTGCCTCCGACATCCACTTCGAGCCGCAGGAGGACTCGCTCGTCGTGCGGCTGCGCGTCGACGGCGTGCTGCACGAGGTGCAGCGCATCCCGAAGCGCCTCTCGGCCGGCGTGACGACGCGTCTGAAGGTGCTCGCGAAACTCGACATCGCGGAGCGGCGCAAGCCGCAGGACGGCCGCATCTCTCTCAACGCGCAGCAGGCCGGCCGCACGCTGGACATCCGCGTCGCGACCCTGCCGACGGTCGAGGGCGAGTCGATCGTCATGCGCCTGCTCGACAAGTCGAAGAAGGCGCCGACCCTGGCGGAGCTCGGACTCTCCGAGGAGATGCAGCTCCAGATGCGCGACATCCTCGGCCGGCCGACCGGCGCCCTCCTCGTCACCGGTCCCACCGGCTCCGGTAAGTCGACGACCCTGTACGCCGGCCTGACGGAGATCAACAGGCCCGAGATCAACATCATCACGGTCGAGGATCCGGTCGAGTACCGGCTCGCCGGCGTCAACCAGGTGCAGATCAACGTGCGCGCCGGGCTCACCTTCGCGACGGCGCTGCGCTCGATCCTCCGCTCCGACCCGGACGTGGTGATGGTGGGCGAGATCCGGGACGGCGAGACCGCGAAGATCTCGATCGAGGCCGCCCTCACGGGTCACTTCGTGCTCTCGACGCTGCACACGAACGATGCCCCCGGCGCGCTCACGCGCCTGAACGAGATGGGCGTCGAGCCGTTCCTGACGGGCTCCGCGGTCACGGGCGTGCTGGCACAGCGGCTGGCGCGGAAGCTCTGCACGCACTGCTGCGAGCTCTACACGCCGTCGATCGACGAGCTGATCAAGGCGCGCGTCTCGCCCGAGGTCGCGGCGATGACGGACGGGATGGCGCTCTATCGCAAGCGCGGTTGTCCTCGCTGCCAGCAGACGGGCTACCGCAGCCGGATCGGCATCTACCAGCTGCTGAGGATGAGCGAGACGCTGCAGACGCTGGCCGCCTCGAAGGCGACGCGCGAGCAGATCGAGCGGGCGGCGATCGAGGACGGGATGCGGACACTCTGGGACGACGGGATCGCCAAGGTGGCCGCCGGGCTGACGTCGGTCGAGGAGCTCGCGCGCGTCACGGTCTAGCTAGGAGGGTTTGGCGGAACGGTCCTCGTCGCCGGCTCAGCGGCTGTTTCGCCAAACCTCCCAGCCGGCTCGCCGGTTAGCTTCTCGATCCGGTCGGCGGCTCGTGCGAGGCCCGTTTCGTCGAAGAGGTACGGCGTCGCGTTCGCGATGTCGTGCACAGGCCCGTCGAGGTCGTCCGAGCCCGCGGCCGCGTTGACGGCGTAGCGCACCGGGATCTCGTGGGCGACGACGAGGATCGTGCGCTCCGGGCGCTCGAGCAGCGCGCGGAAGCCCCGCGCGTAGCGGCGCGCGGCGTCGTCGAGGCTCTCGCCGCCCGGAAAGGCGTCCGCCCGGCCGTGGGCGTGTTTCCACGCGCGGTAGTCCGCGATCGTGCGCCCCTCGAGCTCGCCCACGTCGACGTCGTCGAGGAGCTCCTCCTCGAGGAGCGGCACGTCGCGGCCGGCGAGCGCCGCCTTCGCCGTCCTGCGCGTGCGGCCGAAGCGTGTGTGGACAGCGAGGTCGACGGGCAGCGCGGCCAGCTGCTCCCCGAGTCGCTTCGCCTCGGCCAGGCCGGCGTTAGTGAGGCCGACCTCGACGGACGGGTCGCCGTTGACGCGCTGCGCGGCGTTCAGCGTCGACTGTGCGTGCCGTGAGAGCAGGAACAGCTGCACCCCGCGCAGCGTACGCGCGTTGAGCGCACCGGATGCGAGCGGTAGGCTCGGGACTCCCAACGACCTGGAGGGTCACGTGAGTCTCAGCTTCGGCGTCACCGTCCTGCCCGATCCGCCCTACACCCGGTTCCTCGAGCTGATCGAGCTCGCCGAGGGCCACGGCTTCCAGTACGGCTGGACGTACGACTCGCACATCCTCTGGCAGGAGTCGACGCCGCTGCTCACCCTCGCTGCCGCGCGGACGAAGTCGATGAAGCTCGGCCACTTCGTCACGAACCCGGGAACCCGTGAGCCGACGGTGCTCGCGTCCATGTACGCGACGCTGCACGACATCTCCGACGGGCGGATGGTGATGGGGATCGGACGAGGCGACTCGGCGCGGCGCGTGATCGGGCTCCAGCCGGTGAAGGTGGCGGAGTTCGAGCGCCGGATCGCCATGATCAAGAACCTGATGAACGGCCGTCAGGTGGTCTGGAACGAGACCGAGCTGCAGCTGCCGTGGGTGCGCGAGGAGCTGCCCGACCTGCCCATGCACGTGGCCGGCTACGGGCCGAAGGCGCTCGCCGTCGGCGGCCGCCAGGGCGACGGGATCATCATCCAGCTGGCCGACCCCGCGATCATCGAGTGGATCATGTCCACGGCCCGGAAGGCGGCCGAGGAGGCGGGCCGCGACCCGGATGCGCTCGAGTGCATCGTCAGCGCGCCGAGCCACATCTCGGACGACCTCGCCGAGGCGCGCGAGCAGGTCCGCTGGTTCCCTGCGATGGTCTCGAACCACGTCAAGGACCTGGTCGAGCGCTACGGCTACGACTCCGAGATCCCGAGCGAGCTGACGGACTTCCTGAAGGCGCGCACCGGCTACGACTACAAGGAGCACAGCCGGGTCGGCGCGAAGCACGGCTCCTGGGTCAGCGACGAGGTCTGCGACCGGTTCTGCGTGATCGGCAACGTCGAGCAGGTCACCGCCAAGCTGCGCGAGCTCGAGCGAATCGGCGTCGACCAGTTCAACATCTACCTGATGACGGAGGGCCAGGAGGCGATTCTCCAGGCCTACGGGAAGGACATCATCCCGCAGTTCACGGGGGTGGCCGCGTAGGGTCGAGCAGTAGGGTCACAGCCAGGGTCAGAGTGGGGTTAACCCCACTGTTCGAGGATTCGGGTCGTGGGTAGTGTGGCCGTATGGCTACCACCGAACAATCCCAGGCGCCTGCAGCCGAAGCGGTCGTCGCGGGTCACGACCTGACGCGCCGCTACGGCGAGGGCGACACCGCGGTGGACGCGCTGCGCGGCGTCTCGCTCGAGGTCGAGCCGGGCAAGCTCCTGGCCGTCATGGGCCCGTCCGGCTCCGGCAAGTCGACCCTGATGCACATCCTCGCCGCCCTCGACCGGCCGACGAGCGGCACCGTCGACGTCGCCGGCACCAGGATCGGCCAGTTGAGCGACACGGAGATCACGCGGATCCGCCGCAAGCACATCGGCTTCGTGTTCCAGTTCTTCAACCTGCTGCCGATGCTGACGGCCGAGGAGAACGTGCTCCTCCCGCTCTCGATCGCGGGCGAGAAGCCCGACAAGGAGTGGTTCGAAGGCCTGCTGAAGGACGTCGGCCTCACCGACCGGCGCTCGCACCGCCCATCCGAGCTCTCGGGCGGACAGCAGCAGCGTGTCGCGATCGCCCGCGCACTCGTCAGCCGGCCGACGGTCGTCTTTGCGGACGAGCCGACGGGCAACCTCGATTCGCGCACGAGCGCGGAGATCCTCGAACTGCTCCGCCGCTCGGTCGCGGAGTACGGGCAGACCATGGTGATGGTCACCCACGACGCGGGCGCAGCTTCGATCGCGGACCGCGTGCTGTTCCTCGCCGACGGCGTGATCGTGAAGGACTTCGGCAAGACGTCGGCGCACGAGATCCTCCGCGCCATGGAGGAGATCTCGGCTCCATGACCCGGGTCGCCCTCGCGGGCCTCCTCGGTCGCAAGCTTCGCACCGCGCTGACGGCGATCGCGATCGTTCTCGGTGTGGCCATGGTCAGCGGCACCTTCGTGCTCACGGACTCGATCGACAAGGCGTTCGACTCGATTTTCACGGACGTGCGCCAGGGCTCCGACGTCGTGGTCTCCGGCAAGCCGGCCTTCACGCTCTCCGACGAGAACGGGACGACCGCTCCGCCGCTCAACGAGTCGCTCCTGCAGACCGTGCGCGGGGTGAACGGGGTCGCCCAGGCCGAGGGCAGCGTCGACGGCGAGGCCCAGCTGATCGGCAAGGACGGCAAGGCGATCGTCTACGGCGGCGCGCCGAACCTCGGCTTCAGCATCGCGAACGGCGCCTCGCCCTTTAACCCGCTCTCGCTCATCAGCGGCAGCTGGCCGCACGGCGCCGAGGTCGTGATCGACAAGTCGACCGCGGGCAAGGAGCACCTCAAGGTGGGCCAGATAGTCCCGGTGCAGGCCGAGGGCCCGGCCAAGCGGCTCCGCATCTCCGGGATCGTCAAGTTCGGCTCCGTGTCGACGATCGGCGGCGCAACCCTCGCCGGCTTCGATCTGCCGACCGCGCAGGAGCTGTTCGACAAGCCGCATCAGCTCGACGAGATCGCGGTCGCCTCCAAGCCGGGTGTCTCCGAGCAACAGCTGCTGAAGGACGTGCGGGACATGCTGCCTCCGACGGCGCAGGCCCGGTCCGGATCCGCGCAGGCCGCGGAAGACGCGAAGGGCACGAACTCGTTCATCTCGTTCCTGCGCGGCTTTTTGCTCGCGTTCGGCGGCATCGCCCTCTTCGTCGGCAGCTTCGTGATCGCGAACTCGCTCTCGATCACCATCGCGCAGCGCACGCGGGAGTTCGCGACCATGCGGACGCTCGGGGCGTCGCGACGGCAGGTGCTGATGTCGATCTTCGTCGAGGCGCTCGTCGTGGGCACGCTCGCCTCCCTCACCGGGCTCTTCCTCGGGCTCGGGCTCGCGAAGGGGCTCTTCAAGCTCTTCGACGCCGTCGGCTTCACGTTGCCGAACCAGGGCCTGATCTTCGAGACGCGGACGGTGGTCATCTCGCTCTTCGTCGGCATCGTCGTCACGCTGCTCGCAAGCCTCCGCCCGGCCGTTCGCGCCACCCGGGTGCCGCCGATCGCGGCCGTGCGGGAGGGCGCGACGCTGCCGGAGTCCCGCTTCGCCCGCTACCGGACGCTCGGCTCCTCGATCCTGACGCTGCTCGGCTTCGCAGCGCTCAGCTGGGGCCTCTTCGGACCGGGTCTCGGGACGACGGCCGTACTGCTCTGGATGGGGATCGGAGCGCTGTTGATCTTCTTCGGCGTGTCGCTCCTCTCGGTGCGCTTCGTCGGGCCGCTCGCCTCCGCGCTCGGTTGGCCGGCGACCAAGGTCGGCGGCGCCGCCGGTGCGCTCGCGCGGGACAACGCGAAGCGAAACCCGCAGCGCACCGCCTCGACGGCCGCCGCGCTGATGATCGGCCTCGCGCTCGTGACCCTCGTCGCCGTGCTCGCGGCCGGGATCACGGCGACGTTCCGCGGCGCGGTCAACGAGCTCTGGGGCGGCGCCGACTACGCCGTCACGGCGCAGAACAACTTCTCGCCGATCCCGATCGCCGCCGCCGAGGCGGCCGCGAAGGCGCCCGGGGTCGAGGCCGTGGGCAACGTGCGCACCGGTGACGCGAAGGCCTTCGGCCACCGGTTCTTCGCCACCGCGGTCAACCCGGAGACGAGCGGGATCTTCACGCTCGATTGGAAGGAGGGCTCGCCCTCCGTCCTCGCGAATCTCGGCGACAACGGCGCCTTCGTCGACGACGGCTATGCGAAGGACCACCATCTGAAGGTCGGCTCGCCGGTCGCGATGACGTTCGCGACCGGGAAGACGAAGAACTTCGTCGTCCGCGGGATCTTCAAGCCGCCGGCCGGCGGCTCCCCGTTCGGGCCCGTGACGATCTCGGCGGCGACGTGGGACCGCTTCAACGAGAACCCGCGCAACCTCTACTCGTTCGTGCGGATGCGCGGAGGCCAGACCGATGCGAATGCGAAGGCGCTCGACAACGCGCTGAAGCCGTTCCCGAATGCCAAGGCCGCGACGCGGGAGAAGTTCATCGACAACCAGATCAGCGGGCTCAACTCGGTGCTGAACATCCTCTACGTGCTGCTGGCCCTCTCCATCGTCGTCAGCCTGTTCGGGATCGTGAACACGCTCGTGCTGACCGTCTTCGAGCGCACGCGCGAGCTCGGCATGCTGCGCGCGATCGGGATGACACGCCGCCAGGTGCGGCGGATGATCCGGCACGAGAGCGTGATCACGGCGCTGATCGGAGGCGTGCTCGGGATCGTGCTCGGGGTCGTGCTCGGCGGCCTCCTCGTCGCGCGCGTAGACTTCATCGAGTTCACGCTGCCGATCGGCTCGCTGATCGTGTTCGCCGTGGCGGCGATCGTCGTCGGCATCGTCGCGGCGATCTTCCCCGCCCGGCGCGCCGCGCGGCTGAACGTGCTCGAGGCGCTCCAGTACGAGTAGCGCGGTCCGCGGTCAGTCCAGTCCAGTCAGGCGAGGCGGAAGCCCGATACCGCCTGCGGGACGAGCGGGCTCGCCGGCAGGCCCGCCTGCGGCTCGGGCTCGTTGAACCCGCCCGGCGCGACGTCGTTCGGCGCGTCCGGATGGAAGATCGCTGCGAGGAGCTGGATCTGGCCGCGGCCCGGGCCCAGCTCGAACTGGCCGCCGCCGTAGAGCGCGATCCCGCGCTCTGCGCACCAGTCGTAGAAGTCGAAGAGGCGCCGCAGCGTGCCGAAGCGGGACGGCTTCGAGTTGAGGCAGCGCGGCGGGAACGGCAGCGCTTCCGCGTCGGCGACGGAGTGAATCGGCGCGTCCCAGGTGATGCGGTCGCGGTGGGGCCGGAGCACCTCGTCGGTCGCCTCGTCGAGTCCGGGATCCTCGAGCCACGCGTCCGGGAACGACTCCGCGACGCGGCGGTAGAGGCGTTCGTCCGGCGGGTTGCCGAAGTCGCCGCGGAAGATCCCCTTGAAGTCGGCGGTGTCGACGCGCCCGAGCGCGGCGAGCTCGTCGAAGAGCGCGTCGTCCCACTCGGCCGACGGGTCGAGCTTGAAGCGGAGCCCTGGATAGAGCTCGAGCAGGCGCGGCACCTTCTCCGCCGCGCACGAGACCACGTACGTTGCGGGGCGCGCCTCGCGGCCGAGCGCCTCCGCGAGCGAGCGACCGGCCTGGCGCAGGGCCAGGTCGAGCGCTGCGGACTCCCAGCCCCAGCGGCGGTAATCCGCGGCGGCGGTGTCGAGCGTCTCGTGCCCGAAGAGGCCGGCACCCTCGAGCCGGTGCGAGAGCGAGTCGATGGTCCAGTCGCCGGCGAGCTCCGGCACGGGGGGAGCCTCGTGCTCCTGGGGCTGATAGGTCACGTCCTCGCCCAGCCCTTCCTCGCCGCCGCCGTGCAGGTGGACGACGGTGGTCAGCCGCCGGAAGCCGGCGCGGGGCTCGAGCGCGAGCTGCTCGAGCTCGACGTGCTCGATCCGCAGGGGCACGTCCTGGACGAGTTCGTAGGTCGACATGAAGCGAGCCACTATACGCTCGGGGCGTGGAGATCCGGTTCTGCGACGAGGGCGCCGGAACCCTCGGCTGGGTCGTCGACGAGTTCATGGAACGCTGCTCGCACGCGCTCGTCGCCGACGGCCGGGTCTGGCTCGTCGACGCGCTCGACGGCGACGGCGTGGAGGAGCGCGTGCGCGCGCTCGGCGAGCCGGCCGGCGTCATCCAGCTGCTCGACCGTCACGGACGCGACTGCGCGGCGCTGGCTGCGCGACTGGGCGTGCCGCACCACGTGCTCGCAGTCGGCCGCGCGCCCTTCGAGGCTCTGCCCGTGGTGACGCGGAAGCGCTGGCGCGAGCTCGCGCTCTGGTGGCCCGCGCGGCGCGTGCTCGTCTGCGCGGACGCGCTCGGCACCGCCCGGTACTTTCGCGCGCCGGGCGAGCGCCTGGCCGTGCACCCGCTGCTCCGCCTGACGCCGCCGCGGCGGCTCGGCGCGCTGCGACCGGCGCGAGTGCTCGTCGGGCACGGCACCGGAGTCGACGGTGCTGCGCTCCAGGACGCGCTCCGGGACGCACGGTGGCGGGCGCCGCTCGTCCCTGTGGGCCTGGCCCGCGCGCTCCTCGGGCGCTAGAGGCTTGATGTGAAACTCAGGCACGCACGGCTGGTGTGCCAGACGCGGCGCGGTTCAGCCGGCTCGGGCTTGCCCGTAGCACCACCACGCGCTGCGCCCGATCCGGCTGAACCGCTTGATCTGGCCCATCCCCGCACGCACTCCAGTTTCACATCAAGCCTCTGGCGAGCCGTGGCTAGCAGGTGACGAGCGCGGCGCGCCGCTTCGGCTCGCGCGGCTCGACGAGGCGCCGGGCGATCGCCCAGGAGGCGAGCACGACGATCCCGCCGGCGGCGGCGTCGAAGATGAAGTGGTTCCCCGTCGCGACGATCACGAAGAGCATCAGCGCGGGATAGAGCGCTCCGGCGATGCGGGCCCAGCGGCGGTCGGCGTAGGCGGCGATCGCCATCCCGACGACCAGCGCATAGCCGAAGTGAAGGCTCGGCACCGCGGCGAACGGGTTGTACAGGCTGCCGAGCATGTCGGAGCTCAGGTTCAGGCCTGTCGAATGGCTGACCGTGTCGGCGAAACCGAGGCCGGCCAGCCGCGGGGGAGCGGCCGGGTAGAGCACGTAGATCACGAGCGAGATCCCCGTGGCGAAGACGATCGCCGTGCGGACGAGCGCGAACTTCTCGGGGTGGCGCCGGTAGACCCAGACGAGGGCGACGGCCGTGCCGATCAGGTGCAGCGCGAGGTAGAGGAAGCCGAGCAGCGGCGGCAGTCCAGGCACGGCGTGCGAGGCGTGCTGCACCGAGCGCTCCACGAAGAGGTGGGAGGCACGCTCGAGAGCGACGATCTCGTCGGTGTGCGCCCGGGCCAGCGGCAGGCTGGTCGAGCCGAAGCCGCGCACGATCTCGTAGACGGCGTAGAGCGCGACCGCGAGGCCGAGCTCGACGACTCCGGGATAGCGGCGGGAAAGACTGTGGCGTAGCTCGTTCATATCAACGAGGTTACGGGCGGGCCGGGTCCCCGTCGGTACGGACAACCCCCCTCCTCCACGCGTGGAGGTACCCGTCTTTCTCGCCCCCATGCAGTGGTCAACGACTCAGTCCGGCGATCCATTTCCGGCGCCTAGGAGCGATCTTCCGAGGCGTCCTCGCGCTCGTCGAGCTCGACCCGATCCTCGTCGGCGAGCGTGATCAGCTCCACGATCATCCGGTTCCACCGGGTCTCGAACTGGGTCACCGTGTTCTCCATCTCATCCTTCCTGCTCGCCGTTTGCCCCTTCGAACAAGGTAGGGACGGCCTGCTCGGTCGCGAGGACGATTTCGCATCGTCCTCGGAGAGGAGAAACGACGTCGTCCTCGGAGAGGAGCCTCTACGTGCGCGTTCGGCGCATCAGCCGCCGATGCAGGCGGCGAGGTCGCCGTGCTGGCCCGGGGCGGGGGTGCTCGACCAGCGGACGATCGCCGGGCCGATCGTCTCGAGCGACTGCGTCGGGAAGAAGTTGGGCTCGCTCCGGATCCTCCTCAGCACGCGCTGTGCGTCCTCGTCCCCGGCGAAGAAGAAGAGCGCGACGGCGTTCGCCCCGGGCGAGCCGGCGCGGTACGAGACCTCCAGCTCCCGCTGGAACGGCTTCGGCGAGGCCATCAGGCCCGTCTGGGCCCCGAATGGATTCCGCCACGGAAGCGAGAGCGGCCGGCCGTGGTCGTAGAAGGTCCCGAGCGGCGTCAGGCACGGTGCCGCCGACTGCCAGGGATCCTTTGACGAGCCGCCGCACCCGGCCAGCGCCCCAACTGAGAAGGGCAGACAGGCCAATGCACAGAGCAGAGCACGAGTTGGCCGCCGGCCGAGCATGCAGGATATCCAAGCAGGTATCGCGGCCTCCCACGGCTCAGCCGAGACAGCCGAGCAACACCGTGCGCTGCGCCTTCGTCGGCGCGCTCGACCAGAGGATGAGCACCGCGCCGTCGCGGTCGAGCACGGCACCGGGAACGTAGGCGATGCCCCGTCGCATGAAGCGGTAGCGGCGGAGGCTCCCCTTACGGATCCGGCTCTCGCTGCGGGCGGCTGCGTCCTCGCCGTCGAAGAAGAACAGCCGCACGTCGTTGGCGCCCGTCTCGACACTGCCGAACGACAGCTCCAGATCGCGCCGGAACGTCGCCGGCGACGGCATCCGCCCGAGGTTGGGGTCGTAGGGGGAGAGGAACGGCAGGTTCGGCGTCCGACCGTGGTCGAGCACCATCCCGGCCTTCACGAGGCACGGCCGGGCGGCGACGTGCGCCGGCGTCCCGGGCTCGCCGCAGCCTGCGAGCAGGAGCGCGGCCGCGGCCACGACCGCCCGCCTCATCGCAGCCGGAGCGCGATCCCCGTCAGGATCTCGCGCACGATGCGCTCGGCCGCGAGGGCGGTGATGTCGGCCGAGCCCACTGCGGTCGGGATCACCTCGACCATGTCGGCGCCCGCCAGGTCGACTGCGGACGCCACGGTGCGCGCGGCCCAGAGCAGGTCGACGACGGTCATGCCTCCGGGCTCGGGCGTGCCGGTGCCCGGCGCGAACGCCGGATCGAGCACGTCGATGTCGACGGTGAGGAACACCGGGCCCTTGCCGACCGCGATCAGCGCCTCGGCCACCACCGCCCGGATCCCGCGGTCGCGGACGTCGTGCATGAAGAAGCTCGTGATCCCGCGCTCCTCCTGCCAGGCGAACTCGTCCGGGCCCGGCCAGTAGCCGCGCAGCCCGATCTGGACGTAGCGCAAGGGATCGACGTGGCCCGCTTCGACGAGTCGGTACATGGGCGTGCCGTGCGAGCGCTCGACGCCGAAGACCTCGGTGCCCGTGTCCGTGTGCGTGTCGAAGTGGATCAGCCCCACCGGGCCGCGGCGGGCGGCAACCGCGCGGATGTCGGGCTCGGTGATCGAATGGTCGCCGCCGAGGACGACGGGGACGGCGCCGGCGTCGAGCACCTGGCCCACGGTCGCCTCGATCGCCTCGTGCGAGTGCACCGGATCGGCCGGCAGGACGGGCGCGTCGCCGAAGTCGACGATCCTCAGCTCGGCGAACGCATCGACCCCGACTTCGAGGTGCGGGCCTGGCGGGCAGCTGGCCGCGCGGATCGCGCGGGGCGCGAAGCGCGCGCCCGGTCGGTCCGAGACGAGATCGTCGGTGGGTGCGCCGACGATCGCGACGTCGGCGCGGGCAAGGTGGGCCGGGTCCTGGGTATACGGCGCGCCGCCGAAGCTGACCGGGCCGGCGTAGTCGGGCTTCTCACCGTGGCGGCGCCAGCGCTCGAGCGGGTCGATCACGCGCCGATTCTCGCACCGATGTCGCGCCCGGGCGCACGGGCGAGCCGCTCGCCCGCGAGGCGCCCGGCCGCCGGGCGGGCGCGGTCGGAGCCGGTCATCGCGTCGAGGAAATCGTTGCGGCCGAGTGCGTAGAGGCTGGAGTCGGCGCGCGCGACGACGGTGGCCGTCCGCGGCACGTCTCGCAGCAGCGCGATCTCGCCGAAGCCGTCGCCGCGGTGCAGGCTCCAGGCGGCCGCCCCGTCGACCTCGGCGTCGAGCTCCCCCGAGACGACGACGTAGAAGCGATCGCCAGCCTCGCCCTGTCGGATGACGGCCGTCCGGGTCGGTGCGGCCACCGGCTCCAGGTTTCGGGCCAGCCGCTCCAGCTCCGTGCACGGCAGCGGCGAGCCATCGCCGCGAAGACCCAGCCGGCTCCGCCGACGGCGAGCAGCACACCGGCGAGAGCGGGGGCGACCAGCACGCTGAGGCTCTCGATCCAGCCGGAGACGACGTTCGTCGCGGTCAGCTCGTCCGGCGTCCGCGGCACCGTCGGCAGCAGCGCCGCCTGCGCGGGGCGCGTGATGGTGACGCAGGGCGAGCACGCGGCCGGGGCGGTGCCGGTCGGCCCAGCCGGCCGCCAGCAGCGCGAAGAGCCCGGCCGGGACGAGCTGGGCCACGGCCACGAGCCCCGCGGTCGTGGCGCCGCCCTGGTCGTAGGCATAGACGAGCATGGCGATCCAGACGGCCCACTCGGCCCCGCAGAATGCGGCATAGGCGAGCTCGACCCTGCGCAGCTCCGGTTGCCCGCGACCGCGCCGAGGACGCGCAGGGCGGTCACGGCGCCCGCCGCGAGAGCCGCTCGTCCTCGGCGCCGTTCGAGCGGCGGCGGACGCAAACCCGGTAGCCGAGCCGCCGCATCGTCTCGCGATCCAGGCCCAGCGGATCGCTCAACGGCATCGCCGTTCCTCTCCCCGGCCCGCCGTTCGGCCGGCCGGCTCATCCTTACCACGGCCGTCAGCCGGGCGGAAGAGCCGCCGACCACGGCTGCCTCTATCCTGGCCGCACATGCTCCGGGGGGTCGTGATCGCCGCCGCCGCTCTCGCCGGTGCCGCACTGGCGCCTCCGATCGCGCGCGCGGATGCCTGCGGAGACCCCGCGCCGAAGCCGTTCTGGGTCGACTACGCGGGGCACGACGCACCGGTGCCGATCAAGCCGGGGCTGACGCTGGCAGTGTCGTCCGGAACCGTCATCCCGGCGGAGATGAGGGCGAAGGGGGCCCGGACGGTCTTCTTTGATCTCAACTTCAACAACCGGGTGGGCACGACAGTCGCACCGGCCGACCCCGCCACGATCGTCGACCGAGCGAACCGCCTTTTCGACTTCGCCGTCTCCGTGACCGGTTGCCCGACCCCGATCATCGCGCTCAACGAGCTCTTCGGCGCCCAGACGCAGACGCCGTGGTCGGAGACGAACGCGCGCTATCGCTCGAACGTGCTCGCGCTGCTCCAGCAGCTCAACGCACGCGGCGCACGCGTCTACCTGACGATCGCGAACCCGCCCTACACCGGCGGCGAGGCGGCTGACTGGTGGCGCGAGGCGGCGAAGGTCGCCGTGATGGTGCGGCAGGTCTACTTCACGTCGCCGAACGTCAAGGGGCTCTACAAGCTGGGCGCCGCGCGCGCGAGCCGATCGATGCGCGGCGGGCTGCGGATGCTCGTCCGGAAGTTCACCGAGATCGGGATTCCCGCGAACCGGGTCGCGCTCGAGCTGCAGTTCCAGTCCGTGCTGGGCCAGGGCGGCCGCGAGGGCTTGCAGCCGAAGTCCGCGTGGCTCGAGATCGTCAAGCTCGAGGCGCTCGCGGCACGGCAGGTGACGGCGGAGCTCGGTACCGACTCGATCTGGTCGTGGGGCTGGGCGACGTTCAGCGAGGCGGGCAAGGACCCGGACAAGGCGGACGCCGTCTGCGTCTACCTCTGGGCGCGCGACCGGCGTCTCTGCGACGGTGAGAAGGCCGGCGGGACGCAGTTCGACGCGTCGCTCACGGCGGGGCAGCTCGTCCTCCCCGCCGGCGCGCAGTGCGTGTTCTCGGACGGCAGCCAGATCCGCTTGACGGCGCTTTCCGCGCTCCAGCGTCTGACCGGGGATCGCGACGTCGCGTACAGCGCGCTGCTCGAGCGGGCCGCGCTCGCGAGGCTGCCGATCCCCAACGCGGCGGTGGCCGCTGCGACCCGCGCCGCGGCGAGACGCCCGGCCTCGGTGCGGGCGATCCTCCAGGACGACGTGCGGCGCACGTGGATTCGCGAGCGCCTGACCGTCGGCGGCGTCTCGGCCGTCGCGATCGCTCGGTTTCAGCAGACCTACGCCGAGACCCGCGCCCGCCTCGTGGAGGTCTCGCAGGCGGTCCCGTGGCTCGGTGACAGGAAGCGCGGCTACGCCCTGGAGGCGAATGCGCCACGGGAGCTCTTCGCACTCTCCCGGCCGGGGCGGGTCGCGACCGCCGACGGCATCGTGAAGGTGACGCCGCTCGAGGAGACGGTCTCGCTCGGCTCGTTGCCGCCCGAGCTCGCCAGGACGTCCATGGTGGCCGCGCTGCGCTCGTTCGCCCAGGCCGATTCCTACCGGCGCTGGCTCGTCGGCGTCGAGGCGCCGCTCCTGGACGAGGCGGTCTGCGCGCACGACGACCTTCCCCAGCAGGGCGAGGTCGACCTCGCCCCCTACGTCGCGCGCTCGCCGGCGGCCCGCGGCTAGGCGGGCGCTCGGCGGCCAACCGCCCTGTACCTGGTACCCGACCAGGTACAGCGTCGACAAAAGCCCTGCAAATTCGCGACCTCATCTGGCGTCACCTGCTCCGTACCTGGTCGGCGACCAGGTACGGGCGGCTACGGCAGCGGCTGCGAATGGACGACCGTGAGCGTCTGCGTGGGGCGCGTCAGCGCGACGTAGAGGTCGCGGAGGCCGCCCGCCTCGGCGGCGATTCCCGCCGGCTCGACGACCACGACGTGGTCGAACTCGAGCCCCTTCGCCCGCCGCGCGGTCAGGAGCGGGATCGAGGCGTGGAAGGCGGAGCCGCCCTCCACCTGGCGCAGCCCTTCTGCCTCGTCGAGCAGCCGCTGCGGCGCGATCACCGCGAGCAGGCCGTCCTCGCGGGCGAGCGCGCCCGCTTCCACGAGTGCGTCCGCGAGGACGTGCTCCGGACCGGTCTCCCGGAACCGGGGCGGCTCGCCGCCCGGGCGGAACGCGATCGGCCGCGCGATCTCCGGTGCGATCCGGTCGAGCAGCGGAAGGGCCAGCTCCATGATCTCGGCCGGCACGCGGTAGGCGTGCCGGAGCTCCTCCACGCTTACCTCTCCGGCATGCGGCAGGTGGGGGAGGAGCTCTTCCCAGCGGCTGTACGTCGTCGGGCCTGTCGCCTGCGCGACGTCGCCGAGCAGCGTGTACGAGCCGCCCTCGATGCGGCGGCCGATCAGCCGCAGCTGCATCGGCGTCAGATCCTGCGCCTCGTCGACGATCACGTGCCCGAACCGGCGTGGAGCGCCTTCGAGCAGCGTCCGCGCCTCGTCGAGCAGCGGCAGGTCGTGCACGCTCCACTGGAGCTCGGCGGCGCGCCGGGGCCGGTCGCGCAGCAGCAGACGCTGCTCGGCGCGGTCGAGGATCCCGTCGGCGGCCGCCGCGAGACGCGAGGGCGAGGTGAGCAGACGGCGCACGAGCTGCACCGCGGAGACCGACGGCCAGGCCTGCTCCAGCTTCTTCGTCAGGTAGCCACCCGACCGGACGCCGCGCTCGATCTCGTCGAACGAGCGCCACGCCCCGCTGCCAAGCTTGCGGGCGTAGGACTGGTAGAAGCGCCGAAGCACCTCGGCCCGGAAGCGCTCCCTGGCCGCATCGGTGCGTCCGAGCTCGTCGCGCACGCCGGCCAGGATCTCCGCGATCTCCGACGCCTTCACGTTCGGGTACTCGCCGTCGATGCGGACGACGATCTCCTCCGGCCGGCCCGGGGGCAGCGCCGCGACCGCGCTCGCGATCACCTCGGCCAGCCGCGGGTCGCCCTTGACACGGGCCACGTCGTCCGCCTCGACGCGTGTCGCCGCCGCGCCGTCGACCAGCTCGCCGACCGCGCGCTGCTCGACCGCCTCCTCGCCCAGCGTCGGCAGCACGTGCGAGACGTACTCCATGAACGTCTCGTTCGGGCCGACGACGAGCACGCCGCGCCGGCCGAGCTGCTCGCGGTGGGTATAGAGCAGGAACGAGGCGCGGTGCAGTCCGACGGCCGTCTTGCCCGTGCCCGGTCCGCCCTGGACGACGAGCGGCGGCGACGGGTCGTGCGTGATCAGCGCGTACTGGTCCGTCTGGATCGTCGCCACGATGTCGCGCATGTGCCGGTCGCGCGTGCGCTCGAGCTCCTCCAGCAGGAAGTCCCCGCCCGCGACCGAGGCGGTCGAGCCGTCGAGCGTCTCGTCGCTGATGTCGAGCACCCGCCGCCCCTTCGTGCGGAAGCGCCTGCGGAGCGTGACTCGCTGCGGGTCGGCCGGCGTCGCGGTGTAGAACGGCCGCGCCGCGGGCGCCTGCCAGTTGACGACCACCATCTGCTGGTCGTCGTCGTGCACCCAGCGGCGGCCGACGTAGAGCGGCCTGGCGATGCTCTCGACGTCCAGACGGCCGAAGCAGAGGCCGCGCTCCGCGTCCTCGAAGGTGACGAGCCGCCGCGCCGCCCAGGCGTCGAGGTACTTGCCCAGCACCTCGTCGTCGATCTTCGTCGGGGCAGCCTCGACCGCCGCGCGCATGCGCTCGAGGTGCGCGTAGGCGCGGTCGACGTAAGCCTGCTCGGACTTTAGATCAGGGTGCGACACAGCGTTTCAGGCTAGCTCGATCGCGAGCTCGGACGGCCGCCCAGGCCACAAACCGGTTGTCGCTGTTGTCCGACCGGCGTAGCTCGCATGCTCGCCCGCGATGCGGGGCCAGGTAGTGGCCGCGGGCTCGATCCCGGCTTCGACCGGCGTGCTGCGGATCGGTGGCAACTCGATCTGGGGCGAGTGGTTCAAAGGCACCCTCGACGAGCTCCGCGTCTACAACCGCGCGCTCACGCAGGCCGAGATCCAGGCCGACATGAACCGCCCCCTCTAGTCAAGCCGGTCTACGGCTCATCCTCGCGGACGACCTGCGTTCGTCCGCAGAGCCGACTCCGAATCGTCCGCCGCGCCGATGCGCTGCAGGGCTCCCGAGGCGACCCTATGAGGGAGACGACGAGGAAGGAGCGGACTCGTGACGGAAGCAATGGTGTCTGCGCTCGAGGCGCTGACCGACGAGATTCTGGGGGAGGTCATCCTCCCGATCAGCGACGACTACGACCGGGCACGGGCGCTCTGGAACGGCGTCCATCGGCGGCTGCCGCACGCTATCGTGCGGCCGCGCGGTGCCGTCGACGTCGTCGCCGCGATCCGCTACGCGCGCGAGAACGGGCTGCCGGTCGCGGTGCGCGGCGGCGGTCATCACGTTGCCGGCCATGCGTCCGTCAACGGCGGCGTGACGATCGACCTCACGCTGATGCGGGGTGTCTGGGTCAACCGCGAGCGCCGCACGGTGAACGTCCAGGGCGGCGCGCTCTGGGCTGACGTCGACCGCGCGACCCAGCAGTACGGCCTCGCCGTGCCGGGTGGGACGATCTCGAACGTCGGGGTTGCCGGGTTCACGCTCGGCGGGGGCATCGGGCATCTCGCGCGCGCCCACGGCCTGTCCGCCGCCAACCTCGTCTCGGTCGAGCTCGTGACGGCGGAGGGCCGGCTCGTGTGCGCGAACGCCGACGAGCACAGGCCGCTCTTCTGGGCCGTGCGCGGAGGAGGGGGCAACTTCGGTGTCGTGACCTCGTTCGAATTTCGCCTGCACGAGGTCGGCCCCGAGCTCTGGGCTGGGCCGATGGGGTACGCGATCGAGGACGCGGGCAAGGTGCTCCGCGCCGTCCGCGACCTGATGGCGTGGGCCCCGAAGGAGCTCAACGTGGTGGCCTCGGTCGTCCAGATGAACGAGCGGCCCGTGCTCGTCCTGAGCGTGACGTGGACGAGCGATCCTGCGGCGGGCGGCTCGGCCGTGCGCCCGCTCCGCGAGGTCGCGAGGCCGATCCTCGACGGCTACGGCCCGACGACCTACCTCGAGCTGCAGTCCGCAAGCGACCATCTCCTGCCTGCGGGGCGCCGCGCCTGGGAGACCAGCGCGTTCCTCGGCGGGCTGTCCGATCAGACGATCGACGAGCTCGTGGCCCACGGTGCCGCGGCTCCGGCCGGCACGTCGCGCGTTGCGCTCATCCCGCTCAGCGGCGCGGTCGCAGACGTCCACGGTCCTGCGATGGCCTTCGGCGGCCACGGCTCGCGCTGGCTCGTCGCGGCGAGCGCCGCCTGGGACGACGCCGAGCAGGACGAAACCGAGCGCGCCTGGGTCGACGGGCTCCACGACGCGGCCTCGGCAGACTCGATCGGCATCGGCTACGCGAACATGCTCGCCGACGACCGCCCGGCCTACCCGTCGTGGACGCGCGCGCAGCTCCGTGCCATCAAGGCGACGTGGGATCCGGAGAACGTCTTCCGGTCGAACCACAACATCCCGCCGCTCGACTAGAGGCGGTCGGCCCTCTCGTACCTGGTCGCCGACCAGGTACGAGAGAGCGACCGATCATGGCCGTTGGCCCTTTTGCAGGGATTTACCAGTTTTAAAGCAGTGAATTCGTACCTGGTACCCGACCAGGTAAAGGGGGCTCAGGACGGCCTGCCGAGGGGGATCTCCGCCCTGAGCCGGGTGCCGGCTCCCGGCGGGCTCTCGACCGAGAACGAGCCGTCGAGCGCGACGACGCGGTCGGCGAGGCCGCGCAGGCCGGTGCCGCGGCCGGCGTCCGCGCCGCCCCTGCCGTCGTCCTCGACGACGATGACGACACGGTTTCCATCAGGGCGCACGCGCACCGCCGCGGTGGTCGCCCTCGCGTACTTGGCGATGTTCGCGAGCGCCTCCGAGACGATGTAGTACGCGGTCGCGTCGACCTGGTCGCCGTACTCGCCGGGCGGCACGTCGACCTGCACCGGAACCGGGGCCCTCTCGGCGAGCCCCTGCAGCGCGGGGCCGAGCCCTTGCTCCGTCAGCGCCGCTGGGTGGATTCCGCGGGCCAGCTCGCGTAGCTCGGCCAGCGCCGCCGTGAGCTCCTCGATCGCAGACCCGAGCAACGGGCGAACCGGCGATGCGTCCTCCGTCCTCGAGACGACCATGCGCAGCGTCAGCAGCAGCGCGATCAGCCGCTGCTGGGCGCCGTCGTGGAGGTTGCGCTCGAGCTTTCTGCGTGCCTCGTCCGAGGCGGCGACGATGCGCGTGCGCGAGGCCCGGACCTCCGCCTCGTGCAGATTGCGCTCGGTGACGTCCGTCCCGGAGACGAGAAACAGCGGACCGCCGGCGATCTCCGGCAGCGGCGTGCACGTCAAGACCACGTCGATGGTGCGCCCGGTCCGCGTCAGCCAGCGGCACTCGCGCTCCTCGATCGACCGGCCGCTCACCGACCGCTCGATGGCCGCCCGAACCTCCTCCGCGTCCTCGGGTGCGGCGTAACGTTCCCAGAAGAGGACGTCTCCCGTCTCGCCCGCGCGGTACTCGAGCGTGCGCTCGAACGCCTTGTTGGTGGCGGCCGGCCGCACGCGGCCTTCCTCGTCGATGACGCAGAGGAGGCTCGGGGCAAAGTTCGCGATCGCATTCAGGAACGCCCGTTCCCGCTCCAGCTCCGCGACCTGCTCGCGGAGCTCGTCGAGCTCGCGTTCCGCCCTCTTCGTCGGGCTCACACCGCGAATGGTATGCGCCTCAGTGGCTGAGATCGCCGACGGCGCGCAGCTTGTTGACGGCGTCGAGCGCGGCCACCTTGTACGCCTCGGCGAGCGTCGGATAGTTGAAGACGCTCTCGACGAGGAAGTCGATCGTGCCGCCGAGCCCCATCACCGCCTGCCCGATGTGCACCACCTCGGTCGCGTTCGCTCCGAGCGCGTGGACGCCGAGCAGCTTCCGGTCCTCCGGCGAGACGAGCAGCTTCAACATCCCGCTCGTGTCGCCGAGGATCTGGCCCCGTGCGAGCTCGCGGTAGTAGCTGACGCCGACCTCGTACGGCACTGCGGCCTCGGTGAGCTCGAGCTCCGTCTTGCCCACGAAGCCGATCTCCGGAATCGAGTAGACGCCGAATGGGAGCTCGTGGCTCGGCGTCGCCGCGACCCCGCAGGCGTCGGCCGACGCAAGCCGCCCCTGCTCCGCCGACGTGGAGGCGAGGCTGGGGAAGCCGATCACGTCGCCTACCGCGTAGACGCCGTCGGCGGCGGTGCGGTAGCTCGCGGCGACCGCGATGCGACCGCGGCCGTCCGCCTCGAGGCCGGTGTTCTCGAGCGCGAGGTCGGCGGTTGCGCCCTGACGCCCCGCCGAGTAGAAGACGGCGCCCGCGGCGATCTGCTTGCCGCTCTTCAGCGTCGTCAGCGTCTCCCCGTTTCGGTGCTCGACCGCCGTCACGACCTCGCCGAAGCGGAATGTCATCCCGAGGTCCCGGAGGTGGAAGCGGAGCGCGTCCACGATCTCGCGGTCGCAGAAGTCGAGCATGTCGTCCCTTCCGTCGACGACGGTCACCTTCGTGCCGAGCACCGCGAACATCGAGGCGAACTCGATCCCGATCACGCCCGCGCCGACGACGAGCAGGGTGCGGGGGATCGTCTCGAGACGGAGCACGATGTCGTCCGAGTCGAGGACGGTGCGGCCGTCGAAGGCGATGTCGGCGGGATGGGCAGGCTCCGAGCCGGTCGCGATCACGATCTTCTCCGCCGTCAGGCGCCGCTCGGCGCCTCCGTGGTCGACGATCGCGACCTCGTTGCGGTCGAGGAAACGTGCGGCGCCGTCCAGCAGCGTGACGTGGTTCCGCAGCAGCTGGTCGCGGATGACACTCCGCTCGCGCTCGACGACCTGCCGCGTGCGCAGCGCGAGGTCCTCGATGCGGATCTCGTCCTTGAGCCGGTAGTCCTGTCCGTAGATGCCCCGCTGGCTGAGGCCCGTCAGGTACATCACCGCCTCGCGGATCGTCTTCGACGGGATCGTGCCCGTGTTCACGGAGACGCCGCCGAGGTGGCTGCGGCGCTCGACGAGCGCGACGTTCTTGCGGAGCTTGGCCGCCTGCACGGCGGCACGCTGCCCCGCCGGACCGGAGCCGATCACGAGCAGCTCGTAGTCCACCGTCGCAGTGTCCCGCATCGACCCGGGCGGTTCCACTAGCTTGTCGTCGTGGATTTGCGCGTCTCGCGGATCGGCCTCGGCTGCAACAACTTCGGCGGCCGCATCGACTTCGAGGCGACGCGCACCGTCGTGGAAGCGGCGCTCGAGGTCGGCATCGACTTCTTCGACACGGCCGATGTCTACGGCAACAGCGGTCGCTCCGAGGAGTTCCTCGGCGAGTTGCTCGAGGGTCGGCGCGAGCGCGTCGTGCTGGCGACGAAGTTCGGCAACGACATGGGCGCAGGGCTGAACGGCGCCCCCGAGTACGTCGAGCAGGCACTCGATGCCTCCCTCGCGCGCCTGCGCACCGACTGGGTGGACGTCCTCTACTACCACCGGCCGGACGGGAAGACGCCGATCGCCCAGACGATCGTCGCGATGCAGGAACAGGTCGAGGCCGGCAAGGTGAGATTCCTCGGCGTCTCGAACTTCTCCGCCGAGCAGCTGCGCGAGGCGGTTGCGGCCGGCCAGATCGCGGTGTTGCAGAACGAGTACTCGCTCCTGCATCGGGAGCCCGAGCGCGAGGTGCTTCCGGCCTGCCGCGAGCTCGGCGTCGGCTTCGTGCCGTACTTCCCGCTCGCCAGCGGGCTCCTGACGGGGAAGTACCGGCGCGGCGAGCCGGCTCCGGAGGGCACGCGGCTGCACGGCGGCGACCGCGTCGAGCGGGCCGACTGGGACCGGATCGAGAGGCTGGAGCGGTTCGCGCAGGAGCGGGGGCACACGCTGCTCGAGCTTGCGATCGCCGCGCTCGCGTCGGCTCCCGGGGTCGTCTCGGTCATCGCGGGCGCGACGAAGCCCGAGCAGGTGCGCGCCAACGCGGCGGCCGCGGAGTGGCGGCTGAGCGAGGCCGAGCTCGCCGAGCTCAGCCTGCTCTAGTCCTGCTCCGGCTCCGCGGTGATGTACGTCCAGACCGCAGTGAAGCTCGGCCTGCCCGCGAAGACGCGCTGCAGGCTCTCGGCCAGCAGCCGCAGGCGGTCCTCGACGGCGTCCGTACTCGGCTCGTCTCCCTCGACACGGCTCGATCCGCCGACCCAGCCGAGGACGCCTTCGTGGTACGTGCTGAGGAACTCGTCCCACTGGTCGACGTGCGCCTCGATCGGCAGGTGTGCAACCTCGCGGATCGCGAACCCCGACGCCTCGAGCGCCTCGACGTATGCGGCGAGCGGGCGGATCGGGAGGAAGAACTTCCGTCGCAGCTCGTCGTAGGCCGCCATGCGTCCTGCATCCTCCGTCCCGGCCAGATACGCGGCGTAGGCCGGATCCTCCCGGACGAGCTCGAGCGCCGCTCGGTTGATCGCCTCGACGGTCTCGTCGATCAGCCACAGTCCCTCCGCCGGGTCGGGGACGCCGATGTTGCCGGACTGGATGAAGACCCGGCCGCCCGGGCGCAGCAACTCACGCCACGAGCGAAGCGTCGCGTCGAGCTCGTAGTAGAGGTGGATCGCGTTCGTCGAGATGACCGCGTCGACGCCACGCTCGAGCAGGCCCGGCTCGAGCACTTCCTGCATCAGCTGCAGTCGCCGCTCCTCCTTCAGATAGCGGATCAGCCGGAACGCGACGCGCGTGTGTCCGCCGAGCTTGTCGAGCGCGACGCGGAGGAACTTCGGCGAGGAGTCGGCGATCAGGATGCCGAAGCCCCGTTGGGGCACCTCCTCGAGCAGACGCGACGCGAGGATGCCCGTGCCGCCCGAGTAGTCGACGACGATCCGGCCGGGCTCGACGAAGCGGGCCACGTCCTCGACCGTACGGTCGAGATTCCGGTACCAGCCGTGGTCCTGGACGGTGTCGTACTTGAGGGCGAGCTCCTCGAGCGGGCGGCGCGCCCAGTCCGCGTCCGGAATGCGCCGGAACCCCGGCGGCCAGATCGTGGGTGTCGGCACGCGGCGAGCGTAGCGCGCGTTCGCGTCGCTCCGGATCGCCCCGGGTCGCCCGGGTCGCCCCGGGTCGCCCCGGGTCGCTTCCCGTCGCTCCCCGGTGACCGGGCCGTCGATGCCCCGGCGTCATCCCAACGGACGCCGTGAAGATCGGCCGCGCGCGGGAGCCCGCCTCGTCCCTCCCGCCGATGACGCGGCATGCACCCGGACCTACCGTGTGAGGGAGCTATGCGCGCGAGTCAGATCCCCACCGGAGCAGCCGTCGAGATCCGCCGGGTGCGGGGACTTCGCGACATCGCCGACGCGCGGGCCATGCTCGCGCGGCAACGGCGCTGGCTCGAGGACCTGATCGGCGTCGACCTCGAATCCGCGGAGCCTGCCGCAGTCGCCGAGTACGCCGACCCGGCCGCCTACTATGCGCCGCCCGCGGGCCAGCTGATCGTCGCCCGGGTCGCAGGCCGTCCCTCCGGCATCGTGGCGGTCAAGGGGCTCGGCCGGGATCGCACAGAGCTGAAGCGGCTGTACGTCCTGCCCCCGGCGCGAGAGCTCGGGCTCGGGTCACGGCTCGTGGCGGAGGTGATCGCGGTGGCGGCGGAGCGCGGGTTCAGCTCGCTCCAGCTCGACACCTCGTCCGTGTTGATGGCCGGGGCCCACCGGCTCTACCTGTCGTTCGGCTTCCGCGAGACCGCCGCGGGCCTCTACGGCGTCGAGCACGCGATCCGAATGGAGCTCGAGCTCGCGGCGGTCGGCCGCGCCGCGTGACGCGTCCGACCGCCGCGAGGCGCTCTCACTTCGGGCAGGTGACGTCGGGGTTCCACATCTCGAACGTGCCCGCGGGGTTGAACTTCCAGATCCATGCGTGCAGCGAGTAATACGGAGGCAGCCCGAAGCGGTTGCCGGCCGGCGTGAAGTTGAACGTGTGGCCAAAGAGCTCGGGCGGCGAGGAGTGGGTCGCGTCCCAGGCCGCCTTCACGACGACGTACTCCAGCGCGACGAGGCGCATGTGGCCGTGCGACGGCTCGTAGACGAGCGCTTCGGGATGCGCGGCGTCGATCGTGGGGTCGGCGAAGAGCGCCCCGTTCGCGTAGTGGACTCCCATCGCGCCCATCCCGGGCATGTCGATGCAGGCGATCCCCTGCGCGTCGGGGAAGAGGCCGTAGCCGTCCGCCATTGCGCGGTGCAGCTGGACGTACTTCGCCGAGTTGGCGTAGGCCTGGACGAGGTCGAAGAACGATCCGCCGCGAGACGCGCTCGACGCGCTCGACGACGGAATGAGCACGGCCGCCGCGACGAGCATGGCGACCAGCAGACGCTTGAGCATTCCTTCCCTCCTCAACGGTAGAAACAGAGACCGAGGACCGGGCTCGATACTGCGATCGACCTGCAGCGAGCACGAAGACGCGGACACGCGCACCTCTCGACCGGCTTGACGTCCCGTTATCGCCGACGAGAACCGGAGTGAGTACCGCGGGCGTTGCGGGCTCCTTTCGATCGCCGCAGAGCTCGTCACGATTGTCCACCTTTGGCCTCGAGGACTCAAGCTCGCCGCTCGTCTGGAACCCGCACTACTCGCACCGCTCCGTGCCGGCCTTCCCGCCGATGAACGTCTTCGTCACCTCGGATTGAGGCAGCGAGATCACCCGTCGCGGCGCGCCGCTGCTCTCGCCGATGTAGATGCGCTCGTTCGTCTCGCCGATCAGCAGCCCCGTCTGCTCGGAGCCGCCCCTGATGCAGACCTTGGCGTCGAGCAGCGGGAACGTCCCGGCGAAGACGAGGCAGGCCGGGAGCGTGCCGAGCCAGACGACAAGCGTCATCCAGACAATCGGACGGCGCTCGTTCCACCGGTCGCGATAGGCGACGGCGAGCCCTGCTCTCAGCCGCAGGGCGACGAGCACGATCAGCATCGAGAGAAGCAGTGCGGCCGGCAGGAGCCACGCGAGGTCCCATCCGAGTTGGTGCCGCGGCACACGGAGCGCGCCGTACGCCGCGATCGCGAGCGCCGGGACCGCGCTCGCGGCGGTCAGCTCGATCCAGCCGCGCCGCGACGGCGCCGCCCACTGATCGACGAGCCGCCGCGGCTCGGGCGTCGTGCCCAGGAGGATCCGGACGGCTGCGTAGAGAGCCGCGATCGCGACCCCGGGCAGCACGATCTGCGCGAGCCCGACCGAGATCAGCAGATCGCGCGGCAGCTGACCGACGATGGTGCGCGAAGGAAGGTCTTCGAGGAACAGCCGGAGGGCGAGCACCCCGCCGCCCACCGCGTAGACGAGCGCGACGGCCCCGGCAAGCAGCGCCACGATCTGCCCCACCGCCTTGACGAGATCGGATCCCTGGCTCTCGCCGCCGGCCATCGTGCGGATCATCGCTCATGGACGAGAGCGGCAGCCTCTCCCAGCGCATTGACGCGGCGTCGGCGGTGGCGGATCATGCCGCCCCAGGCGCCCGTTGAACGCGTGGGCGGTGAATGGCAACTCCGGCCTCGCTCGTCGTCACCGCGGACACGCTCGCCCAGTTCTGTCTGCTGATGAACTACTTCGGAGACATCCTCGTCTGGGGCGTCATGACGCTGCTCTTCGCGATCGCCGTGCTGAAGACCTCGGTGGCGCCGCGGTGGATCGGGTGGGTGGGTATCGTCTCGGCGTTCTTCGCCGGGTGGCTTGGTCTGCTGTCGCCGGTGTCGAGCATCGTCGAAGGCCTCAGCACGATCGGCTTCTTCGCGTTCTTCATCTTCTTTGCGAGCCTCGCTTTCTTTGCGAGCCTCGCTGTCGCCCTGCTCCGCCGGCGCACTCCGACCGAGGCGGCCGAAGCGGCAACGGCCTAGTCGCCACCGTTTCTGCGACTAGCGCGTCGTCAGCCGAGGACGCGGCACTAGAGTCCAGCCGTGCGCCGCGCCAACAGGAACGACCTTCTTATCTCAGCCCTCCTCGGCTGGGGCGTCAACATCGTCGCGCTGCTCGTCGTCGACTGGCTGTTCAGCGGCGTCGAGATCGAGCGCTGGGGATCGCTCCTGCTTGGCGCGGCGGTGCTGGCGATCGGGAACGCGATCCTCAAACCGGTGCTCGCCCTGTTGACGCTGCCGCTGATCGTCGTCACCTTCGGCCTCTCGTACTTCGCGCTCAACGTCGCGATGCTCGCGCTCGCCGAATGGATCGCGCCGGACTTCTCCATCAACGGCTTCTGGACGTACATCGGCGCGACGATCGTCGTGTCCGTCGTCAACTGGGTCCTGCAGTCGCTGCTCGGGCGGCGGTCGTTCCGCGTGGCTTGAGTTCGCAGGGCTACCCTCCCAGGGTGGAGGCGGCAGGTCGGGACGAACCCGCGCTCGAGTTCGAGGCCATGGTCGAGAAGGCGCTCGAGTCGCTGCCGCAGGATCTCCGCCGGCGCATCTCGAACGTCGAGCTGGTGATCGAGGACGAGCCGCCCGCGGGGCAGCCGCTGCTGGGCCTCTACCAGGGCATCCCCTTGACCCGGCGGGGAAGCAACTACACCGCTGCGCTTCCCGACAAGATCACCATCTTCCGCGGTCCGCTCGAGCGGCTCTACGGAGGCGACCCCAACCGGCTGAGCGGGCAGGTCAGGCGCGTCGTGCTCCACGAGGTGGCGCACCACTTCGGCATCAGCGACGAGCGCCTGGTCGAGATCGACCGCTACTAACGTCACTCGGCCGTGCGGAAGATCGTCCTCGAGGACGAGGCAGGATCGTCCTCGCACCCGATTCCCAAACGAGGGCCGCCGCCTACGCTGAAGACATGGCCGATGTGGCGGTTCGCGTTGGCGAGCCATCTCGCGGGGAGCATGTGGGTGGGCGTCTGACCTCGCTTCGGCAGCGCGCGCGGTCGGCGTCGGTCGTCACGGCCTGGTTCGTTGCTGCCTCGCTGCCGATGGTCGGCCTCGTCTCGCTGCTGCTTCGGTCTCAGCTCGATCCGCACTTCGAGAACTACGAGGCCCACTTCGTCGTCTTCGGGGCCGTGGGCGCCGTGGCATTCGTTCTCGGCTACGCGGCGGGCGAGGCGGCCAATCGGCGAGGAGATGCACGCGTCTTGCTCCTCTCGCTGGCGTTCATGGCGACCGGCGGCTTCCTGGGCCTCCACGCCTACGGGACGCCCGGCGTCCTCTTCTCGGAGGAGCACGCCGGCTTCCAGGTCGCCATTCCGGTGGGGCTGCTGGTGAGCGCCGTGTTCGCCGCGGGATCGGCCTTCGTCGACGCGCGTCCCGGGATCGCGCCGTGGTTGATTCGTCACCGAGCGCTGCTCCGTGCGGCGGTGCTGATCGCGATGGGAGTGTGGTTCGTCTGGACGGTTGCCGACCTGCCGCCGCTGCGCGGGGCGGACAGTGAAGCCGCGCGGGGGAGCCTGATCGGCGGGATCGCGATCGTCGGGACGATCGTCTACGGGGTCAGCGCCGCGCGCTACTGGGCCATCTTCCGCCACGACCGCAAGTTGCTGCCGGCGGCGACCATCGCGTGCTTCCTGCTGTTGTCCGAGGCGATGATCGGCGTCGCGGTGACGGGGGAGCGCAAGTGGCACGCGAGCTGGTGGGAGTGGCACGGCCTGATCGTCACCGCCTACCTGATCGTCGGCTTCGCCGCTCAGCGCGAGTGGCGCGACGAGCGTTTCCGGGATCTGTACCTGCCCACGACACGGGAGCGGCATCAGAACATCAGCGTCCTCTTCGGCGACCTGGCCGGGTTCACGAGCTTCGCCGAGCGCTCGGCGCCTGCCGAGGTTGCCGCTGTGCTCAACGCGTACTGGGGCGATCTCCGCGCCGCTGATCACGCGTCAGTTCGGCGGCGAGCTGGAGAAGTTCATCGGCGACGGCATCGTCGCCACGTTCAACAGCCGAGGAGACCAACCGGATCACGCATTGCGCGCTGCGCGTGCCGCGCTCGCGCTGCAACGCGAGCTCGCAGCTCTGGCCGAGCAACACCCGGATTGGCCGCGCATGCGTGTCGGCGTCAACAGCGGCCAGGCGGTGCTGCGCGAGATCGGCGGCGAGGGCCACGTGGCCTACCCGCTGGTCGGCGACACCATCAACACCGGCTCGCGCCTGGAGAGTCTCGCGCCGCTCGGCGGGGTGCTGATCGGCGCGGAGACCTACGGCCAGTTGCCCGCGGGCGCCGTGGTCGAAGCGACGGACCGGCTTGCGGCTCAAGGGCAAGGTCGACGCGATCCATGCCTACGTCCTGCTGGCGCTTCCCTAGCCGGGGTGCTCGCTTGGAGCTGCCGCAGCTAGCGGCACTCGGTCGTTCGCTAGACGGGGAGGTGCTCTGGCGCCTGCACGGCGAAGAGCCGGATCAGCTCTCCGCGCGAACGGACGTCGAGCTTGCGGTACACGCGGCCCAGGTGGAACTCGACCGTCTTCGGGCTGAGGAAGAGCCGGGCGCTCACATCGCGGTTCGTGAGGCCCTCGGCGACGAGGAGCGCGATCTGGAACTCCTGGGGCGTCAACCGTTCGGCGGCCGTCGGGTCGCGGCGATAGACATGCTCGCCGGTCGCACGGAGCTCGATTCGGGCCCGCTCCGCCCACGGTCTCGCATCCAGCCGCTCGAAGGTCTCGAGCGCCGAGCGGAGGTGCTCCCGCGCCAACCGTCGCTGCCGGCCCCGGCGCAGTCGCTCGCCGTAGCAGAGCTCGGTCCGGGCGCGCTCGAACGCGCTGGGGTCGCCGTCATGGAGCTCGAGCGCCCTGTCGAACGCCTCGGCCATCCGAGGCTCGGGTGAGATGAGCGCCCGGCAGCGCGCGGCTACCGCCCGACCCCAGACGCTCCCCGTCGAGCGGGTCTGTTCCTCGAACCGGGTCAGGTGTCGTTCGGCCTGCTCGTGCTCACCATGCCGGACGAGCGCCTCGATCAGGTCGGCGTCGAGACGGAAGAAGTTCGGCAGCCCCACGCCCCCTTCCTGAACCATGGTCACCGCCGGCTCGAGCCAATCGACAGCTTCCGCCGCGTCACCCCGCGCCAGCGCATCCAGGCCGAGGGCTCCCCGGGCTCGGACGACGTTGAAGGCGTCATTCATGCGTTCCGCGATCCGCAGGGCCCTCTCCGCGTGCGTCCGGGTCTCGGCGCGCCCCAGCATCGCCTCGACGACAGCAAGCCAGGCCAGGCTTGCGGCGAGCGCGACATCATTCCCCAGCGGCTCCGTGAGCTGCAGGGACTCCAGCTCGATCGAGTACGCGCGTGTCAAATTGGCGACACGGGTCTCGAGCTTCGCGAGCTGGTCGAGCGCGTAGCTGAGGATGCCGGGTGCCTCTGCCTCCC
The DNA here is from genome assembly GCA_963704025.1 of uncultured Actinomycetes bacterium. GTDB lineage: Bacteria > Actinomycetota > Thermoleophilia > Gaiellales > Gaiellaceae > CAVPGP01. The sequence goes on along the minus strand of CAVPGP010000005.1, from coordinate 484,689 downwards.
TTGCCCGCTCGACGACTCGCTCGAGCAGCTCACTCGCTCGCGGGTAGTCCTCGAGATAGAAGAGATCCGTTCCGAAGTTGACGGCGAGCACACTCAGTGCGTCGATCCGGCGGACGCTCGACCGGACGAGTGCGAGCGCTTCCTCGGTGCGCCCGGCGAGGATCAGGACCCGGGAGAGGTTTTCGCAGAGGTCGAGATCCTCGCTTGCCGCCGGCCCGGCAAGCCGCCACGCGCGCTCGGCGGTGCCCTGTGCAGCACGGATGTCGAGGCTGTGGACGAGCGCCATCAGGGCGCCGAGCGAGAGAACGAACGCGGCCTGCTGCGGCGCCGCATGCTCGGCCTCGTCGACGGAGAGCGCATACGCACGATCGAGCTCGCCGCGATCGGCGAGGAGGTACGAGCGCTGCCCCACCGCCTGGGCGCGCAGCTCGGGCTCCTGCGTCAGCTCGGCGACGTCGTTGAGCATCTTCTCGGCGTGCTCGAGCCAGCCCGCTGCCTCGGCCGCAAGCGCCGCCTTCATCAGCCGGCGGGCGCGCGTCTCGGCAGCCGCAGTGAGCTGCGCGGCACGCTCGAGCGCCTTCGCCTCGGCTGCGACACCGCCTCGCCGGCGGGCGGCGTCTGCGGCGTCCTCCAGGGCGATCGCCACCTGCTCGTCCGGGCGATCCGCGGCCGCGGCAAGCTGCCAGGCGCGGCGGTCCGGCTCGGCGGTCGCCGACGCGAGGGCGGCATGTGCGGCTCGCCGGTCTCCAGGCCGCGCACTCTGGTAGAAGGCCGACCGCGCGAGCGGGTGGCAGAACTCCAGTCGCTCCGCCACCAGGAGGCCGGCGCCCTCGGCCTCGGCGAGCGCCTCGTCACCGAGCCCCTCCATGGCGAGCGCCTTCCAGAGAGCATCGGCGTCGCCGGGGTCTCCCGCGGCAACGAGAAGCAGGGCCCTGCGCGCCTCCTCCGAGAGCTCGCTCGCACGGGCGACGTAGGCTCGCTCGATCGCCGCACCGACGGGAAGGGGCTCATCGAGGGGCGAACGGCCGGCGCGGCGGACGCCGCTCAGCGCGCGAGGCACCTCCAGCAGGGCGAGCGGGTTTCCCCGCGTCAGCAGGACGAGCTGCTCCGCCGTGGGAGCGGCGAGGTCCGGTGCTCGCTCGGCGAGCAGGGCCCTCGCGGCGGCCGGCGCCAGGCCTTCTATGCGGAGATCCGATATCCCCGCGGCCGCGAATATGGCCTTCTCGGGCTCGCGGGCTGCGAAGAGCATCACCACGCCTTCGGCGTGGAGGCGGCGGGCGGTGAACATGAGCGTCTCGGCTGACGCGTGGTCGAGCCAGTGCGCGTCGTCGACGACGCAGAGGAGCGGGCGATCCTCGGCTGCACCGGCAAGGAGGCTCAGTGTGGCGGCCGAGACCGACAAGCGCTCCGGCGCAGGCCCCTCCTCGATCGCAAGCGCGGTGCTGAGCGCCCGCACCTGATGATCGGGTAGCTCGGGCAGCGCGTACATGACGGGGCGCAGCAACTGCTGCACGCCGGCAAACGCGATCTCCGCCTCCGACTCGACGCCGAGCGCACGAAGAACCCGAAAGCCCTCGGCCCGACCGACCGCGTACTCGAGCAGGGCCGTCTTGCCGATCCCGGCCTCTCCGCGCAGGACAACCGCGCCGCTCCGACCACTCCGTCCCCGTTCCAGCAGAGCATCGAGCCGCTGACTCTCCGCCTTCCGGCCGATCAGCACAGCTCAGACGGTATGACCTTCGCGGCGCGACCACAACGACCGCCGGAGCAGCACGCCCCGAAGCCGTCCACGCACGGTCCAGGGATCTCCCCGAAGCGAGCCGGACACCGGGCTCGGACAATCGGCCGAAGACGGATCGAACCGCGACCAACCCACGGCCCAGAAGGGAGAAGGGCGATGAGACAGCGCGCCTGCATCGGACTCCTCGCGGTCCTCGTAGCCGGCCTCAGCTCGCTCGCCGCGTCGGCCGCAGCGACGACCCCCAAGCTGCCGGACATGCCCCAGAGCTACATCTTCACGCCGGCCGGCAAGCTGACGACGCTGCGGGCCGGAGTGACCTACCAGGCAAGCCTGTTTTTCAGGTTCCCAGCTGCAGCGAAGGGAGGATGAGGTGAGGAAGACACACATCATGAGCAGGTTGGCGCTGATTCTTGGGGCAGGGGCGGGCGTCCTCGCGCTCGTGCCGCTCGCGGCGACGGCGATCTCCGGCCACCGTTCGCCGGTGCAGGCCTTGCCGGCGAAGCTCGGCAACCAGCCGGTGCTGCCCGTCGTCTTCGAGCCGAGCCCCGGAAGCTCGAGCGTGCAGGTGCGGTACGTATCGCGTGCCCCACGTTCGGCGCTGTATCTCACTCGCTCGCGCGTCGTGCTCGCGCTTCGCGACAGCTCAGGACAGGACCTCCTTACAATGCGGTTCCAGGGTGCCGAGCCGGGGCGGATCAACGCCGAGCGGCGGCTGCCCGGCGTCAGCAACTACCTGATCGGCCCGGACCCGCGGCGCTGGCGTACTCACGTGCCGCAATTCGCTGCGGTCCGGTACACGCGGCTCTATCCCGGAATCGACCTCGTCGTGCACGGCGCCCGCGAGGCGCGGCTCGAGTACGACTTCCGCCTCCAGCCCGGCGCCGACTCGAGGCGGATCCGGCTCGCCTTCGATGGACCGCGGGCACCACGGATCGCATCTGACGGAGCCCTCGTTCTGCGGCTGGGTCACGGGACTGTCCGCCAGCCGCCACCTCTCGCCTGGCAGACGATCGCCGGGACGCGCAAGCTCGTCCCGGTCTCCTATCGCCTCGCCGGAGGCATCATTCGCTTCCGCGTCGGACCTCACAACCGAACCGTCCCGCTCCTGATCGACCCGAAGGTCGTGTACGCCAGCTACTGGGGCGGCAGCGGCGCAGAGGGCTGCGGCCCCGTACCCGGCCCGACCGGGAACGTGTTCGTCGTCTGCGGCACGGACTCCGACCTCCCGCGCGTCGGCGGAATCCAGTCCTCCGGAGGCGGGGAGGACGTCTACGTCGCCAAACTGGATCGCACCGCGACGCACATCGTCTACGCGACGTATCTCGGCGGGCCCGGATTCGACGAGGGTGATGCGGCCGCCGTCGACGAGGACGGCCATCTCTACGTGAGCGGCTTCGCCGGCCCGGGGTTCCCGACGACGCCCGGCGCCTTCGACACCAGCTTCAACGGCGATAGTGGGTGCTGCGGCGGGTTCTTTGGCGACGGCTTCGTGGCCAAGCTGAGCTCGGACGGCTCACGCCTTCGCTACTCGACGTACATCGGTGGCTCGAGCGGTGAGCGGGCGGGCGTCCTTGCCCTCGGCCACGACGGCGGTGTCGCCATCACGGGCTTCACCGGCTCGGCCGACTTCCCGACCACTGCGGGCGCGCTCCGGTCGAGCTTCGGCGGGGGCACCGGATTCTTCGAAGGCATGCCGCTCGACGCGTTCGCCGCCAGGCTCGACCCGACGGGATCCCGGCTCGCCTACTCGACGTACCTCGGCGGCACCGGCGACGACACCGGCAACGATGTCTCTCTCGACGATGCCGGCAACGCGTACTTCACCGGGGCCACACAGTCCGCCGACTTCCCGACGACGCCGGGTGCGCTGAAGACGTCGCTGGGGACCGGGGCCCCGCCGCAGGACGCCTACGTCACCAAGCTGGACCGCCGCGGACGCATGGTCTGGTCGACGTACCTCGGCGGCGACCAGCCCGACCGTGGCAGCGCGGTCGACGTCGGCGAACGGAATGACGTCTACGTCAGCGGCAGCACGCGCGGCGGGTTCCCTGTCACCGCCGGCGCCGCGCAAGGCACCTTCGGCGGGATCCGCGACTGGTTCGTGGCCAAGCTCGACCGCTCCGGCTCGTCGCTCGACTGGTCGACCTACCTCGGCGGCAGCGACGCCGAAGGTGGGTTCGGAATCGACCCCACCCTCCGCGTCGACCACCGTGGGAACGCCGACGTGGTCGGGCCGACCGCATCGACGGACTTCCCGACGACCGCGAACGCATTCCAGACCGCGAACGCGGGCGCCGTCGACTTCGCGGTCGTGCAGCTCGACCGCGACGGCCACCTGCGCTTCTCCTCCTACCTCGGTGGCAGCGGTGTCGACGACAACGCCGGTGGGTTCCCGGCGCTCGACAGCCGCGGCAACTTCTACTTCGGCTACATCACGAACTCGCCGGACTTCCCGGTGACACCGGACGCGATCCAGCCAACGTACGGCGGCGGCGACATCGATGGCGTGCTGGTCAAGGTCGACTTCGACCGGCCCGGCCGCTGAGTCACAGAGGACCGGGGCGCCGAAGCGCCTCGGTCCTCTTGTGTGTTCTCGCTCGGCGGGCGTTGCTTCCCCGGCCCGCCCTCGCTCGGTTCAGCTCAGCCGCACCCCGTACTCGTACCGCAATCGCGGCAGGTGTAGCACGTGCCGGCCCGCACCATGCGGCCTCCGCAGCGGGAGCACTCGACGGCGTCCTCCCAGCTGTTGAAGAGCGCCGTCTGGCCGGGGGTCGCCGGCGGGTCGATCGCCGGGGCGGCGGGATCGGCGTTGTACGCGGCGGCCATCTTCGCGCGCACGTCTGCGGAGAGGATGCCGACCTCCTCCTGCTGGTCGACGGTGAGGAACTTCTTGCCGAACCAGCGGAAGATGTAGTCGACGATCGACTTCGCGTTGCGAATGTCCGTGTCGTTCGTCAGCCCGCTCGGCTCGAAGCGCATGTGGGAGAGCTTCGAGACGTACACCTCCGGCGGGACGCCGTACTGGAGGCCCATCGAGACGGCGATCATCAGCGAGTTCATCAGGCCCTGGAGCGTCGTCCCGTCCTTGGCGATGTCGACGAAGATGTCGCCGGGCGTGCCGTCCTCGAAGAGGCCGACGTGGATGTAGCCCTCGTAGTCGCCGACGCGGAACTTGCGGCCGACCTCCGTCCGGTCCTCCGGGACGCGGCGGCGCTGCGGCTTCGTCGCGTGCGGGGCGGTCGCCGGGAGCAGGGTCGGCACGCCGCTCTTGTCCGACTTGCCGGACAAGGGCTGGGCGACCTTGCAGTTGTCGCGGTAGATCGCAATCGCCTTGACGCCGAGCTTCCAGGCGTCCAGGTAGAGCGCGGCGACGTCCTCGACCGCCACCTCCTCGGGCATGTTCACGGTCTTCGAGATCGCGCCCGAGATGAACGGCTGCACCGCGCCCATCATCTTCACGTGGCCGGTGTAGTGGATCGCCCGCTCGCCGACCGCGCAGTCGAAGACCGGGTAGTGCTCCGTCCTCACGTACGGCGCGCCCACCAGGGTGTTCCGCTCGTCGATGTACGCGACCATCTGGTCGATCTCGTCGGGCGCGTAGCCGAGCTTCTCGAGGCCGAGCGCGACGGTGCGGTTGACGATCGTGATCTCGCCGCCGCCGACGAGCTTCTTCGACTTGACGAGCGAGAAGTCGGGCTCCACGCCGGTCGTGTCGCAGTCCATCATGAAGCTGATCGTGCCGGTGGGCGCGAGCACGGTGGCCTGCGCGTTGCGGTAGCCGCTGACCTCGCCGATGTCGAGCGCGTCGTCCCAGGCCTTCCTCGCGGCGGCGAGCAGGTCGGCCGGCACTGACTCTGAGTGCTGGATGTTCCCGACGGCGGCGCGGTGCATCGAGATGACGCCGATCATCGCCGCGGCGTTCTTCCGGTAGCCCTCGAACGGCCCCATCCGGCCGGCGATCTCCGCCGACTTGCGGTACGCACGCCCCGTCGTCAACGCCGTGATCGCCGCCGCGTAGGCCCGGCCCTCGTTCGAGTCGTAGGGGAGCCCCCGCGCCATCAACAGCGCGCCGAGGTTCGCGTAGCCGAGCCCGAGCTGGCGGTACCCTTTCGCGTTCCGGTCGATCTCGGGCGTCGGGTACGACGAGTAGCCGACGCAGATCTCCTGCGCGAGGAAGACGACGTCGACCGCGTGCTCCATCGCCTCGACGTCGAGCTCCCCGTCCTCGCGGCGGAACTTCATCAGGTTCAGCGACGCGAGGTTGCAGGCCGAGTCGTCGATCGACATGTACTCCGAGCACGGGTTGGACGCGTTGATCCGGCTCGTGTTCGGCAGGGTGTGCCACTTGTTGATGGTCGTGTCGTACTGGACGCCCGGGTCTGCGCAGCGCCAGGCCGCCTCGGCAATCTGCCGGAGCAGGTCGCGCGCGTCCCTGGTCTCGACCACGGTGCCGTCGGTGCGCGCGGTGAGGTTCCACTCGGCGCCCTTCTCGGCCGCCTCCATAAAGGCGTCGGAGACGCGCACCGAGTTGTTCGCGTTCTGGTACTGGATCGACGCCCAGTCCGCCGAGTCCAGCGTCATGTCGTAGCCCGCCTGCTCGAGGACGCGCGCCTTCTCCTCCTCCTTGGTCTTGCACCAGATGAACTCCTCGATGTCCGGGTGGTCGACGTCGAGGACGACCATTTTGGCCGCGCGCCGCGTCTTGCCGCCGGACTTGATCGTGCCGGCAGAGGCGTCGGCGCCGCGCATGAACGAGACGGGCCCGGAGGCGTAGCCGCCCTTCGAGAGCTGCTCCTTCGAGGAGCGCAGCTTCGACAGGTTGACGCCGGAACCGGAGCCGCCGCGGAAGATGACTCCCTCGCGGCGAATCCAGTCGAGGATCGAGTCCATCGAATCCTCGATCGAGAGGATGAAGCAGGCCGAGCACTGTGGCTTCTCCTCGAAGCCGACGTTGAACCAGACCGGCGAGTTGAACGCGGCGAGCTGGTTGACGAGGATCGCCTTCAGCTCGGCCTCGAACGTGTCCGCCTCCTCGTCTGTGGCGAAGTAGCCGCCCGCGCGCCCCCAGCCGCCGATCGTGTCGACGACGCGGCCGATCATCTGCTTGACGGACGACTCGCGCTCGGGCGAGCCCATGCGGCCGCGGAAGTACTTCTGGGCGACGATGTTCGTCGCCGTCTGCGACCAGAACTTCGGAAACTCGACGCCCTTCTGCTCGAAGACGGGCCTGTCCTTGCCGCCGATGAGGGCGTCGCGCGACTCCCATTCGATCTCGTCGAACGGGTCGCGGCCGGGGATCGTGAAGTAGCGGCGGACCGCAAGCGACTTCTCGTCGTCGACGACCCGGTTCTGGATCTCCGGTGCTTCGGTCTGCTCTGCTGTCTGCGCCTGCTTCGCGGTCGCCATCTGTACCCTCCGGCCTCTGTTCGGGATCCTGGTCGCCCCGGCGCCCTTGGCGGGACGCGAAAGCGGACCGATCAGGCTAGGACGGGGGCCGGACGGAGCGTGAGGCCACGGCCCGTTGCCCAGACCATTTTAGCCGCTCAGGTGCGGGGCCCGCGGCCCTGGAGCCGCTTGGCGATCACGCCTGCGACGCCGGCCGCGATCAGCAGGAGGGCGAGCCCGCCGAGCACGAGCAGGGGGATCGGGACCGAGTCTGCGTCGTTCGGTCCGAGCTCCTGGATGGCGTTGTTCGCGGGGCCCCCGGCGGTCGTGTCGCGGCCAATCGTGTCGGTGGTGGTGGCGGCACCTGTCCCCGTGTCGCCGCCGTTCCCGGAGCTGCCGGTGCCGGGGCCGCCGTTTCCGGAGCCACCGCCGGTTCCGGAGCCGCCGCCGGTTCCGGTGCCGCTGCCGGTGCCGCCTTCGCTGATGCCCTGGTTCGGCGGCTTGCCGGCGAGGACGTTCTGGAGCGCGCGCTTCAGGTCGTCCTTCGCGTTGGAGTAGACCTCGACGTCCGGCGGCAGGTGCTCGATCGCTTCGCGGTAGCACTGCGCCGGGTAGGTCTTGTCGATCCGTCCGTCGTACCAGTCGTTGATCAGCCGCTTCCAGCACGGCGACGCGGCGGAGGCGGTGCCGGCGCTGACGAAGAACAGCGCGGCGGCGGCGAGGAAGAGTCTCGGAAGCTTCATGCAGTGGTTCGACAACGGACGAACGACCTCGTCGGACACGGGCCGATACCTCGAGTCTCCCTGTCCCCGGTGATGGTCGGGTATGGCTCGTGTTAACGGTTCGTAAACGGCCCTGAGCGGCCGAGCCATCCTATATAGCTTCGCCGGAATGCGGCGTTCGCCACTCCTCCTGGCCGCGCTCACGCTCGTCGGCGCCGCGCTCTTCTTCGGTGGCGCCGCGGGAACCGGCTCGCTCCCCTGGATCGGCACCGCGGCGCTCGTGCTCGCCGCGGTCGCGCTGCCCGCGCCGCGGCTCGGCCGCCTGGAGCTGACGGCGCTGGCGCTGCTCGTCGCGTTCGTCGGCTGGTGCGGGCTCTCGATCGCGTGGTCGTGGCTTCCGGACCGCTCGTGGGAGTACCTCAACCGCGGGCTCGTGTACCTCGCGTTCGTGGTCATCGGCCTCGCGCTCGCCGGCCGCGCGAGAGAGGTCGCCCTCGGGCTCGCGGCCCTCCTCGGCGCGGTCGCGGCCTGGTCGCTCGCGGGGAAGGTCGTGCCCGCGCTCGGGGGCGGCGGGCGCGTGGCGCGCCTGCGCGACCCCGTGGGCATCTGGAACGAGCTGGCGCTGCTCGGCGACCTGGCGCTGCCGCTCGGGCTGTGGGTCGCCACGGAGGTGCGCCGCCGCGCGGGGCTCCTGCTCGTCTACGCCTGGACGGTCGCGCTGCTGCTGACGCTCTCGCGCGGAGGCGTGATCGTGGCGCTGGTCGTCTCGTCGCTCTGGATTGCGCTCGCCTCGCGGCGTTTCGAGAGCCTCGTCGCGCTCGTCGTGGCGGGCGTAACCGGGGTCGTCGTCGGGGCGATCGCGTTTGCCCTGCCGGGTGTGACCTCGAACGACCAGCCGCATTCGACGCAGGTGCGCGACGGGTTGATCTTCGGGCTCGTCCTGGTCGTGGGCGCCGCCGTGACCGTGCTCGTGCCGGAGGTCTCGCCCGAGGAGCGTCGCCGCCGAATCGTGCGGCGCACGCTGGCCGTCGTCGGCGCCCTGGTCGCGGCACTCGCTCTCACGGTCGCCGCGACGCACGGCTCGACCTGGTGGAGCGAGTTCCGCAACCCCGCCTCGGCCGAGGCGACGAACGATCCGACCCGCCTCGGCTCGGCGAGCTCGAACAACCGCTGGCGCTGGTGGGGCGAGGCCGTCGACGGCTGGCAGCTGCGGAAGACGAGCGGCACCGGCGCCGGCTCGTTCGAGCTCGTGCACAAGCGGTTCCGCGGTAACAACCAGGCGGTCACGGAGCCCCACAACCTGCCGCTGCAGTTCCTCTCCGAGACGGGTCTCGTCGGTCTGCTGCTCTTCGCGGGCGGCTTCGCCGCGGCCCTCGTCGCGATCTTCGCGCGCCGGCCGCGGGGAGCGCTGCTCGCGCTCGGCCTCGCTCCGCTCGCGTTCGTCCTGCACGGGCTGCTGGAGATCGACTGGGACTTCCTCGCCGTCTGCGCGCCGGTGTTCCTCGCTCTCGGGGTCGCGCTCGGCCGTGAGAGCCCGCGCGCGCCGCTCGCGTGGCGGCTCGGCGCTGGTCTCTTCGCGCTCGCGGGGGCCGTGTCGCTCTTCTCCCCCTGGCTCGCTGACCGTTACGTCACGCGCGCCTACGACTCGCTCGGCTCGCGCGGCGCCGTCCGCGACGCCGACCGGGCTCGCTCGCTCGACCCGCTTTCGCTCGACCCGATCGTCGCCCGTGCGAACGCGAAGCTCGCCCTCCGAGATCTCCGGGGCGCGTATCGGGATCACCTGCTGGAGATCGCGCAGCAGCCGGAGAACCCCGTCGCCTGGTGCGACCTCGGCCAGTTCGAGCTGGTCGTCCTCGACGACCCGCAGCGCGCGTACCGGCATCTGAACCGCTGGTACACGCTCGACTCGCAGGGCCCCTGCCTCGACCTGCTGGACGAGGCGCGCGCGAGAGTGAACGCCGGCTAGGTTGGCTAAATGGTCCTCGTCGACGCGTGCACGGCGGCTCAGCGGCCGGTTCGCCAAGAGGGGTAGTCCCTCCTACGCTCCACGAGTGGAGCAACATCCCACCATCTACTTGATCAGCGGCCCGATGGCGGCGGGCAAATCCACCGTCGCGCGACTATTAGCCTCGCGGTTTGAGCGAGGCGTGCATCTCGAAGGCGACGTATTCCGACGGAGCATCGTCAGCGGACGCGAAGAGATGACGCCGGACGCCTCTCCGGAAGCGCTCGAGCAGTTGCGCTTGCGCTACCGCCTCGCTGCTGCTGCCGCCGACGCATACTCTCAGGCTGGCTTCAACGTCGCGTTGGAGGATGATGTCGCCGGGGCGGTACTCGGCGACTACCGCACGATGATCCGCAGCCGCCCGTGCCACGTGATCGTCCTCTTGCCGTCGGTCGAGGCGGTCGCCGCGCGTGAGGTCGAACGAGACCACAAGGGTTACGGCGCCTGGACGGGCGAGCAGCTCTACGAAGGCTTCGTCACCGCGACGCCGCGCGTCGGCATCTGGCTCGACACGACCGATCTCACCCCCGAGGAGACTGTCGAGGAGATCCTCACCCAGACCACGTCTGCACGCTCTCCGCTTGTCGTCGTCGACTACGACGAGGCGTGGGCGACGCTCTTCGAGGAATCCGCCCGGCCAGTCCGCGACGCGGTTGCTGACCTCGCTGCGGAGGTTGAGCACATCGGCAGCACGTCGGTTCCCGGCTTGGCAGCCAAGCCGGTGATCGACATCGACGTCGTAGTGCGCTCGTCGGAGGACGTGCCCGCCACCATCGAACGACTGCGCGCGCTCGGCTACGTCTATCAAGGAGACAAAGGGATCGCGGGGCGAGAGGCATTTCTGTGGCCGCCCGACGCCAAGCCGCACCACCTCTACGTCGTTGTAGCAGGCAGCCAGCCTCACGCCGATCACATCCACTTACGCGACTACCTGCGACAACACCCGGACGTGGCGCAGGAGTATGCGGCGCTGAAGAAGAACCTCGCGGCGTGGCACCGCGACGACCGGCTCGGCTACACCGACGCCAAGAGCGATTTCGTCGACGGAGCCTTGCAGGCTGCGAGGGCTGAAATCAGGCGCAGCTAACCGGATTTCCGTTTCGCCAACCCTCCTGGAGACGACTACATTTCCTCCGGTGAAGCAGATCTGGACCGCCAAGGTCGCGCAGGCCGCGGGCAGGTACGGCGAGAACGCCCCCATGGCCGCCGTCTGCTGCAACGCCTGCCGGACCTGTGTGACGACCAACGTCGTCGGCGTCCTCACGGCAGGGATCGCGGGCGCCGGACTCGCAGTCGCGAAGCTCGCCAGGCGGGTCGCCGCGCGGTCCGCGCCGTCGGTCTAGCTACGCGGCGCCGACGATGATGGCGGCGTGCGCGCCGAAGAGATCCCGGGTGGAGAGCCCGTCGAGCGGCCCGACGACCTTCACGTGCAGGTCGCGCGCGAGGCGAAGTCCCTCGGCCCGCAGGCCCGGCCGGTACATCACGACCGTCGTCGCGTAGTCCGAGCGGGGCGCGTTCCCGGTCGTGCCCAGCATGTAGCCGTGCCTGCGCACTTTCGCGGCTTCGGCCGACGCGGCGCCGGCGCGGCCGTTCCCGTTCAGGACCATGATCGTCATCTCGCCGCGCCGCAGCTTCGGCTTGCCCGGAGCGGGAGCCTTCGGCGGTGCGGCCTTCTTCACGGGCGCGAACGCGTGCACCTCGGCTGACGCCCGCATGTGCTTCGCCATCGGCTTCGCCAGCAGGGCGGCGCCCGCCCCCGCGAGCAGCACGAGCTCGAGCGCCGCGATCCCGCTGGCGATCAGCGTTGCGGTCCGCCACGGGCGGACGAGAGCGTCGGGAGAGGGCAGCGGGTGGTCCAAGGCCCCACGTGTTTCGCTGCTCCCGCGGAGGCTCCTTCTAGGATCCCCCGGTGGGTAGCGGGGTGCGTTACTTCTGGGTCTTCGTCTGGATCCGCGTCGCCTTCTGGCTGGCGACGGCAGCGACGATCCTGTGGGCGCCGCTGCGCGCCGAGGACCGGCCGGCCGACCACGCGTGGGGGCCGCTCTCCGACCTGCTCTTCGGCACGTTCGAGCACTGGGACGCGCAGTGGTATCTCCACATCGCGCGCGACGGCTACAACTCGACCTCGGCGGCGTTCTGGCCGCTCTACCCGCTGCTGCTCCATCTGCTCGGCTCGTCGCTCGCGCTCGGGACGCTCCTGTCGCTCACGGCCGGCGGCTTCGCGGCCTGGGCGATCGCGGAGATCGCGCGGCCTCACCTCGGCGAGCAGGGGGCGCGCGACACGGTCCTGCTGCTGGCGCTCTTCCCGACGGCGTTCGTCTTCACCGCGCTCTACTCCGACGGCCTCTTCCTCGCGCTCTCCGCCTGGTCGTTTCTCTTCGCGATGCGCGGGCAGGCGTGGCGCGCGGGGATCTTCGGCGGCCTTGCCGTGGCGACGCGCCTGCTCGGGCTCGCGCTCCTGCCGGCGCTCGTCCTGCTCCTCTGGCGGACCCCGCGCAGGCTGGTGCCGCTGCTTCTCCTGCCCCTGGCCGTGGTGCTCTACGGCTGGTACCTGCAACGACACCTCGGGGACTTCTGGGCGTTCTCGAAGGCGCAGGTGTTCTGGGATCGGGAGACGGCGACCCTCGGGCCGGTCGGCGGGCTTTGGGACGCGATCCAGGCCGGCGGGCACGGCGGCCTTCGCCTGCTGCGGCACCTGCCGCGCGGCCAGGCGTTCACGCCCGAGGAGCGCCTCGCCTTCTGGAACGCGTTCCACCTCGTGCTGCTCGTGCCCGCCGCCTGGCTGACCTGGGTCGCGTGGAGGCGGCTCGGGCCGGCGTTCGGGCTCTACTCGGCGGCGACCCTGCTGATCGTCGTCTCGGTCCCCTCGAAGGGGTTCCCGCTCGTCAGCCTGCCGCGGTTCCTGATGGCGGACTTCCCGATCCTGCTCGCGATCGCGGCGCTCGTCCGCGACCGCCCCGGCTGGCGGACGGGCGTGCTGGTCGGCTTCGGCGCGCTCTCAGCCCTGGCGGGCGCGGCGTTCGCCCACGGCATCTGGATCGCGTAACGAGAGCCAGGTCAGGCGCAGCCCGTCCTCGAGGCCGACCCGTGGATCCCAGCCGAGCTCGCGGTGCGCGCGACCGACGTCGAGCACGCTGCGGCGCGCGTCGCCCGCGCGCGCCTCGATGCGCCGCGCCGGATCGTCGACGCCGCTGATGCGCCGGCAGAGCGAATGGAGCTCCGACACCGATGTGGCGACGCCGGTGCCGATGTTGAAGACGCCGCCCTCGTGGCCCTCCGCTGCGAGCACGGCGGCGACGACGTCTCCGACGTAGACATAGTCGCGCTCGTGACCGCCGTCGCCGAAGATCAGCGTCTCCTCGTGCCGGCCCATCCGCTCGAGGAAGATCGAGACGACGCCGCCCTCGAGCGACGAGTCCTGGCGCGGGCCGTACACGTTCGCGAAGCGGAGCACGACGTGGCCCCTCCCGTACAGCCGGTTCCACGTCTGCACGTATGCCTCCGCGGCCAGCTTGGCGGTGCCGTACGGCGACACGGGCCGCCGCTCGTGCTCCTCGTCCGCCGGCCCCGTGACGTCGCCGTAGATCGCGCCGCCGGTGGAGGCGAAGACGAGCTTGGTCTCGCCCGCCGCCTCAAGGGTATTGACGGTGCCGACGACGTTCACCTGTGCGTCGTAGTCTGGGCGCTGCACCGACGTGCCGACGTCCGCCTGCGCGGCGAGGTGGAAGACGACGTCCGCGTCGAGCGCGAACGGCTCGCGAATGTCGTGCACGCGCAGCTCGGCGCCCGGGTTCAGGAACTCCCGCTTGCCGGTCGCGAAGTTGTCCACGACGAGCACCTCGTCGCCGCGCTCGACCAGGGCGTCCACGAGGTGCGAGCCGATGAACCCTGCGCCCCCTGTGACGACCGCCCGCACGGGTCCCTATGGTACGGATCCGATGTTCGTGACGTTCGAAGGCCTCGACGGCTCCGGGAAGAGCACCCAGGTGGAGCGGCTCGCCCAGGCCCTCTCCGGACGCGGCGACGAGGTCGTGGCGACGCGCGAACCCGGCGGCACCGACGTCGGCGAGGGCATCCGCGAGCTCGTCCTGCACGGGCCTGAGATGACCCCCTGGACGGAGGCGGCGCTCTACGCCGCCGCGCGTGCGGAGCTCGTCGAGGAGGTGATCCGTCCGGCGCTCGAGCGTGGTGCATCGGTCGTCTGCGACCGCTACATCGACTCGTCGATCGCCTACCAGGGGATCGCCCGCGGGCTCGGAGTCGGCCGCGTGCTGGAGCTGAACTTGGCCGCCGTTCGCGGCCTGCTCCCCGACAGGACGTTCCTGCTCCAGCTCGACCCGGAGGCGGCCGAGAAGCGCCAGCGGGGCGAGCCCGACCGGATCGAGCGCGAGCGGCTCGACTTCCGCGCCCGGGTCGACGAGGCCTATCGCGGGCTGGCAGCGATCTTCCCGCGGCGGATCGTCGCCCTGGACGGCTCGCAGGCGCCTGACGAGATCGCACGGGAGGTACGTGAGCACCTGGGACTTTCCTGAGCAGGCGGAGGCGAAGCGCCTTCTCGATGCGGCCGTCGCCGACGGGCCGGCGCATGCCTTTCTCTTCCACGGGCCTCCCGGGGTCGGCAAGCGCAGGGCTGCGCTCGAGCTCGCCGGCAAGCTGCTCGGGGACGAGGGCCGCGCGCGGCGCCGGGCACACCCTGACCTGTACGTGCTCGAGGCGCTCGGCGAGATGATCCGCATCGACGCGACGCGCGAGCTGCGCCGCGATCTGCACATGCGCCCGTTCGAGGCCGACCGCCGCGTCTACCTGATCTTCGATGCGAACCTGCTCAACGACGAGGCCGCCGACGCGCTCCTCAAGGATCTCGAGGAGCCGCCGCCGTACGCGGTGATCGTCCTCGTCGCGGACGACCTCGGCCCCCTGCCCGAGACCATTCGCTCGCGTTGCCAGCTCGTGCCGTTCCGGCGTCTCTCCGAGCGCTCGATCCGCGAGGAGCTGGAGCGGAGGGCGCCGGGGCTCGACGACGCGGAGCGGACGGCGCTGGCGCGCGTCTCGGCGGGGCGGATCGACCGGCTGGAGCGGCTGCTCGACCCGGCCGCGGCGGCCCGGCGGGCGCAACTCCTCGAGCTCGGCCGCGCCGTCTACGCCGACGAGGCGTTCGAGCCGGCGGACGCCGCCGCGCAGATCGTAGAGGCGTCGCGTGAGCGCTCGAGCGAGGCGAAGGAGCGCGAGGAGGAGGCGATCGCGGGGCTCGAGCTGCCGGCGCGCGAGGCGGAGCAGCGCGTGCGCCGGGCCGGGCGCGGCGCCGAGCGGGAAGAGCTCCTCGACTCGCTCGAGGAGCTGGCCGCCTGGTACCGCGACCTGATCGCGGTCGGGGTCGGCGCAGAGGGCGTCGTCGTCCACGCGGATCGGCTCGCCGAGCTGCGGGAGGACGCGTCGGAGGCGCTCCTGCCCGGCGCAGAGCGGGCGGCAGAAGCCGTCCGCGACACCTGGCGGGAGCTCGAGGAGCTCAATCTGGCGCCTCAGCTGGCGTTCGAGGCCCTCTTCGTGCGCCTGAGGCGGGCCCTCCGGGGAGCACACGCGCTCACCCGTTAAGGGGATTTGCCAGACTGGGGGGTCCGCTCAGACTGAGGGAGCGCTGGCGGCGGCGCCGAACGTAGGAAGAACACGTCTCGGGAGACGTCTTGGCCGCAGTACCGTCCATAGGGCGCGCGAGCGCCGTCGAGCCCAGCCCTGCCGCCTCGGAAGCGCAGGCCACGAGCCTCCTCTATGAGCGGTACAGCCGGCAGATCTTCAACTTCTGCCTCCACCGGCTGGGGTCGCGCGAGGAGGCGGAGGACGCAGCGCAGACGACCTTCCTCAACGCCTTCCGGGGTATCCAGCGCGGCGTCCGGCCCGAGCTCGAGCAGGCGTGGCTCTTCAAGATCGCCGAGAACGTCTGCCTCACCCGGCACCGCTCCACGTTCCGACGCCGCCGCGTCGAGTCGCCGAGCGACCTCGACGTGCTGCAGGAGGTCGTTCCTTGCCCGCAGCGTGACGCCGAGACGCTGATCCGCCTCTCGGACGCGCTCTCCGAGATGTCCGACCAGCAGCGCAAGGCGCTGCTCCTGCGCGAGTGGCAGGGGCTGTCCTACCGGGAGATCGCCGAGGAGCTCGGGCTTTCGCAGCCTGCCGTCGAGACGTTGCTCTTCCGTGCCCGCCGCTCGCTCGCGACCGGGCTCACCGAGGCGCCGCAGAAGAAGCGGCGCGCGCGGCTGCGCAGCGGCCTCGACATCGGCGCCATCCTCGCGGCCACCAAGGGGGCCTTCGCCGGCGGCGCGGCGGTCAAGGTGGCTGCGGTCGCAGCCGTCGCGACCACGACCGCGGTCGCCGGGAACGAGGTCAAGAAGGTCGATCGTGCGCACGTCACGAAGCCGAATGCGGTGACGCGGGTCACCAAGGCGCGTCCGCGGGCGGCAGTCTCGCGGACGGTCTCGACGCCCGTGGCGCCTGCGGCGGCGCCGAAGCGAAGGCCGGCCGTGGTGAAGCACGTCGCCAGGGCCCGTCACCTCTCCCCGCTCGCAGCCCGGCGGGTCACGGCGCTCCGGCTCAGGCGGCTCGACGAGCAGGCGTCGGCTCCGCCGGCGGCCACCGTGGCGCCGTCGGTCACCGCGGCGCCCCCGCTGTTCGCGCCGGTCGTGGAGGCCGCCGCCCCGCCGCCCGCCCCGCCCGTCGACGAGCAGACCGCGCCGGCACCGCCTGCGGTCGCGCCGGTGGAGCCCGCAACTGTCAAGGTCGAGGACGGCAGGAGCGACAAACGGCACGAGCGCAAGAGCACGAGCCGATACGCCGACAAGCGCTCGGAGCGCGGGTTGAGCTCCTGGCCGGTGCCGCCCGCCCAGCCTTCGGCACCGGTTCAGCCACCGGCAACCGACCAGCCGCTCGTTCCTGTCGCTCCCGATCCCACCGGCGCTCCCTCCACCCCGGCCCAGACTCCGCCGGTGCAGACTCCCCCCGCGCCGACTCCGCCCGCGCCGGCCTCGGCGCCCGTCACGAAGGGGAACGACGGCCGCGGCAAGCGGGATGGCAGGTGGAAGAACCCACCGCCTGCACTGGATCAGACGGCGCCCGCCGCGCCCGCGCCGGCCCCGGCAGTCGCCCCTCCGGACTCGAGCCAGGGCTCAGCCGGCAGGGAACGCGAGCGCGGTCGCGGCCGGCACAAGTAGCCCGCGGCCGAATTCGCACGAATCAGCCCGCGAGCTCTAACAGCTTCTGCAGCGTGTTCCAGTTCCGGGCCGTCGCCCGGACGTCGAGCCGGCTCTCGAAGTAGTCGATCGTCAGCTTCGAGCGCGCGCCTCCGTTCGGAAGTCGAAGGTAGATCTCGCGGCCGCGGACGCTGAACTCGTCCGGCGGCGAGCGATCGGGGTCGAGCTGAGAGACCGCGGTTGCCGCGGGCGCCGCATCGAGGAAGACGACATGGAGCCGTTTCGGATCCACCTCCTCTGCCGTGTACGGATTCGCGCCGGCGATCTGCCCGAGCTCGGCGCGTGTCCGGATCAGCACGCTCACGTCCAGCCCGAAGAAGTCGGCGATCCGGCGTTCGATGCCGGCCGCGATCTGCTTCTCGCCGTCGGCGCTGCGGAAGACGACGTTGCCGCTCTGGATGTAGGTGACGACGTCCTCGAGGCCGAGCGACGACAGCGCCGGCTTGAGCTCCGCCATCGGGAGCTTCGCCTTTCCGCCGACGTTGACGCCGCGGAGGAGCGCGACGAAGGTCGTCATCTCACTCGGGCGGGCCGAAGCGGCTGTCGTGGCTGCACGCGACGCGACGGAGCGCGCTGTGCAGCACGGTCCGCGAGTCGTCGTCCAGCGGCGCGAGGAACGACTCCTCGATCCCCTTCACGATCCCTCTCAGCTCGACCAGCTCGCGCTTGCCGGCCGGCGTCAGGCTGACGGTGTGCCGGCGCCGGTCGTTCGGATCGCGCCGCCGCTCGATCAGCCCTCGCTCCTCGAGGCTGTCGAGCACGCCGACGAGCTGGCTGCGATCGAGCCCGAGCGCGTCGGCGATCGTCCCCTGGGTCGCCCGCGCGCCCTCGCCGAGGATGGCGAGCACGCTGTACTGGTACATGCTCATCCCGGCCCGCTCGAACTCCTCGAGCGCCCGCGCCTTGATCGCGTAGCCGAGCCTCGCCAGCAGGAACAGGGTGCTCGCGACCAGCTCCTCGGGGAGCAGGGCGGGGTGTGGTTTCGGCTCTGAGACCGGAATCGTCATCGGAAACGTCTCCTCATGGGGGAATAAGCGTAGCTCGGTCGATCGTTGGTACCGTTGATCGTGGAATTGTTCAACGATTGGAGCGGTACATGACTTCCTTTGCTTCGCGGAGACGATGGTTCGCACTGGCGCTGATCGTCGCCGCCCAGTTCATGGTCGTGCTCGATGTGGCGATCGTGAACGTCGCGCTTCCCTCGATCAAGACCGACCTCCACTTCAGCCAGGACAGCCTGCAGTGGGTGGTGACGGCCTACGCGATCCTCTTCGGCGGCGTCCTCCTGCTCGGAGGGCGGCTGGCCGATCTGTTGGGCCGCCGCCGGCTCTTCGTCGCAGGCGTCGTCCTCTTCACCGTCAGCTCGCTGCTCGACGGGCTCGCGTGGTCGGAGGGGTCGCTGATCGCCTTCCGCTCGCTCCAGGGGCTGGGCGCCGCCCTGCTCTCGCCGGCCGCGCTGTCGATTCTCACGACGACGTTCGCCGAGGGTCGGGAACGGAACCTCGCGCTGGGCGTTTGGGGCGCCGCGTCCGGAAGCGGCGCCGCGGCCGGCGTGCTTCTCGGCGGGGCGCTGACGAGCGCGTTCAACTGGTCGTGGATCTTCTTCATCAACGTGCCGGCCGGACTGACGGTGCTGGCGCTGACCCCGGTGCTGCTGCGCGAGAGCCGGGCCGAGCTCGACCACAGGCACTTCGACGCCGCGGGGGCTGTCTCGATCACGAGCGGCCTGATGCTGCTCGTGTACGCCATGACCCGGGCGACGCAGCACGGCTGGGGCACACCCGAGACGATCGGCCTCCTGGCGGGATCGGCTGCTTTGATCGTCGCGTTCATCGTGATCGAGCTGCGCTCGAAGGCGCCGCTCCTGCCGCTTCGCATCTTCAGGCTGAGGACGCTGACCGCGTCGAACCTGAGCGGCGGGCTGCTGGCCGGGGCGATGTTCGCCCAGTTCTTCCTGCTGACCCTCTACATGCAGCAGGTCCTCCACTACTCGGCGCTGCAGACGGGCGTCGCCTACGTGGCGCTGACGCTGACGGTGATCGTCTTCTCCGGCGTCGCCCAGGCGCTCGTAACGCGCCTCGGCGTCCGTCCGCTCCTCTCGTTCGGGATGGTGATGGCGGCGGTCGGGCTCGTCCTGTACGCGCGGCTGCCCGTCGACGGGCACTACTTCTGGGATCTCTTCCCGGCGTTCCTGATCAGCGGGATCGGGCTGGCGATCGCCTTCGTCTCGATGTCGATCGGCGCCCTCACAGGTGTCGGCCAGTCCGAGGCCGGCGTCGCGTCGGGCCTCTTCAACACGAGCCAGCAGATCGGCGGCGCGATCGGCGTCGCCGTGGCCTCGACCCTCGCGACGACCTTCACGGCCCACTACGTCGACGCACACCCGGGGACGAGCTCGCTGGCGGGCGGGGCGCTCACGCACGGCTTCGAGGTGACGTTCTACATCCTCGCCGCGATCGCGCTGCTCGGAGCCTTCGTCGCCGCGATCCTCACGGAGTCCCGGCCGGCAGTTGCCGGCGCGGCGCAGGCCGAGGCGGACGTGGCGCTCGAGGCGGCCTGATCCACTCCTCGGGGCGGCGGCGCAGGGCCGCGCCGCCGCCCCGCAGGCCACCGCAATGCGGCCGATGCGTAGGTGCGCAAAGGCGATCAAGCGCGCGCGCCCATCGACTGGCAGGTTTCTCTCGACATGAGCGCGACGACCGACACCTTCGCCCGCTTCGTCGACCTGCTGGCCGTCACGCTGGACGAGCACGACGTGTCCGGCGAGACGCTGGCGTCGCGCTTGCACCTCTCCCGGTTCCACTTCGACCGCCTCGTCTCCGCTGCCGCGGGCGAGCCGCCGGCGACCCTGCGTCGACGCATCCTGCTCGAGCGCGCGGCCTACCGGCTGATCACGACCGAAGAGGACGTGCTGCAGGTCGCCCTCGACGCGGGCTACTCGTCGCACGAGGCGTTCACTCGAGCCTTCGGGCGCGCCTACGGTGCAGTCGCCATCGCGGTGGCGCCGTCGGCCGACGAGGTTCCAGCTCGAGGCACCGAGCAAGGTGCATTTCAATCCACCCGGGGGCCTGCGCGTCCCCGCCGACAGAAAGGTCACCGCCATGGATCTGCTCACTCGCATGGTCGAGCACCACGTCTGGCTCGTCGCGGAGATGATCGACCGGGCCGAGGGCCTCACCGACGAGGTCCTCGACGCCCCGGTCGAGATCTCGGTCGAGGGCATCGATTGCGACCCGACGCTCCGGTCGCTGCTTTCCCGCCTCGTAGGTCAGCTCGCGATGTGGGACGCCGCCGTCCACGACCGCCCGTACGACTTCGAGGTCGAGCGGGGCGAGAGCGTCGCCGACATGCGAGCCCGCCTCGCCGATTCCGGGCCGGCCTTCCTCTCCGAGGTGCGCGCGATCGTCGACGAAGGGCGTCTCGACGAGACGTTCGTCGACGCGATCTGCGATCCGCCGGAGGTCTTCACCTACGGCGGGATGATCGCCCACGTACTGACCTTCGCGGCCCACCGCCGGACGCTGGTCTGCGGCGCCCTGATCGACGCCGGCGTCAGCGACCTCGGCGCCGGCGACCCGATGCGCTGGGTGGCCGAGCGGGGCTGATGCGCCTGCGCTCCCGCATCGGGCCGCGAGCGAGAAACGGAGACCGGAGGTCGGCTACCCTACGGCTGGTGCCGACGTAGCTCAGCTGGTAGAGCACTTCACTCGTAATGAAGGGGTCCGCGGTTCGAGTCCGCGCGTCGGCTCCTCAGAAAGGCCCGTATATACGGGCCTTTCTCATACCCGCGGGTCCTACTCGTAGAGGCCGGCGAGGAGCGCCTGGGTGATCGCGAGCAGCTCGGGGTCGTCGTGCGTGAGTGAGAGGCCGCGGATCAGGACGTCGAGGCCGCGGGCCTCGGGCGCGTCGTAGCGCGTGTCGTCGAGGTCTGGCTCGTGGACGATCCGAGCGAGGTCCCAGAGCACCACATCGTCGAGCTGGTACCGCTCGAGGATAGTCCGCGGCAACTGCGTCTGCCATGCGAGCGGCGAGCGACTGCTCCTCGGCTGTCGTGGCGGGCCGCCCGAGCCAGAGCGTCACGGCCCCGCCGGCTTCAACGACCTCCTCGGCGGCCCACTCGAGCTGCTCGCGGGTCTTCGCGTCGGCGGGGAGTGCGACCGGGCCGTCGAGGAGCTGCACGACGCCCAGGCGCTTGAGCCGTCGCCAGAGCGCGATGCGCGGCGTCGAGGGCTCGCGCGGAAGCCGGTACGCGAGCAGCACCCACTCACCGGTCGGCTGTGTCCCCATCGGTTGACAGCGTACTGCAACCATGGTTACTTCTGAAACCGTGGTTACAGCTGTAGGTGGATACGTCCGGAGCCTGAACGCCGGGCTGCCGCGCTCGGTCTACATGCTGCAGGCGGGACTCGTCGTCAACGCCTTCGGCAACGGCGCCGCCGCTCCGTTCATGGTCATCTACCTCCATGACGTGCGACGCGTCCCGCTCGCGCTCGCAGGCTTGGCGGCCTCGACGAGCGCCGTCTGTGGACTGGGGGCCGCGCTCGTCGCAGGCTCGCTCGGCGACCGCCTCGGCGCGCGACCGACGATGGTGGGCGGCCTGCTCCTGTCGACGACGGCCTACGCGCTCTATCCGCTGCTGCGGCAACCCTGGCAGGCGTTCGCTCTGGCCGCGCTTGCCGGCGTAGGGATCGGCACGTGGCTGACGATGCAGTCGAGCCTGCTGGCCGCCATCACGCCGGCCGAGCTCCGCCACGCGGCCTTCGCGCAGCAGCGCGTGGCGGCGAACCTCGGTCTGGGGCTCGGCGGCATGACCGGTGGGCTGCTCGTGACGGTGGCGCAGCCCGCCACGTTCACGCGGCTCTTCCTGCTGAACGCAGCCACGTTCCTCGCCTACATCGCCGTCCTGCTCCGAGTGCCGGTGCCACCGGTCGGCTCCGGCGCGACGGCGGCCGCTGCGGGCGGCTACCGGCGCGTCCTCCGCGACCGCCCGTTCCTCGGCGTCGCAGCCGTCAACTTCCTGCTCGTGGCCGGTGGGATCGCGCTGCTCGTGTCCCTCTTCCCGGTGTTCGCCCGCGACGAGGCCGGGGCGGGCGAGCAGACGATCGGGCTTCTGTTCCTCCTGAACTCGCTGTTGATCATCGTGGCGCAGCTCCCCGTCGCCCGGGCGCATGAGGGCCACAGGCGAATGACCGGCCTCGCGCTCACGGGAACGCTGTTCGCGCTCGCGTGGGCCCTCGTCGCCACGGCCGGGTCGATCGGCGCGGGTGCGGCCGTCGCGATCCTCTTCCTCGCGGTGCTCGTCTTCGCGCTCGGTGAATGCCTGTACGACACCGTGCAGGGACCGCTCGTCGCGGATCTCGCGCCGGAGGAGGAACGCAGCCGATACATGGCGGTGAACGGCTTCTCGTGGCAGCTGGGTTTCATCGCGGGGCCCGGCCTGGGCGGCGTGCTGTTGACTGCCGGCGGCGTCGCGCTCTGGCCGGTCTCCGCAGCGGTCTGCCTGGTCGCGGCGATCGCCGCGCTCGGTCTGGAGCGCCTCATCCCGCGGGCCTACCGAAGGACGCCGATCAGAACGAGTGGCCCCTTGTCCAGGGCCTCCCGGTAGGAGTACCGTCTAGGCATGGCTCGCCGGCTTTGGGTGGTCAGCCTGACGTTGTGCGTCCTGGCGGTGGGTACGGCGGGGGCGACTGCGCGTGCGACGTCGGCTGCGCCCGACGGCCCCGGAGCCGTCTCCCATTTCGACCTCGCGCGGAAGGATTGCCTCGGCACCTCCCGGAGCGGCGCGTCGAAGGTCTGGTTCACCGTCGCGGGCGGTGTGCTCAGCGACGTCTACTACCCGACCGTCGACAACACGAACGTCGAGACGCTGCAGTACGTCGTCACCGACGGCTCGTCGTTCACCGACCTGCAGTCGCGGGACATGACTTACTCGGTCGACGTGGACGCCGGCGGGATGGAGTGCCGGGTAACTGCGACCGCGAAGAGCGGGCGCTACCGGATCGTGACCGACTATCTGACCGACCCGGACAGCAACGCCGTCGTCATGCAGGTCCGGCTGCGAAGCCTGCGGAAGGGCCCGCTGGCGCTGTACGTGGTCTTCGACCCGACCGTCAACGGCAACGGCGGCGGCGGCGCGGGCAACGGCGGCGCGGACTCAGCCACGGTCGACACGTCGAAGGGGCACTCGATCCTCGTCGCCGCCGACCCCGTGACGGCGACGAACGCCGCTAACCGCGACTACGCGCAGCCGGTCGTCGCGGCGCTCGACGGGCCGTTCGCACAGGCGACCAGCGGCTTCGCGGGCGCGCCGAGCGACGCTCGCGTCCAGCTCGACGCCGCGCACGCGCTGACGACCACGTACACGGACGCCGCCGGCGGCAACGTCGTGCAGGCGGCGCGGGTGGGGTGCCGCGACGACAAGCCGTTCACGATCACGCTCGGGTTCGGCGCCACACGCGGTGAGGCCGTCGGCGTGGCCGAGGCCGCCGGCCGCGGCGACTTCGACCGCGTCGAGCGCGACTACGCGCGCGGGTGGGACAAGTACGACCGCTCGCTCGTCCGCCCGCGGAAGCTCCACGACGAGCTCGAGGACGCGTACTACGTGAGCGCGAACGTGCTCAAGGCGTCCGAGGACAAGACCTTCCCCGGCGCGATCGTCGCCAGCCTCGCGTCGCCGTGGGGCCAGGCGGTCAGCGCGGGCGACCCGAACAACACCTACTTCGGCTCGTACCGCGAGGTCTTCGCGCGCGACCTGTACGAGACGTGGACGGGCCTGCTCGCCGACGGCGACCTCGCGACGGCGCGGGCGACGGTCGACTTCCTGTTCGGCCGGCAGCAGCTCGCCGACGGGTCGATGCCACGGAACAGCCTCCTCAACGGGAAGCTCGCGCCCGACTCGTTCGGAACGCAGCTCGACGAGACGTCGTATCCGATCGTGATGGCCTACAGGCTCGGGATGACCGGTGCGGCGCTCTATGCCGGCCACATCCGGCCGGCCGCGAACTTCGTCGCCTCGCACGGGCCTGCATTCGGCGTCGAACGCTGGGAGGAGCAGAACGGCTACTCGCCCTCGACGATCGCGGCCGAGATCGCGGGGCTCGTCGCGGCCGCGCGCATCGCCGACGTGAACGGCGACACTGCTTCCGCCGCGGTCTGGCGCGGCGTCGCCGACGACTGGCAGCGCTCGGTCAAGCAGTGGACGGTGACCACGAACGGCCCCCTCGCACCGCGCTACTTCATCCGTCTGTCGAAGACCGGCGACCCGAACGCGGCGATCACGTACAACGTCGGCAACGGCGGTCCCACGCTCGACCAGCGCTCCGTGATCGACGCAGGCTTCCTGGAGCTGGCCCGGCTCGGCGAGCTGCCCGCATCCGATCCGGACATCCTCGCGTCGCTCCCGGTCGTCGACACGACGATCAGGAGCATCACGGCGAGCGGGCCCGGCTGGCACCGCTACAACGGCGACGGGTACGGCGACCGCGCCGCCGACGGCCATCCGTGGGCGCCCTCGGGAGTCGGCACGGGGCATCTCTGGCCCGCGCTCTCGTCGGAGCGCGGCGAGCAGCTCCTGCAGACGGGGCATGGAGCGGAGGCGTCGGCGCTGCTCTCGTCGATGCAGCGCTTCGCGACCGCGGGCGGCCTGATCCCCGAGCAGGACTGGGAGCTGCCGAACCTGGCCCCGTCGCCCTTCGGCACCGACCCGACGATCGCGTCGATCGGCTTCGTCAACGGCGCTCCCGCCGGCTCGGCTGCGCCGCTGACCTGGTCGGCTGCCTCGTACGTCCGGCTTGCCCGGGACATCTCCGACGGCGCACTCGTCGACCGTCCGCGCGAGACCTATGACCGCTACGTCGCGCACACGCAGGGAACGACGACGCTGACGGTGAGCGCGCCCGCCGATCTCTCTGCGGTACCCGCCTCGCCGCTCACGGTCTCCGGCACCTCGGCGCCGGGCAACGTCGTCTACGTCGCCGCCACGAACACCGACGCGGACTCGGCGACGACGACGGCCTCGACGCCGGTCGGTGCGGCCGGCACCTGGAGCGTCGACGTCCCGGTCGCCGGCGGGACGAGCGTCGTCAACGTCGTCGCCGTCAGCCCCTCCGGCGGCACCGCTCACGTCGTTCGCACGGTCGTCTTCGACTTCACACCGGGCACCGTCCTGCTCGACGTCACCGATCCGAACGGCGACGACAACGGTCCCGGCAACTACGCCTACCCGACCTCGGACAACTTCAAGGCGGGCGCGTTCGACATCCAGCGCTTCCAGGTGCTCGACGATGGGACGAACGTGATCTTCCGCCTGCAGACGCGCGACCTCACGCCCACGTTCGGCAGCCCGCTCGGCGCACAGCTGGTCGACGTCTACGTGCACGATCCCGCGGCGTCGACCGCGTCGACCTCGACCGCTGCGTCGTTCCCGCAGCGCAACTACCAGGTGTTGCCGGCCTTCGCCTGGAACCACCTCGTCGAGGTGCAGGGCTTCGGCCAGCGATTCATCGACGGCGGCGGCGCAACGGTCGGCTCCGTCACGATCCACGCGAACGCGATCTCGCGGATGATCACGTTCAGCGTTCCGAAGTCGACGCTCGGACAGCCCGGTCCAGGCTGGGCGTTCACCGTTGTGCTGACGGGCCAGGACGGCTTCAGCCCCGATCAGGCGCGCTCGTTCGCCTCGACGCCCCAGCCGTTCCAGTTCGGCGTCTGCGCCGCGCCGAGCTCCGACGCGCACTGCACGGTCGATCCGAACACCGTCCCGAAGGCCGTCGACGTGCTCACGCCGGGCGGGGTCTCGCAGGCTGACGAGCTCGACTACACCCTGCACGCCGTCGTGCTGCAGGGAATCACGATTCCGTAGCGCCGCGATGTGACGCGGCGACCCGCCGGTGCCGTACTGACGGCATGAACAGAACCCGGTGCCCGACCGCGTACGACGCGCCCGAGTCGATCTATCACTTCCGGGTCTCGGGTATCCGCTGGGCAGCTGCGCGTACGACCCTCCGCGGCGTGAAGGCAGTGCGGCTGGTCGAGCAGCTGCTGGCCTCGTAGCGGCGGCTCATGGGAGGGCGCTCAGCGGGTCGACGGCTGCACCGCGCACCCGCACCTCGAAATGAAGATGAGGGCCAGTGGCCTCGCCCGTCGCGCCCACGCGGCCGAGCTGGAACCCGGTGCGGACGCGCTGGCCGACATGCACCTCGACCCGCGAGAGGTGCGCGTACATCGTCCGCACGCCGTCCCCGTGGGCGACCGTGACCTCGAGCCCCCAGCCGTCGCGAAAGCCGGCATAGGTCACCCGCCCGGGGCCTGCCGCAACGACCCTCTGCCCGGTGGGGGCCAGGATGTCGAGCCCGGCGTGGAAGCGTCTGCCGCGGGGCCCGAAGCGGTCGCCGAGCGGGCCGATGAGCGGCCAGGCGAGCCGGCGCGGCGAGCGGGGCGGCGGCCTGCGGAGCGCCCGCACGGTCTGCGGCCCGGCGATCCAGTCGGCCGAGAGCCCTGCCCAGCGCTGGTAACGGTGCAGCGCGGCGGCCGTGTGCGGTCCGAGCAGGCCGTCGAGGACCCCCGACGGGAAGCCGTGTGCCGCCAGCGCCCACTGCAGCTCCAGCACGTCCGGCCCGGACGCGCCGAGCGCGAGGGGCCGCGAACCGAGCTCGCGCAGTTGGAGGGCGCGCCGCGTGACCGGGCCGGCGATCCCGTCGACGGCGATCCGCGCCTGCCGCTGCGCGGCCCGGATTGCGGCGAGCGTGCCCGATCCTCGGACGCCGTCGATCGGTCCGACGTAGAGCCCGCGTGCCTCCAACACGCCCTGGAGCGCAGCGACTCGAGCTTCGCCGCCGGCAGACGCCGGGCCGGCAGGGAACAGGAGCACCAGCGCGACCGTGACCAGACGAGCGCGCACAGGGACGCCTTCGGCAGATGCGGCCCGACCCCTTGTGCGCCGCCGCTCGGGTCGCCTCGGGACCGCATCCTGTTGACAGAAGAAGCGCCATTCGCGCGTAATGACGCCATGGCGACAGCCCCCGCGCCCATCACGAACTGCCACGTTCACACGTTCACGCAGGCGCACACGCCGGATCGCTTCTTGCCGTGGCCCGTAGCGGAGCTCGTTGGGATCTCGCTCGTCCGCCATCTGCTCATCTGGGTCGCGCGCCTGGTCGACCGGGAGCGGAAAACGGCGCTGGGGCGCTATGCCCAGATCGTCGAGACGTCGTTCAAGAGGAATCAGCGCGCCGTGTTCGAGATCGTGCGCGGCTTCTATCCCGAGGGGACGCGCTTCGTCGTGCTGCCGATGGACATGACGAAGATGAACGCGGGGAAGGTCACGGCCGGTATCGACGCGCAGCACGAGGAGCTGGGCAAGCTCCGCGACGCGTACCCGATCGTCATCCCCTTCGCCGCCGTCGACCCCCGGCACGAGAGGATCGTCGAGAAGACGATCGAGCTGGTCGAGGAGCACGGCTTCCGCGGGCTGAAGCTCTATCCGCCGACCGGCTACCACCCGTACGACCACCGGCTGTGGCCGCTCTACGAGTACGCCCAGGAGCACAACGTGCCGGTTCTCACCCACTGCTCCCGTCCGGCCAGCGTGCAGTACCGCGGCGACCCGACGGTCGAGATGCGCACCGACCCGGTCACCGGCGAGGTGCTCGACGCCGGCCGACTGGAGCTGCTGACCCGCTTCACCGACCCGGACGCCTACGTGCCGCTGCTCGAGCGGTTCCCGAAGCTCCGAGTCTGCCTCGCGCACTTCGGCGGCGACGGCGACTGGACCCGCTACCTCCGACGCCCCTGGCACTCGGGCGTCGATCCGGACGAGAAGAGCTGGCTCGCGAAGATCCTCGACCTGCTCCGCTCCAAGAAGTACCCGAACCTCTGGACCGACATCAGCTACACGCTCTACGCGGACGACGAGAACGTCTATCTGCTGAAGGTGCTGCTCGCCGACCCGAGCGTGAGCAGCCGCGTCCTCTTCGGCTCAGACTTCTACGTCGTCGAGAACGCGCACCTGGAGGAGCGCCGGCGCTCGCTGCGTCTGCGCGCGGTGCTGGGCGAAGAGGCGTTCGACACCATCGCCCGCGAGAACCCGCGGCGGTTCCTCGGCGAGGCCTGACGGCGGAGAGATCGTCGGCGCCACGCGGGGCGGCCCGCGCAGCGCGCGAGCCGCCCCGGCGACGAGCTGGGACGACTGCCGCGGCAGCACCTCCGACAGCGAGGGCCGCCCCGCCGACGAGGATCCCCAGCAACACCGCGAGAGCCGTCACCGTCCCGGCTGGCGATGCGAACGTCCCGGCCGAGAAGACGAGGGGCTTCCAATCCCGTCCGGACGAGCGCCACGGCCCAGACGTCACCCGCCGCGACTGCGGCCTCGGGAAGGGCGACGCCCGGGAGCGAACGGAGCCGGAACGCGGTCATGCGGGGGATCGTCCCGCGTCGGAGATGAACGCGACCTGAACGCTACGCCGAGGGGAGGCGGACCACGAACCTTCCGCCGCGCTCGCTGGAGAGCGCCACGACCTCCCCGGCGACCGAGCGTGCGAGGCGGCGGGCAAGAGCGAGCCCGAGCCCGGCGCCGTTCGAGCCGTTCTGCCCCGCGCTGCCGCGCGCCGCGGGCTCGAAGATCGCCTCGCGCTCGTCGTCGGCGACGCCCGGACCGTCGTCGTCGACCGTGAACAGCACCGCCCCGTCGCTGCGATCGACCGAGACGCGGACGCTCGTGCGCCCGTAGCGGCACGCGTTCTCGATCACCGGGTGGAGGATCCGCTCGGCGAGGTCCTCCTCCACACCGACCCGCAGGGAGGAGGAGACGCCGTCCACCTGCAGCTCGACCCCGCGGTCGGCCGCGAGCCGCGAGCACCCGGCTACGGC
The DNA here is from genome assembly GCA_963704025.1 of uncultured Actinomycetes bacterium. GTDB lineage: Bacteria > Actinomycetota > Thermoleophilia > Gaiellales > Gaiellaceae > CAVPGP01. The sequence goes on along the minus strand of CAVPGP010000005.1, from coordinate 455,730 downwards.
GGCCCGGGCGACCGACTCGGCCTCCGAGATGCCTCTGTTGCCCGCCTCCTGCTGGGCCGCCGCGAGCAGCGCCTCGACGATGCGCCTCAGCTGCTGCGCATTGCCGAGCACGGCCGCGAGCGCCTCGCGATACTCGCCCGCCGTCCTCTCCCGGCGTAGCGCCAGCTCGGCCTCGGCGGTCAGCTTCGCGAGCGGCGTCCGCAGCTCGTGCGACAGCTCGGCCGAGAGCAGGCGCTCGCGCCTCAGGCTCGCTGCGATCCGCCCCAGGAGCGCGTCCAGCGTCGCGGCGAGCCGTGTGATCTCGTCACGCGGCTCGCCGAGCGAGAACCGGCGGTCGAGATCCGCCTCGCTCCAGGCGTCCGCCTGCTCGGTCAGCCGCGCCACGGGCCGCAGCGCAGAGCGCAGCAGCCACCATGCTGCGACGCCGACGATCGCCAGCAGGACGAGCGCGAAGGCGAGCGATGCGATCAGCGCCTCCCGCCGGGTTTGCTCGTACGGCGCGAGGGAGATGCCGGCGACGAGCGTCCCGATCCGCCTGCTGCCGTCGAGGATCGGCACGCCGTACAGCCGCTCGTCCGTGCCGTCGACGTCGACGAACCCCGCCGGCCGGGAGATGAGCGACCGGGCCGCTGCGAGCGCCTCGGGGCGCGAGGGGGGCGCCTCCAGCGGCTGAGTGCCGCGAAAGATCCAGATCAGGCCGTCGGCCAGCGGTTCGTGCGAGGACTCGATGATCCGGATCCGGCCGCCCTGCACCTCCAGTGCCGATCGCTCGGACCCGACGCGATCGCGGAGCTCAGTGTCGGCGTCCTGCGCCGCCGAGTGGGCGAGCAGGACGTTGAATCCCCAGGTCGCCACCGCCAGGGCAAAGGCCACGCTCGCGAGGACGATCAGCAGCAGCCGCCTGCGGATGTCGAGCGGCGCGGGCCGGCGGCTCACGAGATCGCGTAGCCGACGCCGTGCACGGTCTGGATCTGCGGCGCTTCGGGGAACGGCGCCAGCTTGCGGCGCAGCCGGGCCACGTACGCGTCGAGTGTGTTGTCACGGACGAGTGCGCCGAAGGGCCAGGCGGTCTGGATCAGCTCGCGCCGGCGCACGGCCGAGCCAGGGCTGGCGGCGAGGCGCGCCAGCACGCGGAACTCCGTCGGCGTCAGCGGGACCCGTTCGCCGCCGACGAACGCCGCGTGCGCGACCGGGTCGAGCCGGAGAGCTCCGACCTCGGCGGCGACGACGGTGCCTGCGCGCCGCAGAAGGGCCTGGACGCGTGCGACGAGCTCGGCGAATGCGAAGGGCTTCGTGACGTAGTCGTCGCCCCCGGCGCCGAAGCCGGTGACCCGGTCAGTGAGGGCGTCTCGCGCCGTCAGGAAGAGCACCGGGGTCTGGACGCCGCGCACCCTCAGGGCCTGGCAGACGTCGCGGCCGTCGGCATCCGGCAGCCCGATGTCGACGATCAGCACATCGGGCGCCTCCGGCTCGATCCGCTCCAGCAGCTCGCCGCCCGTGCCGGCTCCCGCGGTCTCGAACCCTTCCTCGGCGAGACCGCGGAGGAGCACGCCGCGCAGGTCGGCGTCGTCCTCGACCACCATCACCTTCGGAGCGATCACGACGTGAGCGTAGCGCCGTCGCCGCCTCGACCAGGACCGCGTTCAGGTCGCGTTCAGGCGGACCCGCCTAGCCTCGGCTGGTGTCATCCCCAGCCCTCGCCGCCGTGCTCGCCTTCGATGGGACCCTCAGCGGGTGCGGCGGCGGGGGCGTTTGACCGCGCGCTGACCGAGCCCTCCCCGGACGGCGCCGTGGACGACGCTCGCGGCTCGGCCGTGTCCGGTCAGCCCGGCGAGTCGGTTGACTCGCATCGACATTCTTCGATATATTGAGCGGTGTCGATATGAGCGAGCTTGCTCTGATCCAGTGCTGCGCGCCGCTCGGGGCGCCGACGCTCTCCGACGAGGAGGCCGTCGCCACCGCGACGCTCTTCCGGGCCCTCGGCGATCCCGCCCGGGTCAGGATCGTCAACCTCCTGGCGACGGCTGCGGAGCCGGTTTGCGTCTGCGAGTTCGTCGAGCCGCTCGGGCTCTCCCAGCCGACGGTCTCCCATCACCTGAAGAAGCTGGCCGACGCCGGCCTGCTCGACCGGGAGCAGCGCGGGAAGTGGGCCTTCTACTCGCTCAACCGCGACGCGGCCGGGCGGCTCGGCACCGTCGCAGACCTGAAGGGAGCGTGCTGCTGATGTCCACCACCGACACCACCGACGATCTGCGCGAGGAGGTGCGGCGGCGATACGCTGCCGCGGCGCTGGCCGTCCTCCAGGACACGGGCCGCGGCTGCTGCGGCGCCGAGGGCCCCTCCGATCCCCGCTGGGGCGAGGCGCTCTACGACGCCGAGCAGCGCGGCGAGCTCCCGGATCGGGCGGCGCTGGCCAGTCTCGGCTGCGGGAACCCGACCGCCGTCGCCGACCTGCGCGAGGGCGAGACGGTCCTCGACCTCGGATCCGGGGGCGGGATCGACGTCATTCTCTCGGCAAGGCGTGTCGGCCCGACCGGCAAGGCGTTCGGGCTCGACATGACGGACGAGATGCTCGCGCTCGCGCAGCACAATGCCGAGGACGCAGGCGTCTCGAACGCGATCTTCCTCAAGGGTCTGATGGAGGACGTGCCGCTGCCGGCCGAGTCGGTCGACGTCGTGATCTCGAACTGCGTCGTCAACCTCTCGACCGACAAGGCGGCGGTGCTGGCCGAGCTCGAGCGGGTGCTCCGGCACGGTGGCCGGCTCGGGATCAGCGACGTCGTCGCGGAGGACCGGCTCGACCCCGAAGACCGCGCGGAGCGAGGCAGCTTCTGCGGGTGCATCGCCGGCGCGCTCTCGAAGGGCGAGTACGAGGCCGGTCTCGAGGCGGCCGGGTTCGAGCAGATCTCGATCGAGTTCACCCATCCGGTCGCGGACGGCATGCACGGCGCTCTCGTCCGCGCTCGGAAGCCGTGAACGTCCTCTTCGTCTGCATCGGGAACCAGGGGCGGTCGGTGATGGCGGAGCGCCTCTTCGCTCGCGCTGCCGGCGGCCGGCACGGCACGCGCTCCGCAGGGAGCATGCCCGGCACGGCGCCGCATCCGGAGGTGCTGGATGCGCTGCGCGAGCTCGGCGTCGACGCCTCCGACCACGTTCCCCACAAGCTCTCCGACGAGGACGTCGCCTGGGCCGACGTCGTGATCGCGACCTGTGACGACTCGTGCCCGGTCGTGTCCGGCAAGCGCTACGAGAACTGGCAGCTCTCCGATCCGATGGGGCGCCCACCGGACGAGGTGCGGGAGATCCGGGACGAGATCGCGCGCCGCGTGGAGGCGCTGGCGGCGGACCTGCCCTGATCAGAGCGGGGCGGCGAGCGCCGCCTCGACCGAGTCGTGGACGCGCAGCTGCCGGTCGAGCCCGGAGACCGAGAGCGCGCGCCGCGTCTCGGCCCCAGGCGCCGCGAGGAGGAACGCGCGCGGGTCGGCCAGCCCGGCCCGGCCCTCGACGAGCACGCCCAGCGCGGTCGAGTCGAGGAACTCCACGGCCCCCAGGTCGACCACGAGACGCTCGGGCGACCGTTCCGCAGCGCCGGTCAGGGCCACGCGCACGTCCTGCGCGTTGTACAGGTCCAGCTCGCCCTGCAGGCGTACGACGACCGCCCCGTCCCGCGTCGTGACGTCCAGCACCGGCGGCTGCCGGAGGTCACCGTCGTCCCCGTGGGCTTCGCCCATCACACTCACGCTCCCGTCGATCCCGTCCATGGCCTGCACGAACGATTCAACCATCCGGAGCCGATGTTTGGGACGGCGCGACGGGAGTACCATTCAGGCATGGCGCGAGCACGTCGCCATCAGCGGGTCAGCGCGGCACTCGCGTTCGCGCTCCTGGCGCTGCTCGCGGAGGTCGCCGGCCGGAGCCTGACGCACCGCGTCGACAGTGCGCTGCACGTGCGGAACCCGATTCCGCCGGACGAGCGCTACGGGCCGATCGTGCTCGCCGGCGCGAAGATCGGCCTCGCGCTGCTCCTCGCAACCGTGGTCTGGCGCTTCCTCCGCGCCCGCTCGATTGCGCGGGCGTTCGCTCCCCACGCGGGCGTGCCGCGGGTCCGCGTCCGGACCTCGGTGCGCACCTGGCTGGCGGCGTTCTCGGCGACGTCGCTCTGCTACCTCTACGACACCGACACCGTGCAAGTGACCGGCCGTTGGCCCCTGCTGGCGCCGCTGCTGCACACCTACGCACTGCCGGTCTTCGCCGTCCTCGCCGTGCTCGTCGCGCTTGCGTGGACGGCGGTCTCGAGCTGGCTCGAGGAGTACGAGCGCTTTGCCGAGGCCGCCGCGGCGCGCGCGTTCGGCTCCGTCCGGCCGCCCAGCCTCACGTTCCCGCGTCCCGGCCAGGCGGCCGTTCCGCCGCGCCGCCTGTTCGGGATCGCGTTCGAGTCGCGCCCGCCGCCGCTCGCCGTCTGACCGCGGGCAGCACCCCCCGTCCGCGGCAGTCGTGTCGGCGTTCGACAAGACGGGAGGACCATGGACACTCAGTTCGCAATCGAGGCCGCGCAACGGCGTACCCGCTCCGCGCGAGCCGTCGCCGTCAAGGCGCTCGGGCCGCTGGCCGTCGGAGCCGGCGTCGCCTGGGCGTTCCTGCAGCCCGAACGGATCACGCTCCTGCATCCACGGGGACAGGGGTTCTGGTGGCTGGCGATCCAGCCGCCGCTCTTGGTGATCGCGGTCGGCCTCGCCTTCGCGCTCCTCGTCGTGCCGGGGCTCGTGGAGGATCTCGAGGAGGCGGAGGACGATGCAGCCGCCGGCTGAGATGGTGCACTGGCTCTTCGGAGCCGGCTTCCTCCTGCTCGCGCTCTGCCTGCTCGCGCAGGCGCTCGTCGGCGACGAGATCTGGGGCAGGCGGCGCTGGCGCGCCTACCTGTGGCCCGGGCTGGCGTTCGCCATGGGCGTGCTCATGTGGCCCGTGATGGCCTTCTACACGAACTCGGCCATCCACATGCTCGCCCACGGCGCCTGGGCCCAGACGATGATGGCCGCGGGCGCCGCAGAGCTCGCGCTGGTGCGCGGGAAGCTCCAGAACCGGCTGCTGGCACCTGCTCGTCCCGCTGGCGCTCGCCGTCTCGGGCGCGGCCTTCCTCGTCCACGAGCAGAACCCGTGGCTCTTCTCGCGCTCGGCGTTCCTGCACCACGCCGTCGGCTGGTGGCTGCTCGTGGCCGCGATCATCCCGTTCCTGCGGGTGTTCCGGCCGCGCTCGCCCGGACTTGCCGCCGGCTTCGCGCTCATCTTCGTCGTCCTCTCGGTGCTGCTCTTCAGCGACCGGGACACGGCGCCCATCTTCGGTCACCTGTCGCCTCTCGCAGGGGAGCCGCACCGATGAGGCGCCTTGCCCCCGGAGTCGTCGCGGCGCTCGTCGTGCTGGCGCTGCCCGCACACGCCCTCGCACACGCGACCCTGCGCTCGACGTCGCCGGACTTCCGCCAGCGGCTCGAGACGGCGCCGCGCGAGGTCGTGCTCCGGTTCGACCAGGCGGTCGACCTGCCTGCGATCACCGTCATCGACGGCCCAGGGGAAGGTCGTCTCCGAGGCGACCATCTCGCTCGAGGACGGCCGCGTGATCGCGGCGCCGCTCCGGCGGCTCGCGCGCGGCCCGTACACCGTCCGCTGGCACGCGACCTCCGCGGACAGCCACACGGTCGCCGGCGTGTTCACCTTCGGCGTCAGGGCCGAGGCTCCGCTGCCGACCGAGGCGTACGGGGCCTCCGGGCCGACGCGGGCGGAGCACGTCGTCCGCTGGGCGTACTTCCTGGCCCTGGCGCTTCTGATCGGCGGCCTGGGGATGCGGCTGCTCGTGCTGCGCGGGCTGCCGCTGCCGCGGGCGCTGGAGCAGCGCCTTGCGCTCCTGACCGGGATCGGCGTCGTCGCCGTGCTCGAGGTCGGGATCGTGGCGTTCCTGCTGCGCGCCGACGACGCGCTGCAGCTGCCGTTCGGCGATCTCCTCTACGGCGACCTGTCGCCGATCTCCGGCGGGACGCGCTTCGGCCACGCGTTCGTAGCGATGACGCTCGGATACGCGCTCGTGGCGGCCCTGCTCTTCCTCGCGTGGCTCTTCGACCGGACCGACCTGCTCTGGGGCGCGTTCGCTGTCTCGCTCGGCTTCGCGTCGGGGCTCTCGCTCTCGGGTCACTCCGCTGTCGACCGGGGCTCCTCCTGGCTCTCGCAGCTGGCGGACTGGGTGCACCTCTCGGCCGCGTGTCTCTGGCTGGGCGGGCTGCTGACGCTCGTGATCTGCGTCTGGCCGCTGGCGCCGGAGCTGCGCCGGGCGGCGTTCCTCCGCTTCTCGCGGCTGGCGACCGTGCTCGTCGGGCTGCTCGTCCTCGCCGGCTTCTACCTCTCGCTGCTGCGGCTGCCCCAGCTCTCCGATCTCTGGAACGCGTCGTACGGGCGGGTGCTGCTGGTGAAGCTCTCGCTCGTGTCGGTGGCGCTCCTCTGGGGCGCATTCCACCATTTCGTGGTGCGGCCGGCGATCACCCGGCCGGGCTTCCCGCTCGGGAAGATGTCGAAGAGCCTGCTCGGCGAGAGCCTCGTGGGCGTCGCGATCCTGCTGGCGGCGGCGGTGCTCGTCGACTCGAAGCCGCCCGCGGCACCTGGTCCTGACAAAGTGCAGGCGGTCGATGTCGGTCGATGAACGTGTCCGCGAGCTCGGGCTGGAGATACCGGAGATCCCCGCCATGCCGTTCAAGCCGGCGCTCGTCGGCGTCCACGTGCACGGCGGGCTCGCCTACCTCTCGGGCATGGGCCCGATCGGCGTCAGCGGTGCGGTGGGCGGCAGCATGACGGTCGAGGAGGGCTACCTCGCCGCCCGCCAGACCGGGCTGCTGCTCCTCCGCCGGATCCTGGACGCCTTCGGCACGCTCGATGCCGTCGACCGCTGGGTGAAGGTGCTCTGCTTCGTCCGCTCGGCGCCGGGATTCGGCGAGCAGCCTGCGGTCGCGAACGGCTTCAGCGAGCTGATCGTCCAGCTCTGGGGCGAGGAGCGGGGCCTCTGCGCGCGCAGCGCGATCGGCGTCTCGGAGCTTCCCTCTGGAATCCCGGTCGAGGTCGAGGCGACCGTCGCGGTGCGCTGATCGAGGCAGGGCAGCGCCGCGGCGGGCGGCGCTAGGCTGCGCTCGTGGAGGATCCCGGCCGCGTGGATGACCTGCTCGCCTATCGCGACCGCTTCCCGATCCTCGGCGAGGCGACCTATCTGATCAGCCATTCGCTGGGGCCCATGCACCGCGACGTGGAGGAGCGGCTCGCCGAGTACGCGCGCATGTGGCGCGAGCGGGGCGTCCGCGCGTGGGCCGAGGGGTGGTGGGACCTGCCGATCACCCTCGGCGACCAGGTCGGCAGGATCATCGGCGCGCCTGCCGGGTCGACGGTGATGCACCAGAACGTGACCGTGGCCGAGGAGGTCGTGCTCTCGTGCTTCTCCTTCGCGGGCAACCGGAACCGGATCGTGTTCGAGGAGGGGCTCTTTCCGAGTGTGCGCTATGTGCAGCAGGCGCAGGCGCGGCGCGGCGCCGAGGTGGTCGTCTGCGAGGACGACGAGGCGGTTGCGGACGCCATCGACGAGCGGACGCTGCTGGTCCCGATCAGCCACGTCCTCTACAAGACCGGGGAGATCCAGGACGTCGACGCGGTGATCCAGCGTGCGCACGAGGCGGGCGCGTACGTCGTCCTGGACTGCTACCAGTCGGCCGGCGTCGTGCCGCTGGACGTGACGTCGCTCGGGGTCGACTTCGCCGTGGGCGGCTCCGTCAAGTGGCTGCTCGGCGGGCCGGGTAACGGCTGGCTCTACGTGCGGCCGGACCTCGCGGAGCGGCTCGAGCCTGCGTTCGCCGGCTGGCAGGCGCACGCGCGTCCGTTCGCGTTCGAGCCTGCGATGAGCTACGCGGACGGGGCGGCCAGGTTCCTCTCCGGAACACCGAACGTCCCGGCCCACTTCGCCGCCATGCCCGGCTATTCGGTCATCGAGGAGGTGGGGGTCGAGCGGATCAGGCTCCGCTCGATGGCGCTCACCGCCCTGCTCGTCCAGCTCGTCGACCAGGCCGGATTCGAGCTGACGAGCCCCCGTGACCCGGCGCGCCGCGGCGGCTCGGTCGTCTTCCGGACGCCGGAGTTCGCCGGGGTGCAGCGAGAGCTGGGCGAGCGCGGGATCATCTGCGACCAGCGGCCCGACGCCGGCATTCGCTTCGGCCCGCATTTCTTCAACACCGAGGACGAGCTGCGGCACGCGATCGCGCAGGCGCTCGAGATCGTCGAGTCGGGCGCGTACGAGCGGCACCTCGGCGCCGCCGCGGCGCACTAGCTTCTTACTGCCGCGACATCCAGGCGAGCGCGCCGGTGAGCGAGGCGAAGGGCAGGAGCCCGATGAGGGTGGCGAGCGTCGTGGACATGGGTTCAGCGTAGGGGAGGGGCCTGCACAATTCGTCGGCCGGGAGCATGATCCCTGCTCCCTCCTCAGGACGATCCACCGCCGGGGCGGGACGTAGGCTCGGGGGGTGCCGATCCGCCCAGAGAGGCTGCTGGCGCTCGTGCCCGGCGCCGTCGTGCTGCCGGCTCTCGCCTTTGCGGACGGCGGCTACTTCCGGAGCTCGTGGGCTCCGGCGATCATCGCCTTTGCGTGCCTCGCGGGGTTCGCGGCACTCGTCGCCGGGCCGGGGCTCGACCGCCTCGCACTCGCGTGGCTCCTGTCCTGGGCGCTTCTCACCGGGTGGATCGCGCTCACCTCGATCTGGTCCGAGGACGGCTCGGCCTCGCTCCGCGAGGGCGAGCGCGCGCTCGTCTACCTCGCGGCCGTCGCGGCGCTCGCCCTCCTCGCGCGGCTGGACGCGACGCTCCTCCTCGCCGGGCTCCTCGCCGGGTCGACGCTCGTCTGTCTCGACTCGCTCGGCCGCCGGCTCTTCCCGGACGAGCCGCTGCGCTTCGATCCGTTCGAAGGGACGCTGCTCGCCAAGCCGCTCGGCTATGCGAACGCACTCGGAATCCTCGCTGCGATGACACTGCTCGTCGCCGTGGGCGTTGCTGCGACCAGCCGGGACGGTCGGGTCCGCGCGGCGGGCGCGGCGCTGGCCCCGCCGCTCGCCGCAGTGCTGGCGCTCACGGACAGCCGGGGAGCCTGGCTCGCGGCCGGGCTGGGCGGGCTCGCAGGGCTGGCGCTGGCGCCGGCCCGAGCCCGGACGGCTGCCGGAGCCGCGCTCGTACTCATTCCGACGGCCGCGGCGGCCGCGCTCGCGCTGCAGGCGGACGCGCTTCGGCGCGAGCTCGGGCCGCTCGGAGAGGCGCAGCGGCAGGGACGCCTGCTCGCCGTCGCGCTCGTGCTGCTCGCGATCTCCGGCGCCCTGCTGGTGCGGTCGGCACCGCGCCTCGAGCCGCTCTTCCGGCGGCGCGCAGCCGCTCTAGTCGCCGTCGCGGTTGTCATCGCCGCGGCGGCGCTCGTCGCCGGCACCGCCGCAGCCGGCCGAGCGCGCAGCGCCGCCGGGGACCGGCCCGAGTACTGGCGAGTGGCCTGGCACGAGATCGAGGCGAACCCGATCGTCGGCTCGGGCGCCGGCACCTTCGAGCTGTGGTGGCAGGACGAGCGGCCGATCGACGTCGACGTCCGCGACGCACACAGCCTCTACCTGGAGACCTTCGCGGAGCAGGGGGCGGTCGGGCTGCTTCTGCTCCTCGGTGCGCTCGCAGTCCCATTGGCCGGCGCAGTGCGCCGCCGAGGCTCGCCCCTCGTCGCCGTCGCCGCGTCTGCCTACACCGCCTTCCTTCTCCACGCGGCCGTCGACTGGGACTGGGAGATGCCGGCGGTCACCCTGGCCGGCCTGATTGCGGCGGCCGTGCTCGTCGCGCCACTCCCTCGATCGAGGTTGATTGAAGAGGACACCGCAAGATCGGGGCGCGGCGTGCATCTGATGAGTGAATCCCCAGCCCAGGAGGAACGGACTTGAAGCTCACCGCAAAGACCGTTGCCGCAGCGATCTTCGCGGCAACCCTGATGGTCTCGCTCGCCGCGCTCGGACAGGCGGCCTCGACGACCCCATCGTCGAGCCAGTACCAGTACGGGCCCGGCGGCCACCAGTACGGCCCGGCCGGCGACCAGTACGGGAAGAAGATCGTCATCTGCCACAAGGGCAAGACGATCATGGTCTCCCGTCACGCCTTCAAGGGCCACAAGCGCCACCACGACGCCCTCGGCCCGTGCGCCGACCACCGGCGCAAGCACGGGAAGCACGAAGGGAAGGGTCACGAGGCGAAGGGTCACGAGGCGAAGAGTCACGAGGGCTCGACGTCTGTCGTCTCGTCCGAGCGCAAGGCTCACGGCGGCGACGACCACGACGGCCACGACGGCCACGGCGGGGACAAGGAGAAGCACCGCTAGGAGGACCCGGGTGCAGGGCTCCCGCGGGCGGCCGCGGGAGCCCCAAGCTCAGCCGGCGAGCTCTCGCAGCCGCTCTGCGTACGCGGGCGCCGAGGGTTCGTCCTCGTGCCGGAGATAGACGTAGGCGGGCGCGTCCTGCGCACGGATCCGCTCGGCCCAGCCGCGGAGCTCGTCGTCCGTGTACGGGGGTTCACGCAAGCGCACGTAGCGGAACGCCGAGTCGCGCTCGAAGTCGTTGACGACCGCGACCTCTCGGGGCAGCTCGACACCCGCCCACGAGTCGTGGCGGAAGTCGAGTGCGATCGGCGTCGACGGGTCGACCGAGCCGAGCAGGAGCAACAGCCAGCCGTCGTCGCGCGCGTTCTGGACCTGCACCCGCACCGGGCCGAGCCGGTCGCCGAGCAGGCGCACGCGCTCGAAGAAGACGCCGATCCGGTCCAGCCGGTAGGCCGGAAGCTTCGGCGCGAATGTGAAGCCGGGCGGCACCTGCTCGGCCCAGCGGGCGAACTGCGCCTCGTCGGGGAGGCGGTAGCCCGTGGTGTTCAGCTCGACCGTGTCGAATCGCTCCGCGTAGAAGCGGAGGAACTCGGCCGGCTTCGCATCGGCGGGGTAGAACCCCCCGCGCCAGGTCGGGTACGACCAGCCGGACGTGCCGATGTGGAGCATGGCTAGAGCGGTGCGAAGAGGGAGACCGTGTTGCCGTCGGGGTCGCGCACCTGGGCGTAGCGCTGGCCCCAGAAGGCGTCCCAGGGCTCCTTTGCAGCCTCGAAGCCGGCAGCCGTGACCGCCGCGTAGGTCGCGTCGACGTCCTCGCAGAGGAACGCGAGGCTCAGCCGATGGCCACCCGCCGGCGGCTCCCAGTCGGGCTCGAGCTGTCGGATCAACTCCTCCGTGTCCCACATCAGCCGCAGCCCGCCGGAGAGCTTCGCCTCCACGTGACCGCCGGTCTCGCCCTGCGGCTCGAGGCCGAGCAGCTGGTAGAAGCGCAGGGATTCTGCGAGATTCCCGGTGACGATCCCGATTGCGTCGAGCGAGGGCACGAAACCGACGATATACCGTCCGGGGGAAGGAGTAGCCTCGGCCGGCCGATGGCTCTCCTGACCGACGTGATTCTCGACAACAGCATCAACGTCCTCGATCACGGGTTCGTCCGGCTCGATGACGCGATGGCGTCGGATCTCTCGGTCGTCAACGCGGCCCGCGTCAGCTTCGCCCGACGCAAGGAGGCGATGGACGACTCCGACGAGGGCCTGATCCGCTTCCTGCTGCGCGAGCGCCACGGGACGCCGTTCGAGCACAACGCGTTTCGCTTTCACGTTCGTAGCCCGATCTTCGTGGCGCGCGAGTGGTTCCGGCACCGGATCGGCTCGTTCAACGAGTTCTCGATGCGCTACGCGAAGGCGACCGACGACTTCTACGTGCCGGCGCCGGAGGACGTGCGAACGCAGGTGGGGAAGCCCGGCGCGTACTCGTTCGAGCCCGTCGCGCCGGAGCTGGCCGAGCAGACGCGCGAGGAGCTCCAGGCGGTCTACGACGCCGCGTACTCGACGTACGAGCGGCTTGTCGAGGCCGGCGTCGCGCGTGAGCTCGCCCGCTCGGTGATGCCCGTCGGCGCCTACACCGAGTTCTACTGGACGGTCAACGCCCGCGCGCTGATGAACTTCGTCTCGCTCCGGAACGCCGAGACCGCGCAGCGGGAGATCCGCCGCTATGCCGACGCCGTCGAGCAGTTCCTCGCCGACCGGATGCCGGTCACCTACGACGCGTTCGTGAGAGCGGGCCGCACCGGGCCCTAGAGATCGGGCCCTAGAGATCGGTCCTAGAGATCGGGCCCTAGCGTCTGTCCTAGGTGGTTGTCAGCAGCGGCCGGGCGCCCCGGTCGGCGGTGACCACCCACATGGCGCCCTTGAGACTGTAGGGCGCGTTCAGCCAGACCGTCGTCGTCTTGCCGCTGATGCGGAACGTGCCGCACGAGAGGCGCCGCTTGCCGGTCGTCAGCCAGAGCTCGTAGTAGTGCCCCGTCGGCTGCTTCGGCAGGTTCGTGACCCGGACGAGGAGCGGCCAGTTGCCTGCGCTGTCCTGCCGGCCGACGGCGATCGAGGCGCGCGCCGGCCCCTCGCCGGACGGCGGCCGCATCGCGACCAGCCGGTCCGTCTCGAAGCCGCCGCCCCCGTTGTCGGCGAGGAGATAGCCCGTGCCGAAGGCGATTGCAGCCACGGCGGCGGCGACCAGGACGGCCGCGGCCCGCCGCCTGCGGGGCAGGTGCGGGTAGACCTTGATCTCCCCTTCCGGCGGCTCGGGGCTCGCGAGCGTCGGGGGCAGCTCCGGGGGAGGGCCCGCCTGGACGAGCAGATCGTGCACGTGACTCAGCCTCGCCTCCTCCTCGGGCGTCAGCTCGTCGCCGACGAGATCTCGGAAATCAGTCACCGCAGCTCCTCTCCCAGCTCGTCGGCCAGGTGCGCCAGCGCCGCGCGTGTCCGCGTCTTCACCGTGCCGAGGGGGATGCCGAGGAACTCGGCCACCTCGCTCTGCGACAGCCCGCTCCAATAGGCCAGTGCGATCACCTCGCGCTCGTGCACGGGCAGCTCCTCGAGCGCGCGGTGCACGCGCCACGACACCCACTCCTGTTCGGCGCGGTCGTCCGGGCCCCTGTCGGTGGACGGCTCGTCGGGGGCATCCGCCGGCGGCTCGCTGCGTGCCCGGCCCCGGTCGACGATCGCGTTCCGGGCGACCGCGAAGAGCCACGGCGCGCCGGGTCCGCGCTCGGGCTTGTAGCTGCGCGCGCTGCGCCAGACCGACGCGAATGTCTCCTGGACGGCGTCCTCCGCCCGGCCGCGGTCGCCGAGCCGTCGCAGCGCGAGGCCGAGCACCGTGCGCGCGTAGCGCCGGTACAACGTCTCGAAGGCGCTCCGGTCGCCCTCGCCGGTCCGCCGGATCAGCTCCCCGTCCGTCAACTCCACCGTTGGGATGCTGGCGACTCTGCGCGGGCTGGGCAAGAGGCAGGCGATTTCGACCGCAACACTCACGTCCGGTCTACGTCGGAGTCGGGCCGCTCGGATTGGAGCAGGCGTCCTCCGTCGACGACCAGCGAGGTTCCGGTGACGAACTCCGCCCCTGCGAGGTAGATGATCGCTCCGGCGATGTCGTCCGGAGAGCCGACACGCCCGAGCAGCGACTCCGCCGCGCGGCGCGCGCCCTGCTCGGGATCGATCGCGACGTTGCCGGGTGCGACGCCGTTGACGCGAACCTCCGGCGCCAGCGCCCGCGCCAGGACACGCGTCAGCGCGGAGACGGCCCCCTTCGCGGCCGCATGCGGCGCGAACGACGGCCAGCCCTGCTCGTCCGCGAGGTCCTCGACCAGCACGAGCAACCCGCGGGAGGTCCGCAGATGAGGCGCCGCCGCCTGGGCCACGAAGAAGGCGCCCTTGGCGGTGACGTCGAGCGCCGTGTCCCAGTCCTCCTCGGTGACCTCCCCGACCGGGCGCGGGGCGAAGCCGTCGGAGGCGCCCACGACGACCACGTCCAGGCCGCCCAGCTCGCGGGCCGCACGCTCGACGAGCGCGCGAGCGGTCGCCGCCGAGCGGAGGTCGCCGTCGGCCCGCCCCGTCGCGAGCACGTGCCAACCCTCGGCGCGGAGCCGCTCGGCGAGCGGCGCGCCGAGCTTCCCCGTTCCCCCCGTGATCAACGCCCGGGACCGCCATCGAGGGTCAGTAAAGCAGCGCCTGCCGAGGTTCCGAGCCCCGACTCGCTAGGCTCGGCCTGCTCCGATGGACGACTGCCTAAGCTCCCCGATCTCACGACCCGCGAGGCCGAGGCAGTGATGGACGACGCCCACCGGCTCGCGGGAGCGCTGCGGGCCGTCCTCGACCCGGAGCGGGGCCACCTGGCGGCGCTGCACGTGGCGCATTTCCACCTCCACGTCTTCCCGCGCCACCGGGCACGCCGGCGGAGGTCGGCTGGATGGACGCGGACGAGTGGGCGGGCGCACCCCACGGCGGCGCCCCGGAGATCGCCGCCGTGGTCGAGAAGCTCCGCGCTGCGCTAGCGGGGGAGGAGACCGGATGAACCCGACCTCGTCGGGAACTCCAGTGGGCTACTAGGACGCCTTCGCCTCCGCGAGCCGCTGCGAGACGGTGTCCCAGTTGACGACGTCCCACCAGGCGGCGAGGTAGTCCGGGCGCCGGTTCTGGTAGCGGAGGTAGTAGGCGTGCTCCCAGACGTCGATCCCGAGCAGCGGGACGTCGGCGTTCATGATCGGGGAGTCCTGGTTCGGCGTCGAATTGACCGCGAGGCCGGTGCCGTCCCAGACGAGCCAGGCCCAGCCGCTGCCGAAGCGCGTGATCCCCGCCTGGTTGACCTGCGCCTTGAACGCGTCGACGGACTCGAACGTGCCGGCGATCTCGGGCGGCGGCTCGCCCTGTCCCCCGGGCGCCATCAGCTCCCAGAAGAGCGAGTGGTTCGCGTGGCCGCCGACGTTGTTTCGCACCGCCGCCTGCTTGTCCTCCGGCAGCAGGTCGACGTTGGCCAGCACCGCCTCCACCGGGCGGTCGGCCCACTCGGTTCCTGCGAGCGCCTTGTTCGCGTTGTCCACGTAAGCCTGGTGGTGCTTGTCGTGGTGGAGGTGCATCGTCTGCTCGTCGATCACGGGCTCGAGGGCCGCGTAGTCGTACGGCAGGGGCGGGACTTCGAACGCCATCTGGGTCTCCTTTCCCCACTCTTTCCGCTTCTGGCTGAGGATATGCTCACCCCGCCCGCGAAGAGGAAACAAGGAGAGAGATGGCGCTCGTCTACCAGTTCGAGGAGATCACCCCGCGCGAGCTCAAGCCGGCGTTGTACGAGCTCGACGGCATCTCGCGCGAGACCGTCGAGGCGCACTACAAGCTCTACCAGGGGTACGTCGCGAAGCGGAACGAGATCCTCGGGAAGCTCGCCTCGGTCGACTGGTCGTCTGCAAACCAGGTCTACTCGGACGTGCGCTCGCTGAAGGTCGACCTCTCCTTCGCGATCGGCGGGATCAAGAACCACGAGATCTACTTCGAGCACCTCGGCGGCGACGGCGGCGATCCCGACGGTGTGATCGGAGACCTGATCAAGCGGGACTTCGGCTCCGTCGAGGCGTGGCGGCAGGACCTGAAGGGCACCGGCATGGCCGGCCGCGGCTGGGCGTGGACGGCGTATCGACTGGGACGAGGGCCGGCTGTTCAACTACGTCGGCGACGCGCAGAACACCTTCCCGGTCTGGAACGCGACACCGCTCGTGGCCCTCGACGTCTACGAGCACGCGTACTTCATCGACTTCGGCACCGACCGCGGCGGCTACATCGACGCGTTTCTCGCGAACCTCGACTGGTCGGTCGTCGAACGACTGGGCGTCGAGGTACCAGATCCGGAAGTAGGCAGTACTCTGCGCCTGTGACAACGGCGCTGCTCGTCCTGTTCGGATATCTCGCGGGCTCGTGCCCCTTCGGCTACTGGCTCGTACGCCTGTTCGAGCACGAGGACATCCGCAAGGTCGGCAGCGGCAACATCGGCGCCTCGAACGTCTGGCGCACGTACGGCCTTCGCCTGGGAGTGGCCGTCGTGGTGCTGGACGTGCTGAAGGGCTTCGTCCCGGCGCTCCTCGGCGTGCTGCTCGTCTCGGATCTGGCCGGGCATCCTCGCCGGCGCCGCGGCGATGCTCGGCCACTGGCGGCCGCTCTTCCTCCGCTTCGAGAAGGGCGGGAAGATGGTCGCCACCTGCGGCGGCGTGCTCCTGGGCGTCGCACCGCTCGTCGGGATCTCCGGACTGGCGGTCTGGCTCGTCGTCTTCCTGCTCGGACGGTACGCGTCGCTGGCATCGATCGCGACCGCGGTGGCGCTGCCCGTGCTCGCCTATGCCTTCGGCGAGCCGGCCTCGGTGATCCTCTTCACGGCGGCCGCAGGCGCCGGGGTGATCGTGCTCCACCGGGCCAACCTGCGCCGTCTGCGCGCAGGCGAGGAGAGCCGCTTCCACTTCAGGCGAACCGCCAGCGCATGAGACGCGCCGTTCTCGCCTGCTCGACGATGACCGCCGCGCTGGCGGTCGCCGCGTTCGCGCAGGCCCCCTCGTCGCTCGCGGCGGGGCCGGCTCCCTGGTGCGGCACCGACCAGACGGCCCAGGACCGGGAGCCGGAGGCCGTCGCGGGGCCGCAGGTGCACGTGATCTATGCGACGGCCGGCGACCAGCCGGACGCCTCGGGCCAGTGGGACCCCCAGATCGTCGGCGACATGGCCGAGATCGACAGCTGGTGGCACGGCCAGGACCCGACCCGCACGCCGCGCTTCGACCTCTTTGCGTTCCCCGGCTGCCCGCCGGGTCTCGGTCAGCTCGACATCTCGGACGTCAAGCTCTCGGCGACGAAGGCCGACCTCCGGCCGCTCGACAACCGCTACCGCAGGATCGTCCTCGAGCTTCGGGCGACGTTCTCGTCGAGGTTCAAGAAGTACCTCGTCTACTACGACGGGCCTGTCGACGCCCAGACGAGCTCCGTGTGCGGCCAGTCCTCGGGCGACTTCCGCAGCGGCCCGGACTTCGCGGTGCTGTTCGTCCAGGCAGATTGCAACACCTTCGACGTCCCGAGCTCGCTGGTCGCCGCGCACGAGTTTCTGCACTCGCTCGGGGCGCTGCCGGCCGGCGCGCCGCACGCGTGCCCGGGCGATCCCGGCCATCCCTGCGACTCGTCCGCCGACATCCTCTACCCGAAGATCACGGGCGGCATCCCGCTCGGGTCGCTCGTCCTCGACGCCGGCCACGACGACTACTACGGCCACTCGGGGTCGTGGTCGGACATCCAGGACTCGGCCTGGCTGCAGCGCCTCGGCACGCAGACGCCGCTGAACGTGACCGTCAACGGCAGTGGCACGGTCGAGAGCGACGCGCCGGGCCTCGCGTGCACGGCCGCCTGCACCACGAGCTGGGACTCCGGGTCGATGGTGAGCCTCTCCGCCACGCCCGCCGCCGGCATGCGGTTCGCGGGCTGGAGCGGGTCTTGCAGCGGCCTCGCCGACTGCGAGATGACGCTCGACACGCCGAAGAACGTCACGGCCCTCTTCGTCAAGGACGTCCGGAAGCTGCAGGTCAAGGTCACCGGCAAGGGCAAGGTCGTTGGCGGGGGCATCTCGTGCCCGTCCCGCTGCTCTCTGTCCGTCCAGGGAGGGAAGGTCGTGACGGTGAAGGCGGTGCCCGCAAAGGGCTGGCGGCTCAAGCACTGGGCCGGCCCGTGCACGACCGCCCGCGCGCGGTGCGCCGGTGCCCGTGAAGACCGCGACGTCGCTCGGCGCGCTCTTCGTCCCGGTGAAGCGCTAGCTCTCTTCGGCGTGGGGCTCGCCGGCGAGCCACTCGCGGAGCTCGGTATGGCGCGGGGCGACCTCGCCGTCCAGCTCACGGCGCAGCTCGCCCACGGTGCCGGAGCGTTCGGCGACGACGTCGTGCGTGTGGATGGTCTCCAGGTTCACCTGGCGCGAGTAGAGGAAGTCCGCGTCGTCGAGCTCCGGGTACGCCTCGAGCGTCTCCTTGAGCGCGAGGCGGACGGAGTCCTCGACGAACCGCGGCTGGAGATGGGCGTGCTCGACGACGAAGAGCTCGTCGGGACGCTTCAGCAGCTCGTAGACGGGTGAGCTCATCGAGCCTTCGACGATGCCGACGAGGGCCTCTGCGTTGACGCGCGTCTCCGTGCCGACGTAGAGGGTTCCGCGCCCGCGCTGGTTGTGCGTCGCGAGGGGGACGAGCTCGAGGATGCGCTCGACGTCGTCTCCGTCGAAGCCTGCCTCGGCGAGGCGCTCGCTCGCGCGCCCGCGCACGAGGCCCTGGGCGCACGGGCACGCGTTGATGCCCGTCGCCTCGATGCCGACCACGCGGCGCACCCGATCGGCGGACGCGGCGGCGATTCCGATCAGGGAGACCATCTCCTGCGTCCGCAGGCCGGTGACCGGAGTCGTTCGCTCGAGCGGGTAGCGGGCAACGATCTGCACCTCCGCGCGCAGGGCCTGCTGGCGCTCGAGGATGTGCCGCGCGATGTGCTCGGCCAGCGTCTCGACCAGGAACGCCTCGCCGATCACGACCTCGTCGATCGCCTCGCCGAAGAGCGCCTCGTCGAACGACTCAGTGAAGCGGGACATGTGGACGCCCTTCTGCGCGCGGGTCGAGGTCGACCGTGCACGAGATCTCAGCGGCGAACGTCTTCTGCCGACCCTCGTGCTCGATCCGGATCGCCTTCTGGACACCCGTGACGCCCGCGCGCGAGAGCGCGAGCGGCACCTCGGCCCTGGCGGCCTGCAGGTCCTCGATGAGCGTCGGGCGGGTTTCCTTCATGCTTCAGCCCCAGTATGGCCGACGACGACTCGTTCGCCCGGCTGGTCTCGCTCGCCTGCCACGACGTCCGCACGCCGCTCGCGACGGCGTTCGGGTTCGCGCGGACGCTCTCCCGCCTCGGTGGGCTCGACGAGCGGCAGGAACGCTACGTCGCCATGATCGAGGCGGCCTCCGAGCAGATGACCGAGCTGCTGGAGCTGCTCGGCCTCCTGGCGCGGATCGAGGCCGGACGCTGGGAGCCGCAGCTCGCCGAGGCCGACTCGCTGGAGCTCGCGCAGAGCGCCGCGGGCGAGAAGGTGAGCGTGACCGGCGAGGGAGGACCCGTGACGGTGGACCGCGACGCGGCCGTCGTCGCGCTGCGCGGGATCACCGACGCGGCGGTGCGCCACGGCGGCCTCGAGGAGCTGTCCCTGCACGTGGCGGGGACGGATCTGACGCTCTCGCCGGTCGAGGAGGCGGCGCGTCCGATCGTGCTCGGCAAGGAGGTGCGCGACCTCGGCGCCTCCGGCGGCCGGCGGATCGTCGAGGCGCTGGGCGGCTCGGTTGCCGCCGACGGGGACGCGCTCGTCGTCTCGCTCCCCGGCTGATCGCCGACGGACGCCGCCGCCAAAGCGCCCTCCGACGTGCCGCGCGTCATCCACCCGGGGTGAGGCGCTCTCCACTCGGGGTCGATAGCGTCGGTGCAAACCGACCACGTGGGGGAGGCCGTCATGAGCAAGGCGTTCAAGGGCGTAATCAACACCGACATCCGCGACTCGACGCCCGACTGGTCGCCCTTCGAACCACCGAAGGCGCCGGACGGCGCGCCCAACGTCCTCTACATCGTCCTCGACGACGTCGGGTTCTCGGCGATGAGCTGCTACGGCGGCCCGATCGAGACGCCGAACATCGACCGGATCGTCTCTGCTGGGGTCCGCTACACCCAGTTCCACACGACGGCACTCTGCTCGCCGACCCGCTCGTGCCTGCTCACGGGCCGAAACCACACGCGGAACAGCATGGCCTGCATCACCGAGGCGGCGATCGGCTTCCCGAACGCGAGCGGCACCGTCCCGCCCGAGAACGGCATGCTCTCCGAGATCCTCGGCGAGCTCGGCTGGAACACCTACATGGTCGGCAAGTGGCACCTCTGCCCGACCGACGAGATGAACCTCGCCTCGACGCGGCGCAACTGGCCGACCGGGCGCGGCTTCGAGCGGTGGTACGGATTCCTGGGCGCCGAGACGAACCAGTGGTACCCCGACCTGGTCTACGACAACCACCCCGTCGACCAGCCGAGCACCCCGGAGGAGGGCTACCACCTCACCGACGACATCACCGACAAGGCGCTCGAGTTCATCCGCGACGCCAAGGCGGTCGCACCCGAGAAGCCCTTCCTCCTCTACTACGCGCCGGGAGCCTGCCACGCACCCCACCACGCGCCGAAGGAGTGGATCGACAAGTTCAAGGGCCGCTTCGACATGGGGTACGAGGCGATCCGCGAGCAGACGCTCGACAGGCAGAAGAAGCTCGGCATCGTGCCCGCCGACACCGAGCTGCCGCCGATCAACCCGATCGGGACGGAGACGCGCACAGGCCCGGACGGAAAGCCGTTCCCGCTGCTCGACGTCACCCGCCCCTGGGAGTCGCTGAACGACGAGGAGAAGACGCTCTTCTCGCGCATGGCCGAGGTGTACGCGGGGTTCCTCGCGCACGCGGATCACCACATCGGGCGCCTGCTCGACTACCTCGAGCAGAACGAGCTCCTGGAGAACACGCTCGTTATCGTCGTCTCCGACAACGGCGCCAGCGGCGAGGGCGGGCCCAACGGCTCCGTCAACGAGATGAAGTTCGCCAACGGCGTCCCCGACGACCTGGCCCAGAACCTGGCACAGATCGACGACCTCGGCGGCACGAAGACCTACAACCACTATCCGAACGGCTGGGCGATGGCGTTCAACACGCCGTTCAAGATGTGGAAGCGCTACGAGTTCAACGGCGGAACCTGCGACCCGTGCATCATCTCGTGGCCTGCCGGAACGAAGGCCCGCGGCGAGATCCGCGACCAGTACCACCACGCGATCGACCTCGTGCCGACGATTCTCGACGTGCTCGGCGTCGACCCGCCGGAGACGATCAAGGGGCACACGCAGTCTCCCCTCGACGGCGTCAGCATGCGCGACAGCCTCGACGACGCCTCGGCCGAGTCCGCCAGGAAGACGCAGTTCTACGCGATGCTCGGCTCCCGCTCGATCTGGCACGAGGGCTGGAAGGCGGTGACGACACATCCGACCGTCGCAGGCTGGGGCAACTTCAGCGACGACGAGTGGGAGCTGTACAACACCGACGTCGACCGGTCGGAGGTCTCGAACCTCGCGGGAGAGCAGCCCGACAAGGTGAGGGAGCTCGTGAACATCTGGTTTTCCGAAGCCGGCCGGAACGGCGCCTTCCCGCTCGACGACCGCTCCCCGGTCGAGATCCTCGGGACGCCACGCCCACAGCTGACCGCTCCCCGCGACCGGTACGTCTACTTCCCGGACACGGCGCCGGTCAGCGAGTGGCAGGCCGTCAACACGAGGAACCGCTCGTTCGTGATCGGCGCGCTCGTCGACATCCCTGCCCCCGGGGCCGAGGGCGTGCTCTTCGCGATCGGGTCCCGCTTCGGCGGCCACGCGCTCTATGTCAAGGACAACCGCCTCCACTACGTCAACAACTTCGTCGGCGCCGAGGAGCAGATGGTCGTCGGCACCGAGGACGTTCCCACCGGCGAGAACCTGATCCTCTCGGCCTCGTTCGAGAAGGAAGGAATGGAGCCCACGGGCGCCACCGGGACGCTGTCCCTCTACCACGGAGAGACCAAGGTCGGCGAGGGCACGATCAGGACCCAGCTCGGAGCATTCTCGATTGCCGGCTCGGGCCTCTTTGTCGGACGGCACAGCGGCGAGCCGGTGACGGACGACTACCCCGGCGAGGCTCCGTACGCCTTCACCGGCGGGACGATCAACCGGGTCGCAGTCGACGTCAGCGGCGAGCCGTACGTCGACCTCGAGCGCCAGGCCGAGATGCTGATCCGGTCGCAGTAGGGGACGGGATGAGCGACCTGCTGACCTCGTGGCACGACACGGAGACGCGCAGGTCGATCGTCGACTTCGTCGACCGCGTGACGGAGGAGGGCGGGTCGGAGTACGTCCCGCCTGCCGAGCGGATCGCCGTCTTCGACAACGACGGCACCCTCTGGTGCGAGAAGCCCATGCCGATCGAGCTCGGCTTCATCCTCATGCGCCTCGCGGTGATGGCAGAGGCCGACGAATCCCTGCGCCGGCGGCAACCGTGGCAGGCCGCCTACGACAAGGACTACGGCTGGCTCGGAGAGGCGATCACGAAGCACTACCACGGCGACGACTCGGATGTGAAGGTGCTCATGGAAGGCATCCTCCAGGTCTTCGCCGGCCAGACGGTCGATGAGTACTCGGCCGCCGCCGAGGCGTTCCTGCGCAACGGGAGGCATCCGACGCTCGGCCGGCCCTTCAGCGAGTGCGGGTACGTGCCCATGATCGAGCTCCTGCGCTACCTCGAGGCCAACGGGTTCACGAACTACATCGCCTCGGGCGGCGACCGCGACTTCATGCGGCCGGTCACGGGCGACATGTACGGCATCCCCTCCGAGCGCGTGATCGGGAGCTCGAACGCGCTCGTCTACACCGACGACGAGCACGGTGGCCGCGTCGCCTACGAGGCGGCGATGGATTTCTTCGACGACGGCCCTGTCAAGCCCGTTCGGATCTGGAGCCGGATCGGGCAGCGTCCGATTCTCGCCGGCGGCAACTCGAACGGCGACATCCCCATGCTCCGCTACGCCGGCGGGAAGGACCGCCCCGCGCTGCGGCTGCTCCTGCTCCACGACGACGGCGAGCGCGAGTTCGCCTACACCGCGGGTGCCGAGACGTCGCTCGAGCTGGCCGAGAAGCACGACTGGACGGTCGTGAGCGTCAAGAACGACTGGGCGACCGTCTTCGCCGATGCGCAGCCGGCGTGAGCCGGCCTAGGTCGGCCCGGACAGCTGCGGGGCGCCGCCCGTCTCGAGCGCGCCCTCGGTCGTGTCGAGCGGCGGCACGCCGCGGCGGCGGCGCAGCTCCAGCCCGGCGGTGATCAGGATCGCCGCGATCGCGAGCGCGATCGTGTAGTGGCCGAGGCTGACCGCAGTCTCGCGCGCGTTCGCCTCCCACTGCCCCTTGACGAGCGAGCTCGAGGTGCTGGAGTCCGGGATCATGTCCGCGCCGAACGGGAACCGCGCCGTGTGGTGGCGCTCCCAGACGGCGAGCCGGTGCGTGACCGCGAGCGAGTCGACGATCGCGCCGATCGCGCGCGAGGTAGATGCCGTAGGGCAGCCGCGAGGCGAGCCGCGCCCCGAGCACCAGAGCAGAAGCGGCGGCACCAGCGCGAGCAGCCAGATCCTCGCCTCCATCGAGGCGACCGGCGGGTGCATGCGTGCGGAAGAGGCGCCCGTGGCGGATCCACTCGTAGACGTGCGCCTTCTCGACCGCCAGCGAGGCCGCCATCAGCGAGGCGAAGAAGAGCGGCACCGCGAGGAACGCCGGCCAGCCCGAGCGGCGCGCGGTGAGCGCGAGCGTCACAGCCGCCCCGCCTCGATCACCCGCGCCAGGAACTCGCGCGTGCGCGGCCTGCTCGGGCGCGCTGAAGATCCGCTCCGGGTCGCCCTCCTCGGCGATCACGCCGGCGTCGAGGAAGCACACGCGGTCGGCGACCTCCCGCGCGAACGACATCTCGTGCGTGGCGATGATCATCGTCATGCCGAAGTCGGCCAGCTCGCGGACGAGGTTCGAGCACCTCCGAGACGAGCTGCGGGTCGAGCGCGCGACGTGATCTCGTCGAGCAGCATCAGCTTCGGGCCCCATCGCGAGCGCGCGCGCGATCGCGACGCGCTGCTGCTGTCCGCCGGAGAGCCGGTCGGGGTACTCGTCCGCCTTGTCGGCGAGACCGATCCGCCCGAGCAGCTCGATCGCCTGGCCGCGTGCCTCGCGCGCGGACAGGCCGAGCGCCTTCTTCGGCGCGAGCGTCACGTTCTCGAGCACGGTCATGTGCGGGAAGAGGTTGTAGGCCTGGAAGACGATCCCGATCTTGCGGCGCAGCGCGTTGACGTCGACCTTGCCGTTCGTGAGCGTCCTGGCCGTCGACGGCGATCCGTCCCGTGTCGACGCGCTCGAGCAGGTTGACGCAGCGGAGCAGCGTCGACTTGCCGGAGCCCGACGCGCCGATCAGGCAGACGACCTCGTGCTCTCCGACCTCCAGCGATCGACGCCCTTCGGAGCACCGTGCTGTCGCCGAAGCGCTTCGAGACGTCGCGCACCTCGACGAAGCTCATCGCGCAACCTCACTGTTTCCGCCCCGCGCGGCCGCGCGCTCGCGCTGCTCGCGCTGCGCGATCAGGTGGTCGGTGAAGCGCGCGAGCGGGATCGTCAGCAGGACGAAGAACACGGCGGCGACCACGTACGAGGTGAAGTTCGCGTACGTCTGTGAGTACCTCTGGGCCTGCTGCGCCGCCTCGGCGACGCCGATCACCGAGCACGAGCGCAGTGTCCTTCTGCAGCCCGACGAAGTCGTTGAGCAGCGGCGGGATCACCCGGCGCACCGCCTGCGGGATGACGACGTAGCGCATCGACTGCGCAGTACGATGAGCCCGAGCGACCGCGCCGCCATCCGCTGGCTCGGGTGCACCGACTCGATGCCGGCGCGGTAGACCTCGGTCACGTACGCCGTGTAGACGAGCGTCAGCGCCATGACGCCGTAGAAGAAGTTCGAGCGGCTGGAGATCCAGGGCGCCTGGAGCGCCGGGCAGGCCGAAGCCGACGAGCAGCGCGACGAGGATCAGCGGCGTGCCGCGGAAGACGTCCGTGTACACGATCGCCAGGGCGCGGAGCGGCTTCGCCCCGCGCCCCGGCAGTCCGCGGACGACGGCCAGCCCGAGCGCCAGCACGAGCACCAGCGCCTCGGAGACGATCATCAGCTTGATGTTCACCTGGAAGCCCGCCCACACGTCCGGCAGCGCGAGCCGGAAGTCGTGCGGGTTGAAGAACTTCTGGAGAACGTCGTGCATGCGCTACTTCAGGGTCGGCACCTTCGAGAAGTCGATCGCGAACCACTTCTTCTGCAGCTTCGAGATCGTGCCGCTCTCCCAGAGGCCCTTGATCGCCGTGTTCACGGCCGGCGTCAGCTTCGAGCCCTTCTGGAGCACGGCGCCGTACTGCTCCTTCGTCACGATCTGACCGGCGACCGAGCCGTACGACCCCGGGCGCGCCTTCTTCTCGGAGGCCACGATCGGCGTGTCGAGAATCAGGGCCTCACAGCGGTTGACCTGCACGGCGGTGAACGCCGCCGAGGTCGACTGGTAGACGAGCGGCGTCTTCGACGGGTGCAGCTTCTGCTTGATCCAGTCGAGGCCGGTCGTCGTCGCCTGGGCGCACGTCTGCAGCTTCTGCAGGTCGGCGATCGAGTGCGGGACAGCCGCCTTCTTCGAGAGCAGCACGCCCTGGTTCGCGTTGAAGTAGGACGTCGTGAAGTCGACCGTCTTCTTCCGCTGGGCGGTGATCGTCGCCTCCTGGAAGGAGATGTCGAACTTCTTCGTGCCCGGCGCGAAGAGGCTGTTCCAGGGCGAGTAGACGTAGTTGACCTTGGCGAGGCCGAGCTTTGTCGCGATCGCCTTCGAGAGGTCGACCTCGTAGCCCTTCGGGTTGATGATCTTCGAGCCGCGGACCGAGCCTGCGGCGAAGTTGACCGCCGAGTCGCCGAACGCCACGGTCAACGTGCCGGGGGTCATTGTCGGCGGGGAGGCGGGCCGTGCCTGTGCGGCCACCGCGGCGACGAGCGATGCCAGCGCGAGCAGCGTGGCGAGACGCTTCACGAGGAGTCCTCCTATGGTTGGAAAACGAGGGGCTTTGAGACTACCCCTCGGGCGTGAGCCGATCCAGCATCCAGGTCTGGAAGGCGTGGATCAGCCCCTCGCTCGAGAGCAGGAGCCGGCCGTGGTCGACGAGCCCGGAGCGCATCCCCCGGTGCACCGACTCCACGAGCGCAGTGTCCTCGCGGCCGACCTGGTCGTCGAAGGCGAAGAACTCCTCCAGCCAGGCGGGGTCGGCGTCGGGTGCGAAGAAGTAGTCGAGGTAGCGCCGCGTCCGGTCTGGGCCGGCCGGCAGGATCGGCCCGATCGAGAGGTTCGGCGGCCCGGGGAAGACGTTGATGCCGGTGTTCGGCCAGATCAGGTGGAACTGGCCGCCCGCGCCGCCCTCGCGCGCGACGCAGTGCTGCGCGGCGAAGGTCGGGTACGCGTCCAGCAGGTAGCTGTCCGGGTCGACGTCGACCGCCGCGCTGAAGCCGGGGTGCGCGGTCGGGCAGTGGTAGCACTCGAGGAAGTTCTCGACTGCGATCTTCCAGTTCGCGTTCAGCTCCAGCTCGACGCGCGAGTGGAAGCGGAGCTGCGCGAGGTCGATGTCACGCGTGAGGAGCTCCGGGAGGAGGCCGAGCGTCTCGGCGAGGGGGGCGGCGTCCGGGTCCGGGTTGACGAAGAGGAAGGGGCCCCAGGTGTCGGCGCTCGCGGGGACGAGCGACCAGTCGGCGGGGTCGAAGCCCGGCTCGCGCTCAGAGCGCGGCGCCCGCCGGAGCGAGCCGTCGAGGTCGTACGTCCAGGCGTGGTAGCCGCACTGGATCGTCTGGCGACGGCCGCAGCCCGCGACGAGCGTCGAGCCGCGATGCCGGCAGACGTTCAGGAACGCGCGTAGCTCCCCCGCGCGGTCGCGCACGACGAGCACGGGTACGTCGCCGCAATCCGTGGCGAGAAAGTCGCCCGGCCCAGCCACCTGCTCCGCGCGACCCGCGTACTGCCACGTGCGCGCGAAGACGCGCTCCTGCTCCCGGTGCAGCACCACCGGGTCGGAGTACCAGTGGAAGGGGAGCGTC
The DNA here is from genome assembly GCA_963704025.1 of uncultured Actinomycetes bacterium. Taxonomy (GTDB): domain Bacteria; phylum Actinomycetota; class Thermoleophilia; order Gaiellales; family Gaiellaceae; genus CAVPGP01. Next base: position 429,040 of record CAVPGP010000005.1, on the reverse strand, counting down.
CTGCCGTTCTCCACATCGGCCCGAAGCGCCACGCAGTGGACTGTACGTGACGCCTTCCTGCCGGTGCCAGGCACCGGACATGTCCCCTCGGGACGTCTGGCGAATCGGTGCGGGCGCTCGAACCGGCGTCTTTTGTGCCGCTTTCGTCACACGTCACGACGGTGCCTGGCACCGGATGCGGGCGCCGCGCGTGATGTTCCGCAGAGGGAGCTATGGCGAGGAGCGCCGCTCCGCCGGTTGGTAGCGGTACACGTTTGTCTCCCGCTGCCGGAAGCCGACCCGCCGGTAGAGGAGATTCGCCGCCTCGCGCGACGGGTGCGACGAGAGCTCCACCTGCACCGCTTCCGCATCGGCCGCGAGGCGCAGCGCCTCGCGCGTCAGCGCCTCGCCGACGCCCTTGCCGCGGCCGGCCTCGTCGACGACGACGTCCTCGATGCGGGACTTGATCCCGGTCGGGAGCCGGTGGACGAGCAGCGTCAGCGTGCCCACGATCGCGTCGCCGTCGCGCGCCACGAGCAGTGTCGTCCCCGGCTGCGCGAGCAGCTCCGCCAGCTCGGGCGGACCGGGCGGCGCGGCGCTGCGCGAGAGCTGCGGCAGCAGCCGCCCGAGCGCGGAGACGAGGTCGTCGCTCGCCTCGAACGCGCGCTCGATCGCGATCACCGCAGAAGCCTCGAGAGACGCCGGTCCTTCAGCACGCGCCCCTCGGTCTGGCAGTGCGGGCAGTAGAAGATCGTGTGCTCCTCGAAGTCGACCTGCGCGAGTGGAGCCCCGCAGACGTAGCACGGCTCCCCGAGGTGCCGGTGGACCCGATATGTCTTCGCGTCGCTCGCGCCGCGCTCTCGCAGCGCGAGGCCCCGCGCGAGCTCCGACTGGATCGCCTTGTGCAGTCGCGCCACCTCCTCGTCCGAGAGCTGCGTCGTCAGCGCGTAGGGGGACAGCTTCGCGGCGTGCAGGATCTCGTTCGCCCACGCGCGGCCGATTCCGGCGAGCAGGCGCTGGTCGCGCAGCGCGGCGTGCAGGCGGCGGGAGTCGGAACGGAGGATCTCGCCGAGCTCACCGGCGGTGACCTCGTCGGCCTCAGGCCCGAGGTGCGCGAGCTCGGCCTCGACCGACTCCGGTCGGAGCAGCCAGACGCCGGCCCGCTTCTTCGCGCCCGCCTCGGTCAGCACGAGCTCTGCGCCGTCCGTGAAGCGCAGCCGGAAGGCGGGTGTCTTGGGCCCCTTCTCGCCCGGGTGGAGGTACCTGAGCCGGCCGGCGGTCATCAGGTGCACGAGCAGCACGAGCCCGCCGTCGTCGGTGGGGAAGAGCAGCCGCTTGCCGCGGCGCCGCGCACCGGCCAGCCCTTCGCCCTCGAGCGCCTGCAGCGGTGGGTCGAACGTCTTCAGCGTCGCGATGTGCGCCGGACCCGCCTTCTCGATCGGGTAGGCGCGGACGGGGTCGTCGAGGGCGCGGCGCCACGCCTCCATCTCGGGTAGCTCGGGCACGAGAAATGAGCGTATCCGCACGCTCGCCGTCCTCGCCGTGGTCGTCGCCGTCGTCGGGATCCTGCGCATCGGCTTCTACGGACGGCACCTGATCCTCGACACGACGACATACTTCCGCTGCGGGAGCAACGTCGTCCACGGAGACGTGCCCTACCGGGACTTCGACGTCGAGTACCCACCCGCCGCGCTGCCCGTGTTCGTCGCGCCCGCGCTCGTCGAGCACGAGGACTTCGTGCGCTACAACCGCCTCTTCCAGGCGTTGATGGTGCTGTGTGGCCTGGCGATGCTGCTCGCGCTCCGCGCGGCCGGCGCTGGGAACCGCGCGCTGCTCGCCGCGGCGCTCGCGCCGTTGCTGCTCGGCTCGGTCGTCCTCTACCGCTTCGACCTCTGGCCGACCGCGCTCGCCGTCGGCGCTCTCGCGGCCCTCGCGGCCGGGCGCCAACGAGCTGCGTTCGCGCTGCTGGCGGTCGCGACGGCAGCGAAGGTTGGCCGGTCGTGCTGCTGCCGCTCTTCCCCTGGAGCCGGCGCGGGCTGACCGGGTTCGGGCTCGTGCTCGTGGCGGCGATCGTGCCGTTCGCGCTGGTCGCCCCGAGCGGCCTCTGGGACAGCATCCACACGCAGCGGAGCAGACCGCTGCAGGTCGAGAACCTCGGCGGCTCGGCGTCCTTGGCGCCGACGTTCGCTCCGTCCACTCGCACGGGTCCGACAACCTCGCCGGCCAGGGTGTCGCCGCGGTGCAGGCGCTGACGACGGTGCTGCAGGTGGGCGGGGTGGTGGCGATTTGGATCGCCGCGCGCCAGAGCGACGACGCGCTGCGCTGGGGGACGGCCCGGTTTGCGCATTCGTCGCCTTCGGCAAGGTGCTGTCGCCGCAGTTCCTCGCCTGGCTCATTCCGCTCGTCGTCCTCACGGGCCGTCGGCTCGCGCTGGCGCTCTTCGCTGCGGCGCTCGTGCTCACGCAGCTCGAGTTTCCCTTTCGCTACGAACGGCTCGCGTTCGGGCTCGACCGGGGCGTCGCAAGGATCGTGCTCGCCCGCGACCTCCTGTTGGTTGGGGTGCTGGCGGCGCTCGTCCTCGAGCCGCTGACGGCGAGCCGCAGGCGCGCGGCCCAGTAGCCTCCCCGGAGATGGAGGCGCTGACGGTGCTCGCGACGCGCGGTGGCGTGACGGAGGCCGTGCACCGCGTGCACGCCGTCGCGACGGACGGCCGCGCGTTCGGCGATGCCTCCCTCGTCTGTTTCCTCCGCTCGTCGGCGAAGCCGATCCAGGCCATCCCGCTCGTCGAGGCCTACGACGACCTCGCCGACGAGGAGATCGCGATCGCATGCGCCTCCCACCAGGCCGAGCCGGAGCAGCTCGAGGCGGTGCGGCTGCTGCTCGCGCGCGCGGGCGCCACGCCGGACGACCTGGAGAACGGCGTCCAGGAAGGCCGTCCCGAAGGCAGGCTCGGCCACAACTGCTCCGGCAAGCACGCCGGCATGCTCGCCGCCTGCCGCGCGAACGGCTGGCCCTTCCAGGGGTACCGCCTGCCGGATCATCCGCTCCAGCAGCGCATCCGCGATCTGATCGGAGGCGACGAGGGCACGGCGATCGACGGCTGCGGCGTACCCACGTTCGCGCTGCCTCTCGCCTCGACGGCCGACCTTCTCACGCGCACGCCCGAGCGGATCGCCGCCGCGATGCAGGCCCGGCCGGATCTCGTCGGGGGTCGCGGCGCGGACGACACCGACCTGATGCGCGCGCAGCCCGGCTGGATCGCCAAGCGCGGCGCGGAGGGGCTGTTCTGCGCGGCGGGACCGGACGGCCTCGGCCTCGCGCTCAAGGTCGAGGACGGCTCCTCGCGGGCGCTGCGCCCCGCGCTGGGTCACCTGCTCGCGATCGAGGCGTTCCACGACGTGCCCGTGACGAACAGCCGCGGCGAGACCGTCGGAGCCCTTAGGATCGTCGACCGATGAAGGTCCACGTCATCTCCGACATGGAAGGCGTCTCCGGCATCGTCCGCGGGCCCCTGGCCGGCGACTCCGGCACGCGGCGGAGCCGCGCTCCGGCGCCGCCTCGCACCGCTGGTCGCACGTCGCTCTCCGGGGCCGTGCAGGTTGCACTGTCCCCTCCGGCGCCGCACGACCAACGGCGCGCCAGGAACTCGAGGTTGCCAGACAGCGGAGAACGTGAATGAAGGTCCACGTCATCTCCGACATGGAAGGCGTCTCCGGCATCGTCCGCTGGCAGCAGACGACCGGCGGGCACGCGATGTACGAGGAGGGCCGCCGCCTCTACACCGAGGAGGTCAACGCGGCCGTGCGGGGCGCCAAGGCGGCGGGCGCGACGGAGATCGTGGTCATGGACTGCCACGGCGCGGGCGAGGGGTGGAGCTTCAACTCGATGGCGCCCGAGCTGCTCGACCCGGACTGCGAGTGGGTCGTTCAGAACGAGTGGACGGAGTACACCGAGTTCCTCGAGCAGGGCTGCGACGCCGGCCTCTTCGTCGGCATGCACGCCATGGCGGGCACCGGGGACGGCGTCCTCAACCACACCGTCTCGGGTCAGGCCTGGCAGAACCTCTGGTTCAACGGCAAGCCCGTCGGCGAGACGGGGATCATGGCGGCGCTCTGCGGGACGTGGGGCTGTCCCGTCCTGATGGTGACCGGGGACCGCGCCGTCTGCAGGGAAGCGGAGCAGCTGCTCGGTGACGGCCTCGTGACCGTGCCCGTCAAGCAGGGTCTCGGCACGTTCGGCGCGCGCATGATTCCGCCGCCGCGGGCGAGGCAGCTGATCGAGGAGGGCGCGAAGGAGGCACTGGCGGACCCGAAACGGGTCGAGCCGTACGACCCGGGCCGCCCGGCCGAGATCAAGGTGGAGTTCAAGTCGCCGGACCGGATGCACGAATACGCGAACCGAAAGGGCGTGGAGGTGCTCGACGCGCGCACGATCGTCGTCCGCGCCGACGACTGGTGGACCGCATGGCGGGGATTCTTCTTCTAGGAGGGTCTGGCCGAATATCGCTCGTCGTCGGGGCGAGCAGCGCGGCCCGGAGACACAGACGGTATTTCGCCAGACCCTCCTCGGCCCGCAAGCGTTCGCGGCGCGCGGCGTCTGAACGAGGATGAAGCGCTCTGTCCTGCTCCTGCCGCTCTGCGCGCTGCTCGTCGCTACGACGTCCGCCTCTGCGTCGTCGACGGCGCTGCCGCCGCTGCCGAAGAGCTGGCCGAAGACGGTCCAGATCGGCCTCTCCGACGGTCCCGGAGGCGCCGCGTCGCTGCGCCGCTCGGCGCCGTTCGGGCTCCGCTACCAGTACCTCGCCGGCGGGGTCAACACCGGCCAGGGCTGGGCGACGTGGAACCCGGACGGCGGCTTCGCCTCGATGTACGTCCGCGACTCCTGGGCGCACGGAACGATCCCCGTGCTCACCTACTACATGCTGCTCCAGTCGAAGCCGCAGCTCGGCGACGAGGCGAAGACGGATCTCGGCCACCTCCGCGATCCCGAGGTGATGCAGTCGTACTGGGCGGACGTGCGGCTGCTGTTCCAGCGCGTGCGCGGGGCGAGGCCGATCGTCGTGCACGTCGAACCCGACCTCTGGGGCTATCTCGAGCAGGCGAACGCGACGGCGCTCGCGTCCTCGTTCGCGCGGCAGTGGCTCGCGCTCCGTAACGAGCTCGCGCCGAATGCGCTGCTCGCTTACCACATGAGCGGCTGGGGGACGAAGCACGACATCGTCTATGAGGATCCGCCCGACGCGGCGGTGCGCGCCTACGCGTCGCAGTCGGCCGCCTTCTACCGCTCGCTGGGCGCGCGGTTCGACCTCGCGTTCGAGGACTTCTCCGATCGCGACGCGGGCTTCTACGCGAAGATCCAGGGGAACCCAAAGACCTGGTTCGCACCTGCCGACTTCCGCCGGCATGTGCTCTACGCCCAGACGTTCGTCCGGCTCGCGAAGGTGCGCCTTGCGGCCTGGCAAATCCCGCTCGGCAACACGCGGATGCGGGCGATGGACAACACCTGGGGTCATTTCCAGGACAACCGGGTCGAGTGGCTGCTGGACGACGCCACCCGCGCCCACCTGCGCGCCTACGCCCACGCAGGTGTGGTCGCGTTCCTCTTCGGCGGCGGCGCCGACGGCACGACGTGCGCCTGCGACGGCCGCAAGGACGGCGTCACGAACCCCGAGCCGATCAACGGCAACGCGCGCGTCTCCCTGACGGCGGACGACGACGGCGGCTTCTTCCGCAACCGCGTCCGGGCGTATTACCGGCGCGGGGCGCTTCGCCTCCCGTAGCATCCTTCGGTGCTCGTCGCCACCCTCGGAGACTCGATCACGGAGGGCTCGCCCGGCTACGACTCGGGCCGCGGCGGCATCGTCGAGAGCCAGTGGCAGCACTGGGCGAGCCGGCTTCTGGACGGCGTCGAGTTCCGCAACTGCGGACGCTACGGCCAGCGGACGGACGAGATCCTCGCCCGGCTGGAGGAATGCGCCGCCGGCGCGGACGTGCTCGTCGTCCAGGGCGGGATCAACGACATCGCGCAGGGCCGCAACCTCGGGACCGCGGCGGAGAACCTGCGCCAGATGGTCCGCCGCGGCAAGGATCTCGGGCTCGGCGTCCTCCTCGTCGAGGTGCTGCCGTGGAACAACGGGTGGCCGGAGGCGGAGCCGCAGATTCACCAGCTGAACACGCTGATCCGCCTGATCGGAGACGAGGAGCGCGTGCCCGTGATCCACTTCCACGACACGCTCCAGGACCCGGACCGGCCGGGGCGCATGCGCGAGGAGTGGACCTCAGACGGCGACCATCCGTCCGTCGAGGGGTACCGCCTGCTCGGCGAGCGCGTCGCCGAGGCGCTGGGCGCTCGTGCCTCGCGCGCCGCGACCTAGAAGCTTGATGTGAAACTCCGGCACGCGCGGCCGGTGTGCCAGACACGGCGCGGTTTCAACCGGCCCGGGCTTGCCTGTAGCACCACTACAGGCTGCGCCCCGATCCGGCTGAACCGCTTGATCTGGCCCATCCCCACACGCACCCGAGTTTCACATCAAGCCTCTCGCAGTAGTGCTCGTCAGCGGCGAACGGTGAACCGCCGCAACGTGACGGCGCTGCGGTTCCCGGCGCGATCGATCGCGACCATCCGAACCCCGTGGCGCCCGAGCTTCGGGCGCGGGAGCTGGATGTGGTCGCCGAGGCGGAAGTCGGCGTCGATCGAGCGTCTCTTGCCGCCGTCGATCCAGAGCTCGTAGTGGTCGACGCCGCTGCCGGCGTCGCGGGAGCCCTGCCAGTCGACCTCGACCCAGCGGGAGCTCGTCCGGACGGTCGCTCCCGGAGAGGTGATCCTGGGTGGTGCCGGCCTCTGCGTGTCCGTCCAGCGGAAGTCGACGACGACGTGCGTGCCCTCGTGCCGGAGGACGGTGGCGCGGAACGCGCCCGGCTCGCTGATCACGTCGCCGGGCAGATAGGCGTCCGCCGCCGTCCGCGGGTTCGGCAACAGAACGTCGGGGCCGGAATAGGGCGAGGAGAAGTTGATTCCGAGCCCATAGGCGTTCGGCCCCGCGTGGACGAAGACGCCGTTCACGGCCGGGTCGCCCGCGATCTTCGCGTCCTCGAGGATGGGCTCGCGGTGGTCGAGCCAGTACTCGTTCGCGGCCGTGCGGATCACGAGCGCCTGCGGGAGGTCCGACGGCTGCTCGAGCTGGTCGATCGTGTACGTGCCCGGCGCCGAGGCGAACGTGACGTCCACGTCGGTCAGCCAGCCGGCGGTGTACTTCTCGTACGTGTCGTACTGCCCGTCGGCGAGGCCGCCCATCACCGAGTACTTGTCGCCGTACTCGACCGTACGGCAGGTGGAGCCCTTGCATTCCCAGCGGTTTGCGTGTCCGAGCCCGAACGTGTGCCCGAGCTCGTGCGCGACGAGCCCCGCCCAGACCTCGCCGATCAGCCAGACCTCGTTGCCCGTGCCGCGGCCGACGAAGTCGCAGGCGACGCGCGGCACGACGTAGACGAAGCGGTCGTAGCGGTCGAGGACGTAGCCTGCCTTCACCGCGGCGGCGCGCGCAGCCGTCGCGATCTCTCCGGTCTGCAGGCAGGAGACCTGGCCGCCGAACGCCGGCAGCCAGGGTGTCGTCTCGCCGCTGAGCTTCACCTGTCCGAACGAGCTGTGGTCGAGAAAGTCGCGCGCACCTGTGAAGACCGCCGTCTGGACGTCGGCCTGGGCGAGCGGCTGCGGCCCCCACGTGGCGAGGATGACCAGCGTCCGGAGCTCGCCCGTGGTCGCCGCGGAGGGCACGGCGACCAGCAACGCTGCGGCGGCGGCGAGGACGCAGATCCGCGCGAGCCTCATCGGCGAACCGTAGCGCTCCCAAGGCCGCTATGGCAGCGGGACGCGCGGGGTGGCGACGACGCCGAGGCGTCCAAGGATCTCCGCCGCCTCGGGGCCGGCGGCGGGATCGAGCCCGGTGTCGGCCAGCGCCTTCAGGGTCAGCCCGACCTCGTATTGCGCGCCCAGCTCGCGGCCGGCGCGCAGGCTCTCCTCGAAGTGCGGCCGCGCGGCATCCGGGTCCCGGGCCTGCGCGCGGACGTAGCCGGCGAGCCGCTCCAGGAGGACGGTGCCGATGCCGGCCTCGGCGGACTCGCGGAGCGTTTCGGCGACGAGCTCTGACGCCTCCTGATGGCGCCCTTCGAGCACGAGGCACTCCGCCCGCCGCGCATTGGTCTCGAGGACGAAGCGCTCCGCTCCCATGGTCTCGAGATCTGCGAGGGCCTCGGCGAAGAGCGCGTGCGCCTCGTCGAAGTGTCCGCTTGCGGCGGCGGCGCGGCCGAGGTTCTTCTTCGCAACCCCCGCGCCGAACGCGTAGCCCGACGCCGTGTACACGCGCAGCGCCTCGTGGAGCAGCGCCTCCGCCCGGTCGACGTGGCCCTGGTCGAGCAGCACCTCGGCGACGTTGTTCGAGGAGTTCGTCGCCCGGATCGGGTCGCCGGCGGCCTGCTCGGCCTCGACGCTCTGCTCGTAGTAGCTGAGCGCCTCGTCCCAGCGGCCGGCGAAGTACGAGCCGACGCCGAGGTTGTTGAGCACGATCGCGGAGCCGACGCGGTCGCCGATCTCCTCGTAGATCGGCAACGCGAGCTCGAACCAGCGGCTCTCCCGGCCGCCGAGCTCGCGGTGCGCCGTGTTCAGCACCCGGTAGGCGTGCGCAAGGCCTCGCCGGTCGCCGGCCTCCTGAGCATGCTCTGCGGCGCGCTCCGACCAGCGCAGGCACTCCGCGAAGCGGCCCTGCCGGAAGAGCACCGTGGCGTACTCGAGCTCGAGCTCCACGCGCTCGGAGCCGCCGTCGGCGCCGGCCTCGTCCAGCGACTCGAGCGCCCGCCGGTGCCATTCGAGCGCCTCGTTGTAGCGGCCGAGCCGCTCGAGCAGCACGCCCTCCTTCCGGAGCAGGCGCGTGGCGGGGACGATCTGGTCGCCGACGAGGCTCCGCGCGTGCCGGTACGCGGCCGCCGCGGCCTCGTACCGAGCCGCCAGCTCGCAGACGTCGCCGAGCGCCTCGGCGATCTCGGCCACCTCGACCCCGTCCACCTCCGCCTCGCCCATGTCCACCGACGCCCGCAGCGCCCGGTCGTAGAACTCGGCGGCGTCCGCGTTCGCGTAGCGCCCCTGTGCCCGGCGGCCGGCGGCGACCGAGTAACGCCAGGCCTTCTCGGCCTCGCCGCCCTCCAGGAAATGCAGCGAGAGGAGCCCGGCGGCCTCGTCCGTTCGCTCTCCTGCCCGCCGCTCGAGCGCGGCTCCGACCCGAGCGTGAATCTCGCGCCGGCGACGGAACGAGAGCCCTTCGTACGCCGCGGCGCGGAAGAGGTCGTGGCGGAACTGGAGGACGTCGTCGTCGCGCCGACCGACGAACTCGGAGACGCGCTGCCAGCGCTCCACGTCGCCGACGTCCTCGATCTCGTCCGCAAGGATCTCGCGCATCAGCTCCAGGTCGAAGCGCGCCCCGACCACCGAGGCGTAGCGGAGCAGCAGCCGGTCCTCGTGGTCGAGCGTGTCGATGCGCTCCGTCATCAGGCGCTCGACCGTCTCGGGGAGGGCGCCGGTCCGGGTGGCGCGGACGAGCTCGCGCACGAAGAGCGGGTTGCCGCCGGCACGCGCGATCACGGCCAGCAGGGCCTCGTCCGAGAGCGAGAGACCTTCCGCCGACGCGACGGCGAGAGCGCCCGCGGCCGTCTGGGCGAGCGGAGCGAGCTCCAGCAGGAGGCCATTCGAGCCGTCGTCCGCGACGTACGAGCGTCCGCCCGGCCGCTGCGTCACGCAGACGAGCCAGGGGCGCGGAGCGGGACGGGCGACGAGGTGCGCGAGCAGCTCGCTCGATGCGTCGTCCAGCCAGTGCGCGTCCTCGAACACGAGCAGCGTCGGCATCATCAGCACGCGGGAGAGGAACTGCTCGACGACGTCGTGGAGCCGTCCGCGGCGATGCGCGGGGTCGATCGCGTCGGACTCCGCGGTCGGCGCCACGGTCGCGTCGAGCGGGTTCGCCAAGAGCGGCAGCCACGGCGTCTGATCCGGCATCACCGCCTGCACCCAGGCGGTGAGCTGCTCGCCCGCCTCGCTGCTCGACGCGGTCGGGAGGATGCCGACGAGCTGCCGGAGGAGCGGGCGGAAGACGAAGTAGGGGGCGGCGGTCGCGTACGGCTCGCCCCGTCCGATGAGCTGCGTGAACCCGACAGCGAGCTCCGTCAGCTCCTCGACGAGCCTCGACTTGCCGATGCCGGGCTCGCCGACCAGCTCGAGCAGCCGGCTCTGGCGTACGCGGGCGGCGTCGACCGCCTCGCGGAGCGTCGCCAGCTCGCCGTCGCGTCCCACGAGCGGCAGCCGCTCCGGGGGGCGCTCCTCGCGGGGGCCGAGCATCGCGCCGACGCTGTGAGCCGTCACCGCCCGCTCCTTGCCCTTGACGAGGAACGGCTGCGCCTCCGCCTCGAAGCTCGTCCGCGAGCGGTCGAGCACGTCGCCCGTGGCGAGGATCTGACCGGGCCGTGCGCGTCCGGCGAGCCTCGCGGCGAGGTTGACCGCGTCGCCCATCACCGCGTAGGTGCGCCGCGTCGAAGAGCCGATCTCGCCGGCGAAGACGTTGCCGCGGTTGACGCCGGCGCGAAGCGTCAGGCCGCAGTCGCCGTCGAGCACCTGGCGAAGCGCCCTGAGCATCCGCTCCTCGTCGCCTCCGGGGGTCGCCGGGGCGCCGGCGGTGAGATAGAGCTTGCCGCCGTCGACGTCGATGTCGGACTCGAGCCACGTGATCCCGAGCTCGTCCGCCGCCGAGCCCGCGAGCTCCGCCAGCGCGCCGATGCGTGCGCCGAGCTCGTCGAGCCCGCCCCGCTCGAGAATCTCGCCGACGCCTGTGAACTTCACGAACGCTACGGCCGCCTGGCGGTGCTCGGGCTCGGCGTGCTCCGACGAGAGCACCCGCCGGAGCGGGGCGGGGACGAGCTGCTCCAGGCCGTCCGTGTCCGCGTCGGCGCGCGCCGGGGGGCCGGGCACGTCGATCTCCTCCGCAAAGCCTCGATGGAGCAGAACGCCCGCGCCTCGCGCGCCCGTCGTCCACCCCGGCCCGATCGCCTCGGCCGTGCCGACGCTGATCAGGATCTCGTGGGCGGAGGCATCGTCCTCGAGCCCGATGGTCGCGGTCGCCGCGGGCCCCGCCACGACGAGCTCGCGGTGCGACGAGCCGACGAGGAAGAACTGGCACGGCCCGGAGTAGATCCCCGTCGCCATCGTCAGCTCGACGGGGCCGACGGAGCTCCGGGTGCTGCCCGTCTGGTCGATCAGGAGCTGCATCTCGTCGGCCGCGACGCAGGCCCGCCGCTCGTGCCCGTCGCCGTCGAAAAGGATCAGCAGCGCGTCGCCCCGGAACTTGAGCACGTCGCCGCCGCGGAGCTCCGCGATCCGGATCAAACCCTCGTAGGCCGCGCCGATCAGGAGGATCAGCTCCTCGGCTCCCGCGCGCCCTCGGGCGGCCAGGCGCTCGGAGAGCGCGGTGAAGCCGGAGAGGTCGACCGAGACGAGCGACGCGTGGAGCTCGAGCGCCTCCGTGTCCGGACGCTCCCGCTGCCACTCGCGCGCCAGCCGCGCCACGTACGGATCGAGGTGTCGCGCCGCGGTCGCTCTCATCGCCCCACTGAGTCTTACAGCTTTGTGTCTTACAGCTTTGTGCACATATGTCGGCTTGAAAATCGTAAAAAAGCGAGTAGGGTCGTGGTTCGTTACTGCGGAAGGGGAGATGGGGAGAGCAGGTAGGAAGCTGCGGGCGGCCCGCCGCTCCAGGTTTGCGGCCCTGATTCTCGTTGCGATCGTGGCCGGCCTCGCCGGCGGCGGCGCACGGGGGGCGTTCCCGGGCGCGGCGGGGAAGATCGCCTACACGAGCACGCGCTCCGGCGGCGAGCAGGTCTTCGTCGCGAGCTCCGACGGCAGCGGTGAGTCGCAGCTGACCGGCAGCATCGGCGCCGAGGGGACGGTGAACGCGCACCCGGCCTGGTCGCCGGACGGCACGAAGATCGTCTTCGACTCGAACCGCAACGGCGGGCAGGGCCAGGAGGAGATCTACGTCATGAACGCCGACGGCACGGGCCAGACGCGGGTGACGAACAACGCGAGCTCCGACATGTGGCCGGGGTTCTCGCCCAACGGGAAGAAGATCTGCTTCTCCTCGAACCGAAACGGCGACTACGAGATCTTCACCATGCACGCCGACGGCAGCGCACAGAGACAGATCACGTTCAACGACGTGACGGACTCCCGCTGCTCGTGGTCGCCGGCAGGCACGAGGATCGCGTACGAGTCCGCGTCGGACGTCTGGACGGTCCGCGCGGACGGCTTCGGAGCCATGAACCTGACGGCGGCCAACGGCGGGTTCGACGGCCGGCCCAGCTGGTCGCCGGACGGCACCCAGATCGTCTTCGACAGCGTGCGCGGCGGCGCGTCGTCGATCTACCGGATGACCGCCAGTGGGGCCGAGCAGACCGACGTCACGGCCGGAACGACAGACATCAACCCGGATCCCTCGCCGGACGACCAGCGGCTCGCCTTCGAGCGCGGCTCGGGGACCCAGCAGGTCTACGTCGGGTCGAGCGACGGCAGCGACGCGAACCAGATCACGCCGGACGAGGGCAGCAACACCGACGCCGCCTGGCAGCCGGTGCGGGGTCCGATCGTCGGCAGCGCGAACTGCGGGATCACCCAGGACCACTCGATCGAAGGGATCACCCCGACCACGATCACCTTCGTCAACGAGAGCGGGGTCGCCCTCAAGGTGTACTGGCTGGACTACGACGGGAACCGCGTCTTCTACAACGCGCTCGAGCCGGGGCAGAGCTACGACCAGCTCACCTGGCTGACGCACCCCTGGGTCGGGCTGGACAGCGACGGCAGGTGCTACGGCTTCACCGTCTCCGACGACGACAGCAAGACCTACGTGTTCGAGCCGTTCAGCGCCGACGACACGCCGCCGGAGACGACGCTCGTCGGGGTGCCGCCGGAAGGAGCTGTGACGACGTCCAGCCAGGCGAGCTTCGCCTTCGTGAGCAGCGAGCCGGGGTCGACCTTCGAGTGCTCGCTCAACACGGCGGACCCGGCCGACTTCGGCATCTGTCCGCGGAGGAACGGCGTGTACATCGTGGAGCTCGAGCCGGGCGAGCAAACGCTGCGCGCCCGCGCGATCGATCTCGCAGGGAACGTCGACCCCACGCCGGCGATCCGGAAGTGGACGGTTCTCCCGGGGCCGCCGCCGAACGTCACGGGGTTGACCACGTTGGCCAGCCGCTCGAGCTCCGGCGCCCAGGGCGACAGCGGATCCAGGTTCCCGTCGGTGAGCAACGACGGGAACGTCGTCGGGTTCGAGTCGGAGGCGTCCAACCTGACCCCGGCCGGCAACGCCGGGCACCTGCAGGGGTATGTCCGCGATCGCGCCGGGAGTCGGACCACCCTCGTCAGCCTCGGCGGTCGCGACCCCGTCGGCCCGGCGAACGCGAACTCCGGCTGGGTCCAGGTCGCGGGCAACGGCAACTCGGCCGCGTTCCAGTCGAGCGCGACGAACCTCGCCTGCCACCTGAATGCGTGCCCGACCACCGGAACGCCGTCCCACATCTACGTCCGCGACCTCACGAGCGACGGCCTCGCGATGGCGATCGTCGACGCGCGCACGGTTCCCGGCGGTGACGTCCCGCTCGGCGTGATCGGGAACTTGGAGAGCCAGCACCCCGCGATCAGCACGAACGGCCAGTACATCGCGTTCGACAGCGACTCGACGAACCTGGGCGTCGCCGACACCAACGGCGTGCGCGACATCTATCTGCGGAACCTCGACGTGAACAGCGGTCTGCAGCGGATGAGCGTTGCGGACGGCGTTCCCGGCGCGGAGGCGAACGGCGCCAGCTCGTTCCCGGCGATGACCGGAGACGGACGCTACGTCGCGTTCGTCTCGAGCGCGACGAACCTCGTCGCGGGAGACACGAACGGGCACGCGGACGTGTTCGTCCGGGACCTCCAGGCGGGGACGACGCGGCTCGTCAGCGTCGCCAACAACGGCGCGCAGGGGAACGACGACTCCTCCCTCGGTCTGCCGCCGAGCATCAGCGCGGACGGCCGCTACGTCGCGTTCGCGTCGAAGGCGACGAACCTCGGCGACTGCCTCTCCGTCTGTACCGAGCACGTCTACGTCCGCGACCTCGTCGCCGGGACGACCGAGATCGCCGACGTCAGCAGCACGGGCGCGCGCGCCGACGCGCAGTCGACGGCGCCCAGCCTCAGCGACGACGGGCGCTACGTCACGTTCGAGTCGGCAGCGTCGAACCTGAGCCCGCTCGTCAGCGGCAACACGTCGCACATCTATCGCCACGACCTCCAGTCGGGGCCGACGAATCTCGTCGACCTCACGCCCGCGGGCCAGCCGGGCGGCGGCTTCGCGCACAACGGCCAGTTCGGGACGGCCCAGAGCGCCGACGGCCGGTACGCGGTCTTCTTCTCGAACGCCGGCGACCTGGTCGCCGGCGACATGAACGAGACCGACGACGTCTTCGTCCGGGACTTCAACGCGGCCGCCGTCGTCACGGCCGTGACCGCGACGCTGACGACCGGCGCGCCGAGCACCGAGGCGGTGGCGAAGGACCTGCAGATCGCGGGCTTCCCGCTCTCTTTGCTCAGCCCGCCCGCCCAGGGCACGCCGGCCGCCGCGGCGCCGATCGACAACTTCCCGATCGACAACTTCCCCATCGACAACATGCCGATCGACAACTTCCCGATCGACAATTTCCCGATCGACAACTTCCCGATCGACAATTTCCCGATCGACAACTTCCCCATCGACAACTTCCCGTTCGACGCTCCGTCGGTGGCCGCCGCGCTCGACGCCGTTCCGCTCTCGACGATCGGGATCCGCTATCCGGGCGGCTGGCCCTCAGTCCAGAAGGGCTCCCAGTACGACGGCGTGCCCGCGCAGGGCGTCTCGCTCGGGCAGCTCGCGCGCGCCAATCCAGCCTCGCCCGCGCTCGACCCGGCCAGCACCACGCCGAAGCTGACGTTCGACCAGCTCGACTTCTCCAGCTCGAAGCTGCGCCATCTCGGCCTCGAGGCGCTTGCCGTCGGGGTGGTCCCGCTCAGCTCGATCAACCCGCTCGGCGGCGGAGACGCGCTTACCGACTGGTGCAGCGCGCTCAACTCGCCGCCGATCAGCTGCACGCCTGCGAACAAGGCCGCGACCATCGGCAACCAGACCGTGCTCGGGGCCGCGCTGACCGGGGCGCCGATCGACAACTTCCCGATCGACAACTTCCCGATCGACAACTTCCCGATCGACAACTTCCCGATCGACAACATGCCGATCGACAACTTCCCGATCGACAACATGCCGCTGTCCGTCTCGCCGATCGACAACTTCCCGATCGACAACTTCAATCTGGCGGCGTCCGGCTTCGGCACTCTGCGGCTGGTGCCGATGCTCGAGGCCGGCTCGCCGCTCGGCGGCATCGCGGTTGCATCGCTCAGGAACCCGAACGCCGTTCTCACCGCCGCGACGGAAGCGACTCTGGGTGCGGCGTTCGCAGCCGGCCACGTCCGGGCGACGGCGACGCTTGCGGACCTCGCAGGCAGTCTCGGGGGCTTCTCGCTCGGCGACCTCCGGTTCTACGGCGCACCGCCGAAGACCGTGCACGACCTGCTCGCGGGCCTGCCGACCGGCACCGGCTTCACGTTCTCCGACCTGCTGGCCATCTTCATCACGCGCGCCGGCGTCGAATGGGAGACGCTCTCGACCGACACGCTCGCGTCGCTGGGGAAGAACGGCAGGCTGGCGTGGCACGCGGGCTTCCGCCTCGAAGGGACGGGCGCCGGTGTCGCGCCCGCGACCGTCGCGGTCACGCTGCCGCTCGGCTGGCGCTACGACGCGCCGGCCGGCGCGTCGCTCGCGCAGGGCGGCACCTCGACGCCCGTCGGCGCGCCCGTCGTCTCGAACGGCGGCCGGACGCTGACGTGGAGCCTCACGGGGCTCTCCCTGGCGCAGGACTACTCGGTCGACTTCTTCGCCTACCCGAGCGCCGCGCTCGGCCCTGTCTCGGGCACCGAGCACGTCCAGGCGGCGACCCCGAGCGGCCCCGTGCAGGCGGACGACGACGCGCCGGTGACGGTGCGGCAGGTGTTCGAGCCGAACGACGACCCGGCAACGGCGCCGATCATCCCGAGAAACACGGAGGTCGATCTCTCGCACATCGACTCGCCGAGCGACGTCGACTTCTACCGCATCCCGGCACCGCCGGCGGGCGACCGGCTGATCGTTCGGATGACGAACCTGCCGGCCGACTACGACCTGACGCTCTTCGCGCCCGTGACGTCGCCGCTGACCTCGCCCGGGGCGATCGGCGTCCCGCTCCAGGATCCGCCACTGCCCGACACGGGCGTCGACCTGACGAACACCGGCGCGCAGCTCGTCCCCGGCGCGCTGCAGGACATCAACACCGCCAACCTGCCGATCGCCGCGCAGTCGATCTTCCGCGGCACCGACCCGGAGGACGTGACCGCGATCTCGCCGGGCGGGAGCGGCTACTTCGTCCTCGAGGTCTCGGGCTACAACGGCGCGTCGGCGCCGCAGCCCTACACGCTCCGAGTCACGAGCAAGGCGCCGGCGCCGCTCGGCCAATGCGACCGGCGCAGCTTCCCGTTCGCGGGCCAGGGCGTCGCGGGGACGCCGGCGCTGGCGATTCCGGCCAACGTGAACACGCTCTTCCTCGTCAACACGAAGCGCCTCGGCGACACGTACGGCGCAACCGCCGCTGCCGACGTGATGACCGCGCTCGGCAATCTCGCCGGCCAGACCGCGCTGGGCGTCTCCGGCGCCGTCATCCCCGTCGAGGCGTACGGCAACAACGCCGCGCTCTACGACGCGTGGGACGGCGACCCGTGCTCGCCGGATCGTGCGAACGCGGTCGCCACGGCGCTCTCCGCGACGGTCGACTCGATCCGCAGCACGCATCCCAACCTCAAGTACCTCGTCTTCGTCGGCGGCGACGACCAGATCCCGTTCTTCCGCGTGCCCGACCTGACCTTGATCGCGAACGAGAAGGCCGAAGCCTCGACCTTCACCGCGAACCAGTACTTCGGCGCCTTCATCCGCGAGAACCTGCTCAGCGACGACCCGTACCTCGACACCGACCCGATCCAGTCCGGGACGCGCCAGATCTTCGTGCCCGACCTCGCCGGCGGCCGCCTCGTCGAGACGCCGGGCCAGATCGTCGGACAGATCGCGCAGTTCGTCCAGTCGAACGGGATCCTGCTCCGCCAGACGGCGTTCAGCTCCGGCTACGACTTCGCCTCGGACGGGACGCAGCGTCGCCTCGGACAAGCTCACGGCGACGGTCGGCGCGCCGAACACCCGCACGCTGATCAACAACACCTGGACCCGCGCGACCTTCCTGAACGCGCTCTTCCCGGCGGCCGGGGCTTCGAGCATCGACCAGCTGAACGGCCACTACGACCACTATCAGGCGCTCCCCGCGGCGGGGAACACCACCACCGACACGAGCGACCTGATCACGACCGCGGACATCGATTCCCATCCGCTCGCGTTCACGGGCAAGTCGATCTTCACGATCGGCTGCCACGCCGGCCTGCCGGTCTCGAACGTGATCGTGGGCGAGACGAGCCCGATCCGCCGCGACTGGGCCGAGGCGTACGCCGACCAGCGGGCGACCTACGCGGCGAACACCGGCTTCGGTCTCGGCGCCACCGACACGGTCGCGTACTCCGAGCAGCTGATGGCGGCCTTCGCCGGCCACTTCGACGGCTCCCTCTCGATCGGCCAGGCATTCGCGCAGGCGAAGGCCGAGTACTTCCTCGGTCGGGTCAACTTCAGCGCGTACGAGCAGAAGACGACCCTCGAGGCGACGCTCTTCGGCCTGCCGTTCTACGGGATCGGCGTCGCGCCGGCAGCTGTCAACGCGCCGCCGCCCGCGATCCCCGTCCCGCCGAGCCCGGTCCCGGGCAGCTCGAGCTCGACCTCGCCCGCCCAATCGCCGATCGTGAACGATCCCGTCAGCGGGCTCCGCTCGGCCGAGTTCTCGGTCGTGCCGACCTTCACGCGCCGGAACGGCGTCTTCGGCGACTTCTTCACGAACGCGGGCCAGGTCGCCACGGCGATGTACCGGCCGATCGTCTCCCAGCTGTCGCTCGCGGCGACGAAGACCGGCGAGCGCGCGCATTCCGCGTTCATCGAGTCGCTGAGCTCGACGGACGACTCGCCGTGGAACGCGTCGCTGCTGATGCCGACCGAGGACAAGACGGCTCTGTCGCCGGAGCCGACCTTCACCGACATCGGCTTCCCGAGCGGGATCCCGGTGATGGCCACGACGAAGACGTTCGGCGGCCTCCAGTCGCAGCTCAACCTCGCCACGAGCCAGTACTTCACGGACGACACTCCCGGCCGGGTCGGCGCGACGGTGATGCGCCGGTGGACGGGAATCGGCGGCCGCGTCTTCTACAACGCGAGCACGAGCTACGCGAAGCCGACGATCCTCACGAGCGCCGCGACCCGGTTCGGCTCGAACGTCGGCTTCAACGTCTCGGTCTGCGGCGTCGTGCGCGTCTTCGTCCTCTTCGACGACCTAGGCGTCGCGGGCACGACGAAGAACTGGATCGGAATCAATCTGGTCAAGGACACCTCGCCCGGCAGCTGCCGCTGGACGGGCGGCACGCCGATCGTGGGGCCGAACGTGCAGTACATCGTTCAGGCCTGCAACAGCGACGGCAACTGCGCCATGAGCACCAACAAGGCGCACTACTACCAGGCGGCTCCGCAGCCGCCGGCGCCCACCGGCGACATCTCGATCACGCTCTCGGGCAGCGGCGTCGCGGGGCTCGCCGGCTTCTTCAGCGGCCCGGTCTCGGTCAACGCCACACCGAGCTCCGGCAGCGAGATCCGCCTCGACGGTCAGCTAAGGGCCTCGGTGCCGTTCACCGTGACCGCAGACGGGCTGCACGTCGTCACCGTCGACACCGCCACCGGGCACGGCGAGAAGGCGTTCGTGATCGACGCCACGTCGCCGCAGGTGATCGTGACGACTCCGGCGGCGGGCGCCACCTACGCGATCGGGCAGGTCGTGAAGGCGGATTACGACTGCCTCGATTCTGGCTCCGGGATCGCCTCCTGCGCGGGCACGAAGCCGGACGGCGCCGCGATCGACACGAGCACCGTCGGCGACAAGACCTTCACCGTCACGGCCAGGGACGCTGCCGGTCACACGACGACCGTCACGCGCACCTACCACGTCACGTGGCCGTTCACGGGCTT
Source organism: uncultured Actinomycetes bacterium (assembly GCA_963704025.1). Classification (GTDB taxonomy): domain Bacteria; phylum Actinomycetota; class Thermoleophilia; order Gaiellales; family Gaiellaceae; genus CAVPGP01. Next base: position 409,764 of record CAVPGP010000005.1, on the reverse strand, counting down.
CCTCTTCCCCGTCAAGAACCCGCCGGTGGTCAACGTCGTCCATGCCGGCTTCTACATTCCGCTCCGCTTCTCGCTCGGCGGGAATCGCGGGCTCCAGATCTTCGCGGCGGGGTATCCGAAGTCTGCGCAGATCGCGTGCCCGACGCCGATGACGGCGAACGACGACAACGAGGGCGACGATCATCCGCTGCCGAGCGTGCTCGTCTACGTGCCGCTGACCGGGAACTACATCTACTTCTGGAAGACCGAGCGCGCCTGGGCCGGCACGTGCCGCCAGTTCGACATGAAGCTCGCCGACGGCACGGTGCACTCGGCGCTCTTCAAGCTCCGCTAGCACGATCGGCGGACCCCGGGCACCGTGGCGAGCGAGGCGCCCGCCTCCCGCGTACCTGGTCGCCGACCAGGTACGAAAACTGGTACGAAAACTCTCGTTGAAAACATGAAACACCTGCACAGAGACGAATTCACTCGCGATCGCCTTGTCCTCGTACCTGGTCGGCGACCAGGTACGAGGCGGCCCGCCGGCCACCGTCGCCCCGAACCTCCCTCCGCTAGCCGAGCTTCAGCTCCTCGTCGGCCTGCTCGATCACGAGCGCGTCGTGTGTCGCGCAGAGGACTGCGGCGCCCGTCTCGCGCGCGAGCCGGGCGAGCAGCGCGCGCCACCGCGACGGCGTTCGCGCCGTCGAGGCGGGACGTCGGCTCGTCGGCGAGCAGGAGCGTCGGGCCGCGGCGCGACTGCGCGCGGGCGATCGCGACGCGCTCGCGCTCGCCGGCCGAGAGCCGCGAGACGCGCTGCTCCGCCCGCTCGGCGAGGCCGACCGACTCGAGCGTCTCGAGCGCGCGTTCCGGGCCGAGCCCGCGGACCGCGAGCGCCAGCTCGACGTTCTCGCGCGCGGAGAGGAACGGGACGAGACCGGGCTGCTGCCCGACGAAGCCGACGAGCTCGCGCCGGAGCGCGGCGCGTCCGCGTCCGGTCGAGCGCGGACAGCGCCGTGCCGCCGAGCACGACGTCTCCCGCGTCCGGCAGCTCGAGCCCGGCCAGCAGGTGCAGGAGCGTCGTCTTGCCGGACCCGGACGGCCCGGTGACGGCGTACAGGCGACCGGCCGCGAACGACGCGTCGAGGCCCGAGAAGACGGGGTTCGCGCCGTAGGCCTTGCGCGACGCCGTGGAGCTCGGCCAGCACCTCGCCCTTCGGTGCTTGCAACAGACTGTTACTTGATTCGGGAGGCGTCGGCGATTCGGCTCTGCGCCCCGTGGCGGCGACGACGATCCGGCCCTCCTCGAGCGAGGCGGTCGCATGCGAGGCGATGCCGGCGCGGGCGAGCAGCTCCTCCGGCAGGCGCAGCCAGCCGCCGCGGCCGACGACGATCGTGTCCGAGACCCCGCCGTCCCGCGCCCACTCCTCGGCGACGCGGCCGTCGCGGATCCGGACGATCCGGTCGGCGATCGACGCAGACTCGGGATCGTGGCTGACGATCACGGTCGTGCACCCCTCCTCGCGCGCGAGGTCGCCGATCAGGCGGTACACCGCGTCGGCGTTCGCGGCGTCGAGCTCGCCGGTCGGCTCGTCGGCGAGCAGGAGCCTGGGGCGGTGCGCGAGCGCGGCGCAGACGGCGACGCGCTGCTGCTCGCCGCCCGAGAGCTCGCCCGGGTGGCGGTCGCGCTGCCCGGCGAGGCCGACGCGCTCGAGCAGCTCGTCGGCGCGGTGCAGCCTCGCCTGACGCGGCTCGCCGCGGAGGCCGAGCTGGAGCGCGACGAGCTCCCGCGCCGTCAGCTCGGGCGCGAGTGCCCGCGCGTAGTGCTGGTCGGCGTAGCCGAGCAGTCTGCGTGCGATACGCCGAGAGCCCGCGCGCGTCGAGCTTCGCGACGTCTCGCGCCGAAGACGCGGACGATCCCGGCCGACGGCCGGTCGAGCCCGGCGAGGATGCGGAGGAACGACGTCTTGCCCGACCCGCTCGGGCCGAGCACGGTCAGCACCTCGCGCTCCTGCACGGCCAGCGAGAGGCCCTGCAGCGCCGCCGCGTCGCCCTCCGGCGTCGAGTGGACGCGGAAGAGGTCGCGGACCTCGATCGCCGCGCTCATGCCCCGGCCTCCGAGACGCGGCCGACGGCGCTGCCGCGAAAGGCGGCGTGTGTGGCGAGCGCGACCGTGCACGGCCGCGAGCAGCGAGTAGGCGAGAACGCCGGCGGCGACCAGCGGCGCGTCGAGCACGAGCCGCAGCGGCGGCTGCGGGGCGCCGGCGTTCGCGGTCAGCGTCACGAGGTCGGTGACGAGCGCGCTCAGCACGAGCCCGGTCGCGAGCCCGCCGAGGAGGCCCGAGGCGGCGACGACGAGCGTGCGCAGCCGCAGGTGGCGGCGCAGCTCGGCGGGTGCAGCGCCCTGTGCCTCGAGGTCGCGCAGCTCGCCGCTCTCGTCGCGGAGATCGGAGACGAGGCCGAGCAGCAGGCCGACGACGCGCGAGCAGCAGTGCGACGAGCGCGGTGCCGGCAAGCGTCAGGAGCGCGCCGCGCGAGAGCGGGTCGGCGCGGAGCCGCTCCAGGAGGTCGGACCGCGACTGGGACTGGAGCACGTCGAAGGGCGAACGGGTCGAGCGCGGCGCGGTCGACGTGGCCGTCGAGCCACAGCTCGTTCGTCACGCCGACCCCGGGCGACGCAGCGTTGAGCAGCAGTCGAGAGCGTGCCGCGGTCGGCAACCACCACGTCCCCGTCGGGGATCGACGGAAAGCGGCGCACGACGCCGACGACGCGCAGCGTCAGCGGGCTCCCCCTCGATCTGGACCGGGAGCAGGCCGGCGTCGTCCGCGGCGTGCGCCAGCGTCGGCGAGACCAGCGCGGCGACCGGCCTTCCGTCCGTCGGCTGGCGCGCCCGGATGCCGCCGGAGAGGTCGGTCGTCAACTGGTAGCGGACGAGTGACCCGTCGAGTGCCGCGCCGGGACCGGCGCCGCCACGAGGCCCACGGGACGGACAGGGAGCGGCCGTCGGCGGCGAGCGAGACGATTCGCATCGTCCCGGCGCTCACCGGCTGGATGCCGGTGCCGGCGTTCGCGGTGAGGCGGCCGCCGTTCAGCTGGTCGAAGTCGAGCGCCACGAGCTGGCCGCCAGACGACGCCGGCCGGGAGCGCGGCGGAGAGCCTGGTGGCTTTCCCTTCGGTCTGGCCGAGCCGGACGAACGCGAACTCGCCGCGCGGCGACTCGAGGACGGCGCGGACCGCGATGTCGGCGCCGCGCACGTCTGCCTCGAGCGAGAGCCGCCGCGCGCCGCGCGGGATCCTGCACGCCCTGCAGCGTCGTGCTCCCGGCCGGCGTGAATCCTCGCGGCGAGCGTCGGCCAGCGGCCGGTCCGCGAAGTCGCTGCGCCAGCCACCGACGCGCGCGAGCGTCGACTGCCGGGATGCCGAGCAGCGTCAGGCCGGACGACTGGGAGAGCCGGCCGGCGTCGCCGGAGAGGCGGAGCACCGGCGTCGCCCGGTCGGCGAGGCGCGCATACCCTGAAGCGCCGGCCGCCTGCGGGATCGAGACGAGCTGCGAGAGATCCTCCCGGAGCACCACGTCGGCGGGCACGGCGAACGCCGCCTGGTCGGCCTGGCCGCGGTCGAGCGTCAGGCGGTAGGTCGCCGCGAAGAGCGCCATTCCGAGGCTGACGACGAGGAAGGTCGCGGCGACCGCCGCATGCCCCGGGTTGCGGGCCAGCGAGAGCGCGGCGAGCCGGATCGACACGGGCCCGCGGCGTCCGAAACGCTCGGCTGCGCGCAGGAGCGGGAACGAGCCCGCGGGCGGCCAGGACGGCGGCGACGAACGCGATCAGCGCGGGGAGGAGGAGCAGGAACGCGCCGGTGCCGCCGCCGCTCGCGAGCTCGGCGGCGTCGGCATCGCCCTCGCGTCAGCCCGACGACGATCGCGAGCGAGCGCCCCGATCGCGGCGACGTCGAGCGCCGAGAGCGAGAAGCCCGCCAGGCGGAGCGCCGGCGCCCGGAGCGCGCCGAAGAGCAGCAGCGTCGCGCCGGCGGCGAGCCCCAGCGCCAGCAGCACGCCGCGGCCGGAGGCCACCGAGTGGGCGAGGATCTCGCCCGTCGGCGAGCCGGCCTTCCCGGCGATCACCGCCGCGCCCGCCGCGCCCACGAGCCAGCCGAGGAGCGTCGCGACCGCTGCGACCGCCGCCGCCTCCGCGAGCGAGAAGAGCACGAGCTGCCAGCGCCGCGCCCCGTACCACGAGAGTCGTTGCCAGGCGGCGTCGACGTCGCGGCGCAGGCTCGCGGCCGCGAGGATCGTGAACGCGAGCAGAAGCGTTGCCGCCTCGCCGCCGAGCAGCAGGAGGCGCTGCGCGCCCGCGCGGCTCGTCGCCGCTGCGGCGCGGAGCTCTTCCACGGGCGCGGTGAGGTCGAACGCGTCCGAGCTGGCGGCCAGCTCGGAGCGGGTGCGGTCGACCGACGCGGCGAAGCCGTCGATCGCCCACGGGTGCACGTCGCCCGGCAGCACGGGGACGATCCACGCGTAGCTCCGGAAGAAGGTCGCCAGCTCGGGGGTCCGCGAGAGCCCGCTGACGCCCTCGGCGATCAGCAACGGCGGCTGGGGCGGAGCATGGTACGCGACCGCCGTCGCGATCAGGTTCGTGTCGTTGGCGCGACGGATGAAGCCCGCGAACGGCGCGTCCGGCCGCAGCGACACCGTGCCCACCTGCACGAGCCGCAGGTCGGGCGTCGACGGGACGGGACCCGTTCCGAGGAGGCGCACCACCTCGCAGCGGCGCGTCGGAACGCAGGTGCGCGGCAGCCGTCCGGAGCGGAGGCGCACCCAGCGCGCGAGCCCGTCGACGGCCCTCAGGTCGACGAGATGCCCACGGATCTGCGCCTCGCGGTAGAGCATCACCGACACGGGCTCGTGGCCGTTCAGCCCGCGCAGCGCCGGACGTGCGACGCGGTCGAGCGCCCGCCAGTCGCCGGCACCGACGCCCTGGGCACCGAACCACGCGGCCTGGACGGTGCGTTCCTGCGGGGAGATCTGCTGCGTCGTCTGCGCGAGCGCCCGGTCGCGCATCACGAGCGAGCCGGCGAGCACCGCAGCGAGCACCGCAGAGCCCGCGAGCACGCCGACCCCGACGAGTGCCAGACGCTCGCCGCGGTGCGTCAGCCTCGTCCAGACGAGCCGCAGCGGGTAGCGCGAGCCGCCGCAGGAGACGTCATGCGATCCGCGCCTCGTGCTCGTTGCCTGCCAGCTCGGCGCAGACCTGCCGCGCCGCCTCGACGAACGCCTGCGCAGGCGCAGCGAGCGCGCGGTCCCGGTGCCACGTCAGCGCCAGCGTCCGGGGCGGAATCCCGGGCAGCGGCTTGGCCACCGTCAGCGGGTCACGCGGGTCGGCCGCGAGGCCCGGGACGATCGCCGCGCCGATCCCGGCCGCCGACGAGCGCCTGCACGGTCGCGTTCACGTCCGAGCGGAAGACGACGGTCGGCTCGGCGCCGCGCGCCTGCAGCTGCGCCTCGACGCGGCGCAGTCCCCGGCACTGCGAGTGCGCGATCAGCGGCAGGCTGCCGATCTCCTTCAGCGTCGGCGCGCCCTGCTTGCGCGCGAGCGGCGTGTCCGCGGCGACCACGAGGACGTACGGGTCGACCAGCAGCTCGGCCGCCTCGAAGGGCCCCTCCGGCGCAGGGCAGCTCGACGAAGGCGAGCTCGAGCTCGCCCCGCTCGACGAGGCCGTAGAGCTCCAGGTCGCTCGTCGACTCCGACGGGCGGACGGCGACGTCGGGCCAGGACGGCGCCCAGCGCTGCATCAGTCGCGGGCAGGATCCGCACGCCCACCGACTGCGTGATCCCGACGCGCAGCGCGCCGAGCGCGCCCGAGTCGAGCGCGCCGATGTCGGCCTGCGCCGCCTGCAGGCGCGCCCGGATGGCCTGCGCATGGCCGAGCAGGAGCTCTCCCGCCTCGGTCAGCCGCACGGAGCCGGGCCCGCGCGAGCGCTCGACCAGCCGCTTGCCGACGGCTCGCTCGAGCGCGGCGATCTGCTGCGAGACCGCCGACTGGACGAAGCCGAGCGCCTCGGCGGCCTTGCGGAACGACCCCTCGCGCGCCACCGCCTCGAGCGCGGTCAGATGCCGCAGCTCGACGTCGTACCATTGATCGCTGGCCATGATCAGCCTGCAATGTAACGACAGCAGCGCTGATCTACAAGAATCCGGGCCTCACAGGATCAGGGCGCGACGCGCACGCCGTCGCCCGTGACGCGCCGCACCTCGTCCAGCGTCGTCACGCCCGCCAGCGCCTGGCGGATGCCGTCCTCGCGGAGCGTCCGCATCCCGGCGGCGACGGCGGCCGCGGCGATCTCCTCGATCGACCCCTCGACGATCAGCCTACCGAGCCCCTGCATGGGCATCACCTCGTAGAGCGCGACCCGGCCGCGGTACCCGGTGCCGTCGCACTGCAGGCAGCCGGCCGCGCGGTGCAGCGTCGGGGCCTCGACCGTCTGCATCACGCCGGCCTCGAGCACCTCATCCGGCGTCGCCGTGTAGGCGACGCGGCAATGGGTGCAGAGCCGGCGTGCGAGCCGCTGCGCGACGATGCAGTTGATCGCCGAGGGCAGCAGCTGCTGGTCGACGCCCAGGGCCTTGAGTCGCGCGATCGAGCTGGCGGCGTCGTTCGTGTGCAGCGTCGTCAGGACGAGGTGCCCCGTCATCGCCGCCTGGATCGCCACCTTCGCCGTCTCGTCGTCGCGGATCTCGCCCACGAGGATCACCTCGGGGTCGGAGCGGAGGATCGTCCGCAGCCCGCGGGCGAACGAGAGGTCGATCTTGTTGTGCACCTCGATCTGGTTGACGCCCGGAAGCTGGTACTCGACCGGGTCCTCGATGGTGGCGATCGAGCGCGTCTCCTCGTTCAGCGATGCCAGCGCGGCGTAGAGCGTCGTCGTCTTGCCGCTGCCGGTCGGCCCGCAGGTGATGACGGCGCCGAACGGCTGCCGGATCGCGCGCAGGAAGACGGCGCCCATCTCCGGGCTCATCCCCAGGTCCTCGAGCTGGAGCAGCTTCCCGCGCTGCAGGAGCCTGAGGACCACGTGCTCGCCGTACTTCGTCGGGATCACTGCCACGCGGACGTCGACGGGCGAGCCGTCCGAGCGGATGGAGAAGGAGCCGTCCTGTGGCAGCCGCTTCTCGGCGATGTCGAGGCTGGCCATCACCTTCAGACGGGCGCACACGGCTGCTTGCTGCGATCGGCCGATCGTGTCGGTGCGGCGGAGCACGCCGTCGATCCGCTCGCGGACGATCATCTCGCCGGCCTGCGGGTCGAGGTGGATGTCCGACGCGCCGTGCGCCAGCGCGCGCCCGAGCATGGCGTTGACGAGGTCGATCGTCCCGGCCTGCTCCGCCTCGAGCGCGAGCTCCTGGGCGTTCGGGTCGGGCACGTCGTCCGTCACGTTCGACGCGCTCCGATAGGTGCGTGAGAGCGTCGCCTCGAGAGCGGCGGCGTCCGCGACGGCGAGGCTCGCGCGCATGCCGAGTGCGAGCCGGAGGTCGTCGGACGTGCGCAGGTTGGTCGGGTCGGCGACCGCGACCTGGACGACGTCGTCCTCCAGGAAGCGGACGGGCAGCGCCTGGCGCTCCTGCGCGAACGCCTCCTGCAGGAGCCGTGCAACCGCGGGGTCGATCTCGACGCGCGCCAGGTCGACGAAGTCGAGCCCGTACTGGTCCGCGAGCGCCTCTGCAACGTCGCGCCGACTCGCCCAGCCGTTCGCCACCAGCACCTCGCCGAGCCGGCGGCCAGACTCGCGCTGCTCCGCGAGGGCGCGCTCGACGTGATCGGGAGTGCAGACTCCCGCGCGCACGAGCAGCTCGCCGATCTTGAGCCCCGAGGCCGGGGCAGGCAGGCGCGCAGCTTCCATCGCGTCTCTATCGGCGTGCGCCGCCGCGGTCATGAGCGGGGCCTCCCGGAACGCCGCAGCCGCCTCCCACGCCAAGCCGGAGGCCGTTTCGCCTCGGAGCGGGTACCCCGAACGGGGGTGCCGTCGTCCTCCGTTTTGACCGACTCTTGGCCTTGAGCCCGCTTGCCGCGGGTCTGCGGCCGATGCACGACCTCAACCAGCTCCCAACACCCGATGAGCCCGATCTCGCCCCGACGGGGCCGCTCTCGCTCGTCACTCCGCCCGGCCCCGCAGCCGACTCCTACCGCAGGCTCGCGCACGTCTTCCACGAGGTGCTCTCCGAGCAGTCGCTCGACAGCCTGCTGGAGCGGATCGCGGACACGCTCGCCGACCTGATCCCGCACGACTCGCTGACCATCTACGAGGCCGACGAGACGCACCGCCTGCTCAAGCCGGTGCTTGCGCGCGACCCGTGGGCCGACAAGATCATGGCGTCCCTCTCGAGGTTCGGCGAGGGGATCACGGGCTGGGCCGTCGAGCACCGCGAGCCGGTGCTGACGAATCAGGCACACCTCGATCCACGCGTGAACATCGTCCCCGGCACGCCCGCGGACGAGCCGGAGGCGCTCGTTTCCGTGCCGCTGATCGCTCGCGGACACACGAAGGGCGCCCTCAACGTCTACCGGCTCGGCGAAGACGCGTCGTTCACGCAGGAGGAGTTCGAGCTGGCGCAGCTCTTCGGCGACGCCGCGGCGCTCGCGCTCGACAACGCCCAGGTGAAGGCCCGGCTGGAGCACCAGGCCTCGACCGACTCGCTCACGGGCCTCTACAACCACCGCACGTTCCACGAGCGCCTGCGGGCCGAGCTGACGCGCGCAAGCCGCACATCGGACCACGTTGCGCTCCTGATGTTCGACATCGACGACTTCAAGCGCCTGAACGACGTGCACGGTCACGCCACGGGCGACGAGATCCTGCTGGCGCTCGCCGAGCTCGCGCGGACCCTGATGCGCGACTCCGACGTGGTCTGCCGCGTCGGCGGCGAAGAGTTCGCGGTCGTGATGCCGTCGTGCGACGCGGGCGACGCGTTCGGCCTCGCCCGCCGCCTCACCGACGCCCTCGCGGAGACGGACTTCGAGCCTGTCGGCCGCCTCACCGTCTCGGTCGGGATCTCGCAGGGACCGGAGCACGCGATGAATCCGCGCGAGCTCTTCGCCTGCGCCGAGGCGGCGATGATGACCGCGAAGGCGCGCGGCAAGAACGGGATCGTGCTCTTCGACGAGGACTCGATGGAGCGGCCGGCGTCGCACTCCTCGGTGCGTGAGGTCGCCCACCTGAAGATGCTCCAGAGCCTCGCCGGCAAGCTCAACCGGCTGAACGAGGTCGCCGCGATCGGCGACGCGATCGCCGCAGAGCTGCGGACGCTGATCGACTACCACAACTGCCGCGTCTTCGTCCTCGACGGCGCGGAGCTCGTGCCGGTCGCGTTCCGCGGCGAGTTCGCGACGCGCGGCGGCGAGGCGCCGAAGCTGATCCCCGTCCCGCTCGGCTTCGGCGTCACGGGCACAGCCGCCTCGACCGGCCAGTCGCTGCTCCTGAACGACGCCGCGAACGCCGAGTTTGCGCAGCAGGTCGAGGGCACGGAGAAGATCGACGAGTCGGTGATCGCGACCCCGCTTCGATACGGCTCGCGGGTGATCGGCGTGATCCTGATCTCGAAGCTCGGGCTCGACCAGTTCGACGAGGACGACGTGCGCCTGCTCGAGGTGCTTGCCGGCCACGCCTCCGTCGCGCTCGAGAACGCGCGCCTCTACGAGGCGGAACGGCGCGAGGCGGCGCGGGCGCGCGAGACCGCGGAGACCGCGAGCGCGCTGCTCGAGTTCGGCCGCGAGCTGGCGACGGCGCGCGGCCTCGACGAGGTGCTCTCGCGCGTCGCCCGCCTGTCGGCGCGGATCCTGGGCTGGTCGAAGACATCCGTGTGGCTGGAGGACGAGGACGAGATCGCGATGCTCGAGTGCGACGGCTACGAGGCGGAGGCGCGCAGGCGGCTCGCCGAGGTGCGTTTCGCCGCGGAGGACGCGCGGCGCCTGCTCACCGCGAAGGAGCCCTTCGTCCTCGACGCGGAACTCCTGGCGGCGGTCCTCGACGGGGCGCAGCCGGGCAAGGCGCGCTACGCCGTCGCCCCGATCTGGGTCGACGGCCGCGCGGGCGCGATCGCGGCGGCGCTCGGCAAGGTCGAGGAGCCGCCGCGGGCCAAGCTCGAGCTGCTGGCCGGACTCGCCTATCAGGCGAAGCTCGCCATCGAGAGCGCCTCGAACTTCCTCACCCTCGAGCGGACCTTTCTCTCAACCGTCGAGGCGCTGGCGAACGCTCTCGAGGCCAACGACGAGTACACGTCTTCACACGCCCGGTGGATCACCGACCGCTCCGTGGCGGTCGGACGCAGGCTGGGGCTCGACGCGCAGACGCTGAAACGCGTCGAGCTCGGCGCGCTCTTCCACGACATCGGCAAGATCGGCGTGCCGGCGCACATCCTTCAGAAGCCGGGCCCGTTGACCGATGAAGAGCGGGTGATCGTCGAGCAGCACCCCGAGCTGGGCGCGCGCATCCTCGCCCCGATCGAGCGGCTCTCCCACGTGCGGGAGATCGTCCGCTGCTGCCACGAGCGCTGGGACGGCGGCGGCTATCCGCATGGCCGCGGAGCCGAGGAGATCCCACTCGAGGCGCGGATCGTCTTCGTGTGCGACGCGTTCCACGCGATGACGACGGACCGCCCGTACCGCAAGGCGCTCGCGGAGGAGGAGGCCCGCCGCCGCCTGCGCGAGGCCGCGGGATCCCAGTTCGACCCCCGCGTGGTCGAGGCGTTCCTCTCACTCTGATGGCCGAGCCGATGCCAGCCGGTCGCCGCGGCCCTTCGGGCAAGCGCCCGATCGGGTCGCTCTTCGTGGAGAAGGGCATGGTCACGACCGCCCAGCTCGACGAGGCCCTTGCACGCCAGAAGGAGACGGGCGAGCGGCTCGGCGAGGTGCTCGTGAACCTCGGCTACGTGTCCCGGATCGAGCTCGCGAGCGCGATCGGCGACCAGCTCGTCGAGCTCCGGCTCCTGCAAGGCGGATCCGGAGCGCAGCCACCCTCCCCGGCGCCCGCCCCCACCGCGGTGCCCGCGCCCGCCGAGGTCTCTGCTCCGACTCCGGACTCCGGCCGCCGGGCCGAGCTCGAGGCCGAGCTCGAGCTCCGCGACCGCCGCATCGCCAACCAGTCGCAGTCGATCGACGAGCTGCTCGATCGCGTCAACGAGCTCGAGCGCGAGACGAAGGCGCTGGCCAAGGCGTCGCCCGATCCGGCCGAGACGCAGGCGCTAGTGCAGGAGCGTGACGGTTTGGTCGCGCGGGTCGGTGAGCTGGAGCGCGAGCTGAAGATGGTGGCCGAGGCGGCGCCGGACCCGGCCGAGGCGCAGGCGCTGCTCGTGGAGCGCGACGGTCTCGTGGCGCGGGTCGATGAGCTCCAAACAGAATTGAAGGCGTTGGCCGAGGCGGCGCCCGACCCGGCCGAGACGCAGGCGCTGCTCGTGGAGCGCGACGGTCTCGTGGCGCGGGTCGGTGAGCTCGAGCGCGAGTTGAAGGCGTTGGCCGAGGCCGCGCCGGACCCGGCCGAGTCGCAGGCGCTGGTCGAGGAGCGTGACGGTCTCGCCGTACGGGTCGGTGAGCTGGAGGGCAAGCTGAGTGCACAGGTGGCCGCGGACCCCGCCGAGCTGCAAGCTCTGAAGGAGGAGCGCGATGGCTTCGTCGCGCGGGTCGGTGAGTTGGAGCGCGAGCTGAAGACGCTGGCCGGGGCCGCGCTCGACCCCGCCCAGCTCCAGGCGGCAACCGAGGAGCGTGACGGTCTCGTCGCGCGCGTCGAGCAGCTGGAGCACGAGCTGGCCGAGCAGGCGGATGCCATGCCTCAGCCGGCCGAGCTGGAGTCTCTGGCGGAGGCGACCCGGGAACGGGACGGCCTCGTCATCCGGGTCGGCGAGCTGGAGCGCGAGTTGAAGGCCCTGACCGAGGCGGCTCCGAACCCGGCCGAGCTGGAACGCCTCGCCGAGCTCGAGCAGGAGCGGGACGCGCTCGTGGCGTCGGCTGCCGAGCACGAGCACCGCGTCCAACGGCTCGAGTCGGAGCTTGCGGCCCGGGCCGCCGCCGCCAAGGTCCTCGAGGCTCGCATCGAGGAGGTCGGAAGCTTGCTCGCGGAGCGCGACAGCAGCCTCGCACGGGAGGCGTCCGCCTCCGCCGGTTCCCGCAGCCGGATCGCCGGGCTCGATGCGCAGGTCCAGGAGCTGCAGCGGAAGCTGGTCGAGACCGAGGCGCTCGTGCCCGCACCCGAGCCGGAGCCCGAGGCGCCGACGGCGCATGTCCTCTTCCTCGCCTCGCCGGGCGGTTATCGCGTCGCCGGGCGACAGGGCGCGCCGCCCGAGCCGGGCGCGCGGGTCTCGTACGACGGCGTCGACGGCACGTACGTCGTGGTGCGCCTGGGCCGCTCGCCCTTCCCCGCCGACGCGCGTCCCTGCGCGTTCGCCGAGCCCGCGTCGTAGCTTCCCGCGCAAGGCCCGAAGACAACAGGGCCGCGAAGAGAAAGCGCCCCGCGCCTTACTGACGCCGGCGCACGATCGAGATGCCCCACGCCTCGCCGGCGGCGAACAGCGCGTCGGCGTCGACCTCGTCCGCCCAACCCAGGAAGTGCTTCTCCGTGTCGTCCTCGGTCGAGCCGTAGACCGCCGCCCGATCCGGATCCGGGAGACCTCGGCCGGCATCGCCCCTCTCGAGTGCGGCCAGCCGCTCCTCGACGGCCGAGCCCTCTGCGTAACCTTTGCTCATCGACTGAGTATGCCGCGTGGGCGCCTCGGCACAAGACGCCCACACGGTTTCCGGAGGGCCGCCTCGGGGCTAGCCGGCCTCGAGCGCGCCCCAGGTCAGGGGCCCGGCGACGCCGTCGGTGTCGAGGCCGTAGGTCGCCTGGGCGTTCATCAGGGCCTTCTTCGTGGTGGGTCCGAAGTCGCCGTCGATCGTGCCGGGGTCGAAGCCGCGCTGCTTCAGCAGTTGCTGAAGGCGCTTGACCTGGAATCCGCTCGCGCCCTCTCGCAGCGTCGGCGGCGGGGATTTCTGGCCCCCCGGATGCACGTGCGGCTTGACGTAGGCGTCGCCCATGTGCGACTTGACCAGCGTGAGGTAGCGCTGGATCGGGAAGTTCGGGCCTGGATCCGTGTGGTCGGAGCGCTTGAAGGCGCGCGAGACGTCGACGTGCCCCGTTATCCCGCGCTTGCCGGCGAGCAGGTCGGCCGGCCTCAGCCAGGTGACGGGGATGTCGTGCTCCTTGCACAGACGCGCAGTCAGGCCTGCCGAGAGCTCCAACATGGCCTTCGAATACGGATCCGACCAGTCCTTCGCCGTCTGGGCAGCGCGGCCGGCGTGCTCGAGTTGGATGCCGTTGCTATTCGCGCCCGGCGCCGCCCAGGCGACATCGGTGTCCTTCACGCACTGGACGATGCTGTTCGAGTCGATGCAGTAGTGCGCGGACGCCTGCGGCGCCGTGGGGCCTGCGAACCACTTGGCGACGCTCTCAGCCGTGTCCGGCTTCTCGGGCGACTCCATGGTGTGGACGACGATGAGGTCCACTGGCCCCGAGCGGCCCTTGGTGTAGTTCCGGGCCTGAATGAACGGGATGGCTGCTACGGCCATCGGCCTTCTCCCCTCCGCCGCAGGCTCGAGGTACGGTCGGATCATCCCCCGCCCGGCGTGAATTGACAAGCCCGGCTCTACACTGGCCGGAGGGCCGTTAGCTCAGCTGGTAGAGCAGGGGACTTTTAATCCCAAGGTCGCTGGTTCGAGCCCAGCACGGCCCATTGTCTCTGGGCTCGGCCCCCCTCGCCGGGGCCTTCGCCTCCGCCGGCCCAGGCCGGCGGACTCTCCGCACCGGGCGGAGCCCGGCGCGGAGGCGTCTTTCCGTCTGCGACGCAGGGTCTCTGGCGAGAGGACGCTCGTCCAGCCGAGCGTCGACGACTTCGAACGGGTGATCTTGCCCAAGCCGCCTAGCGCGTTCCCGGCTACCGGGCCGGGTCGATCGTCGTCCGCATCACGGTGTGGTTCTTGCCCTTGGGCCTCACGTAGCTGAAACCGGCTTGTTCGAACAGGCTGCGGGTGACGCTGTAGAGGAACGACGCCGTGATCGTCTTGCCGCCGGTGTCCTGAGGATAGGCCTCCACCACACCGCCGCCAGCCTTGGCGATCAGGTCCAGCGCGCCCTGGAGCGCCAGGGCCGAGACGCCGCGGCGCCGGTAGCGCTTGTCGACGAAGAAGCACGTCAGGCGGTAGTCCGGCAGGCTGTCGAGCTCGGCCTCGTACTCCTTGCGGTGCTTGATGTTCTTCAGCTCGTCCGGGCTTCCGAACTGACACCACCCGACGGCGACGTCGCTGTCGAAGACCAGCGCGGCGTGGGCTCGGCCCTCGCGGACGAGTCGCTCCTTGAGTGCTCGATTGGCGTCGTACGAGAACTCCTTCTCGGCGTGGAAGGTGTGGAACCACGTACACCAACAACCGCCCCACACGCCGTTGTGTCGTTCCGCGAGGCCCGCGAACGCGTCCCACGTCTCCGGAGTCAGAGGTCGGACGGTGAGGGTCGCGGCGGCCTGCTCGGTCACCGGCCGCAGCTTAAAGGAGACGGGGCCGTGCCAAGCTCAGGGTGCATTGCGGAACTGGCCCACGCGACTGCACTCACCCGCCAAAAACGATAACCACGCCCACCGCTACGACGACGATTCCCACGACCGCCCACACTGCCGCCCACAGCCGAAGTTCTGCCCCCGTCGGCGCTGCTTCACCTCGGCGGAAGCTGACCCAGATCATCCATCGTCCGTGGCCTCCAAGCCATCTTTCAGTCGGTCGACGAAGCGTTCGTGTCGCGCTCGCGACGATAGCGCCACCCCCGACAACGAATAAGGCGAGAACGGCGAACCGGGCGATGCCGCAGATCCTGACTGAAGTGACAGCACCTACGGGCGGTACGCAACACACCAGGCGTCACTCGAGCACGCTGGCACAGGCGGCTCCGCTCCCACTGGTGTCGTTAGCTGAGGTTGGGCGCCAGGTCTTGATATGCAGGGTGTAGCTCGTCCCACCGTGCCTTGAAGTCGTCGCGGCGCTCGCGCGCGGCGAGGTGATCGGCGAGATCTTCAACATGGAGCTGCACCCCGGCCCCGTAAGCGGAGAGCTGGTTCAAAGGCATGCCCCGTTCCTCCCAGACCACGATGGTCTGGTCACCGTCGGCGGTCAGCTTGACCTCGATGTCCTGCTCGTCCGGCTCGTCTGCGTCCTTGATTCGCACCAGCAGCCGTTGGGAGGGCTCGCACGCTTCCACGCGCCCGGTGCCCTCCCATCCGCTGGCTAAAAGGTGTGCGCGGTACTCGCCGCCGAGGCGCAGGTCGCCCTCGACCTCGCCGTACCAGCGGGCCAGACGTGAGGGGTCGGTGAGTGCCGACCAGACGTCGTCGATATCGGTGTCCAAGCGGTCTTCCATGCGCACGATGCCCTTTCCCTCGGCTGATCCCAAGCTGCCTAGGATGCGGCCGCCTCCACGTGCACTGCTCGCCATCTCGTGCTCCTTCATTTGGGGTTGGAGTAGTGCTTTCCTCAGAGACTCAGCAGGCGCACACAAATCATCGGTCGGCGTCGCCATCGGGGGACATTCCCGCGCGCTGGCCCAACCCACGCCTCTGTCGCCTGATTGGCAGCGCCTGAGTACGTTTGGGCGATCGCGCGAGCCCTGCGCGCGCATCGCGGCCTTGACATCGGCTTCGCCGCGCTGTGTCACTGCGATGGGCGCCCGGTCAGAGGATCCCCGCCCCCGCCATCCCTCGGCGCATCAGGTCGCCTCTGACGCGGCCTGCAGCGGCGGGGATTTCGTCGGCAAGAGGGGGTCGGGTATCCGGTTTCCGAGTCGAAGGAAGCCGGCTCCCGTCAGTGCCAGCGCCAGGGCGCCGCCCCACCAGATGGTGTCGGGTGACGTTCCGAGCAGCACGCCGCCGACCGCGGGGCCGAGAGCCACGCCGACCATGAAGCTGAGCTGGTAGAGCGACATGTAGCGGCCGAGCAGATGCGGCGGCGCGATTTCCGCGACTAGCGGGCCGAGCACGATGAACTGGCCACACTCAGCGATCGCGATCAGGATCGCGACGCCGGCCAAGACGGTGGTAGCGGCGAGCGTCGAGTGCGTGAGCGTTGCGAGCAGGACCGCGAGCAGGCCGACTGCGAATATGGCGCTGGTGGCGAACAAAGCGTGAGTGCGGCGCATCCGCGCCACCACCCGTGTCGCCGGTACCTGCGCTACGACGATGAAGAAGGTGTTGATGAAGACGACGACACCGATCCCAACGGGCCCGACAGGTGTATGCGCCTCCGCAAACGGCGGGAGGATGAAGGAGAAGAACGCGCCGCCGATCATCACAAGCGCGAGGTTGCCCGCGATCAAGGCGAGCAAGAGCCGATCCCGAGCAACAGCTCGGAAACCCCGTGCGCCCTCGCTCGCCGACGGAGCATCCGCGAGGCCAGGATCCGGGATCCAGACGAGCACAACCAGCGCGAAGACGACGAACGTGACTGCGTCGAAGAGGTAGAGGCCCTGGAACGCCTGGAGGTGATGATGGGTGGCCGCGACGATGAAGCCCGCAACCGTCGCGCCGAGGCCGAGACCGAAGTTGCCTGCGACTCGTCGGAGCGCGGTCGATGCGGCGCGCTGCTCCGCCGGGACCAGGGTCAAGGTCAGGACTTGGCCGGCGGTTCCCACGAATCCGAAGCCGGCACCGCCGACGGCCGAGCAGACGAAGCCTTGCCAAGGACGGTCGACAAACGCCAAGCCCCCGTAGCCGAGTGCGTTCAAAACATTGCCCGCGATCAGGATCCGTTTCGCACTGAAACGATCGAGGAGCGCACCCGAAGGGAGCGTTACCACTGCGGCCGTGCCCATGACCGTCGCCAGCACCAGCCCCGCGGTCGCCGTCGAGAAGCCGCGGACCGCGTGGAGGTAGATGATCTCGAAGGGAAGGATCAGTCCGGTGCCGAAGTAGTTGACCGCGTTCCCGCCCTGAAGAACGAGGACAGGCCTCGGTAGGCCTGTACGCCAAACGGCGAACACACGTGCGAGCGCGCTGCTCACTTTGCGGGCACCCAACGTTGCTTCTGCATCAGCTCATCTCCGATTCGCGGTTGTGCGGACGTCAAAGACACCGCGATGCCGCGAAACGGACCGCCGGTCCGTTTCCGACGGACCTGGTGTCATTGATGCGATGACCGTCGATCTCGAGCGGGCCAAGGGAGGCGACGAGCGCGCGTTCGCGTCGCTGGTCGAGCCGTTCCGGCGCGAGCTTCAGCTGCATTGCTACCGGCTACTCGGCTCCGTGCAGGACGCCGAGGATCTCGTCCAGGAAACACTGCTCGCCGCCTGGCGCGGGCTCAACGGCTTCGAGGAGCGGGCGTCGCTGCGCTCCTGGCTCTACCGGATCGCAACCAACCGGAGTCTCAACGCAATTCGCGAACGCGGGCGCCGCCCCGCCACGGAGAACACCATGAGACCGTCAAGAACCCGCCGCGCCGTCGAGCCCAGCTGGCTCGAGCCTTACGCGGACCGCGCGCTTCCGGATCCCGCTCCCGGACCTGAAGCACGCTACGAGCAGCGCGAAGCGATCCAGCTCTCGTTCATCGTCGCGCTGCAGCAGCTGCCTGCGAAGCAGCGCGCAGCGCTCGTGCTGCGCGACGTGCTCGGCTTCCACACCGACGAAGCCGCCTCGATCCTCGAGACGACGCCGCAGTCGGTCAAAGCCGCGCTCCAACGCGCACGCGCAACGCTCGACTCGTACACCGTCGAACGCCAGCAGGCGCCGCTTCCCGACTCGCCGACCGAACGGAACCTTCTCGCCACCTTCAGCGACGCCGTCGAAGCCGGCGACACGGCGCGCCTCCTAACTCTGCTGAGCTCCGACGCTCGTGTGACCATGCCGCCGCAGCCGCTCGAGCTCATCGGACACGAAGCGATCGGCGTGTTCCTCGACGACCGCGCCGAGGTTCGCGGGGCCCCGCTACAGCTACGCCCGACCCGCGCCAACGGCCAGCCGGCCTTCGGCTACTACCTGCGCTCGCAGCCTCGGGGCATGATGGTGCTCACCTTGAGCGGCAGCAAGGTCGACGAGATCACCTTCTTCGCCGACCCCGCGCTGCCCGGCCGCTTCGGTCTTCCCGAACACATCTAGCCGACAAGGATGGGTTCGACGTCAAATGGAAGCCGCCGTTCAGGGGTCATTCCCGAACACCGGCCCAACCCTTAGTACGCACGCCCGTTACCCTCGCCACGGTGGCGAGCGTGCAATGGATCGATCCGCCCGAGCGGGCGGATAAGGAAGCGATAGAGCGACTCCGGGCTGTATGCGGCGAGGAGTCTCGGATCGCGGAGCTTTGGATCACTGGGAGTCACCACGTCCTCGATGACGGGAGCATCCAGGTCTACACCGCATTCGCGCTCGTCCTCGATTCGGTTCGCCAGGCCGACAGGGACGCAGCGTACGCTGAGATCGTCCCAAAGCTCGACACCGCATGGGCGCCGACCGGCCCTCGCAGCGTGCTCGTCCTGGGCCGCGAGATCCTCTCGCCTACGCTGAAACGTCGCTGTCAAGCCGTTTACGCCCGAACGTAGACAAGCACGAGATTCCTCGGAGTGCATTCCGCAACACTCGCACAGGCCAAGGCCCTGATCGCAGACGGCGGCACGGGCGTCCGCGACCTGGTCGGGTAGTCCTTCGAACGGTGTTCCGTCGTCAGCACTCTCGAGCAGGCATGATCATGCTGTGGATCCGGCGGCGAGGTAGCGGTTTGGCGCGGCGAGCAGCCGCGGGTTTCCGGCGCAGTGTTGCCGAGGCCCGTACTGCGGGGCTCGGGCGCTGCGCGCCCACCGCTACGACTCGGAGGTACCACGAATGAATCGTCAGAACCTCTTCTCCGACGCATGGGACGGAGAGAACGAAGAAGCCGGGACTCGGCATCGAATCTTCTGGCGGCCGAACGACGCCAGGATGGGAGCAACGCTGTACGAACTGCCCCCCGACGCGCCTGAGACGCGGATACATATGCACTTCGGAGCCGAAGAGATGTTCTTCGTCCTGAGCGGTCGTCCCGTCTTCCGGAACCAACACGGCGAAGAGGAGTTGGCTCCGGGCGACTTCGTCTTCTGCCCCGAGGGACGTGCCGGCCTACACACGTTCAGCAACCCCACCGAAGAACCCGCTCAGATCCTCGCGATCAGCGCCGGGAGCTTCCCGGACGTCGTCGCCTACCCCGAACACGGATATGCATGGGTGGCGACTCGCGATCCCGATCCCGAGCTACTCGCGAGAGGCGGCGACCCCGGCATCATCGCTCGCTTCGAGATCCCGATCGAGTAATCGCTCGGCCACCATCGCCAGAGCCGAAGAGGCCGCGCGAGCGGCCTCTTCGCTTAACCGGCTCAGGGTACATTCGCGAACTGTGAGTGTGCGGGTGTCCCGTCTGGGGCCTTGCCAGGGTGGTGCCGTTGCTCTTTGCTCGTGACTCAATTTGCGAATGACTCCGCGTGCGGATGTCGTTCCAGTGATTTGTCCGAGCGAAGGGACCGGCACCGGCCTGGCGCCCGTTCGCTGGCCTGATCAGAAGCCTGTCCGCCCCTCGCGGGTGTGACCCGTCACAGTTGTGCCGCGCGCGGTTCCACGCCCCAGACCGGCACCGGGACTTGTCCCCCAACCTGGGCTGGAGGTCGATCGGGATGCTCGCAGATCAACTGGACTACGTCGTCGAGTCGACCCGCACCGAGACGCGCACGCCATCGCGATCGTCGAGGTACGAACCGGCGCGGTCGTTTTCGAGGCTGGCATCACGGCCGACAGCGGCGGCTATGCAGAAGCACTCAGGCTCGCCGAGCAGCACGCGCCGCGTCCACGTGCGTTCGCGGTCGAGGGCACCGGCTCGTTCGGCGCCGGTCTGAGCCGCTTTCTCGCCGCGCACGGGAGCAGGTGTTCGAGGTGAGCAGGCTGCGCCGCGAGCGCCGCTCGGGCGGCAAGACCGACGCGCTCGACGCCGTCCGGGCGGCAAGGAGCGCGCTCGCTCAGAAGCGGCGCCACACCGCGCAGCGCACTCACGAGCGAGGAACGCGAGCTCGGCCGCGAGAGCGAACGGCTCGCTCGCAAGCTCGCTCCCCAGCTCCTCGACCGGCCCGGCATCGGGCCGCTCTTGGCCGCCCAAGTCCTGCTCTCCTGGTCACACCACGGCCGCATCGTGAGCGAAGCCGCCTTCGCCCGCCTGGCCGGCGCCGCCCCGATCCCCGCCTCCTCCGGCCAAACCTGAACCCACCACCAACCACTTGATGCCATGAAGGGGCGGGCCTCCTAGCCGCTCCGGTGCTCGAGGCGGTATGCCTCGGGCGCTAACTGAGTCCGGGACGAAGGAGGCCCAGCGATGAATTCTGTCGGGATTGACCTGCATCGCAACCGCTCGCAGATCGCGGTGATCGACGGCAACGGCGAGCTGTCGCAGTCGCGGCGGATCGTCAACGATCGCGCCGACGTTCCTCGAACTGCTGGCGGGGCTGGAGGGTGAGTCGCGGATTGCGGTCGAGGCGACCTACGGCTGGGAGTGGCTGGCGGAGCTGCTCGAGGACGCCGGCTACGAGATCCATCTCGCGCATCCGCTGCGCACGCGCGCGATCGCTGCGGCGCGGTGAAGACGGATGCGGTCGACGCGCGGACACTCGCGCATCTGTTGCGCGCCGATCTGCTCCCGGAGGCGTACGTCGCTCCGCGCGACCTGCGCGACCTGCGCGAGCTGCTGCGTCACCGGATCGCGCTGACCGCGATGCGCTCGGCCTTGAAGAACCGCGTGCATGCGATCCTGGCCAAGCACGGCATCACCCGCCAGCACTCCGACCTGTTCGGCAAAGGCGGACGCGCATTCCTTGACCTGCTGCAGCTGCGCGACGCGCCTCGGCGACGCCTCGACAGCCTGCTGGCGCTGATCGACGACTTCGACCGCGAGATCGGCGACCACTACCGCCGAGATCGAGCAGCGCGCGAAGGCCGACGACCGCGTCGACGTGCTTGACCCAGATCCGCGGCGTCGGCCGCTACACCGCGATGCTGATCATCGCCGAGGTCGGCGACGATCAGCCGCTTCCCCGACGCCCGCCACCTCTGCGCCTGGGCCGGACTCACACCAACCGTACGCAGCTCCGACGGCAAAGCTCGCCTCGGACACATCTCCCGCCAGGGCTCGCCGGCGCTGCGCTGGGCGCTCGTCGAAGCCGCGCAGAAATGCACCACCGGCGGCGGGCCCGCTGCGCGAGAGCTTCGAGCGGATCGCCAAACGACGCGGACGCAAGATCGCCAAGGTCGCCGTCGCCCGCCGCATCCTCACCCTCAGCTACTACGGCCTGCGCGACGGAGAGATCCGTTGCCTGGCGCGCCGCAGCCGGACGAGCGCGAAAGAGAAGCTGGCGGCAGCAACATGATCGCCGCGCACGCCACACACCGGCGTACGGCTTGCGCCCCCGGCGACAGCGCGATGCGAACGCTCGGGCGAGCTCGCCGTTTGTCATGGCCTCGCGACCACCAGGACGGCCGCCCACTTGATTGAGCCCCTGAGCACCGCACGACACTCTGGCCCGCCCAGCGCGGCCGGATGGATGACTGGAGCATCTCCGCCCCCGCCCGGCTCACCGTCACCGAACCGGCGCCCGACCGCCCGAGCCCCGTGAGCCCAACCTTGACGAGGCCCGCCCCTTCATGGATGACAAACATAGAAGCATCACTGGCCCAGGCAACGACTGCCTGGCGGGACGCTAAGCGGAGTGGCACTCTTCGGCTGTGCGGATTCTCGATCGGTCTCTCTCTCGCCTTCCATCCCCATTGAGAACACTGGTCGACTGGGCGCTGACCATCACCCTGGCTGTAATCGCAGTTCTCATCTTCCAGGCCGAAGTCGCGAAGCCGTATCGGATTCCCTCGCCGTCGATGGAGCCGACCCTCCACTGCGCCAAACCGGTCAGCGGTTGCGAGTCGCGCGTCGCCGATCGAGTCATCGCGAACCGCCTCGTCTATCGCTTCCACGAACCTGAACGCGGCGACATCATCGTCTTCGACGCGCCGCCTCGGGTCGAGGCCGCCTGCGACGCCGGTGGAACCTTCATCAAGAGAATCGTGGGCTTGCCGGGTGAGTCCGTTTCGATGCGGGCCGGTTACGTCTTCATCAACGGCGAGCGGCTGAGCGAGCCATATCTTCAGCCTGCCTACCGGGGCCGGGAGAGTGGGAGCTGGGGACGCAGCCCGAGCGACGGCTACTTCGTGCTAGGTGATAACCGAGCCATGTCCTGCGATTCGCGCCGCTGGGGTGTCGTCCCTCGTGACCGCATCATCGGGCGGGCTGAGGTGACCTACTGGCCCCCGCCCCGGCTCGGGCGTCCTCAGCCGTAGCGAGTCTCGGGGGACGGTAAGACTCGGCGGGTCGGTCTGTCTGGGACCGTTGCCAGCCTGGTTGTCGTCGTGCCGTGTGTGACTCGTCGGTGACTGGCCGCTTGATGCGTGCCTTGGGAATGATCTGTCTGCGTGTGTGCGGCGGCGCCGGTCTGGCGTCCGCTGCTGGCTTGATCAGGAGCTTGTCCGCCATGTCGGCGTGACTCATTACCGTCCTGCCGCCGCGGTTTCCCGCACTCAGTCCGGCACCACCGGACCCTACGAACAGAGCTCGGAGGATCGATCGGATGCTTGCAGATGAACTGGACTACGTGGTCGGTGTCGATACCCACCTGGACGAGCACGTCTTGGCGGTCGTTGCTGCGGCCACGGGAGCGGTGCTGGCCAGGGCAGGCGGTCGGGGCAAGTACGCGTGGCTACCAGGCGGCGCTGCGCTTCGTGGGCGAGGCCGCGAACGGCGGGCGTGCCTGGGCGATCGAGGGCACGGGCAGTTACGGCGCCGGGCTCGCGCGTTACCTCGCCGGCCTTGGCGAGAGGGTGCTCGAGGTCAGCCGCACACCGCGAACGGAGCGACGCCTGCGCGGCAAGGACGACGCGCTCGACGCGGTCCGTACGGCACGGGCGGCACTTGCCAACGAGACGCTCGCCCTTCCGCGCAACGGGGAGCGACGCGAGGCGCTGCGGTTGTTGTTGGTCGGGCGCCGAAGCGCTGTCGACGTACGCCGCGAAGCGCTCGGACAGCTTCGCGGCGTGATCGCCACCGCCCCCGACCGGCTGCGCGAAGAGCTGCGGCTGCTCCCGACCGGCAGGCTGCTCGAGCGCTGCAGCCGCCTCCGCCGCTCGAACACAACCGCCGACGAGCTCGCGACACGGCTCGTCTTGCGCAGTCTCGCCCGCAGAATCAACGCCGCAACCCAGGAAGCGGGCGAGCTCGAGCAGGAGATCCTCAGCCATGTACAGGCCCTCGCGCCCGCACTGCTCGACGACCCAGGCGTCGGCCCGATCGTCGCCCGGCAAGCACCGACCTCACCGGCTCGACCGCGGCGGCAACCGCCAACTCAACTGTGCGCTGCACCGGATCGCAGTCGCCAGGCGCGCGTCCACCCGCCCGCGCGTGCCTACCTCGAACGCAAACAAGCCGAAGGCAAGAGCCGACGCGAAGCAATCCGCCGCCTGAAGCGGCAGCTCGCACCCACCGTCTACACCACCCTCAAGAACGCGCCCCTCTTGACAGAGGAGCAACGCTCTCGCACCCGATTACATTCTCCCTGGTCCCGTTCGCCGATTCACGAGCGTTGACGGTTCAGGAGCGATCACTGTCGGCCGGCAGCTTCGATGGGGATGAACCTGTCGAGTTCTGCTTACTTCAGACAGACGGCTGGCTGGACGGCGTAGCTCCTCTGGTACGGCGAGGCACCGCCCTCGACCTTCCGCGACTTGAGCCTCTTCGATCCACCGGTCGCCCAACACACTCGCGCAAGGGAGCGTCGCCACGCCTTCACGCGCGCTACCGCGACGGGGCACGGCTCAGCAGACATCCCGAACTGCTGGCCCGGACGACGCCGCACCTCGGCGGAAGCGGAAGCCGAACTCTCTGCGATCTCCGCGGTACGCTCGTGGGGTGGCGCACTACCTTTTCAACCTCGTAGGGGACGACGCAGCGCCACGGCCAGTGCTACGCGAGCAGGCCGCTGGATTTCTGCTGGTCAGGATGTGGGGCGTCGACGCAGACGAGCCGCACCGCAACGCGCTGGCCGTGGGTGACCTCATCCTCGTCTATCTGGGCGCACCCGAGCGGAAGTTCGTCGGCCGCGCCGTTCTTGCCTCAGCGGTTCATGATTGGACGCCGTCAGAGGCGCGGGTGTATCCCGGCGATTCTCCTGGCGGTGTGTTGCTGGCTCAGGTCGAGGAATGGGACCCGCCGGTACCGATGAGTACCGTGCTGTCGCAGATCGACCCGGCAGAGGGTGCCAGAGCCGACTTCGAAGCGGGCGTCGTTCGGATCACCGCTAACGAGTATGAGACGGCGCTGGCGGTGGCGGCTGGACGCGCTACCTCGACTGGCTGATCTGTTGACGCTCGCCTCGCGTCTTGATCAGTCGGGGGACGTTCGCGAACACTGGCGCAAGCAGCGCGAGTGTCCCTCAGTCGGTTGTTTGACAGCCTCCGGCGGACAATGCACGATCCGGCCCCGACGGGCGAAGAGTCGCGTTGGAGGGCGGATCGTACGGTGAAGGCGGCGGATGAGGCTACGGTTGTTCGTGAGGCGACTGTCGCTGATGCGCCCGCGATATCCGCCATCGGGACTGTCGCGTTTCCGGCCGTGCACAACGACATCGTCGGTGAGGCGTTCTCGGCAGCCGTTGTCGAGCAGACGTACTCGATCGGAGCGTTGACGGAGTGCATCTCCCGATGCGCACGCGCGGACGACGCCGTTTTCTTCGTCGCGGAGCGGGATGGCGCGGTTGTCGGATACTTGCACTACGACTGCATGGGGCCTGAGCCCGAGTTGCATCGGATCTACGTCGACCCCGAGCAGAAGCGCGGAGGGATCGGAAGCGTGTTGCTGGGCGAGTTCCATGCCTGGCTCGACCCTGGGAGCTCGTACATACTCCTCGTCGCCGAGGCGAACCGAGACGCCCAGGCGTTCTATGCGCGACATGGACTCGTCGTCGAGCGCAGCGTCGATGGGACCCGGCATTACGGCGACGCGATGAGCATCGAAGTCGATCAACTCCACCGGAAGTAGCTGGGCTGCTCCTGCGGTTCACAAAGCAGCGCTGAGGCCCGTTCCCTGCCGAGTTCGTGGACGCGTCAGGCGGCATTCCCGAATACCGGCGCAGGCGAGCGCTGATTCGCTACAAGCCGGGCGTGAATCATGCGCGTGACGGGCCTGGTGGACCGGCCGGGTGTAACGGAGGGGCTCACCCACTTTCGTTTGTTGCGCAAGGGGGGTTAAAGTGATTGGAGCAACCGACCGTGCGGTCTTGCCGTGGAGCCCCGCCGCCGATCGAACTCCGCTGATGGTTCGCGGAGTCGGACTCTAGCGCGAAGCTGGGAGGACTTTGCCGAGTCAAACCAGGCGACACGACAGAGAGCCACGATCCATAGAGAGGGGACTCTCATGAACGATTCGGGCAACTCGGACACTCCCACAGTCGTTCTTGTCCACGGCGGTTTCGTGGACGGCTCCGGCTGGAAGGGCGTCTACGACCACCTGAAGAAGGACGGACACAGCGTCGCGATCGTGCAGAATCCGACGCTCTCGCTCGAAGACGACGTTGCCGTGACCAAGCGCGCCATCGAGGCGGAGAGCGGACCGGTGATTCTCGTCGGTCACTCCTACGGCGGGGCAGTGGTCACCGAGGCGGGTGCCCATCCCAAAGTTGCGGCGCTCGTCTACATCGCGGCTTTCGTGCCGGACAAGGGCGAGTCGGTGAACACCGTCATCGCGGGGTTCCCGACCGATGGCCCGCAGCCGCCGATTCTGCCGCCGCAGGACGGGTTTCTCTTCCTCGACCGGGAGAAGTTCCATGCTTCATTCGCGGGTGACCTGAGCGACGAAGAGGCCGCGTTCATGGCCGACTCGCAAGTCCCGTGGGGCGTTGAGGCCCTGGGTGGCACGATCAGCGAACCCGCGTGGCGGAGCAAGCCAAGCTGGTACCTCGTCACGACCGAAGACCGGATGATCCCTCCATCTGCCCAGCGCGAGATGTCCGCGCGGGCGGGTTCGACCGTGATCGAGGTCGCGGGCAGCCACGCGATTTACGTCTCGAAGCCTGCAGCCGTTGCCGAACTCATCCAGACGGCAGTCAACGCGACGATCCCTGTCGCGGTCGGCGTTTCGAGGTAGGCAGCGCCGTCCGGCCTAGCTCGTAGCACTCCACGGGCCGGGGGCAAAGCTAGCCCCCGGCCCGAGTGCGTGGTTTCGAGACAGCGAGGCGGCACCCGCACCATCGCCTCGCTCTCGAGCCGTGGGAGCAACGAACCCATCCCGAACCGCTGATGCCGACGCGAAGAGAGGAAAGATGACCGTCCCAACCGCCGTTGACCGCTCTGCTCCGGTGATTGCCCTCCACGAGATCGACATCGAGGCGCCGTTGGACACCGTCTGGAAGCTCCATCTCGACGTCAACGCGTGGCCGACGTGGCAGGCCGACATCACCGCCGCGCACATCGATGGGAAGCTCGAACCGGGCGTCTCGTTCGACTGGACGAGCTACGGGTTCAGTGTTACGTCGACCGTCTACGACGTGAATGAGCGAACCCGCGTACTGTGGGGCGGAACGTCCGGCGGAATCACCGGCGTGCACGAATGGCTCTTCAGCGAGACGCCTGCCGGCGTACATGTGATGACGACCGAGTCCTTTGCCGGGAAGCCGGTCGAGGCTGACGCTCCGGGGATGCGGACGCTCCTCGACGCGTCGCTGGTGGCCTGGCTTGGTCATCTCAAGACGGCCGCCGAGTCACCGACCTGAGCAAGCGTGCGCCGCCGATGGCTCAAGCGACTGTCCCGAACACTGGCCCACGCCACGGAGTCGATCTGAGGCGTGATCGGTCACGACAACGTGGATAGTCCGCACGGGTCAGGATGCTGTCGTGCTTCGGCTCCAGGACCGCTGGCTCTGGGACTTCTGGTTCGCGCGAGCAGGGGAGGACTTCCACCTCTTCTTTCTGCAGGCGCCCCGCGAGCCCGCACGGGAGGAGCTTCGGCACGCGAACGCTTCGGTTGGTCATGCCGTCTCGCGCAATCTCACGGACTGGAGACTTCTGCCGGACGCCCTCGCCGCGGGAGCCGAGGGCGAATGGGACGACCGCGCGATCTGGACCGGGAGCGTCATCGAGCACGACGATGGCTGGTCGATGCTCTACACGGGCACGAACCGCGCGGAGGGTGGGCTGGTGCAACGGATCGGGCTCGCGACCTCGAGCGACCTGCTCAGATGGGACAAGCACGCTGCGAATCCCGTCCTCGAAGCCGACCCTCGGTGGTATGAGCTCCTCGACCTCAACGCCTGGCACGACCAGGCCTGGCGCGATCCTTGGCTCTACCGAAACCCGGCCGACGGCGCGGTCCATGCGCCGATAACCGCACGGGCGAGCTCGGGCCCGGCCGACGGGCGCGGCGTGATCGGCCATGCACGATCGCTCGATTGCATCGACTGGGAAGTGCTGCCGCCGCTGACGGCGCCGGGCGAGTTCGGCGAGCTCGAAGTCCCGCAACTCGTGGCCGCGAACGATCGCATCTACCTTCTCTTCTCCTCGCTCGCCCGGCGCTGGTCCCGCCGGCGCTCGGCGCGCTCGGCCAAGCCGCCCATGGGCGGCACCTTCTACTTCGTGGGCGCCGACCCATGCGGCCCGTTCGAGCTCCCGGACAACGCGGCGCTGGCCGCAGATCCGGACGGATCGCTCTACAGTGGGAGGCTCGTCGCCGACGGCTCCGGTAGCTGGCAATTCCTGGCGTTCAGGAACGTAGGGCCAGATCGAACGTTCGTGGGTGAGCTGACCGACCCGTCCCGTGTCGCGTTCGGAGCCGACGGGTCGATCAGGATCGATCGCGGCCGGCCGAACCGACTGCCAGACCCGAGGCAAGCCGACCTGCTTACAGCCAGTCGTGGCGAAGGAGCGTCGGCGGTCATGGAGGCGAAGCCGAAGGGGTGGGCATCCGAGTACGCCGCATGGTTCGACGAGCCCTCGGCCGTCGAGCGGTATCACCTGCGGCCGCCGTATCCTGCGGAGACGTTCGACCTGCTTGCGTCGCTCGTCGGCCCACCGCGGGTGGTGCTGGACGCGGGCTGCGGCCCGGGTGACCTGGCGCGCGGCCTCGCGCCTCTCGTCGACCGCGTCGACGCAGTCGACCGCTCCGCGGCGATGATCGCCAGGGGTCGGCTTCTTCCCGACGAGAAGATCCGCTGGATCCACGCTGCGATCGAGGATGCGGCGCTCGAGCCGCCCTACGCCCTGATCGTCGCCGGCGACAGCATTCACTGGTTCGACTGGCAGACGGCGTTCCGCCGTTTCTGCGACGTGCTCGCGCCGTCGGGGTGGCTCGCGGTGGTCTACCGAGACTGGTTGCGCGACCCTCAGGTGCGAGCGCAGCTCGGCCCGATCTACGCCCGCCACGGTGCGAATCCGGACTTCGCTGCGCTCGACCCCGTGCAGGAGCTCGAACGGCGAGGGCTGTTCGAGACCGCCGCGAGCCGGACGACGAGCCCCGTGCCGTGGACGCCGACTCCCGAGGAGCTCATCGGCTGCCACCATTCCCAGAACGGCTTCCTGATCGAGAGGATGCGCGACCCCGACCGGTTCGACGAGGAGGTCCTCGCCGCCGTCGAGGGACTCGTCCCCGTCCGCGGCGGCCGATTCCAGCTCGACGTCGTTGCGACGATCACCTGGGGGCATCCGCAGCTCGCGAACGCCTGATGCCTCAGTCGCCGAGACCCACGCTCGTCGTCGTCAGCGGCCCCCCCGGCTCCGGGAAGACGACGGTTGCGCACGCACTGGCGCAGGCAATTCCCTGCCCGGCCATCAGCAGGGACGAGATCAAGGAAGGCATGGCGCACGCCGAAGGCCCGGATTTCCAGGGCGGGCACGGCGATCCACTCACGCAACGAACACTGCCGCTCTTCTTCGACGTGTTGCGTGTCCTCATCGGGGCGGGCGTGACCGTCGTGGCGGAAGCAGCGTTCCAGGACGGATTGTGGAGGCCCGGGCTCGAACCGCTGGCCGATCTGGCCCGGCTAAGGATCGTCCGCTGCCACGTCGACCCTGCCGTCTCCTTCGAACGCGCCGCTGCTCGAGCGGTGGTGACCCAGAGTCGCCTGAGTGTGCACGGCGACAGCACGATCGGCAAGGGGACCGCGGACTGGGCACGAGCGTTAGAGTCGTTCGAACACATCTCCATTCCTGCGCCGTCGGTCGACGTGGACACGACCGACGGGTACGACCCGGACCTCGAGACGCTGCTCGACTTCGTCAACCGAGCCTGAGCTCGCGCGTCAGAGCAGCAGACCCATGTCGAGGGCGTCCCAGAGCTCGCCGTTCGAGCGGCGGTACTGCTTGACGCGGCGGCCCTCGTCGACGAAGCCGAACTTGCGGTAGAGCGCGATCGCGGCAGCGTTGTGCGCGAAGACGCCGAGACTGAGCTTGTGAAGGCCGCGCTCGCGCGCCCAGTCGATCCCCGCCGTGAGAAGCGCCGAGCCCACGCCGCGCCCGCGCCACTCGCGTGCAACCGCCATTCCGATCTCGCCGAACCCGTGCACGCTCCCTGCGATGTGGAGCGAGCCGACGACCTCGGCTCCGGCGACCGCGACGAACGTCCCGTCGAGCCTCCAGCCCGCGGCGCGGGCCTCGACGTCGACGGGCGGCTCCGTGGCGATTCCGTCGCGCTCCTCGGCGACCGCGGCGAACAACACCGCGAGCGGGAGGCGGTCGTCGTCGCGCGCGGCGCGGATCTCGAACGGCGCGTCGGGCAAGCCCAGATCCTCGCACGCGCGTGTGCCGGATCCGCACGAGGACGCTGTCATCGGCGTTCCGGATTTGTGACAGTACGAGCCGGATGGGCTCTCTCCCGGTCAGCCTTCCGCAGGCGCGGCGCATCGCGGTCCGTGCACAGGCGCTCGACGGCAGCGCGAAGGACCTGCTCGACATCGTGCGCCGTCTCGGCTTCCTGCAGATGGATCCGATCTCGACGATCGCGCCGCCGCAGCATCTCGTGCCCTACAGCCGTCTCGGCACGTTCGACGTCGCCGAGCTCGATCGGCTGCTCTGGGAAGAGCGCAGGCTGTTCGAATGGAACGCGTTCATCTGGCCGCTCGAGGACCTGCCGCTCGTGCGCGCGCGGATGCGACGGCAGCGGGCGAGCCGCAACGCGTGGTACCGCGATTTCCTCCAGGCGAACGCGCGCTTCCGCCGCTACGTGCTGCGCGAGCTGGAGCGGGACGGGCCGCTGCTCTCGCGCCAGCTCAAGGGCGATCTCCTGCCTGAGACCGAGCCGCACCGCTGGTGGGGCACGCGCCAGGTCCGGCTGATGCTCGAGCTGCTCCAGGCGCGCGGCGAGATCGCGGTCGCCGGGCGCGCCGGCAAGCAGCGTCTCTGGGATCTTGCGGACCGCGTGTACCCGCAGACCGAGACGATCCCGTGGCGCGAGGCAACGCAGCTCATCGAGGAGAGGAAGCGGCGCTCACTCGGCGTCTGGCTGGAGCGCGGTCAGTTGCGCGCGCACCCGGAGATCTCGGACGAGCCCGTGCCGAACCGCGTCACCTTTCTCTCGCCGTTCGACCGGCTCGTCCACAATCGCGACCGTGCCGAGGCGCTCTTCGGCTTCCACTACCGACTCGAGATGTATGTGCCCAAGGCGAAGCGACAATACGGCTACTACGTGCTGCCGATCCTGCGCGGCGACCGGATCGTCGGCCGCATCGACGTCGAGCGCGACGGTGCGCCGAACGCGCTGCGCGTGAACGGCGTCTGGTGGGAGAACGGCGTCGAGCCCGTCGAGCTCGGGCCTGCGTTGAAGCAGCTGGCGTCGTTCGTCGCCCCGGGAGCTTCCGATCGGGCCGTCGACACGAGGCCGCAGGACCGGTCCGAGGCAGGACAACGGTGACTGGGCTGCCGTGATTAGGGCTCGCGTGATTAGGCTGGCGGCATGGCCTTCCGCGTGATCCGTCCGGACGAGCTCGAGTGGACGACCCGCCCCCACGAGCCCGACGAGGCGCCGCGCCATGTCGCCGAGGTGAGCAAACAGGCCGGCTTCGCCCACACCCGTGCGAACGTCTGGCGCTACGAACCCGGCGCGAAGGGGCGCCGCCACAGGCACAAGCTGCAGGAGGAGACGTTCGTCGTCCTCGAGGGGACGCTCACGATGTACCTCGGTGACCCGCCGGAGCGCCGGGACGTGCCCACGGGCGGGCTCATCCACGTCGAGCCGGGGACGCCGCTCCAGGCGGCGAACCACGGCGATGACGATCTCGTCGTCTACGCCTACGGGACACCGCCCGAGCACGAGCATGCCGAGATCCTCGACTCCGCGCTGTAGTCGAGGGAGGCGTCCGTGAGCGCCGCCGAGCTCAGGTGCCTCGTCAACGGCTACCAGGTGTCGCAGGCCGTCCACGTCGCAGCGACTCTCGGCCTCGCCGATCTGGTCGCGGAGGGCCTGCGGGGAAGCGACGACCTCGCCGCGGCGACGGACACCGATCCGCAGGCGCTCTACCGACTGCTTCGAGCGCTCGCGAGCGTCGGAGTCTTCCGCGAGGACGAGGAGAGGCGATTCGCCCTGACGGAGCTGGGGGATGCATTGCGCACCGACTCGCCCGACTCGGTTGCCGACTGGGCCGCGTTCGTCGGTCGCGGCTACTACCGCGACGCGTGGAGCGCGCTCCTCGACAGCGTGCGCACCGGCGAGAACGCGTTCCGGCTGGCCCACGGCGTCGGCGTGTGGGAGTACCGGAAGGAGCGGCCCGAGGAGAGTGCGATCTTCGACCGCGCGATGGCCGCCAACTCGCGGCTCGTGATCCGGTCGCTCCTCGCCGCCTACGACTTCGGCCGCTTCGGGACGATCGTCGACGTCGGCGGCGGCAGCGGAGCGCTGCTCGCGGCTCTCCTGGATCACTACCCGCACCTGCACGGTGTCCTGTTCGACGAGCCGCACGTCGTCGGCGGCGTCGACCTCGGAGAACGCTGCGATGTTGTCGCCGGCAGCTTCTTCGAAGCGGTGCCGGGCGGCGGTGACGCGTATCTCCTCAAGTGGATACTCCACGACTGGGAGGACGAGGAGGCGGCGGCCATCCTGCGCACGATCCGGCGCTGCGGAGGAACGCTCGTCGTCGTCGAGCGCATCGTGGGCCCGCCGAACGAGACTCCCGAGGCGAAGCTCTCCGACCTCAACATGCTCGTCGCCCCCGGCGGCAGGGAGCGGATGCTGGACGAGTTCCGGGCGCTCCTTGAGGCGGCGGGCTACCGGCTCGTCGACACCACGCCGACGCCCAGCGGCATGAACGTGATCGAGGCCGCGCCGGCCTAGGACCTATCGCGCGTCGAAACCGATCTGCGCCGACGCGCGATCCTGCAGCCGGTCGGCTGCGGGCAGTGTCGCGGTCGCGAGTACGAGGCCGGCTGCGACCGCGCCGCCGACGAGAGCGAGACGGAGCGACGCGCCCGCCGCCCGTGCACGCAGGAAACGCGGCAGCTTCAGGGCGTGGGCCAGCACGTGCACGGCTGCGGCGCCGAACCAGACGACGAAGCTCGCCTTGTGCAGGCCGACGAGGGTCCCGCTCGTCCGGCCGAGGGCGAGCAGCGCGACACCGGTCCCGAAGAGCACGACTGTCGAGAGGATCACCACCGGCGCAACGAGCGCACGCAGTACGGCGTTGGGTGGGCCTCGCCGGACGTACTCCTCGCCCCGGAGGTAGTAGCGCAGCATGCGCCAGCCCGTGCTGGCGAGCTTCAGCGCGATCACCGGGATCAGGAGCATCCCGACGAATGCGTGCACGGTCAGGAGCGATCGGACCCGGAGCAGCGTTGCTCCCTCGACCGCGAGCAGCAACAGGAGGACGGCGGCCACAACCGCGGTCAGCTGCTCGTTGCCGGCGCTCCCGCCGACGAGCAGTCGCTTGAGCCGGATCATCGAGGCAGTGAAGCAGACTGAGGTGAGAGCACGCTAAGAGGCCGGGCACAGAGCACAACGTGGGAAATCACGGGCGAGAGCAATGCGATCGGCCGATCGGCCGTTGTAACGCGCCGATCACAGCGTTACGATCGGGCACGTAGGGGATGTCACTGCGCAGGTCGATCGACAACGCGCATTCCTGCGCCCCACCGGGGGGAAGGGGCCACTTCACGGGAGGAGATGATGTGAGGCGGTTCAGCGGAAGTTTGTTGGTACTTGCCCTCTTGACGGCCGTCGCCGTCGCCGTCGGCTCGGCCGGCGGCGCCACGAGTAGCAGCACGAAGCAGACGGCGGCCCACCGCGGCGGCACGCTGAAGCTGCTCGCCAAGGCGGCGGGCGGCACGATCGACCCGCAGGTGAACTACACGCTCCAGTACTGGCAGCTGTACCAGGCGACCTACGACGGGCTGCTCGGCTTCAAGAAGGCGGGCGGCGACGCGGCGTTCCAGGTCGTTCCGGATCTCGCCCAGAACCTGCCGACGCCGACGAACGGCGGCAAGACCTGGGTGTTCACCCTCCGGAAGGGGATCAAGTTCTCGAACGGCAAGACGGTGACGCCGACCGACGTGGCGGCCTCCTTCAGGCGCATCTTCAAGGTCAAGAGCCCGACCTCCGGCGCGTTCTACGCCGGCATCGTCGGCGCCAAGGCCTGCCTCTCGAAGCCGGCCGGCTGCACGCTGAAGGGCGGCGTGATCGCGAACGACAAGGCGGGGACGGTGACGATCAACCTGATCTCGCCGGATCCCGAGTTCAAGTACCGCCTTGCGGTCCCGCACGCGAGCATCGTCCCGGCCAACACACCCCCGAAGGACGTCGGCACGAAGCCGATTCCCGGCACCGGTGCGTACTACTTCGCGTCGTACAACCCGAACAAGCAGCTGGTGATGAAGCGGAACCCGTACTTCAAGCAGTGGTCGCAGGACGCCCAGCCGGACGGGCTATGTCGACCAGATCGACTACTCGTTCGGCCTCACGGTCGAGGCGCAGATCACGGCGATCGAAAACGGACAGGCCGACTGGACGCTCGAGGCGCCCCCGGCGGACCGGCTGAGCGAGATCGGCACGAAGTACGCGAGTCAGACGCACGTGAACCCGCTGACGGCGTTCTGGTACGCGCCGATGAACACGAACCTGGCGCCCTTCAACAACGTCAAGGCGCGGCAGGCCGTCAACTACGCGATCGACCGCAACGCCGCCGTGAAGATCTTCGGCGGCCCGCAGCTCGCGTCGCCGTCGTGCCAGGTCCTGCCGCCCGGCTTCCCCGGCCATCAGGACTACTGCCCGTACACGAAGAATCCGGGCACGCGCTGGTCGGCGCCCAACCTCGCAAAGGCGAAGGCGCTCGTCAAGGCGTCGGGCACCGCGGGCCAGAAGGTCGCAGTCGTCTCGGCGGACGACGAGGTCAACAAGTCAATGGCGGTCTACCTGCAGAGCGTGCTCAACCGATCGGCTACAAGGCGACCGTGAAGCCGATCTCGGCGCAACCTCTTCTTCACCTACCCGCAGAACACGAAGAACAAGGTCCAGATCAACGTGCAGCAGTGGTACCAGGACTACCCCGCGGCCTCGGACTTCCTCTACGTCCTCTTCGGCTGCGAGTCGTTCCATCCCGGCAGCGACTCGAGCATCAACATCGCCGGCTTCTGCGACAAGAAGATCAACGCGCAGATGCACAAGGCGCTGAGGCTCGGCCGACCAACGACGAGCCGGGCGCGAACCAGATGTGGTCGAAGATCGACCGGCAGGTGACCGACAAGGCGCCGATGGCGACGCTCTTCAATCCGAAGCACATCGACTTCGTGTCCAAGCGCGTCGGCAACTTCACGTTCAGCAAGCAGTTCTACTGGCTCGTCGCCAAGTCATGGGTTCAGTAGGAAGCCAGCGGGGGCCGGACGCGTGTCCGGCCCCCTGCTGGACCGGGAGGCGATGAGCGACACCGTCGCGGGGGGCGCGCCTGCCGTCGTGGGCGCGCTCCCGAGCGGTGCGAGCCCGTGGGCGCTCGCCCGCCGCCGGCTGCTCCGGAACCGGGTCGCGATGGCGATGCTCGTCGTGCTCCGTCGTGATCGTCGCTCGCCTGCCTCGCGGCACCCCTCTACGCGAACGCACGTCGCGCACACCGACCCGTTCCAGCTCGAACCTGCAGGGGACGACGATCGTCGCACGGCAAGACGGTCCCGATCATGAAGCAGGACGACCAGCGGGCTCGGCCTCGGCGTGACGCCGATCGGCCCGACGTGGGACCCGGCACACTACTTCCTCGGCGCCGACAACCAGGGTCGCGACGTGGCGGCACGCCTGCTCTACGGCGGGCGCAACTCCCTGCTGATCGGGTTCTTCGCGGCGCTGATCACGTGCCTGCTCGCCACCGCGATCGGGCTCGTGGCCGGGTTCTTCGGCGGCCTCCTCGACGGGGTCATCTCGCGCGGCCTCGACATCGTCTGGGCGTTTCCCGTCTTCCTCTTTGCGATCAGCCTCTCGACGATCCTGATGACGCAGGGCTTGGCGGTCGGCCCGTTCCGGCTCGAGGCGGGCAGCCTCCTGCTGCCGATCGCGATCATCGGCGTCGTCTACATCCCGTACGTTGCGCGGCCGATCCGGGGCGAGGTGCTCTCGCTGCGCCGGCGCGAGTTCGTCGAGGCCGCGATCGGCCTCGGCGCCTCGACGCGGCGGCTGCTCTGGAGCGACATCCTCCCGAACGTCGTCACGACGGTGATCGTCTTCTTCCCGCTCGTGATGGCGCTCGCCATGCTGACCGAGGCGGCGCTCTCGTTCCTCTCGATCGGCGTGCAGCCGCCCGACGCGAGCTGGGGAACGATCATCCAGGACGGGGACGAGCTGATCCGTACCCGGCCCGGCGGTCGCGACTCGCGCCCGGGATTGCGATCGCGGTCACCGTGCTCGCGCTCAACGTCCTCGGCGACGGGATCCGCGACGCGCTCGACCCGCGCGCGAAGCTCAGGGGAGCTGCCGCTGATGCTGCGCCTCGTCGCACGCCGGCCTGGCGTCGCATGGTGCTCGTGATGTTCTCGATCAGCGTGCTCGTCTTCCTGATCTTCTTCGCGACCCCCGGCGTCGACCCGGCGGCGCGGATCGCGGGGCGGAACGCCGACCAGCAGACGCTGCGCGAGGTGCGGAAGGACTTCGGGCTCGACAAGCCCATGCCCGTCCAGTACGCGCTGATGATGAAGAAGCTCTTCATCTCGCGCGACCTGACCTCGTTCGTGAACCGGGGCGCCGAGGTGATCCCGCAGGTCGTCGAGGCCGCGCCCGTGACGTTCAGCCTCGTCATGGGCGCCTCGGTGATCTGGGTGATGTTCGCGATCGGGATGGGCCTGATCGCCGCGGTCTTTCGAGGCACGCCGGTCGACACCGCGGTGATGGTGATCGGGCTGATCGGCATCTCGATGCCGGTGTTCTGGCTGGGCGAGGTCGTGAACATGCTCACTCAGAGCCGACTGCACGACACGTTCCTCTTCTCCTGGGTGCCGCCGCTCGGCTACGTCCCGTTCACGGGTCGTCCGATCGGCTGGTTCAAGGCGCTGCTCCTGCCGTGGCTGACGCTGTCCGTGCTCTACATCGGCCTCTATGCGCGGGTGCTCCGCTCGTCGCTCGTCGAGGCGCAGCAGGAGGACTACGTCCGCACCGCCCGGGCCAAGGGGCTGACCGAGCGGCGCGTGCTCCTCCGCCACGCGCTTCGCACGTCGCTGATCGTCTTCGTGAGCCTCTTCGGGCTCGACTTCGGCGCGCTCGTCGGCGGCAGCGCGCTGCTCGTCGAGGTCGTCTTCGACCTGCACGGGATCGGCAAGCTGACCTACGACTCGCTCCAGAACCTCGACCTGCCGGTGATCATGGCGACGGTCATGTACGCCGCGTTCTTCGTCGTCCTGGCCAACGCGATCGTCGACCTCATCTACGCGTTCCTCGACCCGCGGGTGCGCCATGCCTGACGACGGCGGGCGCCGCTCCTCGAGGTCCGCGACCTGCGCGTCTCGTTCCGGACCGAGGACGGCGTCGTGCACGCCGTCGACCGGCTCTCGTTCTCGATCGCCCTCGGCGACGTGCTCGGCATCGTCGGCGAGTCGGGCTCCGGCAAGACCGTCTCGATGATGGCCGTGATGCGGCTGATCCGCGATCCGAACGCGATCATCGAGGGGCAGGTGCTCTACCGCGGCCGCGACCTGATGCAGCTGAAGGCAGCGGGAGATGCGCGAGGTCCGCGGCAGCGAGATCGCGATGATCTTCCAGGACCCGATGACCGCGCTGACGCCGGTCTACACCGTCGGCTGGCAGATCGCCGAGCAGCTCCGCGCACACCAGCCGCTGACGAAGCGCCAGGCGCGCGCCCGCACCGTGCGAGCTCCTGGCCGAGGTCGGCATCCCGAATCCCGGCCGGCGAATCGACGACTACCCGCACCAGTTCTCGGGCGGCATGCGGCAGCGCGTGATGATCGCGATGGCGCTGTCGTGCAACCCGTCGCTGCTTGATCGCCGACGAGCCGACGACCGCGCTCGACGTGACCATCCAGGCACAGATCCTCGTCCTGATGCAGCGGCTGAAGCGCGACCACGGCTCCTCGATCCTGCTGATCACCCACGACATGGGCGTCGTCTCGGAGCTCGCCGAGCGGATCATCGTCATGTACGCCGGCGGCGTCGTCGAGGAGGGGTCGAAGTCGGCGGTCTTCCGTGACCCCCAGCACCCGTACACGTGGGGCCTGCTCGGCTCGATCCCGCGCGCTCGGCACGGCCGCGCGTCGAGCGGCTGACGGCGATCCCGGGGGCGCCGCCGTCGCTGCTCGCGCCGCCGAGGGGTGCCGCTTCGAGCCCCGCTGCGCGTACCGCTTCGTCGCTGCTCGACCCGCCCGGAGCTCGCCGAGCGTGTCGCGCCCGGTCGGCGCGACGCGTGTCATCTCGACCCGGCGGCCCGGCCTGCATTGCGCCGGGAAAGCGCGTGAGCGCGGTGACGGCCGCGCCCGGTCCTGCTCGAGGCTGTCGCACCTCGTCAAGCACTTCCCCGTGCGCTCCACCGCGGTCCGTGAAGCGCACGGCCAAGGAGGTACGTGCACGCCGTCGACGGCGTCTCGCTCGAGGTTCGCCGCGGCGAGACGCTCGGGATCGTCGGCGAGTCCGGCTGCGGCAAGTCGACGCTCGGCCGCCTCCTCGTTCGCCTGCTCGAGCCCACGAGCGGCACGATCCGCTTCGACGGCGACGACATCACGACGCTCTCGCGCCGGGAGCTGCGCCCCTACCGGCGGGAGCTGCAGATGATCTTCCAGGACCCGTACGCGTCGCTCAATCCCCGCAAGCGCGTCGGGCAGATCATCGCCGACCCGTTCGAGATCCACGGCATCGGGAGCTCCGACGAGATCCGCGCGCGGGTGCGGGGGCTGCTGGAGGTGGTCGGCCTCTCCGCCCAGCACGTCAACCGTTACCCGCACGAGTTCTCGGGAGGACAGCGCCAGCGGATCGGCGTCGCCCGCGCCCTGGCGCTCAACCCGCAGCTGATCGTCGCGGACGAGCCCGTCTCCGCGCTCGACGTCTCGATCCAGGCGCAGGTCGTCAACCTGCTCGACGACCTCCAGGACGAGTTCCACCTCACGTACGTCTTCATCGCGCACGACCTCGGCGTCGTCCACCACGTCTCCGACCGGATCGCCGTCATGTACCTCGGCGTGATCGTCGAGACTGCGCCGCGGACGACCTCTACGAGCAGCCGATCCACCCGTACACGCGAGGCGCTCCTCTCGGCGATCCCCGACATCGACACGGGCGACGACGACGTCGCGCCGCGCGAGCGGATCGTGCTCGAGGGCGAGGTGCCGAGCCCGATCGCGCCGCCGAGCGGCTGCCGCTTCCATCCACGCTGCCCGTACGCGACCGAGATCTGCAGCGCGGAGCGGCCGCCGCTCGCCGACTACGGCGACGGCCGCTTCGCGGCGTGCCATCATCCGCTCGGCGGAGCGGTTCCCGTCTCGACCGAAGGAGCATGAGCGTGGACGACGACGGAGCGACGGTTCACCTGGAACGGGCACGAGACCTGGTACCAGGTCGTCGGCGAGCTCGACGGCGCCTCGCCTCGACGACGCCCGTCGTCATCTGCCACGGCGGCCCGGGCGCCGCTCACGACTACATCGAGCCGATCGCCGACCTGAGCCGGTTCGGCCGCGCCTGCGTGCTCTACGACCAGCTCGGCTGCGGGAAGAGCGAGCACCTCCCCGACGCGCCCGCCGAGTTCTGGAGCCCGCAGCTCTTCAAGGACGAGCTCGTCGCGCTGACGGAACACCTCGGTATCGACGACCGGCACGCCGTCGTCGGGCAGTCGTGGGGCGGCATGCTCGCGATGGAGTACGCGCTCGACCATCCCGAGGGGCTGCGCGGGATCGTCGTCTGCGACTCGCCCGCCAGCATGACGCTGTGGGTCTCCGAGGCGAACCGGCTCCGCGAGGATCTCCCCGGCGACGTGCAGGCGACGCTGACGCGCCACGAGGAGGCGGGCACGACCGACGATCCGGACTACGTGGCCGCCGTGCGCGTCTTCTACGACCGGCACCTGTGCCGCGTCCCGTGGCCCGACTGCGTTGCAGCGGAGCTTCGACGCAGATGGACGCCGACCCGACCGTCTACCACACCATGAACGGCCCGAGCGAGTTCCACGTGATCGGGTCGCTGAAGACGTGGGACATCACCGACCGGCTGCACGAGATCACGACGCCGACGCTGCTCGTGTCAGGCCGCTACGACGAGGCGACGCCGCTGATCGTCGAGCAGATCCACGAGCGCATTCCCGGCGCCGAGTGGACGATGTTCGAGGAGTCGAGCCACATGCCGCACGTCGAGGAGCCGGAGGCGTTCCTCGAGCGCGTGGAGGCGTTCCTGCAGACGATCGACTGAGCCGCCTGCCCTGCATGCGGCGCCCACGACGGTCACTAACGCACAGCAAGACTCTAAGGCAGGGTCACCACGCGGCTGACGCACCAAGTGAACGTCTCGAAGGCGGGGGGATCATCGTCAGGTCGTCGGAGTCTTTCACGGCGACCGCCAGACCGATGCCGCGCACTTTCTCGCCTCCGACCAGATCTATCTCGTTGTCGACGGTCAGGTTGAACTTCCCATGAGTGATCACGTCATTGCCGACGGTATCGCGCGTCAAGTCATCTTGGGACAACGTCGCCGTGCCGAGGATCGCGACCTTGCTCTCTCGGGGATGATCAGGAAGCGAACCACAACGTCGCCGATCACCTCCCCGGCGGTTTCGAACTCTCCCGTCACCTTCGAGCTTGTTGCCGGGTTGGAGCTCCGGGTCGCTGAATCTGCCAGGCATCGCGCCACCACCCTTCCGAGCCGCTCGGCTCATCGAGATCGAGTTCCAGCGCGGGCATTCCGCCGCTGCGTATCGTTTCACACTTGAAACAGGACGGCGAAGCGGTGCGCGGGTCTTCCGCGCGGCCACGCGGTTGCCCTTCTGCTCGTAGAGCGCAAGGCCCTCGCGCGGCAGCCGCTGCATTCGCCTCGTCCAGGCGGCCGGCTTCCTGCAGGATCTGCGCCAGATCGATCAGAGCGTCGGCGCGGGTGTTCAGGAAGTCGGTCAGCTCGCCGATCGTCACCGCTTCTCGCGCGAGCGTCTTCGGCTTCCTCGATGCGGCCCTGCCTGGCCAGGATCCTCGCCCGCGCGCTTCGCCAGATGACCTGCGTGAGAAGGTCATCGCGGGCGCCGAGCGCCTCGCTGATCTGGGTCAAGCGTCCGGCCTCGTCGTCGCGCCCTTGCGCGTAGACCGCCTGGGCGAGGTATCGCGGCCGTCGTCGAGAGGAACGCCCTGTCGCCCATCTCCTCGAGGGCGCGATACCCCGCGCGCAGGCGACTCTCGGCGGCGGCGAGGATCACCGGCCAGGAGCTCGACCATTCCGTCGATGTGCGAGACCGAGGAGTTGCAGCGTCTGCCCGAGCTCTTCGAAGATCGCGTTGCTGTCGGCCAGGAGCTCCCGGGCAAGCTCGAAGCGACCGTCCATGGCGTGCAGCCCGGCGAGCGACCGGAGCGTCCACGCCTCCGAGCTCGAGGTTCCCGCTCACCTCGATGCGGATCTCCTCGCAGCGTCGAATGCCTTCGGCGACCGGAGTCGGCCCGAAGTAGAGCGATGACGCGATCCAGCTGAGGATCTCGCTCCGCTCGTCCTCGTCGCCGGCGCGACGGGCGTGCGCCGCTGCCTGCTCCCAGGCCTCGGCCGCCGTTGCCGCCCGCGCCCCGTTCCAATGCAGCCAGGCCTCGAGCCGCCGCGCCCGGCAGAGACCGTGCTCGTCGCCGTAGCGCTCGAAGACCGGAACAACGCTCTCCACCGCTCGTGCTGCTTCCTCGGTGGCTCCGTCCGCGACTCGCAAGCAGCTGCAGGAACTGCTGCTGGACCAGCGCATGCGAGTCGGCGCGGTCGTCGTGAGCCGCCGCAGCCAATCGCCTCGCCTCCGCGAGGACGCGCTCCGCCTCGCGCAGCCTGCCGGCCTCGATCAGCGCCGCGCCGAGCTCCGGGAGCAGCGCGGCGCGCCTCGGCTCGTCGACGGACGAGCAGCTCGGAGGCCCTCTCGAGCAGTCCGATCGCCGCCGGAAGATCGCTGCGCGCGAGGGCCCTGCGCCCGGCCGACTCGAGCCGCTTGGCGGCGTCCGTCGCGAGCGAAGCGCTGTCGAGCGTCGATCGACTCCAGTGTGATCCGAAGCGGTACGCCTGCTCGAGGTGGTAGCCGACGATCTCCTCGTACTCGCGGACCCGCTCTGCCGGCTGTGCGCTCGAGCCAGGCGGCGAACCGCTCGTGCAGGTCGGCCCGCGTCGTCTTCGAGAGCGACCGGTACGCGGCGTCGCGAATCAGCAGATGCCGGAAGCGGAAGGCCTCGTCGCCGGCGAAGCTCGCGCGATCGGGCCGGATCACGTCGCGGCGGACGAGCGTGGCGAGACTGCGCTCCAGGGACGCCTCGGAGAGCTCGGGCGCGAGCTCGCGGAGCGCGCCGCGATGGAAGAGCGTGCCCTCGACCGACGCCTGCGTGAGGAGCGCGCGCTCGTCGTCCGGCAGGCCCTCGAGCCGCGCGGCGAGCAACGTGTTGATCGTCTGCGGGACGGGCAGCTCCGCGAGGTCGTCGGCGGCGACCCAGCGTTCGTCCTCCCAGGCGAGCAGCTCGTCGTCGACGAGCATCGCCAGCAGCTCCTCGGCGAACAGCGCGTTGCCGTCGGCGGCCTCGGCGATCCGCGTCTGGACGTCGGGCGGGCAGCGAATCCACGGCCGAGCCAGGTTCGCGATCAGCCGGCGGCTGTCGCTCGTCGCTCAACGGCTCGAGCAGCATCGTCGCCGCATTCAGCTTGCCGCCGCCCCAGCCGGGATGGCTGTCGAACATCTCGGGCCGCGCCATGCAGAGCAGCAGGATCGGGGCGTCGCGCGAGAGCTCCGCGAGGTAGTCGACGAGCTCGATGAAGGTCGGCTCCGCCCACTGGAGGTCGTCGAAGACGACGACGAGCGGACGCGCTGCGCGACGACTTCGAAGAGCTTTCGCACGGCCCAGAACGTCTCCTCGCCGTGCCGAGCCCTCTGCCGCCCACGCCCGAGCGCCTCCGAGATCCGCTCGGCGATCAGGTCGGCTCGCTCCTCGCCCGGGAGCAGCGCGGCGATCGTCTCCGGTGACGGCTTGCCTGAGGTGCTCCTTCGGTCGGAGCAGCTCGCGAACGACCTCCGCGAGCGGCCAGTACGTGATGCCCTCGCCGTAGGGCAGGCAGCGGCCGCGCAGCACCGTCGCGTCGGAGCCGATCGCGGTCGACGAACTCCTGCACGAGGCGCGACTTGCCGACGCCGGCCGCGCCCGAGCACGGTCAGCAGATGGCAGGACCGGTTGTCGACGACGCTCGTGAAGATGCTGAAGATCGAGTTCAGCTGCTGCTCGCGGTCGACGAGCGGCGAGTCGAAACGGCGGGCGTGCCCCGCGGCGTGAGGGAGCACCGCGACGAGCCGCAGGCCGTCGATCGACCTGCCTCCCTTCGTCGTACGCTCCTCGACCTGCTCGGCCACGACCGCATCGCGCACCAGGCGGTGCGTCGCCTCGCTGATCAGGATCTCGCTCGCGCCCGCGGCCTCCTCCAGTCGCTTCGCGACGTTCACGACCTCTCCCGTCACGAACAGGTGACCCTGGAGCTGGTCGCCCGCGACCACCTCGCCGCTGTTGACACCGATCCTCCCCTTGAGCCGGACGCCCCACGTCCGCTCGAGCTCCTCGTTGAGGGCGGCGAGCGCCTCGCGCATCTCCGCGGCGGCGCGCACGGCGCGGAGGGCGTCGTCCTCGTGCAGGTCGGGGATGCCGAAGACGGCCATGACGGCGTCGCCGATGAACTTCTCGACGGTGCCGCCATGGCGTTCGACGACGGCCTGCATCTCCTGGAAGTAGCGCGACATCAGCCG
This sequence comes from uncultured Actinomycetes bacterium, assembly GCA_963704025.1. Lineage (GTDB taxonomy): Bacteria > Actinomycetota > Thermoleophilia > Gaiellales > Gaiellaceae > CAVPGP01. The sequence continues at coordinate 366,310 of CAVPGP010000005.1, read as the reverse complement.
GCGGAGCGCTTCGGGGTCGAGCTGGCGTCCGAGCGGGGACCAGTCGACGAGGTCGGTAAAGAGGACGGTGACCGTCTTGCGGACGTCCGCCGCGGCGGCCTGCGCGCTGGTCAAGGCGGACCTCCCGAGCGCACGCGCAGCCGGCCGCCGCGCAACTCCACGGCGCGGGCACCATCGCCGTGAGCCTCGAGCAGGCCGAGGACACGAAACTCCCTGTGTGAGCCGACCGTGCGTTCGCCTCCTCTCCAGCCGACAGTACCACCGGTGACGCTCGGTGAGATCAACGCGGCTTGGCCGAAGGCAGTCTCGACTCGAGCGCCTTGGAAAAATGAGCGACAATGATTTCCAAAAATATTGTCCGAGCCGTTGCCAAGCCGGTTGCCAAGCCGCTGCGCCGACATTCGCATGATTCTTACATTCAATCTCTTGCCAACGGCCGCGTCCTGGTCTATCCTCCGTCGCGGCAAGGACAAGAAGACCATGCTCGAGAACAACGACACCCATACATCCTGCACGAGCGCGGTTCCGGCCGCGATGGACCGGTCGTGCCTCCCTCTGTTCCGCCGGAACCGATCGGGGCACGGCGTGGAGGCCCTCTCGAGGAGGCTTGTCGGCTAGGCCTGGCGACAAAGCAGCTGCGAGCGAGGGCGACCCAACGGGTCGCCTTTCGTCGTTTTGGAAGGCGAGCGAGAGACGACCAAGGGCACAACCAAGGGCACGACAAAGGGCAAGGTGATGCTCGACTTGAAGAGGAAGCCGATATCGGAATCGAGGCCCCGCCTGAGAGAGAAAGACCCTCTGCGCTTCGACCTGGAAAAGACGCTGAGAATTCGCGTTGGCTTTAGCCTGGACTTTTCCCGGAGAAGTGCGAGGATCGGGCTCCAAAACCCCTCCACGTAGGAGGGACTGCCCGCGCCGAGCGGTAAGCCGAGTGGTTCGCACTCGAGCTCGCCGAGCTCATGTGGGACGGCTACCTGCAGGTCTTCCGCTCTGATCGAGGCGCCGCCGCCGCATAGGCTCCGGTGGCGGCGCCCCCTACGGGCGTGGCGCAACCGGCTGACGCACCGGCCTCAGAAGCCGGCGGGCTACGGCCCATGAGGGTTCGACTCCCTCCGCCCGTACTGCACGACCCGCCTCCGTAGCTCAGCGGACAGAGCACCGGGCTTCGACCCCGTGCGCAGAGGTTCGAATCCTCTCGGAGGCCTCTCTACGACCATGATGCAAAGGGCCCGCAGCAGGAGATCAGCGAGTGCGACCGCTGTCGGTGTGGTAGCGCCGGCGACGAACGAGCGGAGACATCGTGGGTGCAAATCCCACCGGGCCCACTACTTACTCGGCTATACCGTGGCCATGTTACTCGGCTATACCGTGGCCATGGCCGCGCTCGGCCGGATCGACGTCACGGAGGGGGACATCACGACGCAGCGCGTGGACGCGATCGTCAACGCGGCGAACGGCTCGCTCCTCGGCGGCGGTGGCGTCGACGGGGCGATCCACCGGGCGGGCGGCCCCGAGATCCTCGAGGAGTGCCGGCGCCTGGGAGGCTGCGCCACAGGCGAGGCGAAGGCGACGACCGCCGGCCGTCTTCCGGCCCGGCACGTGATCCACACGGTCGGCCCCGTCTGGCGCGGGGGCGCGGAGGGCGAGGACGAGCTGCTCGCATCGTGTCACCGGAATGCGCTCGCACTCGCCGGCGAGCTCGGCTGCCGCACCGTCGCCTTCCCCGCCATCTCCACCGGCCTCTTCGGCTTCCCGATCGGGCGCGCCGCCGGCGTCGCGCTGGCGACCGCCGCGGACGAGCTCGTGCGGCGACCCTCGATCGAGCGGGTGACGTTCGTCCTCTTCGGCCGCGAGGCATACGACGCCTTCGCCCGCGAGCTCGCCCGCGAGCGCTGAGCGTCTCGTTCTAGAGGCCCGGCGGCGCCGTCGACTCGCGCACGATCAGCCTCGTCGCGAGCTCGACGTTGAGCGCCTCGACCCGCTGGTGCTCGATCAGGCGCAGCAGCAGGCTGACGGCCATGCGGCCCATCTCGGCCAGCGGCTGGCGAACGGTCGTCAGGGCCGGCGTCACGATCGCCGCCTGCTCCGAGTCGTCGAAGCCGACGACCGAGAGATCCTCGGGCACCCGGAGTCCAAGCTCCCTGGCGACGCGCAGCGCGCCGATCGCGGTGTTGTCGTTGAAGGCGAAGACCGCGGTCGGCCGGTCGGGCCGGTCGAGCAGCTCGCGCGCGGCGCGCTCGCCGCTCTCGATCGAGAAGGTGTACCCGACGACGAGCTTGGGGTCGGGGAGGACGCCGGCCGAGGCCAGGGCGCCGCGCATGCCGTTCAGGCGCTCGGTCGTGGCCAGCCAGTCCGGAGGCCCGGTGATCGCGCCGATCCGCCGGTGCCCGAGCGAGAGCAGGTGCGCAACGGCCGCGCGGGCACCCGAGGCGTTGGCCGCGGAGATCGCCGGAATGCCCTCGTCGAGCGGGACGCGCGGGTCGACGACGACGAAGGGGTAGCCGAGCCGCTGCAGCGCCTTCAGCTCCTCGTTCGACTCCTCCGGCAGCGTCAGGACGGCGCCGTCGGTGGTGCCGTGCATCAGCCGGTCGAGCAGGTTCACCTCGCGCTCGTGCTGGTGCAGCGTGGGGCAGAGCATCATCCGCATGTCCTGCTCGTAGAGCGCCTCGGCCGCGCCCGAGAGGATGAAGGCGAAATACGCCGCCTGGACGATCGGCAGCGTCACGCCGACGAGGCCGGTCTTGCCGCCGGAGAGCGCCCGCGCGCTGCGGTTCATGCTGAAGCCCTGGTCGCGGACGACGCGGAGCACTGCCTCGCGGGTCTCGGGGGCGACGTCGGGGCGCCCGTTGAGGACGCGCGAGACCGTCGCGATCGAGACGCCTGCGGCGCTCGCCACCTCGCGGATCGTCCGTCTTGACTTCCCTTCAACTGCCATCGCGTGTATTCAACCAGATCTTTCACCGGTAACGGTTACAAGAATCGCGTCACCATAGCGCGTATCCGGTTCCTGTACCAACCATAGTTTCTTCTACTCAGAGGCTTGACTCAGCTGAAACGATGTGTTAACCGTTCCCGAAACAACTTCCGAACGCGCCGCTGAAGGCGCGGTCTGACCGGTCTACGACGACCCTCCGCACGCCCCCCGGAGTGACGGAGACAGAAAGGAAGACGAATGAAGAGACCAGTTCGCTCCGCCCGCTTCGGCGCCCGCAGCGCGGGAGTCGTGGGTGCAGCAATCCTCCTCTGCGCGCTGGCGGCGCAGGCGGCGCTCTCCGCAGGCAAGGGCCCCGCAGCCGCGGCGGCCCCGGCCGCCGGGAAGGCCGCGCACAAGTGCCTCGTCGCCACGGGCTCCGGCGACCCGGCCTTCGTCCGGAACTTCAACCCGTACGTCCAGGGCCTCCCCTCGTCGAGCTTCGTGCGCGGCGGCATGTACGAGCCGCTCGTGATCACGACCCCGGCCTCCGGCGGCAAGGAGTACAAGTGGCTCGCGCAGAGCTACACGTGGAGCAAAGACCAGAAGACGCTGACGCTGAACCTCCGGCACGGCGTCAAGTGGTCGGACGGGAAGCCACTGACGGCGGCCGACGTCGTCTACTCGCTCACGGCCGGCAAGCAGGACCCGACCATGGACATGGTCGGCGCCTACCGGGCGGGGACGAACATCGCCTCGGTTCGCTCGAAGGGCGACTACACGGTCACGATCGGGCTGAAGACGAAGGACTCCCAGTTCATCGGGGTCAACCTGAACGCCGTCTTCGTCGTGCCGAAGCACGTGTTCTCCAAGGTCGCCGACATCAACAAGTTCCTCAACCCGAACCCGGTCGGCTCCGGGCCGTTCACGAAGGTGACGCGCTTCAACACGCAGGACTACGTCCTGAACAAGAACCCGAACTACTGGCAGAAGGGCATGCCGAAGATCCAGTGCGTCGAGTACATCCAGGCGAGCTCGAACGACGCCGCGCTGCTGCAGATCGTCAGCGGCCAGGCCGACTGGACGCACAACTTCGTCCCGAACGTCGAGAAGGCGTACATCGCGAAGGACCCGAAGCACTTCCACGCGTTCTACGACACGACGGCGTACCCGATCTCGCTCATGTTCGACACGCAGCAGTACCCGTACAGCATCGTTCCGTTCCGCAAGGCCGTCAGCATGGCGATCGACCGGAGCAAGGTCTCGAAGCTGGGCGAGTACGGCTATGCGCCCCCGACCGACGCGATCGGGATCAAGCAGCTCTTCCCGTCCTGGATGGACAAGACGGTCGAGGCCAAGGCCCGCGCACTCGCGGCCTACAACCCCACCGCCGCGAAGAAGCTGCTGACCGACGCCGGCTTCACCTACAAGGGCAGCAAGCTGATCGACCCGAAGGGCAACGCGGTCGGCTTCGACGTCCACGTCATCTCCGGGTGGAGCGACTGGGTCGCCTCCCTGCAGATCATCACGAAGAACCTGCAGGACATCGGCATCGACGCCAACGTGAAGCTCGAGCCCGACTGGGGCTCCTGGTTCCCGAACGCGACGAGCACGAAGACCGTGACGCTGCTCTGGCAGAGCGCGGCAACCGCGTCCCCGTACGGCTTCTTCTTCAACAACATGCACAAGAACACGTTCGTCCCCTCGGGCGAGGACGCCGTCAACACCGGCAACTTCGCCCACTACCAGAACGCCCAGGCGACGGCCCTGCTCGACGCATGGAAGACGCAGCTGAACGTCGCCAAGCAGAAGCCGATCGCGACGAAGCTGGAGAACCTGTGGATCGACCAGCTCCCGATCGTGCCGCTCTTCATCGGTCCGCAGTGGTCGACGTACTCGACGAAGTACTTCCACTGCTTCACGACGCCGAAGAACTACTACGCGCGGCCGATCTACAACACGTACCCCGACAACTCCGTGCTGCTGACCCGGGTCTGCCCCGGCGGCTCCGCGGAGAGCGGCCCCATCCAGTAAGTCCCTTCCGAGGCCGTTGGGCGGGGCTCCACCCCGCCCAACGGCAAATTTAGGGGGACAATCCGACCATGCGCTTCCTGCTCCGTCGAATGGGGTTCTACGCGATCGCACTCTGGGGTGCGATCACGCTGAACTTCCTCCTGCCCCGGATGATGCCCGGATCGCCGCTCGACGGATTGATGGCGCGGATGTCTCCTTCGCAGCTGGCGTCCAACCCGCACATGGTCGACAACCTGCGCGCCTACCTCAACGTCCAGAAGAAGCCGTTCTTCGAGGCGTACTGGGGCTACCTGAAGCAGGTCTTCACCGGCGACTTCGGGATCTCGACCTCGAACTTCCCGACCCCGGTCTCCGAGGTCATCGGCCGGACGCTCCCCTACTCGATCGCGCTCGTCGGGATCGGCTTCATCATGGCCTTCTTCATCGGGACGTTGCTGGGGATGGTCGCGGCCTGGCGGCGCGGCGGGCTCGTCGACAACATCGTCACTCCCGCCCTGATCTCGCTGGGCGCCTTCCCCGCCTTCTTCACCGCGCTGCTCGCGGTCTACTTCCTCGGCCTCAAGTTCGGCTGGTTCCCGATCCAGCACGCGTACGACACCGGCATCGAGCCCGGCTTCAACTTCACGTTCATCTCGAGCGCGGTCCGACACGGAATGCTGCCGGCGCTGATCATCGTCGCGGTGTTCGCAGGCGGGTGGCTCCTGAACATGCGCAACGTGATGATCAACACCATCGAGGAGGACTACGTCGGCATGGCGCAGGCAAAGGGCCTGAAGGACAGCCGCGTGATGACGATGTACGCCGGGCGGAACGCCATCCTGCCGCCGCTGACCGGCTTCGCCGCCCAGTTCGGCGCCGCCGTGGGCGGGCTCGTCTTCATCGAGTTCGTCTTCAGCTACCCGGGCGTCGGGCTGACGCTGCAGCAGGCGGCGCTCGGCTCCGACTACCCGCTGACGCAGGCGCTCCTCCTCGTCTTCTCGGTCTGCGTGCTCGTCGCGAACCTGATCATGGACCTGGCCTACGTCATCCTCGACCCGCGGGTGCGGGCCTCCTGAGATGACGAACCTCGTCGATCTCGAGCTCCGGCCGGCCGGCGCCGCCGAGGAGGCCGCCGCCGTGGGGTTGAGCGGCTCCCGCCGCTTCCGGCTGCCGCTCTGGGCACGGCTGCTGCTCGGCAACTGGAAGTCCCGGATCGGCCTCCTGATCTTCGGCACGATCGTCGCGGCGGCGATCGCCGCCCCGCTCCTGGCGCAGAACAGCCCCAGCGACATCGTCGGCCTCCCGGGCCAGCCGCCGAACCGCCACTTCTGGTTCGGCACCACGGACCAGGGCTACGACGTCTTCTCCCAGGTCGTCTGGGGAGCACGCCAGTCGCTCGCCGTGGGCGCGATGGCCGCGATCATCTCGACCACGATCGCCACGTTCCTCGGGCTCCTGGCCGCATACAAGGGCGGGCTCGTGGACGACGTGATCAACCTCGTCACCAACATCTTCCTCGTCATCCCGACGCTGCCGCTCCTGATCGTGATCGCCGCGTTCGTCTCGAACCGCGGCCCCGTGATGCTCGTGCTGATCATCGGGCTGACCACCTGGGCGGTCGAGGCGCGGATCCTCCGCGGGCAGGCGATCTCGCTGCGCAACCGCGACTTCGTCCTGGCCGCGCAGGTCGCGGGCGAGTCCACGCGGCGGATCGTCTTCAGCGAGATCCTCTCGAACATGGTCAGCCGCATCGCCGCCGCGTTCCTGCTCGTGTTCTACATCTCGATCCTGTTCGAGGCGGGGCTCGAGTTCCTCGGCCTCGCCGACGTGAACAAGACCAGCTGGGGCTCGACGATGTACTGGGCGCAGAACAACTCCGCCGTACTCCAGGGCGAGTGGTGGCACTTCTTCTTCCCCGGGATCATGCTGGCGCTCTCGGTCGCGGCGCTCGTGCTCGTGAACTACGGAATCGACGAGCTGTCCAACCCGCGGCTGCGCCGACGCCGCCGGAGCCGCGGTCTCGTCCGGCGCTTCCGCCCCGAGGAGGCCTCGTGACGCTGATGGCGCAGGCAGTCGGGCCGGAGCCGGACGTCGTCCAGCGCGAGCTGCTGATCGAGCTGAAGCAGCTCGTCGTCGAATACGCCGTTCCGGGCAAGGCGGTGCGCGCGGTCGACCACGTCGACCTCCGGATCCACGCGGGCGAGATCTTCGGACTGGCCGGCGAGTCCGGCTGCGGCAAGAGCACGACGGGGAACGCGATCCTCCAGATCCTCCGCGAGCCGGCGCAGGTGACGAGCGGCGAGATCCTGTTCCGCGGCGAGAACCTCGTCGGCCGCAGCAAGGCAGAGCTCCGCAAGTACCGCTGGCGCAACGTCTCGATGGTCTTCCAGAGCGCCATGAACGCGCTCAATCCGGTCCTGCGGGTGGGCGACCAGTTCGTGGACATGATGCAGGCGCACGAGAAGATCTCGAAGAAGCAGTCCCTCCAGCGCGCAGCGGCGCTCCTCGAGATGGTCGGAATCGAAGGGCGTCGTGTGGGCTCGTACCCGCACGAGCTGTCGGGCGGGATGCGCCAGCGGGTGATCATCGCGATGGCGCTCGCGCTCAAGCCGGAGCTCGTGATCCTCGACGAGCCGACGACGGCGCTCGACGTGGTCGTCCAGCGCGAGATCCTCCAGCAGATCGAGGCGTTGAAGCGCGACTTCGACTTCGCGGTGCTCTTCATCACCCACGACCTGTCCCTCCTGCTCGAGTTCGCCGACCGGATCGCGATCATGTACGCGGGCGAGGTGGTCGAGTCGGCACCCGCGCGCGAGTTCCTCACTGCGGCCAGGCATCCCTATACGCAGGGCCTGATGCACTCTTTCCCGCCGCTCACCGGGCCGCTCGTGCGGATGACGGGGATCCCGGGCTCGCCGCCCGACCTCGCCAATCCGCCGAGCGGCTGCCGTTTCCACCCGCGCTGCCCGCATTGCCGCCCCGAGAACGGTCCGCTCTACGCGCGCCAGGTCGGCGAGCGGCCGGTGCTGAAGCCCGTCGCGGACGGGCACCTCGTCGCGTGCCATCTGGTGGAGGAGACACTGTGAGCGTCCAACCGGAGGTTGGCCCATGAGCTCCGCGCTCGAGGTCCGGGGCCTCACGAAGCACTTCGCGGCCGGCGGCGCGCGGATGTTCGCGGGCAAGAGCAGGCTGCACGCGGTCGACGACGTCAGCTTCACCATCCGCCCGGGAACGATCACGGCGCTCGTCGGCGAGAGCGGCAGCGGCAAGAGCACCGTGGCGCGGATGGTCGCACGGCTCTACGACCCGACCTCGGGCGCCGTGGTCTTCGAGGGCGAGGACGCGACGGCGCTGACGGGCCGGAAGCAGCTGCTCCGCTACCGCTCGCAGGTGCAGATGATCTTCCAGGACCCGTTCGGCTCCCTCAACCCGGTCAAGACGATCGAGCACCACATCGAGCGGCCGCTCCGGATTCACGGGATCGTCCCTTCGGGCAAAGTGCGCGAGCGCATCCGCGAGTTGCTGACGACGGTCGGGCTCGTGCCGCCGGAGGACTTTGCCGCGAAGTACCCGCACGAGCTCTCCGGGGGGCAGCGCCAGCGCGTCGCGATCGCCCGTGCCCTCGCGGTCGAGCCGAAGGTGATCCTCGCCGACGAGCCGACGTCGATGCTCGACGTCTCGATCCGGATCGGGATCCTGAACCTGATGCTGACCCTGAAGGACGAGCGCGGGCTCGCGTTCCTCTACGTCACGCACGACCTGGCGAGCGCCCGCTACGTGGCCGACGAGATGCTCGTCATGTACGCGGGCCAGATCGTGGAGCGGGGGCCGACCGAGGCCGTCTTGCAGCACCCGCTCCACCCGTACACGAGGCTCCTCCTCTCGGCGGTGCCGGACCCGAGCGCGGGCCTGCATGCCGCGCACCTGCCGGTGCGCCGCTCCCATCACGGCGCGGTCGACCCTGTCGCCGGCTGTCGCTTCGTCGCGCGCTGCCCGCTGGCGGTCGACGTCTGCTCGTCGAAGACGCCCGCGCTCGTCGAGGTGAGTGCGGAGCACGAGGCGCGCTGCCATGTCACCGCGCCGGCAGCGGAGGTGAGCGCAGCGTGAGGTTCCCGGCGGACTTCGTCTGGGGCGCGGCCACGGCCGCCTACCAGGTAGAGGGCGCGACCGGCGAGGACGGCCGCGGCGAGAGCATCTGGGACCGGTTCTCCGCGACGCCGGGGAAGGTGCGTAACGGCGAGACCGGCGAGGTCGCCTGTGACTTCTACCGGCGCTATCCCGACGACATCCGGTTGATGCGGGAGCTCGGTCTGGACTCGTTCCGCTTCTCCATCGCCTGGCCGCGGATCTTCCCCGCGGGGAGAGGGCGCGTGAACGAAGCGGGCCTCGACTTCTACGACCGGCTCGTCGACGAGCTGCTGGCGAACGGGATCGAGCCGTGCGTGACGCTGTATCACTGGGACCTGCCGCAGGCGCTGGAGGACGAAGGGGGCTGGCCGGTGCGCTCGACCGCCGAGGCGTTCGTCGGGCTCGCCGAGGCCGTCGCCGGGCGGCTCGGCGACCGCGTCTCGCGTTGGGTGACGCACAACGAGCCGTGGGTGGCGGCCTGGCTCGGGTACGGCTGGGGCCTGCACGCGCCGGGCCGGACGAGCGCGGACGACGCCGTCGCGGCGGCGCACCACCTCGTGCTCTCGCACGGGTGGGCGGCCGAGGTGCTCCGGCGCCCGGGTGCCGAGGTCGGGATCACGCTCAACCTGACGCACACCTATCCCGCGACCGACTCCGCCGACGACGTCGCCGCCGCGCGCGCAGTCGACGGGAACTGGAACCGCTGGTTCCTCGACCCGCTGTTCCGCGGCGCGTATCCGGACGACATGGGCTATGCGCCTCCGGTGCTCGACGGCGACCTGGCGACGATCGCGGCGCCGCTCGACTTCCTGGGCGTCAACTACTACGCGCGGGTGGTCACGCGCGCCGGCGACAACGGCGGCGGCCTGCCGATCTTCGTCCACGTGCCCGAGTCGCAGTACACGGACATGGGCTGGGAGATCTACCCCGACGGCTTCTACGAGACACTCGCCCGGGTGACGCGCGACTACGCGCCGCGGGCGATCTACATCACCGAGAACGGCGCTGCGTTCGGCGACGTGCGGGGTCACGACGGCTCCGTGCTCGACCCCGAGCGCGAGGCGTACATCGCCGGCCATCTCGCAGCCGTCGCGCGGGCGATCGACGACGGCACACCGGTCCGCGGCTACTACGTCTGGTCGCTGCTCGACAACTTCGAATGGTCGCACGGGTACTCGAAGCGGTTCGGGATCGTCTTCGTCGACTATCCGACGCTCGAACGTGTGCCCAAGGGAAGCGCTCACTGGTACAGGGACTTCATCGCCTCACAAAAGGAGGAGTCGGCATGGCGCGCGTCGGCCTGATGCTCTACTCGGTGCGGCAGGCAGCCGCGGCCGACTTCGAAGCGACGCTGCGCGAGGTCGGCGCGATGGGCTTCGAAGGCGTCGAGTTGTTCGACCTGCATGGCCACCGGCCGGAAGACGTCGCCTTCTGGCTCGCGGAGAGCGGCCTCGTCGCCTGCGCGCGACACGCGCAGCTCGAGGCGATCGAGTCGCAGCTCCCGGATCTGGCCGAGGAAGCGCAGACGCTCGGTTGGAGCCGGGTCGTGATCAGCTGGATCGACCCGGCCCGGCTGGCGGACGCCGACCTGCCCGGCCGCCTGGAGGACGCCGCCCAGGCCGTGGCGGGCGTGGGGCTCGAGCTCGGGTACCACAACCACGACGCCGAGATCACGACCGGCTTCCTCGACCGGCTGCCCGACGACATCTTCCTGGAGCTCGATCTCGGCTGGGCGTGGTGGGCCGGCGCCGACCCCGTCGAGGTGCTTGAGCATGCGGGCGAGCGCTGCAAGCTCGTGCACCTGAAGGACTTCCGCAGTCGCGTCGAGCGCTCGTTCTGCCCGGTCGGCGACGGGGCTGTCGGCTACGAGCGGGTCGCCCCCGCCGCGGCGAGCAGCGGGGTCGACTGGCTGCTGGTCGAGCAGGACGAGGCGGACGGACCGGAGCTCGACGCGGCGCGCCGCTCGCTGATCGCGCTCGAGCTGATGCTCGAAGAGGTTGCATGAACGCGCCGGCGCGCGTCGGCGTCGTCGGCTGCGGCGTGATCAGCCGGCACTACGCCGAGAACGCCAAGGCATTCGACTCGTTCGAGCTTGCGGCGTGCGCGGACCTCGACGTCCTGCAGGCGGAGGAGCTTTCGAAGGCGCACGCGATCCCGATGGCGGGCGTCGACGAGCTGCTCGCCGATCCCGCGATCGACGTCGTGCTCAACCTCACGCCGCCCTCGGTCCACGCGGACGTGATCCGTCAGGCGCTCGCCGCCGGCAAGCACGTCTACACCGAGAAGCCGATCGCGATCGGCGTGCCCGACGCCTCGGAGCTCGTCGCCGAGGCGGACCGGCTCGGACTGCGGATCGGCTGCGCCCCCGACATCTTCCTCGGCACGCCCTACCAGGCCGCCCGCGCGCTGCTCGACGAGGGCGCGATCGGCGCGCCGCTCTCCGTCAGCGCGGCGATGCTCGTCGGCGGCCAGGAGAAGTGGCATCCGAATCCCGACATCTTCTTCGCGGACGGCGCCGGGCCGTTGCTCGACATGGGGCCGTACTACCTGACGGCGATCGTGGCGCTGCTCGGCCCGATCCGGCGCGTCGCAGGCTTCGCGTCGATGCGCACGCTCGAGCGGACGATCGAGATCGGTGCCCGCGCGGGCACGAGCTTCGCGGTCTCGACGCCGACCCACGCGAGCGCGGTGATGGAGCTCGAAGGGGGCGTGACCGCGAACCTCGTCGCGAGCTTCGAAGCGGTCGACCAGTACATCTGCGACCTCGAGATCCACGGCACGGAGGGGGTCCTGCGCCTACCCGACCCCAACGCGTTCGAGGGCCCGGTGCGGGTGAAGCGCGCTCGGGGCGAGTGGCAGGAGACCGCGTTCAGCGCGGCCAACGGACACGACGCGCGCGGGATCGGGCTGCACGACCTCGTCGAGTCGCTCGTCGCCAAGCGGCCGCACCGCGCGTCCGGGCTCCTCGGGCTCCACGTGGTCGAGGTCGCCCGGGCGATCCTGAGCTCGGCCGAGCGCGGGGCCGCTGTCGAGATCGAGTCGCGTCCGGCGCAGCCCGAGGCGCTGCCCACCGAGGGCAGGCTCGGGACGCCGGCATAGCCCTCGCTAGACTCCGCCCCATGGACACGCAGGAGGCGCCCGTGGACACACAGGAGGCGATCGAGACGCAGGAGGCGATCGAGCGGGAGCCGGCCGTGCCGGAGCCGAGCAGCGCGCACGAGGGCGTCCTCCGCTACTACGAGCTGGCGAAGCGCGCCGAGTGGCAGGTGCGCGACCTTCCCTGGGGTGACATTCCGCCCATCCCCGAGACGACGAAGGGCACGCCGCAGAAGCGCGCGCGGCGCACCGACGTCTGGCGCTCCGTGATCACGCAGCAGTTCCAGGCGGACGAGCTCGCCGTCGAGATGGCGTCGCAGCTGCTCGGCGCCGCACCGCATCCCGAGGCGAAGCTCTACTACTCGACGATGGTGCAGGACGAGGCCCGCCATGTGGAGGCGTGGCTCAAGCTGACCGAGGAGGCGGGCGGCACCGCCGAGCGGGACCCGTACCTCGACAAGCTCGGCCGGATGTTCCTCCAGCTCGACACGCTCGAGGAGAAGGTCTTCCTGATGCAGGTGTTCTACGAGCGCCTGATCATCCCGCGCTTCCGGCTGATCGCCCGCTCGTCGCCGGGGACGATCCTCGAGGATCTGTGCAACCGGCTGACGATCGACGACGGCATCCACCACGGAGCCGGCATGGCCTACGAGCGCGTGCTGCTCGAGAACGCCACGCGAAAGACCCAGAACCAGCTCGTGAAGGTCGCGAACGACATGCTCCCGATCTTCGTCGACCACACCCTGTGGCGGCCGAAGGCGCGGGAGTGGATCGGCAGCGCGATGCGGTCGCGCGACATCGAGCGCCTGAGGGCCGAGCTCGAGGACGGCGTCAAGCTCGCCCAGTCGCTCGGACTCGACGTCAGCGACGTCGACCTCAGCTTCCTCACCTAGTCTCAGCCTCTGGGCGGCACGCGCAGGCCGCCGAAGCCGCCGTCCACCTCGAGGACGGAGCCGGTGGTGAAGCCGGCCGCCGGCGAGGCCAGGAAGACGATCGCCGCCGCCACCTCGTCAGGCTTCGCGAGCCGTCCCATCGGCTGCCGCGCCTCGAGCGCCGCCCGCTCCGCGGCGGGGTCGGCCGCCGCGCCGAGCAGCCTCGCGACCCACGGCGTGTCGGCCGTGCCCGGACTGACGCAGTTCACCCGCACCGAGCCGACGAGGTCGGCGGCCATGGCGCGCGTGAGTGCGTGGACGGCGCCCTTGGTCGCGCTGTAGGCGGCTCGGTGCGGCAGGCCCGCGACGGCCGCGATCGAGCCGACGTTGACGATCGCCGCATGCTCCGAGCGGCGAAGGTGGGGCAGTGCGGCGCGCGTGGCCCGCACGATGCCGAGCACGTTCACCTCGTACAGCCGGCGCCACTCGTCGTCGTCGTTCGCCTCGACGGGTCCGACGGCGCCGATGCCGGCGTTGCTGACGAGGATGTCGAGTCGGCCGAAGCGCGCCACGGTCGCCTCGACGGCGGCGTCCAGCGAGCCCTGGTCGGTGACGTCGCCGAGGAGCGGGAGCGTCCCCTCGAGCGGCCGCGGCTCCAGATCGACCGCGCCGACCCCGGCGCCTCCGCGCACCAGCGCCTCGGCGGTCGCGAGCCCGATCCCCGAGCCGGCGCCGGTGACGAGCGCGGCAAGACCGGCGAGCGGCGGGACGGACGAGCTCACGTCACTGCCAGTCTACGACCCGGTCAGAATCCGCGAGATGACGACGATCGTCTCGCTCGAGGCTCGCGACATCCGCTTCCCGACCTCCCGGTTGCTCGACGGCTCGGACGCCATGAACCCGGACCCGGACTACTCCGCCGCGTACGTCGTGCTGCGCACCGACGCGGACGACGGGCTCGAGGGGCACGGGCTCACCTTCACCATCGGCCGCGGCACGGAGATCTGCGTCGCCGCCGCCCGGGCGCTGGCGCCGCTCGTCGTCGGACGCTCGGTAGAGGGGATCGAGTCCGACCTCGGCGGATTCTGGCGCAGCGTCGTCGGCGACAGCCAGCTGCGCTGGCTCGGGCCCGAGAAGGGCGTCGTCCATCTCGCGGCGGCCGCGGTCGTGAATGCCGTCTGGGACCTGCGCGCGAAGCGCCGCGGCGCCCCGCTCTGGAAGCTGCTCGCCGACCTAGGCCCCGAGGAGCTCGTCTCGTGTGTCGACTTCCGCTACATCGACGACGTCCTCTCGCCGGACGAGGCGGTCGAGCTTCTGCGCGGGCAGCAGGCGGGACGCGCCGGCCGTGAGGCGCAGATCCGGGAGGACGGCTATCCGGCGTACACGACCTCGGCAGGCTGGCTCGGCTACGAGGACGATCAGGTCGCCTCGCTCGTTCGCGACGCCGTCGCGGCCGGCTTCTCGCACGTGAAGATGAAGGTCGGCCGGGACGTCGCCGACGACGAGCGCCGCGCGGGGCTGATCCGCACCGCACTCGGCCCGGACCGGCGGCTGATGATGGACGCGAACCAGTACTGGGGCGTCGAGGCGGCAATCGCCGCGATGGAGCGGCTGGGTCTCTACGACCCCTGGTGGATCGAGGAGCCGACGAGCCCGGACGACGTCCTCGGCCATGCGCGCATCCGCCGCGCGATCGCGCCGATCCGGGTCGCGACCGGCGAGCACGTCCAGAACCGGATCATCTTCAAGCAGCTCTTCCAGGCCGAGGCGTTCGACGTCTGCCAGCTCGACGCCTGCCGGCTGGGCGGCGTCAACGAGGCGTTGGCGGTGCTGCTGCTGGCCGCGAAGTTCGGCGTGCCGGTCTGCCCGCACGCCGGCGGGGTCGGCCTCTGCGAATACGTCCAGCATCTCTCCGTCTTCGACTACGTTGCAGTCAGCGGGACGCTCGAGGACCGGGTGATCGAATGGGTCGACCATCTCCACGAGCACTTCGTCGAGCCCGCGCGGGTGGTCGGAGGACGCTACGTCGTGCCCGAGGCGCCGGGCTACAGCGTCCAGATGCTGCCGGAGTCGCTGGACGAGCACGAGTTCCCGACGGGGCGGGAGTGGGGGACAGGGGCAGCGTCTCCAGCTTGACGATCATCCTGGTCAGAGCGTGCCATCGCTCGGAGCGGGCAGTCGGTAGAGACGCCGGGCGGTCCCGGCGAGGAGGTCGTCCAGGTGCTCCGGCGCGACGAGCTCGAGCGCCCGCCGGGTCTCGCCCCACACACGCGGGTAGTCGCCGTTGAGGAGTGCCACAGGCCAGTCGCTGCCGCACATCAAGCGCTTCGCACCGAAGGTCTCGATCGCGATGTCGATCGCCGGCACGAGGTCCTCCGCGCTCCAGTCTGCGCGGTCGAGCGCGGTGTTGAGGCCGGAGACCTTGGCGGCCACGTTCGGGTGCGCGGCGGCGGCGGCCAGCTGCTCCGCCCAGGGACCGAGGTCCGAGCCGAGCGGGGGCTTGCCGAGGTGGTCGACGACGAGCTGCAGCTCGGGGAAAGCCCGCGCGAGCTCCGGCACGTCTCCGAGGTGGCGGGGATAGACCGCCGGCAGCTCGAGGAGGAGGCCGCGCTCCTCGACCAGCGAGAGGCTCTCGAGCACGCGCGGGCGCAGGATCCAATGAGGGTCGGCCTCGTCGTGGATCAGGTGCCGGACGCCGCGGAGCCTCGGCCGGACGGCGAGCTCGTCGAGGCGGGTTCGCGCCCGGTCCGGCGACTCGAGCGGCGCCCAGGCGACGACCGCGGCGATCCAGTCGAACCGGTCGGCCAACTCGAAGAGGAAGTCGGTGTCCGCGTCGTGGCACGCGCTCTGCACGAGAATGGTGTAAGCGATGCCCTCTGCGCGCAGCAGCGGTGCGAGCTCGTCCGGCTCGAACGTCCGGGCGATCGCCCGCTGCTCGGGGCGCAGCCACGGAAGGGAGTTTCGCTCGAGGTTCCAGAAGTGCTGGTGCCCGTCGATCGGAGCGAGATCGGATGCTTGAGCGCGTGACACGGGATGGACGAGCAAGAAGAGGGAAGCAGAGCGCCAAAGTGACGGTAAGGCATCCCGTCTCGGCGATGGTCAGTGTGCCGCGGGCCACGAGGACGATCTAGCGGTGGCGCCGATCTCACGCCCGGAGAAGATCGTCTGTGTCGGCCTCAACTACTTCGCCCACGCGGCCGAGCAAGACGTCCAGCCGCCCGAGCGGCCGCTCCTCTTCGCGAAGTGGCCGAACGCGCTGATCGGCCCGGGCGAGCCGATTCTGCTGCCGCCGATCAGCACTCAGGTCGACTTCGAGGCCGAGCTCGGCGTCGTGATCGGGGAAACGATCCGCGGCGTCTCGGTCGAGAACGCACTCGAGGCCGTGGCGGGGTACATCTGCGTCAACGACGTCTCGGCGCGTGACCTCCAGTTCTCCGACGGGCAGTGGACACGGGGCAAGTCGCTCGACTCCTTCTGCCCGGTCGGCCCGCAGCTCGTGCCTGCTGGGGAGATCGCGGATCCGCAGGCGCTCCGAATCCGTTCGATCCTGAACGGCGAGGCGATGCAGGACTCGACGACCGCGCGGATGATGTTCGGCGTCGCGGAGCTGATCGCGTTCGTGTCGCAGGCCATCACGCTGGTGCAGGGGGATCTGATCGCGACGGGGACACCGGAGGGCGTCGGCGTCTTCCGCGACCCGCCGGTCTTCCTGCAGCCCGGGGACGAGATCACCGTCGAGATCGAGGGCGTCGGGACGCTGACGAACCCGGTCGTTGCGGCCAAACCCGCCTAGCGCCCATTGCTGGAGAAGTGCTGGTAGTCCTGCGAGCCGGACCAGCGGCCGCCCCAGCCCCAGCCGATCGAGTCGAAGGCGTGGACGAGAACGCCGCCGGCGACGGCCATCCCGGCTCGAGAGCGGGAGCGGTCGAGGAAGCGTCGCCCCGCCGGTGGCGCGACCCGGCCGCCGAGCACGTACGGGTTCTCGACCGGGTTGACGTCGATCGCCTCCCCGTACGCGTGCATCGACCAGTGCCTCGCACCGGCGCTCACCGCCCCGCGGCAGTTGAATCCCGAGGTGTTGTCGGCAGCGATCGAGGCGTCGTCGTCCCCGCGGTAGCGGTCGACGGGCTCGAGGCGGCGGAGCGGGAACCGCTCCCGGTAGAGCACACGGAAGACGGAGACGACGTCCTGCGCCACACGGTCGCGCACGACGAGGTCGCCGAGGTGCCGGCGCCCGTCGAAGCCCCAGTAGGAGAGCCTGAGCCGACGTAACCGCTCGGGCGAAACGGGGCAGCCGGGACGCCACGAAGAGGACAGGTCGGCCCGCCTCACCGTCTGGATGCGCGCGACGAAGGGCGGCGGCGCGGGCGGGACGGCGTGCATAGGGTTCCGAGCGTAGCCGTGAAGTCGATCGTCTGTCTGGCCCTCGCCGGTCTTGCGCTGCTCGCCCTCGCGCCGGGCGGGTCGGCGGCCCGCTGCGCGCAGCAGATCGTGGTCGAAGCGCCGCCCGGCTCCACGCGCGCCACGTTGCGCCTGACGGAGTGCGGCAGGACGGTCGCCGGGCCGTGGGCCGCGAGCGTGGGCCGGAGCGGCCTGTCGACCGACCGGCGCGAGGGGGACGGCAGCACGCCGGTCGGCACGTTCGGGATCGGCGACACGATCTACGGCGTCGCGGCCGACCCTGGCGTCCTGCTCCGCTATCACCGGATCGTCTGCGGCGACTACTGGGTCGAGGATCCGCGGTCGCGCGCGTACAACGCCTTCCGGCACGTCGCTTGCGGGACGAGGCCGCCGTTCCGGGCCGCCGACGGGCTCTGGCAGAGCCCGACCGCGTATCGCCACTTCGCGTTCATCCGCTACAACGCCGGCCCCGTCGTGCCCGGCCGAGGCTCCGCCATCTTCCTTCACGCCGGCACGGGTGGACCCACGAACGGCTGCGTCAGCCTGCCGCTCGCGAAGCTCGTTCGCACGCTCCGCTGGCTCCGGCCGGGCGCGACGATCGCCGTCCGGTCCGGCTCGTGAGCTCCGGCACGCCGCCCTCCGCCGTAAGGGATACCTTACGGGGCCGGTGAGGTCGACCTTGCATACGCTCCAGTGAAGCTCAACCGCCGGGCTCTGCTCCTCCAGGCGGCCGCGCTCGCGGGTGCAGCGCGGGTGCCTGCGGCGTGGGCTGCACCTCGCCGCTCGGAGCTGCTCAGCGTCGGGAACGGAGGCCAAGCATTCGTGGGCGACCTGCCGCGCTTCGCCACCATCAGCCCGCGGAGCGGCGCGAGGAACGGCGCCGTGCTCGAGCTGCAGCTGGACCGCGCCCGGAAGCTCCTCTTCGAGGTGACGAACCGGAACGGCGTGGGCGAGCGGATGATCTCGAGCGAGCTGGTGCAGCTGTCGCGCGGCCGCAACAGGATCCCGTGGCAGCCGAAGGCCACGTCGCTTCCCGGCACCTACATCCTGCGCGTCCGCGAGCCTCCCCCCGCAGGGTCGGTGCTCGGCCACGCCGTCGTCCGGGTCCTCGACGTCGAGGCGTGCTTCGGGTGACTGGGCGCCCAGGCGGGCGACCTCGTGCCGCTCCAGGTCACGAGCGACGCGCGCTGGCTCCGCGTGCAGCTGCTGCGATGCGGCGTCGAGGCCGACCCGACCTACTCGAATCTCGAGATGAAGGGCCAGCCCGTCGGCGAGCCGATGCGCATCGAGCGGAACCGGAACGGCGCGCTCACGACGGTCCCGGTGACGATCCCGCCCGTGCCATCCGGTCTCTACACGGCGCGCCTCGACGGGCCCAACGGCCATCTCGGCTTCGCGCCGATCATCGTGCGCCCGGCCACGCCGAGCACCCGCGTCGCGGTCGTGCTTCCCACGACGACCTGGCAGGCCTACAACTTCAGCGACGAAAACCGCGACGGCTTCGGCGACACGTGGTACGCGCTCTGGTCGCAGCGGAAGATCGAGCTCACGAGGCCGTTCCTCACCAAGGGGATCCCGTATCGGTTCCGGAGCTACGATCTCGCCTTCCTCCGCTGGCTCACCTCGCGCGGGCACACCGTCGACATGTACGCCGACGAGGACTTCGAGCGGCTCGGCTCGGCGAGTGCCGTGAGGGCCGCCTACGACCTTGTCGTCTTCCCCGGCCACACCGAGTACGCGACCGAGGCGCTCTTCGACCTCGTCCAGCGCTACCGCGACCTCGGCGGCAGCCTGATGTTCCTCTCCGCCAACAATTTCTTCCGCCGCGTCGATCGCTCGGGCCGG
This sequence comes from uncultured Actinomycetes bacterium, assembly GCA_963704025.1. Lineage (GTDB taxonomy): Bacteria > Actinomycetota > Thermoleophilia > Gaiellales > Gaiellaceae > CAVPGP01. Next base: position 347,044 of record CAVPGP010000005.1, on the reverse strand, counting down.
ACGGCGCGGCTGGTCGACGAGTGGCGCAACCTGGGCCGGCCGGAGTCCGAGGTGCTGGGCGCCCAGTACATCGCGGGTGACCGGGGACAGCGCCAGGCCCCCTTCGTGGTCATCGGTGGTGACGTCGCGCCGTGGGCGTTCGAGGGCACCGGCTTCGGGAACGGCTCGACGTTCGGCGTCTACGGGATCGAGATCGACGCCCGCAGCCCGGCGTCCCCTCCGAGCACGATTGTGCTCGCCCAGATACCGAATCTGTTCGGCGTAGGCAAGACGGCCGAGATGACGTACTACGAGACGGCCGCGGGCTCGCGGGTCTTCTCCGCGGGGGCGCTCAACTTCGGCGGCGGGATCATGCTCTCGCCGGCGGTCGGCCGGCTGGTCGACAACGTGTGGGCACGGCTGACGACCCCGCCGGTCTGATCCGTACGTTTCGCCCTGTGCTGAGGCGCTCGCCGTACGACCGCGAGATCGTCGGGCTCGCGCTGCCCGCGCTCGGCGCACTCGCGGCCGAGCCGCTCTACGTGCTCGTCGACACGGCGATCGTCGGCCACCTCGGACGGCCGCAGCTCGCGGCGCTCGGCCTCGCGGGGACGGTGCTGGCAGGGGCCTTCACGATCTTCAACTTCCTCGCCTACGGGACGACGGCGGTCGTGGCCCGCGCGAGCGGTGCGGGGCAGCACGAGCGCGCCGCGCGCCTCGCTGCGCAGGCGCTCTGGGTCGCCCTCGCCATCGGCCTCACGCTGCTCGTGCTGGCAGAGGTCCTCGCCGAGCCACTGCTCGAAGGGCTCGGCGCGCACGGGAGGTCAGGCGACTACGCGCTCACGTACCTCCGCATCGCCGCCCTCGGGCTCCCGGCTGCCCTGCTGGCGCTCGCGGGTCAGGGCTATCTACGCGGCGTGTCGAACCTGCGCCGGCCGCTGGTGATCGTCGTCGCCGCGAACCTGGTGAACCTCGTGCTCGAGCTGCTCTTCGTCTACGGCTTCCACTGGGGGATCGCCGGCTCGGCGGCCGGCACGGCGATCGCCCAGATCGGGATGGGGGTCGCGTTCGTGGTCGAGCTGCTCCGGCCCCACGCGGACTCGAGGCGGCCGCGGCTCGCCGAGATGCGCCCGATGGTCCGGGTCGGCCGTCAGATCTTCGTGCGCACGGCCGCGCTGATGGCGTCCTTCCTCGTCGCCGCCTCCGTGCTCGCGCGGAGCGGAGACGCGCCGCTCGGGGCGCATCAGATTGCCTTCCAGCTGTACGTCTTCCTGGCGCTCGTCCTCGACGCGATCGCAATCGCCGGCCAGGTGATCGTCGGGCGGATGCTCGGCGCGGGAGACGCCGATGGAGCGTGGGCCGCAGCCATGAGGATGATCGTCTGGTCGGTTCTGATCGGCGCGGTCTTCGGAGTGCTGCTGCTGGCGCTGACGCATCCGATCGCCCGTGCCTTCACGGACGACCAGGCGGTGGTCGATGCCGTCGAGAGCGCCTGGCCGCTCTTCGCGCTCATGCAGCCGTTCGCCGGTGCAGTATTCGCGCTGGACGGGATCCTGATCGGCGCGGGCGACACTGCGTACCTGATGTGGTCGACGGTGGTCGCTTCGCTCCTCGTCTTCGTGCCGATCGCGCTGCTCTCGCTCGCCTTCGACTGGGGGATCGTCGGCGTCTGGATCGGCCTCGACGCACTGATCGCAACCCGCCTGGCCTTCCTCTGGGCTCGCTTTGCCGGTCGCCGCTGGGCGGTCGTCGGCTGGGCGTAGGGGATTTTCCGCAGCCGGATCAGGGTCGTTGCGGATGTTACAAGCGCGGAAGGCGCCCGACAATGAGCTGTCGATCTAGGAGGTTCAGCGATGCTCGCGGAGACCAGCGCAGTTCTCGGGACGATCGTGGCGCTCGCGTTCGTCCTCTTCGTTCTCGGCTTCGTGGTGTACGCACTCGTGCGACCGTTCACGCATTTCCACCACCAGCATCGGTCGGGACTCTGGTCGCACCTACCGTGAGGTGGAGTTGACGCAGGATGAGTCGTCGAGAAGGCAACGGCCGGCCCCACGGGACCGGCCGCTCCCGGAGGGGCCGCCGCGGGGGCACGATGGAGCGGCCCGCACGTCGCCTGGCTGCCCATTCGTTAGCGCCCGGTTAGGAAACCGGCCGCCAACCTGCACGGCCCGCGTAGACCCTTTAAAGACATCGTTAAAACTGGGAATATCTCCCCCCGGGGGGCCGTTTTGACTTGTACGGTGGCCCGCGGGGTGTGAGCCCTGCGCGAGGAGGCCACCGATCACTACGAAGGAAAGGAACACCCTGAGCATCATCTTTGACGACCCCGTGCGCGCGTTTCTCGACGATGTCGAGGAGCGTGGCACGATCGAAAGCGAGGCAATCGAGGCGCTTGCGCTCGAGCACGAGCTCGACGACGACGACGTCGCCGCGCTCCGCTCCGAGCTCGAGGCCCGCGACGTCGAGATCCTCGAAATCGTCGCGCCGGAGCCCGTTGCCTACGAGGCCGATGCCCTCCCCGTGACGACGGACGCGCTGACCCTGTTCATGAACCGGGCCGGCCGCTATCGCCTGCTCACGGCCGCCGACGAGGTGGCTCTGGCGAAGCGGGTCGAGCGCGGCGATGCGGCAGCAAAGGAGCTGATGATCAACTCCAACCTGCGGCTCGTGATCTCGATCGCAAAGCGTTACCAGGGCCACGGCCTGCCGCTCGGCGACCTCGTCCAGGAGGGCGCGATCGGACTGAACCGCGCGGTCGAGAAGTTCGACTGGCGGCGCGGCTTCAAGTTCTCGACCTACGCAACCTGGTGGATCCGTCAGGCGTGTCAGCGGGCGATCTCGAATCAGTCGACCACGATCCGGGTCCCGACGCACGTCCACGAGCGCCGGGTCAAGATCGCGCGTGCGTCCCGCCAGCTCGAGACGAAGCTCGGGCGCGCGGCGACGCGTGAGGAGCTGGCCGAGGCCTCGGGCGTCGCGTTGAACCTCGTCGACGAGGCGCTCGACGCGGCCGAGGCGAACGTCTCGCTGAACCAGCGGATCGGCTCCGACGAGGGCAGCGAGCTGGGCGACCTGTACGACGACCCGACCGCGGTCGATCCCGCGGAAGAGGCGGCCGAGGCGTACCGCCGCGCGGCGGTGCGTAAGGCGGTCGCCCGCCTGCCCGAGCGCGAGCGGCGGATCCTCGAGCTTCGCTTCGGCTTCGACGGCGATGCCCAGGCACTCGAGGCGATCGGCAAGCAGCTGGGAATCTCGCGCGAGCGGATCCGGCAGCTGGAGCGCGAGGCGCTGTCCAAGCTCGAGCGGGAGCTCGAGGGCCTCGTTCAGGTCGACGGCGACGAGCTCGCCCACGCCGCCTAGCGGTTACGTCCGCAGCAGTCGCCTCGCTTCGGCGAGGCACTGCTGCGCCTGCCCGCCGAAACGCCGCACCTGGTCCTTGGCACGGGCGGTGTCGTTCGCGCTCCCCCCGGGGGCGCCACTCTCGAGCACGACGAGCAGCGCCTCGCTCCAGCGGACGTAGGCGCCGGCCGCCCGGAGCGCATAGCTCTGCCCGGCCTTCCCGCGTCGGGACGACGAATGGTCGGCGATCACCTTGTCCCGGACCGAGCGGGCGGCCTCGCGGAACCGTACGAGGCTGTCCGCGCTTTGCACGTCCACGTGCTTCGTCGCCGCGACGAGCCTCTTGACGTTGGCGCGCAGCGTCCGGTCGCTTGCCTGCCCCGCCGGAGCCGTCGAGCCAACGAGGACAGTCAGCAGCAGAGGGACGGCGATCCGCCTCACGCCGCTATTGTGCGCCGTCCTGCTCCCAGGCGTCGAGGAGCTGCTCGACGTGGCGCCTCTGGTCTGCGGAGAACTCGCATTGCGTCAGCAGGCGGCGCACCTCGTCTGGATCGTCGTTCTCGACGGCCGCCTCGAGGTGCTCTCGGATCGCGATCGGCTGCCTGAGCTGCCGGCGCAGCCAGCGAAGCAGGCTCACCTGTGCAGCACGGCTCACAGCCGCTTCGCGAGCATCGGGTAGCGGCGGTCGGTCACGAACCCGAGGCGCTCGTAGAGGCGCGGCGCCCCGGTGCCGTTGTTCGAGTCGACCTTCAAGCCGATCCGAGGGACTCCGCGGCGCCACAGCTCGTGGAATGTGTGTCGGAGCAGCGCCTCTCCGAGCCCGTGGCGTCGCCAGTCGGGGTGGACCGCGAGGTCCTTCACCCAGCCCAGGCGCCAATTGACGCAGACGCCTACCAGGCGGCCGTTCGCCTCGGCGAGGAACCAGCAGCTCCGGTCGAAGTCGGAGTGGTCCGTCATGAACGAGAGCCATTCGTCGTGTGGGACCTGGACGTAGTCGTCGTCCCAGCCGCTGTAGGCCGCGTCGAGCAGCCGGTGCACGGCCTCGGAGTCGGCGTCGGTGTACGTCCGCACGGTCACGTCCTCGGGGAAGCTCGCCGGCGGGGGCTCCTCCGTGTGCTCGGCCCACATCCGCCGGACTTCGCGACTCTGCTCGTAGCCGGCAGCGCGGTAGGCGTCGATCGCCGCTGCGTCGATGTCCGGGATCGTCGCCGCGACGAAGTCCATGCCGCGCTTGCGCGCGGCGGCCTCCACCGTCGCCAGCAACGGCCCGTACACGCCGGCCTCCCGTCCCGGGCGTGCGCGGACGAGGAGGTCCTGGCTCGTGTGCAGCTCGCCGAAGCCGGAGACCCCGTCGCCGTCGGCGGCAATCCAGACGTCCTGCTCCGGGTCGAAACCGTCCCGCTCCCAGAACTCCCGCACCTGCGCGAGTGTGAACACCGGCTCGTCGACGGCACGGGACCAGTCGACGCTCACGCCGTGGACGTCGTTCAAGTCGGAGCTGCTGCCTCGGCGGATTTCCATGCGGCAATTGTGACTCAGCCGAGCGCGAGCAGCGCGACACCGGCGGTGACGATCGCCGCGCCCGCGAGCCGCCTCCGCCCGACCGATTCGTGCAGGACGACGCCGGCCAGGACCGCCGCGAAAACCACGCTCGTCTCCCGGACCGCCGCCACCGAGGCAGCTGGAGCGCGGCGGAGGGCGAGCAGGACGAGCAGGTACGCCGCGGCGGAAGCAACGCCCACGGCCACGGCCGTCGGGCCGATCGCGCGTCTCAGCCGCGCCCGGTCGCGGAGAAGCACCGGGTAGGCGAGCGCCGGGAGGAGCATCACGAGCAGCAGGTACGAAGCCGCCGCCGCGTGCCGTACGCCGTACCGGTCGATCACCGTGTAGGCGCCGATGATGACGCCGATCAGCAGCCCGAGCGCGGCCCCGCGGCCGCCGTGCGCACCACGGACGAGCAGGACCCCGCCCGCGACGACGAGCACGCCTGCGATCGCCGCCGGCGAGGCGGTCGCGCCTGCGATTCCGAGCGAGATCCCGAGCGCCGCCACCGGCGCAAGCCCGCGCGCCAGGGGATAGACGACTGAGACGTCGTACCGCGCGTAGCCGGTGGCCAGGAGCACGATGTAGGCAAGCTCGAGCAGCCCGGACGCGACGATGAACGGCCAGGCACCGCGCTCGAGGCGCCATGTCGCGGCGGCGACGGGCACGAGGGCGAGAACGAAGAAGGAGAGGGCGACAGCCGAGGTCGCGGCCGTGTCCCGCTCGCGGGCCAGGAGCAGGTTCCAGCCGGCATGGAGAACCGCAGCGCCGAGTGCGAGCAGCAGGGCGCCGAGGGGCATGGGCGCTACCCTACGGCGGAGCCGCCCCCATCGACTAGCGGCCTAGGTCGCCACCCTTTCAAGGTGGTAGCGCGGGTTCGAATCCCGCTGGGGGCATAGGAACTCTTCGTCCGGCGAGACCAACACGCGCGCACCGCTTGGGCCTCGAGGGAGTAGGGTCGGCGACGCCACCCGACAAGGAGGAAACACATGAGCATCCTGGTCCGCTTTACAGGATCGCCAGGCCTGACCGCTGAGATGTACGACGAGACGATGCCGCGCATCGAGGCATCGGGGGAGTTCCCACCTGACGGGCTCGAGTACCACGTCGCTTTCAGTTCGGGAGGCAGCTTCCGGGTGAGCGAGATCTGGGACTCGAAGGAGCAGTTCGAGGCGTTCGGCCAACACCTGATGCCGATCCTCGCGGAGAGCGGCGTCGAACTCGCCGGTCCACCAGAGGTCATCGATGTCCACAACATCATCAAGCGGTAGGCCGGCCTGTCGTCGACAAGATCCACGAGAGGCACGTCGTCCAGCTGAGGCCGGCGCTCGCGGGTCGTATGCGACGATGTGCCGCTCCGGGGCGGTTAGCTCAGCTGGGAGAGCACCTGCCTTACACGCAGGGGGTCGCAGGTTCGAGCCCTGCACCGCCCACTCTGGCTCGCGTGGCTAGGGCGATTCGGCTTCACAGTGCGGGTCACACGTGTCAGGGATGCCCGGAATGCTCCCCGCGTGCGTACCCCGGTGCGTACCTCGGGCCGACAAATCCCGTTTGAGCGAGGGGGCATGGCCGTGTTTGCGGGAGGCCTGCCGTGGCGGGCCTCCCGCGGTGGTGTTCTGTTGCTGGTCGTGCGTGGGTCAGCAGTCGAGCACGGCTCTGATCCGACTGGCGTCGGCGATCAGCGCGGCCGCCTCGGCCCTCGGGATCTTCTTGCCCGCCTGCGCAGCGACCTCGACCTCGAACACGCGGAGCGTCACGCACGTGGCCTTGATCTGGCCGTGCGCGAGGAAGAACCGGGCGACGGCCACCGTGACGGCGAGGCTCTTTCCCGCGCCGACACCCCTGACGGCTGCCGCCAGATCGGCGAGCTGCTCGTCTGCGTTCTTCACGTGGATCGCGAACGAGCCGCTCGAGCTGTTCCCGGCCGCGTCGGTGGCGGTGCAGGCGACGGTCGTCGTCCCGATCGCGAAGATGCTTCCCGAGGCCGACAGACAGGAGACGGCCGGGCTGGGATCGACGTTGTCGGTCGCCGTCGCCACGTAGGAGACGGTCGCGCCACCCGGTCCAGTTGCGTTCACGTCTATCGTGTCCGGCAACGTCAGCACCGGAGCGGTCAGGTCCTGGACGAGCACCGCCTGGCTCGTCGCGGAGACAGTCACCGGGAAGAGCGTGTAGGTCACCGTCACCCTGCACGAGAGCTGGTGGCCCAGGTCGCCGAGGGCCGGCGTGTAGGCCTGCCTGCGGTCGCACCGGCGATCGGGCTGCCGTCGAGCAGCCACTGATAGCCGTCGAAGCCGAACGCGCTGCGGGATGGCTGCCGTGCCGCCCAGCTCGACCAGACATCGCCGCCACACACCTGGGCGACCCCGACTCCGCCCGATCCGGAGACGGAGGGCGGCGTGACCGACGCGGCCGGAGCGCCGACACCGATCCGCCCGATCGCCTTGGTCGTGCCCTGGTCGGTGAACCAGACGTTGCCGTCCGAGCCGGTCCCGATCCCGCCCGGGGCGCTGCCGGCGTTGATGCCGCCGCTGAACTCGACGATCGCGTGCGTGGTCGGGTTGATCATCCCGATCGCGGGGTTGGGGCCCTTGTCGCCGAACCAGACGTTGCCGTCCGGGCCCGCCGCGACCCTGCCCAGGATGACGCCCGGGTTCAGGCCGCTGCTGAACTCGCTGATCGCGTGCGTGGTCGGGTCGATCCGCCCGATCGCCTGCGTGGTGCCGCCGTCCATGAACCAGAGGGCGCCGTCCGGGCCGACAACGATCGAAGCACCCGGGCGGCTGCCCGGATTGAGGCCGCTGCTGAACTCGACGATCGCGTGCGTCGTCGGGTCGATCATCCCGATCGCCGCGGGAGTGCCGCCGTCGGTGAACCAGAGATTGCCGTCCGGCCCAGCCACGAGCCCCTGCTGCAGGACGCTGCCCGGATTGAGGCCGCTGCTGAACTCGCTGATCGCGTGCGTCGTCGGGTCGATCACCCCGATCGCCTTGGTGGTGCCGTTGTCGGTGAACCAGACGTTGCCGTCCGGGCCTGCCGCGATCCCAAGCGGCATGCTGCCCGCGTTCAAACCGGCACTGAACTCGCTGATCGCCTGCGTAAACGGGTTGATCACCCCGATCGCCCGCGTCGTCCCGGGATCGCTGAACCACATGTTCCCGTCCGTGCCCATCGCGATCGAGCGAACGGCGCTGCCCGGGTTCAAGCCGCTGCTGAACCTGCTGATCACCCCGGCCGGGGTGACCCGACCGACCGCGCCGGTCCGATCGCTGAACCAGAGATTGCCGTCCGATCCCGCCTGAATCTGGGCCGGATCGCTCCCCGGGGCGCCGAACTCGACGATCTGCCCCAGCGGCGCCGCCCCGGCAACACCGACGCAGAGTGTGAACACCGCGGCGAGCAGCACCGCGACCGACACGAGGACACGTCGTGCGAAGAACGCGACGCGCCAAACCGCAGCAAAGATCATGATCTCCACCTCATCAGTTCGCCTACCTTCCCAAGAGCAAGACCGCTTTTCGATACCTCCACCGGGGCTCCCGCTCGGTTGGCTTACAAGGTCCGATCCACGCTGTCTCGATGACGCGCCCGCACGGCATGCCTGGTCTCCCCCTGGTTCGACATGTCGAGATAGGGGACGCAATGACACGGGGGTCAACGTCGAGGAACAACTCGACGCGTCCGTCTCAGGCGCTTGAGCAAGAGCGCGGCCCTCCAGGGCCGGCCCTATCCTCCCTTCCTGATCGGCGATCGTCTCACAATGTGGCGAAAATCACAAATGCACGCCCGAGTGGATCGGAAACAGGAGGGTTTCTGACAAACAAGGCAGAGCTCCGGAGTGAGGGCTCCCGGTCGCTTCGGTGAAAATGAGACCTCGAATCGCAACGGACCGATTCGTATCGTCGGAGTCGCTTCGACGGCAAAGGGCAGGGAGCGCGAGGGGAGGCTTCACACGGCCGTTGACGAGTCGTACGATCTATCCGCAGTCGGTACTTGGAAGCCCCGCATGCTCGACGATTCGCACGCCTCGGAGACGATACGGCTTCAGCTCGCGCTCGACGACGATGATGCGGACGAGCTAGGGCGCGTGTCAGCGAGCCTGCGCCGGCAGCTGCTCGAGCTCGACGTGCGCGACGTCCGGCCGCCGTCGGGCGGCGTAGCACCTGACGGCGCGCGTTCCCCCGGCCTCGGTGAGGCTGGAATGCTGCTGGTCGATCTTGGCAAGGCCGGTGGGAGCTTGCTTCCGCTTGTCACGTTCCTCACCGGCTGGATCTCGCGGCGCCGGGGCGGAACCCGTGTGAGCGTGACGGTGGACGGTGACACGATCACGCTCGACGCAGCGACCGCCGAGCAGCAGGCTGCTGCGCTCCAACTCTTTCTGGAGCGCCACGGCGGTGAGCCGGCCACATGACTGGCGCGTGCGCGGAGAAAGATGGCTGACGCCACACGTAGCGCGCTGATCATCGCGAATTCGGAGTATCGGGACGCCAAGCTCGGGAGTCTTCGGGCGCCGACGAAAGATGCGGAGATTCTGGCGCGGGTTCTGGGAGACCCGCAGATCGGGGATTTCGATGTCGGCGTGTCGGTGAACGAGCCTGAGTTTGTTGCGCGTCGCAAGATCGAAGCCTTCTTCAAGAGCCGCGGCCGCGAAGATCTGCTCCTTCTTCATTTCTCCTGTCACGGCGTGAAGGACGACGACGGGCACCTGTATTTCGCCACACCGGACACAGAGCTCGACAGCCTCGACTCAACGGCCATTTCCTCCGATTTCGTCAACCGGCAGATGAGCCGTAGCCTCTCGCGACGCATCATCTTGCTGCTGGACTGTTGCTACAGCGGCGCCTTCACGAGCGGCGCGCGAGCGCGTGCCGGGGAGACGGTGGAGCTCAAGGAGCGGTTTGAAGGACGCGGGCGCGCCGTGCTCGCGGCCTCGAACGCCATGGAGTACTCGTTCGAAGGCGACGAGATCTTCGGGGAGGCCAGTCCCTCCATTTTTACCGCTGCGCTCGCGCAGGGGTTGGAGACCGGAGAAGCCGATCGAGACCAGGACCACTGGATCTCGATCGACGAGTTGTACGAGTACGTCTACGACGCAGTCCGCCTGGCAAACCCTCGGCAGAACCCCCGGAAGTGGAGCGACGTCGAAGGGCAATTGCTCATCGCTCGGAGCTCGTATCGAGCACCGATTGTCGCGGCCGAGCTACCGGCAGATCTGAAGTCGGCACTGGAAAGTCCTTACGCAGGAATCCGCGAAGGGAGCGTTGCGGAGTTGACCCGGCTGCTTCGAGGTACACAGCCCGGACTCGCGGAGGCAGCCCGTCTGGCCCTCGAAGAGCTCGTCGACGACGACAGCCGCCGTGTTTCGAGGGCCGCCGCTTCGGCGCTCGAGTCGGACGAAGCGGCTCCTGAAGAGCGGCCACCGTCGACCTCGCAGCCGCGGGGCGAACTGGGTTCCGCCCCGTCCACCGAACCGACACCGGCGAGAGGAGCCGGAGAGCATCGTCGACCCAACGAGGGGTTGTCGGGGCCTGAGCGTTTGGTCACGCTCCGTCGTCTCGCGCTCTCGACGTTCGGGGAAGACGAAGATGAGCAGTGGCTCGAGGCAGTGGGCGAGGCCCAGGGTCGAGCCGGCAGGCCGTCAGAGCGATTTTCGCAATACCTGACAGCGCTCGACGCGGCGCTGGAGGTTGGAGAGACCGTCGAGCTCTTGGCGGGCGCAAAGTGGTCTTCTTCCAAGACGTACAGCGGCTTGCTCGCGGTAACCGACCGCCGCATCCTTCTTCTCGCTTCCTCTGCCCCCGAAGAGTCGCCGTCACCGGCCAACGTCGTGAGCGTGCCGTTCACCGACGTCACCCGTATCCGCTCCGGGTTCGCCGGGGTAGTTCGGCTCAGGGTCACGTCCGGGAACACGATGAACAAGGCGGAGTTGATCGTGACCCCTGCAAGGCGCGGCGACGAGTTGGTGGCGTACGTGAAGTCGCAGATCGACCTGCTTGCGCCGCCCTCTGTCAGCTGACCGGAGCCTGGCTGGCGAACTCGAAGCTTGCCGCGGGGAGCGACGAGGGCGCCCGCGGGCGCCCTCGTCTGCTTCGTTCGGCTTGCCCTCTAGGCGGGGCAGGGGTTCGAGTTGAGGATGTTCCGGAAGTTGTTCGTCCGAAGGCGTACAGCCGGGTTCGGGTTCGGATAGAAGCTGAAGAGCAGTGGCCCGAACTCGGCGGCGGAGTTGCCGCCGAACGTGTTCGTCGTCCCCTTCAGGTATGGCCCGCCGAGCTGCCAGATGCAGGGCGAGGACTCGAGCTGCTTCGACCCTGACTCGACCTTCTTCGGATCCGCCGTCGAGTAGATCGGGTAGAAGTTCGAGCCGGGCGGCGGGTTCACGCAGTTTGCACCCGTGAACCTGTTGCAGTTGCCGCCGAAGTCCGCCGCCTCGATCCGCGGCAGGTCGGCCTCGAAGGCGACACGGCTGTAGTTCTCGCTCGCGTTGAAGAGCGGGCTCGTGAACAGGATCGAGCTCGGGTGGTATTTCTTGTCCTGACCTCGATTGGAGTCGGTTCCCGGCCAGACCGGCTGGTACGACACTCCGTCGAAGTCATTGTCGGTGGCGATGCAACCTCCGATCTGGACGAGGGTCGAGAAGGCGGGGCCGAAGCACCCGGTGTCGTCGTCGTCGAGGGCGGCCTCGCCGTTGCTCGTGCAGTCGCCCGCGGGGGAGACCGCGTTGCAGTACTCGAAGTGCCCGATCTCGTCCGAGAAGGCCACGTTGTACGAGTGAGCCGCCCAAGGGACACGGGTGTGCTCGCTCGAGGTGGCGTACATCGGCCGGAACGTGTACGCCGCCTGGTGGCAGGTCGACGAGGTCGGCTCGTAGAGGATCTGTGCGAAGCCGTTGGCGGCGCTCGCGGTCATCGAGCCGGTCTTGCCGGTCGTCAGGTCGTGGACGATCGTCGTCAGCCCGGCGGCGCCGTCGTGGATGTCGATCGTGAGCACGTCGCCCGAGCTCATGAAGAGGTCGGTTGCCGAGCTCGGCGTGAACGAGCCGTCGGTCAGGTCGAGCGGCCCCGGCGGCGCGTGCGGGACGCCGCTCTTCGTGATGAAGGCGAAGTTCGCCGGCTCGAGCCCGACCGTGTTCAGACAGTCGGCGTTGTTCAGCGTGCCCGTGTTCTGGTCCTGGTTGAGGCTGAAGATCGCCATCGCTGCGCACCACTTGGTCGCGTCGCAGCTGACGCCGGGCGGCCAGGGCGCCCAGCCGGGCGGATAGAACTGCACCTCCAGAAAAGCCGTGCCCGGATGCTTGCCGATGTAGTCAGGGCCGGTCGGGTTCGTCCCGTCGAAGACGTTCGTGTCGCTGTCCGGCGTGCACGGGGCGTGCGTGAACTCGGGCGCCGACTGGTTGTCGCAGAGCGCCATACCGAACCAGAACGCCGGATGCAGCTGGAAGTTCCACGTCCCGGCGGTGCCGCTCTGGTTCGGCAACACCTTCGGGTCGGTCGGGAGCTGCAGCTTGTAGAAGTTCGAGTTCCCCGAGCCCGCCACGTTCGAGTAGAAGAGCAGCGACGGCTCGTCGTGCCCCGTGTACGCGCCGCCGTAGCCGATCGCATCGAGCGGCTCGGTGCACAGCGCGGTGGTCTCGTCGCAGTCGGGCGGAGTCGCGCGCGCCGGCGCCGCAAAGACGCCGAGCGCGAGTGCAGCGACCGCCACCAGCGGGGCTATCAGCAATCGTCTCATCTCTTGCCCTCCTCTTGACCCCTCGTCAACTTGCCCGCTCATACGCATCGATCCTCGCCAATCGCTCAGCGGATCGGACGCACGACCACCCGGCGCACGACCGACCACCGCTCGTTGCAGCGGGACGCGATCGGGATGCAACTGGGGGGAGGCTCCTGCATGAACCCGGAGACGGCGACGTAGTACAGCCCGCGCGGGACGGTCCCGTGCGTCCGGAAGCGCACGATCCCCGTCTCCGGGTCGGTCGTCGCCGTGATCCGCTCGAGCAACCGCACGTTCGCACGAAGGAACCTGCCGTTCGCGATGCGGGTTGCCCGCGTGGCGACCGCAATCTCACCCGGAAGCAGCTCGCCCGGCGAGAACACCACCACGATATGACCCTTCGAAGTCGCCGTGCTTCGCAGGTCCGGCGCTGCACCGAGGCGTCCGCCGGACGCGGCGCCCGGCGAGGTGAGCGCGATTGCCGCAGAGAGAACGAGCCACGACCTCATCTTCCGCTCCTTCGTGCTGCGGCGGACCGTAGCAGGGACCGCGCGACGGCGGTCGCAGGACTGTCAGTCCGTGCCCGAGCCTCCCGCGGATTCCTCCGCCTGGTTCGCCTCCACGCGCCGGTCGAGGGAGCCTCGCGCGGCGGCGAGCTCGCCGACGTCGCGGCCCGGGCCGCGCAGGATCCGCGCGAACACCACTGCGATCAGCGCGCCGCCGATCGGTCCGACGATGTACACCCAGTAGTTGCTGAAGTCCCAGTTTGCGAGGTCCGGGCCGAACGAGCGCGCTGGGTTCATCGACGCGCCGCTGATCGGGCTCGACCAGAAGCCGGCGAGGATGATGTAGCCGCCGACGGCGACCGCGGACAGCGCGCCGACGTTCTGCGCGCGGGAGGCCGTGCCCAGGATCGTGCTCACGAGCCCGACCGTGAGCGCGAGCTCTATCAGCATGGCACGCCAGTCGCTCGTGCCGGCGCCGGGCTCGGTCGCGCCAAGGTCGCCGAGCTTGCCGAGAACTGCCCACAGAAACAGGCAGGCGAGTGTCGCGCCGATCAGCTGGATCACGATGTAGCCGGGCACGCGTCGCCAGGGGAAGGCCCTGCGAGCGGCGAACGCAAGCGTGACGGCGGGGTTGAGGTGGGCGCCCGAGATCGTGCCCATGAACAGGATGATCGCCATCACCATCAGCCCGGGCGCCGCGACGGCCGTCGACCTGCTGATCGCGCCGTTGCTCTTCGCCATGACGACGGCTCCGCCGGCGCCGACGAGCACGAGGAAGAACGTCCCGAGGAGCTCGGAGAAGAGGCGTCTCCACTCGAGCTCCAGCCTCGAGTCGTCGAAGTTCTCGACTCCCGGAGGCTCGAGCGCGAGAAGCGCATGGCGTCCGAAGGTCCGTGGCTTTGTCGATCCGCTGTCCATTCGCGCTCCCACCTCACCGCTAGGGGCGCACAGTCTGCCGCCGATCGCGACGCCGTTCCTCATCCGATCGGGATGATCTCGGGCCGCTCACTCCTCGGCATCGTTCAGGAGCTGCGCCAGGCGGCTGTGAGCCACGCCGCGTTCCTTCGCGTCCTCGGCCGTCTCGAGCGTGCGCCGGATCTCCAGCAGCCACCGGGCGAGCTCCGGACGGTCCGACAGGTCGATCTGCTCGATCGCGCAGCGGCCGTCCACGACCGCTCCGCCGGGCTCCCAGAGGGCGCAGCCTGCTTCCGGGCACGCCTCGTCGACGCCGATCGTCTGCTGGAGCCGGCACCGCCTTCCCACCAGAGTCCCCGGGTCGTTCTCCATGCAGCGATCGTGGCCCCCTCGCCGAAGGGTCTCATCGGTGGCGCCGCGGAACCGCGCTGCGGCCAACTACGCGTACGTAGTTCCCCTTCGCCGGCTCCGCGGCGGACCCGATGCCGCCGACCCGCTCGGCGGGTCAGCTGCAGGTGAAAGCGACGAAGGGACACATCATGGCGCGCTCGATTCTCGTCACCTACGGGACCAGAAACGGGTCGACCCGCGAGGTCGCCGAGGCGGTCGCGCGGACGCTGGCCGAGCTCGAGCTGGAGGTCACGACAGCGCCGGCCGCGGCGGCGGGCGACCTCTCCGCGTTCGACGGGATCGTCGTCGGCGGGTCCCTCTACATGGGGAGGCTCCATCCGGACGCGATGGGCCTCCTGCGGAGACAGCGTCGGCTGCTGGAGCGGACACCGTTCGCGGTCTTCGCACTCGGTCCGAAGACGGCGGCGGAGCACGACCTCGCCGGCGCCCGCCGGCAGCTCGAGCACAACCTCGCGAAGGTCGACGGCCTCGAGCCCCGGGCCGTGGTCGTGTTCGGCGGGGTCGTCGATCCCGCCAAGCTCAGGTTCCCGTTCAGCCGCCTCCCGGCGAGCGACGCGCGAGATTGGGCGGCGATCGACGCGTGGGCCCGCGAGGTCGGGATGCTCCTCGCCGAGCCCGTCGCGGTCGCCTGACCGCTACGGGAAAGCCGCACAGATGCCGGGAGATCTCCGCACGAAACGTGCGTTGGAGCGCGGATGTCGGAGAACTCACACCTCGCCAGGCTGCGGGAAAAGGTCGAACGCTCGAAACAGGAAGCCTCGGCCGCGACAGAAGGAGTCGGAGATGCGGAAGGTATTCGAGATTGGAGGCTTTGTTGCCGCGGCCGTCCTGATCGCGTTCGGTATCACTGCGATCGTCATGGGCGTCAACGGCCGAAGCACGGTGCGCGACAGCCTCAAGCTGGAGCAGATCGTGGGCACGCCGGACATGACGCCGGCCGCCATCAAGGCGGAGGCGAAGGCGGCGGGTCTCCCCGCCGGCGTCAAGCTGCCGACGCAGGACATCGCCGGCCAGCCGGTCAACACGGGCGACCGGGCCCGCGCGTTCGCGGGGTACATGCGCATCCACACGCTGGAGTCGACCGGAAACCTGACCTACGCGCAGATGGGCCGCTACCTGGCGAAGCCCGGCACGCCGGCGAAGCTCACGGACGGGAACGGCGGCACGAGCGACACGAAGTACGCGCTCATCGATACGAAGACCCAGCGGCCGGTCGACAACGGGCTCCGGAACCTCTGGGTGACCGAGACCGCGTTGACGACGGCGCTGAACACGAGCTACATGGCCGAGCAGCTCGCGCTCTTCGGGATCGTGGTCGGCGTGGCGCTGCTGCTCGCGGGCATCGGGTTCGCGATCCTCGCCATCTTCGGGGCGCTGCGGAACCCGGACACGGCCTTCGGCTTCGCGAAGAAGGAGGGCTCCCAGAGCCAGGCGGTGCCGACCACCTGAGCCACGTGGACACACCGGACCGACGGGCCGCCTTCGGGCGGCCCGTCTGCGTTCGGGGTCAGCTGGACAGCAGTCCCTGCTCGAGCGCGTACTGCACGAGCTCGGCGCGGCTCGAGAGACGGAGCTTCTGCATGATGTGCGCCCGGTGCGTCTCCGCGGTCCGGACGGAGATGTAGAGCCGGCCTGCGATCTCCTGGTTCGTGTGCCCGAGGGCGAGCAGGCGCAGCACCTCGCGCTCGCGGTCGGAGAGCGGGTCCTCCTCGGCGCGTCGCGCCTCGGCTGTCTCTGCGGCGACGAGCCTCGCACCGAGCTCCGGATGCACGTAGCGGCCGCCGTTCGCCACCTCGCGGATCGCGGCGACGACCTCGGTGTCGGCCGCCTCCTTGAGGACGTAGCCGCTGGCTCCGGCCGCGAACGCCTGGCGCACGTACTGCGGGTCGTCCTGCATCGAGAGGACCAGCACCTTCAGCTCCGGCCGCTCGTGGAGGAGCGTCGGGACGATGTCGAGGCCGCTCCCGTCCGGCATGACGACGTCGAGCAGCACGACATCGGGCTTCGCCGCGCGCGCCTCCAGGACGGCTTCGCTCGCGCTGCCGGCCTCGCCCGCCGCCTCCATCCCTTCCTCGTTCTCGATCAAGAGCCGCAGCCCCGAGCGAACGACCGCGTGGTCGTCGACGATCAGCACCCGGATGCTCATCTGACCGGCACCTCGGCGACGAGCGTCGTCCCCGTCGTCCGACCCGACTCGACCTGCAGTCTCCCGCCGAGCAGGCCCACGCGCTCCCGCATCCCTTCGAGGCCGAAGCCGCCTTCGCGGACGTCGTCCGGATCGAACCCCTGCCCGTTGTCCTCCACCACAGCCGCCACGGCTCCATTCTTTCGTGTCAGGAGGATGCTGACCCGCGTGGCCCGCGCGTGCTTGACGACGTTTGTCAGCGACTCCTGGACGATGCGGTAGAGCGCCGTCTCGAGCTCCGGCGAGAGCCGCTCGGGGGGAAGCGTCGCCGTGAACTGCACTTCGATGCCGGTCTGCTCGGCGAAGGTCTCCGTCAGCCGCTCGAGCGCCGCGACGAGGCCGAAGTCGTCCAGCACCTTCGGGCGAAGCTCGACCGCGAGGCGGCGCACGTCCTGGAGCGTGGCGACGACGAGCGCCCGGAGCTCGGCGACCGCCGCGCGGGGCTCGCCCTCGCCGACGATGTCCTCGAGGCGCTTCAACCCGAGCAGGATCGAGGTCAATGCCTGCCCGGTCTCGTCGTGCAGCTCGCGGGCGAGACGGCGGCGCTCGAGCTCCTGCGCGTCGACGACGCGGCGCAGGGCATCCCGGGCGATCCGCTCGGAGAGGTCGACTGCGACGGCCGCGCGCGACGCGAACGTCTCGGCGAGCCGCAGGTCGTTGTCGGAGAAGCGCGCGTCGGCCCCCAGCTTGTCGTGGGCCACGAGGACGCCGATCGTGCGGGAGCGCGCCACGAGCGGCACCCAGACCCCCGTGCGCGCCCCGAGCCTGCGGGAGACGTCCCGGTTCACCTCCGGGTCGTCGAGCACGGAGTCAACCCGCTCGCTGTGTCCCCGCTCGAGCACGCGCCCGCTCTTCGACCGGGAGCGCGGCACGGTCTCGCCGCGCAGGTCCTCGACCCCCTCGCCGGCGATCGCGACGAACCGCAGCTCGTCGACTCCGCTGGGCAGAAGGACGATGACGATGCGGGCGCCGAGCAGCTCGCGGAGCCGTCGCGCGACGAGGTCGAGCAGCCGGTCGAGATCCGTCTCGGTCGCGAGCGCGTTCCCGACCTCGTTCAGCGACTCGAGCTGCCGCGACCACTCGGTGGCGGCCTCGTAGAGGCGGGCGTTCTCGATCGCGACGGCAGCCTGGCTCGCGAGCAGGGTCACCAGCTCCTGGTCCTCGTCCGTGAAGTCCTCGCCGCTCTCCTTCTCGGTCAGGTAGAGGTTGCCGTAGGCGACCCCGCGCAGCAGGATCGGGACGCCGAGGAACGAGTGCATCGGCGGGTGGCCCGGCGGGAAGCCGACCGAGCGAGGATCCTCCTCGAGGTCGTGCAGGCGGAGCGGCCGGGCCTCACGGATCAGCACGCCGAGGATGCCGCGGCCGCGCGGCAGGTCGCCGATCGTCGCCTGCGTCTCGGCGTCGATGCCGGTGGTCAGGAAGCGCTCCAGCTGAGAGCCGCTGCGGTCGATCACGCCCAGTGCTGCGTAGCGCGCTCCTGTCAGCGCTGCCGCCGTATCGACCAGCCGTTGCAGCAGCGCGTCGAGAGAGAGCTCGGACGTGATCGCGACGCCCGCGTCGACCAATGCGCGCAGGCGGTCCTGGCTCGGCGTAACCGCTTCCACGCCCTGAGATTACGTATCTCGCCGGTTGGGCGAAGCCGCGCCGACGCTACGCCGCGCGGCTGTTTCGGTGGTCGTGCGGCTTGGTCACGAGCACGGGCCGGTCTGCCCGGTGTACGACGGCGTTCGAGACGCTGCCGAGCATGGCGCCGGCCACGGCGCCGAGGCCGCGTGACCCGACCACGATCAGGTCGGCTTTCCGGGCGCGGGCCAGGTCGACGATCTCCCGCGCCGGGTCGCCCTCGAGGATCACCGTGTCGTACGTGACGCCGGTCTCGACCGCGGCTGCCCCGGCCTGCTCGAGTACGGTGCGCGCCTTCGCGAGGCCCTCGTGGAGCGCCCGCTTGTAGATGGGGTCACCGACGATCGGCGGCGGGGCGAAGCGCACGCAGAGGAGCGTCACGGCTGCGCCCGTGCTGCGGGCCAGTTCGAGACCGTCCTCAACCGCGGCGCGGCCGCCTTCCGAGCCGTCGGTCGCAATCACGATCTGCTTCATCGAACTCACCTCCTGGCCTAGAGGGTCGCCGGTGAGCGATGCCTGCGCATCCGCGCGGCGGCGGATCGGCCCCGCGGGAAAGCCGCAGGGCGACTCGGGGCGGCCGCCGATGGCTCGGTTCGGGCCCGGCGCGAGAGTAACCGGCACGAGAGTAAGGTGACCGAAAGGAGGCGCCAGGTGAAAGCGCTCGTCTATCACGGACCGGGCCGGCGGGCCTGGGAGGATGTGCCGGACCCGGAGATCGAGAGCCCGACGGACGCGATCGTGGCGATCACGTCGGCGACGATCTGCGGGACCGACCTGCACATCCTCAAGGGCGACGTACCCGAGGTGCCGCCGGGGACGATCCTCGGCCACGAGGCGGTCGGCATCGTCGTCGAGACGGGTGACGCCGTCACCACGCTCCAGCGGCGGCGACCGCGTCCTCGTCTCCTGCATCACGTCCTGCGGCCGCTGCCGCTTCTGCAAGGAAGGCCACTACGGGCTCTGCACCGGCGGCGGGGGCTGGATCCTCGGCCACCTGATCGACGGCGTGCAGGCCGAGTACGCACGGGTGCCGTTCGCGGACACGTCGGTGTTACAAGGTGCCGGACGCGCTCACGGACGAGCAGGTGCTCTTCCTCGCGGACATCCTGCCCACCGCGTTCGAGGTCGGCATCCTCAACGGCCGCGTCGAGCCGGGCGACACCGTCGCCATCGTCGGCGCAGGCCCGATCGGCCTCGCCGCCGTGCTCACGGCGAAGCTCCTCACGCCGGCGCACATCGTGGTCGTCGACCTCGACGACAGCCGGCTCGAGAAGGCACGCGAGCTGGGTGCGGACGTGACGATCAACAACGGCGGCGACGTCGCCGTCGCGGCCGTCATGGAGCTGACCGAAGGGCTCGGCGCGGACGTCGCGATCGAGGCCGTCGGCGTTCCGGAGACCTTCGAGCTCTGCACCGAGCTGGTGCGTTCGGGCGGCCGCGTCGCGAACGTCGGCGTCCACGGGCACCCGGCCACGCTGCACCTCGAGACGCTCTGGATTCGCGACGTGACGATCACGACCGGCCTCGTCGACACGTCCACGACGCCCAAGCTGCTGAAGCTGATCGCGGAGGGGCGGCTCGATGCGACGTCGTTCGCCACGCATCGTTTCCCGCTGGCCGAGTCGATGGCCGCCTACGACACGTTCGCAGACGCCGTCGCGACCAAGGCCCTGAAGGTCGTCCTCGAAGGCACTCCGATCAGCCACGAGCTGATGGCGCGCGAGGAGGCGACCGTTGGCGCGTAGCCTCGTGGGGCCCGCAGCCGAGGTCGTCGACGTCATCCTCAGGGACGGCGGGACACTTCGGCTGCGGCCTCCGACGACGGCCGACGCCGAGGCGGTCGTCGCGTTCTTCGAGAGCCTCTCGGACCGCAGCCGCTACCTCCGCTTCCACGGTGTCAGGCAGGTCGACCGGAGCCTGGCCGAGCCCTCGCTCGATCCGGACTGGCACGAGCGCGGCTCCCTCGTCGGCACGCTGGCCGACGAGAGCGGCGCCGAGCGGATCGTCGCGCTGGCCGACTACGTGCGTCTCCGGGATCCGGCCGCGGCCGAGATCGCGTTCGCGGTCGCAGACGAGGAGCACGGACGCGGGATCGGCACCCGGCTGCTCGAGCAGCTCGCCGCGCGCGCCGGTGAGGCCGGCATCCGCCGCTTCGTCGCCGAGGTGCTGGCCGACAACCGCCCGGCCCTCGCGGTCTTCGCCGACGCGGGGTTCGAGCTCGCCCGCGAGCTGGAGCAGGGCGAGGTGGAGCTGGTGTTCCCGATCGCGCCGACCGAGAGCTTTCTCGCGCGGGTGGAGGCGCGCGACCACGTCGCCGTCGCCGCCTCGCTCGAGCCGTTCTTCGCACCCGGCAGCGTCGCCGTCCTCGGTGCGTCGCGCCGCCGCGGGTCGATCGGGGGCGAGCTCTTCCGCAACATCCTCCACGCAGACTTTCGCGGCGCCGCATACCCGGTCAACCGGAGCGGCGAGCCGGTCGCGGGAGTCCGCGCCTACCGGGGGATCGACGAGATCCCCGAGCCGGTCGACCTGGCGGTGATCTGCCTTCCCGGCGCCCAGGTGGTCGACGCGGCCGAGGCCGCCCTGCGGCAGGGCGTCCGCGCACTCTGCGTCATCTCCGCCGGCTTCGCCGAGTCGGGGTCGAGCGGTCGCGCGGCGCAGGAGCAGCTGCTCGGGCTCGTGCGCGCGCACGGCGCCCGGCTCGTCGGCCCGAACTGCCTCGGGATCGCCTCCACGGCGGTCCGGCTGAATGCCACCTTCGCGCCCCGGGCGCTGCCCCCGGGGAGGATCGGCTTCTCCTCGCAGAGCGGCGCGCTCGGGCTGGCGCTGCTCGAGAAGGCGGCGGAGCGGCGCCTGGGCTTCTCCGGCTTCGTCTCGATCGGGAACAAGGCGGACGTCTCCTCGAACGACCTGCTCGAGTGGTGGGAGGACGATCCGAACACCGATCTGGTGCTCCTCTACCTCGAATCGTTCGGAAATCCCCGCAAGTTCGGCCGGGTGGCCCGCCGCGTGGCCCGCCGCAAGCCGATCCTCGCGCTCAAGGCCGGCACGACCGACGCCGGGGCCCGGGCCGCGAGCTCGCACACGGCCGCGCTCGCCGGCTCCGAGGCCGCGGTCGACGCGCTCTTCTCCCAGGCGGGCGTGATCCGCGCCCGCACGCTCGAGGAGCTGATCGACGCCGCGGCCCTGCTCGGGAGCCAGCCCTTGCCCCGCGGCCGCCGCGTCGCCGTGGTCACGAACGCAGGCGGCCTCGGGATCCTCTGCGCAGACGCCTGCGAGGCGTCAGGGCTCGAGCTCCCCGAGCTGTCGGAGGAGACGCGCGCCGCCCTGGCCGGCTCGGTGCCGCGCGAGGCGAGCCTCGCGAACCCGGTCGACCTGCTCGGCTCGGCCACGGCCGAGACGTACGAGGCGGCACTGCCGCCGCTCCTGGCCGACTCTCGCGTCGACGCGGTGATCGTGCTCTTCGTCCCGCCGGTCGTCGCCGGCGCCGAGGAGGTCGCGGCCTCGATCGAGGAGACGGTGCGCGAGAGCGCGACGGAGAAGCCGGTGCTCGCCGTCGTGATCAGCGCCGACGGCGTCCCCGAGGCGCTCCGCGGGGACCGCTGCGCTGTTGCCTCGTTCTCGTATCCGGAGTCGGCGGCCCGGGCCCTCGCGCTGGCTGCCGGCCGCGCCGAGTGGCTGCGGCGCCCGGCGGGGGCGGTGCCCGAGCTCGAGGGCGTGGACGCCGACGGCGCCCGGGCGCTCGTGCAGGAGGCGCTGACCGGCTCCTCCGAGCGCTGGCTCGACCCCGCGCGTATCCGGACGCTCCTGCAGGCGTACGGCATCCCGCTCGTACCGGAGCAGCTCGCCGCGGACGCGGATGCTGCAGTCTCGGCCGCGCGCGAGCTCGGCTATCCCGCGGTCGTCAAGACGGCCGCAGCCGGTGCGCACAAGACGGAGAGCGGCGGCGTCGCCCTCGACCTGCGCGACGAGGAGCAGGTGCGATCGGCCGTCGAGCGCATCGGCGGCCCCGTGATCGTGCAGCCGTATCTGAAGGGGAGCGCCGAGCTCCTGGCGGGCGTCGTGCAGGATCCGGTCTTCGGGCCGCTCGTCGCCTTCGGCCCGGGCGGCGTGCTGGCCGAGCTGATCGGCGCCGCAGGCTTCCGGATCGCCCCGCTCACCGACGTCGACGCCGAGGAGCTCGTGCTCGGCGGCAAGGCCGGCACCCTCGTCCGTGGCTTCCGGGGCGCGCCACCGGCCGACGCCGCCGCGCTCGTCGACCTCGTGCACCGCCTTGCGCGGCTGGCGGACGACCTGCCCGAGGTCGCGGAGCTCGATCTGAACCCCGTGATCGCCCAGGAGGACGGCTGCCTCGCGGTGGATGCCCGCGTCCGCCTGCGCGAGCGTCCGCCTGAGCACGCGCTCAAGTCTTGGTAGTGATCCTGGGACGACCGACCGGAGGAGCCTCGAGATGACTGTGCCGCACCGCACCGCCCCGCTGGGGACGGTCAACGGGCCCGCCGAGGGCCCGCTTGCCGACGACGAGCTGCGCCTGCTGGACGCCTGGTGGCGGGCCGCCAACTATCTGTCCGTCGGCCAGATCTACCTGCTCGACAACCCGCTGCTGCGCGAGCCGCTCGTGCCCGAGCACGTGAAGCCCCGCCTGCTCGGCCACTTCGGCACGACGCCGGGTCTGAACCTGCTCTATGCCCATCTCAACCGTGCGATCCGGTTGCGCGATCTGAGCGCGATCTACATCGCCGGCCCGGGTCACGGAGGCCCCGGACTGGTCGCGAACGCCTATCTCGAGGGCACCTACAGCGAGGTCTACCCCCATGTGGGCCTCGACGAGGCCGGCCTGAAGGAGCTCTTCCGGCAGTTCTCGTTCCCCGGAGGGATCCCGAGCCACGTCGCCCCGGAGACGCCCGGCTCGATCCACGAGGGGGGCGAGCTCGGCTACGCGCTCACGCACGCGTTCGGCGCGGCCTTCGACAATCCGGAGCTCCTCGTCGCCTGCGTGGTCGGCGACGGCGAGGCGGAGACGGGGCCCCTGGCCGCGAGCTGGCACGGGAACAAGTTCCTCAGCGCGCGCTCGGACGGCGCCGTGCTGCCGATCCTGCACCTGAACGGCTACAAGATCGCCAATCCCACCGTGCTCGCGCGCATCCCCGAGGCCGAGCTCGTCTCGCTGCTGGAGGGCTACGGCTGGCGCCCGCTGCTCGTCTCGGGCGACCAGCCGGCCGTCGTCCACCAGCTGCTGGCGGCCGCGCTCGACGAGGGGCTCGACGAGATCGGGGAGATCCAGCGCGCGGCGCGGGAGGACGGCGTCACGACGCGCCCGCGCTGGCCCATGCTCGTGCTGCGGACGCCGAAGGGCTGGACCGGGCCGGCCGAGGTCGACGGTCTGCCCTCCGAGGGGACATGGCGTTCGCACCAGGTGCCGATCGCGGACGTCCGCGGCAACGAGGCCCATCTGCGCCTGCTGGAGCACTGGCTGCGCAGCTACCGCCCAGCGGAGCTCTTCGACGAGCGCGGCACGCCCGTGCCCGAGCTCCAGGCGCTCGCCCCGGCCGGCGAGCGGAGGATGAGTGCCAACCCGCACGCGAACGGCGGCATGCTGCTGCGCGACCTGGTGCTGCCGGACTTTCGCGACTACGGCGTCCCGGTCGAGAGCCCCGGGACGACCACGAGCGAGGCGACCCGTGTGCTCGGCCGGTTCCTCCGCGACACGATCGTCCGCAACCCCGAGAGCTTCCGCGTCTTCGGTCCTGACGAGACGGAGTCGAACCGGCTCGGAGACGTCCTCGACGTCACGGACCGCGTCTGGGAGGCCGAGATGCTCGCCACGGACGAGCACCTCGGGCCGGAGGGGCGAGTCGTCGAGGTGCTCTCGGAGCACCTCTGCCAGGGTTGGCTCGAGGGGTATCTCCTCACCGGCAGGCACGGCCTCTTCAACTGTTACGAGGCCTTCATCCACATCGTGGACTCGATGTTCAACCAGCACGCCAAGTGGCTGAAGGTGACGCGCGACATCCCGTGGCGGCGCCCCGTCGCATCGCTGAACTACCTGCTCAGCTCCCATGTCTGGCGGCAGGACCACAACGGCTTCTCCCACCAGGATCCCGGCTTCATCGACCACGTGGCGAACAAGAAGGCCGAGGTCGTCCGCGTCTATCTGCCGCCCGACGCGAACACGCTGCTCTCAGTGGCGGACCACTGCCTGCGGAGCCGCGACTACGTGAACGTGATCGTCGCGGGCAAGCAGCCGGCGCTCGACTACCTCTCGATGGAGGACGCGATCGTGCACTGCACGCGCGGGATCGGGATCTGGGAGTGGGCCTCGAACGACGCCGGCAAGGAGCCGGACGTCGTGCTGGGCTGCTGCGGGGACGTGCCGACGCTGGAGACGCTCGCCGCGGCGGCGATCCTGCGCCAGCGCCTCCCGGAGCTGAAGGTGCGCGTCGTCAACGTGGTCGACCTGATGCGCCTGCAGCCGCACACGGAGCACCCGCACGGGCTCACGGCCGCGGAGTTCGACGCCCTCTTCACGACCGGCCGGCCGATCGTCTTCGCCTATCACGGCTACCCGTGGCTGATCCACCGGCTCACGTACCGGCACACGAACCACGCGAACCTGCACGTCCGCGGGTACAAGGAGGAGGGGACGACCACGACGCCGTTCGACATGGTCATGCTCAACGACCTCGACCGCTACCACCTCGTCATGGACGTGATCGACCGCGTTCCCGGCCTCGCCGACTCCGCCGGCCACCTCCGGCAAGAGATGGTGGACGCCCGCATCCGCGCCCGCCTGTGGACGCGGCAGTACGGCGAGGATCATCCGGACGTCAGCGACTGGACCTGGCCGTACTGAGCACGGTGGCGAACGTCCTGGTCGTCAACGCCGGCTCGACCAGCCTGAAGCTGTCGCTGGTCGACTCGGCCGAGGTCTCGCTTCCGGTGCCGTCTCTCGCCGCGGTCCCGGCGGACGTCGACGCCGTTGCGCATCGGGTCGTCCACGGAGGCGCCCGCTTCCTGGAGCCCGTGCTCGTCGACGACGCCGTCGAGGCTGCGCTGACCGATCTGGCGGAGCTCGCGCCGCTGCACAACGGCCCGGCACTGGTGGCGATCCGAGCGGCGCGGGAGGCGCTGCCCGCGGTCCCGCACGTCGCGGTGTTCGACACCGCGTTCCACGCCACGCTGCCACCCGAGGCGTCGACGTACGCGCTGCCGAGGCGGTGGCGCGACGAGTGGGGGATCCGCCGCTACGGCTTTCACGGGCTCTCCGTGCAATGGGCCGCCGGCTGCGTGCCGGTGCCGCGGCTCGTCGTCTGCCATCTGGGCGGCGGCTGCTCGGTGACGGGCGTCCTCGACGGTCGCTCGGTCGAGACGACGATGGGGTTCTCGCCGCTCGAGGGCGTGCCGATGGCGACGCGCTCGGGCTCCGTCGACGCGGCGGCCGTGCTGCACCTCCTCCGGCAGGCGAAGCTCGCGCCGGAGGAGGTCGAGGCGTCGCTCGAGCGCGAATCCGGGCTGTTCGGGCTCTCGGGGATCAGCAGCCGCGTCGAGGAGCTCGAGCGCTCCGACGATCCTGCGGCGCGGCTCGCGCTCGCCGTGTTCTGCTACCGCATCGCGACCGCGATCGGGTCGATGGTCGTGGCCCTGGGCGGGCTGGACGCGCTCGTCTTCACGGCCGGCGTGGGCGAGAGGTCGGCGCGGGTGCGCGGGGACGTGTGCGCCCGGCTGGCCGGCCTCGGGGTCGAGCTCGAGCCCCATCTGAACGACGCCGGGCTGGACGCCTCGAGCCCGAGCGCGTCGATCGCGCGGCCGGAGTCGGTGCCGGTGATCGTCCTGCTCGCACGCGAGGACGTCGTGGCGGCCCGTGCGGCGCGGGACCTGCTCGGCCTCGGGGATCAGCTGTCGCTGTCGCGGAGCCCGGGGGGAAGCAGCGACTCGTCGATCTCCGGCGGCCGCGCCCACGAGTAGGCGGTCTCGGCCACCCTGGGCGGCCCGGCCACATGCTCGATCCAGGCGGCGGCGCCCTGCCAGAGCCCTGGCTCGGCGAGAAGATCCTCGAGGCCGGCGGCCCGGCGCGACTCGACGACGAAGACGACCTCCCGAGGCGTCACGTAGACCTCGTGGCGCTCGAGGCCGAGCTGTCTGGGGTCGAACGGCGGTCCGGCTGCGAGCAGCGTCCGGACCGCCGCCTCCGACCCCGGCGCGAGCGGTACGACGACGGCCGTGCGCGCTCCCGGCTGCAAGTCTGCGAGGAGCTCTGCGAGCTCGCCGACGACTCCCGGTTGCGCAACGCTCGCGATCAGGAGCTGCGGGCCGCCGCGCTGCTCGACGACGAGGCTCGGCCTGCCGTCGATGCGTTCTGCGGACTCACGTCCGACGTGAACCCCCGCCAGGTCGTCGTACTGAACCTCGCACTCGACCGGCAGGGAGCCGGACATGCCCTGGAGCCTCAGGGCCCGCGGCAAGAGCTCGAGCTTGCCCGTTGCGAGTGGCAGCAGGCGGCCCCGCCGCCAGACAACGCCGTAGCTCAGGCTCATCTCCATGCGCCGGATCATCCCCGCTCCCACGGCGCCGGCCATCGGCGCCGGCGCGGATCGTCGATGCGGGAATCCCGCAGCCGAGGCTCAGATGCCGCCCGTGCGGAGCGGGTCGAGCTCGGTCGCGAGGCGGTGCAGCGCCGCCCGCTCGAGCGCGCGCACGCGCTGCGGGGAGAGGTGGAGCTCGCCGCCGATCTCCGCCAACGACTGCGCTTCGCTGCCGAGGCCGAAGTGATGCCGGACGACGTGCTGCTGGCGCACTGGGAGCCCTTCGACCGCCTGGGCGAGGCGCTCGGCTCGCTCGCGGTTCACGAGCTCCACCTCGGGATCCGCCGCAGCCGGATCGACGAGCAGGCGCTCGAGCGGCAGGCCGTCGTCGGGGCGTCCGTCGAGCGAGATCACCGGGTGCGGAGCCTCGCGGAGCGCGCCCACGGCAGCTGCCGAGAGCCCTGTGGCGGTCGCGAGCTCCTCGGCGGACGCGGAGTGGCCGTTCGACTTGATCGCCTGCTCGTCGAGGCGGGCGAGGGCCCGCCTCCCTTCGACGACCTGCTTCGGCAGGCGAACCAACCGGCCGTGCTTCGTCAATGCGTTCAGGATCGCCCGGCGGATGCGCCAGCGTGCGAAGGTCCTGAAATCGTCGCTCCGCCGTCCGTCGAACCGCTCGATCGCGTCGAGCAGGCCGAGGGCACCTTCCTGAACGAGATCGTCGAACGAGAGCCCGAGGCCGCGATAGCGGCCGGCGACCGAGCGGACGAGCGTCAGGTGGTCCCGGGCGAGCCGATCGCGCGCTCTGCGGTCGCCATGCCGCGCAGCCCGCAGCAGCCCGCGCTCACGTGCGAGCGAGCTCGGGCTCTGTGGAACTGGCGGGGGTTTCATTTCCTCACGTCGCGCCTTCAGCGCACGACGCTCTCGACCAGAGACGACCTCGGGACGACGATCACGGGGCAGGGCGCCATGTGCAGCAGCCGCTGGACGACGCTGCCCAGGACCGCCCCCGAGAGCGAGCCGTGGCCGCGCGTGCCGCAGACGATCGCGTCCGCGCCACGCTCCTGGGCGACCTTGGCCAGCGCCGTGGCGACTGCCCCGCTCGCCGGCCGCACCACGAGCTCGGCGTCGAACCCCTGCGCCCGCAGCTCTGCCACCTGCTCGGCCAGCTTCGCGCGCCGTTCGCGCTCGTCTTCGTAGTATGAGAGGCCGTTCGCGCGGCCTCCGATCAGCTTCTGATCGACGTGGACGGCGACGATGCTGCCGTCCGGATCGACGAGCCTCCGGACCTCGTCGAACGCCGCGTCGGCGCCCTCGGATCCGTCCGTGGCCCAGATCACCGTGCTGTACATCTCCATCACTCCTTTCGGCCCCCTCATCGTCCCGCGCGGGCGTAGGCCCGGCCTCCGGACAGAGCCGCAGCCCTGCGCGAGGAACTACGGAATCGGCCTGCCCCGACCTACGCGGCCCGGCTTACGAGACCCGGCTTACCGGGACGACGTGCGGGGCGCGAACCCGGCCTGAATGCGGCGGATCGCGGCCCACAGGTCCACGGCCGGCAGCGCGCTGTTGAACAGCGGGCTCGCGAGCCCCTCGCCCAGCAGGCGCTCGCAGGCCACGGCGGCGACCGGATCGAGCGCGAGCGACGGGTCGTCGAGCTCGTCCGCCAGCTCGCGCAAAGGGAGCGCGCAGGCCTCGATTCGAGGTGCGGCCGCGAACCCGGGTGCGGCGAGCAGCGACCGGATCTCGGCGGCGAGCCGTCGGCGGTTCTGGTCCGCCGCCGCCTTGGCCGCCTGACGGCGAACCTCGGAGATGGCGTACGCGTCGCGGTCCGTCTTCAGCCGCTCCACGAGCTCCCACCGGTCGAGAGTGGCTCGGAACGCTCGGATTGCGGTGACGGCGCCGCCGACGAAGAGCCCCAGGGCGAGACCGGGGTGGTGGTGGCTGACGGCGATCGAGGCGGCGACAGCCAGCAGCGCCATCGCGCCGGCCGCCCACTCCTCGGACCGGAGCTCCCGGAGGCGCTTGGCCGCGTCGTCGACCGCCCGTGCGTACATGTCAGAAGCGTGTCAGTTCGTGCGTTGCCCTGCATCCGCGCCGGCTCGGAGCCGGCGCGCGGATATTCACGGATGTCCGTGGAGGCAGGCACACGTAGCGTCGAGCCCGGAAACTTCGACAAGAGGAGGGAACCATGGCTGTCCGTGTTGCCGTCAACGGCTTCGGGCGGACCGGGCGCGCCGCCTTTCGCGCCGCCTACGAGGCGGGCGCGGAGATCGAGTGGGTGGCGATCAACGACGTCGCCGACCCCGCAATGCTCGCCCAGCTCCTGCGCTACGACACCGTCTACGGCCCGTTCGCCGGCACCGTCGAGGCCGTCGACGGAGCGATCGTCGTCGACGGCGTCCCGATCCCGACCCCCGGCGAGGCCGATCCCGCGCGCCTCCCCTGGGGCGAGCTCGGAGTCGACGTCGTGATCGAGTCGACCGGACGCTTCCGCGCCCGGGCCGACGCCGAGAAGCATCTGGAGGCCGGCGCCCGCAAGGTGATCGTCTCCGCGCCGGCGAAGGAGCCGGACGTCACGGTCGCGCTCGGCGTCAACTTCGACATTTACGACCCCGACCTGCATCACATCGTCTCGAACGCGTCCTGCACGACCAACTGCCTCGCACCGGTGGCGAAGGTGCTGCACGAGGCCATCGGCATCCGGCACGGGCTGATGACGACCGTGCACGCCTACACGAGCGACCAGCAGCTGCTCGACGGTCCCCACAAGGACTACCGGCGGGCCCGGGCGGCCGCCTCGAACCTCGTGCCCACGTCCACAGGGGCGGCGAAGGCGATTGGCCTGGTCGTGCCCGAGCTGGCCGGGAAGCTCCAGGGCTTCGCGGTGCGCGTCCCCGTCCTCACCGGCTCGCTCGTCGATCTGACGGTCGAGGTGGAGCGCCCGACGAGCGTCGAGGAGGTCAACGCCGTCTTCCGCGCCCGAGCCGACCTCGGCGAGCTCGAGGGCATCCTCCACTACAGCGAGGAGCCGCTCGTCTCGTCCGACATCGTCAGGTCGCCGTACTCGTCGATCTTCGACGCGCCGCTGACCGCGGTGGTGGACGGCACCCAGGTGAAGGTGGTCGCGTGGTACGACAACGAGTGGGGGTACTCGAACCGGCTCGTCGAGCTCGCCCAGCGCGTGCTTGTCCCGGTCGCGGTCACTGCATGATGCAGGTGTGATCCGGGCGATCGTCCTCGACTCGCCCGGTGCGGCGCTCCGGGAGGCGGAGATCCCGCGACCGGAGCGCCGTCCGGGACAGCTGCGCATCCGCGTCGGCGCCTGCGGCGTCTGCCGGACGGACCTCCACGTCCGGGACGGCGAGCTCCTCGGCGCGAAGCTCCCGCTCGTGCTGGGGCACCAGATCGTGGGCACCGTGCTCGAAGGGGATGGGCGCTTCGAGGTCGGCACGCGTGTCGGCGTCCCGTGGCTCGGCTGGACGTGCGGCGAGTGCCGCTATTGCCGGGCCGGACGGGAGAACCTCTGCGAGCGGGCGCTCTTCACCGGCTACACGCTCGACGGCGGCTATGCCGAGGAGGCGCTCGCGGACGCCCGCTACTGCTTTGCGCTCCCGGACGGTCCGAGCGACGTCGAGCTGGCGCCGCTGCTCTGTGCCGGCTTGATCGGCTATCGCTCGCTTCGCTTCACCGGAGACGCGGAGCGGCTCGGGCTCTACGGCTTCGGGGCCGCCGCGCATCTCGTGGCGCAGCTCGCCCTCCGGGAGGGGCGGCGGGTGTTCGCCTTCACGCGGCCGGGGGACGAGGCGGCCCAGTCGCTCGCGCTCGAGCTGGGCGCATCGTGGGCGGGCGCCGTCGGCGAGCGTCCCGAGGAGCTGGACGCGGCGATCATCTTCGCGCCGGCCGGCGAGCTGGTGCCGAAGGCGCTCGCCTCGCTCGCCCGCGGCGGGACGGTCGTCTGCGCCGGCATCCACATGAGCGCGATCCCGTCCTTCCCGTACGAGCTGCTCTGGCAGGAGCGCGCCGTCCGCTCCGTCGCCAACCTGACGCGCGAGGACGGCGACGAGCTGTTCCGCGCCGTTCGCGACGAGCCGCTGCGCGTCTCGGTCGAGGTCTTTTCGCTCGAGGCGGCCGAGCTCGCGCTCGGCCGCCTCCGCGAAGGGTCGGTGCGCGGCGCCGCGGTCCTCGCCGTCGCAGGGGGCGTGACTCAGCCGCCGGCCTCGACGTAGCCCGCCGCGCCGCGCTCGGCCAGCATGGCCTGCGCCGCCGCGAGCCGGGCGATCGGGACGCGATACGGCGAGCAGGAGACGTAGTCGAGCCCGAGCTCGTGGCAGAAGCCGACGGAGGCAGGGTCGCCCCCGTGCTCGCCGCAGATGCCGATCGTCAGGGTCGGAGCCACGGTCCGCCCGCGCTCGACCGCGATCCGCATCAGCTCGCCGACTCCGTCCTGGTCGAGCGTCGCGAACGGATCGTGCTCGAGGACGCCGTCCTCGAGATAGCGCGTGAGGAACTTGCCCTCGGCGTCGTCCCGTGAGAACCCGAGCGCTGTCTGCGTCAGGTCGTTCGTCCCGAAGGAGAAGAAGTCGGCGTGCGTCGCGATCTCGTCCGCGCGGACGCAGGCTCGTGGAAGCTCGATCATGGTGCCGACGAGGAACGGGATCTCGCTCCTTTCCTCGGCCGCGACCCGGATCGTCAGGGCCCGCAGCCGGCGCAGCTCCTCGGCGAACGCGACCAGCGGGTGCATGATCTCGACGATCGGCACCCCGCCCGTCCGCCCGCGGACGGCCGCAGCGGCCCGGACGATGGCGCGCACCTGCATCTCGTAGATCTCGGGCCATTGCAGGCCGAGCCGGCAGCCGCGGGTTCCGAGCATCGGGTTCGCCTCGTGCAGCGCGGCGATGCGCGCCCGCATTCGTTCGTCCGTCGCCTCCTCGAGCGGCGGCAGGAACTCGTGCAGCGGCGGGTCGAGCAGGCGGATCGTCACCGGCAGCCCGGCCATCGCCTCGAAGATCTCCTCGAAGTCCGCCTGCTGGAACGGCAGCAGGCGGTCGAGCGCTGCACGGCGACCGGCTTCGTCCTCGGCGAGGATCATCTCCTGCACCACCGGCAGGCGCTCCTCGCCGAAGAACATGTGCTCCGTGCGGCAGAGGCCGATGCCCTCGGCCCCGAGCTCGCGCGCCTTCGCCGCGTCGGCAGGCGTGTCCGCGTTCGCGTGCACCTCGAGGCGGCGCACGCCGTCGGCCCACCCGAGCAACGTTTGGAAGTCGCCGCCCAGCTCGGGCTGCACGAGCTCGACGACGCCGAGGATGACGCCGCCGCTGGAGCCGTCGACGGTGATCAGCTCACCCTCGGCGAGCTCGTGCCCGCCGATCGTCGCGATCCGCCGCTCGAGGTCGATCGTGACCGCGGCGCAGCCGGCGACGCACGGCTTTCCCATCCCGCGCGCGACGAGCGCCGCGTGAGAGGCGATGCCGCCGTGCGCGGTCAGGATCCCCCTGGCGGCGATCAGGCCGTGGATGTCGTCGGGGCTCGTCTCCCAGCGGACGAGAATCACGTCCTCGCCGGCCGCGGCGCGCTCCACGGCCGTGTCGGCGTCCAGCACGACCGCGCCCGAGGCCGCGCCGGGCGAGGCTGCGAGCCCGCGGGCGACGGTGTCGACGGCGGCGGCCGGGTCGAGGGTCGGGTGCAAGAGATGGTCGAGCTGCGCCGGCTCGATGCGCGCGAGCGCCTCGTCGCGGGTGATCAGGCCCTCCGCGACCATCGCCACGGCCGCCCTGACCGCGGCCGCGGCCGTGCGCTTCGCCGAGCGCGTCTGAAGCAGGTAGAGCCGGCCGTCCTCGACCGTGAACTCGATGTCCTGGACGTCGCGGTAGTGGCGCTCGAGCCGCTCGACCCTACTCTCCAGCTCGTCGTACGCCTCGGGGAACTGCTCGCGCATGCGGTCGAGCGGCACGGGCGCCCTGATCCCGGCCACCACGTCCTCGCCCTGCGCATTCGTCAGGAACTCGCCGCAGATGCCGCGCGCACCCGTGGAGGGGTCGCGGCTGAAGCAGACGCCTGTGCCGCAGTTCTCGCCCTTGTTCCCGAAGACCATTTGCATCACGTTGACGGCGGTGCCGAGGTCGTCCGGGATCTCGTACGTGCTGCGGTAGACCCGCGCGCGGGGCGAGTTCCACGAGTCGAAGACGGCCCGGACGGCACGGAGCAGCTGCTCGTGGGCGTCCTGCGGGAACGGGTAGCCGACCTCGCGCCGGTAGATGGCCTTGTACCGGTCGACGAGCCCGGCCAGGTCGTCGGCGTCGAGCTCGACGTCGCCCTCCACGCCGCGCTCGGCCTTGAGCTCTTCGAGCGCGCTCTCGAAGGCGGGCGCGGGGATGCCCTCGACGACCTCGCCGTACATCTGGATCAGACGCCGGTAGGAGTCGTAGGCGAAGCGCGGATTTCCCGTGCGCGCCGCCAGCCCGAACGCGGCCTCGTCGTTCAGCCCGAGATCGAGGATCGTGTCCATCATCCCGGGCATCGAGATCGCAGCGCCCGAGCGGACCGAGACGAGGAGCGGCGCCTCGGGGTCGCCGAACCGGGTGCCGGACCGATCCTCGAGCTGCGCGACCTGCTCGGCGATCTCCTCCTCGAGGCCGTCGGGCAGCCGGTGGCCGTTGCCGAGGTACGCGCGGCAGGCGTCGGCCGTGATCGTGAAGCCGGCCGGGACCGGCACGCCGAGGTGCGCCATCTCCGAGAGACCGGCGCCCTTGCCCCCGAGCAGCTCACGACCGCCTGGTGCGGGTTCGTCGAACGAGTAGGCGAGCCGCGTGCGCGGCGCGGTGGGTGGCAACACGGTCTGCATGGCTGACGCTCCTTCTCGGGTGAACGAGCAGAGCGTCCCGCACGCGCGCTCCGCCCGCATCCGCGCGTGGTCTCAGCGACTGCGCGGCCTTTCCACACGTCCGATCCGTAGTTGCGCCGATGGGCGGCGACGGCCGCGCGCGGAGACTGATGGGCGTGAAAGTCGAGCAGGTCATGTGCCCGGATGTCGTCACGGTCTCGCCCGCCGCGCCGCTCAAGGAGGTCGCAGGGGTCCTGCTCGAGCACGGGATCTCGGGCGTCCCGGTGGTCGACGACCTCGGCCACGTGCTCGGCGTCGTCTCGGAGGCTGACATCGTCTTCAAGGAGCAGGGCTCTGTACCGGCCGGGACGCGCCGCTTCCCCTGGCTCTTCCGTCCCGACGAGAGCGGAGCGGCGCGAAGAGACGCGGTCCTCGCGTCGGAGGCGATGACGCAGCCGGCGGTCACCGTCGAGCCACACCGGTCGATCGCCGACGCGGCGCGCCTGATGGTGGAGCACGGCGTCAAGCGCCTGCCGGTGGTCCACGACGGCCTGCTGGTCGGGATCGTCACGCGCGCCGACTTCGTCCGCGCGTTCGCCCGTGACGACGCGGAGCTGAAGCGGGAGATCCGCGACGACGTGCTGCTGCACGCACTCTGGATCGACCCTGCGCTCGTCAAGGTGACCGTCTCGGGCGGCCAGGTCGAGCTCGAGGGCAGGGTGGAGACGCGGACCCAGGCGGAGCTTGTCGCCGCCTACGTGGCGCGAGTCCCCGGAGTCGTCTCGGTCGACGACGCAGCGCTCTCGTGGGCGTACGACGATCTGGAGCGCCGCCGCGAGCCGCACGGCACGCGGCCGTCCATCTGAGAGCTGTCCTAGAGCCCTCGTTCTCCAGGCATTCACAGGGGCTCACGGGAGTTCATCCCCATCGGATGATGGCGTCACGCGTGCGGCTCTCTAGGCTGGAAGAACTGGCTCGCCGGGCCGCCCGACCCCCGGCGCCTGGCTCTCATGCCGCGATCCGACGCACGCACATCCCGCCCGCACGTTCTCGTTCTCGGGGGAGGCTTTGCCGGGATCGGCGCCCTCCGCAAGCTGAAGGACGCGGACGTGAGCGTGACGCTCGTCGACACGCACGACTACCACACCTTCCAGCCCATGCTCTACCAGCTCGCGACCGGCCTGCTCGACACACAGGCCGTCGCGCACTCGCTCCGCGACCTCTTCCACGACCAGTCGAACGTCGTCGTCCACCAGGCGCGCGTCTCGGCCGTCGACCTCGAGCGCCGCGAGGCCCGCTTCGACGACATGGAACCGCTGGAGTACGACTATCTCGTGCTGGCGCTCGGCGCCGAGGTCGACTTCTTCGGGGTCGAGGGGGCGGCCGAGCACGCGTTCCCGCTCTACAGCGTCCCCGACGCGTTGCGGCTCCGCGATCACGTCGTGCGAATGTGGGAGCGTGCCGACCGGGAGCCGGAGCTCGTCACCGACGGCGCGCTCAACGTGGTAATCGTCGGCGGTGGACCCACCGGGGTCGAGAGCGCCGGCGCACTCGCGGAGCTGCACCACTACAACCTGGCGAAGGACTATCCCGAGCTTCCCGTCTCGGAGGCGCGCCTCGTCCTCGTCGAGGCGGGCGACGTCATCTTCCCGATGTTCAAGCCGGACATCCAGAGCTACGCGCAGGAGGCGCTTGAGGAGCGGGGCGTGGAGGTGATCCTCGGCGACGCCGTCGCCAAGATCGAGCCGACGCGCGTCACCCTTCGGTCCGGGACCATCGTGCCCGCGCACACGCTCGTCTGGGGCGCGGGCCTGCATGCAAACCCGATCGTCCACTCGCTCGGGGTCGAGCTCGAGCGGGGCGCGCGAATCCCCGTCGACGCCGACCTCAGCCTCTCCTCGCATCCCGAGGTGTTCGCCATCGGCGACCTGGCGTGGATCACGGACGAGAAGGAAGGTCACACGCTCCCGCAGCTCGGCTCCGTCGCGCTGCAGTCGGGCGAGCACGCGGGCGAGACGATCGCGCGAACCGTCGCCGGGAAGCACCGGAAGAGCTTCGCCTACAAGGACAAGGGCACCATGGCCGCGATCGGCCGTGACGCAGCTGTCGTCCAGCTGCACGGCGGTCGCACCATCAAGGGCAAGGCGGCCTGGCTGGCGTGGGGGGCCGTGCATCTCGCGCTCCTCTCAACCGGTGAGGACCGCACGAAGGCCGCGCTCGACTGGGCCTGGGCCGGCTTCACCCACGAGCGCCCTGGCCGGATCACTGTCGACACCGGCGCCGAGCCTGCTGAAGAGACGATCAAGGGAGGGACGCGATGAGCACCGCGACTGCGGAGTTCTTCCGTGAGCTGGGGCAGCGCGAGAACGAGCCGCTGCTGGAGAACGTGGAAGGGACGCTTGGGTTCGAGCTCGAGAACGGGAAGCAGACGGACCGCTGGTCCGTGGCCATCAACGACGGAAAAGCGTCGGTCCGCCATACGGGCGGCAAGGCCGACTGCGCGGTGCACATGAAGGAGTCGCTCTTCGAGGGGATGATCTCGGGCAACGTGAACCCGATGGCCGCTGTCCTCCGCGGCGAGGTCGCCCTTCAAGGGGACATGGAGTTGATCATGCGCTTCCAGCGGCTCTTCCCAGGGCCGCCGACGTCGAAGGGCGGAGGTTCCCGATGAGCGACACGGTGGTCAAGATCCTGGACGGCAACACCTTCGTGGTCAGCGACGAGCGCGGCGACATCGAGGCCTCGTCGACCGACCCCTCGGGTCTCTTCGCCTTCGACACCCGCTTCCTGTCGAAGTGGATCCTGACGATCGACGGCGGGCGTCTGAACGCGCTCTCGACCGACGACCTGCACTACTTCGAAACGCGCTTCTTCCTCGTGCCCGGCACCGGCACGGTGTACGTCGACGCAAAGCTCTCGGTCATCCGCCAGCGCGCGGTCGGCAACGGCTTCCACGAGGAGCTGACGATCCTGAACCACGGCGACGCGCCGGTGAAGCTGAAGGTCCGCATGGAGGTCGGCTGCGACTTCGCCGACCTCTTCGAGGTCAAGGACGCGCTCGAGAAGAAGGGCAAGGTCACGACGCGTGTCGACGACGGCCGCCTCGTGCTCGCGTATCAGCGAGAGACGTTCAAGCGCGCAACGCAGGTCTCTTCGAGCGAGCCCGCGAAGGTTGACAGGAACGGGCTCACGTTCGACGTGGAGATCGACTCGCACGGCTCCTGGTCGACGGATCTCGACGTCGCCGCGGCCCAGGGCACCATGGGCGAGCACCACATGCGCCCCAAGTACGCCCGCGGCGCCGCGAACGCGCGGCCCGACATGCAGGCGAACCTCGACCGGTGGGTCGGGGGCGCGCCGCGGCTCGAGACCGACTCGGAGGGGCTGAGCTCGACGTACCGGCGCAGCCTCGTCGACCTGGCGGCGCTCCGCTTCTCGCCGGTGACCGCCGGGAGGCGGGCGCTGCCGGCCGCAGGGCTCCCGTGGTTCATGACCATGTTCGGCCGGGACAGCATCTTCACCAGCCTCCAGGCGCTGCCGTTCACCCCGGAGCTCGCCGCGACGACGCTCCGCGAGCTGGGGATGCGACAGGGCACCGTCGTCGACGACTTCCGCGACGAGGATCCGGGCCGGATCCTGCACGAGATGCGCTACGGGGAGATGACGGCCTTCGAGGAGCGCCCGCATTCGCCGTACTACGGCTGCGTCGACGCGACGCCGCTCTTCGTCGTCCTGCTGGACGAGTACGAGCGTTGGACCGGCGACCGGAAGCTCGTCCGCGAGCTCGAGCGGGAGGCCCGTGCCGCCCTCAACTGGGTGGACGAGTACGCGAACCTCCGGGGCGACGGCTACATCTGGTACAAGCGCCGCAACGAGGAGACCGGGTTGGAGAACCAGTGCTGGAAGGACTCGTGGGACTCGATCTCGTACCGCGACGGCAAGCTGCCCGGCTTCCCCCGCGCGACCTGCGAGCTGCAGGGCTACGCGTACGACGCGAAGATGCGCGCCGCCCGGCTCGCCCGCGAGATCTGGAAGGACGCGCCGTTCGCCGAGGGGCTCGAGGCGCAGGCCGCCGACCTCAAGCGCCGCTTCAACCGCGACTTCTGGGTCGCGGACGACGAGTACTTCGCGCTCGCGCTCGACACGGAGGGCAAGCAGGTGGACGCGCTCGCCTCGAACAACGGCCACCTGCTCTGGAGCGGCATCGTCGACAAGTCGAAGGCGAAGGCGGTCGCCCGACACCTGCTCGGGCCGCGGCTCTTCTCCGGCTGGGGGGTGCGCACGCTGGCCGAGGGCGAGCAGCGCTACAACCCGATCGGCTATCACGTCGGCACCGTCTGGCCCTACGACAACTCGTTCATCGCCTGGGGCCTCCGCCGCTACGGGTTCAAGGAGGAGGCGGCGCAGATCGCAGGCGGCATCCTCGACGCAGCGGAGTTCTTCGACGGCCGCCTGCCGGAGGCGTTCGGCGGCTACGACCGGGACCTCACGCGCTATCCCGTCCAGTACCCGACGGCGTGCAGCCCCCAGGCCTGGTCGACGGGAGCGCCGCTCCTCTTCCTGCGGACGATGCTCGGCCTCGAGCCATTCGGCGACCACCTCGTGGTCGATCCGGCGCTCCCCGACGGCATGGGCTACGTCGCATTGCTCGACATTCCCGGCCGGTGGGGGCGAATCGACGCCTTCGGGCGCGGCCGCGTCCCGCTCCCGCCACGCCGAACACGGCAAAGGAGCTCGGCATGACGACGAGCGCACACCCCACAACAGCCACGCCGCCAACGGCGGCCGGGGGCCCGGGCACCGGCGTCGCAGACGTCTTCGTGATCTTCGGGATCACCGGCGATCTCGCGAAGGTGATGACCTTCCGCTCGCTCTACCGGCTCGAGCGACGCGGCCTCCTGAACTGCCCGATCATCGGTGTCGCCGTCGACGACTGGTCGGTCGAGCAGCTGCGGGAGCGCGCCCGCGCGTCGATCGAGGGCACGGGGGAGACGATCGACCAGGCCGTCTTCGACCGGCTCGCCGGCCGGCTCTCGTACGTCGACGGCGACTTCGCCGACTCGTCGACGTACGAGCGCGTCGCCGAGGCGGTCGGCTCCGCCGAGCGGCCGGTGTTCTACCTCGAGATCCCGCCGTTCCTCTTCGGGCGGGTCGTCAAGGGCCTCGCCGAGGCCGGCCTGACGAAGAACGGGCGGGTCGTCGTCGAGAAGCCGTTCGGCCACGACCTCGCCTCGGCCGGCGAGCTGGCCGCGGAGCTCCACCAGTACATCGACGAGGCGCAGCTGTACCGGATCGACCACTACCTCGGCAAGATGGGCCTCGAGGAGATCCTCCACCTCCGGTTCGCGAACGCGATGCTGGAGCCGGTCTGGAGCCGGAACTACGTTTCGTCCGTCCAGATCACCATGGCCGAGAGCTTCGGCGTCGAGGATCGCGGCCACTTCTACGACCCCGTCGGCGCGCTCCGCGACGTCGTGGTCAACCACCTGATGCAGGTCGTGGCGGCCTGCGCGATGGAAGCCCCCTCGCGGGGCGACCCGACGACGATCAAGGACTCGCAGGTCGCGCTCTTCCGAGCGGTCGCGGAGGCAGACCCGGCCCACTACGTCCGCGGCCAGTACGACGGCTACCTTGACATCGACGGCGTGGCACCGGACTCGACCACCGAGACGTACGCCGCGCTGCGCCTCGAGATCGACAACTGGCGCTGGTCGGGCGTCCCCTTCTTCATCCGGACGGGCAAGCGGCTGCCGGTCACCCAGACGGAGCTCCGGCTCGTCTTCAAACACCCGCCGAAGCTGGGGTTCAAGGCCTTCGACAAGCCCGAGGCGAACCAGCTCGTGGTCAAGCTCGACCCCTCGACCGGGATCAGGCTCGTCTTCGCCGCGCACCGTGCCGGCGAGGGCGCTGACTCCTCGATCGAGCTGGACATGGAGTTCTCGGAGGAGGGCGGCGAGGGCGCGACGCCCTACGAGGTGCTGCTCCACGCCGCGCTCCTGGGTGACAGCACGCGCTTCACACGTCAGGACGGCGTCGAGGAGACGTGGCGCGTCATGCAGCCGCTGCTGGACGCCCCGCCGCCGGTGCACGCCTACGCACCTGGCTCGTGGGGCCCCGACGCGTGCGAGGAGCTCGTCGCGGGCCACGGCCGCTGGCACGGACCCTGGATCGCGGAGTGACGACGGCCGAGGCTAAAGGCGAGCCGCGCGCGCAGAGCGCGGCGGCCCCGTCGCCGTTCCCGCCGATCGCGGAATACGCGTTCCTCTCGAACTGCCACACGGGCGCGCTGATCGCCCCGGACGGCGCGGTCGACTGGCTCTGTGCCCCCAGCTTCGACGCGCCGAGCATGTTCGGGGCCCTGCTCGACCGCCAGGCGGGCTCGTTCCGGTTCGGGCCGTTCGGCATCAACCACCCGACGGCGCGTGCATACGACCCCGGGACGAACGTGCTCGTCTCGACGTGGAAGACGCCCTCGGGCTGGGTCGTCGCGCGAGACGCGCTGACGATGGGGCCGACGCGGGGCCCGGACACGGTCACGCCGCACACGCGGCCGCCCGCCGACGACGACGCAGACCACATGCTGGTACGAACCCTGGAGTGCGTCGAAGGGGACGTCGAGATCGAGCTCGTCTGCGAGCCCGCGTTCGACTACGGGCGCTCGCCGGCGCAGTGGACGCTCGTCGACGAAGGCCTGCACGCCGCGGACGCGACGGGCGGGGGACAGACCGTCCGCCTCGCGACCGACCTCGCCCTCGGCATCGAGGGCGAGCGCGTGCGCGCCCGGCACGTCCTGAACGCCGGCGACCGTGCCTATTGCGCGCTGTCGTGGGCGGAGGGCCTGGAGGTCCCCGAGGACCTCGAGGACGCCGAGGCGCGGATGGCCGCCACGGTGCGCTACTGGCGCGCCTGGCTAGGGAGGGCGCGGATCCCGGACCACCGCTGGCGCGACCCGATCCAGCGCTCGGCGCTCGCGATCAAGGGCCTGACGTACATGCCCACCGGCGCAACCGTCGCGGCGCTGACGACGTCGCTCCCCGAGACGCCCGGGGGTGAGCGCAACTGGGACTACCGCTACACATGGATGCGCGACGCCACCTTCACGCTGCAGGCGCTGCACTGGCTCGGGCTCGACTGGGAGGCGGACGAGTTCATGCAGTTCGTCGCCGACGTGGAGCCGACGGAGGACGGCTCGCTGCAGATCATGTACGGCATCGACGGGCGGCGACAGCTCCCCGAGACGACGCGCGACGACCTCTCCGGCTATGCGGGCGCGCGGCCGGTGCGCATCGGCAACGCGGCCTTCGACCAGCGGCAGAACGACGTCTTCGGCGCCGTCCTCGACTCGATCCTGCTCCACACGCGACAGGCGGAGCGCCTCCCGCGCCGGCTCTGGCCGATCGTCGAGTCGCAGGCCGAATGCGCAACGAGGGTCTGGCGGGAGCCCGACCAGGGAATCTGGGAGGCCCGCGGGGAGCCGCAACACTACGTCTCGTCCAAGGTCATGTGCTGGGTCGCGATGGACCGCGCTGCCTCGCTAGCGGAGATCCGCGGCGACTCGGCCCTGGCTCAGACGTGGGGTGCCACGGCGGAGGAGATCAAGGCCGACGTGCTCGCGAACGGCGTCACCGACGCAGGGGTCCTCCGGCAGCACTACGCCGCGGACGGGCTCGACGCGTCGACGCTCCTGGCCGGGAGCTTCGGCTTTCTCCCTCCCGAGGACGAGCGCCTGCGGAACACCGTCCTGGCGATCGCCGAAGGGCTGACCGAGGACGGGTTCGTCCTCCGCTACCGGACCGACGAGACCGACGACGGCCTCTCGGGGAAGGAGGGAACGTTCCTGATCTGCTCGTTCTGGCTTGTCTCGGCGCTCGCGATCGTGGGCGAGCTGCAGCAGGCGCGCGACATGATGGAGCGTCTGCTGCGGATCTCCTCGCCGCTCGGCCTCTTCGCCGAGGAGTTCGACACCGGCACCGGCCGGCACCTCGGAAACTTCCCGCAGGCGTTCTCCCATCTCGCGCTGATCGAGGCGGCGGCGCGGATCGTCGTCCTGGAGACGATGGCCCAGTACTGAGACGATTTCGAAGGAGCTCTCATGGACGACTACGACGTGATCATCATCGGAACCGGCGCCGGCGGCGGCACCCTTGCGCGCCAGCTCGCGCCGTCCGGGCTCGAGATCCTGCTGCTCGAGCGGGGCGACTGGCTCCCGCGCGAGCCCTCCAACTGGCTCGCCCAGGACGTCTTCGTCGACAACCGCTACGTGTCGGAGGACACCTGGTACGACGAGCGGGGCAAGCCGTTCCAGCCGCAGATCCACTACTTCGTGGGCGGCGCGACCAAGCTCTACGGGGCGGCGCTCTACCGGCTCCGGCCGGACGACTTCGGCGAGCTGCGACACCACGACGGGGTGTCGCCCGCATGGCCGATCTCGTACGACGAGCTGGAGCCGTACTACACGCGCGCCGAGCAGTTCTACGAGGTGCACGGCGCGCGCGGAGAGGATCCGACCGAGGGGCCTGCGAGCGCGCCGTACCCGTTCCCCCCGCTCTCCCACGAGCCCCGCATCCAGCAGCTCTCCGACGACCTCGCCGCTGCGGGTTACCACCCGTTCCACGCCCCCTGCGGAGTCAGGCTCAACGAGGCGAACATGCCGTACAGCATCTGCGTGCGCTGTCAGAACTGCGACGGCTTCCCCTGCGCGGTGCACGGCAAGTCGGACGCGGAGGTGCTGGGCGTCAGGCCGGCGCTCGAGCATCCGAACGTGACGCTGCTGACGAACGCGCAGGCCGTCAAGCTGGAGACGAACGAGCCCGGGACGGCGGTCACGGAGGCCGTCGTCACCCGCGACGGGGCCGTCGAGCGATACTCGGCGCCGATCGTCGTGCTCGCCTGCGGCGCGGCGAACACCGCCAAGCTGCTGCTC
The DNA here is from genome assembly GCA_963704025.1 of uncultured Actinomycetes bacterium. GTDB lineage: Bacteria > Actinomycetota > Thermoleophilia > Gaiellales > Gaiellaceae > CAVPGP01. The sequence continues at coordinate 304,575 of CAVPGP010000005.1, read as the reverse complement.
CTCTCCGCGAACGAGCGGCATCCGAACGGGCTCGCGAACGGCTCGGACCAGGTCGGCCGGAACTACATGTTCCACAACAGCCAGGCCGTGCTCGCGCTCTCCCGCGAGGAGAACCCCACCGTCTACCAGAAGACGCTCGGCCTCAACGACTTCTACTTCGCGAACGACGAGTTCGAGTATCCGCTCGGGAACATCCAGATGGTCGGCAAGTCGCAGGAGCCGATGTTCCGCGGCGAGAAGCCGGGCGAGACGAAGCTGGCGCCGCACTGGTCGCTCGAGCGCATCGCCCGACACGCGATCGACTTCTGGCTCTCGACGGAGGATCTGCCCCGGCCCGAGAACCGGGTCACGGTCGACGGCGACGGGAGGCTCACGCTCGTCTACACGGCCACGAACGACGTGCCGAAGCAGCAGCTCTACGCGAAGCTGAAGTCGATGCTCGGGAAGCTCGACCTGAACGACGAGCACCTCCTCAGCCGCTTCGCGTACATGAAGAACGAGATCCCGGTCGCGGGGGTCGCCCACCAGGCGGGGACGTGCCGCTTCGGGGCGGATCCGGCCACGTCGGTGCTGAACGTCGACTGCCGCGCCCACGAGCTGGACAACCTCTACGTCGTCGACACGAGCGTCTTCCCCAGCATCGGCGCCGTCAACCCGGCGCTGACCGCGATGGCGAACTCGCTGCGCGTCGGCGACCACCTGCTCGAGCGGCTGGGCGCGCCGGTGGTCGCGGCCGAGGTGGGCGCAAGGGGCTGAGCGTCGCTAGCGGAGATCGACGGGCTCGTTGACCGTGACCGTGAAGCGGCCCGTTCGCGTGTTGCCGGACTTGTCGGTCGCACGGCAGCTCACGGTCGTCGTTCCGATCGGGAAGGAGGAGCCCGAGCGCGGCGTGCAGGCGATCGGCACGGCCTTGTCGACGGCGTCCCAGGCCGACGTGTCGAAGCTCACCAGCCTGGACTTGGCCCCGACGGGTGCGGTCGCGACGATGTCGGTCGGCAGCGTGAGCTGTGGCGCGACGCGGTCGCGAACCGTGACGGTGAAGTCCGCGCTCGAGTCTTGGCCGGCGGAATCGACCGCCGTGCACTTGACGCTCGTCGTCCCGATCGCGAAGGACGATCCCGAAGGGCGTGTGCAGGTCGGCGTCAAGGCGCCGTCGACGCGGTCCCGCGCGGTGACGGCGTAGGTGACCTTCGTCCCCCTGGTGCTCGTGTAGTCGACGACGATCGGAGCGGGCGGGTCGATCTGCGGCGGCCCGTCGAAGACGGTCACCGAGAAGCTGCCGCGGCTCGCGTTGCCCGCGGCGTCCGAGACGGTGCAGTCGACCGTCGTCGTCCCGATCGGGAAGACGGCCCCTGACGCGGCGCTGCAGCTGGGTGTGAGCTCGCCGTCGACGAGGTCCCGGGCCTCGGTGCGAAACGTCAACGCTGTACCCTCGCGTGCGACCGCCTCGACCGGGTCGACCTCCGGCAGCGTCAGCTCCGGGCGGGTCGTGTCGCGCACGACGACGTCGAAGCTGCCCCGGGCCTCCGCGCCGCCGGCCGTCGCGGTGCAGGTCACGCGGGTCGTGCCGACGCGGAAGATCGACCCCGAGGCCTGGGAGCAGCTGACTGCCGTCTCCTCGCCGGACGCAGCGGCCGAGACCGCGTAAGTCGCTGCAGCTCCGTCCGGCCCCGTCGCCTCCAGGACGATCGTGCCGGGCAGCCGGAGCTCGGGGACGCCGGGCGGCGCCTGCGTCAGCCGCACGGGGAAGCTGCCGGAGGCGCGGTTCCCGTGCGCGTCGACCGTCGAGCACCTTACGCGGGTCGTCCCGAGCAGGAAGCTCGCGCCCGAGGCGGGCGAGCAGCTCGGCGAGAGCGGGCCGTCGACCACGTCGAGCGCGGAAACGCGATACGTGATCGTGCTGCGGCCCTCGCCCAGCTGCCTCTCGATGCTCCGGGGCAGCGTCAGCCGCGGCGCGGTCTCGTCGACGACGGCCACGTCGAAGGAGGCCGAGGCGCGGCGATCGCCCGCCGTCGCGGTGCAGCGGACGCGTGTCGTTCCGATCGCGAACAGGGAGCCCGAGGCGGGCGAGCAGCTGACCCGGCCTTCATCGGCCGTGACGTCGAAGCTGACGCGGCTTCCGTGCGGCCCTGTTGCCTCGGCGCGCGGCTCCGTCCGTGGCAGGTGGAGCTGCGGTGGCTCCGGCCCGGTCGTGACGGGACCGGTGCCGGTCGGCGGGGGCCGTTCCGTCACCGTCGGCACCGTCGGATTCGTCGGAATCGTCGACGGTGTCGTACCGGGCGGCGTCGGCCGGTCGGCCGGAACCCGGTCGGCGCTGAAGAGCGTCGTGCGCCGCTCGCTCACGAGCGAGTGTCCGACGGCGAGCTCCAGCGCCGTGATCGTGCCGACGGCGAGGACCGTGACTGTCGCGGTCGCGACGGCCGACGCCCTCAGGCCGGACCGGTAAGGCAGGCCCGAGCGGCGGGGCGTGTCCCTCCCAGGCCCGAGGAGGCCCCGCCGCACGGCGGCGAATGCGCGCTGTGCGAGGTTGAAGAGCAGCAGGAGCAGCACCGCCGCCCACGTCTTGCGCGCGGACAGCCGGGCGCGCTCCACGGCCCGCTTGACCGCTTCGCTGAAGATCTGGGAGGCCACGACGGCGCCGACCGCCTCCTTGAGGCCGAGCCACCCGACGGCGAGGGTCGCGCAGGCGGTGACGAGGACCCGCGCAGCGACCTCGTCGGTCGAGACCGCGGCGGCGATCTCCCGGACCAGCCCTGTGTCCCCGCGCGCGCCGCGCGGGGGCCGGCCCTTCTTCGATTGGAGATCCGACGACAGCGCCATTCCCTCGAGGCTGCGCCCTGACGGTCAACGCGAGCCCAACCGCCGGTAAACGGGCCGGCACGCTTGTGCGCGAGCGGCGACCTCAGCGAATCCTTTCCTCCGCATTGCATGGGCATTACGTTCATGGGCTATAGCCCTGAGCGACAGATGCGCACTCGGAAGAGAAACCTCGGCAGGCGCCTCGCTGGATCGGTTCTCGCCACGGGGATCGTCCTTCTCAGCGTGGTCGCGGGCGCGGCGAACGCCGCCACGCCGACCGCGATCACCGGTCCGGTCAGCGCGGTCGGGCCGACCTCTGCGACCGCGAGCGGCACGGTCAACCCCAACGGCCAGGCGACGACCTGGTATCTCGAGTACGGGACGAGCACGAGCTACGGCTCGAAGACAGCGAACAAGAGCGCCGGCTCGGGCACGGGGAACCTCGACGTCTCGGCCGCGCTCGACTCGCTCGCTCCCGGCACGACGTACCACTACCGGCTGGTCGCCACCAACAGCTCCGGCACGAGTCATGGCGCGGACGGGATCTTCGCCACCACGACGGCGCCGGGAGCGGTCACGGGCGACGCATCCGACGTCACGGTCTCGTCGGCGACGCTGAGCGGGTCGGTCGACCCGAACGGCCGCAGCACGAACTGGTACTTCGAGTACGGGACGAGCACGAGCTACGGTTCGAAGACAACCGCAAAGAGCGCAGGGTCGGGGACGAGCCCGACGGGCGTCTCCGCGCCCGTCTCGAGCCTCTCGCGGGGCCGCACGTACCACTACCGGCTCGTCGCGACGAGCGACGCGGGCACGAGCAAGGGCGGCGACAGGACGTTCTCGACCGCGTCGGCGCCTGCGGCGGTCACGGCCTCCGCGACCACGATCACGCCGACCTCGGCGAAGTTGAACGGCACCGTCCAGCCGAACGGCCTGTCGACGACGTGGTACTTCGAGTACGGGACGTCGACGAGCTACGGCTCCAAGACCTCGTCGAAGAACGCCGGCTCGGGAACCAACACCGTCAACGTGTCGGCCTCACAGACGGGCCTGAAGGCGGCGACGGTGTATCACTACCGTCTCGTGGCGACGAACTCCGCCGGCACGAGCTTCGGCGCCGACCAGGCCTTCAGCACGTCCGTAGCGCCGGCCGTTCGCACCGGTGGCGCGCGGGACATCGGCGTGTCCACCGCGACGGCGACCGGTGCGGTCGACCCGAAGGGGCGCTCGACGAGCTGGTGGTTCGAGTACGGGACGAGCACGAGCTACGGGTCGAAGACGTCGTCCAGGAGCGCCGGCTCCGGGTCGGGCGAGCGCACCGTCACGGCTGCGCTCTCGCGTCTCACCGCGGGCACGACGTACCACTACCGGCTGGTCGCGAAGAACGACGTCGGCACGATGCGCGGCGCGGACGTGACGTTCGTGACGTCGGGCGTGACCCTGGCGTCGTCGGCGCGCGAGGTCAGGTTCGGAGGGGCCGTCAGGCTCTCGGGGACCATTCCGACGAAGCAGGCGGGCCAGCAGGTGATCCTCTACGCGCAGCCGGCCGGGGAGGCATCGTGGAGGGCGATCGCGACCCTTCTGACCGGGGACGGCGGTGTCTGGGCGTACGCGGCGAGACCGAGGATCGGCACGGCCTACAAGGCGGGCTGGAACGGCGGCATGAGCGCTCCGACCGCCGTCGGCGTGCGGCCGACGGTCGCGTTCCGCGTCACCGCGAAGGGCCGGTTCTCGACCCGCGTGGTCGGCGCCCGCTCGTTCGCCTTCCGCCTCGTCCAGCTGCAGCGGCTGTCGCCGGCCGGCCGCTGGGTGACCGTGAAGCGGGTGCACCTCAACGCACGCTCGGCCAAGGTCTTCACGGCGGCGCTCCCGAAGGGAGCCTCGACGCTCCGCGTCGCGATGAGCGTCAACCAGGCGGGGTCCGGCTACCTCGCGGGGATCAGCCGCTCGGTCGTCTACCGGCGCCGCTGACGGTCAGCGCCGGCCGGGCTCTCGCGCCCCCGAAGTGTCTCGGCGGCGTCACGCGATCTGTGCATCCATCCGGTCGTCCCGTCTCGTCCTGATCGGACGATGCCCCGGCCTCGGCCGACTGTCACCGTGGACCTAAACGAGAGAATCGGAGGCGCTATGTGGTGGGCATTCGGAGGGCTTGCAGCCGTCCTGTACATCGTCCTGATCGTGACGCTCGGCGTGACCACGCTTCGCAAGGGCCACTGGGTGATGTTCATCATCGGCATCTTCTTGCCGATCTTCTGGATCATCGGCGCGGTGATGCCGCCGACGAGTCAGGGCACGCAGCCGGCCTAGACTCGCGGCCGGCCTAGGCTCGCAGCCGGCTTAGGGACGGGCGGGCGCCTCCGGGACCCACGTGAAGAGCCCTGCGGCGGCGGCAGGGCTCTTCACGTTCCGACGGAACCGCTCGTCCGGGCGGATTCGTCAGGCGGCGGCCGGGATCGCCTCGGCCTGCGGGGCCCGCTCGAGCTCGTCGCGGCGGACGAGCACGAGCGAGGCGACGACGCCGATCGCCCCGATGGCAGCCCCGACCCAGAAGGCGGCCTGGAAACCGGTCGTCAGCGCATCCGCGCGCGCGGCACCGCCCTGGGCGGCGCTCTCTGTGTGGGCGATCGCCACCGACGACAGCACCGCGATCCCGAGCGCGCCGCCGATCTGCTGCGACGTGTTGATCAGGCCCGACGCGAGGCCGGCGTCCTTGGCCTCGATCCCCGCGAGCGCCGCGATCGAGATCGCGACGAAGGCGAACGACATCCCGACCGCGATGATCAGGAACCCGGGCAGCAGGTCGCCGAGGTACGAGCCGCCGACCGACACCTGCGTGAAGTACAGGAGCCCGACCGTCAGCAGGCTCATCCCCGTCACGAGCACGGGCTTGACGCCGACCTTCGTCACGAGCTGCGACGCGACCGCCGCCCAGATGATCGAGGTGCCGGCGACGGCGAGGTACGCGACACCCGACTTCATCGCCGAGTAGCCGAGCACCTGCTGCATGTAGAGCGTCAGCATCAGGAACATCGAGAAGAGCGCCGTCGTGAGGATGAAGCCCGCGACGTTCGCGCCGGTGACGGTCTTGATCCGGAAGATCGAGAACGACATCAGCGGATCCCGAGTGCGAGACTCGACGAGCACGAACGCGGCCAGGAGAGCGAGGGAGGCGGCGAAGATGCCGATCGTCCGGCCCGAGCTCCAGCCGTAGTCGTTCGCCTTCGTGATCCCGAAGACCGCCGTCGAGAGCCCGGCCGTCACGAGCAGGGCGCCGAGCGCGTCGAACCGGCTCACCCGCCCGTCGCGGCTCTCGTTCAGGAGCACGGGCGTGAGCGCCATCGCGGCGATGCCGACCGGGATGTTGACGAAGAAGATCCACTCCCAGCTGAGCGCGTCCGTGAAGACCCCGCCGAGCAGGACGCCGGCCGCGGCGCCGAAGCCGCCGACCGCGCCCCAGACGCCGAGCGCGATGTTGCGCTCGCGCCCCTCGGAGAACGTCGTCGTCAGGATCGAGAGCGCCGCCGGGGCGATGATCGCCGCGCCGAGGCCCTGGAGCGCCCGGGCGCCGATCAGGGACGGCTCGTTCCAGGCGAGGCCGGCGACGAGCGAGGCGGCGCTGAACAACGCGAGCCCGGCCAGGAAGAGCCGGCGCCGCCCGAGCAGGTCGGCCGCCCGGCCGCCCAGCAGCAGGAAGCCGCCGAAGACGAGCGCGTAGGCGCTGATCACCCATTGCAGGTCCTCCTGCGAGAAGCCGAGGTCGACCTGGATCGAGGGCAGCGCGACGTTCACGATCGCGATGTCGAGCACGAGCATGAACTGCACGACGCTGAGGAGGGCGAGGGCCCACCACCTGCGTCTCGTCGAATGCACCATCGAGGTTCCGCCTTTCGCACGAGGGAGAAATGTCGTCCCTTCGAGCGTACGGACGGCGCCGTCGGCGCCGGGGACGATTCGTCGTCGTCCGCAAGGACGACTCTGAGCGGCTTCCGGGCTGCTTGCTCCGCGCCGCATGCCGCCTACGGGCGGTATTGCTGGTCGAGCGAGCGAACCGTGTCGTTGTCCACCCGGATCCAGAAGCCGGTGGAGATGGGCTCGAACAGGGGCCGGTGCCTGCCGCCGTTGACGATCCGCGCAAGCTCGGCGACGCTGACCGGCGTCGCGCCCAGCGGCCCCGGCCCGTGGCGCGTCAGGACGGTGACACGGGCGTCAGCGGGGACGCGGTATGTCAGCAGCCGGTGGCCCTCGTCGAGGACGTAGTTGTCGTTCGGGACGGGTGGGATCGGCTCACCCGGCGCGAGTCCCTGATCCTCGGCGGCGGCGACGTTCGCCGTTCGGCCGCTGAGGAACCAGGCGGGATCGAAGCGCAGCTCGTACGCACCGCCCTTGCGGGTCAGGGACTTCACGTAGCCGAACTGGGCGATCTGGTCAGGACGGCCCGTCGCCTCCGGCGGCGCGACGGTGACGGTCTTCGTGACCGTCCTCGTTCCACCGCATCCGGCCGCGACGAGCCCGACCACGATCGGGGCGGAGAGACCCGCTGCGAGGACGCGGCGTCGCGCGATTCGCGTCAGGCACCGCTCGACCGGCTCACGGATGGGCACGCGCGGACCATAGACCCCTGTTAGCGTCGGTGGATGGTCGCCTTCCAGCGGAACGACGTCCACGAGGGGGGCCAGAGCCTCGAGATCGCCGTCCACGTCGACGCGGAGCGCGAGCCGGCCGTCGTGCCGAAATCGGCCGGCCGACGGCTGACGGTTTCCGCAGGGCCTGCGTGACCGTCCTCGTGCTCGGCGCGGCGGGGACGATCGGGCGTCACGTCCTGCAGTTCCTCGACAGCTGGGGCGAGAGCCCGCTTCGCCGCGACTTCCGGCTCGAGGGCGACGAGCACGTCGACGCGCGCGACCCTGCGTCGTTGGCAGCGGCCCTGGAAGGCGCCGCTGTCTGCGTCAACTGCGCCGACTACAGGCTCAACCTCGACGTGATGCGCGCCTGCCTCCTGGCCGGCGCCCACTATGTCGACCTGGGCGGGCTCTTCCACATGACGCGCCGCCAGCTCGACCTCGACCGCGACTTCCGCGGCGCCGGGCTGACAGCCGTGCTCGGCATGGGCTCCGCACCCGGAAAGACCAACCTGCTCGCGCGCGCCGCCGTCGAGCGGCTCGACGGCATGCCCACGTCCATGCACATCTGGGCGGTGACGCGGGACCCGGCCGCCGTGGATCACCCGCTGCCGGCGCCGTACTCCGTGCGAACGCTCCTCGACGAGCTGCAGCTCTCCCCGATGGTGCTCGCGGACGGCGAGCTGCGCGAGGTGGAGCCGCTGTCCGGATCGGAGGACCACGACTTCCCGGAGCCGATCGGGCGCGCGGCCGGGATCTACACGTTGCATTCGGAGCTCGCGACGCTGCCCGAGGAGTACCCGAGCCTGGACGAGGCGAGCTTCCGGCTCTGCCTGTCGCCCCGGCTGCTCGAAGGGCTCCTCGCCCTGCCGCCGGGGGAGGAGCCGGAGCCGTACGTCCAGTCTCCCGCCTCCGTGGCGGTGCACCTGGTGGACGTCCGCAACGGCGGTGGAGCCGTGACCGGGCTGACGGTCACGCGCGGAGGCAGCGCCCGCTCGACCTCCGAGCCCGCGGCACGCGCCGCACTCGAGCTCGCAGCCGGACGCATCGCACGCGCCGGAACCCATGCGCCCGAGGCCGCGGTCGACGATCCGGAAGGCTTCCTCGGCCTGCTCGACACGGAGGTCCTCTGGCAGTAGCCGCACGCGGAGTCGTGCGCCGGCGACTGGCGCCGGCTGTCGCGGAGAGTAGGCTTCGACTCAGGCTCCAGCGGAAACGGAGGTCCCGATGAAGGGCTCGGAGAAGCCGAAGCGGCTCGAGCGAAAAAAGCCGCAGAAGACGCTGAAGGAGAAGCGCGCGGAGAAGAAGGCGAAGAAGGGCGGCGGGTTCGGCTGACGCCCGCCGTGCGGCCGACCGCGGGCCGCCGGTCGTCGAGGCGGTGAAGCCGATGCCCTGGCCGGGACGACGCCCTGGCCCGGGACTATGCCCTGGCCGGGACTCAGCGCGGGCGGGTGAAGATCACCAGCACGGCAAGGTGCTCGTAGGCGACGAACCGGTGCTCAACGTGGGCGGGCACGAAGGCGAAGTGCCCCTCGTCGAGCTCCAGCCGGTTCCCCTCGACCTCCAGCACGCCGGTGCCGGAAAGCACGACGTAGACCTCGTCGTCCGCATGAGGCTGTTGCCGGTCGGGCTCGGGCGCCACCAGGACGTAGACGCCGATCTCCAATCCGGGCGACTCGTGGATGATCTCGTAGCCGCCGCCCGACTCGAGCAGCCGCTCCTGGGCGGCGCGGACGTTCAGGCTCCCGTTCACGGTTACAGGACTAGCACACGGATCGGGCGGGAAAGCCGCAGAGCAACCAATTCGCCTCTCGGCCTTTACACGACCCTCACGGCGTGCTCGCTACCGTGCCGGGGTTCCTGGCGTCTCCAAGGAGGTTTGCCCGTGCGTCGCGTCGCCCTCGCGCTCGCCCTCGTCTCAGCGCTCGTCCTACCGGCCTCCGCCCTGTCGGCGGAGCGGATGCAGATCGGCTTCCAGGACGACGTCAGCTTCCGCTGGTCGCCCGACTCGCAGGAGGTGCTCGACCGCGCCTCGGCGACCGGTGCGTCGATCGTCCGCGCCACGGCCGACTGGTCGGCGATCGCGCCGCGGCGTCCTGCCGACGCGGCGAACGGGCTGGACCCGGCCTATCGGCTGCAGGACATGGACGACCTCGTTCGCAGCGCGCAGCAGCGCGGCATGGACGTCTACATCACCATTTGGGGGACGCCCAAGTGGGCGGGCCCGGCGCGCAACAAGCTGCCGCGGAACCTCGCCGACCTGCGCAGGTTCTCGCAGGCGCTCGCCGACCGGTACTCGGGCCGCCACATCGGCTATCCGTACGTCGGGCGCTACTCGGTCTGGAACGAGCCCAACCTCGGCATCTTCCTCTCGCCGCAGTTCGACGCGAAGGGGCGCATCGTCAGCCCGAAGCTCTACGCGAGCCTCTACAAGTCCGCCTATGCCGGGATCAAGGCCGGCAACCCGACCGCCCAGGTCGCGATCGGCGAGACGTCGGCGGTCGGCCGCGACCACCCGAAGAAGGGCAGCAACGACTCCGTCGCGCCCGGGACCTTCGCCAAGACGCTCGCGAAGTACCGCTCGGGGCTCCGCTTCGACGCCTACGCGCACCATCCGTACCCGCTTCGGCCGAACCTCGCGCCGACCTCACTCGTCCGCTGGCCGAACGTGACGCTGCCCTCGATGAAGAAGTTCGAGACGTCGATCGACTCGTGGTTCAAGCGGAAGAACACGGCGATCTGGATCACCGAGTACGGCCACGAGTCGAAGCCGGCCGAGCCGATGGGCGTCTCGCTCACGACTCAGTCCAAGTACGCTGCCACGGCGCTCAACATGGCGAAGAAGGACCCGCGCGTCGAGATGTTCGTCTGGTTCATCTTTCGCGACAACAAGCAGAGCAGCTGGCAGAGCGGGCTCTATTCGGCGGCCGATACGCCCAAGCCGATCCTCTCCACGTTCACGACCTTCGCGAAGGCCAACGACGGCGAGGTGCTGCACGTGAAGGCAGCGGCCAACCCGATGGTCAAGGTGCGGCTGCCGCGGCTCGCGCACTTCGCCGCGACGGGCTCGACGATCACGGTTCAGTTCAAGGTCCGCAACGGGTCCGCGCAGCTCGACGCCGGGACCAGCTACGCAGCGCTGTCCGCGCAGGGGACGATTCAGTTCCCGGTCCGCTTCAAGCCGGCCGCGGGCAAGCGCTACACCGTGGACGTCGCCGCGACGGACGAGCACGGGAACGCCACCACGCGCGAGGTTCTCCTCGTCGCCTAGCAGTTAGGTCCGCGCGCCGCGACGGGCGAGCTGCGCCACGAGCGCGAGCACGCCCGTCGCGGCGGCGACACCCAGCGCCAAGAGCTCCACTCCGCCGTCGACGGCGAGCTCGCTCGAGGCAAGCAGGAACGCGGCGACGGCCGCGGCGAGCAGCGCCAGCACGAGCACGGCAGCCAGGCGGCGCAGGACGACCACCGGCTCCGGGCGAACCGAGGCCGGGCTCTCGACCGACCAGTACGCGAGCTCGGCTCCGACGAGCAGCAGGGGAGCGAAGACGACCACGAGCTGGTCGGAAGACTCACGGCCGGCCGCGGACACCGCGTATGCGGTGCCGAGGAGGGCCAGCGCCGGGCCGACGAACCCGGGACGTCGCAGCACCAGGGCCGGCACGATCAGGACCACGCCGAGCGCGGCGAGCAGCTCGACCGTCGAGCGAAAGCGGTCCGCGCCGAGCACGGCGACCACGCCGGCGCCGGCGAGGATCGCGGTCGACGCCACGATCAGCGGCGCGCGGGTCAGCGGCGGGCGAAGCGACGGAACGAGCTCACCTCCTCCAGCGGGGCCTGCAGCGGGACGCCCTCGCGCCACTCGGCGACGGCGATCCCGAGCTGGTGGTAACGCGAGCGGAGCGTCTCGCGGCGGAGGAGCCAGAGGCGGTAGGCCAGCGTCGCCGCCTCGTCCTCGGGGTCCGGCTCGGGCGCGAACGGCACCGGCGAGACCTCGACGACCGCGACGTCGAAGCCGCGCGCTCGCAGGTCGGCGAGCGCGCCGACCGCACGGTCGTCCAGCAGCGGTGTCAGTGCGAGCACGAGCGCCTGGGGCGGGAGCGTCCGCCTCGGGATGATGTCGATGTCCTTCCAGGCCCAGTTGAGGACGATCGCCGTGTCGAGCAGCGACTCGACGATCCGGTACTGCTGCGCCGCGCCGGTCCCGGGCACGAGCCAGCGCAGGACGCCGCCGAAGCCGACGAGCCCGACCCGGTCGCGGCGCGCGATGTACCGCGTCGCGAGCGACGCCGCCGCGCGGACGGCCACGTCGAGCGTGCTCGTGCCTCCGCGCCGCGACTCGGTGAAGCTGTCGAGGAAGATGATCACGTCGGTGTTCCGCTCCGGGTGCGTCTCGTTCACCCAGAGCTCGCCGCGGCGCGCGCTCGCACGCCAGTTAACGCGCCGGACGCGGTCGCCCGGCGCGTAGGGCCGGATGTCGGCGAACTCGATGCCGTCCCCTTTCCGTCGCGAGACCTCGTTGCCGACGAAGAGCTGCGTCTCCTGCGGCGGCACGAGGCGGCGCAGCTCCTCCTCGCGTGGATAGACACGCAGTGGGCGCGGCTGCTCGAACGCTCCCTCGTCGACGAAGAGCCCGAGCAGATCGCGGGCCCGTGCGTGGACGCGGCCGACCACGTACCCGCCCCAGCGCACGCAGCGGAGCCGTAGCTCGAGCTCGCGCTCCTCGCCGGCGCGGAGGTGGATCGCCGAGGGGTTGTCGCCGCCCGCGACCTCGAGCCCGTCCGGGAGCGCGAGGAAGAGCTCCAGCCGCTCGACGGCCGTGTCCGAGTGGACGCGCAGCGTCGCAGCGATCTCCTCGCCCTCCAGCGCGCGATTGCGGTCGAGCTCGAGCTGCACCTGGAGGCGCGGCCGCTCCCCGAGCACGAGTCCCGCGGCGAGCACGAGCGCGAACGGCGCCGCGGCGGCGACGAGCTCCGGCCGCCCGAGCGCGAGCGCCGCGAGCAGTCCCAGCGCGGCGAGCGCCGTGTACGCCGTGAGCCGCGGCGAGACGGAGCGCTTCACGCGGGGCGCCGGGGGAACCTCCCGGTTCCCCCGGCGCCCCTCCACTGGTCCGCTGCGCGGACAGTCCGCTCCGCCTCCGGCTCCGCGGACGGCGCGGGCACCGATTCCAGCCGCTCGCGGACGACGTCCTCCGCGCGGACGCGCTGCACCCAGAGCTCCGGCTTCAGCATCAGCCGGTGTGCGAGCGCCGGCACCGCGATTGCCTTCACGTCCTCCGGGGTGACGAAGTCGCGCCCCTCGAGGGCGGCCTTGCCGCGCGACAGCTTGAGCAGCGCGAGCGTCCCGCGAGGGCTGGCGCCGACGGCAACCTGGGTGCCTTCGCGCGTCGCCGTGACGATGTCGACGATGTAATAGCCGATCGGCTCCGAGACGTAGACGGACTCGATGGCCTGCTGCAGCTCGACGAGCGTCTCCCGGTCGACGACGGGCGAGAGGACGACCTCATCGGTCTGCCGCTCGGCCCGCTCGGTGAGGACGCGGAACTCGTCCTCACGAGCCGGGTAGCCGACCGAGATCCGCAGCAGGAACCGGTCGAGCTGGGCCTCCGGGAGCGGGTAGGTGCCCTCGTACTCGATCGGGTTCTGCGTCGCGAGGACGAGGAACGGGCGCTCGAGCACGTGCGTCCTGCCCTCGATCGTCACCTGGCGCTCCTGCATCGCCTCGAGCAGCGCCGCCTGCGTCTTCGGCGGCGCCCGGTTGATCTCGTCGCCGAGCAGGAGGTTGGCGAAGATCGGCCCGGGCCGGAACTCGAAGTCCGCGTCGCGCTGGTTGTAGATCGAGGAGCCCGTCACGTCGGAGGGCATCAGGTCGGGCGTGAACTGGATCCGCTGGAAGCTGAGCGACGTCGCCTGGGCGAACGAGCGCGCCATCAGCGTCTTCGCCAGGCCGGGGTAGTCCTCGATCAGCACGTGGCCGTCCGCGAGCAGCCCGAGCAGGACGAGCTCGAGCGCGTCGCGCTTGCCGATCACCGCCCGCTCGACCTCGTCGAGAACGCGTGCCGAGATCTCCTGGACGTCGTGGATCGTCGCCATGCGCGTATTACAGCCGCTCGAGCCGGTCGAGGACGAGGCGCAGCTCGGCGAGCGGGATGCCCGGCCCAAAGCGCTCCTCGGGCGGCGGGCGGTCGGCGCGGACGATCTCCCAGGTCTCCTCGCCGAGGACGGCACGCGCACGCGGGCCGTCGATGTCGTAGCCGTGGCGCGCGGCGAGCCGGGCCGCCGCGATCTCGCGCAGCATCGGCCTGAGGTGGAAGTGGAGGTCGGCGGCGCGGGCGACGCCCAGCTCTACGCGGCGCCCGATCGTCTCGAGCTGCGACGGCGGCAGGTCCCCCGGCGGCGCCGCGCGCACGGCGGCCTCGAAGGCCGAGCGTCTCGCGGGCGGCGGCGGCGCTGCGCTTCGCGCCGAGCCGACGAGCAGGAGCAGCGACAGGCCTCCTGCGGTGAGCAGCACCAGGTCGAGGGTCAGCTCCGTCGAGACCGGCTCGTAGACGAAGAGGACGGTGAAGACCAGGGCGGCGAGCAGGCCGAGCTCGAGGGCGATCCTCCTCATGCGTCCGCCTCCCGCAGCTCGTCGCGCACGACCGTGAGGGCGTCGATCGCCTCCGCGCGCATCGTCTCGTCGATCTCGTGCCGGCTGAACTTGGCCCGCTCGAACAGCGAGGCGAGGCGTCCGACCGAGGCGGCCGATGCGTCCAGCCCCACGAGGATGCGCTGCAGCCACTCGAACGGGGCCTCGTGCGGCTCGCGCGGGTAGCCGTAGAAGCCGAGCACCTGCTCGAGGCGCGCATAGGCGCGGATCACGGCTTCGCGCGGATCGCCCTCGCGCAGGTCGTCGAGCGCGTCGTCGAGCGCCAGAGAGACCGCCTCCGCTGCCGTCTGCGCCTCCCTTTCGGCGAGGCGCTTCCGCCGCCGCAGGACCACGAACGCCGTAACCACCGATGCGAGCGCGGCGCCGACGATCAGAACTGCCAGCCACCAGTGGAAGATCGGCTCGGTGCCGGTGCCGCCGCTCTTGTGCGACCCCTTCGGGACCGCCTTCGGCTGCTTGAGGGCGTGCCCGAAGAGGGTGACGTCGTGCATGCGCAGGTACTGGATCCAGAGGGCGATCCCGACCAGCACCAACCCCGTGACGATGTTGGCGTAGCGGCGCTTCTTGCGGTTCAGCGTGGCCTCGTAGACGAGCGAGGCGCGCTGCGTCCAGTACATCCAGATCGCGATGGGGATCAGCAGCACGAAGACGGCGAGGAAGACCGTGAAGACGTAGTCGACGAACCCGCCGCCCGGGCCGGGGCCCCCTTCGGAGCCGCCCAGATTGCCGCGGGTCGCGAGCGCGACGACGACCAGCAGCGCCAGCAGGCTGGCGCCGACGAGAACCGCACGGCGGTAGGCGTCGGAGCGCATCAGAGGCTGAGACGAGCGGCGGCGGTCGCCGGTTGGTCGCGCACGCGACGCACCCTACTGACATACCCTGGAACCATGGCCAGCGCGCACGAGCACCACGTTCACGGGCACGATCACGCCCATGATCACGGGCACGCCGGAGCCGACCGGCGCGCGCTGACGATCGCGCTCCTGCTCATCCTGAGCCTGCTCGCCGCCGAGGTCGTCTTCGGGATCGTCGCGGGCTCGCTCGCGCTGCTCGCCGACGCGGGGCACATGCTCACCGACGCGGCCGCGCTGGGTCTCGCGCTCGGCGCCTCCTCGGTCGCGCAGCGTCCTCCCTCGGGGCGCTGGACGTACGGCTTCGGCCGCGTCGGGGTGCTCGCCGCGCAGGTGAACGGGCTGACGCTCGCGGTCGTCGGCGCCTGGATCGTCTTCGAAGCCGTGCGGCGGCTGATCGACCCCGACGTCGTCCGCGGCGGGATCGTGCTCGTGGTCGCGCTCGGCGGTGTGGCGGTCAACCTGGCCGCGACGTCCGTCCTCGCCCGCAGCAGTCGCGAGAGCCTGAACGTGCGCGGCGCGTTCCTCCACCTCGCGACCGACCTCGCCGCCTTCGCCGGCACCGCGCTGGCGGGGCTCCTGATCCTGCTGACGGGGTACGACCGCTTCGATCCGATCGCGAGCCTCTTCGTCGCCGCGCTCGTCTTCTGGTCGGCGTGGCAGCTGCTCCGTGAGAGCGGGCGCATCTTCCTCGACGTGTCGCCCGCCGGGATCGACCCCACGGAGGTCGGTCGCGCGATCGCGGCGCACCCCGGCGTCACCGAGGCGCACGACCTCCACGTCTGGTCCCTCGACGACCGCACGCCGGCGCTCTCCGCGCACGTGACGTGCGCCCGCGATACCGACTGCCACCGCATCCGGCTGGAGCTGGAGCAGCTGCTGGAGGAGCGTTTCGGCCTTCGGCACACGACCTTGCAGTGCGACCACGCACCGCAAACGGGCCTCGTTAAGCTCCGCTCTTGGCATTAGACGGGAAGACCGCGGTCGTCACCGGCGCGTCGAGCGGGATCGGCGCTGCCACTGCGCGGATGCTGGCGGAGGCCGGGGCGCGGGTCGTGGGCGGCGCACGGCGCGTCGACCGGCTGCAGACGGAGGTCAGGCTCGAGCTCGACGTCACCGACCCGGAGAGCTGCTGCCGCTTCGTCGAGCAGGCGGTCGCAGAGCTCGGAGGGATCGACATCCTGGTCAACAACGCCGGCCTTGCGCTCGGGCGCGACCCGGTGTGGGACGCCGACGAGGACGACGAGCGGACGATGATCGAGACGAACGTCCTCGGCCTGATGCGGATGACGCGGCTCTGCCTGCCGCACATCCTCGACTGGGGCTCGATCGTCAACCTCGGCTCCGTCGCGGGCATCTGGTCCTATCCGAGCGGCTCCGGCTACGTGGCGTCGAAGTTCGCCGTCCACGGCTACACGCGCGCGCTCCGCGACGACCTGCACGGCCGCCCGATCCGGGTCACGAACATCGCGCCCGGGCTTGTCGAGACCGACTTCTCTAAGGTGCGCTTCAAGGGCGACGAGGAGAAATCGGGCGCGGTCTACTCGGGTGTCGCCCTCGGCGGGCCGCTGAACGCGGACGACGTGGCGGAGTGCATCCTCTTCGCGGTCACGCGGCGGCCGGCCGTGAACATCGACGAGATCGTGCTGATGGCGCTGGCGCAGACCAGCGGCGGCAACATCCTGAGGACATGAGCCCTACGTGACGCTCACCATCCTCGAGGGCTCGACGTTCTGCATCTGCGACGACCGCGGCGACGTCCACGGCGAGACGGACGGGTTCTTCGCCGAGGACACCCGCCACCTGTCGGTCTTCCGGCTGACGATCAACGGCACGCGGCCGTTGCTCCTCTCCTCCGGCAAGGTCGAGTACTTCAGCGCGGCGTTCTACCTCCGGAACCCGCTCGCAGGCGACCTGCCGCAGGACTGCCTCTCGATCGTCCGCATGCGCTTCGTCGGCGACGGGATGCAGGACCGGATCGCGATCCGGAACGAGTCGATGAGCCCGGTCTCGTTCGACCTCGGCCTGGAGGTGGCGTCCGACTTCGCGGACATCTTCGCCGTCAAGGACCATGACTTCGCGCTCGGCGACCCGCTGCGAGCGAAGCCGCTGCCGGATCCCGTCGAGAACCGCTGGAACGGCGCCTCGTGCGTGCTCGAGGATGCGAGCGAGATACCCGCGCGCACCCAGATCGTCCTCTCGCGGCCGGGCGCGACCGCCGGCAGGACCGTCACCTGGCGTGTGGAGCTCGCGCCGCGAGAGGCGTGGGATCTCTCGGTCGACATCTTCGCCACGCAGGACGACGAGGTGCTTCATCACGCGGTCGCGTCGCGCCGGTTCGGCGAGGAGCTCGCCCGCGTTCGCGACGCGCTCGCCGCCTGGCAGCTGCGCGTGCCGCAGATTCGAACGAGCTGGGACGGGCTCGGCCGTGCGTTCGACCACTCCGTCTCCGACCTCGCCTCGCTGCGCATGCGCGGCGTCGCGGACGTCGGGATGCTCCCCGCCGCGGGGATGCCGTGGTTCATGACCGTCTTCGGCCGCGACACGCTGATCACCTGTCTGCAGACGCTGCTCTTCGGCCCCGAGCTCGCCCGGAACGCGCTCACCGTCCTGGCGGAGCTGCAGGCGCAGGAGGACGACCCGGCGATGGACGCCGAGCCGGGCAAGATCGTCCACGAGGTTCGTCACGGCAAGGCGGCGGCCAACTGGTTCCACCTCTACTACGGAACCGTCGACGCGACGCCGCTCTACCTAATCCTGCTCTCCGAGGTCTGGAACTGGACGGACGACGCGGAGCTGGTGCGCGGGCTGCGAGGCCCCGCGATGAAGGCGCTGCGGTGGATCGACCAGTACGGCGACCTCGACGGCGACGGCTTCGTGGAGTTCCAGCGGCGGGCGCCGCACGGTCTCGAGGTGCAGTCGTGGAAGGACTCGGGCGACTCGCAGCGCTTCCGTGACGGGCGCATCGCGCAGTCGCCGATCGCGCCCGCGGAGGTGCAGGGCTACGTCTACGACGCCAAGCGCCGGCTGTCGGTGGTCGCGCGGGAGGTGTGGCGCGACCGCGAGCTCGCGGAACGGCTCGAGCGCGAGGCCGCCGAGCTGAAGCACCGCTTCGACGAGGCGTTCTGGGTGGAGGACCGGGGCGGCTTCTACGCGCTCGGGCTCGACCGGGACAAGGCGCGGATCGACTCGCTCTGCTCGAATATGGGTCACTTGCTCTGGACGGGCATCGTCCCGCCCCAGCGCGTGGAGGCGGTGGTCGACCGGCTGATGGGGGAGGAGCTCTGGTCGGGCTGGGGGGTGCGGACGATGTCGAGCGGCGACGCCGCGTACAACCCGCTCAGCTATCACAACGGCACGGTCTGGCCCCACGACAACTCGCTCGTCGCGTGGGGGCTCGCACGCTACGGGCGCTGGACGGAGTGCCAGCGGATCGTCCGCCGGATGCTCGATGCCGCGGGCCATTTCGACTACCAGCTGCCCGAGGTGTTCGCTGGGCTGCCCCGATCCGAGACGCCGTTCCCGATCGCCTACCCGACTGCCGCGCGGCCGCAGGCCTGGGCCGCCGGGACGCCGGTCCTCCTCCTCCAGCTGCTGCTGGGGATCCAGCCAGATCGGCCGCGGCAGCTGCTCGAGACGGTCGCCCCGCTCGAGCTGCCCTCCTGGGCCGGCCAGATCCGGCTCTCCGGGATCCGCGCCTTCTCCCGGCTCTGGGACGTGCGGCTGGACGAAGGCCGCGTGCGCGTGGAGGAAGTGTGAAGGTCGCGATCCTCTCTCCGGTCTGGTTCCCGGTGCCGCCGACGGGCTACGGGGGGATCGAATGGGTGGTCTGGCTGCTCGCCGAGGGTCTCGTCGACGCGGGGCACGAGGTGACGCTCGTCGCCTCCGGCGACTCGCGCACCCGGGCGAGGCTGGAAGCCGTCTACCCGGTCGCGCCGAGTGAGCTGATCGGCCGCACGTGGCCGGACCTCCGGCACACGCTCCACTGCTACGAGCGCCAGGACGAGTTCGACCTGATCAACGACCACTCCGGCCTCTTGGCGGCGGGAATCGGCGGCGCGCTGCGGACGCCGCTCGTGCACACCGTGCACGGACCGCTCGACGGGGAGCCGGGCATCGCGTACCGGCAGCTCTCGGAGATCTCGCCGCGTGTCGGGCTGATCTCGATCTCCCTGAACCAGCGCAAGCCGCTCCCCGACCTGAACTGGATCGGCAACTGCCCGAACGCCCTGGACTTCTCCGTCTATCCGTTCCGGCCGGACAAGGGCGAGTACCTGCTCTTCCTGGGCCGCCTGAGCCCCGACAAGGGCTGCCACCGCGCGGTCGCCGTCGCCATGGAGACCGGGCTGCCGCTGAAGATCGCGGGCAAGATGCGTGAGCCGAACGAGCATGCGTATTTCGAGGAGTTCGTGCGGCCGCACCTCTCCGCGGAGATCGAGTACCTCGGGGAGGTGACCCACGGCGAGAAGGTCGAACTGCTCCAGCACGCACGCGCGACGCTTTTCCCCATCGAATGGGAGGAGCCGTTCGGCCTGGTGATGATCGAGTCCATGGCCTGCGGCACGCCGGTGATCGCGACGCGCTGGGGCGCGGTGCCGGAGGTGATCGAGCACGGACGGAGCGGGATCATCGTCGACAGCTGGCGGAGCATGCCGGCAGCGCTGGAGGACGCGGACGAGCTCGATCCGCTCGAGCTGCGGCGGATCGCCGAGGAGCGCTTCTCGCCCGAGCGGATGGTCGGGGACTACCTCGAGGCCTATCGCACGGCGATCGAGCAGCCTCCTCGCTAGAGGCTTGATGTGAAACTCCGGCACCCAGTTTCACATCAAGCCTCTGGGCGTCGCGCCTCGTGATCGTGCGGACGTCGCGCGCCAGCAGCCCAGAGCGCTGACGCTCCAGATGCCCAGAGCGCTGACCTCCAGATGAGGACGGACGCTCCGAGCAGGGCGTCGGCCTCGATCCGCTCCAGCTCGCTCACGCCGCTTCGCGCCGCTTGCGCCAGTAGCGCTCGATCCCCTGGTAGCTCTGCCAGAACGGTGCCGCGCGGCCGATCTGCTCCGCCTCGTCGCCGGCGTCGGCGAGCGCAGCGTCCGTGAACTCGTCGAGCGTCATGCCGGACCCGACCCGCTCGGTCCAGCGGTCGAGCTGCTCGCGCAGGGTCGCGAGATGCCCCTGCACGTCCTCGACGACCCCGAAGTGGATGAGCGCGAGCCGGTCCGGCGCGCGCCGCTCCATCTCGTCGATCGAGCGGTGCCAGCCCTCCGGGTCGAACTCGGGGGGCGGGGAGACGGGCGAGACGAACCGCCCCGGCACGATCCGCACCCCGGCGGCGTCGCCCGCGTACAGCGTGCCGTCCTCGTGGAGGTACGAGACGTGATGCTTCGCGTGCCCGACGGTCGGGAAGCAGTCGAGTCCGTGCACGCGCTCGCCGACAACGCGCACGTTCGTCTCGGGCACCGGCGCCAGCTCGCCCCAGAGCTCGTCGAAGAGGTCGCCGTAGAGTCGGCGCGCCGAGGCCTCCAGCCGGGACGGGTCGACGAGGTGCGGCGCGCCGACCGGGGAGACGTGCACCTGCAGCGTGGGGTGATCGCGGACGATCGTGCCGGCGGCACCCGCGTGATCCAGGTGGATGTGCGAGAGGAGGAGGTGCCGGATGTCTCTCAGCTCCAGCCCGCGCCCGCGCAGGCCCTCCCGGAGCGCATCGAACGTCGAGGCAGGTCCGCAGTCGAAGAGGGCGAGGCCGTCGGAGGTCTCGACGACGTACGTCCCTACGGCACGCTCCATTCCCAGGTGCCTGAGGTCGATCGGATCGGACATGCGCGCCCGATTCTCTACGAGCGCGCGGCGGCGGCGGACGGCACGAGCGCCTGCTCGAGGTCCGCCACGAGGTCGTGCACGTCCTCGATCCCGACGGAGAGGCGCACGAGATTCCGCGGTGCGGCGAACGGCGCGTCCGCCGTCGAGGCATGCGTCATCCGCGCCGGGTGCTCGATCAGGCTCTCGACGCCGCCGAGCGACTCGGCGAGCTTGAAGATCTTCGTCCGGGCGACGAGCGCGACGGCCTCCTCCTCGCTGTCGACGAGGAACGAGATCATGCCGCCGAAGTCGCGCATCTGGTCCTTGGCGATCGTGTGGCCCGGATGCTCGGGCAGGCCGGGGTAGAGGACCTGGTCGACGAGCGGGTGCCGCTCGAGCCAGCCGGCGATCGCGTGCGCGTTCGCGCAGTGCTGGCGCATGCGCACGGCGAGCGTCTTGATCCCGCGCAGGACGAGCCAGGAGTCGAACGGGCCCGGCACTGCGCCCAGCGACTTCTGGAGGAAGTACAGGCGCTCCGCGATCGAGGGGTCGCTCGTGGCGGCGAAGCCGCCGATCACGTCGGAGTGGCCGCCGAGGTACTTGGTGGTGGAGTGGAGGACGATGTCCGCGCCGAGCTCGATCGGTTGCTGGAGGTACGGCGTCGCGAACGTGTTGTCCACGACGAGGATGGCACCGGCGGCGTGCGCCGCCTCCGCCGCGCGGCGGATGTCGATCACGTTCAGAACCGGGTTCGAGGGCGTCTCGACCCAGACCATGCGGGTCCGGTCGTCGAGGTGGGCCGCGAGGTTCGCGTTGAACTCGTCCGCCGCCACGTACTCGAACCGGTAGCCCTTCTGCTCGTAGATCTGCGACGTCATCCGGTAGACGCCGCCGTACACGTCGGCGATCAGGACGACCTTCTCGCCGGGGTTGACGAGGTGCATCAACGTGGTCGTGGCTCCCAACCCCGAGGAGAACGCGACGCCGTGTTCGGCGCCCTCGAGCGAGGCCAGCGCCTCCTGGAGCGCGGTGCGGGTCGGGTTGGCGACGCGGGAGTAGTCGTAGCCCTTGTTGACGCCGACCTCCTCCTGGACGTAGGTCGTCGTCTGGTAGATCGGCACGATCAGCGATCCGGTCGCCTCGTCCGGCGCCTGCCCCGCGTGGATCGCGCGTGTCTCGAACTCCACGCGCGAAGCGTAACGGCACCGCGACACGAGGCGTCGCGTAAGGGCACGGCGCCGCGTCGCGGAACGCCTGCCCTTTCGGCGAGGCGCGACGTTAGCGCTCGACCCGCTCCAGCCGCACGATGCGGAGCAGCTTCGCGAGCGCCTTGTCGAGCGCGTCGTCGAGCGCGCGCGAGGCGCGGACGCCCGGCTCGCGGTGGAACGCCTTCACGCGCAGGACTCCTTCGGCGCGATCGGACTTCAGGTCGGCGCGCCCCACGATTCGGTCTCCCCAGAGCAACGGCAGGACGTAGTAGCCGTACACCCGCTCGTGCTGGCGCTTGTAGACCTCGATCACGTGCTGGAACCCGAACAGCCGCTGCAGGAGCGGCCGGTCCCAGACGAGGTTGTCGAACGGGGAGAGGAAGACCGGCGATGCACCGCCGCC
Source organism: uncultured Actinomycetes bacterium (assembly GCA_963704025.1). Lineage (GTDB taxonomy): Bacteria > Actinomycetota > Thermoleophilia > Gaiellales > Gaiellaceae > CAVPGP01. Next base: position 282,254 of record CAVPGP010000005.1, on the reverse strand, counting down.
GTCGAGCTCCGCCTCCGGCGGCACGTACAGCGGCGGCCCGTCGTCGTCGACCCGCACCTCGCGCAAGGCCCCTTCGGCGACGAGGTCCTCGAGATGGTGGTGCAGCACGGCCCGTCCGCCCTTCCAGCGCCAGTGCTCTCGAATGGCCGCCTCCGTCAGGGCGCCGCGCGCACGAACCGCCTCGACCGCGAGCCCGCGGTACGACTCGGCCTCCGTCGGCAGCGGCGCCTCGAGGTAGCGCCTCGGGATCACCCGCTCCGTCAGGTCGTAGAGGCGCTGGAAGTTTTCGCGCCCGGCGATCGCGAGGTCGCCGCGGTCCCAGAGCGCCTCGAGCATCAGCTTCGCCGGTTTCCAGTTCCACATGCCGCCGCGGCCCTTCCCCTCGAAGGCGCGCGAGGGGAGCGGCCCCTCGTCGCGGATCCGCTGCAGCACCGGCTCGACGAGCTGCGCGTGCTGCTGAAAGGCCTCGGTGTGCCAGCGCCAGTGCCCCTCACCGGCCATCACCCGCCGGAAGTGCGGATAGAGCTCGATCGGGATCAGCGACGCCTCGTGGGCCCAGTACTCGAAGATGCGGCCCGTGCGGAGCAAGCTGGTGACCGTGTCGCCGGGATAGGCGCCGATCCTCGCCCCGAGCGTCAGCCGGTGGGCGCGCTCGACGGTCGAGATCGAGTCGAGCTGCACGGCCGTCAGCCGGCGGATCGCCGCCTCGACCTCGCCCCCGGCAGCGCTGCGCGGCCGCGAGGCGAAGCCCTGCTGCGCGACGACGTACCGGCGGAGCGCTCTCAGCGGGACGGCCACTCGACCTCCTCCGCTCCGACCCACTGCGCGAGGCTCTGCACCGGCTCGTCGATCGGCGCAGGCTCGGCCTCCCAGTGCACGGCGTTGATCCGAAGGACGCCGGTCGTGCGGTCGAGGAGCGGGTCGATCCGGCCCACGAGCCGGTCGCCGTGCAGCACGGGGAGGACGTAGTAGCCCCAGCGCCGCTTCGCCGGCGGGAGATACATCTCCAGCCGGTAGTCGAAGCCGAAGAGCGCGAGCGTGCGCTCGCGGTCGGCGATCAGCTTGTCGAACGGGGAGAGCAGGGTGGTCCGCGGCCGGAAGCGCTGCTCGAGGATCTCCCGGTGTGCGTACCACTCGCCCGAGAGGCCGTCGATGGTCGCCGGCACGGCCCGGCCTTCCCGCACGAGCGCCCGCAGCGCGCGCTCCCAGCCCGGCGGCCTGCCGTCGAAGGTGTAGTTGAACGTCCCGACGCGCGCGACGCCTTGCACGCGCAGCTTGCGATCGAGCACCCGCCGCGCGACCTCGCCCTGCGGCAGGCGCTCGTGCACCGGGTAGACGCGCTCCGCCACGTCCCAGACCCGCTCCTGGCCGTCGCGCCCGACGGTGGCGATCTTGCCGCCGAACCAGAGGCGCTCCAGCATCATCGTCAGGCTCTTGCCGTCGTTCCAGCCTCCGGTCCGCCACGGGACGACCGCGCGGTCCTCGAGGTCGCGGGATCGCAGAGGGCCGCGACGGCGCAGCTCACGCAGCACGTAGCGCTCGAACGGCTTGTTGGCCGCCAGCCACTCGCGCGTGTACGCCCCACGCGTGTGCTCCCCGCGCGGGTAGCGGCGCATCGACTCGCGGTGGATCGCGTAGTCCGACGTGGGGACGATGAACGCCCAGTACTCGAACAGCTCCTTCGTCCCGAACCGCAGCCGTTCGAGCTCGCCGACGTCGTAGGGGCCGAGCCGCGACCAGACGACGAGCTGCTCCGCGCGCGCCACGGGCGAGACGGGATCCATCTGGAGGCCGAAGAGGCCCTCGACGACCGCGACGACGGACGTCGGCTTCGGTGCGGCCAGCATCGCCCCCATGACGGCGAGCCGGCGCGCCTGGGGCAGGCTCAGGGCGATGGGCGACACTCCCGGGATCTTCGCAGCCCTCAGCCGTGCTTCGCCCGCCGAAGGTTCGCGCCCCATTCGTCGTGGGCGAGGACGCCGCAGCCGGTCATCAACGCCTCGACCCGCGCCTGCAGGGCCCGCTGCGTCGCCGGGTCCGCGGTGCGCAGGATCTCCAGCAGCGGGAACCGCCATTCGTCCGGCAGCCCGTCGAGCTGGTCGTGGAACGGGGGCCGCCTCCCCTCGAGCGCGTAGAGCGCCCGGACGAGATACCGCACCGAGTCGGCGGCGTGCAGGCGGGCACCCAGCTCGTCGCCGCGCCCGGCGGCGCCGAGGCCGCGGACGAAGGCATTCAGGTAGCCGTCGTACGCGGCGTGCGCCGCTCCGTCGGGCACGGCGCGCAGCCGCTCGAGCTCGGCCTCGAGCGCGCCGCCGGTCTTGTCCACCAGCACGCGGCCGGCGACGAGCCCGTCGGTCCACCAGCCCGGCTCGCACGACCGCAGCTCCTCCAGCGTCACGGTCGGCGCCTCGACGTCGGGCGGCAGCGGCGGCTTCTCGGACCTCGTCCGAACGAGGTAGACGTCGTAATCCGACTCTGCGTGCTCGTGCCCGTGGGCCCGGGAGCCTGCCAGGACGAGCGCCAGCGTCTTCGGGTCGGCCTCGGCCTGGGCGACGAGAGCCGCGAGGACGTCGTCGATCACCGGTTGTGCGCGAGGTACCCGAGCAGGTCGGAGCGCGTGATCACGCCCACCGGCTTGCCCTCACGGGCGACGACGACGGCGTTCGTGCGGCCCGTCAGCGTGGCGAACACCTCGTCCAGCGGCTGAGAGACCTCGACCGCCGCGAGCGGCGGCTGCATGGCGGAGGCGACGTCCTCGTGCAGCGCGTCGGAGTTCTTGAACACGCGGTCGAGCAGGTCGCGGTCCTGCAGCGAGCCGATCACGTCCGCGAGCGAGCCGACGTCGCCGTCACGCACCACCGGGAGCTGCGAGATCGAGTACCGCTGCATGACGTCGATCGCCTCGCCGACCTTCTGGTGCGCCGAGATCGTGACCAGGCCCGGCACGTCCGCGGACTCGACGCTCTTCGATGCGAGCAGCTCCTCCACCGTCGGCGACGGCCCCCGCCGCTCGACGAAGCCGTGCTCGAGCATCCAGTTGTCGTCGTAGAACTTCGACATGTAGGAGCGCCCCGAGTCCGGGATCATCGTCAGCACCTGCTTGCCGGGCCCGAGCCGCCTCGCCAGCTCGATTGCACCCCAGACGGTCGAGCCTCCGGAACCGCCGACGAGCAGTCCCTCCTCCCGCGCGAGGCGGCGCGCGGTGAGGAACGAGTCGCGGTCCGAGACGCGGATCCACTCGTCCACCACCTTCGGGTCCATGGTCTGCGGCCAGGTGTCCTTGCCGATGCCCTCGACGAGGTACGGCTGCAGGTCGGACTCGTCCTTCGCCGTGTAGACCGAGCCCTCGGGGTCGACGCCGACGATCAGGACCTCCGGCTTTCGCTCCTTGAAGTAGCGGCCGACGCCGGAGATCGTGCCGCCCGTGCCGACGGAGATCACGATCGCGTCGACCTCGCCGCCGGTCTGCTCCCAGATCTCCGGGCCGGTGAGGCGGTAGTGCGCCTCCGGGTTCGCCATGTTCGAGTACTGGTCGGGCTTGAAGCCGCCCGGGATCTCCTCGGCGAGCCGCGACGAGACGGAGTAGTAGGACTCCGGCGAGTCGGGCTCGACGGCGGTGGGCGTGATCACGACCTCGGCACCGTAGGCGCGCAGCATCGAGATCTTCTCCTGGCTCATCTTGTCGGGCATGACGAAGATGCAGCGGTACCCCTTCTGCGCCGCGGCGATCGCCAGCCCGACGCCCGTGTTGCCGGAGGTCGGCTCGACGATCGTGCCGCCGGGCTTCAGCTTCCCCTCGCGCTCGGCCGCCTCGATCATCGCGAGCCCGATCCGGTCCTTGACGGAGCCGCCCGGGTTCAGGTACTCGAGCTTGGCCAGCAGCTGTGCCCCGCCGGGCGGCGACAGCTTGTCGAGCCGCACGATCGGCGTGTCGCCGACGAGCTCGAGGACGGTCGGGTACTCGCGCGCCATTGCGGCGGAAGCGTACCGCCCGGCCGGTGCTACAGCCTGCGGGGGGAAGCCCGGCAGGGCCCAGGACGTTGTGACCTCGCGACGACCCGAGGGAGGGACACATGAAGATCGCAGTGGTGGGGAGAGGCAACGTGGGCGGCGGGCTCGCCAGGAGATGGCGGGCGGCCGGTCACGACGTGACGGAGATCGGCCGCGACGGAGGCGACGTCTCGGACGCGGACGTCGTCCTGCTGGCCGTGCCGGGCACGTCGATCGCGGAGGCGCTCGCCGGGGTCACGGGCGCGAGCGGGAAGACGTTCGTCGACGCGACCAACTTCTTCGGCGGCGAGCGGCCACCCTTCGACTCGCTTGCGCACCAGGTGCAGTCGATCACGGGCGGCCCGGTCGCGAAGTCGTTCAACCTCAACTACGCGGTGCTCTACGACGAGATCGACCAGCAGTCGAGCCGGCCGGGCAACCTGTACGCCGCCGACGATGCCGCCCGCGAAGCGACCGAGCAGCTGATCCGCGACGCGGGCTACGAGCCGGTGTTCGCGGGCGGCCTCGAGAACGCGCGACTGCTCGAGGACAGCATGCGACTGCTCTCGGCCGTCAACCAGGGCGGGCTCGGACGGCACTTCTACCGCTTCGCGGCGCCGGGGGGAGCTCTAGAGGCTTGATGTGAAACTCCGGCACGCACGGCTGGTGTGCCAGACGCGACGCGGTTCAGCCGGGTCGGGCATGCCCGTAGCACCACTACGCGCTGCGCCCGATCCGGCTGAACCGCTTGATCTGGCCCATCCCCCCACGCACCCCAGTTTCACGTCAAGCCTCTAGGCGACGCTAGCCCGGCAGCGTCCAGAACGGATCGGTGAGGCCGAGCTCGTCCAGGATCGCCTGGTTCTGGCTGCGCGTGTGGGGCCGCCACTCCGGAGCGAGCCGGTCGCTCCACCACGCGTGGGCCAGCGCGCTCAGCTTGGTGACGGAGATCGTCGCGCCGGCCGGGCGACCGCCGAGCCAGCGCTCGATGTGCTCTTCCGACCGGAAGAGGTTCATGGCGCTTCAGGTGAAGACGATGTCGTCCCACCAGCGGGCGGCGGGCACGAGGCAGTGGAAGAGGAGCGTCTCGTCGTCGGGCAGCCCGCCCGCGACCTCCAGGGCGATCGGCTCCCCGCAGTCGGGGCAGGAGCTCTCGATCCTGCCGTCCTCGTCGAGCGCCGCGAGGATCCCGAACGCGTCCCAGGCGCAGTTGCCGTACCACCGGCGGCCGCGCGCCTGCACGCGGTAGGAGGTCGGCACCCCGGAGAGCGGGTTGGCCATCCGGATCTCCGTCCCGGCCGTGTCGAGCACGAGCGCGTGCGCGTCGTGGAGGCGCCGCCAGGCGGCGAGCACCTCCTCCCGCGGGCCGAGCTCCTCGGGCAGCGGCGCACGGCCGAGCTCGACGAAGCGGGCGTACGTCCGGTTGCGCACCTCGACGTCGGCGTCGTTCACGGTCGCTCCGCACGGCGGCTGCCGAAGCGCGTGACCCCGGGGCGCGGGAAGTCGAACCACGAGCCGCGGTCCTCGCCCTCCGGCACGAAGAACGTGGTCGCCGAGGTCGGATAGCCCCAGGCGCGGTAGGTCCCGCGGGCCTCCCGCGCCTCCGCCTCGAGGCCCCCGTCGCGCGGACGGAACCCGACCTCGGCGCCTTTGCACACGTACGTCCCGGCGAAGTCGTCGACCGCCGCCTCCACCCGCGCCGGCCGCTCGCGGCCGAGCAGCCCGTCCACGATCGCGCCGATCGCGGCGCTGCCGCTCTCCGCGTTCGCGAGCGCGACGAGCGCCCAGGGGCGTTCGGTCGAGACCAGCAGCAGCGACGCGTACCCGCCCCAGCTCCCCGGATGGAAGACGAACGTGCGCGTCCGGCCCCAGCCGAGCGCCCAGTCGCTGCCGACGGCGTCGGTCTGGCGTTCGTGCGACGGGTGCGGGGAGAGATGCACCGCCGCGAAGCGGAGCAGGTCGGCCGCCGTTGAGACGACGCCGCCCGAGGGCCGCCGGGCCCGCGGGTAGCGTTCGCCCTCGGCCTCGACGGTCGCGCCCTCGAAGCTCGTGTCGCCCATCCCGAGCGGCTCGAAGACATGCCGCGTCATCGCCTCTTCGAACGTCGAGCCCGCACGCTCGGCGCACGCGAGCCCTGCGAGCCAGTAGCCCGGGTTCGAGTACGACCAGAGAGCCGGGGCGGGCTCCCAGCGAGGCAGCTCCCCGAGCTCGGCGACGATCCGCGCGGTCGCGTCGTCGCCCTCGCCGAAGCGCAGCGGCTCGTCCGGCTCGCCGTCGATCCCGGTCAGGTGGGCGAGGCAGTGGCGGAGCGTGCAGTCCTGCCAGAGCGGCTCGTCGAGCGGCACGGCGAGCGCGAAGCAGAGATGCGCCACCATCGGCTTCGTGACCGAGGCGACGCGGAAGCGGTCCCCTTCGCGGGCGGCGCCGTAGGCACGGATGGTGGTCGTACCGCCGTCGAGGACGCCGAGCGTCATCGCCGGCACCCGCCAGCGCTCGAGCTCCCGCTCGACGAGCGCGTCGTCGATCAATGCCTGAAGTGCCGCCGGCCCGTCAGGATCATCGCCGCGCCCGCGGCCTCGACCGCGGCGATCACCTCGGCGTCGCGCTTCGCGCCGCCGGGCTGGACGATCGCGACGACACCCGCTTCGAGCGCGGCAGCCGGGCCGTCGGCGAACGGGAAGAACGCGTCCGAGGCGAGGACGGATCCCGCCAGCTCGTGGCCGTGCTCCCGCGCCCGCTCGATGGCGATCTGCACGGCCTCGACCCGGTTCGGCTGGCCGCCGCCGATACCGAGCGTCTGCAGTCCCTTCGCGATCACGATCGCATTCGACCAGACGTGCTTGCAGACGCGCCACGCGAACAGCAGGTCGCCCCACTGCTCCTCGCTGACGCTGCCGCAGACGATGCTCATGCCCTCGCGGTCCTCGATGTCCGCATCACGGTCCTGAACGAGCAGCCCGCCGAGGACGCGCTTGTACTCGCGCTCGCCCGGTGTTACTCCGCGCCGCTCCCGGTCGTCGAGGATCCGCGTGTTCGGCTTCTCGGTGAGCGCGGTGAACGCCCGGTCCTCGTAGCCCGGAGCGAGCAGCACCTCGACGAACTGCTTCGCGATCGTCGCGCCGAGCGCTCCGGAGACGGGGCGGTTGAGCACGACCACTCCGCCGTACGCCGAGAGCGGGTCGGCCGCGAACGCGAGCGCGTATGCCTCCTCGATCGTCCCGGCCACGCCGACCCCGCACGGGTTCGCGTGCTTGACGATCACGCAGGCCGGAAGGGTGAACTCCCGGATCAGGAGCCGCGCGCCGTTCAGGTCGTTCAGGTTGTTGAACGAGAGCGCCTTGCCGTGCAGCTGCTCCACCCGCGAGAGCAGGTCCCGGCGCGCGCCCACCTCGGCGTAGTACGCGGCGCGCTGGTGTGGATTCTCGCCGTACGAGAGGTCGAGCACCTTCTCGAACGCCGGGATGATGAACGGCGGCGAGGGCTCCCTGTCGGCGAACCAGGTCGCGATCGCGGCCTCGTACATGGCGGTCGTCGCAAACGCCTCGCTCGCGAGCCGCCGCCGCGTGTCGAGCGACAGGACGCCCGACCCGCGCAGCTCCTCCAGCACCGGCGCGTACTGCTGGGGCCGGCAGACGGGCGCGACGTTGGCGAAGTTCTTCGCGGCGCCGCGCAGCATCGACGGCCCGCCGATGTCGATCATCTCGACGGCCTCCTCCTCGCGGACGCCGTGCCGGCCGACGACCTCGGAGAAGGGGTAGAGGTTGATGCAGACGAGGTCGAAGGGCCGGATTCCGTGCTCGTCGAGCGTGCCGGCGTCCTCGGCGCCGCGCTGGAGGATCCCGGCGTGGATCGCAGGATGGAGCGTCTTGACGCGGCCGCCCAGCATCTCCGGGAACTCCGTCAGCTCCTCGACACGCTCCACCACGAGCCCCACTGCCTCGAGGTGGTCGGCGGTGCCGCCGCTCGCCACGAGCTCCCAGCCGAGCTCGGCCAGCCCCTGCGCGAACTCGTCCACGCCGTCCTTCTTGTAGACGGAGATCAGCGCGCGCATCCCGACTCCTCGGCCGGCAGCGTCCGCGCCGCGCGGGGCGCAGCTCCGCCGCTGCCTGACCCCGCCGGCCGCACGGGGCTCTCCGGGCCCGTACCGATACGTACTGTTCCCTCCGGCCCCGCACGCCCAGCGGGGTCCCGAGAAGCCGGGCCGAGCAGCGTCGCCCTCACCACCTCGGGCAGGATCCGGTGCTCGACGGCGTGGATCCGCTCGAGGAGCGTCTCCCGCGGCTCGATCGGCACGGGCTCCTGCCGCAGGATCGGGCCGCTGTCGAGGCCCTCGTCGACGACGTGCACCGTGACGCCGGTCGTGTCGACGCCGGCCGCCACTGCGTCGTCGATCGCGCGCGCGCCCGGGAAGTCGGGCAGGAGCGACGGGTGGACGTTGACGATCCGATCCGGAAAGCGGTCGAGGAACGGTCTCGTCAGCAGGTGCATGTAACCCGCCAGGACGACGGCGTCCACGCCGTGCTCCTCGAGCCACGTCGCCATCACGAGGTCGCGCTCCTCCCGGCCCTCGGGGCCTGGAGCGTGGCAGTCGAGCGAGAACGTGGCAGCGGGGATACCCGCGGCGCGGGCGCGATGCAGCGCGTAGGCGTCGTTGCGGTTCGAGGCGACCGCGGCGATCGGCAGCCCGGCGTCGATCAGCGCCTGCAGGTTGGTGCCCCCGCCGCTGACGAGCACGCCGATCATGCGGCGATCCGCCCGATCACGAGCCCGTCATCGGGATCCGAGACGACTGCGCAGTAGCCGATGCCGAGGTTGAAGACGCGCCGCAGCTCGTCCTCGGGCACGTGGCGGGCGAGCCAGTCGAAGACGGGCGGCCGCTCCCAGGCGTCCCAGTCGAGCTCCGCGTGCAGGCCGTCCGGCAGGACTCGCTGCAGGTTGCCTTCGATGCCGCCACCCGTGACGTGGGCGAACGCGTGCGCCCCGGCCCGCAGCCGGCGGACGTCGTCCAGATAGAGCCGTGTCGGCGCGAGCAGGTCCGCGCCGTCGTAGTCCTCCTCCTCGAGCACCCGCCGGACGAGCGTGAAGCCGTTGGCGTGGACGCCGGCCGACGGCAGGCCGATCACCAGGTCGCCCGCCTCCACGAGGGACCCGTCGAGCAGGTCCGCCCGCTCGACGATCCCGACGCACGTGCCGGCAAAGTCGAGCTCGCCCTCCCGGTAGATGCCCGGCAGCTCGGCCGTCTCGCCGCCGACGAGCGCGCACCCGGCCCGGCGGCAGACCTCGGCGGCGCCCTCGACGAGCTCGGCAACCTGCTCCAGGTCGATGCTGTTCGCCGCGACGTAGTCGAGGAGCAGCAGCGGCTCCGCGCCGGTGGTGATCACATCGTTGATGCAGTGTGCCGCGAGGTCGGCGCCGCAGTCGCGCAGCCGGCCGCGCTGGCGCGCCAGGATCAGCTTCGTGCCGACCCCGTCGGTCGACGCGGCGAGGAGCCTCCGCCCGTCCAGCGGCTGGAGCCCGGCGAACGAGCCGAAGCCCTGCGCGCCGGTCGACTCGACCGCCGCGCGCAGCCGCCCGACGACGGCGTCCGCGACGGCGAGCGAGACCCCCGCAGCGGCATAGGTGCGGTCTTCTCCTCTCAGGGGAGGGAGTCTAGGAGCCGGTGCGGCTGCCCGCACCAGCAGACGCCCGGTAGCTCGATTCTCCCGGCCAGGCGGGACGGGCACACTCGTGTACATGAACCCCGCGCGCCGCCGTCTCCCCTGCATCGCGAGCGCCGCGCTTCCCGCCGCCGACGGCCCCGTCGCCGAGCGCCGGCCGCACCCGCTGCCCGGAGGCGCGCGGGGGGATCATGCCGCACCGGAGATCTTGTTTTCAAAGAGCACCCTTCCGGGTTTCGAGGGGTGTGGCTAACCGTATGGTGGCGCAGCTTCAGCTTTGTCAGGATTCGGACGTGACGAGCGTCCTGATCGTCGACGATCACCCCAGCTTCCGCGCCACCGCCAGGGCGCTGCTCGAATCCGAGGGCTACGAGGTGATCGGCGAGGCGAAGGACGGCGCGTCCGCACTCGAGGCGTTCGCGAGGCTCCAGCCGGCGCTCGTCCTGCTCGACGTGCAGCTGCCCGACATGGACGGATTCGAGGTCGTCGCCCGCCTGATGCAGCAGAACGGCGTCTCCCCGACGGTCGTCCTCACCTCGAGCCGGGACGGCTGCGAGTTCGGCTCGCTGGTCGAGAGCAGCGGCGCCCGCGGCTTCATCCCGAAGGCAGAGTTGTCGGGAGCCGCGCTGGCCGCCATGCTCGCTGCATGACTCGACGAATCTGGCTCGTCTACGCGATCGGCGGGCTCGCGGCAGGCGGCCTCGCCCTCGCGCTCGTGCTGACGAGCGAGCACGAGACCCAGCCGCTGCTGACGAGCGTCCTCGGGCTGCTCGTCGGCTGGGCCTTCATCGGGAGCGGGGCGGTCGCCACGGTGCGGCGGCCCGAGAACCGGACCGGGCTCCTGCTCGCGCTCGTCGGCTTCACGTTCTTCCTCGGCGCCCTCGGCGAGTCGAACGACCCGGTGATCTTCACGCTCGGCGTGACGCTCGAGTCACTCGCCATCGCCGTCTTCATCCACCTCCTCCTCGCGTATCCGGGCGGACGGCTCGCGACGCGGCTGGACCGCGTGATCGTCGTCTCGGCCTACGTTCTCGTGATCGCGGCGCCGGTGCTCGCCCACCTCGTGCAGGAGGGAGAGTCGCCGCCCTGCCGCAAGTGCCCCGGCAACGAGCTCTTCATCAGCGACCAGCCGGGGCTCAAGGACGTCTTCACCGTCGTCACCGACGTCTCGGCCGTCGTCGTGCTCCTGCTGGCGGTCCTGGTGCTCGTCCGGCGCTGGCGCTCGGCGAGCGCCGCATACCGGCGAAGCCTCCGCCCCGTGCTGTCGGCCGGCGCGCTCGCGCTGCATCTGCTTCGGGCTTGCGCTCGCCGTCGAACCGATCTCGCACACGCTCGCGGCCGGATTCTCGATCGCAGCCGGGCTCTGCCGTCCTCGCCGTCCCGTTCCTCTTCGTGGCCGGCCTGCTCCGCGGCCGGTTCGCGGCCGGCGCCGTCGGCCGTCTCGTCACGGAGCTCGGGCGGACGCCGGACTCGGGTGCGCTGCGGGAGGCATTCCGCACCGCGCTCCACGACCCGACGCTGCAGCTCGCGTACTGGCTCCCCGAGGCGGATGCGTACGTCGACGCGGAGGGTCGCTTCTTCGAGCCTCCGAAAGGGCGCTCCACGACGGTCGTCTCGGACGAGGAGGGGCCGATCGCGGCGCTCGTGCACGACCCGTCGCTCGACGCCGAGCCGGAGCTGATCGAAAGCGTCGTCGCGGCGGCGCGACTCGCGATCCTCAACGAGCGCTTCCAGGCCGAGCTGCGCGCGCGGGTGAACGAGCTCGAGCGCGAGCGAGACTTCACGCGGCTCGTGGTCGACTCGACGCCGGCGCTCTTCTGCGTCGTCGACCCGGACGGGCGGATCGTGCGCTTCAACCGCTCGCTCGAGGTCCTGTCGGGCCACCAGGACCGCGAGTCGGTGCGCGGGCGGCTCTTCTGGGAGGTCTTCTCGGACCCGAGACCGGGCCGACGAGGATCGCGCGGCCCTTGCCGCCGCGGCCGCCGGTCTGAAGACCGAGAGGCGGCAGACGCTGCTTCCTTCCCCGCAAGGGCCTCGTCTCGTCGACTGGCTCGACGTGCAGATCCCGGACGAGCACGGCCAGCTCGCCTTCCTGCTCGAGGCCGGGATCGACGTGACCGAGCGGGAGCACAACCTCCAGGCCCTGCGCCGGCTGGCCGACGAGCAGGCTGCGCTCCGGCGCGTCGCCGAGGTGGTTGCGAGCGGCCCGTCCGAGGAGGAGCTGATGGCGAGCGTGACCGAGGAGGCCGCGCTGTTGCTCGGTGCGCAGGCCGCGCACACTGTGCGCTTCGAGGAGGACGACCTGATCACCGGGGTGGGGAACTGGAGCGCTCCGGGGGCGCAGGCGATCCCGGCCGGGCCGCCGCGCCCTCTCGACAGCCACACGGTCGTCTGGAGCGTGCGCGAGACCGGCTCGACCGCGCGGCTCGACGACTACTCACAGATCCCCGGCGAGCTCGCGGCGGTCCTGCGCGAGATCGGGATCCGCTCTTCGATCGGCGCTCCGATCACCGTGAACGGCCGGCTGTGGGGCGCGCTCGCGGCCTCGAGGACGACTGACGAGCCGTTCGACCCCGGCTCGGAGGAGCGGCTGGGCCGCTTCGCCGCTCTGGCTGCACAGGCGATCGAGAACGCGCGCGCCCGCGACGAGATCACCGCGCTCGCCGCCGAGCAGACGGCCCTCAGACGGGTGGCGACGGTGGTGGCGAGTGGGCCGTCCGAGCCGGAGCTGATGGCCGTCGTCACCGAGGAGGCCGGACGGCTGCTCGGCGCCCAGACTGCAAACATGATCAGGTACGAAGCCGGCGACCAGTTCACCGTCCGCGGCAGCTGGAACGATCCCACCGGACGCCCGGCCGAGCCCGCGCCGATCATGAAACTCGACGGGCAGACGATCACCTCGGTCGTGAAGCGCGAGGGCAAGCCGGTCCGGCTGGACACCTACGAGGATCTTCCCGGCGAGCTGTCCGCGTGGCTGCGGTCGCTCGGGATCCAGTCGTCGGTGGCCGCACCGATCAGAGTGGCCGGCGGGCTCTGGGGCGCGATGATCGCGTCGAAGATGAGCGACGAGCCCTTCCCGATCGGTGCGGAAGAGCGCCTTGGCCGCTTCGCCGATCTCGCGGCGCAGGCAATCGCGAACGCCCAGGCGCGGGACGAGATCACGGCGCTAGCGGCGGAGCAGGCTGCACTGAGACGTGTGGCCACGCTCGTCGCGAGCTCGCCCGCCGAGGAGGTGCTGTTCACGGCTGTCTCCCAGGAGGTCGCTGGGCTCTTCGGCGGCCAGTCCGCGAACGTCTTCCGTCGCGAGGGGGACGCGGTGCGGGTGCTCGGCGGCTGGGCGGCGGACGGCGTCATCCCGGTGACGACGGGGCGGCTCTATCCCGCAACCGCCGACACGACCGTGCAGCGGGCGATCGCGACCGGGAAGCCGCAACAGGTGGAGTCGCTCGCCGACCTGGAGCACGAGTCGTCCCGGGTCATCTGGGAGTCAGTCGGGATTCGCACCGCCATCGCGGCGCCCGTGCTCGTGGACGGCCGTGTCTGGGGAGGGATCGCGGTCGTGAAGACGCTCGACGAGCAATTCCCGCCCGGAGTCGAGGCGCGGCTGGGCGACTTCGGCGCCCTCCTCGCCCAGGCGATCGCGAACACCGAGGCGCAGGCGCAGCTCTCCTCCTCGCGTGCACGCATCGTCCAGGCGATGGACGAGACACGGCGCAAGCTCGAGCGAAACCTCCACGACGGCGCGCAGCAACGACTCGTCTCACTCTCGCTCTCGCTGCGGCTCGCCCAGGCCAAGCTCCACACCGACCCCGAGGGCGCGAACGAGATCATCACGGGGGCCAGCACGGAGCTCGCACAGGCGCTCGAGGAGCTGCGCGAGCTGGCGCGAGGGATCCACCCTGCCGTGCTCACGGACCGAGGGCTCGGCCCGGCGCTCCAGACGCTCGCGCAGCGCTCCACGCTGCCGATCGAGATCGAGAACACGGTCGACGCGCGACTGCCCGGCCCCGTCGAGGCGGCCGCCTACTACGTCGTCTCCGAGTCGCTGGCGAACGTCGCGAAGTACGCGCAGGCGACGCTCGTCTCCGTGCGGGTCGCGCGCACGGACGGCGGCGCACTCGTCGAGGTCGCCGACGACGGCGTCGGCGGCGCGGATCCGACCCGGGGCACGGGGCTGCGGGGCCTCGCAGACCGCGTCGAGGCGCTGGGCGGCCGGCTCGAGGTCGGGAGCGCGAACGGCGGCGGCACGGTCGTCCGGGCCGAGATCCCCCTCGACACCGAGTAGGCTCGAAACGTGACGCTTCCGACCGGCACCGTAACGCTGATGTTCACGGACATCGAAGGCTCGACCGGCCTGCTCCAGCGCCTCGGCGAGGCCTATCCGGGCGTTCTCCAGGTGCACCGGGCGCTGATCCGCGACGAGGTCTCGGCTGCGGGCGGCGTGACGGTCGACGTGCGCGCCGACGAGTTCTTCGTCGCGTTTCCGGACGGGCCGAGCGCCGTCGACGCGGCCGTCCGCGCAACGCAGGCGCTGGCGGCGTTCGCATGGCCCGACGGCGGGGAGGTTCGGGTCAGGGTCGGCCTGCACACCGGCACGCCGGACGTGATCGGGGACGGCTACTTCGGGCTCGACGTCCACCGGGCCGCCCGTATCTGCCAGTCGGCTCGAGGCGGCGAGATTCTGCTCTCCGAGACGGCTCGTGAGCATGCGGCCGAGTACGACGCGGAGGATCTCGGCCGGCACGAGCTGAAGGGCCTCGCCGAGCCGGAGCGCCTCTACCGGCTGCGTGCGCCGGGCCTTCCCGAGCTTTCGGACCACTTGACGCAGGACGCCGAACTGACAGAGTCGAGCGCAATGCGCATCGTGCTGGCCGACGATTCGGTTCTTCTCCGCGAGGGAATCGCGCGACTTCTGGAGGACGCCGGTTTCCAGATCGTCGGCCAGGCGGGCGACTACGACGATTTGATGCTGAAGGTTCGGAGCTATTCACCCGACGTGGCGATCGTCGACATCCGGATGCCGCCGACCAACACGGACGAGGGGCTGCGCGCGGCGCAGGAGATCCGCGCCAAGCATCCTGGCACGGGCGTGCTCGTCCTCTCGCAGTACGTGGAGACGGAGTATGCGATGGAGCTCCTCGCCGAGAGCGCCGAGGGCGTCGGCTACCTGCTCAAGGATCGCGTCTCCGACGTGGAGGAGTTCGTGGGCGCGGTTCGCCGCGTCGGGGAAGGCGGCTCCGCGCTCGACCCGTCGATCGTGACGCAGCTCGTCGGCCGGCGCCGCCGCGACGACCCGCTCGACGCCCTGACGCCCCGGGAGCGGGAGGTGCTCGAGCTGATGGCCGAGGGGAAGTCCAACAAGGGGATCGCGGAGAAGCTCGTCGTCACGGAGCGCGCCGTGGAGAAGCACGTCACGAGCATCTTCGGGAAGCTGCGCCTTTCGGCGACCTCGGACGACCACCGGCGCGTGCTCGCAGTGCTCGCGCTCCTCAACGCGGCCTAGTCCTGGCAGCCGGCAAACGCCGGCGGACGCCGGCGGTGAGCGCCCCCGTACTTGGTCAGACCAAAGCGCAAGGAGGTGAAACGATTCGTCCCCAGTGCAGGAACCATGCGCCCTGGCGGAGCACCCCCTGGTCAGACCAAGTGTCAGAGCGGCGTAACGATTCGTCCACAGGCGATTCAGCCGGGTGTCCGCCCGAGAGGTAGGGATAACCGAACCCCAGGACACCGGCTGGCCTCCCGCACAGGGTCGGCCGCGGGCGCAACAGTGATTCCATGTCTCCCGAGCGCCTGGCCAGTGCGTTCGAGACCCACCAGCCGGGGCTTCTGATCGTGGCGCGCCGCTACGTGCCGGTGCACCAGGCGGAGGACGTCGTCCAGGACGCCTGGCTGGCGGCCATGCAGGGGATCGACCGCTTCGAGGGCCGCTCCTCGCTCCGCGCCTGGCTTGCGGCGATCGTGGCGAACCTGGCCCGCAGCCGGTGGGCACGCGAGCGGCGCTCCGTGCCGATGCCGGCCGACGAGCTGCCGCCGGCCGGTTTCGCACCGGCTCCCGAGCGGGAGCTCGCCGCCCAGGACACTCGGCGGCGGCTGCTGACCGCCATCACCTCGCTCTCCGCGCCGCTTCGCGCCGTGATCGAGTTGCGCGACCTGCGGGGTTGGAGCGCCCAGGAGACCGGTGACGCGCTCGGGATCGACGACGGCACGCAGCGCGTGCGCCTGCACCGGGCCAGGCTGCAGGTCAGAGCCGCACTCCACGAGTCGTACTAGTCCCACCCCGGGACGCCTGCCACCCGCATCGGCGCGAAGGCCCTTTCGAGGGATCCTCTCCTCATGCACTCGGCGACGACAACCAAGGAGACGGAGATGACCGAGCTGGCTTTCAGGATCAACGACGGCGTCGCGGTCGCTCTGCTTTGGAACCGCCGCAGCAACGCCCTCAAGGTGACGGTCGACGATTCGCGCACCGGCGACTCGTTCGAGCTCGAGACGCCCGCCGACCGCGCACTGGACGTCTTCTACCACCCCTATGCCTACGCAGCCTCGCAGGGTCTCGACGTGCTCGACCTGCTCGCCGCCAAGCAGGCAGAGAGCGGCCCGATCTACGCCTGACGCACCTTCCTCCAGGTGTCCTGAGGCCCGCTTCGGCGGGCCTCATTCGTTGGACCGCTACTGCAGATCCTTCTGCCGGATCAGGCCGTCCGACAGCCCCCGCATGACCACGTACGGCTGGAGGAGCGGGTTCGCGAAGCGGTAGCGGTATCGCCTCGGCGTCCCACGCTTCTGTAGCACTGGACCGCGGCGTTCGCTCGAGAGCTCCTCGAGGTGTCCCGCGCAGGACGCCGACTGGCTCGGCTTGCCCGTGATCGTGCTGAGCGGCTCACGGACGTCAGCCGCCGTGAAGAACCCGAACTCGTCTGGCCGCGCGAGCGCGCAGGCGAGCAGCACCTGCGGATAGAGGCTCTTCCGCGTGCTCTGCAGCGCCTCGTGGTAGGCGCCGACGATGCTCTGCTGCGCCTTGTCGATCGCCCGGCCGACCGCGAAATCCACGTCGCCGACCGTGACGTCGGCACGCCCGTCCGCGAGCGCTCCCTGCGCAGCGAGCTGGCTGAGCAGATGCGTGTAGTGGGGGAGCCCCTGCGAGAGCACGACTACCCGCTTCACGGCCGTCGTGTCGATCGTCATCTGTGCCGACGCGATTCCCGCGGTCACCACACCCGTCAGCTCGTCGGCCGACATCCGCGGCATGTGCACCTGGACGAGCGCCCGCTCGACCGAGCCGTGCTCGCGGATGAGCTCGTTGACGTCGTCGGCGACTCCGACGATGACGATCGTCGCGCGCACGAGCTGGTCGGAGAGGACCTTGATCGCGTCGGCGAAGAGCGTCCGAGCCGCCGGGTCCTGCAGGCGGTCGAACTCGTCGATGAACACCACGAGCTCCCGGCTCTGCGTCACCTCCTGAAGCGCCCGCCGGACCTCGTACGGCGTCACCGGACCGCCCCTGAGTCGTTCGGAGGCCGCGTGCACGACGTCGCTCGTGGACGATGCGAAGCCCACTCCCTGCTTGGGCGAGCGGAACACGATCTCGTCGAGCAGCTTGCGCCAGACGCTTCCGAAGTCGTCGCTCGTGTCGCACGTCGCCCGCGCGTTCAGGATGTTCGAGCTTCGCAGCATCTCGGCCGCGACCGTCGTCAGCGACGTCTTGCCGACGCCTCGCTCGCCGTAGATCACCGCATGCTGACCGGGCTGCGCCTGGACGGCGAAGAGCTCGCCGATTTGCTCCGTACGGCCTGAGAAGAGCGCCTTGCGGTCGATCGGGGCGGCAGGCCTGAACCCCTCGGCCACGAGACGCATGCGGTCAAGCAGCTCCGAGCCTTCGATCTCGTGGCGCGCGGTCGGCAACCCCTCTCCTCACTCGCACGGCGTACGAACAGACACTAGCCCTCCCGCGACCGGTCTTGGGGGCTCAATTGGGGGGTGCGGAAAGCCCCACCTCCGGACGCCTGCTGACTCCATGGGCGCGAGGCCGCCGCTGAGCGAGGCTGGAGATATCCCCCGAAGCACAAGGAGCATTCGCACACCATGACCTCCCTCGGCAAGTCAAAGCACATCGCAGCCCGCATGGGCCGGTGGTCGGCGAGTCACTGGAAGACCGCCACCTTCGGCTGGCTCGCGTTCGTCGTCCTGGCCTTTGCGATCGGCAACGTGGTCGGCACCAAGGCGCTCGACTCGAACACGAGCGGCCCCGGCGAGTCCGGCAAGGTCGCCCGGATCGCGGACAAGGAGTTCAAGACCAACGTCGACGAGAAGATCCTGATCCAGAGCACCAGCCGCACCACCGCCGATCCTGCGTTCAAGGCGACCGTTCAGGACGTCGCCCGCCGGATTGACGTCAACGGCCTCGTCAAAGAGGTTCATACCCCTCATGACAGTGGCAGTGCCGGCCTGATCTCGAAGGACGGTCATTCCGCGCTGATCGACGTCAAGCTCCACTCCACCGATCTGGCCAAGGCCGACGAGAACGTCGACACCCTCCTCGCGATCACCGCCGCCGCGCAGAAGGCGCACTCCGGCTTCACGATCGAAGAGGTCGGCGACGCCTCGATCGACAAGGCTCTGAACGACCAGTTCGGCAAGGACCTCAGCAAGGCCGGGGAGCTCTCCCTTCCCGTGACGCTCGGGATCCTGCTGGTCGCGTTCGGAGCGATCGTCGCAGCGGGAATCCCGCTCCTGCTCGGCATCACCGCGGTTGTCGCGACGATGGGCCTCCTGGCGCTCCCCAGCCAGCTCATCCCGATGGACGAGAACATCTTCGCGATCATCCTGCTGATCGGACTCGCGGTCGGCGTCGACTACTCGCTCTTCTACATGAAGCGCGAGCGTGAGGAACGGAAGGCAGGACGGAGCGAGCGCGCAGCGCTCGAGGCCGCCGCAGCAACCTCGGGCCGGGCCGTCCTCATCTCCGGCCTCACCGTGATGGTCGCAATGGCAGGCATGTTCTTCACCGGCGACCAGACCTTCGTCGGCTTCGGCATCGGCACGATGCTCGTCGTCGCGATGGCCGTCGTCGGCTCCCTCACCGTGCTGCCGGCGCTGCTCTCGCGGCTCGGCGACAACGTCAACAAGGGTCGGATCCCGCTCGGCCGCCGCTTCTGGAAAAAGAGCGAGGCGAACGAAGGCCGTGTCTGGAACGCGATCCTCGACACCGTCCTGAGGCGGCCGAAGCTGTCCGCGCTCGTCTCGGCCGGCGTCCTGCTGGCGATCGCCGCCCCGGCGATCCACATGAAGACCTCGATCCCGGGGCCGGAGACGTATCCGACCTCCATCCCGGTGATGAAGAGCTACGGCAAGCTCCAGAAGGCGTTCCCGGGCGGCGAGATCCCCGCTCAGGTGCTCGTCAAGGCGGACGACGTCCACTCGGCGAAGGTGCAGGCGGCCATCCGCGCGATGGAGCAGAAGGCGCTCGCCACCGGCAAGCTGCACGAGCCGGTCGACGAGAGCTACAACAAGGCCGGGACGATCGCGTTGATCAACCTGCCCGTCGACGGCCAGGGCACTGACGACGCGTCCAACGAGTCGCTGCGGACGCTGCGTGAGGACGTGATCCCGGTGACGCTCGACAAGGAGTCCTCGATCGAGTTCGCCGGCGTCACCGGCGAGACGGCCGGCTCCTGGGACTTCAACCAGCAGATGAAGCACTCGCTGCCGTACGTCTTCGGCTTCGTGCTCGCGTTCGCGTTCCTGCTGCTGCTGGTCACCTTCCGCTCGCTCGTGATCGCGGTCAAGGCGATCGTGCTCAACCTGCTCTCCGTGGCCGCCGCCTACGGCGTGCTGACCATGGTGTTCCAGCACGGCTGGGGCAAGGGCCTGCTCGGTGTCGAGTACACCGGCGGGGTCGTCGCCTTCCTGCCCATCTTCCTGTTCGTGATCCTCTTCGGTCTCTCGATGGACTACCACGTGTTCATCCTCAGCCGCATCCGCGAGGCGTACGACAGGGGCATGAAGACCGAGGACGCGGTCACGTACGGGATCAAGTCGACCGCCTCGGTCGTGACGATGGCCGCGCTCGTGATGGTCTTCGTGTTCGGGATCTTCGCGACGCTCTCGATGCTGATGCTGAAGCAGTTCGGCGTCGGCCTCGCGGCGGCCGTCCTGATCGACGCGACGATCGTCCGCGCCGTGCTCCTGCCGGCGACCATGAAGCTGCTCGGCGACTGGAACTGGTACCTGCCGAAGTGGCTCGAGTGGCTGCCGCAGGTGAAGCCGGAAGAGGCTCCTCCCGCCCCGGCGGAGCAGCCTGCGTACGCCGAAGCAGCCTAGTAACAGTCTGTTACTTGGAGGAACGGGGCCCGCGCATCGCGCGGGCCCCGTTGCGTGCGAGGAGGCGTGCGGCTTGGCTGCGAGCCCAGCTAGCCGAAATGCTCCGCGTGCAGCTCCGGCCTTCCATCCGGGCCGCCCGGGATGAAGCGGACGAGGGTGTCGCCGATCTCGACGGCGCCGCGGTCGACCTCGAGGCCGAGGAGGGACGCGAGCGCCTCGGCCTTCCCGTTCGGGTCGTCCGCCCTGAGCTGCAGCTCGCTGAGCGCCAGCGCGCCCGACTCCGACAGCAGGTCCTCGATCCAGTCGCGCGGCGGGTGCACCTCCAGCCGGTAACCCGCGTTCGTGGCGACGAAGGTCCGTCGACCCGCGTGCTCCTGGACGCGGAGCCGCCATTGGGCGGCCCGGGCCAGTACCTCCTCGAATTCGTCCTCCTCGAGGGCGAGGCCGACGTGGTCGACGCGGGGCACCCGCCAGTGTCCCGGCTGGACCACGACGTTGACGGCGCCGCGCTCGAGCTCCGTCAGGCGGAGCTTGAACCCGACCCGGTCGAGCTCGTCCCACGGCACCCCCGCCTCGTACGAGAGCTGGGTGTCCCCGATCCGGCCGTGGCGCGCGACGAGGCGGAAGCCGAGCTTGCCGACGTAGCGCGCCTCCACCTGCCGCAGCTGGCTCGTGACCAGGTGGTAATGGAACAGCTGCACTCCGGAAGGATTACCGGATCACGAGCTCTCGCAGGCGCGCCTTGCCGTCGGCGTCAAGCGCCACCCGGGCGTAGAGCCGGGCGCGTCCCATCGCATCCTCGTACCTCCGCGCACCGCCCTCCTCGACGTAGAAGCGCTCGATCCCGAATCGGATCGACCCCCGGCTGTCCGCCGTGCCGCGGATGAACATGCCTGATCCGGGCTTCCCGGTGGTGGCGATGTCGCCCGTCCAGCCGTCCCCGAGCCGGTGGAGCGGAACGTAGACGGTGCCGGCCGGGGCGTCGAGGCGGGAGATGTGGTACTGCAGCGCGACGTACTCGCCGCGCAAGGGGTCGAGCGGATCGACGGGCTGCACCTGGAGCAGCACGTCCTTCGACGAGGAGAGCCCGGCCTCGTTCAGCCCGGCGATGGCGAACGGAACGAGCGCCTGCAGGGCAACGACCAGCCAGTAGACGGCGCGGCGGGTCACGTGCGGATCCGCCCGACGAGCTGCGAACGTCCGCGCTCGAGACCCCACGCGAGCGCAAGCAGCAGGACGCCGGTGAGGACGAAGGCGCCGGAACGCGGCAGCATCCGGCCGAAGAGGTCGAAGAAACGCGCAAAGAGCTCGATGCCGACGCAGACGACCCCGGCGTTGACGAGCCACTCCTCCCCGGCGTCGACGCCGGCTGCGATCGCCCCGAGTGCGAGCAGGCCGAACGCGACGACGTAGACGCCACGGGGTACCGCGATGAGGGCGGGGAGCACGCCGAGCGACGCCACGAGGACGAGGCCGAGCGCCTCCCAGGGCCGGCGCCGAGCGAGGGTGGCGACGCCGGCGAGCGCTGCGGCGCCGAGCAGCACGGCGAGGACCACGACCTTGCCGTGACCGAACGGGTGCTGGTCTCGCATGTTGCTCGTCACGGAGTCGAGCGAGTCGACGAAGAGCGAGAATGCCACGAGCAGGCCGCCGAGCCAGCGCATCGGCGTGGCGAACCCGAGTGGGGCGAGCCGCGACCGGAAGGCCGTGCCGAGTCCGTAGAGCGCGGTGCCGTAGAGGACGGCGAGCACGCCGGCCGCAGCCCCGGCCGTGTCGTCCGAGTACGAGTAGAAGAGCTCGTGTGCCTGCCAGGCGGCGAGAAGCACGAGCGAGAGCGCCGCGAGCGGCGCCGAGCGCCAGAGGACGCCCATCGCCAGCGCGGCCGCCGCCCAGAGCAGGAACGCGAGCGGGTCGTGCGCCGAGACGTTGTACATCTGCCCGACGAGGAAGATGCTCGCGCCGAAGAGGAGGACGCCGAGCACGACAAGCGCGTGGGCGATCCCGGGGCTCCTGTCGCGAAGCCGGTCGGCCGCCGCGTAGGCGGCGACGATCGCGGCGACGAGCAGCAGCAGGCGCGTCCACTCCGGGATCCCGCCCCAGTTGGCCGCGAAGAACAGGATCACGCCGAGCCCCAACACGACTGCGCCGACGATCGCGATCACGGCGACGAGGCGCTCGCGCCGTTCCTCCGACGCCGTGCCTGCGTACCGCGCCCGGATCGTCTCCGCCTGCTGGGGTGCGACGAGGCCGTCTGCAACCCAGCGGTCGAGCTCCTTCGCCAGCCTGTCTGCAAACGACGTCACAATCGCCTCATACCCCGGCGGCGCACCGCACGTCACGGTGTTTTCTACGGGCGGCGGTCGAGCATCGGTGAGCGGCCGGGCGCCGAGTCTCCGGGGCTGGCCTCCGCGGCGCTGGGATCCCGGCCCGGATGCCTAGACTGGCGCGCGTGGACTCGCCAACGCTACTGACGAGCTGGAACGTCGACCCGCTGCAGCTGCTGCCGACCGCGATCGTCACGGCGATGGTCGTCAATCGGATGCACACGCTGGCCCACCGGGGGACGCCCGTGCCGCGCTGGCGCGTGCTCGTCTTCTGGCTCGGGGTCTTCCTGGTGCTCGTCTCGCTCGTCTCGCCGCTCGACGCCTACGGCGAGCAAGAGTTCTTCTCGGCGCACATGCTGCAGCACGTGATCATCGGCGACCTCGCGCCGCTCTGCTTCGTCGCGGCGCTGACCGGGCCGGTGCTCAGGCCGGTGCTCCGGCTCCCGATCGCCGACCGGCTGCGGGTGCTGACCCACCCGCTGGTCGCACTGCCCGTCTGGGCGTTCAACCTCTACATCTGGCACCTGCCCGTCCTCTACCAGGCGGCCCTTCACCACAGTGCCGTCCACGCGCTGGAGCACTTCCTCTTCTTCGCGTGCGGCTGCCTGATGTGGGCACCGGTGCTCGAGACGCTGCCCCAGCCGGAATGGTTCGGGACGGGGGCGAAGCTCGCCTACATCGCGGTGGTGCGCGTGGTCGAGACCGTGCTCGGCAACGTCTTCCTCTGGTCCGGCAAGGTCTTCTACCCGTACTACCACGGCGCGCACGGGATCTCCGCGCTGCACGACCAGGGCCTTGCGGGCGCGGTGATGATGGCCGAGGGCTCGCTCGTCACCATTGCGGCGCTCTCGTGGCTCTTCCTAAAGCTGGCCGACGAGGGGGAGCTCCGCCAGCGGCTGCTCGAGCAAGGGCTCGACCCGCGGACGGTCCGGCGCGCGGTTCGGTACGGGCGCGGGAAGGAGCTCGCCGGATGAATCGGAGCGGGACGGTCCGCGCGTTGCTGTTCGACTTCGACGGCCTCGTGCTCGACACCGAGGGCCCGTCGTACCGCGCCTGGGTGGAGGTCTACGAGCGGCACGGCCACGACTTGACGCTCGATCTCTGGTCGGCCGCGATCGGGACGATCAACGGCTTCGACCCCGTCTCGCACCTGGAAGGGCTCGGCGTCACGGTCGACGAGGCGATGCAGGAGGCCCGGCGCCAGCGCGATCTCGACCTGTGCGACCTGGAGGAGCTCCGCCCGGGGGTGACCGAGCTGCTGGACGCGGCCGACGAGCGCGGCCTGGCGAAGGCGATCGTCTCCTCGTCGAGCGACTGGTGGATCGAGCGGCACCTCCGGCGGCGCGGGGTGCTCGACCGCTTCGACGACGTGATCTGCGCCAACGGCGACGAGGAGCGGGCGAAGCCGCGCCCGACGTTGTACCTCGAGGCGCTCGACGGTCTCGGCGTCGGCGCCGTGGAAGCAGTCGCCTTCGAGGACTCGCCGAACGGCGTCGCCGCGGCAGAGGCGGCCGGGATCTACTGCGTCGCCGTGCCGAACGAGATCACCGGTGCCCTTGATCTCTCCGTCGCGGACCGGGTCGTCGCCTCGCTGGCCGACGTCAACCTCGACGCGCTCGGGCAGGAGCTGCAGGCGCGCCGCTGAATCACGCACGGACAGCCGTGCGCTCCACAGGCGTTCATCACGTCGACCTCGTCGTCTCCTCGATCGAGCGGAGCCTGCCCTTCTATCGCGACCTGCTCGGCCCGCTCGGCTGGCACGGCATCAGCGAGGTGGAGGGCGAGCGCGGCGAGACGATCTACTACCTGTGGGGCCCCGGGACCGAGATCGGGCTGCGCGCAGCGCAGTCATACCGGCAAGGGCCCGTCGACCGCTACGAGCCGGGACTGCACCACCTCTGTCTCGAGGCGGTCTCGCGCGCCGTCGTGGACGAGCGGGCGGACTGGCTCCGCGAGCAGGGCGCCGCGATCGAGAGCGGCCCCCAGGAGTACGGCTACACGCTCGGCTACTACGCGGTCTTCTTCTACGACCCCGACGGTCTCAAGCTCGAGATCGTCCACGTCCCCGGCCACGCGGCCTGAAAGGAGTGACCAGCATGGGCATGGATCCGAATCCTCCGGGTGGTACGACCGTCGTGTCCAACCTCGACATGGCGCGGCTTCCCGTTCCGGGCAACGCCGAGTTCCTGTTCTGGCTCGCCGCGATCCTCCTCGTCGCGATCGTGGCGCTCTTCGCCGACTCTGTCGACTCGCCCCAGTGGGTCGAGTTCACGAAGTGGGTCTCCGCGGCGTACCTGATCTCCCGCGGGATCGCCAAGGCGAGCAGGGTGCTCGAGCACTAGCGACTGGCCTTTTCCGACATGTCCGGGGACAGTCCCCGGACATGTCGGCCCCGGACATGTCCGATTCTGACGGGCGGGCGCGCCGCCCTCGGCCGGCCAACCCCTGGTGCTAGGCGCGCGCCGGCTCGAACCTGAGCTTCGCGAGCGCCCGGCCCTCGGGGATGCGGGTCGGGTACTCGCGCGTCAGGCAGGCGCGGCAGAGCGCCGACTCCGGTCTCCGCGTCGCCTCCTGCAGCCCTTCCAGCGAGATGTACGCCAGAGAGGTCGCGCCGATCATCTCGCGTACGCCCTCGACCGAGGTCTGGGCCGCGATGAGCTCCTCCTCGCCGGCCAGGTCGATGCCGTAGAAGCACGGCCCGATCACCGGCGGCGACGAGATCCGGACGTGGACCTCGGCCGCGCCCGCGTCGAAGAGCATCTGCACGATCTGGCGGGTCGTGTTGCCGCGCACGATCGAGTCGTCGATGACGACGACACGCTGGCCCGCGACCTCCGCCAGCGGGTTGAACTTGAGCCGGATGCCCTGCTGGCGCAGGCCCTGGTCGGGCTGGATGAACGTGCGGCCGACATAGCGGTTCTTGATCAGCCCCTCGCTGAACGGGATGCCGGTCGCGCGGGCGAAGCCGATCGCCGCCGGCGTGCCCGAGTCCGGGATCGGCAGGACGAGATCCGCGTCGGCCGGCGCCTCGCGCGCCAGCCTTTCGCCCATGCGCACCCGCGCCGCGTGCACCTCGACCCCGTCGAGACGCGAGTCCGGCCGCGCGAGGTAGAAGAACTCGAAGATGCACAGCTGCCCGTTGTCGGCCGGCGGCACCGCCTGTCTCGCGTGGAGGCCGTGCTCGTCGATCACGACCAGCTCGCCGCGCTCGAGCTCCCGCTCGAAGTCGGCACCGACGAGGTCGAGCGCGCAGGACTCGGACGCCACGACCCAGTCTCCGTCGAGGCGACCCAGGCAGAGCGGGCGAAAGCCGTGCGGGTCGCGGAACGCGACGAGGCTCCCCTCGGCGAGCGCGACGACCGAGTAGGCGCCGTCGAGCCGCTCCATCGCGTGCGCGACGGCGTCGGCGAGCGGGGCGGGGTCGTTCGCGATCAACGCCGCGATCACCTCGGTGTCCGACGTCGATGCCAGTCGTGTGCCGTCGGCGGCCAGCTGCTCGCGCAGCTCGCTGGCGTTGACGAGGTTCCCGTTGTGCCCGACCGCGACGGTTCGCTCGGCGCCGTGCTGGAGCAGCGGCTGCGCGTTCGCCCACGCGGACGAGCCGGTCGTCGAGTAGCGCGTGTGGCCGATTGCGAGCTCCGCGTTGCCGAGGCCGCCGAGGTTCCGCTCCGAGAACACCTGCGTCACTAGACCCATGTCCTTCATCACGGTTAGCCGCCCCTGCTCGGAGACCGCGACACCCGCGGACTCCTGGCCGCGGTGCTGCAGCGCGTGCAGCCCGAAGTAGGCGAGCCGGGCGACGTCGCGCTGCGGCGCACGGATGCCGAAGACGCCGCACATCAGTGGCTCACCTCCAGGCCTCCCCGAGCCGGGCCAGGGGAATGCCGAGCACCCGGTCGCCCTTGACGACGCCGAGCCTCCGCAGCGGGACGATGCCCTCGAGCTGCGGCACGACCTCGGGCCGGCAGGCGACGACCGCGCGGCCGCCCGTCTCGCCGAAGAGCTCGACCGCGTCCTCGGCCAGGTCGACGTCGGCCCCGGCGCCGCTCACGAGCGCGGCCTCGGCCAGGCAGACGGCGAGGCCGCCCTCGGAGCAGTCGTGCGCGAGCGAGAGCAGCGGCGCCGAACGCCAGAGGAACTCGACGAGCGCGGCCTCAGCCTCGAGATCGAGATCCGGAAGGCGCCCGTGGACCTCCGAGAAGACCGCCTGGTACTCGGAGCCGTCGAGCGCCACCGGCCCGGATCCGGCCAGCAGGACGACATCGCCCTCGGCCCAGGCGCCCGGCACCGCGCGGACGTCCGGCACGAGCCCGACGCAGCCGACGACAGGCGTCGGATGGATCGAGCGCCCGTTCGTGTCGTTGTAGAGCGAGACGTTGCCCGAGACGATCGGGATGCCGAGCGCGCGGCAGGCGTCGGCCATGCCGTTGATCGCCTCCGTCAGCTCCCAGGCGATCTCCGGCTTCTCGGGGTTCCCGAAGTTGAGGCAGTCGGTGAGCGCCAGCGGCTCGCCGCCCGCGCACGCGACGTTCCGCGCCGCCTCCAGCACCGCGAGCGCGCCGCCGATGCGCGGGTCGAGCCGCGCCAGGCGGCCCGAGCCGTCCAGCGACACCGCGAGGCCGCGGAGCGAGGGGCGCAGGCGGAGCACCGCGGCGTCGAACCCGGGGCGGCGCACCGTCCGGGAGCCGACCAGGTGGTCGTACCGCTCGTAGATCCAGCGCCGTCTGCGGACGTTCGGCGAGGCGAGCAGCTCGAGCAGCGCCTGCTTCGCCGGGGGCGGGTCCACGAGCGGGGCCGCCTCGAGCGACGGCAACCGCGACTCGGGCTTCAGCTCGTAGCGCGGGCACTCGTCGGTCAACAAGCCGGCCGGGATCTCGCCGACGAGCTCGCCCCCCTGGAACGCCCGCAGGGTGCCGCGTCCGGTCACCTCGCCGATCACCGCGTGGTGCAGCTCCCAGCGCTCGCACGCCTCTCGCACGGCGTCCAGTCGCTGCGGCTCGACGACCGCGACCATCCGCTCCTGGCTCTCGGAGATCATGATCTCCCACGGCTCCATGCCCTCCTCGCGGAGCGGCAGCCGGTCGAGCTGCACGTCGACGCCGGCCCCGTCGCGGGCCATCTCCGACAGCGAGGACGCCAGCCCGGCGGCGCCGCAGTCCTGGAGCGAGACGACGAGCTCCCGTTCCACGAGCTCCAGGCAGACCTCGATCAGCTTCTTCCCGGTGAACGGGTCGCCCACCTGAACGGACGGACGCTTGTCAGCGTCGTCCTCGCCCAGCTCCGCGCTCGCGAGCACGCTGGCGCCCCCGATGCCGTCGCGCCCGGTCGTGGCGCCGAAGACGACGATCGGGTTGCCCGCGCCGCGGGCCTTGGCGCTCAGAACCCGCTCGGTCGGCAGCAGCCCCACGCACATCGCGTTGACGAGGCAATTGTCGGCGTACGCCTCGTCGAAGACCGCCTCGCCGCCGACGGTGGGCACGCCGACGCAGTTCCCGTAGTGGCCGATCCCGGAGACGGCCCGCTCGAACTGCCAGCCCGGCTCGCCGAAGCGCAGCCCGTCGAGCAGCGCGATCGGGCGTGCTCCCATGGCGGCGATGTCGCGCAGGATGCCGCCCACCCCCGTCGCGGCGCCCTGGAACGGCTCGACCGCCGACGGGTGGTTGTGCGACTCGACCTTGAACGCCACCGCCTCCCCGTCGCCGAGGTCGACGACGCCTGCATTCTCGCCCGGGCCCTGGAGTACGCGCGCGCCGGAGGAGGGGAGGCGCCGGAGGAGGAGCGCCGAGTGCTTGTAGCCGCAGTGCTCCGACCAGAGCAGCGAGAAGACCGCCAGCTCGAAGTGGTTCGGCTCCCGGTCGAGCAGCTCGTTGATCCGGCCGAACTCCGAGTCGGTCAGACCGAGCGCCCGATGGACGGGGACCTCCTGGACCGGCTGTTCGGCGACCTCGCTCAGACGTGCATCGTATCCGGGAAGGACGACAGCTTCCCCAACGTTGTCGTCTCACATGGGGTCGTCCCGGGCCGTTCCAGTGAGGTGAGCCGTCGTCACGCCGTGATGCTCGTCGCGCTCGCCGCCATCTGGGGCGCGTCGTTCATGTTCATCAAGGTCGCGGTCCGCGAGCTCGACCCGGCGACCCTCGTCTTCTGGCGGGTCGGACTCGGCGCGCTCGGCCTCGCCGTGATCGCGCCGTTCGTCGTCGGCCGTCGGGAGCTCTTGGATCAGCTGCGACGGTTTGCCTGGCCGCTCGTGCTGCTCGGGCTCGTCAACGCCGCGATCCCGTTCTGGTTCCTGAGCTGGAGCGAGACACGGCTCGACTCCGGGCTGGCCGCGGTGCTGCAGGCGTCGACGCCGCTCTTCGCCGCCCTGCTCGCGCTCGGCTTCAGCCGCTCCGACCGGGTGACGGGCAGCCGCCTCGTCGGCGTCCTCGTCGGGTTCCTGGGCGTCGCGCTCCTGGTCGGCGTCCAGCCGCAGGGAGACGTGATCGCCGCCCTGGCGGTGCTCGTGACCGCGCTCTGCTACGCAGCCGGGGCGATCTACGGCGGTCGCCGGCTCTCGAGCCTGCCGCCCATGACCGTGGCGCTCGGATCGATGCTGGCGGCCACGGCGGCCACCGCACCGCTCGGGATCGCCAGGGCGCCGAGCGCAGCCCCCGGCTGGAAGGTGATCGCCTCCGTCGCGGTCCTCGGCATCGTGGGGCTCTCGGTGGCCTACGTCCTCTACTTCAGCCTGATCCAGGGCGCCGGCGCCTCGCGCGCCGTGCTCGTCACCTACCTCGTGCCGGCGCTCGCGCTCGGCTACGGCGCGGTCTTCCTCTCGGAGCCGGTCAGCTGGTCGTCGCTCGCCGGCCTGCTCCTGATCCTCGCCGGGGTCGCGCTCGGCTCCGGTGCGCTGCGGGCCCGCCGTGTGCGGATAGCCTCGGCGACATGACGCGCGCCTACCTTCCGCTCGTCCTTCTGCTCTCCGCGCTCTGGGGGGCGTCGTATCTCTTCATCAAGGTCGCCGGCCGGGAGCTCTCGCCCGCGGCGATGATGCTCGGACGCGTCACGGTCGCGGCGCTCCTGCTGCTTGCCTTCCTCGCCCTGCGGGGCGAGCTCGGCTCGCTGCGGGCCCCGTGGGGCGCCTACGCGCTCGGGCTGACGAGCTCGGCGATCCCCTTCACGCTGATCGCCTGGGGCGAGCGCCACATCGACTCGGGCGTCGCGGCTGTCGCGAACGCCAGCGTCCCGATCTTCGTTGCCATCCTCGCGATCTGGTTCCGCACCGACGAGAGGTCGACCGGGTGGCGGCTCGTCGGGATCCTGCTCGGGCTCGCCGGCGTCGCGGTGCTCGCCGGAGGCTCGCCCGAGAGCGGTCTCTGGTACGTGGCCGGCACGCTCGCCGTCGTGCTGGCGTCGATCTCGTACGCGACCGCCGGCATCTGGGGCAAGTACCTGATCGTGCACACGACCGGCCCCGTCCTGGCGACGACGTCGCTCATCGGCGCGTTCGTGGTGCTCCTGCCCTTCGGCGTCGCGCAGGCGCCGTCCGAGGTCCCCAGCCTGAAGACGATCGGCTGCGTGCTGGCGCTGGCCGTCCTCGGGACGGCGGCGGCGCAGCTGATCTGGTTCCGGCTCCTGCGCTCGTTCGGGACGGCGCGCTCGAGCCTCGTCACCTACCTGATGCCTGCCACCGCGCTCCTCTACGGGATCGTCTTTCTCGGCGAGCCGCTCACCTGGCCGACGCTCGCCGGCTCGGTGCTGATCCTCGGCGGAGTCGCCCTCGGCTCCGGGCTCCTCGCGGGCCGCACCGGGCCGGGCAGGCCGACCGCGCCCGCACGAGCGCGATGATCGAGCTGCGATGATCGAGCTCCGCCGCGCCGAGCCGCGCGACGTGGAGTTCCTGTTCGAGCTGGCGAACCATCCGGAGGTCGCGCCTTTTCTCGGCGCCCGCCGCGCGCGCGACGCGGCGGCGATCCTCGCGCAGGTCGAGCGCTCGCAGGCGGAGCCGGAGGCGTTCGGCCGCGTGATCATCGAGGTCGACGGCGAGCGCGCGGGCGTGATGGGCTACGAGCGCGTCAACGAGCGAAACCGGATCGCGACCCTCGAAGCCCTCGCCGTCCACCCGGACTTCCGTGGGCGCCGGCTCGCCGACGAGGCTGCGCGGCTCTTTCAGCGCCTGCTGATCGCCGAGCTCGGCTTCCACCGCCTTCAGCTCGAGTGCTACGCGTTCAACGAGCGCGCGATCGCCCACGCGGAACGGGCCGGGTTCATCCGCGAGGGCGTCAAGCGCAAGGCCTACGAGCGCGACGGCGTCTGGGTCGACTCGATCCTGTTCGCCCTCGTCGCCGAAGATCTGGATTAATGTCGGCCCGTGCAGACCGAGGCGTGGCACGAGGCGATGCCGCTCGGGCGGACGCTCGGGATGGAGCTCGTCGCGGCCGGGCCCGACGAGGTTCGCGTGCGGCTCGACTGGGCGGCGGAGCTCTGCACCTCGGGCGGCCTCCTCCACGGAGGCGCGATCATGGCGCTCGCGGACGGCGCCGGCGGGACGTGCGCGTTCTTGAACCTGCCCGCAGGCGCCTGCGGGACCGCGACCATCCAGTCGGCGACCAGCTTCTTCCGGCCGGTGTCCGCGGGCCATGTCGAAGCGGTCTCGCGACCCGTCCGTGTCGGGAGGACGGTGATCCACGTCGAGACGGACGTCCTCGACGCCGGCGGTCGCCTCGTCGCCCGGGTGACCCAGTCGCAGGCCGTGCTGTGAGCCGCTCGTTTCTCGACGACTACGTCGCACGGTTCAACGAGGGGGTCCGCCGCGGGGACTTCTCCCGCCTGGTCGAGCTCTACGCGGACGACGGAGCGCTCGTCTTCGACGGCGTCCCCGTCGGCCCGTTCGTCGGCCGGGACGCGATCGCGGCCGCGTACCGGGCGCAGCCGCCCGACGACGAGATCCACATCCTGGAGGCGGAGGAGCCGCAGGACGACCTGTTGCGCGCGGCCTTCGCGTGGTCCCGCGGCGGCACGGGCCGCCTGGTGGCGGAGCTCCGGCAGGGATCGATCCTCCGTTTGACGGTCAGCTTCGACCGAGCGGCAGACGTCCCGTAAGGGCGCCGCAGCCGCGTCGCGGTCAATCGAGGACGGTCAATCGAGGACGGTCAATCGAGGACGGTGAAGAGCGTCAGCTGCATGCCGTCCGGCGCTTGGAGCCGGACGTTCCGGTGCTGCCACGGGGTCACGACGGGCTCGGAAAGCCGCTCGGCGCCCGCGCCGACGAGCTGCGCCGCCGTTGCCGCCGAGTCGTCGACCTCGAGCGCGATCCGCACCGGCCCGGTGACGCGCCGGCCGACCTCGAGCTCGTCCACGGTGGCGGCATGCGCCGCATCGAGCAGCTCGAGCGTCGCGCGCCCCCCGTCGAGGAGCACCACCCGGCCGTCAGGCCCCTCCCAGGCTTCGACCTGGGGCATCCCGAGCGCGTCACGGTAGAACGCGACCGCCTGCTCGTAGTCGTCGACCGTCAGGGCAAGACGCAGCTCGCGGACCGGCATTGCTCCTCCTTCGTTGGCAGGCCGGTCCGATCATCACGGCGGTTGCGCAGGAGTTCAAATCGACGTTCGGGCCGGCGGCGGCGTTGACTTTCGCGGGCAGCGGTGGGACGGTGGGGGCGTCGGCAACGTAAGGACGGTGCGGGCTGCTTCTCGGCTCGAATGCGCGTTGCTGCGGCTCTCCCGATCTCGCCGATCGGGTGGAGATCTGCCGCGCCGTCTCACGCCGCGACGATCCGCAGGTGACGTGATGTCGGACCCGTGCGCGTCGCAGCGCGCCAAGGTCACACAGGTGGCACAGAAGGTGAACGCGCTCGAGGGCGAGGTCGGCCCGCACGGAATCCCGCAGGCGAAGCTGAAGCAGGCGGAAGCCCAGCTGGCGGCGGCGCGAACGCAGCTCGCCGCGTGCCAGGAGGCTCACGCCGATACGTACGTCGGCGTCAGCGGCCCGGCTGCCGACCCGGTGCTCGTCCCGTTCGACCGGGCGATGCAGCGCTTCATGGTTCGCCAGGAGGTTCGCGCCGGTCAGCTCTCGATCCTGAACAAGGGCTGGCTCGTCCTCTCCCACGGCTACACGCATGCGGACGGCAGCTACCCCAAGACGAAGCCGTCGAGCCTGTTCCGGATCGCGAGCATCAGCAAGATGTTCACGTGCGCCGCGATCCAGCGCCTGTACGACGAAGGCGCGGTGCACAAGACCGATTCGATCTTCCCTCTGCTGGGGATCACGTCACCCGCGCTCGCCACGCAGAAGGCCGACCCGCACGTCAAGGCGATCACGGTGCAGCAGGTCGTCGACCACCAGGGCGGGTGGAACGACGGAACGGACCAGGACCCGGCGGTGCCGAGCAGCGGCTTCGATCCGGTGTTCAGGATCCGGAAGATCGCCCTGGATCTCGGTCTCCATGGACCGCCGACGAAGCGGGATCTCGCTCGCTACATGTACGGCGAGCCGCTGCAGTTCGCGCCGGGCACGAGCACCGCCTACTCGAACTTCGGGTACGTCCTGCTCGGGCTCGTGGTGGAGGAGGTCAGCGGGCGGCCCTTCATCGACTACGTCCGCGACGAGCTGGCCGTGCCCGCGGGGATCAAGAACGTCTGCCTCGCCCGCATGCTCGCCGGGCCGCTCCACCGCCGCGAGGTCTCCTACGACGACGTGGGCACCGGTGCGAACGCCCTCGAGCCGCACGCGAGCGTCAACGCGGCGAAACCGTACGGCGGCAACGGCTTCGTCACCGAGCTGATGGACTCCGGCGGAGGGCTGATGGCGACCTCGACCGCGCTGGCGAGCTTCGCCCATCTGCATGCCGCCTACGGGCTCGGCGGCCGCAAAGACAGCGCGCGCTCGGGCGGCATGTCGGGGACGATGTCCCTCGTCGAGACACGCGGCGATGTCGACTTCGCGTACATCTTCAACAAAGCAGGCTCGCAGGCGGTCGCGGACGCCTTCTACGGCGAGCTGAACGGGCTCTTCGAGAGCATCAAGCTGCCCGAGCCGCAGTTCCACATCGCGCCGACCCACGCCTGACGCGTTTCGCGGCCGTAGGGCTTTCGCTCCTGCCTCGCCGTTGTGCCTCTACCGGGTGACGACGACGGTCAACGTGAGCGTGTTCGGGCGCCCGAGCGTCACGAGGCCACGCTCCTCGGGCGTCTGCACGTTCGTCGCCGTCAGCCGGTAGATGCCGGCCTTGCGGAAGATGATCGTGCGCGTGCTGCCCGCGTACGTGCGCGGATTGCCGAGCGCGAGGCGTCGGCCCTCTCGTCTGCGCGAAGTCGAAGTCCATCGGGCAGTCGGAGCGGACGACGAGCCGCGTTCCGCGTTTGACGGTGATCTTCGTCGACGGCGCCGAGCGTCTTCGTCGACGTTCTCCAGACGTGGCAGTGCGCTGCGACGTGCGCGATCGCCAGCCGCACCGTCGGCGACACGGCGGCGCCGCCGGTCGGCGCGGCGAGGAAGAGGCTGGTCGCCGCCAGCGCGAGCAGGAGCGGCTTACGCTTCATCGAGTGCCTCCTCGAGACGGATGACGGGGCGGCGGGCCGGAGACGTCCGGCAGCCACCAGTTCCAGCGGCCGAGAACGGCCATCAGCGACGGGACGAGCAACGCCCGCACGAGCGTCGCGTCGATGAGGACGGCGAGCGCCAGGCCCAGGCCGAACTGCTGCAGTCCCGGAACGCTGCCGACGACGAAGCCGGCGAACGACGACGGTCATCACGAGTGCGGCCGCCGTGATCACGCCGCCCGGTGCGCTCCAGCCCGAACGCGACGGCCTCGGCGTTGTCGCGCCGCCGCGTCCCAGGCCTCGCGCATCCGCGACACGAGGAACACCTCGTAGTCCATCGAGAGGCCGAACAGCGTGGCGAACAGCAAGATCGGGATCCAGCCCTCGATCTGCGCCGGAGCGATGGACGCCGAGCAGGCCGGCGCCGACGCCGAAGCGGAAGACCGCGACGAGCAGTCCGTAGCTCGCCGCGACCGAGAGCAGGTTGAGCACGATGGCCTTGAGCCGGCAGCAGCAGCGAGCGGAACGCGCGGGCCAGCACGAGGTACGTCAGCGACGAGCGCGGCCAGGACAGCCAGCGGGAACGAACCGTACGACGCGCGCGAGGAAGTCGACGCCCTGCGGCGGCGCGCCGCCGGCCGAGACCTGCGTGCCCGGCCGGGAAGCGTGCGGCGGGCACGAGCCGGTCGCGCAGCCGCTCGACGAGCCGCTGCGACGGGTGCTCGCCGTACTCGTGGCGTCCGACACGATCACGCGCGCGTAGCGGCCGTCGCGCGAGACGTACGGTGCTGACGACCCGAGTCGCGACGACGTAGACCTCCGGGTCGTGGACGAGCCGATCGGCGAGGCGCTCGACCGCCGCGTGCACGGCCGGCCGCCGCGCCGCGCCGCGCGCGCCCGCGTCGACGACGATCTCGGTCGGCGTCAGCGCGCCCGGGCCGAACGCCGTCGGCAGACGCCGCCAGCCCTCGCGTCGCCTCGGTCGAGCGCGGCAGGCTCGCCAGCGAGCCGGGCGTCAGACGGAGGAAGAGCACCGGTGCCGCCGCGGCGAGCAGGAGCGCCGTCGTCGGCACGAGCACGACGACGCGGGCGACGCATGATCGCCCGGGCGAGCGCGGCCCACGGCACGCCGCCGGCGGGCTGCCGCGGCAGGCGCACGCCGGACGCGCGGCCGACAGAGCGAGAGCAGCGCCGGCTGCAGCGTCAGCGCGGCGGCGACCGACACGAGCGGGATCGAGCAGACCGCGCCGAGTCCCAGCGTGCGGACGAACGGCACGGGGACGAACAAGAGGGAGCGCGAGCCCGACTGCGACGGCGACGCCCGAGAAGACGACGGCGCGGCCCGCGGTCGCCATCGTCCGCGACGATCGCCTGCTCGCGCGAGCGCGTCCGCGCCGAGCTCTTCGCGGTAGCGGCAGACGATGAGCAGCGAGTAGTCGATCGCGAGGCCGAGCCCGATCAGCTCGACGAGGTTCGTCGCGTAGGACGTGACGGAGACGAGCCGCGCGATCGCGTAGAGCAGCCGCCAGCGTGCCGGCGATCGTGCAGGCGGCGAAGACGAACGGGACGGCGAGCGCGAGCCGAGAGGCCGAGCACGCAGGCGAGCACGAGCAGCGCGAGCGGCAGCGCGAGCAGGCTCGCCGCGGCGCAGGTCGGAGGCGAGCTGGGGGTCGAGATCGTGCTGGATCGCCGGCTGCCCGGTGACGAGTGCCGCGGGCCGTCCGCCCGCGGAGCGCCCGGCGCAGCGTCCCGTGTACGCCTTGGCGTCGCTGCAGGCTCAGGCGTCGTCTCGAGCTCGCCGTAGACGACGCCGCCGCCGCCGCGGAAGGTCCCGACGTGTCCGCCCGGGAGGACGTGCGCGGCCGCGTTCGAGCCGCAGCCGGAGCCGCGCTCTGCAGGCGCTCGTCGGACGAGTGGCGCACGCGGAAGACGACGGTGAAGGTGCCCTCCGGCCGCTGGCCGAAGTCGGCGGTGAGGACCGCGGCGGCCCGGTCCGCATCCGTCCCCGGCACGCGCGAACGAGTTGGCGAGGTGCGCCGGCAGGAGCAGCGAGCAGCCGCAGACCCCGCCCGCCAGCAGCGGCGAGCCAGCCGGCGAGGACGAGCCAGCGGAAGCGCAGCACGAGCAGCGTCCAGCGCGCGAGCGGAGGAAGAGGAGCGGGCCGCGGCACCCCCGGGCGCCGCGGCCCGCTCCGCGCCGGTCGAGAAGTCGAAGAGCACCGATTCGCCTCTCGCGGCGCCCGCCGCCGGGGAGAGGCCGCTCGCCCTCCCCGGCGGAGACTGCCTACTTGACGACCTCGATCGCCAAGCGGATGGCCGGCAGCTGGTAGCCCGAGCGCGAGACCCGGGAGTCCCGCGCGTACGTCAGCACCGGCACCATCCCGTACGGCGTATTCGCGTACGACGGCTGCTGCGTGTACAGCAACGGGTACATGTCGATCAGGTGCGTGCCCGGCGCGCCCGTCGCGACCAGGTTCAGGACGACGTCGCCGTTCGAGTTGAAGCCGCAGCCGTAGCCGACGTAGCTGTTGTCGTAGTCGACGGCGATCGTGTTGTCGAGCTGCGTCCAGCCGACGCCCTTGAGATGGATCGTGAACGGCTGGCCGGCCTTCACCTTGAGCGCCGAGATGCCGACGACGCTCCGCTTCACGAAGTACGGAACCTGCGCCTTGACCTCGCCGCCCTGCAGGACCTGGATCGACGTGCCAGCCGCCGAGGCCGTCGGGCACCTTGACCGTGCTCTTCAACGTGCCGTCCGCGGCCGCCGTCCCGTTCCCGAGCGGCACCGAGACGAAGCTCCAGCAGGTGCCGCTGCAGTTGACGCGGTTGCCGACGACGGTCGACCAGACGAGGCTGACGGGCAGGTTCGGCGTCAGGCCGGACGCCGAGACGTCGACCTTCGAGAGGACGGCACCGGACGCTCGAGCTGAGCGTCGCCGTCGCGTTGCCGGTCGAGAGCGCCGACGGCGGACATCGTCGTCCTCGCGTCGAGCGTCGGCGTGACGTGACGCGGGCCAGTCGATCCGCTGCTTCGGCAGGCCGGCGTCCTTCGTGACCGTGAACGTGAAGCTGGTGCCCGACCGCCCACGGGATCGGCGACTGCGGGATGTTCAGGTAGTCGAAGCTGATCGCGTCGGCGATCTCGATCGTGTGCGGCCGACGGGGCCCGACGCGCGGAACTTGACGATTGCCACGCCGCGCGTCCAGTTCGCCATCATCGCGCCGACGTAGTGGTTGTCGTACTAGCAGCGACTGCGCCGCCCTCGTACAGCGACGAGCCGAGCCCGGAGTACGTGAGGGTGATCATCGTGCCGATCGGGCCCTTCTTCGGCGTCATCGTCGCCGTGCGGGCGATCAGGAAGCCGCCCTTGGCGACCTGCACGCCGTCGACCACCGCGTAGATGTCGTGGATGCCGCCGAAGTCCTTCGGGGCTCTCCGAGCGTGAGCGAGAACGCGCCCCGCTCGCGTCGGTCGTCGTCTGCGCGATGACGACGTTGACCTTGTCGGCCTTGCGTCCGAGGTAGTCGACGCTGTCGGGCCGCGCGTCGACGACCCACGTGACGTTCGCGGTGTTCCAGACGAGCGTCACGTCCTTGTTCGGCCGCCAGGCCGGAGCCCGAGATCGTGAAGCTGGTGCCCGGCAGGCCGATGTCCGGCTTCGTCTTGAGCACGCCCATGGTCGCGGACGGCGTGGCCGGTGGAGCGATCGGGCCGGGCAGTGGTGCCACGCTCGGAGTCGACGGCGGGGCCGGAGCGCGTTGGGCGTCGCCGACGGCCGGCGCCGACAGGAGCAGCGCCCCTGCCAGCACCGCGGCCGCCGCGAGCTGTCAGCCTCTCTGTCGTGTCAGTGCCTGGGTGCTCATGTGGGTGTCTCGCCTTCGATCTCGGGGGTGAGGTGACGGGCTACGGGATGATCGTGATCGGGTAGTCGAGCGTTGCGGTCTTGCCGCCGGTCAGCGTGAAGACGATGCTGGACGGTCAGGTCGCCGAGCGGATAGGTGCGTTGGGATCTGCCAGGCGTTCGTCCAGAAGAAGACCTTCTCCGGTCGGCCGTGCGTGCCCCAGTTCAGGTCACGTTCGGCTACGCCCGGGACCGTGAAGTGCGCCTCGATGACGTTGTCGATCGAGAGGACGTCGCCGTCGCCAGATCGAAGCCCCACGTCGCGGAGCACGAACTGCTCGCCGCGCTTGTACACGTTGGTCTGCGTGCAGCCGATCGGCCGCGGTGCGGCGCCTGCGGGACGCGTCCCGTTGACGCTGTCGGCGTAGAGCGTCGTGTTGACCTTGCCGGTCGGCGCGGCGGGTCGCCGTTCCGGGGCCGCTGCCCCCTGGAAGCTGGGGGTTCGTCGCGATCGTCAGCTGGGACGTCACGACCGGCATCTGCACGAACGAGCCGTGCCGCTTCGCCGTCGACTTGACCAGCACCTTGAAGTTGACGAGGCCGGTCGGGTAGTTGGCCGGCACGGCCCACGTGCCCGTCCAGGTGTACTGGCCGCTCGCGCCGGGGGCCTTCGGGTCGTACTTCAGCTTGACGTTCGGCTGGTTCGGGATCGTCACGTAGAAGTACGTCACGGCGTCCTTCGGTGAGGACCTTGTGCGTCTTGCCGTCCACCGCGTACGCGCGGAAGACGACGTTGCTGCCGGGAGCGAAGGAACTGCTCATCGCTCCGTCGGTCGTGACGGTGTGCGCGATCACGAAGACGTCACCGGAGTGGACCGCCGGAAACGGAATCGTGTCCGCGATGGCGCCGCGTACGATCACGACGGCGGCGATTGCCGCTAGCGCCGCCGGGAGGATTCTCTTCACTTTTCGACACCTCTTCTCTTCGTGCCGCGTGTATGGGTCGCGCGGCGCTAGTAGGTGAGCTTTCCCGTGAGCTTCACGTTGAAGACGCCGGTCGCGCGGTCGTAGTGACCGCTGAAATGGAGCGTGCCCCGGGCCTTCTTGAACTTGAGCGTGCCGCCGGCGACCTTCGCGTTGCCGGAGACCGTGATGTCGTTCTGGTCCTCTTCGGACGCGGCGCAGGCGCGCGAGGTGGAGAGGAGCGTGAGCTTCAGCTTGCCCGCCGGGCCGGAGATCGTGCCGGGGCCGCTGAGCGGCGAGCAGGGCGGGTTCGACGTCGTGCCCGTCGACGATGCCGCTGAGCTTGCCCTTGCCGATCACGGTGCCTTTGCCGCTGGCGCTCGCGAGGGCGCTGACCGTCTGGCCGTCGACCTTCTCCGTCACCGTGCCTGCGTAAATGCCTTTGAACGCGACGGTCTTCGGCGCGACGACGTTCGCCGCTAGGGCCGTGCCGGCCGCAAGCACCGCGAGGGCGAGTGTCGCAGTCGCGATGGAAAGTGCTCGAACGTTCTTCACAGGTGCTCCCTTCGGTCTCTCTCGACGGTGCTCGATTTCTGCGCGAATCGTCGTCGCACCGGACCGGCCGGGCCATCGTGGCAACTCCCTAAGTCGCTTTCGGTAAACCCACACGCTCGCGGGAAGCAATCAGTTCCCCGAGGCGTCGGGTGGCTCAGGGCGCCGGACGCACGAGCACCTACTCGAGCTCGGCGAGCGGCTCGCGGGCCGCCTCGCTTAGCAATGCGCGGGCGCGCTCGACGCCCAGGACGCTCCCCTTCCGCTCGAAGAGGCGGATTGCCTGCTCAATCGCCGGCCGGCCCTCGTCCGCTCGTCCCGCAAGCGCGAGCACCTCGGCAAGGCCGA
The DNA here is from genome assembly GCA_963704025.1 of uncultured Actinomycetes bacterium. GTDB lineage: Bacteria > Actinomycetota > Thermoleophilia > Gaiellales > Gaiellaceae > CAVPGP01. The sequence continues at coordinate 242,740 of CAVPGP010000005.1, read as the reverse complement.
GCAGCGCATCCGCGTGGAGTTCGAGAAAGTCAGTTCGCTCCGCCAGCACAACCGCCTCGCGTGCCAGCGCCTCGCCGCCGGCGAGATCGCCTTGGCGCGCAAAGACCTTCGAGCGCACGTAGCGCCATTCGACCTGGGTGACGACGTCGTCGACGGCTGCCGTCTCCTCGCCGATCCGCGAGAACCGCTCCGCCTCGTCGAGCCGACCCTGTTCGACGAGAGCCCGCGCGAGCATGACGGCGGCCGTCGATGACATGGGGCCGCCCCACATTTCCTCGTACATCTCGTATGCCTCCCGAAGCACGGTCTCAGCAGCGGCCGGCTCGCCGGCCTGGAGCTCGAGCTGCCCGTGCTCCTGCCCGGAGCCGGCGACGTAGAAGTCGGCGCCGAACTCACGGAGAAGGGACCTTCCGGCCTCGAGGTCCGCGCGCCCGCCCTAGTGGCGGGTCATCACCTTGCGCGCCGCCTCGGGATCGAGCCGCTCCCCGAGCGCGGTCGACCCGGTGACGCGCTACCTGCACACGATGTACCGCATCGTCGACCCCGATCGGAGTCGTCAGTTCTACGAGGCTCTCGGCGTGGAGTTCCGCCGCGAGCTGCCGATCGTCCGCGACGGTGAGCATGAGGCGACGAACTACTTCTTCGGGCTCCGAGATGTGCCGACAGGTTCGGCTCATCTCGCTTCCATCTTGGGCGCACCGTAGACGATTCGCTCGGGGTGCTCCGCAGTGCCTTCAGCAAGAACTCCAATGCCTCTTCGGTCGCTTCGACAGCCAACTCCCGTTGGTACGCCTGTTGCTGGAGACGACTACCGGATCGAACTCATCGATCGCAGCGGTCGCTAGCCGGCGTCTTCCGCCCCTTCGCACGGCGCGGCGGGCCTCGCTGCGACCCAGCCCGCCGGCGGCGGTTCAGTGGCGGGGGGAGGGTCGAAGCGTGCCGGGGAGTGGGAGGGGGCCGCGGTGCTGACCCTAGGTTTCCAAGCCAGGGAGGTGCCGCAGACCCCCAGCCCAGGCGAGAGCATAACCTACGTCGCCAGACCCGGAAACCTACCCGTCGGCAGGCCCGAAAACCTACCCGTCGGCAGGCCCGGAAATCGTTGACAAAGCCTATGGCTTTTCCTAGTGTGGATGCTGGTTTCCACGCCGTCTCGAGGGAGGTCCAGACCGTCCGTACCCGGCGGAACGACGCGTCTGCGGTGACGTGCTCGCGCCGATCTCGACGCCGAGGGTCGGCGACGCACGGGCCAGCGTGCGTCGGCGCCGAGCGGTCGCTTGCTTGAAACGGTGAGACGCTCGTCAGTCGACTCGAGGGAGTCCCGCCGTGGGCTGCGCGAATCGCAGTTCCGATCGCTCCGCAGGGTCTCGGCGGAGTTCGCAGGAAGTGGGTGTCGCCAGCGCCCGCAAGCCGTCCGCTCGTAGGGCGGCGGGCTCGGCCGTGAAGCGCCTCGTCGCGGTGCCGACCGCGTGCGGGCTGCTGCTTGCCGTGCACCTCGGGACAGCCCGGGCCGACCATCTGCAGCCGCCCATGACACCGCCGGTGCCGTCCTGCCCCGGTCAGGTGACGGTCGGCACTCCGAGCGTCTCGGTGAGCGTGCACGGTGGGAGCATCGACGTCTCCGTGCCGGGCGCGTCGGTGAACGCCTCGTCGTCGGTGCCGAGCCAGAGCCCCCCCTCGGGCGGCGACGCGCACGCTCGCACGGCACAGCAGCCGCCGACACAGAATGACGGCTCGAGCATGGCCGGGGCGAAGCAGGTCGCCCCGGCGAGGACATCTGCGGGGGAGACCCGGGTGGTCGACGCCGCGCCGCCCAAGCGACTTGCCCGACCGAAGACACAGCCGGCGGTGAACGGAGCACGCACCCATACGATCCGAGTCTCAGCGGTCGTTCGCTCGACGCGCTTCCTGGCTGCGAAGCCGGTTCCAAGGCGGACGAGCGAGCCGCCGGCCATCCGGCCCAGGGCGCGGCGGGGTTGCTGCGAGAACGTGCAGCCGGCCGTCGCCCCCGCCGGCGCTCGGACGACCCCCGGGTCGCGTCCCGTGTCAGAGGCGAGGCCGGACGGGTACGTCCTGGCGGAGAGCCGGATGACCGATCGGCCGAAGGAGCATGCGAGGAACAACCGCCTCGTCCTCCAACTGGGGTTGCTGGGGGCGTTCCTCTACCTGATGGGCCTGGCGGCTTGGTTCTGCGCGACGAGGCTGAGGCGGGGGCGCGCATGAGCACGCGCAGTCGTCCGTGACCGCTTCGCTGTATGCCGGGCTCTCGGCGGAGCGCGAGAATGCGCTCTCCTCGGCCGCTCGCGAGCGGCCGAACGACCGTGCGGTCGCACGGGGCTTCGCCGCTGGCGGCCGCATCGCCCTCGTCTGGCTCGCGGTCTACGCGGGCCACGCCGGCGGGCGAACTCTCCCGCCCAACGGCTTCCTCACTGTCACGCTCTTGGCGGCGGTCTGGGTCGTCGCACTTCGCAGCGCGTTCGCTGCGGGCCATTACACGGTGGACTCGACGATCACCGTCTCGATCGGCACCGTCACGGGCCTGGTTGGCGCCTCGGCGTTGAACGAATGGGTCCCGGGGGTTGGACTGACGGCACCGAGGCTGCTCGCGATCGCGACCGCGATCTTCGGCCTGGTCGCAGTCTGGGAGTGGCTTGTTCGCCGGACCGGCGTGACGCGGTGGCGCGTGCTCGTCGTCGGCCCACCGGGCGTGGCCGATTCCGTCGTCGAAGAGCTGCGACAGACCCGGGTGCCCTTCGAGGTCGTGGGCACGGTCGCGGACACGTTCGAGTCGAGCAAGCGGGGCGTCCCCTTCCTCGGAGCAGTTACGGACCTGCCTGTGATCGTGCAGGCCGGGCGTCCGGAGTTGATCGTGCTCGCCGACGGCCCCGCGTGCGACGAGGCGGTCGACCGTCTGCTCGAGATCCCCCGTTGCCGCTTCCGCGTGGTCGGGCTCTCGAGCTTCTACGAGTGGGCCTTCGGGCGGGTGCCCGTGCCGTATCTGACGCCGGCGTGGTTCATGAGTCTGATCCATCTCCGCCAGCGCGTGTCCGCGCGTTGGTCGAAGCGCACGTTCGACGTCGCGCTCGCATCGCTCGCGCTGGTCGTCTGCGCGCCCGTGCTCGTCGTCGTTGCGCTGCTCGTCGCGACGACGCGGGGGCCGGTCGTCTTCCGGCAAACCCGGATCGGCGAGCGCGGGAAGCTCTTCACGATCTACAAGTTCCGGACGATGACCGCCGACGCGGAGGAGGCCGGTGGCGCGGTCTGGGCCAGTGCCGCCGACCCTCGCGCGACCCGCATCGGCTGGGTGTTGCGGCGGACGCATCTCGACGAGCTTCCGCAGCTGTTGAACGTTCTTCGGGGAGACATGTCGATCGTCGGGCCGCGCCCCGAACGGCCGGAGTTCATCGAACTGCTCGAGTCGGCCGTCCCTTCCTGGAGCCGGCGGCTGCTCGTCAAGCCGGGCATCACCGGCTGGGCCCAGGTTCGCTCCGGCTATGCTGCCGACTGCGAGAGCACGGCAGTCAAGCTCTCGTACGATCTCTGGTACCTCCGCCACCGTAGCCTGGTCATCGACCTCGCGGTGTGCGCCAAGACGTTCTTCATCCTGCTCGGCCTGAGGCCGGGGGCGCGACGGGCCGAGTCGACCGGTGCCACTCCGGTCAGAGGTGCGAAGCGCCGGACTCTCGCAGGCCCGACGGTAGGCGCCGCGCTCGTGCTCTGCCTGATCGGGCTGGGTGGAGTCGGGGCGGATCGACCGGCCAGGCCGGCGGCCGTCGCCGGCGCGAAGTCGGCACTCCCGTCCGTGCGGCCCACCATGAAGCCGCCGCCGCTCGCTGCCCCGCCGCGGCCGCCCGCCGCCTATCGGGTGCCGGCCCGCGCGATCCGGGTCTCGAACTCGGCCCAGCTCCGCGCGGCTCTCGCCCGGCCTGGGGCGAAGAGCATCGTGCTCGCTCCCGGTACCTACGACAGCCCGCGACCCTTCCTGAACCCGTACGGGCGCCGTCTCTACGCCGCGAGGCTCGGCGCGGTCGTCCTCAAGGCGGGGCTGAGCCTCGGAGGGAACGCCGGGCGAGGCGGCGGCCTCGTCCGCGGGATCGTCTTCGACGTCGTCAGCCGCTCGAGGACCGTCGAAGGCGCGATCGTCGCCGTCTGGGGCACCGGCCGGAACTCGAGGGTGCTCGACACGACGCTGAGGGGGCACCGCGCAGTCTCGGCAGGGATCGTCGCGCGGCAGCCTGAAGGGCTGGTGGTGCGGCGCGTCGTCGCGCGCGGGTTCACGGACTACGGCGTCGTGGTCGACGCCAACGAGCTGGACCCCGGCCCGCAGGCCAAGAGATTCGCGATCTCCGACCTCGACGTCGCCGGCGTCTCCCGGCGCGTTCCGGGCTCGTCGCAGGGAAGGGCCGAGGCGTGCGTCTGGATCGGCAACAGCGGCAGCGTCCAGCGCGTGCGGGCAGAGCGGTGCGCGTGGACGGGGCTCTGGACCGGCACGGCGACCCGAGGCTCCCAGTTCGAGGACGTCGACGTCGGTCGAACGCCCACCGGCGTCTACATCGAGCACTACACGCGCAAGAGCGTCTTCCGCCGGCTTCGCATCAGGCCCAGCGTCCGGACGGGCATCGTCGCCGAGTGGGCCGACCCCGCCTGGAACGGCGAGCCCGCGAGCGTCGACAACGTGATCGAGGACAGCCGCTTCGAGAGCTGGCTCGCCGGCGTCTTCCTCGACGCGGGCACGACCCGAACGACGGTGCGCCGCAGTGCGTTCGCCAACCAGCGCTGGGCGGCGGTCGGCGACTACCGCGGCATCGGCAACGCCTACTACGACAACGACTACCGGCGCATCGTGCCCGGGGCCTCGGCGGTGGCGCACGAGCGTCTGCGCGGTGTGGCGCCGCGCGCGGACGGGAGCGATCCATGACGGTCGCGACCGGGCTGCCGGTCGTCGAGACGGTGTCGGGCGCCGCCACGTTCGAGGCGCTTGCGGACGACTGGGACGACCTCGTCCGCGAGCTGCCCCGGCCTAGCCCGTTCCTCCTGCACTGCTGGCTCAGCGAATGGTGGCGCCACTACGGCGGCGGGGGCGGAACGCTCTCCGTGCACGTCGTCCGGCAGGACGGCCGGCTGCTCGGCGCGCTGCCGCTCGTCGTCGGCGCGAAGTCGGGAGTGCGGGTCGTGCGCTTCATGGGCGGCCGGCAGTCGGCGCTGGCGGATCTCCTGCTCGCCTCCGACGCCGACGACTCGGTGGCCGGGTTGCTGGCTCGGCAGCTGGCCGCCTCCGAGCACCACCTCGTCGACCTGTACGGCATCCCGGCCGGGAGCCGCATCGTGGCGGCGCTGGGACCGGAGCGCCTCCACGTGATCGAGCGAGTCGAGGCTCCGGTGCTCGATCTCGTCCCGAGCTGGGATGCGGTCTACGAGGCGAAGACGTCGGCGAAGACGCGCAGCCTGCACCGGCGGCGACGGCGCCAGCTCGCCACCGTCGGGCGCCTCGACGTGACGGTCGCGCGGACGCCCGCTTCGTTGGAGGCGGCGCTCGAGGAGGCCTTCCGCCTCCACGCGCTCCGCTGGGCAGGCCGGCCGGACGGGTCAGGCTTCGTGACGCCGACCGGCATGCGGTTTCACCGGGCCGCGATCCAGCGGCTGGCCGAGCTCGACGTCCCGCGCATCGTGACCCTGAGGCTCGACGGCCGGGCGATCGCGTTCCACTACTTCCTCGCCCTCGAAGGTTGCATGTACGTCCACCGGCTCGCGTTCGACCCCGCGCTCGCGCGCTACTCGCCCGGTCTCGTCAACACGCTCGACACGCTCCAGATCGCCTCCGACGAAGGACTGACCCGGGTCGAGTTCCTCGGCGGAGCGGAGCGCTACAAGCTCGAGCTCGCCGACCGGTTCGAGCCCCTCTGCCACGGGCTCGGTCTCGCTTCCGGGGTCCGTGGGCGCGCGCTCCTCGGGGCCGAGCTCGGCCTGATTCGGCTGCGCCTGCGGCTCAAGCGCTCGTCCCGGCTGCGCCGCTTCTACTTCGAGCGGCTCGCGCCCGTGCGCCTCCTGGCAACCCGCTCGAGGAGCGCTCTGAAGCCGTGACCGCGTGCCTGCCGGCAGCCGCGCGTCTAGGGGGCGAGCGCCTCATGGACACGGTGCGCGGTGAACCTCGTGCCGGGCACGAAGCGGGAGATCGGGCCGAACCGGTCCTCCGCGGCGTAGCCCACGAAGAAGAGGTCCGGGTCGCTCGAGCGGAACGAACGGTCGAGGACCGGCCAGCCGTCCCGGACGGCGATCCCGGCGCGGACGGCCGGCGAGAGGAAGGCAAGGCGGTCGAGCGAGAAGCGGAACCCCGTCGAGAGGATCACCGCGTCCGCCTCCCTTGCGGAGCCGTCGCTCAGCCCGAGCCGCAGTCCGCCATCTCTCCGCTCGAGCGTCACGACGGTTCGCTCCTCCGTGATGTCGACCTTGCCGTCGACCTGAGCCCGCAGCCACGGCGATCCGCCTGCTCGGAGGATGCGGCGCGCCAGCCGCCGTCGCAGCTGCTTCGGCACGTACGCGAACAGCTCTGGGTGGAGTGCGAGCCGATTGAGGGGCGGCGGGCCGTAGCCGACGACCGGGTACGCCAGCCGGTACAGACGCTGCCGCAGGGGCCCGCGGGGCGTGTACGGCTCCCGCTCGGCGAACCAGTGCAGCCTCGACCGGAGGATCAGCTCGACCTCCGCTCCCGATCGGGCCGCGAGCGCGGCGGCCTCCAGCCCTCCCTGGCCGCCGCCGACCACGATCACGCGGCGACCGCGGCGAGCGCCGTGATCCTGGGGATCGATCGCGAACGAGACGCCGTCACCCAGTGCGTCGCGAAACGGCGGCGGCGCGTGGGAGAAGGCGGTGACGCCCACGGCGAGCACGACCTTGCGCGCGTCGAGCTCGTCCCCGGCCGTGGTCGCGAGCCGGTAGGTACCCCCGGCGCGATCGAGCTCGGCTACGTCTCTCGGGTCGTTCTCGCGCACGAACCGGCCACGGAACCAGTCGGCGTAGCGCAGGAACGTCTGAAGGGGAATCGGGTTCTGGCGGGGCTCACCGGCCTCGCGCGCCCAGACGTCGATCGTGCCGGAGTTGCCCGGAGCCGAGAGCGACGTCTCCTCCCAGTCGGATCGGAGCAACATGTCCGGCGGCATGCGGGTCCGCCAGGTCTGCATCGGCTCGCCGAAGGTCCGCACGCGTCCGCGCGTCAGGTGCGCGGCGACCGAGAGGCCGTACGGGCCTGCGCCGACGATCGCGACGTCGAGCTGCTCAGGCGCGCTGGCTCCTCTCCACCCGAATCCCGTCCCGAGTATAGATCGGTCCTTCGGGCTCCGATCGACCCGCTGGCGCACATCCCGGGCGGCATTCCCGGCGTCGGGCCGTCGCTTCCCTATCCGGTCAAGGCGGCGGTCACGAGTGCCCTCTCGGTTGCCTGGCTCGCACGGACGCGCGGCCGCCCGCAGCCGAGCGGCCTGCGGATCCTCTTCTACCACCGCGTCTCCGACGACCGAGACGAGCTCGCCGTGACGCCCCGCCGCTTCCGCGAGCAGATGGACTACCTCGCGTCCGAGGGGTACAGCGTCGTCAACATCCTCGAGGCCGCCCGCCTCCTCAACAGGGGGACGATCCCGCCTCGCACGGTCGCCCTCAACTTCGACGACGGCTTCCTCGACCTGGGTGAGCACGCCTTCGGCGTCCTCGCCGAGCGAGGCTTCCGGGCGACCGTGTTCGTCGCGACCGGCGTCACGGACGGCAGGTTCACGTTCGCCTGGTGTCGCGGCAAGCCGCGGCTGCTGAGCTGGGAGCACATCGTCCAGCTCGACCGCGAGGGCACGCTCGAGTTCGAGGCGCACTCGGTCTCGCACCCCAACCTGCTGAGGGTCGACGCCGAGCGCGCGCGGACGGAGATCGAGGGCTCGAAGGCGGAGCTGGAAGACCGGCTCGGACGGCGCGTGACCGCCTTCTCGTATCCGGCCGGCCTGTTCGGGGAGCGCGAGCGCCGGCTCGTGGCCGATGCCGGCTTCGGCACCGCCGTCTCGTGCGAGCCGGGGGTCAACTACCCGGATACGGATCGGCTCGCGCTCCGCCGCCGGCAGATCGACGCGCGCGACCGCCTGCTCGACTTCCGCGCCAAGCTGGGAGGCGGGCACGACACGCCGCTTCCGCTGCGCGGCACCTATCGACGCCTGCGCTACGGCGAGGGTGCGGCCAACCCCCGCCCGACGAGCTCACGGCGGTAGACGGCGACGTGGCTCCGCTGAAACGCCTCCAGCCCGAAGCACTCGCGAACGCGCTCGCGGCCGTTCGCTCCGAGCCGGCGCCGAAGTGCCGGGTCGGCGAGCAACGCTTCGAGCGCGGCGGCGAGCCGAACGGGATCCCGCGGCGCCACGAGCAGGCCTGTCTCTCCGTCCTCGACCGCCTCCGGCACGCCGCCAACCGACGAGGCGACCACGGGCAGCCCGGCGGCCATCGCCTCGAGGATCGAGAGCGGCAGCCCCTCGGCAGTGCTGGACAGGACGAAGACGTCGGCCCGCGCGAGGACGTCGGCGACGTCGCTGCGGTCTCCCGCGAGCACGACGGCCCGTTCCAGGCCGAGCCGGCGGATCTCGGCCTCGAGAAGAGGCCGGTCGGGGCCCTCACCGACGACCACGGCCGTGAACGGCGCGCGGAGGAGGCTGAGCGCGCGGGCGAGCGTGAGCGGATCCTTGGGACGCTGCAGGCGGCCGACGGTGAGCACCGTCGGCGCGGCGCCGTCGGCGCGTGCGGGAACGGGTGGGCCGGCAGCGACGCCGTTCCTGATCACGATCGTTCGCTCGGGATCGCAGACGCGGGCTGCCAGCCCGGAGGCGCGCTCGCTCTCGGCGACGCAGATCGTGACCGTCGTCAGCGGCCGCAGCGCCCGCTCCGCCCACCTGTACAGCGCCGAGGCGAGGCCGGTGTGAGTGGAGAACGCCCAGCCGTGGACCGTGAAGATCCGGATCGGCACGCCGGTCAGGGCAGCGGCGAGGCGCCCGAGCACGCCGGCCTTGGAGCTGTTCGCGTGCAGGACGTCGGGGCGCTCGCGGCGCAGGAGCGCGACGAGCTCCAGCAGGCCGCGGAGATCGCGCCACGGGCTCAGGGGCCGCCGGACGTGCTCGAGCGCCACGAAGCGCGCGCCGGCGCTCCGCACCGCCTCGTGGAGCGGGCCGGGCCCGTGCGCGGCCACGACGACCTCGAACTCGTCGACGAGCGCGGGGAGCAGCGAGGCCACGTACGTCTGGGCGCCACCCGTCTCGGCGAGCGTGACGACGATCAGGATCCGGGGGCGCCGACGCACCGTTCGCCTCGTGCGGGCAACACTACAACGCCCTCGCTCGTCCTCGGGCTCGTCGCGGTCGCCGTCTTCCTCGCCTGGGCGCGCGACGAAGGCGGTTACGCCCCGACCGCCTGGTATCCGGGCGCCGTTGTCTTCCTCGTGCTCGCTGCGGTGGTGTCGGCGACGCGCGTCGGGAGCGTGCCGCGACCCGCCGTCCGGGCGACGGCGCTCTTCGCCGCGTTCACCCTCTGGTGCTTCCTCTCGATCGCGTGGGCCGATTCGAAGGGCGACGCCTGGGACGGGGCGAACCGGACGCTGCTCTTCTTCACGGTCTACACGCTGTTCGCCTGCCTTCGCTGGCGACCGCGCGAGGCCGCGCTCCTGCTCGCCGCGTTCGCCGTCGCTACGGCGGCGCTCGGCAGCTGGGTCTTTCTCGCGGCGGCCGGGGACGGCGGGGAGTCCGGCTTCCTCGGCGGCCGCCTCGCGGAACCGGTCGGCTACGCGAATGCGAACGCCGGGCTCTTCCTCTTTGCCTTCTGGCCGGCGGCCGTCCTCGCCTCGAGGCGGGAGACGCCGTGGCCGGCCCGCGGACTGCTCCTCGCGACCACGGGAGCGTTGCTCCAGCTCGGGTTGCTCGCCCAGAGCCGGGGCTCGCTCCCGGCCTTCGCGCTCGCGCTCGTGCTCTACGCCGTGTTGGTGCCCGACCGGGCGCGGTCGCTGCTCACGCTGCTGCTCGTCGGGTCGGCGACCGTGCTCTCGCTCCCGCGGCTGCTCGACGTGTACCGCGCCGACCCCGGCGTGGACCTGCAGCAGGCGCTGGCTGCTGCGCGGACGGCGTTCGTTCTCTCGGCCGTCCTCCTCGCCGCGGCCGGCGTCGCCGTCGCGCTTCTCGATCGGCGACGGAGGCAGCTTCGCACCGGAGCGCCTCGGCTCGCTCGCCTCGTCGTGGGCGCCGTGGTCGTCGTCGCGCTGGGGGTCGCCGTGACGAGCGTCGCGCGCGAGGCGGGAGGCGGTGCCCTGGCCGCGCGCGGCGACGGCGCCTCGGGCCGGCCCACGTCCCGGCTGAGCGACGGTCTCGCCACCGGCCGGTATGACCTGTGGCGCGTGGCCGCACTCGAGCTCGCGCACGCGCCGCTCACCGGGGTGGGAGCAGACAATTTCGCCGTCGACTACGCCCGCGAGCGGCACACGCGCGAGGAGCCGCTCTACCCGCACAGCATCGAGCTGAGGCTCATTTCCCAGACCGGGCTCGTTGGCACGGGCCTCTTCGCCGGCTTTCTCGCCTTCGCGGTGGCTGCCGCTCTTCGAAGCCGCCGGATCGATGCGGGCTGCGCCGCCGTTGCAGCCGCGGGCCTCGTCTCGTTCTCCTACTGGTTCGCGCACGGGTCGATCGACTGGCTCTGGGAGATCCCGGCGCTCGCCGCCCCGGCGGTCGCCTGGCTGGGGCTGGCCGGCGGCCTCGCGCGGCCCGACACGACGCACCCAGCCCCGGCCCGGCGTCCTCGGCCGGCCGTCCTAGGGCTCGCGGCCGCCGGCTTCGTCGCAGCGTCGGTTTCGTGCGCGCTGCCGGGCCTCGCGGCGCGGGACGTCGAAGCCGCCGTCCGCGGTTGGAGGGACGATCCCGCGGCTGCGCTCGACAGGCTCGAGCGGGCCCGCCGCCTCAACGTGTTGAGCGAGGAGCCCGACGTCGTCGCCGGAGTCCTCGCGCGTCGCCTAGGCGATCGCGAGCGGGCGAGCGAGGCCTTCCGCCGAGCGCTCGACCGCGCTTCCGCCGACTGGTATCCGCAGCTGGAGCTCGCGGTGCTCGATCTCGAGGCGGGACGACGGACCGCTGCGCTGCGGCGCCTCGAGCGGGCGCAAAGCCTGAATCCGCTCGAGCCGAGCACCCGCGCCCTCATGGGCTTCGCCCGCCGGGGCGACCCGGTTCCCGCCGCGCTCGTCGAGCGCATCGACCGGCTGGCGATGGCGTCGCCGCTCGGTCGCCGGCCGGTCGACTGCCGGCCGGTGCTCGGCCTCTCTGCCGACTGCGCCGCACGGGAGGGAGGGCCATGAACGGAGAGGCAGTCGCCCGTCACCGCCTCGAGGCAGTCGTGAGCGTCCGCGAGGCGCTCGTCAGGGCGTCGTGCGCCCTCGCCGCGGCCGCGCTCGCGCTCGTTTTCGCCGTCGTCCTGGCCCGGCATCCGCTCCCGCTCGGCCTCGTCGCCCTTGCCGGACTCGCGCTCGTTGGCACGCTCGGGCTCGCGCTTGCACGCTACGACGCGGCAGTCGGGCTCGGCGTCGCGCTGCTCGGAGTCGTCGCCGTCGACCCGGCGCCCCCCGACCTCGTGTTCGTCGTCGTGATCGCCGTCGCGGCCGCAAGCGGGCGGATCGACCTCGACCGCGTGCCGAAGCCCGCGGTCCTGGCGATCGTCGTCTTCGCGGCCCTGAACCTCGTCTCGGCCGTCGAGGTGGTCGATCCCGCGCGCGCCGCCGCGTTCTTCTCGATCACGCTCTACCTCGGGGTGCTCGCGCTGTGGCTCGGGGGCTACGTCGTCTCGTCGCGGCAGGCGCGCCTGATCGCGCGGGGATACGTCTTCGCGGCCGTCGCGTCGGCTCTCGTCGGCTCCCTCGCGCTGCTCGTCGCGTTCCCAGGCTCCAACCTCCTCGTCGAGGACGGCCGTGCGCGGGCGCTCTTCCAGGACCCGAACGTCTTTGGGCCGTTTCTGGTCCCCGCAGCGCTGATCCTGATCGACGAGCTGCTTCACCCCCGTCTGCTCCGAGCCAGGCCTCTCACGAAGGCGATCGGCCTCGTCGCGCTCACCCTGGGCGTGCTCTTCTCGTTCTCGAGAGGAGCGTGGCTGAACCTCGCTGTCGGCGCAGTGGTGATGCTCGTCGTCCTCTCGTTCCGCCGCGGCGGCGCGCGCCGGGCGATGTCCTTTCTCGGGATCGGCCTCTGCGTTGCGGCACTCGTCGCCGGAGCGGTGGTCGTAAGCGGATCGTCCGGCTTCCTCGTCGAGCGAGCCCGGCTGCAGAGCTACGACTCGCAGCGCTTCGGGGCTCAGCTCGCCGGGCTCAACGAGGCCGAGCACTATCCGTTCGGCGCCGGCCCCGGCCAGTTCGAGCAGATCGCTCCGATCTCGGCGCACAGCACCTACGCGCGCGTCCTCGGAGAGCAGGGTCTCGCCGGACTGACCACGCTCGCCGCGCTGCTGGTCTTCACGCTGGGCGCCGCGCTCCGGAACGCGCTGCTCGGACGCGATACCTACGGCATCGGCTCGGCCGCCCTGCTCGGCGCCTGGTGCGGGCTTCTCGCCAACAGCTTCGTCATCGACACGCTGCACTGGCGCCACCTCTGGCTGCTGGCGGCGCTGATCTGGGCTGGCTCGATGCGGAGGCGGCGAGCGGCGCGGGCGAGCGCGCCGTGAGGACGATCGGCCTACCGGCCCGGAGAGACCGTGGCGCGCCTGGAGGCGGGGCGGGGCGGGCGGAGCCGCGGCCCCCGGCTCCCGACCACGACGAGCCCCAGCGCCTTCGCATCCACTCGTTCGAGCAGCTCGTGGAGCTCCACCGCCGCCTGAGGCGTCAGACGATCGAGCCTCGAGACGACGAGCATCCCGTCCACCCATTGCGCGAGCAGCTGACCCTCGATCAGGTCGAGGAGGGGCGGGCCGTCGACGAGCACGTAGCCGTAGTTGCTCCGGCCGAGCTCGTCGAAGAAGGTGACGAGCGCTCCGGTCGAGAGGAGCCTGGCCGGGCTGGCGCTCGTGCTACCGCTCGGCAGCACGTGCAGCTCCGCCGGCCCGAGCGCCTCCGGAACGGGCCTGACCGCGCGCTCGATCAAGGCGTTGGAGCCGACTTCGCCGTTCTGGTGGAAGGCGGTGAGCACGTTCGCGAGGCCGGGCGCGTCCCCGAGGCCGAAGAGGCCGTCGAGCGCCGGCCGGCGCAGGTTGGCGGACACGAGCAGCGTCCGGTGGCCCGCCTGCGCCAAAGCGCGGCCGAGACCGGCTGTCACCGTGGACTTCCCTTCGCCCGGCAGCGCGCTCGTCACGAGCAGGACGTGCGGCGACTCGACCGGGAGCCGGAGCTCGAGTGCGGCGCGCAGCTCGTCGTACGCCTCGTCGTCGCCGTCGTCGGCGAGGCTGCTCGGCGCGCCGTCCGGCGTGCGGCGTGGAAGCGGCACCGAAGCGAGAGCGGGCAGACCGGTCAGCTTGCTCAACTCGCGCGCTCCGCCCACGCGCGGCGCGAGCTGGTCCCGGGCGAGGGCGGCGAGGATCGCGAGGAACGCCGCGGCGAAGAAGGCGAAGATCGTGTTCTGCAGAGGTCGCGGCGAGCTCGCGGAGGTCGGCGGACGCGCCGGCTGCGCGAGTTGCAGCTCCTGGCCGGCGGACGCCGCGCTGACCGTCAGCTCGCTCAGCCTCGCCCGGATCGCGCGGACCTCCGCTGCCGCGTCCGGGGAGCCGCGCGCCCGGTTGAGGGCGTCGAGCAGGTCGCGTCGCGCCTGGGCGAGCTGCCGCTGCTCGTCGCTCCGCTGCATCGAGAGGAAGGCGCTCGCGACGGCGTTGGCGATGGCGGCTGCACCCCTGGCGTCGTCGTCGCTCCCGACGACGTTGACGATGTTCGCGTTGCCGTCCACGGAGGCTCGAACCTTGTCGTCCAGCGTGTCGGCGGACTCGCCGGGAAGCCGTCTCGCGGCGCGGTCGAGCACGTTCCGAGTGAGGAGGAGCGTCTGAACCGTCGCAAGGCGCCGCTTCACCGTCTCGACGTCTCCCGGCGCGAAGACGCCCGTGGTGTCCGTCATGACGAGCTTCGCAGTCGCCCGATAGGTCTTCGGGAGAACGAGCGAGACGACGAGCACCGTCAACGTCAACGGGACGACGATGAGCGCGATCAGCCACGCGCCACGGCGGAGCGCGCCCAGATAGCGCGCGACGTCGACCGGCTCGTCGCCGTCGTCGAAACCCCGGGACGCTCCTCCAAGCCCGTCGATTTGCTCGGGCATGCCATTGAAGATAGAACCGATCGGCGGACCTTGCGAGTCCTCGTCGTCTCCAGCTTCGTTCTTCCGCACGCGGGCGGGGTCGAGCAGTTCGTCGAGACCGCGCGTGGAATCCTGCTCGATCGCGGCTGCGACGTCCGCGTCCTCGCATGCCGGCGTCCGGGTGACGACGCGACGGCGGACGCCACCGTGCCGACCCGCTTCCTCGGCCGCTCGGGCTGGCCCCTTCCCGCGGGCGGCTGGCGGACGCTCTGGCGGGCGGTGCGACAGGCGGACGTCGTGGTCGCCAACAACGCGCGCCACCTGCTGCCGGTCATCGCGGTGCTCGTCGGCCGCCTGCAGCGAAAGGGGACCATCTTCGTCGTCCACGGCTCCGGCGAAGGCCCGCAGACGGGGTCGCGCGCGTTCCGGGCCGCGCGCGCTGCGTTCCAGCGCACGCTCGCGCGGCGCGCCGTGCGGCTCTCGCAGCCCGTCTCCGTCTCTCGTGCAGGCGTGTCGTCGATCCGCCGCTTCTACCGCGTGGAGGCCGCGTATCTGCCGTATCCGCTGCGCGAGCTCCCGCCCCTAGCCCCGGTATCGCAGCCGAGCGCGGACGAGCCGTTGCGGGTGATCTGGGTCGGCCGGCTTTCGCCGGAGAAGAACCCCGCACTGGCCGTGCGGGCGATCGAGCGGCTGCGCGAGGAGCGGTCCGCCACGCTCGACGTCTGCGGGGACGGGAGGCTGGACGCCGAGCTCGCCGCGCTCGCCCGGTCTCGCCCGTGGCTCGGGCTTCACGGAGCCCGCGGCTGGAACGAGATCCAGGAGCTCCAGGCAGCAGCGCACGTCTGTCTCTCGACGTCGGCCGCGGACAACGTCCAGGTCGCGGTGCTCGAAGCGCTCGCGCGTGGCATACCGGTCGTCTCGACCCGCGTCGGGGACGCGCCCCACTACTACCTGCGCGGCTCACTGGGGCGGTTCTGCGTCGCGCCGGGGGACGCGGACGCGATCGCGGGCGCGATCCTGGAGCTTGAGTCGTCCTACACGGGATACCGGGACGACTTCCGCGCGAACGGGCACCGGCTGACGGCGCTGCACGCGGACGCCGCGCCGGCGCTCGCGCAACTGATCTCCGAGTCCGCCTTGCGGGATGGGAGGCGCTGACGCGTGGCGGCCTCGCCGGAGCCGGTCAGCGTCTCCCCGGACGGCGTGCGCGCCACCGACCAGGTCGCCTCCGGCTCCGCCCTGCTCTTCTGGGGGCAGATCCTCGGCAACGCGGGAATCCTGGTGGCGCTGGTGCTCCTCACGCGAGCGCTTGGCCCTTCCGGCCGCGGCACGATCGCGTTCATCACCGTGACCTCGATCGTGTCCGCCCGCGTGACACGGCTCGGCGTGAGCGAGGCGGCGGTCGTCTTCGCGGCGCAGCGGCCGCATCTCCGTCCGGCGCTGCTCACGAACCTGGTTCTCTGGGTCACGGGCGCAGCGGTCGTGGCCGCGGCAATCGTCTCCGCAGTCCTCTTCGCCGTGCCCGCCTGGCGGCCGAGCGGTGTCGGCGACGCGGAGCTCGTCATCCTCGCGCTGGGGATGCTCGCCTCGGCGCTGGTCGACGCCGGCTACTCGTTCGTCCTCGGCTGCAGCCGCTTCGGGGTCCACGCCGCGATCACCGTGGCGACGGCCTGGCTGTACGCGCTCACGGTCGCGCTGGTCTGGGCGACGTTCGGCCTCAGCGTGGTCGACGGCGCGCTGATCTGGGTCGCAGTCCAGGGTGTCAAGGCGCTGGTGCTGCTGTGGTCGTCCGCCCGAACGAGCGGCGTCGGCCGCCCGAGCCTGGCGCTCCTCCGCGAGTCGGTCGGCTTCGGCATCCGCGCCTGGGTCGGGAGTCTCTCGGACGCGCTCAACGACCGCGTCGACCAGATCGTGATCGCCTTCATCGCGACCGAGACGACGCTCGGCTTCTACGCGGTCGCGGTCAACGCGTGGGAGATCCTGCTCTACCTGCCCGGCGCCGCGGCGACCGTCGTCCTGCCGTCAGTGGCGCGCGCCGATCGCGCACTCCGGGTGGAACAGGTGCTCAAGGCGTTCCGATCGGTTGCCATTGTGTCGCTGTCCGCGCTGGCCGTCGCGGCGGTCGCCGGCCCCCCGCTGCTGATCCTCGTCTTCGGGGCGCCGTTCGAAGCGTCGGTCGGCCCGTTCCTGTGGCTCCTCCCGGGCACGCTCGGCTACGTCGCGGTCGGCATCTTCTCGAGTGCCCTGGTCGCATCGTCGTGGCCGGGGTTCTCCTCCTTCGGGCCGCTGGTCTCGCTCGGGATCGGGCTCGTCCTGGACGTCGTCCTCATCCCGCCGTTCGGCGCCGAGGGCGCGGCAATCGCGGCTAGCGCTGCGTTGCTCGCGGGAGGCGCGACGGCTCTGATCCTCTACCGAACGCGCGTGGCGTTCTCCCTCCGCGCCTTGATCCGGCCTCAGCCCGGCGATCTCGACGTGTTGAAGGCGCTCGCCGGACCGCTGCGCAGGCGGCCGTGGAAACGTCCCGTGGGGGCGCGTAGCGAGCGCGCGTTCTAGCTTTGGTAACGACCTCGTACCGGGCTCAGACTCCGTTGAGGGCTCCGTGGTCGCGATCTTGGTACCCCAGCCGCCGCTGCGGCTGAACTGAGATCGATCCCGGTGGCCCCCCCGTTGACCGGTACCTGTGGGCCACTTGCGCGAGGTTGGAACTGACATCGTAGGATGGCCGCATGACGCGCTACCTGCACACGATGTACAGGATCACCGACCCGCAGAAAAGCCGGGCGTTCTACGAGGCGCTTGGCATGGAGTTTCGCCGCGAGATGGACATCGTCCGCGATGGCGAGGTCGAGGCGACCAACTACTTCTTCGGCGTACCCGGCCAGGAAGAAGAACTCGAGCTCACCTTCAACCACGACGGACGTGGCTACGAACTCGGCACCGGCTACGGGCACATCGCGGTCGGGGTGGACGACCTGGACGGGACACTCGCGCAGCTGAAGGCGCAGGGGATCGAGCCGGAACGCGAGCCCTACCGCGTCCGTGAGGGCGGCTCTCGCCTGTGTTTCATTCGCGACCCGGACTCGTATCGGATCGAGCTGATCGACCGCTCCGGCAAGTAGCCGCTAGAGGTCGCCGCCGGCGCCGATCGCCACGAGCGCAGCGACGACGTCCTCGACCGGTTGCGTCGCGTCGATCTCGTGTGTGCACGTGGCGCGCAGCAGCGGCTCGACTTCGGCGAGGTGGTAGAGGACAAGCTCACGCTCCGCCGGCGCCTTTCCGTAGTCGTTCGTCGTCCTGCTCTCGATCCGGTCGAGGAGCACGTCAGCCGGGGCGCTGAGGAGAACGACAGCGTCGAACTCGGAGTAGAACCGGCCCTGGTTCGAGACTGTGCCTGAGATGTACACCGGCGAATCGCGCTCGCCCGCCAGCAGCTGCGCGATGCAATCATTCCGCCAGACGTAGCCGCCGTCCTCATCTGACCACTCCGTCCATCCGGGCTCGTCGGTGTCGACCGCTGCGAAACCCCGGCGCCGCAGCTCTGCGAGCGCGGTCGACTTGCCCGCGCCGGACATGCCGGTGATGAGGATCCTCTTCGGGACGGGCACGACGCGATTCTCGCCCGCGAGTCACGGCGGCGTGACGCGCGCGGCGTTCGACCCGATGTAGCCTCAAATGTGCTACATTGCAGCGGTGAGTGAGCGAGTCGGGATTCGCGAGCTTCGGCAGGACCTGAGCCGCTACCTGCGCCGCGTGCGCGCCGGTGAGCGGCTGATCGTGACCGAGCGCCGGCAACCGGTCGCGGTGATCGAACCGTGGGTGGACGAGTCGGATCCGCTCGAGAGGCTGATCGGCCAAGGGCTGGCAACGCGGGGCGCGGGCGGCCTCGCGCAGATCGAGTCCGGCTCGCGGCGGGTGTCCGACGAGGGCACGAAGGCGCTCGAGGAGGAGCGGGCAGAGCGGCTTGGCTGATCTCGCGCCGGTCGTGTACCTCGACTCGTCAGCGCTGATCAAGCTCGCGGTTCCCGAAGCTGAGAGCGACCGGCTCCGCGGCGAGTTGACGCGGTGGGGTCGCTATGCCTCGAGCGCGCTCGCTCGAACCGAGGTGATTCGAGCGGCTGTGCGTGTCGACGCCGAGGCCGGCGAGCGGGCGCGGCGAGTCGTGCGCGCGATCAGCCTCATCGCGGTCACGGACGCGATTCTCGACCGTGCGGCCGACCTGGAGCCCGCCGCGCTTCGTTCGCTGGACGCCGTTCACCTTGCGTCCGCGCTCTCGTTGGAGGAGGCACTCGGGTCTGTCGTGACCTACGACGTTCGCCTGGGCGAGGCGGCGAAGGCTGCGGGACTGGACGTTCGCACGCCGCGATAGCTGTTCGGCGGTCTGTTCGACATTGACAAGCAGCCGGACGGCTACCGGATCGAGTTGATCGACCGCAGCGGGAAGTGTCTTCGCGGCGGCGCGCGGAAGGCCGGCGGTTGAGCCTCGCGATCCGACTCGAGCGTGACGCCGGGCGTGTCCGCACTGCTCCGGTCTCGCATTAGTCCGGCGGCAGGCCCCCGCTATAGCGCGTCGGTTGCGCGGGCCGGAAGCGCGCGTAGGCGAGCTCGCCGTCCTGCGTCTCCTCGGGCGACGAGGCGTTATAGCGGGCGGCCGTCTCGTCGACCGAGTAGTACCCCCACGGGCCGTCCTTCTGGAACTGCCGCGACGAGGCCGCGAGGATCACGCACGGGCCGTCCCCTGTTCCGACGAAGACGTGTCGCGTCTCGGCCTCGCCGCTAGATGATTGATTCCTAACTGGCGTGCGTCTGGGGAGGGCATGCACCAAGCTGCGTGGTCGACTCGATCGCGGGCAAGGCTTGACTGCCTTGGCGGCGATCGAGGCGGCCGCGATGCGCCGTGTGCAGGCCCCCAACCGGGAGGGCGACAGTTAGGAATCAATCATCTAGGTCGCCGGGACGGCGCGGTGCTCGGCGAGCAGCCCTCGCAGGCGCTCTGCCGCCGGAGGACACTCGCGCTCGAGCGCCCAGAAGTCGCGCTTGAACAGCACGATCAGCCGGATCGGCGACGTGGCGACCACGGAGGCCGTGCGGCGGCCCGAGGACATGACGGCGATCTCTCCGAACACGTCTCCCGGTCCCAGCGTCCGGATCTGCACGCCGTCGGCGCTCACGTCGGCAGTGCCGCTCTCGATCGCGTACAGGGCATGTCCGAAGTCGTCCTCTGCCACGATCCGCTGTCCCGCGGCCATCTCGATCTCCGACACGGCCGCGGCGACCGGCGCCAGATCCGCCTCGCTGAGACCGCTGAAGAGTGGGATCGCCGCGAGCCGTGAGGTCTCCACGGATAGAGGGTACTCCCGGACCATCCAGTTGCAAAGCCGGCGACGGACCCGGACGGTGCAGTGCCCGCCCGAGACGAAGGACGTCATCGGCCTTCGCGCAGGCGCCGACCTCGCAGTACCCTGAGACGTAGCCGAATGACGCTCCGTCCGAACCGCCGTCGCATCGCCCTCGCCTGGACGTTCCTCGGTCTGGCGGCGAGTCTCGCCGTTGCGGCCGGACTCGTTCTCGGCGCGCCGAGCGCGCAGCGCGGGTGTCGTGCGCGCGCGGTGCGGCTGGACGATCCGGTGTCCGTGACCCGGCGCTTCCTGCTCGGCGCCGTCGAGCGGCGCGACCTCGGCGACGCCTACAACATCGTCACGCCCGGCTTCCGCGGGAACGAGGGCTGTTCCGAGTGGCTCGCGCATCCGAAGCTGGCGAACTCGTTTCCGATCGACTGGAACCGAACGTCCTACAAGCTCAACCCTGCGGGCGGCGCTGGGCAGGCCATCTACGACGTCTTCCTCTACAGGCCGGGTGCGACCCGAGGCCTTCACTACCTGATCGAGCTCCGCACCGACGAGGGAAATGCCTGGCCCGGCGACGGGCACAGCTGGCGCGTTGCCGGCTGGTACGCGGACGGGCGGGTGGGCGACTCGACTCCCCTCGTCGCCTAGGCAGCCGACTTCAGCGGCACGTCGCTGCGGACGAGCTGCGCGCGTGCCTTTGGTGATCGCGCCGGACCGTTCTAGTCTCGGTGACGGCATGTGGCCCACGCTGGAGACGGGGTCGGTCGTCGGTGGCTTCCGTGTCGTCTCGCTGATCGGCGAGGGCGCGATGGGTGCCGTCTACCTTGCCGAGGACGTCGCGACCGGGGAACGCGTTGCGCTCAAGCGCCTGGCCCCGATGCTGGCGCGGGACGAGCGCTTCCGGAAGCGCTTCCTGCGGGAGTCGCGGCTCGCGGCGAGCCTGCGCCACCCGTTCATCGTCCCGGTCGTGTTCGACGGCATGTGCAACCTGATCGTCGGGCACGACCTTCGTGTCCAGAACAGGGAGGTGACCCTCGGCATCGGGCTCGGCAACATCTGCGCGGGCAACGGCGAGCCGGCGAACACCGTCGGCCACGACCTGGTCGTCACCGGGAACTCGGCGCTCGCGGGGTTCTTCGGCCCGTCGTCGATCGAGGTCGGCGCCAACCGCGTCGGACACGACCTCGTCTTCAGCCACAACACCGCCGTCACGCCGGGAGGCTTCCTCTCGGTCGCGGACAACACCGTCGGCCACGACGCGGTCTGCACCGCGAACGATCCCGCCCCGACGAAGCAGCCCGGAGACGGGCCGAACCTCGCGGGACACTCCAACAGCTGCGGCTGACGCGCAGTCGGACGGTGAAGGGGCCTGCTCCGCGCGGGCCCCTTCGCGGTTGTGGGCCGCTTGTCCGATCCCGGGCGAAAGCTGGCCGAAATCAGGCGGTCCGGTTGCGGACGATACGGCGATCGGATCGAAGCTCTTGTCACTGGTGATCGGCGCGACACTCGTCGCCGCGCCGGCTGCGCAAGGCGGCCGCCTCCCGGGGGCGGCCCAGTTCAAGGCCTGCGCCGGCGCAGGCCCGTTCTGGCCGACGCAGACGCTCGCGCTCGCCGGCTCGACGGCCTGGGTCGCCTGCAAGGAGCAGGCGCGTCTCGTCCGCCTGAACACGAAGAGCGGCAGGCTCGGCGGCTCCGTCCGCCTGGACGCTCCCGTGATCGCCGTTGCCGTCGGCTACGGCTCGGTCTGGGCGCTCGACAGCGCGTCGACGCTCTACCGGGTCGATCCGTCGACGGCGCGGCTCACGAGGCGCACGAGCCTCGGCGCGTCGGCGCCGTACAACATCTGGATCGGCGGCGGCTCCGTCTGGGTCGCCGACGACCAGGGCCGCAGCGTCATCCGCGCCTCCGCGGCGACCGGGAAGGTCGTCGCGCGCGTTCCGGTGGGCGACGGCCCCGCGGACATGGTCTTCTCCGCGACGACGGCCTGGGTGATCAGCCACCGCGACCGGGCGCTCGACCGGATCGACCTGGCGACGAACGCCGTCGCCCGCGTGGCGACGATCCCCGGCGACGCGCCGGAGCGGCTCGCCCGGCTCGCGGGCAGCCTCTGGATCACCGGGCGCGGCACCGACCTGCTCCGAATCGACCCGCAGACGGGCGCCGTCACCGCCACGATCGACATCGGCGCGAGTGGAATCGACGTCGTCGCCGCCGGCGGCACGCTCTGGGTGCCGTCGCGCAGCGCTGCCGTCGACCCGAGCGGGTTCCCGACGATGGAGGCGCTGCGCCGCGTCTCGGCCTCGACCGGCCGGGTCACGACCGCCGCACGTGCGAGCGGCCGTCTGGACGTGCACGGGCTGCAGGCCCGGGGCGGCTTCGTCTGGCTCGCCGACAACCGGGCGGGCGTGGTCTACCGCGTCCGCGCCTGACTGGACGAGGCGGTACCGTGGCCCGGCGCCAGCGCCGGCCCGGCGGACAGGTCGCCCACGGGGAGGTCGACGCTCGCCTCGCAGACTGGATCGCCGCACTCGCAGAGGAACTCGCGGACCGCCGTCTCGGCGTCGCCTTCGGCCCAGGGCCGGGCGTGGTAGCCGCGGATCTGTGCCGCGATCGCGTCGTTCGCCTCGCGGAGCAGGGCCCGGCGCTCGGCGAGGGTCCCCGCGCGCGGGCCCTGCGCGAGCGCGGCTGCGAAGCGATCCTCGACCGCTGCGACCATGTCGGCGATCCCGCGCGACCCGTCGACGGCGAGTACGGGGGCTCCGTGCGCCCGCGTGTCGCGCTCGATCACCTCGCCGAGGAGGAGGTAGAGCTGCGAGGGCCCGGGTGGTGTCCCGCGCTCGGCCAGCCGGCGCAGCTGAAGCTCGCGCGTCGGGATCAGCCAGAGCGCGCGTGCCGGGTCGGCACGTGCGGACGAGACGACGTCCGGCGGCAGCGTCGAGCCCTCTGCGACCACGAGCGGTGAGTCCGGGAGCCGCCGGATGTCGTCCACGACCATCGGGCCGCGCTCTGCATGCAGCGAGAGCTCGAGCATCTCGGCCGGCGTCGAGCCCAGCCAGCGCTCCTGCGGCGTCATCGCCTCCCACCGTCGTGCCGCCGGGTTCCCCTCGCGGAGCGCCCGGTCGCGGTGCGCCCACGTCTGCGTGTCGGCGTTGTACCAGCGGAGTCCGTGGCGGCGCGCCAGCCGGGTTGCGATCGCGGTCTTGCCGGCGCCCGGCGGGCCGCCGAGCCAGAGGACCTGCGTCAACGTCTGCACGAGACGCGCGGACGGCCTGCGCTACCAGGTGCGCCAGGAGAGGCGGGAGATGAAGAGCCCGTGTCCCGCCGCCGATGTGCAGGTGACGCCGCTCACGCGGGAGTAGCAGGTGAATGCGGAACGGCGCCAGGCATGCCCGTACGGGAGCCGCACGTAGGTCGGCCGCTGCGTGTCCGGGTTGTAGAGGATCCCGCCGGAGCAGCTGCTGCCGCCCCTCGTAGCGGCGCCGAGTATGAAACCGTGCCAGTCGAGCTGATCGCGCGCCATGCACCTCGACTGCAGTGCCTTCGCGTAGCCGGCATGGGCGATCTGGCAGAGCAGCGTGCCGGTCCTGGCACTGCCAGAGGGCGGGACGAAGAGGCACTTGATGTTCCCCGTGGGCGAGCGGAAGCCGGGAATGGGCTTCGAGGCGGCCGGGCCTGCCGCGGCGAGAGCCAGCGTGAGAACGACCGGGATGACTGAGAGCCGACGGTTCACGGACCCAGCGTAGACGCCGCGCGGTCCGCGCGATAGGACGCCGGTGGGTCATGTCGCTCCGCGGCAAACGGGCGCGGTAACGTCCGCCGGTGGGTATCCACGAACGCGCAGAGGTGCTGCTCGAGCGCGAGCTCGAGCGGTTTGGGCAGACGCATCCGCGCTCGGCGCAGCTCGCGGCTCGGGCGCGCTCGTCGCTCCTCGCCGGCGTGCCCATGCACTGGATGGTGCGCTGGCCCGGCGGCCACCCGGTGTTCGCCGCCGAGGCCGCGGGCGCGCGCTTCCGCGACGTCGACGGGCTCGAGTACGCCGACTTCTGCCTCGGGGACACGGGCGCCATGACCGGCCATTCGCCCGAGCCGGTCGTGCGAGCCGTCGCCGAGCAGGCCGCACGCGGGATCACGCTGATGCTGCCGAGCGAGGAGGCGCTCCGGGTGGGGGAGGAGCTGAGCCGCCGCTTCGGGCTGCCGCGGTGGCAGTTCGCGCTGACCGCGACCGACGCGAACCGGTTCGCGATCCGGCTCTGCCGGCTGGTCACGGGCCGGTCGAAGGTGCTCGTCTTCAACTGGTGCTACCACGGCACGGTCGACGAGACGTTCGCCGCGCTCCGGGACGGCCGGGTGGTGGAGCGCGACGGCAACCTCGGCCCGCCCGTGCCGCCGGCCGAGACCACGCGCGTGGTCGAGTGGAACGACGTCGACGCGCTCGAGCGTGAGCTGGCGCACGGCGACGTCGCCTGCGCCCTCACCGAGCCCGCGCTGACGAACATCGGGATCGTCCTCCCCGAGCCCGGGTTCCACGACGCCCTGCGGGAGTTGACGCGGCGGACGGGGACGCTGCTGATCGTCGACGAGACGCACACGCTCTGCGCCGGGCCGGGCGGCTACACCGGGGCGCACTCCCTCGAACCGGATGTGCTCACCGTCGGGAAGGCGATCGGCAGCGGTATCGCCTCGGCCGCGTACGGGTTCAGCGCCGAGGTCGCGGCCCGTGTCGAGGGCGCGATCGGCAGGGACGAGTCGGACGTCGGCGGCGTCGGCGGCACGCTGGCCGCGAATGTGCTCTCGCTGGCCGCGATGCGGGCCACGCTCGAGCACGTCCTCACGGAGCAGGCGTTCGAGCACATGATCGCGCTCGGCGAGCGGTTCGAGCGCGGCGTCCAGGACGCGATCGACGAGAGCTCGCTGCCGTGGCACGTGACGCGGCTCGGCTGCCGCGTCGAGTACCTCTTCCGCCCGGAGCGGCCCGTCACGGGCAGCGAGGCGGCGGCCGGGGAGGACCGCCTGCTCGACCGGCTGATCCACCTCTACGCGCTCAACCGCGGCGTGCTGTTGACGCCCTTCCACAACATGGCGTTGATGTCGCCCGCCACGACCGAGGCGGACGTCGACCTCCACACGGCCGTCTTCACCGAGGCCGCGCGGGAGCTCGTCTCGCCCTAGGACGGCTTGGCGAAACAACCGCTGAGCCGCCGTGCGCGCGTCGGAGTGTCCGATGCAGCGTCCTCAGTCGCGGCGAGAGCTTTGCTCTCCCCGCTCCCTGCGTCCTTGCCTCGACCACTCCGCCACGCAACTGGCGACGAGGGCTGTTCCGCCAAGCCGTCCTAGCGGTTGACCCCCATGGTGATTCGCCCCGTGTAGCCGCCGGCGGCGTTCGCCGCCACGGCGACGAGCGACTTGCTGCCGCCGTTGACGAAGATCGAGTCGTTCGCGTTGCGCGTCGTGCGCCCGGGGCGGGCGCTGTACGGGGCCCGCTTGTAGACCCGATCCGTCACCGCATCGGGAAAGTAAAGCTGGCCCGTGTGGATCACGTTCCCGCCCACGTGCACCTTGACGTGGATGTGCACGGTGCGTCCCTGGTACCAGCCGGGGTAGATCGTCTTGAAGATCGCGAGGCCGTTCGCGTCGGTCTTCTGGATGCCCCGCAGGTAGGTGCGCTGGTCGGGCGTCGAGAAGGCAGAGTAGTTGCCGCCGGCGTCGCAGTGCCAGATGTCGACAGCGGCCTCTTTGATCGGCTTGCAGGTGGCGGCGTCGACGACGGTCGCACGCAGCATGAGCTGCGCGCCTTTCTTGCCCTCGGTGATGTCCCGGCGGAGCTTCTCGTTCGCGATGTAGTACGGGCCCTCGGTCTGCTCGGGCGAGAGCACGCACCGGACGAGGCCCGAGGCGACGCCTGCGGGGCCGCCCGCGGCGCTCTCCGCCTCGAGCGAGCCGGCGCCGAGCACGGCGGCGGCGAGACCGCCGAGCTTCAGGAGCGATCCGCGTCGTGTGAGCTTGCTCTCGTCCATGCGGGGACGGTAATCGGGGCGCCTAAGAGCGGCTTGAGAATCCGCGTGAGAATCCAAGCAGCTCGGCGAACCGGTCGGCGCCGATGTTCCCGCCCGAGAGGACGACGCCGATCCGCCGGCCGGGGCGGGGGCTTCGGCCGGCGAACACCGCCGCGACTCCCGCAGCGCCGCTCGGCTCGACGACGAGCTTCAGGTGCTCGAAGAGGAATCGCATCGCCGCCAGAAGCTCGTCGTCGGAGACCGTCACCACCTCGTCGACGAGCCGCTGCACGATCGGGAAGGTGACCGCTCCCGGCGCGGTCGTCTGCAGGCCGTCTGCGATCGTCCGCGGCACGTCGATCGTCACCCGTTCGCCCGCAGCAAGCGACCGGCGGACGTCGTCGCCCGCCTCCGGCTCGACGCCGACGACGCGGATCGCGTCGGCGAGGCCCCTGGCGGCGGTCGCGCAGCCGGCGAGCAGCCCGGCCCCGCCCACCGGGGTCACGAGCGTGTCGAGATCGGGGAGCTCGTCCAGCAGCTCGAGCGCCGTCGTTCCCTGGCCCGCGACGACGTCGGGGTGGTCGAACGGTGGAATCAGCGCCAGGCCGCGCTCGTCTGCCAGTGCGGCTCCGAGCGCCTCGCGATCATCCCGGTAGCGATCGTATGTGACGACCTCGGCGCCGTACCCGCGGGTCGCCGCGAGCTTGGTCGGCGGCGCGTCCGTCGGCATCAGGATCACCGCCTGCGTTCCGAGAAGCGAAGCGGCGAGCGCGACTGCCTGTGCGTGGTTGCCGGACGAGAAGGCTGCGACGCCGCGTCGGCGCCGGTCGTCGGGCAGCGTCGCGATCGCGTTGTACGCGCCCCTGAACTTGAATGCCCCGCCGCGCTGCAGGTTCTCCGCCTTCAGGAACACCTGGGCTCCGGCTCGCTCGTCGAGGGTCCGCGACGTGAAGACGGGAGTCCGGTGTGCGACGCCGTCGAGCCGTCCGGCAGCTGCCCGGACGTCGTCGAGCGTGACCGTCAGGGGCACATCCCCGCGCGGAACGACGCGAGGCTCTTCTCGGTCAGCGTCCAGTGCCATTCGCCGTCCTCCGCGATCAGGTGCCCCTTGCGGTTGAGCGTGATCGGGTCGCCGCCGTCGGGCGGACGGACGACGAGGCGCCAGCTGATCGCCTTGGTCTGCTTGCGGCCGACCTTCGGGACGACGTACTCCTCGTCGAACACCTTGACCACCACCACGTCCGCATCGTCGATCGGCGCCCCCGGCGAGCAGCTGACGTAGAGCGAGCGCGGGACGAGGTCGCGCTGCGCGTCGACCAGCATCGCGTACGAGGAGGCGCGGCGGCCGGCGAGCTCGTGCTGGACGAGCCGCGTGAAGACCTGCCCGGGATCCTCGTGGGGGGCGTTCGCGACGTTCGAGCCCCCACAGCCCGCGGCCAGGAGGGCCAGGGACGCGGCCACGGCGAGCACAGGCGCCTTCACGCTCGGATCCTACGTCGATCGGGCGTCGCCAGGGGGCGCCGCGCCCGGCGAACGGAGCGGCACGAGCCCGGCGCGGCCGGGTGTGCCGGAGCGGCCCAGGCGGCGCAACTCGGCTCAGAGCGGCTCGGCCTGCATGCGCTTTTGTTGCAAAGCTGTCTCCCATCTGTGCGAGCCGCGCCGCTACGGTCGATTCGTGGCACCGAAAGCGACACGAGCGAAGGCGACCGGCGCCGCCAGGAACGCGGCGACCAGACACGCGGCAACACCCTGGGGCCAGGCGGAGATCGTCGAGGAGCTGCAGCTCGCCCAACGGGCCGCCGAGCGGCGCTTCAGCTCGGTGGTGCAGCTCCTCGTGGGGGCGAAAGGAGAGCTGCTCGTCCGCTTCGCGTACTCCACCGACGGGTCGGCGCGCCGCGGGCCGGTCACCTTGCGGGCGCAGGACGTCGAACGGCTGCACAAGGCGCTCCGCGAACGGCCTCGGCTCGCGGCCGCGCTGGGCCTCGACGTCGGTCCGGGAGGGGATGCCTAGACGGCCGCCGGCACACCAGCACGAGCCGCGTCGACCATCGACGCGAGGATCAGCGCCCCGTCGCCTGAGCCGAGCAGCGGATCGACCGCGTGCTCGGGATGCGGCATCAGGCCGAAGACGTTTCCCGCTGCGTTGCAGATGCCGGCGACGTTGCCGAGCGAACCGCTCGGGCTCTCGCCCTCGTAGGTCAGCGCGATCTGGCCGTTGTCGGCGAGCTCCCGATAGAGCTCCTCGTTCGCGTACCAGCGACCCTCTCCGTGCTTGACGGGGATGGTCAGCCGGCTGCCGGGCTCGCACCGCGACAGGAACGCCGTCCGGGACCCGCCCACGATCAGGTCCGCGTCGCGACAGACGAAGGACAGTGACGCGTTCGGAAGCAGCGCTCCCGGGAGGAGTCCGGCCTCGCAGAGGATCTGGAAGCCGTTACAGATCCCCAGCACGAGACCGCCGTCGGCCGCGAACCGGGTGACCGCCTGCATGATCGGCGAGCGGCTGGCGATTGCGCCTGCGCGCAGGTAGTCGCCGTACGAGAATCCGCCGGGCAAGACGATTCCGGCGACGTCGGGGAGCTCGTGGTCGGCGTGCCAGATGGACACCGTCCGCGCACCGACGGCCCCGAGAGCCCAGTCCGCGTCGCGATCGTCGAGCGACCCGGGGAAGGTGACGACACCGATCTTCGGCCGGGCGCTCACGCGGCTCCCGTCACTTCGATCTCGAAGCTCTCGATCAGCGGGTTCGCGAGCAGCTGCTCGCACATCCGTTCGAGCTGGGCACGCGCCTCGACCGGGTCGTCCGCGTCGACCTCCAGGTCCACCAGCCGGCCGACCCGGGCGCCGCTGACCTCGAAGCCGAGATGGCGGAGCGAGGTCTGCACGGCCTCTCCTTGCGGATCGAGGATCCCCGGCTTCGGCCGGACGAGCACGGTCGCCCTCAACGGAGCACCGCCTCGGGGTCGGCGAGGTAGGCGTCGAAGCTCGTACCGGTCAGGCGCTCGAACGCCTCGACGTAGCGCGCCCTCGTTCCCGCGACGACGTCGGAAGGCAGCTCGGGGCCGGGATGTGCCTTGTCCCAGCCGAGCGACTCGCAGTAGTCGCGGGCGAACTGCTTGTCGAAGGACGGCTGGGCGCCGCCGGGCGCGTACTCGTCGGCGGGCCAGAAGCGCGACGAGTCGGGCGTGAACGCCTCGTCGGCGAGGACGAGCGTGCCGTCCGGGTCGAGTCCGAACTCGAACTTCGTGTCCGCGATCAGAATCCCCTGCGCCGCCGCGTGCTCGGCTGCGTGCCGGTAGAGCGCGAGCGACGTCCGCTCGACCTCGTCGAACCGCTCCCGCCCGAGCAGCCCGGCCGCCTGCTCGCGGCCGATGTTCTCGTCGTGCCCTTCCGCAGCCTTCGTCGAGGGCGTGAAGATCGGGTCGAGCAGGCGCGCCGATTCCTGCAACCCCTCCGGGAGCTCGTGGCCGCAGACCGAGCCGGTCGTACGGTAGTCCTTCCAGCCGGAGCCGGCGAGGTAGCCGCGCACCACGCACTCGATCGGCAGCATCTCGAGACGTCGGCACTCCATCGAGCGTCCATCGGGCCTGACCGCCAGCAGGTGGTTCGCGACGAGCTCGCTCGTACGCGCAAACCAGAATGCCGAGAGACCGGTGAGGACACGGCCCTTGTCGGGAATCTCGGTCGGTAGGACGACGTCGAACGTCGAGATCCGGTCGCTTGCGACGAGCAGGAGCCGCTCGTGGTCGAGCGCATAGATCTCGCGCACCTTGCCGCTCCCGACGTGAGCGACGGCCTCAGGCATGGACGGGTTCCTCCCTTCGGACGAGCGCCTCGAGACGCTCGAAGACGGTGTCTGCATGACGGACGGTTGCAGCGAGGTCGAAGACCGCGTCGAGCGCGTCCGCGTCCAGGCGGCTCGTGATCTCGTCGTCTGCCCGGACGAGCTCACGGAAATCGCGCTCCTCCTCCCAGGCGGTCATGGCGTTCCGCTGGACGAGGCGGTAGGCCTCGTCGCGCGTCAGCCCGGCGTCGACGAGCGCGAGCAGAAGCCGGTGGCTGAAGAAGAGGCCGTGACTCGAGTCGAGGTTGCGGCGCATGCGCTCCGGATACACGACGAGCCCTTCCACGATCCAGGCGAACCGGTCGAGCATGTAGTCGAGCGCGATGAAGGAGTCCGGGATCACGACGCGCTCGGCCGACGACTGGGAGATGTCGCGCTCGTGCCAGAGCGGCACGTTCTCCATCCCGACCAGCGCCGCGGCGCGCACGACGCGCGCCAGCCCGCAGATCCGCTCCGCCACCTTCGGGTTCCGCTTGTGCGGCATGGCCGACGAACCCTTCATGCCGGCGGCGAACGGCTCTTCAGCCTCGCGCACCTCCGTTCTCGCCAGGTGCCTGATCTCGACGGCGAAGCGCTCGAGCGAGGTCGCGCACAGCGCGAGGGCGTTCAGCAGCTCCGCGTGCCGGTCGCGTGCGATCACCTGCGTCGAGAGCGGATCGGGCTCGAGGCCCAGCCGCTCGCAGGCGAGACGCTCCACGTCGGGCTCGACCTGCGCATACGTGCCGACCGTGCCCGACAGCTGGCCGACCCGGTTCTGCTCGAGCGCGCGGGCGAGTCGCGTTCGCGCCCGGTCGAGCTCGAACGCCCAGCCGGCGAGCTTCCAGCCGAAGGTGATCGGCTCCGCGTGGATCCCGTGCGACCGGCCGATGCAGATCGTGGCGCGATGCTCCTCAGCGCGGCGGGCGACGGCGTCGAGCGCCCGGTTGACGCCGTCGAGCACGAGCTTGCCCGCCTCGCGGATCTGCAGCGCGAGCGCGGTGTCGACGACGTCCGAGGACGTAAGCCCGTAGTGGACATAACGCCCCTCCGGGCCGAGCTGCTCGGCGATCGCATCGACGAAGGCGGCGGTGTCGTGATCGGTCAGCTGCTCGATCTCGGCCACGCGCGCCGGGGTCGGCACCTGGGCCTGCGCGCGCACCGTCTCGGCCACCTCGACCGGAACGGCTCCGACTTCGGCCCACGCGTCGAGCGCCGCGAGCTCGACCTCGAACCAGGCCGCGAGCTTGCCCTCGTCCGACCAGATCCTGGCCATGGCGGGGCGGGAGTACCTCGCGATCACCCGTGTCAGTCTAGAGCGAGGCCAGGAGGGCGGACGCAGAACTGCCGTGCAACGGCCACGAGCACGTCGCGAACGCGCTCGACGGAGGGCAGGTCGACCCACTCGACGACCGCGTGCGCCCCTTCCCCGGCCGGCCCGAACAGCACGGTGGGGATGCCGGCTCCGGCGACGAGGGCGGCGTCCGTCCAGAACGGAACGCCGACGAGCTCCGTGCCGGACTCGCCGCGCACCAGCCGGACGATCTCCTCGTCCTCCGAGACCTCGAACGGGCCCCGGGAGACGAGCAGCCTCACGTTCGCGTCGCCGGCCGCCTCGCGCAGCTCACGCTCGATCTGCTCCGGCGGCTCGCCGGGGATCGTCCGGCGCTCGCCCGTCAGGACGCAGCGGGCCGGGTAGCTCGAGAACTCCTGGCCGCCCTCGATCAACGACGCATGCACCGAGCCGCTCGAGAGCAGCGGGTGCGACGGCTCCGCGCGCAGGCGCTCGTCGAGCCGGGCCAGCCGGACGAGCACGGGGCCCATCCGCGCGATCGCGTCCACGCCCAGGTCGGGGCGAGAGCCGTGGGCGGCGACGCCCTCCGTCTCGATCTCGAAGCCGGCGAACCCCTTGTGCGCGATTGCCACGTCGAGCTCGGTCGGCTCGACGACCACAGCGGCATCGGCACGGACTCGCTCGAGCACCGCCTCCGTGCCGAGGCTCGCGACCTCCTCGTCGGCGACCGCCGTCACGATCACGTCGCCCTGCAGGCCTGCCCGCTTCGTGGCGGCTGCGACGGACAGGATCGCCGCGAGGGCCGCCTTCATATCGTACGACCCCCTGCCGTAGAGCCGGTCGCCGTCGATGCGCGGCTCGAACGGCTGCTCCATCCCGGCGACGCCGACGGTGTCCAGGTGCGCGTTCAGGAGCAGGGCGCGGCCGCCGCCACTCCCGCCCGCGGTGACGACCACGCTCGGCCGGCCCGCCCGCGGCTCGACCACCTCGACATCCAGGCCCGCCCGCTCAGCCCACCCGGCGACGAACGTGGCGATCTCCGCCTCCCCCGCCGCGCCGGCGATCAGATCCGGGTTGACGGAGTCGAGCGAGACGAGGTCGGCGGCCAGTGCGGCGAGCTCGCGGTCAGGCACCGAGGATCCGCGCAGCGAGGGCCGCCGCGTTCTTCGCGTTGTCGACGCCGACGGTCGCCACAGGCACCCCGGGCGGCATCTGCACGATCGAGAGGAGCGCGTCGAGGCCGTCCAGCACGCTGAGCGAGGAGCGGAGCGGGACCCCGATCACCGGCAGGTCGGTGTGCGCCGCGACCACGCCGGGCAGCGCGGCGGCGAGGCCTGCCCCGCAGATCAGCACCCGCAGCCCGCGCTCCCTCGCCGTCCTCGCGTACTCGGCGACCTCGTCGGGCGCGCGGTGCGCAGAGCGCGCCTCGAGCTCCCAGGCGATCCCACGCGCGTCGAGCTCGTCCAGCGCCGCCTGCATGCGCTCACGGTCCGACTCCGAGCCGACGAGGATGCCGACGAGCGGCTCAGGCATGGACGAGCGCGGCGATGTCGCTGCGGTAGAGAGAGCCGGGAAACGTGATCCTGCCGAGGGCGGCGTACGCAGCATCGCGCGCCGCCGAGACGGTGTCGCCGGTCGCGGTCACGTTCAGAACCCGGCCGCCGTTCGAGACCAGCCGTCCGTCCTGCAGGGCGGTGCCCGCGTGGAACACGAGCGCGCCCTCCGCTTCGGCCGCGGCGACGCCCTCGATCTGGGTGCCGACGTCGCTCCGCGCGGGGTACCCGCCGCCCGCGAGGACGACGGTCACCGCGGCCTGAAGGCCGGTCTCGAGCTCGACACCCTCCAGGTCCCCGAGGCCGCCGCGACGAGCACGCGGAGCAGGTCCGACTCGAGCCGCGGCAGGATCGACTGGGTCTCCGGATCGCCGAAGCGGCAATTGAACTCGAGCACGCGAGGCCCCTCATCGGTGAGCATGAGCCCGGCGTAGAGGCAGCCCGCGAACGGCGTCCCGCGCGCGGCCAGCTCCTCGATCACCGGCCGGTGCACCAGCTCGAAGAGCTCCTCGACGTCCACCTCGCGCAGGCGCGGCACGGGGGAGTAGGAGCCCATCCCGCCCGTGTTCGGCCCAGAGTCGCCGTCGTGGACCCGCTTGAAGTCCTGAGCAGGCGCGAGCGGCAGAAGGGTGCGGCCGTCCGTCACGGCCAGCAGGGAGACCTCTTCGCCCTCCAGCAGCTCCTCGATCATGGTCCGGCCTCCGAGCGCCGCGGCGGCGAGGAGGGCGGCGTCGAGCTCCTCCGGCGTCCGGCAGACGAAGACGCCCTTTCCCGCGGCGAGCCCGTCCGCCTTGATGACGCAGGGCGCCTGAGCGACCGAGAGCGACTGCGCGGTCGGCACCTTTGCGGCCAGCATGACCTCCTTCGCGAACGCCTTCGAGCCCTCGATCCGTGCGGCGGCCTCGCTCGGCCCGAACACGGTCAGGCCGCCGTGGCGGAGCTGATCCGCGACACCCGCGACGAGGGGCGCCTCCGGCCCGATCACGACGAGGTCGATCTCGAGCGTCGTGCACAACGCCAGCAGGCCCTCGCCGTCCTCCGGTCGAACGGGGTGGCAGCGGCCGAGGGACGCGATGCCCGGATTTCCGGGCGCCGCATGCAGCTCCGAGAGCAGCGGGCTGCGCGCCAGCGCCCATGCGAGCGCGTGCTCGCGGCCGCCCGAGCCCACGACGAGAACCCTCACGAACGCGAGTCTAATCGGGGTGTTTGACGACCGCCGGAAGCGCGCATGAGAATCGCATGCTCGAGCCCGGGCTCGACCGCCACGACTGGGAGACGCAATGGCAGGGGCTCGAGCCGCTGATCGAGGACTCGCCCACGGAGGCGCTGCCCGAGGTGGTGGCGCTCGTCGAGCGGATCCTCGAGGAGCGGGGCATCGACCCCGACGACGACGTGCATCTGGCCGAGGACGCAGGCGAGGTGGTGCTCGAGGTCCGCAACGCGCGGGAGCTCGCGCAGATCATCGAGGCGGGCGACGACTACGACCCCGCGGACGTCGGCGACGCGATCACGGGCCTGAAGGCCGTCTACGAGGAGCTGCTCGTCGACCCGCGTGCGCCGTAACACCGCGAGTGAGGCCCGCCTGCGCAGAGCCTCTACTGTCGGTCTCCACTGTCGGTCTCCACTGTCGGTCTCCACTGTCGGTCTCCACTGTCGGTCCATGCAGCAGCCGCCCCTTCTCTCGGGGGAACCCCCAGAATTCACACTAACGGCGCGTTCCGCACGCCTCTGAGACGAAAGCGAGACGAATGCCTAACGAGTCGCCCACAGCCGGGCCCATGTCGGCGCTGAGTTCCGCGCAGACCTCCGCGGAGACCTCGCCGCAGAGCACCGCGCCGGGGCCCTATGCGACGCGCACGGTGGATGTCGTGCGCCTTCCGGGCGGCGCAGGCCGGCCGGTGGAGCGGGACGCGGTCGCGGTCGAGGAACCGCTCGAGATCCGAATCGGCGGCGAGGCCGCTGCGGTGACGATGCGGACGCCGGGCCACGACGAGGAGCTCGCGCTCGGCTTCTGCCTCTCCGAGGGGCTCGGGCCGGTCGAGGCGCGGCTTCCCGCCGACCTCGCGGCGAACACGATCGACGTCGAGGCACCGAGGTTCGACCGCGAGCGCGTGCGGCGCAGCTTCTACACGAGCTCGTCGTGCGGCGTCTGCGGCAAGGGCGCGCTGGAGGCCGTCGCCGTCGAGGCAGCCCGCGTCGAGAGCAGCCTGCGACTCCCGGCTCGGTTGGCCGCCGACCTGCCAGAGCGGCTCCGCGCCGCCCAGGCGGCGTTCGACGCGACCGGCGGGCTGCACGCAACGGGGCTCTTCGACCCGGCGGGGACGCTGCTCTGCGTCCGCGAGGACGTCGGCCGCCACAACGCGCTCGACAAGGTGCTGGGCTGGGCGCTCCTCGCCGGTCGTCTGCCGCTCGTCTACGCGATCCTCTGCGTGAGCGGCCGGCTCTCGTTCGAGCTCGTCCAGAAGGCCGCCGTCGCCGGCTGCCCGGTCCTCGTCGCCGTCGGCGCGCCGTCCAGCCTCGCCGTCGAGCTCGGCGACGACCGGGGCGTGACGCTGTGCGGCTGGGCGCGCGGCGGGCGGCTGGCCGTCTACACGCACGCGTGGCGGATCGAAGCCTGACGGGAGTCTTGCTCCTTGGCGGCGCGAGCCGGCGGTTCGGCTCGCCGAAGGCCCTCGCCCGGCTCGGCGGCGAGACGCTCGCCGAGCACGCGTGGCGGCTGCTCGGCGAAGCCTTCGAGGAGCGGATCGCCGTCGGCAAGGCGGGCGAGCTGGAGCTGCCGTTCCCGGTCTCCGACGACGGGTCGCCGGTGCGTGCACCGCTCGCCGGCGTGGTCGCCGGGCTGCGCCTCGCGGCGCACGACCCGGTCGTCTTCCTGCCGGTCGACCTCCCGTGCGTGCGCGCGGCGACCCTCCGCGCCCTTGGCCAGCGCGGCGCCGTCGCCGACCCTGGCCCGCTGCCGGGCGCGTTCCCGCGGACCGCGCTCGCGGTGCTCGAGCGCCGCCTCGCGCGGGGCGAGCTGCGCCTGCGTGACGCGGCCGCGGAGCTGCAGCTGTCCTCGCTCCCGGTCGACCCGGACGAGCTCCTGAACGTCAACGAGCCGGCCGACCTCGCCCGGCTCGCGGCCAAGCCCTGCTAGAGGCTAGGCCAGCGAGAGGACGCTCTCGCGCGAGGCGCCTGTCCCGACAAGCGTCACGGGGACGCCGATCTCGCGCTGGACGAACTCGACGTACGCACGCGCAGGCGCCGGCAGCTCGTCGCCGTCGAGGGCACGCTCCCAGCCGGGGAGCGTCTCGAACACGGCGCGGCAGTGGTGGAAGTCCGACTGGTGCGCCGGGAAGTCCGCGCTCTCGCTCCCGTTGGGCAGCGCATAGCGGACGCAGACGGGGATCTCGCCGAACGCGGAGAGCACGTCCATCTTCGTCAGCGCGAGCGACGTGATCCCGTTCAATCGCACGGCGTAGCGGAGCGCGACGAGGTCGAGCCAGCCGCAGCGCCGCTCCCGGCCGGTCACCGTGCCGAACTCGCCGCCGAGCTCGCGCACCCGCTCCTGGTCGGGCCCCTGGATCTCCGACGGGA
This sequence comes from uncultured Actinomycetes bacterium, assembly GCA_963704025.1. Taxonomy (GTDB): domain Bacteria; phylum Actinomycetota; class Thermoleophilia; order Gaiellales; family Gaiellaceae; genus CAVPGP01. The sequence continues at coordinate 206,907 of CAVPGP010000005.1, read as the reverse complement.
ACGGGCCTTCGCCGACGCGCGTCACGTACGCCTTCGCGACGCCGAGGATCTCGTCGAGGCGGTTCGGTCCGATGCCCGTCCCGGAGGCGGCGTGCGCCGCGATCGGGTTCGACGACGTCACGAACGGATACGTGCCGTGGTCGAGGTCGAGCAGCGTCCCCTGCGCCGACTCGAAGAGCACGTGCTTGCCCGCCGTGAGCGCCCGGTCGACGAGCAACGAGGTGTCCGAGACGAACGGCGCCAGTCGCTCCGCGTACGCCGCGTAGCGCGAGGCGACGTCTTCGAGCTCGAAGCCGTCGGTCTCGTAGACGCGCTCCAGCCAGACGTTCTTCTCGGCGAGCGCGATCTCGATCTTCTGGCGCAGGATCTTCGGGTCGAGCACGTCCTGGACGCGGATGCCGATGCGCGAGGCCTTGTCCGCGTACGCCGGCCCGATGCCGCGGCGCGTCGTCCCGATCTGCAGTTTGCCGAGCCGCCGCTCCGACGCCTGGTCGATGGCGACGTGCCACGGCATGATCAGGTGCGCGTTCCCGGAGAGGTGCACGTCCCCCGTCGAGATGCCGCGCGCCTCCAGGTCGTCGATCTCCTCGAGGAAGACCTGTGGGTCGACGACGCAGCCCGCCGCGATCACGGACGTCTTGCCGGAGATGACGCCGCTCGGGACCTGGCGGATCTTGAACGTCTCGCCGTCGACGATGATCGTGTGCCCGGCGTTCGGGCCGCCTTGGTAGCGGCAGACGACGTCCGATTCCTGGGCGAGCAGGTCGACGATCTTGCCCTTCCCTTCGTCGCCCCACTGCGCTCCGACTACGACCGTGGAGGGCACCTCCGTGAAGTCTGCCAGCGGCGGCGGCTTGCCGCCGCCGCTGGCACTGGGATTACGGGATGTAGGCCAGGTCCTCCGGCACCATCGAGGTCGGGACCTCGAACAGCGGGCCGGGACCGTCCGGGTCGATCGTCGTCGCTCCGTCGGAGCTGAAGAAGGTCGTCATCTGGGCCTGCGCGCCGAGAGCCACCGGCGCCGCGACCGGGTTTGCGATGTTCGTCAGGAAGGTGTGCGGATTCTTCCCGAAGCCCGGGTTGCTCGCGAAGGCGAGGTCGTTCCGGAAGAGCGTGGTCCGTGCCTGCAGGTGGCCCGCCCGGATGATCGCGCTCGCGGTCGGGTTCGGCACGGTCATGTCGCCGCGCGCGAACTGGAGGATGACGGGATTGTCGATGTGCTCCGCGTAGGCCGCCGGGTTGGCCGCGTTCTGCGCCCATTCGGTGTTGTCGATCAGCGCCTGGAGCGCCGAGGCGCCGGGGACCGTGTCGACGAGGAGGGGCAGGTTGCGGAGCGGGATGTTCTCGTTGAAGGACGTGAGCGTCGGATTCGGCACGGCGTTGTACAGCGACGGCACGCGCGTGATGGCGGCGATCCCGACGAGCGGCCGGAACGACGGCGAGAGCCGCGCGATCTCGATGATCGAGCCGCCGGGCACGTTGACGACGCCTGCCCTGATCTTCGGCTCGAGCGCGAGCAGCGGGACACCGTAGATGCCGCCGAACGACTGGCCGCCGTAGTAGATGCGCGTCGGGCTCAGGTCGGTGGTTCCGTCGCCGTCCACGTCGACCCCGGCACCGAGCACGCGCACGAGCTGCATGATGTCGACGTTCGTCTGGCGGAGGCCGTCCCGGTTGCCGATCAGCGAGTTCGCCCCGACCGCGTTGACGCCCTCGGTCGAGTCGAAGGTGCCGTTGCCGTCCTGGTCGACGGCCCGGCCGCCTGCCGCGAAGGAGAGCGGCGGCACCCCTGGCCGAAGGACGGTGTAGGTGCCCGCCGGGCCGAACCCGTGCCCGACCACGTTGATCGCGATCGTCGCGATTCCGGCATGGGCGAGCGAGGACGCGACTGCCCACGGTGCCCCGTTCTTCGAGTCCGTGAAGCCGTGTCCGAAGATCGCGACCGGCCAGCCGTCCGCCGGAGCGGCGCCTGCGGGCTCGAAGAGCGTGAACTGGATCTCGTTCGTGGACTGGACCGCCGGCACGCCGGTCCGGGTGCCGACCGGCGGGATGACCCCGCCCGCCGTCTCGTAGTTCGGCGAGCGGTAGCTGCCGAAGGCGAGGGTCCCCACCGAGCCGGGGAAGACCTGCAACGCGGGCGTGGGGAGCGGGGTCGGCGAGAAGGTGGCGGTGCCGACCTGCCGGTTCCAGATCACCCCTGTCAGGCCGGCGACCGGGAAGACCGTCCGGGCCCCCGCCGGACCGAGTGCGAAGCTCGCCGCCGGCGCCGGGGCCGAGCGGATCTGGTCGCGGATCTTCTCCGAGATCTCCGTGATGCTCTGCGTGGTGAAGATGCTGGCCGCGGCGATGCCGTGGAAGCCGACGCCGCCGAGGAACGCGGCGGGCAGCGCTTCGCCGAGCCGCTCGTCGTCGGAACCGAGGCTCTCGCCGTCGTCGCCGCCGTGGCCCCAACCCGGAAGCTTGAGCGAGTCGATGGGCCGGCCCGCGGCGTCCTTGATCCCGCGCGTGACGATGAGCAGGTACCGCGAGTGCTGACGGAGCAGCTCGTCGCTCTCGACGTGCAGCGTGTTCGTCAGCGGCTCCCAGACGGCCTGGTTGAACCCGACGACGTGCCCGCGCGGCCCGATCAGGAAGATCGTGCCGGGCTTGACCGACGCGGGGTCGATCGGTCCCGAGAACGGGATCGAGATCCGCGGCTGGACGTTGAAGCCGTCCAGGGTGTTGAGCACGGCGACGTCGGCGCAGTCCGACGGGTTCGTCGCGCAGTTGGGCATCGGCAGGTTGACGCGCAGGTGCGTCGCCTGGCTCGAGTCCCGGACCGTCAGGCGGTCGCTCGGGAACGGCTGCCCCGCGCTCGTCCCTGCAAGCGCGCTCGGAGCGAGCACGGCCAGGAGGAGCATGGGCAGGATTGCGGCGCGTACGAAGCGCATGTGATGGCTCCCTTCTCCCCTACGATCGATTACGGCGCATCGACGCTATCGGGCTACGGCGGGCCAGTCCAGGTCACCGCTACGATCCGCCGCATGCGGCGCGCGCTCTTCGCGCTCGTGGTGGCGGCGGTCGTGGCCGCGTTCTGCGCGGCCGGCGCCGGGGCGAAGACCCTGAAGGTGAACTGGGTCGAGCGCAAAACGTTTCCCGACGGCGCGTTCGTGTTCCGCGTGACGCGGATCGACGTGACTCCGAGTCGTTGGTCGGCCGTCGTCTCGATGCGGAACGGGACGCCGCGCGCGTACGGCGTCTACTCGGGCTGCGACGGGTGGTCGCCCCAGTTCGTCTCGCCGGGCCTGGGCGTGATGCACCTGACGGGGCCGCACCTCGGCTGGGACCGCGGCCTGCAGCTCCATCGCGCGCGTTCCGCGTCGCCTGCGGTGCCGCGTCAGCTGCGGCCCGGGGACGCCTGGCGGGGGACGATCCGCGGCGTCGGGCCGCTCCCGCGCGGAACGCTGCTGCGACTCACGTTCGGCTTCTTCGCCCCGGGGGAGGGCGGCCCCATCCCGTGCCGGGAGTTCGCCTACACGGCGTTCAACAGCGAGACCTGGTACTGGTCGACGGACCACACGTTCCAGCTCTAGCCAGGGTTCGGCGGAATGTTCGCTCGTCGCCTGGTCGGAGACGCGCTGTTCATTCGCCGAGGAAGCGAGTCACTGTCGAGGTTCGCTTCGGCTCTCACTTCGCGGGCGACGGTGTGGGCCGCGGCAACACGATCGGGCCAGGTCGGGCCGGCCCGCAGCGCGGCGACCTCCTCGTCGGAGAGGCCAAAGGCACGAAGGGCGACGATGAGCGCGTCTTCACGCTGCCCTTCGGCCACGAGCGTCTCGATCCGATCGAGGTCGTCCCGAGCCACCGACTCGAATCCGGGGGCAGGCTCGTAGACGACGAGCTTCGAGAGGTTCCGAGACAGAAGCGCAGCTCCCAGCGCCACGCCTCGTACGAGTGCCCGAACAGGCTCGCCGGCTCGCCCAGCGACTCGACGACTTCGGGGACCCGGCCCCGCTCCGCCAGTACGCAATCGGCGTCCCGTCCCGTGAGGTCACCCGCTCGACTGAGGCGCCGGCCTCGGCCATGGAGCTCAGGGTAACGGGTTCATGTTCCACCAGGAACGAGAGGGTCGTCTCAGTGGCTCCCTCCCTCCCCATGACCAGCGGAAGACTGCACCCTCGGGGAGTGGACGGGTCGTGCCGGGCCGCGAACGATGCGACCCGAGGGACACCTGCTGGCACGTCTCGCTCTTTCTGCGGCGCTCGTTGCGGCCTGTCTTGCGGCCTCGGCCGCCCCTGCGCGGCCCGCGACGCGGATGTACGTCGGCCTGTTCGACGATCCCTCCTTCCGCTGGGACGGCGGGCGCGCGCAGTCGCTGGACGTCGCCCGCGCCGCGCACGTGACGCTCGTCCGGACGCTCGTCCACTGGCGGCAGGTCGCGCCCGTGCGCCCCGGCGACGCGGCCGACCCGTTCGACCCCGCCTACCGGTTCGACGACCTCGACGACCTGGTGCGGAGCGCTCAGCAGCGCGGGATCGAGGTGCTGATGACGATCTGGGGGACACCGGCCTGGGCCAACGGCGGCGCAGGCGCCAGTGTGGCGCCCGCGGATCCAGGCGATCTCGCGCGCTTCGCGTACGCGCTGGCCGACCGCTACTCCGGACGACACGCTGGCTTCCCGTTCGTGCGCTTCTTCTCCGTCTGGAACGAGCCGAACCGCGCGACGTTCCTCGCGCCGCAGTTCGCCGCCGACGGCACTCCGGTTGCGCCGGGCGTCTACGCACGCCTCGTGCGCGCGGCGTACGCCGGCCTCAAGGCGGCCTCCCCGGCGGCACTCGTCGCGGCGGGTGAGACCGCCTCGCGCGGGCACGACCGCCCGGTCGTGGGGCTGCAAGACTCGGAGTCGCCAGGCGAGTTCATCCGGCTCGTCGCCGAGGCGGACCCGGCCCTCCAGTTCGACGCCTGGGCCCACCATCCGTATCCGCCCTCGGACGCTGCCGGCCCCACGGCCGGGCTGGCGAGCGTTCCCGCCGTCGAGCAGGCCCTCGATGCTGCGTTCGGCACCGGGCACCCACTCTGGCTGACCGAGTACGCTCAGCAGACCCGCCCCGAGAGCGGCACGGGGATCACCTACACGCGCCAGGCCGCCGATCTCGCCGCTGCGATCCGGGCGGCCGAGGCGGACCCGCGGGTCGCGATGTTCGTCTGGTTCGTCCTCCGCGACCGGCCGCAGTCCCCGTGGCGCAGCGGCCTGCTCGACGCCGGCGGCCGGGCGAAGCCGGCCTGGGGCCGCTTCTCCGTGGCGGCGTTCCGCCTCGACGCCCGCGATCCGTCGGTCGAGGTCGCGCCCGGCCGGGTCCGCCGGTCCGTCCGTGTCCCCGCGCTGGAGCTGCGCTGGCACGACGCACCCGGGACGACCCTCGTCGCCACGACGGTCGTCCGGGACGGTGCCCGCATCGTGGGCTCGTGCTGGGGCTCGACCACGCTCGGCCGCGACGGCTGGTCGACCGTGAAGCTGGCGTTCAGCGCTGTCCCCGGCTCCACCTACGTCGCGGACGTCAGCCTGCGCGACCCGCACGGCTTCGTCGTCCGGCGGTCGATCCTCGCCTCCGCGGGCTGAGCGAGGCCCCCGGCGTCGCCGCCGTACCTGGTCGGCGACCAGGTACGGGAGCGGCGTCAGCCGGTGGCGGCGGCGCGGCGGCGCCGACGCTGCTTCCGCGTCAGGCCGACGCGGCGGAGGACGATCCGGTGCCCGCGCGAGCAGGTCATGAAGCCGACGTCGACGTCGACGCTGAGCGTCCCCGAGACCTGGATCGCGACCACTGCGAGTCCGTACGTGTCGTAGTCGCGGCGCGCCAGGCACGCCTCGCACGGGGCCGAGAAGCTGGTCGCCTCGGGCCCGAGCCAGACGTGCTGGCGCTCGATCATGCAGCCGCGGCGAGGTCGGCGAACTTGGCGTACCGCTTCAGGAACGAGAGCTTCTCGGCGCCCGTCGGACCGTTGCGGTGCTTGGCGACGATGATCTCCGCGAGGCCCTGCTGGTCGGTCTCCTCCGGGTTGTAGTACTCGTCGCGGTACACGAACATGACGACGTCGGCGTCCTGCTCGATCGAGCCCGACTCGCGCAAGTCGGAGAGGATCGGCCGCTTGTCGTGGCGCTGCTCGACGGCGCGGGAGAGCTGTGACATGGCCAGGATCGGCACGTCGAGATCGCGTGCCAGCACCTTGAGCGAACGTGAGATCTGCGAGACCTCCTGCACCCGGTTCTCGACCGTCGAGCCGGAGGTCATCAGCTGCAGGTAGTCGACGATCACGAGGCCGAGCCCCGGCTCCCTTGTCTTCAGGCGCCGGGCCTTCGAGCGGATCTCCATCATCGAGATCGAGCCGGTGTCGTCGACGTAGATCGGCGCCTTCGCGAGCTTGTCGCACGCCGCGGTGAGCCGGGACCAGTCCTCTGGCGCGAGCTTGCCTGTGCGGAGACGCTGCGAGTCGACCTTCGCCTCGCTGCACATGAGGCGCTGCGTCACCTCCTGTTTCGACATCTCCAGCGTGAAGAGCGCGCACGGCGTCTCCGCACGAACGGCAAGGTTTGCGGCCATGCAGAGGCCGAGCGCCGACTTCCCCATGGACGGGCGGGCCGCGATGATGACCAGGTTCCCGGGCTGAAAGCCCGAGGTGAGCCGGTCCAGGTCGCGGAAGCCCGACGGCACCCCGGTGACGTCGACGCCGGCCTCGTACAACTGAGTGATGCGCTCGAAGCTCTCCTTGAGCAGGCCCTCGATGTGCGTGAACTCCGTCGTCACGCGGGACTGCGAGAGCTCGAAGACGGATTGCTCGGCCCGGTCGACGAGGGCGGCCGTCTCGCCGGGGCGCTCGAATCCGAGCCGCTGGATCTCGCTGCCGACACGGATCAGGCCACGGAGCGTGGCCATCTCGCGGACGATCCGCGCGTAGTGCGCAGCGTTGGACGTTGCGGGGACGAGCGCGGCGAGCTCGTGGATCCGTACCCGGCCACCGACCTCCTCGAGCTCACCGCGCTCCTCGAGCTCGTCGACGAGGGTGATGGCGTCGACGGGCTCCCCTTTGGCATAGAGCGCGAGGGCTGCGCGATAGACCTTCGCGTGGCTCTCGCGGTAGAAGTCGCCTCCGTCCAGTACCTCCGAGACGGCTCCGATCGCGCCAGGGGAGAGGAGCATTGCCCCGAGGACCGACTCCTCGGCCTCGAGGTTTTGCGGCGGGACGGGGGCCGTTCGGGCGTGCAGCGGGGCGACTGCCACGGCCCGGTAGTCAAGCCGCTCACTCACCGCAAATCCACCTCGGCGACACGGCTTGTCGACAGGGGGTACACCGGTCTGTGCGCTGCGGGAGAAAGCCCTGCTGGCGCTGGTTCTTTGCGAACATACGTTCGCCTATTATGCACAAATGCCGCGGGCTTTTCCCCGGCTGGACCGTCTGTTATCGACAGGAGGCCTGCGAAAAAGTTCGTGCAGTTTCCGAGGAGTTCGTGTGCGCTTCCCCAGGAGGGTGGAGTTATCCCGAGCTCGTGGGAAACGCTGTGGACAGATCGTCCAGGGGCCAGATCGTCCTGCGGAGTCTGCGGCGGCCCGGAGGCCGCCGCACCTCACGCGTCCTCTTCGCCGGCCTCCGCAGGCGCGGTCACGGCTTCCACGGGCTCGGCCGAAGCCTCGGCGTCCACGCCGGCCGCGAGGGCTGCGTCCTCCTCGGCGAGGATCTCCTCGATCGAGGGGCCCTCGCGCTGCGCCTCCTCGGCTCTGGCCGCGGCCTCCTCTGCTGCCTCGGCTGCCGCAGCCTCCTCCGCGGCGGCTGCCTCGGCTGCCTCTGCGGCAGCTTCCTGGGCGCGGAACTCCTCCTCGGTCGGCAGCTCGCCGTCCTCGGGCGCGACGACGACCTTGACCTCGGCCCTCACGTCGGAGAAGAGGTCGACCGGGACGTCGAAGTAGCCGATGCGCTTGATCGAGTCGGTGCCGATCTTGCGGCGATCGACGCGGATCTTGTGCTTCTCCCAGAGCTCGTCCGCGATGTCCGTCGGCGTGACGGAGCCGAAGAGCGAGCCGGTCGGGCCGGCCTTGACGTCGAAGCGGAGCTCGAGCTTGCCGAGGGTCGCCGCCAGCGCCTGCGCCTCCTCGGCGGTCTTCGCCTCGTGGCGGGCGCGCTGCGCATCGCGCTTGTGCAGCTCGGCGACCTTCGCGGGCGTCGCGAGCTCAGCGAGCCGGCGCGGGAGCAGGAAGTTCCGCGCGTACCCGCGCTTGACCTCGACCACGTCGCCGCGCAGGCCGACCTTGTCCACGTCCTGGAGCAGGATGACTTCCATCGGCTCAGCTACTCCGCGACGTAGGGGAGGAGCGCCATCTCACGTGCCCGCTTGACGGCGGTCGCCACCTGCACCTGGTGCCGCCGGCACGCGCCGGTGATCCGCCGCGAGCGGATCTTGCCCTTCTCCGAGATGTAGCGCCGCAGCTGGTTGATGTTCTTGTAGTCGACCTCGTCGACCTTGTCCTTGCAGAAGTAGCAGGACTTGCGGCGGCCCGGGCCGCCCTTGTCGTCCCGGCGCTTGCCGCCGCTGCCGCCGCTGCGGGGCCGGTCGCTGTTGCTCTTCGGTTTCGGGGGCATCTCTCTCTCCTTAGAACGGGATGTCGTCGTCGACGCCGCCGGCCGAGCCGAAGTCGGCGCCGGACTCGGAGCCGCCCTCCTGGATGAACTGGTTCCCGCCTCCGCCGGAGCCGCCGTCGCGACCGCCGAGGAACTGGACGGAGTCGGCCACGATTTCCACGGCCTGGCGCTTCGTGCCGTCCTGGGCGTCCCATTCGCGCCACTCGAGGCGCCCGTCGATCCCGACCGGGCGGCCCTTCGAGAGGTACTGGTTGCACGACTCGGCCTGGTTGCCCCAGACGGTGACGTCGAAGTAGTTCGGCTTCTCGGTCCACTGGCCGGACGCCTGGTCCTTCTTGCGCGTGTTCACGGCGACCCGGAGGGAGCAGACCGCCATCCCGCTCGGCGTGTGCCGGAGCTCGGGGTCGCGGGTCAGGTTCCCGACGAGGACGACGCGATTGATGTTCGCCATGCGGTTACTCCTCCTCCGTCGCGCCGGCCGCGACGGGCTCGTGCGCCGGAGCCGGCGTCTTGCCGGTCGACGCGACGCGGCGCACGGCCAGGTGGCGCATGACGCCGTCCGTGATCTTCAGGACGCGCGAGATCTCGTCGAGCGTCGCCGGCTCGCACGAGAACGTGAGCAGCCGGTAGTCGCCGTCCGTCTTCTTGTTGATCTCGTAGGCCAGCCTGCGCCGGCCCCACACGTCCTCCGTGTCCCACGTGCCGCCGTCGCCCTCCACGGACTGGCGGACGCGGTCGACGATCTCTGCGGGCCTGCCTTCGGGCAGTTCCGGGTCGAGCATGAGCAGAATCTCGTAGTCGATCAAAGCGCCCGATTCCTCCTTCCCACGGTCTGAGTCGGTCTCGCCTGCGGGTGCCGAGTCGGGGCTGCACGGCACGTGTGCGAGACAGGAAGCGGCGCCCACTGTAGCAAGGACGCCGTGTAGCATCGGGCACGTGAAGCGACTGCTGGCCGCAATCGCCGGGTTGCTCAGCCTCCGCTGGCTGCTGCGGAAGCGGCGCCGGGCCGTCGAGCAGGACCGGGCTGTCGAGCAGGACCGGGCTGTCGAGGACAGGGCTGTCGAGGAGAGGGCCGCCGAGCAGGAGCAGGCGGCGGCCTGGGCGGCCGAGGCGCCGCCGGCCGCCGATCCCCGGGCAGAGGAGCTGCGCGCGAAGATCGAGGAGGCAAAGGCCGCCGGCGTCGACCGCGAGGAGTACGAGGCAGGGGAGACGCCTGTCGACGAGGCGGATCCCGCGGCCCGGCGGGCCGCGGTGCACGAGCAGGCGCGGGCGCGGATCGCCGAGATGCGCCCGGACGACGCAGCGGACGATACCCCCGAGGATGTCCCCGAGGGTGTCCCCGACGACGTGCCAGAGGGGGCGCCGCGCGAGGCGCCGCCCGAAGACCGGGGCTAAACCTTCAGCAGGCCGAGCGCACGCGGTGCGTGCGGCGGCCGAGCGCGACGCCGCCCGCCTTCGCCACCCGCGCGAGTCGAGCCCGGTAGACGTTCATGTCGGCGCGCGTCCAGTCGCCGTGCGTCTGGCAGCGCCAGGGGGCGTAGCGCTCCCGGTGATAAGGGCTCGTCAGGCTCTCGTTGTGGCCGATCACGTCGCCGAGCGCGATGCCGTAGCGGCCCATCAGCCAGGCGGTGAGCCGGAGCGACGCGGCGAGCTGCCGCGGATCGTCGAGGATCTGCCGGTCGCTCGTGCCGACGTGCTCGATCCCGATCGCCGTCCAGTTGAGGCCGACCGTGTGGCGGCACCGGACGGTCAGGCGCACGAGCTGGTAGATCGTGCCGTCGCGGTCGATCACGAAGTGGGCGCAGGTGCCGGGCCGCTCGTGGAGCTCCGGGTCGGGCGCGTCCGAGGCGAACGTGTTCCACGTGGCCGAGAAGCTCTGGTTCGCGGTGTAGTGCTCGACGATCACGCGCGGCCGCTCGAGCCTCCAGGTCGGCTGACCGTAGTGCCGCTCGTTGTACGCGGCGGTCTCGCTCAGCCGCGAGGCGTCGAACGGCACGGGCCGCCAGACGATTGCGGGCCGCTGCAGCGCAAGCGCCGCCAGCACGAGCAGCGGGATCACAGGACGAGCGTCACAGCACCAGGGTCTCCGGGAAGAGCTCCCGGCCGGAGAAGCGCTCGAGCGCGTACGGGGCGAGGTCGAACTCCGTCCCGCCCTCGAGGATCAGCTGCGCCAGTGCGCGGCCCACTGCAGGGCTCTGCATGAAGCCGTGGCCCGAGAAGCCGCACGCGGCGTAGACGCCGTCCTCGATCCGGCCGATCACGGGGTGCGCGTCAGGGGTCATGTCGTAGAGCCCCGCCCAGGAGCGCTCGATCGACGCCCCGGCAGCGGGCGGATAGCGGTGTGCGAGCCGCTCCAGCCGGTCGGCGAGCACGGTCTCGTCGACGTCGGTCTCCCAGCCCCACCGGGGTGCCGCGTCCGTCATCGCGAGCACGAGGCGCTCCCCTCGCCGCCGGAAGTGGAAGCCGGTCTCGTGCTCGACGACCATCGGAAACGTGTCGGCGAGGTCGAGCGGCGACGTCTCGAGCAGCTGCCGACAGAGCGGCCGGATCGGGAGCCGCGCGTCGAGCTCGTTCGACCACGGGCCGGCGGCGATCACGAGCACGTCACGGTCGAGCTCTCGCGCGTCCGTCCCCTCGCGCACCTGCACGCCGAGAGTCTCGGCGCGGCGTACGACCTCCCGCGCGACGCCGGCCGGATCCGCGACGCCGTCGCGCCAGCACGCGATCGCCGCCAGCACGTCGTCCCCGCGGACGCCGTCGGGAAGCGGCGCCTCCTCGACCGGCACACCGAGCGCCCGCATCCGCTCGGCCCGCATCGCGAGCGCCGCGGCGCCGTCCGTCGTCGTCGCGGCGAACAGATACCCGACCTGGAGGAAGAAGGGCGGGCCCAGCTCCTCGAAGAAGCGAATCGACTCGCGTGCGAGCGCGACCTCCGCCGCCGTCTCGAACTGCTGCCGAACCCCGCCCATCGCCTTCGACGTCGATCCGGAGGCCACCTCGCCGCGGTCGCAGAGCACGATGTCGCCCGCTCCCTCCAGCGCCAGGTGGTACGCCACCTGGGCTCCCATGGCCCCTGCGCCCGCGACGACGATCCTCATGCGACGAGCTCCAGCACGCCGCGGCGCTCCTCGTCCGTCAGGCCGCGCAGCGGCCGGCGCACGTCCTCGCGGATCGGCACGCCCCGGGCGGCGACCACGGCCTTGAGCGCGGCGTGGCGCGGGAACCGCTCGACGGCCGCCCGCAGCTCGCCCAGGCTCGTGCGCGTCCGGACCGCCTCGGCCACGCGCTCCGGGAAGGCGGACCCCAGCGCGGACACGGCCCCGACCGCGCCCGCGGCGAGCCCTTCGCCGATCAGCGACTCCGGGCCGACGAAGACGTCCAGCCCGTCGACGAGGTACGGCGAGAACCTCTCCCACGGCGAGTCGGAGACCTTCAGCCCGGCCAGGTTCGGCGCCGTCTCGCGGAGCCGTTGGAGCACCGGAAGCGGGACGGAGTAACCGCTCGCCCGCTCGAACTCGTACACGTAGAACGGCAGCGGCGCGCAGGCGAGCGCCGCGGCCGCGAAGTGGGCCAAGAGCGCCTTCTCGTCGAGCGGGAAGTACGGGGGCCCGATCACGGCGACGCCTGCCGCCCCGGACGAGGCGGCGTGCTCCGCGAGCGCGACGGTGTCTTCGGTGGACTGGGCGCCGGCGTGCGCGATCACGGTCAGGCCGGTGTCGACGAAGAGCTCGACCACACGCCTGCGCTCGGGGACGCTGAGCAGGATCCCCTCGCCCGTGGTGCCGAGCGCGAGGATCCCGTCAAGGCCGCCCGCCCGGAGGAAGTCCGCGTACGGGGCGAAGGCATCCTCGTCGAGCGAGCTCCCGCCGTCCCGAAGCGGGGTCAGGGCGGCGCCGAATGCGCCGCGGATCGCAGTCCCGCTCACGGCCGCGACTCTACGCGACCGGGTGCGGCTCGTCCGCCGTGCGCCGGGCCGGGAGCTCGACCCAGAAGGTCGTCCCGCGACCCTCCTCGCTGGCGAAGCCGATCACGCCTCCGTGCGCCTCCACGATCTGACGCGCGACGGCGAGGCCCAGTCCGGTGCCGGGGATCCCGGTCGCGGCCGCCCGGCCGCGGAAGAACTTGGTGAAGATGTGCGCCTGGTCCTCGGGCGAGATGCCGATCCCCTGGTCGCGGACGACGATCCGCACATCGTCGCCGACCGACTCGGCGCGCACCTCGACCTGGCCACCGTCGGGGGAGTACTTGATGGCGTTCGCCAGCAGGTTGCCGATCACCTGCGAGAGGCGGTCGCGGTCGGCCTCGATCCAGAGCGGCTCGTCCGGCACGCTCACCTGCACGCTCTGCTCGCCCCCGTGCCCGAAGAAGAGCGCCACCTGCTCGTGCACGAGCGAGGTCGCGTCGAGCGTCGTGGTTACCAACTCGAACTTGCCCTCCTCCAGGAGCCTCACGTCGAGGAAGTCTTCGGCGAGCGAGGCGAGCCGGCGCGCCTCGGCGTCGATGATCCCGAGATAGCGGCGGCGCTCGTCCTCGTCGAAGTCGCGCTCCAGCAGCAGCCGGGTGAAGCCGAGCACGCTGGACAGGGGGGTCCGCAGCTCGTGCGAGACGATGCTGATCAGCTCGGACTTCGCCTGCTGGCTCGCCTGCAGCGCCTCGTTCTGCGCCTCGATCTCGCTGCGGCCCGCCTCGAGCGAGCGCGCCATCGAGTTGAACGCCCGCGTCAGCCCACCGATCTCGCCGGGACCCTCCTCGTGGAGCCGCGTGCGGAAGTCGCCCGTCGCGACGCGGCTCGCGCCGGCGGCCACGCGCCGGACCGGCCGGGCGATCCAGCGGGAGAGGTAGAGGCCGTAGAGGAGAATCAGGAGCGCGGAGACCGCGAGCGCCCCCAGGCCGATGTCGATCGCCCGCGTGGACTGGCGCTGCGCGGAGGCCGCCCGCTCCGACGCGCGGAGGTTCTCCGTCGCGAGGAACTCGTCGAACTTGCCCCGGATCGCGTCGATCCTGCGCCGGCCCTCCAGGGTGGCATCGCCGGCCTGCGCCGCCGACGGCTCGATCCCGACGATCTGGATCAGGTTCTGGGCGTAGTCCGCGATGTAGTCCCGCGTGTCGCCGACGATCTCGTGGACGCGATTCGCCTGCACGGGATCGTCGGCCACGAGCTTCTCCAGGCGCCTCGACGAGCTGGGCAACTCGGCCCGAGCGTTCTTCCACGCCGTGAGGAGCCTCGGCGACGCGGAGAGCACGTAGCCGCGCAGCGCCGTCTCGAGGCTGATGATCACGTTCTCGAGCTCGAGCGAGGCGACGGTCACGTCCTTCGAGCGCGTCTCGCGCTCGTTCGCGTGCCGCAGGGAGCCGATCGCGAGGATCAGGAGCCCGAACGCGGCGGCGACGAGCAGCGCCAGCAGGGCGCTGGCAGCGAGGATCCGGGAGACGAGCGTGGAGCGGTTGCCGGTCACGAAGCCGGCTCCAGGAGGTCCTCGACCACCTCGATCAGCCTCTCCGGCGTGAACGGCTTCGCGATGAACGCATCCGCGCCCGCCTCCTCCGCGGCGGCGCGGTCCTCCGCGCTGCTCCACGCCGAGACGACGGCGACCCGCGTCGCCGAGAGTTGAGGATCGGACCGGATCTTCCGCAGCAGCTCGATGCCGTTCCCCCGCGGCAGCATGACGTCGAGCAGGACGATCTCCGGATGCAGACGGCGGGCCAGCCGCAGCGCCGTCTCGGTGTCCTCGGCCTCGGCGAACCGGTACTCGCCCTCCAGTGCGACGCGCATCAGCTCGCGCAGCGGCGGCTCGTCGTCACAGATGAGGATCGTGACCAGCTCCTTCACGCGACCAGCCGGAAGATCAGGACGTTCCGTCGCGGGCGCTGTGCGGTGGCGGTCACGGTCAGCGTGCCGCGTGCGTTGTCGTAGAGCCCGGTGCCCCCCAGCACCGCGACCTCGTACAGCAGGCGGGAGCCGATCACGCCGCCCACCACGATCTTCCCCTTCGGCAGGAAGTACGTCCCGCTGCAGTTTCGGGCCTTGTCGCTCGTGAAGGTGCACACGATCTCCCCGTGCCCGATCGGACGCTCCCGGACGGCCTGGTTGTAGAGCGCCACCTGGAGGATCTCCATGTCGCCCGCCCCCTGCCCACGCGGGCCTCCGTCGGTGCGCCGGTAGTCGGTCTCCCTGTCGGTGACCCGGATCACGCCCGGTCCCGTGATCGTCGGTGCGGCCGCCGCCGGGGCGGACGCCGCAAGGAGCACCATCCCGCCCGCGACAGCGATTCGAAGTCCGACACCCATTTGACCTCCCCTGGTTTGCTTGTGGGCGATGCGCTGGACGTGCCCGGCCTCATCTTGGCGACTTGTCGTCTCGGATGCCAGCCGGCGCCTCCGGGAAAGGGGACGTACTGCGTGCACTTCTGTTAGGCACACTTCTTCTTCGGATGGCCCGTTGCGCCTGCCTCGCGGCCCTGTTCCTCGCTCTCGCGCCCTCCGCTGCCGCGAGCGAGCCGCTGGCGGACTTCAGCGTCCGGCACGTCCGGCTGGAGGTGAACCGGAAGGGCGAGGCCCTCCTGACGTATCACCGCGCGGGCGGTGTCCGCCGCGTGCTCGTGTGGGGAGCGACCAACGCGCGGGTGCCGAATCCGGCGGTGCGGCAGGTGCGCTTCCGGTACGACTACGCCGGCGGCTGGGGGAGGTACCGCCGGCTCTACTGGCGGACGTTCACGGACGCCTGCCGGCCGTACACGGGGCCCTCGCTCGTTGCGCTCGTCGTCGCCTGCACGGCGCCGGACGGTTCGTGGTGGGCCGTCCAGTCATGGCAGCGGTTCCTGCCGCATCGCGGCCACCCGCCGTGGCAGGCCCACCAGAGTGCGTGGGAGCTTCGCGTCTCCCACTGGACCGGCCCGCTCGCGAGGCTGGAGGTCTACACCGACTGGGCGTTCTCCGGCGAGGCGCACGACCTGTTCGGTCGGTTGACCTACGCGGGCGCCCCCGTCCACGGGTTCGGCACGGCGAGGGACGGCAACCCGACCGATCGCTACGGGCGCGGCCTCTACATCGACACGCTCGACTCCGCCTACGGGCGGGGCTGGCGGCGAGAGACGTCGGTCGTCTTCCGCAAGCCCACGGGAGGCTTCTGCTACAGCTTCTGGCCGACCCGTGACGTGACGCTGCCGGGGTATCCGGACGACCTTCGTCCCGCGGGGAAGGGGAAGCGCTACCGGATCAGGGCCGCCGGGCCGGGCGTCACGCCCGACGTCCAGGTCGAGGTGCCGGGCCTGCACGACTTCAATCCGAGGAATCCGAAGGACGTCGCCTACGAGCGGAGTCGGAACGCGCTCTTCGACCGGATCCTGCAGGGCGACCGGTTCTGCGCCACGCAGCATTAGAGGCTTGATGTGAAACTGAGGTGCGTGCGGGGATGGGCCAGACCAAGCGGTTCAGCCGGATCGGGCGCAGCGCGTAGTGGTGCTACGGGCAAGCCCGAGCCGGCTGAACCGCGTCGTGTCTGGCACACCAGCCGTGCGTGCCGGAGTTTCACATCAAGCCTCTAGGAGGAGTTTGCCCAGCCCTCCTAGAAGCCGCCGTTCCAGGCTGCGATCAGCAGCACGACCGCGACCGCGGCTGCGACGACGACGGCGACGAGGTTGACCGCCAGCGCGAGGCCCAGCAGCCGGGGTTGCGCCGAGGCCGGCTCTGCGCCCGGTGCCGTCTGGGTCTCGCCGGCCGCCCGTGCGGCCCGGACCGAGGACTCCGGCCCGCCCATCGAGCGCGTCAGCGCCCCGACGATGAACTGGTTGAGGCTCGTGCCCTCGCGCTCGGCCGCGCGCGAGAGCTCTGCGTGCAGCGTCTGTGGCATGCGGAGGAGAAGGCGGCCGCTGAAGCTGGGTTGCGCAGAGGCCTCGTTCGTTTCCCGGCCCTCCTGGAGCGCCGTGTCGGAAGCCATGGTCGGAGCTTAGCGCCGTTCCGGCGCCTGGACAAAGCCGCCGGGCAAGGACCGGTCAGGTGGCCAGGCCGGCGCGCATCTTCGCGAGGGCGCCCTTGAGCAGGCGCGAGACGTGCACCTGAGACACCCCGACCTCCTTGCCCACGTCCTCCTGGCTCAGGTCGAGGAAGTAGTGGAGGAGCACGACGCGCCGCTCTCGCCGGTCGAGCGAGCGGGCCGCCGAGGCGACGAGCGCACGGGCGACGCCCACGTCGTCCGGCTCGTCTCCCGGCGCCGAGGGCAGCTCCTCCTCGTCGGCCGGTAGCGGGCGCAGGTCGCCTGTCTCGAGCTGCTGGAGGCGCCGCGGGATCCGCATGGTCGAGGTGCGGTCGCGCAGGTGGCGCCGGATCTCGCCTTCGACCGTCCGGGCGACGTATGCCGTCAGGCGCTCGCGCCGCTGCGGGTCGCAGCGGTCGACCGCCTTGATCAGGCCGATCGAGCCGACCTGGACCAGGTCCTCCAGGCGCTCGCCCCGTCCGGCGAAACGCGCGGCGATGCGGCGGACCAGAGGCAGGTACGCCTCGATCACCCTCTCTCGATCGGCCGCTTGATCGCCCTTCCGGTCGTTTGCGACCGGGGTGGCGATTTCGATCGCTCCCATCTCGCACGAGCATAGCTCTGTGGTGATTCTTTTGGAAGAGGTATTCCGAACGAATTTCGTATGGAAGATGCGGTGGATGGGTATCTACTTGGTGGGATATCTCAGTTCGGGTCGCAAGGAGAGAGGCGAAACGATTCCCGAAGCGATTGTGGAGTCTCGGCGCGTGAGGCGGATAGCGGCACCGGTAGCGGTCTTTGTGGCGCTGCTCGTGCCTGCCGCCGCGCACGCGGACGACATCGCGCCGTCCGCCTCTCTCCTCGGTCGATGCCGCCCTCGCCCAGGCGGCCCCGGATCTCTCCTCCCAGCCGTCGTCCCAGCCTTCGCAGGCTCCGGTCGCCGTCGCCGGGCTCGACCCGGTCTCGGCGGGCGTGTCGAGCGGGGCATCCACACCGGCCGACGTCGCGGCCGCGGTCGATGCGGCCGTGCAGGCCGCATTCGACGTTGCGGGCGCTGTTCCGCAGCAACAGCCGACCTCCGGATCCGCTGAAGATGCAGTACCACAGGCGGTATCACCCTCCCCGGCGCCCGATCCGGCCGTCCCCGAGACGCCGCCGGTGCCCGTGTTGCCATCGCCTTCGTCCGAGCCGACGAACGACGTCGCTCCTGCAGCCGCCGCTCCTTCCGATGCCGCTCCTGCACAGGATCCGCCCGTCGTCCCGGCCCCGACGGAGCAGCCGATGCCCGCGGCCCCGACTGCCTCGAACGACCAGACGCCCGCCTCGGAGCCCGTGCCCTCGACATCCGGAACGCAGTATCAGGATGGGAATGCCGGTGGTATCGATAGTGCGAACGAAGAGCCCGTCACACCAGGTCAGAGTTCGTCGACAATTCCGACCGACGTGGCGTCACCGACACCGACTACGACACCGACTACAACACCGACTACCTGGATCTGGAACTGGTACTGGAACTGTGAGGACGGGTCGCTCGGAAGCAGCACGGTCGTGCCTTCGGAACAGCCGCCCGCCGGTGTGACCTGGATCTGGAACTGGCACTGGAGCTGCGGCGACTCCGCCGCTCCGCCCGCTGCCCCGCCCACCGGTCAGCCCGGCGCCAACGGCAACACGTCGATCTCCGTCCGCATCTTCAGCCCGGGCGACGACGGCCCGGTCACCCAGTCGAACGTGGCCACCTCCGTCAGCACCGCGACGAACACCAATTCGATCGCCCAGACGGTGCAGCAGACCATCGAGCAGGCCCTGCCGCCGACGTCGACGACACCGATCTCGACGACACCGATCTCGACGACGCCGATCTCGACCACGCCCCGGAATCTCATCTCGATGACACAGGACTGGCTGACGCCGGACTCCTTGCTGCCGGATCCCGGCCTGCTCGATGCCGAGTCGCCCATGCACTCGACCCCCTGGCCCTGGATCCCGATGCCGACCCTCTCGGGTCTGCCGGGACAACACGGCTCGGGCGCGGCCCCCGCGCCGCCGGCGACCGCACCGGTGACCATCGCCTCGCTCGTCGAGCAGGTCTTCGAGCCGCTCTTTTCGGGGCGGCTGCAGGGTCCGGACGGTGATATCGCGGCGATACCGATCGCCGCGGCCGCAGGGTTCGTCCCGGAGCTGCTCGCACCCGACCTGACCGGTACCGGCCGGCCGAGTCGTCCTTCGAGTCGTCCATCGGGCAAGCCCGCGAACGATCTCCACGACACCCCGACCCCGGTGCTGGGCGAGGCGGCGACCATCGTGCCGCTTCCCCCGGCAGTCGCCCCGCCGCCCGTTGCGCCGTCGAATGCGCACTCGGCCGGCGCAGCCGGCGGAGCGGAACAGACGCCGAAGGACCGCGTCCCCTCGCGCGCGCCGCTGCCGCGGCTGCCGCACGCTCCCGGCTCAGATTTGTCCCCCGGCGCAGCCGCTTCTGGCTCGAGCTCGTCGCTCGGCGGCTTCGCCCTGCTCATCGGCGTGTTGCTGGTCATCGCGCCCGGCGTCCTCCGCAGCCTCCGCGAGGTCGTCATGGCTCGACCGCGCACACGCAGCTCGGGGCCACCCGAGCACCCTGGGTGAGCAAGGCCACGCGCCCACGCGCCGGCCTCCCGCCGGCGCAGACGAACGCAGACAAGGAGAAGCAATGTCCAAGCGATTCCTTGCGTCCGTCCTCGGGCTGCTGGCTCTGCTCCTCGCCGTAGGCGTCACAACGGCGGCCGCCGACACCCCACCGGGTGTTCAGACGGCCGGCCAAGGCGCCACGAGCGGGCAACAGGCAGCGGCAGGGTCCGGGGCGACGCAAACCCAACCGAGCAACACGAACATCTCCGTTCGCGTGCTCAGTCCCGGGAACGGCGGGTCCGTCAACCAGACGAACTCCGTCTCCTCCACGGGCACTGCGAAGAACGACAACTCGACGACCCAGAACGCCTCGCAGAACGGAAGCGGCGCGGGCGGGATCCAGACGTCGAACCAGTCGGCCGGAAACGCACAGCTGGCCGCGGCCCTCTCACAGGCCGCCCAGCACGGAGCGTCCAACACGAACATCGACGTTCGTGTCGGCAGCGGTGGTAACGGCGGCAACGTGAACCAGGCCAACACCGTGAGCTCCGACGCGAAGGCGAAGAACGACAACGACACCCGGCAGACCACCGATCAGAGCCAGACCGGTGCAGCTCCGTGCGGGTGCGCGACGACTCCCGCGATCCAGACCTCCGACCAGTCGGCGAAGAGCGATCAGAAGGCGATCGCCCTCTCCGCTGCGGAGCAGAAGGATCCGAAGAACGTCAACCTGCCGATCCGTGTCGGAAGCTCCGGCAACGACGGCAGCGTCTCGCAGACGAACGAGGTCTCTTCTGAGGCGAAGGCGAAGAACGACAACGATCTTCACCAGTCGACCGATCAGGACACCTCGGGCGGCACGGGAACGGTCCAGACGGCGAAGCAGTCCGCGGCGAACGAGCAAGGCGCGGCTGCAGCCTCGTCGGCGAAGCAGGACAAGCCGAGCAACGTGAACATCTCGGTCCGCGTCCTCAGCCCCGGCGACGACGGCTCCGTCTCGCAGACCAACTCGGTCAGCTCGTCCGCGAAGGCGAAGAACGACAACGACACCCGGCAGTCGATCGATCAGGATCCGTCGGCCAAGAGCAAGGACAGTCGTGACGGCAAGGATGGCCATGACTGTGGCTGCTCGGGCTCGGACGTCCAGACGGCGACGCAGGGTGCCGACAACAAGCAGGGCGCACTGGCGCTGTCCGAGGCCAAGCAGTTCGGAGCATCGAACGTGAACACTCCGATCCGCGTCGGCAGCTCGGGCAACGACGGCAGCGTCCGGCAGTCGAACGACGTCTCCTCGGAGGCGAAAGCGAAGAACGACAACGACCTGCATCAGTCGATCGATCAGGATCAGTCGGCGAAGAGCAAGGACGGTCGGGATGGCAAGGATGGCCATGACTGTGGTTGCTCGGGCACCGGCGTCCAGACGGCCGACCAGTGGGCCGGAAACGCACAGCTGGCCGCAGCGGCCTCGGCCGCCGAGCAGAAGGGCGCGAGCAACAAGAACGCCCCCCTCCGCGTCGGCAGCTCCGGCAACGGCGGCTCGGTCGTGCAGTCGAACGACGTCTCCTCGGAGGCGAAGGCGTCGAACGACAACGACACGCGGCAGTCGATCGATCAGGGTCCGCAGAAGAAGAGCAAGGACGCCTGGGACGGCAAGGAAGGCCGCGACGGCAAGGACAGCTGGGACGGCAAGAAGAGCCGCGACGGCAAAGACAGCTGGGACGGCAAGAACAGCCGCGACAGCAAGGACGGCCGGGACGGCAAGGACGCCCGGGACGGCAAGGACGCTCGTGACGGCAAGGACAGTCGTGACGGCAAGGATGGCCATGACTGTGGCTGCTCGGGCACCGGCGTCCAGACGGCGAAGCAGGGTGCCGCGAACGTCCAGGGCTCCTTTGCGGTGTCGAAGGCCGACCAGGACTTCGGGCGCTCCGAGTGCGGCTGCCATTCCGGCGGCAACTCGAACGCTCCGCTCCGCGTCGGCAGCCCCGGCAACGACGACAGCGTCTGGCAGATGAACGAGGTCTCGTCAGAGGCGAAGGCCAAGAACGACAACGACCTGCATCAGTCCATCGATCAGGATCCGTCGGCGAAGAGCAAGGACAGTCGGGACGGCAAGGATGGCCATGACTGTGGTTGCTCGGGCACCGACGTCCAGACGGCGGACCAGTGGGCGGGCAACGCTCAGCTGGCAGGGGCGGCGTCCTTCGCGAAGCAGGAAGGTGCGAGCAACAAGAACGCACCGCTCCGCGTCGGCAGCCCCGGCAACGACGGCAGGGTCGTGCAGTCGAACGACGTCTCGTCGAAGGCGAAGGCCAAGAACGACAACGACACCCGGCAGTCGATCGATCAGGGTCCGTCGAAGAAGAGCAAGGACAGCCTGGACGGCAAGGATGGCCGGGACTGTGGTTGCTCGGAGAGCAAGGACGGTCGTGACGCCAAGGATGGCCATGACTGTGGCTGCTCTGGGACGGAGATCCAGACGGCGAAGCAGGGTGCCAAGAACGAGCAGGGTGCCTTCTCGCTCTCCGCGGCCGACCAGGACTTCGGGCGTTCCGAGTGCGGCTGCCATTCCGGCGGCAACTCGGACACTCCGATCCGCGTCGGTAGCCGCGGTGACGACGGGAGCGTCGCGCAGTCGAACGACGTCTCCTCGAAGGCGAAGTCAGCCAACGACAACGACCTGCATCAGTCCATCGATCAGGATCCGTCGGCGAAGAGCAAGGACAGTCGGGACGGCAAGGATGGCCATGACTGTGGTTGCTCAGGCACCGGCGTCCAGACGGCGGACCAGTGGGCCGGTAACGCACAGCTGGCCGCCGCAGCCTCGTTTGCCGAGCAGAAGGGTGCGAGCAACAAGAACGCACCGCTCCGCGTCGGCAGCCCCGGCAACGGCGGCTCGGTCGTGCAGTCGAACGACGTCTCGTCGAAGGCGAAGGCCAAGAACGACAACGACACCCGGCAGTCGATCGATCAGGGTCCGTCGAAGAAGAGCAAGGACAGCCTGGACGGCAAGGATGGCCGGGACTGCGGTTGCTCGGAGAGCAGGGACGGTCGTGACGGAAAGGATGGCCATGACTGTGGTTGCTCGGGGACGGAAGCCCAGACGGCGACGCAGGGTGCCAAGAACGAGCAGGGCGCGTTCTCGCTGTCGGGGGCCGCGCAGTTCGGAGCGGAGAACAAGAACGCACCGCTCCGCGTCGGCAGCTCCGGCAACGACGGAAGCGTCCGGCAGTCGAACGACGTCTCGTCGAAGGCGAAGGCATCCAACGACAACGACCTGCATCAGTCGGTCGATCAGGATCAGTCGGGCTCTTCGGGCACCGGCATCCAGACCGCTGATCAGTACGCCGCGAACGGTCAGCTCGCGGGTGCCGCGTCGTTTGCCGCGCAGAAGGGCGCGTCGAACGACAACGCTCCGATCCGCGTGCTCAGCCGGGGCAACGGCGGCTCGGTCGTGCAGTCGAACGACGTCTCCTCGGAGGCGAAGGCATCCAACGACAACAACACGCATCAGGACGCCGATCAGGATCTCTCCGGCCACGGCTCGTGTGGCTGCGGGTCGATCGGCATCCAGGCCCTCGGCCAGAAGGCCGAGAGCTCGCAGGGCTCGCTGGCGCTGTCAGGGGCGGTGCAGGACTTCGGACGCTCGAAGTGCGGCTGCCATTCGGACGGCAACTCCAACGACCCGCTCCGCGTGCACAGCTCCGGTGACGACGGGAGCGTGTCGCAGTACAACACGGTCTCGTCCGACGCGGATGCGAAGAACAAGAACGACCTCGACCAGACCGGCAAGCAGTCGCTGTCGGACGGGTCGGGCATCGGCATCCAGGCCCTGGGCCAGGAGGCGTCGAACAAGCAGGCCGCAGCGGCCTTCTCCGGCGCGTTCCAGTTCGGGGCGAGCAACCACAACAGCCCTCTCCGGGTCCACAGCTCCGGCAACGAGGGCTCGGTCCGGCAGGTCAACGACGCCTCGTCCGAGGCGGACGCACGGAACCGGAATCACACGAAGCAAGACGGCAGCCAGACCCTGCGTGGGCACGGCTGCGGTTGCGCCTCCCCGATCGCCGTGCAGGCCCTCGGCCAGTCCGCCTGGAACGGGCAGGGCTCGCTCGGCCACTCCCGGTCCGGGCAGCTGCCGCCGAAGGACGCACACGGCGGCGGCTCGACGTACGGAGCCGGCGATGCCCGCCGGCTCGGACAACTCCACGACGACGGCTCGGACGCGGACTCGATGAACCGCGGCCGGGCAGACCTGCTCGCGCGGCGCGACAGCGCGTGAGCACCAAGTCGACCGGCCCCGGGCGTTCGGGGCCGGTCGACTCCCTCGATTGCGATTGACATCTTTTGCAGGGGTTCTAAGGTTGAAGCTCGGCCTACAACGGAGGGGTGCGCCGTGACCGCTCCAGGGGGGCAATCGATTCTGCGGATCCGTAGAGGCTGTTCGTTCCTGCCGACCTGCAAGGCGGTTCTGTGCGTCACTGCTCTCGTCCTGTGCCTCGCCGGGCCCGCCGCGGGGGCCGGCGGCAGTCGGCTCCAGCCCGACCCGAGCCCCCTCGGGCCGGCGGTGGGTGCGCAGCCGGGGCCGGAGGCGGGCCCCACGCCCGACGCGCCGACCGGGCCGGCGCAGCCGGCCGTGACGGCGCCCGTACAGACGACACCTGTGCAGACGAACCGGTCGCAGACGACGCCTGCTCGCGTCGTCGCGCCGCAGCTCGCGCCGGCTCGGGTCTCGGCACCTCCGAGCGCCCGCCAACAGCCGACCGCGAAGGCGAACTCGAAGCCGAAGGCGCCCCACGTGTCGAGCCATGTGCTGCCGAGGGCGGTGCATCTGGGCGTGCGCTACGCGCTGCCGCCGCCCGTGCCTGCGCTCACCGGGGTCAACCTGACGCTGTTCGCGGCCGGCGCGCTGCTCGTCCTCCTGGTGGCGAGTGGCAGCTTCCTCGCGCTCGTGTACCGGCTGCGACGGGAGCCGGTGAGGGTGTAGCCGTGCGCGTCGTGAGACGGCTCGGACTCGTCCTCGCCGCCCTCGCGCTGTTCGCGCTCGTTCCCGTCGCCGCGGCGGCTGGTCCGACGGTCACGTACTCGATCACGGCCGGGACCGCGGGCGACGGCGGCTGGTACCGCAGCGACGTGACCGCGCAGATCATGGTCAGTGGCGCGACCGACACGAGCTGCCCCTCCGTGCGCACCTTCCGGTCGAGCAGCGAGGCGCTCGACTGCACCGCGACCGACGGTCCCTCGACGGTCACGTTCCACCTCCAGTTCCGGATCGACAAGGACGCGCCACAGGTCACCGGCGCGGCTCCCAGCCGGCCGCCGAACGCGAACGGCTGGTACAACGCGCCCGTCACCGTGGCGTTCTCCGGGAGCGACGCGACATCCGGCATCGCCTCGTGCTCGCAGAGCACCTACTCCGGCCCCGACCGCAGCGGCGCGAGCGTCACCGGAACGTGCCGCGACCAGGCAGGAAACGTCTCGGCCGCCTCGTCCCATGCGCTCTCGTTCGACGCGACCCCGCCGGCCGTCACGGCCGCCGTGGGCCGGGCCCCGGACGCGAACGGGTGGTACAACCACGCCGTCGCCGTCTCCTTCTCCGGCGTCGACGCGACCTCGGGCGACGTCGGCTGCGACGCCGCGAAGACGTACAACAGTCCGGAGACCGGAGGGACGACGGTCAGCGGGCGCTGCACCGACGCGGCGGGGAACAGCGGCACCGGCGGCCTGTCGCTCAAGTACGACTCGACCTCGCCGGCGGTGACCGCCTCGCCGGGGCGCGGCCCGGACCGGAACGGCTGGTACAACCACGGCGTGGCGGTCTCGTTCAGCGGCTCCGACGCGCTCTCCGGTGTCGCCTCGTGCGACGCCGCGAAGACGTACAGCGGCCCCGGCAGCGCGACCGCCAACGTCTCCGGAGCGTGCACCGACGCGGCCGGGAACCGCGGCACGGGCGCGGCCACGCTCGCCTACGACGCGGCCCCGCCGGAGACGAAGGCGAGCCCGGCGCGTGCGGCGGACGCGAACGGTTGGTACAACCACTCCGTGGCCGTCGCCTTCACGGGCATCGATGCGGTCTCCGGCGGAGTCTCCTGCGACGCGGCGAAGACCTACTCCGGCCCCGACTCCTCGGGGACGAACGTCGGCGGCGCCTGCACCGACAAGGCCGGCAACACCGGCAGCGACACGGTCCTGCTCAAGTACGACGCAACCCCGCCCAGCCTGCGCGCCCTCGCCGCGAGCGCGGGCGACAAGCGCGTGCAGCTCAGCTGGACCGCGTCGCCCGACGCGACCTCGGTGGCGATCTCGCGCGCGCCAGCGCGCGGCGGAGCGGGGACGGCACGCTTCGCCGGCAAGGCGAAGACGTTCACCGACACGGGCCTCGCGAACGGCCAGCGCTACCGCTACAACGTCGTGGTGCGTGACGACGCCGGCAACGAGGCCACGGGGTCCGTGCTCGCCACGCCGCTGGCGCTCTACCGTCCGGCGGCCGGGGCGCAGGTCCGCCCGCCGGTCGTGCTGGAGTGGGGCACGAGGCCGCAGGCGCGCTACTACAACGTGCAGCTCTTCCGCCGTGGCAAGGTGCTGAGCCTCTGGCCGCGGGCGAACCGCGTGCGCCTGCCGGTCCGGTGGACGTACGGCGGCAAGCGGTACCGCCTCGAGCCGGGCCTGTACCGCTGGTACGTCTGGCCCGGCGTCGGCGACCGCAAGGACGCGAGGTACGGACCGCGCATCGGCTCCAGCGAGTTCACGGTGGCGGCATGAGGCTGCGCGGGCGCTCGGTTCTCTGCGCTGGCCGCCGCCGTTGCCGTGCTCGCGTGCTCGCGCCGTCTGCGAGCGCCGCCAACATCACCTACTCGATCACCGCTGGAACTGCAGGAGACAACGCTTGGTACCGGAGTGACGTCACTGTCACGATCAGTGTGACCGGGCGGTCCCGGCACTGATACCACGTGCCCTGCCGTCAAGACGTTTCGCTCAAGTGCCGACACCCTCGACTGCACCGCGACCGAAGGACCCTCAACGATCAACTTCCACCTGCAGTTCAAGATCGACAAGGACGCGCCCTCCGTGACCGCCGCCCAGCCGGACCGCGCCGCCAACGCCAGCGGCTGGTACACGGCTCCGGTGTCGGTCGCCTTCGCCGGCACCGATCCGACGTCGGGGATCGCGTCGTGCTCGACCGTCTCCTACGCCGGTCCCGACAGCGGCAGCGTGGCCGTCCCGGGAACCTGCCGCGACAACGCCGGCAACGTCAGCGCCTCCGGCAGCTTCGCGCTCAAGTACGACGCGACGCCGCCCAAGCTCGAGAACGTCAAGGCCGTCGCCGGCAACAGGCGCACCAAGCTCGAGTGGACCGCGTCGGCCGACATCTCGAAGGTCGTGGTGCAGCGGACTCCGGGCAGCACCGGGAAGGCGGGCTCGATGGTCTACCAGGGCAAGGCGCGCAGCTTCACCGACCTGAAGCTGAAGAACAACGTGCGCTATCGCTACAGCGTCACCGCGCTCGACGAGGCCGGGAATGCCGCCACAGCCGCGGTGGTCGCGCTCCCGCGCGCGCTCGTGAGCCCGACCGAGGGCGTGAAGCTGCGGACGCCGCCGCTCTTTGCGTGGACGGCCGTGCCGAAGGCGTCGTACTACAACGTCCAGCTCTACCGCGGCCGACTCAAGGTGTTGAGCACGTGGCCGAAGGGCACCTCGCTGAAGCTCACCCGCTCGTGGATGTACGCCGGCCGCTCCTACACGCTCGCTCCCGGCCGCTACCGCTGGTACGTGTGGCCAGGCTTCGGCGCCCGCAGCAAGACGCGCTACGGGCCGCTGCTCGGCGGCAGCTTCTTCTTCGTCAAAGGCTGAGGTCGCTGCGATCCCACCGCTTCCGCGGGTACTAGTCGCCTTCGGGGGGCGGAGCACCTGACGGCCGCCGCACCTCGCGTCCGGCTTCCGTTCGGCCGGCGAGCCAGGCGACGACTTCGTCGGATTCCGGCATCTCGCTCGGAAGCTGTGCGGGTTTGACCCTCATGGCACGTCGCTCGAGGCGGCCAAGCTCTTTCGCCTCGTTTGCCGTCGCGTCATCGAGCTCTCGCACCAGTCGCCGAACCGTGGCGAGCGTTGTCGCCTGGCCTCGGTGGCCCTTGGCTTCATCTCCGAGGCGCTCGTTGAACATGAACGTGCTGCCGCGGAGCGGAAACGCGCTTTCGTGCGCGAGCACCCATCCGCCGTCGGGTTCCCGCTGGAGGAGCGCGAGGAAGCGGCCGTCGGTCCTGATCGGCCAGCGGCCGTCGCCGTCGCTTGCGACGCGCACGTGCAGTACGTCGTCTGCTTCACCGTCGAGCACACTCGCCACCGTAAGCTCGAACACGCCGAGCTCGCGCCCCCGCTCGCTCAGCTCGTCGCGCTCCGACCGGACGAGCTCAGCACGGCTGATGACAGCGACGAGATCGGCGGCCACGAGCCGTTCGATCAGCGACAAGCGCGTCGGGCCATAGGTCGCCATGACAGTCACTCCCCTCCGTACCAGAGGTACATCGATGCCGGCGAGGCCGCGAGCGTCGGCGGCGTGTTCGTAGTCGTCGCTTGGATCTGCGCGGCGGCCGGCCAGAACGCATCGCCCCAGCTTTTGCTCGTCACCCGTAGCGAGGTCAGGAAGTTCTGCTCACGGTAGGCGAGAACGAAGCGGTTTCGTTGCCGGTCAAACGCCAGCGCCGGGTGCACCCGCGTGACCTCGTTGAGGTAGCCGACGCGCGAGTTCGCTAGAGCGCCCTGCGCGACGCTGCAATGGAACGTTCGAATGTAGTTCATCCCGTAGACAGAGTGCGGTGCCCACGCAAACGTGACCATGACGTGGTTCGCGTCATCAGCCGCGACGGCGACGCCGAGCAACGACTTGTAGAACGTGTCGAGCACCTGCGGCGCACTCCACGAGAACCCGTCGTCCGTCGAGATGCTGGCGCGCAGGTAGCCGGTGTTCGCGTGATCGGCGCGATCGAAATGGGCCCACACCAACACCCACGTCCGTTGCCCGTTCACGGTCGTGACAGCAAGACCTGGCTGACCGAATGTCGTCGCGCCGACCGGCGTCGCTGCATAGGTCCACGATGCGCCGACGTCGGTGCTGCGGGCGATCCTGATCGTGCCTGCGTCGTCGTTCCAGACCCAGCACCAGAGCATCGTGCCGTCGGAGGCGCTCGCGACGGCATGCCCGTGGACGGCGCGCTCACCGCCGTAGAACACCCAGCTGTTGAACAGAAACGTCGATCCGTCTGTGCGCAGCCAGGTCGGGACCCGGTTCGGATGCGACCAGGCCAGATCGAACAATCCGGATTGGCCGATCGGACTCACCCCAGGACCGAGGCAGGTGCGAGCCTGGTAATTGTTGTACGGCGTCAACTGGTTCGATACCACGTTCCACGTCTGGGCCCCGTCCGCCGATCCGAGCTCGCGCAGTCGATTGCGATCGAAGTCTCGGTAGAGCGCTTTCGCGCGCTGCACGTCCCCTTCCCAGGGACCGTAGCGGCCGCGGTGATAGTCGTAGGCGCCGACCATCGTGTCGTTCGGAAGCGCGCTGTGCTCGAGCCAGTAGCAATGGCCGAACTCGTGCGTCAGCACCCCCTGCAGGTCGATCTCGCCCGGCGCCGCGTTGTACGGAACGAGGGTCCAGTTCGTCAGGTTGGAACCATTCTTGCGATGTATGACCATGTTCGCCTGGCGCCAGCTGACGAACGTCGATGCGATCCGCGTGGTGTCGAAGTGACGCTCGTTCATGGTGATCACCACTTCGCCGTCACTCGCTGCCGTCCGATTCGTGAAGCCGAAGAACTGGAAGCGGCAGTCCACGCCCGCCGACATCATCCAGCGCGTGTAGGCGTTGATCACCGCGTCCTGCAACGGCAACTGCCAGTCGGCAGGAATCCCTTGGTCCAAGAACGTCTGCCAGTTGATCCAGACCCGCGGACGATCACCGGCATTCCAGTACGCGCTGTCGGCCATGGGCAACTCCCTTGTCCCATCAGCCCGCGGACGAAGGAGGCGCCCGCACATCTCGGGGGCGACCCGCGCCAGCCGAAGCGCGCTCGCGGGCTCTCGTCGGCGCTATCGAGTAGAACGCCTCGCCGCACGCTTGTCAAGAGTGGACACCACCGTGTACGCCGCGTCGTTCGGCTCGCTCCCAAGGGGTCGAGGACATCGCGGCCGACCGACCTACGCGATGCCACCGATCGCCGTGCGCGCCAGTTGCGCGCCACTTGCGCCATCACTCAGTGACTTGGCGGGCCTTCACGGGAAGACGAAAAAAAGCCAGACGGCGTCCGTGAGATGCGGGCCAAGCGCTTAACCCAGCCGTTTTCCGCTTCACGGAGGGGCGCAAGAGTCGAACCTACCGAGCCGTGGGCTACACGACCGCACCGGTTTTGAAGACGCGAACAGTTTGGCTCAACGATGCGGCATACAGGCTCGACGCGACAGTTCGCGCGACAGCACCCCCTTGCGCGCGAGCACGAGCGGGCGTGACCCCCGATCAACAAGCACACACCGGGACAGCCCCCTCAAGGGTTCCCTCCCGTGCCTGCGGATGTCCTCTGGGCCCCCGGCCGGTTCGGGGAACCGCAGCAGCACGACCGTGCCGAAGGCGACGACCAGCAACACGGTCATCCCGGCCGAGTGTCCGCCCGGCCCGACGTCATGTCAACGGCGTCGTCCCGTCGAACGAGCGCATGTATCCGCACCTCACACAGTTCGACGAGAACCGCCTCGAGATCGAGCGCGAGCGGAAGCTGCGGCGCGAGATCCGCGAGGCCCGCACAAAGGCGCGTCGATGGCGCGACTAAGAGCTCGTCTCAAATGAGCCTGGAGTCGTCTGAAGCAGACGAGGCAGCAGCCGATCGCGAGGAACGCTTCGTGGATGTCGTGACGGCGGTCGTAACGGACGAGCCGCTCGTCGGGCATCGCGCGATCCTCGCGCGTGCCCTGACGGCTCACGACGCTACGTTGGGACCTCCGGGCAGGGCTCGGGGCACGGCCGGAGCGCCTGAGGGATGCGGGCGAGCAGCGGGGTCCGCGACGTCTTGCGCCGCTCCCGAGACGGAGACGGGCTCGTGCTTCGATCAGTAGGGTGATGCGGCCCGGGCGGCGGCGACGGCTTCGAGTCGGGAATTGACGCCGAGGGCCTGAAAGAGACTTCGGATGTGGTTCCTGATTGTGCTGGTGCTCACGTGGAGCTCGGCGGCGATTTGCTTCGTCGAGCGGCCCTGCTCCAGAAGGCGAAGCACCTCGCCTTGACGGGGAGTGAGATGCGAGTGTGGCGCTGCGGGCATGTCGTCGGGGCGCCCCTCGAACAACCCGAAGACGCCCACCACCCGTTGCCCGTTCATGAGCCGCACCGAGCTGATCTCCACGGCCACCCGCGTGCCAGCGGTCGACACCAAGACGCCGGTCGCTTCTGTGGCCGGGGAGGTGCCGAGCACCTTCCGGGCGAACAGCTCGCGGGCGCGCCGATGGTCCTCGGGCGCGACGACGGCGGTGAAGTGGCGACCGCGAACGTCGCCGACGAGCCGCTCGGCTGCCGGATTGATCCACCGGACGACTCCCGTTGTGTCGAGGACGTAGCTCGGGACGCCGACGCTCTCCAGAGCCTGCTCCACGTCGCCGCCGACTGCCAGGCCAGTGGCCATCACGGAAGTGTGGCTGATCCGCACCCCGAGAGTCATCGATGAGCACTCCCCCGGGTCGGAGACGCGCCGGAGCCGGCCTCCCTCAACCAAGCGTCCGAACGGGAGTCCCTGCCGCCCCGCGAGGCGGCACGGGGGTAGCGGTAGCCACCCGCAAGCGCCTTGCTCGTGCGCACACACAGACGACCTCGAGAACACCGCTCGTTAACCGCGGGCTGGTGCGGTCTCTGTAACCGCTACCAGGCCGGTCTCGCGCCATGTACCCCGCGCTGCCTTTGGAGGATGAGGACTCCCGGATCGGGGTACCCTCGCGCTGCCTTTGGAGGATGCAGGGACTCCCGTCTCGACTCGTCGAGTCGGGGGCCGCTCAACGAACCCTCCTTGGGGAGGCTTGAGTACCGGCCCTGGCGGCGGATCCTTCGCGTCCACTGACGTTACCCAACAAGGATCGGCGGCTCCCGTACCGCCCACCGGACGAATGTGTTAGATCCGGTTATGGCGCAGCCGCAGCCGCCGCCGGGTTCAGAGCACACCGACGCCGCAGACGAACCGGCGCCAGTTCCGACGTCGCCCTCCGATCTCGATCAGGAGCGGCGGACGTCGATGGCTGCGGAGCGCACCTGGCTGGCGTGGTGGCGCACCGCGCTGGGCGCCAGCGCCGGGGCGCTCGCTGTGGGTCGGTTCGCCCCGGAACTGCTCGAGGTCGCAGCGTGGCCGTACATTCTGCTCGGCTGCGGCTACGCGTCTCTCGGGGTCGGGCTGTTGATCGTCGGCGCACAGCGCCAGCGCGAGTTGGAGCATGCGCTGCGAACCGGCGGGCACGCACCGCTGCGGTTCCGCACCGTCGGGCTGTTCACCGTCGGCGGCATCGCGCTCGCCGTCACGACCGTCGTGCTCGTGATCGCGCAGACCTGACGGCTTGGCTCGGCGACGTAGCCTCGCCCGCGGCGAGGCGGCCACGTTGTTCCGTCGCCTCGGCTTCACAGCCGAGGCCGCGGGCGCCGCGCTGAACCAGGGCGTCGGGCTGCTCCAGGAAGGCGCCCGGAGGAGGCGTGCGATGGCTGCGGAGAGCTCCTCGCAAGCTCTCCTAACTTGGTTTCCATCCCAACGCTCGACACCAGGCGAAGGCCAGGTAAGCGTCCGATGACTTCGACCACTCAAGCCGGGCCCGGCTCATTGCGTCGAGGTCGCTCGCCGTTGCGAGTCCGTGCTTTCTCGCCGCGCGCGCGTACCAGCTGTCGCCGCAATCTTCCGCCCGTGCCAGGCCGAATGACTCCACGGCTTCGCCGGTGCCGTAGCAGAAGTACTTGGACGTCGTGGCGACACGGTCGAAGCCCGCGCGCTCCAGCAGGCCGCGGAGCTGTCGACCGCGATAGGGATCGGCAGCACTCTCGAGCAGCGACACTCGTTCGCGGATGGCGTAAAACCGTCTCAGGAGCTCGTGGTTCGGCCCTGTGAGTCGTCTTCACCCTCTGAAGGCGGCGATCTACCACGGTCCGGCGATCTCAGGATCGAGTACGTCCCCGACCCCCGGCCCGGGCCTGGCGACGTGCTCGTCCAGGTCGAGTCTGCGCAGGATGCGCGGAATCGACAAGTTGGGGGTCATCCGCAGGGCGCACCGCGCGCCAGTTGCGCGCCAGTGCGCGCCCGGATCAGGCGTTCTCCAGCGGTTTTGAGCGGATCACCGGACGGTTGGAGCTAAGCCTCGAGAGCACAACGACCCCCGCATCGCTACAGGGTTTCGGCTCAACGGAGGGGCGCAGGAGTCGAACCTACCGAGCCGTGGGTTACACGACCGCACCGGTTTTGAAGAACTCCCCTCAGGTCCATCATTTCAACCGGCTCGGCGCGGCTGCATCACAGCCGGCCACGCCGGGCCTAGGGCGGTCTTCCGCATACTTATCCCGGATACCAGACGACACGCGGCTCGTCGGGGCTGCGTTCGTAGCTCCATGCTTCCTCCACCAGCCGCTCGAGGTCGTAGCGTGGGCGCCAGCCGAGCAGGAATTTCGCCTTCGTGTTGTCGAGCCAGGTCGAGTGGTACGGCGTGCGGATCTCGACCGTCGGCAACCCGCGAGACTCGGCCAGGTAGGCACCGAGCTCGCCGTAGTCCACCGGCTCGTCCATACAGATGTTGAACGTCTGACGTCGTGCCGCCGGGTGGTCGAGGGCGGCGAGTATTGCGTCCACAAGATCCTCGACGTGGACGACGTTTCGCTTCACGGGTCGCCCGTCCTCATCGAGCATCACCGGCATCGCTTCTCGCTCGACGTACGCCTCCGCCTGTTCGGCGCCGACGAGGTCGCGCCAGCGTGGCGCGCCGAACACGTCCTCCCCGAATGAGAGTTGGTACCGGAAGTCGTCCTTCTCCATGATCCACGGCGCCCGCAGGCAGCAATAGTCGAGGCCGTGCTGCACGCCGTACTGCTCGAGCATCACTTCCTCGAGTACCTTCGAGAGCGCGTAGCAGCCGGGGTAGGCCGTGTGCGGCTGCGTCTCGGTGACGGGGACAGGATGCGCGTAGACGAAGTGCCCGACCGCGGCGTCTCCGCCGACGAGGACGAGCCGCCGGAACGTGGGACTGACGCGGCAGGCTTCGAGCAGCCAGAACAGCCCCTTCACCGCGACATCGAAGATGGTCTCGGGCGTCTCCTTGCTCGTCGCCAGGTGAAGCACGTGGGTGACACCCTCCGTTGCGGCGTCGACGACGTCGCGGCGGTCGATCGAGCCTGCGACGACCTCGAGCCGCGCCGCAGGCTCCAGCAGCCGGTTGTGGCACAGCGCCCTGACCCTGATCCCGGCGAGCCGCTCGTCGCGCGAGGAGAGCAGCCTCTGGATGAACGCCTGTCCGACCTTCCCAGTTGCGCCGGTGACCAGGATCATCGGCGCCGCCTCCTCCACGCGGCGAGTATGACCGTTTCGGTGCCAGGTGACCTGGACGAGCTCGTCAAGCGTCGTCCGATCAGCGACGCCCACGACAACACCGCCTGCGTCTTGCCAAGGCGCAGCTTGGGCTCTCCCCGCAAGTTAGAGGGCTGTTAGCCGGCCGGCGCACACCCGGCGGCGCGGCGGTACATGGCGCGAGATCCGCAGGCCTTCATCGAGAGAGCTGGTTCGGGAAACTCAAAGAACGGGAGGTGTGTGGCTGAACGAGACGAGACCCTCGACGAGGCACGACGTGGGATCGGCGGCTACGTCGACCGCTACCAGCACCGGCCGCACTCGCGGCTCGACTACCGGACGCCACTCGAGGTGCGCCGGACCTGGGAGGATCAGCAGCAACTACACAAACACGCGGCCTAACCTGTCAACACGGGCGGGGGAGCACGTCACCTTTCTTTTCACCAGCGTATCCGGCGTTGGAAGCGTCTGTTCGATTTGTAGAACGTTTGCAAAGACCGGTACCGGCGGACTCCCAGACCTCTTCGTCATGGACCCACCCGAACGGAAAGAACGTCCGCCCGATAACGCGTAGCAAGCTCTGGGACAGCGCCCCCGACTGGGGTCGCGCCACTATTAGCGCTGTAAGAGCGGACCTCGGGGCGGTGCTCGCCTTCGGCGTCACTACACGCCATCGGCAGGCATTCAAATTCTGGGCTGCAAGAAGTGAAGTCCCCGCAGCGGCTCGGCTGTCGATTCGCGACAACTGGAGGTTTCATATGCGGCGTTCGGTACTACTCATCGCTGGTCTGGCCATCGCGGGCAGCCTGCTCGCCAGCACAACCGCTACCGCCCGACCGATCGACAAGGGTCATTTCCACGACGTCTTCACCAGCGACGTCTACGACTGCGATGGCACCCCAGCCCAGGACAGCGGCGACGTTTCCGGCAACTTCGTGTTCAACCAGCGCGGCTCATCACCGTTCCCGTACTACCGGGAGAGCGTGCACGGCACCGTCGTGACCACCAACCTGGAGACGGGCGGTACGTACACCAACGTCTTCACCGCCAACAGCAGGGACCACACGATCGTCGACAACGGCGACGGCACGATCACCATCACTACCTTCGCCTCCGGTGCTTCCCGCTTCTACGACGCCGACGGCAACTTCGTGCTCAAGGACCCCGGCCAGTTCCGGTTCGCCTTCGACATCGACTACAACGGCACTCCCGGTGACCCCAGCGACGACATCGAAGTCCCCGACTCGTTCCGGGTCGTGCGCGCATCCACCGGGAACAGCGACCTGTCGGACCGCGACTTCTGCGCTGACCTGGTGGAGTTCACTAGTTAGTCGTCCTTCTAACGCTCGGACGGTTTTGCAGCTCGCCAGTCTCGGAGTTGCGCTCCTCTTCGGCTAGCCTGCTCCGCGCATCGCGCGAGAGCAGGCCGGCCGCCTCCGATCGGAGTCTTGCGCGGGTTCGATTCCCCGCCGCCTCCACTTTCCCGGCATTACCTCATGCTGTCGTCCTCGCGGGTTCCAAGCCATGTGCTAGAAGTTCGCTCGTCTTCCCCCGCAGCGTGCGAGGATGGCTCCATGAGCGGCGCGCCGTTGCCGCGGGGGACGGTGACGTTCCTTTTCAGCGACGTCGAGGGTTCGACGGATCTCTTGCGGCGCGTTGGCGACGAAGTCTTCCCGTTATCCGTGACGACCACAGGCGGCTCTTGCGCGACGCGTTTACGGAGCGCGGCGGACGGGAGATTGACACGGCGGGCGGCGGATTCTTCGTCGCATTCGAGAGCGCCCGAAGCGCCGTCGCGGCTGCCATCAGCGCGCAGATTGCGCTCATGTCGACCGCCGAGCTGATGGCGCTGGTCGGTGACGGCGTCGGCCGCTAACCGACGCGAACGAGATGTGACTCCTCAAAATCCAGCCGCGGCTGCCACGCTCAGCTCTCCGTCGTGCCGGGCGTGCCGCTAGCGACCGAGCTGGCGCCCAAACTGGCGCATCGCGGTGGCGGCGCGCTTCCTTAGTGAACTCTGTGCGGTCTACCTAACCGCTACCAGGCCAGTCTCGCGCCATGTACCGCCGCGCCGCCGGGGGTACCCCCGCGCTGCCTTTGGAGGATGCAGGGACTCCCGTAGAGGCCTCGTGTTCGCCTAGACTCGCGCCCGTGTTCTGGGTGTTGTTTCGCGTGCCGTGTCCGACCCCCGACGGACGCAGCGCGCGAGATCTCTACGAGCGGCGCGTCGCCTGGATCAACCCCGAGATGCAGGAGAGCGCGCGCAGCTACGGATGTCGCTTTCACCGCGCCTGGTACGCGAACGACGGGTCGGCGTTCTACGCGGTCGCGCAGTGGGAGTTCCGCGAGGGCGCAAGCGCGTTCTTCCGCGAGTGGGAGATCGACGCCGAGCCGGGCGAGGAAGCCGTGCACCTCGAGGGCGACGTGGGGCTCGTTCCGCTGCCTGCCGAATAGCGGCTCGACCCAGCCTGCGCTCAGCGCAGACCGATGATCTCGCCGGCTTCGTCGATGTCGACGTCGAGCGCCGCGGGCGTGCGCGGCAGGCCGGGCATCGTCTGCATGTCTCCGCAGAGTGCCACGATCCACCCGGCGCCCGTGTAGGCGCGGAGCTCGCGCACCGGGAGCTCGAAGCCGACCGGCGCACCGAGCGCGTTCGCATCGTGTGACAGCGAGAGGTGCGTCTTTGCCATGCAGACGGGCAGCGCACCGAGTCCAGCAGCCTCCAGCTCCTTGGCCTGCTTCGCCGCAGCAGGCGTGAGCGCGACGCTTCCAGCGCCGTACGCCTTCCTGGCGATGGCCTCGATCTTCACGACGAGCGGATCGCGGTCGGCATAGAGGTAGTGGAAGGTGTTCGGCAGTGCGGCCGCCGACTTCACCGCCTCTGCCAGCGCGGCTGCGCCCACTCCGCCACGTTCGAACCCATCGTTGATCTCCGCGGCAAAGGCGCCCGCCGCGAGCGCGAGCCGCCGAACGGCGTCGATCTCCCGGCGTCGATCGCCGGGGAAGCGGTTCACAGCCACGACCGTGTCGAGCCCGACTTCGCGGACGATGCGGATGTTCGCCTCGAGGTTCGCAGCGCCGCGTTCGATCGCCGACACGCCGCCGTCGGCATCTCCGCCGTGATGCTTGAGCGCCTGCGTCGTCGCGACGAGCACGACCGCGCTCGGACGCAGGTCGTTCAACCGGCAGACGATGTCGACGAACTTCTCGAAGCCCATCTCCGCGCCGAAGCCGCTCTCGGTGACGACGAAGTCGGCGAGCTTGAGCGCCAACCCGTCCGCGACTACCGAGTTGTTGCCGTGCGCGATATTCGCGAACGGCCCGCAGTGCACGAGCGCCGGAATGCCCTCGAGCGTCTGGACGAGATTCGGCTTGAGCGCATCGGTGAGCAGCGCGGCCATCGCGCCCGCCGCGCCGAGTTGCTCGGCCGTCACCGGTGCGCCGTCGGCATCCGTCGCAACCGTGATCGCCCCGAGGCGGCGACGGAGATCCGCGTAGCTTCGCGCGACCGCGACGATCGCCATCACCTCGGAGGCCGCCGTGATGTCGAAGCCGGTCTCGCGCGGCATCCCGTTCGCGCCCCCGCCGAGCCCGACGACGACACGCCGCAACGCGCGGTCGTCCATGTCGAGACAGCGCCGCCAGCTGACGGAGTGCGGGTCGATCCGCAGGTCGTTGCCGTGCAGCAGGTGCGCTTCCAGCATGGCCGCGAGCAGGTTGTTCGCAGCGCCGATCGCGTGAATGTCCCCGGTGAAATGCAGATTCACGAGCTCCGAAGGACCGACCTGTGCCCGGCCGCCGCCGGTGCCGCCGCCCTTGATGCCGAAGACGGGTCCCAGCGACGGTTCACGCAGACAGAGCGCGACGTGCTCGCCGCCCCGGCCGAACGCGTCGGCCAGCGAGATCGCCGTCGTCGTCTTCCCCTCGCCCGCCTTCGTCGGCGTGGCCGCCGTGACGCAGACGAGCTGTCCTTCGCGTTCGTCCTTCAGCCGGTCGAGCGCAGAAAGCCGGATCTTCGCGGCGTGCCTGCCGTGGAGCTCGAGCTCGTCGGGCTCGAGGCCGAGCTCGTCGGCAACGTCGACGATGGGACGGAGCGAGGTGGCGGCCGCAAGCTTCACGCCTCCAGCTTCAGCGCGCGCGGCAACCCTGCCATCGAGCAGACCACGGAGGCCGTTGCGGGAAACCCGCAGGTACGCGGCGTCCGTGCGAGGCGCCAAACGAAGCGCAGATCGCCGAAGCGTACGACGGTGACCGGCGGGGCTGGTCTCTCTGTCCGGCCAACCGTTATCGGCGATCAGATCGATCAGATGTGAGCTACGACTGCCCTCGCGCCGGCACTTGCTCTTCGTGCTTTGCGGCGGGCTCGGGCTGCTTGCCGGGCGCAGCCTCGCTGACGCGGAGCACGACGTTGCCGGTCTTTTGGCCGGTCTCGACGTAGCGGGTGGCCTCGACGATCTGGTCGAGCGCGTACGTGCGGTCGATCACGGGCCGGTACTTTCCCGTGTCGACGAGCTCCTTGACGAGGAGGAGGTCTTCCTTGCGATAGCGGCCGATGCCGAGCTTCGCGCGTCTGCTGCCGACGAACCGTGTGATGAGAGCGAGGAGCGGCACGTGGTACATGAAGCCGAGGTCGACCGTGATGTAGATCCCGCCGGGTTTGAGCGAGCGCCGGCTGCGGCGGAACGAGTGCTTGCCGACCGCGTCGAAGATCACGTCGTAGGTCTTGCCGTTCTTCGTGAAGTCCTCGCGAAAGCGATCGAGGACGTCCCGCGCGCCGAGCGACCGCGCGAGCTCGACGTCTTTGGTGTCGCAGACCGCCGTCACCTCGGCCTCGAGGTGGTGCGCGAGCAGCTGGAGCGCGGCCGTTCCGATCGAGCCGGCGGCGCCGTAGACGAGGACGCTCTTCCCTCGGAGCGGATCCGCCGGTCGCAGGCAGGTCAGCGCGAGCAGCGAGCCGTCGGGGACGGCCGCCGCCTCCTCGTACGTCAGCCCTGTCGGCCTCCGTGCGATCACGCCGCTCTCACGCGCGGCCACGTACTCCGCGTTCGCGCCCCCCGCGATGCCGAACACCTCGTCGCCGACCCCGAACTCGGCAACGGCCGCGCCGACCTCCTCGACGCGGCCCGCGAACTCCATGCCGCCGATCGTGCGCCTCGGGCGGCGAATACCGGTGAAGAGCCGGGTGAACCGGTACTCGACGCTGCGCACGCCGATCGCGTCGCCGCGGGTCACCGTCGAGGCGTGGACCCTGACGAGCACCTCGTCCTCCTCCGGTACCGGCCGCGCGACGTCGGCGACGCGCAGCACCTCCGGAGGCCCGTACCGATCGTGGACGACTGCTCTCATCCGGTCACTTCCTCTCATCGATTCCGCTGGATGCGCTGGATGGGCGCGCCGTGTTTCCATTCTGCGGACGCATCTTCGCTTGGGCGAGCGAGGCGGAAGGACCGCTGCTCTGCAGTTGTTCTAGCCTTGCCGTCGTGAGCGCGAATAGAGGCGCCGGCGAAGAGAATGCGGCGGCCGAACGGCGCCCGACGCCGCTCGACCCGTATCCGCAGCCCCGGCCGCCCACGACGGGGGAGGACGAGCGGCCGCGCCCCGCCGAACTAGGCCCCGACGCGATCGCAGTCCTGGAGGGGCGGACGTTCATGTTCTCGGACTCGCGCGGCGACGTGGCGCCGGGCTCGATCGGGGGTCTCGTGCACGAGGACTCGCGCTTCGTGAGCCGGTGGGAGCTCCGGCTCGACGGACGGCCTCTCTCGCTGCTCAAGTCAGGGCCGGTCAACTACGACTCCGCGGCTTTCTTCCTGACGAATCCCGACACGCCCCGACTCCGTGCCCACAGCGTCGCCATCCGTCGCCTGCGGCTCGTAGGCGACGGCGCCCTCGAGCAGATCGCGGTCTTCAACACCTCGTCCGAGTCGATCAGCTGCGAGTTGCGGCTCCTCTGCGGGGCGGACTTCGCCGATCTCTTCGAGATCAAGAGCGGCGTCCGCGACCGCAGCGGCAGCATCGTCGCCGCCGCCGGTGCCGGCCGAGGCTCGCTGCGCTTCCGATACCAGGTGTCCGGGTTCCTCGCGGAGACGACGATCCGGATCGAGAGCAGCGAGATCGTCGAGGGTGCCACGGAGCACGTTGTTGCTGCGACGCCTCCCCGCATCGACGGGACGGACGCCGTCTGGGCGCTCGAGCTGCCACCGCGCTGCCTGCTCCTGACGCTGGTCAAGGTCGGCGTGCGGGTGAACAACGTGACGTTCGAGCCGGTGGCCGAGGGTTTCGGCGGGCGGGAGCAGCTCGTCGAGGAGCCATTGAGCGGCTGGCTCGAGCGCATTCCGCGCTTCGAGGCGAAAAGCGCATTGCTCACCAGCGTCTTCCGGCAGTCGGTCGTCGACCTCGCGGCGTTGCGCATCACCGGCGACCTCCTCGGCGAGAGCTACGTCCTCCCGGCCGCCGGGCTCCCGTGGTTCATGACGCTCTTCGGCCGGGACACGTTGATCACGTCGCTGCAGACGCTCTGGGTCGGCCCCGGGCTCGCCCGCGGCGCGCTTCACCTGCTCGGCGCCCTACAGGGCATGCGGATCGACGACTTCAGGGACGAGGAGCCCGGCAAGATCCTGCACGAAGTCCGCAGCGGCGAGCTGACGCGGCTGGGCGAGATGCCGCATAGCCCCTACTACGGGACCGCCGACGCGACGCCGCTCTGGCTGATCCTCCTCTCGGAGTACTGGCGCTTCACCGGCGACGACGCGTTCGTTCTGGGGCGATGGGACAAGGTCGTCGCCGCGCTCGCCTGGATCGACCGTTACGGCGATCGTGACGGCGACGGCTACGTCGAGTACCAGACCCGGTCGCGGGAGGGTCTCGGCAACCAGGGCTGGAAGGACTCGTGGGACGGCGTCCAGTTCGCCGACGGGACGATCCCGCACCTGCCGATCGCGACCGCCGAGATCCAGGGCTACGTCTACGACGCGAAACTGCGTGTCGCCGAGCTTGCGCGGCGGCTTCGCGCTGACGTCAGCCTCGCTGAGCGGCTCGAGCGCGAGGCGGAAGAGCTGCACGGCCGCTTCAACGACGACTTCTGGTCCGAGGACCGCGGCGGCTATTACGTCGTCGGCCTCGACGGCGACAAGCGCCCGATCGACTCCATGACCTCGAACATTGGGCACCTGCTTTGGTCCGGGATCGTTCCCAAGGAGCGCGCAGGTCTCGTCGCCGGTCAGCTCATGTCGGACGCGATGTTCTCGGGCTGGGGCGTTCGCACGCTGTCGACCGACGATCGCGGCTACAACCCGATCGGCTACCACATCGGCACGATCTGGCCGCACGACAACGCAATCGTCGCGCTCGGACTCGCGCGCGCAGGCTTCCGCGACGAGGCGAACCGGATCGCCCTGGCGCAGCTGGAGGCGGCCGCCTTCACGGGCTACCGGCTTCCGGAGGCGTTCGCGGGCTTCGAGCGCTGGGTCAGCCGCTTTCCTGTCCCGTACCCCACGGCCTGCAGCCCCCAGGCGTGGGCCACTGCGGCCCCCTTCGTCTTCGTGCAAGCGATGCTCGGTCTCGAGGCCCGCGACGGCGAGCTTCGGCTCGACCCGCGCGTACCCGACGAGATCGGCCGCATCTGCATTCACCGCCTGCATGCGTTCGAGGCGGAGTGGGAGATCGAGGCGGTCGGCGCCGAAGGCGATGTTCGCCGCACCGAGGGCGAGCCCGCTTAAGTTCGCCTTGATGGTCTCCGCACCGACTTCTAGCCGTCGTGCAACGCCCGCCCCGCGCAGACGATGCGCGTAGTCCTCGCCGACGACTCCGTCCTGCTGCGAGAAGGCATCGCGCGCCTGCTCGAGGACGTCGGTTTCGAGATCGTCGCGCAGTCAGGAACCGCCGAGGACCTGCTGCGGCAGGTGCCGATGCATAAGCCGGACGTGGCCATCGTCGACATCCGCATGCCGCCGACGCACACCGACGAGGGTCTGCGCGCCGCGCAGGAGATCCGGCAGCGGTTCCCGGACGTCGGCGTACTCGTGCTCTCGCAGTACGTTGAGCCGGCGTACGCCATGGTGCTTCTTGCCGAGAGCGCCGAGGGCGTCGGCTACCTCCTGAAGGATCGCGTCTCGGACGTCGACGAGTTCGTCGCCGCGGTCCGCCGAGTCGGGGAGGGCGGCTCTGCGCTCGACCCGGCCGTCGTCAGCGAGCTCGTCGGCCGCCGGCGCTCGTACGATCCGCTCGCGGAGCTGACGCCGCGCGAGCGCGAGGTGCTCGACCTGATGGCAGAGGGCAAGTCGAACCAAGCGATCGCGGAAGCGCTCTTCGTCACCCTTCCCGCCGTGGAGAGGCACGTGACGAGCATCTTCTCGAAGCTGAACCTGCCGCCGAGCGAGCAGGATCACCGGCGCGTGCTCGCCGTGCTCACATTCCTCCGACACTAGGACGGGTATCCGCGCCGGCGTCGGTGCCGGCCATCTCGCGGCGCCCGAACGCGCATGAACAAGCGGGGGGGCTGGGATTCGAACCCAGGGGACGCTTGGGCGCCCAACGGTTTTCAAGTGCGGCCGTCGGCGTTACGTCGGGTTCCGCCTCGTCACGCCGGGTACCGGAAAGTGCTTAGAAAGCGCGCTTTCTTACGAGCTGACGGAGTAAGGCAATCGCGGCTCACGCGTGACTCGCATACGTGACCCGCCCAGCTGCCGACGAGACCGCTAGATGGTTGATCGATTGATCGGTGTACGGCACGAGCGAGCCGCTGGTGAGTTCGAGTTGCTGGTTGAGGCTGACGCCGGCGCAGAGGGCGAGGATGCGAGCGTGACGCGGGCGAGCAACCCGGCGGGCGTGCGGGCGCCGTGGTGCTCGAGCAGGAGTTGGTCTTTGAGCGTGTTGACGATCGACTCGATCCGTTGCCGGATCCACCCGATTGGCGGGTTGGGCCGGTCGGGTT
Source organism: uncultured Actinomycetes bacterium (assembly GCA_963704025.1). GTDB lineage: Bacteria > Actinomycetota > Thermoleophilia > Gaiellales > Gaiellaceae > CAVPGP01. The sequence goes on along the minus strand of CAVPGP010000005.1, from coordinate 164,237 downwards.
CGTCGGCGCGGCTGGGTCGCAGGAGCAGCGTGCGCAGCTCCTCGACGGCGGCCTCGAAGTCGGCGCCGGCGAAGCCTTTGTCGCAGATGATCGTGGCGCCCTGGATCGGGTTGGCCTCGAGCAGCGCGAGCGCCGCCTCGCGCTCGGGTGCATTGGCGGCGACCAGGTCGAAGTCGAGGATGGTGCCGTCGGGGGCGCAGAGCAGCACAAGCTTGAAGCCCCAGTAGCGTCGCGAGTGGGCTGGGCAGTAGCCGAAGCCGGCCCAGGGAGCAAGTTCGCTCGTCCGTGTCGTTTGCACCGACTGCCCGCACGGGAGCGGCGTCGTGTCAAGCAAACGCAGCTCGTCGTCGGCGCCGAACGGTCCCGCCGCGACCGCCCTCCAAAGCAACACGAGCTTCGGGGCGAGTGTCCGGCAACGCTCGTTGTAGCGCGACTGCGACGGCAAAACAGGAAACAGGTGCCCGAGCCGTCGGCGGGCACGGCGCAAGAAGACACGGTCGCTCGGGCTCTGCAAGAGCATCTGCGCCACCATCAGCGTCAGCAATTCGTTGTCGCTGATCGCCTCCGGCCGGCCGCGGCGCGGTGTCTGGTCGGCAGGAAACAATCCGCAGGCAACGCAATAGAGCGCAGTCAAGAGGGTGTCGAGGTCGGCGCGCACGTAGGCCTCCTGGTCGACGGAGCATTGGCACCGCCGGCCTTCGACACCCTCAGTTTCGGTCCCTGCTACTCGGCGATCACGACGCCAGCCGTTTATGACCGATCAACCATCTAGGGTTGGGGCACCACTCGACACCGTTCGACGCGCGCGGCTGCCCGGCGCTGAGGGGTAACCATGCGGTTCCGCGCGTGTCGGCGAGTCTGCGCAAGATGCGCGGAGTCGACAAGCTGGGGGTCATCCGCAGGGCGCACCGCGCGCCAGTTGCGCGCCAGTGCGCGCCACCAAAGAGCGGTCTTGAGCCGTCTTGAGCGGATCACCGGACGGTTGGAGCTAAGCCTCGAGAGCACAACGACCCCCGCATCGCTACAGGGTTTCGGCTCAACGGAGGGGCGCAGGAGTCGAACCTACCGAGCCGTGGGCTACACGACCGCACCGGTTTTGAAGACCGGCTGGGCCACCGGGCCCATGCCCCTCCAGGGGTGCGTATTCAAGCGGAAAGCCGCTCGCCGAGCCGCAAGCGACCCACCCGCGTCGGCCGCCTGTTGACCCCGCCCGGATGCGGCGGGATCATCGACCTGAGCCGTCGGAGCGGGAGGTCTGCGTTGGGCGATGCCGACGAGGCCGAGGTCGAGACGAGGCGCGGGGAGCGGCGTTTCTGGAGTCGAGCAACAGGATCGCTCTCGCATCCCCTGCTCCTCTTGCTCATCGGAGCCGCGTTCTCCAGCTACCTGATCCCTTCGCTCACGCGTGGCTGGCAGAACCACCAGAAGGAGGTCGAGCTCAAGGCAGGGCTCGCGAGCGACCTGACCGAGAAGACGACCGCCTTCATCATGGCCGTGCAATCCGTGGAGCTCGCGACCCGCGACACGCACTCCGGACCGCGGACTCCGAAGGAGATCGCAACACACCAGGCTCAGATCGACGAGCTGAACAACCGGTATCAGCAGTGGGAGGTCAACAGTGCCGTGATCGGATCGCGCCTGCGGACGTACTTTCCAGACCACTCGCTCGTCGCCGACTGGCGCTCGCTCTCCGACGCGATCACCGGCTTCTACGCGATCGAGGGGACGCTCGATCTGGCCAGCCGCAACACTCAGGTCATCCGTCTCCTCGGCCAGGTCGAGACGCTCCCGCTCGGCCGTCTCTCCCGCGACCTGAAGCGGGAGCAGGCGCGCCTGCAGTCGGTGCTGCCGGACGAGTACGAGCTTCGCTGGGCCAACCTGCGGGCGGAGCTGATCGCGCGGAGGGACGCCCTGATCCAGCGCGTGCTCGAGGCAGACAGCTCGGCCTTCTGAATCGCTTGCCGACGGCGGAGCGCGGTGGGATCGTTCGGCGCGTGGGCTCGCGGCCCGAGGGAACGGTCAGCTTCCTCTTCACGGACGTCGAAGGTTCGACGGCCCTCCTGGCTGCGCTGGGCGCGGAGGCGTACGCCCGGGAGCTCGAGCGGCACCGGCTCGAGCTGCGGGCGGCGTTCGCGCGGCACGGCGGCTCGGTCGTGGACACGCAGGGCGACGCCTTCTTCGTCGCCTTCCCGACCGCGACGGGCGCGTGCCGGGCGGCCGTGGAGGGCCAGGCTGCGCTGGGGGCCGGTCGGATCCGCGTGCGCATGGGGCTCGACACGGGCGAGCCGCTCGCGACGGACGAGGGCTACGTGGGGATGACGGTGCACCGCGCCGCACGGGTGGCCGCCGCCGGTCACGGCGGCCAGATCCTCGTCTCCGAGACGACACGCTTGCTTGTCGAGGACGAGGTCGCGCTCCGCGACCTGGGGCTGCACCGGTTGAAGGACCTCGGCGAGCCGCGACGGCTCTTTCAGATCGGCGACGACACCTTTCCTCCGCTCAAATCGCTCGACCGGACCAATCTGCCGGTCCCGGCGACGGCGTTCATCGGCCGGACGGGCGAGCTCCACCGCCTCGTGGAGCTGCTCGGCCGCGACGGCGTTCGGCTCGTCACGCTCACGGGGGCCGGCGGCTCGGGCAAGACACGGCTCGCGCTCCAGGCGGCGGCCGACGTGGCCGACGCCTTCCCGGACGGCGTGATCTGGGTTCCGCTCGCCGCGATCAGCGATCCCGGACTGGTGATGTCGACGGTTGCGATCGCCCAGGGTGCCGCGCCTGCCGGAGATGCATCTACGCTCGACGGAGTCGCCGGCGCGCTCGTCGACCGAAAGGCTCTGCTGCTGCTGGACAACCTCGAGCAGGTGATCGAGTGCGCCCGCGACGTCGCAGCGCTCGTCGATCGTTGCCCGCGGCTGACCGTCCTCGCCACGAGCCGGGAGCCGCTCCACGTCTCGGCCGAGCATCTCGTGACCGTCGGCGCGCTCGAGCGGAGCGAGGCGGTCGCGCTCTTCGGGGCGCGTGCGCAGGCCGCGTCGGAGTCGTTCGAGGCGACGGGGACAGTCGAGGATCTGTGCGCGAGGCTGGACGACCTGCCGCTCGCGATCGAGCTCGCGGCGGCCCGCGTCCGGACGCTGTCGGTCGACGCGCTGCTGGAGCGAATCGACGGGGCGCTCGATCTGCTCAAGGGCGTCCGCGACGCCGACCCACGACAACAGACGCTCCGCGCCACCATCGCCTGGAGCCACGACCTGCTGGAGGACGACGAGCGTCGGGCGTTCAGACGGCTCGGCGCGTTCGTGGACGGCTGCACGCTCCCTGCGGCCGAGGCGATCTGCGACGCCGACCTCGACCTCATCTCGTCGCTCGTCGACAAGAGCCTCGTCAAGCGCCGTGTGGACGACGCGGGCGACGATCGCTACTGGATGCTCGACACGATCCACGCCTTCGCGGAGGAGCGGCTCGCCGAGTCGGGCGAGCAGGAGCTCCTCCGCCGTCGCCACGCCGAGTGGTACGCGCAACACGCGATCGAGATCGGCGAGCAGTCCTTCGTCCGGATGACCGGTGGGTTCGACGCGATCAGCCGCGACTTCAGCGAGGTTCGGGCGGCACTCGAGTACCTCGAAGCCACCGGTCGGAACGAGCTCCTCGGCGCAACTGTGGCCGCCGCGTGCCTCTACTGGTATTTCGTCGGCGGCCCGGAAGAGGGCGTCCGCTGGACGCTGCGCGCGCTCGAGCTGGGGCCTTCCGATCGCCTCGCCGCCCACCTCGACAATTGCCTTGCAGCGCTGATGGTCTTCACCGACCGAGCTGAGGCTAAGCGGCTGGCCCGCGCGGTGATCGCACGCAACCCCGAGCTCGACGATCCGCTCGAGACGACCTGGGCCTGGACCACGATCGGGGTTGCCTGTAGCTCCGACGGCGACCCCGACGGTGCCGAGGCGGCGTACGAGCAGGCGCTGCAGATGGCCGAGCGCCACGGGCTGTCGTCCTGGGTGGAAGGGCTCAGCGGCAACATGGCGCTCTCGGCGCTCGAACGGGGCGAGCTCGAGCGCGCCGAGTCGCTCGCCGGACCCGTCACAAGGTCGAGCAGCCCGACCGCCAGCGCACAGGCTCACTACACGTTGGCGGAGGTCGCGCTCCGGCGAGGCGATCTGACGGCAGCCCGGGCGAGCACCGAGCGGGCGATCCGCACAGCCCGTGCGGAGGGACCACTCTCACAGCTCTGGCAGGTCCGGCTGATCGCGCGGATCGAGGCGAGCGAGGGCGCTCTCGCGCGCGCGGCCGTGCTCCACGGCTGGGTCGAGGAAGAATCCCGCCGGCGAGGATCGCCACCGGACGCGATCGATGCCCGGCACGACGAGCAGATCCGCACGCTCCTCCAGGCCGGACTCGACCCCGCCGGGGACGCCGCGGCGCGGGCCGCGGGGGCCGCACTCACCCTCGACGACGCAGTCGCGGTCGCACTCGGCGAGCGCGCACTCCCGCCACATCGCGGGTAGGCCGAGCCGCCGAGACCGGCGGCGGTGGGTTGCGGACGTTTACCGGGCGTTTAGCGAGTGTTGTCCGCCGCCATGCACCTTGCTTCGAGCGCCACCCGACGGCAGCGGGCTGTCGGAGGTGCCCAAAGGGAGGACGAAAATGAAGCATCTAGTCCGCTCGATCGCCCTGGTCGTCGTCACCGGCGTGCTCGTTGCCGGCCTGGCCGCGGTGGCGAGCGCCAGGCCCGCGCCCGAGGACCCGCAGGCTCCGTCGGCGATCCCGGCCTTTCCGGTCCCCGACGTCGGCGTGCCCTGCAAGACCTCGATCGTCAGCGCGGTGCACGGCAAGCTGCTCCGGCTCGGGCTTGCATGCGCAGAGCCGGAGGTCCTCATCGCACGGTTCGACTTTTCGGCCAAGCTGAAGTGGGCCGAACAGCAGCCGTTCGCAGGCGGCACGTGCTCCGGCCGCGGGACGAGCATCTGGTACTGCGTGTTCCCGGCCGGCATCCCGGCCGGCAAGTCCCTCAGTGGAGTGCTCATGTTCCAGAAAGGTCGGCCGGCTGGGCGGCAGCTCCTTCGCGTGACGCTCTTCCAGCGCGATCTGAGCGACGCTGAGTACTACCCCGGCTCGCTCCTGCCCGGCCGGACGGCGGTGCTCGGCTTCTGAGCGATTCCGGCTCGGCGGCGAGCTGAAGGCGATCGAGAGCGGGGGCCCAACCGGGCCTCCGCTCTCGATCGTGCACGCTCGCGTCGAGCCGTGCCTGCTACGGGGGTCAGAATCACTCACGCGGGGGAGGCAGGCCGGGTCGAAGTCGGCCAGAGTGTCTCTCGAGGGCAGAGCTACTCGCCGGGTCCCTAATCCGCAAAGGGAAGGCCGGAAGCTCTGGGGCCTCCGAGTTCCCTCGGGCCGCACACGCGGGGACGGAGCTCAAGATCCAGCTGGACGGGCCGTCGGACGCGGCGGCCCGACCGCTGCATGCGTCCGTCCGCTGACTGCCGAGACTCGTGGCGGCGTCCCCGGGTCGGTGGGCGAGTTGACCGCCTTGGCCCCGCGTCCACCCGTTAGAGCGGCCTCGACCGTGGACGCCGCCACGTGCTGCGCGGAGCATGCACGGCGCCGGAACGCCGCGCCCCGGTCGTCGGTGCAGGAAATGAAAACCCAGACCTTCGGCTAGGCCCATCTGGACTACGCGCAAATGCCATCGCGTCGATAGAGACCGTATGTCCGACTTCCTTCACGAGATCGACGCGCTCCGGTCGACGCTGAGCCTCGAATGCATCGAGTGCGGCATCGTCTGGTGGGACCCCGCCGAGCGCTGGCGGCTGTACACCACCGACGACGAGCCGGCCGAGCTCGGGCTCTTCTGCCCGGACTGCGCCCACCGCGAATTCGACTGAGGCCACGCGCTACGCCTCGCGCCCGGCGCGGCGGAGGACGCGCTCGTCGCCGATGCGGCGGGTCAGGCCGTCCGCGTCGTAGCGCTCGAGCAGCAGCTGCGCGTGCTTGCGCGAGATGCCGAGCGCGTCGCGGAAAGAGGCGATCGTGATGGGCGCCAGACCGCGGATCGCCTCCACGCCGCGGTCGTAGAGCTCCGGTGAGACTGCGACGTCGCCGCCGAGCCGCTTCAGGCGGCCCGCCGACTCCAGGAACGCGGCCAGCTCGCGGTCGTCGACCTTCATTGCGCCCTCAGCCTCGAGCTGCGCCTCGAGGCGCGACGCCGCCTGCTCGCGGCCGCCGAGCGAGGCGGCCACGCCCGGGAGATACGCCTTGCCACCGCGGCGCTCGACCTCGAGCAGGTTGAGGACGAGGGGCGCCCACGGCTCGGCGGGGAGGAGCTCCCCGAGCGGGACGCCCGGGTCGAGCGGCGAGCGCCGAAGCTGCTCCGCGAGCCGCTCGCGCACCCGGCGGCGCTGCTCGGCGAGCCAGTCCTCGGAGAAGTACCAGTCGCCGGCGCCGGGCGTGGTCGCGAGGCCGGCCGCGAGCTCTGCCGGCGCGAGGAGACCGCGGGCCTGGAGCGCGGCGCCGGTCACCGGCTCGCGGACGAGCGCCCGCACGATCGCGCTCGGGTCGCCGCGCTCGAGCAGCTCCAGCCTCGGCGCGTCGACCCCGCGCGGCGGAGCAGGGTCGAGCACGAGCCCGCCCCCGAGGGTCGTCTCGCCACGCAGCACCACGCGGTCGCCGCGTGCCGCGACGACCGGCCGCGCGAGGCGGAGCTGCGCGTACCTCCCGGACCGCGCGACCCGAGCCGCGACGTCCGCCGTGCCGAGGTGCACCTTGACTGCGGCGGGGATCTCCTCGAGCTCCTCGAGCACCACGTCGAGCCGGAAGCTGACGGGAAAGTGCCCGGGCTCGACGAGGACGTCTCCGCGCCGGAGCTGCGTGCGGTCGACCGAAGCGAGGTTGACCGCAACCCGCTGACCGGCCGCCGCGCGCTCGACCGGGTCGTCGTGCACCTGCACCGAGCGCACGCGCACGTCGCGGCCCGCCGGCTCGATCCGAAGCAGGTCACCGCCGCCGATCGAGCCCGACCAGAGCGTTCCGGTGGCGATCGTCCCGATGCCGCGCAGGGTAAAGACCCTGTCGACCCAGAGGCGCGCCGATTCGAAGCGCCGGCGGTGCTCCACACGGTCGGCGGCGCGCGTGAGCGCCGCCTGCAGCTCGTCGAGGCCGGCCCCCGTCTTTGCCGAGACGGCGACGACCTCGTTCGCGGGCACGAGCGAGCGCGCCTCGTCGAGGGCGAGCTCCAGCGTCTCCTCGTCGACGGCGTCGGACTTGGTCACGGCGACCACGCCCTGCTCGATCCCGAGCAGGCGCAGGATGGCGAGATGCTCGTGCGTCTGCGGCCTCGCCCCCTCGCCGGCGTCGATCACGAGCAGGAAGAGGTCGATCCCCGACGCGCCGGCGACCATGTTGCGGACGAAGCGCTCATGCCCGGGAACGTCGACGAGCGAGAGCCGCCGCCCGTCCGGGAGCTCGAGCGGCGCGTAGCCGAGGTCGATCGAGATCCCCCGCCGGTGCTCCTCGGGCAGCCGGTCCGTGTCCTTGCCCGTCAGAGCCCGGACGAGCCACGTCTTGCCGTGGTCGATGTGGCCGGCCGTGCCGACGGTCAACGGCAACGGCGCACGGCCTCCGCGACCTCGTCCGCCTCGGCGTCGCCGAGCGTGCGGCAGTCGAGCAGCAGGCGCCCGTCGCGGAGCACGCCGATCACGGGCGGCTCGCCGAGGCGGAGCGGCTCGGCGAGCCGCTCCTCGACCGCGCACGCGAACGAGGGGAGCTCGGCCAGCGGCAGCGCACCGCCGCCGACGCGGCCCACCGTCTCCTCCACCTCTCCGCCCGCAGCGGCCGCGAGCCGCTCCGCCCGCGCGCGCACGGCTTCAACGTCCTCCATCAGCATCCGCAGGACGGGGATCTCGCGCCGTGCCCGCTCCGGGTCGAGGTAGAGCGCCAGCGTCCCCGCCAGCGCGGCGATCGTCAGCTTGTCGGCGCGGAGCGCCCGCTGGAGCGGATGCCTGCGCAGCCGCTCCACGAGGTCTGCGCGGCCGACGACGACGCCGGCCTGGGGCCCTCCGAGCAGCTTGTCCCCGGAGAAGCAGACGAGGTCGGCGCCGGCGGCAAGCGCCTCACGCGCCGAGGGCTCGCCCTCGAACGAGTCGAACGCCCCGGACCCCAGGTCGTCCACGAGCGGCAGCCCGTGCCTCCGCGCCAACTCGGCCAGCTCGCCGAGCGGCGCCTGCTCCGTGAAGCCGACGACGCGGAAGTTGGACTGGTGCACGCGCAGCAGCAGGGCGGTCTCCGGCCCGATCGCGCGCTCGTAGTCGGCGACGCGCGTCCGGTTCGTGGAGCCGACCTCGACGAGGCGTGCGCCCGAGCGGGCCAGCACGTCGGGGATCCGAAAGCCGTCGCCGATCTCGATCAGCTCGCCCCTGGACAGGAGCACCTCGCGGCCCTCGGCCAGCGCCGCGAGCGCGAGCATCACCGCCGCCGCGTTGTTGTTGACGACGAGCGCCGCCTCGGCGCCGGTGAGGCGGTGGAGCACGGCCGAGACGTGGGCCTGCCGGGAGCCCCGTTCTCCCGACGGCAGGTCGTATTCGAGATTCGAGTAGCCGCGGCCCGCCTCCGCGACGCGCTCGAGCGCTGCCTCGGCCAAGGGGGCTCGACCGAGGTTCGTGTGCACGACGACCCCGGTCGCGTTCAGCACGCGGCGGAGCGACGCGCGCTCCGACGAGTCCAGCTCCTCTCGCAGCTCCGCGCCGAGATCGCCCGGCTCGTGCCCCGCGCGGATCTCGACGCGCGCGCGTGCGAGGACGGCTCGCGCCGCCTCGACTGCCAGCGCGTGCGGCGCCTCGACACCGCGCACCAGCTCGTCCACGGAGGGCAGGTCGCGAAGCTCCACGGGCACAGGATAGGGAGCAGGCGAGGCGGCGGCTGCCGCCGCCGACAGGAGCTCCGGCTACCGTGTCCACCATGACGGCTCTGGCGGCCAGGCTGGTCCGTCCGTTCTCGGCGCGCGCCCTGCTCGTGCCGCTCGTCGCAGTGCTCGTCGTCGGGGCTGCTGTCGGCCTGCGGGCGCTGCAATACCGGGGGGAGGCGATGCCCGGCGTGCGGATCGCGGGCGCCGACGTGGGCGGCATGAGCCGCGACGAGGTGGCGAAGGCGACCTGGGTCGAGGTTCGCAGGGCGCTCCTGCGCCCGGTGACGATCCACGCCCGGGGCGGTGCGGTCGAGGTCGTTCCGGCTGCCGTGCTGCGGGTGGACGTCCAGCGGACCACCGACGCCGCGCTCGCGGTCGGACGAGGCGGCGCGGGCGAAGCGGTCGGCCTCGTCGACCCGCGTGCAGGAGAGGACGTGACGCCCCGGTTCCACGTGCGCGAGCGCGCGGCGGCGAGGCTGCTCGCCCGGGTGGAGCGCTTCGGCCGGCCGGCGGTCAACGCGCGCGTCGAGATGGTCGGGCTCGAGCCGGTCGCGGGCCCCGCCCGGGCAGGCGTCGCGCTCGACCGCGCCGGGCTGCTCGCGGCGCTGCAGGCGGCCGTCGGCGCTCGGACGAGCATCCGCGCAGCGTTCCATCCGGCCGGCCCGGCGGTGACCGACTCGGACGCGTCGCTCGCGGAGGACCGCGCCCGCCTCGCGGTCTCGGCGCCCGTGCGCCTGACCTACGGCTGGGAGTCGGTCGGCTCGCTGGCTCCGGAGCGGATCGCGCGGCTGCTCCGCTTCGAGCCCAGGCAGGGCGAGCTCGCCGTGACGTTCGACCCGCGGCGACTCGCCAAGGCCGCCGAGCCTTTCGTCACGAAGTGGCGCATCCGCGCCCGCAACGCGCAGTTCGCCGTCAGCGGCGACTCCGTGCGGGTCGTACCCTCCCGCGACGGGCGTGACATCGACCGCGAGGCGCTCGTCGCCCAGCTGACGGCGGCTGCGCTCGGCTCGCGCCGCGACGCCGAGGTGACGCTGAACGCCGTCCCGGCCGACCTCACCACCGCCGAGGCGCAGGCGCTCGGGATCGTGAGCAAGCTCTCCTCGTTCACGACCGACATGGGCGTCTCGTCGTCGAACCGGATCCACAATGTCCAGCTGATGGCCGACTTCATCGACGGCACCGTGATCGAGCCCGGCGAGAAGTTCAGCTTCAACGAGGTCGTCGGCGAGCGCACGCCGGAGCGCGGCTTCCTGGAGGGGCAGATGATCGTCGGCTCCCTCGTCCTGCCGTCGATCGGCGGAGGCGTCTGCCAGACGGCGACGACGCTCTTCAACAACGCCTTCGAGCTCGGCCTGCCGATCCTCGAGCGGCACAACCATTCGCTCTACATCTCGCACTACCCGCTGGGCCGCGACGCGACGGTCTCATGGGGCGGCCCGGACTTCGTCTTCCGCAACGACCTGAAGCACGGCCTGCTGATCAAGGCGTCGTACACGAGCTCGACCCTCACCTTCACCTTCTACGGCACCCCGGAGGGCCGGAAGGTCGTCTCGGAGACGAGCGAGAAGACGAACTGGAAGCCGCCGTCGATGAGCTATGCGATCGACCCGAGCGCGCCGCGCGGCTCCGTGAAGGTCGTCGGCGGCTCCGGTGCGTCCGGCTTCGACGTCACCGTCAGCCGGCGGGTCTACGACCGGCACGGGAAGCTGATCCACGAGGGCGCCTTCCCGTCGCGCTACATCCCCGAGGGGCCGACCACGGTCTACGGCCCCGGTGTGACGCCGCCCGGACCCTATTACGTCATCCCGGCCGCGTAGCGGCCCGTCCGCGAAGCGGACCGGTGGAGGGGGTGCGGGGGAACCGGGAGGTTCCCCCGGGGCGCCGGGCAGTACTACGTCATCCCGGCCGCGTAGCGACCCGGGGTCCCGCCTCGGCCTGCGCGCGCCCGTACGAGTCGAGCACGATCTCGACGGCCTCGCGCGGATCGTTCGTCGCGTGCAGGAGCTGAACGTCGTCCGGCGCGATCAGGCCGTTGCTCAGCAGCTCGTCCTTCACCCAGCCGAGCAGGTCGGCCCAGAACTCGGTGTCCACCAGCACGACGGGGAAGTGCAGCACCTTGCCCGTCTGGATCAGCGTCAGCGCCTCGAAGAGCTCGTCGAGGGTGCCGAAGCCGCCGGGGAAGATGACGAAGCCCTCGGCCGGCTTCACGAAGCACACCTTGCGGGCGTAGAAATGCCGGAAGGTGTAGGCGACGTCGAGGTACGCGTTCGGCTCCTGCTCGTGCGGGAGCTCGATGTTGAAGCCGACCGACTGGCCGCCGCCCTCCCTCGCGCCGCGGTTCGCCGCCTCCATGACGCCCGGCCCGCCGCCGGTGACGACCGCCCAGCCCGCCGCGCCGAACAGGCGGCCGGTCTCGCGCGCGGCGGCGTAGGCGGGGTGCTCCTCGCGGCACGCGCGCGGAGCCGAAGATGGTCACGGCCGGCTTCCGGATCCTCGCCACGGCCTCGAACCCCTCGCGGAACTCGGCCGCGATCATGGCGAGATCCGCCTCGAGCGATTCCTGTTCGGAGGCGAGGATCCGCTGGTCGGTGGCCACTAGGAGGCGGCGACCGTCAGAAGTCGCGCGGAACGTGCGTGGCATGCATGCCGAGCACGAGCACGACGGCGAGGCCGACGTAGACGGTGAGGACGACGGCGCGCTGCCACCACTCGACCTTGTAGTAGTCCTGGAACTCCGGGAAGTTGCGCGTCTGCCAGCGCCGCCAGAGCTCCATGGCGCCGAAGATGATGATGATCGGGAGAATCGGGCTGGGCCGGTAGAACGCCAGCACGACGAGGCCCGCGAGCCCGACCGCCCAGATCGCCGGGTGCAGCGCCGCCACGGCACGCCCACCGTCGAGCGGCACGATCGGCAGCAGGTTGAAGAGGTTGATGAAGAACCCGACGAACGCCATCGCGCGCCAGAAGTTCGAGTCGGTGTACGAGCCGTAGGCCCAGACCGCCGCGGCGCCGAGGGTGCCGAGGATGGGCCCGGCGAGCGCCACCTGCGCCTCCTTCCAGGCGTTGTGCGGCATCTCCTTCATGCCCACGAACGCGCCCATGAAAGGAATGAAAAGCGGCGCCGAGGCCGGCACGCCCTGGCGCCGGAGCTCGAGAACGTGGCCCATCTCGTGGATGAAGATCAGCACGACGAGCCCGATTCCGAACCACCAGCCGCCGAGCAGGGCGTACGCGCCGACCGAGACGAGCATGGTGGCTGCGACGGTGAAGAACTTGAGCTTGAAGAGGATGGCGCCGAACTTGGCGAGGAACGCGCCGACGGCGGCGAGGGGCGCCCAGATCCGGCTCAGGATCCCGCGCCAGTTCGTCCCGCGCGGGTGGATCGGCTCGTACTGTCGCGCGTCGTAGGGGTCGGGGTGCGGGTCGGGCACGGGCGCGGGCGCCCAGAGCGGCTCGACGTCCTCCACCGGCTTTTCGCCCCAGAGGTCGCTATAGGTCTTGCGGGGATCCTGGCTCACTCACCCAGCGTACCCGCCTTGCCGGTTCTTACGACCCCCTTCCGATCCATTCTTCGCCGCCGTCGTACACCTCTTTCTTCCAGAGCGGGACGCGCTCCTTGAGGGTGTCGATCGCCTCGTGGCAGGCGGCGAGCGCCGTTCCCCGGTGCACGGCGGAGACGGCGATCACGACCGACGTCTCGCCGATCGCCACCCGCCCGACCCGGTGATGGATCGCGATCTCGACGACGTCGTGCTTCGCCTTCAGTTCATCGGCGATCTCCGCCATGACCTTCTCGGCCATCCCCTCGTAGGCCTCGTAGTCGAGCCATTGCACCGTCCTGCCGCGCGATTCGATCCGGGTCGTACCGCTGAAGGTGGCGATCGCGCCGGCGCGCTCGGCCCGCACCTCGCCGATTGCGGCCTCGACCGAAAGGGGCTCGTTCGAAAGGCGGAACGCCCCGCCGCTGACCGGAGGGATGAGGGCCACCTCGTCCCCGTCCGAAAGGGCCATCGTTCGTTCGGCGTACTCACGGTTGACGGCGTAGAGCAGGCCGGGTGGTTCCTCGCCCAGGCCGAGCGCAGGCCAGACGTCCGCGACGCGGGTCGCCTCGACCTCGCGCTCCGACCAGCCGGCCCGCTCGCGCAGGCCGGCGAAGAGCTTCACCCGCACCGTCATCGACGGCAGGTTACGTGCCGCGCCTCGAGAGGGCGTGGCCGCGGGCGCGCCCGCCCGCCGAGCATACTTCGGGCGATGGCCGCCACCGAGGACAGCAGGGAGACCGAGTCCGGGATCGAGATCAAGCCGGTCTACACGGCCGCGGACGCCCCGCCCGAGCGCGAGCTGCCGGGCGAGTTTCCCTTCACGCGCGGCCCCTACCCGGACATGTACCGCGGCCGGCCGTGGACGATCCGGCAGTACGCGGGCTTCGCCTCGGCGGAGGAGTCGAACGCCCGCTACCGGTACCTGCTCGAGCGCGGGCAGACGGGGCTCTCGATCGCGTTCGACCTGCCGACGCAGCTCGGTTACGACTCGGACGACCCGCGCGCGCTGGGCGAGGTGGGGCGGACCGGCGTCGCCATCGACTCGCTCGCCGACATGGAGCTCCTGCTCGAGGGGATCCCCCTAGGCGAGGTGTCGACCTCGATGACGATCAACGCGCCCGCGTCGCTCCTCCTCCTGCTCTACGAGCTCGTGGCGGAGGGCCAGGGCGTCTCGTCGGACCGGCTGAGCGGCACGGTCCAGAACGACATCCTCAAGGAGTACATCGCCCGCGGGAACTACATCTATCCGCCGAAGCCCTCGATGCGGCTGACGACGGACCTCTTCGCGTACGCCGCGGAGCGGATTCCGCGGTGGAACACGATCTCGATCTCGGGCTACCACATCCGGGAGGCGGGCTCGACTGCGGTGCAGGAGCTCGCCTTCACGCTCGCAAACGGGATCGCCTACGCGCAGGCCGCCGTCGATGCGGGGCTCTCGCCGGACGAGTTCGGCGAGCGGCTCTCCTTCTTCTTCAACGCGCACAACCACTTCTTCCAGGAGGTCGCCAAGTTCCGCGCGGCGCGGCGGCTGTGGGCGCGGATCATGAAGGAGCGGTTCGGCGCCACGAACCCGAAGGCGCAGGCGCTGCGCTTCCACGCGCAGACCGGCGGCTCGACGCTGACGGCGCAGCAGCCCGAGAACAACGTCGTGCGCGTCGCGATCCAGGCGCTCTCCGCGGTCGCGGGCGGCGCGCAGTCGCTGCACACGAACGCCTTCGACGAGGCGCTGGCGCTCCCGACCGAGCGGTCGGCGCGGATCGCGCTTCGCACGCAGCAGATCCTCGCGGAGGAGGGCGGGGCGACCGACACGGCCGACCCGTTCGGCGGCGCGTACTTCATCGAGGCGCTGACCGACGAGCTGGAGCAGGGCGCCTCGGCTCTGATCGAGCGGATCGACGAGCTCGGCGGTGCGGTTGCCGCCGTCGAGCAGGGCTTCGTCCAGCGCGAGATCGAGGACGCCGCGTTCCGCTGGCAGGAGCAGGTCGAGTCGGGCGAGCGCGTGATCGTCGGCGTGAATCGCTACGCCGAGGAGGAGGAGGCGGAGGTCGAGCTGCAGCGGATCGACCCGGAGGCGGAGGGGCGCCAGCTCGAGCGCACCGCGCGCGTTCGAGCGGAGCGCAACGCCGAGGATGCGTCGGCGGCGCTGGCGCGCGTGCGCGACGCGGCGTGCGGCACGGAGAACATGCTCCCGCCCATGCGCGAGGCGCTGCGCGCGCGCTGCACCGTGGGCGAGATCAGCGAGGTGCTGCGCGAGGAGTGGGGCATGTACGACCGTCAGATCGCTCCCGTCTGAGCGCCCCGCTCCCCCTCGTACCTGGTCGGCGACCAGGTACAAGATTCGTATTTAAAAACAAGAAATGCCTGCACAGAAGGCGATCTGCACTCGATGGCCGTCGCTCCGTACCTGGTCGGCGACCAGGTACGGAGGGTCCCGGGTCGTGCGGGTGGACCCCGCCGCAGGCACGCCGATAACCTGTCGCGGCCGGCGCGGTCGCCTGCAGGGTCGTCCCGAGAGCCAACTCCCAGATGACAGTCACAGTTGCGGCAGAGCTGATCGTTTCGCCCCGGCCGGCGGGCCACTGGACGCTCGCCTGGCGACGGCTGCGGCGCGACCGCGTCGCGCTCGCGAGCGGCGTCTTCCTGGTCGCGCTCCTCTTCGCCGTGTTCCCCGGCGCACCGCTCTACGAGCGGGCGATCGGCCACGGCCCGAACGAGTTCTTCCCGTACGCGGTCAGCTCCTCGCTCCGGCCGGCGGGGCCGCTGACGCGGGTCTGGGACACCGCGATCCTCGCGGACGACAACCCGCTCGCGATCGAGCACAAGCCGCCGCCCGCGGGCACCGGCAAGACGCTGCTCTTGCTGGGCGCTGACGGCCGTCTTGGGCGCGACGAGGCACTGCGGCTCCTCTACGGCGGCCGGGTCTCGCTCGAGGTCGCCATCGGCGCGGCCCTCCTGGCTCTGACGATCGGCTTCGTGATGGGTGCGGTCGCGGGCTTCTTCGGCGGGGTCGTCGACGCGGGCGTCTCGCGCTTCACCGATCTCGTGATGGCGTTCCCGATGCTGCTCTTCCTCGTCCTGATCGGCAGCACCGTCAGCGGCGGGCTCAGCACGTGGACCCTGCACGGGACGCTGAACGAGGGCGTGCTGCAGCTGGTCGTCCTGATCGCCGCCTTCACCTGGTTCTACCCGGCGCGACTCGTCCGCACCCAGGTCCAGACGCTGCGCCACCGGGAGTTCGTCGAGGCATCCGAGATGACCGGCGCGAGCGATGCGCGAATCGTGCGCACGCACCTCCTGCCGCACATGATCCCGCCGCTCCTGGTCTACGGGACGCTGCTCGTCGCCACCAACATCATGATCGAGGTCGGCGTCACGTTCCTGAACGCGGGGATCAAGCTGCCCACGGCGAGCTGGGGCTCGATGCTGGCGCAGACGTGGGGCTCGATCCTGAGCCCGAATCCGTACAACCCGGCCACCACCCAGCCGTGGCTGACCCTCGTGCCGTCGATCGCGATCTTCCTCACCGTCTTCGCGCTCAACCAGTTCGGCGAAGGGCTCCGCGAGGCGCTCGATCCGAGGCAGAGCTGATGCTCGGCTACGTCCTCAGGCGGCTCGGGGTCGCCGTCGTCCTGGTCTGGCTCCTCTCGGTGATCACGTTCGCCATGTACTTCAAGATCCCGGCCGACCCGGCGGGCTTCCTCGTCGACGTCCAGAAGGCGTCGCCGGACCAGCTCGCGAAGGCGCACCACGCGCTCGGCGTCGACCGGCCGGTCTACGTGCAGTACGGCAAGTACGTCTGGCGTGCGCTGCACGGCGACTTCGGATTCTCCTGGGCGACAGCCGGCTTCTTCGGCGGCCAGGTCGAGGGGACCCCGGTTGCGCCGATGGTCGGCCATGCGGTCGTCGTGACCGCGTCGCTCGTGCTCGGGGGCATGCTGCTCCTCCTGATCGTGGCCATCCCGCTGGGGACGTTCGTCGCGCTGCGGCCCCGCTCGTGGGTCGACCGGGCAACCGTGGCGTTCTCCGTGGCGGCGATCTCGACGCACCCGCTCGTGGTCGGCCTGCTCCTGCAGCTCTTCGTCGGCAACCGCTGGCACGTCGCCCCGCCGAGCGGCTATTGCCCGCTGACGGGGAGCGCCGCCGACACGTCCAACCCGGCGTTCCTCGGCTCCAGCCCGGCCAACGTCCCCACCTGCGGCGGTCCGCTCGACTGGTCCGCGCATCTCGTCCTGCCGTGGATCACGTTTGCGCTCTTCTTCGTCGCGCTCTACCTGCGCATGGTGCGGAACCGGATGATCGACGTGCTCCACGAGCCGTACGTGCGGACCGCGCGGGCGAAAGGCGCCTCCGAGCTCCAGGTCGTCCGCGGGCACGCGCTCCGCAACGCGATCTCGCCGATCGTGACGATGATCGGGATGGACATCGGCCTCGCGATCGGGATCGCGATGTACATCGAGACGGTCTTCGGGCTGCCGGGGCTCGGGCGCACGACCATCACGGCGCTCAACGGCACGTCGGGCTTCGACTTGCCGGTGATCCTCGGGATCACGCTCGTGACGGGGCTCGCGATCATCCTCGTCAACCTCGCCGTGGACCTGAGCCTGCTGGCGATCGACCCGACCATCTCCCGCGGACGGCGCAGCGGCGTCCGCGCCGCGCATGGGCCTGCAGCCTGATGCGGATCCTGCTCGTCTCGCAGATGTACCCGGGACCCAGGGACCCGGACCTCGGCGTCTTCGTCCGCCGGATGGAGGAGGAGCTCGCCGCGCGCGGCCACGAGCTCGACCGCGCAGTGCTCGACACCCGCGGCGGCGGCAAGCGCCGCTACCTGGAGCTCGCGCGCCGGGTCCGGGCCGCCCGGAAGCCGGACGTCGTCTACGCGCACTTCCTCGTCCCGGCCGGGCTGATCGCCTCGCGCGTGGATGCACCGCTCGTCGTGACGGCGCACGGCCGCGACGTCCGCAACATCGGCGCGATCCGTGGCGTCGCGGCTCTCACCCGGCGCGTCGTGCGCGCGGCCTCGACGGTCGTGTGCGTCTCCGGCTACCTCCGCACCGAGCTCGAGACGAAGCTGCCGCAGGCGGTCGGCAAGACCGAGGTCGTCTCGATGGGCGTCGACCTCGAGCGCTTCCACCCGCCGGAGCACGAGCCGGACGGCCCGCCGCGCTTCGTCTGCCTCGGCTCGCTCACGGAGCGGAAGAACGTCGTTCGTCTGGCGGACGCGTTCGCGCAGCTGGACGAGGGAACGCTGACGTTCGTCGGCGGGGGCCCGCTCCGCTCCGAGCTGGAGCATCGCGCGCGTGTCGAGCTTCGCGGCGTCGTCCCGCACGAGGCCGTGCCCGCGCTGCTCGCGGAGCATCACGTCCTCTGCCAGCCGAGCCTGATCGAGCCGCTCGGCCAGTCGCTGCTCGAAGGGATGGCCGTCGGCCGCACGGTCGTCGCGACGCGGATCGGCGGACCGCCGGAGTTCGTGCCGCCGGAGGCGGGGCTCCTCGTCGACCCGCTGGACGCCGACGAGCTGGCGCGGGCGCTCGACGCGGCGGCACGGCTGCCGCGGCCGAACGAGGCCGGTCGGGCCGCCGCGGCGGAGCACGACGTCAGGCGTCAGGCGGCGCGGATCGAGGCGATTCTCGAGCGAGCCGCTGGAGGTCGGCCAGCCTGAGCTCGACGAGCGGGCGCACCGAATCCTCGAGCCCCGCCTCGCGGGCCGTCTGGAGCGCCTGCTCGTAGCTCTCGCGCGCCTTCTCCGGCGAGACGCCCTGCTTGAGACGGTTGTCGCCCGTGACGAGCAACTTTTGAATACGCTCGCGCGCGGCGTCGCCGTCCACGCCCGCAGGGTACCAACCCCGTTTCCGCTCACCCACCGATGCCCAATCGCGTCCGCGTCCTGATCGCAGACGACCACACCCTCTTCGCCGACGCGCTGGAGGCGATCCTCGCGACCGACGACCGCTTCGAGGTCGTGGGGCAGGCGCGGAACGGCGAGGAGGCGCTCGGGATCGCCCTCGCCGAGAAGCCGCACGTCGTCCTGATGGACATCTCGATGCCGGTGATGGACGGGATCGAGGCGACCGCCCAGATCCGGGAGCGGCTGCCGCGGACGAAGGTGCTGATGCTGACAGGCTCGGACGAGCCCGACGACGTCACGAGGGCTCGCGACGCGGGGGCCGACGGCTACGTCACGAAGGACAGGGTCGCCTCCGAGCTCCTCGAGGCGATCGCCGACACCGCGAGCCGCTGACGCTTTTCGCTACCCTCTTCGCCGATGCTCCAGGTCGCGGCCGTCGTCCACGTCTTGCTCTCGATCGCGCTGATCGGGCTCATCCTCATGCACTCCGGCCGTGACACGGGTCTCGGCGGCATGGGCTTCACGCCCCAGTCGCAGGGCGGGACGCACATCGTGGAGCGGAACCTGACGCGGGTCACGAACGTCGTGGCGATCCTGTTCTTCACGAACACGGTCGTGCTGTACCGCCTCCTCGCCTGACGCGTGCGCGCAGTCTGCGCCGTCGCGGCTGCGCTGATCGCCGTCCCGGCTGCGCTGATCGCCGTTCCGGCGGCGGGCGCGAAGACGATCCGGGTCGCGGTGACGAGCCTCGGCGATCCGTCGATCGAGCGCTCGCTCTTCCCGACCGCAGCCGAGCTCTGCCCGCGGGCGGTGCAGGTGGCGCCGCAGCGCTGGCGCCTCTCGTGCCGGGCGCCCCGCCGCGTGGCCGAGGAGCTCGGCGGGCGCGCGACCGGCGGCCGCACCGTCATCGTCGAGACGCCGTTCGTCTGGCGCCGTTTCCCGCTCGCGCTCCGGACGAGGATCGTCCACGTGCCGCGGTTCCGGAGCGTCAACGCAGGCCCGCGGCGGATCGAGGTCAGCCGGCCCGGGCTGACGCTCGACTTCGTCCGCATGGAGCCGCACGCCGCCGCGCAGGCGTTTCGGCGAGGCGAGGTCGACGCCGCGCCCGTCGCGCTCGGCGACCTGAAGGCGGCGCTCGCCGATCCGACCGTCGGTCCGCGCGTGCACGTCCGCCCGGTTCGGGCGCTCGACCTCGTTCGCTTCGATCTCCGGCTTGGGGCGCTGGCCGGCCGTCCGGCCACGCGCCGCGCCTACTGGGCGTCCGCCGACCGGCTCGACTACGAGGCGCTCGTGCCCGAACGGGCGGCCGGCCGCGCCTGGGGGCTTCTGCCGGACGCGCCGGCCGAGCGGCCGCCACTCGTGCGCGACTTTCGCCGGCACGTCCGCTCGCTGCGCCCCGTGCGCGTTCCGCTCGGCGCCCAAGGCGAGGTCGCGCGGTACGGCGCGTCGCTCCTGGCGTCGAACTGGCGCGAGGTCGGCCTCGGCCCGCGTGTGGTCGCCTCTGCGCCGGACACGTTCGAGCGGCTGCGCGCGCCCTACGACGCACCCGAGGCGCTGTTCCTCGCACTGCAGCCGAACCCGTCGCCGCTCCTGCGGCGGGCGCTCGCCGCGCGCGATCCGTTGCCCGGCACTCCGCCGGCTCGACGCGATGCTGCGCCGGTCGGCGGCCGTCGTCCCCGTGTCGTGGGCCGCGTCGGCCTGGCTCGTCTCGCCCCGCCTGCAGGGGTGGCGCCAGAATCGCCTCGGCGTGGTCGACTACACCCGCTTTGCCGGCTGAGCGACGCAGGCGGGACGCCGCCGCGGAAGTCCGTGGGTACAATGCGCCCCGTCCTCGAGCGCTGGTGGCGGAATTGGTAGACGCGCTAGGTTGAGGGCCTAGTGGCCTTAAACGGCCGTGGAGGTTCAAGTCCTCTCCAGCGCATGACCCAAGGCCTTCGCTCCGCGGAGGCCTTTCGCGTTCCAGGTGCGCCGCGGCCTCTTCGGACAACTTGACGTCGTCCGGAGGAGTTCCTACTCTTCCAGCGAACACACGTTCGTCCAGTGCGCCAAAGCCATCGAACCGGAGGCCGCAGTGCTCACCGACCGGCAGCAGGAGATCTGGAACTTTCTCGTCGACTACGTCGATCGCCACGGGTACCCGCCCACCGTGCGGGAGATCGGCGAGGCGGTCGGGCTCGCCTCGCCATCGACCGTGCACGCTCATCTTGCGAACCTCGAGCGGGCCGGCCTGCTGAAGCGCGACCCGTCGAAGCCCCGCGCGCTCGAGCTGGTCGGCCGCGAGCGCCGCAAGGCCGCGTCCGCGGCGTCCGTCGCCGACGCTCCACAAGCTGCCGCTCGTGGGCGAGATCGCAGCCGGCGGCCCCCTCCTCGCCGAGGAGAACATCGAGGAGCACCTTGCGGTCCCCGAGACGCTGAAGGGCGACTTCCTCCTCCGGGTCAAAGGCGACTCGATGATCCAGGCCGGGATCCTCGACGGCGACATCGTCGTGGTCGAGCGCTCCGACGACGCCCGCAACGGCCAGATCGTGGTCGCCCTCGCCGGCGAGGACGAGGCGGCCGACGAGGCGACCGTGAAGACGTTCTACCGCGAGCAGGGTCGCATCCGGCTGCAGCCCGAGAACGACTCGCTCGATCCGATCTACACGCCGTACGTGAAGATCCTCGGCCGCGTGCGAGGAGTCTTCAGGACGCTCTGATGACCGGGACGCTTCACATGACGTCGGTGACGCCGCTCCACCGGACGCTCGACCAGGAGCTGGTCGCGCTGGCGCGAGGGCTGAGCCTCGAGTGTCTCGTCTGCGGCGAGTTCGTCATGCACGCGCGGGGCGGGACGGTGTTCTGCCCCGAGTGCGGCAGCCAGCTGGCGGCCGAGGCCGGGTCCGAGTCCGAGCGCCGGGCTCACTCGACTGCGTAACGACCAGGGCTACAATTTCGCGCTGCAGGCCGGGTGGCCGCGGGGCGTCTCGGCGCCTCGAGGAAAGTCCGGACACCGCAGGGCAGGACGCTGGCGCGAGCCAGGCGGCGAAAGCCGACGGAAAGTGGAACAGAAAGGAGACCGCCTCCGACCGATCTCCGGAGCGATCGGAGGTAAGGGTGAAACGGTGGGGTAAGAGCCCACCAGCGTCGTGGCGACACGACGGCTAGCCAAACCCCGTCCGGTGCAAGGCGAACAGGCCCCGTCACGAGGTAGCCCGCCCAGGGGCCGGGTCAGCTGCAAAGAAGGATGGTCACCCTCGACAGAATCCGGCTTACAGGCCTGCTAACGGAAAAAGCCTCGGTAACGGGGCTTTTTCTATGGACCCGACTCGCCGGCGACTCGTCAGGCTCGCGCCGGGCGGGCTGACTGCGGTCTCCGTGGAACCGCTCGGCGCGGGAGCCCGACCATCGCCCGAAGGCTGTGCCGGCATCGTCCCGCCCCACCAGCGACTATAGACGCTCGCGAGGGTGCGAGCATCGCGGCCGGGACGCTGTGTGAGCGTAGCCGGGCCGGGTAGGCGAGCGCGCTGCCGCCCGAGCCCTGCGAGGACGACGAGCCCGTGCTGCCGGCCGACGTCGGGGGCAGGCTTGCCACGGAAGGCGCCTCCGAGCCGCCGGAGCGGGCGGCGAGACCAGCGGGGATCGCCGCGATTCGCGCGTAGAGGCCGCGGGGAGACGCTGACCGGACGGGGACGTCGATGGCGACGAATGCGTAATCGACCGACGGGGCTGGGTGCTTGACCGCCGGCCGGCGAAAGTCGATGATCGCGCCGTCGACATGCCGACTGAAGGGGGACGCGATGGCCTCGCTGGGTGACGTGTATCGCCAGGTACTGCAGGAGCACTACGGGTTTCCGCCGGGCTGGCTCGCCAACTGGCCGGCCTCGTTCGACAAGCGCGTCGGCAAGGTCGGATGGGTCGCGGACTGCTCGTTCGGCCCGGCCGGGGAGCTGGGCGATTACGGGATCGCCGTCGACACGTCCACCGAGCTGGGCACCAAGAGCGGGCCCTGGGACTACACCTACGGCAAGTCGACGCATTTCGACATCGGCGCGAACGCGAGCACGCCGGGCTGGGAGTGGATCGGCAACGCGAAGGCCGGGCTAAAGGTCGGCTTCGGCAACGAGACCGGCTTCGTCGTCTCGATCGGGAGCACCCAGCTCGAGTCGATGATTCACATCGACGGCCTGCGGGACGCGATCCTCGAGGCGGCGCGCGCCGGGCGACTGCAGGAGGGGCACGCCGTGATCGTCGAGCAGCAGCTCGCCGCCAACGGGCTCGAGATCGTGTCGTCGGGCCATTCGGGCGAGCTCTCCGCGACGACGAACGTCGACGTCGGGCCGCCCGGGACGAAGGACCTGTTCGCGTTCGCGGCCGACTTCCACCTCACGTCGAAGAGCCAGTCGGTCGACCGCAAGAGCTTCCCGAACGGGTTCACCGTCGCGTTCCGCGTCGTCAAGCTCGGCAAAAAGGGGTTCTTCTGGTGGCGGGACTGGGACGTGACCCGAGCCCTGGGGGACGGGGATGAGGAGTCCGATCTCGACGACTCGGACTACTTCGCTCTGCTCTGAACCCTGGCCGCGCGGAGCCTGAGAGCCGTGGCGAACGACCGGGACTTCGCGATCGTGGTCGGGATCAACGACTACGACCACTTCTCGCCGCTCGAGGGGCCGGTGAACGACGCCGGCCACTTCTACGCCTGGCTCGTGTCGCCGAAGGGCGGCGACGTACCGGCGGGCAACATCGTCAAGCTCGTCTCCGGTGCGAGGCGCTCGGAGCCGCGCCGCGACCAGATCGAGGACGCGATTCTCCCGCACATCCAGAAGGCCGTCGCCGGCGGAGGGCCGGTCGGCCGGCGGCTCTACCTCTTCTTCGCGGGGCACGGGATGGACGTCGGCGACCTTGAGGACTGCGGGCTCGCCATGGCCGATGCGAACCTCATCGCCACCGACCGCAGCATTCCGGGCCGCCGCCTCGCGCTCGCGTTCAAGCACTCCCAGGCCTTCGAGGAGGTCGTGCTGTTCATGGACTGCTGCCGCGAAGTGGAGCTGACGAACCCGGCGGTCGGCGAGCTCGCGATCCTGAACGTGCTCACGCCGCGTCCGGACTCGCAGTCGCTGCTGCTGCACGGGCTAGCGACCAAGTGGCGGCGGCGCTCCGGCGAGCGGGAGCTGCCGAACCCCGAGCCCGACGACGGCCGCAGCGTCCAGGGCATCTTCACGTACGCGCTCCTCGACGGGCTGCGGCGCGCCGCCGACCCGGCGGGCCAGGTCACGGGCGACCAGCTCAGGAACTACGTCGCCCAGCTCATGGTCAGGCTCGGCGTCGTCGGGCAGAAGCCGACGATCGACTTCGAGCCGGCCGACATCGTGCTCTGCACGCCGGGTCCGGGCGCCACCTCCGTGCAGGTGGGCCTGCCCGAAGGGTTCACCGACTTCGACGTCCGCGACGGAGGCGACCGCTACGTGCTAGTCAACGCGCCGCGCCGGGAGTGCGCCGCGCAGACCTGGTCGCTGTCGCTCCGGCCGAGCCTCTACTACGTCGGCGCGCCCGCCGGTCGCGAGATCGGCCAATACGACGTCTTCACGGAGGCCAGCGTCGTGGGAAGCGAGTTCCGCATTGACCTCTGACGCGCAGGAGCGGGTCAGGCTCACCGCCGTCGGGCTCACCCCGGCGACGGAGATCAGGATCTGCAACGCCCACTTCCAGCAGGTCGGAGCCTCAGGCAACGCCGGACGGGTGCAGGTCGAGCTGCCCGTCGGCATGTACAGGGTGACCTTCCGCGAGGGGGACGCGATCGTGGACGAGGTCGTGTCGCTGCTCCCCGGCGGAGCAGGCCCGGTCACCGTCCGGCAGAAGCAGCCCGCGCCGTTCGCCTCCGCGATGCCGCTGAGGCGAACGCGGACGAGCCGCGAGTGGCACGAGAAGAGCGCGCAAGCGCTCAGCAGGTCGACGCCGCGCGGCGTCGAGTCGGAGGGCGACGCCGAGATGCTGATCTTCGTCCGCGATCTCGGCCCGCCGGTCGAGATCGAGCTCGAGGACGGCTTCCGGGAGTCGGAGCATCTGAAGCCGGGCGTGCAGTTCCGCCTGGAGCTGGAGACGCAGGTGTCGCAGCGGCCGGCGAAGCTCTCCGAGCTCGACCCGCTCGACCCGACGGAGGGCCTCACGCTCAACGACCGGCGGGGGCGGCTCGTGACCAACGTCGTGTCCCAGGCCGAGAGGGCAAGGGTCGGCGGGCTGCTCACCCGGCTCGAGCCGGGCGCATGGCGCCTGCGGCTCGACACGGGGACCGGCCAGACCCTCGAGCTGCCCGTGGTCTGCCCGCCGCACCGCCAGACGCAGGTCTTCCTGCTCTGCCACGACTACGGCACCGGGGGCGGCGCGCGCCGCGCAGACCTCGACTCCGCCTCGGTCTCGCTCGGCCCGATCGGCCGGCCGTTCGACCCGGGCGACGGGGAGCGGCGGCTCACCGAGGTCGCGCTGAAGTCGCTCGCCGCCAGGCGTCGCCTCAGGGGGCTGGACATGGGGGCGATCCTGCACGGTAAGTTCGTCGACCCGATGCTCGGCCTGTACGGCGCGCACCTCCTGCTGCTCGACGACGAGCCGAATCGCGGCACGCTCGACACGGTGATCCGCAACACCGGGCGTCTGCTGGGCGCCCGGCATCCCGACCTCGACGCGATCCGGCTCGCGCGCGCGTCGCTCGACGGCGAGACGCCGGGGCCGCTCAGCTTCGGCGGGCCCCCGATGCTGGCCGTGAGCTGGGACGCCGTGGTCGCAGCCACGAGGGGCGATCCCGAGGTCGTGCCCGCGGGCTCGCTGAGCGACCTCGTCTCCGACCGGCTGATCCGGCACGGGCCGTGGGTCGTATGGGCCTGGTCGCCCGAGCTCGACCGGCCGCCCGCCTCGCGCAGCGCCGATCCGAAGGCCGTGGCGCGCCTGGCGGCCGCGCTGCGTACCGGGGCGGAGCGGCTGCGTGCGCTGGAGCCGGACGCGCTGACCCCGGGCGAACGTGCGCTGGGGCTCAGCATCGAGCCGAGCCTCGACCCCTTCTACCGGCGACTGCAGGAGCTCGAGCTCGTCGACGAGCACCGCGCGGAGCCGTCCGAGAACGATCTCTCGGCAGCCCTCAACCTGCCGGTCAACTCGGTGCGCCGGATCGCCGCCGACCTCCTCGCGAAAGTAGCTCGCCTGACCTTGGGGTAGAAGGCGTGGTCGGCGTTGGCGGGGCGGGCGGGTCGCCTCGCGGTGTACTCCCGGGGCACCGTCGCAAAGGCGCACCGGCCACCTGGAGTAGCCGAGCGAACTCCTCCCTGGTCAGCCAGCCGGCTTACAGGCCTGCTAACGGAGAACCCTGCAGTGATGCAGGGTTCTCCCACTATTGACCGCTGGACATTCAGCCCCCGCTGGGTCCTACTTGTCGGAGTGCCCGCCGCCTCGTTTGACGCTGATGGTGCCCTGGAAGCACGTCCCGTTCGGCGCCTCCGTGCAGTTCATCACCACCGCGTACTCTGCGTGCACGTGGGCGCGCTTCAGGTTCCCGTCCACGACGCGGCCGTCGAGGACCGCGCGTGCGGGTCTGGTTGTCCTGCGTGCCTTCGACGTGCGCGGTGAAGGACTGGGCCGGATCAGGGGCGATCACGATGTAGACCGCCTTGAGCTGAACGAACCGGTTGGGGTCGGTGGCATCCGGGGATGCCTGCAGGACCGCTCCGCCGAACTTGCCGACGATGTCGCCGCCCACGACGCCAACCATGTTCGGGAAGCCGGGGGCGAACCACTTCTTGTACGTCAGCTCGACACCGGCTGGCTTCCCGTCGTGGCCGCCTCCGCTGCGAGCCTGGCTCGCGACGGCGAAGCCCCCGGCCACTACAAGAGCCAGGATCAACCCGAGGAACCGCTTCATGCTGAATCTCCTTCGCTAGAGGGACCCGATCGCGTGCCGGCGAGTTCCGTCGCCGCCACGATCCGCGCGAACGGCACCCCGGCGACCTCGTTGACGTCTCGGACCTGCTCTGCGCTCGGGGCCTGGAACCGGCAGAAGCACGCGTCGTCCGACGGAACGTAGGTCGAGCCGAGGTACGCAACCCCGCCGCGGTCGTGGGGGAGTCGTGCCAGCGCCGCCTCGAGCCAGGCGCGGTCGCGTCCCGGCAGGTAGCGCTCTACGAGGTACGTCGGCATCGCGCTCCACGTTGGCGGGCGGCGCGCCCGCGAACAACCGCACGAACCTGTGGATTTACTCCTGTTGGGTTGTGCCGATGTGCGCCGCGAGCTCGGTTCGGGAGCTGACGCCGAGCTTGCGATAGACCTTCGAGAGGTTCCACGCGACCGTGTTCGGGCTCAGGCTGAGCTCGGCGGCCACCTCGCGGTTCCTGTGCCCGGCGACGACGAGCTCGACGATCCGCCGCTCCGTCTCCGACAGCTCGCCCTGCGGAGCGGTGCGCCCACCGATCCGCCGCAGCTCCGAGCGCGCCTGGCCGAGCCAGAGGCGCGCGCCGAGCCGCTCGAAGCTCTCGGCGGCCCGTTGGAGCGACTCGCGGGCGGCGCGCTTGTGCTGCGCCCGGCGCTGCACGGTTCCGAGTGCGAGGAGCGTGCGGGCGTGCTCGAAGGGATTCGCGCCTTGCGGAGGGTCGGGCTCTACGGCCGCCCTCTCGAGCGCGCTCGATTGCCCGCTCGTGCTCGCCGTGCGCGGCGAGGAGAAGCTCCCCGGCAGCGGTCGGCGAGCGTGCGGAGCGCGCGTGTCGGATTCCGCCGCGCGTTTGTCCAGCAGGCTCAAGAGCCGTTCAGCCCCGGGAATGTCGCCGACGCCGATCAGCGCCTCGACGCCTACGGAGCCCGCGAGCTGCGCGAGGACCTCGTCCAGCTCGGTCATGTTCGCGAAAAGCGGTGCAGTCAATCGCACGCTTGCGCCTGCGTCTCCGCAGGAGAGCTCGAGCGACGCGAGGGCGCGGGTCAGCCGGTGGATCGCACCCGAGTACCCAACGCCGGAAGCGGCTTGCAGCAGCTCCGGGATCTCGCGCCGCGCTTTCTCGGCTTCGCCTCTGTAGGCGCCGATCTCGGCTAGGACCATCAGACAGAGCGGTTCGTTCATCTCACGGCCGGTCTGCCGTGCGAGCTCGATCGACTCGTCGCAGAGACGCGCCGCCTCGTCCCACGCGCCGGAGGCGACTTCCATTCTGGCGAGAAACATCAAGAACCCGGTGACCTCGGGATTGTCACGCTCCCTTGCTTCGGCGATCAATCCTTGCCAGACGACGCGCGCCTCCTCGAAGCGATCGGCGCGGCCGAGCATCCGTGCGAGCGTCGCGCGCGCCTCCCGGCCGCCGTCGGAGACTTGTCCGAGGTCGATCGCACGGTCGAGGAGGTCTCGCCGGATGCGTCCGGTACGCCAGAACGTGAGCTCGGCGACGGTTGCGAGGCTGACTGCGAGCTCCTCCGGTTCGGCCAGTTGCTCCGCGAGCCGGAGCCCCGCTTCCGCATAGCGAATGCCGTCCTGATTTCCTCCCCCCGCGCCCGCCATCCACGCAAGCCGGCGGAGAACGTCGGCCTTCTCCCGCAGCTCCAGGCCCGGCTCGGCAAGTGCACGGTTGAGGAGGGTCTCGGCGGCGCGAAACCCCTCCGTCACCCAGCGCACCCACGCGAGGCGACAGAGCGCCTCGGCTCGGATCGGGCCGGGCCTTGACGACCCGACTGCAGCCTCGAGCAGGCCAGACGCTCTCATGGTGTCGCCCGCATACATGCAGTGCTCGGCTGCTGTGATGCGGCGTCGGTTGATTCCCTCGACGGCGTCTTGCGGAGTCAGCGCAACCGCGCGCTCGGCGAGCTCCGCAGCAGCCTGGGCGGCGCCGCGAGCACGGGCATGGATCGTTCCGGCATCGAGGGCGAGCGCGACTTCCTCGTCCGGGCCGGTGGCCGCGATCGCGAGCTGGCGGGCGCGCTCTTCGGGATCGACATCCAGCTCGGCGAGGCGGCGGTGGAGCCGGCGCCTCCGGTACAACGGCATCGTCGCGTGGCAGGCGGGGGCGAGCAGCGGATGCGTGAAACGGATCCGGTCGCCGTCGAGCTCGAGCACGCCTCGCCTCCGGGCGAGCTCGATGTCGTCGACGACGCAGGCCCGAGCGGCTCGAGCAGCACGACCGTGGGAGCGGCGAGGGCGGCGACGGCAACGAGCGTCTCGCGTGCGCGCGGCGGCAGCGCGCGCAACCTCTCCGTCACGAGGGCGCTCAGGCTCTCGGGCAGCGCGACATCCGTGCCGTCCCCGCGAATCGTCCCATCGACCAGCCCGCGGCCGAGCTCGAGCGCGAAGAACGGATTCCCGCCGGCGATCTCGTGGACGCGCAGCAGCAGGGGTCGCGGCAGGTTCAGCGCGAGCCGACCCCAGAGCAGCCGATGGATCGCTCCGACGCTGAGCGGCCCGACGGTGAGCCGCCGGAACGCCGTGAAGGCGCGATCGAGGTCGAGCGGCGCCTCGACGGACCGTTCACGCAGCGTCGCGAGAACGCCGACGGGCTCGCCCTCCAGGCGCCGCAGCGCGAACCGCAGGACCTCCGCGGAGCTCGGATCGACCCACTGCACGTCGTCGAGTGCGACGAGCAGCGGGCGGTCCCGAGCGAGTGCTCGCACGACCGAGAGGAGCGAAACGCCGAGCAGGCGCGCGTCCGGGGTCTGTCCGTCCGGCTCCCGCAGGAGCAACGCGATCTCGAGCGCGCGCCGTTGGACCGGCGCCAGCCGCGGCAGCGTCGCTTCCAGCACCGGTGAGAACAGGTCGCCGACGGTCGCGAACCCGAGCTGCGTCTCGAAAGGGGCCGCGCGGGCCGTCAGAAGCTGGAAGCCGCGCTCACGCGCGAGGCGCTGCCCTTCGGACCAGAGCGCGGACTTGCCGATTCCTGCGTCGCCCTCGAGCAGCACCGCCTGGCCGCCGCCGGGCAGAGCGTCGAGAAACGCCTCGAGCGCCAGCAGTTCCTTGCGCCTGCCGATGATCTCGCCTGCCACCGCACCTGCCCGTCCGGGCGAAAGGCCGACCCGCGTTCCGCGTCGTGTCAGTCCGTCTTCATTATGAACCCGGGCTGCCGGATCGGCGCCGAAGCCAGCTCTCCTTCGTGATCGCCCACCGCTCGTGGTCGCGCCAGCGCCCGCCGATCTTGAGGTAGCGCGGCGAGAGGCCTTCGAGCTCGAATCCGCAGCGCCGGGCGAGGGCGATCGACGCGGTGTTGCCGGGCTGGATGTTCGCCTCGAGCCGGTGGAGCCGGAGCTGTCTGAACGCCTCGTCGAGCAACAGGTGCAGCGCTTCGGTGAGGTATCCGCGGCCGGCGAACTCGGCGACGCCCCCGTAGCCGAGGTAGCCGCTCTGGAGCTTGCCGCGGACGATCTCGCTGATGTTGAGGAAGCCGACGATCGCGTCGTCGTTGCGGCGGTGCGCAAGGTAGTACGCGTTCGCCTCGCGGCGAGCACGTTCAAGGTACAAGGCATACGCCTCCGCAGTCTCCGGCATCGAGATCCATGGGTGGTGGAGGCGGCGGCTGGCCCGCATCCGTTCGACGAACTCCCGCTCGTCGGCGGCCGATGGAGGACGAAGGACGACGCGGGAGCGGGGCACGAGCCCCCTAGTCTGCAAGCAGCTGGCGCCGCGCCGTGTCCTGGAGGAGCGTGACGGCCTGGCGATCCGAGAGGCCGGCCTCGCGGAGCTCGCGGAACGTCCCGTAGCCGGTGAGGAGGAGCAGCACCGTGCGCGCTTGCCGGCGGTTGACGCCGGCCCGGAGGCGGCGTGAGCGCTGGAGGTTCGCGGCCAGTCGCTCGACTCGCTTCGCCGGTCCGCGCGCTTCAGCGAGCAGCGCAAACGGCGTCCGTGCATCACCCGGTGCATCACGAGGCGCCCAGTGCCGGGGTGTTCTGTGGCAGGACCAAAAACCCGCTGGCCGGATGGTAAGCCAACCGAGCGGTCGTGAGTGATGACGAGTCCAGGAATCCGGCCTGCAGGCCTACTACGGAAAGAGCCCTGGGACCAGGATGGGGCCGCTCGTCCTCCCCGCAGGTGACCATCGCTGCAGCCGCTTAGGTCTGCACCTCCGAAGCGGTTAGCGCCCTAATCGGTCGTCGATGCTCACGGCGGGCCAGGGCGCTGAACACCAGGGTCAGCAGCGCGAGACACGCCACGATCAGCCACTCGAGCGCACCACTGCCGCCGTCTGGGTCGACGCCGAAGAGGAGCTCGATCCACTCCCTGGTCATGAGCGTCAACACAAGCAGAACGCCGCTTGCCACGCCAAGTCCAATCTCGATCCAGAATCGCGTCCTACGACGGTTCATCCGCTCTCCTTCCCTACCGGTGATCACGCCGGGTCACGGCCCTAGAAGCGGGCAGCGGCGACCCACGTCCCCCAGGTATTGGATGCTCCTGCATATTCGCCGTACATCCAGACCACAGCCGCGTCGGCAGCGTCGCGACAGATTCCGAAATAATCTCCCCAGCGACCGCCTGTGTAGGCGCTCTCTCCGCTCTTGATCAGGGCGCTTCCCTGAAGAGCGTTTGGGGGGTCGGTCACTCGCCGTCCACTCTGTCGCAACTGCGCGAACTCGCCGGCGCCGCATCGGCCGAAGACGACGAAGCCGTTGCGGGAAATGTCCGTTTGGATGGCGGGATAGAAGTAGTAGAGGCCGCCGGCGCCGAAACGACCTTGCTGGCTGACCGTCTTCGTCGGGACGTCGATCTCGTACCACTGCACGACGGAGCGTGCCTCCGAATCTCCCGGCCATGTGTGTTTCGACGTTTGGCAGGTCCACAGACGCTGAACGCCGCCCACGTTCTGGAAGACAGCGTGAAGCAGGCGGCTGTCGTTGGTCTCGATCCGGACCGGCGTTCCCGGCTGGATCCCGTCAGGGGGCAGATCGTAGGCGGCGCAGCTGATCCAATCCCTGGAGAGCGACGGGCTCGTCCCCGTCCAGAATCCAATGGGGTTGTCCGCCCTCCAGAGAGTGAGCCTGCTCGCCCCTGGCCAGACGGCGTTGACCAGATACGCCGGGGGATTGCCTCCCAGCCCCCGAAAGTGCCTCGACGGCTGAAGCGTGAACGCCATCGAGCCGTCAGGGTTCTTCAAGTTCCAGAAATCCCACCATCTGATGGCGCCGCCCGCGTATACCTCGGCCTTGTTCAGAATTCGAAGCTTCACATACCGGAACGCGCCGCCGACCTGGAACATATTGTTCGTGAGGTAGATCCCCTGGGTATCCAGACCCAGCTGCGTGAAGTCAGCCCAGTTGTTTGTTGGAGCGCTGCCGTCGAGAGCGGCGTTGAGCGCCCACATCGAGTACGTGCCGATGGGATTGCTCGTTCGAGACGCGGCGAGCATGATCCAGGAGCCCGCCGGGGATGCTTTTCGGGCATCGCACATCACGAGCCAGCGTCCGCTGTAATGGTCGTAGGCGAGTTTCGGGTCGAACGTGTTGGCCCCGGCCGGTAGCACGGGCGCGAAGAACGTGTTCAGGTTCGGCCATCTGAATCTGAGCGTGCCCGTCTTCGTATACACCGCGAGATCGGCATTGACCGACAGCATGACGTCACTGGGCCCGACAGCGATCGTGCAGTCCGGTGGACGCCACGCGGTCTGGGTGATTCCTCGAAAGGAGGCGGACACAGCCGGGGCGGCGGCGTCAGGCGAGCCGGCGAGATGCGCCTCGGGCGGGTCTTCCGGGCCTTCGCTGGGAGCGTCTATCGCCGGATCCTCGGTCGCGATCTCGGCCGCCTCAGCCACGGCCTTTGCCGCTCGCTCCGGTTCCGCGGCCGCCTCGTTCAGCTGGTCGAACTCCTCGGTCGAGACCGGGAAGCGCGACACCATCCAGTCCGGCCGCGCGGGATCGGCCACCTGGTACATCAGTTCTTCAACGGTCAGGTCGGCGGGGCTGCGCGTCGCGCCGATGACCTCGTCGCTTCCGCCGCTCTCGTAGGCCGCGGGCGCTTTCCGGGCCTTAGCCATTTCCTTCCTCCTTGTCTCGAACCCGCTCGCCGTCGTCGTCAGGGCGCGCGCGTTCATCGCCGGGTGGAGGCTTGGCCGCTTCCTCCTTGATCCTGGCGAACTCCTCCGCGGTCACCGGGATTCCGATTGGCACCTCCTTCGCCGTTTCCCGCTCCACATCTGGAGCCGCGTCCTCTTGGTTCTCGCCGGTCTCCTCGTTTTTCGGATCTCCTGCCATTGCCAAGCTCCTCTAGATCGCCTGCCGCTGCTCCATGAGTGGCTTCTTCTCGGCCCTATGGGCCGGAGATCGCGCCGAACCAGAGTGATCTGGACAAAGGATCCCGGCGAGGGGAGCGCGAGGGCCGAACCGCCTCCGACCAGAATCGGGCCCTGGGTTCACGATCAGCGCTCCTCACCCGTCAGACTGACGGCGGCGCCGCAGAAAGCCGCCGACGCGCGTATGCGCGCAAGCGCATCGATTGTGCGCCTCCACGCGAGCTCCTGTCAATCTCGATCACCGGTTTCGCAAGCCGCTGCATCGCCGCGACGTTCAGCAGGTTGCGCGCCGGAGCCCCGCGCCGGCCCGTCCGGTGCCTCTAGTTGGCCTTGCAGAGACCGTCGCCGAGGGCCCGGATCTCGTCGTTCGCGACGAGGTCGATCTCGCGGCTGTAGGCGCCAGGGGAGGAGCCTTGCCAGAACATGTCCGGCGTCAGGCCCGGGCCGATGATCGTCGCCCGGTACTTCTCCCCTTTGCCGATCGGACGGGCGCCGTGCGAGAAGAACCCGTAACAGAAGGCTCCTGTGTCGGTGTGCGTCAGGAAGCTGTTCTCCCGCTTCCAGCCGCTGCCGTACGTCGAGTTGAACGTGTCCAGGTAGACGTTGCGCCCGAAGGTGTCCAGCGGATTGCCGCCGGGGGTGGAGCGGAATCCGAAGACGCCGGTGCCGTTGTAGGTGAGCGATCCGTAGAGATGGTCGAACTGGCGGTAGGCCCAGTCGAGCTTGATCTGGAAGACGGGTAGATCGCCGGTCCAGTGTGAGAGGTGGAGCTCCCACGCAGACTGCTCCGCATTCGGTGCGAGCCCGTAGTTCGGCAGCATCTTCTGCCAGGACTGCAAGGCCCAGTAGGAGCCGTCGGGAGCCTTGCACCCCATGACGAACCAGCCGAGCGCGGGGCCGTCGTACGGCTGGCAGGCGTTCTTGAACGTCTTCCAGTAGTCCGCCCGGTACTTGCCCCAGCCGCCCGCGTAGTCGAGCTTGAGCGCGACCTGAGGGCGGGAACGGGTCGGCTCGATCGCGTTGACGGCGCCCCACCCGAGGACGTGACGAGTCTTCCCGGCGGCGGTGTAGCTGAGCAGCACCTCGCCCTTGGTGTTGACCTCGAGCTTGATGCCGTTGGCGTTGCGGTCGATCAGCTGCGAGGAGCTGGCCGCCGGCGCCGCAACCGCGGCCACGAGGAGGATCGCAAGAAAGGCACAGCCGCCGCATAGCACTGTTCTCGGCAGCGCTGGACGGACCGTCATCCCTGATCCGAGTGAGGTTCCATCGTCCCGGCGGAGCGCTCCAGCGGGGCGACGAGGGCGACAACCTCGCGACCCTGAACTCGATCTGGGTGAGGGCACCTCGCGGACGAAGGAGTCGTACGAAGGACTCGAAGAGGGGCTTCGAAACCTGCCTGAAGGCGAAGCGCGCGCCCAGCCTCTCAGCGCTCGAGCGCGACCTCGACCGGGCCGCCGACCGCCGGGCTGTAGCTCGTGACCGTTCTCGGCACGCGCAGCGCCGGCTCGTTCTCGTAGGCGCGGCGGAGCTCCGAGAAGGACGCGTCAGCGGAAACGGTCATCTCCGCCACCCGGTCCAGCAGCTCCTCTTCGCCCGCCGAGAGTCGGTCCTGCTCCATCAGGCCCCAGTAGTCCCAGAGGATCATCTCGATCTTGTTGAGGGCGGCCAGGTCGTGGACGAGGTTGTGCCGGAGGTAGGACCAGCCTCGCGTCAGCTCGATGTCGAGGTCCGGCGCGACCAGGAACGTCTGCGGATCTGCATCCCCTCCTCGGCAGGCCCGCCAGGCCGCCCCGGCCACGACGAAGCGGTCTCGGGGGACGTCGAGCGGGTCGACGCGCGCGCCGTCGGTCGGGTCGACGTGGCCGTCGTCGAGCTCGGCATCGACCAGGCGCCAGCGTCCCTCGGCCGGATCCCAAACCTCCGCGACCTCGTGGTCGATGTTGAACCCGGGGACGAAGTACGTGGCGAAACCGACGCGGGCGCGCGCAGGGATGCCCAGCCGGAAGGTTGCGGCGAGGAAGAGGACGGTGAAGTCGCGACAGCAGCCGAGCAGCCGATCCCGGGGCGCCCGTTCGTCGCTCAGCGGGCGCCCGTCGAGCTCGAAGACGCGGCCGAGCATCACGTCGGCGTAGCGGCTGTCGATCTCCGAGAGCCGCTCGTCGGGGACACCGTGCGCAGAAGGGTCGTCTGCGCGGTAGTGAAGCACCAGTCCCCGCACGATCCGCTGCAGGCCGGCAAGGTCGGAAGGCAGATCGGCCAGCCGGCGGGACATCCCGCCGGGATCGGTGACGGGGCTCTGCCCGGAGTAGTAGTCAAGGGCGTCCATCGCAGCCCTGTCAGGCCGCCCCGTCCGCTCGAGCCGGGCCGCGTGCCGCCGCCGAGCCCGGCTGCACCGTGGGGATGCGCCGCGCGAAGAACAACGCCACGATGGCGAGCACACCAAGGATCGCAAGGGCCGAGCGGAGGCCCTCGATCCGCGCCTCCTGGTAGGCGGAGGTCGCGGCGTCGGCGGTTCTCCGGCTGACGTGTGCGTCGTCCAGGGCCGCTTCGAGATCCGCGTCCGAGACGAACGGCACGCCGCCCGTCAGCTCGACCTGCGCCTTCGACGTCACACGTGACGGAATCGCGGGGTTTTGCTCGATGTTCGTCAGAAACGACGTCGTCATCGTCGCGATCAGGAGCGAGCCGGCGAGCGCCGTACCGAGCGAGGCGCCGAGGTTCGTCATCGTGTTCTGGACGCCGCCGACCTCGGGGCTCTCGTCGTCGGGAACCGCCGAGACGGTGACGCTTCCGAGCTGCGACGCGAGCGCGCCGATCCCGAGCCCGATCAGGA
Source organism: uncultured Actinomycetes bacterium (assembly GCA_963704025.1). GTDB lineage: Bacteria > Actinomycetota > Thermoleophilia > Gaiellales > Gaiellaceae > CAVPGP01. Next base: position 128,923 of record CAVPGP010000005.1, on the reverse strand, counting down.
GCAACGGGACGAAGACGATCTCCGGGCCCGAGTCCGTGTCCAGGGCCGCAAGCAGGATCGTCGTGCCGGCGAAGAGGGCGAGGAGGCCGCCCCGGACGACGAGCCGCGGCGAGACGTCCGGGAAGAAGCGCGGGATGCCGAGTGCAGCCGCGAGGAGCGTGATCGAGAGCGGCAGCAGCCGGGCTCCGGTCTCGAGCGCCGAGAGGCCCAGACACACCGAGAGGTACAGCGGCACCACGAAGAAGAACCCGGCCTGGACGAGGTACTGGAAGAAGAACATGACCAGTCCGCCGGTCAGCTGCGGGTTGCGCAGCATCGCCGGCCGGACGAGCGGCTCCTCGCCCCTCGCGTCGCGCCGCGCCTCCCACTGGAAGAAGAGCCAGATCACAAAGAGCCCGCCGATGATCAGCCAGACCGTCGGCGACAGTCCGGCCCACGACGGACCGTCGGGCTTCGGCCGGATCCAGCCCCACTCCCCGGAGCGGAGCACGCCGAAGACGAACAACCCCAGGCCGAGCGCGGACAGGATCGCGCCGACGACGTCGAGCTGGGGGCGCTTCTCCGCCGGCGCGTCGGCGATCCGGCGGGTCAGGAGCAGGATGCCGAGCACGAGCACGACCTCGCCGGCGAAGACCCAGCGCCAGGAGAGGTACGTCGTGAAGAAGCCGCCGATCAGCGGTCCGACTGCGATGGCGATCGCTCCCGCGGCGGCTACGAGGCCGTAGGCCTTCGGCCTTTGCTCCGTCGGGAAGTTCCCGGCGACGAGCGCCACGATCGCCGGCAGGATCAGCGCGGCGCCGACGCCCTCGAGGAACGACCAGCCGAAGAGGAGCATCGGCAGGCTCTGCGCGATCGAGGTCGTGAACGAGCCGCAGCCGTAGATGACGCAGCCGATCGCGAAGGCCCGCTTGCGGCCGATCAGCGCTCCGATCTTCGCGCCGGTGATCATCAGCATGGCCATCACGAGCGTGTAGGCGGTGATGGCGCCCTGGATGCCCGTCACGGTCGTCCCCACGTCCTTCGCGACGGTCGCGATCGAGACGTTCATGACGGACGTGTCGAGCGTCATCAGGAACTGCCCGGCCGCGAGCGTCATCAGAATCACGGTCGCGCCGGTGGCGCGTCCCTGGGCCGGTACGGCTGTCGTTGCCACCCGGCGATTCTGCTACATGCTTCGGCTGCCCGCGATCCTAGGCGCGGAGCGTGACCTCGAGCGCGGTGCCGCGGCCGGGCGCCGAGACGATGCGGAATGCGCCGCCGATCGAGGCCGCCCGCTGACGCATGTTCTTCAGGCCCTGGCCGGCAGAGCCGTCGGGCTCCTCGAAGCCGGCGCCGTTGTCGCGGACGACGACGATGCGCTCGCCGTTCCGCTCGCCGGATACGCACCTCGGCCCGGCGCGCGCCCGCGTGCTTGCGCGCGTTTGCGAGCCCTTCCTGGACGATGCGGAAGACCTCGATCTGCTCGTCCGGGCCGAGGTGGATGTCGCCGTCGATCTCGAGGTCGACCTCGAGCGCGCCGTCGGCGGTCAGGAACTCGACGTAGCGGCGGAGCGCCGCGTCGAACGGTGCGCGGCCGGAGGCGGACGACAGCGCCAGCACGGCGAACTTCGCCTCCTGCTGCGCCGCGGCGGCGGCCTCCTTGAGCTGCGGGAGCGTCGTCTCGAGGTCGGCGCCGGCCTCCAGCATGCTCGCGTGCGTCGAGACGGCGAACAGGTACTGCGCGAGGCCGTCGTGGATCTCGCGCGCGACCCGGGCGCGCTCCTCTGCCACGGCGCGTCCGAACTCGCTCGAGCGGATCGCGCGCCAGACGCCCACCAGCAGCACGGAGTACGCGAGCACGCGCAGGAAGTCGCCCTGCGAGACGTACCCGTTGCCGTCCAGCGGCGTGAAGATCAGGAAGAGCGAGGCGAAGAGAGCGAGCGTCGCGCCGAGCACGAGCCAGCGGTCGAGGTCCTCGCCGTGCGCGCGGACGCGGAGCCCGAAGCCGACGGCGGCGAGGAGGTCCAGTAGCGCCTGCACGGCGAGCGCGATCGTCAGCAACAGAGGCAGTGCGTGCGAGCCCTCGGGCGAAAGGTCCGGCAGCGAGTCTCCGAACGTGCGCGACAGGACCCAGATCAGGGCGAGGCAGATCGCGATCACCGCGAGCGCGTTGCCGAGCGTGCGCTTGCGCGAGTGCACGCGCCCGTGGATCACAGGCGCCAGTGCGATCAGCGCCCGGCCGAGGATCAGCGCGCCGACGCCGGCCCATGCCTCGACCCGCGTCAAGGAGTCGCCGCTCATCACCGGTGCGATCGCAAAGGCGAGCAGCGAGCCGGCGACGGCCGTGAAGCCGCAGCAGAGGAGCAGGTCGAGCCGCCGGCCCTCGACCTGGAAGCGCGCGCCGTTGAGAATCGCCACGAGCGCCGCTGCGAGCATGATCACCGTGTCGACGACGAGCCGCAGCTCGGGGAGGTAGTGCGAAGTGCCGAGGCTCGGGTATGCGACAAAGAGTGCGAGCGCGGCCGCCAGCAATCCGATGAGGAGAACCTCGCCCCAGAGCCAGGCCTGATAGTGATCTCTCTCGTCTGGCCTCACAGTCACCCTTGTCGGCAGAAGGTCAGCTGCCGATAAGCCCTTCCGTGCACATGAACGAACGCGTCCTGATCGTCGACGACCATCCGCTCACGCGCAGCGCGCTCTCGTCGCTTCTGCGCGGAAACGGGTTCGACGTCGTGGGCGAGGCCGCCGACGGGCGCGAGGCGATCGAGCAGACCGCGGAGCTGCAGCCGGACCTCGTCCTCCTCGACCTGACGATGCCGGAGCTCGACGGCCTGTCGGCGCTGCCGCGCCTCCGCTCGGCCGCCAGGACGTGCGAGGTCGTCGTCCTCACCGCCTCCGAGAGCGAGGACAACCTGCTCGCCGCCATCCGCGGCGGCGCCGCCGGCTATCTGCTGAAGAGCGAGTCCCCGGACCGCATCGTCGGCTTCCTCCGCGGCGTCGTCCACGGCGAGGCCGCCCTGTCGGGCACCGTCGCTCGACGGCTCCTCGACCAGGTGCGCGAGGGCGGGGGGCGGAGCAGCGCGGTGCCCGACTCGATCGCCGCCGTGCTCTCGGCGCGCGAGCTCGAGGTCCTGCTCCTGCTGGACGAGCACCTGGGGACCGACGAGATCGCGAAGCGGCTGTTCATCTCGGAGCACACCGTCCGCTCCCACGTCAAGAGCCTGCTGGCCAAGCTGAACGTCTCCTCGCGCCGCGAGGCGCTCGAGGCGCTCAATTCGGCCAGGCGTTGACAGCCGTCCTCCCCCACGATGGGTGACTCGACTCACCCAGGCCGGGTCACGAGCCGGGTGCGGCGACAGACGATGATTGCACCACGAGGACTTCTTGCTCCATGCGGCGGGGCATTGTGGTGGCACACAACTGAACGGCCGGCTCGCGAGGGCCGGCCGCTTTAGTTCTCGATTCAGAATGACGCTTCGCCGACCGGGTGCGATGGACGGTGCGAGCCGAGGACGCAAGGAGCCCTGATAGCAGCGCTCATGCTTATCCGGTTAGCTCCGTCCGGGGTGCGTCGTATCGTCGGTGGATGTCGCGTCCCGATTTCCCGCGCTCGGTGATCGAGTTCCAGCGTCCGGTTTCCGGACGAAGGCGGCCTGCCGGTCGTATCTGTTCGCGTCGCGCTGGCCGGAGGGGTTCCGTTGTCCCGGTCTGCGGCGGCGGCGAGGTTGGCGCCGAGCAGCGCCGTCACCTCTGGCAGTGCCGGGCCTGCGGTCGACAGACGTCGGTGACGGCGGGGACGGCGATGCACAAGACGCGCCTGCCGCTGACGCTGTGGTTCTGGGCTGCGTACCTGGTCGCGACCCACGGGCCGGGCATCTCGGCGCTGCAGCTGCAACGCCAGCTCGGGATCTCCCGCTACGAGACCGCGTGGACGATCCTGCACAAGCTGCGTCGGGCGATGGTGGCACCGGAGCGTGAGCCGCTCACCGGCGAGGTCGAGGTCGACGAGGGCTTCCTGGGTGGCCGCGACACCGACCTGCGCGGCGGCCGCCAGCGCGACGGCAAGCCGCTCGTCGGGTCGCGGTCGAGGTGCGCGGCAACGGCTCCGGCCGGCTGCGGCTGCAGTTGCTGCCCGACGCCTCCGCCGCCTCGCTGACGTCCTTTGTCGCTCCAGCGTCGTCCGCCGGCGCGATCGTCCACACCGACGGCTGGGCCGGCTACAGCGCCTTGCCGCTGCCGGCTTCGACCACCAGCCCCGACAGCAGCGCGCCCGCCTCCCCGACCGCGCAGTGGGTCCTGCCGCGCGCGCACCGCGCGCTCTCGAACCTCAAGACCTGGCTGCAGGGCACCCACCACGGCGTCTCGCCCGAAGCACCTCCAGGTCTACCTCGACGAGTTCGTCTTCCGGCACAACCGCCGCCGCACCCCCTCGCCGGCTTCCAGACGCTGCTCGGCCTCGGAGCCGCGCACGAACCGACCACCTACCAACAGATCACCCGCCGCAAGCCGCGAAACCGCCCCGCGGAGCAAAGCGGATAAGCATGAGCAGCGCTATCGGGGCGACTGAGGACGAAGGATCGCGCCGCCCAGCGCGGCCGGACGGCTCAAGGCTTCATTCTGAATCGAGACCTTAGTTCTCGAACCCCTCCAGCGCGGCTTCGACGAGACCCGGGAGAGTGGACGTGTTGTACCCGCCCTCGAGCACGGCGGCGACCCGCGGCGCGAGTGCAGCGCACCGGCGGGAGAGCTCGCGGAAGCCGGGCGCCGTCAGCTCGATGTCCGCCAGAGGGTCCTCGACGTGGGCGTCGAATCCGGCGGAGACGATCACGAGCTCCGGGTCGAAGCGCCGCGCCTTTCGCTCGACCTCCGCGAAGGCCTCGAGGTACTCGAGGTCGCCCGCGCCGGGCGGCATCGGAATGTTGAGCGTCGTGTCGTCCTGCTCGTCGGGTCCGCCGGTGCCGGGGTAGAACGGCCACTGGTGCACCGAGACGAAGAGCACGGAGGGGTCGTCCCAGAAGATCTCCTGCGTGCCGTTGCCGTGGTGGACGTCCCAGTCGATGATCGCCACTCGTTCGAGCCCCAGCTCGGCCTGGGCGTGGCGCGCGGCGACGGCGACGTTGTCGAAGATGCAGAAGCCCATTGCAGCCGCCGGCCGCGCGTGGTGGCCCGGCGGCCGGACGAGGGCGAAGCCGCCGAGCTCGACGGCCTGGATCGACGCACCCGCGGCGAGCAGCGCGGCGCGGTAGGTCGTCTCCGTGCAGATCGTGTCCGGGTCGAGCCAGCCGCGGGCACGGGCGACCGAGGCGACGTACGCTGCGTCGTGGCAGCGCAGCACTGCGTCCTCGCCGCACGGCATCGCCTCGGTCCACGACGTGAAGTGCGCCAGCAGTGCCTCGATCCGGGCGCCGTTCTCGGGGTGGTCGCCGGTCGGATGGAGGACGGCGAAGCTCTGCGACGTCACGAGCTCGATCGGCGAACCGCCTCGGCGAGCTCCTCGAGCGGCCGGTCGCCCTGGACGCGCCCGAGCAGGTAGCAGAGGAGCGGCGCGTTCGTGCGCTCGCCGCTCTCGTGCGCCGCGAGCCGCGCCAGGTCGAGGAGCGTGCGCTCCTCGTCGGGGCTCAGGGCGACGTCGCCGCCCACGGCGACGAGCGCCTCGCGTAGCCAGGCGTCCATCAGGTGCGCTCCGCGAGCCGTCCCGCGAGTGCGCCGAGCCCGAGTGCGTCGGCGGCTTCGGAGGCGGCCGCCCAGTCGGGAGTCTGGTCGGGCAGCTCCGGGACCGGCGCGTCGGCATCCATGGTCGCGATCCGACGATAGAGCCTCAGCTCGTCCGCGACGGACGAGAACCGTCCCGCCTCCAACGCCGCCTCGAGCGTGGGGAACTCCTGCAGGACCGCGGCCGCCTTCTTCGGCCCGACTCCAGGTGCGCCGGGGATCTTGTCCGAGCTGTCACCGCGGAGCGCGATCAGGTCGGGCACCTGCCCCGGCTCGACGCCGTAGCGCTCGCGCACCTCGGCCGGCCCGACGCGCGCGATCTCCGAGACGCCTCGGACGGGCTGCAGGATCGTCACGTCGTCGCCGACGAGCTGGAACGCGTCGCGATCCGATGTCGCGACGACTGCTGTTCCCCCGCCGCGCCGCTCCGACGCCACGGCCGCCGCGAGGAAGTCGTCGGCCTCGTACCCGGCGCCCTTCGCGGACACGAATCCCCACGACGCGATGAACCCCGGCAGGAGCTCCAGCTGCTCCAGCAGCTCCGGATCGAACTCGCGTCCGCTCTGATAGGCGGGCAGCGCCTCGTGCCGGTAGGTCGGCACCTCGAGCGTGTCCCAGCCCACGAGGACCGCGCGCGGCTCCTCCGCCTCCCACAGGCGCAGCAGCATGTTCGAGAAGCCGACGAGGGCGCCCGCGGGACCACCACCGGCGCGCCGGATCTGCTTCGGCAGCGCGTGGTACGCGCGGTGCGCGAGCGAGTCGCCGTCGACCACGAGCAGAGGACGCCGCGAGCCACCGCTGCTCAGAGCGACCCCTCCAGCCGCTCGATCTCCGTGCGCAGCCGCTCGGTCGCCTCGACGGGGTCGAGCCCGTCGACGTCGACGGGCGGGCCGTACGCGATGCGCAACGGGCCGAGGCGGGTCAGCTCGTCCGTGCCGCGGATGCCCGCGGGGATCAGCGGCACGCCCGCTTCGATGGCGATCCGCGCCGCGCCGGAGTGCCAGCTCGGCTGCCGGCGCTTGCGGAGCCCTTTCCGCCGGCGCGTTCCCTCGGGGAACATCGCGATCACATGGCCGTCCTGCGCGAGTTGCACCGCGGTCCGGATCGCCTCGACGTCGGCCCGGCCGCGGTGCACGGGAAACGCTCCGCCCGCGGTGATGATCCGCCCGAGCGGGAACCAGTAGAGCTCCGACTTCGCCATGAAGCGGAGGAAGCGCCGCGGGAAGAGCGGCAGCCCGAGCGGCCACGGATCGAGATTCGAGATGTGGTTCGCGGCCAGGACGAACCCACCAGAAGAGGGAAGATTTTCGAGTCCCTCGGCACGAAGACGAAACAGGAGTTTGAGAATCGGCCAGGAAACGAGGCCGATCGCCAGGTAGAGAAGACTCGGGCGGTGCGTCACGGCCGCAAGTATCCCCCGGCTAAGGTGTTCTGCGTTTGGCTGACAAGATCGCAAGAGAAAACGGGCGCAAGCTCGTCATCGTCGAGTCGCCCGCGAAGGCGAAGACCATCGCGGCGTACCTCGGCAACGACTTCCTGGTCGAGTCGAGCATCGGCCACGTCCGCGACCTGCCGAACCGCGCCGCGGAGATCCCGGCCGCCGAGAAGCAGAAGCCGTGGGCGCGTCTCGGCGTCGACGTCGACCACGACTTCGAGCCGCTCTACATCGTCAACCCGGACAAGCAGCACGTCGTCACCGATCTCAAGTCGAAGCTGAAGGGCGTCGACGAGCTGCTGCTCGCGACGGACGAGGATCGCGAGGGCGAGGCGATCGCCTGGCACCTGAAGGAGGTCCTGAAGCCGAGCGTCCCGGTCCGGCGGATGGTCTTCCACGAGATCACGAAGGACGCCATCGAGCGCGCGCTCGGCGAGACGCGTGAGATCGACGAGCGCCTCGTGGACGCGCAGGAGACGCGGCGCATCCTCGACCGCCTCTACGGCTACGAGGTGTCGCCCGTGCTCTGGAAGAAGGTGATGACCGGGCTCTCCGCCGGGCGCGTCCAGTCCGTCGCGACGCGGATGATCGTCGAGCGCGAGCGGGAGCGGATCGCGTTCGTCGCCGCCGAGTGGTGGGACCTCGAGGCGACGCTCGACCCCGGCGCGTTCACCGCCAGGCTCGTCTCCGTCGACGGCAGGCGGATCGCCCGCGGCCGCGACTTCGGCGACGACGGCACGCTCCGCGACCCGGAGCTGATGCTGTCTCGAGGAGGCCGCCGCGCGCGGGCTTGTCGAGCGGCTCCTCGGGCAGCCGTTCGTCGTCCGGAGCGTCGAGGAGAAGCCGTACCTGCGCCGGCCGGCAGCGCCGTTCACGACGTCGACGCTGCAGCAAGAGGCGAGCCGGAAGCTCCGCTTCTCGGCGCAGACGACGATGCGCGTCGCCCAGCGGCTGTACGAGCGCGGCTACATCACGTACATGCGCACCGACTCGACCACGTTGTCGCAGTTCGCGCTCGACCAGGCTCGAAGCCAGGCGCGCGAGCTCTTCGGCGCGGCGTACGTCCCCGACAGGCCGCGCACCTACGACAAGAAGGTGAAGAACGCGCAGGAGGCGCACGAGGCGATCCGCCCCGCCGGCGAGCGCTTCCGCCGCCCCACCGAGGTCGCACGCGAGCTGGACAAGGACGAGGCAGCGCTCTACGAGCTCGTCTGGCAGCGGACGATCGCCTCCCAGATGGCAGATGCGAAGGGCCAGACCGTCTCCGTCCGGATCGGCGCCACCTCCAGCCAGGGCGAGGATGTCGAGTTCGGCACCGCCGGCACCGTGATCACGTTCCGCGGCTTCCTCGCCGCGTACGAGGAGGGCTCCGACGAGGAGGCCGCCGAGCGCGAGGAGGAGAAGCGCCTCCCGCCGCTCGACGAGGGCCAGGAGCTCGAGGCAACGGCGCTGGAGCCGGAGGGGCACACGACCACGCCGCCGCCGCGCTATACGGAGGCGTCGCTCGTCAAGTCGCTCGAGGAGCGCGGGATCGGCCGCCCGTCCACCTACGCCTCGATCATCGGCACCATCCTCGACCGCGGCTACGTCTTCAAGAAGGGCACCGCGCTCGTTCCGAGCTTCACCGCGTTCGCCGTCGTGCGCCTGCTCGAGGATCACTTCGGCCGCCTCGTCGACTACGACTTCACCGCCCGCATGGAGGACGATCTCGACCGGATCGCCTCAGGCGAGGAGGAACGCGTGTCGTGGCTGCGCCGCTTCTACTTCGGCGACGGCGATCCCGAGGAGGGCCTGAAGCACCTCGTCACCGACCTCGGCGAGATCGACGCGCGTGCCGTCAACTCGATCCCGATCGGCGACAGCGGGATCACGCTGCGGATCGGTCGCTACGGCCCCTACATCGAGCGCGGCGACGAGCGGGCGAGCGTCCCGGACGACATCGCCCCCGACGAGCTGACCGTCGAAGCCGCGGAGCAGCTGCTCTCGGCCGGCTCGGACGAGCGCCGGCTCGGTGCCCACCCGGCGACAGGCCGGCAGATTGCGGCGCGCAGCGGGCGCTACGGCCCGTACGTGACCGAGCTGCTGGAGGAGGGCGAGGACGGGAAGCCGAAGACCGCATCGCTCTTCGAGGGCATGTCGGTCGAGACGATCACCCTGGACGACGCAGTGCGTCTCCTCTCGCTGCCGCGCACGGTCGGCGCGGACCCTGCCGACGGCCAGGAGATCGTCGCGCTGAACGGCCGCTACGGGCCGTACATCAAGAAGGGGGCAGAGACCCGCTCGCTCGAGAGCGAGGAGCAGCTGTTCACGATCCCGCTCGAGGAGGCGCTCGCGCTTCTCGCCGCCCCGAAGGCGCGCCGCGGCCAGCGGCAGACCTCGGCCGCGCCGCTGAAGGAGCTCGGCCCGGATCCGTCCTCCGGCAAGGCGATCGTGCTCAAGGAAGGCCGCTTCGGCCCCTACGTGACGGACGGCGAGACGAACGCGAGCCTCCGCAAGCAGGACTCGATCGACGCGCTGACGATGGACCGCGCCCTCGAGCTCCTGGCCGAGCGGCGCGCGAAAGGCCCGAGCGCGCCGTCAAAACGGGGCCGCTCGGGCGCAAAAAGGGCCGGGACGGGGTCGAAGCGCAAGAGCACTGGCCGAAAACGGGCGTCCTGAAGCTCAACGAGGCCCTAACAAAAGCCACAAACCTTTGAGCGCAGACTACGTCTGTGAAGCTGAAAGGCGCACAATGAGCGTCTGCTCCGGCAAACCGTTTGGCAGGCGCCGCGGAATACCGTTATGCGGTCGTTCGTTGCCAGGATTGTGCTCGGATCGTCGAGTCGGATCCCCTGGCATGGGCAGGAAAAATCCCTTATGGTGCGAAAGTTTGTAACTTCGGTATGACGAGAGAGACGAGTAGAGCGAAAGGACATCGAGTACCGATTTGACGCAGAACCAGCTGACCGAACTGTTGGAGACCGAAGGCGCGAAGACGCTGCTTGAGGGCGCGGAGGAGCGCGGCTGGGTGATGCCGGCCGAGCTCGAGGCGTTCGCGCTCGAGCACGAGCTGTCGGATGTCGACGTCGAGGAGCTGACGCGCGAGCTCGAGCGCATCGGCCTCGAGGTCGGCGAGCCGCGCGTCGCCGTGAAGAGCACCGAGGACGACGAGGAGGAGGAAAAGCCGGCCGAGCAGCCCGCCGCAGCCGCGCCGACCGCCGCCTCCGGAGCCGCTGACAGCCTCCAGCTCTTCCTTGCAGACGTCGGCCGCCACAAGCTCCTGACCGCCTCCGAGGAGGTCATGCTCGCCAAGGCGATCGAGCGGGGCGACGTGACCGCGAAGCGCCGCATGATCGAGTCGAACCTCCGTCTCGTCGTGTCGATCGCCAAGGGCTATCGCGGCCTCGGCGTGCCGTTTCTCGACCTGATCCAGGAGGGCACGCTCGGCCTGAACCGCGCCGTCGAGAAGTTCGACTGGCGCCGCGGCTACAAGTTCTCGACCTACGCGACCTGGTGGATCCGGCAGTCGGTGCAGCGCGCGGTCGCCAACCACGCCCGCACGATCCGCGTGCCTGTTCACGTTGTCGAGCGCCAGCAGAAGCTGGGCCGCGCCGCCCGCCGCCTCGAGGTGGAGCTGGGCCGCGAGGCGACCAAGGAGGAGCTGGCCGAGGCGACGGGGCTGCCGCTGCAGCACGTCGACGAGGCGCTCGGCGCCGCGTCCGCGTCGGTCTCGCTGAACCAGACGGTCGGCGCGGACGACGAAGGCGAGCTGGGCGACCTGTTCGCCGACCGCGAGGCCGCCGATCCGTTCGACGAGGCCGAGGAGTCGCTGCGCAAGCAGGGTGTCCGGCGCGCGCTCGACGCGCTCCCGGAGCGCGAGCGCCGCATCCTCGAGCTGCGGTTCGGGTTCGAGGGCGAGCCGTGGACGCTCGAGGCGATCGGGCACGAGCTCGACCTGACGCGCGAGCGGGTTCGCCAGCTCGAGGGCCAGGCCCTCGCACGGCTCGCCGCTCTGCGCGAGCTGGCAGGGCTCGCCGCGTAGCGAAAACCGCAAAATCCACCAGAGAGTCGAGAGAGGCGCCAGGTGGCGCCTCTCTTTTGTGGACATGATGCTTGCATAGTGCTAGCGTTACGCGAGTGGCAACGCTCCATGTCCGCAACGTCCCGGACCAGCTGTACGAGGCGCTGCGCGTGTGCGCCGAGCAGGAAGGCCGGTCGATCGGCGCGCAGACCTGCGTCCTCCTCGAGGGTGCGCTGCTGACGGGACTCGGGCCGCGCCGGTGGCGTGGCGGCCGGCGTCGGCAGGGTCGCCGCGGAATGTTCCAGCGCTTCACCGGCCGGGCGCGCAACGTCATCGTCTTCGCCCAGGACGAGGCGCGCGATCTCGGCCACAACTACATCGGGACCGAGCACATCCTGCTCGGGCTCTTGCGCGAGGAGGACGGCGTCGCCGCAAAGGCGCTCCGCCAGCTGAACGTCGACGAGGCGAAGCTGCGGGCGCGGATCGAGGAGGTCGTCGGCCGTGGCCCGGGGTCGCCGCCCGGCCACATCCCCTTCACCCCTCGCGCGAAGAAGATCCTCGAGCTTGCCCTCCGCGAGTCACTGGCACTGCATCACGACTACATCGGCACGGAGCACATCCTCCTCGCCGTCCTCAGGGAGGGCGAGGGTGTCGGAGCCGAGCTGCTGCAGGAGCAGGGCATCGACGAGCAGAAGGCGCGGGGCGTCGTGATCGCGCTGCTCGCGCGCCAGTCGTTCGAGGCCGACCCGCCTCCCGCCGAGGAGACCTCGGACTACAAGGCGGTGACGCTCGAGGGGCCGGCCGAGCGCTGGACAGAGTCGCTGAACGAGCTGGCCGAGCAGGGCTGGGAGCTCTTCTCGATCACGCCCGTGGGCGACGAGACACGCGCAGTGCTTCGTCGCGCCTAGGTATCTCCGCGGTTCATACGTCGCGCGAGACACCCGCCAGGGCCGCCCGTATACTCGCCCCAGCTTCCGCCCAGGAGGGCGGCGGGGAATCCGAAGAAGGAGCCACACGTGAGGAAGATGGCACTGAGGGTCGTCCTCCTGCTGGGCGCAGCCGCGCTGGCGGTCGCCGCGGCGGGCTGCGGCGGAGGCGGCAACGATTCCGCCGGTGGATCGGGCGGCGGCAACGGCGGCACGATGGTCTTCGCGGGCGCCGCCGACCCGGTCGTCCTCGACGGCGCGCTCGTCTCGGACGGCGAGTCGATCCGCGTCATCCAGCAGATCTTCGAGGGGCTCGTGACGCTGAAGCCGGGCGGAACGGAGATCCAGCCCGCGCTGGCGACGAGCTGGGAGGCGAGCCCGGACGGCAAGACGTGGACGTTCCACCTGCGAGAAGGGGTCAAGTTCCAGGACGGAACGGACTTCAACGCCGACGCGGTCTGCGCGAACTTCGACCGCTGGTACAACTTCAAGGGGTCGTTCCAGAACTCGTCGGCCACCTACTACTGGCAGACCGTGTTCGGCGGGTTCAAGCAGAACGAGCCGGAGAACAAGGCGCTCGGCGGCAGCCTCTACAAGAGCTGCACCGCGACGGACGACAAGACCGCGGTGATCGAGCTGACGAAGCCGTCGGCCTCGTTCCTGGGGGCGCTCTCGCTCAGCGCGTTCGGTATCGCAAGCCCGACGGCGCTGAAGAAGTACGGCGCCGATCAGGGCAAGGTCGACGCGGACGGCGTCTTCCACCCGACGGGGAGCTTCGGGACGGAGCACCCGATCGGCACGGGCCCGTTCAAGTTCGACTCCTGGACCCGCGGGGACAAGCTGACGGTCGTCAAGAACGATGACTACTGGGGCGACAAGGCGAAGATCGACACGCTGATCTTCCGGCCGATCGCCGACAACGCCGCGCGCCTGCAAGCGCTGCAGTCGGGCGAGATCCAGGGCTACGACCTGGTCGAGCCGCAGGACATCACCACGATCCAGGGCGACTCGAACCTGCAGGTGCTCGACCGCCCGGCGTTCAACGTCGGGTACGTCGGGATCAACCAGGACTGCAAGCCGTTCGACAACCTGAAGGTGCGCCAGGCGCTCGCCTACGGCCTCGACCGGCAGGCAGTCGTCGATTCGTTCTACGCGAGCCGAGGCACGGTGGCGAAGAACTTCATGCCGCCGGAGGTCGTGGGCTACAACGACAGCGTCACGGAGTACCCGTTCGACCCGGCGAAGGCGAAGCAACTGCTCCAGCAGGCAGGCGTGGCGACGCCGGTCAAGGTCGACTTCTGGTACCCGACCGACGTCTCGCGTCCGTACATGCCGGACCCGAAGAAGAACTACGAGGCGTTCGCCGCCAGCCTCAACAAGTCCGGCTTCAAGGTCGTGCCGCATTCGGCCCCGTGGAGCCCGGACTATCTGGGCAAGGTCGACGAGGGCAAGGCGTGCGTCTACCTGCTGGGCTGGACCGGCGACTACGGTGACGCCGACAACTTCGTCGGCACGTTCTTCCAGAGCCCACAGAAGGCCTGGGGGACGGTCAACCATCCGAACCAGCAGGTCATGGACATCCTGAACAAGGCCGAGATCGAGACCGACGCGGCGAAGCGGGAGGATCTGTACAAGCAGGCGAACCAGCTGATCTCCGACTGGGTACCGGGCGCTCCGTACGTCCACACGAAGCCCGCGCTCGCGTTTGCCGCGAACGTGTCGGGCTACCAGCCGAGCCCCGTGGGTCTCGAGATCTTCAACACCGTCCAGATCGGGTAGCGATCGAGCAACAGAGAGGAGCAGCCGGCGGGGGGTAGCGAATGCTTCGGTTCACCATTCGCCGGCTGCTCTTGCTCGTCCCGATCCTGATCGGGCTCTCGCTGCTCGTCTTCTTCTGGATCCGCGCGCTGCCGGGCGGGCCGGCCCAGGCACTGCTGGGCGAGCGGGCCACCGAGCAGCGGATCGCGGCGATCGAGAAGCAGTACGGGCTCGACCGGCCGGTCTACGAGCAGTACTGGCGCTACGTGAAGAAGACGGCGTCCGGCGACCTGGGCGACTCGATCGTCTCGAGGCGGCCGGTCACGGACGAGCTCCGGGAGCGCTTCCCCGCCACGATCGAGCTGGCGGTGGCCGCGATGATCTTCTCGATCTTCTTCGGCATCCCGCTCGGGTTCATCGCCGCGAAGAAGTACGGCGGCCCGTTCGACCACGCCTCGCTCGTGGCGTCACTGATCGGGATCTCGATCCCGGTCTTCTTCCTCGGGATCATCCTCAAGTACATCTTCTCGGTGAAGCTCGGCTGGTTGCCGACCGTGGGGCGGCAATCCGTGCTGATCGACGTGCCGCACCCGACGAAGTTCTACATCCTCGACGCCATCCTCGCCGGCAACCCCGAGGCCCTCTGGGACGCGATGATGCATCTGATCCTGCCGGCGATCGCGCTCGGGTCGATCCCGCTCGCCGTGATCGCGCGGATCACCCGGGCCGCGGTGCTGGACGTCCAGAACGAGGACTACGTGCGAACCGCGCGGGCCAAGGGGCTCGCGCCGAGGATCGTCGACGGGAGGCACGTGCTGCGGAACGCGCTGCTGCCGGTGTCCACGATCATCGGCCTGCAGGTCGGGCTGCTCCTCTCCGGCGCGGTGCTGACCGAGACGGTCTTCGCGTGGCCCGGCATGGGCACGTGGCTCGTGCAGGCGATCCGCGATCGCAACTACCCGGTGATCGAGGGCGGCGTCCTCTTCATCTCGTTCGTCTTCGTGATCGTCAACCTGGTCGTCGACCTCACCTACGCCCTGGTCAATCCGAGGATCCGAGTGTCGTGAGCGTCGCGGAGATCGAGGCCAGGGAGATCGAGTACGAGGCGCCGTCGGGACTCTGGTCCGATGCGTGGCGCCGCCTGCGGCGCAACAAGGGAGCGATCGTCGGCTTCGTGCTCGTGGGTATCTTCCTGAGCGCCGCGATCCTGGCGCCGCTGATCGCGCCCCACAGCCCGCTGGAGCAGAAGCTGAACGGGCGCCTCGCCGCGGAGGGGCCGTCGTGGAGCTATCCGTTCGGCCTCGACGCGCTCGGCCGCGACGAGCTCTCGCGGATCATGTACGGCGCCCGCTACTCGCTGCTGATCGGCATCGTCTCGGTCACGGTCGGCATGTCGGTCGGGCTGATCCTCGGCGCGCTGGCCGGCTACCTGGGCGGCTGGGTCGACTCGGTGATCATGCGCTTGATGGACGTGATGCTCTCGATCCCTGGCCTTTTGCTCGCGATCGGGATTGTCGCGATGCTCGGGCCGGGTCTCGTCCAGATCATGATCGCGGTCGGGGTCACGAACATTCCGATCTTCGCGCGGCTCCTGCGCGGGTCGATCCTCGCGCAGCGCGAGAACGACTTCGTGCTCGCCGCCAAGTCCGTCGGCGTCCCGCATCGGCAGATCCTCACCGCGCACATCCTCCCGAACGCGATCTCGCCCGTGATCGTGCAAGGGACCCTGGCGCTCGCGACCGCGATCATCGACGTCGCCGCCCTCGGCTTCCTCGGGCTCGGGCCGCAGGATCCGTCGACTCCGGAGTGGGGGACGATGCTGACCGACACCGTCCGCTACCTCCAGAGCTACCCGCATCTGGCCATCATCCCGGGGGTCGTGATCGTCCTCTCCGTGCTCGGGTTCAACCTGATCGGCGACGGGCTTCGCGAGGCCCTCGACCCGAAGCTCCGGGGCCGCACGTGAGGGAGCCGCTGCTCTCGGTCGACGATCTCCGCGTCCAGTTCTGGACGAGCCGCGGCACCGTCTACGCCGTCAACGGCATCTCGTTCGACATCGCACCGGGCGAGACGCTCGGAATCGTGGGCGAGTCCGGTTGCGGCAAGTCGGTGACCTCGCTCGCCTTGCTCGGGATCCTGCCGCGCGCGGGAAACGTGACCGGCGGGTCGGCGTTCTTCGGCGAGCGAGACCTCCTGAAGCTCTCGGACGCGGAGCTGCGGTCGGTCCGGGGTCGCGAGGTGGCGATGATCTTTCAGGATCCGATGACGTCGCTGAATCCGGTCCTGACCATCGGCCGGCAGATCCGCGAGGCACTCGAGACGCACTTCGGGATGGAGAAGGACGCGGCGAACAAGCGCGCCGCGGAGCTCCTGGACCAGGTCGGGATCCCCAGCGCGAAGGCGCGCCTCCGGGACTATCCGCACCAGTTCTCGGGCGGGATGCGGCAGCGCGCGATGATCGCGATGGCGCTCGCGTGCGAGCCGAAGCTCCTGATCGCGGACGAGCCGACGACAGCTCTCGACGTCACGATCCAGGCGCAGATCCTCAACCTGCTCAAGGATCTCGTCGCGGAACGCGACACGGCGCTGATCATGATCACGCACGACCTCGGCGTCGTCGCCGGCATGTGTGAGCGCGTGAACGTGATGTATGCCGGCACGTTCGTCGAGACGGCCACCGTCGAGGATCTCTTCGCGCGGCCGCGACACCCCTACACGCTCGGCCTGCTCCAGTCGATCCCCCGACTCGACGCGGTTCGGAAGAGCGCACTGACGCCGATCGCCGGCGCGCCGCGCGACATGCTCAGCGCCCCGGCTGCGTGCCCCTTCGCGCCGCGCTGCCGGTTCGAGGTCGAAGAGTCGCGGCAGCAGGTGCCTGCGCTCGAGGAGATCGAGCCGGGCCATCGGGTCGCGTGCTTCAACCCGGTGCCGGAGGACGAGTGGAAGCGCGAGCGTGAGGCGATCACCGCGTGAGCGAGGACACGCCGCTCGTCAAGCTAGAGGATCTTCGCGTCTGGTTTCCGATTCAGTCGGGCCTCGTCCTCGACCGGCACGTCGGCGACATCAAGGCGGTCGACGGCATCTCGCTGGAGATCGCCCGCGGCGAGACCGTCGGGCTCGTTGGCGAGTCCGGTTGCGGCAAGTCCACCGTGGGCCGCGCGACCATCCGCCTCTACGAGCCGACCGGCGGGAGGATCGAGTTCGACGGCCAGGACATCACGTCGCTGAAGGAGTCGCAGCTCCGGCCGCTGCGGCGTCGAATGCAGATGATCTTCCAGGATCCCTTCGCGTCCCTGAACCCCCGGCACTCCGTCGGCCGGATGGTCGGCGAGCCGATGCGGGTGCACGGCCTGGTCAGCTCGAGGAAGGAGACGAGCCGCCGCGTGCTCGAGCTGCTGGAGATCGTGGGCCTGCCGGCCGATGCGGCGAGCCGCTACCCGCACGAGTTCTCCGGCGGCCAGCGCCAGCGAATCGGGATCGCACGGGCGCTCGCGGTCAACCCCGACTTCATCGTCGCGGACGAGCCTGTGTCGGCGCTCGACGTCTCGATCCAGGCACAGATCATCAACCTGCTGGAGCAGCTTCAGCACGAATTCGAGCTGACGTACCTCTTCATCGCCCACGATCTGGCCGTCGTGCGGCACATCTCGGACCGGATCGCCGTCATGTACCTGGGTTCGATCGTGGAGGTGTCGCCGGCGGACGACCTCTACGAGGATCCACTGCACCCGTACACGATCTCGCTCCTTTCGGCGGTGCCGATTCCCGACCCGGTGGTAGAGCGGCAGCGAGAGACCATCCTGCTCGCAGGCGACCTGCCGAGCCCCGCGAACCCTCCGCACGCGTGTCGATTCCACACGCGGTGCCCGTACGTGCAGCCGACCAGGTGCCGCGACGACGCGCCGCCTCTGCGCTCGCTCGGCGAGGCCGGGCACGTCGTCGCCTGCCACTGGGCCGAGGAGATCAAGGCCGGGCGGATCCTGCCCCAGGCGCGTGAGGCGGTCTTCGAGCCGACGCTGCAACCGACCGGCGCGTATGAGCCTCCACCCACGTAGCTGCGGCGTCGAGGTCGCGCCGATCCGGGCCGAGCCGGACGACTCTGCGGAGCAGCTCACCCAGGCGCTTCGCGGCGAGCCGCTGCGAGTCGAGGAGCAGCGGGGCGGCTGGTGCCGAGTGGTCACGGCCTACGACTATCCCGGGTGGATCCGCGTGGAAGCGCTCGCGAGCGGGGCGGGAACGCTGCCGGCCGCACGCGCCGGCGACCCGGTCGAGGAGGCGCGCGGCTATCTCGGCTCGCCCTACCTCTGGGGTGGGATGACCGAGCAGGGCATCGACTGCTCAGGCCTCGTGCACATGGCCTACCGCCGGCTCGGCAGACTCGTGCCGCGCGACGCCGACGAGCAGGAAGCGGCGGGTGTCCACGTCGCGGCGGACGACTTGCGGAAGGGCGACCTGATCACGTACGGGCCTGCGGACGGCGACGCAGATCACATCGCCTTCTGGCTGGGCGGCGGCCGCATCCTCCACTCGACGGGGCGCGACAACCTCGGCGTACTCGAGGAGCCCGAGCCAGCATCGCTGCGGTGCGAGGCGTCGGCGGCTGGTCAGGCTTTAGCGCAATTTGCGGAGATTCGCTGGGGCACCCCGGCCCACCACCCAGTGTCGATCCTAGTCGGGCGGCCTGCACGGAACTGTGACGATTCAGTATCAAGACTCGCGCGTCCGGATCGCCTTGTCGCACCGTCGGGACGCGTTGTCCGATGGCAGCAAGCCTCCGCGTTCCCTTGAAAGGGTGAGAAGTCGTGCTAAAGCCGCATTCCCGCTGAGCCGATCATGCCCTCGTGGACGCTGCACAGCGCAATGAGATCCTGAGCCGTTACATGGACCACCAGCGCCGCTTCGAGGCGGCCGCTGCGCGCCGATCCAACGGCGTCGGCGCGGTGATCCCGTTCCAACCCCCGGTTCAGGAGCTCGAGCAGGAGCCGACGAACCGCGAGATCGAGGTTCTTCAACTGATCTCGGACGGCCTCGTGAACCGTGAGATCGGCCAGCGCCTCTTCCTGAGCGAGGAGACGGTCAAGTCGCACGTCCGCCACCTGCTGGCCAAGCTCCAGTCGCGCAGTCGGGCCCACGCTGTGGCCGTTGGCTTTCGCCGCGGGCTAATCAGCTAAGGCCCGAGGGCTCCCCAGCCCGGGCCCAAGCTGCCCTCTTCCGACTTTCCCCCGGTTATCCACCGGCTGTGGATATCCCCCGAACAAGGGATGCAACAACCGTTGTCAAACCGGAAACTGCGTCGGCTCTACCAGTTGACAAGCCCGGTCGCGAGACCACGCGACACGGCACGGCGGAAGATTTTGCGCATTGAAGCGCTCCTCGATAGGGAACTGACGGCAGGCGGAGCCTATAACCCTTTCGGGGGATATGCAAGACTTTGGTGTCACTAACTGACATTCACATCGAGCCCCTTGTGGCGTACCAAGTGGTCTTGGCCAGCGCCGCGCTGTCAACGTTCGCCGTTCTCTTGATTGCGGGCGTTGGGGTGGGTAGTCCAGTGGCTGTTACCGGCCTCTGTTTGGTGGCTGCGGTAGCCGAACGTGCCCGTGTGAGATTAGGCCCGAACTCCGAGGCGTCTATATCGCTTGTTCCGACAGTCTTCGCTGCTGTCGTTTTCGGCCCGGCAGCTGGAGCATTGGTGGGAGCTGCCTCGTTCCTTGGCGATTTGCGGTTCCCATACTTGAAATGGGGCATTTACACCTCGACGCGCGCCCTCACCGGCGCCCTCGCAGGCTTCGCCGCCCTCGCCGCCAGCGGGTTGTTCAGCGACATGGGGACGATCGTCATCTCCACTGCGGTTGCCTCGGTCGTCGCTGAGGCGACTGATGTTGCCTTCGCGACTTACACGCTGCGATTGCGAGGAGGCGATGCAACGGAAGCGCTTAAAGCTGCAGGTCCCGCCATCATCGCGTCGATCCCGCTCTATGCTCCAGTTGTCGCGCTGCTTGCAATCGCGTACGCGCAGGTCTCTCCCTGGACGTTGGCCCTGTTCCTCGTGCCCGCGCTGGCAGCTCAACGGTTGTTCTCGCTTTACCAGCAGCAGCGACAATTGGCGGAGAGCCTTGCGTCAGTTAATGACCAACTCGAGCGGGCCAACCTTTCGTTTGCCACGGCACTCGTGGCTACCCTGGACGCGAGGGATCGCTACACAGCGGGGCACTCCGCCGCCGTGGCGATCTACGCGCGGGATATTGCAGTTCGAATGGGATTGAGTTACGACCAACAGCGGCTCGTCCACGTCTGTGGACTCGTTCACGACATTGGCAAGATCGGCCTGCCTCCCGGTCTACTCGAAAAGCCAGGCGCTCTTACCCTTGAGGAGCGTCGGCTGATGGAACGTCATTCTGAGATAGGCCAAGGCATCCTGGCGAAGGTCGATGACTACGCCGAGATTGCATCGGTGGTTCGCCATCACCATGAGCGATTTGATGGGAACGGATATCCGGATGGCCTAAGTGGCGACGCGATCCCTCAATTGGCCCGAATCCTTTCAGTCGCTGATGCCTACAACGCGATGACTTCCGATCGACCCTATCGCGATGCAATGCCTAGTCGGGTTGCTCGCCTGCGTCTCGCGCAAGCAGTTGAGACACAGTTTGACACAAGTGTCGTTGCGGCGTTCGAGGCAATCCTTGCGGGATCATCGGAGGAGTATCGCTGCGGAACACGTGCAGATTTTCAGCTCGCAAGCCAGGAGGCAAAGGCTTCGGCCGCAGAGCGTACTCCAGATCTGAGGAACGCGATCGTGGCCTAGAGTTGCTGGTCTTGCTGGTCTTGAAGCGCCACCAAAGCCTCAACGCGAGAGCGGACACCGAGCTTCCTGTACGCTCGTCTTAAGTGAGCCTTTACGGTCACCTCGCTGATGAAGAGCCGCTCGGCGATCTCTCTGTTCCGCAGCCCCTGAGCAAGGAGGTCCACGACCTCTTGTTCGCGCGGCGAAAACACGTCGTTTGGTCGAGGCGAGTTAGCCGCGAGACCAACCCGTTCAGCCAAGGCCACATCCTTAGTCTCGATAAGAATCTGAGAGATTGCTGGCCGCCAGCGACGGTTTGCTGCCGCCAGCTCAAGAATGTCTGGACAAGCCCGGTACGCACAGACAAACGTGTCGATCTGGCCGCGTGCAAGAACCCTTTCCACGAGGCGACCGGCCTCGTCGCGTCTACCCGATCCATTGCGCACCAACATGATCGCAGTGGCGCACTCGCGAAGCGCGTTGATCTGTCCGTCGTGGAATTTACCTTGCGGCATCTCAAGCGCGTCATTTGAGGCCGAATAGTCTCCGGTGGCCGCTAAGATCAGCGCACGGAGGGTCACGAACTCGGCGACCAAAGCTGGCAGCGGCGGCCGATCGAGGTCTACGTCTGTGAGCTCAATAGCACGTTCGCTGTTGCCAGACGCAAAACAGATCCTTGCCAGCAGCGCGACGGCATTCATCTCGGCATAAGTGTGGCCGAGGTTTTGCGCCTGCGCGATGGCGGTTTCGCAAACCTCTGCTGCGCGAGTGAGATTTCTTCGTCCTAACGCGGCTGCGGCGAGAATGAAGTTGGCATAAGGCATCATGAGCGCCATCTTGTAGCGAACCCCCTCGGCCATAAGACGGCGCCCAAAGACGTTTGCGCGTCGATATCTGCCTAGCTGGCTGTTCGCAAAACCTAGGACGTTGAGATAGGCAGTTCGTGCGAGGGGATTTGCAACTTGAGAAAGAAGCGCTTCGGCCGCTTCTGCGCGCCGTACAGCCGTTCGAAGATCTTTGCCGTCGATATCGCCCGCCCGGTGGCCGTACATGACCTGGTAAGCCAGAAGACGTAGCGTTGTAGCAGCATCCAAGCCGTCAACGTCTGTGATCTCACCAATGAGTTCCGGCGTGATTTCCGGCTTGAACTCAAGCGCCGAGAGGAATTGACCAATCCGCGCTTGAAGGACGAGGTCTTGCTCGTCGCTCTTCGTTGCTTTCGTAAAGTGGTCAAACGCCGCAGGGCTCGACCCAAGATGAGCCGCGGCTCCAGCAACGGCGTATGCGCGTGCAATAATCTGCTGGTCAGTGACGGACCGCGCGAGTCTCAACGCCACGAGCTCGCTTGTGTCGAAGCGACCCTGGTGTAGGGCGACCTGAGCCTCAGCAAGGTCAAGCTCGGGCGCTGTGAGGTGACGCGCACGCGCAGTTTGAACCCACCGCGTGAGTGTCGTGAGCTTGCCCTGTTCCGTGAGCGCCTGACCGGTTGATCCGATCAGCCGAATCATCTCGTCTGGCCGATCGAAGCGGACGGCGATCTCGAAGGCCTCGTATGCAAGGCCCTCCCGGTTCAGAAACGCAACGGCAGTATCGACAATGGATGAATGATCGGTCGAGGCGAGTAGCTGAGCTTCGAGATAGGTTCTCAGCAGCGGATGTATCTGGACAGTTTCATGAGACCTGGTTATGAACCCAACTCGGAGCCCGGCGGCAATCAGTGGCAGGAGCCGTTCGCGGAATAGAGATTTCAACCCGCTCGTACTCGCCGCGCTGACAAGAGCCAAGAGTTGCAAGTCGCGCTGGAAGTCCCCCGGCAATGTACCAAACAGTTCCTCCGCAAAATAGTCGTGAAGCGCGTCCGGGAGAGACTCTGTTCGGATCAGAGGATCCTGCACGCGGGCGGCCAGCGCAAGGACGGCGGGCCATCCCTGTGAGCGCTCAACGACAGCGTTGATGAATCGAGGACTCTGACCACGCAGTACCTCGTGCGCTTCGTCAACATTCATTCTCAGCCAGTTTTGATCGAGTTCAATGGCCTCTCCATAGATCAACCGTCGACTGGTGATCCATCCGGGACGGGTTCTGGTTGCGATCAGAAGATTCACTCTCGTTCGATCGAAGATCGTCTCAATGAATGCATCGGAGCCAGACGCATCGGCCAGCAGGTGATAGTCGTCAATCGCGAGCCATGCGCCAGCAGGCCATGACGCGAGATCCTCTGCAAGGATGTCGCCGAGCACTACGGCGTCCTCGGCGGGCGCGCGCGTTGCCGACAGCCGTTCGCGAACACGTTGCGCGCATCCCTCTACGAACTCATCGCAAACTTCGGCGAGTCCGCTTGCAAGCACCGCGATGTCGCGCCCCGCCCGCGCCGCGTCGTACCACGACGTTGGTCGGGTGGCGAGCCAGGCTCGAGCGAGCGTCGTCTTCCCATACCCAGCCGGTGCGAACAGCAGGATCAGCCGGCCCTTCGCTTCGTCGAGCTTCTTGAGCAGGCGCGGTCTTTCGATGATGTGCGGCTGCGTCTCGGTTATCGGTGTCCCCGCCGCCATCCCCTCCCCTCTGCGGCAACCCGCCTGACGTTAGCAACGCACTTTACGAAGTCAACGCACCCGGGACTGCTGCGCCCGCGGCCGGCGATCGGCCGCGGGCGCAGGTGCCGTCAGCCCCCGTTCTCGGCTTGCGCCGCAACGAGGCTTTTGTGGAGCGGATCGTCTCCGGTGACGATTCGGTAGGCCACCGGAATCTGCCGTCTTCGGGTGACGCCGAGCTTTTGGCGGAGCGCGTCGCAATGAGCCTTTGCGGTTCGCGGGGAGATCCCGAGGCGCTCGCCGAGCTCGTCGTTGGAGAGGCCGGCGGCGAGGAGCTCCACGACCTGCCGCTGTCGCTCGGTGAACTGGGGAGAAGCGGCATCGGAGGTCATGGCGCGAGGCTACTCACCGTCCCGCCGCGAGGCTATTGACCGAAGGGCGTAATCCTGCGCCGCTACGACGCCGCGGCGACCTGCTCGCGGCGGACGAACGACGCCTCGTGACCCCGAGCATTGGCCTCCTGTAGCTCAGACTCGTCGAGCGCGCCGATCCGTGTGAGCAGGTCGAACTCGTCGCGCAAGTGCGTGCGCATCATCTCGGGGCCGTCGGTCGCGATCGTGAAGGGGACGCCCGCGTCGACGAAGGCGCGAAAGGTCTCGCGCACTGCGTCGACATCCGGCAGCGCCTTCGTCAGGAGGTTCGACGTCGGGCAGATCTCGAGCACGATTGCGGCATCGCGGAGCGCGCCCATCAACTCCGGGTCGCGTGCGGCGAGGATCCCGTGCCCGATGCGGTCAGGACGGAGCGCGTCGACGACCTCGGCGATCTCCTCAACGCCGAACTCGCCACCCTCCTCGCCGACGTGGATCGTCACGCCGAGGCCGGCGTCGCGGGAGGTCTGGACGTGCTCCTCGATCTGACGGTAGTGGTAGCGCTCGCCGCCCGGCCGAGGGCCTGCGATGTCGACGCCGACGACGCCCCGCGACGCGTACTTGATCGCCTTCTCGACGATGATCGCGTTCTGCTCGGCCGTGAACGTCCGATCCATCATCAGGATGAGGCCGGCGCGCACCTGCGGGTATTCGAGGCTCGCGCGGTCGAGGCCGCGGACTGCGGCCATGATGATGTGGTCGAGATCGCGCTCGCCGCCGCGGTTCCGCTTCATCGGGTTGAAGCGCAGCTCGAGCGTGGTGATCCCCTGGGAGCGGTACGCGCCTCCGATCGCGCCGTGCACGCTTCGCTCGACCGCGATCGGGCTCGACTGGATCAGCTCCGTCCAGTGGTAGATGGCATCGAGCGCGTCGAGGTTTGCGACGCCGCGCGGGTCCGAGACGGTGACGAGCCGGTCGAATTCCCAGTAGTCCTTGACCGGCAGGGCGATCCCCTGCTCATGTGCGAGCGTCCAGAGGATGTCCGACGACACCGACCCCCCGAGGTGCGTGTGGAGCTCGGCGAGGCCTTCGTCCCGCATCGACCGAGTCTAGCCGCCTCGACGAGGCGCGATCGCCGCGCCGGGGTCGCGCGCGCACGCGCGCGACGAGCCGTCCCAAACCCCCACCCACCCACGGGGTTGACGAGGGTAGCCACTCCGCCCGAACGTGTCTGTGACGATTCGGCAACAAGTTCGACTGGTCGGATCCGGCGCTCGGGGGCGGCTGACGGACTACGGTTTCGGCCATGCCGGAGATCGTGACGTTGTCGCCCGAGGAGACCGAGGCAGCCGCGGCGGAGCTGGCCGGCGGGCTCTCGCGCGGGGACGTCGTCACGGTCTCCGGCGAGCTCGGCTCCGGGAAGACGACCTTCGTCCGCGGCGCCTGCCGTGCGCTCGGCGTCACGAGCCCGGTGACGAGCCCGACCTTCACGATCGGTCACCGCTACGAGGGCGGTGCGGGGAACATCTCGCACCTCGACCTCTACCGCTTCGTCGGCGTCGCGGCGGAGGAGTGGGGGGATCTCGAGCCCTACTTCGACGACGCGATCGTCTTCGTCGAATGGCCGGAGGCCGGCGAGGGCTGGCTGCCGGAGCCGGCTGCGCAGGTGACGTTGCGGCATAGTGCGATCGACCGACGGACGATCACGATCGAGCGGTGCTGATCCTCGCCTTCGACACCGCCACGAAGGTGGCGACGAGCGCACTGCTGCGGGACGGCGACGTTCTTGGCGAACGGCAGTCGAGCGCGCGCGCCGTGCTGGCGGACGCACACGCGCTGCTGACGGACGCGGGCCTTTCGCCGTCCGACGTCGACGGGCTCGTCGTGGGCACCGGCCCGGGAAGCTTCACCGGGCTGCGGATGGGGCTCGCGACGGCACGCGGCCTCGCGATCGCACTTGAGGTTCGCGGCGCGGGCGTTTCCACGCTGGCCGCGCTCGCGGCGGCAGCACCGGGTGCCGTGCCCGTGCTCGACGGAGGGCGCGGGGAGGTCTTCACGCTCGTCGACGGGGAGCCGCGCGCGATCCATCCGGAGCAGCTCGACGCGCTCGGGAAGACGCTCGTCGGCAGCGGCGCGGTTCGCTATCGCGACCGGTTCACAGGCGCCGTGATCCCGCCGGACGACGACGAGCGCCACGTCCCCCGCGCACGCTTCCACGCGCAGCTAGCGCGCGAGTTCGGGCCCGTGGACGCGATTGAGCCCCTCTACCTCCGCGCCCCCGATGCAAGGGAGCGGCGTCCGTGATCGAGATCAAGCCGCTCCAGCTTCGCGACCTGGACGCGATCGAGGAGATCGAGCGCCGCTCGTACCCGACGCCTTGGTCGCGCTCCATGTTCGCGAGCGAGCTGGCCAAGCCGTCCTCGCTCTGCATCGGCGCGGTCGACGACGACCGCCTCGTCGGCTACCTGATCATCTCGCGGTACGTCGACGCCTGGCACGTGATGAACGTCGCCGTCGATCCCGACTACCGCAGGCGGGGGATCGCCTCGCTCCTGCTCGGGCGGCTCTTCGAGCGCACCGTCGAGGACGAGCGGCGCGGCTACACGCTCGAGGTGCGGGTCTCGAACGCCGGGGCGATCCGGCTCTACGAGCGGCTCGGCTTCGAGGCGCGCGGGATCCGTCGCGGCTACTACACCGACAATCGCGAAGACGCCCTGATCATGTGGAAGGACCCGGTCCCGGCGCGTGTCGATTCTGGCGCTCGAGACCAGCTGTGACGAGACCGCGGCCGCGCTCGTCGACGGGGACGGGCGCATCCTGGCCAACGTCGTCGCCTCGCAGGCGGACCTGCATGCCCGCTTCGGCGGTGTCGTCCCCGAGATCGCGTCTCGCCGCCATCTCGAGCTCGTGAGCCCCGTCATCCGGGAGGCACTTGCCGAGGCGGGGGCGACCCTCGACGACGTCGACCGCGTCGCAGTCACCCAGGGGCCGGGCCTGATCGGCGCGTTGCTCGTCGGGCTCCAGGCGGCGAAGGCGCTCGCCTGGGGGCGCGGCCTGCCGCTCGTCCCCGTCGACCACCTGCGCGGGCATGTCGCCTCGCTCTACCTTCAGCCGCTCGACTTGAAGCCGCCGTTCCTCTGCCTGCTGGCGAGCGGCGGCCACACGCTGCTGCTCGACGTGCGCGACCGCTCCGGCTTCACGGTGCTTGGCCGGACCGTGGACGACGCCGCCGGCGAGGCGTTCGACAAGGGGGCGCGGATGCTCGGTCTCGGCTATCCGGGTGGGCGCGAGATCGACCTCCTGGCGCGCGAGGGCGACTCGGATGCCTTCGCGTTCCCGGTCGCGCGCATGCCCGGACACGACTTCTCCTTCTCCGGGGTCAAGACCGCGCTTCTCTACACGGTGCGCGACCTCGGCGACGCTGCGGCCGCGCGCCGGGCCGACCTGGCGGCGAGCTACCAGCGTGCGATCGTCCGCGCGCTCGTCGAGCGGACGCGCGGCGCTGCCGAGGCGACCGGGCACGAGCGGATCGCCGTCGTCGGCGGCGTGGCGGCCAACTCGGAGCTGCGGGCGTCGCTCGCCGACGCGGCCCTGGCGCCGCTCGAGCTCTGCACCGACAATGCGGCGATGATCGCTTCGGCGGCCAGATATGCGGAGGCCGTCCCGGTTCCCGGGTACCTTGCGCTTGATGCGTACGCCGCGTCGCCGTGACCGACTCGTCGGCCTGATCGCGCTGGGCGCGATCGTCGCGGCGTCCGTCGTGGTCGCCGGCGGCGGGAGCACCACGAGCGTGACCGCGCCCACCGCCGTCAGCTGGCGCGGGCTCGTCGGTACGGAACGGCCTCAGACGTCGACCGGTCAGCGCGTGATCGTCGTGCTCGACCATCCGTCGCTCGCGCAACGTGTGGCACAGGCGGGAGGCACCGCCACGGAGGTGCAGGAACGCGCCTGGACCTCGGGGGCCTTCGCCGCGCAGTCGCAGCTGATCGCCTCCCTCTCGACCCTCGGTGTCTTCGTTCACCCCGAGTACAGCTACGCACGGGTGATCAACGGCTTCTCCGCGGCGCTCGACCCGCGAGCGGTGGCGATGATCGAGCGCTCGCCCGACGTGGCGGGCGTCTACCCGGTTCGCGTCGCGTACCCGGCCTCGCTCTCCGAGAGCGTCCTGCGCGCGCGCTCGTACCGGCCGGCGCGGACCGGTGTCGAGCTGCCGGGCTACGACGGCCGCGGGGTCACGATCGCGCTCCTCGACACCGGCGTCGACCACGCGCACGAGTATCTGCGTGGACGTGTGCAGGACGGCTACGACATCGTCGGTCCGAACGACGCGGCCATTCCGCAGGCGAGCCCGGACGACCCCTCGCAGCTCGAGACGCACGGGACGGAGATGGCCGGCCTGCTCGTCGGCGCGGGCGGTCCAGCAGGACTCGCCGGCGTCGCGAGCGGCGCCACCGTGCTGCCGATCCGCGTCGCGGGGTGGCAGCCCGACGCGTTGGGTCGGCACGCCGTCTACTCCCGGACAGACCAGCTGCTCGCCGGACTCGAGCGTGCGGTCGACCCGAACGAGGACGGCGACGCCCACGACGCGGCCCGTGTGGCGCTGATTCCTCTCGCGGAGCCCTTCGCAGCCTTCCCCGACAGTCCGGAGGCCCGGGCAGTGGCCGGAGTGCTCGCGCTCGACACCGTCGTCGTCGCGCCCGCCGGGAACGACGGCGACGCGGGTCCCGGCTTCGGCAGCATTGCGGGCCCGGGCGGCGCGCCGGCGGCGGTCACCGTCGGCTCCTCCGACGGGCGGCGCACCGAGCAGGGCCTGCGGGTCGTGCTCCGGCGCGGGCTCCAGGTTCAGTACGACCGGATCGCGCCGCTGCTGAACGGCGTCGGGGGATCGACGACGCGCACGCTCGGCATCGCGTCGCCGCACGCAAGCGGCGCCGCCATCTTGCGCTTCTTCGACCGGCGGGGCTTCAGCCTCGTGGCCGGCAAGGCCGCCGTCGCGCCGGCGGGCGACGATCCCGCGGCCGTCGCCAAGGCGGCCGCCCACGCGGGCGCCGCCGCGGTCGTCCTCTACGGCCGCGATCTCCCGGCCGGCGCCCTCGGCCTCGACGAGGACGTCCAGGTCCCGGTCGTCTCCGTGCCGGCAGAGTCGGCGCTCGCCCTCGTCGCGGCGAAGCGGCTCGGTGCGGACGTCTCGGTCTCGATCGGACGGCTCCATCGACAGCAGAACGCGGGCTCGGGCCGGGTCGCGGGCTTCTCGTCGCACGGGCTGGCGTTCGACGGGCGCGTGAAGCCCGAGCTCGTGGCGCCCGGAGTCGCACTGGCGACTGCCGAGCCGGGCTCGACCGCGGACGGCTCGCCGCGCTTCGTCACGGTCAACGGCTCGAGCGCGTCGGCGGCCGTCGTGGCGGGCGCCGCCGCGCTCCTCGCTCAGGCCCGACCGGCACTGACCGCAGATGAGCTGAAGGGGCTGCTCGTCGGAACGGGCCGGCGGCTCGAGGGTCAGGCGATCACGGGCCAGGGCGTCGGCCAGGTCGACGTCGGCGCCGCGGCGTCCGCGGAGGTGGCCGCCGAGCCCGCGTCGCTCGGCTTCGGCGCGGCGGGCGGGAAGATAGGCCAGAAGACGTGGAGCGCGACGCGCTACGTGACCGTCAAGAACGTCTCGACCCGCCGCCTCCACATCCGGGTCGTTGCCCGGCCCGAGGGCGGCGAGTCCGAGGTGCTCTCCTTCGCGATCGAGCCCGCTCGCTTCCTCCTCCGGCAAGGACGGAGCCGCACGGTCCGCGTGACGGCGCGGCTCGCGGCGCGGCCGACGGCGGAGCTCGTCTCCGGGGTGCTCGTCGATCGGCCCGGACGGCGCCCAGCAGATCCGCGTCCCGTGGGCGATCGACTTCCGGCCCTACCGCGGCTCCCTGCTCGCCGGGATCCGGCTCTCCGACCGGTCGTTCGCGCCGAACGACTCCGCGCTGCCGGTGCTCAGCCTCCGGGCGGGCGCCGTCGTCGAGCAGGGGAAGCACGTGGCGATCGTGCCCGTTGCCCGGCTCGACGTCCGCCTCTTCGGGCCCGCCGGCGAGGACCTCGGTCTCCTGGCCCGCCTGCGCGATCTGCTCCCCGGCCGGTACGACATCGGTCTGACAGGACGCGACCCGATCGGGAAGAAGCTCTCGCCCGGCACCTACCGGCTCCGGGTCGACGCCTTTCCCTTCACGGCCGGAGCGCCCAGCCGCTCCGCTCTGCGCTTCGTCATCGAGTAAAGTCGCGCGCGGCCTACGACAAAGGAGTCTCCGTGGCAGTCGTCGCGCCCGAATCGCACCTCAAGGAGAACCCGTACGAGATCGCGCAGAAGCAGCTGCACAAGGTCGCGGCTGCGTTCGACATCGACGACCGGCTGGTCAACGTCCTGCAGGAGTGCAAGAAGTCTGTCTCCGTCTCGATTCCGACCTCGATGGACGACGGCAGCGTGCGCGCGTTCCAGGGCTTCCGGGTCCAGCACAACATCGCGCGCGGCCCGTCGAAGGGCGGCATTCGCTACCACCCGGACGTCACCCTCGACGAGGTCAAGTCGCTCGCCATGTGGATGACGTGGAAGTGCGCGCTGATGGGCCTTCCGTTCGGCGGCGCCAAGGGCGGGGTCGTGTGCGACCCGAAGCGGATGTCGCGCGGCGAGCTCGAGCGGATGACCCGCCGCTTCACGAGCGAGATCATCAACGAGATCGGACCGGAGAAGGACATCCCGGCCCCGGACGTCGGCACGAACGCCGCGACCATGGCCTGGATCTTCGACACCTACTCGATGAACAAGGGGCATTCGGTGCTCGGCGTCGTCACGGGCAAGCCGCTGACGATCGGCGGCTCGCTCGGGCGCGAGGAGGCGACGGCGCGAGGCGCGCTGTACACGCTCCAGTCCGCGCTCGAGAGGCTCGGCTGGGAGCTCGCCGGCCAGCGCGTGGCGGTGCAGGGCTTCGGCAACGTGGGCTCGCACCTGGCGAGGCTCCTCGCCGAGCTCGGCGCCACGGTGGTCGCGATCTCCGACTCGCGCGGCGCCTTCCACAACCCGAACGGGATCGACATCGCCGCAGCGCTGCAGCACAAGGCGGAGCGCGCGTCGCTGCAGGGGCTGAAGAACGCGGAGCCGATCACGAACGAGGAGCTGATCGTCCTCGACTGCGACATTCTCGCGCCCTGCGCGCTCGAGCAGGTGATCACGCCGGCGAACGCCGACCAGGTGAAGGCCAAGATCGTCCTCGAGGGCGCGAACGGCCCGACGACCCCGGAGGCAGACGAGATCCTCGAGTCGAACGGCGTGATGATCCTGCCCGACGTGCTCGCGAACGCGGGCGGGGTCGTCGTCTCGTACTTCGAGTGGGTGCAGGGCCTGCAGGAGTACTTCTGGAAGGAAGACGAGGTCAACCAGCGCCTGAACGACATCGTCACGCGCGCGTTCGACGAGACGTGGGCGACGAAGCAGGAGCGCGACCTCTCGATGCGGCTCGCGGCCTACGGCGTCGCCGTCGAGCGCGTCGCCGAGGCGACCACCACGCGTGGCCTTTACCCCTAAGCGGGTCACGCTCTTCAAGGCCGAGGGCTGTCACCTCTGCGAGCGCGCACGGGTGCAGCTGCTCGGCCTGCGCGACGAGCTGGGGTTCGAGCTGGAGGAGGTCGACATCGGCGGCGTGCCGGCGCTCGAGGCGGCCTACCGCGAATGGCTCCCCGTGGTCGAGATCGACGGCGTGCGCGCCTTCGTCTTCTACCTCGACGAGGCCGGCTTCCGTCACAAACTCGCCCGCGGGTAAGAGGTTTGTGCGTTCTTCGGCTCTGCGTTGATGCGGTTAGGCAGAATGCCTCGCGACTGTTACGAACTCGTGGAGAAGGAGGGACATGGCGGATCGTCTCACCGTGGGCGTCGCTGCCCGCCTCAGCCGCTACCTGCAGGTGCTGACGCAGGCGAAGAAGATGGGCAAGGACCGGATCTCGTCCCAGGAGATCGCGGACTACACGAACATCAACGCCACCCAGATCCGCCGTGACCTCTCGGCCTT
Organism: uncultured Actinomycetes bacterium; assembly: GCA_963704025.1. GTDB lineage: Bacteria > Actinomycetota > Thermoleophilia > Gaiellales > Gaiellaceae > CAVPGP01. The sequence continues at coordinate 97,391 of CAVPGP010000005.1, read as the reverse complement.
CGGCAAGTTCGGCAAGCGAGGCGTCGGCTACAACATCGACTCGCTGCTGGCAGAGATCCGGAAGATCCTGCGAACGCAGGGCCAGCACAACATTGCGCTCGTCGGCGCAGGCCGGCTGGGCGAGGCGATCGCCAGCTCACCGATCTTCGCGGAGCACGGGATCAACATCGCGGCGATCTTCGACACCGATCCCGAGAAGCTCGGCCGCCAGATCGAGGGAAATCCTGTCGTGGACTACAACCGGCTGGGCGAGATCGTGCGCGAGCAGAACATCGTCGTCGGCGTTCTCGCCGTCCCGGCCGGCGGGGCGCAGCAGGCGGCCGACGACCTCGTCCAGGCGGGCGTGCGGATCATCTTCAACTACTCCGAGGCGCTCCTCGACGTCCCCGGTGACGTGACCGTGCACACCTCGAACCCCGCGGTCGAGCTGCTCCACGCTCTCTACTTCCATTTGACCTGACGCCCCTGGCCGGCTGCGGCTACACCGGGCGGAGCTCGGCTCCGCCGCCGCCTCGCCCCGTCAGCCGCCCGCCGCTCTACGGGCCCGTGTGTCTGCACTGTGCCCTCCGGCGCCGAACGCCTGACAAGGCGCCAGAGACGTCAGCCCGATGAATTGAAGCGGCGCAGTTAGCGGCGGATCTTCTCGCAGCCCGAGAGCTTGTCGCGCTTGTCCGCACGGACCGTGTCCCGTCCTGCGCCGCAGGCGACGACGTCCCGCTTCCCGTCGCGCGCGTCGATCGAGTCGTTGCCCGCGCCGCCGGCGAGGCGATCGACGCCCGGCCCGCCGACAAGCGAGTCGTTGCCGGGCCCGCCGTTCTCGTCGTCGGCGCCGGGGCCGCCGGAGAGCCGGTCGTTCCCCGCCTCGCCCGCGAGCGAGTCGTCGCCCGCCTGGCCCGCGAGCACGTCGTCTCCCGGGCCGCCGTGGATGTCGTCGTCTCCTTCGCCTGCAGCGACCGTGTCGTCTCCGTCGCCCGCGTCGATCACGTCGTCGCCGGCCTCGGTCTGGATCTCGTCGTCGGCCTCGTGCCCGGTGACGTGCTCGTTGCCGTCGTCGTCGACGTCGTAGCTGGGCGCCTCGTCGACGTCCTCGTCGATGGAGATGTCACCGTCGTCCAGCGGGGCGCCATCGTCCGGCGAATCGGCATCGTCGAGCACGTCGGCGTCGTCGGAGGTCGTTGCGGTGGACGTCGTGCCGCCGCCGTCCTTCGCCGCGGTGGGAAGCGCGAAGGCGACCGTGGCGCCGCAGAAGGCGAGGACGAGCAGGATCAGGACGGTGCGAACGAGCTTCATGCAGACTCCTAGGCTTCGGCCGGGTATCGGTGTCCCTATCGGTGGAGGAGCGCAGAGCTTGAGGATCCTGCTGTGGCACGGGTACCTCCTTGGAGGGACGGGCTCGAACGTCTACACCCGCGCCCTGGCACGAGAATGGAGCCGTGCGGGGCACGACGTGACGATCGTCTGCCAGGAGCGCCACCCCGAGCAGTTCGACCTCGGCGGCGCGCGCGTCGTCCGGCCCGAGCTGCCGGGCGGGCTGCTGCCGATGTTCGTCCTCGACCGCTACGAGGGGCTCGAGGCGCGGCTGCTGCAGGACTTCACGCATGAGGAGCGCCAGGCGCTACGTCGAGGCGAACGCCGCCGCGCTGACGTGAGCTCGCGCCGGCCGACCTTCTCTTCACGAACCACGTCCTGCTCGGCGGCCCCGTCGGCGCGGCCTCCGGGCTGCCCTTCCGCGTCAAGGCCCACGGGTCGGAGCTCGAGTACTCGATGCGCGGCAACGAGGATCTCTCGGCCTGGGGGCGCGAGTCGCTCGCGTCGGCGGCCGCGGTCTACGTCGGCTCGCAGCACATCCGCGAGGTGCTGGAGGACGTCGTCGGCCAGGTCGAGCGGGTGCACGAGGTGCCGCCGGGCGTCGACGTCGACCGGTTCGTGCCGGAGCCGCGCGAGGCGGCGCTGCAGGCCCTCGTCGAGGAGAGCCGCCGCGACCCGCCGAACGGCGGCGACGAGCGCAAGCCGGACGACGGCAACGCGGCACGCTTCGCGGAGTTCCTCGCCGGCGGCGAGCCGACCGTCGTCTACTTCGGCAAGCTGATCCCGCAGAAGGGCGTGCAGCTCCTGCTCGAGGCATTGCACGGGCTCGACGCCCGTGCGGTGATCGTCGGCTTCGGGCCTCAGCGGCGCGAGCTCGAGGCGCTCGCGCCGGCCACGCACGCTCTTCACCGGCCCGCTCGAGCACCGGCACCTGCGGCATCTGCTGCCGCTCGCGGACGTCACGGTCGTTCCCTCGATCTTCCCGGAGGCGTTCGGGATGGTCGCGGCCGAGGCCGCCGCCGCCGGCTCGCCGCCGCTCGTCGCCCGGCACTCGGGCCTCGCCGAGGTGGCCGCCGGGATCGCGGCCGAGTACCCGGAGGAGCGCCGCGAGCTCGCTTCGTTCGCGCGCGGGGACGCGGTCGATCTCCAGGCGAAGCTTCGCGCGCTGCTCGCGTTGCCGCCGGATCAGCGGCACGCGCTCGGCCTGGCGGCCCGCGAGGCGGTCGTGACGCACTGGAGCTGGGCGTCGATCGCGAGACGGCTCATCCAACCACTCGGCTAGCCTTCGCCGCTATGGGCGACGAGCAGCGTGTCTCCTGGCAGGAGCTCTTGTCGAATGCGCGGGAGGCGTTCGACGGCGGCACCGACTTCACCCTCGCCGTCGAGGAGGAGTTCGCGCTGCTCGACCCCGGCACGCTCGAGCTGACGAACCGCTTCGAGGAGCTGCAGGCCGCGGCGGCCGAGACGCCGCTCTCGGAGCATCTCGTGGGCGAGCTGATCGCCTCGGAGGTGGAGGTTCGCACCGGCCGCTCCGACAGCTTCGTCCAGGCCGCTGAACGGATGGCGCAGCGCCGTTCACAGCTCGTGAGCCTCGCCGACGACCTCGGGATCAAGCTGGCGGGAACGGGCACGCATCCGTGGAGCCGCTGGCAGGACCAGCGGATCATCGACACGCCGCACTACCGGCGGAACGACGAGATCCTGCGCTACGTCGTCTGGCGCAACAACAGCTTCGGACTGCACGTCCACGTGGGAATCCGCGGCGCCGACCGTGCGATCGCGGTGCACAACGCGCTCCGGAACTACCTGCCGGAGCTGCTCGCCTTCTCGGCCAGCTCGCCGTTCGTCGAGGCGGTGAACACGGGCCTCCACTCGGCGCGCACGCAGATCTTCACGCGCATGTTCCCGCGCTGCGGGGTTCCCGACCCGTACGCGGGCTGGGCCGGCTTCGAGGACTACGTGCGCTTCCTGTACGAGACCGGGTCGATCACCGAACATACGCAGCTCTGGTGGAGCGTTCGGCCCCACCTCGCGTTCCCCACGGTCGAGCTCCGGATCTGCGACGCTCAGCCGACGCTCGCCGAGGCGCAGTCGCTCGCGGCGCTGGTCTACGCCCTCAACGTCAGGATCGCTCAGGCGCTCGACGAGGGCGAGCCGCTCCCGGACCTGCCGCACCGTCTCGTCGAGGAGAACGTGTGGCGCGCGATCCGGCACGGCCTCTCGGGCTCCCTGATCGACCTCGAACGCGGCGAGGTCGTCCCGGCCCGGACACGGCTCGAGCGGCTCGTCGAGTGGGTGCTCCCTGCGGCGGAGGAGGTCGGCGCGGCGCCGTACCTCGCCGTGCCGTCCGCGAACGCTGCCGAGCGGCAGATCGCCCAGCACGCCGAGGGCGCGACGCTGCAGGAGATCTACGCCGGGCAGGTGCTCGAGCGCGAGGCCGTCGGTGGCTGAAGGCGGCGCTCTGTCGGCCGAGCAGCTCGCCGAGCAGCTGGCGGCGCTCAAGGTCGAAGACTTTCTCGTCTCCTCGGCGTCCACCCTGGTTGCGATCGCGTTCGGCAAGCTCGACGTCGGCAAGCCGGAGGAGGCCCGGCTCGCGATCGAGGCGCTGCGCGCGCTCTTGCCGGTGCTCGAGCCCGCGGTGGCGGAGCAGACGAGACGGGATCTCCAGCAGGCGCTCGCGAATCTCCAGCTGGCCTACGCCGCGGCGGTCTCGGCGCCGCAGGGCCAGGAACCAGCAACGAACTCAGCGGCGGAGGACGACGACCCGTCCGCGCCCGCCGCCGGTCCAGATGAGCCTGACTCGGACTGACGCGATGTCGTCGTCGTAGCGCGACTCGCGCAGCCGTCGCTCGGTGTTGACGCGATGGACGAGCGTGTAGACGCCGGCCGGCAGCCCGCGGACGTCGAGCGACTGTCCTTCGAGGAAGGGGTCGTACGCGTCGCCGTAGCCGGGGGAGATCCCCATCTCGACCCGCTCCGCGTGCGGCTTCCCGCGGCCGCAGTCGCGCACGTAGGCGGGAGCACCGCGCCCGCCCGCGCGGACGCGGTCGAAGAGGCAGAAGCCCGTCTTCCGGTCGCGCACGAGCAGCCTGCCGCCGCGCCGCAGCTCGTAGCGCTCGAAGCCGAGCAGGTGCCAATGCGCGTGGCCGGGGGAGCGGACGTAGCGGGCCGTACCCGCGTCCGGGTTGACGCGGATCGTGCCGTCCCGGCGCAGGACGACCTGCGAGGCGCGCCCGCGGAAGACGGAGACCATCAGCGGGCCGGCCCCGAGGTTGTCCACGCGAGAGCCGAACGCGAGACGGCCGTCGCGGAGCACGACGTGGTACGGCGGGCGCTGGACGAGGTTCGGCAGGCGCTCCGGCGAGGGCCCCGAGTGCAGGAGCGGGACGGCGAGGAGAAGCAGCATCGAAGGGTCTACACCGGCGCACCGGCACGGGTGCCTCGACCGAGCCCCCCGCCCCGCCTTGTGATAGAAAAACCCGCGCGCCGACGCCCGTCGGCGCTGACTTTGTCAGGAGCAGAGGAGGATGGACTTCTTCAACGACCACGCGGTGCTCTTCGCGCTCGTCTGCGCGTTCATCGCCATCGCCTACGGGCTGTATCTGACGTGGTGGCTGCTGAAGCAGCCGCAGGGGTCGGAGCGGATGCGGGAGATCTCGCGGGCGGTGCAGGAGGGCGCGGCCGCCTATCTCCGCAAGCAGTACACGACGATCGCGATCGTGGCCGTCGTGCCGTTCCTGGTCCTGGGCTTCTACAACAAGCTGGGCTGGGGGACGGCGTTCGGGTTCCTCGTCGGCGCGGTCCTCTCCGCCGCCGCGGGCTTCATCGGCATGAACGTCGCCGTGCGCTCGAACGTCAGGACGGCGGAGGCCGCGAAGCACGGCCTGACGCCCGCCCTCAACGTGGCGTTCCGCGCCGGCTCGGTCACCGGGCTGCTGGTCGTCGGCCTGGGGCTGCTCGGCGTCGCCGGCTACTACTGGGTGCTGACCGCCTGGTTCGGCATCTCCAGCGACGCGGCGATCCACGACCTCGTCGGCCTCGCGTTCGGAGGCTCGCTGATCTCGGTGTTCGCGCGACTCGGGGGCGGCATCTTCACGAAGGCGGCAGACGTCGGCGCCGACCTCGTCGGCAAGATCGAGGCGGGGATCCCCGAAGACGACCCGCGCAACCCCGCCGTCATCGCCGACAACGTGGGCGACAACGTCGGCGACTGCGCCGGCATGGCGGCCGACCTCTTCGAGACGTACGCGGTCACCGCGGTCGCGGTCATGCTCCTCGGGACCCAGTTCCCCGCGGGCGACCTGGCGCTCTACCCGCTCGCGATCGGCGGCATCTCGATTCTCGCCACCGTGATCGGGACCTTCTTCGCGCGGGTCGGCCGCGGCCCGAACGCGGTCATCAACGCCCTCTACAAGGCCGTGCTCGTCGCCACATTCCTCTCCGCAATCGGGCTCATTCCCGTGACGATGGCGTTCGACGGCGGCAAGTTCACCTTCTGGGAGCTCTACCTCTCGGCGCTCGTCGGTCTGATCGTGACCTTCCTCCTCGTCGCGATCACCGAGTACTACACCGGCACGCGCTGGGGTCCGGTGAAGTCGATCTCGAAGGCGTCGCAGACGGGCCACGCGACGAACATCATCGAAGGCCTCGCTGTCGGGATGCAGGCGACGGCGTTCCCGGTGATCGTCCTCGCCGCGGGCATCCTCGTCGCACATCACTTCGCGGGGCTCTACGGCATCGGCGTCGCCGTCATGGCGCAGCTCTCGATGACCGGCCTGATCGTCGCGCTCGACGCGTACGGCCCGGTGACCGACAACGCCGGCGGCATCGCCGAGATGGCAGGCTTGGACGAGTCCGTGCGCGCGATCACCGATCCGCTCGACGCGGTCGGCAACACTACGAAGGCCGTCACCAAGGGCTACGCGATCGGCTCCGCCGCACTTGCCGCCCTGGTGCTCTTCGACTCGTACACGACCGGTCTGAACGACGAGGGGATCAACGCGGTCTTCTCGCTCTCGGACGCGTGGGTGATCGCCGGCCTCTTCATCGGCGGCCTGATGCCGTTTCTCTTTGCGTCGCTCGCCATGCAGGCGGTGGGGCGCGTGGGCGGGCAGGTCGTCGAGGAGGTGCGCCGCCAGTTCCGCGAGCACCCGGGGATCATGGACCGGACCGAGCGGCCGGACTACTCGCGCACGGTCAGCATCGTGACCGGCTCGGCGATCAGGTCGATGCTGGCTCCGGCGCTGATCCCGATCGCCATTCCGATCATCGTCGGGATCATCAGCTACAAGATGCTCGGCGGCCTGCTGATCGGGACGATCGTCACCGGCCTCTTCCTCGCCATCGCCATGACCTCCGGCGGGGGCGCGTGGGACAACGCGAAGAAGCTGATCGAGGACGGCGCGTACGGCGGCAAGGGCTCCGAGGCGCACGCCGCGGCCGTCACCGGCGACACCGTCGGCGACCCGTGCAAGGACACCGCCGGCCCGGCGATCAACCCGATGATCAAGATCGCGAACATCGTGGCGATCCTGATCATCCCGCTGATCGCCAGCATCCACGGCTAAGCAACAGACTGTTACTTGGGTTTCGAGGGGCCGCGCGCGCGGCCCCTCGAGGCCCCTCGGCGTCTGCCCCCGGGGACTAGAGTCCCGCCGTGCCCAGACGTCGGCGCCAGCAAGGCCTCGAGCGGGTCCTCGGAACTCCGGCGCTCTTCGCCACTGCGTACGGGAACGTCGGCTCGTCGATCTACTACGCGCTCGGCGTCACGGCGGGCATCGCGCTCGGGCTGACGCCGCTCGTCTTCGTCATCTCCGGGCTGATCTTCGCCGCCACCGCGGCGACCTATGCCGAGGGGACGGTGCGCTACCCGGAGGCGGGCGGCTCGGCCTCGTTCGCGCGCCACGCCTTCAACGAGCTCGTCTCGTTCGGCGCCGGCTGGGCGCAGATGCTCAACTACATCATCACGATCGCCATCTCGGCGTTCTTCGTCCCGCACTACCTGTCGATCTTCTGGGAGCCCCTGAGGACGAACCCGTGGGACGTGATCGTCGGCGTCGGCGTCGTCGTCTTTCTCGTGGGCCTGAACATCATCGGGATCAAGGAGGCCGCGGGCCTCAACATCATCCTGGCGGTGATCGACTTCGCGACGCAGATCCTGCTCGTCCTGCTGGGCTTCGTGCTCATCTTCAGCCCGCACACCCTCACCTCGAACGTCCACTGGGGCGTCGCGCCCACGTGGAGTGCCTTCGCGCTCGCGATTCCGGTCGCGATGATCGCCTACACGGGAATCGAGACCGTCTCGAACCTCGCCGAGGAGGCCCGCGACCCGACGCGCTCCATCCCCGGGTCGATCCGGCTCGTCGCGATCGCGGTCTTCACGATCTACTTCACGCTGCCGGCGGTCGCGCTCTCCGCGCTGCCGGTGACCCAGGACGCGGACGGCGACTGGGTGACGAAGCTCGGCCTCCCGCCGGAGGAGGGCGGCTTCGAGAACGACCCCGTGCTCGGGCTGGTCCAGAACCTCGGACTGCACGGCACGACGCTCGACGTGACCAAGATCTACGTGGGCGTCCTCGCCGCGACGATCCTCTTCATCGCCACGAACGCGGGTGTGATCGGCGCCTCGCGGATCACCTACTCGATGGCGAGCTACCGGCAGCTGCCGGAGCGCTTCCGGCGCCTGCACCCGAAGTTCAAGACGCCGTGGCTCTCGCTCGTCGTCTTCGCGGGGATCGGCGGCTCGCTCTTCATGCTGCCGGGCAACGTGGACTTCATCGGCCGCATGTACGCGTTCGGCGCGATGTTGTCGTTCACCGTCGCACACGCCTCCGTGATCCGGTTGCGGCAGAAGCACGCGCACGAGGAGCTCGTGTACCAGGCCCGGCCGAACCTCACGGTGCGGGGAGTCTCCTGGCCCCTCTTCGCCGTCATCGGGGGGCTCGGCACCTCGATCGCGTGGCTGGTCGTCGTGCTCCAGGACGCGCCGACGCGCTATGCGGGGCTCACCTGGCTCGCGCTCGGGTTCATGGTCTACGCGGTCTACCGGCGCCGGATCGGGTACCCGCTCACCGAGACGGTGCGCGCGCCCGTGATCATCGGGCCGTCCGCGGCGCTCGAGTTCCGCTCCATCCTCGTGCCGGTGGTCGAGGGACGCGAGTCGGAGGAGGCCGTCGACGTCGCCTGCCGCCTGGCGAGCGAGCGGGGGAGCAGGATCGTTGCCCTGCGCGTGATCGTCGTCCCGCTCGAGCTGCCGCTCGACGCGCCCCTGCCGGACGAGGAGCGCCGCGCCGACGAGTTGCTGGACCACGCGCGGGACATCGGCGAGCTCTACGGCGTCACGGTGATGGGGCGGCTCGTCCGCGAGCGCCATGCGGGCCGCGCGATCGTGGACGAGGCCATGCGCCGCCAGGCGGAGATCGTCGTGCTCGGCACGCCGCGGATGCTGCACCGGGGCCGGAGCGCCATCTTCGGCAAGACGGTCGAGTTCGTGCTCAAGAACGCGCCTTGCCGGGTGATGGTCGCCGCGACGAGGCGCGCGGCGTGATGTACCGCGGACTGACGAGGCTCCTGGCCGTCGCCACGGCGCTCGTCGGCCTCGTGATGATCGTCGTCACGGCGCGGAACGGTGGCGGGGTCGGGTATTTCCTCGGCACGCTCTTCATCCTCGCCGGCCTCGGACGCCTCTTCATCGTCACCAGGTCGCCACGTGGCTAGGAAGCTCCCGGCGCTGCAGCGAGTCCTCGACGCGCCCGCGCTCTTCTCGGTCGTCTACGGGGAGGTCGCCTCGTCGATCTACTTCGCGCTCGGAATCGTGGCGTTCTACGCGCTCGGCTTCACACCGGTCGTACTGCTGGTCGTCGGCGTTCTCTTCTTCGTCGTCTCCCTGTCGTACGCCGAGGGCACCGCGATCGTCAGCGAGACCGGCGGCGCGGCGACGTTCGCCCGCAAGGCGTTCAACGACCTCGTCGGCTTCGGAACTGGCTGGGTCCTGTTTCTCGACTACCTGATCGTGATCGCCCTCTCGGCGCTGTTCCTGCCGCACTACCTCGGTGTCGCGCTCGGGCTGGACTGGCTCGACGAGAACCCGGGCGACGTGATCGCCGGCGCGCTCGTGATCGTCCTTGTCGCCGGCGTCCGGCTCGTGCGCCGGCCGGCGCTCTACCGGATCGGCATCGTCGTCGCGGTCCTCGACGTGATCACCCAGGCGATGGTGCTCGTCCTCGGCTTCTCGCTCGTCTTCTCGCGCGAGGCGCTCACGCAGGACCTCTCGCTGGGCACGCATCCGAGCTGGCACGATCTCCTCTTCGCGCTGCCGCTCGCGATGCTGGCGTACACCGGGCTGGAGACGGTGGCGAATCTCGCGGAGGAGGCGCGCCGGCCGGGCCGCGACCTGCCGCGGAGCCTCTTCGCGGGAATCGGCACGGTCGTCACGCTCACCGTCGCGGTCTCACTCGTGGCGCTGGCGGCGTTCCCTGCGCCGCCGGGCGGCGAGACGGAGCTCGGGACGACGTGGCTGCGCTCGCCCATGATGGGCGTCGTCGAGCAGATCGGCACGCATTTGCCGGCGGTGCTCGCAGACGTGCTCCGCGTTTACGTCGGCGTCACGGCCGCGCTGATCCTGCTCGCCGCTGTGACGACGTCGTTCTCCGGCTTCGGCCGGCTCGCCTACTCGCTCGGCGAGCACGGGATGCTGCCTCGCGGTTTCGGACGGCTGAACCGGCGCACGCTCGTCTCTCCGTGGTCGCTCGTCTCCGTGACGACGATCTCGATCGCGATCCTCGTCTCGACGTCTTTCGCGGAGGACGACGTCGCGTTCCTGGCGAGCCTCTTCAGCTTCGGCGTCCTGCTCGCGTTCACCGTCGCGCAGCTGGCCGTGATCCGGCTGCGCTTCACGGAGCCGGAGCGGCCGCGGCCGTTCCGGGTGCCGTGGTCGATCGGCCGCGTGCCGGTGCTCGCCGCCCTCGGCGCCGTGTGCACGTTCGCGCTCTGGATCGTCTCGCTCGCGACGCATTCGGGCGCGCGGTACGCCGGCCCGGCCTGGCTCGCCGTCGGGGTCGCGATGTACGTCGTCGTCCGGCGCGGGCGCGGAGAGGGGCTGACCGAGCGCGTCCTCTCGCCGGACGAGCAGGAGCTGCCGGCGGCGCCCTTCTCGTCGATCCTCGTGCCGATGAAGCTGGGGCTGATCGGCGAGGAGATGATCGCGGTGGCGATCAAGCTCGCGCAGGAGCAGAACTCGACGGTCGAGGCCCTGCACGTGATCCGCGTGCCCCTCGACAAGCCGCTCGACGCCGAGCTCCCCGCCGAGGAGCAGCGGGCGGCCGAGTCGCTCTCCGAGGCCGCCCTCCTCGGGCACGAGCACGGCGTCAACGTCGTCGTCAACACCGTCCGCGCGCGTTCGATCGGCGATGCGATCGTCCGCGAGGCGGTGCTCCGCGCAGTCGACCTGATCGTGCTCGGCTCGGCACCGCGCTGGCGTCGCCAGTCCCGGTTCTTCTCGCCCACCGTGGAGTACGTCCTCAAGAAGGCGCCGTGCGAGGTGCTGATCGTCGCGTTCCCGCAGGGCGTCCTGGAGCAGGAAGCCGCGCTTACCTGAAGGCTGAGCTACGCTGAGTCCCTGATGAAGGCGATCGTGATCGGCTGCGGCCGGGTGGGCTCCGCGATCGCGCTCGAACTCGACCGCGGCGGCTGGGACGTCAGCGTGATCGACGAGCGCGAGGAGGCGCTCACGCGGCTCGGAAACGACTGGGGCGGAGTCTTCCTAGTCGGCCACGGCATGGAGGCGGGCCTGCTGCGCGAGGCCGGGATCGAAGACGCCGACGCCGTCGTCGTCGCGACGGACGGCGACAACACCAACATCGTCATCGGCCAGGTCGCCCAGAAGCTCTTCGGCGTCGGCTGCGTCGTCGTCCGGGTGCTCGATCCGGCGCGCGCTGAGTTCTACGCCTCGCGCGGCATGCGCACGGTCTGCCCGACGTCGAACGCGATCTCCGTCCTCACGGAGGCCGTCCGTTCATGCGAGGCGCAGTCCGCGCGAGAGGTGGTCACGGGCTAGATGTACATCCTGATCGCCGGCGGCGGGAAGGTCGGCGCCAACCTGGCCAGAACGCTCCTTCGCATGGGCAAGGAGCTGACCCTCGTGGAGCAGCGAGCCGATCGATTCGACCGGCTCGAGGTCGAGTTCGAGCACCAGGTGATCAAGGGCGACGCGACCGAGCTCTTCATTCTCGAGCGGGCCGGCATCGGGCGCCCGCCCGACATCGTGGTCGCGGCGACCGGCGACGACGAGGACAATCTCGTCATCTGCCAGCTCGCCCGCGAGAAGTACGGCGTCGCGAAGGTGATCGCGCGCGTCAACGACCCGCGCAACCAGCCGTACTTCGACCTGATGGGGATCTCGCCGACCGTCTGCGCGACATCCTCGATCATGGCGCTGATCGAGCACGAGGTGCCGGAGCACGACCTCATCCACCTCTTGGAGCTGCGGAAGGAGAACCTCGAGATCGTGGAGGTGACGATCGACAAGGGATCCCCGTCCGACGGCAAGCCGCTCTCGAAGCTGCAGCTCCCGGATGGCGCACGCCTCATCTCCGTGATGCGCGAAGGCCATTCGGAGATCCCCGACGACGACACGGAGCTGCACGCGGGCGACCAGGTGCTGGCGATTCTCCAGCCTGGCAAGGAGGACGAGTTGCGCCGCGTGCTGCTGAAGAAGCACTGAACGCCCGTCGCCTCGTCGCCGTCGCGACCGCCGTCACCGGCGTCGTCGGGATCGTCTCCGCGCTGACGCCGGAGATCGCCGCACGGTTCGAGCTCGTCCAGGGGATCCTGCCGCCGGGCTTCCCAGCCGTCGCCCGGACGATCGCGCTCGCCGGCGGCCTGCTCCTCGTGTGGCTCTCGCGCGGCCTGGCCCGCGGCCGCCGCCGCGCCTGGCAGCTGACCGTCGTCCTGGTCGTCGTCTCCGTGGCGGCACACCTCGCCAAGGGGCTCGACTTCGAGGAGGCGCTCGCCGGTCTGCTCGTGCTCGCAGCGCTCTGGCGCACCCGCCGGCAGTTCGCCGCGCCGGGCGACCCCGCGACCCTGCGGCCGCTGCTCTTCGCGGGCGGAGCCCTCGTGCCGGTGCTGGTCGCCCTCCGGTACGTCGACCGGACCCGCTTCGACCTCGTCTCGGACGGGCTCGCCGTGGCCGCCGCCGCGATCGCGGTCTGGGCCCTCTGGCTCTGGCTCCGGCCCTTCGCCTCGCGGGTCCAGCAGGAGGCGCGCGAGCGGGCGGCCGTGGAGCGCCTCGTGCAGGAGCACGGGCGGGACAGCCTCTGCTATTTCGCCCTGCGCGCAGACCGGAGCTGGTACTTCTCCGCCAGTCGACGGTCGTTCGTCTCGTATCGCGCCCTGGGCGGCGTCGCGCTTGTGGCCGGCGACCCCGTCGGCGACCCGTCGGAGCATGCGGAGCTGCTGCGCTCCTTCCGCCGCCACGCCGACGCACACGGCTGGCGCACGGCCATCGCCGGCGCGAGCAAGGAGCAGCTGCCCCAGTACGCCGAGCTCGGCTTCCGCGCGCTCTACCTGGGAGACGAGGCCGTCGTCCGCCCCCGCGACTTCTCGCTCGAGGGCCGCTCGATCCGCAAGGTCCGCCAGTCGGTGACGCGCCTCCGCAAGGCGGGGTACCGCGTCGACGTGCTGCGCGCAGCGGAGGTCCCGGCCGCGCTGCGGCGGGAGCTCCACGTGGTCTCCGACGAGTGGCGCGGGGCCTGGCCGGAGCGCGGCTTCACCATGGCGATGGACTCCATCTTCGTCTACCCGGACGCGCTGCTCGCCCTGGCCGTCGACCGGCAGGGGCGCGTCGGCGGCTTCCTCCACCTCGTTCCGGCTCCCGCAAGCGCCTGCCTCTCGCTTTCGGCCATGCGCCGCCGCGGCGGCATGCCGAACGGGCTGATGGAGTATCTGATCGCCGAGACGATCGACTGGGCCCGGCGCGAGGGCGTCGAGGAGCTGTCGCTGAACTTCTCGGTCTTCGGCTCGACCGGCTCACGGACGCTCCGCTTTGCGCTGCTGAAGCTCGACCGGCTCTTCCAGCTGGAGCGGCTGCGCAGCTTCAACGCGAAGTTCCATCCCGAGTGGCGGGCCCGCTACCTGTGCGTCGAGCGGTGGACCGACCTTCCCGCGGCAGGACTGGCGTACCTGCAGGCAGAATCTCTCCTCACGCCCCCCGGCCCCTGGGCCCGCACGACCGATCTGGCCGCCCGTTGAGAACCCTCCTCGCCGTCTTCATCCTCGCAGCTGTCGTCGCGGTCCCGGCGGCCGTCGCACGCGACTCGCGGCACCAGGCCGCCTTCCGCGTCTTCGCGCGCGGCTTCGATTCACCCGTCTACCTCACGTCGACGCCCACCGAGCCGGGCAACGTCTATGTCGTCGAGCAGCCGGGCGTGATCCAGGTGATCGTCAAGGGGAAGCGCCGGGCCACGCCGTTCCTCGACATCCGCGACCGGGTCAAGAGCGGCGGCGAGCAGGGGCTTCTCTCGATGGCGTTCCACCCGAACTACGGGGAGACAGGGCTCTTCTACGTCGACTACACGGACAAGAACGGCGACACTCGGGTCGTCCAGTTCCGCGCCTCCCGCGGGCAGGCGGTCCTGTCGAGCGCCAAGCAGCTGCTCTTCGTCGACCAGCCGTACGACAACCACAACGGCGGTCAGCTGCAGTTCGGTCCGGACGGGCTGCTGTACGTCGGCATGGGCGACGGCGGCTCCGCGGGCGACCCGGAGAAGCGCGCGCAGAACATGCGCTCCCCGCTCGGCAAGCTGCTGCGGACGAACGTTGCCGCGTCCAAGCCGAGCTGGAAGATCGCCGGCTACGGGCTCCGCAATCCCTGGCGCTTCTCCTTCGACCGCGCGACCGGCGATCTCTGGATCGCCGACGTCGGCCAGGGCGACTGGGAGGAGATCGACTACCGGTCACGCAGCCAGCTGAGCCAGATGTGGAACTACGGCTGGAACGTGTACGAGGGCCGGCACAAGTTCTCGGACAACGCGCTCAACGCGCGCGCCCCGCTCGTCCTCCCGGTGGCCGAGTACAGCCACTCGCTCGGCTGCTCCGTGACCGGCGGCTATGTCTATCGCGGCACCGCGGCGCCCGCCTTCAAGGGCAGGTACTTCTACGGCGACTACTGCTCGGGCTACGTCTGGACGGCGCGGCGCATGGCGGCCGGAACGAACGTCGCCCGGTTCGGCGGCAAGATCGACCAGCTGACCTCGTTCGGCGAGGGCACCCGCGGCGAGCTCTACGCGCTCTCCGAAAACGGCACGATCTACCTGCTGGGCTGACCCGTAGCGCCGGCGCTAGCCGGCGCGGCGCCGCCGGACCTGCGGGCCCTGCTGGCCGAGAGCCGCGTAGGCGAGCGCCTGCAGCGACTCGTTCAGGGTGCGCAGCTCGTGGGCGATCACGGTCAGCTCCTCGCGCTGGTCGAGGCGCTTGTTCAGGCGCTCGAGCTCGTGTGCGACCTTGTCTATCCGGCCGAGGATCGCCTCGAGCCGGCGGTCGTCGACTTCGCCGTGGCTCATAGGGAGATGGTAGTCAGATCGTCGACCGAGGCGACGACCCGTGTCTCCGGGCCGAGCCGGCCGACGAGGCGCTCCTCCGCGCCGGAGCCCGTCTCGACGGCCTCGAGCCGCCGCGCCGCACCGAGATGGGCGAGTGCCACGCGCGCCAGCTCGTCCGGTGCGTCCGTGAAGGCGCCGAGCCGCACGCCTTCAGCCGCGAGTCTCCGGAGCGCGGCGCTGACCGTCGCGTTCGGCCGCAGGTAGACCGGTGCATGGTCCTCGGCGAAGCGCTCCAGCAGCGTCCGCCAGTTGCCGAGCTCCCCGTCGAGTGCCGCCGCCGCCTCGCCCCGGTCCTCTGGGAGCGCGACGTCGACGCGAGAGCGCCGGCCGAGGTCGTCGAGCCAGGCGTTCCAGAGCGGACGGGTGTCCCCCAGGACCGCGTCCAGGTTCAACGCTAGCGCCGCCAACGGACCACTCCGAGCCCGATCAGGGCGCCGGCGGTGTCGATCGCCCAGTCGACGGGCGTCCCGTGCCGGCCGGCGACGAACGTCTGGTGAAGCTCGTCCGTGGCCGCGTACGCCGAGGCGATGACGAGGGCCGGCAGCTCGCGGCCGATCGCGCGGTAGAGCAGCACCGCCAGCACCGCGTACTCCGTCATGTGCGCGCACTTCCGCAGCACGTAGTCCCAGGTCCCGAGCCCGGTCCCGAGCGACGGGATCGCCGAGAAGGCGAAGATCACCGCCGCCCAGAGGAAGACGGGCACCCAGAGCGTCAGCGGCCGGCGAAGAGTCACGGGGTCTCGATGCTAGACTCGCCCGGCACAAGGCGAGCGGTAAGGGAACCCGGTGCGAGTCCGGGACGGTCCCGCCGCTGTGAGGGGAGATGCCCCGCGTCGGAAGCCACTGGCCGGACGGCTGGGAAGGCGGCGTGGGGGGAGCCCCGAGTCAGAAGACCTGCCTCTCGCCGCTGACATCGAACCCCTCGCGGAAGGAGGATTCGTGCGCTTACGCACCCTTGTCCTCGCGGCAGTCGCCGCGCTTCTCGTCGTCCCGGCCGCCGCGGCCGCGTCCGTCCACGTGCGTGTGGAGGGCAAGACGCAGACCCTGTACGGCTCGACCGAGCCCACGCTCCAGGGCGGCAACGCGCTCCAGGCCCTCGACTCGGCGTCGCTCGCCGGCGAGCTCTACTACCACGTCACCACGACCTCGTTCGGTCCGTACGTCGACCAGGTGGGCCGCTACGGCGGCAGCGCCTCGAGCGGCTGGGTCTTCAAGGTCAACGGCGTCTCGCCGCCCGTGGGCGCCGACCAGGTGCAGCTCAAGGACGGCGACACCGTTCTCTGGTACTACGCGGACTTCGGCCCCACCGGCGGCCCGCCGACGCTCCAGCTGAAGAAGGCCGCCGGCAACAGCTGCTACACGGTCACGGCGCTGGACGACAACGGCAAGGCAGTCGCGCAAACCGGGATCGTCCTCCGCGTCGGCTCGAAGCGGACCGTCAACGTGTCCGGCGGCAAGGCGTGTATCGGCCCGCACCCGGGGCTGCTCGTGCGGGCGGTCGCAGCCGGGGCGGTCCGGTCGAATGCCCTGAGGTGAGACGCTCCGCGCTCGTCGTCCTCGCCGCCGCGGCCCTCGCGGGCTGCGGCGGCGCCGACGCGAGCCGGCAGGGCACGGCGACAGTGTGGGTGACGCGCGACCGCGGCGCCCAGGTGCTCGTGCAGAAGACCGTGCCGGCCGGGCTCACCGCGATGCAGGCGCTCGACCGTGTCGCCGACGTGGAGACCCGCTACGGCGGCCGCTTCGTCCAGGCCGTGAACGGGGTCGAGGGGAACGCGGGCGCCCAGCGGGACTGGTTCTACTTCGTCAACGGGGTCGAGGCCGACCGCGGCGCGACGGAGGTGCGCCTCCACGCGGGCGACGTCGAGTGGTGGGACTACCGGTCGTGGCATGGCGGCGCGATCTCGGTTCCGGTCGTCGTCGGCGCGTTCCCGAAGCCGTTCGACGCCGGCGACACGCTCGTCGTCACGAGCTGCTGCCGCCGTGCGGCCGCCGCGCTTGCGAGGGCGGTGCACGCCACGGCCGGCGGCGACCGGCTGCGCTTCCGGATCGAGGTGCAGCCCGGGGCGCCGGTTTTCCGCGGCGCCCGCGACGGGAAGACGTACCGCTTCGTGATCGGAGCGCGCGACGCTCTCCGGCTGGCGGCGGACCCGAGCCTGGCGCGGTTCCGCTACGAGGGGCTGCGATGAGGGCTGCCGCCTCGCTGGCGCTGCTCGCGGCTGCGGTGACGGCGGCGCTCCTCGCCGAACACTGGGCCTCGGTGCTCATCCTGACGCTGGCGCTGCTGCTGGTGTGCCTGCGCGCACCCCGCGAGCGGCGATGGCCGTACCTCGTCGGGACGCTGACGTCGGCGCTGGGCGTGCTCGTGCTGAGCCCGCTTGCCGCGTCGGTCGGGTCGCATCCGCTCTGGTCCGGGCCGACGCTGCCGGTGCTGGGGACACTCGACGTGACCTCCGAGGAGCTGCGCATCGCCGCGGTGCAGGCGCTCCGTCTCGCGGCCGTCGGGCTCGCGTTCTCCGCGTACGCCCTGCTGCTCGACCACGACCGGCTCGTCCGCTCCGCAGGCTTCGCGCGGCGGACGACGCTCGGCGTCGCGCTCGCGACGCGGCTCGTGCCGACGCTCGAGCGCGACGCGGCCGGGCTCGTGGAGGCGTTGCGCGGGCGCGGGGTGGAGGTGGCCGGCGTCCGGGGGCGGGCGCGGCTCCTCTCGCCGCTCCTCGCCGGCTCGCTCGAGCGCGGGCTGAACCTCGCGGAGGCCATGGAGGCCCGCGGCTACGGCCGCCCGGGCCGGACGCGCGTCCCCGAGCCGCCGTGGACGGGCCGTGATCGGCTCGCGATCGGCGCTGCGGTGCTCCTCGTCGCGGCGGGAGCGCTGTGGCTCTAGCGCCGAGCGGTGTGGCTCTAGCGCGCGTCGAGGACGTCTGCTTCGCCTACCCGCACGGTGAGCGGCCTGCGCTCGACGGCGTGTCGCTCGAGGTCGAGCCCGGCGAGGTCGTGCTGCTGCTCGGCCCCTCCGGCTCCGGGAAGTCGACCCTGCTCCGTGCGCTCGCCGGTCTCGTGCCGTGGTTCCACGGGGGCACCTTCTCCGGCCGCGTCGTCGTCGACGGACGGGACACGCGTACGACGCGCCCCGCCGAGCTTGCCGGCACCGTCGCAACGCTCTTCCAGGACCCGGAGGACCAGGTGGTGATGACCCGCGTCGAGAACGAGGTCGCGTTCGGGCTCGAGAACCTCGGCGTCGCGCCGGACCGGATCCCCGGCCGCGGTGCGGCTGCGCTCGAGCTCGTCGGAGCGGTCCATCTGCTCGGCCGTCCAGTCGGCGAGCTCTCCGGAGGCGAGCTGCAGCGCGTCTGCCTCGCATCCGCCCTCGCGCTCGAACCGCGGCTGCTGCTGCTCGACGAGCCGACCTCGCAGCTCGACCCCCAGGCTGCGGCCGGGCTGGTCGAGCTCGCGGTCGAGCTGGCACGGGAGCGCGGCACCGCGGTCGTCCTCTCGGAGCAGCGCCCGGAGCGGCTCGTCGGCGTCGCCGACCGGACCGTCTTCATGCGGGACGGGCGCATCGCGGGCGACGCCCCTCCGCCCGCGTGGCTCCGCCCTCCCGCACCAAGTAACAGTCTGTTGCTTGGCGAGCTGCTGGTTGGCGACGATGTGTGCCGCGTCGAGGGGGTTGGCTTTTCCTACCGGGACGGCTTCCCGGTGCTTGCTGATGCGAGCCTGGAGGTGCGCCGCGGCGAGGTGGTGGCGCTCACCGGCCCGAACGGCTCGGGCAAGACGACGCTGGCGAAGCTCGCGGCCGGGCTGCTCCGCCCGGCCTCCGGCCGCGTCGTCCGCTTCGGGCGCGCCTCGTACCTGTCGCAGGATCCGGGCCGCTACCTCGTGCGGGAGCGCGCCGACGAGGAGGTGGCCCTGGGGGTCGGCGGCGACCTGGGCCGGGCGCGGCAGGCGCTCGCATCGGTCGGTCTCGCCGGCCGCGAGGATCGCCATCCGCGCGACCTCTCGAGCGGCGAGCGAGAGCGCCTCGCGCTGGCGTCCGTGCTCGTCACCGAGCCGGACCTGCTCGTACTCGACGAGCCGACCCGAGGCGTCGACCCCGAGCGGAAGGCGGCGCTCGCCGCCCTGCTGCGCCGGGCCGCGCCGGACCGGGCCACCCTGGTCGTCACGCACGACCGCACCTTCGTCGCGGCTGTCGCCGACCGGACCGTCTCGCTCGGGGCGCGCCTCGAGGACGCGCTTGCCTAGGCTCGTCGTCCTGGCAGCGGCAGGCGTCGCGTTCGCGGCGGCCGTCTGGACGGCCGTGGCGCCCGCAGACTCCGCGCTCTCGCTGCTGCTGGCGGCGGCGGCGCTCGTGGTCGCGGGAGCCGCCTGGTTCGAGTCCGGCCCCGACTCGGCGCGGGAGATCGCGGTCGTCGCGACCCTGGCCGGCGCGGCCGCGGCGGGGCGGGTGCTCTTCGCCCCGATTCCCGGCGTGCAGCCGGTGACGGTGATCTGCGTCGTCGCCGGCGCGGCGCTCGGCCTGCGGGCAGGCGTCGTGATCGGCGGGCTGGCAGCGTTCGTCTCGAATCTCTTCCTCGGGCAGGGACTCTGGACGCCGTGGCAGATGCTCGGCTGGGCCGCGTGCGGTGCCGCGGGGGCGGCGCTCGCGCCCGTGCTGCGCAGCCGCCTCGCGCTCGCCGTCGCCTGCGGGGTGCTCGGCTTCGCGTTCAGCATGCTGATGGACGTCTGGACGTGGCTCAGCTTCTATCCGCACACGCTCGCCGGTTTCACGCTCGCGGTCGGGAAGGGGCTCTGGTTCGATGCGGCGCACGCGGCCGGGAACGTCGTGATCGCGCTCGCCGCCGGGCCCGAGCTCCGCCGGATGCTCGACCGGCTGGGCCGGCGCCTGCACGTGGAGGTCGGGTGGGCGTCCTAGCAGTCGCCGCCGCGGCACTCGCCCTCGCGAGCCCGACAGCGTTCCTCCAGGGACACCAGGCCGAGGACGGTGGCTTCGCGGACGCGAACGGCAAGCCCGACGCGGCGCTCACCTCCTGGGCGGTGCTCGGGCTCGCCGCGGCGGGTGCGGACGCCGGCCGGGCCCAGGAGTACCTGCGCGCGCACGAGGATGAGCTCCGGTCGCAGACGGACGTCGCTCTGACCGCGATGGCGCAGAGCCTGGGCGGCGACACGCACCTGCTCGACCGGCTCTCGGCCCGTCCGTCGAATCTGACGAACGCTGCGATCTGGACGATCCTCGCGTTCCGGCAGGCAGGACGACCGGCACCCTCCGCCCTCGTCCAGGCGGTGAAGGCCCGGCAGCACCGGACGGGCGGCTGGGCCTGGCTCAAGGGTGGCCGACCGGATTCGAACGACACCGCCGCCGCGATCCAGGCTCTCCGCGCCGCCGGGGTCGGCGGCAGGCCCATCGTGCGAGGGCTGGCCGCGCTCGCCGCCTTCCGGAACGGGGACGGCTTCGAGCTGACCCACGGGCGCGGCTCGGACGCACAGTCGACCGCGTGGGCGATTCAGGCGTACCTCGCCGCGGGACGGAAGCCGCCGCCGTCCGCTTCCCGCTACCTCGCCCGGCTCAGGCAGCCGGACGGCAGCTACCGCTACTCGGCGAGGTACGCCGTCACCCCCGTGTGGGTGACGGCGCAGGTCCTGCCGGCGCTGGCGGGCAGGCCGTTCCCGATCCGCTGAGGTCCTCGCCGTGGGCCGCTCCGTACCTGGTCGCCGACCAGGTACGAAAGGACAGGAGTTGATTGCAAAACGCTTCTAAGCAGGTATTTCCTGTTTTGAAGCAACGATTTCGTACCTGATACCCGACCAGGTACGGGGGGAACGGAGCGGCCCGCCTAGCCGCGCTCGACGTCGACCACCGACGCCCACGGGCGGTAGCCGAGCTTCGTGTTCACGGCCAGCATGGGGGCGTTCGTCTCGTCATTGAAGGTGTGCACCCGCTCGACGCCGTGTTCGGCCGCCCAGAGCAGGGCCGCCGTCTTGACCGCGGTCGCGAGACCCCGGCGGCGGAACTCGCGCAGCGTCCCGGTGAAGCCGTTGCCGGCTCTCGTGCCGTTGACGCGGAGATTCGTCGCTGCGGCGAGCCTGCCGTCGACGATCGCGGCAAAGCTTCCCTGCTGCGAGAGCAGCGGGTCCTCCCAGAAGTCGGCCCGCCATTGCTCGAACGGGAGCTCGAACTCGCCCTCGTTCGGCATATCCTTCGTCGTCTCGACGTCGAGGCGGTAGAGCTCTTCCAGCCGGTCGGCAAGCTCGCTGTACGGGACGACACGCGGGTCGGGCCGCCCGTGGACCGTGCGCGGGTCGACCGCGGAGATGCGCTTCCGCGAGACGACCTCGAAGCCGCGTTCGAGAGCGAAGGCGGACGAGCTGTCGGCGGCCTGCATCCGGACCCTCGTCGCGCCGAGCTCCGCGAGATGAGCATCGGCGAGCTCCCAGAGCCGACCGCCGATCCCATGACGCGCCGCGTCCGGGTCGACGAGGACGCCGCCCCGGGCCGCACCGGGTGTCGTTGTCCACCACGTGAGGAACGCGCTCGAGAAGCCGACGACCCGCCCGTGCTCGACCGCGACCCACCGCGCCATGCGGGCGCTCTCCGGAGTAGACGCGAGCATGTGGCGCCAGCCGGCGAGGTCGTCGAGCGCCCAGGGCAACGTGGCGGTCACCACCTCGACGCATTCGTCGGCGTCTGCGTCCTCGTACGGCCGCAACGCGGCGTCAGAGATCACGGCCGTACTCGACGATGCGGGCGACGGGCTCGTAGCCGAGCTTCCGGTTGATCGCCAGCATGGGTGCGTTCCGCTCGTCGTTCGTCGTCGCGATGGAGACGATCCCGTGCGCGGCCGCCCACCGGAGCGACGCGAGCTTGGCGAGCGTGGCGAGGCCGCGGCCGCGATGCGACCGCAGGGTGCCCGTGAAGTTGTTCATCGCCCTGCCGCTCTCCAGATCGGCGGCCACCAGCGTGGTCGCGACGACCCTGCCGTCCTCGACCACGGCGAAGCTGCCCTCCTTCGCGGTGCGCGGGTTGTCCCAGAAGACGAGCCACTCCTCGAGCGGGATGTCCGCCATCGGCTCCGAGAGCGGGACGTCCTCGGTCGCCTCCAGGTCGAGCCGCCAAAGCTCCTCGACCGGGACCTCGGCCGCGACGACCACGCTGAGCCCGGCAGGCAGCCGGTCGAGCCGGGAGGTGTCGACGCTCCGTGGATCGACCGCCGAGAGCGTCTCGGCCCGCAACGGGGCATAGCCGCGCGCAAGCGCGAAGCGGACGCTCTCGTCTCGCTCCCGGAAGTTCGCCAGGATCCGCCGCCGCTCGAGCGACGCCGCGTGGCGCTCGGCGAGGTCCGCCAGCCGTGTGCCGACGCCGCGCCCGCGCCAGGCCTCCGAGACGATCACCCCTGCGAACGCCGAGCCCTCCTCGCCGCTCCAGAAGTTGAGCCCTGCCTCCGCGCGGCCCACGAGCTCTCCGTCGACCTCTGCGACCCAGGAGAGGTACCGCGCCCGCTCGGGGATCCGCTCCTGCCACCACCGCCACGCGTCGACCCGCGAGACGAACCAGGGGTTCGACTCGCGGAAGAGCGCGACCACTCCCGGCCCATCCCGGTCGATCTCGACCAGGCGGATCAGGACGTCAGCAGCAGGTGGCCCTCCCGCCGCAGCCGCCCCTCCGCCACGAGCCTGTCGGTCTCCGGCTTCCATGGGAACCATGATCGCACCTCTCGCTCGGGCGCCTCGACCGCCGCGCGCACGGCCGCGACGATCAGCTCGTCGAGCGAGCCGTCACCCTGGTCGGGGTGGGCCTGATCCCAGCGGACGAGGTCCGAGGTGTGGGCATGCGGCTCCATCAGCACGCTGCGCGAGACGACGGCGCCCACGCGCTCCAGCCGCTTTCGCGCCGGCCGGATGTCGAAGCCGAGCTCGTCGCGCAGGTCCTCGAGCAGCGCCGGACCGTGTCGCAGGTGCTCGACGAGCCGCCGTGCCTCGTCGCCGTGGTCGCCCGCCTCCGCGCGCCCGAGCTCGCTGCGGCAGAGCGGATCCGCGAGGCGCGCAGTCCCGGCGGAGAGGAAGAGCCCCTGGCCGCGGAGCAGGTGGGTCCAGAGCACGTTGTGGCGCTGCTGCAGCTCGAAGCCCCACGGCCACTTCGTCCGCGGCCACGACCCGAAGCCCCGCGCGCCCTCCTTGTACGGTGGCTCGTGGCAGGCGCCGAAGAGCGACGGCAGCGAGCACGAGGCCGTCAGCGTCAGCATCCCCCGCTCGTGCAGGAAGTCCGCGGCCTCGTCCAGTGTCGCGAGTGCTCGGTCCGGGGTCAGGCGCAGGAGCAGCGCACGTGACGACTCCTTCGTCACAGCCCCATTGTGACCAACGGCTAGCGCTGCAGGGTCAGGTCGACCGGCGTCGTTCCTCCGAGCGCGACCTGCCGGCCCGCGACGCGGAGGTCGACGTTCCACGGCGCCCCGAGGCGCGCCAGCAGCGGCCGCCCCAGACCCAGGCGCAGTGTGCGTCCCTGAGGCACGATGCCCTCGAAGACGACGTGCCCGCCCGGGCGGCGGAGACGGAGCCAGGTCGTGCCGCGGGGGGTCGAGAGAACGGCGACCCTCGGGGGCTTCGCGACCGGCCGCGGCGCCGCCGCTCCGACCCGAGTCGGCGTGGCGGCGGCAGGCGGTGCAGCGTGGAGCGGCTCGAGCGGCTTCGGCGGCGGGCTCCGCCCCACCAGCCAGAGTGCGCCCACGATGACCACGATCCCCCCGAGGACCGCTGCCCTCCGGCCCGGGACGAGCCCGCGGCCGGGCAGCCGCGCAACCGAGGGCCGCGCCACGATCTCTGCCGGAGGCGGCCTCGGCAGGCGCCGATCGAACTCGACGACGAAAAGCTCCTCGTCGAGCCCGAGGAACGCGGCGTACTCGCGGAGGAAGTTGCGCGCGTAGACGGTCGCGGGAAGCCGCTCGAACGCGTCCGCCTCGAGCGCTTCCAGGTGCCGCTTCCTGATGCAGGTCGCCGCGGAGGCCGTCGTGAGCTCGAGCCCTCGGGCCTCGCGCGCCCGCCGCAGGTTCTCGCCGATCTCCAGCACGACCGCACCGCTTTCGCGTCTGTGCCCGCTTCCTTCACCGCCGCCCGGCGCGCTAAACACCCCGGCTACGATCGGAGCCATGCCAGTCGCCTCGCCCGAGACGTATCTCGCCGACCTGAACCCCGCGCAGCGCGAGGCCGTCCTGACGACGGAAGGGCCGCTGCTCGTCGTCGCCGGAGCCGGCTCGGGCAAGACGCGTGTGCTCACGCACCGCGTCGCGCACCTGCTCGGTGCCGTGGGAGTCGAGCCGAACGAGATCCTCGCGATCACGTTCACGAACAAGGCGGCGCAGGAGATGCGCACCCGACTCGAGGGAATGCTCGGGCAGGTGGCGCGCGCGATCTGGATCCTGACCTTCCACGCTGCCTGCGGACGGATCCTCAGGCGGGAGGCGCAGCGCCTCGGCTACCGCTCGAACTTCACGATCTACGACCAGGCCGACCAGGTGCGGCTCGTCAAGAGCTGCCTGGAGGAGCTCGAGCGCGACCCGAAGCGGTTCGTCCCGCGCGGGATCCACGCGCAGATCTCGAACGCGAAGAACCAGCTGATCGGCCCGGAGGAGTACGCGGCGCGCGTCGCCTCGTTCTACGACCAGACCGTCGCGGACGTCTACTCGCTCTACCAGCGGCGGCTCTTCGCCTCGAACGCGGTCGACTTCGACGACCTCCTGATGCTGACCGTCGACGTGCTCGAGCGGTTCCCCGAGGCGGCGGAGCGGTGGCAGAAGTCCTTCCGCTACATCCACGTGGACGAGTACCAGGACACGAACCACGCGCAGTACCGGCTGCTCCAGCTGCTGGCCGGCGAGCACAAGAACGTCTTCGTGGTCGGCGACCCCGACCAGTCGATCTACGCCTTCCGCGGCGCGGACATCCGCAACATCATGGAGTTCGAGCACGATTTCGGCGCCACGAAGACGATCGCGCTCGAGCAGAACTACCGCTCCACGAACTCGATCCTGCGCGCGGCGAACGCCGTCATCCGGCACAACCGCGAGCGCAAGGAGAAGGAGCTCTGGTCCGAGCTCGGCGACGGCGAGCCGGTCGAGGCGCTGGAGGTGGAGGACGAGCACGCGGAGGCGCGGTTCGTCGCCGCGCGGATCGCCGCGCTCGTCGAGGAGGGCTTCTCGGGCGAGGAGGTCGCCGTCGTCTACCGGACGAACGCCCAGAGCCGGGTGCTGGAGGATGTGCTCGTCAGGCAGGGCGTCGCGTACCAGGTGATCGGCGGGCCGAAGTTCTACGAGCGGGCCGAGATCAAGGATCTCGTCGCGTACCTGCAGGTGCTCGACAACCCGCTCGACGCCGTCTCGCTGATGCGGGTCGCGAACCGGCCTCGGCGCGGGATCGGCGACACGTCGATCGCACGGCTCGTGACGTACGCCGACGCGCACGCGATCTCGCTCTTCGAGGCGCTCGGCCGCGCGGGCGACGCGGGGCTCGCGTCGGCGCCGGCGAAGGCGGTCGCGGGCCTGCACACGCTCTTCCAGTCGCTGCAGTCGGCGATGCAGGAGCAGTCGGTCCCGGAGCTGGTCGAGACCGTGCTCGAGCGAAGCGGCTACGTCGACGCCCTGGAGGCCGAGCGCACCATCGAGGCGCGTGGGCGGATCGAGAACCTCGAGGAGTTCGTGGGCGTCGCCAAGGAGTACCAGGAGCGGTCGGAGGAGCCGAGCCTCTCGAGCTTCCTGCAGGAGATCTCGCTCTACTCCGACCAGGACGCGCTCCGCGGCGAGCAGAGCCTGGTCACGCTGATGACGATCCACAACGCCAAGGGCCTCGAGTTCAAGGCGGTGTTCATGATCGGGATGGAGGAGGGGATCTTCCCGCACTCGCGCTCGATCGAGGAGAACGACATCGAGGAGGAGCGGCGGCTCGCCTATGTCGGCATGACGCGGGCCAAGGAGCGGCTGGCGATGACGCACGCCTCGTCGCGCGCGCTCTACGGGAGCCGCGCGTACAACCTGCCGTCGCGGTTCCTGGACGAGCTGCCTGACGAGGGCGTCGAGCGCGAGCGCCTGCGTCCGGCGACGTGGTCGCAGCAGCCGTCGTTCGCCGTGCCGCGCGAGGGCGTGCCGGAGCTCTCGACCGGCGACAACGTCCGTCACGGCACGCTCGGCGAGGGCGTCGTCACGCGCATCGAGCCCGGCGGGGTCGTCACCGTCCGCTTCGCCGACGACGGCAGCGAGCGGCGGTTGATGCTGGACTACGCGCCGCTCGAGCGGGTTCAATAGCCGGATGTCGATCCGGGTCGACACATCCGCGTCGCTGGAGGATCTGACGGAAGGGCTGATGGCGATCGGCCATTACTTCGGCATGGAGCAGACCGCGGAGAACACCGAGAACTTCGCGCGCAACCTCCCGGTCGATCGCATGCACGTCGCGCGCGACGGCGAGGCGATCGTGGGCGGCGCGGGCTCCTTCGCGTTCTCGCTCACGGTGCCGGGCGGCGCCGAGGTGCCGGCGGCAGGCGTGACGGTGGTGGGCGTTCAGCCGACCCATCGCCGTCGCGGCGCGCTGACGGCGATGATGCGCGCGCAGCTCGACGGCGCGCGCGCTCGCGGCGAGCCGCTCGCGGCGCTCTGGGCGACCGAGGCGACGATCTACGGGCGCTTCGGCTACGGGATAGCGTCCTTCTCGGCCGACGTCGAGATCCGGCGCGAGCACAACGCGTTCGCCGTTCCTCTGCCGGCCGCAGACACGGTCAGGCTCGTCGAGCTCGAGGAGGCGCTCGCGCTGGTCCCCCGGGTGTACGACCGCGTCCGCCGCGGGCGTCCGGGCATGTTCACCCGCTCCCGCGAGTGGTGGGAGTTCCGGCGCCTGCACGACAACCCTCAGTGGCGCCGCGGCGGCGGACCGATGAACTGTGCGGTGCTCGAGCTCGACGGCGAGCCCCAGGCCTACGCGATCTATCGTGTCCACGCCGGCTTCGAGAACTTCGTCAACTCCGGACACGTGCAGGCGATCGAGGTGCTCGGCGCCACGCCCGCGGCGCTGGCGGGCATCTGGCGCTTCCTGCTCGATCTCGACTGGATCTCCAGGGTGAAGGCGAGCCTGCTGCCGCTCGATCACCCGCTCCTGCTCCTGCTAGCGGAGCCCCGTCGCGCGGGCTTCCGGGTGGCGGACGCGCTCTGGTGCAGGCTCGTCGACGTGGCCGCTGCGCTGCGTGCGCGCTCGTACGCCTCGGACGAGCCGGTCGTCCTCGACGTCCTGGACGAGTTCTGCCCCTGGAACGCCGGCCGGTGGCGCCTCGCCGCCGGCGAGGCCGAGCGGACGGAGGAGCTCCCTGACCTGCGCCTCGACGTCTCCGCGCTCGCCTCCACATACCTGGGCGGGCCGACGTTCCGCCAGCTCGCCGACAGCCTGCGACTCGAGGAGCTGACGGACGGCGCCGTCGCCCGCGCCGACCGCATCTTCGCCACGGACGTGCTGCCGTGGTGCCCGGAGATCTTCTGAGCGCCCCCGGCTCGGCGGTCATCGTGCTGCTCGCGGCGATCGCCCTCGCCTCGTGTCCGCCCGCCTCCGCCGACGTGGCCGACGAGACCGCGCTCGCGAAGCGCTACGCCCCGGTCGTCAGGCTCGTCGAGCAGGTGGAGGAGTGCGGCCACGGCGAGCCGTACGACCCGATGGACGTCGACCTCCTCTTCGGCGAGCCGACGGTGGCGTTGCGCGGGCCGTGGGGAACCGGCGACCTCGTCAAGATCGCGCCGAGCGCGAAGGATCTCGCCGGCGGCCTCTACGAGTACCACCTCGACTTCCCCGGCAACGCGCTCGACCCGGGCTGCAGCTACGAGCGCTGGGCCCGCCGCCTCGCCGAGGGACGGAGACCCGCTGTCTACGCCCACGTGGCGCGCGACTCCGGCTACCCGGGGAAGCTCGCCCTGCAGTACTGGATCTTCTACGCGTTCAACGACTGGAACAACACCCACGAGGGCGACTGGGAGATGATCCAGCTCGTCTTCGACGCGCCCGACGCGCGCAGCGCCCTTGCCACCTCGCCCACGTCCGCCGGTTACAGCCAGCACGAGGGCGCCGAGCGGTCGGCCTGGCGCGACGACAAGCTCGAGCTCGTCGACGGCACGCACCCGGTCGTCTACCCGGCGGCCGGCTCGCACGCGAACTTCTTCGGCTCCGCGCTGTACCTCGGCAGCTCGGCGGAGCAGGGCGTCGGCTGCGACGACACCCTCGGCCCTCACGTCGACGTCAGGCCGGTCGTGCACACGATCCCGAGCGACGCGACCGCGGCGCGCGCGTCGTTTCCCTGGATCGCGTTCGAGGGGCGCTGGGGCGAGCTGCAGCGCGCGTTCTTCAACGGCCCGACCGGCCCGAACCTCAAGAGCCAGTGGACCGAGCCGATCCGGTGGTCGCAGGGCTGGCGCGAACGGAGCTACGCGGTCCCGGCGGGCGGTGCGCTCGGCACGGGGGCGACCGACTTCTTCTGCAGCGCGATCGGCACCGGCTCGAGAGGGCTGCGCAGAGCCGTAGAGCACCCGCTTCCGGCCCTGGCGCTGCTCGCGGGTCTGGCGGCGCTCGTGCTCTTCGGGCTGTCGCGCGCCACCTGGCGCCCCTCCGCGCCGTTGCGGCTCGCGCGGCGGCGGGCCTGGGGTCAGATCCTCACCGCCGCGGCGCGGATGTACGTCCACCGCGTACCGCTGTTCGTCTGCATCGGGCTCCTCTTCCTTCCCATCTCGCTGGTCACGACTTTCCTCCAGGCGGTCGTCCTGCATGCCTCGAATGTCCTCGGCATCCACAACGAGGGCGGAGGCGCCGGCGTCCTGGTCCTCGCGGTGGTCGCCGTCGGGACGACGCTGACGCTGCTCGCCTTCGCGCTCGTCCAGGCGGCGACCGTCCGGGCGCTCGTCGAGATCGACGAGGGCCGCTCCGTCGGGCCGCTGCGCGCGTACCGGATGGCGCTGGACGCCGTCCGGCCGCTGCTCGGGGCGATCCTGATCGCGGTCGCCGTCGTCACCGTGCTGTTCGGGTCGCTCGTTCTCGTCCCGATCGCCGTCTGGCTGACGATCCGCTGGGCGCTCATCGTCCCCGCGGTCGAGCTCGAGCGCCTCTCCGCGTTGCGGGCCCTGCGGCGAAGCGGGCGCCTCGTGCGGCAGGAGTGGCTGAAGGTCGCGTCCCTGATCGTCGTCGGAGGCGGGCTGGCGCTCGCAGCCGGGCCGCTGATCGGAGCCCTGCTGATCATCGCCACGAGCGTGCCGCCCTCGCTGCTCAACGTCGTCGCGGGAGTCGTCTACGCGGTGACGATGCCGTTCGTCGCACTCACCACGGCGTACGTCTACCTCGACGCGCGCGTGCGGGACGAGCTCGCGGGCGAACCCAGGCCCGACGAGACCTTGCCGGCCGAGATCCCGCTCTCGACCTGACCGCCTCCCATGTCCAGCGTCGTGGCGCCGCCGGGCGCGTCGTCGAGGGTGATCGTCAGGCGCGAGTCGAAGACGGGACCGGCTGACCTCTCCGGGCCGACTCCTTTTCGAAGGTGGGGTCGGTGCGGAGGAGGGTCTCGAGTGCGTCGAGACGCTCCTCCCAGTGGCGCTCGTAGAAGCGCAACCAGGCGGACGCCGAGACAAGCGGCATCGCCTCGAGGCGGCAGACGTGGCGTCATCAACCATTCGGTTGAGGTTCGCAGTGTCAGCGGCCCCTCACTTCCCGGCCGCGCCGGCAGCTCAGGCGAGGGTCGCCTCGGACAGCTCCCAGAGCCGTTCGGCGTTCCCCGGATCCACCGCGTACGACGCCACGCCGGCCGGGGTGCTCCCCGAGGAGTCCGGCTCGACGACGGGTGCCTCGTTGCAGTCCTCGAAATAGCGGCCGCCGATGCCTTCGAGCTGCGGTGAAGTGGCGACGAGGAAGCTCGTTGCGGCGCCCTGCTCGAGTGTCTTGTAGCGGTATGCGCCGGATGCGCGCAGCTGCCCGAGGTAACCGGGGTCGAGGTGGCGGGACAGGTTCGTCGCCTCGATCGCGCCCGGGTGGACGGCGTTGGCCATGATGCCCTCGCCGCTCCACCGGCGGGTCGCTCCGACGGCGAAGAGCACGTTCGCGGTCTTCGACTGGCCGTAGGCGAGCCACGGGTCGTAGGGACGGGAAGCGAAGTTGATGTCGGCGAAGACCACCGGCGAGCGCAGGTGTCCGCGTGAGCTGAGCGAGACGATGCGCGCCCCGGCGGCGGACGCAGCTAGGGAGTCGTGCAGGCCGACGGCGAGTGCGAAGTGCCCAGGTGGTTGGTCGCGAACTGCAGCTCCCACCCTTCCCGTGTCAGCTGCAGGTCGGGGAGCGCCATCACACCGGCGTTGTTCACGAGCAGGTCGAGCGGCCCGCTCCAGCCCGCCACGAACTCGGCGACCGACCGCGGCTCCGCGAGGTCCAGCTCCGCGACGTGAACGGGCGCATCGCCGGTCGTGGCGGTGATCTCTGCGGCCGTCTTCGACCCCGCCTCCGTGTTGCGGACCGCGAGCGTGACCTCGGCGCCGGCAGCGGCGAGCACCCGCGCGGTCTCGACGCCGATGCCCGACGAGCCCCCGGTTACGATCGCGCGCTTGCCGGCCAGGTCGATGCCCGCGACGACCTCGGCGGCGGTCGAGTCGAAGCCGAAGGGAGTGGTGATCAGGGTCTCGGCGCTCATGGAGCTCCTTCCAGGCCTGGTTCGGATCATCCACGACGATACGCGCCGGCGGGAGCGTCAGCGGCGAAGCGACGGAGCCGGGGGAGAGGGCGGGCCGCCGGCGGCGTCGTGGACGACGAGCGCGATCTGAACGCGGTTGTCGACCCCGAGCTTCGCGAGCAGCCGCGAGACGTGCGCCTTGACCGTCGCGACGCTCATGTGGAGCTGGCGGGCGATCTCCGCGTTGGCGAGCCCGTGGCCGACGGCGAGCGCCACCTCGTGCTCGCGGGCGGTCAGCGAGCCGAGCCGCTCCCGGGCGCTCGCGTGGCGCTCTGCGGCGTCGCCGTCGCCGGCGACGAGCGCGATCAGGCGGCGCGTGATCGCCGGCGAGAGCATCCCTTCGCCGGCATGGACGGACTCGATCGCGCGGACGATCTCGATCGGAGCCGTGTCCTTCAGCAGGAAGCCCGCGGCGCCTGCCTGGAGCGCGCGCAGGACGAGCTCGTCCGCGTCGAACGTCGTCAGCACGATCACCGCCGGCGGCCGCGGCTGGGAGCGGAGCAGGCGTGTCGCGGCGATGCCGTCGAGCTGCGGCATGCGGATGTCCATCAGGACGACGTCCGGCCGGTGGAGGTCGACGGCGGGGAGAACACCGCGGCCGTCGTCGGCTTCGCCCACGACCTCGATCTGCTCCGCGCCCGCGAGCATCATCCTCAGGCCCGACCGGACGAGGGCGTCGTCGTCGACGAGGAGGACGCGGATGCGCTCGTTCACGGGACCCACGGGAAGGTCGCGCGCACGACGAAGTCGCCGCTCGCGTCGGGACCGTGCTCCAGCTCGGCGCCGACCAGCGCGAGGCGCTCGGAGAGCCCGATCAGCCCGGCGCCGGCACCTGCCGAGGCGAGAGTGGGCGCCGCGCCGACGCCCACCGGGCGCCGGCTGACGACGGCGACCACGAGGCCGCTGGCCTCGGCGGTGATCGTCACCTCGACAGCCGCGTTCGGCGCGTGCTTGCGCGCGTTGGTCAGGCCCTCCTGGATCACGCGGTACGCGGTGCGGGCGAGCGCGTCGGGCAACGACTCGAGCCCCGGCGCATCGATCTGCGCACGAACCGTCATCCCGGCTGCGCGCGACTCGTCGAGGAGAGCGGGAAGCTGGGCGAGCGTCGGCTGCGGCGGCTGCGTGCCCTCCTCGGCTCCGTCGCGGAGCACGCCGATCACGTCGCGCAGCTCCTCGAGCGCCGTCGTGGCCGTCGTGCGGATCACGGCTGCCGCCTGGGCGACCTCGTCTGCGGGTGCGTCCGGCCGGAACTCGAGCGCCCCGGCGTGGACGCTGAGCAGCGAGAGGCGGTGGGCGAGGACGTCGTGCATCTCCCGCGCGATGCGGCGCCGCTCGGCCTCGCGCGCCTGCTCGACGTGCCGCCGCTGCTCGGACTCCAGCCGTTCGGCCCGCTCGCGGAGAGAGCCGATCAGCTCGCGCCGCACGCGGACGAAGAGTCCCCAGCCGACGGCGACCGCCAGGGTCAGGACGCCGACGACCACCTCGACCGGAAACGGGCCCGCTCCGGGGTTCACGAGCGGGAAGAGGACGGCCGCGGCGAACGACAGGCCGGCGATGCCGATGAGCGCGCGACGCGGCGCGCGAATCGCCGCGTTGAAGATCGCCATCACCGCGGCGCCGCCCGCCATCGCGAAGAACGCCGAGGCCGTGACGGCGAACACCGCGACCGCAACCGGCCTCGACCGCCGCCGCCAGAGGGCGAGGCACGCAGCCGATCCGACGAGGAGATCCAGAACGTTCACGGGCACGGTGCGGTCGTCCCAGACGTCGTTGAGAACGAGCAACCCGAGGCCGACCGCAGCCAGGAACATGGTCACGTCCACGAACCAGTCGCGCGCCGAGCGGCTCCCGGTGGACGCCTCGTAGAGCCCACCCGGAACGAGCGCGCGCTGCCACCGCGCCACGCTCGCCTGCCGCTGCGCCTGGTCGGTCATCGCCTGGACAGCGTACGCGTCCCCCGGCTCGTCCAGCCCCTACCAAAGTCGACTTCGTCACCGACCGAAGGCGCGGGCGAGTCTGGACTTCCGGCCGACGCGGTCGACACGTCCAGGCGCGATCGTGGACGCATGATCGAAGCGAGCGGACTCACCAAGCGGCTGGGCGGACGCGTCGTCGTCGGCGATGTCTCGTTCCGCTGCGAGCCGGGCACAGTGACCGGCTTCCTCGGCCCCAACGGCGCCGGCAAGACCACCACGATGAGAATGCTCTGCGGGCTGTCGGAGCCGGACGGCGGCGATGCAGCGGTCCTCGGCGGGCCGTACCGCGAGCTGCCGAACCCCGGCCGACGGGTCGGGATCCTGCTCGATTCAGGCGCGCAGCACGGCGGCCGTCGCGGCCGCGAGGCGCTGGCCGTGTCGGCGCAGCTGATCGGGGTCGCCGGCAGCCGGGTCGACGAGCTGCTCGACCTCGTCGGGCTCGACCGCGCCGCCGCCCGCAAGCGCGTCCGGCAGTACTCCCTCGGCATGCGCCAGCGGCTCGGGCTCGCCCACGCGCTCCTCGGCGAGCCGGAGGTCCTGATCCTGGACGAGCCCGCGAACGGTCTCGATCCCGAAGGGATGCGATGGCTGCGCACCACCTTGCGGGACTTCGCCGACCGCGGCGGCACCGTGCTCCTGTCCTCGCACCTGCTCCGCGAGGTCGACGCGGTCGCCGACCGCCTCCTGATCATCGGCAACGGCCGCATCGTCGCCCAGGGCACGCGCGAAGAGCTGCTCGGGAACGCCAGCACGCTGGTGCACGCGGCCGACAGCCGTGCGCTGCGCTCCGCTCTCGACGCTGCGGGGCTGGCCGCGAGGCCGGCGAGCGACGGCGGTTTCGTCGTCGACGCGGAGCCCGGGGATGTGGGCCGGGCGGCGCTGGCCGGCCGGGTCGCGCTGACGCGGCTCGGGCCGTCCGAGAGCGCCGGCCTCGAACAGCTCTACTTCGAGCTCACCGAAGCGCCGGCGGAGGTCGCGGCGTGAGCGCCGCCGGGGTGGCACTGCGGACTTCGGGCCGTGCAGACGAGCGCCCCTCGCTCGCCCGGCTGACGCTCGTCGAGCTGCGCAAGATGGTCGACACGCGCTCCGGCTTCTGGCTGCTGCTGAGCTCCGTGGTGCTGACCGCCGGCATCGTCGCGCTCTTCTGCGTGCTGGCGCCGGCCGACAAGATCACCCTCGCCGGCGCCCTCGAGGTCTCCGTGCAGCCGGCGAGCGTGCTCCTGCCGATTCTCGGCGTCCTCCTCGTGACCTCGGAGTGGTCCCAGCGGACCGCCATGATCACGTTCGCCCTGGTTCCCCACCGCGCGCGCGTCTTCGCCGCGAAGCTGGCGGCGGGCGTGGTGCTCGCTCTCGCAGCACTCGCGGTCTGCCTGCCGGCTGCCGCCCTGGGCACCGCGATCGCCGCCGACGGCGGAAGCGGGGCGTGGTCGCTCCCGCCCGAGCTGCTCGGGCGGATCACGCTGTCGGTGGTGATCAGCATGTTCATGGGGCTGGGCTTCGGCGCGATGCTGCTCAACTCCGCGCCTGCGATCGTCCTCTACTTCGTCCTCCCGCTCGTCTCGGCGGGCCTCGGCGCGATCCCGCAGCTCCACGGAGTCGCCTCGTGGCTGGACGCGACGCGCACGCTCGCACCGCTGACCGGCGAGACGATGACCGCGACCGAATGGGCGCAGGTCGGGACGACCCTCGCGCTGTGGCTCGGCGTCCCGCTCTCTGTGGGCCTGTGGCGGATCACGCGCGGCGAGGTTCGCTGACCCGCCCCTGTCGTTTGTCCCGCTGCAGCGAGCTGCGAGGGACTAGGATCGCGCGCCAGCCGACCTCGAAGCAAGAGGAGCCGCCCGTGTCACCACCGCTGCGCCTGGGAGTCGTCGGCGCCGGGACGATCGCGCTCCGCGGCATCCTGCCGCATCTGGCGCAGCCCGACGTCCACGAGCGCGTGCAGGTGACCGCCGTGTGCGACCCCGTGCCCGGCCGGGCGGAGCGAGCCGCGCAGCTCTTCGAAATCCCGCAGGCGCCGGCCTCCTACGAGGAGCTGCTCGCCGACGGACGAGTGGACGCGGTCAGCATCGCGTCGCCGATCGGGCTCCACTACGAGCAGGGACGGCAGGCGCTGCTCGCCGGCAAGCACGTCCACTTCAACAAGACCATGTCGATCCGCGTCGACGAGGCCGGCGAGCTGATCGAGCTCGCGCGCGAGCGGGGCCTGCGGATCGTGGCCTCGCCCGGTGAGATGCTCCGGCCCCACAACCAGGAGATTCGTCGGCTCATCGCCGACGGCGAGCTCGGAACGCTTTGCTGGGCGATCTGCGGCGCCGCCTTCGGCCGCTACCACGAGGACGAGCCCGAGCGGACCGAGACGGACGGCGGGCCGGCAATCGATCCGAGCTGGTACTTCCGGCGTCCCGGCGGCGGGCCGCTCTACGACATGACCGTCTACGCGCTTCACGGGCTGACCGGCATCCTCGGGCCGGCGCATCGCGTCACGGCACTCTCGGGCGTACGGATTCGAGAGCGGCACTTCGCCGGACAGCTCGTGCCCACCGACGCCGACGACAACACGCTCATGCTGCTCGACTTCGGCGACCACCTCTTCGCCGTCGTCTACGGAACGGCTGCAGGCGGTCTCGCCGCCGGCCCGGGCTTCAGCGGCGCGTATTTCGGGACCGAGGGCACGATCACGGGGCTGACGTTGAACGGCGAGCCGCTCGAGTACCCCGGGCGCGATCTCGCGCGCCGGGCGCCGGGAGGAGACCTCGACCCGAGCGGCGGCGGGAACGCGTGGCTCCTGCCGCACGTTCAGGGTGAACACCGGCACATCCCCGAGCAACATGTGTTCGAGGACATCATGCAGCTCGTCGACTGGGTGAACGACGGCACTCCGTCGATCGTCACAGCCGAGCATGCGCGGCACGTGATCGAGATCATCGACGCCGCCTACTGCTCCTCCGAGAGCGGCCGGGTTCGGGAGCTGCGGACGACGTTCGAGACGACCTAGAAGTCGCGTCGAGAAGAGATGACGCCTGTCATCCCGAATCGGTGACGTGCGGCTCTACCGGTGCGACGCTCCGGACCGGAAGATGAAGTGCACGCAGATGACGCCGGAACCGGCGTGGCTGCCGCGCCCACATCGACCACGACATTTCAGGGAGAGAGACAATGACCTATCGCACTCGTCGGCGGATCGGCACCGTGGTGTTCGCTCCGCTTGCAGCGCTCACGGCCTGGGCGTTCGTTCGACTGATCGGGGTCGACCTCGTCGTGTCGACAGGGTCGGGCACCGTCGGCCCCGCCGAGGTGTTCTCGGCTGCGCTGGTCGGCGCGCTCGCCGGCTGGCTCGTCGTGCGGTTGCTGGAGCGCCACAGCTCTCGACCGCGGCCCCGGTGGTCGTTCGTGGGGTCGACCGCGCTGGCCGTGTCTGTGATCGGGCCGACCTGGCTCGCCGACGGCGCGAGCTCCGTCGCCCTGATCGCACTGCACGTCGTGACCGCGGTCGTCGTCGTCTACGGCTTCGCCGGAACGCTGCCCGTGCACCGTGGCGAACCGGCGCGGGCCGCGATCACCTGATCGCGGCCCGCGCGGAGCCCGCTTTCCCTCCCGGTTTAGGAGTCGGCTCCCGACGGCTCGATGTTCTGGTTCAGCCGGAACACGTTCGTCGGGTCGTACTCGTCCTTGAGCGCGACGAGGCGTGCGTACGTCTCGTCGCCGTACGACGTGCGCCCCGCGTCCGTGTCGCCGAGGAAGTTGACGTACGCACGGCCGGTGGACGCGTCCGACGCCGACGCGATCACGGTGCGCGCCCACTCCTCGTGCGCCGTGCCCACGCTCGGGTCCTGCCAGCCGGTGACGGCGTTGAGCAGGAACGGCATCGAGCGCTCGGCGAACGCCGTCGCGCCGTCTCCGACACGCCCGACCGCACCTCCCATCTGGTGCACGTGGATCTCGCACTGCGGGCCCGGCGAGGCGAGGTGGATCTCGCAGAGCCGCTCGACGAGCTCGTCGTCCAGCCCCGCGAGGTTCGTCGCCTTGAAGTAGGAGTGGATCCCCTTCGGCCACAGCGGGTCGAGGAGCGACTGGATCATCTGATACGGCATCGGGCCGAGCAGGTCCGCAATGGGCTCTGCCACCTCGCGGAACGCGCCGACGAGAGCCGGGCCCTCCTCGAGCGGGCCGGTCGAGACGGCGAGGAACGCCGCCACCTTCTTGCCGTGCCACTCCGCCGGGATCACCGGCAGCGGCGGCGCGGTGGTGAGGTTGACGAGCGCGGTGACCTCGTCCGGGGCGTCGCCGGCCCAGTCGCGGAACGCGCGCAGGAGGTCGCCGGAACCCTCGCCCGCGTAGAAGATCGGCCCGGCGTAGACCGTCGGCCCGACCGGATGGAGGTCGAACTCGAACCGTGTGACGATGCCGAAGTTGCCGCCGCCGCCACGCAGCCCCCAGAGCAGGTCGGCGTTCTCCGTCTCGCTCGCGTGAACGAGGCGTCCGTCGGCGGTGACGACGTCGGCCGCGGCGAGGTTGTCGCATGCGAGCCCGAACTTCCGCATCGTCCAGCCGATGCCGCCGCCGAGCGTGAACCCTGCGACGCCGGTGGTCGACACGAGGCCGCCCGTCGTCGCGAGCCCGTGTGCCTGCGTCTCGTGGTCGACGTCACCCCAGACCGCGCCACCGTCGACGGTCGCCCGTCGGGCAGCCGGATCCACGCGGACGCCCCTCATCGCCGAGAGGTCGATCACCATCCCGCCGTCGGAGGTCGAGAAGCCGGCGATGCTGTGGCCGCCGCCTCGGACGGCGATCGGGAGGTCGTTGCTGCGGGCGAAGCCGACCGCCATGATCACGTCGGCGGCGCCGGCGCAGCGGACGATCAGGGCCGGCCTGCGGCCGTCGAACGCGCCGTTCCAGATCCGGGACGCCTCCGCGTAGCCGTCGTCCTCCGGCGTATAGATCTCGCCCCGGATCGCGTCCCGGAGCTCCTGAACCGTTGCCGCCCCGAGCACCGGGGCAATGGTCGTGCTCATCTTCGTCTTCCTTTCGTAGGAGTACCGGTAGTCGTACCCGGCGCCCCTTTGCGTCGGCTTAGACGCTCCTTAGCAAGGCCGCGCAACCGCTCCTCGACGTCCGCGACCCCGAGCGCGTCGTCACGCGCCGCGTAGCGGTCGCGCGCATCGACGAGGAGTGCGTTCGCCCGCTCCACGTCGCCGCGCAGCAGCTCGACCTCGGCGAGCCCGGCGAGGGTGTTCGCGATCCAGCGCTCCCGCTGCGTCGCGCCGAGCACCGCTCGAGCTTCCTGCAGCGCCGCCTCTGCGTCGTCGAGAGCTCCGCGCGCGAAGGCAAGATCGGCCGTGCGCCAGAGCGTGCTCGCGAGGCCCCACCGATCCCCGGCGCGCCGGAAGATGTCGCGGGCCTCGGCGAGATGACGCTCCGCGCTGCGGTAGTCGCCGGCCGTCGTGTCGATGAGACCGAGGCCTGCGAGCGCGAGCCCGAGGCCGCGTCGGTCGCTCTGCCGGCGCCGCAGCTCGAGCGCCTCCTCGAGAGCCGCGCGGGCCGCGGGAAGCGCGTCGCCGGCGAGCTCGAGGTACGCGCGCCGAACGAGCACAGCCGCCTTGCCGGGCTCGTCGCCCGACTCCTCGAACCGTGCCGCGCTCTCGTCGAGCAGCGCGCGTGCCCGCGCGAGGTCGCCGCGCGCGCGCACGATGCCGGCCTGGTTTGCGAGGACGTAGCCGACGGCGGCGACGCAGGAGATCTCGACGAACGGCAGCAGCGTCTCCGCGAAGACGACGGGAAGCCCGGGACGGCCTCCGGGCCGACCGGTGCGGATCTCCGCCATGTTGACCGGGGCCGGGATCTGCTCGGGCGAGCCGGCGAGCGCCACGAAGAGGTCGCTGCTCCGGGCCACGAGCTCCTCGGCTCGGGCCAGATCCCCGAGGATCCATTGGGCCACGCCGAGTGAGTAGACGCCGATCGCCTCCGGGGCGGCGAAGCCCTCACGCCGGGCGAGCGCGAGCGCTTGCTCGAGCCACGGAGTCGCGATGTCGGCCGCGTCGATTGCGACGCCGAACTCTCCGAGCAAATGGAGTGCCCGCCACTCCGCGTGGGCATCGCCGATCTCGGCCGCGACCGCGTAGCTCTCCTCCGCGTGCGCCTGTCCACGGGCGAGCGAGCCGCTGCGCATGTCGATCGCCGCCGCGGCGCAGAGCGCCGCCGCGCGAAGAGCGGTGCGGTCCGGCGCGGCAGCGAGGGCCTCGTCGAAGCGCCGCTGCGCCTCGTGGAGGTCGATCCGACGCAGCCAGAACGGCCACAGCGCGACACACAGGCGGAGTGCTTCGCCGGGCGCGCGTACGAGCAGCGTGTCGAGGGCCGCACGCAGGTTCTCGGCTTCGCGGTCGAGGCGGGGCGAGTTGCGCTCCTCCTCGGCCAGCGCGACCGCCCAGGCGGCGTGTCGCTCGGCGAGCGCAGCGGTCTCGTCCGCCTCCTCGAGCCGCTCGCGCGCGTAGAGGCGAACGGTCTCGAGCAGCCGGTAGCGGCGCTCACGTGAGGAGCCGTCGTCTGCGGCCACGAGGGACTTCTCGACGAGACGGGCGAGGACGTCCGCGATGCGCGGGGCCTCGAGCTCGTCTCCGGCGCACACGGTCTCGACCGCCTCGAGCTCGAAGCGGCCCGAGAAGGCCGCGAGCCGCCGAAACAGCGTCCGTTCGTCGGGCTCGAGAAGGTCATGGCTCCACTGGAGCGTGGCCGTGAGCGTGTGCTGCCGGGTCGGCGACGCGTGACTCCCGGTGCGGAGCACGCGAAAGCGGTCGTCGAGGCGCTCCGCGATCGCGGCGGGGCCGAGCGCTCCCAGGCGCCCGGCGGCGAGCTCGAGCGCGAGCGGCAGGCCGTCGAGGCGGAAGCAGATGCGGGCGACGTCCACCGCGTTCTCCTCGTCGAGCGCGAAGCCCGGCGCCGCCGCCTCCGCCCGCTCGACGAAGAGCCGCACCGCTTCGTAGCTGAGGAGCTCCCTCGGCTCGAGTGTCCGCTCGGGATCGGGGATGTCCAGCGACGGAACCCGGAACACGACCTCGCCCTGCACGCGCAGCGGCTCGCGGCTCGTCGCGAGGATCGTGAGCTCGGGCGCGGAGCGGAGGAGGACGTCCGCGAGCGCGGCCGTCGCCGCGAGCAGGTGCTCGCAGTTGTCCACGACGAGCAGCAGCGATCGCGACGCCAGGTAGTCG
This sequence comes from uncultured Actinomycetes bacterium, assembly GCA_963704025.1. Lineage (GTDB taxonomy): Bacteria > Actinomycetota > Thermoleophilia > Gaiellales > Gaiellaceae > CAVPGP01. The sequence continues at coordinate 57,599 of CAVPGP010000005.1, read as the reverse complement.
ACCACCGCGTCGACGGGCTCCTGCTCGGACAGCGCCCGCACGTCGAGTGCCGCCGCGACGGCGTCGGCGACGCGCCGGGGATCGGCGAGCGCGGCGAGCTCGACGAGAGCGGCACCGCCCGGATAGGACGGCTCGGCCGCGCGAGCCAGCTCGAGCGCGAGCCGTGTCTTGCCCGCACCGCCCGTCCCGGCGAGGGTGAGCAGGCGCGTACCGCGAAGCAGCGGCTTCAGCTCGGCGAGCTCGCGGCCGCGCCCGATGAACGAGCTTGCGTCCGCAGGCAGCGAAGGCGGCCGGTCGACCTCGGCAGCGTCGAGGGCGGCGAGCTCCTCCGCGAGCTCCGCCGCCAGCTCCGCGATACTGTCGCGCGGCCCGGCCGCCCAGTCGTCGTAGCGGTTCTCGGGCAGCAGCTCGCCGCGGTAGAGGGAAAGCGCCGCCCGGTACGCGGCGGACGTCCCGGCGAGCCGCGCGTCGGCAGCGGCGAGCTCGAGCCGGTCGACGTCGACGTCTGCCGTCAGCTGAAGCACCTCGTCCCGGACCTCGATCGCGCCTGCATCGAGCGCGCGCCGCGCGACGTGCACGGCCTGATGGAGGTTGTTCGCCGCTGCGGCCGGCCCGCGGTCGCGCCAGAGCACGTCCATCACCTGCTCGCGGTGAAGGCGGTGCCCGGGCGCGAGGGCGAGGAGCTTCACGAGCTCGCGCGCCTTCTTCAGCCGCCACGCCGTCTCGGGAACGGGCACGCCGTCGACGGTGGCTGCAAAGCCGCTGAGAAGGGTCACCCTGACATTTGCCACCGTGCCGAGAATGATCTACGAAGGGAGGTCGCCGAGTGGCTCCCGTTCCGGTGAGCTAGAATCGGCGTTCGCTGGATCGCTCGAGAGGCGGCAGAGCCTCAGAGCAAGACAAGAGCACGAAGCGCCTGCACATCGGCGTGTTTTTGGGCGGTTAGCTCAGTTGGGAGAGCACCAGCTCGACAAGCTGGGGGTCACTGGTTCGAGCCCAGTACCGCCCATTTTCGTTGTAAGAAACCGCAACGTGCTCTGCCTAGAGCACTCCCTTCGGGGAAGTTCAACACCTTCCGGACGACCGTCGAGGCATTGGCCCTTGACGCACCGGGTGGGAGCGTGCGGAGTGACCCAGAGCACGACCCTCTCGGCGTGACAGGTACTGGCAGTAACGGCATCAACAGGGTTGGTCATGCCGATGCGAGTTCTGGTTCAGTGGCACGAACGATCCGCTCCGATCCATGAGTTTCGGATCGCAAACGTCAGAGGAAGGCTATGACACCATCAGGGACTCGAACTGCAACGCTGAACAACGACGTCGAAATGCCAATGCTCGGCCTCGGCGTCTTCCAGAGCCCGCCCGCAGAGACCACCGCCGCAGTCGGCGCCGCGATCGCCGACGGCTATCGCTTGATCGACACCGCCGCCTCGTACGACAACGAATGCGAGGTGGGCGAGGCGATCCGCGCCTCCGGGGTCGACCGCGGAGAGCTGTTCGTCACGACGAAGCTGTGGTTCAGCGACTACGGCTACGACGAGGCTGTCATCGGCTTCGAGGGCTGTCTGCGACGCCTCGGCGTCGACTACGTCGACCTCTTCCTGCTCCACCAGCCCGTTCCCACCGACTTCGAGGGGACGGTCGCGGCGTACAAGGCGATCGAGAAGATGCTCTCGGAAGGTCGGACTCGTGCGATCGGCGTCTCGAACTTCAGCGAGCAACATCTCGAGAACCTGATGCAGCAAACGGAGGTCGTGCCTGCGATCAACCAGGTCGAACTCCACCCGTTCTTCACGCAGCAGCCGCTGCGTCAGTTCCACGCGAGGCACGGGATCATGACCGAGGCGTGGTCGCCGCTCGGCGGCATCCACGTTTACCGCCCGGCCGATCCGAGCGCAGTCTTGAACGCGCTCGAGCATCCGACGGTCACCGCGATCGCCGAGCGGCACGGTAGGACGCCCGCGCAGGTGGTGCTGCGCTGGCACATCGAACACGGGGTCGTTGCAATCCCGAAGTCGGTAAAGCCGCACAGGATCAAGGAGAACATCGACATCTTCAACTTCGAGCTGACCGACGACGAGGTCGCCTCGATCGACGCGCTCGACACGGGTGTCCGCGGAGGGCCGGATCCGGAGACACTCAACATGACTACCTACCCGAAGAAGGTGGAGAACTGATACTCGTCTTGCGGGTCCCGGGCTCGCGATCGTTCGCACGAGCGACAAGCTTCGGGAACCAAGACTGACGAGCGAAGTCGGTTGCCACGCTTGATCTGCGGGGCGGACTCGTGAGACTCTGGAAGCAGGTCACTTTCAGGCGATCAGCCTTCGCAGGGTTCGGGAAGGTTTGAAAGATGCCCAGTTAGGACCACTAGAAAAGCGCTGCAAATGGGCTTTTCTGTTCTCCCGATGGCTGCTGGCTGTCGCGCCCGCAGAATCGAGGGCTTCGTTGAGCAACGGTGACGGCATACGTACTGCGGCGCCGGAAATGCAGGCCAAAATGATCTTGGGAGGAGGAGATGACACATTCGATCGCGTGGGACCAGGTGACCCACGTTGACGTACTCCGTGCGATACAGGAGTACGACCAACTAGGGCCGGAGCGCTTCTTTTCTCAGCATGGATTCGCCCCTACCACGACTTATGACCTCGTCTGGGACGAACGCCGTTACCCGCCGAAAGCGATCTTGGGCACGGCTTATGAGCTCGCCACGGGCCAGCGCCTTGCCTCCGGTGATTTCGAAGGCGGGAAGACCGGCGCAGTCAGGGTGCTCGGAGAGCTTGGATTCACCATCCAGCCGCGACGACCAGCCACGTAAAGCTGACCCGCACGTGGACATGCTGAGCCGGACCGGGTCGGCCGCGATTCCACCGAACCCGGGGCGCTGGCAAAGACTGTCAAGGGCTATCGAAGCCCGGAGCGACGGGGCGAGAGGAACTCGCGTAGACGCCATGTGGCGTCCATGAAAGACGAGATGCATGCGCGGCCTACACTCGTGGCATGATCGCGACGGTCGAGCACGAGCATCGCGTCACGCCGCGAGAGCTCTTCTTCGACCTCGTCTTCGTGTTCGCGTTCACGCAGGTCGCGACGCTGCTCGCCGACGACCCGACGTTCGGCGGGATCGGCCGCGGCGTGCTCGTGCTGGCCGCGCTCTGGTGGGCGTGGGCGTCCTATGCGGCGCTGACGAATACCGTCGACCCCGAGGAGGGTGTCATCGGCGGCGCGCTGCTCGTCGCGCTGATCGCGATGTTCGTCGCGGCGCTTGTGGTCCCGGGCGTGTTCGACGACGAGGGCGTGCTCTTCGGCGCGGCCTTCCTTGTCGTCTGCGCGATGCACGTTGCGCTCTTTGCCCTCGCCGGCCGCGGGAACCGCAACCTGCTCGGCGCCGTGCTGCGGCTCGCGCCGTGGCCGCTGCTCGGGGCGAGCCTGATCCTCGTCGCCGGCTTCGCGGACGGCGCGCGCACCTGGCTCTGGCTCGCCGCGCTCGCGTGCACGTATGTCGGCGCCGCGCTGAGCGGGTCGACCGGCTGGCAACTGCACCCGTCGCACTTCGCGGAGCGCTACGCCCTCGTGGTGATCGTCGCGCTCGGCGAAGCGTTCATCGCGATCGGGATCGGCGCGACGGGGATCGGCATCGGGCTGGGCGAGGTCGTGGCGGCGATCCTCGGCCTCCTCGTCGCCACGTCCTTCTGGCTCGCCTACTTCGACTTCTTCTCGATCCGTGGCGAGCGGTTCCTTGTCGATCTCCAGGGCGCGGAACGCGTGGCGTTCGGCCGCGATGTGTACGCGTACGCGCACTTCCCGATGATCGTCGGCATCGTGCTCTTCGCGTTCGCGATGAAGACCATCGTCGCGCACGTCGGTGAGGAGCTCGATTCCGTCGCGGCCTTCGCGCTCTGCGGCGGGAGTGCGCTCTACCTGCTGACGTACTCGGCGATCCGGGCGCGGGTCGAACGCCGCGTGACGGTGAGCCGCGGCCGCTTCGTGGCCGCGCTCGTGCTCTTACTCGTGCTCCCGCTCGCGATGTTTGTGCCGGCACTCGCCGCGTTGGCGCTCGTCACCGCGGTCTGGCTCGCGCTGCACATCTACGAGCTCGTGTGGTGGCGCGAGGCCCGCGCGGAATCGCGCTCGGTGCTCGCCGCGTCCTAGGGCTGCGTCGTGGCGACCTCGCGATTCCGCGGGCACCCTGATCCGCATCCAGGAGCTACGCTGAGCCTCCGGCGATTCACACCAGAGGTCAAGCGGCTGGGACTCGTTCGACGCACGGAGGTGCTTCGCAATGGCTGAGAGGAAACCTGCAAAGCAGGGCACGAAGAAGTCCGCTACGAGCACTGCCGGCAAGGCGTCCGAGGGATTCACGGACGAGGAACGAGCCGCGATGAAGGAGCGCGCCCAAGAGTTGAAGGCGGCCGCGCGCCGCGGACCACGCGCGGGCAAGGCGGACGGGGAGAACGACGTGCTCGCGAAGATCGCCGAGATGCCGGAACCGGATCGCGCCATGGCCGAGCGGGTCCATGCCATCATCAAAGCCAGCGCGCCAGCCCTCGCGCCGAGAACCTGGTACGGGATGCCCGCGTACGCCATGGACGGCAAGGTCGTCTGCTTCTTCCAGAGCGCGCAGAAGTTCAAGTCGAGGTACGCGACGTTCGGCTTCAGCGACACGGCGAACCTCGACGAAGGCGCCATGTGGCCGACCGCCTTCGCGCTGAAGAAGTTGACCGCCGCCGAAGAGGCAAGGATCGGCGCGCTCGTGAAGAAAGCGGTGAGCTGAGGACTGCACTCGCATTGCCGCTGCTAGGCCGAGCGTAGGTTGCTCCTTCCGGTGCTCTTGCGGCGTCTGTTCGAGCAGTGGGAGGAGAGGACCGGTCCGTATTTCCGACCGGGTTTCGGTCGTTCGAGGCGCGTGACACGCAAGCGCTGATGTTGCACCGGCGACGTACTCTGATCGTCGATGGGCATGTTCTTTCACTCTTCCGAGGCGCCGGCGGAGCGCGCTGCCGACCCGGAGGTGCGCCGCGCCAACTTGAGCCGCATCGGCCGGCTCTTTGCGCCGTACAAGCTGCGTCTGGGGGGAGTCCTGCTGCTGATCGTCGTTTCTGCAGGACTTGGCGTTATCCCGGCCTTCTTGCTGAAACGGGTGCTGGAGGCGATCGGGCAGAACGACACGAGGGCGGTGTCGTTCAACGCCGCCGCGATGATCGCGATCGCGATCGTGACCGGCGTGCTCGGCGTGATCCAGACGCTGCTCTCCAACCAGGTCGGCCAACGTGTGATGCACGATCTGCGGGCCGCGGTTTTTCGGCATCTGCAGCGCTTGTCGCTTGCGTTCTTCACGCGCACGCGTACGGGCGAGGTGCAGTCGAGGATCTCGAACGACATCGGCGGCGTGCAGAACGTCGTTACGAACACGGCGACCTCGATCGCGTCGAACGTGACGACCGTCGTCGCGACGATGGTGGGCATGCTCGTCTTGAGCTGGCAGCTGGCGCTCTTCGCCTTTGCGCTGATCCCGCTCTTTGTCTTGCTGACGCGCCGCGTCGGTAACGAGCGTCGCCGGATCGCGAAGACGACGCAGGAGACGCTCGCCGACATCTCCAGCCTCGTTCAGGAGTCGCTCTCGGTTTCGGGGATCCTGCTCGGGAAGACGATGGGCCGTGGTGACGAGCTCGCCGATCGTTTCGAAGCCGATTCGCTGCGCCTCGCCGACCTCGAGGTGCGTCAGCGGATGGCGGGGCGCTGGGTGATGGCGTCGATCCAGACGAGCTTCGCGATCATGCCCGCCGCGGTCTACTGGTTCGGTGGCCTCGCGCTCGCACACGGATCGGCTGCCATCTCGATCCCGGTGCTCGTCTCCTTCACGACGCTGCAGACGCGGCTCTTCTTTCCGGTCGGATCGCTGCTCGGGGTCGGCCTCGATGTCCAGACCTCGCTCGCATTGTTCGACCGGATCTTCGAATACCTCGACCAGCCGATCGACATCGCGGAGAAGCCGGACGCGCTCGTCGTCGGGCAGGCCGGCGATGTCGTCTTTGATCAGGTCTGGTTTCGCTACGGCGAGGAGTGGACGCTCCAGGACGTCTCGTTCATCGTGGCGGCGGGCACGACGACCGCGCTCGTCGGGGAGACCGGCTCGGGCAAGACGACGCTCGGCTATCTCACAGCACGCCTCTACGACCCAAGCCGCGGAAGCATCACGATCGGCGGCGTCGACATCCGCGACCTGAGCCTCCAGGCGCTGTCCGACCTCGTCGGTGTCGTCTCGCAGGAGACGTACCTCTTCCACGCGTCGGTACGCGAGAACCTGCGGTTTGCGAGGTCGGACGCGACCGATGAGGAGATCGAGATGGCGGCCGAGGCGGCACGCATCCACCACGTGATCGCCGCGCTGCCCGAGGGCTACGACACGGTCGTCGGCGAGCGCGGTTATCGGTTCTCCGGCGGCGAGAAGCAGCGGATCGCGATCGCGCGCACGATCCTGCGCAATCCGCCGATCCTCGTCCTCGACGAGGCGACGAGCTCGCTCGACACCGAGACCGAACGGCTCGTGCAAGAGGCTCTCGACCGGCTCTCCGAGGGGCGGACGACGATCGCGATCGCGCACCGCCTCTCGACCGTGCGCGACGCCGACCAGATAATCGTGCTCGACCACGGCCGCATCGTCGAGTCGGGTCGGCACGACGACCTGATCGTCGCCGGCGGCCGCTACACGGCGCTCGCCACCCGCGACGCGGAGCTCCGAACGGCTGCACCGGCTTGAGCGGGCGGTGGACGTTCTCCGCGCCGCCCCCTCGCCGTTAGGTCAGACCTTCCTCCCGGGCCAACACGCGGCCTGGACAAGTGTGTCTCGCTCGGAGAGGATCCAGTTCAGGACGAAGCGGTGGCCGTTGACGAGGATCAGCTGCGGGAGTTCGCTCACCGGTACACCGAGGCGTGGTGCAGCCAGGATCCCGAGCGCGTCGCCTCGCATTACGCGGCCCTTGGTTCGCTGACCATCAACGACGGTGCTCCGTCAGTGGGGCGAGCCGCGATCACTGAAGCTGCTCGGTCGTTCATGGTCGCCTTCCCAGACATGCAGGTGCTGATGGACGACCTCCGTCTTGACGATGGTAGGGCGGAGTACCACTGGACGCTCGTCGGTACGAATACGGGTCCCGGCGGGACCGGCCACAGAGTCAGGATCAGCGGCTTCGAGGACTGGAAGTTCAGCGCCGATGGCCTGATCGAGGCCTCGCTCGGGCATTTCGACCAAGCCGAGTACGATCGCCAGCTCGAGCACGGCGACGCCTCGTAACGCTGGATTTTCACCGGGGCCTTTCGTTGGCCGCGCCCAGACGGCTGCCAGGAGGCCGAGGCCGATATCCGGACGAGGCTAGACCCAACCGGCGCGCGCTCTCCTCTCGGACCGCCCGGCTGCCGGCCGACTTCCTCGCTCTGTCGTCTCTGTCGGACGGCGTCACCGCGAACGGGATCACGGTCTACTCGCTCACCGACGTGCGCCGCGTCCCGCTGGCGCTCGACGACGACTTCTTCGCGGTCGCCGAGGTGGACGGCGAGGCGATCTACCTCGGCGTCCGCGGGAGCGACGGCGGCTCCGAGCCGCCGCTCTTCGCCATGCGCCACGACGACCCGGGGGCTGTCGAGCCGGTCGGGCGGACGCCGACCGAGCTGGTCGACGCCGGCTACGCCGAGCCACGCGGGTAGCGGTCGAGGCCGTCTTCGGGGACCGGCTCCCACGGCGCAGCCGACTCGAGCCAGGTGCGGCGCGACGGGCGGATGCCTGGATCGCCGTCGAAGGTGCCGAGGCGGACGCTGATCGCCGCCGGATCGACCGGGCTGCGGCTCCACACGGACGACCCGCAGACCGAGCAGAACACCTTCGGAAAGCCGCCGTCGCCGGGGTCCCACTCGCGCAGCAGCTCCTCGCCCGAGACGATCCGAAACGAGCCGGGAACGATGCGCGCCTGCGGCGAGGCCGCCGCTCCCGTCCGGCGCTGGCACCGCCTGCAGTGGCAGTAGCCGGCCGAGACGAGCGGCTCGCTGATCTCGTAGCGGACGCCGCCGCAGTTGCAGCCGCCCGTGAGCGGAAGGATCGGAACACTCGGCACGCCCAAAGAGGCTAACGCGTGAGGCTCACCGGGGAGGCCGGCCGGCACGCGCCGGAGCGGCGGCCGCCTCCCCGCGACCGCCGCTCCTTGTGCGTTGTCCGCCTACCGTTGAACGAGCCGCACCCAGACGAGGTAGCCGAAGTATGCGGACGAGCTGGGGTTCTTGGTCGCCGTCGAGATCCGGAGCGTGTGCATCCCGGAGGCTGGGACGTCGACGCCCGCGATCTCCTTGGACACGTTGTACGTCGTCTTCGGAGAGTCGTAGCCGTCGACCGAGCCGACGTCGTTCCCGTCGAGCGAGAACGTCATGATCCCGGCGTCGTCGGTCGTGATCAGCGTCACCTCGACGTCCCACGTGCCGGCCCCGAGGGGCACCTTCCACTCGATGTAGCTCGAGCTGTCGCCGTCCGGATACGACCTCCGGTAGGCGTTGTTCCAGGCCCAGTCGCTGACGAAGACGTCGTTCCAGAGGTGCGACGCGCTCGGCCGCGGCACCGGGTTGATGTCCACGATCGCCGGATAGACGAGCCCGCCGGCGGGGCCTTGCGGGCCTTGCGGACCTGCCGGTCCTTGCGGGCCCTCCGAACCGTCGGCGCCTGCCGCGCCTGCAGGGCCTGCGGGTCCCGTGTGACCGTCGGCGCCCGCCGGACCTGCCGCGCCCCCGGGACCGTCGGCGCCGGCCGGGCCGATGTCTCCGCGGAGGCCGTCGGCCCCGTTCGCTCCCTGGTCTCCCTTCTCGCCCTTGTCCCCCTTCAGGCCGGTGTCCCCCTTCGGTCCGGCATCGCCCTTGTCGCCCGTCTCCCCCTTCAGACCTGTGTCTCCCTTGTCCCCCTTGTCGCCCTTGAGACCCGTCTCGCCCTGCAGCCCCTGGGCCCCCGCAGCCCCCGCCGGTCCGACAGCGCCGGCCGGTCCGACAGCTCCTGCCGGTCCGACAGCTCCTGCCGGTCCGACGGCCCCGGCCGCTCCGACAGCCCCGGTCAAGCCGGTGAGGCCGCGCTCGCCCTGCGGCCCGGCAGATCCCGGCGCCCCTGCCGACCCGGCCGATCCAGCGGGGCCGACGGCGCCCACGGCGCCGGCGGCGCCGGGCGTCCCGCGGGGACCACGCGTGCCGGGAACAGACCCTTCGCGTTGAGCGGGAGGAGCATGCCGGCACGGGGCGTCTTCGAGGCGCCGAGGCCGTTGACCGTCTTCGAGTTACCGGCCTGCTTTGCGAACGCCACGATGTCGCCGGCCACGGCAGGCCCGCCGGTCGCGACTGCTGCAACTACGACGGCGACGATGATCGTCTCCGCCCGTCTCCCCACTCCACGGTACATCCACGTCCCTCCCCGAACCACGATTTGAGGACCGAAGCCGAAGCCCCGCTCGATCTCCTGTCTCTTTCGGGTCGCACCGTAGTGGCGAGCCCGAGGGCGGGCCAGTCCGGAATGCGGCGAGGATTCGCCTAGCCGGATGGTCAGTGCCATCCGCCTCCCGGTCCTATCGAGGCGCTCGCGGAATTTGCTTCAAACGCCTCGACGCCAGGCCCGCGGGGACTTGGCTCCGGGCGCCCTTCCCGTTAGGTTCGCGTACGCGCTCGCGTCCGCTCGGCGACCAGTCCCCGGACTGACGGCTTATTGCGGAGCGGCACGCGGGCGCCGCTAGTCTGCGGCGGATGTCGCGCTGGGCGATCACCGGAGGGGCAGGCTTCCTCGGGCTCCATCTCTGCCGGCGGCTCGTGGCAGACGGCCACGAGGTGCGGACGCTCGACACGGCGCCGCTCGACGACCTGCCGCTCGAGGGCCGGGTGGAGGAGCTCCGCGGCGACGTCCGCAAGCCGGAGGACGTGAGGCGCCTCGTCGCCGGGGCAGACGTCCTCGTCCACGCGGCTGCCGCTTTGCCGATCCAGGTGACGCGCGACGCGATCCGGTCGGTGAACGTCGAGGGCACGGCGACGACGATGGCCGCGGCGCTCGAGGCCGGGGTCCGCCGCGCAATCGACATCTCGTCGACCGCGGTCTACGGCGTCCCGGCCAAGCACCCGATCTTCGAGGACGACCCGCTGATCGGGGTCGGGCACTACGGCGAGTCGAAGATCGAGGCCGAGCGCATCGCGACCGAATTCGCGCAGCGCGGGCTCGAGACGGTGATCATCCGGCCGAAGACCTTCATCGGGGCCGAGCGGCTCGGCGTCTTCGAGATCCTGTTCGACTGGATCCGCGAGGGGAGGAGGATCCCCATCCTCGGCGACGGGTCGAACCGCTATCAGCTCCTCGCCGTCGAGGATCTCGTCGAGGCCATCGTCCTGGCCGCGGACGCCGACGTCGCCGGCGAGGCGCTCAGCGTCGGTGCAGAGGACTTCGGCACAGTCCGCTCCGACCTCCAGGCGCTGATCGACCACGCCGGCTCCGGCGCGCGATTGCGCGCGGTTCCGCCGTGGCTCGCGGTGCCGCCGCTTCGCCTGCTCGAGAGGCTCAGGCTCTCACCGCTCGCCGAGTGGCACTACAAGACGGCGTACAAGGACTCGTTCGTTGACGTGTCGAAGGCCCAGCGGATGCTCGGCTGGACGCCGCGTCTCTCGAACGAGCAGGCGCTGATCGAGACCTACGACTGGTATCTCGCGAACCGTGACCGGCTCGGCCGAGCCGCCGGGATGACGCACCGCGTTCCATGGAACCAGCAGGCGCTCGGGCTGCTCAAGCGGTTGAGCTGAGCGCCCGCCTTTTGGCGCGGAGAGCGATCGCCGCCCCGACGCTGAACGCGCCGAGCAGGAGGAGGTACTTCTTCCCGCGCCCGGCTCGAGATGGCGGAGCACCCCGGTGTCGGCGAACAGGCAGGCGAGGAACAGGATCAGCTCGCGGGCTCCGAACGGCACCAACACCGTGAGACTGATCAGCGCCGGGGCACCGAACTGCAGGATCCGCGCCCAGTCCGAGGCGAGCAGCAGTGTCACGAGCACCGGGATGAACAACGTCGCCAGGAGCTGGATGGGCCGCGCTGCGCCCCGAAACGCGATCGCGGCGGCGACCCAACATGCACCGAAGGAGTAAAGCAATGCGTTCGCGACCGGCTTCGCCCCTCCCTCTCGCAGTTCCCGGGGAACCACGGTCCGTAGCTCGTGGGCATAGGAGAAGGAGTCGCCGGGCGCGGGCTCGATGACGAGTCCGGTGCGGCGCAGGACGAGATAGGCGATGAGAGCGGGCAATCCGGCGAGAGCAATCCGTGCGGCGGCGCGGCTTCCGTTTGGAGTGCAGCGTCAGCAGCACACCGGGCACAAGCGCGAAGAGAACGCTCTCGTGGACCAGCACACCGACGGTCAGCAGGAGGGCGAGAGACAGCACCCTCCTCGCTAGGGCTAGCAGCAGAGCGCCGGTGAGTGCTGCGTAGGCAACCGAGTCCACCAGAAAGGGATTGGTGACGGTCGTGACAAAAACGCCTGAGCAAGAGGAGGATCGCGACGCCGCGAGGCGCAACGCCGCGACCGATCAGTCGCTTCAGCAGCTGAAACACGAGCGCGGACGTCAGTGACAACCCGAGCACCGAGAGGGCGACGAAGGTCGCGCGAACCGGGGTGTGGAGCGCCCAGACAACGGCCGGCACACCGATGCGGTATCCCTGCGGCGACTGGGGGAACGAAAGCGGATGGTGTCCCATCGCGGCGTAAGCTCCACCGTCGCCTGTCTCTGCCTGGTGCGAGCTCGCGAAGAGGCTGACACCGATCGTTGTCAACGCTGCAGTCGCGGCGAACGCGACGAAGGGTCCTGTCTCGAGTTGTCGTATTCGAAGTAACATCGTGCCCCGTGTCGACTGCGCCGCGGACGCTAGTGGAGGCGGCGGCCGGCCGCGGCACCGCCCATGCGCTCGTTGCAGCGCTCCGCCCGAGGCAGTGGCTCAAGAACCTCCTCGTCTTCGCGGGCATCGTCTTCGCGGCGAAGCTGGGCGACGCCGTCCGCTGGGTCGAGGCTATCGCCTGCTTCGTGGCCTTCTGCGGGGCGTCGAGCGCGGCCTACCTCATGAACGACGTCCGCGACGCAGCCGACGACCGCAGGCATCCGATCAAGCGAAACCGCCCGATCGCGAGGGGCGAGGTATCCGCCGACACGGCGTTGACCCTCGCCGGCTTGCTGGCCGTGGGCGCGCTGGCGATCGCGCTCGCGATCGACTGGCGCGTGCTCGTCTATGTGGCGGGATTCCTCGCGCTGCAGGCCGCCTACTCGCTGGGCCTCAAGCACGTCGTGCTGCTCGACGTGATGGTGATCGCGGCACTCTTCGTGATCCGGGCCGCCGCGGGCGCGCAGGCCGTCGACGTGCCGATCTCCGAGTGGCTGCTCCTCTGCACGGCGCTGCTGGCGCTCTTCCTCGGCTTCGCGAAGCGGCGCGGCGAGCTCGTGCTCGTCGGCGCCGAGCGCACGCCTGGGCGGCCCGTGCTCGAGGGCTATTCGCTGGAGCTCGTCGACCAGCTGCTCGCCGTGGTGGCGGCCTCCACGATCATCACCTACGGGCTCTACACCGTCGACGTCCACACGCGGGGGATGATGGTCACGATCCCGTTCGTGTTGTTCGGCGTCTTCCGCTACCTGCTGCTCGTCCACAGGCACGACCTCGGCGAGGAGCCCGAGCGCGTGCTGCTGGGCGACCGGCAGCTGATCGCCACGGTCGTGCTCTGGGCCGTGACCGCGGCGATCGTACTCGCGGTCAGCTGAGACGGTCGCTGATCCTCGTCGCGGCGCTGACCGCCGTGACGGCGCTCGCGCTCGGCCTATACGCGGACTTCGGCGCGCTCCTCGATGCGCTGGAGCAGTTCCGCTGGGAGCTCTTCCCGCTGGCGCTCGCATTGACCTTTCTCAACTACGTCATCCGCTGGCTCCGCTGGGAGATCTACCTCGCGCGACTCGAGATCCGCATCCCGCGAGGGCGCAGCTTCGGGATCTTTCTCGCGGGGCTGACGATGACGATCTCCCCGGCGAAGATCGGCGAGCTGTTGAAGTCGGGCCTACTGCGGCGCAGCTTCGGAACGCCCGTCGCTCGCTCGGCGCCGATCGTGCTCGCGGAGCGGGTGACGGACGGAACGGGCGTGATCCTGCTCGGTGCTGCCGCGATCGTCTGGGCCGGCGGCGGTGAGCTCTGGCCCCTGCTGGCCGTCGTCCTCGCGGGACTCGCTGGGCTCGTCGTCCTGGTGCGCTCGCCGCTCCTCGCGCGCTTCGAGCGGCTGGCCGAGGCGCGCGCCGCCGCTGTGCAGCTCCTCGACGTCCCGCTGACGCTGACGATGACGGTGGTCGCCGCCGTCTCGTGGTTCTTCGAGTGCCTGGCGGCGTACGTCTGCGTTCGCGGCCTCGACCTCGACGTGTCGCTGCCGGAGACCACGGCGATCTTCTGCGTCGCGAGCCTCGCCGGTGCCGTGTCGTTCATCCCCGGCGGGCTGCTCGTCGCCGAGGGCTCGATGACGGGGCTCTTCCACCGGCTCGGCGACGTCTCGCAGGCGAGCGCCGCCGCCGCGACGGTGCTCGTGCGGCTGGCGACGCTCTGGTTCGCGGTCGCGCTCGGGCTCGTCGCGCTTGCGATCGAGGAGCGGCGTGCCCGCCGGGAGGACTGATCGGTCCGGATCGCCTACATTTTCGTCGTGCGGTTCTCGCCCGAATCGGCCGCCGCCCGCGTGCGCGAGCTGGCGCTCTCGTTCCCAGAGTCCTACGAGGACGCGCCGTGGGGCTTCCCCGTCTTCAAGGTGCCGGAGAACAAGCTCTTCGCGCTGCTGACGGGCGAGCGACCGCTCGAGGTGACGATGAAGGTCGGCGCCGAGGAGCGTGAGATCGGGGCGCTGCTCCCGTTCGTGCGCCCGGCGAGCCACGTCGGCCGCTACGGCTGGGTCACCGTCACCGTCACGGACGAGGAGACGCTCCAGACGGCGCTCGAGTGGGTGCGGGAGAGCTACTTCCTGAAGGCGCCGTCGGGGCTGCGCGAGGCGGCGTTCCGGTGATCGTCCGCCGGCTCCGGCCCGGCGACGAGGCGATCGTCGAGCGGCTTGCGACGGCCCAGCCGCAGACCGCGCTGCTCGCCGACGACGATGTCGTCTTCCTCGTCGCCCTCGACGGCGACCGCCCGCTCGGGTTTGTGTTCGGCTACGAGCTGCCGCGACGGCACGGCGACCCGTCGATCTTCTTCGTCTACGAGATCGAGGTCGACGCGGCGTGTCGTGGCCAGGGCGTAGGGACGCGGCTGATGTCGGAGCTCAGGCGCATCTGCCGGGAGCGCGGCATCCCCGAGGGCTTCGTCCTCACGGACGCCGACAACGAGGCGGCGAACGCGCTCTACGCGGGCGCCGGCGGCGTGCGGTCCGAGGCGGTGATGTGGGACTTCCTGTACGGGGACGACTGACTGTCGTCCGCCGCGCGACGGACGCCGACGCCGATCTGCTCGTCGCGTGGCACCTGGACCCCGAGGTCAGCCGCTACTGGGACGATGAGACGTTCACCCGTGAGGAGGTGCTGGCGGATCTCGCCCGGACGAACGTCGAGGGGTGGATCGTCGAGGCCGGCGGAGAGCCGGTCGGGTACCTCCAGTCGTGGTGGGACGAGCCCGGGCCTCTCGAGAGCGGAGGGGGACTCGACATGTTCCTCGTCCCGGACGCGCGCGGGCGCGGCCTCGGGCCCGACGCGGCGCGGGCGCTTGCACGGCACCTCGTCGAGGCGGAGGGGTGGGGGCGGCTGACGGTCGACCCCTACACCTGGAACGAGCGCGCGATCGCAGGGTGGCGCAGGGCCGGTTTCCGCGACCTCGAGGTTCGCGAGGAGCTCGACGAGTGGCACACGGCGCCGTGGCTCCTGATGGAGTGGGACGGCGTCAGCCCGTGAGGAACGGCAGAGGCAGATAGCGGGCCGCGCACGCACGGTCCGCGGCCGTGACGCGGTGCGAGTCGAGGAACCGGGCGACCACGTTGCGCGTGCAGCCGTACTGGACGGCGCCGTGGCCGGCACCGGGCACGCGGACGATCGTCGTCCGCAGCATCGCTCGCCGGAGCGGCGTGATGTTCTCCTCGGGATCCTGCGGATCCTGGCCGCCAGCGAGCGCGAGCACCGGCACCCTGCTGCGCGGCGGGGCGGCGGTGTCGGGCGGCGGCGTGCGCGCGAGCAGTGGGCAGACGATCCCTTTCACCTTTACGTCCTGTGCCGCCACCTCCCCCAGGTACGTCCCCGCCGCGGACGCCGCGGCTGCCGATGGCCGCAGCTTCGCCCACGGCTCCGAGCAGGTGATCGACCAGTACATGACGAGCCGTCCCGCCGCGACCGCGTCCGCCTCGATCTGCGCGACGACGCGGGTGAGTTGGCCGAGGTCGCCGCGGGCCGCCGCATGCGCCGTCCGCGGGAGCGCCGCGTTTCCCTCAGGGGTCCGCGTCAGTTGCTGGAACGCGGTCGCGGCGGCCTCCGCGTCCACCCGCTGCCCACCCACGGTTGCCGGAGCGGCTCGGAGGCGGGAGAGCGTCGACCTGACGTCGCCCACCACGTCCGGGAACGCCGACGCGCACGCGGGCCGAGCCTTGCAGCGTGCAGCGAGAGCCTCGAGCGCGCGCTGGCCGTTCGCGTAGTAGCGCTCGAAGATCGGGACATCCAGCGACGTGCCGCCGTCGACGACCGCCGCCTCGACGCGGCGCCCGTGGCGCGAGACGTATACCTGGACTGCTGCCGCGCCGTACGAGCCGCCGTAGAGGACGACTTTCGGATACCCGAGCGCCGCCCGTACGGCGTCGACGTCGTCGACGAACTGGTCGGTCGTGAGGAGCCGCGGATCGCGCTTCAGCCCGGCGATGCACGAGCGCGCGAGGCGGGGCAGGTCCTCGATCGTCGCCTCCTTCGGGGGTTTCGGACAGACGAGCGGCGACGAGCGCCCAACGCCGCGCTGGTCGACCAGGACGAGGTCACGGTTCGTCGCACGGAACACGCCGTCGCTCCAGCCGGCAGCCGCGATCGCCGAGCCGCCCGGTCCGCCCGCGAAGACGACAAGGGGGGCCCGGCCCGCCACGTGTCGCCGCGCGGTGATGACGGCGAGGCCGACGGAGATCCGCTTGCCGCCGGGACGCGCGTGGTCCTCGGGCAGCGAGATCGTCCCGCACCGGGCCACGACGGCGGCGACGCTGCACGGCCTCAGGGCGAGTCCAGGCGTCGGTGTCGCTACCGGAGCCGCGAGAAGGGCGAGCGCGCCGACGACGAGGAGCCGTCGCATGCCCAAAGGATCTCGCTTGGACGCCTACGGGCCGTCAGCGGCTTCGCTGACGTCGCCTCCGTGGATTCCCCGAGCTAGCTGTCTAGTCGGGCTCGACGGCGCCGGCAGTACCCAGCGAGCGCAGGAGATATGCCTCGACCGGCTGGGCCTTGCCCTTCACCGCGAGCGGGGGCAGCCGTTCCGTCAGCGCGCCGGGCGGCAGCCGGCGGAACGTCTCCTCGCCGACGAGCACGCCCCCGACCGGCGCCGCCGCCTCGAGCCGAGCGGTCAGGTTGACGGCGTCGCCGACGACGCCGTGCTTGCGGTGCCCTCGGCTGCCGCCGACGACGGCGGCGACGACCTCGCCGGAGTTGACGCCCACGCGGAAGCCGGGCCAGCCCGGCTGCGCGACCCGCTCCGCCTCCGCCAGCAGCGTCAGCGCCGCCCGCGCGGCACGCTCAGGATGGTCCGGCGTGTCGCCCTGTTTGTTGAAGATCACCATCAGCTCGTCGCCGACGATCTGGTGAACCTCGCCGCGAGCCTCCTCCATCCGCGGGATCACGGCCTCGAAGTAGGCGTTCAGCATCGCGGTCACCTCGGCCGGGCCGTGCCGCTCGGAGAACGACGTGAAGCCGCTGAGGTCGGCGAGCAGCACCGACACGTCGCGAGCGCCTGCGAACGTCCCTTCGAGGTAGAGCGCGCTGAACCGCTCCTCGTGCCACTCCACCCGTGCCGCGAGGGCCACGATGGCGAACGCAGTCAGCATCAGCAGGTGCCACTCCCACCACGAGAAGCGCCAGTTCTGGGCCCAGACGATCACGAGCATCGCCTCGGCGAGCAGGGCAAAGCCGAGCGCGACCGCGAGCACGAACTGCTGCCTGCGCCGCCGCCAGAGTCGGAGGTAGCCGATCGCCGCCGCCGCGTAGAGGACGACGCCGGCCGCCGCCAGCCCCACCTGCCAGCCGTCGAGCTGCTCCGTCGCGAGCGGCGAGTCGAGCGGCGGGAGCTCGGCGATCGAGACGACACCCCAGGCGAGGAGCACCGTCGCGAGCGAGCCGAGCAGCCACGGGGCGAGCCGGACCGTGCTCTGGGGCAGCTCGAGCGACGACACCGCCGCGAATGCGGCGGCCACCACGAGGCCGACCGGCGTCGCCAGCTCGAAGCCCGGGTTCTTGCCGATCAGGACACCAGGCGTGGCCAGCGCGTGCAGCCCGAGGAAGCCCGAGCTTGCGATGAACGCGAGCGAGACGAAGAGCAGCCGGGCGTCGCGGCGCCGGCGCGCGGCGTCCCAGATGCCGTAGCCGAGCGCCACGCACAGCGAAGCTGCAACGAGCACCAGCCAGAAATGGGCCGGATGGCTCTCCCACGACTCGTCGAGGTGCGGTCGGCCCCGCAGGAGCACGACGACGGCAATCGGGAGGAGCAGAAGCAGGGGTGCCCAGCGAACGGGCGACATTCCGGCAGGCGAGATCCGGGTGGGCGACATTGGCCGCTTCTAGCACTCCCAGGGGGCGATTGGTACCCTGGGACGGTGATGTTCCGGGACACAGCGTCGCGCCTGTAGCGCTCCTTCGCGCAGGCGCCGGCACGTCCCCGTTGCACGCCTTTCCCCCCCACTATCCTCCTCGCCCGTGAAGGTCATCCTTCCCGACCGGACCGAGCTCGCGCTCCCCGACGGCGCCACCGGCCTCGACGCCGCGCGCGCGATCGGGCCGAGGCTCGCCGAGCAGGCCGTGCTGGTCCGCTCGAACGGCAGCGTCCGGGACCTCCGCCTGCCGCTCGACGACGGGCAGGAGATCCAGATCCTCACCACGCGCGACAAGGACGATCCGGACGCCCTGGCCGTGCTGCGCCACTCGACTGCGCACCTGCTGGCCGAGGCCGTCCGCCGCCTCTACCCGGGCGTGAAGATCGCGATCGGGCCGCCGATCGAGAACGGCTTCTACTACGACTTCGAGTTCCCCGAGCCGATCGCCGAGGAGGAACTCGAGCGGATCGAGGCCGAGATCCAGAAGGAGCTCGACGAGGGCCGCGCCTGGGAGCGCTCCGAAGTGACCGCGGAGGAGGCCCGCAGGCGCTTCGAGGCGGAG
Source organism: uncultured Actinomycetes bacterium (assembly GCA_963704025.1). Taxonomy (GTDB): domain Bacteria; phylum Actinomycetota; class Thermoleophilia; order Gaiellales; family Gaiellaceae; genus CAVPGP01. The sequence goes on along the minus strand of CAVPGP010000005.1, from coordinate 39,229 downwards.
GGCGAGCCGTACAAGCTCGAGCTCGTCGACACGGCCGACGGGCAGATCTCCCTCTACTCGCAGGGCGACTTCACCGACCTCTGCCGCGGCCCGCACCTGCAGAACTCGAAGCCGATCAAGGCGGTCAAGCTGACCGGGCTCGCCGGGGCGTACTGGCGTGGGGACGAGAAGAACAAGCAGCTGACCCGGATCTACGGCACGGCCTTCTACTCGCAGGACGATCTGGACGAGTACCTGCGCCTGCTCGACGAGGCACGCCGCCGCGACCATCGCCGGCTGGGGCGGCAGCTCGACCTCTTCCACCTCTCCGACCACTCGCCGGGCTCGCCGTTCTGGCACCCGAAGGGCATGGTGATCTGGAACTCGCTGGAGGACCTGCGCCGCCGCGAGAACGCAAAGCGCGGCTACTCCGAGGTGAAGACGCCGCTCCTCTACGACGAGGAGACCTACCGGACGTCGGGACACCTGCAGAACTACGAGGAGAACATCTTCTGGGTGCAGAGCCACGAGGAGGGCGAGAAGCGCCTCGCGCTGAAGCCGATGAACTGCCCCGGCCACATGCTCCTCTTCGGCTCGCGCATGCGGAGCTACAAGGAGCTGCCGCTGCGCTTCGCCGAGGCCTCGACCCTGCACCGCGACGAGCGCGGCGGGACGCTGCACGGTCTCCTCCGGGTGAAGCACATCACGCAGGACGACGCCCACATCTTCTGCTCGGACGACCAGATCCAGGGCGAGATCGATCAGATGATCGACTACGTCAAGTACCTCTACGACCTCTTCGGGCTCGTCCCGCACGCCGAGCTGTCGACCCGCCCCGAGAAGCGCCTCGGCACGGACGAGCAGTGGGACGTCGCCGAGGGCGCGCTCGAAAGCGCGCTCAAGCGGCACGAGATGGAGTACGTGATCAGCGAGGGCGAGGGCACCTTCTACGGCCCGAAGATCGACCTGCACATGTCCGACTCACTCGGCAGGTCGTGGCAGATGGGAACGATCCAGCTCGACTACCAGATGCCCGTGCGCTTCGGCCTCACCTACGTCGGCCCGGACAACACCGAGCATCCTCCGGTCGTCATCCACCGGGCGCTGCTCGGCTCGCTCGAGCGCTTCATCGGCATCCTGATCGAGCACTACGGCGGGGCCTTCCCATGCTGGCTCTCCCCGGTGCAGGTGCGCGTCGTGCCGGTCGGCGAGGGTCACCGCGAGGCGGCGGCCGCGCTCGTCGAGAAGCTGAAGGAGGCGGGCGTCCGCGCGGAGCTCGACGACTCGGACGAGACGGTCGGCAAGCGGATCCGCAACGCCGAGGTGGAGAAGATCCCGTTCACGATCGTCTACGGGGACCGCGAGAGCGAGGAGTCGCTCGCGATCCGGGAGCGCGGCGGCGAGCAGTTCCAGGCGAGCCTGGATGAATTCCTCGGGAAGCTTGCTACGCTCTAGGTCTGCAAGTAGGCGAGTATCCAGCCTCACCTCCCGGCCTGACGGCCTCCGGAGGTTCAACCGAGCCGGTTGACCTGAGAACGGATGCCGCTGCTTGCAGCGGTTTTGTCGTTTCGAGAAAGGAACAAGCGAGCTTGGTGAAAAGCCTTTGAGGCCGCGGAGGGTCATTCGCGACGAGCGGCCGCAACTCCCGCAGACACGGATCAACGACGCCATTCGCGTGCCGCGTGTCCGCCTGATCGATCAGGACGGCGCGCAGCTCGGGATCAAGACGACAGACGAGGCCCGCGAGTACGCCTACGGGAAGAACCTCGATCTGGTCGAGGTGGCCGCGACCGCGGATCCGCCTGTGGCGCGGGTGATGGACTACGGCAAGTACCGGTACGAGCAGGAGCAGAAGGCCAAGCTCGCCCGGAAGCACCAGGTTCAGATCCACGTCAAGGAGATCAAGCTCCGCCCGAAGATCGGAATCCACGACTACGAGACAAAGAAGGGCCATGTCGTCCGGTTCCTGAACCAGCGCGCCAAGGTGAAGGTGACGATCATGTTCAGGGGCCGGGAACGCGACCACGCCGACCGCGGCCGCGATCTGCTGATGCGCCTCGCGGAGGACGTCAAGGACATCGGGCAGATCGAGCAGCAGCCGCTGCTCGAGGGTCGGAACATGACGATGATGCTCGGCCCGACGAAGAACGCAGGAGTACAAAGAGACGATGCCAAAAGTGAAGAGACACTCGAGCGCGAAGAAGCGGTTCAAGGTGACCGGGACGGGCAAGTTGCTGCGTCGGCGGGCGGGGAAGAGCCACAAGCTGGAGAAGAAGTCCGCGAAGGAAAAGCGGGGGTTCAGGCAGGCTGAGCCTGTCGCGAAGGCGAACCGCGAGACCGTCCTGAAGCTGCTGGGGAGGCGTTAGTGGCCCTCCCGGCAACACTTGGCGGGGCAACCGCCGCGATCACACGTCGCGCTGCGGCGTCCTCGGTCGCATCGATAGGCCCCGCTATCGACGCTCCCTGCGTCCTTGCATCGCTTGGTGCTCGCGACGCTTGCATCCACCAGCGTCACCAGGAGGACCACTAATGCCACGCGTCAAGCGCTCCGTTCACGCGCGCAAGAAGCGCCGCAAGGTCCTCGAGCAGGCCAAGGGCTACTGGGGCCTCAAGAAGTCGAACTACAAGTACGCGAAGGAGCAGGTCGAGCACTCGCTCGTCTACGCCTACCGCGACCGCAAGAACAAGAAGCGGACGTTCCGCCGGCTCTGGATCCAGCGGATCAACGCCGCGGCGCGCGGGGAGGGGCTCTCGTACAACCAGTTCATGCACGGCCTCCGCGAGGCCGGGATCGAGCTCGACCGCAAGGTGCTCGCCGAGATCGCGGTCAGCGACCCGGCCGCCTTCAAGGCGATCGCCGGCCAGGCGAAGGCCGCGCTCGAGAAGTCGACCGCCGCGGCGTAGTGGTGGTTCGGCCGGTCCTCTTGCCGCGCTTTTCGGCCGTCAGCACCGAGCGGTGCAAGGACGCAGGGAGCGCCGGCAGCGACCGCTACCGGCGCGACTGAGGACGCCGCAGCGCGACCTGTGATGGCGGGCGAAAAGCCCGGAGGAGAGGGCCGGTCGAGCCACTTGATTACGTCCGCGTCGAACGAGCGCCTGAAGCTCGTGCGGAAGCTCGAGTCCCGCCGCTGGCGGGACAAGCTCGGGCTCTTTGCGGTCGAGGGCGAAGACCTCGTCGAGGCCGCGACGGCCGAGCCGGTCGATCTGCTCGTCGCGGGCGAGAACGTCTCGCCAGAGCTGCTCGCCGGTGTGTCGACGCTGCCGCACCCGGCGCGCGCGATCGGCGTCTACCGCAAGGAGGACCTGCCGGCGTTCGAGGCGCGGCCGCTCGGGATCGCGCTCTGGCACGTGGCCGATCCGGGCAACGTCGGCGCCCTGCTGCGCACCGCGGACGCCTTCGGGGCGTTCGTCGCGCTCTCGGAGGGCTGCGCCGACCCGACCGGGCCGAAGGCGGTGCGCGCCTCGATGGGCGCGATCTTCCGCGTCCCGGTGGTGTCCTTCGACGACGCGCCAGGCCGGCGCGTCGCGCTCGTCGCGCGAGTGGGGACGCCGCTGGCGGAGCTCGAGCTCGGGCCTGCGACGACGTTCGTCCTCGGCGCGGAGCGCGAGGGGCTGCCGGACGAGGTGGTCGCCGCCTGCGACGACGTCGCGCACATCCCCATCGGGTCCGAGTCGCTGAACGTCGCCGCGGCGGGGGCGATCGCCCTCTACGAGTGTCGCAGGCGGAATCCGGCCTGACGCCCCGCGTCGGCAAGGCACTGGACTTTCTAGACGACGCGCACGTGCGGCCCCGCCCGCAACGGCTTCCTCGGATCTGCCGTGCCTATTCCGGCCTGCGCGCTGTCCAAACACTGTCTTCTCCCCCGGCGTACGGCCGCCGGTCGAACCAGCCGTAGCACGCGTCGACCTCGAAGCCGGCGCGATGCAGGAGCGCGGCCCACTCGTCTGCCGAGAGCCACGAGAGGGCCATCGTCGCCCGGCCCTGAGGGCCTCGCACGGAAAGCGTCAGCGTCCGCCTGCTGCGGTCCCAGAGCGCGCGCTCGAATATGCCCGGCTCGCGCTCGAGCCAGCGGTCGTGCGTGGACGCGATGTCGTCCTCCGCCGGCGCGAAGACGTCGAAGACGAGCCTCCCGCCCGGCACGAGCAGCTCGCGGGCCGCTCGGAGCGCCTTGAGGCGGTCGTGCTCGGTGGGGAGGTGCAGGAAGGAGCGGAAGGGGCACGTGACGAGCTCCACCCGCTCCGCGACCGGCGGCTCACGCAGGTCGCCGAGACGCAGGTCGAGGAGGTCAGCCACGCCGGCGAGCTCCGCGGTCTCCCGGCAGACGCGGAGCATCTCCGCGGACGAGTCGACGCCGATCAGCCGGATCCCCTCGAGCGCGATTGGCACCGCGATCCGGCCGGTGCCGACCGCGAGCTCGACCACCGGCCCCGGAGCGACGGCCCGGGCCTCCTCGACGTAGAAGTCGACGTCCTCCGTGACGGAACGGCTCCAGGGGTCGTACAGCTCGGCGATCCGGTCGTAGGCCGACACGTGCTTATACTTTCAGCCATGCAGGCGCAGGCGTTCCTCTTTCTCCGGCCCCGGGGCGACTCCGGGGTCGGCGCCGGCTAGCCGTCCTCCGTTCGCGCCGGGGCTTCCCGAGCCGGCCTGCGAAGACGAGGAGGAACGATGACGAGAATCGATAAGGTCGCCGCCGAGATGGACTGGGCGGCGCACGAGGAGGGGGCGCAGCGCGAGTTGGGCGCCGCGTCGACGCCGGACGAGGTCGAAGCGGTCAGGATTCGATACACCGGCCGCAAGAGCGAGCTCGCGCAGGCGCTCAGGCACGTGCGCGACCGCGAGACGGGGATGCTCCTGAACGGCGTTCGCCAGCGGCTCGAGGCGGCGATCGCCGATCGGGAAGCCGAGCTCGAGCACGCTGAGCTCGAGCGGCGGCTGACGGAAGAGACCGTCGACGTCACCCTCCCCGGCGAGGAGCTGCCGCTCGGCCGGCTCCATCCTCTGACGCAGGTCCGGAGGCAGATCGAGGACGCCTTCATCGGACTCGGCTACGAGGTGCGCTACGACCGCGAGGTGGAGACCGTCCACTACAACTTCGACCAGCTGGCGTTCGACGAGGCGCACCCCGCGCGGTCGCCGCGCGCGACCTTCTTCCTGGACGCCGAGCGGCTGCTCCGCACCGAGACGTCGCCGTCCCAGATCCATGCGATGGAGGAGCGCCCGCCGCCGATCTACATGGTCTCGATCGGCCGCTGCTACCGGCGCGACGCGGTCGACGCCACGCACTATCCGATCTTCCATCAGTTCGAAGGGCTCGCCGTCGACAAGGGGCTGACGCTCGCGGACCTGAAGGGGACCCTGCTGCACGTGATGCGGGCGCTCTTCGGCCCCGACCGCCGCGTCCGCTTCCGCACCCACTACTTCCCCTTCACCGAGCCGTCGATGGAACCGGACGTCTCCTGCGGCATCTGCGGCGGTGCGGGCTGCCGCACCTGCCGCTTCTCGGGGTGGCTCGAGATGGGCGGCTCCGGGATAGTCGACCCCGAGGTGCTCGCGAACGTCGGCCTCGACCCCGACGAGTGGAGCGGCTTCGCGTTCGGCTGCGGGATCGAGCGCGTCGCGCAGCTGCGTCACGACTTCCCGGACATCCGCGCCCTCTGGGAAGGCGACCTTCGCGTGCTGAGGCAGTTCTAGGTGGTCCGCTGATGCGCGTCCCGGTCTCCTGGCTCAACGAGTACGTTCCCATCGAGATGCCGCTGCCGGAGCTGGCCGAGCGGCTCTCCGTCTCGGTCGCCGAGGTGGAGGGGATCGAGCGCCGGGGCGTCGTCGACGAGAACGGCAACCTCGGCCTCTTCCGCGTCGGCAAGGTGCTCGAGGCGGAGAAGCATCCCAACGCGGACCGGCTGCAGCTCTGCAAGGTGGACGTGGGGGATGGCGACGCGCGCTCGATCGTCTGCGGTGCCTGGAACTTCGGCGCCGGCGCGACGGTCGCCGTCGCGCTGCCGGGCGCGGTGCTCCCGAACGGCCTCGAGCTCGAGCGGCGCGAGGTGCGCGGCGAGCTCTCCGACGGGATGATCCTCGCCGAGGACGAGCTCGCCCTCGGCACCGACCACTCGGGGATCATGCTGCTCCCCGAGACGTACGAGCCCGGCACGCCGCTCGCCGATGCGCTGCCCCTCGTCGAGCACATCCTGCTCGTCGATTCGACGGGCAACCGGCCCGACCTGCTCTCGATCTACGGGCTCGCGCGCGAGGTGGCGGCGCTGTACGAGCTCGAGCTGGCGCGGCCGGCCGGGAGCCCTCCGCCACGGGCGGGCGACGAGCCGGTGCAGATCGAGATCGAGGACTTCGAGGGCTGCCCGCGCTACGTGGGCCGCCTCTTCCGCGACGTCTCGATCGGGCCGTCGCCCACCTGGCTGAGGACGCGGATCCAGGACGCAGGCATGCGACCGATCTCGAACGTGGTCGACGTCACGAACTACGTGATGCTCGCGCTCGGCAACCCGCTGCACGCCTTTGACTGGTCGACGATCCGAGGCGGCAAGATCGTCGTCCGCCGCGCCCGCCCCGGCGAGAAGATCCGCACGCTGGACGGCGTCGAGCGCGACCTGACGCCGGACGACCTGATGATCGCCGACGCCGAGCGGGTCGTCGCGCTGGCCGGGATCATGGGCGGCGAGGAGACGGAGATCTCCGAGTCGTCGAAGGACGTGCTGCTCGAGGCGGCCAACTTCGAGCCGTACACGATCTTCCGCACCTCCGAGCGCCTGCGGCTCCGCACGGAGGGCTCGAACCGCTGGGAGAAAGGCGTCGACCCGTACCTCGCCGGCCGGGCGGCCGACCTCGCCACGGAGCTGATCGTGGAGCTGGCCGGAGCGCGGTGTACGGGGTCCGCCGACGTCCAGGGGAAGCTCCCTGAGCGGCCGGTGATCCCCTTCCGGCCCAAGCGGGCCGACGAGGTGAACGGCGTCGAGACGCCCGCCGAGCAGCAGTACGCGATCCTCGGCCGGCTGGGCTTCGACCGCGCTGACGAGAGCGTCGTCGCGCCCACGTGGCGTGCACGCGACGTCACCCGCGAGATCGACGTCGTCGAGGAGATCGCGCGCTTCCAGCTGGGCGACGTGCCGTTCACGCTGCCGCTCAGGCGCGCCATGTTCGGCGGCCTCACCCGCGCACAGCAGTTGCGGCGGCGCACCGAAGAGGTGCTGGCCGGGCTCGGCTTCGCCGAGACGTACACACCGTCTCTGCGGCCGGACGATCCAGACCCGAACGCGCTGCGGCTCCCAGAGCCGATCTCGGCCGAGTTCAGCACGCTGCGCACGACGCTGGTGCCGAGCCTCGTCGACGCAGTTCGCCGAAACGTCGACGCAGGCGCGGAGGCGATCGCGCTGTTCGAGATCGCGCACGTCTACCTGCCGAGCGCCGGGCTGCCGGACGAGCCGGACCGCGTGGCCGGGATCGCCGAGGGCGACTTCTTCCACATCAAGGGCGCCGTCGAGGCGATCTACCGCGCGCTGAAGGCCGAGCCCTCGTTCGAGCCGGGCCGGCACGGGCTCCTGCACCCCGGCAAGGCGGCCCGGCTGCAGGAAGGCTGGATCGGGGAGCTGCATCCCGCGCTGCTCGAGGGAACGTGGGGCGTCTTCGAGCTCGACCTCGCGCTGCTTGTCGCCGCCTCGCGGGAGCCGGTCACCTACGAGGACGTCGTCTCGTTCCCGGCGGTGCGCCAGGATCTGGCCTTCTCGGTGCCCGAGGAGGTGCCGGCGGGAAGGCTCGTGCTGACGATCCGCGACGCCGTCGGCCCGGAGCTCCGTGAGGTGCGCGTCTTCGACGTCTACCGCGGCCAGCAGGTGGGCGAGGGTCGCAAGTCGGTCGCGCTCCGGGTCGCCTTCCAGGCGGACGACCGGACGCTCACCGATGAGGATGCGTCCGCCCTGCGCGAGCGCATCGTCGCGGCCGTCGCGACGGAGCTCGGCGGCGAGCTCCGCACCTGAAGGCAGTGCGCCTGACGACAAACCGATCGCCGGCAGGTCACGTACTGACCGGACATGAGACTCCGGGGCCTCGTCCTCTGCGTCGTCATCGCATTGGTCGCCGTGCCGGCAGCGGCGCCCGCCGACCCGCCGTCGCTTGTCGGCACGGTCGGCCCCGGCTTCACGATCTTCCTCCGCGACGCGAGCGGCAACGCCGTGCAGCACCTCGACGCGGGCACGTACGTGCTGACGGTCCACGACCAGGCGGACATCCACGACTTCCACCTCGTCGGAGGCAACGGCGCCGTCAACGTCTCGACCGACGTCGAGTTCGTCGGCGACAAGACCTTTACGGTCAACCTCGTCGACGGGACCTACTCCTTCTACTGCGATCCGCATGTCGACACCATGCGCGGCTCGTTCACCGTCGGCACCGTCTCGGGCGGAGGCGGCGGGGGAGGCGGAGACGGCGGAGGAAGCGGCGCGCCGCCCAAGGCTGCGAAGAAGCTCTTCGGCTCGGTGAACGCCGGCGGCAAGACGTTCCTCGGCGCGAAGCCCGGCGCGCGCGCGAAGACCGTCCCTGCCGGCGCCTACTCGCTCGTGGTTAGGGACGCCTCCAAGAAGGCCCGCTTCGCGCTCAGCGGCCCCGGTGTCTCGCGCTCGACCGGCGCGGCGTTCACGGGCACCGCGACCTGGAAGGTGTCGCTGAAGAAGGGCGCCTCGTACCGGTACGGGCCGGGGCTCTCGCTCCGCGCGGTCTAGCTGCCTGGTCTGGTCTGGGGCACCTCAGCCGCGGTCGACGAGGGTGAAGCGGCCGAATCGGGCCTTCTGGCGGCCCTCGCGGCCTCGACGCGCGAGCAGCCGCATCGTGGCGCCGATCCCCCCTGCGAGGACGAAGCCGGCGGACGCCGCGCCGGCCGCGACCACGGGCAGGTTGGCGCGGATCCGCCCGGTCACGTCAGTGGCGGCTCCCAACTCGGTGCGGAGCTGCTCGACGGCGCTCGCGAGGCCGTCGCGCTCCTGGGCGAGCTCTCGCCGCACCTCCTCCGGGGTCCGGCCGTTCGACGGCATCAGCGCTTCACCGCTGCCGTCGTCAGCCTGGCCTCTTCGATCGCCTGCTCGGGCACGGGCGGCGTGCTCTTCGCGATCAGCCTCTTCGCCAGCAGCCCCGCTACTCCGGCGAGCAGGAGCAAGAGGAGCGTGACCAGGAGCAGTGCGAGCCAGGTGGACATGAAGGTCGCGAGCCCGGCTGCGATCGTCGCGAAGAGGAAGCCCACCATGTAGAAGGCGAACGCGGCTGCCGCAACGGCGAGCCCGAGCCCTGTGCCGAGCGCTCTGACTTTCTGCTTCAGCTCGAGCCTGGCGAGCTCTGCCTCGAGCCGCGCGATCGCACTGGCGTGCTCGGCGACCTCCTTTGCGGCCGCGCCGACGCCGCCGTTCGGCGAGGGGGTCGCGGTGTCCGGGGTCGCGGTGTCCGGGGACTCAGCTCCGGGGGTGTGCATGGCCCCTCCAGTCGACCACCTTGGCGACCGCGAGCCCGAGGATGAACGCCAGGGCAATCACGAGCCAGGGATTTGGGCCGGACGTCGGCTGCCGCTCGTCGAGCTGCAGGCCCGAAGGGGCGGCGGGTACCTCGCCCGCCTGCCGGCTCCCCGGGCGCGCCGCCGGCGGGATCTCGACGGGTGATGTCTCCGCGGTCATTTCGGCCTCCGCCATCATCTCACCTCGAGGGTCCCCGCGCGGGAGCCTCGGCAAACGTCCCGGGGCGGAGGTCGGCCCAGGGTCGCGCGGTCTCGAGCTGTGCGGCCAGCCGAAGCAGAGCCGCCTCGCCGGCGGGGCGGCCGATCAGCTGGATCCCCAGCGGGAGGCCTCCCTCGGTGAATCCCATCGGCACGGAGATCGCCGGCTGGCCCGTGACGTTGAGCACCGGCGTGAACGGTGTGAACTCGCCGCCGCGGCGGAACTGCTCCCACGGGTCGTCCGGCTCGAAGATCCAGCCGATCGGCACGGGCGGCTTGGCGAGCGCGGGCGTCAGCACGGCGTCGAAGCCGAGGCAGAACTCGACGATCCCACGCGCGAACGACTGGAGACGGAGGTTGGCCAGCTCGTAGACGTGGCTCGGAGTCCGCTCGGCCGCCTCGGCGAGAGCTCGGTTGAGCGGCGTCAGCAACGAGAGGTCCTCGACGGGGTAGAGGCGCGGGCCGACCTGCCAGAGGACGGCGAAGACGTCGAGCAACCCGGTGTCGTCGAGCAGGCCGGTGCCGAGATCGGCGTCGCGCCACGGCGGGGTCGCCTCGACGACCTCGTGCCCGAGCCCGGCCAGGAGCTCCGCGCCGGCCCGGGCGGCCGCCGCGCATTCGGCGTCGACCGGGAAGTCGATCGCCGGCTCTGTCGTGAAGGCGATCCGAAGCCGGCCCGGGTCGGCGCCGACCTCCTCGAGGAAGGGGCGCTCCGGCGGCGGCGCCCAGAGCGGGTCGCCCGGCTCGTAGCCTGCCAGCACGTCGAGGAACGCAGCGGCGTCGCGCACGCTCCAGGTGATCGCGCCGTCGGTCGAGAGCCCCGCGAGTGCGTTGCCGTACGGCGCGCGGGAGATCCGGCCGCGCGACGGCTTCAGCCCGAAGAGCCCGCAGCAGGCCGCGGGGATGCGAATCGAGCCGCCGCCGTCGGAGCCGTGGCCGAGCGGGATCATCCCGGACGCGACCGCGGCCGCCGCGCCTCCGGACGAGCCGCCCGGCGTGCGCGAGAGGTCCCACGGGTTGCGGCAAACCCCGTTCAGGTCGGATTCCGTCACGGCCGTGACCCCGAACTCGGGCGTGTTCGTCTTGCCGACGATCACGAAGCCCGCCTCGCGGATGCGCCGCACGGTTGCCGGATCACGCTGCGGGACGTAGTCCGCGAAGGCCCGCGAGGAGAAGGTCGTCCTGACCCCGGCCGTCTCCGTCAGATCCTTGATCGCGATCGGGACGCCGCGGAAGGGCCCGTCCGGCAGCTCCCCGGCGGCCAGCACCTCCGCCTCCTCGTAACAGACTGTTACAAAGGCGTTGAGCTGCGGGTCGAGCGCCTCGATCCGCTGCAGGCACTCCGCGACGAGCTCGGCGGGCGACGCCTGTCCGCTCCGCACGAGCTCGGCCTGCGCCGTCGCGTCGAGGAGGCCGACCAACGCCGCGTCAGCGCCCCGTCAACGCTTAGCCTGCGGCCGCTCGCCGGGCTCGAAGAACATGTCGTCCACCGTGTCGCCGACGACGTCCGCCACCGTCCCGATCTGCTCTCCGTCGGCGGCGGACACCTTCCAGCCGCGCTCGATCACGAGCGAGGAGACGGGGTCGGGGCCGCTCACAACACGGCCCTCAGAGGACGTTTCTCGCCCACGTAGAGCACCGGGCCCTGCGTTTGCACGGGGTCCGTGTCCGAGAGGACGCGAAGCACGCGGTCCGTGCCGCGGATGCCGGCCTCGTCGCAGCGCTCCAGGCAGCGGCGCACCATCTGCTGCGAGGCGCCGTACCCTTGCCGCCGCGCGCAGCGAAAGGAGAGCGCGGTCCGCCCGCCCGCGGCGCGAGGGTTGAGCGGCGCCATCAACAGCGCCGCCCGCTCGAGGTAGTCGGAGGAGAGCAGCTGCACCTCGGCCCAGAGGTCGCTCCAGTCGGAGGGCAGCCTGCCGAGCTCGGCCTCCCAGCTCTCGACGAGCGTCGTGACCGGCTCGGCCGGCTCCGGTTTCGTCACCGGCTCCGCGGCGGGCGCGCCGGCCGGCTGCCGGGCCGTCCCGAGCAGCTCCAACCGCCCGCGGATGCGTTCGCCGTCCAGCTTCCGGAGCAGGCGGAGAACGGCTTCGGGTCCAGGAGCCTCCCCCCGCCGGCCGACGAGAATGAAGATCTCGTTGCCCTTCCGGCCCGGGTTCAGCGGTCCGAGGAGGGCTGCGGCGCGGTCGGCCGCGCGGTCGACCTCGAGCCGCAAACGGGCCTCCGTCCAGTTCGGATCCAGGCTCCGGGCGAGGCGGCGCCACTGGTCGACGAGGCTCACGGGGCTGAGCATAGACTCAGGCTCATGGCCAAGGTTGAGAAGAAGCGCACCCTGTCCGAGGACCGCCTCAAGGACTTCCTGCGCGAGATGTTGCTGATCCGCCGCTTCGAGGAGAAGGTGGAGGAGCGCTTCCGCGCCGGCGAGCTGCCCGGGTTCCTCCACGTCGCGATCGGGCAGGAGGCGGTCGCGGTGGGCGTCTGCCAGGCGCTCGAGGACGGCGACGTCTTCGCGTCCACCCACCGCGCCCACGGGCACACGCTGGCGCGCGGCACGCATCCGAACGCCGTCATGGCGGAGCTCTACGGCAAGCTGGAGGGCTGCTCGCACGGCTACGGCGGCTCGATGCACCTCTACGACGTGGAGCGGGGCAACCTCGGCGCGAATGCCGTCGTCGGCGGCGGCCTGCCGGCGATGGTCGGCGCCGCGCTCGCCTTCAAGTTCCGCCACGAGCCGCGCGTCGCGGTCGCTTTCTTCGGCGACGGCGCGACGAATACGGGAACGTTCCACGAGTCGCTCAACCTCGCGCAGCTCTGGAAGGTGCCGGCCGTCTTCGTCTGCGAGAACAACCACTGGGCCGAGTCGACCCCGGGCAGGCAGCACTCGCCGGTGTGGAACGACATGGGCAAGCGCGCCCTCGCCTACGACATGAAGGTGATCGACGTCGACGGCCAGGACGTCGAGCAGGTCTACGAGAAGACGAAGCAGGCGCTCGAGTACGCCCGCTCCGGCAAGGGGCCGGTCTTCATGGACGTCGAGTGCGTCCGTCTCGTGGGCCATTTCGTCGGCGACCCGCAGGTGTACCGCCCCAAGGGCGAGGTGCAGGAGCTCCGCAGGACGCGCGACCCGATCACGCTCCTCCGCGAGAAGCTCGACCTCGCGGACGACGACTTTGAGGCGATGGATGCGGAGGCGGCCGAGATCGCCGAGGCGTCGGTCGAGTACGCGAAGGCCGGAACGGATCCCCAGCCCGAGGACGCCCTCAAGAACGTCTATGCCTGAGGCCCGGGATGCCTGAGCTCTCGTACCGCGAGGCCGTTCGCGACGCGCTCTCGAGGGCGCTGCGCGAGGACGACGGCGTCTTCATCATGGGCGAGGACATCGCCGAGATGGGCGGCTCGATGGCCGTCACGCAGGGGCTGCTGGACGAGTTCGGCCCCGAGCGGGTCAGGAACACCCCGATCTCCGAGATGGCGATCGTCGGCGCCGGGATCGGCGCCGCGATGCAGGGCATGCGCCCCGTCGTCGAGATCATGTACGAGGACTTCCTGACCCTCTCGCTCGAGCAGATCGTGAACCAGGCCGCCAAGCACCGCTACATGTCGGGGGGGCAGCTGAAGGTGCCGCTGACCGTTCGCACCCAGGGCGGCGCCGGCTGGAGCCCCGGGGCCCAGCACGCGCAGCAGCTGGAGGCGTGGCTCTGCCACATCCCCGGCCTGAAGGTCGTCTTCGCCTCGACGCCGACGGACGTGCGCGGGCTGCTCTGGACGTCGATCTACGACGACAACCCCGTCGTCTTCTTCGAGCACCGCACGCTGTACGGGATCAAGGAAGAGGTGCCCGACGAGCTCGAGCCGATTCCGCTCGGGAAGGCGCGCGTGCACCGCGAGGGCGAGGACGTGACGGTGATCGCGACCGGCCGGCTCGTCCACGAGGCGCTCGCGGCGGCCGCGGAGGCGGAGCAAGAGGGCGTCTCCGTCGAGGTGGTCGACCCGCGGACCCTGCAGCCGCTCGACGAGGAGACGCTCGTCGCCTCCGTGAAGAAGACGAACCGCGCCGTCGTGGCGCACGAGGCGATCACGCGCATGGGCTTCGGGGCCGAGGTGGCCGCGGTGCTCCAGTACCAGGCGTTCGACTGGCTGGACGCGCCGGTCGAGCGGGTCGGAGCGAAGTTCACGCCGCTGCCGTTCGCCCCCGTGATGGAGGAGTTCGTGATCCCGCACTCGGCCGACGTGCTCGCCGCGATCCGCCGCACCGTCGGCAAAGAGAGCTAGGAGGCGGGCTAGTGGCGAACGAGGTCAAATTGCCGCGCCTCGGCCAGGGGATGGAGTCCGGGACGATCGTCAAGTGGCTGAAGACCGAGGGCGAGGCCGTCGAGAAGGGCGATCCGCTGTACGAGCTCGACACCGACAAGGTGACGCAGGAGGTGGAGTCCGAGGCCTCGGGCGTGCTGCTGAAGATCGCCGTCGCCGAGGGCGAGGTGCCCGTCGGGCAGACGATCGCCTGGATCGGCAAGGAAGGCGAGGAGGTGGCAGTCGGCGAGGTCGCGGTCGCCGCGGGGCCTGACGCGCGCGAGGAGGGCTCGAGCGGCCCTGCGCGCGAGGCCGAGCGGGAGCACGGCCGCGAGGTGCGTGTCGAGCAGGCGCACTCCGGCAACGGCGCGTCCGCGCCCGCCCAGGAGCTTCCTGGCGGGAGGATCAAGGCCTCGCCGCTCGCGCGGCGGATCGCGCGCGAGCGCGGCATCGAGTTGTCCCGTGTGCAGGGCACCGGCCCGGAGGGCCGGATCGTCGCGGAAGACGTCGAGCGCGCAGCCTCTGCGCCGCAACCCGCGCCGGCCTCCGCGCCCGCCGCGGTGCCCGTGTCGGGCGAGGTCGAGACCGTCCCGCTGACGAGCATCCGCAAGACGATCGCGCGCCGGCTGACCGCCGCGTGGCAGGCGCCCGTGTTCCAGCTGACCGTCTCGGCGGAGATGACGCGCGCGAACGAGCTCGTCGCGCGCTCGCGAGAGCTCAACCCGGACGTGCACGTTACGGTCACCGACCTGCTCGCGAAGGTGTCGGCGATGGCCTTGATGCGCCACCGCGGGGTCAACGTCCAGTTCACGGAGGACGCGCTGCAGATCTTCCCGACGGCGAACATCGGCATCGCGGTGGCCGCGCCGCAAGGGCTCGTCGTGCCGGTCGTCCGCTCGGCCGAGCGCCTGTCGCTGGCGGAGCTCGCGGCCGCCCGGGCCGAGGTCGTAGGCCGGGCGCGCGACGGCAGGCTCCAGCAGGGCGATCTCGACGACGGGACGTTCACGATCTCGAACCTCGGCATGTTCGGGGTCGAGCAGTTCGTGGCGGTCCTCAACCCGCCGCAGGCGGCGATCCTGGCGGTCGGCGCCACCGAGGACCGGCCGATCGCCCGCGGCGGCGAGCTCCTTGTCCGGCCGATGATGACGCATGACGCTGACTGTCGACCACCGTGCCGTCGACGGCGCCGCGGCGGCGGATTTCCTCCGCACGCTGAAGCAGTACGTGGAAGACCCCGCGCTCGCGCTCTAGGCTGTAAGCCCGATGCGAGTGTGGTACCACGTCTCCGACATCGACGCCGGGCGCGCCTTCTATACGCAGCAGCTCGGCTTCTCGGAGACCTACCACGACGTGGCGGGCCGCTGGTCGCGACTCGAGCGCAACGGGATGGAGATCGCGCTCGCCGAGGGGGCGCGCCAGGACGGCGGCACGGCGATGGTCGACGTCGAGGACGTGAAGGCGGATGCCGAGCGCCTGCGCGCGCTGGGCGTCGAGGTCGGTGTCGTGCTCGAACTGCGCGGGCAGATGAGGATCCTCGACGTGTTCGACCCGGACGGAAATCGGCTGCAGCTGGCCCAGGAGCTCGACGGGCGGTGATTCGCCGCGGCGGGCAGCAGGACGTTCCCTTCCTGCGTGCCATGCTCCGGCATGCGTACCACTGGCACGTCAACCAGCTCGACGACTCGGAGATCCCGATCTCGCGCTACGTCGAGGGCTGGGGCCGCGAAGGTGACACGGCGGTGGTCGCGCTCGAGGGCGGCCACCCCGTCGGCGCCGCCTGGTTCCGCCTCTTCCGCGGCGACGCGCCCGGCTGGGGGTTCCTCGACGAAGAGACCCCTGAGCTCTCGATCGCCGTCGTGCCCGACCGTCGCGAGCACGGGGTCGGCAAGGAGCTGATCGCGGAGCTGGTGGCCCGGGCGCGCGAGGAGGGCTACAAGCGGCTTTCCCTGAGCGTGCAGCAGGGCTCCCCGGCCGTCGGCTTCTACAAGCGCCACGGCTTCGCGACGCACGACGAGCGCGGCGAGGCGTTCACCATGGTCGCCGAGCTCGAGCCCTCCTCCGTACCTGGTCGGCGACCAGGTACGGACGCATGAGCTCGTGGGAGAAAAATCGTCGTTTTACGGGTATTTATTACCTATAGATCTGATTCTCGTATCCGGTCGGCGACCAGGTACGAGGTTGATCGCGCGCCGGCGTGGCGCTATCCTCGCCGGCGTCGTGTCTAGGTAGCGCAGCCACCTCCGCCGCCCGCCGGGTCCTCCGGCCGGGCCGCCGCATGCGCCCCCCGATCCCTGCGAGGAGCAGGTCCCGTGACACGACACCTCTACATCTCGAGCAGCACGAATCCGCGCCTGAAGGCCCTCCGCCGGCTGCACGGTCGGCGGGCCCGCGAGGCCGGCGTGTTCCTCGTCGAGGGACACCGCCAGCTCCGCTGCGCGCTCGAGGCCGGAGCGCACGTGCGGCACGTGTTCTTCTGCCCGGAGCTCTTCATCGGCGAGCGCGACGGCGAGCTCGTGCGGCGGAGCGGCGCCGAGGCGGTCGAGCTCTCGCCCGCGGCCTTCCGCTCCGTCTCCGGCAACGGGCGCGCGGACGGGCTGTTGGCCGTGGTCGAGCGCTGGTCGACGGCGCTCGACGGCCCCCTCGACCCGTCGCTCGTGCTCGTTGCGGAGTCGGTCGAGCGGCCGGGAAACCTCGGCACGATTGTCCGCACGGCCTGCGGGGCGGGCGCGACTGCCGTCGTCGTCGCGGACCCCTGCACGGACGTCTTCCATCCTGAGACGGTGCGCGGCTCCGTCGGGACGATCTTCGGGCTGCCGATCCGCATCGGGACGACGGCGGAGGCGATCGAGCGGCTCCGGGGCCGCGCGCGCATCGTGGTCGCCTCGCCGGCCGGCGAGCGCGCGGTCTGGGACGCCGACCTGGCGGGGCCGACGGCGCTCGTCGTCGGCAACGAGCGTTCCGGCGTCAGCGACTCGTGGCTCGCGGCGGCGGACGAGGTGGTCGCCGTCCCCCTGCCCGGTCCCGCCGACAGCCTCAACGTGGCCGTGGCCGCCGGCGTCGTGCTCTACGAGGCGGGCCGGCGGCGCCGCGGCAGCCCGACCCGGCGCGATGCGGCACCCTTGACATCCGGACCAAGGTACGGGTCTACAGTCCCAGGATGAGGATCGGAGAGGTCGCGCGCCGCGCAGGCGTCAACATCGAGACGCTCCGCTACTACGAGCGGCGCGGCCTGGTCGCAGAGCCGCCGCGCGGGCCGTCGGGCCACCGCTCGTACGACGAGGAGACCGTGCGGTTCGTGCGGGCGATCAAGGAGGCGCAGGGGCTCGGCTTCACACTCGCCGAGATCGACGAGTACCTGCGCGTCTCGCGGCGGCGCGACGCGAGCGAGGCGTTCCGGGTTCGGGTGGCAGAGAAGATCGACCAGGTCGACGCGAAGATCGCCGCCCTGCTGCGCGTCCGCGAAGGCCTGGCCACCGTGATCGGTTGCGCGTGCGTCACCCTCGACCAGTGCACCTGCGGCGCCGGCTACCTGGCGCGTCGCGGCCTCGATCCGGCGCCGAAGCCCGGCGACGTCCTCCATGTGACGAACGGCGAGAGCACCGGCGGCACGTTGCGTCGCACGGGCCTCGGCGGCGCGGTCGTCAGCTGGTCGGACGTGCTCCACGAAGGGCCGGTGCCCGACGTGCCCCGGGATGAGCTGCGCAAGGTACGAGCCCGGTTCCTCGCCACTTGCGGCTGGGGCGACCGCGCCGAGATTCTCGGCAGCCTCGAACGGCGAGACCGGCACCTGGAGACGGCGCTCGCCGGGGACCGCCCGGTCGTGCTCTGGTTCGAGCACGACCTCTACGATCAGCTGCAGCTGCTGGAGATCCTCTCGTTCATCGAGGAGCCCGGCGCGGTCGAGCTGATCGTGGTCGGCGCCTTCGAGGGCCGTCCGGACTTCAAAGGCCTCGGCGAGCTGAACGCCGACGAGCTGGAGACGCTCTGGCCCGCGCGGCTTCCCGTCACAGCGGCGCAGCTCGAGCTGGCGCATCACGCCTGGGTGGCGTTCCGCTCGCCGCAGCTGCAGCCGCTGGCAGGCGACACGTCGGTCCTCCCGTTCCTCGCCGGAGCGTGGCGGCGTCTCCTGGAGGAGCTGCCCGACGAGGCCGGGCTCGGCCGCACCGAGCGGCAGCTGCTCGAGGCGCTGCCGGGAACGCCGATGCAGCTCTTCCTCGACTGGCAGTCACGCGAGGAGGCGCCGTTTCTCGGCGACGCCTGGGCCTGGAGGTCCCTGCACGACCTGCGCGGGCTGGTCGTTCCGGCGGACGGCGACCCGATGCCGCCGCCGCCACCGCTGAGCGATCCGCGCACCTTCGCGTCGCTGCCCCTCGTGCTCACCGACGAGGGCCGGGCCGTGCTCGCGGGCGAGGCGAACCGGATCGAGCTGATCGGCATCGACCGCTGGCTCGGCGGTACGCACATCACGGGCAAAGCTGCCCAGGGCTAGGGCAGCCAGGCGGCGACCTCGCGCAGGAACTGCGGGTCGACCGTGTGCGGGTACGGCCTCTCGCGGTAGAGCACCTCCGCGGCCGCGCCCTCGAGCAGCTCCTTCGCCTGCCGGCCGAACTCGGCAGGGATCACCGGGTCGTACGTTCCGTGCGCGATTGCCACTTGCGGCAGGGGCGGCGCGAGGTCGAGCTCGAAGCCCTCCACCTGCGGGACGAACCCGGACATGGCCACGATCGCCTGCGGCCGGGGCCGGGGCCGGGCCGTGCCGTCCACCAGCTTGCCGAGACCCATCGCGTAGCTCATCACCGCTCCCTGCGAGAAGCCGCCGAGCACGGTGCTCGAGGCCGGGATGCCCGTCTCCGCCGCCAGCTCGTCGAGGAACGCCGACAGCCCGGCGAAGCTCGGCCGGAACGTCACCGGGTCGGGGTAGCCGACCCGGCGCACGATGTACCAGTGGAAGCCGCCCGGCGACAGCTCGAGCGGCGCCCGCACGGTGACGCCGAGGCGTTTCCGCTGCGGGTCGAGCTCGTCCAGGAGCGGATAGAGGTCGTGCTCCGACGTGCCGCGCCCGTGGAAGAGGACGAGCGCTCCCTGCGGCTCGCCCTCGGCCTCGCGGCGGAGCGAGATCACGTCTCGACGCGCTCGCGAGCCGGCGGCAGCGGGGTCAGCGTCTCCTCGATCTGCGGCCGCAGTTGCTCGAACGCCGGCGGCAGCACCAGTGCCTCGCCGAGGCTCTCCAGCGGCTCGTCCGTCGTGAAGCCCGGCCCGAGCGTGGCGATCTCGAAGAGCACGCCGCTCGGCTCGCGGAAGTAGACCGAGCGGAACCAGAAGCGGTCGATCACCGGCGTGGGGCGGAGGCCCCACTCGGAGACGCGCCGCTGCCAGGCCTCGTGATCCTCCATGGTCGACGCGAACGCGACGTGATGGACGGTGCCCGCGCCCGGCACGCCGCGCTCGGGCGGCGATGGGTCGTAGACATAGAAGCCGGAACGCTCCTCGCCCTTGGCGACGTACCCCGGCTCGAAGCCGAGGCCCTCGCGGAGGAACTCGTCGCTCCGCTCCGGATCGTCGGAGCACGCGCGCACGCCGGCGAAGCCGCGGATCGCGTGCTCTTCCGGGATCTCAGGATGCCGCGCGAGGAGCGGCGGGTCGCCCGAGTCGTCGACGACGAGCTCGAGGTTCATGCCCTCCGGGTCGCTGAAGCGCAGCGAGCCCTCGCTCCGCTCGCCGCCGACCCGCTCCTGCCAGAAGTCGAGCGACTCCTCCGAGCCCACGCGGAAGACGACGCGGTGCACCATGCCGGCGCCTGCGCGCCCGCGCCGCGCGCCCGGGTACTCGAAGAAGGTGATGTCCGCGCCTGGGCTCCCTGCCTCGTCTGCGTAGAAGAGGTGGTAGACGGTCGGGTCGTCCTGGTTGACCGTCTTCTTGACCAGCCGGAGGCCGAGCGTGTCCGCGTAGAAGCGAACGTTCGTCGGAGCGTCGCCGGTGATGGCCGTCACGTGGTGAATTCCTTCGAGTTTCATATTTGGTTGAACGCTCAACTATCTGCCGTGATTCCCGTTCTCGGGATCTCCGTCCGTAGGATCCGCCGGTGAGCGACCCGCGCACCGAGCTGCTCCTCGACGCTTACGGGTTCATGGTGACACAGGCGATCGCCGCAACGGCGCGCGCAGGCGTCGCCGACCTCGTGGCGGAGCGGCCGCGGACGATCGAGGAGCTCGCCCTCGAGACCGGACTCGCCGCCGATCCGCTGCGGCGGATCCTGCGCGCGCTGACGGCACTCGGGATCTTCGCCGAGGTCGACGGCCGCATCGAGAACACGCCCAAGTCGGAGTTCCTCCGCGGGGAGGTCGACGGCTCGGTCCGGTGGATCGCGCAGAGCTTCGCCGACGAGCACTACCGGATCTGGTCGAGCGCGGACGGCGCCTTTCGAAGCGGCCGGGCCGCCGCCCCGGAGGTGCTCGGGAGCGGCTACTTCGACTGGCTGGGCGAGCATCCGTCGGAGGCTGCGACGTTCAACCGCGCGATGGCCGCGGGCTCCGCCGTGCGCGTCCACGCGGTCTCCGAGCTCCCCTGGTCGGGCGAGACGGTCGTCGACGTCGGCGGCGGGACGGGCACGCTCCTCGCCGAGCTGCTCGCGCGGAACCAAGCTCTCCGCGGAATCGTCTTCGACCTGCCGCACGCCGAGACGGCCGCACGAGCGAACCTGGAGGCGGCCGGGGTTTCGGACCGCTGCGCCTTCGAGAGCGGCGACTTCTTCGCCTCGGTTCCCGCCGGCGGCGACGTCTACGTCCTCTCGCAGATCCTCCACGACTGGGACGACGAGCCGGCGGCGCGGATCCTCGCGGCGTGCCGCGCGGCGATGCACGCCGCGTCGAGGCTGCTCGTCGTCGACGCTGTCGTGCCGGAAGGGACGGGCGGCGGGCTCGCCAAGCTGCTCGACCTGCACATGCTCGTCATGCTCGGCGGTCGCGAGCGGACGGCGCCCGAGTGGAAGCGGCTCCTCGCCGCGGCCGGGTTCCGGCTGGACGCGATCCGTCCCGGACCCGTTCCGGTGATCGAGGCCCGGCCGGTACCATCGCCGTCGGAAGCGACCTAGGAGAGAGACTGAGATGGACGTTGACGTTGCCGTCCTCGGTGGCGGGCCCGGCGGCTACACCGCAGCGATTCGCGCGGCGCAGCTCGGTGCCACGGTTGCCTGCATCGAGAAGGAGCCGGAGCTCGGCGGCACGTGCCTTCGGGTCGGCTGCATCCCGACCAAATCGTGGGTGCAGACCGCCCACGGCCTGCATCAGGCGCACGAGCTCTTCGGCAAGCTCGGCGTCCGCGTCGGCGAGCCGCAGCTCGACTTCCCCGCCGCAAACGAGTGGAAGGCCGGAGTCGTCAAGCAGATGACGCAGGGTGTCGCCGGCCTCTTCAAGGCGAACGGCGTCGAGTGGGTGAAGGGCTACGGGCGCTTCGCGGACGCCAACACCATCGCCGTCGAGGGCGGGGAGAGCGTCACGTTCCGGTCGGCCATCGTCGCCACCGGCAGCTACCCGCTTCGCCCGCCGATCGACGGCCTCGACTCGCCGCGCTGCGTCGACTCGACCGGCCTTCTGGCCCAGACCGAGGTGCCGCGCCGGCTCGTGGTGCTCGGCGGCGGGATCATCGGCGTCGAGTTCGCCTCGATCTTCCAGACCTTCGGCAGCGAGGTGACGATCATCGAGATGCTGCCGCGCCTGATCCCGGCCGAGGACGAGGACGCCTCGCAGGAGCTTGCGAAGCAGTTCGGGAGGCGCGGCATCGCGCTCCACCTCGGCAAGCAGTGCACGCGGGTCGAGGACTCCGGCTCCGAGCTGACCGTCCACTTCGGCGACGGCGAGTCCGGCGAGTCCGTCCAGGCAGACCTGATGCTCGTGGCGGTCGGGCGCGGCCCGGTGACCCAGGATCTGGGCCTAGAGGCGATCGGCGTCGAGCTCGATCCGCGGAAGGGCATCGCCGCCGACGAGCACCGCCGCACGACGGTCCCGCACATCTACGCCGTCGGAGACTGCGCCGGCTACTGGCAGCTCGCGCACACGGCCTTCCGCGAGGGGGAGGTGGCCGCGGAGAACGCATGCGGCCATGAGGCGGTCGTCGACAACCGCGCCGTCCCGCGGCCCATCTACACCGACCCGGAGATCGCCGGCGTCGGGCTGACCGAGGCGGAGGCGCGCGAGCAGTACGGTGACGACGTCGCGGTCGGCCAGTTCCCGTGGGTCGCGAACGCCCGTGCGGTGATGCAGGGAGCGACGGTCGGCTGGGTGAAGTCGATCCACGAGACGCGGTACGGCGAGCTGCTCGGCCTCGTCATGGTCGGCCCGCACGTCACGGACCTCGTCGAGGCGGGGACGGTCGCCATCGACGCCGAGGCGACGGTCGAGACGGTGGCCGACGGCATGGCGGCGCACCCGACCCTCTCGGAGGCGATCAAGGAAGCCGGCCTCGTGGCGCTGGGGCGGGCGATTCACATCCCGAACCGGAAGCGGTCCGCCGCCAAGGCCTGACGAACGTCGCGGCAGGCCGCCGCGGACGACCCGCAGGGGCCCTCCCGTACCTGGTCGGCGACCAGGTACGGCGCCTGACCGAGCGACATAAAATGGCCGCTTTTACTGGGATTTATCTTTTTCAGTTCCAATTCCCGTACCTGGTCGGCGACCAGGTACGGGGGCGGATGCGGCGCCCCGGCCCGCGCCGGCGAATGAGCCGTTTCGTCGCGAGAGCCGCCGCCCCGCGGGCGGCCCGAACCGCTAGACCGCGACCGCGAGATCCTCGGTGTCGGCGTCCTCCTGGCCCCGCCGGAGGTCGCGGATCGACGGCACCGCTGTGACGAGGAGCGCCGCGGCGGCGAGCACGACGGCGGCGCCGATCAGCGTCGGCCGGATCCCGAACACATGCGCGAGCGGACCGGCGAGCACGAAGCCGATCGGCTGGAAGATCAGCGAGCCGAGCAGCTCGTACGACGAGACGCGCGACAGGGCCTCACGAGGGACGTGCTGCTGCAGCGTCGTGTACCAGAGCGTGTTCGAGACCTCCAGCGTCGCAGCGCCGATCGCCGCGCCGACGCCGATCACCACCGCCGGGAACGGCTTGGCGACGAGCAGCAGCGGCAGCGCGTAGAGCGCGATCAGCAGATACGCGGCGCGAAGCGGGAAGCGCGGCTTGAAGCGCAGGGCCACGAACCCGCCCGCGACCCCGCCCACGGCGGCGAGGGTCATCACGATCCCCCAGTCGGAAGCGCCGCCGAGGTCCTGCTTCGCCACGACCGGGCCGAGGATCCAGTACGGCGCGAAGGCGAGATTCCAGATCCCGAAGTAGCCGATCGAGATCCAGATCCAGCTGCGCGACCGGACCTCGCGCCAGCCGCGGGCCAGCTCCGACCGCATTCCCTGGCGGACGACCTTTCGCTCGGGCGGCCGCACGCGGGCGAGGAACACGGCGCTGAGGAAGAAGGAGAGCGCATCGAGCGCGAAGAGCCAACCAGGCCCGATGAGCACCACGAGCGCGCCGCCGACGGCCGGGCCGATCACGTTCAGCGACGTACGCGAGAGCGACATCAGCGCGTTCGCTTCCTGCAGTCTCCCCGGGCTGACCGTGTCGGGGATGAGCCCCGTCGAGGCCGGGTTGAAGAACGCGTTCGCCGTGCCGTACATGGCCGCCAGCACGGCGAAGTTCCACGTGTTGGCGCCGCCGGTGATGAGCAGGAACGCCGCCACCGCCTGCGAGGCGCCGCGGACGAGGTCTGCGTACAGCATCACCTTCTGCCGCGGCAGGCGGTCGGCCCAGACGCCGCCGAACAGCATCAGGCAGAGGTTCGGGACGAGGAGCGCGGCCGAGACGATCCCCAGCGCGGACGCCGAGCCGAAGTCGAGAACTGCGAAGATCAGGGCGATCGGCAGGATGGACGTGCCCGCCTGCGAAAGGGTCTGACCGATGAAGAGCAAGCGGAATTGGCGCTCCTGGAGAGCGCCGAAGCGGTTCCCCACCCTCGGCCAGCGCATCCGATTCGGAGCGTACTCGACCGGGCCGCAAGTTTCGATCGGTCAGGGCATCTGAATCAATATGACGCCGCTTCTGGCGCAGAGACCCAGGCAGGACCGCCAGTTCGAGCGGCTCTACCGCAAGCATGCCGCCGACGTCTACCGCTACGCGCTGGCGGTGCTGCGGAACCCGGCCGACGCGGAGGACGTCACGCAGACGACGTTCATGAACGCCTATCGCGCCTTCCGGCGGGGCGAGCGCCCGCAGGCGCCGAAGAACTGGCTGATCGCCATCGCCCACAACGTCTGCCGCCAGCGCTTCCGCCAGGAGTCGCGCCGGCCGAACGAGGTCGAGCTCATCGAGGAGCTCGCGCCCGCCGCGGCCGAGGACGGCGAGCGCTACTCGGCAGAGGACATCCAGCGCGCGCTCGGCCTGCTGCAGTTCAACCAACGCTCGGCCCTCGTGATGCGCGAGCTGGAGGGGCGCTCCTACGCGGAGATCGCCGCGATTCTGGGCCTGACCGTCGGCGCCGTCGAGACGCTCATCTTCCGGGCCAGGCGCGCGCTGCGCGAGCAGCTCGAGGGGTCGCTCTCCTGCGAGGAAGCGGAGCTCGCTCTGTCCCGCGCCGCGGACGGCGT
The DNA here is from genome assembly GCA_963704025.1 of uncultured Actinomycetes bacterium. GTDB lineage: Bacteria > Actinomycetota > Thermoleophilia > Gaiellales > Gaiellaceae > CAVPGP01. Next base: position 14,622 of record CAVPGP010000005.1, on the reverse strand, counting down.
GCTGCCGCGCGCGGAGAAGGGCGCGCTGCGTGCGCACCTGCGCGAATGCAAGGAGTGCGCGACGACCGCGAGGCGGATGCGCGCGCAGCGGAGTGCGCTGAAGGCTCTCGGGGCGGCCCCGTTGCCAGGCTCGCTCGTCGGCTGGGTCTCCGGCTGGCTGGGCGGGGGCGCGGCGGCGGGCAGCTCGGCCGTGGCCGTCAAGGCGGCGGCGGTGACCGCGGCCGGGCTGCTCGTCGCCGGCGGCGGCATCGAGGGGAAGCAGCTGGTGGAGCGGCGTCCTGCCGCGGTCCCGCGGCAGGACGCCCGTGCGGCGGCGACGTCCAAGCCTCGCCCGGCGCCCGTCCGTAGGGTCGTCGCCTCGGCGACGCCGGCCCAGTCAGTCCAGTCAATCCAGGCCGTCCACGGCGCTCCGGCCGCACTCGTCGTCCAGGAACGGAAGCACCAGAAGGGAGCCTCCGCCGAGCAGGACCATCCGTCGACCGGGCAGGGGTCGGGCCGGGACGACGACGCGCCGCCCGCAGGTGTCGACCAGGGCGAGGACGAGGGAGCCGACCACGGGCACGTCTCCCAGCCCCAGACGGACGGGCGCGAGGGCAAGCAGCACGAGACGCGCGAGGCCAAGAGCCAGGACAAGAGCCGCAGGCAGCGAGCAGAAGCGCGAGCAGACACGGATGCAGGCACAGACACAGCAGCAGGAGCATCGGTCGAGCCGCCACAAAGGCCGCAAGAGCGACGCCAAGCACCCGACAGAGCGTGCGACAAAGCGCGAAGGCGACTCCTCGGGCCACGAGGCCGCGAGGGACGGATCCAAACGCGGAGAGGGCGGCTCAGCTGATGACTCGGGCCCTGCGCAGCGCCAGCCCTCGGACGACAGCGCAAAGGGGGATTCCGGCGGGGACGGCGGGAAGGACGCCGAGAAGCAGAACGACGGGCGAACGTAGACGGCCGAACGTAAAGGCTTCGTAAAGCCGCCGACGCCCTGCAAGAAACACTGCGGGCCGGCATCTCATTGGGTGGACGTGCCCTCGTCCCCGCTCGGAGGTCGGGCCGCCCCCGGCCTCCGAGCACTCTCTCCCGAGGAACGCCGCCCGTGCCGCAGGGGCGGCGTTTCTCTTTCCGCGTTTCCTTTTCCCCTGCGCAGGGGTAGAGTCGTCGGCGTGGGCGTTTTCAACCGCCGCAACGCAATTCTCGGCTGGACCGTCTGGCAGGCCACGAAGCAGCTCGCAAAGCGGAAGGCGAAGCAGGGCGCACCGAAGGCGGACAAGAACAAGAAGGCGGACAAGAGCAAGAACGACGAGACGGAGTCGAGGCGTCCGGGCAAGCCGGCGATCGCGGCCGCCGTGCTGGGGGTAGCGGCTGCGGTGGCGTTCTGGCGCAAGAAGTCGTCCGGCGACGACGCGCCCGACTGACGAAGTACCGACTAGAGGCTTGATGTGAAACCGGGGTGCGTGCGGGGATGGGCCAGATCAAGCGGTTCAGCCGGATCGGGCGCAGCGCGTAGTGGTGCTACGGGCAAGCCCGAGCCGGCTGAACCGCGCCGTGTCTGGCACACCAGCCGTGCGTGCCGGAGTTTCACATCAAGCCTCTAGCCGGATGGCGGTCAAGCCGGAGGAAGCGAAGGCAGCGCTCGTCGAGAAGGCGGTCGCGCACGTCCGGGAGCGCCTTTCCGGCCAGCAGGCGATCGACGTCGAGCGGTTCGTCCGCGGCTACTACGCCGACGCCGCCCCCGAGGATCTCGCCGGGCTCGACCTCTACGGGGCCGCGCTCGCCCATTGGCACTTCCTGCAGCGCCGGCACCCCCGTGAGCTGAAGGTCCACGTCTACACGCCCACGCTCGAGGAGCACGGCTGGCAGTCGCCGCACAGCGTCGTCGAGATCCTCACGGACGACGCGCCCTTCCTCGTCGACTCGGTGTCGATGGCCCTCACCCGCCGCGGGAGCGCCATCCACGTCTTCGTGCACCCGATGGTCCGGGTGCGGCGCGACGGCGAGGGGCGTCTGGTGGAGCTCCTCGACTGGGCGGCGGAAGGGCTCGCCGAGTCGCTGATGCACGTCGAGCTCGACCGCCAGGCCGACCAGGCGGCGCTCGACGAGCTGGCGGCCGAGCTGCGGCGCGTCCTCGGGGACGTGCACGCCGCGGTCGAGGACTGGCCGGCGACGCGCGTCCGCCTGCGGGAGATCGTGGCGGAGCTCGCTGAGCGCCCGCCTCCCGTCGGCGCCGAGGAGCTGGCCGAGGCCACGGCCCTCCTCGAGTGGATGGACGACGACAACTTCACCTTTCTCGGCTACCGGGAGTACGAGCTCGAGATGCAGGACGGCGAGGACGTGCTGCGGTCGGTGCCCGGATCGGGGCTCGGGATCCTGCGCGAGACGGAGCGAAAGCCGGTCTCGCACAGCTTCGCGCAGCTGTCGCCCGAGACGCGGCGCCGCGCCCGGGAGCCGAACCTCCTCAACCTGACGAAGGCGAACTCCCGCGCGACGGTGCACCGGCCCGCGTATCTCGACTACGTGGGCGTGAAGCGCTTCGACGACACGGGTGCGGTCACCAGCGAGCGGCGCTTCCTCGGGCTCTACACGCACACCGCCTACCGCGCGAGCCCGTGGGAGATCCCCGTGCTGCGCACGAAGGCGCAGCACGTGGTCGACCGCAGCGGATTCGTCCCGGGCAGCCACGATCACAAGGCGCTGATGGAGATCCTCGACAGCTACCCCCGCGACGAGCTCTTCCAGATCGGCGAGGACGAGCTGTACGAGATCGCGCTCGGGATCCTCCACCTCGGCGAGCGGCGCCGGGTTCGCCTCTTCGTCCGCCGCGACGCGTTCGGCCGGTTCCTGTCCTGCCTCGTCTACCTGCCGCTCGAGCGGTACAACACCGGTGTCCGCCGCCGGATCGAGGAGAGTCTCCGCGACGCGTTCGACGGGATCGGCGTCGACTTCGAAGCCCGTGTCTCGGAGTCCGTGCTGGCCCGGCTGCACGTGATCGTCCACACCGACCCGGGAGCAGCCCCGCGCGGCTACGACGTGGCCGCGATCGAGGCGCGGCTGGCCGAGGCGACGCGCACGTGGTCGGACGACCTGCACGACGCCCTGATCGAGGAGCTCGGCGAGGAGCGCGGGGCCCTCCTCCACCGCCGGTACGGCGAGGCGTTCCCGCCGGCCTATCGCGGGGACTTCACGCCTCGGGCCGCCGTGGCCGACGTCCAGCGGATCGAGCGGCTCGACCCCGAAGGCGACCTGGGCATGAGCCTCTACCTGCCGCTCGAGTCGGGGGCCGGGCACCTGGCGTTCAAGCTGCTCCGCTCGGGGCACCCGGTCCTGCTCTCCGACGTGCTGCCGCTCCTGGAGAACATGGGCGCGAGAGTCACGGACGAGCGGCCCTACGAGGTGCGGCCCCTCGACGGCGCGCCGGTCTGGATCTACGACTTCGGCCTCGACTACGGCGAGGACGTCGAGTTTCAGGCCGACCGCGTGCGGCAGATCTTCCAGGACGCCTTCGCCCGCGCCTGGCGCGGCGCGATCGAGAACGACGGCTTCAACCGGCTCGTGCTCGTGGCCGAGCTGACGTGGGAGGAGGTGGTGCTGCTGCGCGCGATCGCGAAGTACCTGCGCCAGACGGGCGCCACGTTCAGCCAGGCGTACATGCGGAATACGCTCGCCGCGCATGCCGACCTCGCGCGCCTGTTCGTGGAGCTCTTCCACCTCCGCTTCAAGCCGCCGCTCGAGGAGGGGAGGGAGGCGAGGGTGCACGAGCTCGCCCGGGAGATCGAGAGCGAGCTCGACGCGGTCGCGAGCCTCGACGAGGACCGGATCCTGCGCAGCTTCCTGAGCGTGATCCAGGCGATGCTGCGCACGAACTACTTCCAGCGCGGCACCGACGGCGAGCCAAAGCCGTACCTCTCGTTCAAGCTCGACCCGGCGAAGATCCCCGACCTGCCCGCGCCGCGGCCGAAGTTCGAGGTGTTCGTCTACTCGCCCCGCATGGAGGGCGTCCACCTCCGCGCCGGCAGCGTCGCCCGCGGCGGGATCCGCTGGTCGGACCGGCGCGAGGACTTCCGCACCGAGATCCTCGGGCTGATGAAGGCGCAGACGGTCAAGAACGCCGTCATCGTCCCGACCGGCGCGAAGGGCGGCTTCGTCCTCAAGCGGCCGCCTGCCGACAGGGAAGCCCTCCGCGAGGAGGTGGTCGAGTGCTACCGGATCCTCGTCCGCGGCCTGCTCGATCTGACGGACAATTTCGTCGGCGGCGAGGTCGTGCCGCCGCAGGACGTCGTGCGCTACGACGGCGACGATCCCTATCTCGTCGTCGCGGCCGACAAGGGCACGGCGACGTTCTCGGACGTCGCCAACGCGCTCTCGGCCGACTACGGGTTCTGGCTCGGCGACGCGTTCGCGTCCGGCGGCTCCAGCGGCTACGACCACAAGGGCATGGGCATCACCGCGCGCGGCGCCTGGGAGTCGGTCAAGCGACACTTCCGCGAGCTCGGCCCAGATGTCGAGAGTGGGGACATCGGGAGCACCGACTTCACCGTCGTCGGCATCGGCGACATGTCGGGGGACGTCTTCGGCAACGGGATGCTGCTCTCCCGGCACATCAAGCTCCTCGGCGCCTTCGACCACCGGCACGTGTTCGTCGATCCGAGCCCCGATCCGGAGCTGAGCTTCGCGGAGCGGAAGCGGCTCTTCGCGCTTCCCGGCTCCTCCTGGGCGGATTACGACGTGGGGGTGATCTCGCCCGGCGGCGGCGTCTTCCCGCGCAGCGCGAAGTCGATCCCGCTCTCGGCCGAGCTACGCGCGGCGCTCGCGGTCGAGGCGAAGACGCTGCCGCCGAACGAGCTGATCCAGGCGATCCTCAGGGCCCCCGTCGACCTGCTCTGGAACGGCGGCATCGGCACGTTCGTCAAGGCGAGAGAGGAGAGCCAGGCCGAGGTCGGCGACCGGATGAGCGACGCCATCCGCGTCGATGCGGAGGACCTCCGCTGCCGCGTCGTGGGCGAAGGCGGGAACCTCGGGCTGACGCAGCGCGCGCGGATCGCGTTCGCGCTCCGCGGCGGCCGCGTGACCATGGACGCGATCGACAACTCCGCCGGGGTCGACTGCTCCGACCACGAGGTGAACATCAAGATCCTCGTCGACGCCATCGTCGGCGAGGGTGACCTGACCGAGAAGCAGCGCAACGTGCTCCTGGTCGAGATGACGGACGAGGTGGGCGACCTCGTCCTCCGCGACAACTACGAGCAGGCGCAGGCGATCAGCACCTCCGTGGCGCAGGCCGCGTCGATGGTCGACGTCCATGCCCGCCACATCCGGAGCCTCGAGCAGCGGGGGAGGCTCGACAGAGCGTTGGAGTTCCTCCCGGACGACGAGACGCTGGCCGAGCGCAAGGCGGCCGGGCGGGGGCTGACGCCGCCGGAGTTCGCGATCCTGCTCTCGTACGCGAAGGTCGCGCTCTACGACGAGCTGCTCGCGTCGGACCTGCCGGACGACCCGCACCTGGCCGGAGAGCTCGAGCGGTACTTCCCGACCCCGGTGCGCCAGCGCTTCCGCAGCCGGCTGGCGCGTCATCCCCTGCGTCGCGAGATCGTGGTCTCCCAGGTTGCGAACAGCCTCGTCAACCGCGGCGGGACGACCTTCGTCTTCCGCCTGGCGGAGGAGACGGGCGCAACGGGCCCGGACATCGCGCGCGCGTTCGCCGTGGCGCGCGACGTCTTCGGCCTGCGGGAGGTGTGGGAGGAGATCGAGGCGCTGGACGGCCGCGTCGCGGCGGAGACGCAGCTCGCGATGCTCCTCAAGGCGCGCGTCCTCCAGGAGCGCGCGACCCGCTGGCTGCTCCGGAACCGCCCCCGCCCGCTCGACATCGAGGCGACGAGCGCGCATTTCGGGCCGGGCGCCGCGGCTCTTGCGGCGGCCGCCGGCGACGTGCTCTGCGCCGCCGACCGCCAGGCTGCCAGGCGCATGGCGGAGGAGCTCGTCGGCGCCGGGGTCCCGCCCGCGCTCGCCGAGCGGGTCGCGCACCTTCAGTCACTCGTCCCCGCCCTCGACCTGGTCGAGGTCGCCACCGCGACCGGCCTGAGCTTCGACGAGGCCGCGGGCGTCTACTTCGCGATCGACGACCGGCTCGAGCTGCACGCCCTGCGCGGGCGGATCGCCGCGCTCCCCCGCGAGGAGCGCTGGGAGGCGCTCGCCCGGCGCGCGCTGTGGGAGGACCTCCAGAGCGAGCATCGCGCGCTCGCCACGGATGTGCTGCGCGAGTCCGACCACGGCGCGGTCGCAGAGCGAGTCCGCGCGTGGCTGGCGCACAACGCCCCGGCAGTCGAGCGGTGCGCGCAGGTCCTGGCCGACGTGAAGGCCGGCGGCGCGTCCGACCTCGCGACGCTGTCGGTGGCGGTGCGCGAGATCCGGAACCTGATCGAGGCAACCGCTGCGCCGGTGCTCGAGGGGAGTGCTCCGGTCGAGCGGCCGGGGGAACACGAGGTGCTCGCGTGAGCGCCCCGAGCTACGAGGAGCTGTGCGCGTCCCACCGCTGGGACGTGCCCGAGCGCTACAACATCGCCGCCGACGTCTGCGACAAGCATCCGCGCGACAAGCGGGCGATGGTCTGGGAGAGCTTCGACGGGTCGACCCGGGAGCTCGACTGGGGCGAGCTGCAGGACCTCGCGAACCAGGCCGCGCACACGCTCGCCGCGCGCGGCGTCGCGCGCGGCGACCGCGTCGCGGTCGTGCTCCCGCCGACCCCGGAGACGGCCGCGATCTTCTTCGGCGTCTGGAAGCTCGGCGCGATCCTGCTCTCGATGTCCGTGCTCTACGGCGACGACGGGATCGAGCACCGCCTCTCCGACTCCGGAGGCGCAGGCTGCTCGTCACCGACGCCGAGAACGCGCCGCGCTTCGACCGCCCGTGGGCGCCGGAGATGCTCGTCCTCGACGCCGGACACGCTCGCCGGCGCGCCGACCGACCACGTCTGCGCGCGACACCGCGGCCGACGACCCCGCGCAGCTCTACTACACGTCGGGCACGACGGGCCTCGCGAAGGGGATCGTGCACGCGCACCGCTACATCCTCGCCCACGAGGAGTTCCGCTACTGCCACGAGGTCGAGGACGGCGAGCGCTTCCACGGCATGGGCGAGTGGGCCTGGGCGGCCGGGATCGCGCCGCTGCTCGGCCCGTGGCGGCTCGGCGCGGTGCAGTGCGTCTACCGGCGCGAGGGCGGGCTTCGACCCGCACAAGCAGCTCGACTTCCTGAGCCGGCACCGGGTGACGAACGTCTTCACGACGCCGACGGCGATGCGCGCGATGATGGCGATCGACGACGCCGGGACGCGCTACCCGCAGGCGTTCCGCCGCGTCTGCTCGGCGGGCGAGCCGCTCAACCCCGAGGCGATCCGCTGGTTCCGCGAGCAGTACGGGGTGACCGTGCTCGACTACTACGGGCTCACGGAGTCGTATCCGCTCGTCGCCAACTACCCGTCCTCGAGGTGCGCGAGGGCTCGATGGGCAAGCCGATGCCCGGCTGGGACGTGCAGATCCTCGACGAGGACGAGCAGCCGGTCGCGCAGGGCGAGCGCGGCGAGATCTGCCTGCGCGCCCGCTCGAACCCCCACTATCCGCTCGGCTACTGGCGCAACGACGAGGCGGGCGAGGAGACGTTCGGCGGCGAGTGGTTCCACACGAAGGACGCCGCCGTCCAGGACGAGGACGGCTACTACTGGTACGTCGGCCGCGCCGACGACGTGATCATCGCGGCCGGCTACCGCATCGGCCCGTTCGAGGTCGAGTCCGCCTGCCTCGAGCATCCGGCGGTGCGCGAGGCGGCGGCGGTCGCGTCACCGGACGAGCTGCGCGGCAACGTCGTGAAGGCGTTCATCGTGCTCGCCGACGGCTACGAGCCGTCGGACGAGCTCGCCGAGCGAGATCAAGGCGTTCGTGCGCGAGCGGCTGTCGGCGTACGCGTACCCGCGGCGGGTCGAGTTCGTGCCCGAGCTGCCGAAGACGCTGACGGGGAAGATCCGGCGGATCGAGCTGCGCCAGCTCGAGCTCGAGCGGGAGGGGGCGGGCGCGAAGTCGTAGGCCCGTCGGGCGGAGTGAGTTGATCCGCATGGGCCGACGCGCTACAGGTTGCGTCCATGAACACCCTTGTTGCCATCACGGGCCTCGTGGGCGTTGTCGTATCCGCCGGCGCCATCGTCATCACGCTCAGGAGTGTTCGGGATCAGCTGCGACTCCATGCATTCATGGAGTACACGCGCCGTTACTCGGAGATCACGAAGCGGGTGCCAAGTCAGTGGCGCGATCCCTCCACGCGCCGATCGCTAGAGGCGCTCGAAGATGACGAACGTGGTTCGATCCTGAACTCGGCGCGCGAATACCTCAACCTGTGTTCGGAGGAGTTCTTCCTGCATGATCAAGGCCGAATCGACGACGAGACCTGGACAATCTGGACGCAAGGCATCGTGCAGACTGTGGGCCTCCCGTGGATACGTGAGAGTTGGGACGTACTACGGCCCGAATACGACTATGTTCCCCGTTTCTCGGCCTTCATCGACATCTTGTCGCAGCCGATCCGATGCCAACGTCCCATCGCACTGACTGTTTGAGCGCGCGGACGACGAGCGGCACCCGCCCAGCCCGCTGACATTTGGCCCGATCGCAACTACGCTGTGGCCCGGTCATGGGCGGGGCGGTTTCCTACCTGACGCCGGAGGCGAAGGCGCGTGTCGAGATCGACCGGATGCTCGTGGCCGCCGGCTGGGTCGTGCAGGACTAGCGCGGGTGAACCTCGCAGCGGCGCGCGGCGTCGCGGTGCGCGAGTTCGTCCTCAAGCCGCCGCACGGGCGGGCGGACTACCTGCTCTTCGTCGACGGCGAGGCGGTCGGCGTCGTCGAGGCCAAGAAGGAGGGCGAGACGCTCACCGGTGTCGCCTGGCAGACGGCGAAGTACGTCGACGGCCTCCCGGACGAGCTCCCGACCGCCGTCGAGGGCGCGCTGCCGTTCGCCTACGAGTCGACCGGCGTGCGAGACCCGGTTCACGAACACGCTCGACCCGGACGCGAAGAGCCGCGAGGTCTTCTGGTTCCACCGGCCGGAGACGCTGGCCGGCTGGATCGACGACATCCGCTCGCACCCGCGCGAGCCGACGCTGCGCCACCGGCTGCGCAGCGCTGCCCGAGCTCGACGGGCGACGGCCTCTGGCCCGCGCAGGAGCGCGCGATCCGCAACCTCGAGGAGTCGCTCGCCGACGAACCGGCCCGCGCGCGCTGATCCAGATGGCGACCGGCTCCGGCAAGACCTTCACCGCCGTCAACGTCGCCTACCGGCTCGTCAAGTTCGCCGACGCGCGAGCGCATCCTCTTCCTGGTCGACCGCGCCAACCTCGGCCGGCAGACGCTCAAGGAGTTCCAGCAGCTTCGTCACGCCCGACGACGGCCGCAAGTTCACCGAGCTCTACAACGTCCAGCACCTGCAGCTCGAACACGATCGACCCGGTCGGCCAGCGTCGCGATCACGCACCATCCAGCGGCTCTACTCGATCCTGCGCGGCGAGCCGGAGCTCGACCCCGAGGTCGACGAGCACTCCGCCTTCGAGCTCGCGCTGCCCGACGCGAGCCGGTCCCGGTCGTGCTACAACCCGCGCGTCCCGATCGAGACCTTCGACGTCATCATCGTCGACGAGTGCCACCGCTCGATCTACGGCCTCTGGCGGCAGGTGCTCGACTACTTCGACGCCTTCCTCGATCGGCCTCACCGCCACGCCCGAGCAAGCAGACGTTCGGCTTCTTCAACCAGAACCTCGTCATGGAGTACACCCACGAGCAGGCCGTCGCCGACGGCGTCAACGTCGACTTCGACGTCTACCGGATCCGCACCGAGATCACCGAGCAGGGCGGCACGATCGACGCCGGGCTCTGCGTCGACCAGTTCCGCGACCGCCAGACCCGCCGGACGCGCTGGGAGAAGCTCGACGACGACGTCGCCTACGACGCCGAGGCAGCTCGACCGCGACGTCGTCGCCCAGGATCAGATCCGCACCGTCATCCGCACCTTCAGGGAGCGGCTCTTCACCGAGATCTTCCCCGGCCGCACGCGAGGTGCCGAAGACGCTGATCTTCGCCAAGGACGACTCGCACGCCGACGACATCGTCCAGATCGTCCGCGAGGAGTTCGGCAAGGGCAACGACTTCGCCGGAAGATCACCTACAAGACCGACCGGCGACGAAGACCGACGACCTGATCAGCGAGTTCCGCAACTCCTACAACCCGCGCATCGCCGTCACCGTCGACATGATCGCCACCGGCACCGACGTCACGCCCGCTCGAGTGCGTCTTCTTCATGCGCGACGTCAGAGTCGCGCACCTACTTCGAGCAGATGAAGGGCCGCGGCGTCCGCATCATCGGCGACACCGACTTCCAGGCCGTCACCCCCGACGCCGCCGCCAAGACACGCTTCGTGATCGTCGACGCCGTCGGCGTCACCGAGACCGACCTCAACGACACCCAGCCGCTCGACCGCAAGCCGACCGTCCCGCTCGACAAGCTCTTCAAGCAGATCTCGTTCGGCGTCCGCGACCCCGACGTCGTCTCGACGATCGCCGGCCGGCTCGCCCGGCTCGACCGTCGGCTCACCAAGGACGACCGCGAGGAGCTCGAGCAGCTCGCCGGCGGACTCAGCCTCCAGGACATCTCCGCGCGGGATCGTCGAGGCGCTCGACCCCGACCTGCCCGAAGGACCGGAGCGCCAGCCGGAACGCGCTCGACGCGGCCCGTCGCCCCGCTCGCGACGAACCCCGAGCTGCGCGAGCGGATCATCGAGGTGCGCCGCTCCTACGAGCAGGCGATCGACGAGACCTCGGTCGACGTGCTCATCGACGCCGGGCACTCCAAGGACGGCACCGACCGAGCGCGCGCGACCGTCGAGTCGTTCGAGCGCTTCATCGAAGAGCACAAGGACGAGATCACCGCGCTCCAGATCCTCTACAGCCGCCCGTACACGCAGCGGCTCACGTTCAAGGAGGTCAAGGAGCTCGCGAACGCGATCGGCCGGCCGCCCTACCAGTGGACACCCGAGAAGCTCTGGGCCGCCTACGAGGCGCTCGACCGCTCCAAGGTGCACGGCTCGGGCCAGCGCGTGCTCACCGACATCGTCTCGCTCGTCCGCTTCGCGCTGCACCAGGACGACGAGCTCGTGCCCTACCCGACCGCGTCCGACGAGCGCTACGAGGCGTGGCTGCTCCAGCAGGAGAACGCTGGGCGCACTTTCACGCGCGGAGCAGCTCGCGCTGGCTCGACCGCATCCGCGACCACGTCGCCGGCATCGCTCGGCATCTCGCCGGACGACTTCGCAGTACACGCCCTTCGTCGAAGCAGGCGGGCTCGGCAAGGCCGCGCAGGTATTCGGCTCGAGCTCACCGCTTTGCTCGACGAGATGAACGAGGCGCTCGTCGTATGAGCGAGTCTGCCGGACAGATGGGCGGCTTCGACTCTCGGACCAGTTGACCGACGTGGTCTCGGGCTCGACCCCCCGAACCACGAGACGCCGAACTGTGCCAGCGACATCGCGTGGGTCACGCCGGACGACCTTTCCCGTTCCCGCAGAAGATGATCACGCGTGGGACGCGGAACATCACGCAAGCCGGATACGACTCGTGCTCGACGAGGTTGGTCCGCCAGGAACGGTTCTCGTACACGTCGCGAGCGCCGATCGGATATGTGGCGATCGCCGCGAGGACCTCGTCTGCTCAATCAGGGCTTCAAGAGCTTCGTTCGCGGCGCGCGTGAGTGACTACCTCTACTGTTCCTCGTCCACGCGACGCCTGCCATTCGAGAGCTCGGCAAGTGTGGAACCACGTTCCCGGAGCTCTCCAACTCGGCCGCGAGGACGATCCCGATTCCTCTGCCGCCGCTGAACGAGCAGCGACGGATCGTGGCGGCGATCGAGGAGCAGTTCTCCCGCCTCGACGCAGCCGACGAGTCTGCTGCGGCGAGCGAGCGTCTACTCAAACAGTGAGGAACGCCGTTCTCACTGGCGAGGGGGCACCCGCGAGCGGCGACTCGCGACGGCATAGACGGCTGACCGCTATGGGACCTTCAGTGAACGTGCCCCGGCTGATGCTCAACGGACCCGCCGTGCTGAGGATGTCCGAGCGTCCGCGTGGCCTGGATCCACACGACGCGACTGAAGTTCGCCACGTCCTCGGAACTTGGCGGCTGCCGTTCGCGTTGGAGAGCGGCGATCTTCTGCTCACAGGACGAAACTCCGGCGTAGCCGCAAGCCCGTGTTGGTCGCGCCGAAGCTAGTCGATGGCGCTGCGTGATCGGCAGACAGCGCTCGCCTGTCACAGGGCGCGACCTCTTCCGAACGGGCTCGGTCCAAGCCTGAGCGACCTCGACCCTCGCGACACAACGTCGTGCGAGCCGAGACCGAGCAGACTCGAGCGAGCATCTCTCAGCCGCAGTACAACCTGATCGCGCCATTCGCCGCTCCGAATCCCGATTCCGTCCGCTCCACGAGCAGGACGGATCGTCGCAGGAAGTACGAGCAGCAATTGTCTGGTCGACGCGATGCACGACGCGATCGAGCTGCGCCTGCGCCGCAGCGCCGCCCTCCGCCGCTCGATCCTCGAGCGAGCCTTCCGCGGCGAGCTCGTCCCACAGGATCCGACCGATGAGCCTGCGTCCGCCCTGCTCGAGCGGATCGCCGCCGAGCGGAGTTGATGTGTCTTATCTCCAACGTGGATAAGATCGATAAACAACGGTAAGCTCCATCAAATGGACGAGCTGTCCAACCCTTACCGTCCGGGTGCCGGCACCACGCCGCCCGCGCTTCTCGGCCGCGATGACCTAATCCAGAGATTCAGCATGACGCTCCAGCGAGCGAAATCGGGCCGCCCGGGAAGAGCGTTATGCCGGTCGGGCTGCGCGGCGTCGGGAAGACGGTCCTCCTCAACCGGTTCTCCGAGCTCGCCGAGGAGCGCCACTACTCGGTCGCGTTTATCGAGGCGACAGACTCGGGCGCGTTCGCGACGCTTCTCGCCGTCCGCCTGCGCAAGATCCTCTTCGAGCTCGACCGCGGAGAGGTTTCGCGACGGGTTGCCAAGGCGCTCCGCGTGCTCAAGAGCTTCACGCTCCAGCTCCCCGACGGCTCGAGCATCCAGCTCGATCCCGGAACCGTTGCTCGGCGAAGCCGACTCGGGCCGTCTCGACGACGATCTCACCGACGTGCTCGTCGCGCTCGGCGAGGCTGCGGCGGATCGGTCGCGTGGCGTACTGATCGCGGTTGACGAGGTCCAGTACCTCTCCGAGGAGGAGTTGTCGGCTCTGATCGTCGCAATCCATCGCTCGACGCAGCTCAACCTCCCGCTCGTTGTCGTCGGTGCGGGGCTGCCACAGCTTCCCGGCCTCGCCGGCGAAGCTCGCTCCTACTCAGAGCGGCTCTTCGAGTTTCCAGAGATCGGTTCGCTCGACGATGCAGACGCGCGTGCTGCCTCGAGATCCCAGCGAGCGCCGCGGGTGTCTCGTTCGCGAACGACGCACTCGCCGCGCTGGTCAGCGCCTCGCACGGCTATCCGTATTTTCTCCAGGAGTGGGGTTACCACGTCTGGAATCACGCCCTCACCTCGCCAGTTCCCGTCGGCGACGTCCGCGCGGTTGAGCCACTCGTTGTCGCCGCCCTCGACCGCGACTTCTTCCGAGTGCGGCTCGACCGGCTCACTCCCAAGGAGCGCGAGTATCTCCGCGCTATGGCCGATCTCGGCGGCGGTCCCGCATCGCAGCGGCGACATCGCGGCGAAGCTGGGCGTGCGGGTCGAAAGCGTAGGCCCTCGGCGCAGTGGCCTGATCCGCAAGGGGATGGTCTACAGCCCAGCGCACGGCGATACTGCGTTCACCGTTCCGCTGTTCGACGACTTCCTCCGCCGGGTAATGCCGTGAACGCACAGAACGGCCTCGTCCAGCGGCTCTGGAACTACTGCAACGTCCTGCGCGACGACGGCGTTTGCTACGGCGACTACGTCGAGCAGCTCACGTACCTGCTGTTCCTCAAGATGGCCGACGAGCAGACGAAGCCGCCGTTCAGCCGAACCAGTCATTCCGAAGGGCCTCGACTGGCCGAGCCTGCTCGCGCGCAAGACGGCGACGACCTCGAGATGCACTACCGGCACCTGCTGGAGCCGAGCTCGGGCAGGAGGTCGGGGCTGCTCGGCGTCATCTTCCGCAAGGCGCAGAACCAGATCCAGGACCCGGCCAAGCTGCGGCGGCTGATCGTCGATCTGATCGACCGCGAGACGTGGCTGACGCTCGACGCCGACGTGAAGGGCGACGCATACGAGGGGCTGCTGGAGAAGAACGCCGAGGACGTCAAGGGCGGCGCGGGCCAGTACTTCACGCCGCGGCCGCTGATCCGGGCGCATGGTCGAGGTGATGCGCGCCCGAGCCGGGGATGACGATCTGCGACCCCGCCTGCGGCACCGGCGGCTTCCTGCTCGCCGCGCACGAGTGGATCTCACGGAACTACCCCTACCTCGATCCCGACGAGAAACGCCACCTCCGCTTCGACGCCCTCCACGGCTGGGAGATCGTCGACAACACCGCCCGCCTCTGCGTCATGAACCTGCTCCTGCACGGGATCGGC
>CAVPGP010000004.1:0-18737 GCA_963704025.1 uncultured Actinomycetes bacterium | reverse complement strand
TGCTCGACAACTTCTCGACCGGCAGCCGCGACAACCTTCGCGACCTCGAGATCGAGATCGTCGAGGGCGAGCTGCGCAGCTACGAGCGCGTCCACAACGCCGTCCGCGGCGTCGAGGTCGTCTACCACCTCGGCGCGCTCGGCTCGGTACCCCGCTCGGTGCAGGACCCGCTCACGTCGAGCGCCGTCAACATCGAGGGAACGCTCAACGTCCTCCTCGCCGCGCGGGACGAGGACGTGCGCCGGGTCGTGTTCTCGTCGAGCACGTCCGTCTACGGGACGAGCCGCGAGCGGCCGACGACCGAGGCGTCTCCGCCTGATCCGATCTCCCCGTACGGCGTGGCGAAGCTCGCCGCCGAGCGGTACTGCGTCAGCTTCAACCGGGTCTACGAGTCGCTCGAGACCGTGGTGCTGCGCTACTTCAACGTCTTCGGCCCGTACCAGACGCCGCTCTCGCAATACGCAGCGGTCGTGCCGCTGTTCGTGACCGCGATCGACAGGGGCGACCCGATCACGATCCACGGCGACGGCGAGCAGTCACGCGACTTCACGTACGTCGAGAACGTCGTCGACGCGACCATTCTCGCCGGCGACGCAGCGGGCGCCAGCGGACGGATCTTCAACGTCGCGGCGGGATCGCCCGCCAGCGTCAACGAGATCGCCGACAGCATCGGACGGATCCTCGACAAGCCGGTCGAGCGCCGCTTCGCACCGACGCGCGCAGGGGACATCCGCGATTCTTGGGCCGACATCTCCGCGGCGCGGGAGACCCTGGGCTACGAGCCTCGGATCGGCCTCGAGGAAGGTCTGCGCCGCACCGTCGAGCACCTTGTCTGAGCGGGTTGGCGTGCTCCGGGTGATCGCGCGGCTGAACGTCGGCGGCCCGGCGCTCCACGTCATCTACCTCTCCCGCGGCCTCGACGACCGCGGCTATCGCACGACGCTCGTCGCCGGGCGGATCCCCGCGGGCGAGAGCTCGATGGAGAGCATCGCCTCCGAGCAGGGTGTCCACGTGATCCGGCTGGACTCGATGAGCCGGGAGATCTCGCCGCTGAACGACCTCCGTGCGGCACTCTCGCTCGTGCGGATCATCCGCCGGGAGCGCCCGCTCATCCTGCACACGCATACGGCCAAGGCCGGCACGGTCGGCCGTCTCGCCGCGCTGCTGGCAGGAGCGGCGCGGCCGCCCGTCGTCGTCCACACGTTCCACGGGCACGTGCTGCGCGGCTACTTCTCGCCTCTGAAGGAGCGGTTAGTCCGGCTCGTCGAGCGGCTGCTCGCGCGTACGACGACGGCGCTCGTGGCCGTGAGCCCTCAGGTGCGTGACGAGCTCGTCGCGCTCGGCGTGGCGCCGCCCGAGCGCTTCGTGGTGATTCGGGTCGGCATCGACCTCGAGCGCCGCGCGCCCCCCGATGCGGCACCCGCCCCTCTCCCGGAGGCGGAGCTCGTCGTCGGCTGGGCGGGGCGGATGACGGCGATCAAGCGCGTCGCGGACGCCGTCGAGTCCGTCGCACGCCTGCGCAAGCGCGGCGTCGATGCGCTCCTCGTGCTGGTCGGCGACGGGCCGGACCGGGCGCTCGCCGAGACGAGGGCGCGGGAGCTGGGCATCTCGGAGCACGTGATGTTCCCCGGCACGGTCGAAGAGATGGGGCCGTGGTACCGGGCGTTCGACGTCTTCCTGCTTCCCAGCGCCAACGAGGGCACCCCCGTGGCCGCGATCGAGTCGCTCGCTGCCGGTATCCCCGTCGTCGCCTCAAACGTCGGAGGCGTGCCCGACGTCGTCCGGGAGGGCGAGGACGGCTTCCTGGTCTCCGCCGGCGACGTCGAAGGGTTCGCGGACCGGCTCGAACGGCTGGCACGCGACCCCGAACTGCGCCGAAGCATGGGCGAGGCCGCCGCCCCGCGCGCACGGGGGCGCTACGCGGTCCAGCGACTCGTCGAGGACGTCGACCTCCTCTACGCGGAACTGCTGGCCGAGAGAGGTCTCGCGGAGCCCGCTAGCGGGAGAGCCGCTGGAACGCGTTGAACGCGGGCTTCTTCCGCCAGTCGACGGTGTAGAGCCCGGACTGCCAGCCCCCGAGCGTCGGGTCGTCGCGGAGCAGGAACCAGAGCATCAGGTCGACGCGCGGGTTCTTCCTGGCGATCGCGAACGCCTGCGTGAGGTACTGCGCCTGCAGCGCGTAGGAGACGCCGTAGAGGGGATCCGGCGGCTTCGTCTGGTACCCGTACTCGGTGATCCAGACGCGCTTGTTCCCGTACAGCCGAGTCAGCTCCTGCGTCAGGACGGAGAGGTTGCCGAGCGTGACGGCGGTCGGCTGGGCGCCGTTCGAGGTCAGCGGCTTCGTGGTCGGCGTCTCGGCGGGCGAGCCGTAGTACGGATGGTGCGCATAGGCGTCGAAGCGTTTTGCGCCGGCCTTCTTGATCGCCTTCAGGAACGCGATCGGCGAGACCGACGGGCGGGCGGTCGTCGGGCCGTTGTTCCCCCGGGGAGCGGTTCCGCCGCAGGCCACGCGCTCGCTCGCGAGCAGCGTCTTGTGGACGCCGTCGTAGACCGCGTTGCAGATCTTGGCGTAGTCGATCGCACTCTGGATCACCCAGCGGCCCCCGACCCGCTTGTACTGCGGGGTCAGGAAGATCGGGTTGTTCGGCTCGTTCCAGGCGAGCCAGAGCCGGACGGCGGGAATGAGCCGACCGTCCTCGGCCTCGAACGTGCCGCTGTAACGCGTCGCGGCCGCGTAGGCGAAGTTGCGGAGGTCGGCACCGTTCTTCGGGGCGACGTTGGCGCCCTTGCCGCCGTTCGCCCAGCCCGGCGTCCCGTAGACCGAGAAGAGCACGGTCATGCCGTACTGCTGCGCGTAGTCGACCGTGCGGTCGTAGAGCGACCAGTTGTACGCCGGATCGGCCGGGTCGGTGGCGTCGACGGGCTTCGAGCGCGCGACGCCGAAGCGCCCGCCCCAGTAGAGGTTGAGGCGGATCACCTGCGCGTGGAGGCTCTTCAGCGCCGGGTAGGTGCGGTCGACGGGCCCGTAGAGGGTCTGCGCCTCGTCGTAGATGCCGATCTTCAGGTAGCGCGACGCGTGCGCCGGCTGCGCCGACGCGGCGATCGCGGCCAGTGCGAAGACAGCCAAGAGCGCCGCTGCCTTCGAGACCCCTGCTGTGGCAGCCCTCATGCTGCGCGAAGGATAGACGCGGGCCCGAGCCGTCCGGGCAAGCCTTACGAAGTCCTTACCGCGAGAACACGAACGAGTCGCCGTGGCGCTGGCGGTGCGGATAGCGCTGCCGCAGGTAGCTCATCACAGCCGGCTGAAGGAGGAAGGCCCGCCCCGCGAATACGGCGCGGACGTCGTTGCGCTCGAGGTCGGCGATCACCTGCCGCGGCGTCAGCATCCGGGTCTCGAAGCGGAGCACGGCGGTGTCCACGAGGTCGCCCGGGACGCGCCGGTTCGCCTCGACAGCCGCGTACTGGCGGTCTGCCGCGACGAACTCTTCAGGCGACGTCGCCGCGCGCAACAACCGCGCGCCCCAGACGAGCTCGGGGGGCTCGGGCCCGCGCTCGGCGCGGGCGCCGCGAAAACTTGAGACGTACGCGATCCCCACTGCGAGTACCGCCGCAGCGAGCGCTGCGGCGCCGAAAGGCCGCGGCAGCCTGCGCGAGGCTCCGACGACGCAAACCGCTGCCGCCACGGCTGCGGGCGCGAGCAGGACGAAGTGGTTGTCGTGCAGCGGCCGGTGCCAGATCAGGAACGCGCCCGCCACGAAGGCGAAGAGCCAGAGGGCCCGCGTCTCCCTGCGCGCCCGGTCGGAGACGAGCGCCCCGAGCACCCCCATCCCGATCAGCCACGCCCAAGCGACGTGAGGGCCGAGCACTTCGGTGCGCAGCCGATACTCGTTGGCGGACTCGAGCCCCGGCGCATCGCGCGCCTTCTCGTGGTACGTCACCGCGCCGGTCCAGATCTCTCCGAGGCCGTGGCGATAGCGGAGCAACACGAGCGCCCAGACGAAAGCCGCCGCGCCGGCCGCGAGCGTCGCCCGGCGAAGCGAGAGGCGTCGCTCCACGAGCAGCACCAACGGAACCACGAGCCCCACGCCGGCGGAGAGCTTGATGGTCGTCGCCGCGCCGAAGGCGAGGCCGGCCAGGACGGCCGCCGCGTCACCGCGGCCGAGCAGGAGCGCGAAGGCGACGAGCAGGAAGCTGACCGCGATCAGATCGGCGGCGATTCGGTGCGAGAACGTCCCGTAGAAGGGTGCCGCGGCGACCCCGAGCGCGGCGAGCGTTCCGGCGAGCGGCCCGTCGAGCCGCGTGCCGATCGAATAGGCGGCCACGCAGCCGACGAGCGCGATGATCAGAATCGCCGTCCGCACGCCGGTTAGCGAGACGCCGAAGACGCCCGCGCTCCCCGTCAGGAACGAGTAGTAGCCGGGCAACTGCGAGCTGAAGACCTCCGTCCCGAGCTCCTGGCCGTGCCGGAGCGCATCGGCGCTGGCGAGGTAGACGCCCTCGTCGTAGTCGGGCGGCGTGTCGGTTACGCCTTGCGAGAAGAGCACCGCGGAGGCACCGACCGCCGCCGCTCCGACGAGCACCATGGAAGCTGTGCGGCGCGACCACGCGAATATCGTGTCTACGGCTCGCCGCACGCCGCGAGCAAGCATAGTGCCTGCGACCTCCTAGCAAGGACGGCGCACGGGGGCGTTTCACACCCCGAGGGACGCGACAATGGGTCGCGTGGATCGCCGATTCGTCGCCCTGCTCGCCGCATTCGCGGCGCTCCGAGTTGCGCCGCCGCTCGCGGCACTCGCCGCCGAGGGAGAGAAGCTCCCGGGCCTTCCCCGGTTTGACCTCGTCGCTGGTACGGGCGACGACGCCGGGTTCTATGCGGCAGCGCGTGAGTTCATGTCCTCCTGGGGCCGGGTCCCGCGGCCCATCCTCATGGGAACGGCGGCCGCGCTCGTCGCGGCCGCGGTCGTCGGTACAAAGGTCTGGCGGCGGCGGCCAGAGCTCCGCCCCTGGGTCGTCGTTGGCGCGACGCTGACGCTTTCCCTGACAACAACGCTCGTCGTGCTCGAGATGCAAGCAAGCGGGTCCGCCGTGTTCGGCTGGTCATTGCTCTGGGGGGCGCTCATGCTTCCCTACCGCGCCGCGGGTCTGCCGCTCGACTACGAGATCGCGTTCGCCTTCGCGTTTCCTCTCTGCCTCGCCGCGAACGTCGTGACCGTCGTTGCCACTGGCTACGCCGGCTGGTGGGCGACCGGCCGACGCGGCGTCGGCCTGACGGCGGCGTGCGCGCTGGCAGTCTGGCCGCTCGTCACACGCCCGATCGCCGGCGGCTCCGCTTGGGAGAACGGCACATGGCAGGTCGACACAGGGCTGGCGCTCTACACCGAGCCTCTCTCGACGGCGCTCGTCGCCGTCGGGCTCGCCCTCGTCATTCGGCGCGAAAGCACACCCCTGCAACTTGCGCTCGCCGGCGCCGTTCTCGGCTACGCCACCCTGGTAAAGCTCTCCGACGGCCTCGTCGCGGCATTGGCGGTGTTCGTAATAGCGGTGTGGGACGGTCCCCGGCGGGCCCTGCCGCTCGCGGCTGCGGGTCTCGCCGTCGTACCGGTCATCGCGGCGTACTGGCCCCTCGGTTACGTCCAGACGGAGGCGGGTCGGAACCTGCTCCCCAAGCATCCATTCTCGACCGCGTGGGTCGCCCAGAGCTGGAGCGAATCACTCCTCTTCACCCCGCGCGCGCTTGGGGTGCTCGTTCCGTTCGCGCTCGTCGGGTCCTGCGCGTTGCGCGACCGGCGCGCGCTGACGCTCCTCGCGGGGACAGTGGTCGCGACGGCGGTGCTCTACAGCTTGTACCGCCCCACATCCCTGCATCCGCGTTTCCTGTTCGTAACGCTCCCGGCCTTCTTCGTTCTCTGGGCGCTGGGGGTCGCGACAGTCGTCGAGAGGCTCCTCGACCTTCGCACGGCCCGCGGGGAAACGGCTTGAGGCGGCTCGGACCCCGCTGGCCTTCCGGCTCATCTGCCTGCTGCTTTCGCTCTCGCTCATGGATCGCGGGCTCTGGAGCGACCGCGGAGCCGGCACAACCGAAGCCAGGCATCGCCGCAGATGGCGGCGGTGCCCTACCTCAGGTCGGCGTTCACTTCAGGTCGGTGGCCTACTTCAGGTCCTTGTTCGACTCCATGTCGAACCACATCGCGAAGAGGGCGAACTGCGTGCCGGAGATCAGCAGCAGCGCGATCAGCACGACGGTGCCGACCGTGAGCTCGTTGCCCGCCAGCCGGAGCGCCACCTCGATCACGCCGAGGACGAGGCCGACGGTCGTCATCAGGATGCCGAGCGCGTAGAAGAGCACCAGCGGGTGGAAGTCGCGGATCACGTACTTCTCGCGCAGCCGCCAGAAGAAGCCCTTGACCAGGAGCCAGGAGATCTTCGGCACGACCGAGTGCAGGCGGATGCCGGATGTCTCGCCGACGCCGTAAACGGGCCGCGACGGGAAGTCCCGCACGCGGGCGTTCCAGACGTTCAGGTGCACGAGCATGTCGTTCGGGAAGCCGTAGCGCGGATAGACGCGGTCGAGGTCGAGCACCTCCAGCGTCCCGAGGCCGAGGGCGGTGTAGCCGGTCTGCGAATCCGCGACGTGCCAGTAGCCCGAGGCGATCTTCGTCAGGAAGGAGAGCGTCGCGTTCCCCCAGCGGCGCATCCGCGGGATCATGCGCCAGTACTCGCCGGAGTAGAGCCGGTTCGCCTTGGCGTAGTCGACCTCGCCCGCGGCGACCGGGCGCACCAGCCGCTCCAGGTCGCCCGGGTCCATCTGGTTGTCGCCCGCCATCACCGCGGTGACGTCGATCCGGTCGGCGAGGGCGCGCTTGTACCCCGTCACGATCGCCGCGCCGACGCCCTGCCTGGTGTCGTGCGTCAGCAGGACGACGCGCGGGTCGCCCTGCGCGACGCCGGCCGTCCCGTCGGTCGAGGCGTCGTCGACGACGTAGACCCGGTCGACGAACCCGGGGATCCCGCCGAGCGTCTCGGGAAGGAGCCGCTCCTCGTTGTGCGCCGGGACGACGACGGCGACGCTCTTCCCGTCGAGCATCGCTACGCGGTTCGGCGGGCCGCGACCGGATCCCAGGCGACCGCGGCGATCAGGCCTGCGAGGAGCCCGATCAGGGCGCCGATCGCGATCGAGTTCCGGCGGCTGCGGGCTGTCGTCTTCGCGGCAGAGGCCTTCTGGATCACCTGGGCGCTCTCGACGTTCTCGGCCAGCGCAAGCTGCTGCTGCGTCTGGGACTGGAGGTCGAGCAGCTGCCCGCGCCGTTGCTGCGCGTTGTCCAGCTGCGTGGCGAGGACGAGCCGGTCGAGCGCCGACAGGCTCTTGTCGGAGACCTCGGTCTCGAGCTGCGTGACCCGCGGCACGAGCGAGTCGAGCTGCTCCTGGATCGACGTGAGCCGGTCGCGGTAGCCCTTGACCTTCGTGCCGACGTATGGCGCCGTCGTCCGCGCGACGACGATCCGCGCCAGCTCGTTCGCCGCCGTCTCGGTCTTCGCCGGCTTCGTGCCCGTGACGGAGACCGTGATCAGCGGCACGTTCCGCGCCGCGGCACCGGTGCCGGTGCCGACCTGGCCCGTGCTGACCTTCCCGCGCAGGGCGCTGACGTTCAGGCCGGCTGCGGCCGCGGCCTGCTTGAGCGCCGACTCGCTGCGGACGATCTCCGAGACGGCGCGGGGGTTCGTCGCGAAGCTCGTCACGGGTGCGCCGCCGCCCGGCGTGAACGGCTGCCCGAGCGAGACGAGCGCCTGCGCCCGGTACACCTGCGAGCCGCCGACCGAGGCGAGCAGCCCGAGGACGGCACCGGCGACAAGGCCGGCCACGGGCAGCCACCAGCGCAGCGCCACGGCCGAGCGCCAGCGCGCGAGGTCGACCTCGCGTTCCGCATCGAGGTCGGGAGTCGTCGTCCGGCCGCTCATCGCGCGGCGACTCTACCCAAACGGGCGACAGTTGCCGCCGGGGGCGGCTCCGCGCCATGATCCCGCGCCTATGCCGCTCGACCGCACCTTCGCGCTCCGCGCGCTCTCCCTCGGCTCGGCCGTGACCCTCGGCGCCGCTGCGACGCTGCCCGCCGTGCGCTGGGAGCCGTTGCACTTCGACGAGGCGGTGATGCTCGACTTCTCGCGCCGCTCGCTCGGCGCAATCGTCCGCGACGTCTTCGTCGACCGGGGCGGCGCCCCCGCGCAGTTCCTCGTCGAGCATGCGACGCTCTCCTGGCCCGGCGGCGTGGAAGGGCTGCGACTGCCGTCGGTGCTCTTCTTCCTGCTCTCGCTGCCCGTGGCGGCCGCCGTGGCGCGGCGGCTGCTGGGCGAGACCGCCGGGTTGCTGCTGCCGCTGCTCTTGGCGCTCGCCCCGCTCGCCGTCGAGCTGGCGACGTTCGGCCGCATGTACGCGCTCTTCCTGCTCTGCGTGCTCGGCGCGACGTGGCTCGGCATCCGGGCCGCCGAGAGCGGCAGCCCCCGGGACTGGGCGCTGGCCGGCGCCGCGACGGGTCTGCTCGTGTACGTGCACCCGATCGCGCCGCTCTACGCGCCGCTCGCGCTCCTGACGGGGCTCGCCGTCCGCCCCCGACCTTGGCGGATCGCGCTCCGCCGGCTGGACCGTGAGCTGCGGCCCGCGCTCGTCGCCGGGGCCGTGGCGGTGCTGCCGTACGTCTACGCGCTGGCAGTCCTTCGTTCTCGCTACCACGTCGGCGAGACGAGCCGTCTGCGCACGACGGCCGGCCGTTCGATCCCGGAGGAGAGCTTGCACGCACTCACGCCCGCCGGAACGGTCGGGGCGGTGCTGTGCGCGCTGCTCGCGCTCGCGGGGCTCGTCTGGCTGGCGCGCGACCGGCGTCCGGTGGCGTTCGCGCTCGCCGCGTGGCTCGTGCTGCCGGTCGCCTTCTTCACGCTCGTTCCCGCGCAGACGCGCTTCTTCGGCCGCTACCTGATCCCGGCGCTGCCGATGCTGCTGCTGCTCGTTCTGGCAGGCTGCTTCGCGCTCGTCCGGCTCGTCCGCCTTCCGGTCGTCGCGGCAATCGTGCTCGTCGTCGCCCTCGCGGCGCTCGAGGGGCGCGAGGACGTGAATCGCCTCCGGGTGCTGCGCGAACTGCGGCTGCCGCAGCTGGCCGCCGCCGTGCAGCGCGACGACGTGCTCTTCTCCTCGACCGGCTCGCGGCGCACGGACCGGCCGCCCGAGCTGCTGGACGACTACGTCGCGCTCGAGCGGCCGGTGGCCGTCCAGGTCGAGGAGCTGCCGGCGATCGACCCTCGCTACGAACAAGGGCTCGTGGAGAAGGGACGCCGCCGCGTGGTCGCGTTCCTGGACGGAGGAGAGACGCCCCGCCGCGGGGTCTGGATCCTCCGCGGCCGGCCGCGACGCGTCGACGCGGCGCTTCGCCGCCTCGGCGGCTACGAGACGGTCCGCGCCTCGCCTGAGCTCGCGCTGGTGCGCTCGAGGCGGCCGGCCGGACCGCGAGAGCTCGTCCGCGAGGCGCTGGCCGTCAGGACGGCTTGGGGCCTCGCGACGCCGGCCGACCGCTGGCCCCGGCTGCTCGTCGCGGTCGACCGGGCGTCGCTCGCTTCCCGCTGACCTTCGGAACGAGCCCGTACAGGCGCCCCTCGCCCACGAGGTACAGTCGCTCGTCGTCCGCGACGACCGGGGTGTAGGCGCCGTCCGGGAAGGTGAAAACCGGCCTGCCGGTAAGCGCGTCCAGCCCGAATGTCCGCTTCCTCAGCGTCGCGAAGTAGACGACCCTGTTCACGATCGTGGGCGAGCCGGAGATCTTCCCGCGCGCGTCGAACTGCCACTTGACGTCGCCGGTCGCGGCGTCGAGGCAGAAGAACCGACCGCTGTACGAGCCCGCATAGACCCGGTTGCGCCAGACGGCCGGCGAGGAGTACACCCAGCCGCCGGTCCCGCGGGCCCAGCGCGTCTTCCCGCTCGTCGCGCCGAACGAGTAGACCTTGCCGTCCGTCGAGCCGATGTAGACCCGTCCATACGCGACGGCCGGGCCGGAGTAGAACGTGCCGCGGTGGCCGAGGCGCTGCTGCGCCCCCGCCTTCCAGACGAGCTTCTTGGTCCCGAGATCGATCGCGTAGACGTGGCTGTCGTACGAGCCCACGAAGAGCCGGTCGCCCGAGATCGCGACCGCGGACTTGATCTTCCCACCCGTCTGGTAGGACCAGGCGAGCTTGCCCGTCTGCGCCGCGAACGCAGAGATGCGCCCCGTCCAGTCGCCCACGTAGACGTAGCCCTTGTGGACGAGCGGGGACGACTCCGACTGGCCGATCCGCCGCTGCCAGCGCACCCCGCCCCGGCGCGAGTCGTAGGCGACGAGCAGGCCGTCCGTCAGGCCGCGCCTGCCCTTCGCGCAGCCGCGCAGGAACGTCACGTAGACGAGGTGCCGGTCGACGGCCGGCGACGACGCCTGACACCTTCCGGTGTCGCGGCTCCAGACCTGCTTGCCCGTGACGTCGTCGACGGCGAAGACGCGGCCGACGCCGTTTGCGAAGTAGAGTCGCCCGTACGCGATCGCTGGCGGGAACTCGACGAGCGCGCGGGCGCGGAACATCCACGTCCCCCTGAAGGGCGGCTTGACGGCCGTGTCCGGCCCGACGCGGATGCGCTCGTTGTCATAGCCGTAGGTCGGCCAGGCGATCCCCGGCTCGGGCGGGACGATCGGCGCCGGCGCCTGCGTCGGCACGAACTCGACCGTGGACGAGCCGCGCACGTTGCGGTCGGCGCGAACGCGCGAGATGACGAACGCCGCGACGATGCCGATGACGACGAGCGAGACGAGCGCCGCCGCGAGCAGGATCCGCTTCACGCAGGCCTACGTTACTGACGGCGGCTCACGAGCCGCGCAGCGAGCGGGCCTCGACCGCATAGAGACGCGAGTACCCGTGCAGGAGCAGACGCGTGCCGCCGCCGGAGACGGGAACGTAGTCGCCGTGCGGGAACCGGAGCAGCGCCCTGCCCGTCCGGACGTCGACCCCGGTGATGCGCCTGCGGGCGCCCGCGTACGCCACGCCGTCGACCACGACGGCCGCGCCCGACACGCGGCCGCCGGCCGGGACGGCCCAGACCGTTCGGCCGGTCTTCGCCGAGAGGCAGTAGATCAGCCCGTTGTACGAGCCGAAGACCACCCGCCCCTGCCAGGTTGCCGGCGACGAGTAGACGTAGGAGCCCGTGTGGCGCGACCAGAGGCGGCGGCCGCTCGTCGTGAACGCCGTCAGCGAGCCTCCGGTCGAGGATGGGATGAAGACGCGGCCCCCGGAGACGGCCGGCGTGCCGTAGACGCGCCCGTTGACGCTGCCCGACCACTGCAGCCGGCCGGTGCGGGGTGCCAGCGAGAGAAGCCGCCCGCAGTAGTCGCCGATGAAGAGCCGCGGCCCGGCGATCGCAACCGAGGACGTGATCTTGCAACCGAGCGACCTCGTCCAGCGCAGCCTGCGGCGCTTCAGATCGAGTGCATAGAGGCGCCCGTTCCACGCCCCGAAGAAGTCCAGCCCGTGCCGCACGATCGGCGAGGACTCGATCGGCGAGCCGACCCGCAGCTGCCAGCGCAGCTCGCCCGTGTCCCGGTCGAGCACGCGCACGACCCCGTCCATGCCGTGGACGACGACGTCACGCCCCGCCACTGCAGGGGACGACGCCATCTTCCCGCGCGAGGGCGTGTAGCTCCAGATGAGCGCGCCGTTGCGCATGTCCAGCGCGGAGATCGTGCCGCGCGAGTTCCCGATGAACGCCACCCCCTCGGAGACGACCGCCGGGAACTCGATCAGGTGGCCGAGCCCGCGGCTCCAGACCTTGCGGAACGGCGGCCGGACGCGGATCGCGGTCTGCGCCTGCGTCCGCTCGGAGGTCGCGCCGTAGATGGGCCATTGCAGCCTCTGCTGGTAGATGCGCATCTTCGAGCGGGGGCGCTGCTTGAACCAGAGCCGCACCGTCCGGGTCAGGTAGCCCGGCTTCGAGACGGTCACGGGCAGCGCGGCCCGGTGCCTGATCGGCACGCGGGCGGCGCCGTTCTCCTTCGTGCGCCTGGCGTGGCCCCCGATCGCGACCCGCGCGCCGCGCACCGGGTGGCGCGTGTCGCCGTCGACCACCATCACGATCACGTCGCGAAGCCGGTGCTTGCGGGCCGGCGCCGCGGGCGGACGCGCAGACTGCGTGGTCGCGGCCGTGGTCGCGGCCGGCGGCGCGGCGGCCTCTCGGGCCGAGCAGCCCGCGACGGCGATCAGCGCCGCCGCGACGGCGAGCGCGACCGGCTTCGTCAAACCTCTCCGGGCTCCCCGGCCACGGGCTCCGGCAGATCCTCGGCGTACGGCTCGAGCGCTGCGCCGTCGCCGGGCGCGAGCGTCAGGTGCGAGAAGAACCGGGTCATGACGACGCCCTCCCGGAACTCGCCCAGGCGGGGCTCGGGCCGTTCGCCGGCGGCGATCGCGATCGCGAGCTCCGGATAGCCGGCGCCGGCGGCGTGCGGCAGCGGGAACGCGCCGCCGAAGCGCGCGTTGACGTCGGTGACGGGAAGCCGCCCGTCCGCCTCCCGGAAGCACTGGATCGTCCCCGGCCCCACGAGCCGCAGCTCCTCGGCGACGCGGCGCGCGTGCTCCATCAGCTCGTCGTCCTTGACGGTCATGCCCTTGATTGATTCGCCGCCCTTGGACTCGATCATCGTCCGCGGCACGGCGTTGAGGCAGCGCGACTCGAGGTCGCAGAAGACGTCGACGGAGAACTCCTCGCCCTGCAGCGCCTCCTGCACCATCGACGGCACAGGGGTGTAGTCGAGGAAGAACGCGAGCTCCTCCGGCGTCTCGGCGCGGTAGATGTGCCGCGAGCCGAACCCCTCGCGGGCCTTGACGAGCACGGGGAAAGGGAGATCGGCGGGCAGCTCGTCCGGGAGCCAGGTGTCCGGCGAGTCGATGCCCATCGCCTCGAAGCGGCGGTGCGCGCCGTACTTGTCGCGCACGGCGACGATGACGTCTGCGGCGGGCAGCAGCAGCAGCGCCGGCTCGAGCGCCTCCCGCGCGTGCGCGAGCGTGATGTGATCCTGGTCGGCCAGCGGGACGATCAGGCGCACGTCGTGCTCACGCACGAGCTCGGCGAGCACCGGCACGTAGGACGGATCCTCGATGCGCGGCACGAGCATGCGCTCGTCGGCGTGGTAGAGCGCCGGCGCGAGCGCGTTGAGGTCGACCGCGATCGTGTGCGCGCCGGCATGGCCGAACGCCGACACGATGTCGACGCGCTGCCCGGCGCAGGTGAAGAGGACGGTCGTCAAGGTCGGCAAGAGTAGCGGCCCTCCGTGAAGCTTTCGTTACGGGTCGGACGCCCGGCGGGCGAGGAGCGGTGTGACGGCGGCCAGAAAGAGCACCGGCCCGGAGATGACACGCCGCGCGGAGGTCGCGAGGTGGTAGTGCAGCTCGAAGGGCGTCGTCCAGTACGCGAGCAGCAGCCCGACCATGGAGAGCGCAAAGGTGAGAACGGTGAAGACGACGCTCGTTCTCGATCCGGAACGCCACGCGAGGACGAGTGCCAGCGCTGCGAGAGGGAGGAGGAGCAGCCAGGCCGTGGGATCGAGCAGCCGCGAGCCGACGTACGCAGTCGAGTACGGCAACCGCCCGGCGTGGTCGATCAGAAACGAGACGTCCAGCACACGGCCGAGGGAGCTCTGGCTCTTGACGTCGTGTGCGTGCGTCCAGATGCGCCACGGGAGGAGGCCCACCGCGAGCGCGGCCGCCCCCGCGGCCAGGGGGGCCGCCCGCCTCGAGGCGATGACGAGGGCGATGACGAGTGAGACGTCGAAGATGAGACCTTCGACCTTCGTCGCCGCGACGGCGGCCGCGAAGAGCGCCAGGAGCACCAGCATCCGGCCGTCGTGTGTCTCGAGCCAGAGATAGCCGAGCAGCCCGGCGCACGCGAACAGCACCGCGAGCGGGATGTCGGCCTCGGCGTAGGCGGCCTGCGTCGCGACTGCCGGGGCGAGGCAGATCATCGTCAGCACCGTCCAGGTCACGAGGCGGGGTGCCCGCGACCCGACCAGGTGCAGGTACGCACCCACGAAGCCGACGACGAAGAGCCACGACTGCAGGTCGAGCAGCCTCGTCTGCACGCCGGTGAAGCGAAACCCTGCCGCCTCGACCGCCGGGAGCAGCAGCGGATAGTCCCGGTTGAGCAGATCGGCCTGGGTGAACCAGCCGGCGTCCAGGCCGTCCAGCTTCACGAGCGCAGTTGCCTTCGGCGTCCAGAACGTCCACGAGTCGTAGTTCCAGAGCGGCTGGAACCAGAGGTCGACGGCGACGAGCGCCAGCATCGCCGTCACGAAGGCCAGCAGAAGCAGCTCGGCCCGGGAGAGCGAGAGGCGGTACGTCCTTCCGGGATGGCGCCCGGGCACGAGAGCGCCGGCGCCCAGCACGAGGCAGACGGCCACGATCTGCCAGGCGGTGAGAGGCGCGCCGAGGACGTAGAGCAGCTGCGCCGCCACGCCGTAGGCCGCGACGCCGGCGAGGTACGCGAACCCGAGCGCGCGCAGGAGCTCTCCGCGGGACGACCACCAGCCGACGGCGCCCGTGACGCCGACACCGGCCACGAGGAAGCACAGGTTGACAGCCAGGAGGAGCGCGACATCCCTCACCGGCGCACCCTCGCGACGACGAGAGGCGGCAGGACGCCCGACCGGGGCCGGACGACCCGGACCGGACCGACCGGAGCCAGCGACCGCGGATCGATCCCCCAGGCGACGATCCAATCTGCTCGGCGCGGCGAGGCGACGGACCGGCGAGGGAGCAGCTTGGCCACGGCGAGCGACGGGAACGCCTTGCGCGCGGGCGGGTACGGCACCGTGTCGCCGACGGCCGCGTAGAACGTGTCGTCGGGCGGGATCAGCGGCGGCACCTCGTCGAGCAGGTACGGCTGGAGGAACGCCTGGATCGGCCCCGCGCCGTTGCGGTAGTTCGAGTCGAGGCTCGTCGTGTAGCGCATGTCCTCGACGAACCGCCACGCGAGGAACGGGGCGAATCCAAGCGTCGCGACCAGGGAGAACGCGGCCGCGACCTCGAGCGGACCCCGGCGCAAGGGAAGCCTCCGACGGAGAGCGAACGCGACCGCGAAGGCGACGGTCAGACCCACCGCGAGCAGGAAGATGCCTGCAGGACTTCCGGTCCGCGGAAGTCCCAGCATGCTACGCGGAGCCACCCCCCTGCCAGCCGCCGGTCTCACCCTTGTACGTGCCGGAGACCAGCGCGAGCGGGGTGCGCAGCAGGATCCTCAGGTCGACCCGGGGCGAGCGGTGGTCGACGTACCAGACATCCAGCTCGATCCGCTCGTCCCACGGCAGGCGCGCCCGGCCGTGGATCTGCGCCCAGCCCGTGAGGCCCGGCTTGACGTCCAGGCGACGGCGCTGCCGGTCGCTGTACTGCTCCACCTGGTAGCGGAGCGTCGGCCGCGGCCCGATCAGGCTCATGTCGCCTCGGAGCACGTTCCAGAGCTGTGGCAGCTCGTCGAGCGAGAGCTTGCGCAAGACGCGCCCGACGCGCGTGATCCGCGCGTCGCCCTGGTTGACGGCGTAGCCCGCACCGAGCGTCTCCGCGCCGACGACCATCGTGCGCAGCTTCAGCAGCTCGAAGTCCTCGCCGTCCCGGCCGACGCGCGTCTGCCGGTAGAGCACCGGCCCGCGGTCCTCGAGCTTGATCGCGAGCGCCGCTGCGGCGAGCACCGGGCTCGCGACCAGGAGGCCCGCGGCCGAGGTCGCGACGTCGAATGGCCGATTCACAGCCTGGCAAGGTATCGCGCTCCTATACTCGCCGCCATGAAAGCGGCGACCGAGCCTCCTGCGCCGCGGGCCGCCGTCCGGGCGCTGCCTTCCGTCTCGTGACGGTCGGCGCACCGACGCCGTTGCAACCCGGCTCGCCACAACCTGCTGGGACCGCGGTCCACCGCGACGAGCTGATGGCTTGGCTCCGGCGCCATCGTTACCTCGCAGTGGCCATCCTCGCCGCGTTCGCCTACGCGGTCGTGCTCACCGCAGCATCCTTCCGCAAGCACGACGCATTCCTCACCGGCGGATACGACCTCGGCATCTTCGACCAGGCGGTCTGGCTGCTCGGCCATGGCCACGAGCCGTTCTCGACGATACGGGGCCGCAATCTGTTCGCCGACCACTTTCAGCCGGCGCTCGCACTCCTGGCTCCGCTGGGTGCCGTCGGAGCGACTCCCGGTGGCCTGCTCGTCCTCCAGGCCTCGGCGCTCGGGGCCACGGCCCCGCTGTTGTACAAGCTGGCGCGGATCCGCGGCGCGTCCGAGCAGCTGGCCCTTGCGGTCGCGCTGATGTGGCTCGCGTCTCCCGTGACCCAGTGGGCGAACCTCTTCGACTTCCATCCGGAGGCGATCGTGCCGGCGCTGCTCGTCGCCGGAGCGATCCTCCTCGAGCGCGACCGGATCGCTCCCTTTCTCGTGACCGCCGTCCTCGCGGCGTCGGTGAAGGAAGACATCTGCCTCGTCTACGTGATGTGGGGCGCCGTTCTCGCCCTACGCGGACAACGTCGTCTCGGCGGGTTCCTCGCTGTGACGGGGCTGGCCTGGTTCGTGCTTGCGACGAAGGTCGCCATTCCCGCACTGGGCGGTAACTACGACTACTACTCGGCCCGCTTCGGGGGGGATCGCGGCTCGTCGCTCGGGAAGGTCCTCCTCACATTCGTCGAGCATCCGCTCCGAACGGTCGCAGATGCCGGAACCCTCGCAAATGCGCGCATCCTGATCGCGCTCGTCCTGTGCACGGCGGGGCTTGCTCTCTTCGCTCCGTTGATGCTACTGCTGGCTCTGCCGACGCTCGCCGCCAACCTTCTTTCGGCCTACTCCTACCAGCACGATCTCCACTTCCACTACCAGCTCATTCCTGCCGCTGTCTTTGCGATCGCCAGTGCGTACGGCGCTCCGGTCTTCGAGCGGCATCTCCCGGATCGACTGAAGCGACCTGTCCGTCGCGCGTTCCTGGCGGGCACGATCCTCGTCGCTCTCGCCCTTTCGCCCGCTCTCGAGCAGCTCCGCAAGGCGGGCGATCCGAAAGGCGACGCGAAACGGCAGGCCCTTGCGTTGATTCCGCCACACGCCTCCGTCGCCGCGGCGCCGGATCTGGCGCCCCATCTCGCCCATCGGCACGAGATCTACCAGTTGCCTGAGCCGTTCTTCACGCGCCACGCGAACGGCGAGTACTGGACTGACGCCGAGCTCGCACGCCGCGCCGGCAGGGTCCAATACGTCGCGTACGACCTCGATGCCCTGGACCCGTTCCCGCGAAGCCAGGTGGAGCAACTCCCGGCGATCCTGCGTCGCAGGGGGTACGTCCAGATCTTCAGCAGCGGAGAGGTCAAGGTGTTCCGGCGCCTACCGAGCGATCGGGCCGGGTCCGGCTAGAGGCTAACGGGTCCCCTCTGCGGCCTCCCACGTCGCCGGCACACCGCGGCGCAGGTAGTTCCAGAGCGCCTGCACCGTCGCCCACGTGATCAGGACGTAGTAGCGCGCGATCCCGACGCCGACGGCCGCCGCCGCGAGCAGGAGCAGCTGGGCGGCGAGCACGACCTGGTAGACGAGGCCCTCGCCGGCCAGCGCGATCGACGTCGCCGAGCAGGACGAGGTGGAGGACGCCGCTCGCGTAGCGCAGGTGGCGGTGCGAGAAGACCGCGAGCCAGTAGACGGGCGGCAGCCGCCGCAGCATCCGGCCGCGCAGCGTGATCAGCCAACAGTGCTCGAACATGCGCACCTTGCGCCGGTACTCGGCCTCGTTCGTCGGCGTCGGCACCTCGAAGGCGCTGCGCCTCGGGGTCGTAGACGGCGCGGCGCCCGCGCTGCACCATCAGGTACGGGAACGAGAGGTCGTGACCGAAGCGCGGATCGACCTCGACGTAGTCCGCGCGACGTACCGCATAGATCGACCCGTTGCCGCCCGTGATCGACCCGAGCCGCGACTCCTGCTCGCGCAGCCAGACCTCGTAGCGCCAGTAGGCGCCCTCGCGGTTGCCGCCGTCGGCCGCGCTTCAGCACGAGGCGCCCCGCCGCGTACGCGACGTCCGGGTCAGCGAAGTTGCGGACGAGCTTGCGGAGCGCGTCCGACGCCCACGTCGCGTTCGCGTCCGAAAAGGCGACGATCTCCGCCTGCGTCTCGCGCACCGCGCGGTCCTGCGCCGCGACCTTGCCGCCGCGGGGGTTCCGGATCAGCTTCACGCCGCTCGAACCCCTCGACGATCTCGTCGCGTCCTGTCGCTCGACGCGTCGGAGGTGACGACGAGCTCGAGCCGCTCGCGCGGATAGTCGAGCGCGAGCAGGTTCTCGAGCCGCCGCGCGATCACCGCCTCCTCGTTGTGGGCGGGGATGATCACGGCCACGGTCGGCGTCGACGTCGGCGCGAGCACCCGGCGCAGGCCGCACCCGCGCGAGCCGCGGCCGCGAAGAGCGGGTAGAGCGCGTGCGTCCAGACGAGCGCGGCGAGGCTCGCCCAGAAGAGGAGCTTCAGGACGATCACGGGCCCGATAGTACTTCGCTCCGGTCGTCGCCAGATCCGCCTCGGGTCGCGCACGCGATCTGCGGAGCAAGGGCGCGGAGAGCAACGGTGCGAGCGCGGCGGAGAGCGCTACGAGCGCTCCCGCGAGACGGACCGCGGCTGCTCCTGACCCGCGTCCGTTTGCAGATCCGGGACGATCCACCAGATCGCGACGAACCCGGT
>CAVPGP010000003.1:0-711914 GCA_963704025.1 uncultured Actinomycetes bacterium | reverse complement strand
CCGACACGGCGCTCGGGACGCATTCGGAGGTCGGGAAGCTCCGCACCGTGATGGTGCACCGGCCCGACCTCGCCCACGAGCGGCTGTCGCCCACCAACTGCCACGAGCTGCTCTTCGACGACGTGATCTGGGTGCGGCGTGCGCGCCAGGAGCACGATGCGTTCGTCGACCTGATGCGCTCCCGCGGCGTGGAGGTGCTGCTGTTCCACGAGCTGCTCGCCCAGACGCTCGAGGAGCGCGAGGCGCGCGAGTGGCTGCTCTCGCGCCGCGTGCGGCCGGAGGAGGTCACGGTCATGTTCGCCGAGCCGCTCCGGGAGTGGCTGACCGAGATGCCGGCCGAGGAGCTGGCGACGCACCTGACCGGCGGCATCACGGTGCTCGAGCTGCCCGACGAGATCCAGTCGGCGATCGGGCCGGCGCTGCGCCCGACCGACTTCGTGCTGGCGCCGCTTCCCAACCAGCTCTTCACCCGCGATACGAGCGCCTGGATCTACGGCGGCGTCTCGCTCAACCCGATGTTCTGGCCCGCACGCCAGCACGAGACGCTCAACGTCGAGGCGGTGTACCGGTTCCACCCGCGCTTCCGCGATGCCGGCTTCCCGATCTGGTTCGGCGGCGCCGACCACGACTGGGGCCTCGGCGCGGATGGAGGGCGGCGACATGATGCCGGCGGGTGACGGGGTCGTCCTCGTCGGCATGGGCGAGCGGAGCACGGCCCGCGCGGTCAGCATCCTCGCCAAGAACCTGTTCGATGCCGGAGCGGCGCGGTTGGTCATCGGCGCGCAGATGCCGCGCGAGCGCGCCGCGATGCACCTCGACACCGTCTTCACCTTCTGCGACCGGAACGTCGTCACGCTCTACGAGCCGGTCGTCTCGCAGATCCGGCCGATCCTGTTCCGGCCCGGCGGTCCCGCCGGGGTGCAGGCCGAGGTCTCGGAGCGCTCGTTCCTCGACGAGGTGAAGGACGCGCTCGGGATCACCGACCTGAAGCTCGTCACGACCGGCGGCGACGAGTTCGAGGCCGAGCGCAACCAGTGGGACGACGGCAACAACGTCGTCGCGCTCGAGCCGGGCGTGGTCGTCGCGTACGAGCGCAACGAGGCGACCAACGCGAAGCTCGCGCAAGGCCGGCATCGAGGTGCTCGCGATCGCCGGCCAGGAGCTGGGAAAGGGCCGCGGCGGCGGCCACTGCATGACCTGTCCCGTCGCCCGCGACGCCTGAGAGAGGAGCACGAGCCATGAGCACCGTGATCGATCTGCGCGGCCGGCACCTGATGAAGCTGGCCGACTACTCACCCGAGGAGATCACCTACCTGGTCGACCTGGCGGCCGAGCTGAAGGCGGCCAAGCGCGAGGGGCGCGAGGAGCAGAAGCTCGTCGGCAAGGAGATCGCGCTGATCTTCGAGAAGGACTCGACGAGAACGCGCTGCGCGTTCGAGGTCGCCGCCTACGACCAGGGCGCCCACGTCACCTTCATCGGCCCGTCCGGCTCGCACATGGGCCACAAGGAGACGGTGAAGGACACCGCCCGCGTGCTCGGCCGCATGTACGACGCGATCGAGTACCGCGGCTTCGCCCAGGACACGGCCGAGGAGCTCGCGCAGTGGGCCGGCGTCCCGATCTACAACGGGCTCACCGACGAGTGGCACCCGACCCAGATCCTCGCCGACTTCCTCACGTTCCGCGAGCACCTGGCGAAGCCGCTGAACGAGGTCGTCTTCTGCTACCTCGGCGACGCCCGCTTCAACATGGCCGACTCGTACCTGGTCGGCCGGCGCGAAGCTCGGGCATGGACGTGCGGATCGCGAGCCCGAAGTCGCTCTGGCCGCGGGACGAGATCGTCTCGCCGCGCGATCGAGGTCGCGGCCGAGACCGGCGCGAAGATCACGATCACCGACGACGTCGCCGAGGCCGTGCGCGGCTGCGACGTGCTGCTCACCGACGTCTGGGTCTCGATGGGCGAGCCGGACGAGGTCTGGAAGGAGCGGATCGAGCTGCTCACGCCGTACCAGATCAACGCCGAGACGATGGCGGCCACCGGCAACCCGGACGTGAAGTTCATGCACTGCCTGCCCGCGTTCCACAACACCGAGACGGAGGTCGGCAAGGAGATCTTCGAGAAGTTCGGGATGGAGGCGCTCGAGGTGACCGAGGAGGTGTTCGAGTCGCCGGCGTCGCTCGTCTTGGACGAGGCCGAGAACCGGATGCACACGATCAAGGCCGTCATGGTCGCGACCCTCGCGAGCTGAGCTGCGCGTCGTCGTCGCACTGGGTGGGAACGCGCTGCTCCGGCGCGGCCAGCCGCTGACGGCCGAGAACCAGCGCGCGAACGCGCGCGCCGCCTGCAAGGCGCTCGCGCCGCTCGCGCTCGAGCACGAGCTCGTGATCTCGCACGGGAACGGGCCGCAGGTCGGGCTGCTCGCGCTGCAGGGCTCGGCGTACACGGAGGTCGAGCCGTACCCGCTCGACCTGCTCGGCGCCCAGACCGAGGGCATGATCGGCTACCTGATCCAGCAGGAGCTCGGGAACGAGCTGCCGTTCGAGAAGCGGCTCGCGTCGCTGCTGACGCTGATCGAGGTCGATCGCGACGACCCGGCCTTCGGCGACCCGACGAAGCCGATCGGGCCGATCTACGACAAGGCTGCGTCGGAGCGGCTCGCCGAGGAGAAGGGCTGGATCGTTCAAGCCCGACGGCGACAGCTTCCGCCGCGTCGTCCCCTCGCCGCTGCCGCAGCGGATCTTCGGGATCGAGCCGGTCGAGTGGCTGCTCGAGCGCGAGCTGCGTCGTCATCTGCGCGGGCGGCGGCGGCATTCCAGTCATGTACACCGACGAGCCGGCGCCGGCGGGGCGGCGGCTCGTCGGCGTCGAGGCCGTGATCGACAAGGATCTCGCGAGCGCGCTGCTCGCGAAGGATCTGCGCGCCGACGCGCTGCTGATCGTCACCGACGTCGACGCCGTCTACGACGGCTGGGGCACGCCCGAGCAGCGTGCGATCCGCCGTGCGACCCCGGATGCGCTCGCCGCGGCCGAGTTCGCGGCGGGCTCGATGGGGCCGAAGGTGCGCGCCGCGTGCGCGTTCGTCGAGGAGACGGGCGGCATCGCCGCGATCGGCTCGATCCTCGACACCCCCGCCCTGCTGCGCGGCGAGGCCGGCACCGTCGTCACGCTCGATGCCGACGGGATCGAGCTCGAGGCCGCCCAGAGGCCGATGTGAGCGAACACGCTGCCACTCCCGTCGAGCCCGAGCAGAAGAGCCGGTTCGCGCTTCCGTCGGCGTACACGATCCTGTTCGCGCTGATCGTCGTCGCGGCGATCGCGACCTGGATCATCCCCGCCGGCACCTACGACACCAACGCGGCCGGCGAGCCGATCCCCGGGACGTACCACGAGGTGCCCGCGAAGCCGTCGCGGATCATCGTCGACTCGCTCACCGCGCCGATCAACGGCCTCTACGGCATCGAGAACGCGAAGGGGAACATCAACTACTACAACTCGGGGACGCTCTTCGGCGCGATCGACATCGCGCTGTTCATCCTCGTGATCGGCGGCTTCCTCGGCGTGACGATGAAGACCGGCGCGATCCAGGCCGGCATCGGCAGCCTCGTCCACCGGATGGCGGGCAGGGAGCGGCTGATGATCCCGGCGCTGATGTGCGTCTTCGCCCTCGGCGGCACGACCTACGGCATGGCCGAGGAGAGCCTCGCCTTCTACGCCCTCGTGATCACGGTCCTGATCGCCGCCGGCTACGACGCGCTGACGGGTGCCGCGGTCGTCCTGCTCGGCTGCGGGATCGGGACGCTCGGCTCGACGATCAACCCGTTCGCGACCGGAATCGCCTCCGGGATCGCGGGCATCCCGATCAGCGACGGCCTCGTCGGGACGGATCGTCATCCTGCTCGCCGGCGCTGGCGATCGGCATCTTCTTCGTCCTGCGCTACGCCGACCGGGTGAAGGCCGACCCGTCGCGGTCGGTCGTCTTCGACATGAAGGCCGAGCAACGAGGCGCGCTTCCGCGCCGAGAACGAGGCCGGCGAGATCACCCTGACCGGCACGCACAAGGTGATCCTGGCCGTCTTCGCGCTCGCGTTCGGCGTGATGATCTACGGCGTGATCCCGTGGGAGGACCTCGGGATCCCGCTGCCGACGTGGTGGTGGTGGTTCCCCGAGATGACCGCGTCGTTCCTGCTGTTCGCGATCGTCATCGGACTGATCGGCCGGATGCGCGAGGCCGAGCTGACCTCCACCTTCGTCGACGGCGCGCGCGACCTGCTCGGCGTGGCGCTGATCATCGGCATCGCCCGCGGCATCACCGTGATCATGAACAACGGCCAGATCACGGACACCGTCCTGCACTGGGTCGAGCGCGCCCTGGGCGACACGGGCGAGGCGGTGTTCGCGATCGTGATGTTCCTGCTCTTCCTGCCGCTCTCGTTCCTGATCCCGTCGTCGTCCGGGCTCGCGACCGTGGCGATGCCGATCACGGCCCCGCTGGCCGGGTTCGTCGGCGTGCCCGAGTCGCTCGTCGTCACCGCCTACCAGAGCGCCTCGGGCCTCATGAACCTGTTCATCCCGACGTCGGCGGTCGTGATGGGCGGCCTGGCCATCGCGCGGGTCCCCTACGGGACGTACCTGCGCTGGGTGTGGCCGCTGCTCGCCGCGCTGGCCGCCCTCTGCATCGTCGTGCTCGGCGTCTCGGCGGCGGTCTCGTGAAAGGAGGATCCTGATGGGCAGCGCAGCTCGCTGGGTCGCCCTCGCGATCGCGCTCGTCATCGCGCTCAGCATCATCGGCCTCGTCGCATATGCCCGCGGCCCGGAGCACCACCACGGCGACGAGGTCGGCACCCACGGGACGACGCCCCCGGCGCGGACCCGAACTAGGTCCGAGAAAGGAGACGGAGACATGGCGACGACGGATGAGGCTGCCGCGCCGAGCGAGGGGTTCGCGGAGGCGACGCCGGTCGCGTGGTACGCGCTCGAGCCCGCCGAGGTCACCGACCGCCTCGGCGTCGACGCCGGCGACGCGGTCTGTCGGGCGCCGAGGTCGCGTCGCGGCTCGCGTC
Source organism: uncultured Actinomycetes bacterium (assembly GCA_963704025.1). Classification (GTDB taxonomy): domain Bacteria; phylum Actinomycetota; class Thermoleophilia; order Gaiellales; family Gaiellaceae; genus CAVPGP01. The sequence goes on along the minus strand of CAVPGP010000003.1, from coordinate 706,853 downwards.
CGTCGGGCCGAACAGGTTCACCGAGGCGGCGGTCGAGCCGCGCTGGCGCGCGTTCGTGCGCCAGTACCGCGACCCGATGCAGATCGTGCTGCTCGTCGCGGGGATCGGGAGCCTCTATCCGCTGAAGGAGCTCGGCACCGGCCTCGTCCTGCTGTTCCTGACGCTGTTCAACGCGGTGCTCGGCCTGCGCCAGGAGGGCAAGGCGGCGGAGGCGGTCGCCGCGCTGCAGAAGATGATGATCGTCAAGGCGCGCGTCCGCCGCGACGGGCGAGCTCGTGCAGATCCCGGCCGAGGAGCTCGTCCCGGGCGACGTCGTGTCGATCGAGGCCGGCGACGTCGTGCCGGCCGACGGGCGGCTGCTGTCGGCGGCGACGCTCGAGGTCGCGGAGTCGGCGCTGACCGGCGAGAGCCTGCCGGTCTCGAAGGGGGTGGAGGCGGTCGAGTCGCCCGACACGCCGCTCGGCGACCGGACGGACATGGTCTTCATGAACACGAACGTGACCCGCGGCGCGGGCAGCTTCGTCGTCACGTCGACCGGGATGGCGACCGAGGTCGGCCACATCTCGCGCATGCTCCAGAGCACGGACGACGCGGACACGCCGCTGACGATCCAGCTGAAGAAGCTGACGAACCAGATCCTGTTCATCGCCGGTGCGGCCGTCGGCCGTCTCGGTCGTGCTCAACCTGTCGCGCGGCGAGAGCTTCGACACGGTCTTCACCGCGGCGATCGCGTTCGCGATCTCCGCGATCCCGACCGGCCTGCCCGCCGTCGTCACGACGATCCTCTCGTACGGGACGCAGATGCTCGCGAAGGCGAACGCGATCATGAAGCGGCTCCGCTCGACCGAGACGCTCGGCTCGACGTCGGCGATCAACTCCGACAAGACCGGGACGCTGACGCTGAACCAGATGACCGCGGTCGAGATGACGATCCCCGGCCGGCGCTACACGATCTCGGGCGGCGGCTACTCGACCGAGGGCACGATCAAGCACGTCTTCGGGCGAGCCGGAGGTGCCGCTCGAGCAGTTCCTGCTGCCGATGGCGCTCTGCGCGGACGCGGTCGTCAAGGACGGCGAGCTGGTCGGCGACCCGACCGAGGGCGCGCTCGTCGTGCTGGCCGAGAAGGGCGGGCTCGACGCGGTCGCGACGCGGGAGGCGTACCCGCGCGTCGCCGAGCTGCCGTTCGACGCCGCCTACAAGCTGATGGCGACGTTCCACCGGATGAAGGACGAGAGCGGCCGCGACGTCGTCCGCTGCCTCGTCAAGGGCGCCCCGGACCAGCTGCTCGCGCGGGCGTCGTCGCGGCCCGCTCCCGAGGACCTCTCGATCGTGCCGGTCGGACGAGGCGTTCAAGCAGCGCTACATGGACGAGAACGAGCGGCTCGCGAGCCAGGGCCTGCGCGTGCTGGCGACCGGCCGGAAGGACTTCGACCCGGACGGCTTCGATCCGTCCGCCGACCTGCTCCCGCTGCTCGACGGGCTGACGCTGCTCGCGCTGGTCGGGATCGTCGACCCGCCGCGGCCGGCGGCGAAGTCGGCGATCGCGACCGCGCACGAGGCCGGGATCCAGGTGCGCATGATCACCGGCGACCACGCCGTCACGGCCGCGGCGATCGCGAAGCGAGCTCGGCATCCCCGGCCGCGCGATCACGCGGCGCCGAGTTCGAGGCGATGTCCGACGACGAGCTCGACGCGGCGATCGACGACATCGGCGTGATCGCGCGCGTCACGCCCGAGGACAAGGTGCGGCTCGTCGACACGCTGAAGCGCAAGGGCCACATCGTCGCGATGACCGGCGACGGCGTGAACGACGCGCCGGCGCTGAAGACGGCCGACATCGGCATCGCGATGGGGATCACCGGGACCGAGGTCTCGAAGGAGGCCGCGACGATGATCCTCACCGACGACAACTTCGCGACGATCGTCAAGGCGGTCGAGCTCGGCCGCGGCCTCTACGACAACCTCACGAAGTACATCCGCTTCCAGATGGGCGTGCTGATCGGCTTCATCGTCACGTTCCTCGGCGCGAGCATCTTCAACATCGTCGGCGGCGTCCCGTTCGTGCCGCTCCAGACGCTGTACGTGAACTTCACGACCCAGGTCTTCCAGGCGATCGGCCTCGGCTACGGCCGGCCGGCCGAGGGGCTGATGAAGCGCAAGCCGCGCGCCTCCGACGAGCCGATCCTGCCGCGGCCGCTCCTGCTCTGGGTCGGCGATCGCCGGGCTCGTGCTCGGCGGCGCCACGCTCGGCGTGATCGCGCTGGGCCGACGACCACTACGGCAGCAGCGCAGTCGCGCGCACGATGGGCCTCACGACGTTCGCGATCAGCAACGTCCTCTTCTCGCTCACCACGCGCGACGAGCGGCGCTCGGTGTTCTCGCTCGACGTGCTCGAGGACAGGATGTTCCTGTACTGCACCGGCGGCTCGCTCGCTCGCGATCCTCTTCGGCACCGAGCTCGGGATCTTCCAGCGCATCCTCGGCACCGTCCACCTGGACCTGCACCAGTGGCTCGTCTGCATCGTCGTCGGGCTCGCGATCATCCCGGTGTCCGAGGCCAGGCGGCTCCTGCTTCAGCGGCGCAGCTCGTCGGCGGGCGACCCGTCGGAGGACACGGCCGCCGTCGCCGCGTCGTGACGGTCACAGCAACGCGATGACGACTGCCGCGGGCGGGACCCGGACGCCGAGAGCGCCGACCCTGCTCGACGCGCTCCTCCCTGTCGTGGTGCTGATCGGGCTGATCGCTCTGACGATCTGGCTGTTCGGGGTCGGCGCCACCGACGGGCCGCTGCAGGTCGCCCTGCTGCTGAGCGCCGCATTCGCGTCCTTGATGGCGCTGAAGAACGGCTACACGTCCGCCGCGGTCGCGGACGCCGCTATCGGCGGCGTCACGACCGCGATGAGCGCGATCTTCATCCTGCTGGCGGTCGGCGCGTTGATCGGGACCTGGAACATGGCCGGCACGATCCCGACCGTCGTCGACTACGGCGTCCGCCTGCTCAACCCGACCATATTCTTCGTCACGACGGCGGTGATCTGCGCCGTCGTCGGCATGGTCACGGGGAGCTCGTGGACGACCGCGGGCACTCTCGGCGTCGCCTTCGTCGGCATGTCGAAGGTCATGGGCCTCTCCGAGGCGACCGCCGCGGGCGCCGTGATCTGCGGCGCGTACTTCGGCGACAAGATGTCGCCGCTCTCGGAGACGACGATCCTCGTGCCGAAGCTCGTCGGCCGCGGTCTCACGACCGGCCAGCACATCAGGAACATGTTCTGGACAGCCGGCCCCGCGCTCGGGATCAGCCTCGTCATCTTCCTCGTGCTCGGTCTGACCGCCGAGACGGCGGGCGGGGTCAGCACCCAGGCGGCGCTCGACACGCTGGAAGCCGAGTTCAACATCACCGTCCTCAACCTGCTGCCGCTGGCGCTGCTCGTGGTGTTCACCGTCAGGAAGGTGCCGCCGTTCCTGGCGATTCTCGGATCGGCGCTGTTCGCGGGCATCCTCGCCTGCTTCACGCAGTGGACCGTCGTGAAGGCGTTCGTCGACGAGCCTGGTCAGCGTGCCCCGGGTCAGGCGTCTACGCGGCGATCGACCGCTCCAGCAAGAGCGGCAACGCCGCCATCGACCAGCTCTTCTCCCGCGGCGGGATGGCCAGCCTCCTGACGACCATCTGGCTCGTGCTGGCGGCGCTCGCGTTCGCCGCGATCATGGAGCACGCGGGCTTTCTCGAGCGGCTCCTGCAGCCGATCGTGGAACGCGCCCAGTCGCGAGGGCGGCTCATCCTCGCCGTCAACGGCAGCGGCGTCGGGCTGAACGTGATCGCCGGCGACCAGTACGTCGCCGACGTGCTGCCGGCTCGCATGTTCCGCGACGAGTTCGAGCGACGCGGGCTCGCGCCGCAGGTGCTCTCGCGCGCAGTCGAGGACTCCGGCACGGTGACCTCCGTCCTGGTGCCGTGGAATACCTGCGGCGCCTACATCTCCGGCGTGCTCGGCGTCTCGACCGCCTCCTACCTCCCGTACTGCTTCTTCAACTTCCTCAGCCCGATCCTCGACGTCCTGTACGGGTTCGTCGGCTTCAAGGTTCCCTCGGCGCCGCCGACGATGCAGGCAGGCGACCCCGAGGGGGCCCAGGAGGGCGCCGGGGTCCGCGTCGCACCTGCGGGCGGAGGGTCGGAGTGAAGCGAGTCGGTCCCCGACACAGGCGCCGGGGCGGCGGGACGCCAGCGCACGATGACCCTTCGCGGCGCGACCGTGCTCGGGATCGGCTCCATGATCGGGGCGGGCATCTTCGCCCTCCTCGGCGAGGCCGGCGCGGTCGCGGGAGCCGCGGTCTGGATCTCGTTCCTGATCGGCGGCGTGGTCGCCATGCTGCTCGGCTATGTCTGCTCGAAGCTCGGTGTCCGGTATCCGTCGTCAGGTGGGCTCATCACCTACCTCGTCGAGGGATTCGGGCGGGGCCGGCTCGTCGGCGTGGCCTCCTGGCTCGGGTATATCGCGGCAATCGTGATCGTCACCGCGATGGTCGCCGTCTCGTTCGGCAGCTACGCGACCGCGCTGTTCGTCGGCGACGACGCGAGCAGCGCCTGGAATCACCTCTTCACCACGGCGGTGCTGCTCCTGATGCTCGGCGTCAACCTTGTCGGGACAAAGCTCGTCGCCGCCGCGCAGTCGCTGATCGTGCTCGGCGTGCTCGCCGTCTTCGCCGTGTTCATCTGCGTGACGGTCCCCTCCATGGACCCGAGCCTGCTCGCGTTCAGCGGCTACCCGTCGGCCTCGAAGATCGTCTCGAGCGTCGCACTCACCTTCTTCGCCTACCTGGGCTTCAACGTCATCACGTTCACCGGCGGCGACCTGCGAGATCCGCGCCGCGACATCCCCCGGGCCACGTACCTCGCGCTCGGGATCACCGCCGTGACGTACGTCCTGATCGCGATCGGCGTCTTCGGCACGCTCACGGTGACGGAGGTGATCGGCTACGGCGAGACGGCAATCGCCGAGGCCGCCCGGCCCACACTCGGCGATGCGGGCTTCACGATCATGGCCGTCGCAGCTCTGCTCGCAACTGCCGGAGCGACGAACGCGACCCTGTACGCGTCGTCCAACCTGACGAACATGCTCGCCGAGCAGGGGCTCTTCCCGGCGTTCTTCGGCGCTCGCTCCCGCCTCGGCGCGAAGGGTGGCCTGATCGTCACGACGGGCCTCGTCCTGCTCGTCGCGAACCTCGTCGACCTCTCGGCGATCGCCTCGGTCGGCAGCGCCGTCGCGCTCATGGTCTTCCTGCTCGTCGGTGCGGCCGGGTACCGGCGCCGCGCGGACACCGGGAGCAATGCCGCGATCGTGCTCCTCGCGATCGCGGTCACGGCCGCCGTGCTCGGCTTCTTCGCCGTCGACACGCTCAAGAACGCTCCCTGGACGTTCGTGGCGATCGCCGGCATCGCGCTGCTCTCGGTCGTGCTCGACGCCCTCGTCCGTCGGACCGGACGCGTGCGACCGGCAGCGCCGGCCGGCGCGAACCTCCCGACCTGACAGCGCCGCCGAGATGGAGCAGCAGTCCAGGCTCGACGTCCCGGCCGACACGGCCGTCGAGTTCCTGCTCACGTTCGCCCGCGTCGGCCACACCGCCGGCTATCCCACGGTGGACCTCGAGGAGCGCCTGGGCGCGCTGGCGGACTCGGCTGGGCTCGAGGCACCTCAGGTCTCTTCGACGCCGACCCTCGTCGAGATCTCCCTCGGGTCGCTCCCGCAGCAGCGCACGTATGCGGTCAGGGTGCGCCCAACCGTGGTCGACCTCGACGCGATCGCGCGACTCGACGACCTCGTCAACGACGTGCTCGACGGGCGGATGACCGCGCACGACGCGCTCGCGCGGGTGAGGAACATCCGCGACCGACCGCTCAGACGTCGGTGGTTCGTCCAGCTCCCGGCCTACGCGCTTGCCGGCGCCGCGGTAACGCCCGTCCTCGGCGGCGGCTGGCGGGAGCTGATCGCCGGCGGCGTCGTCGGGGCGCTCGTCGGCGCGGTGGCGCTGTCGGCGGGACGCGCGGCGAGGGCGCAGCCGATGGTCGCTCCGCTCGCCGCCGTCGTCGCCAGCTTCGGCGCGGCCGCGCTCGCGGAACTCGGTCTGAAGGGGGAGACCGACATCGTCACGCTCGCGGCGCTCGTCACGTTCCTGCCCGGCATGGCACTCACGATCGGCGTGCGAGAGCTCGCGACCCAGCACCTCCAGTCGGGCGTGGCGAACACCGCGAACGCACTCGTCCAGCTTCTCGGCCTCGTCGTGGGCGTCACAGTCGGTCGCTCGATCGCCGCGAGCTGGTTCGGCATCGCGCACCCCGGGGTTCCGGACACCGGCTTCTCGGGAACCCACATCCTCGCCGCCGTGGCGGCCGGAATCGCCTTCACGGTCACGCTGCGGGCCCAGTCCAGAGCGCGCCGGTTATGTGCACGGCAACGGTCCTCGCGATCCTCGCCTACGCCGGCGGCAAAGAGCTGCTCGGGGCGCCGGCCGGCGTGTTCGTCGCCGCGCTGGCGATCGGAGTCTGCGGCGGGCTCGTCGGCGTCCTCCTGCGCCGCTCGCCGCTCGTCTTCATCGTTCGGGCGTGCTCATGCTCGTTCCCGAAGCGCCGGCCTCAACAGCATCTTGCAGCTCCTTACCGGCCAGACGGTGAGCGGGGTGAACGCCGGGTTCGACACCTTCGTCACGGCGATGGCGATCGCCTACGGCCTGATGGTTTCCGCTGTGATCCTGCCGCGACGGTTCACCGAGCTGAGTCCCCGCCCGGGGCGGGGGAAGCCCTGAGGTCGGTCGCGACCGGTCGGCGTCGCAAGTGTCTGCGTTCCGGGACAGGACGGCGCCTCATCGTCGATCTGGATCGCGACGCGTCGCGGCGCCACGGACTACGGGGGTCTACGCGCCAGCCTCTCTCAGGCTTTGACCTGGCCCATTTGGCCCGGGTCGCCGGGAGTGGATCGCAACCCGTTTACTCGCGTAGATCGTGGGAGCTCCCCGGGTTGGACTCGAACCAACAACCCTTCGGTTAACAGCCGAATGCTCTGCCAATTGAGCTACCGGGGATCGGGCGCGGGAAGTGTAGCGAGCGAAACGGGCGGTCAGGGGCTCGAGGCGCCGCGGCCGACTGTTCCGGCGATCAGACCTTGGGAGCCCTGAGCGTGATCACTCCGGGCACGACCCGCAGGGACGTCTTTCCCGTCTTGACGACCACGATCGCGCGCGCCTGCAGGGTCCGGCGCTGTTTCAGGAGCTTGAACCCGCGGGCCGAGAGCTTGATCACGACGCTCGAGTGCTTGCCCTTCTTGACGGAGAACGGCTGACGGCCGAGGCTGAGCTTCGGCTTGACGACGGTCTCGAGCGCGACGCTGCCGGCGCACGTGATCGGCGAGATCTTCGCGCACGACATCTGGAGCTTCGCCTTGCCGCCCGCGGTGGCGATGACGACGCGGGGCGCCAGCACCATCCGCGGCAGCAGGAGCGTCGACGAGCCCGCCGGCTTGACGGCGATGGAGGTCTGGCCCGTCGGCGGCGGCTGCGACGCGGCGGCCTGCTGGTCGCTTGCCTGGATCGTGGCGGTGCCTCGGCTCTTCGTGATGGTCGCGTTCGTCGCGTCGTGGATGTCGACCGCGAAGGTCTCCTGCGGCTCCGATTCGGTGTCGTCCAGGACCGAGACGGAGAACGTCTTCGTCTTCTCGCCGGGCGCGAACGTCAACACCGAGCGACGGGCCTGGAAATCGATCCCCGACGTCGCCGTACCGCCGGCGGTCTCGGCGACCACGGTGACGGTCCGCAGCGTCGCACCCGCGAGCGTGACCGTGAAAAACGCGCCGTCGCCCTCCGCCGTCACGACGTCGTCGATCGCGAGCGAGGGCGGCGCGTTCTTGTCCACGATCGTGCCATGCCCCTGGGGGTCGGCAACGAGCGCACCGGACGGGCCGACCAGGTTGACCAGCAGCGTCTCGTTGTCCTCGTTGACGGTGTCGCCCATGACCTCCACCGTCACCTGCTGCGTCGTCGGCCCGCCGGGCGCGAACGTCAGCGTCCCGCCCGCCGCCGTGTAGTCGCTGCCCGCCGTCGCGGTCCCGTCGGCCGTCGCGTAGTCGATGTGCACCGTCCGCTGGCTGGCGGGCGCGAGGGTGACGGTGAACGTCATCTTCGACGTGCCCGAGTCGGGCTCATCTGCCGTCGCGTCGCTGATCGTCAGGAGCGAGGTGTTGTCGTCGTCGGTGATGGTGCCGATCCCCTCCCCGTCGGCGACGTCGGCGCCGCTCGGCGAGTCGAGCTTGACCGCGAACGTCTCGTCTGCCTCGTCGATCTTGTCGCCGACGACCTTGACCGAGATCGTCTTGGTCTGCGTCGCCGCGGTGCTGGGGTCGAAGGTGATCTGACCGCTCTTCTGCTGGTAGTCCGCGGGCGCGACGGCCTGCCGGTCCTCGGTGTGCCACTGCACGGTGACCTGCTGGCCGGTCGCTCCGGTAAGCGTCACGGTAAACGTGAGGTCGACGGTGGTGCCCGTGTCTCCCTCCTTGACCTTCGCGTCGTTCACGGAGAGCTTCGCCTTGGCGTCGTCGTCCACGATCTTCGCTGTCCCCTGGTGCGGCTCGCCGATCGTCGCCGTGTCGTCGCGCTGCGTCAGGATGACGAAGAAGGTCTCGTCGCTCTCGGAGACGGCGTCGCCCGTGACGTTGACCGGGATGTCCTTCGTCTTGGTACCCGCCGGGATCGTCAGCGTGCCGCTGGTCCCTGTGTAGTCGCCCGGCGTCTTGGCGGTGTTGTCGACGGTCGCGTAGTTGACGGAGACGGTCTTGCCGCTGACCGCCGAGAGTGTGACGGTGAACGTCGCCTTGGCGGTCCCGCCGGCGTTGCCCTCGGTCACGTCGGGGGAGTTGCCGATCGTCGCGACCGGTGCCGCGTCGTCGTCCTGGATCGTCCCCGTCGCGGTCGCGATCACCGCATTCTTGTCGTCCAGGAGGTTGACCGTGAACTGCTCATCCGGCTCGTCGAGCCCGTCCTTCGCGATCGTGATCGGAATCTCTCCCTTGCCGGCGGTGTCGAGGCCCACGTTTCCGGCGGTTACCGCCGTGTAGTCCCCGGGCGCCACCGCCGAGCCGTTCGCGGTCGCGTACTTGATCGTCGCGCTCGCGGGGCCGGTCACCGCGAACTTGAACGTGCCGGCCGCTTCTGAAGCCGTCACGCCGGTGATGGTGGGCGGCGGATCGGCGGCGGACACCTGCCCAGGCAGCGTGGCCAGGAGCACAAACAGCAGTCCCGCGACACCGATCCGCCACAGCCTTGCGGCACCACCCATCGCCCCTTGCAACCCCCAAAGAAGAAGAGAACGTGGGGATGGTGTAGCACGGGCGGGCGGCGAAAGATAGGAGCGCGCGGCGAACCTACCCGGGCGGCTGGTTTCGGGCGGTCCCAGTGCATCCGACCTCGCTCCCTATACTTCGAACTGCAGGCGGATTTCGTGTGATTCCCGCTTGCAAACCCCAAAGACGTCGAGGGACTCGAGACGCGAAAGCAGCTTGAGTCTCTCGGCGTGCAGCAGGCTCGGGCCTGGTCCCCGGTTAGCTCCTGATTAGCGGCAGGCGGTTGACTGGCCTCCTTGGAAGAGGTCCCGACCGGTCAGGAGTCGCGTGCGTCGGCAGCGACCCCGGAAGGAGCGTCCCGACCGATGTCCTCGCAGACTTGTCCTCGAGCGCTAACTGCGGTAAGAAAGAGTCCTGTACCAGGGGGGATTCGCGGATCGAGGCTCGTTTTGGCGGCACGGCGAGACCGGTTGTTGTGGGTGTTCCGCCCGAGGCTCGTACTCGGGATTGTGCTCGTGGGACTGGCGGCCGGGTTCGCCTCGGTGCAACCCGCGCGCGCCGACGACCCGCCCGGCAGCCCAACGCCGCCGCCTGCGACTGGCGCGCCCCCTCCGACGGGAGGCGGCCAGGCATCCGCCGACGCCGGTTCGCCGGCCGCTTCTCCCGCTACCGGCGGCGAGGCGTCCGGCAGCGGCGCAGTGTCAGGAGACGCAGCGTCAGGAGACCCAGCGTCCGGCAGCGGCACGGCCTCGGGCAGCGGGACGGCAGGGGACGCGAGCGCGGCGTCCGGCGCCGTGGCGCCTGAATCGGCATCGACGGACGGTCATCCGGCCGAGACGCCGAAGCCTGCGACGGGCGACAGCACGGCGCCCGCCGACAGCGGGACCTGCCAGGCGAGCTGCGCCACCTCCAACACGAGCACCGGCTCGGCCGCCGGCAGCTGCCTGCCGGCGACGGCCGCCGCGGGGGCCGCGGCGAGCTGCCCCCTTCCGTCGAAGAGCGGTGACACGGCGGCGACCCCGCCCGCCGGCGCCGTGCAGGCGACCGCAGCGGCGCAGGCGCCCCCCACTCCCAGTGCGACTCCCAGTGCGACCTCGGGTGTCGTCAGCATCGCGACGGCGGCCGTCGTCGACACCGCCCCCGCGACGGAGAACGTCGTCACCATCTCTGTCCCGAGCACAGACGCGACCGCGGCCGACTCGACGCAGCCGGTGGTCGAAGCTGTCTCATCGCTTTCGCAGGGGCTGCCCCCGGTCTTCATGTCGCCGGCGGACCTCGCAGGACTCCAGCCCGACGCGATGGCAGGAGCCCGTGCCCGTGCGGCGGCCGCACGAGCGAACGCGCTCCTGAAGGCGTCGTGCGGAGCCCCGATCGTCCGACGGCCCGCGGCGGCCTGCTCCAGCGTCCCCCGCAAGGCGAAGGCGCTGAGCGCCGCGCTCGTGGCCGCCGCGACGACAGGCTCGTCGTCGTCGGCCGCCGTGCTCCGCGCGGCCGCACGGGCGGTCGCCCGGACCCAGGGTCGCCCGCACGCGCCGGTCACCAAGGCGAAGACCACCAACCGGGCCCCCGATGCCGTCAGCCCCTTCGGGAGTACTCACACTTACAGCCCGTGGGGCGTGGGCGGCGGCTCCTCGGGCAGTGGATGGTTCTCGGCCGAACAGCCACTCGTGCTCGCGCTCGTCGTGGATCGGCTCCGCATGCCTGCACCCGGCACGCTGCCGGTCATCGCCATGCCCGACCGGATCGAGCACGGCGAGCTCGGCGTCTCTCTCCCCGAACGACCCGGATAACCGGCCTGCGGCTCTCGGCCGACGCCGGGAGCCGCAGGTCTCCGAGGTCGTGTCCTAGAACGTTTGAGGGAGGAAAACGTGCAACGAGACACCAACGGAATCGGCCGTACGGCCGTGCTGCTCGATCCACATCCCATGTGTTGCGGAGCAATGGCGTCCCTGCTGAAGGAGCTCGGCACGACAATCGTCGGCTCAGCTTCGTCCGTCGACGCGGCACTCGCTTTGCTCAAGGAGCACAGTCCGGACCTGCTCGTCGCAGAGCTCGCCCTGCCCGAGGGCAGCGAGCAGGCGCTGAGCCTGATCGCGACGGGACGCCGGCTCGATCCCGATCTGACCGCGATCGTCGTCTCGGGCAGCGACGACACAGAGCTGCGGAACGCCGCCTTCGACGCCGGTGCGTCCGCGTACATCCTGAAGACCGCCGAGCTCGAAGCCGTCAAGACGGCGATCAGCGAGGCGTTCGAACCGAAGATCTACCTCGCGCGGTGGCGCGAGCTGCCGGCAGGGGATCCGGCGTCCGACGACTGCCTGTTCCCGCGGCTGACGCGGCGCGAGCTCGAGATTCTCCAGCTCGTGTCCGAAGGAGGCTCGAACCGGCAGGTCGGACAGGTGCTCTGGATCACCGACCAGACGGTCAAGTTCCACCTGGCGAACATCTATCGCAAGCTCGGCGTCGGGAGCCGCTACGACGCGGTGCGCTGGGCTCGTGAGAACGGCGTGCTGCCGGTGGCGGCGTCCAGCGAGGTGATCACGATCGGCAGCGGGGCGAACGGTGCGAACGGGAGCGAGACCGACCTGCTCGCGGAGCCCGTCGCCCTCCGCGGGGCCTCAGTGCCGGCGATGGCTACCGGTGCTGTGCAACAGGGAACATCCCGATGATCCCGAGTGTGAACGACCGGCTGGCTGCACCCTCGCAGGCGATTGCGACGGTGTACCGGCCGGCGGGGAGAACGAGCGACAGGCTGAGCAGGTTCTTCACGGCGGGCGAGGCGAGGTGGATCTCGCTCCCCGTGTCGAGCCACAGCGTGCACTTACGGGCGAAGGGTGTCACGAGCTGCATCTCGAGACGCCCTTTGCCCACGCGCAGCGGGATACGCGTGCCTCCGCGGAACGTGCCGGCCTCGAGCCGCGCCTCCCGCGCGTACAGCTGGCCCGGCGCGAGGGCCTTGGGGGCCTGCGGTGGCGACGCCGCGGTCGACGACGCGAGTCCGAGCCTCTGGAAGGCGGCGTAGGCGTCGACGCGGCCGGCGCTCACACCCGCGACCGGAACGGCGCTCGCAACGAGCGCGTCGGCCACCTGTGACGCCGTGAGCGAAGGGTTCCGCGAGAGAATCAGCCCCGCGACGCCTGCCACCACCGCCGGCGTGAAGGACGTGCCGCAGATCGTCCCAGGGGGAATCGACGCGTCCATGACGACCTGGCAGCCGGGCGCGGTCAAGGTCACCCACGGCCCGCGGGTCGACCAGAAGTAGAGCGCGTCCCTGTCGTCGGTGGCGCCGACCGACAACACACCGGGATACGCCGCAGGGTACTGCTCGAGCGTGTTGCCGGCATTGCCGGCCGACCCGAGCACGAGCACCCCGTGCGCGATCGCGTACTCGACCGCCTGCTCCTCTTCCGGATCCGGCGAGCCGACGCGCGTCAGGCTGATGCTGACGATCCGCGCTCCGTGGTCGACGGCCCACACGATGCCGTCGGCGATCCGCTCGGGGACCGCGGTGCCGTTGGCGCTGACCCGTACCGGCATGAGGCGGCACCCCCAGCAGTGCCCGGCCATGTCGCGGCCGTTGTTCCCGCGCGCGACGATCACGGTCGCGACCCGCGTCCCGTGCCCCTGCGTGTCCTGGGGAACGGCGTCGTTCTCGATGAAGTCCCAACCCGGAACGAGCGCTCCGTCGAGCTCGGGGATGGGGTTCACGCCGGTGTCGACGATGGCGATCACGATGCTCGGATCGCCCGTGGTGACGGCCCAGACCTCCGGTAGCCGGATCAGGCGCTCGCCCCACTGCGCCTGCCAGGCGGGGTCGTTCGGCTGCAGGCCGGCTGCTGCCCCGGTCCCCACGAGGACCAGGGCGGCAAGGACCGCCAGAAGCCGGAGAACGCGCCGCATCGGCCGAGTCTAGAACCCCACCGCGAAAGACGGCAGAGGCCTGGTCGAATCCCACCCGCGTCCGCCCGATTCGGCCTGGCACAAAACGTTCGCACATTGCGACCGGGGGGCTTTTTCAGGGAAGAAACCCTACCCGCCCCTCGACTTGTATTCAGCTGTCAGAAGGGCTACAACGGACTTGGCTGATAAGTGCCGTAAGTTGCATGGCTAGGAGCCCGAAAGGAGGTTGCGCGCAGGGGAGAGTGCAACGGCGGTACCGAAACCCGCAGTCGTCTCGACTGCGACCTTTGGGGAATCGACAAGTGAGGGAATCACACATGCGCAAACGACTGAGGTTGTCCGTCTTTGCGGGTTCGGTTGCGGCACTGGGCATGCTTCTGTTCGCGGCTCCGGCCATGGCGACAGATCCGACCAGCTCCGCGCCGGACCCGCAGACGGCAAACATTCCGTACCTCGCGTGGGCGGGCGAGCAGGTACGGATCACGAAGTGTCTCGGACAGCAGGAGATGATCGACGACATGAAGCTGTCGGCCGACACGGCGAAGGGGCTTCTGACGCCGGGTCTGATCCTGCGTTCGTCCTGGACCGTGGAGGACTGGAGCGGGGTCGACGAGAACAACGCGGGGCCGCGCTTCCTGAACGCCCCGAACGGCGACACCGTCGCCTATCTGGACGACTCGTACCGCCTCTGCTTCTCGGTCCACGTCTCCTCGCTGAAGCCGGGCATGGCGGTCATCAAGGGCGCCGCCAGGATCGACTTCAAGGGCGAGACGCCGGGATTCGACATCCTCGGCAAGCACCAGTTCCTCGTCATCTGGATGCGGGACGCGGCACCGGTGATCAAGGAGGTCGCCAACGCCGACTTCCCGAGCATCGACGTCGGTGATCCGGCCGGCGACGGGATCTTCAACCCGCTCGGCACGGCGCCGAACAAGGCGTTCAAGAACGGGCTCGTGAAGATCAACGTCAAGGGCACCTTCCCGCTCGGGAACGACTTCGCGGGCATCGATCCCGACAACTCGATCACGCTGCCGGACGACTGGGCGTTCCTCGCGTCGAAGTTCGCGGTGGACGACTATGCCGCGACCGGCGGCAGGCCCGGAAGCGCCGCGTGGCGTTGGGACATCCACGACAACCAGCTGCCGGATGCCAACCATGCCGGCGGCAACAACTGCACGCCTCGGGCAGGAGCGGTCGACGCAGTCGACAACTGCTTCCCTGACACCGGCACTGTCGGTGGCGGACAGACCGGACCGTTCTCGCACTACTTCGGCTTCTCGTCGTTCACGACGATCGGGCCGTTCGACCAGGTGCGGGACTTCGATACGTTCCTCGGCGACAACTCGCTGAACGCCGACGATGCCCCGATGCCGGCACTCCGTGTCGACACGCACATCGCCGCGGGCGGCATCGGCTCGCTGGAGAAGGCGGACAAGGACGACATCTACGTCCGCGACCGCACGAAGCCGGACAACACGCCGCATAACCTCTACGCCCCGTTCTACAGGGCGTGGATCCCGGCGGCCGGCCCGGACGCGTTCCACAGCAACCGCTCAGGCGTTGCCGGCACGTTCGTGTCGAACAACTTCCCGGGCTTCCTCGACTCGGGCGTGTACGACTTCTACGACGCGTACGCGTTCAAGAACGACGACCCGACCCGGGGCGACAGGACCATCGTCTGCTACGACGAGCTCCACCAGCAGCGGCCCAACATCGCGGGTTACGACCACGTGGCCGTCTACACGGACGAGCACGGGGTCGCCTTCGTCTCGTACGACCCGGATGCCGGCTTCCGCTGGAAGGCCGACGCCAATGGTCGCTGCGACCTCTCCCCGGGCACGCTGGGGACGTCGGTGATCACGTCTGAGGCGTTCTATCCGGATCAGCCCGTCCTCTGGGATCAGGCGAGCAAGGTCTCGAACTCGATCACCAAGACGGTCAACTCGCTCGCCAGCAAGGTTCTCAGGTGCGTCCCCAAGGGCGTCAACGAGTCCTTCTGCGTCGAGACGATCACGAACATCTACGGCAATCCCGTCGCGGGGGCACCGGTTCGCTTCAGCCGGTCGCCGCTCGGGAGCATCCAGCCTGATGCGGTTCTCTTCGGCGGCTTCGATACGCGCGGTCAGACGCTCGTGAACGACAACTCGCCGGCGTGGATCGACCTCAAGACGAACGCGCTCGGACAGGCCGGCGTGCTGGTGACGGAGTCGCTGAACATCTGCGTCGACGTCGACACCGAGAACCTCGGCACCCGGTACACCGAGCAGAACCCGGGCGTCAAGCGGTTCGTGCTCGTGAACCCGACGACCGGTGGCACCACCGCTTGTGGCACCACGGCGCCGCCGATCATCAGCGGCCCGGTCGGCGGCGGCGGCGGTACCTCGACGGGCGCTGCGGCACCCACTCAGGTGACCGCGTCGGTCGTCAGCCTCGCTGCTGCTCCAGTGGCGGCTATCCAGACGCCTGCCTCGAAGGCAGCAGCCAAGGCAGCGAAGGCGAAGCTCGTTTCCGCCCAGCTGCTCGTCCTCAAGGGAACTCGCTTCCTCGTGCTTCGGCTCTCGAGCCCGAACGCGAAGGCGCAGGTCAAGATCTCCCTAGTGGGCAAGAACGGCAAGGTCAATCGGGTCGTGATCCGCAAGATCTCGACCAACCGCTTCGTCACCGTCCCGAACCTCAAGTTCACCAAGGCGGTGAAGTCAGTACGGGTCGCGGTCGTCGCCTGATCGGCGAAGACCGATACCCAAGCGACCGAGAGGGCCCGCCGCAAGGCGGGCCCTCTCTCTGTCGGGGCAGCCTGGGTCAGGGCAGCCTGGCTCAGGGCAGCCTGGTCAGGGGAGCGCGAGCTCCCGGAGGCGCCCGCGGCTCTCCGGATCGGCCTTCGGCATGGCGGTGCGGATCGTCTGCAGGAGCGCGTCGGCGTCCACGCGGCCGGCGGCGACGACGTTCCCGATCCGCTTCGAGCTCGAGGCGAGGGCCTCGGCGATCGTCGGGCCCGGCAGAGCAGGGGCGTAGGATCGGGCGAGAGCGGCGAGACCCGAGACGACCGCCGCCGCCGCCGAGGTCCCGCAAAAGTCTCCGTAGGAGCCGCCGCGCAGCGTCGTCGTGCTGCAGCCGGGCGCCGCGAGCTGGACCCAGCCTCCGTAGCTCGACCAACGGTAGGCGGCATCGGCCGCGTCCGTCCCCGCGACGCTCAGAACACCCGGGTACGCCGCGGGATAGGTGACGGCGCTCGTGCCGTCGTTTCCGGCCGCGGCCACGACGACCAGCCCGTGGCCGACCGCGTCTGCCACTGCCTGCTCGACCGCGGGATCCGGACCGCTCATCGTGAAGCTCATGTTGATCACGCCCGCACCGTGCTCGATCGCCCAGCGGATGCCCTCGGCGACGTCGGCCGCCTGGCCGGAGCCGTCGGCGCCGATCACCTTCACCGGCATCAGGGAGCAGCGCCAGCAGACGCTCGCGACGCCGATCCTGTTGTTCGAGCGCGCCGCGATCACGCCGGACACTGCCGTGCCGTGCCCGTGATCGTCGCTCGGATCGTCGTCGTGGTCGACGACGTCGTACCCGGCGACGAGCGACGATCTGAGATCGGGCTGGCCCGGGTCCGCGCCGGTGTCGAGCACCGCGACGATCGTTCCTGGCCGGCCTGTCGTCCATCGCCACGCCTCCGCCGCGTGCACCTTCGGGAGCGCCCACGAGTCCCGCCAGAGCGGGTCGTTCGGGACGGTCGAGGCGGCCGCGCGGCGGGCTCCCTGCCGCTGCTGCGGCCGCTTGCCGACGGAGCCGGCGACCTGTGCCGTTGCGCGTTCCGCTCGGCGCCCGTCGGTCGCGAGCGCTGGCGATACGAGGGGTGCCCCACCCGGAACGGCGACGAGCAGCAGCGCGGCGGCAACGGCGGCGGGAATACCCACCCTGTGCCTATCGGCACGCGGCTCCGATCCTTTTAGCCTGGGCGGCTGCGGCTCCGGGCAGCTACGAGACGCGCATGTGGAACGGCGCCTGCGCCTGCAGAGCGCCCTGCCGGACGACCACGACGGCGCTGATCATCTTCCCCCCTGCGCCGACGGGGATCCGCCAGGTACAGGCGGCCTTTCCATGTCGGAACCCGTGCACGAGGATGCGCAGCGGCTTGCCGTCGACGCGCCCGTAGCACCCGACCTGTCCGCTCGTCGTCCGCTTGCCTCCGTGAAGGACCGCGACCGTCCCGTTCAGCCGTGTGCCGGCCCTCGGCCGGTGCGGCGCGACCTTCAGGCCCTGCAGGACGACCGCGGCTCCGGCGGCCAGCGGCGCCTTCGTGGTGGTGCCGGCCGGGGTCGAAGGAGATGGGGTCGAAGGAGCCGGCTTCGGAGACGGCGGGGCGGGGCCTTTCGGCGGCGGCGGCGGCGGAGGCGGCGGAGGAGGAGGCGGCGGCGGAGGAGGCGGAGGCGGCGGAGGAGGAGGCGGCGGCGGCGGAGGCGGGCCGCCGTCGCTCACGGTCCCGAAATCCTGTGCCCAGTAGACGGTGCCGCCCGAGCCTGCGGCCGCGCCCGACCCGATCGCGACGTAGCTCGGGTTCTCGATGTTGGCCCGGTGCCCGGCCGACCCGAGCCAGGCGTCGACCACGGACTGGGCGCTGGGGAACCCGTAGGCGATGTTCTCCCCCCAGCTCGCGGAGTAGCCGCATGCCAGGATCCGCTCGCCCGTCGTCCGGTCGACGGGCGGCGCCGGGTCGCTGTGTGCCATGTAGGCGTAGCGCGCCATGTGCCGCGCCTTCCACACCGCCGAGGCCGAGAGCGTCGGCGAGACGACGAGCGCCCTGAGCCCCATCGCGGTGCGATGGGCGTTGACGAGCTGCACCGCCTGATCCGCGAGGTCGGCCCGAGGCGTTCCCCAATCGGAGCCGGCGTTGCAGTCGCCGACGAGCGCCGTCGCCGAGGCTCGCTCCGTTCCGATGCTGCCGCCCGCTGCCGCGAAGCCGACGGTCGCGACGGCCAGGGCGAGAAGAGCGAGGGTGCGGCGAAGCAAGCTCATCGGTTGTTCGGCTGGGTTGGTCGACTCGGTAGTTCGACTCGGCTGTTCGACAGTCCTGGGCGCTCGTGTCGGACGTCGAAGACCTGGCACGCCCGACGAAGGTGCGCACACTAGCCAGACGGCGAGGTGGCGTCAACCCCTCGGTCGAGTGTTCCCCGGCGCGCGTCGCCCACCGGGAGGGCGGCACTACACGGGCTCGCCGACCGCTTCCTTGATCCTCCGGAGCGCCTCCTGGAGCTCGCCGAGCCGCTCGGGTGAGGCGGTCGGCAGCTCACGCCTGATCTGCCGCTGGGCGATCCGGAAGAGGAGCTCCTTGCCGGTCGGCTCGTCGATGCCCTCGGTGTCGAGGCGTGCGTCCAGCTCGGCGACGAGGGCCTGACCGGCGGCGTCGAGCTCGGCGCCGTGGACGAGATGGTTTCGGATGGAGCGGTGCAGGGGGTCGTCGAAGTCGTGTTCCGGCAGGTCGCCCAGGTGCCGGCGGACGCCCTCGTATGCGAATGCGGCCGCGAGCGCGTTTCGCTCGAGCCGCTCGTCCCGGTCGAGCAGCTTGGACGAGGCGATTCCGACCGAGCCGGAGCGAAGGGCGGGCGCCAGTCCCGCGTGCGTCTCGGGCGGGAGCCCGAGACGGTCGGCGGCCAGCTTGACCGCATCCTGGCGCTCAGGCGAGTCCTCGAAGCGGCTCAGAAGCTCCTTGACGCGCTTGAAGCCCTCCTGACGGTCCGTCGCCCGTTCGATCTCGAGGCGGACGCGGTAGCCGAGATACGGCTCGGCGGCACGCAGCCGCTCCTCGAACCCGTGCGGCTCGTCGGCCGGGTCGACCCCCGGCGGCAGCGCGACGACCTTCACCTCGAAGCCCTTGCCTGCGGCGAGCTCCATCCCGCGGAGCGTGGCCGCCTGACCGGCCGCGTCGCCGTCGAAGCAGAGCCAGACGCGGTGCGTCAGGTGCGCGAGCTCGCGCACGTGCGCCTCCGTGAGGGCCGTGCCCATCGACGCCACGACAGGCTCGAAGCCCGCCTGGCGCAGCGCGATCACATCGGTGTTCCCCTCCACGACGACGGCGCGGTCCTCCTTGGCGATCGCCTGCCGCGCGCGGTCGAGCCCGTAGACCACCTCTGCCTTGCGGAAGAGGTCCGACTCCGGAGAGTTGACGTACTTCGCGCGCTGGGGGTCGTCCTCGTGAAGGCGGCGCGCCTGGAAGCCGCGCACCCTCCCGCGCGCGTCCGCGAGTGGAAAGAGCAGCCGGCGCTGGAAGTAGTCGGAGCCGTTCTGGCGCGAGAGCCCGGTCGCCCGGAGGTCGTCGCGGGTGAAGCCGCGCTCGAGCGCCTTGCGGACGAGCATGTTCCCACCGGCGGCGAGTCCGAGCCGGAAGTCGCGGCAGATCTCCTCGCCCAGGCCCCGTCCGGACAGGTAGTCCCGGGCGAACGAGCCGGCCTCCGTCTCCCAGAGGATCCGCTCGTAGAACGCCGCTGCCGCGTCGAGCAGCTCCAGCTGGCGCTTGCGGCGGTCGCGCGCGGCGTCCTGGCCCGGCGACGACTCCTCGTATGCGAGCTCGATGCCGAAGCGGTCGGCGAGCCATTCGATCGCCCCGACGAAGTCCAGGTTCTGCTTCTTCTCGACGAACGAGATCATGTCGCCCTTCTCGCCGCAGCCGAAGCAGACGAAGTACTTGTCGACCGGGTTGACGGAGAAGCTCGGCGTCCGCTCCTCGTGGAACGGGCAGCGCCCCATCAGCCGCGCGCCCGACTTGCGCAGCTGGGTGTAGGCGGAGACCACCTCCTCGAAGTTCGCGCGCTGCTTGACCTGCTCGACCGAGCTGTCCTTGATCCTGGCCACTAGATCTCGGCAGCGTACGACAGCGCGTACCGGTCGGTCATCCCCGCGATGAACGAGACGATCTCCGCCGGCCCGTCGCCGCGGGCGACGAGCTCGTCGAAGATGAACTGGATCGTCCGACGCGCGCGCTCGTGCTCGGCGCCCGCCTCCGGGCCGAGGTAGACGCGCTCGAACATGAACGAGCGGAGCGAGAGCATCGCCGCCCCGATCTCCTCGCTCTGAACGATGTCCCCCGCGGCGGCCGAGGTCTCGACCAGGTCGTGCACCAGCGTGTCGATCCGTGCCGACCCTTTCGGTCCGAGCAGCTCGATCTCCTCGCGCGGCAGGTCGTCCTCGGAGAGCAGCCCGTACCGAATCGCGTCGTCGATGTCGTGGTTGATGTACGCGACACGGTCGACCAGGCGCACGATCTTCCCCTCCTGCGTCTCCGGCTCGACGGGCCCCGTGTGCGTGAGGATCCCGTTGCGCACCTCGTACGTGAGGTTCAGCTCGGCGGCGATCTGCGCCGACTGCTCGTTGTGGCGGAACCGGACGCCGAACCGTTCCCGGAGGGCACGGTCGAGCGCCTCCTCCCCCGCGTGGCCGAACGGCGGATGGCCCATGTCGTGGCCGAGCCCGATTGCCTCGGTCAGATCCTCGTTGAGGCGCAGCGCCCGCGCCACGACGCGCGAGATCGCCGTGGTCTCGAGCGTGTGGGTCATGCGCGTCCGGTAGTGGTCGCCGGCCGGGTCGATGAAGACCTGAGTCTTCTGCTTCAGTCGCCGGAACGGCTTCGAGTGCACGATCCGGTCGCGGTCCCGCTGGAACGGCGTCCGCACGCTGCACGGCTCCTCGGGTCGCTCGCGCCCCCGCGTCTCGTACGAGCGAACGGCGAGCGGCGAGAGCGCGGCCTCCTCCTGCGCGCGCACGCGAACCTCGAAGGCGTCGGCAACCCGACCGGCAAGCTCCGGCATGGACCAACACTAGTCGCTGCGCCGGTCGCCCGGCCGCGGGGAAACCGGCGCGAAGTCGGCCCAGAATCGGGACAGAAGCGGCGACAAACGGCACAGAATTGGGACAGTCGCGTGCGGACGGGGCGCCTACCATGGGCATCCCCGTGGGTGGGTGGGGGTTTGGGACGGGACCGGGCGGACGCGCCGCAACGGGACACCCGTCCCAACTGGCCAACGTCCCTTTGGAGACAATGTCTCGAAGCGACAGGTCGATCGGACCGGCTCGGTCGGAGCGACCGGTCAGTCGTTCCGCGCCGGCGGCTGGAAGAGCTGGATCACGTTCCCGTCCGGGTCGGCGATCCAGGCGGTCCGGTCGCCCCATTCCTGGTCGGCGGGCGGCTCGAGAACCGCATCGCCGAGCCCGGCGGCCGCTGCGTCGACGTCGTCCGTCTCGATACAGAGCTCTAGCGGCCGCACGCCTGGACCGTGGCGCGCGAAGCCGATCGCAGTCGCGCCCAGGGTCACGACCACGAAGTCTCCAGACCCCTCGCTCGGGTAGCGATACGTCTCGCGGAAGCCCAGCCGATCGCAGTAGAAGATCGCGAGCCGTTCTGGATCGACGGTCGCGAAGATGGGAAAGACGCCGTGGAACATCCAACCCCGAGCCGTTAGACGATGATCGGCACCGTGCCGCCGTCGGCGCTCCAGGCGGCGCCGGTGACGTACGACGAGTGACGCGAGCAGAGGAAGACGATCACGGCGGCGATCTCCTCGGGCGCGGCGAGGCGCCCGAGCGGCCGCCCTGCGGCAACGGCGGCAAGCACCTCCTCGCGCGTCTTGCCCGTCCGAGCCGCGGTCTGGTCGGCAAGCCCGCCCCCGCCCGTCCAGGCCTCGGTTGCGACCGGGCCGGGCGCGACCGCATTGCAGCGAATCCCGTCCTTGGCGTACGTGTCGGCCACCAGCCGCGACAGCGACAGGACGGCCGCCTTGGTCACGGAGTAGTTCGGCATCCCCGTCGAGGGGCGCTTGCCCGCGGTGGACGAGACGTTGACGATCACGCCCTCACCGCGCGCGCGCATCGACGGCAGCACCGCGCGGGTGGCGCGAACGAAGCTCATCACGTTCAGCTGCCAGAGCTCCTCCCACTGCTCGTCCGTCAGCTCGTCGAAGCTCGACTGGTAGGCGAGGCCGACGTTGTTGACCAGGCAGTCGACACGGCCGAGGCTGCCGAGCGCCTGCTCGACGACGGCCTCCGGGGCGCCCAGCTGCGCGAGGTCCCCGGTGAGATGAAGCGTCTCGCCCACCCCGGGCGCCTGCTCGCGGCGTCCGACCGTGACGACCTGCGCTCCCTCGCCGGCGAGCATGCGCGCGGAGGCGAGGCCGATGCCGGCGGTCCCGCCGGTGACGAGGCACACACGATCGCGGAGGCCCATGTCCACGCCGCTAGCCTAGTCGCCGTGACCACCATTCTTCTCGCGCGCCACGGCGAGACGGACTGGAACCGCGAGGGCCGCTTCCAGGGCTGGGCCGACCCGCCGCTGAACGAGACCGGGCGCGATCAGGCGCGGGAGCTGGCCTCCCGGCTCGCCGCAGATCCGTTCGACGCCGTCTACTCGAGTGACCTCCGGCGGGCGCACGAGACGGCGCTGATCGTCGCCGAGCCACACGGCGTCCCGGTCCTGGTCGATTGGGGCCTCCGCGAAGTCGACGTCGGGTCCTGGTCCGGGCTGACGCGGGCCGAGATCGAGGAGCGGTTCCCCGGACACGAACGGCACGACGGCGAGACGCGGGGTGCGCACAGCGCGAGGGTCGTCGCAACGCTCGAGCGGATCGCTCACGAGCACACGGGCGAGCGCATCCTCGTCGTCTCCCACGGGGGCTCGCTCGGCGCCCTCCGGCGCCACGCAGGTGTCGACGTGGAAGGACGGCTCGAGAACTGCGCCGTCTTCGAGCTCCATTTTCGGGACGGCACCTTCGCGGGGGTAGACTGACCGCGGCTTGGAGGACTACACGAGCAAGTACAAGGGCGAGCAGGTCGAGGTCGCGCTGTTCGGAGGTGAGTACCAGGACGGCGTGCTGACCGCGTACTGCTACGTCGAGGACGTCGCCCACATCGAGCTCAACGGCCACATCCTGATCCCGTTGCAGAACATCGCCTCGCTGCATTGCTCGAGCCGTTGTGACGCACCCGAGCCGGATTGGCCCCCGCGCGGCCTCACCGAGGACGAGCGCGACTCCGACGACGACGAGGTCTGAGTGACGGGCCGCCCGGCCGCGATGCTCAACCTGCTGAAGGCGTGGTCGCTGCTGCTCGCGCTCGCCGCGGCGCTCGGAGCGCTCGGCTGGGCGCTCGGGGGCCTGCGGGTCGCCTCGCTCTTCATCTTCTGCGTCCTGCTTGCGGCCGTGGGGCTGTGGACCTACGCGGACCGGGTCGCGCTCGGGATGGTGGGCGCGCGCGAGCTGCTTCCGGGGGAGGCGCCGGCGCTGCACTCGACGGTCGAGTCGCTCGCGGCGCGCGCCCGCGTGGTGAAGCCGCGCCTCTACCTCCTCCCTGACGGCTTTCCCCGTGCGCTTGCGGCCGGGCGCGGACCGCTCGCCTCGGCGATCGCCGTCTCGACGGGCCTCCTGTCCGCGGCCTCGCCTGCCGAGCTGGAAGGTGTGATCGCGCACGAGATCGCGCACGTCCGGCACCGCGACGTCCTGCTCCAGACGACGGCGGCGGTGATCGCCACCGCGATCGTCGAGACGAGCCGCATCGGCGGCTGGCTCGAGCGGGCGCTCCTCTTCGTGCTCGGGCCCGTGGCGGCAGCGTTCACGCACGTCCTGCTCTCCCCGAAACGCGAGTTCGCCGCCGACCGAGCGGCAGCGGATCTCTGCCGCTCGCCGCACGGACTCGCCGATGCGCTGGTTCGCCTCGAGCAGGCCATGGAGCTGGTCGAGTTCCGTGCGAGCCCCGCCACCGAGCCGCTCTACACGGCGAACCCGTTCGCCGAGGAAGGGCTGGCAGCGCTCTTCGTCACGCATCCGCCGATCGGCGAGCGGGTGCGGAGGCTGCGCGAGCTCGACCCGGACTGGCGCGAGAAGGTCATGGCTGCATAGAAGGCCCTTTTTCCTGGGGCCCTCGAAGGCACAGAGTACGAAGGTACAGAGAAAAGGGCCCCACGAGGGGCCCTTTCAGAGAATGCGCGGCGACCTACTCTCCCGGGAGGTTTCCCTCCGAGTACCATCGGCGCAGTCGGGCTTAACTTCTCTGTTCGGAATGGGAAGAGGTGTTTCCCCGACGCTATGACCGCGCAAATTGTGAAGCTCGGAGCGAGGGCTATCGCACCCTCGAAACTCCGTTGCGCCGAAGGCGCACCCTCAAAACTCCATAGCAGCAGCGAAGAAATGTGTTCAGAATCAAGACCTCGAGCAATTAGTACGGGTCCGCTGAACGCATTGCTGCGCTTGCACGTCCCGCCTATCAACGTGGTGGTCTCCCACGGCTCTTACTCTCTCAAGGAGATGGGAGCTCTCATCTTGAGGTGGGCTTCCCGCTTAGATGCTTTCAGCGGTTATCCCATCCAGACGTGGCTAATCAGCAGCGCCGCTGGCGCGACGACTGATACACCAGAGGTCTGTTCGTCTCGGTCCTCTCGTACTAGAGACGACTCCTCTCAAAGCTCCAGCGCCCATGGTGGATAGGGACCGAACTGTCTCACGACGTTCTGAACCCAGCTCGCGTACCGCTTTAATGGGCGAACAGCCCAACCCTTGGGACCTGCTCCGGCCCCAGGATGCGACGAGCCGACATCGAGGTGCCAAACCCTTCCGTCGATGTGGACTCTTGGGAAGGATAAGCCTGTTATCCCCGGAGTACCTTTTATCCGTTGAGC
Organism: uncultured Actinomycetes bacterium; assembly: GCA_963704025.1. Lineage (GTDB taxonomy): Bacteria > Actinomycetota > Thermoleophilia > Gaiellales > Gaiellaceae > CAVPGP01. The sequence continues at coordinate 681,978 of CAVPGP010000003.1, read as the reverse complement.
GACGGCAATTCCACTCTTAACCGCCGGATCACTAAGGCCTGCTTTCGCACCTGCTCGACCTGTCAGTCTCGCAGTCAAGCTCCCTTATGCCTTTGCACTCTACGCACGATTTCCAACCGTGCTGAGGGAACCTTTGCGCGCCTCCGTTACATTTTAGGAGGCGACCGCCCCAGTCAAACTACCCACCAGATACTGTTCCCGCCCCGGATCACGGCAGCGGGTTAGAAGCCCAGAACGCGAAGGGTGGTATCCCAAGGTTGCCTCCACAGGAGCTGGCGCCCCTGCTTCACAGGCTCCCACCTATCCTGGACAACGCGCACCAGACTTCAATATCTAGCTGTAGTAAAGGTTCACGGGGTCTTTCCGTCCAACCACGGGTACTCGGCATCTTCACCGAGACTACAGTTTCACCGGATCCCTCGTTGAGACAGCGCCCAAGTCGTTACGCCATTCGTGCAGGTCGGAACTTACCCGACAAGGAATTTCGCTACCTTAGGACGGTTATAGTTACCGCCGCCGTTTACCGGGGCTTAGATTCAAGGCTTCGCCCGAAGGCTAACCTCTCCTCGTGACCTTCCGGCACCGGGCAGGCGTCAGCCCCTATACGTCGTCTTTCGACTTCGCAGAGACCTGTGTTTTTGGTAAACAGTCGCTTGGGCCGTTTCACTGCGGCCTCCTCAGGCTAATCCCGCGAAGGGATTTCACCTTACCGAGGCGCCCCTTCTCCCGAAGTTACGGGGCCATTTTGCCGAGTTCCTTAACGAGGGTTCTTCCGATCGCCTTGGTATTCTCTACCTGCCCACCTGTGTCGGTTTTGGTACGGGCACGTCCCACCTCCCTAGACGCTTTTCTAGGAGGCATGGCTTCGAGGACTTCGCTCCGTTTGGAGCTCGGCGTCCCGTCTCAGGCTTACTGGCCGGCGGATTTACCTACCGGCCGCCCTACGCGGTTACCCCAGGACGACCATCGCCTGGGATCCCCTAGCCTACCCCGTCCCGCCATCGGTGATAGCGGTGGGGACGTGGTACAGGAATATCAACCTGTTGTCCATCGCCTACGCCTTTCGGCCTCGGCTTAGGTCCCGACTAACCCTGAGCAGATTAGCTTTACTCAGGAACCCTTGGGCATTCGGCGGAGGAGTTTCTCACTCCTCTTTCGTTACTCGTGCCAGCATTCTCACTTCCCATGCCTCCACGGCTGGCTTACGCCGCCGCTTCACTGGCATGGGAACGCTCCCCTACCACTCCAGCTTGCGCTGAAGTCCGTGGCTTCGGCTCCATGCTTGAGCCCCGTTACATTGTCCGCGCCCGACCACTTGACCAGTGAGCTGTTACGCACTCTTTGAATGGTGGCTGCTTCTAAGCCAACATCCTGGTTGTCTTTGCAATCGGACATCGTTTCCCACTTAGCATGGAATTAGGGGCCTTAGCCGACGGTCTGGGCTGTTTCCCTTTTGAGTACGAAGCTTATCCCCCGCACTCTGACTCCCATTCTCTGGAATAACGGCATTCGGAGTTTGCCTGACTTCGGTAAGCTGGTAGGCCCCCTAGGCCAAACAGTGCTCTACAACCGTTATTGAACGAATGAGGCTATACCTAAATATATTTCGGGGAGAACCAGATATCTCTGAGTTTGATTAGCCTTTCACTCCGACCCACAGCTCATCCCCGCAGTTTTCAACCTACGTGGGTTCGGTCCTCCACGGGGTCTTACCCCCGCTTCAACCTGGCCATGGGTAGATCACTCAGTTTCGGGTCTACCTCCAACGACTGAATCGCCCTATTCAGACTCGCTTTCGCTACGGCTCCGTTTCCTTAACCTCGCCGTTGAAGAGTAACTCGCTGGCTCATTATGCAAAAGGCACGCCGTCACAGAACAAGTCTGCTCCGACCGCTTGTAAGCACACGGTTTCAGGTGCTATTTCACTCCCCTTCCGGGGTACTTTTCACCTTTCCCTCACGGTACTAGTTCACTATCGGTCGCTGAGGAGTACTTAGCCTTACGGGGTGGTCCCCGCGGGTTCCGACCGGGTTTCCCGTGCCCGGCCGTACTCAGGAACAACTGAAGAGAGGGCTCGCGTTTTCGCCTACAGGGCTCTTACCTTCTGCGGCGTGCAGTTCCATGCACTTCGACTAACGCGTGCCTTTGTAACTCTCCGACCCGCCGGCAGACGGATCGACAGTTGCCCTACAACCCCCGTGTGACAACGGCTGCCGCCTATCACGTCACACGGGTTTGGGCTCTTCCCTTTTCGCTCGCCACTACTCAGGGAGTCGAGGTTTCTTTCCTTTCCTCCGGTTACTAAGATGTTTCAGTTCACCGGCTTGCCTCCTCGCACCCTATGTATTCAGGTGCGGGTCCACGCGCATTACCACGTGTGGGTTTCCCCATTCGGAAATCCCGGGATCAAAGGTCGGTCAGCACCTCCCCCGGGCTTATCGCAGCCGCCCACGTCCTTCTTCGGCTCTCAGCGCCAAGGCATCCACCGTGTGCCCTTAGTCTCTTGATCGTGAAGAACACATTTGATTTCGATGCCACTATGGAGTTTTCAAGGTGCGCGCGGGCCGGCGGCCCACCGTGCGGCACTACAGAGTGCTGCACAACAGAGGAACCGCCCTGGGGGCGGTCTCTCAAAACTCAACAGCGCGCGACTCGTGGCTCCAACTGGCGACCGCGAGCGGTTGCCAGCGAAAATCACGACTTGTCGAGGTCGACGTTGATCTAGGCGAACCAGCTCACTGGACGGAAGCGAGCTTCCATCGACAGGTCTGGCAGCCTCCGGAGTAATTGCTCCGGAATCCCTAGAAAGGAGGTGATCCAGCCGCAGCTTCCGCTACGGCTACCTTGTTACGACTTCACCCCAATCATCGACCCTACCTTCGACGGCTCCCTCCTCAAAGAGGTTAGGCCACCGGCTTCGGGTATTGCCGACTTTCGTGGTGTGACGGGCGGTGTGTACAAGGCCCGGGAACGTATTCACCGCGGCATTGCTGATCCGCGATTACTAGCAACTCCGCCTTCATGGAGGCGAGTTTCAGCCTCCAATCCGAACCGGGACCGGCTTTTTGGGATTCGCTCCCCCTCGCGGGTTTGCAGCCCTTTGTACCGGCCAATGTAGCACGTGTGTAGCCCTGGACATAAGGGGCATGATGACTTGACGTCATCCCCACCTTCCTCCGATTTGTCACCGGCAGTCTCCCTAGAGTCCCCGACATAACTCGCTGGCAACTAGGGACAGGGGTTGCGCTCGTTGCGGGACTTAACCCAACATCTCACGACACGAGCTGACGACAGCCATGCACCACCTGTGCACGAGCCCCGAAGGGCTGCCGTATTTCTACGACATTCCCGTGCATGTCAAGCCCAGGTAAGGTTCTTCGCGTTGCGTCGAATTAAACCACATGCTCCGCTGCTTGTGCGGGCCCCCGTCAATTCCTTTGAGTTTTAGCCTTGCGGCCGTACTCCCCAGGCGGAGTGCTTAATGCGTTAGCTTCGGCACGGGGGGAGTCGACACCCCCCACACCTAGCACTCATCGTTTACGGCGTGGACTACCAGGGTATCTAATCCTGTTCGCTCCCCACGCTTTCGCGTCTCAGCGTCAGTACCGTCCCAGAGAGCCGCCTTCGCCACGGGTGTTCTTCCTGATATCTGCGCATTTCACCGCTACACCAGGAATTCCACTCTCCTCTTCCGGACTCTAGCCAGATGGTTTCCGCCGGCGTCTCGAGGTTGAGCCTCGAGTTTTCACAGCAGACCTACCTGGCCGCCTACACGCTCTTTACGCCCAATAAATCCGGACAACGCTTGCCCCCTACGTATTACCGCGGCTGCTGGCACGTAGTTAGCCGGGGCTTCTTCTGGAAGTACCGTCACCCTCTGGGCTATTAACCCGAGTGGCTTCGTCCCTCCTGAAAGCGGTTTACAACCCGAAGGCCTTCTTCCCGCACGCGGCGTCGCTGCGTCAGGCTTTCGCCCATTGCGCAAGATTCCCCACTGCTGCCTCCCGTAGGAGTCTGGGCCGTGTCTCAGTCCCAGTGTGGCTGATCGTCCTCTCAGACCAGCTACGGATCGTCGCCTTGGTGAGCCGTTACCTCACCAACAAGCTAATCCGCCGCGAGCTCGTCCTCGGTCGGAGGCCGAAGCTACCTTTTCCAACCGCCCCGAAGGGCTGTCGGGCCATCCGGTATTAATCCGGGTTTCCCCGGGCTATCCCGGTACCGAGGGTGGATTACTCACGTGTTACTCACCCGTTCGCCGCTGTCCCCAGGACCGAAGTCCTGGTTCTCGCTCGACTTGCATGTGTTAAGCGCGCCGCCAGCGTTCGTCCTGAGCCAGGATCAAACTCTCCGTGAAGATGGTTTTCTCCCGACGCTGTCGAAACAGCACCGCCGTTCAAACAGCCAAACGGCACCGCCGTTCAGACAGCAGGGAGAAGCCTTTCTTCGAGCACAGAGTCTGAGCTCAAAGTGTCTTCCCGCGGCGCCCGGCAAGTGCTTCAGCCGGCCGCGTTGGGTTGACGAGGTTGTTGATTCCTCCCGAGCATCGGCGAACCGATGCCGAGGAGGTCTCGACGTAAACGCACGCTGTTGAGTTTTCAAAGACCGCGCCACCAACGGCGGCAAAGAAAAGCCTCCGACTCGCGCCAGAGGCCTCCAGGGTAGCGACTCAATCGTATCCGAGTGCGTCCGAAGGCGCTCCAGTGTCGAGGTGCAGGGACTTTGCTTCACCGCCTCGTCGAAGCGGCTCGGGAAGTATAGCCGGGTTCGAGCCAGTGTCAAATAGCGGAAACCCGCATCGCGACTGGGTTTCCGCCCGGGTTTCCGCCGTCCCCGTCGATCAGGTGTTCGCGACCCTCGCGAAGCGCCGCTTGCCCGCCTGGACGACCTGCCCGGCCAGGGTCTCACGCGGGACGTCGAGCTCCGCCACCGGGTTCTCGCCGACCTTGACGCCTCCCTGGGCCACCAGGCGGCGGGCCTCGCTCGTCGAGCCGACGAGACCCCAGTCCAGCAGAGCCTTCGGCAGGTGCACCGGGTCGTCGGCCGGCAGCGCCACCTCTGGGACGTCGTCGGGCGCCCGGCCCTCGCGCACGACCCGCGTGAAGTGCTCCTCGGCCTCGCGCGCGGCCTCCTCGCCGTGCGAGCGGCGGACGATGAAGCGCGCCAGGTCGAGCTTCGCCTCCATCGGGTCGACCGAGGGGAGCGGCTGCTCCATGACGAGCCTGTACCACTGCTCGAGCATGGAGTCGGGCACACGCATCGCCTTGCCGAACTGCTCTTCCTGCGCCTCGTTCAGCCCGATGTAGTTGCCCCGCGACGCGCTCATCCCGGTCCCGTCCCAGCTGTCGAGGTAGCCGACGGTGAGCGCGACCTGTGGCTCGATGCCGTACGCCTGCATCACGTCGCGCCCCGTCAGCAGGTTGAAGAGCTGGTCGCTGCCGCCGAGCTCGACGTCGGCCTGCACCGCCACGGAGTCGTAGGCCTGCATCAGCGGATAGAGGAGCTCCGAGACGGAGATGGGCGCGTTGGCGGAGAAGCGCTTCGAGAAGTCGTCCCGCTCGAGCAGTCGCGCCACCGTCGTCGTCCGCGTCAGCCGGAGGATCTCCGCGAAGTCGAGCTGTGACAGCCATTCGCTGTTGAACCGGAGCTCGGTGCGGTCGGGGTCGATGATGGTCGACGCATGCGCGAAGTAGCGCCGTGCGTTCCGGTCGATCTCCTCCGGTTCGATGATCGGCCTCTCGGCTGAGCGGCCGGACGGGTCGCCGATCCGCGTCGTGTAGTCGCCCACGATCAGGACGCCGACATGGCCCTCGTCCTGGAAGGCCCGCATGCGTTGGAGCGGAATCCCGTTCCCCAGCGTGACGTCGGGGGCGGTGACGTCGATGCCCAGCTTCACGCGGAGCGGCCGGCCCAGCTTCAGCTTCGCTTCCAGGCCTCCCTCGGGCAGGACGTTGACGGCGTTCCGCGTCAGCTCTGCGATCCCCATGAGAAGGGCGAGTCTAGCGGCCGTCCGGCGCTACAATCGCCCGGTTCTGGCCTTCCGCCGACGACAGTCCGCGCCGCCCAAGCGCAGGCGCATCCGCAAGCTCCGCCTCCTCGCCCTTCTCGCGGTGCTGGCGCTGCTCGGCTTCGCGTCGTTCACGTACGGCTTCGTGACCTCGATCGCCGGTGAGATCCCGGCGCTCGACCCGGCGAAACGCCAGAACCAGACCAACGGCTACATCTACGCGAACGACGGCCACTCGGTGCTCGCGGTGCTGCGCGGGGACGAGAGCCGCGTGCTCGTCAACTGGCAGGACATCTCGCCCGAGATGAAGCTCGCGATCGTCGCGATCGAGGACCGCCGCTTCTGGGAGCACCGGGGCGTCGACGTCCGCGGCATCGCCCGCGCCGTCTGGGCGGACCTGCGTCACAAGCGCGTGGTGGAGGGCGGCTCCACGATCACCCAGCAGTTCGTCAAGAACGCGTACGTCAAGAACCAGCGGACGATCGCCCGGAAGCTGCGCGAGGCGGCGCTCGCCTGGCAGCTGGAGCAGCGGTGGAAGAAGGACCGGATCCTGACCGCCTATTTGAACACGATCTACTTCGGGAACCAGGCCTACGGGATCCAGCAGGCCGCGCGCGTCTATTTCGACAAGTCGGCGAAGGACCTGACGCTCGCCGAGGCGTCGCTGCTGGCGGGGATCCCCAGCGACCCGACCGCGTACGACCCGGCGCTCCATCCGGTGGCGTCGAAGAGGCGGCGGGCGGTCGTCCTCCAGGCGATGCTTCAGCAGGGCAAGATCGGCCCCGGCGAGTATCGGGCCGCGCTCAAGACGCCGCTCCCCAGGCCCGAGGACATCCATCTGCCGGGGAGCGAGGGGCAGGCGCCGTACTTCGCGAACTACGTCAAGGCGCAGCTGCTCGATCACTACAAGAGCCCGGCGAAGGTGTACGGGGCCGGGCTGCGGGTGACGACGACGATCGATCTCGGTCTGCAGAAGATCGCGCGCGAGTCGGTGGCGAAGTGGCTGCCGCCGTCGGCGGACGGAACCACCGACCACGCCACGGCCGCGCTGGTGGCGATCGACGTCAGGACCGGCGCGGTCCTGGCGATGGTCGGGGGCGAGAACTACCACCGCAGCCAGTTCAACCTGGCCACGCAGCGCAACCGGCAGACCGGCTCGGCCTTCAAGCCGTTCGTGCTCGCGACGGCTCTGCGCGAAGGGGTCTCGCCTCAGACGACGTTCGTCTCGCACCCGATCACGATCAACCTCGGCGACAGGCTCTGGACGGTGTCGAACTACGAGAACGAGTACATGGGCCCGATCTCGATCGCCACCGCGACGGCGCAGTCGGACAACTCGGTGTACGCGCAGCTGACCGCGCTGGTGCAGCCGAAGAAGGTGGCCGCGACGGCGCACCGGCTCGGCATCACGGGCAAGCTGTCCGGCTTCTACTCGATCGGGCTCGGCGGCGAGGCTGCGAGCCCGCTGGAGATGGCTCGCGCCTATGCAGCATTCGCGAACGGCGGCCGGCGAATCGACGGCGCCATGATGCGGAACATGCCGCGCGTGGTCTCGACGATCACGGTCAAGGGCAAGCAGCTCGACAACGCCCCCGTGCCAGAGCCGGTGCTCGACCCGAACCAGGCTGCGATCGTCAACCAGCTGCTGCAGAGCGTCGTCACGGCGGGTACGGGGCATCGCGCCGCGCTCCCCGGCTGGTCCGTCGCGGGGAAGACGGGCACGACGGAGAACTACGGCGACGCCTGGTTCGTGGGCTACACCCCGCAGATCGTGACTGCCGTCTGGGTCGGGTATCCGACGAGGCTCGTGCCCATGCTGACCGAGTTCCACGGCGACCCGGTCGCGGGAGGCACGTTTCCCGCGCTGATCTGGAAGAGCTTCATGGAGCGGGCCCTGCGCTACACGGGAGCGACGCCGACGGCGTTCCCGGCTCCCGTCTACCCGTACTCGACCGCACAGCGCGTCACGGTCCGGAACGGGAAGCTGCAGCTCGACAACGGCAACTGCCGTTCGACCTCGACCATCGTCTTCTTCAGCGGCCAGGTTCCGGCGAGGACGGCGCCGTGCAAGCCGAACGAGGTCGAGGTGCCGCATGTCGTCGGCGAGACGCTCGCCGCGGCCAAGGCGCAGCTCGCCGCGCAGCCGCTGACGGCGGCATTCGTCTACAAGCCCGCGGTGCCGAGGCAGCGGCTCGGGATCGTGCTTGGCCAGTTCCCCGCGCGGGGGACGCTGTCGTCGTACGACAAGGTGACGCTCGTGCTGGCGAAGCCGCTGCACGGCACCGTGCCGAAGCTGGTGGGGCTGAAGAAGACGAAGGCGCTCGCGAAGCTGCGGAAGCGGAAGCTGAGGGGCGTCGTCCACGGCACCGGAATGCGGATCGTCTCGCAGCGGCCCACTGCGGGCGTCGCGGCGGCGCCGGGGATGAGGGTCACGCTCGTCCTCGGCCGCGGCTGACCCCGCGGCTCAGATAGCGCGAGCCGGCGAGGAGGTAGCGCCAGGGCTTGTCGGCGGCCTTCGTGATCCCGACCCGGCGGTCGCGGACGAGCTCGGGCTCGGCGGCCCGGGGGCGAAGCTCGAACGGCGCCCGGTCGAGCGGGAGGCCGTCGTGGGCGCCCGTGACTCCGAGCGCCTGGCACACGCGACCCGGGCCCGCGCAGAGGAGACGCGGGTCCTCGACACCTCTTCGAGCCCGCATCTCCGCTTGCCCCTGAGTCGGCTCGAGTGCGCGGACGAGCACAGCGCTCGGGATTCCCTCTCCTTCGCAAACGAGGTTGAGGCACCAGTGGATACCGTAGGAGCGGTACACGTAGGCGTGGCCGGGCGGGCCGAACATGGCCGCGTTGCGCGCCGTGCGGCCGCGGTAGCCGTGGGCCGCCGGGTCGTCCATGTCGTAAGCCTCGACCTCGACGATCGTCCCGCCCACGCCGTCCACGAGGAGCGTGCAGCCGATGAGATCCGGCGCGACGTCGTGCACGGAGCGGGCGAAGAACTCGCGTCCGAGCGGGGTTGCTGCCGGGGTCACGCCCGGTGCCGACGACGGCCTGGATCCGGTCGGCCCAAGCTAGAAAAGCGCTTCGGGCTCGGCCTTGGCCGTCGCCTCGAGCAGCCTGCGGGCGCGGCGACCGAGGTCGCCGATGTCGACGCGGCCCTGGTCGGCCGCTTCGGCGACGCGCTCGGCGAGCTGGAGCGCCTCGTCCAGCATCCGGCTCTGGACGCCGGCGGCGTTCTCTCCCATCGCGGCCAGGATGGCCCGCTCGGTGCGCGACGCGACGATCGGCTCGGCGATCCCCTCGATCCAGACTCGCGTGCGGGCGCCGTGCCCGCGCTCGCCCTCGCCGAGGGGCTCGAGCGCGTAGATGCGGTCCGCGCGCGCGTACTTGCCGAAGCCGAGGAAGACCATGCGCGGCGGGTCGGCCATCGGCGGATTATGGCGCCGCGGCCGGCGGGACTGCCCGCCTTCGGTCGAGCGCGATCGCAGTCGCGCCGAGGACGAGCATCACGAGCCAGATCCAGTGCGCCCGGGGCACGATGGCGCTCGGGATCGAGCGGGTCGTCCAGCCGCGCTTGACGACCTGCTCGAACCAGAAGTCCTGCGCGAGGTTCACGGCGCCGTAGACGAGCAACAGCCACAGCCAGCCACGTGCCATGCGGGCCCGGGCAAGCGGAAGGAGCAGCAGGGCGCTCGTGACGATCAGGACGCCTGCCCAGCCGTGGTGATAGCCGAGGTGGACGGACGGGTGGCCTTGCCAGACTTGACTGGTGCGGAAGACGCCGAGCCCGGTATGAAAGCCGAGCTCGGCGCCCAGCCACGGGATCGAGAGCAGGAGCAGGACGGGCGCGACGACGAGCGTCACGGGCAGGAGTTGCGCCCGCTCGCGGTGGCGGAGCGCCATCGCGAAGGCGAGCACCGTGCCGAGCGCGGGCACGACGTTGATCGCCCTCGCGTCGAGGTCGCTCTGCCGCACGACGCCGGGGACGGCGACGACGGCGCAGAGCGCGATCGCGAGCCAGCCCAGCGGCCGCTCGCCGCGCGGGAGCCGGTGCCAGACGGCCTCGAGCGCCGCGGCGGCGAGGAGCGCGTCCGGCCAGTCGAGGGCCACGAGCACGCGCGACAGCCCGCCGCCGAGCCCCGAGCCGCTGACGTGGTAGAGGTCGCCGGGGTCGACGCGGGAATAGGTGACGAGCATCGCGAGCGCGTCCAGTGCAAGCAGTCCCGCGACGAGGGCAACCGGGTCGGCGGACAGTCGGCGCATGCCTGTGGATTATCGACGGCTGCGGCGTGTGGCCGGGTCCCCACTTGGTCAGACCAAGTGTCACGCGGGCGTGACGATCTTTCCCCAGCTCAGGATCCATGCCCCCTGGCGCGGCGGTGCGCGGCACCGCCTGGTCAGACCAAGTGTCATGGAGGCGTCACGTGCCGCCCACACGCGGGACGTCGGACGAGGCGACTGTGCCGCCTTCGAGGGCTGCTAGCCGACCGCTGTGCGGAGCGCGTCGACGACGTACTCCTGGTCGTCGAGCGGCAGCCTTGCGTGGAACGGGAGCGCGAGGGTCCGCGCGGAGCAGTCCTCGCTCACGGGCAGCATGCCCTCGCCGAAGCCGAAGCGCTCGCGCATGTACGGCTGCAGGTGGATCGACGGCAGGTAGGGCGCGCTCGCGACGCCGCGCTCGCGCAGCCGCTCGATCACATGCTCGCGGTCGAGGCCCGCGGGGAGCTTGACGACGTAGACGAACCAGCTCCGCTCGTGATCGTCGTCGTCGGCGAGCGGCGGCTCGATGTCGACTCCGGCCAGCAGCTCGGTGTAGCGGTCGGCCACCGCCCCGCGTGCTGCGAGGATCGCGTCGAGCTTCTCCAGCTGGCCGATGCCGAGCGCCGCCGAGAGGTCGTCGAGCCGGTAGTTGTAGCCGAGCCGCCCGTGCTGGAGCCATGCCCCGGAGTCGAGGCGGCCCTGGTTCCGAAGCGAGACAAGGAGCCTCCAGTCCGCCTCTGAATGCGTCGTCACGGCGCCGCCCTCGCCCGTCGTCATCTGCTTGTTGGGGTAGAACGCCCAGACGGCGAGGTTGCCGTGCGCGCCGAGGCGCCGACCCTTGTAGCGGGCCCCGAGCGCCTCACAGGCGTCCTCGACCAGCACGAGCCCGTGCCGGTGGCAGATCGCGCGCAGCTCGTCCAGCTCGCAGGGATAGCCGAAGATGTCGACCGCGACGACCGCCTTCGTCCGCTCGGTGACGGCCGCCTCGACCGCCGCGGGATCGAGGTTGAGCGACCGCGGGTCGATGTCGGCGAAGACAGGCGTCGCGCCCTCGTACAGGGCGCAGTTCGCCGAGGCGACGAACGAGTACGGGGACGTGATCACCTCGTCGCCGGACCCGACGCCGGCGAGGCGCATGCAGAGGTGGAGCCCGGCCGTGCCCGACGACACGGCGGCGCAGTGCGGCGCGCCGACGGCCCGCGCCAGGAGCTCCTCGAAGCGCGGCCCCGTCGGGCCGAGCGAGAGCCAGCCCGAGCGCAGCACCTCGAGCACGAGCTCCTCGTCCCGCTCGTCGATCCACGGCGACGAGAGCGGGATCTGCCTGACGGCCGTGCTCAAGACCGTGTCGTCAGGCCTCGGCGCGCGCGCCCGACGACACGTGCTCGAGCCAGTGCGACCAGCGCTCGCTCTTGCCACGCACGGTGTCGAGGTACGCCTGCTGGAGCTCGAGCGTGACCGGGCCGACCCCGAGCTCGTGGTCGTCGACGGAGCGGATCGGCGTCACCTCGGCGGCCGTGCCGCACATGAAGACCTCGTCCGCGAGGTAGAGGTCGGAGCGGATCAGCGCCTTCTCGACGACGCGGTGGCCGAGGTCCTGGGCGATCTGGATCAACGAATCGCGCGTGATCCCCGGGAGGATCCCTGTCGCGAGATCCGGCGTGTAGACGACCCCGTCCTTGACGGCGAAGATGTTCTCGCCCGAGCCGTCCGCGACGGTCCCGTCCGGAGTGAGCAGGATCGCCTCGTCGTAGCCGCCGTTGACGGCCTCGGTGACGGCGAGCATCGAGTTCAGGTACACGCCGGTCGCCTTCGAGACGTGCGGGATCACGTTCGCGCTCACGCGCTGCCAGCTGGAGACCTTTGCGCGGATGCCGTTCTTCAGCCCGTCGTCGCCGAGGTAGGCGCCCCACGGCCAGGACATGATCACGGTCTCGATCGGGTTGTCGCGCGCCGCGACGCCCAGCTCGCCGTAGCCGTAGAAGGCGATCGGGCGGATGTACGCCTCGGGGAGGCCGTTGACGGAGAGCAGCTCGTTGCAGCCGGCCTGCAGCTCGTCGACCGTGTACGGGATCTCCATGTAGAGGAGCCGTGCGGAGTTGTGCAGCCGCTGGAAGTGATCGCGCCCACGGAAGACGGCGGGGCCCCGCGGAGTGTCGTAGCAGCGCACGCCCTCGAAGACGCCCGACCCGTAGTGGAGCCCATGGGTGCCGACGTGGATCTTCGCGTCGGCCCAGTCGACGAGCTCGCCGTTCATCCAGATCTTCTCGGTCTCGGTCAGCGGCACGGTGTTCTCCTCTCGCGGGTCACTCGGAATCGTAGTCGACGGCATCGACGGGCTCGGCCTTCGAGAGCCGGACGAGCTCACGCGGCGGGAGCCCCGCCATGTGGCGGTCGGAGCCGGCTCCGATCCAGACGATCTCGTTCGTGAGCAGCGTGCGCTCGATCAGGACGCGGCTCACCCGCGGCACCGGAAAGGGCGCGACCGCCCCGGGGGCGAAGCCCGTGGCCGCCTCGACCTGGGCGGCGGACGCCACGCGCGCCCGCCCCGCGCCTGTCGTCGCCTTGACCTTCTGCGCGTCGGCACGCCGGTCACCCGGCACGAGCACGAGCACGTATCGGCCGTCGCAGTCGAAGACGAGCGACTTCACGATCTGGCGCAGCTCGCACCCGGCCGCCTCCGCGGCCGCCTGAGCGGTCGGCGTCCCGCCGGGAAACTCCTCGATGCGAGCCTCAGCGCCGGCGGCGCGGAGAAAGCCCGCGACGCGCTCGACCGGCTCTGGCCAGGACCGGGTCATCACGGTCCCGAGGATACCGGCGCACCTAGTAGCTCCCGAACGTCACGCGTCCAGGAACGACCCCAGCCCCGACGCTGCCCGGAGCCTCACGCGTCCCGCACGCAGTGGGCGTCGTCCATCCCCTCGCGGAGCCTCACGATCAGCTCCGAGGGTGGATCGGCGTCCAGCGAGAGCGCCATCACGGCCTTGCCGCCCTGGTTGTTCCGGGAGACGGCCATGTTGGCGATGTTGACCCCCGCCTCGCCGAACAGCGTGCCGACCCGGCCGATCACGCCGGGAACGTCGTCGTAGCGAAGGAAGACCATCAGCGGCGCGAGCTCCATCTCCAGCTCGAAGCCCAGCGCGCTGACGAGCCAGTGCCGGTTGTCGCCGCCGATCGTCGTGCCGGCGACGCGGACGCCGTCGGCCGAGACGGCGACGAGGTTCGTGAAGTCGCGCGACGAGCGCCTGCGCTCCTCGGTCACCTCCACTCCCCGCTCCGCCGCGATCATCGGCGCGTTGACGTAGTTCACGGGCTGGTCGACGCGTCCCTGGAAGGCGCCGTTGAGCGCCGCGACGGTCAGAAGGCGCGTGTCGTAGTCCGCGAGCACCCCGTAGTACTCGAGCGAGATCCGCTGCGCGCGGCCGCCGGCGAGCTCCGTCGCCAGGCGCCCGAGCTTGGCCGCGAGCGGAATGAACGGCCCGAGCACCTCCAGGTCGGCCGCGTCGATCACGGGGATGTTGACGGCGTTCGTGACGAGGCCGCCTTCGAGCGCAGCGGCGACCTGCTCGGCGACGATGATCCCGGCGCGGTCCTGCGCCTCGGCGGTCGACGCGGCGAGGTGCGGCGTCACGACGACCTGATCGAGCTCCAGCAGCGGGCCCGAGTAAGGCTCCACGGAGTAGACGTCCACCGCCGCGCCCGCGACCTTGCCCGCGCGGAGCGCATCGACGAGCGCGGCCTCGTCGACCAGCTCGCCGCGAGCGGCGTTGACGAGGCGGACGCCGTCGCGCATCTTCGCGAACGCGGCAGCGTCGATCGAGCCCCGTGTCTCGGGCGTCAGCGGCAGGTGCAGCGTCAGGAAGTCCGAGGCGCCGAGGACTTCGTCGACAGTCTCGACCCGTTCGGCGCCGAGCTCCCGGAAACGCTCCTCGGACACGAACGGGTCGTAGGCGAGGACGCGCATGCCGAGGCCCTGCGCCCGGCGTGAGACCTGCTGGCCGATGCGGCCGAAGCCGAGAACGCCGAGGGTCTTGTCGGCCAGCTCGATCCCCGCCCACTTCGACCGCTCCCAGCGACCCTGCTTGAGCGCGGCGTGCGCCTGCGCGATGTTGCGGGAGAGGGCGACCAGGAGGCCGATCGTGTGCTCGGCGGCCGAGACCACGTTCGACTCCGGGGCGTTCGCGACCACGATCCCGCGACGCGTTGCCGCCTCGACGTCGACGTTGTCGACGCCGACCCCTGCGCGGCCGATCACCTTCAGCCGGTCGGCCCTCTCGATCAGCTCGGCCGTCAGCTTCGACGCCGACCGGATCACGATCGCGTCGTAGCGGCCGATGATCTCCTCGAGCGGCGAGTCGCGGTCCTCGTCGACCTCGAACCGGTCGCGGAGCAGGCGGAGGCCAGGCTCGGCGATCTCCTCTCGAACCAGGACCCTCAAGCCGTGACGCGCTGCTCGTACGCCTCGAGGGCCCGCGTGACGGCGAGACCGCGCTCGATCGGCGCACCCGCCTCCGCGAGCACGAGCTCGACGCCGGCGAGCGCGGTCGTGATGTCGAAGACGTCGAACCAGCCGATGTGGCCGATGCGGAAGATCCGGCCCTTGAGGTCACCCTGGCCCGGGGCGAGCGTGATCCCGTGGCCGTCGCGGAGCTGGAGCAGAAGCTCGCTCCCGTCGACGCCCTCGGGGACGCGCACGGCGGTCACGACCGCAGCCGAGTCGTCGTCGGGCGAGAAGAGCTCGAGGCCCATCGCCTTCACCCCCTCGCGGGCGGCGCGGCCGAGGCGCACGTGGTGCTCGAACGCCGTCTCCAGACCGCGCTCGAGCAGCAACGTGAGCGCGACGTCGAGCCCGCGCACGAGCGAGACGGCCGGCGTGAACGCGGCGTCTACCGCGGCCTGCGCCTTGCGGGTGCGCTCCCAGTCGAAGTAGAAGCGGGGTGCGCTGCCGCGACGGGCCCAGGCCTCGTCTGAGACAGAGACAAACGCGAGGCCGGGTGGGCACATGAGCGCCTTCTGCGAGCCGGAGACGACGACGTCGACGCCCCACTCGTCCGTCTCGAGCGGCACGGCGCCGAGGCTCGAGATCGCGTCGACGACGACGAGCGCGCCGGCGTCTTTCGCAACGGCCGTCAGGGCACGGATATCCGCGACGACGCCGGTCGACGTCTCGGACTGCGTCAGCAGGACGACCTTGGCGGGACGCTGCTCGAGAGACGACGCGAGATCGTCAGCGGAGGGCGTGTCGCCCCATTCGTACGCCAGCACGTCCACGGCGCAGCCGTACTGGCGGGCGATCGCGGTCCAGCGCTCGCCGAAGGAGCCCGCGGAGACGACGGTGACCGGGTCGCCGGGATCACAGAGGTTCGCGACGGCGGACTCCATCGTCCCCGTGCCGGACGACGTGAACAGCAACACCTCATGCCGCGTCCGGAAGACGTCCTTCAGGCGAGCGAGCGTCCGCTCGTAGACGACGCGGAAGTCCGGGCCGCGGTGGTGGACGATCGGCTCGGCGGTCGCCGCGAGCACCTCGGGAGGCACGGGCGTCGGCCCCGGCGTGAAGAGGTAGCGCTTGTCGGCCATCGCGACCGAGCCTAGCGCACGCCCGGGCGGCTGCCCTCTCCGGTGGAGACTCGTCGCGGATGGAGCGGGCCCTCGTGTTCTGCAGGATTCACGGCGCGCGCGGCTCATCCTCGGTGCGCGAGCGCACTACGGTTCTCGTCCATGGACGCGCTGCTCGCATTCGGCGCCTCGCTGCTGACGCTCCGGCTGGCCGGGTCGCTGCTCAAGCGGCGCCGCTGGGCCTGGGCGGCGGGCCTCCTCGCGTACGCGGTCGCGTCCGCGGCGCTCGCCTGGGGCGCCGCGGCCGGCTGGGACGCCCGCTCGTTTCGCGTCTACTACCTCTTCGGGGGTCTGCTGACCGCGCCGCTCCTGGGTGTCGGCTCGCTGCAGCTCTGGGGACGCCGCTGGGCGGGCGCCGTCGGGCTCGTCTACGTCGGGCTCGCCGTCGGGGTCGCGATCGCGATGCCCGTGCACGGAACGTTCGGAGACGAGATCCCTCCGGCGCAGGACCACCTCGACTGGGTCCCGCGCGCCGTCGCGATCATCGGCAACACTCTCGGGACGCTCGCGATCGTCGTGGTCGCCCTGGCGACGTTCCGGAGTCGACGGCTCGGCAACGCGCTGATCCTCGCGGGTGTCGCCGTGGCCGCCGTCGGCAGCGGCCTCGCGGGGCTGGGCGTGGCGGCGACGTCCGTCTTCGTGGCCGTGGCCGCCGTCCTCCTCTACGCGGGATTCGTCGCGGGGCCTACGCGCGGCGCAGAGAGCCGCTCCTGAGCCACGCCATCCCCGGCGGTCGCGGCGGCCGGCGAGGCGGTGCGGTTCACCGTCAGCCGGCCTCGAGCCGGTCGTGCAATCTCTCCATGTCCTGGAAGACGTCCACGACCGCCTCGCGGCACCAGTCGAGGAACTGCTCGCCGAGCTCGGCCGTCGATCCGCCGCGCGAGGAAGTCGCGCACCTCGAGGTTCGTCATCTCGGGGAGGTAGAGGGAGCCCGGCACGTGGCGCCGAGGCTAAGAGCTCGTCTCACAATGAGGCCTTGAGCCGCTGGGGTGCGCTGAACGTCGCGATGCGGCGTCCTCGGTTGCGCCCATATGCCCGCATATGGGCGCGTCCTGCGTCCTTGCCTCGCACCGTCCATCGCACCCCATCGGCGAAGGTCATTACGAGACGAGCTCTAGCGCGTCTGCAGCTCGTTCAAGTGCTTGACCAGGTAGAGGAGCGTGTCGTCGACCTCGAGCGGCTCGCCACGGATCACGATCGTGCCCTGGACACGCACGGGCGCGACCCCCGCGTCGCGGTAGCCCAGCCGCTCGTAGAGCCGCCGCGCCGGTGAGGCCTCCCCCACGCTGAGGCTCATCCGGTCGAAGCCGCGCCCCGCGGCCAGCCGCTCGGCGGCGCCCACCAGGGCCGCGCCGGTCCCCGCGCCGCGGCGCTCCGGCAGGACGTACATGTCCTGAATCTCCGGTGCGTCCGCGTGCCCGCCCTCCCAGGCGACGTGAGCGTGCCCGACCGGGGCGTCGCCGTCCCAGGCCACGAGGTAGGTCTGCACGGATTCGAGCCGCGACAGGGGCAGCGCAGCGTCGACGGCAGCCAGCTCGTCGTCTGCCAGGGGGCGAATGTCGATCACGGCTTCTCCAGGCTGTACCACGCCGTGACCTCGTCGGCGAAAGCCTCGTCCGCGAGCTCGTTCTCCTCGAGCTTCAGCGCCTGCTCGCGCACGCGGCCGAGATACCGGGCGATCTCCGCCGGTCCCGCGCCGCGCCGGAGCATGCGGCCGACGCGGTTCAGGTAGGCGTCGTACTCGTCGAGCCGCTGCGGCTGCTCGTAGACGCCCAGCGGATCCCAGTGCTGGAGCGCCAGCAGGCGGAGCGCCGGCAGGCCGTCGCTCGACCACCAGCGCCGCCAGGCGAGCATCAGGCCCTGAGCTTCTCGCGCAGCCGCTGGTTGACGACCTTCGCGTTCGCCTTTCCCTCGGTCTCCTTCATCACCTGGCCGACGAAGAAGCCGAGCAGGCCCTCCTTGCCGCCGCGGAACTGCTCCACCTGCCCCGGGTTCGCGGCGAGGATGCGCTCGATGATCGGGTCGAGCTCGGAGGCGTCCGCGATCGCCGTCTCCGCGAGATATGTCTCTGCCTTGAACTCCGGGTCGCCCGACGCGGCCAGCGCCTCGTCGAAGGCGGCGCGCGGCACCTCGGCCCGCGCCGCGACGAGCTTCGCCAGCTCGGCGGGGTCGACCGCGCCGGGGTCGATGCCCGTGGCGGCGAACTGGTTCATCAGCACGTTCGAGGCCGCCTTGGCGTCCACGCCCTCGAGCACCACGCCTTCGAACAGCCGCGCGAGCGCGGGCGAGTCGTTCAGGATCTCGGCGTCGTAGAACGGCAGCCCGTAGTCGGCCAGCAGCCGGCGCAGGCGGTCGGCCGGAAGCTCCGGCAGCTGCGCGCGGAGCTCCTCGACGGTCTCGCGCCACGGCTCGACCGGCACGAGATCCGGATCCGGGAAGTAGCGATAGTCGTGCGCCTCCTCCTTGCTGCGCAGGGGCGGCGCCTCCTCCTCGCCGGGCACGAAGTGCAGCGTCTCCTGCTCGACCTCGCCGCCGGCCTCGTAGATCGCGATCTGCCGCGCGATCTCGCGCTCGATCCCCTTCACGGCGAAGTTGAAGGAGTTCATGTTCTTCAGCTCCGTCCGCGTGCGCAGCTCATCGGAGCCCGCCGGGCGGACGGAGACGTTGACGTCGAAGCGCATCGAGCCCTTCTCCAGCTCCGCGTCGGAGAGGCCGAGCTCGACGACCGTCTGGCGGAGGAGGAGCAGGAACCGCTTGGCCTCCTCGGCCGAGCGGACGTCGGGGGCGGAGACGATCTCGACGAGCGGCGTGCCGCCGCGGTTGAAGTCGACGAGGGTCGCCGTCGCGCCGGAGATACGGCCCTCGTGCCCGCCCTCGTGCGTGTTCTTGGCGGCGTCCTCCTCGAGGTGCGCCCGCACGATCCCGATCTCGTGCGACCCGTCCGGCTCCGGCACGGAGACGTGTCCGTTCACGCAGAGCGGCTTGTCGTACTGGCTGATCTGGTAGCCCTTCGGCAGGTCGGGGTAGAAGTAGTTCTTGCGGGCGAAGACGGCGCGGTCGGCGATCTCGCAGTCGAGCGCGAGGCCGAGCAGGATCGTCTTCTCGATCGCGGCGCGGTTCGGCACCGGCAAGGCGCCGGGGTGCGCGAGGCAGACGGGGCAGGTGTGCGAGTTCTCGACCGCCCCAAAGCCGACCGGGCAGCGGCAGAACATCTTCGTCCGCGTCTTCAGCTGGACGTGGATCTCGAGGCCGATCACCGGCTCCCACACGGTCGTGCTCATCGGAGGCGCTCCGGAACGCAGTCGAAGCCGATCGCTCGCTCGAGCGCGTGGCCGACGGCGAAGAGCGTGTTCTCGGCGAACTGCGGGCCCACGAGCTGCAGGCCGACGGGCAGGCCCGCGGAAAGCCCGCACGGGATCGAGAGGCCGGGCAGGCCGGCCATGCACGAGGGGATCGTCAGCACGTCCGAGAGGTACATCGCGAGCGGGTCCATCGTCTTCGCGCCGAGCTCCCACGCCACCGTCGGCGAGGTGGGGCTGATGAGCAGGTCGTAGCGCTCGAAGAGGGCGTCGTGCTCCCGCTTGATCACGGTTCGCACCTGCTGCGCCTTGCCGTAGAAGGCGTCGTAGTACCCGGCGGAGAGCGCGTACGTGCCGATCAGGATCCGGCGCTTCGGCTCGTCGCCGAAGCCCTCGTGCCGCGTGTTCATGACCATCTCGCGGAAGTCCTTGCCCGGCGAGCGGTGCCCGTAGCGGACGCCGTCGTAGCGGGCGAGGTTCGACGACGCCTCGGCCGGGGCGACGAGGTAGTAGCACGCCAACCCGTACTCGACGGAGCGTGGCAGCGAGCACTCCTCGACCGACGCGCCGAGGCTCTCGGCGAGCTCGACGGCGCGCCGAACGGCTTCCTTGACGCCGGGCTCGATGCCCTCCACGTCGTTCAACTCGGCCGGGATCCCGATCCGGATCCCCTCGAGGTCGTCGCGCTCCGGGACCTCGACGGGCGGCACGTCGACGGTCGTGGTGTCGCAGGGGTCCCTGCCCGCGATCACGCGGTAGAGGAGCGCGCAGTCGCGAACCGTCTTCGTCGTCGGCCCGACCTGGTCGAGCGAGGATGCGAACGCGACGATGCCGTACCGGCTGACGGTGCCGTAGGTCGGGCGGAGGCCGACGATCCCGCAGAGCGCTGCCGGCTGCTTGATCGAGCCGCCGGTGTCGGAGCCCAGCGCCCACGGAGCGAGCCCGCCGGCGACCGCCGCAGCCGACCCGCCTCCGGAGCCGCCCGGCACGCGTGCCGGGTGCCACGGGTTGCGCGACGGCCCGTAGGCCGAGTTCTCCGTCGACGAGCCCATGGCGAACTCGTCCGTGTTCGTCTTGCCGAGCGACGGCAAGCCGGCCTCCTTGACCCGCGAGGCGACGGTCGAGTCGTAGACCGGCACGTAGTTCTCCAGGATCCTCGAGCCTGCCGTTGTGCGGACGCCCTTCGTCCCGATCACGTCCTTGAGCGCGATCGGCACTCCCTCGCCGTCGGGCTCGTCGACGAGCGTCAGGAAGCAGTGCAGCTCCTCGTCGCGGGCCTCGATGGCCGCCCGGTACGCATCCCAGAGCTCGCCCGGCGAGACGTCGCCGCGCTCCAGCAGGCCCATCGCATCCTCCGCGGTCAGCCTCAGAGTGTCGATCGTCATGCTGGCGGGACGCGGAAGAAGTTGCCGGCACGGTCGGGCGCGTTCGCAAAGACGTCCTCGAGCGGCAGGGTCTCGTGCGGCTCGTCCTCCGCGAGCACGTTGACCACGTCGAGCGGATGCGAGGTCGGCGGCACGCCTTCGAGGTCGAGCTCGCTCACCTTCGAGACGGCGTCGAGGATCTCCGAGAGCTGCGCCTGGAAGCGCTCGACCTCGTCCTCGTGCAGCTCGAGCCGGGCCAGCTGCGCGACGTGGAGGACCTCTTCGCGGGAGATGGACACGGTGTAGAGCCTAGAGCCTCCGGAAACGACCGGAGGCGCATCGCGGCGCCTCCGGTCGACGTGCTTTCGGGTCGAAAGCTTCTAGATCGCCTGGACGTTCGCCGCCTGGAGGCCCTTGTCCCCCTGCACGACCTCGAACTCCACGCGCTGGCCCTCGGTGAGGGTCCGGTAGCCGTCCATCGTGATCGCGCTGTGGTGGACGAAGACGTCGTCGCCCTCCTCGCGCTCGATGAAGCCGAAGCCCTTCTCGTTCGAAAACCATTTGACGGTGCCCTGAGCCAACGTTCCTCCTTGAAATGCAAACGACGGCTCGGGCAGGAGCCGCCGAGGACTGTAGAAGCGGGGCGCACGATAGCAGGATCGTCAGCGGGGGAAAGGCAGGTCGCCGCGCCGGTATCTCGCGCAGCGGACCGCGTTCCGCAGCAGCGTCGCGACCGTCATCGGACCCACTCCGCCCGGCACGGGCGTGATCAGCCCGGCCACCGCCGCGGCGCCCGCGTCGACGTCGCCGACGAGCCCCGCCTCGCCCCGGTTCATGCCCACGTCGACCACCGTCGAGCCCGGCTTGACCATCTCGGGCGAGACGAGGCCGGCTGCGCCCGCGGCGACGACGAGCACGTCGGCGTCGAGCGTGTGGTGCGCGAGGTCCCGCGTCCTCGAGTGGCAGAGCGTCAACGTCGCGTTCGCCTGCATCAGCAGGTGGAACATCGGCTTGCCGACGATGTCGGACCTCCCCACGACGACCGCACGCGCTCCCTCGAGCGGCACGTCGTACTCGGCGAGGAGCGCCATGATCCCGAGCGGGGTGCCCGGCACGAGTGTCGGCCGGCCGAGGTACAGCTGCCCCGCGTTGAAGGGGTGCACGCCGTCGACGTCCTTCTCCGGCGTGATCCCGCGGACGATGCGCGCCTCGTCGATCGGGTCCGGTAGCGGGAACTGCACGAGCAGGGCGTCCACCTCGTCGTCGGCGTTCAGCTCGGCGACGCGGGCAAGGAGCTCGTCCTCCGTGATCTCCGCCGGCAGGCGCTCGTCGCGTACGTCGAAGCCGGCCTCCGTCGCCGCCTCGTGCTTGAGGCGGATGTAGATCTGCGAGGCGGGGTCCTCGCCGACAAGCACCGTCACGAGGCCGACGTGCCCCAGCGTGCGCACCTCCTCTGCGACCTCGTCGCGGACGCGGCGCGCGAGCCCTCTGCCGTCCATCACCGTCGCCGTCATCGGCGAGAGGCTAGACGGTCGAGCTACCGGAGTGCCGTCGCGTCGCTCAGGTCCGGCGGCGAGACGTACACGCTCGATCGTTGCCCTTCGACGTCGTCCCAGGTTCGCAGGAACGCGACCCGCCCGTCCCGTGACTCCGTCGCGCACGCGACGCCCGTGCCGGGCCAGGCGCCGCCCCAGCTCGGCAGCCGGTGGACGACGTCGCCGCGGAGGTCGAGCTCCGTGAGGCCGCCCGCCTCCGTGGTCCGCACGAGGATCGTCCGCCCGTCGGGAGCCCACGCAGACGGGACGTTCGCCTCGCCGCCCGTATCGGTGAGCCTGCGGGCCGTCCCGGTGCGGACGTCCAGGATCCAGACGTCCGACGCGAGGCCCGGCTCCGGGCGGTCGAAGGCGAGCAGGCGTCCGTCGGGCGACCAGGCGAGCGCCGAGCCGCCCGGCCGACGGACGAGGGGCCGGCCGTTCCCGCGCAGGACCACGAGCCGGTCGAGGTCGGAGTAGGCGAGCGCGCCCCGCGGCGACCAGCGCGCGACGACGACGCCTCGACGTCTCAGCACCAGCCGATGGTCGGGGCGAAGGACGAGGAGCCCCGGCCCAGTCTCGTTCGGAAGCATTCGGATCAGCGCGACGCGGCTGCCGTCCGGGGCGACGCTGGCATCGGGGTTCGTGCCGGGTTCCATGAACCCGAGGTCGAAGAGGACGCGCTCGCTCCCGCTCGCCACGTCCAGCAGCGTCACGAGCTCTTGGTCACGGATGACGAGCGAGCGACCGCGCCAGCCGAGCACGTGCGCGTCCGCCTGGAAGACACGCTCGACAGTCCGCCCGTCCCAGACGTAGACGCCCGGCCGCCCGGCGCCGAGCAGCGGATGCCGCCCGAACGCGAGCCTCGTCCCGTCCGCGGACCACGCGGGGCAGTCGTCGTTCCACGTCGGCGACCAGTCCCCCGCGTCGATCGCCTTCCCCCCGCACCCACCGGCCACGAGAGCCGACGCGACCGCGAGCGCGACGCCCGCCGCCCTCGTCAACACGGACATGCGCCGAGTATCCCACCGCCCCCGCAACGCACCAATAAGCTCCTCCCGTGCGCTGGCCACGCAAGAACGACGCCGACTCGATCAGGGCCCGTCAGGAGGCGCTCGGCGTCGACGGCATGGTCACGTCGATCGAGCTGGAGCCGTTTACGCAGGCCGCGGAAGCGCTGACCGGCGTCGCGGTGATCCCCGTCTCCGTGGCGGGGCCGCTCGTCGTCTCGCTCGGCGAGTACGAGCTCGACGAGGCCGGCTCCGTTCTCGAGACGGGGCGAGTGGAGGACGAGGTGTTCGTCCCGCTCGCGCACACCGAGGGGGGCCTCACAGCCTCGATGCTGCGCGGGATGAGAGCGGCCCAGGAGTCCGGCGGCTTCCGCACGCACGTGATCGCGGACCGCATCACCCGCGCGTCGTGCTTCGTCTGCGCCGACGCGGCGCACGCGATCGCGCTCGCGCGCTGGCTCGAGGGCGAGCTGGAGGCGATGCGCGCGTGGCTTGCCGGATCGGACGACCCCTCCCTCTCGAGGCACGCGAAGCTGCGCGAGGTGAAGACGCACGTCGTCGGCCCCATGTGCCACGTGCTCTGGCGCTGGACGACGGGCGACGCCGTCGGGCCGAACATGATCACCCGGAACTCGTATGCGCTCAACATGGGCTACGTCATGCAGCGCGCGCCCGTGAAGCCGGAACGCGCCATCCTCGAGGCGAACATGGGCGGCGACAAGAAGCCGTCGTACGAGTACTTCCAGGGCGGCCACGGCAAGACCGTGCTGGCGGAGGTGACGCTCACCGACGAGGCGATCCGCCGCGTCCTGCGCACGACGCCCGAGGACCTGGAGGCGCTCTCGTGGGCGGGGACGCACGGTGCGATCGCGTCCGGCATGCAGTCGGTGGCCTTCACGCCGGCGTCGGCCATCGCTGCCGTCTTCGCCTGCACGGGCCAGGACCTCGGCATGGTCGGCACCTCGTCGATGGCGCACGGGACGGGACGCCGGGTCGACGGCGGCGTGAACGCCTCGATCCGCCTGCCCGGCCTCGAGGTCGGGACGGTCGGCGGCGGCACTACGCTCCCGTCGGCCCGCGACTGGCTCGGCTCGATCGGCTGCGCCGGCCCGGGGAAGGTCTACCGCTTCGCGCAGATCGTCGCCGCGGCGACGCTGGCGCTCGAGATCTCCGCCTCTGCCGCCATGGCGACGGCCGGCTCGGAGAACTTCTTCAAGGCGCACCACGAGCGCGGCGGCCTCCGATAATTGCCCTCGTCTTCAGCTACGACGCGCGCAACGCGGAGGAGTTCGAGCGCGTCTACGGCGCCGACGGCGACTGGGCCGGCTTCTTCCGGCAGGGCGAGGGCTACGTCGGCACCGAGCTGCTGCGCGACCTCGAGATCTCGGGCCGCTATCTCGTGGTCGACCGCTGGGAGTCGCGCGAGGCGTACAACGCCTTCGTCGAGGCCCACCGCGAGGAGTACATGCGCCGCGTGGACGAGACGTCGTACCTGTACGACCAGGAGCTTCGCTTCGGCACCTTCGAGAACGTCTGGGCGGAATGAGCCGCATCCCGCCCCACCACGATCCGGCGTGCTGGGGCTGCGGCGACAATCCCAACGGACTCGGACTGCCGGTGCCGGAGGTCGAGGAGCTGACGGAGTACGAGGCGTGGTTCCACTTCGACGAACGGCACCAGGGCGGGCCGGGGATCGCACACGGCGGGCTCGTCTCGGCCGTGCTCGACGAGGCGTGCGGCCTGCTGGCGACGTGGTACCGCTTCCCAGCGGTCACCGCACGGATCTTCGTCCGTTACCGGAAGCCCGTCCCGATCAACACGGAGCTGCTGGTGCGCGCCTGGCTCGCCGACGAGCGCGGGCGCCGGCTGCACGTGAACTGCGAGCTGACGGACGGCAGCCTCGTCCTCGCCGAGGCGCGCTGCGCGCTCCTGCACGTCCCGCTCGAGCACTTCCTCGCCACCGCCGAGGGCCGCGCGGCAGGCGAGGCGTGGCGCAGGCGCTTCGAGGACGACGAGATCTAGATGCTCTAGCCCAGCACCTCGCGGACGCCCCGCAGGCGGGTCCGCAGCAGCTCCCTCGCGAAGGAGCTGTCGAGCGAGACGTTTGCCGCGCGGTCCGGCGTCGTGCGCCCGGCCTCGATCCGGGCGGGGTCCGCGCCGAGCAGGACCGCGAACTCGTAGCGGCTGACGTCGTCCGCGCCGCCGAGGTGGATCGGGCCCTCGTGCTCCAGGCCGGCGAGCTCCAGGATCGCCTCGGCGAGATCGCCCACCTGGACCGGCGAGCGGATCTCGTCGACGAAGAACGTGGTGCCCTCGGCCGCGAGCCGCTCCTGCGGGCCCGGCTCGGCTGCGCCGTAGACGAGCGACGTGCGCACGAGCGACGCGCCCGGGTGCGCCGACGCCACGCGCCGCTCCGCCTCCGCCTTGGAGCGGCCGTAGTCGTTCACCGGCGCGGGCTCGTCCTCCTCGCGGTAGCGGCCGCGGCTGCCGGAGAAGACGAGGTCGGACGAGAGGTGGATCAGCCGGGCGCCGGCCGCGCGCGCCGCCGCCGCGACCACCGCGGCCCCCTCGACGTTCGTCGCCCACTGGTCGTCGCCGCCCATCCGGTACGCGGTGTGGACCACGCAGTCGGTCCCGTCCACCGCCTCCCGTACCGCCGCCTCGTCCCGCACGTCGACCCGGAGCCACTCGGCCGGCAGCGCGAGCCTCCGCGTGTGAAGGGTCGCCCGCACATTCAGGCCGCGCTGCGCCGCGCGCCGCACGAGCTCGCTGCCCACGTAGCCGGCGCCGCCGGTGACGAGCACACGCACGGGAGCACGCTAGCGCGGAGGGCCGCCGCGGACTCGAGCGCACCCGGCTGCCGGGGGTTCAGTCGCGGTAAACCGCACCTCGTTGTCAACGTCTGCTCCACGGCCGTAAGATCGGCGCCTCATGGGGCTGCTCACCCTCGCAGGTGTCACGCGGCGCTTCGGCGGCATCGTCGCGCTCGACGACCTGTCGCTGACCGTGGAGGAGGGCGAGATCGCCGGGTTGATCGGCCCGAACGGCGCCGGCAAGACCACGGCGTTCAACGTGATCACGCGGCTCTACCAGCCCGACGCCGGCACCGTGACGTTCGACGGCACGAACCTGCTCAAGGTGCCCGCGCACGGGATCGTCAGGCTCGGGATCGCCCGCACGTTCCAGAATCTCGCGCTCTGCCGGCAGATGACGGTGCTGGACAACGTGCTCGTCGGCGCGCACACGAAGATCGGTCGCCGCGGAGACGCGCAGGCGCGCAGCGAGTCGTCCTCCATCCTCGAGTACCTCGGCCTGCAGGACCTAGCGGGACGGTACGCCGCCGGCCTGCCGTTCGGGACGTTGAAGCGCGTCGAGATCGCCCGCGCGCTGATCTCGCGTCCCCGTCTGCTCCTGCTCGACGAGCCGGCGGGCGGGCTGACGCACTCCGAGGTGCAGGAGCTGAGCGCGCTGATCACGGCGATGAAGCGGGACTTCGCGCTCTCGATCTTGCTCGTCGAGCACCACATGAACCTCGTCATGTCGATCTCCGACCACGTGCACGTGCTCAACTTCGGCCGCACGATCGCGGACGGGACGCCCACCGAGGTGCGGGCCAACCCCGCCGTCATCGAGGCGTACCTCGGGGGCGAGCATGCCGCTGCTTGAGCTGCGCGACGTCTCCGCGCGCTACGGGCCGCTGACGGCGCTGCACGACGTCTCGCTCTCGGTCGACGACGGTGAGGTCGTCTCGCTCCTGGGCGCGAACGGCGCCGGCAAGACGACCACGCTCCGCGCCGTCTCCGGCACCGTCAAGCGCTCGGGGACGCTCGTCTTCGACGGCAAGCCCCTGCCGCGCACCGCCGAGGCCGTCGCGCGCGTCGGCATCACGCACGTCCCGGAAGGCCGCGGCATCCTCGGCGACCTGACCGTCTGGGAGAACCTGCGGATGGGCGCGTACCTGCGGCGGGACCGCAAGGCCGTGCAGGCCGACCTCGAGCAGCAGCGCGAGCGGCTGCCCTGGCTCTGGGACCGCCGGGGCCAGCAGGCAGGCACTCTCTCGGGCGGCGAGCAGCAGATGCTCGCCCTCGCCCGGGCGCTCGTGGGCCGCCCGCGGGTCGTGCTGCTGGACGAGCCGTCGCTCGGGCTCGCGCCACTCGTGGTGCAGGCGTTCTTCGACCTCGTCCGCGAGCTGAATCGGGAGAACGGCGTCACCTTCCTCGTGGTCGAGCAGAACGCGACGGTCGCGCTCGACGTCTCCAACCGCGCCTACGTCCTCGAGGTCGGCCGCATCGCCCTGTCGGGCGAGAGCAGCGAGCTCGCAAAGGACGAGGGAATCCGAACGAGCTACCTGGGGTACTAGAGAGAGGTGCCTCGCTAGTGCAGCAGTTCTTCCAGCAGGTGGTGGCAGGGCTCGCCGACGGGTCGATCTACGCGAGCCTCGCGCTCGCGCTCGTCCTCATCTACCGCTCGACGCACGTGATCAACTTTGCCCAGGGCGAGATCGGGATGTTCGCCACCTACATCGCGTGGTCGCTGATCACGCACCACGGCATGTCGTACTGGCCCGCGTTCGCGCTCACGCTGGTGATCTCGTTCTTCGGCGGCATGGCCATCCAGCAGACCGTGATCCGACCGCTGCAGCGAGGCGGCGAGCTGACGGTGGTGATGGCGACGATCGCCCTGCTCCTGATCCTGAACGGCCTGGCCTCGTGGATCTGGGGCCCGGAGGAGAAGATCCTGCCGAGCCCGTTCCCGAACGGGAGCTGGGACATCGGCGGCGTCCAGATCTCGAAGCAGAACGTGGGCGTGATCTGCGTGGTGATCGGGTGCGTGATCGTGCTCTGGCTCTTCTTCCGCTTCACCAAGCTCGGCCTCGCGCTCCGCGCCTCGGCGATCAATCCGCAGGCGAGCCGGCTACTGGGCGTGCGGGTGCCCTGGATGTTCGCCATCGGCTGGGGCTTTGCGGCGGTGCTGTCCGCGATCGCGGGCCTGATGGCGGCACCGGCGCTCTTCGTCTTCACGCCGAACTTCATGCAGGTGATCCTCATCTACGCGTTCGCGGCGGCGGTGCTCGGCGGCATCGAGAGCCCCGTCGGGGCGATCGTCGGAGGGCTCACGCTCGGCGTCACCATCAACCTGCTCGGCACCTACGTCCACTTCATCACGCCCGAGATGCAGCTGCCGGTCGCGCTCGCGATCCTGCTCCTCGTCCTCGTCCTGCGGCCGAACGGCCTCTTCGGCTCGGTCGCGGTGAGGCGCGTCTGATGCGCCGCCGCATCCCCTTCGACGTGGCGGGCTTCCTCGTCGTCGCGGCGATCATCGCCCTGCTGCCGCTCGTCCTGACGGACTTCCGCGAGTTCCAGTTCGCCTACGTCGGGATCTACTTCATCGCCGCGCTCGGGCTGAACATCCTTACCGGCTACTCCGGCCTGATCTCGCTCGGCCAGGGCGGCTTCATGATGATCGGCGCGTACACGACGGCCATCCTCAGCGTCAACCACGGCTGGAACGACCTGCTCACGATCCCCGTCGCCGGCATCGTCGCCGGGGTCGTCGGCTACCTGTTCGGGTTCCCCGCGCTGCGGCTGCGCGGCGCCTACCTCGCGCTCGCGACGTTCGCGATCCCGGTGGCGCTCATCTCGCTCGCCAAGCGCTTCCCCGACTTCACGGGCGGCGGCGGCGGAATGCCGCTGACCCGGATCCTGAACGGCCACCAGGCGTACGTGATCACGTGGCCGATCGCGGGCGCGCTCTTCGTGCTCGCCTGGCTCTTGCTGCGCGGGAAGCTCGGCCGCGCCTTCCGGACGGTGCGGGAGTCGGAGATCGCGGCCGTCTCCTCCGGCATCAACCTGCCGAGGACGAAGACGCTCGCCTTCGGCATCTCTGCCTTCTACGCGGGCGTGGCGGGCTCCCTGTACGCGATGGCGGTGGCGTTCGTCAACCCCGACACGTTCCCCGTCAGCCTCTCGATCCTGCTGCTCACGGGCGTCGTCGTCGGCGGGCTCGGCTCCCTCGGCGGGGTCATTGTCGGCGCGCTCTTCATCGAGTACATACCGATTTATTCCCCGGACATCCTCGACAAGGTGCAAAGCCCGCTGGGCCTCCACCTCGATGCCAAGGCCGCGGGGGCGCCGGCCGTCGTCTACGGCATCATCCTTCTTTTGATTCTGTACGTCATACCTACCGGGGTCGCAGGTCTCCTCGGCTCGGCATTTCGCGGTTTGGAACGCCGGTTCTATAGTCGGGGCGGCACAGACGTCCCCGGTCAGGTCATTTCGGCAAGGAGAGAAGCATGAAAAAGAGGTTGACCCTGCTCGTCGCCGTAGCGCTTGCGGCGGCAGTGGCCAGCGTCGCCGCGCTGGCGAGTTCGAAGGCCGACCCCGGCATCAACTCGCGGGTGATCACGCTCGGCGGGACGTTCCCGCTCAGCGGTCCGGCTTCGTCCTACGCGCCCATCCCTGTCGGGATGAAGGCGTATTTCTCGTACGCGAACGCACGTCGCGCGGCCGTCGACAAGAAGCGCGGCGTCCGTGGACGGCAGATCAAGTGGATCTACTACGACGACGGCTACAACCCCGCGAACACCGTCCAGCAGACGCGCAAGCTCGTCGAGCAGGACAAGGTCTTCGCGCTCTTCGGCGGCCTCGGCACTGAGCCGCAGGAGGCGGTGCGGAACTACCTGAACGACCAGAAGGTTCCCCAGATGTTCGTCTCGACCGGGGCAACCGAGTTCGGCTCGCAGTTCACGCAGTATCCGTACACGATGGGCTGGCAGCCCGACTACCAGGCCGAGGGCGCGATCTACGGCAAGTACATCGTCGCCAACCAGGGGACGAAGAAGATCGCCGTGATCCTCCAGAACGACTCGTACGGCAACGACTACCTGGACGGCCTCAAGGCGGGGCTGGGCCCGAAGCAGTCGAACATCGTCTCGACGCAGCGCTTCGAGGTCACCGCTCCGAGCGTCGGCCAGCAGGTCGCTGCGCTGAAGGCATCTGGCGCAGACATCCTGTGCATCTTCGCCACGCCGGCGAAGACGATCCAGACCTACGCGACCATGAAGGCGCTCAGCTACAAGCCGGACAACATCTACCTCAACTCCGTGTCGGCGACCGACACGTTCATGAAGCTGGCCGTCCAGAACGCGGGCGCCGACCTCGTGAACGGTTCGGTGAGCGTCGCCTACGGCAAGGATCCGGCAAGCCCGTTGTGGGCGAAGGATCCGGCGGTCATCCTCTACAAGAAGATCATCGCCAAGTACGCCCCGACCGCGAACGCCAACGACGCCCTCGTCTACTACGGGGTCTCCAAGGCGTACGACGCGGTGCAGCTGCTCTACGCAGCCGGCAAGAACCCGACGCGCGCGTCGCTCCTCGCGGCCGCGCAGAAGATGAGCTGGACGAACCCGTTCTCGCTCCCGGGCGTCACGGTCAAGACGTCGGCCAACGACCGCTTCCCGATCTCCCAGGTGAAGCTCCAGCGCTACAACAACGGGCTCTGGAACACGTTCGGCCCGCTGATCAACGGGCGCGGCAAGTAGCCGCTCCCGAAACGGATCACGACCCGCGGGGCCGGCCATTCGCCGGCCCCGCGGTCTCACGAGAGGAGTCTGCGATGCCGTCGCTCGAGGGGAAGGTCGCAATCGTCACCGGCGCAGGCCGCGGCATCGGCCGCGAGCACGCACTGGCGCTCGCGCGGGCGGGCGCGAGAATCGTCGTCAACGACCTCGGCGGCTCGCTGGCCGGGGAGGGCGAGGACGTCTCCCCCGCGCAGCAGGTCGTGGCGGAGATCGAGGCGCTCGGCGGCGAGGCGGTCGCGAACGGGGAGAACGTGGCGGACTTCGAGGGCGCGAGACGGCTGGTCGACCAGGCGGTCGAGTCGTTCGGGCTGCTCGACATCCTCGTCTTGAACGCAGGCATCCTCCGCGACCGGATGCTCGTGAACATGGAGGAGGCCGAGTGGGACGCCGTGATCGCGGTGCACCTGAAGGGGCACTTCGCACCGCTCCGCCACGCGGCCGGCCACTGGCGCGACCGCTCGAAGGCGGGCCACGAGGTGCGCGGGCGCGTGATCAACACGTCCAGCCCCTCCGGGGTCTTCGGCAACGTCGGCCAGGCGAACTACGGCGCCGCAAAGGCAGGCATCGCCGGCCTGACGCTGATCGCCGCGCAGGAGCTCGGCCGCTACGGCGTCACCGTCAACTGCCTGGCACCCAACGCGCGCACGCGGATGACCGAGTCGGCGTTCGGCGAGCTGCCGGCACCGGAGGGCTTCGATCCGCTCGACCCCGCGCACAACAGTCCCATCGTCGTCGCGCTCTGCGCCGACGCGGCGCAGCACATCACCGGCCAGGTCTTCTTCGTCTACGGCGGTGCGGTCAACGCCCTCACGCCCTGGGACGCGGGCGAGCTCTTCCTCCGGGAAGCCGGCTGGGAGCCGGACGACCTGCTCGAGGAGCTCGTGGCGCGGTTCCCCGACGGCGCGGCTCCCGCGGGGATGATCGCCTCGATGCAGAGGGCCGGCGGCCAGTCGATGCGGACGCCGTGAGCTGGAAGCGGTGACACGGAAGCTGTGACACGGAATTTGGCGTGGCTCGCCGAGGCGGCGTACGAGAGCCGCGGCGACTACGACGCGCTCTGCTTCGAGGGCACCTGGCACCGCTCCGGCGAGCTCCTCGACCGCTCCGCGCGCGCCGCCGCAGGCCTCGCCGCGGCCGGGGTCGGCCCCGGCGACCGGGTCGTGGTGATGATGGAGAACTCGCCCGACGTCGGCGTCGCATACCACGCGATCTGGCGCGCGGGAGCCGTGGCGACGCCGGTGATCTTCCTCCTCACGGCGGAGGAGCTCCGCCGGATCGTGCTGGATGCGGAGCCTGCCGCGGCGATCACGTCCGCCGCGTTCCACGACACGGTCGAGCGCGCCTGCGAGGGCACCGCGGTGCGCATCGTTCCGATCGAGGAGCTGGAGCGGACCGACGCGGGCGAGATCGTCCCGCGCGGCGACGACGACCTCGCCGCCCTCGTCTACACGGGCGGGACGACGGGCCGCTCCAAGGGCGTCATGCTCACGCACGCGAGCCTCTGGGAGGCGGGCCGCCGCGGCCAGGAGGCCGGCAACCACCCGGGGATCGTCCGCGGGCTGACGGCGCTGCCGCTGGCCCACGTGTACGGCCTGCTCGTGCTCGCCGTCGGGCTGCACGAGCCGGAGGCGCCGGAGTCCGTCTTGATGCGCTGGTTCGACGCCGAGGGCTGGCTCCGGCTGGCCGAGGAGCACCGGATCCAGATCGCGGCCGTCGTGCCGTCGATGATCCAGCTGCTGCTGGCCCAGCCGCTCGAGGAGTACGACCTCTCCGGGCTCAGATTCATCGTCTCGGGCGCGGCGCCGCTCTCTGGGGAGGCGCACGCCGAGCTCTCGCGCCGGGTGCCAGGGCTCGAGATCCGCGAGGGCTACGGCCTGACCGAGTCGTGCGGCCTCGCCACCTCGAGCCCGCCCGGGCGCGCCCGGCCGGGGACCGTCGGCCTCGCCGCCCCCGGGGCGCAGATCCGCATCGTCGACGACGCGGGCGACGACGTCGCCACGGACGAGCCAGGAGAGGTCGCGATCCGGTCGGCGACCGTGATGGCCGGCTACTGGAACGCGCCAGGGCTCACCGCCGAGACGATCCGCGACGGCTGGCTCCGGACCGGGGACATCGGACGCCTCGACGCGGACGGCTATCTGACGATCGTCGACCGCAAGAAGGATCTGATCATCCGCGGCGGCTTCAACGTCTATCCGCGCGACGTCGAGGAGGCGCTCGTCGAGCACCCGGCCGTCGCGACGGCCTCGGTGGTCGGCCGGCCCGACGCCGTGCACGGCGAGGAGGTCGTCGCGTTCGTGACGCTCGCCGCCGACGCCTCCGTCCACGAGCTGGTCGCCTTCGGCAAGGAGCGGCTGGGCGGGTACAAGTATCCCCGTGAGATCCACGTCCTCCCCGCGCTCCCGCTGACGCCGGTCGGCAAGGTCGACCGGAAGGCGCTGCGCGCGCTCTTGCCCACCCACGAAGGAGCATCCAGATGACGACGACCCTGACGCTCGGCGAGCTCGAGACAACCGGCGAGCGCGAGCTCGGTACGAGCTCGTGGCACGAGATCGACCAGGAGAAGATCAACCTCTTCGCGGCGGCGACGGGAGATCACCAGTGGATCCACGTCGACCCGGAGATGGCCGCGCAGGGGCCGTTCGGCGGCACCGTCGCACACGGCTACCTGACGCTGGCGCTGCTGCCGATGCTGCTGAGCGAGGTAATCTCGGTCAGCGACGCCGTCATGGGCGTCAACTACGGGACGGAGAAGGTCCGCTTCACCGCACCCGTGCCGTCGGGCTCGCGGGTGCGGCTGCACGCCAAGCTGCTCCGCGCCGAGCGGAGGGGGCCGGGTGTCGTCTACTTCGTTGGAGTTCAGATCGAGGTGGAGGGCCAGGAGAAGCCGGCTCTCGTCGGCGAGGTCGTCTACATGGCGGCGGGCGATCCGAATGCCTGAGGCCGTGATCGTCTCCGCCGCGCGGACGCCGATCGGGCGCGCCGCCAAGGGGTCGCTCGTGGACGCGCGTCCGGACGACCTCGTCGCGTTCGCGATCCGGTCGGCCCTCGACAAGGCTCCGGGGCTGCCGGAGGAGGAGATCGTCGACGTCATGGTCGGCTGCGGCTTTCCGCAGGAGAGGCAGGGGATGAACCTCGGCCGGCGCGCCGCGCTGCTGGCCGGGCTGCCTGCGACGGTGCCGGGCACGACGGTCAACCGCTTCTGCGCCTCCTCGCTGCAGACGATCCGGATGGCGTTCCACGCGATCAGGGCGGGCGAGGGAGACGCCTACGTCGCCGCCGGCGTCGAGTCGATCACGCAGGTGAACGGCTACCCGCGCTCGGACGAGGAGCTGCACCCGGCGCTCTTCGGCGACGATGCGCCGATCGCGAACGTCTACATCCCGATGGGGCTGACCGCCGAGAACGTGGCGGAGCGCTGGGACGTCTCGCGCGACGAGATGGACCGCTTTGCGCAACGCTCGCAGGAGCGCGCCGTGGCGGCGCAGGAGAGCGGCTTCTTCGACCGCGAGGTGACGCCGTACGAGGGCGTCGCCCGCGACGACGGCCCGCGTCCGTCGTCGACCTACGAGAAGCTCGCCGCGCTCGAGCCGGCGTTCAAGCCCGGCGGCAAGGTGACCGCGGGGAACGCGTGCCCGCTGAACGACGGCGCCGCTGCGGTGGTCGTCGTCTCGGAGTCGCGCGCCCGCGAGCTCGGCCTGAAGCCGCGGGCGCGGATCATCGCCTCCTCCGTCTCCGGGGTCGAGCCGGAGATCATGGGCGTCGGTCCGATCGAGGCCGTGCGCCGCGTGCTGCGGCAGGCAGGGATGACGATCGACGACGTCGACGTGATGGAGCTGAACGAGGCGTTTGCCGCGCAGGTGATCCCCGTCTGCCGCGAGCTCGGCGTCGACCCGTTCGGCGAGAAGCTGAACCCGAACGGCGGCGCGATCGCGCTGGGGCATCCCTACGGCATGACGGGCGCGCGGATCATGAACACGCTGCTCAACGACCTGGAGACGCTCGACGGGACGATCGGCCTCGAGACCATGTGTGTCGGCGGCGGCCAGGGGATGGCGATGCTGGTGCAGCGGTTGAGCTGAACCCCGCTCCCGACCTCATCGACGCGCTCGTCGCGGGGCCGGGCGACCTCGCGTTGTCAGCCGGAGGTGCTGCAGGAGCGGACCTGCTTCTTGCTCCTCGGCTCGCGCCACGACGACCGGCGCGTGCCGGCGATCTGGCCCAGCGGCGGGCGCCGAGGCCAGGCTGGTGCTGGGCAGACAAGACGCATACGTGGCTCGGCTCGCCCTCCTGAGCGCGCCGCGGCCTAGCCGCGCAACGCACTTGGTCAGACCAACGCGCAAACATCTGTAACGATTTCTCCCCACCGACGGAACCATGCGCCTTGGCGCGGCACCCCTTGGTCAGACCAAGTGCAACGGCGGTGTGACGATTCATCCACAGGGCGCCGCCGCCGCGGCCGTCGGGATGGGTACGACGACGCCGTTCAGATCGATGCGAAGTCCGGCGGCCGCCGGCCCTCTTGCCCCTCGACGCGAGGGCCGGGTACGTTCGGGAAGCGGAACCGGAGCGGCTCGCGGCCCGGCTGCACCGCCCAGACCTGACCGGTCTCCTCGCTTCGCGCAGCGAGCAGCACGGCACGGGCGACGTCCTCCGCAGAGAGGAGCGGGAAGCCGGCCTGCTCGAGCACGGCCCTCCCCTCGCCGAGGATCGGCGTGTCGGCGAACCCGGGCGCGATCGCGTTGCAGCGGATGCCCCGCGGCGCGAGCTGCGTCGCGACGCTGCGGACGAAGCCCACGACAGCGTGCTTCGTCAGCGCGTAGATCGAGTCCTGCGGCGTCGCGACGAGACCGGCGAGCGACGCGGTCGCGACGATGGCGCTCCCCGGCTCCATCACCTGCGCCATCCGCCGCGTTCCGAGCACGACCCCGTCGACGTTCGCGCCCATGATCCGCCGGTACTGCTCGTCGGTGACCGCGGCGATGTCGGGCTCACCGGTGGTGACGCCCGCGTTGAGGAAGGCGAGCTCCGCCGGGCCGACGTCCTCCCACGCCGCCGAGTCGGCGACGTCGAAGCCGGTCGCGAGATCGAGCGTGGTCACCGCGCACCCGTCCGCCTGGAGCATCGCCACGACCGCGGCGCCGATGCCGGACGCGCCGCCGGTCACGATCGCCGTCCGCGGGAACATGGCGCGCAGTCTCTCCTATCGGAGGCGGAGGCGATAGGGTCGCCCGGCGATGAACCTCGGGCTGACGATCCCGTTCAGCGGCCTACCGCTCCGCGAGCTCGGCCCGCTCTGCCGGCACGCCGAGGAGCTCGGCTACGAGAGCCTCTGGTCGGCCGAGGCGACAGAGCTCGACGGGTTCACACCGCTCGCGGTCGCGGCAGAGCACACGGAGCGCGTTCGGCTCGTGACGGGAATCGTGAGCGTCTATACGCGCGGGCGGGTGACGCTCGCCCAGACTGCCGCTGCTCTCCAGGACCTGAGCGGCGGCCGGTTCACGCTCGGGCTCGGCGCCTCGTCGAACGTGATCGTCGAGCAGTGGAACGGCATTCCTTTCGCGCGGCCGCTCGCCCGCGTACGCGAGACCGTCGAGTGGCTGCGTCCCGTCCTCGCGGGCGAGCGCGGCGAGGGCGGCTTCAAGCTCGCGTCCGCACCAGAGCCGCCGGTGCCGATCATGCTGGCGGCCCTGCGCGACCGGATGCTCCAGCTCGCGGCCGAGCGCGCCGACGGGGCGTTCACGAACTTCCTTCCACTGAGCGGCGTCCGGCAGGTGATCGACGCCTTCGGTTCGAACAAGGAGCTCGCCTGCCGCTTCTTCTCGGTTCCCGGTTCCGCGGAGGACGGGCTGCCGCTGGCGAAATGGATCTTCACCGCCTACGCGACGGTGCCCGTGTACACGGCGTACCTGCGCTGGCTCGGCTGGGGCGAGCAGCTCGAGCCGATGGTCGACGCGTGGCATGCGGGCGACCGTGCGCGCGCGCTCGAGCTCGTGCCGGAGGAGCTCGTCCGCGAGATCTTCCTGCTCGGCCCCTGGGAGGCGCAGCGCGAGCGGCTGCGGGAGTTCGGCTCCGCCGGGGTCGAGACCGGGGTGCTGGCGCTCGGCGTCCCCGCTCCGATGGTGCGGGGCGCGATCGACGCCTTCGCGCCGTGAGCGACGTCGTCGCGACGGCCGCCGCAGCGGGCGACCGGCCCCCGCTGCTGATCCTCGACCGGATCGAGGCGTTCCTCGACGAGCACGGCCTCGGCTCCGGGCCTGTGCGGGCGAGTCGTATCGGCGAAGGCGGCGGCTCGAACTTCACCTTTCTGCTCGAGCGGGACGCAGATGCGCGTTACGTGCTGCGCCGGCCGCCGCGGCCTCCGCTGCCGCCCTCGGCGCACGACGTCGTCCGGGAGTCGCGTCTGCAGCTCGCCCTCGCCGATGCGGGCTTCGCGCGGCTGCCGACGATCGTGGCGGTCTGCGAGGACGACTCGCTCCTCGGCGTGCCCTTCTACGTGATGGACTTCCTCGAGGGAGACGTCGTCGGCGACGAGCTGCCGGCGGCTATCGACGAGCCCAAGGCGCGTCGCCGCCTGGGCCTCGAGCTCGTCGATGCGCTGGTCGAGATCCACGCCGCAGACGTCACGACTCCGGCTCTCGCGGCTTTCGTGCGGCCCGGGAGCTACAACGAGCGACAGACGCGCCGCTTCGCGCAGCTGTGGGAGATCAACAAGACCCGCGAGCTGCCGGTGGTCGAGGAGGTTGCCGAGTGGCTCGCGGCGAACCTGCCCGAGTCGCCGGCGGAGACCGTCGTGCACGGCGACTACCGGCTCGGCAACGCGATGGTCAACGACGGGCGCATCGTCGCGGTGCTCGACTGGGAGATGGGGGCGATCGGCGACCCGCGGGCGGACGTCGGCTATCTCCTGGCGACGTATTCGGAGCCGGGCGGCGTCCAGAACCCGCTCGGGACGTCGCCCGTGACGACACGCGAGGGCTTTCCGGCGAAGGCGGAGCTCGTCGACCGCTATGCGTCGCGGTCGGGCCGCGAGGTCGGCCCGCTGGCGTGGTTCGAGGCGCTCGCGCTCTGGAAGGCGGCCGTCTTCTGCGAGGCGATCTACGGGCGCTACGTCCGCGGCGAGCTTGCGGCCGAGGACGAGCGGGCGGCCCGCTTCGAGCTCGGCGTCCCGTACCTCGCCCAGACCGCGGCCGACGTGATCGAGCGCGGCTGACGACCACGTGTACCTGGTCGGCGACCAGGTACGAAAACGCCGTGAGCAGGGAAAGTGCGGAACGCGTCTCACTTGTACCTGGTCGGCGACCAGGTACGAGAACTGTCCCTAAAGGACGATTTCCGCCAGCACGCGCAGCGTGCTCACGTCGCGCGTGTGGACGAGCAGCGACGTCGCACCCGACTCGCGCCAGGCGCCGAGCCTCTCCGCGATCCGCTCCTTGGAGCCGACGAGCGACACCTCGTCGACGAAGGCGTCGGGGATCGCCGCGGCCGCCTCGTTGCGCTTGCCCTCGAGGAACAGCTCCTGCACCCGCCCCGCCTCGGCCTCGTAGCCGAAGCGGGCGAAGAGGTCGTTGTAGAAGTTCTTCCCCCGGGCGCCCATGCCGCCGATGTAGAACGCGTAGTAGGGCTTCAGCGCGTCGCGCGCGGCCTGGACGTCGTCCGTCACGACCACCTGCACGCCCGCACAGACGTCGAAGGCCTCCCGCGCCCGATCGAGCGGGAACACCTCCCGGGCCCGCTCGGGCGAGAAGTAGATCGGCAGCCAGCCGTCCGCGATCTCGAACGCGAGCTCGACCGCCTTCGGCCCGAGCGTCGCGAGGTAGATCGGGATCTCGGCGCGCAACGGGCGCGCCATCAGCTTCAGCGGCTTGCCGAGCCCGGTCGCCCCGGGGCCGGTGAACGGGATGTCGTAGTGCTCGCCGTGGTGCTCGATCGTCTCGCGGCGCAGGATCGCGCGGACGAGCTCGACGTACTCGCGCGTCTTGCCGAGCGGCTTCCCCCAGGGCTGCCCGTGCCAGCCCTCGACGACCTGCGGGCCGGACGTCCCGAGCCCCATCAGGAAACGGCCGCCGGAGAGCAGGTCGAGCGTCGCCGCCGTCATGGCCGCGTTCGCCGGCGTCCTGCCCGGAAGCTGCATGATCGCCGAGCCGACCTTGATCCGCTCCGTCCGCGCGGCAACGTATGCGAGCGGCGTGATCGCGTCCGTCCCCCACGCCTCCGCCGCCCACGCCGAGTCGAAGCCGAGGCGGTCGGCCTCGACCGCCATGTCGACCAGGTCGAGCGGCGACGTGCCCGGCTGCGCGTACCCCATGTAGAACCCGAGGCGCATTCCGTGCGATGCTAACCGCATGACCGTCACCGATCTTGCCCCAGCAGACGGGGTGGTCGAGCTCCGCGAGCGGTATCGGGCCTTCGTCGACGAGCACGTCCTCCCCGCCGAGAACGACCTCGAGGGCGACGACGCCCTCGTCGACGGCCTACGCGCCCGAGCCAAGGCGGAGGGCCTCTGGGCGCCGCATCTGCCGCCGGAGGCGGGCGGCACGGGCAGCGGCTTCCTCACCTACGCCTACCTGAACGAGGTGATCGGCCGGTCTGCCTGGGCGCAGTTGATCTTCAACTGCCAGGCGCCCGACGCCGGCAACGGCGAGATCCTCTGGCACTTCGGCACGGACGAGCAGAAGGAGCGCTTCCTGGCGCCGCTCGTCGAAGGCACGGCACGTTCGTTCTTCTCGATGACGGAGCCCGAGGTGGCCGGGTCCGACCCGACCACGCTGCGCACGCGCGCCGTGCGCGACGGGAGCGAGTGGGTGATCGACGGCCACAAGTGGTTCTCGTCGAGCGCCGAGGGCGCCGCCTTTGCGATCGTCATGGCAGTCACCGACCCCGAGGCGGACCGGCACCTGCGCGCGACGCAGATCATCGTCCCCGCCGACACGCCGGGCGTCGAGATCGTCCGCCCTGTCCCCGTCATGGGCCACCGGGGCCACGGCTGGTCGACGCACTGCGAGGTCCGCTACACGAACGTCCGCGTGCCGGTCGAGAACACGCTCGGCGCGGAGGGCGCCGGCTTCATGATCGCCCAGAAGCGCCTCGGCCCCGGCCGCATCCATCACGTGATGCGCTGGCTCGGCCAGATGCAGCGCGCCTTCGACCTGATGTGCTCCTACTCGCTCGAGCGCGAGACCTTCGGCGGCCCGCTCGCGGACAAGCAGACGGTCCAGAACTGGATCGCCGACTCCGCCGCGGAGATCCAGGCGTGCCGGCTGATGACCCTCGACGCGGCACACAAGATCGACCAGGGGAGCGAGGCGCGCGTGGACGTCTCGATCATCAAGTTCTACGCCGCGCGGGTGCTGAACGAGGTGATCGACCGCGCGATCCAGGTCCACGGCGCCCGCGGCCTCACGGACGAGACGCCGCTGGCCGTGATGGCGATGATGGCGCGCGGCGGACGGATCTACGACGGGCCGGACGAGGTGCACCGCATGGTCGTCGCCCGGCGGATCCTCAAGGCGTACCGGAACGGCGAGGCCTGGCGCTTCTCGTAGGGGCTAGCCATGCTGGAACGGGAGCAGCGTCAGTCCGACGCGCTCCGGCTCGATCCAGAACACCGTGCCGCTCCGCATCGGGAACGGCGTGCCGATGTACTTCTCCGAGATCCGGTCGATCACGGCGAGCGCCTCGTCGCCCTCGAGCGTCTCGGCGACGTGGCCGCGGATGTGCACGCTCCGGTAGGGGTTTTCCTCGTCGACGACCGAGAGGGAGACGCGCGGGTCGCGCTGCAGGTTCCGGTACTTGCGGCTGGCCGACTGCGTGAAGAACGCGAGCCGGTCGTCCTCCCGGAGCATCCAGACCGGAACGCTGTGTGGGGACCCGTCGTCGCCGATCGTCGCGACGTGGAAGAAGTTCCGCCCGTCGAGCACCGAGCTGACCTCAGGCGAGAACCGGGTCATGCATGGCACCCTACCCCGATGGAGTCGCTCCAGGGCAAGCTCTTGATCGCGTCGCCGGCGCTCGTCGACCCGAACTTCAAGCGCTCGGTCGTGCTCGTCGCGCACCACGACGACGAGGGTGCGATGGGGCTCGTGCTCTCGCGGCCCTCGCCGGCGACGGTGGCCGAGGTGGTACCCGAGCTGCTCGAGCTGGCGAACGGCGACGAGACCGTCTACGTCGGCGGGCCCGTGCAGCCGTCCGCCGTGATCGCGATCGCGCAGTTCGAGGAGGCGGCTGAGGCGGAGGCGGGGATCTTCGGCCACGTCGGCTTCGTCACCGAGGGGGCCGATCCGGACGACCTCGTCGAGACGGCCCGCCGCGTTCGCGTCTTCGCGGGCTACGCAGGGTGGGGTCCCGGTCAGCTGGAGGCCGAGCTCGAGGAGCCCTCGTGGATCGTCGAGCCTGCGCTCGAGGAGGACGTCTTCGCCGACGAGCCGGAGGAGCTCTGGCGGCTCGTGCTCCGCCGGAAGGGCGGCCAGTTCGCCCTGCTCGCGCGCATGCCCGAGGACCCGTCCGTCAACTAGGAGGGTTTGGCGAAACAGCCGCTGAGCCGCCGTGCACGCGTCCAAGCGGCCGAAGCGGCGTCCTCAGTCGCGGCGATAGCGGCTGCTATCGCTGCTCCCTGCGTCCTTGCCTCGACCACTTCGCCACGCACCCTGCGACGAGGACCGTTCCGCCAAACCCTCCTAGGGAGTCAACTCGTGGGGGCACCTTCCGCCGCCGCCGGCTCCTGCGCGAACATGTCGCGCAGCGCCGTCTTGCGGAACTTGCCGACGCTCGTCTTCGGGATCTCGTCCACGAACTCGTAGCGGTCCGGCAGCCACCACTTGGCGAACTGCGGCGCCAGGAACTCGCTCAGCTCCTCGCGACGTGGCCGTCTGCCCCTCGCGCAGCACGATCGCCGCGAGCGGCCGCTCGTCCCACTTCGGGTCGGGGATCGCGATCACCGCCGCCTCGAGCGATCGCCGGGTGCGCCATCAGCGCGTTCTCGAGGTCGACCGACGAGATCCACTCGCCGCCCGACTTGATCACGTCCTTCGAGCGGTCCTTGATCTGGATGAACCCCTTCGGGTGCAGCGAGACGATGTCGCCGGTCTTGAACCAGCCGTCGTCCGTCCACCGCTCGGCCTGCTCGGGCGTCTCGTAGTAGCCGGCGGCGACCCACGGGCCGCGGACCTCGAGCTCGCCCATCGTCTCGCCGTCCCAGGGCACCTCCTCGTCGCCGGCGCAGGCCCGGATCTCCACGAACGGCAGGGGTACGCCGGCCATCGCGGCGAAGTCGAACTTCGTCTCGTCGTCCGCGTCCCGCAGCTCGCCGAAGTAGTCGGTGGTCGAGGCGACGGGCGACGTCTCCGTCATCCCCCACCCCTGGACGATCTGCAGGCCGTGCCGCTCCTTGTACGCCGCGATCATCGCGCGCGGCACGGCGGAGCCGCCGACGAGCATCCCCTTCAGCTGCAGCTTGTACTTGCCCGGGTCGGCGTCGAGCAGCGCGAGGATGCCCATCCAGATCGTCGGCACGCCGGCCGTCCACGTCACCTGCTCCCGCTCGAAGTCCTCGAGGAGGCTCTGCGGGTCGAGGTGCGGGCCCGGGAAGACGAGCTTCGCCCCGAGCATCGTCGCGAGGTAGGGATAGCCCCACGCGTTCGCGTGGAACATGGG
Source organism: uncultured Actinomycetes bacterium (assembly GCA_963704025.1). Classification (GTDB taxonomy): domain Bacteria; phylum Actinomycetota; class Thermoleophilia; order Gaiellales; family Gaiellaceae; genus CAVPGP01. The sequence goes on along the minus strand of CAVPGP010000003.1, from coordinate 639,671 downwards.
CACGACGGGCAGGATCGTGTCGGCCTCGCTGACCGGGATGCCGAGCGGCGCGAGCGAGCCGACCCCGAGCGTGTGCAGGATCGTCGAGCGGTGCGAGTAGACGACGCCCTTCGGCAGCCCCGTCGTGCCGCTCGTGTAGCACATGGCCGCGGCCTCGTTCTCGTCCAGCGCCGGATCGCGCCAGTCGTCCGCGCTCGCGGCGGCGAGCAGGTCCTCGTACGAGTCCTCGACGACGAAGACGTGCTCGATGTTCGTCCGGTCCTTGAACTGCTCCAGCAGCGGCAGCAGGCTCCGGTCGACGATCACGGCCCGGTCGTTCGCATGCGTTGCGATGTACGCGAGGTCGTTCGGGTGCAGGCGCAGGTTCAGCGTGTGCAGGACGAAGCCGCCGCACGGGATGCCGAAGTACGCCTCGAGGTGCTGGTGGTGGTTCCAGCAAAGCGTCGCGACCCGGTCGCCCCGCTCGAGGCCGAGACCCTGCAGCGCGACTGCGAGCTGCTTCGCCCGTCGCGTCATGTCGCGGTACGTGTAGGTGTGGAAGCTCCGGTCGGTGAGCCGGGTCGACGATCTCCTTCTCGGGGAAGAAGGTCTCCGCGCGCCGCAGGAGCGGCGGCAGCGTCAGCTGGAAGTCCATCATCAGGCCGTTCACCGTGTGAACTCCCCCCGCGACATCGCCTGCCGCTGCTCGAGGTCCGCCGGGTCGACGAGCTGCCCGTCGCGCGCCACGTAGCCGTCCTTGCCGCCGATGACCAGGAGGACGAGGTCCTCGTCGCCGGCGTTCGAGAACCGGCGCGGCGTCGCCGCCTCGACGTGGACGAGGCCGCCGGGACCGAGCTCGCGGACCTCGTCTCCGACCTCCGCCTTCGCGGTGCCGCTGTGGACGAAGTACAGCTCGTCCTGCAGATCGTGGTAGTGGAGGACGCCCTCCGCCCGGGGCGGATAGACGATCACGTTCGCGCCGAAGGCGGTGATCCCGAGCGGGGCACGGATCTTGCGGAAGCCGTAGCCGCTGCCGAGCTCGTCGATGGAGCTGAATGCGTGTGTCATGCGCCGGACTCTAAGCCGCGGTTCGATCGGAGTAAAACGCCTGCTCACTTCGCGTGCGCCGGCGCGCCTGCCGGGGCGCGCGGCTCGGCGTCGGCCTCGCCCGCGAGGAGCGCCTTCGCCACGGTCGCGCGGTGCACGGCCGGGTAGCCGGCGAACGACTCGAGCCACTGGGCGCGCTTGTAGTAGCGGTGCAGCGGATGCTCCCACGTGAAGCCGATGCCGCCGTGCACCTGGATCGAGCGCTCGCAGGCGGCGACGGCCGCCTCCGTCGCCTTCGCCTTCGCCGCCGCCGCGGCCAGCGGCGCCTGCGGATCGTCCTCCGCGACGGCCCACGCGGCCCAGTAGGCGAGCGAGCGGGCCAGCTCGACGTCGACGAACGCGTCGACGACCTGGTGCGACACAGCCTGGTAGATGCCGATCCGCTTGCCGAACTGCTCCCGCGCGCCGACGTACTCGACGGCGAGCTCCAGCGCCCGCTGGCCGACGCCGACCGCCTCGAGCGCCGTCGCCGCCAGAACCCGCGGCCGGTCGAGCTCCGCGTCCTTCCCCGCCAGCCGTCCGAGCGGCCTGGTCTCGTCCATCGTCGGCGCGACCTCGCCGCCGCCCGCGACGGCGCCGTCGCCCGTCAGCACCCGGTCGACGCGGTCGAGCTCCGGCACGCGGCCGTCGACGAGCGCCGACCACTTCGCCTCGCCGGCTGCGACCGCCGCCGCGTCCTCGCCGCCGAGCGACGGGAGCGCCAGCGCGACCGTCGAGAAGAACGGGCCCGACGTAGAGCGCGTAGCCGAGCTCCTCGAAGAGCACCGCCTCCTCGAGGAACGACAGCCCGGCACCTCCCTGCTCCTCCGGGACGGAGACGCCGAGCCAGCCGAGCTCGGCCAGCTCCGCCCAGGTCGAGGGGTCGTACTCCGCCTCCTGCGCGCGCTCGAGCGGCCAGCGCTCCTGCGCCCAGCCGCGCGCCTGCTTGCGCAGCTCCTCCTGGATCTCGGAGAAGGTGAAATCCATCGCTACCGCCCCCTCGGGAGGCCGAGCACGCGCTCGGCGATGATGTTGCGCAGGATCTCGCTCGTCCCCGCCTCGATCGTGTTGCCGCGCGAGCGCAGCTGCAGGTACTGCCAGTAGCCCATCTCCTGGGCCTCCCCGTCCTGCAGCTCGAGCGCGAGCTTCGTCAGGCGCTGGTTCGCCTCCGACCAGACGAGCTTCGCGACCGAGCCCTCCGGGCCGGGGATGCCGGTCTTCATCAGGGACGAGAGCGCGCGGTAGTTCGTGAAGCGCACCGCGTTCAGATCGATCCACTCGCGCGCGATCCGGTCCTCCTGCGTCGCCGTCGTCCCCTTCTCTCGCGCGAGCCCGGCCAGCCGGCGGACGGCGACGTCGAGCGCGCCGGTGAGCGCGAACCCGAGCGTGCCGCGCTCGTGCAGGAGCGTCGTCATCGCGACCGCCCAGCCGTTCCCCTCCTCGTCGAGCCGGTTCTCGACCGGCACCTCGACGTCGCTGAAGAAGATCTCGTTGAACTCCGCGTGGCCCGTGATCTGGCGCAGCGGCCGCACCTCGACGCCGGGCGCGTGCATGTCGACCAGCAGGTACGTCAGGCCCGCGTGGCGCTCGCTCTCCGGGTCGGAGCGCGTGACGAGGATGCACCAGTCGGCGATGTGCGCGAACGACGACCACACCTTCTGGCCGTTGACGACGTAGACGTCGCCCTTCCGGTCCGCGCGGGTGCGCACCGCGGAGAGGTCGGATCCCGCGTCGGGCTCGGAGAAGCCCTGGCACCAGATCTCGTCGGCCGAGAGGATCCTCTCCAGGTAGCGCTTCTTCTGCTCGTCGGTGCCGTGCGCGATGATCGTCGGCCCGGCCATCCCGAGCCCGATCACGCCCAGGTGCTGCGGCGCCTCGGCGCGCGCGGCCTCCTCGAGGAAGATCGCCTGGTAGCTGTACGGCGCGCCGGCGCCGCCGAACTCCTCCGGCCAGGTCAGACCGGCGTAGCCGGCCTCGTAGAGCTTCCGGCTCCACGCGCGGCCGTGCTCCTCGAAGCGTGTCTCGCTGCCGCGGAAGCCGCGCAGCTCGTCGGGGATGTTGTCCGCGAGCCAGGCGCGCGCGTCGCGCGGAACGCGGCCTCCTCCGGGGTGTCTCTCAGCTCCATCTCACGGATCCTCCCGCATTTCGCCGCCGCGTTCCCAATCGGGTGATTGTAGACACAACGATATTTGCCTTGAATGCGCCCGACGAGGCGAATCGAGGGAGAGAAACACGCCGTGAAGAGCATCACGTACCGCGTGTCGGCGCTGGCTGCGGCACTGACACTGGTCGTCACAATCGCCGCATCGGTCACATCGGCCGCGTCCAGGACGGTCAGGAAGCCGGACCGGGTCGTGACGAAGACCGGCCCGGCGGTCGAGAAGCTTGCGCCGGAGCTCCGGCGGAAGGTCGAAGCGGGGTCGACCGCGAGGGTGCCCGTCTTCGTGACCACGAACGACGCCGCGGCGGCGCAGGTGAAGGGACTGCTCGAGCACGCGCACGCGGCGTCCCGCAACGGCTTCTCGCTCGTCGTCGGCCGCATCGGCGTCCAGAAGCTGCCGAAGCTCGCGAGCTTCGACGGTGTCAAGACCGTCGGCGCCGTCGACTTCCGGCAGACCAGCTCCCCGACGAGCGACCCGTCCATCGGCAGGCAGCCCGCGAAGCGCGTGCGCAACGAGGCGCTCAGGGCCTACTTCAAGCGCGAGGTGCCGTACGCGAAGGCGCCGCCGCTCAAGGGCTCCAACTTCGAGGCGCTGAAGAAGCTCAACGTCCTCGACGCGAGGACTCACCGGTTCGCCGACGCGTGGAAGGCGGGCTACACGGGCGAGGGCACGACGGTCAGCGTCCTCGACGGCGGCACCGACTGGGGTCACCCGGACCTGATCGGCACGTGGCAGACGTGGGGCAACGACGCGCCGGACCCCGGCTGGACCGGGTGGCCGAAGGCGTTCGACCCGTACGGGACGCTGCTCTTCCTCGCCGCGCCCGAGCTCGTCGACCAGGGGCTCAGCTGGTACACGACGACCACACCCGAGACGGCGAGCTGCCCGAGGTCGAAGCGCGACCGCGACGGCAGGCGCACGTGCACGGTCGAGTTCGCGACCCGCCTCGGCCCGTCGCGGAGCTTCGAGGCTCCGGACGGGACCGCGAACCACACCTACTCCTTCCCGGCCTCGTGGAGCAAGTCGGGCACGGTCTACCTCAGCTCCCATCCGGACGACTACCTGTTGCAGCTCTACGGCGAGCGGCCGGCCGTCCTGCTCACCGACCCGAGCACGGCAGGCGTCTACGACACGGTCTACGTCGACCTCGACGACGACTTCGAATTCGGCGACGAGAAGCCCGTCACGAAGGGTTCGCCGGTCTCCTACCGGGACGTCAACGGCGACGGCTACACCGACCTCTCGGGAGGCCTGCTCTACTTCATCGCCGACGGCGAGACGACGATCCCCGGCGGCCTGACCGACTTCGGCGTCGACACGACGCCTGCTGCCGGGTCGATGCTCGCCTGGACGGGCGACTTCGACACGGGAATCGAGGGCCACGGCACGCTGACCGCCTCGAACATCGTCGGCCAGGCCGTCGTCAACGGCAAGGCCCCGTCCTTCGCCGACTTGCCCGACGGGCACGACTCCAAGGGCGGCGACTGGAACACTGATTGGCGCAGCGACTGGCACAAGAGCTGGTGGTGGAAGCACGACGACGGCGGCGGCACGTATCCCGGCGCCGTCATCGGCGGCGCGCCGCGGGCCAGGCTCGCGCCCATGGGCGACATCTACTTCTCGTTCGACTTCTCGACCCAGCTCGGCTACATCCTCACCACGGGCCACGGCGTCGACGTGACGTCGAACTCGTACGGCTCCTCGGACGACGACAACGACGGCTTCGACGCCGCGAGCCAGGAGGGCGACATCTGGCACTTCGGGACGTCGACGACGCCGCTTTTCTCCACGGGGAACGGCGCGCCGGGCTTCGGGACCGCGACCTCACCCGCGCCGTTCGCGGGGATCCAGGTCGGTGCCTCGACCCAGTTCGGCGGCACAGGCTGGGACTCGATCGCACGCTACTCGCAGGTCGTCGACAACGACGTGATCGAGTGGTCGAACCGCGGGCCAGGGGCGACCGGCCGCCCCGGGGTCGACGTGGTCGCGGACGGCTCGTTCTCGGCCGGCGACGCGACGCTGAACTCCGTGATCGACGGCCAGACGGCCTGGACCACGTGGGGCGGCACAAGTCGCTCGACGCCCGTGGCGGTGGCGGCGACGGCCCTCATCTACCAGGCGTATCGGCAGACACATCCAGGCCCGCTACCGTCGGCACCGGGCAGCGAGTTCTGGCGGGAGTCGAAGCAGTACCTGAAGTCGTCGGCGCTGGACCTCGGCTACGACTTATTCGTCCAGGGCTCGGGCTCCGTGGACGCGGCGCGGGCCGCGAAGGCCGCGGCCGGCGCGGCGCCGAGCATCTCGCCGAGCGAGTGGCGGCCGGGGAGCTACCGCGGAGCCAGGTACTCGGCCTTCCCGCGCGTGCTCCCGCCGGGCGGCTCCGACACGCAGACCTTCACCGTGGCCAATCCGGGTTCGGGCTCGCTCTCGATCTCGGACCGGATGCTGCAGAAGGTGGCCACCGACTCGTTCGACTATCAGAGCCCGTCCGTCGCGAAGGAGTCGCCGTTCAACTTCAACGCGCCCGACTACCTCATCGACATCACCAGCAGGATCAAGGCGCATTCCGACGCCGACCTCGTCGTGATCCGGGCGAACTACCCGCACGCGCAGTTCGACGGCGACGACGACTATCAGGCGGACCAGGCGTGGCGTCTCTTGGCCTACAACTGGACGGACGTCAACCGTGACCGCAGGCTCTGGACCGACCGCAACCGCAACGGCGTCGTCAACCACCAGGACCTCGACACGAGCTCGAACATCGACGGGTTCCCGGACCTCGACTTCGACCATTCCGAGCTGGAGCAGGGCGAGTACGTCCGGTTCTTCTACCACCGCACCGGCTCCAACGCCCTCACGGGCTTCATCCGCCAGCCGGCGCAGAGGATGGCGGACGGGATCTTCATCGGTCTCCAGCACTCGCCGGCCAACCCGGCGATCGACAAGACCGACTTCAGGTTCGAGATCGACTACTACAAGAACGTCGACTGGCCCTGGGTCACCACGACCCCGGTCAGCGGCAACGCGTTCACGGCGACGATCAACGTTCCCTCGAGCGCCCCGTACGGGATGTACGAGGGAGCGGTGGTGGCGTCCGGCTCCGCGGGCAAGACGGTGGTCCCGGTCTCACTCGCGGTCGCGGCAACCGCGCCGCAGGATGCTGCCGGCAACGTCACGGGCAGCCTCGCCTTCGGCGGGGACGCGGTGGCGACCGCGCAGAGCAAGTCCCTGTACAACAACGGCTCCATCTTCGGCGCGAACGACTGGACGTGGCGCGCCGAGTCCGGTGACTGGCGGTTCTTCTTCTACGACGTGGCCAAGGCCCCGCCGGCCGGGACCCTGTTCCTCGCCGACACGACGTGGAGCGACGCCTTCCCGACCGACCTCGACACGCTGCTGATGGGACGGTCCGCGAACGAGTACCAGCTGGCCGGACCGGGCTCGATCTACGCGCCCTACATCCTGAACACGCTCGGAAAGAGCCCCAACGCGTACCTCGGGAGCGGGACGTGGCGCTTCGACACCGGCTCGGGCGGGCCGGAGGACCTCGTCGCCGCGCCGGCGACCGAGGGCCTCAACGCGGTCGTCGCCCACGGCGTCCATTACAACGGCGACAGGTTCGACGTTCCGTTCAAGGTCACGCTGGGAAGCGCCAACGTCAGCCCGAGCAGCGTCACGCAGTCGACGACGTCGAACAGCGGGTCGTTCGACGTCACGTTCAGGTCCTCGCTCGACCTCGCGGGCCTGAAGGCGGAAGGCTACGGCTTGAGCCAGGGAGGCTCGACGACCGAGACCGCGCACCAGGACGACCCGGACGATCCTTCGACGGCGTCCGTCAAGCGCGACTTCACGCTCGCACATGCCTCGCAGGCGACGTTCGGCACCGATCTCGCAGGAAACGACATCGACCTGTTCGTACTCTACGACGCCAACAACGACGGCATCTTCACGTCGAGCGAAATCGTCGGCTCGTCTGCCAGCTCGTCCGGCGTCGAGTCGGTGAAGCTCGTCGTGCCGCCGGACGGCCACTACCAGGTGTGGGTCCACGGGTTCGGCGTCACCGGGAGCCCGACGTTCCACCTGGCGAACCGGATCGTCCAGGGCAACGATCTGTCGGTGAGCGGGCTGCCGGCCGCGGCCGTCCCGAGCGGCACGCCGGTGACGATCCACGTCACGTACGACAGGACGATGACCCCAGGTCAGAGCTATGTGGGCGAGCTGCTGCTCGGGCCGCCGACGGCGCCGCGCGCGCTGAGCGTTCCGGTCACGATCAGCCGGAGCTAGATGTCCTGCCTACGGACGTTGTGAACGCGGCTGATCGGGGCATGGCCTCCGAGTGAGCTGTGCGGCCGCGTGGTGTTGTAGTGGTGCAGCCAGTGTGGCAGGGCGGCGGCGCGGTCGTGATGGGAGCGGTAGACGAGTCCGTAAGCCCACTCGTGCGCCATCGTTTGGTGGAGGCGTTCGATCTTCCCGTTCGTGCGTGGCCGGTAGGGCTTCGTGGTCAGGTGCCGGATCTGGTGGCGGGCGAGCAGCTGCTGCACCGCGCGGCTCTTGACGTAGATCCACGGCTTGATGTGAAACTGGGGTGCGTGCGGGGATGGGCCAGATCAAGCGGTTCAGCCGGATCGGGCGCAGCGCGTAGTGGTGCTACGGGTAAGCCCGAGCCGGATGAACCGCGCCGTGTCTGGCACACCGGCCGTGTGTGCCGGAGTTTCACATCAAGCCTCTAGCTCAGCGCCCCTGCGCGAGCTCGCCGCGGAGCGTCATCAGCGTCGCGGACGCCTTGGCGACGAGGCGGTCCTCCGGGTCCGTGACCTCGCATTCGGTCATGCCGACGTGGCGGCCGTCCTTGATCACAAAGCCGACCGCTGTCAGCCTCCCCTCGCGGACCGGGCGCAGGAAGTTGATCTTCAGCTCGAGCGTCGTGAACGATTCGCCCTCCTCGAGCCTCGAGGCCCACGCGACACCCAGCGCGGCATCGGCCACGTCGGCGAGGAGGCCGCCGTGCACCGTGCCCATCGGATTCCAGAAACGCTCGTCGGCGTCGACCTCGAAGACGGCGCGACCGTCGCCGACCTCGACCAGGCGGAAGCCGAGCAGCTGCCCGATCGGCGGCGGCGGCGCGTCGCCCGCGACCATCGCCTGCAGGAGGTCGAGCATCCTCACAACCGGATGACCGAGCGGATCACGTCGCCGCGCCGCATCTCCTCGAACGCCTGGGGGACGTCCTCCAGCCCGATCTCGCGCGTCACCATGCCGGCCAAGTCGAGCTTGCCCTCGAGCGCCCACTGCGCGAGGCGGGGGAAGTCCTCGGACGCGACGTGGTCGCCGCCGTGCGAGACCTTGATCGTCGCGCGGCGCGCGAACAGCGCGGGCAGCTCGACCGACGCGCGCTCGCCCGCCGGGGAGAGGCCGATCAGGATCGCCGTGCCGCCGCCTGCAAGCAGGCTCAGCGCCTGCTCGAACGTCGCGCCGCGCCCGACCACGTCGAAGGCGAAGTCGACCCGCCCTTCGCCCGTGTGGGTCGCGCCGAAGCGGAGCGCCTGCTCGAGCTTGCGCTCGTCGAGGTCGATGGCGCGGATCTCCGAGGCGCCGGCGAGACGCGCGCCCTGGACGACCGAGAGGCCGATCGCGCCGCAGCCGATCACCGCCACGCGCGCACCCTCCCAGACGTGCGCCGTCTCGAGCACCGACATCACGCCTGTCGCGACCGCGCACGCGATCAGGCAGGCCTGCTCGACCGGCAGGGCGTCCGGGATCTTCACTGCCGCCGCCTGCGGCACGACGGTGCGCGTGGCGAATGTCCCCGTGCGGAGCACCGGCGTCAGCACGTCGCCGTTCGCGCGATGAAGCCGCCCGACCGCGGCCGGCGGCCGCTTGCACTGGCGCGGCAGCCCGCGCGCGCAGAGATCGCAGGTGCCGCAGGCGGTCTTCCAGCCGAGCACGACCCGGTCGCCCGGGCGCGACGTGCTCGACGCCGTCCCCGACGGCCTCGACGGTGCCCGCGCCCTCGTGACCGAGCAGGACCGGCAGCCGGTGGCCCCAGCCGTCCTCCTCGACGACGTGCAGGTCAGTGTGGCAGACCCCGCTCGCCTCGATCCGCACCAGCACCTCGCCGGCCCCGGGCGGGTCGACCTCGATCTCCTCGAGACCGAACGAGCCGGGCTCGCCTAGGACGACGCCGCGATCCACGACCGGTCGAGCTCCCGGGCGAGCGTGCCGCCCATCAGCGCCAGCGTCAGGTCGGTCTCGGCGGCGAGGTTGCGGATCACGGCCTCGACGCCCTGCTGGCCGCCGACGGCGAGGCCGTACGCGTACGGGCGGCCGAGGAGCACCGCGTCGGCGCCGAGCGCGAGCGCCTTCAGCACGTCAGCGCCGTGGCGGATGCCGCCGTCCACGAAGAGCGGATACTCCGGCCCGACCGCGTCGCGCACCTCGACGAGCGCGTCGAGCGACGCCACGGCGCCGTCCACCTGGCGGCCGCCGTGATTCGAGACGCAGATCCCGTCGACGCCGCGCGAGCGCGCCTCCCCGGCGTCCTCGGCGGTCAGCACGCCCTTGACGAGCAGCGGCAGCTCGGTCTGCTCGCGGAGCCAGCCGAGGTCGTCCCAGGTGAGGCCGAGGTTCGGGAACGTCGCGAGCATCGTCGCGGCGGCGGTCAGCAGGTCCTCCTCCGGCGGCTTCGCGAGCTGCGCGGTGAACACCGGATCCGTGAAGTACTGCGCGCAGCCCTCGCCCCTGATGAACGGCAGGTAGGCGTTGCGGAGATCGCGCGGCCGCCAGCCGAGCGTGAGCGTGTCGAGCGTCATCGACGATCGCCGAGTAGCCGGCCGCCTCGGCACGGCGCACGAACGAGGCTCGCGACGCTCGCGGTCGTTGATCCAGTAGAGCTGGAACCACCGCGGCGCGTCCCCCATCGCCTCCGCGATCTCCTCGATCGAGTGCGACGCTGCCGACGAGAGGATGTACGGGATCCCCTCGGACGCGGCGCCCCGCGCGGCCGCCAGCTCCCCCTCCGGGTGCGCGATCGAGAGCACGCCGATCGGGCGCCAGGAAGAACGGGGCCGGCGAGCGGGTGCCGAGCACCTCGACGGAGATGTCGCGCTCGCGGTTCCCGGTGAGCATCCGCGGGCGCAGACGCCAGTTGTGGAACGCCTCGAGGTTGGCGCGCATCGTCGACTCGGCGCCGGCGCCGCCCGCGATGTAGCCGAACGCGCCCGGGTCGAGCGACTCCTCGGCCGCCCGCTCCCAGTCTGCGGCGGCGATCTGCGCCACCGGCTCGCCGGCGATGTAGACCGCGTTCTGGATCATCGAGCCGTCGGTCACGACGGCGCGATCCTATGCGGCGCGCCGCTCCTCTACCACGAGGTCCCGCCGCAGGGGCTCCTGCCGGTCACGGCAGTCGTGACAGCGCAGCGACCCCGAGACGCAGAGCGCCGGCGCGAGCGCCGTGCCGCAGGCGAGGCAGATCGGCTGCTCAGTTGAGGCCGGCTGCCGCTGCATACGCGTAGGGGTGATGGAAGACGTCGAGTGCGTTGTCGCTTCGGGCCTCGATCCGCATGGTCTTCCCGGAGCGGCCGTCGACGACGAAGACGGAGAGGGCGCCGTCGGCCCGCGACCAGAGCAGCGAGACCTCGATCCCGTTGGTCGAGCGGTGAGCCAGTTCCTGGGGCATGTCGGTGTCTGTCATCGGAAAGCTCGGCTCCGACCTCGTGCGCTTCGCCGCGTGGAGGTGGATACCTGCACCGTAGTGGCGGCCGGTATGGATTCGGTGAGCGACGGGTGAGGATCTCGCTGGAAGATCCGGCCGGGGCGCCGCCTCGCCCACGTGATCGCGAATCGACCATATCCGCCACGGTATTCAGCGCCGAACGGGGCCGCCGCCCGGCGGCCCCGGCGTCTCAGGGGAGGATGCGCCCTCTAGGCGGCGCGGTCGAGCGTGAGGTCGAGCGGAGGGGCAGGAGGCAGGAGCCGGAGGAGTGCTCCCGCCTCGGCGTGGTAGCGCGCCTGCTCGGCTGCCTCGGACCGGAGCTGGGCTCGACAGTCACGGCAGTCGTGACACCGCAGCGAGCCGTACGCCATGAGGACGTGGGCGATGGGCTCTCCACAGGCAAGGCAGGTATCGCGATCGAACATGAGTGAAGCGTCGCACCCGGCCGCCGCCGGGACGATGCGGCTGCCAGGCGTCTGACGGTGTGGAAATCCGTACGTCCGGGCCGGCGCCTACGCTCGGGACCGTGTCCGTCGCCCGGCTCGAGACGTTTGCCGACGGCGTCTTCGCGATCGCGGCGACGCTGCTGATCCTCGACGTGCGCGCGGACGGCGACCCGCTCTCGGGCTCGCTGCTCCACGCCTGGCCCTCCTACGCCGCCTACGCGGTCAGCTTCCTGACGATCGGGATCATGTGGGTGAACCACCACACGATGTTCAGCCAGGTCGCCCGCGCCGACCGGACGTTCCTCTTCCTGAACATCGGGCTGCTGATGGGCGTCGCGTTTCTCCCGTTCCCCACGCGGCTCGTGGCCGAGCACCTGCAGCACGAAGGCGCCGAGGCGGCCGCGCTCGCCTACGGGATCACGATGATCCTGATCTCCGTCGGGTTCGTGTCGACCTGGTTCTACGCCGCCCGGAAGCTGCTGCGCCCGGATGCGGACGCGCGGGTCGTCGGCGGCATCTCGCGCTCCTTCAGGCCGGGGATCCCGATCTACGCGGTTGCGACGCTCTCGGCGCTGATCAGCCCCTGGGTCGCCGTGTCGATCTACGCCGCGCTCGCGCTGTTCTACGTCCTCGGGAGCACGCTCTTCGCGCGAGAGTAGAGGCGCTCGGGACCCTGAGGCGGCCGTTCGCCGTACCGGAGGTGACCACCTACCGGACGGAGGACGGGATGAAAGGCAAGACGCTGCTCCTCGGGATCGCGCTCGCGGGCCTCGCGGCCGCGGCGGCACGGGCGGACGGGCTCCCCGTGCTCGGGGTCGACGTGGGCTCCGAAGGCGTCGCCCGAGGACCCACGCGCTACGTGACGCTGCCCGTGCGGGGCGACACGCTCGTGGCGCGCATCGCGACGCGGGACGGCCGCGTTCTCGGCCACCGGCTCGTGCGCGGCAGCTTCACGGTGCCTGCCGTCGCGTACGACGGTTCCGCAGGCGGGCTCTCGGCCGACGGCCGCACGCTCGTCCTGATCCGCCCGCGCACCGTGTTCCCCCGCCCCCGGACGCCCCTCGCGATCCTCGACACGAAGGACCTGCGCGTGACTCGCCTCGTCACCCTCCGCGGCGACTTCAGCTTCGACGCCGTCTCCTCCGGCGGACGCTGGGCCTACCTCGTCCACTACACGTCGCCGAACGACCCGTCCCGCTATGAGGTCCGGGCGCTCGACACGACGACCGGCCGCCTCGACCGGCGCGAGATCGTCGACCCGCACGAGGCGGGCGACAAGATGCGCGGCTCCCCGATCACGCGCACGTCGAGCCGCGACGGGCGCTGGGCGTACACCCTCTACGACGGCGCGGGCGGCGAGCCGTTCGTCCACGCCCTGGACACGGCGGGCCGCACGGCGCGCTGCATCGACCTGCCGATGCTGACCGGACGCGTCGACCTCTGGCGCCTCCGTCTCACGCTGAACGCGGACGGCACGACCCTCGCCGTCGGGCGGAAGGCGGTCACGCCGGCGGTGATCGACCTGAGGACCTTCGAGGCGAGCGTGCCGACGGCGGAGCAGGCAACCTCGGCGGCGGTGTGGGCGGTGCCGGTGCTCGGGCTTGTGCTCGTCGCCGCGTTCGTCGCATCCCGTCGAACGAAGTAGCCTTCGATGGGATTCGGGAGGCGTCGAGCCTTTCGCCTCAGCTCCGGATGACGAGCAACATCAGATACCGCGTCGTTCTCACCGCGTCGACCCTTCTGCTCTCGTCGTGGGCTGTCGTCGAAGGTGCCATGGCCGGCGGGGTCGACTCCGGGATCTCGGGGGTCGTCACCCGCGCCGCATGCGGGAAGCCGCGGCCGTGTCGGCCTTCTGCGATGCATCCGTTTGTGCAGGTCGCACGAGGAGACGACCGCGCGGTCCTCGTCACCACGCGGATCCGCGACGCTCGCTTCCACCTCGCGCTGCGGCCGGGGACGTATCTCGTCCGGCTCGTTCGCACGGCGAACGACGTCGGCACGGGCGGGCGTCGCGTTGCCGTGCGGCCGCACGCCTACACGCTGGTCTTGCTGCGGCAGTAGCCGGCCGCGCGCCCGGGTCGGGGCGCGCGGCCGGCGATGACCTCTCCTAGAGCCCCGTACGGATCAGGAAGTTGTCCTCCTGGTTCACGGGTACGCCCTCGAACAGCAGCGGCACGTCCCGGTAGTTCGCGTTGAAGTGCACCCATGCCGTGCGGTCGTAGGCGAACACCTCGATGTAGTCGCCGATGAACGAGCCGAGGAAGAGCGGGTCGGCGTCGGGATCGTTCGACACCGACGTCAGCCGCTGCACGTGCTTCGTGCTGGGCCGATCGGCGTCGAATGACAGCAGCTCGATGTCCTGCCGGTTGTCGAACGTGTCGTAGCGGTTCGTGAACCACGCCACCGCGACCCGGCCGCTCGTCGGGTCGGCAGAGATCGTCGGGAAGTAGTTGACCCCGCCCTGCGAGAGCGTCAGCGGATCGGACCAGGTCGCCCCGAGGTCGTCCGAGTAGCTGAGCAGGACGCTCGGCTCCTCGCAGATCGTGTCGAGCACCCGGGCAGTGCACTGCTCCCACGTGACGAAGAATCGCGTCGCGCCCGAGCCGCCCTTCCCACCGCTGCCGCCGCCGAGCTGCGCGACGGCATTCTTCGGGTAGGTCGCCACACGGAAGCTGTTCGCCTGGAGCGTCCCGCCGAACGGGATCGCCAGATCGACCGTCGCCACGACGTGGGTCGGCCCGAACGCGGTCGAGCCGGCGGGCGCGACACGGGACTTGATCACAAACGTCTGCGGCTGGCTCGCCGTGCCGCCGGAGCCGGGCAGCTCGCCGATGATCTGCGCCCACGTGACGTACGTGCGGCCGTCGGGGCCGATGGTGACGTCGCCGAACTGGATGTCGTCGTCGCTCCCCGACAGCGCCTGAGGCGTCGTGCAGCTGGTCAGCGCCGCATTGCAGCGAACTGCCTTCACCTGCGCCGTGTAGTCGAGCGTGTCCGTGCCTGGTCCGGTCTGGAGAAAGTCGCTGAAGACGACCCAGACCACCTCGCCCGCCGCTCCGCTCACACCGACGTCGAACCACGGCTTGTCGTAGAAGTGGGACGGATGAGCCGGGCTGGGCGGATTCGGCTGTCCGTGGACGTTCGGGGACGCCGCGACGATCTTCCGCGTCGGCCAGCATGAGGCCTGGTTTCCGGGGTCGCACGTGGCCAGCGTGGCGGTATCGGATCGGTAGACGCCGATGCCGTTCGGCTCCGTCAAGAAGTCGGACCCGAGCGTGTAGTTCAGGTTGGCGGCGTAGAACGTGCAGCCCGATCCTGCGACGTCGACGGGATCGCCCCCCGACGGAACGACCGTGCCGTCGATCGAGAGCTCGGGCAGCAGACCCTCGGTTGCGAGGCTCTTCCCGCCGTCGGTCGAGAAATGCCAGCCGGTCGAGTTCCCGACCGGGTCGAGGAAGCCGCGGTAGTCGTTCGTCCCACCGAGCACGTACCTCGTGTTCGTGTGGCAGGCGCTCACGGACTCCTCGTTCTGCGGCAGGCCAGTGTCGTCAGCGTTGAACGACGGCAGCGACCGCTTCGCCCCGCGCGCGTGGCTCTTGCCGTGTTTGTGCAATCCGGCGAGGCTCGACTGCATCGGGGGCGGCGCGGCAGCCGGATGGCCCGCGTAGTAGTGCACCTGAACGGCCTGCGAGAGCCTGGCCAGCAGACCTGCTGGAATCTCGTCCCGGTCGGGTGCGGCGCCGGCGGCCGGCAGCGCCAGCAGCCCGACGGCGACGATTACGACGGCCAGCACCCGTGCGTTCACGTGCTGCCTGAGTCCTCTCCTCACTGCTCAGCCCTCCTCGCGTCATGCCGCAGACCGCCGCGCGTTAGTGCTATCTGTTGCGTGGATTGGCCGACGCTACCGCATAGGTGGAGGATGAAACAAGCCTCCGTACGCACGATGATCGGGCGCCAGGAGGCATCGCCCCGGCCATGACGAGCACCACATCCGGTTCGAGGTGTAGGCCATTTACGTCGAGGGAGACTCGAGCGCAGCGTGCGCGGCCGCGACCCGCTCGCGGCGCGCCTTCGTCAGCTCCTGGACGAAGATCTGGATCGTCGCCGCGAGCGGAACTGCGGTGAGCGCGCCGAGGACGCCGAGCAGGGCTCCGAAGAGCGTCACCGCGACGATGATGAAGAACCCGGACAGGTTGACGGCCTTGCCCTGGATCTTCGGCGTGAGGATGTTGTTCTCGACCTGCTGGTAGACGAGCAGCACGACGAGCATGATGATTGCCGCCGTCAGCCCCTCCTCGGCCCAGAGCGCCGGGACGAGGATGAAACCGGCGATGGTCGCGCCGATGTTGGGGATCGTGTCGAGCAGACCGGCGATCACCCCCAGCGCGACGGCGTAGCTGGAGCCGAGCAACCAGGCGGTGACGCCCTGCACCGTGCCTGCGATCGTCGCGATGACGACGACGCCGATCGCCCAGCGCGAGATCGCGATGGTCACGCGCTCCCAGACCGCCAGCCAGCGCTCATCGTCGCCGGGCATCAACACGCTCGCGAGCGCTCGCTTCAGGTTCACGACGTCGCTCAGCAGGAAGAGGCAGATGAAGATGATCGTGAAGCTGACGAGGAAGACGTGGAAGAAGTCGCCCGCGATGCCGAGCACCGAGGAGATCGCGTCCGGCACCGACGCCGAGACGTCTCCGGCCCCGGCTTGCACGTTCTCGGCCGCGCCGCTATCTCCGAGCCAGGACAGCTCACTGGAGCTGCGCAGATTCTCCACCGTGGTCGGCAGCGCCTGAAGGAAGTCCCGCACGCTGCCCACGAACGGAACGAGCAGCAGCAAGGCGAGCGCCGTCACCGCCAGCGCCGTGCCGATGACCGTCACGGTCGCTGCAAGCCCGCGCGACATCCGCGTCTTCGCCATCAAGAGGCGCACCGGGTACTCGAAGACGAGCGCCAGGAAGATCCCGATGAAGACGATCAGGAACGTGTCGCCGATCTCCCGTACCGCGGCCGCCACGGCGACGACGGCGGCGACGAGCAGCACCGTGCTCAGCGGGAGGACGATCTCGACGCGCCATGGTCTACGCGGCTTCATCCGCCGGACTGTACGGCGCGGGGCGGTCGGCACCGGTCCGCCGAACCCGCCTCCCGCCTCGCCATGTGAGGGGGGCGCGCGGCATACTGCCGGCGTGGTTTCCGAGTCCAAGCCGGAGCCGACCGAGACCGGCCTCGTTCCCGTCGGGGAAGGGTGGTTCGTCCTCAGCGCGCGGGCGGCCCGCTGGGTTCACGGCGAAGGGCGCGGGGCGCGTCTCTCCTTCGAGGGCAAGACGGACTTCCCGCAGGTGGGGATCAATCTCTTCGTGCTCGCGCCGGGCGAGCCGATGGGGATGTACCACTGGGAGGCCGACCAGGAGGACTTCCTGGTTCTCTCGGGCGAGGCGCTGCTGCTCGTCGAGGGCGAAGAGCGGCCGCTGCGCAGGTGGGACTTCGTTCACTGCCCCGCCGGGACGAAGCACATCATCGTCGGCGCCGGGGACGGCCCCTGCGCGGTGCTCGCGGTCGGCGCTCGTGAGCACCAGACCGCGGCCGACTGGGGCGGCTATACCGTGGACGAGGTCGCGCTCCGCCACGGCGTCGGCGTCGAGCAGGAGACGACCGACGCGGAGGAGGCATACGCGCGGGTTCCGCCCCGGCTGCCGACCCGCTACCGCGAGGGCTGGCTGCCCGGGTAGAAGCTGTGCGGAACACACCCCCCAGGGCCGGCTTGCGCGAGTGTCCCCGAGCGCCGCCGACCCCGACCGAGGAGGAGTTGAGTCGCATCAGGCACTTCCTGCGGAACTTCACCGCAACCGCTATGAAAGAGCAACTGCGCTCCGAGATCGAGGTCACCGGCGGTTCGCCGAATCTGACCGAGAAGGGGTCACGTCCCATAGCGTGGTGTAACTGGGCGTCGGACGGAGCCGGAGCGTAGTCCGGCCACCGTGGCGCTCAGACTCGTCGGGTCTTCCAGGACGACGACGAGAGGAGTCACCACGATGGCCGAGACGAAGAGGATGACGACCGAGCAGGTCGTCAGCTACCTGCTGGAGGGCGAGGAGGAGGGCGTCGACTTCCTGCGCGAGTCGCTGATGTGGGTCGTGCAGCAGTTGATGGAGGCTGAGGTGTCGGAGTTGATCGGCGCCGAGCATGGGGAGCGCAATCCGGAGCGGCTGGCGCACCGCAACGGCTATCGGTCGCGGCCGTGGGCGACGCGCGCCGGCGAGATTGAGCTGGCGATCCCGAAGCTGCGCCGCGGCAGCTACTTCCCCAGCTTCTTGGAGCCGCGGCGGCGAAGCGAGCAGGCGCTCGTCTCCGTCGTGCAGGAGGCCTACGTGGCCGGCGTCTCCACCCGCAAGGTCGACCAGGTGGTCGAGTCGCTCGGGCTGCGGATCTCGAAGAGCGAGGTCTCCCGCATCTGCCAGGGCCTCGACGAGCAAGTGGAGGCCTTCCGAGGCCGCCCGCTCGAGGGCCGCTACCCGTACCTGTGGCTGGACGCCAAGGTGGAGAAGGTGCGCGACGGCGGCCGCGTCGTTCGCAAGTGCCTCGTGCTCGCCTACGGGGTGCACGAGTCCGGCTACCGGGAGGTGATCGCCCTCGACGTCGGCGAGGCGGAGACGGAGGCCTTCTGGCGAGCGTTCCTGCGCTCGCTGGTCGAGCGCGGCCTGAGCGGAGTCCAGCTCGTCGTCTCCGACGCCCACGCCGGCTTGAAGAAGGCGATCGCCCAGGTGCTCGGCTGCCCCTGGCAGCGCTGCAGCGTCCACTTCCTGCGCGAGGCACTTGGACACGCCCGCCGCGAGCAGCAGCCGATGCTCGCCGCGCTCCTGCGCCCGCTCTTCAACGCCGACTCCGGCGAAGCCGCCCGCGAGCTCGTCGGCGATGCGCTCGAGCGGTTGGGAAAGCCGCTTCCGAAGGTGGCGGCGCTCCTCGAGGAGGCCGAGGAGGACCTGCTCGCCTTCTACGCCTTCCCGGCCGACCACTGGCCGAAGCTCCGCTCCACCAACCCGCTCGAGCGCGTCAACCGCGAGATCGGCCGCCGCACCGACGTCGTCGGCATCTTCCCCAACGACCGCTCACTGATCCGCCTTGCCGCGAGCATCGTGATCGAGCAAAACGACGAGTGGCTCGTCGGGCGCCGCTACCTCAGCAACCACTCGCTGGAGGCAGTCATCGAACAAGACAACAACAGAGAGGAGGCTCGCGAGCTCACCCCGGCCTGAGCAGCCGAGAATCGTGCCGGCGAGTTACACCACGTCCTGGGACTTGACTCGAGAAGGAGATTGCGCCTACCCGGACACTCGACCTCTTGCGGGGTCGGCCAGCTGGACCACGCCTGGACTCGGTCTTCCCTTTTGGCCAGTCGCGCGACCTCCCTGTGCTGCGGACAATCAGCCCATGGAGCCTGTCTCCACCATCCATCGTCTCGAGCACGTCGGCCGCTGGCAGGTCAGCGAGGATTGATGCTCAGGCTGTTCGCCGTCGCCTGGGTCGCGCTCTCACTCCTCGCCGCAACGACCGTCGCGACCGCGCAGCGACACGGCCGCTCCGGGCCCGTCACGCAGCGCATGATGAGTGCCGTCGAGATCCGCGTCGTCCAGGAGCAGATTTCGCTCTATCGCTCGTTCCTCCACGCGATGAAGGAGTTAGCCTCGGACTGACCAGCCGCCGCGCTCTACCCGAGCGGGATTCGACCAGCTTCCCAGCGAAGGCGCCTACCGGAGTCGAACCGGAACCGCGGATCGCGTTCTACTGCCCCAGTGCGCCGAGCGCGAGTTCGGCTAGCCGCCGTGCAGGTTGCGTGAGGTCAGACTTGCCTGCGCGGTTCCGCAGGCACGTGAGGAGAGCGGCTCGGCGGAACCCGCGCTCCTACCCGCCAGCAGAAGCGCGGGTCGGGGTCATGCGTCGGCGCGCCGCCATAGGCGCGACAGAACAAGCATTCCGATGCGGCGCGTCTCCTTGCTGGTTCACGACGATCCAGTGGTGCATTCGTAGTCGGCAGCGGATCGTCTTGCCGACGGGGCGCTGCTTTTCACATCGGAGGCACGTGACGATCGGGCCGCGGTCAGTTGTCCACCGATGCAAGCCGAGCGAGCACTTGAGGCGCCGCGTCCCTGCCATATGCCTCCCGTTGGCACCCTACGCCTTGCCGAGCGACTGCCAAGTTCGTGCCCAAGCAGTGCGGCCATCCTCGGTCGAGTCCGTCTAGGCAGAAACGCGCAGAGATGGATCAGCCTGCGCACTGATCGCGTGGGAGGACGCTGGATCTTGTCGGTCCGGTGACCTGATGCCAGGATGGATGCCCGGGGTCGGTTCGAGCTTGGAGGTTCCATGCCGACGATTTCAGATCTCGTCTTGGAGGTTTCTCTCGACTCCGAAGGACAGATCAAGACAAAGGTCGACTACGACGTCGCCTTCACCGCGGCGGAGAAGGCCTCGAAAGTCCATTACACCGAGGACGCGGTGCTCTACGACCGACGAGGACTGATCGACTCCTGGTACCTGAACGCCGATCCCGATAGTCCCGGCGTCGACCCGATTGAGGGTCTCGTCCAGATGTGGCGCAACATCGATTCAGCCGCGCCCCCCGATAACTATGTACTCATCCTCGGAACCGCCGACGTCAACCCTTCCGACCCGGCAGCTGAGGCACACCGGTCGTTCGAGAAGACCTTGAACCACTGGCAGCGCAACAAGCTGATCGAGACGGGGCGTGAGCATCCCTATGTGCTCGTCTCGCTACTTCCGCAGCAGATCGGTGCAACGTTCAAGCTCACGCAGCTCGAGATCGACGTCGGCGATCCCGACTGATACCGAGCGCGAGGCGGAACCTATAGGAGGGACGTTGCGATGCGATGCGCCAGACGATCCGGGCTGCTGGCACTCGGCACCGCCGTTGCGATATGTGTCTCGGCAGCTAGCGCCAGGACGATGCGGCTTCGGGGAACTGCGAGTCGTTGCGAACGCGCGCTACCCGCGCACGGCGTCGGGAGGGTCGTGGCGGGTGACCGCACGCAGGGCGGCGAACCCGTCACGAACTTCAGGCGCAGCAACGCGATCTACCTAGCCAACCGCAGGCTCGACCGCGACAAAGACGGGTCGCCTGCGAGAACCATTAGCCCTGGCAGCTGGCCGAAGCGCAACTCCGACTCAGCGTTTGACCCGGCGCTTCAGAGCGACTCGAGCCGGTGTAGTGTCCGGCGCCTTGGCCGATGTCAGCGTTTGGGAGAAGGCTGCCGCTATAGCCACTGCCGTCGGTGGATTGGGGGCATGCTTGGCGCCGTAGCCGCCTGGCTCGCGGCGCGATCGAGTAGTCAGGCCGCGCGCGACGCTCGGGACGCGCTAGCCGCAAGCCTAAAGCCGCAAGTCCAGCTGACGTTCGATCAGGACGGCAGCGGCGGGCCGGTCCTCGCGCGCGCCTTCGTCGTCGGGCCGCTATCCCCCGCGGGACTTGAAGGAGTCGCGTCCGCGTCAGATGTTGTGCTCCAGTTCAACACCGGCAGCGGTAGACAGGGAATTCGCTCGATTCCGACACTCGAGCCCGGTGGCTCTCGCCTCGACGACGATAGCCCCCACGTCACGGACGAAATCGAAACGCGCATTTAGCGCCTAGGGTCAGCGTTCAGACGCAGGCCCAGGCACGGCGAAAGCGGCCCTCAGAAATGCCGCGCCCGCGCCCGCGGGTTCACGGCCGTACCCTCCGATGCGTCGAGTACCGCGCCCCAGCTGCACCCCGCCGACCCCAGCCCGGTCGTCCTCCAACACCCTCGGCCGTTTCTTGAAAGCGGGGCCGCGAAGAAGCCGACTCCCGCCTGGTTGAGCGAGATTCGGCTTGACCAAAGGCGAAGGCGCCTACCGGAGTCGAACCGGTGTACCAGGTTTTGCAGACCTGTGCCTAACCACTCGGCCAAGGCGCCGCGCTCGCTTCGAGGTCATCCGGCGAGCACCGGCATGGTATCCGCCACGGGTCAGGATCTCCGGCGGCGGGCGAGCACGAATTTGCCGACCACCAGCGTCCCGACGACGGTGACCACGAGCTTGACCGCCTTCGAGCCGCGGAGCTTCGACTCGCCGCCGGCTCGCTCGCGCATGTCGACGGGCACCTCCTCGAGCCGGAGCCCGGCGTCGGCGATGCGGATCAGCGCCTCCACCTCTGGCGCCCTGCTCGTATACGGCTCCGACAGCATGGGCAGCGCCTTGGCGTTGACCGCGTAGAGCCCGCTGGTCGCGTCGGCGAACGGCTGTCGCAGGACGAGCTTCATGGCCCGGCGCAGCAGTGCCGTTCCGAAGCGGCGCGCGCCGCTCGGCCGGTAGCGGTACGCGGCGTAGCCGTCGCCCGAGACGAAGCGCGAGCCGACGGCGACGTCGCAGTCGCCGCTGCGGACCCGCTCCAGGAGCCGCTTCAGCTCCTCGACGGGATGCTGGCCGTCCGCGTCGACGCGGCCGCAGAACGCGTACCCGTGCTCGAGCGCCCAGCGATAGCCGGCGGCGATCCCCTCGCGCAGGCCCCGGTTCTCCCCGAACGAGAGCACCTCGGCGCCGTGCTCGGCGGCGACCGCCGCGGTCCGGTCGGTCGAGCCGTCGTCCACCACGAGCACGTCCGCGTCGGGAAGCCCCTCGCGCAGCTCGTCGAGGACCGCGGGGAGGTTCTCCTCCTCGTTCCAGGCCGGGATGAAGACGACGGTGTCCCGCGTCGCGCTCATCGTCTCGCCTGCACGGTTCGCAGCTGCCGACGGCGGACCGCGAATGCGACGACCTCCCACGCCACCGCATGCGGCGTCGGGATGATCCGCGCGAGGTGGAAGTCGGTCGAGACGCCGGCCGCGCCGTACACGGGCCGGAAGAAGTAGCGGACGCGGTAGAGGTGCGCGGGCGCGCAGACGACGGCGGCCCGCTCGATCCCGCGCTCGAGCAGGAGGGGCAGCGTCCGTCCCGCGTTCTCCGCGGTCGTGCGCGCCTCGGGCTCGACGACCAGCTCCACCTCCGGGCCGTCCCACGCGGCCCGCATCTGCTCCGCCTCCGAGGCGCCGCCCGGCAGCGGCGACCAGCCGGTGAAGACGACCGCGACCGGGGCGGCCCGCTCCGCCAGCCGCTCCGCCTCGGCGACGAGGCGCCGGCAGCGGCTGCTGATCAGGTACTGCCCGCCCGGCCCGTGGGAGCCGTGGCCCGGAACGACGATCGCGGTCTTCACCGTCTCAACAGTAGAGCTTTCGGGATACACCAGGCCGTCCTCGCCGGGTGCTCCGGCTGCGCTTTCCGCAACTGTGCGCCCTTTCCGCTGCGGATTGCGCATCTGACTTGAGACATTTCTACGAAACGGTGTAGATTCGCCCTCATGGCCGTCCACGAACGGAGCGCGACGGAACGCGTGCAGGAGGCCCGCGAGCGGTACGTCGCCCGCGGGATCTCGACCTCGCCGCTCGTGGTCGAGCGGGCCGAAGGCGCGCGGGTCTGGGACGCCGAGGGCCGCGAGTACGTGGACTTCGCGGGCGGACTCGGCTGCGCCAACCTCGGCCACGGCCTGCCCACCGCTGTCGCGGCCCTCCACGACCAGGTCGACCGCTACCTGCACCAGTGCTTCATGGTCGGGATGTACGAGCCCTACGTCGAGGTCTGCCGCCGGCTGGCGGAGCTCTCACCGTGCCGCGGCGGCGACCAGAAGTCTCTCCTGCTGAACAGCGGCGCCGAGGCGATCGAGAACGCCGTCAAGATCGCGCGCGTCGCGACCGGCCGACCGGCCGTCGTCGTCTTCGAGAACGCCTTCCACGGCCGGACGACGCTGACCATGGCGATGACCGCCAAGGTCGTGCCCTACAAGCAGGGTTTCGGCCCGTTCGCCCCCGAGGTGTACCGCTCGCCGACCACGATCGAGGGGCTCCAGAACCTGTTCAAGCAAGGCGTGGACCCTGCGTCGGTGGCCTGCATCGTGCTCGAGCCGGTGCAGGGCGAGGGCGGCTTCATCCCGATGGAGCGCGGCTTCGCCGCCGGCCTGCGCGCCCTCTGCGACGAGCACGGGATCCTCTACGTGGACGACGAGGTGCAGGCGGGGTGCGGCCGCACCGGGCCCGTGTGGGCGATCGAGCACTACGGCGTCGAGCCCGACCTGCTCGTCTCCGGCAAGTCGCTCGGCGGCGGGCTGCCCCTGGCGGCCGTTACCGGCCGGGCCGAGATCGTCGACTCCGTCCCGCCCGGCGGCCTCGGCGGCACCTTCGGCGGCAACCCCCTCGCCTGCGCGGCGTCCTGCGCCGTCCTGGACGCGGTCGCCGCGCCCGGATTCCGCGAGCGCGCGGACGAGGTCGGCCGCCGGATCGAGGCGCGCCTGCGCAGGCTCGCGAGACCGGTCGACGACGTCCGCGGCCTCGGCCCGATGCAGGCGATCGAGTTCGCCGAGCACTCCTCCGCGCTGGCGTCCCGCGTCACCGCCGGCGCACGCGAGCGGGGGCTGATCCTGCTCTCGTGCGGCACCTACGGGAACGTGATCCGCATCCTCGTGCCGCTCGTGATCTCCGACGAGGAGCTCGAGCGCGGACTGGACATCCTCGAAGAGGCCGTTGGCGACGCTCGCGGCGGTTGAGACGGCGTCACCGGCGGCTGCGGCGGATGTCGAGGCGATCGGGATCCGGAAGCACTACGGGGACGTCGTCGCCGTGGACGACGTCGACCTCACGGTCGGCCGCGGCGAGTTCTTCACGCTCCTTGGGCCGTCCGGCTCCGGCAAGACGACGACGCTCCGCCTGGTCGCCGGCTTCGAGCGGCCCGACGGCGGCACCATCCGCCTCGCGGGCACTGACGTCACCTCGCTCGCCCCGTACGCGCGCCCGGTCTCGACGGTCTTCCAGGACTACGCGCTCTTCCCGCACATGACCGTGGGCGGGAACGTCGAGTACGGCCTGCGCGTGAACAAGGTGCCTCGGAGCGAGCGCCGGGGCCGCGTGCGCGAAGTGCTGCACATGGTGCAGCTCGAGGGCTTCGAGGAGCGGAAGCCCGTTCAGCTCTCCGGCGGCCAGCGGCAGCGCGTGGCGCTCGCGCGCTCGATCGTGACGCGCCCACAGGTGCTGCTGCTCGACGAGCCGCTGGGCGCGCTCGACCTGAAGCTTCGCCAGGAGATGCAGCTCTTCCTGAAGGCGCTGCAGCACGACCTCGGCATCACGTTCGTCTACGTCACCCACGACCAGGAGGAGGCGCTGACGATGAGCGACCGCCTCGCAGTCTTCAACGCCGGCCGGATCGAGCAGGTCGGCAGGCCGGACGAGGTCTACGAGCGGCCGGCCACGGAGTTCGTCGCCGGCTTCGTCGGCGTCTCGAACGTGCTGGACGAGGGCGGGAAGCGGATCACCATCCGTCCGGAGAAGATCCGCATCTCGCACGAGGGTCCCGGGCAGCCCGGGACGATCGCGGACGTGATCTACGTCGGCAGCTTCATCCGCTACGTCGTCGAGCTCGACGGCGGCCGCGGGACGCTGACGGTCGTCCGCCAGAACGACGGGCCGATCGAGGAGCGCGGCGCACGCGTCTTCCTCGCCTGGAGCCCGGAGAACGCCTACGTGATCGATCCCCCGAAGGAGGAAGAATGAAGCGATTCCGGATCATCGCGCTCGCCGCCTTGGCGACGGCGCTCGCGATTCCGGCGGCAGGCGCCGGGAAGGGCTCGGCCCTCCCAACCGCGATCGGCCCCGGCGAGGGCAAGCTGACGATGATCGCGTGGGAGGGCTACCTCGACCCGAAGTGGGTCAAGCCATTCGAGAAGCAGACCGGCTGCAAGGTGCAGGCCAAGTACGCCGGCTCGTCCGACGAGATGGTGACGCTGATGCGCTCGGGCGGCGGCGGCCAGTACGACATGGTCTCCGCGTCCGGCGACGCGTCGCTGCGCCTCATCTACGGCAAGGACGTCCAGGCCGTGAACACCGCGCTCGTCCCCGGCTGGAAGCAGTTCTTCAACGCGTTCAAGAGCCCGCCGAACAACACTGTCGACGGCAAGCACTACGGGATCTCGCTCCAGTGGGGCCCGAACACGCTCGCCTACAACACGACGAAGGTGACGAACGCGCCGACCACCTGGGGCGCGCTCTACGACTCGAAGTACAAGGGCCGGATCACCGTCCCGAACAACCCCATCCAGATCGCCGACGTCGCGCTCTACCTCTCGAAGACGCAGCCCTCGCTCGGGATCAAGGACCCGTACGAGCTGAACAAGAAGCAGTTCGACGCGGCGATCTCCCTGATCAAGAAGCAGAAGCCCCTCGTGAAGAAGTACTGGGCGCTCGCGTCCGACGAGATCAGCCTCTTCAAGAACGGCGACGTCTGGCTCGGCGCCTCGTGGCCGTATACCACCGGCGCGCTCGTCGCGGCGAAGGTGCCGGTCAAGGAGGTCATCCCGCGGGAAGGGGCGACAGGCTGGCTCGACACCTGGATGCTCTCGTCCAAGACGAAGCACCCGAACTGCGCCTACAAGTGGTACGGGTACGTCTCGTCGCCGAAGGTGCAAGCGCTGCAGGCGGTCACCTGGGGTGAGACGCCGGTGAACAGGCAGGCGTGCGCGGCGATGAACAAGCTCTCCAAGGGCTCGTGCGCGGCGTACCACGCCAACGCGCCCGAGGAGTACTACGCGTCGATCAAGTTCTGGAAGACGCCCCTCGCCGACTGCGGGAACGGCAAGAAGGACTGCATGGACTACACCAAGTGGGTGAGCGCCTGGAACCAGGCGATCTCGTAGCCCCTTCGCCCGGAGCCGGCGGCGTGCGGTCGACCCCGCGCCGCCGGCTCTCGGGCATGCTCTGGCGGCACCAGTGGCTGCGCGGCGTGCTCCTGCTCGCGCCACCCCTGGCGTGGTTCCTGCTCCTCTACGTCGCCGCGCTCGCGGTTCTCTTCGTCTCCGCCTTCTGGTCGGTCGACCCGTTCACGACGCAGGTCGTGCACAGCTGGAACACGGACAACTTCCGGGAGATCTGGACGAGCGCCGACTGGCGGCGCGTCGTCTTCCGGACGATCGGCATCGCCGCCGCGGTCACGGTCACGGACGCAGTGCTCGCGTTCCCGTTCGCCTACTTCATGGCGCGGATCGCCCGCCCGCATACGCGCTCGCTGCTCTTCGTGCTGGTGCTGCTGCCGCTCTGGTCGAGCTACCTCGTCCGCGTCTACGCGTGGAAGGTGATCCTGGCCGAGAACGGCATCCTCAACTGGTCGCTGGAGAAGATGGGGCTGCCCGGCGCCGGGCTCGGCTACTCGAACACGGCGATGTGGATCGTCTTCTCCTACATCTGGCTCCCGTTCATGATCCTGCCGATCTACGCGGCGCTCGAGCGGATCCCGCACTCGTACATCGAGGCGTCGCGCGACCTCGGCGCGCGCGGCGTGACGACGTTCCGCCGGGTGATCCTGCCGCTCGCGCTGCCCGGGGTCGTCGCCGGCTCGATCTTCACCTTCTCGCTCACGCTCGGCGACTACATCACCCCCACGCTCGTCGGCGGCGCGAGCTCCTCGTTCATCGGCAACGTCGTCTACAACACGGGCCTCGGCGCGGCGGGCAACCTCCCGTTCGCGGCGGCGTTCGCGTCCATCCCGCTCGTGACCATGGCGATCTACCTGATCCTGGCGCGCCGCACAGGCGCGTTCGAGGCCCTCTAGTGGAGAGCACTCTCACCCGCCGGGCGCTCGCCGTCTGGACGGTGCTCGTGGTTCTCTTTCTCCACCTGCCGATCGTCGTGATCGTGCTCTACGCGTTCAACGCGGAGACCGCGCAGGGGTGGCCGATCACGGACTGGACGACGAAGTGGTTCAGCCCGACGATCCACAATGCCGAGATGCAGACGGCGCTCTGGCTCTCGCTGAAGGCGGGGCTCGCCGCGACCGCGATCGCGCTGCTCCTCGGCTCGGCCGCCGCCTTCGCGGTCCACCGCTTCCGCTTCTTCGGCCGCGACGCGATCTCGTTCCTCTTCGTGCTCCCGATCGCGCTGCCGGGGATCATCACCGGGATGGCGCTCAACTCCTTCTTCTCCTTCTGGCAGCTCAACTTCGGCCTCTGGACGATCGTCGTCGGGCATGCGACGTTCTGTGTCGTGATCGTCTTCAACAACGTGATCGCCCGCCTGCGCCGAACCGCGACCTCGCTGACGGAGGCGTCGATGGACCTCGGCGCCGACGGCTGGCAGACCTTTCGCTACGTCACCTTCCCGACCATCTCGACCGCGCTCGTCTCGGGCGCGCTGCTCGCATTTGCGCTCTCGTTCGACGAGGTGATCGTGACCACGTTCACGGCGGGTGCGCAGAACACCCTGCCGATCTGGATCTTCGGGAACATCCGCCTCGGGCAGCAGTTGCCGGAGGTGAACGTCATCGTCTTCCTGATCCTGCTCGCGACCATCGTCCCCGTCTGGATATCGACCCGACTCACGACCGAGTCCGGCGTGCTGCGCCGGGAATAGGAGGCTCCATGAGCACCGTCACGCAACACAAGATCTTCGTCGGAGGGAGGTTCGAGGAATCGGCCTCCGGCGAGACGATGGAGGTGATCAACCCCGCCACGGGCGAGGTGATCGCCGAGGTCCCGCGCTGCAGCAAGGAGGACGTCGACCGCGCGGTCGCGGCCGCCGAGGAGGCATTCCGCGAGTGGGTCGAGGCGACCCCCGGCGAGCGCGCGGCGCTGCTCCTGCGGCTGGCGGACGTGATCGACGAGAACGCCGAGGAGCTCGCCCAGATCGAGTCGCGCAACGTCGGCAAGCCGCTGATGGCCTCCCGCGACGAGATGCCTTTCTGCGCGGACAACCTGCGCTTCTTCGCGGGCGCGGCGCGGAACCTCGAGGGCAAGTCGGCCGGCGAGTACATCAAGGGCTACACGTCGCTCGTGCGCCGCGAGCCGATCGGCGTCGTCGCCGGCATCTGCCCCTGGAACTACCCCTTGATGATGGCGATCTGGAAGCTCGGCCCGGCACTCGCAGCCGGGAACACGCAGATCCTGAAGCCGTCCGAGCAGACGCCGCTCTCGCTCCTGCGCTTCGTCGAGCTCGCGCAGGACGCGATCCCGGCAGGCGTGCTGAACGTCGTCACCGGCGACGGCGTCCCGGCGGGCGAGCGGCTCGTCACGCACCCGGACGTCGGCCTCGTCTCCCTGACGGGCGACGTCGAGACCGGCAAGACGATCGCGCGCACGGCAGCCGACACGCTCACGCGCGTGCACCTCGAGCTGGGCGGCAAGGCGCCGATGGTCGTCTTCGACGACGCCGACCCGGAGGCCGTGGCCGAGGGGATCAAGATTGCCGGCTACTGGAACTCGGGCCAGGACTGCACCGCGGGCTCGCGCGTGCTCGCCGGCCCGAAGATCTACGACACGCTGCTCGAGACGCTCGTCCCGGTGGTCGAGTCGCTGAAGGTCGGCGACCCGGCCGAGAGCGACGAGATCGAGATGGGCCCGATGATCACGAAGGAGCAGCAGGATCGCGTGCTCGGGTTCCTCGAGCGCGCCAAGACGGCCACGATCCTCACCGGCGGAGGGATCGGGTCCTCGAACGGGGGCGGCGACCGCGGCTTCTTCGTCCAGCCGACCGTCGTCACCGACGTCAAGCAGACCGACGAGATCGTGCAGAAGGAGGTCTTCGGGCCGGTCGTGACCGTGCAGCGGTTTGACTCCGACGAGGAGGCGATCGCCTGGGCGAACGACGTCCCGTACGGCCTTGCGGCGTCGGTGTGGACGCGCGACGTCGCGCGGGCGATGAATGCCGCACGCAAGCTCCAGTTCGGCACCGTCTGGATCAACGACCACCTCGTCCCGATCTCGAGCGAGATGCCGCACGGCGGCTACAAGCAGTCGGGCTACGGCAAGGACATGTCGGCGTACTCGATGGAGGACTACACCGAGATCAAGCACGTGGCGGTGAAGCTCACCTAGTGCGCATCGAGCACGTGGCGCTCTGGACGGACGACCTCGAGGGGCTCAGGACGTTCTACGAGCAGCACCTCGGCGGCACGGCCGGGCCGCGCTACGAGCGGCCCGGCTTCGCGTCGTACTTCCTGCAGTTCGACGGCGGCGCGAGGCTGGAGCTGATGCAGATGCCGGGGATCGCAGAGCGCGACCGGACGCGGCAGGACGTCGGCTGGATCCACATCGCGCTCACCGTCGGCGCACCCGAGGACGTCGACCGGATCACGACGGAGCTGGCGGCGGCCGGCGTGCCGGTCGTGGACCCGCCGCGCCGCACCGGCGACGGCTACTACGAGTCGGTGGTTCTCGACCCGGACGGGAACAGGATCGAGCTGACAGCCGAGTAAGGCCTCGGGGGGCAGTTCCTGCCGGACGCACGCGGCCGTTCTCGCTACAACTAGCGCTCTCCGCCGCCCGGCCGAGTCGCCTTCAGATGGGGTCCCGCTTCGTCAATCGTTTGCTTGTCGCCGGCCTGCTCGCGGGCGGCCTCCTCGCGGCCGCTCCCCTCCCGGGCGCGCGGGCGGCCTCGCCCGCTGCCGCCGTACGGCCGCCGGTCACCTGGCTGCGCGGCGACGGCAACTACACGAAGGCAAGCCGGACGTGGCGTTCGATCCACCTCCTCGTCATCCACGCCACCGAGGGTCCGTTCTGGGGCTCCGTCGCCTGGCTGAAGGACCAGCACTCGTACGGCTCGGCGCACTACATCGTGGCGCGCAGCGGGGCGATCGTGCAGATCGTGCACCGCTCGGACATCGCCTGGCACGCGGGGAACCCGAGGGTGAACCGGGAGTCGATCGGAATCGAGCACGAGGGGATCACGGACGACCCGGCGGGCTTCACGCTCGCCGAGTATCGCTCGTCGGCGCGGTTGACGGCCTGGATTGCCCGCCAGGCGCGCCTGCCGATCGACCGCGCGCACATCATCGGGCACTCGGAGGTGCCGGATCCGTTGCACCGAGGCTCGTTCGGCGGCTACGACAACCACACCGATCCGGGCCGATACTGGAACTGGAGGTTGTACCTGCGGCTCGTTCGCCGCTACGCGTTCCCCCAGCGCTTCCGGCCGCTGCAGGTCAAGGCCGCGGTCCCGGCCGAGGGTCGCGGGTACGTCGCATGGCACGCGACGACGACAGGCCCGAGGCCGAAACGTGTCGAGTTCCGCGTCGACGGCCAGCTGCTCTGGGTCGACCGGCTCGCGCCGTTCGCGTTCGCGGCCGCGAGAGGCCTGAACACGACGCTCCTCCGCAACGGGCGGCACGTGCTGGAGACGCGCGCGATTGCGGGCCGGCGGGTCGCGCTCGCGCGCCACGTGATCCGGGTCCGCAATCGCCCGTTCGAGCTCGCGCTGCGGGGGCTCCGGCGCCGGCAGCGCGTGAAGGGCGTCGTCCGCATCCGCGTCCTTCCGGAGGGAGCGAGGGCGACGCGCGTGCAGCTCGTCCTGGACGGGCGCAAGATCGGGCGCGACATACGGCGGCCGTTCGCGCTTCGCTGGGATACGCGACGCACGGTCGACGGCCGCCACACCGTGGTCGTCTATGCACGCGCGGCCGACGAGCGGCTCGCGAAGCGGAGACTGACGGTGACCGTGAAGAACCGCGTGCCGAAGGTGACGCCGAGACCACGGCCGAAACCCGCGCCTGCCCCGGCCCCGGCGCCGACGGTGTTCGGCCAAAGCGTCTCGGACGGGCAGAGCGTCGAGGGTGTCGTCGACTGGCAGGTGCAGGCGGCGAACGCGGTGCAGGTCGAGTTCCTCGTCGACGGGGCCGCCCGCGGCTCGGCCGCCGTGGCGCCCTTCGCCTACGCCTGGGACGCGTCGGCCGAGGCAGGAGGCGAGCATGTGCTGACCGCGCGCGCGGTCGGGCGCGACGGGCGCGTCGCCGAGGCGTCGGCGCGAGTGACCGTCATTGCCACGTCGCCGCCAGCACCCTGAACCAGTTCTCGGCGGCGATCTGCTTGACCTCGGCGTCGCTGAATCGTTCGGCCAGCGCGGTCAGAAGTGCGGGCAGGCCGGCCGCGTCGCCAAGCTCGGCCGGCACGACGGCGCCGTCGAAGTCCGAGCCCAGCGCGACGTGCTCGACGCCCATCCGCTCGGCGAGGTAGACGACGTGGCGCACGATCTCGGCGAGCGGCGTCTCCGCGTCGAGCCCGCCGTCCGCCCGCAGGAACGAGACCGCGTAGTTGACGCCGACGACACCGCCCGACGAGGCGATCGCGTCGAGCTGGTCGTCCTGGAGATTCCGCGACGACGGCGAGAGCGTCCACGCATTCGAGTGGCTGGCGACGAGCGGCGCCTGGGAGAGGCGCGCGACGTCGTCGAAGCCGGCCCGGTTCAGGTGGGAGAGGTCGATCACGATCCCGAGGCGGTTGCAGGCGCCGACGAGGGCCTTGCCGTCGTCGGTCAGCCCCGGCCCGGTGTCAGGCGAGGACGGGTGCCGGAACGGGACGCCGGTCCCGTACCGGTTCGGCCGGCTCCAGACGATCCCGAGGGAGCGGAGCCCCTGCTCGTGCCAGGCGGCGAGGTCGTCCTCGTCGGCGACCGGCTCGGCGCCCTCGAAGTGGAGCACGGCGAGCACGCTCTTCTCGTCCAGGGCCAGGTCGGCGGCCGAGCGCGCGACCCGCACGGCGCGACGGAGCTCGAGGTCGAAGAGCCGCGCGGCCAGGCACGAGACGGACTGACGCGCATCCTCCTCCTCGAGGGGCCGGCCGAGCTCCGTCTCATAGCCCTCGTCGGTGAACACCGGCTCCTGCTCGGGGCCGGGGACGAAGCATGCGAACAGGCCGCCGCCGAACCCGCCCCGCAAGGCGCGCGGCAGATCGAGATGGCCCGCCTCCCCCTCGACCCGAAAGTCCCGTCCCGGATCGCGGTGCAGGCGCAGCAGCACGTCGTTGTGACCGTCGAAGACGAGCGGTGGCATCGCGGAACCGTACCCTCCTCGCGTGTCCGACTTCTTCTGGACTGCAGACTACGACGCCTGGGCCGCCGATGTGCCCCGCCTCGTCGCGGAGTGCGCCGAGCAGTGGAGCCTCGAGCTGGAGGAGCCGTTCACGGCGGAGGCCGCAGCGTGGGTGGCGCCGGCCGGCGAGCTGGTGCTCAAGCTGGGCTTTCCACACCGTGAGTCGCAGTTCGAGCACGAGGCGCTCCGCCTCTACGCCGGGGACGGTGCGGTGCGTCTGTTCGACCACGATCCGGTACGCGGCGCGCTCCTCCTCGAGCGGCTCGAGCCTGGCGTCCAGCTGTGGAGCCGATCCGAGCACGAGGGACGGCGCGTCGCAGCGTCGCTCTTGCCACGCCTGTGGCTGACCCCGCCCACCGGCCACCAGTTCGATCTCCTGGTCGACTACGCGCGGCACTGGTCTGCGTTGCCGGGCGAGGCCGGCCGGCTCGCCGCTGAGCTCGCCGGCGATCCGGCCGAGCCCGTGCTGCTCCACCAGGACTTCCACAACGGGAACACGCTCTCCGCCGAGCGGGAGCCGTGGCTCGCCATCGACCCGAAGCCCGTCGTCGGCGACCGGGAGTACGACCTGGCCTCGTTGCTGCGCGACCGGCGCGACGAGCTCCTGCGCGACCACGATCCGCAGCGCACCGTCCAGGAGCGCTTCGACTTCTACGCGACCGAGCTCGAGCTCGACCGCGACCGCCTGCGCGCCTGGGGGGTCGTCCAGACGGTCGGCTGGACCGACGACGACGAGGTCATGAAGGCCTGCGCTGCCTGGATTGCCGCCTGCCGCTGATCAACCCGTTCGCCGATCGGCACGAACTTCTGACGCGGCGGTCCGTCCCAACGGTCGATGCGACTGCTCCCGACGTCGCCGCGCAAGCGCCGCCGACTCGTCTGGTCGGGAGGAGTCGTGACCGCGGTCTCGGCGCTGGCGCTGGCGGCCGCGGCGCTTCCGGACCGAGGCGGCCGCGTCGACCGCGAACGGGCCGCCACGGTGGCACTGGAGCCCACCACCGCCGCCGTCGCGAGCACGCCGCGCGAGGTCGAGCTGACGCCCGAGGCGCGCGGGGACGTGACGCGGGCGCTGCAGCGTTTCATCCTCACGGGCGTCGCGGGCACGCACCCCGAGAACGCGTGGGACTTGACGACCCACGCGCTCCACGCCGGCTCGACGAAACTCGACTGGGCGAGGAAGGAGACGCCGTTCTGGCGCTTCCCCGCCAAGGGCACACGGTACGACGGCTGGGTGCTGAAGTATTCGTATCCGCGCGACGTCGGGCTCGACATCTTGCTACTTCCGGTGGCACGCGCCGACACCGGGCCCATCTCGTTCCGCGCGGAGCTGAAGCAGGTCCGGGGCCGGTGGCTCGTCGAGGCTTGGCAGCCCGTCGCGATGTTCTCCAAGCCGGGCGAGCAGTCCAAGGTCTGGGCGCAACCCGACCTGGCGCCGAGCCAGGTCGCGGCCGGCGGCCAGCGGCTCTCCGCAAACTGGCTCTTCCTCCCACTCGGTCTGCTCGTCGCGGCGATCGTGCTCATCCCCGGCGCCATCGCCGTCTCTGGTTGGCGCAAGAATCGCGCCGCCGTCCGATACCTGCGGGAGCAGCGCATTCGGGACGGCCGCGCCCCGTAGTCTTCCGCTCGTGATCGTCCGCACCGTCCGGGGGGACATCGCACCGGGCGAGCTCGGCCCGTGTGACGCGCACGAGCACCTGTTCCTCGTCACGCCATTGCAGCCCGGGGATGACTTCACCGGCGTCGAGGAGGCGATCGACGAGGCGAGCACGCTCGCCGAGGCGGGGGGCCGGTCGCTCGTCGACTGGACGCCGCTAGGCCTCGGCCGCGACCTGGACGGCCTCATGGCCGTCAGCGAGGCGACAGGGTTGCACGTCGTCGCCGCGACCGGCCTGCACCGCGACGCGCACTACGCGGAGGACGATCCGCTTCGCAGCGAGACGGCCGAGTCGCTGGCACGCCGTTTCGTCGCGGAGATCCACGAGCATTGCGGGATCGTAAAGGCCGGCGCGTCGTACCACCGACTGACGCAGTTCGAGGAGAAGGCGTTCGAGGCGGCGGCAGCCGCTCATTCGGCCACCGGGGCTCCCGTCTGCGTGCACACCCAGCACGGGACGATGGGTCTTGGGATCGTCGAGCGGCTCGGCTCGCTCGGCGTGCCGGCGCGGTCGATCGTCCTGGCGCATCTCGACCGGAACCCGGACGCGGGCGAGCACGCCGAGACGGGCGGGACAGGAGCCTGGCTGCAGCTCGACGGTCCCGGGCGGACGAAATACTGGCCGGACGCGACGATCCTGCAACTCATCGCCGCCCTCGCCGAGCGGGGGCTCGGCCGCCAGCTGCTTCTCGGCGGGGACACCGGGCGCCGCTCGATGTTGCGGGCCTACGGCGGCGGGCCGGGGCTCGACTATGTCTTCGCACGCTTCAAGCCACGCCTCGAACGCGAGCTCGGGCTGGAGCTCTCCGAGCAGATCTTTGTCACGAATCCGGCACAGGCGTTCGCGTTCGACCCCCGCTGAGCTGCGCTTTTGCAGATCGTCAGCGCCGTATGGGCCGGAATGGTGCTGGTGTACCCCAGCACCATCGGGATCAGTGGCTTGCCCTCCCATCTAGACGGCTATACAGTCGGCGGGTGCCCGGGCCTTTCGACCTCGAGGACCGCCGCGTCGTCGTCACCGGGGCATCGAGCGGGATCGGCAGGGCGGTCGCACGCGCCTTCGCCGCCGCTGGAGCCCGCGTGGCCGGGGTCTCCCTCGACGGCGGCGAGCCGGTCGCCGGAATCTTCACGAAGGGCGACACAGGTGACGTGCAGACGATCGAGCGGCTCGCCGGGGCGGTGATCGACCGGTGGGGCGGGTTCGACGTGTGGGTCAACAACGCCGCCCGTCTCATGGTCAAACCTGTCGTCGAGACAACGGACGACGACTGGCACGGGCTCCTACGCGCGAACCTGCACGGGTACTTTTACGGCTGCCGCGCGGCCGCTCGGCAGATGCTTTCGCAGCGATCGGGGTGCATCGTCAACATCGGATCTGCGGCGAGCACGCTGGCCGTTCCGGACCTCGGCGCCTATACGGCCGCCAAGGGCGCGATCGTCGCGCTGACGAAGGTCCTCGCTCTCGAGCTCGCACCGGTCGGCGTGACCGTGAACGCGGTCGCGCCGGGGGCGACGGACACGCCGCTGAACGCCGACGCGTACACGCCCGCGGTTCGGCGCACCTACGAGGAGCGGATTCCGCTGCACCGCATCGGCGTGCCGGAGGACGTGGCGGGCGTCGTGCTCTTCCTCGCCTCCGACGCCGCGCGATACGTCACGGGTCAGGAGGTGATCGTCGATGGCGGCCTCACCGTCAACGGCGCCGTCGGGCATGCGCGCGACTAGCGTCGAGATCCTCGTGGAGGGTCTCGACCACCCGGAGGGCGTCTGCTGGGACCCAGCCGCCGGCGTGATCTGGGCCGGCGGCGAGGACGGTCAGCTGTACCGGATCGACCCGGACGCGCGGATCGTCGAGCTCGCGGCGCTGGCGCCCGGCTTCGTGCTCGGCCTGGCCGTCGACGCGCGTGGCCGGGTCGCGGCGTGCTGCTCGTCGGATGGCTCGCTCTGCGTCCTCGACGGAGACCGGGTGCGCCGCGTCGCAACCGGGCTCGGCTTGCCGAACTATCCGGCGTTCGCCCCTGACGGAACGGTCTGGCTCGCCGACTCAGGCCACTGGAAGCGGAACGACGGCCGCGTTCTCCGCATCGCTCCGGACGGCCACGTCGAGGTCTTCTCGACCGCTCTCCCCCACTTCCCGAACGGTTGCGCGGTCTCCGAGGACGGCCGCTGGATCTGGCTGGTCGAGTCTTTCGAGCCCACGGTCAACCGTCTTCACCTCGGGACAGGCGAGGTGGAAGAGGTCACCCGCCTTCCCGGCACCGTGCCCGACGGCGTCGCGTTCACCGCCGACGGTGGCGTGCTCGTCTCGTGCTACCGCCCCGACCGGATCGTGTACATCGACCGCGACGCCGGAGTCGAGATCGTCGCAGAGGATCCGCAGGGTACGCTGCTCTCCGCCCCGACGAACGTCTGCTTCATGGGCGAGCGGCTCGACCGGCTCGTCTCCGCGAACCTCGGCCGCTGGCATCTGACGTTGATCGACGCCGATCTGACAGGCGTCCCGCTTCACTACCCGCACCGCTGGGCCGCCGACGCGTGAGGAGCGCATGACAAGCTTTGTCCCGCGCTACTACGAGATCGAGCAGGCGCTCCGAGCCCGGATCGCCGCGCTCGAGCCCCACGCTCCGCTGCCGTCCGACGCGCGCCTCTGCGAGGAGTTCGGCGTCTCGCGGATGACCGCCCGGAACGCCGTCCAGCGGCTGGTGCAGGAAGGGCTCGTGTACCGCGTCCCGGGCCGAGGGACGTTCGTCGCCGCGGAGGACGCGCACCGCACCGCCACTCACATCCTCTCCTTCAGCGACGAGATGCGGCGCCGCGGCCGCACCCCGACGTCGCGCGTCGTCGAGAACGCGGTGCGGCCCGCCACGGCCGAGGAGCGCGCGCGCCTCGGCGCGGAGAGCGTCGTCGTGCTCCGGCGGGTGCGTCTCGCGGACGGTGAGCCCGTCGCGCTCGAGACGGCCGTCTTCCCTGCGGCGCGCGTGGCGCCGCTCCTCGAGGGCGACCTCGAGAGCGTCTCGCTCTTCGAGACGCTGGCGGGCTCAGGACTCGTCCCCACGGCCGGGCGGGCGGCGATCGCGGCGCAGGCGGCCGGCGAGGAGGATGCGAGGCTCCTTGGCGTGCGGAAGGGCGAGCCGATGCTGGTCGAGCGCCGACTGATCCGCGATCAGGGCGGCGAGCCGCTGGAATGGACGGAGAGCCGTTACGTCGGCTCGCGCTACGGGCTCGACGTCGACTTCGACGTGGAGCTGCCCCAGTGACCGACGAGCCAGTGACCGACGAGCCAGTGACCGACGAGCCAGTGACCGGCGAGCTGAAGGCGATCGAGCTGCGCGGGGGCGAGCTCGCGGTCGAGCTCCTCCCGGAGCGGGGATTCGACCTGGGAGCGGCCAGCTTCGCGGGTGAGGAGATCGCCTGGATCTCGCCCCTCGGCACGATCCCCTGGCAGGGCGACTTCGAGAGCTCGCTGATCGGCGGGCTCATGTTCACGTGCGGGCTGCGAAACGTCGGCCGTCCGTCGGAGGGACAGCCCCAGCACGGCTGGTACACCTCTCTGCCGGCCCACGACGTGGTCGTCGACGGCACGA
This sequence comes from uncultured Actinomycetes bacterium, assembly GCA_963704025.1. Taxonomy (GTDB): domain Bacteria; phylum Actinomycetota; class Thermoleophilia; order Gaiellales; family Gaiellaceae; genus CAVPGP01. The sequence continues at coordinate 602,151 of CAVPGP010000003.1, read as the reverse complement.
CTGCCAGTGCGCGCGTGGTCGAGGCGGCAAGCTCGGGGCGGAAGCTCGAGCTGAGGCGCGAGCTGGAGGTCGGCCCACCGTTGCGTATCCGCGACACGACGCGCAACATCGGCCCGCAAACCGAGGCGGCACCGTTCCTCTACCACTGCAACTTCCTCTGGGACGCAGTCGACATCGACTCGACCGAGGTTTTGCCGCGGGACGACGACGCCCGCGCCTGCGACTGGCGCGAGCTCGGCCCGCCCGGGCCGGAACGGGTCTACGAGCACCTCGGCTCGACGCGCGCTACGGTCACGCGTGGGAACGTCCGCATTACCGTCCGCTCGAACCTGCCCCGTCTGTGGCAGTGGATTCACCCGCAGTTCGGCGTGCTCGGGATCGAGCCCGCGAACTGCTCCGTCCTCGGCCGGGCGCACGACCGCGCAGAGGGCAGGCTGCCGGTGCTGGAGCCCGGCGAGGAGCGCGTCACCGAACTCGAGATCCGCGTGGAGGCCGCATGAGAGAGATCACCGACCTGCGGGCCGGCGTCGTCGGAACCGGCTTCATCGGCGTCGTCCACGTCGACGCGCTGCGCCGCCTCGGCGTCCGGGTCGCCGGCGTCGTCGGCTCGACGAAGGAGCGCGCCGAGGCGAAGGGGCTCGCGCCGGTCTACGAGTCGTACGAGGCTCTGCTGGCCGACGCGAGCGTCGATGTCGTCCATCTGACGACCCCGAACCACCTCCACTACCCGCAGGTGAAGCAGGCGCTCGCGGCCGGCAAGCACGTCGTCTGCGAGAAGCCGCTGGCGATGACGGCAGAGCAGTCGGGCGAGCTGCTCGACCTCGCCGAGCAAAGCGGCCTCGTCCACTGCACGAACTTCAACATCCGCTTCTATCCGATGGTGCAGGAGGCCCGTGCGCGCGTCCGCGCCGGCGAGGTCGGCGACGTCTTCGTCGTGCACGGCGGCTACCTGCAGGACTGGCTCCTCTTCGACACGGACTGGAACTGGCGGCTCGAGAACGAGAAGGGCGGCGAGCTGCGCGCAGTGGGCGACATCGGCTCGCATTGGCTCGACCTGACGCAGTTCGTGACCGGGCTCGAGGTCGAAGCGGTCTTCGCCGACCTGGCGACGACGATCCCGGTTCGCCGCCGCCCGACCGGCGAGGTCGAGACGTTCGCCTCCGCCGCCGGCGTCGAGCGCGTCGACGCGCCGATGTCGACGGAGGACATGGCGCACATCCTGCTCCGCTTCCGAGGCGGTGCCCGCGGATCGGCCGTCGTCTCGCAGATCAGCGCCGGCCGCAAGAACTCGCTCCGCTTCGAGGTCGACGGCTCGCGCGCCTCTCTGGCCTGGGACGCCGAGAGCCACGAGACGCTGTGGCTGGGCCGGCGCGACGCCGCGAACGAGACGCTCCTCCGCAATCCGGCGCTGCTCGCCCCGGAGGCGCGCGGGACGACCTCGCTGCCGGCCGGCCACGCCGAGGGCTTCGCAGACACGTTCAAGGAGCTCTATCGCGCGGTCTACCGGGCCGTGGCCGCCGGCAAGCCGGGCGACGACTATCCGACCTTTCGCGCCGGCCACGTCGAGAACGTGCTCGCCGAGGCCGTGGCGCAATCCAACCGCGACGAACGATGGGTGGAGGTGACCCTGTGAAGCTCGGACTGCTGACCGCGGCGTTCCCGGATCTGTCGCTCGAGCAGGTCGCCGAGTGGGCAGCCGGGGCCGGCTTCGAGATGCTCGAGGTCGCCTGCTGGCCCGCCGCGGGCGGCGAGCGGCGGCGTTACGCGGGCGTCTCGCACATCGACGTCGAGACGTTCGACCCCGACGAGGTGCACGGGATCATGGAGCGGCACGGGCTCGCGATCTCGGCGCTGGCGTACTACCCGAACAACCTCCACCCGGACGACGCGGCGCGCGAGGAGGCGAACGGCCACCTCCGCAAGGTGATCGACGCGGCGCAGCGCCTCGGGGTCGGGATCGTCGGCACCTTCGTCGGCAACGACAAGGACCGGCCGGTGCCCGACAACCTCGAGCGCTTCCGGCAGATCTGGCCGGCACTCGTCTCCTACGCAGGCGAGCGGGACGTGAAGATCGCGATCGAGAACTGCCCGATGATCTTCAGCTACGACGAGTGGCCCGGAGGCACCAACCTCGCCTGGTCGCCGGCGATCTGGGACGAGATGTTCACCGCGATCCCGGACGCCAACTTCGGCCTCAACCTCGACCCGTCGCACCTCGTCTGGCTCCAGATCGACTACGAGCGGGCGGTCTACGACTTCGGCGACCGGATCTTCCACGTGCACGGCAAGGACATGGAGATCCGGCGCGACGGCCTCTACCGGCACGGGACGTTCTCCGCCGGGATCGGCTGGCAGGTGCCCCGTCTGCCCGGGCTCGGAGAGGTCCGGTGGCCGCGGTTCATCGCGGCGCTCTACGCCGTCGGCTACGACTACGTCGTCTCGGTCGAGCACGAGGATCGCCGCTTCGAAGGCGACGAGGAGCTCGTCAAGCGGGGCTTCCTGATCGCGCGCAACGCACTTCGCCCGTCGATCGCCTGAGTCCGTCGATCGCCTGAGTCGGTCGATCGCCTGAGCACGTCGATTGCCTGAGCCGGCGGGGAAGAATCATCCTTCCGGCGGACGGCGCGGCCGCTACCTTGGACCTGAACGCGGAGCCCGAGATGTCGCCCGAGATGTCGTTCGCATCGTTCGCCAAACCGTCCCGCTGCACCCTGCTCCTGTGGGCAGCCGGCATCTGCGCCGCAATCGCGATGACGCTCGCGATCGTGACGCACGAGTCGTCGGCCGACTCCGGCCGGAAGACGCCGCCCGCGAGGCACGGCTGGGTCCGCGGCCTCTACGCGAACGACGAGCTGCATCGCGGCACCCGCTAGCGCGTCGGGTCGAGCGCGTACTTGATCCCCTCGCCCGCGCGGGTGGCGGCGAAGGCACGCTCCCAGCCCGTCAGCGGGACGATCTCCGACAGGAGCGGCTCCAGCTCGACGCGGCGCTCCGAGACCAGCTCGAGCGCGCGTCCCCACGAGACCGGCGTCGACGCGAAGCCCGACGTGACCGTCAGCTCGTGGAAGCAGATCAGGTCGAACGGCACCGTCACGGGCTTCCCCGCGAGCCCGATCTGGACGACCCGCCCGCCGCGGCGTGCGGACTCGATCGCCGAGGCGATTCCCGCCTGCGCACCGGAGCACTCTACGACGACGTCCGCTTCGACCGGCCCGTCGTCCGTGGTCGAGACCTCGAAGCCGAGCGCCTCCGCCTGCGCGAGACGGACGCCGTCCCGCGGTGCGCCGCGCACGTGCACGCGCCCGCCCGAGGCGCGTGCGACCTGACCGGCGAGGAGCCCGATCGGCCCCGGGCCGGTGACGAGGACGTCCTCCCCGCCCTCCACGCGTGCCGGATCGAGGAGCGAGTGGCACACGCAGGCGAGCGGCTCCATCAGGCTCGCGACCGGTCCGTCGAGCCAGTCCGGGATCCGGTGCAGGTTGCGGAGCGGGACGTGCAGGCGCGGCGCGAAGCCGCCGTCCACGTGCGTTCCGATCGAGCGCCGCTCCAGGCAGAGGTTGATCCGCCCGGCGCGGCAGTGGGCGCACTCGCCGCAGGTGGAGAAGTACGTCTCGGTGACGACGCGGGCGCCGAGCCAGTCGCCCGGGACGCCGGCGCCGAGCTCGGCGACCACGCCGGAGACCTCGTGTCCCATCGTCACCGGCGGCACGGACGGGTACTCGCCGTCCTGGATGCGGAGGTCGGTGCCGCAGATCCCGGTGGCCACGACCTCGAGGACGACATGCCCCGGTGCCGCGGACGGCTCGTCGCGCTCGGCGAGGCCCACGCGGCCCGGTCCGGCCGCGAGCTTCGTCAGGCCCCGCATGTCAGGACCCGCACAGCTCCTCGACCTCGGCCGCCGTCGGCATGTCGTCCGCGCAGCCGAGCCGCGACGCCACGATCGCGCCGGCCGCATTCGCGAAGCGGATCGTCCGCTCGAGCTCCCAGCCGGCGAGCAGCCCGTGGCAGAGCGCGCCGCCGAACGCGTCGCCTGCCCCCAGGCCGTTCACGACCTCGACCTCGACCGGCGGCACGACGATCTCCTCGTCGCGCGTGGCGGCGAGCACGCCGCGCGGCCCGAGCTTCACAACCGCGAGCTCGGCGCCCAGGTCGAGCAGCGCCCGGGCCGTCTCGCTCGGCGACGCCGCGTCGACGAGGACCGCGGCCTCCGCCTCGTTGCCGACGAACACGGTCGCGAGCCGGGCCGCCTGCTGGTAGAAGGGGCGCGGCTGCTCGCGCCAGAACATCTCCCGGTAGTCGAGGTCGAAGACGGTGATAGCCCGGCCGCCCCGGGCCTCGAGCGCCGCCAGCGTCGTGGCCCGTGACGGCTCCTGCGAGAGACCGGTGCCGGTGATCCAGAAGAGCGGCACGTCCGTCACCTCGTCCGGAAACGAGGTCAGCTCCAGGTCCGGCGCCTTCGGCTCGCGGTAGAAGAGCAGCGGGAAGTCGTCGGGCGGGAAGATCTCGCAGAACGCGAGCGGCGTCCGGAGACCCTCGTGCGTGCCGACGAACGACGCGTCGACCCCGAACTCCGCCAACGCCTCGCGCACGTAGCCGCCGAACGGGTCGGCGCCGACCTTCGTCACGACGCCGGACCGGAGGCCGAGGCGCGCCGCCGCGACGGCCACGTTCGTCGGCGAGCCGCCGAGCATCTTGCGGAAGGTGCGCACCCGCGCCAGCGGGACGCCGATCTGCTCCGGGTACAGGTCGACGGACACGCGGCCCATCGTCAGGACGTCGAGCCTCACTCGCCTCCGGTCGCGCGCGCGTAGATCGCCGCCAGTGCGAGCACGATGAAGCCGTACAGCATCTGGCGCACGGCCTGCGAGGCGTTGAGGATCGTCAGGAGCGAGTCGAGCACCGTCAGGATGAGCGCGCCGAGGATCGTCCCGGAGTAGCCGCCGAGCCCGCCGAAGATCGAGGTGCCGCCGATCACGACCGCCGCCACGGACGGGAGCAGGAAGGGCGCACCGATGCCGAGGTCGGCGGCGTTGTTGAAGCCGACGAGCAGGATCCCCGCCGTCGCGGAGAGAAGCCCCGACATCGCGTAGACGAACAGCAGCACCTGCCAGACGCGCACGCCGGCGAGCCGGCATGCGACCGGGTTGTCGCCGACGGCGTAGATCATCCGGCCGATGCCGCTGTAGCGCAGCCCGAGGATGATGAGCGCCGCGACCGGGAGCCACACCAGCAGGTCGTACGGGACGTAGGTCAGGAACCGCTGCGACCCGAGCCTGACGACGAAGTCCGGCACGAGCGCGGTGAACCGCTTCTGCGAGTAGATCGTCAGAAGCCCGATGGTGATCACCGAGACGCCGAGCGTCATGATCAGCGCGTTGACGCGGAAGAGGGCGACGCCGATCCCGTTCACGAGCCCGATTCCCAGCCCGACCGCGAGCGCGATCGCGATCGCCGTCGCCGAGCCGTGCGTGCCGTAGCTCGAGATCATGAACGCCGACGCCGTCGCCGTCGACGCCACCGAGAGGTCGACACCGGCGGTCAGCATCACGAGCGTCTGGCCGGCGGCGATCAGCCCCAGCACCGCCGCGTAGAGGAAGGTGGTCGAAACCTGCTTCGCGGTCAGGAACGGCTGACCCTCCTGCGAGCGGTTGATGATGTCCGTGGCCACGAAGAGGCCGACGAAGACGATCGTCAGCACGACGGCCGGGTTGTCGACCATGTAGCGGCGCCACTCGCGGCGCTCGGGCTCGACCGGGACGACGGTCATCCCGTCTTTCCCTTCTGGCGGATCGCGAGCCCGCCGACCATGACCACGAGCACGATCAGCGTCCCCTGGATCACCTGCGCCCAGTTCTGGTCGACGCCCCGGATGATCAGAATCGTCTTCACCAGCGTGAGCACGAAGGCGGCCGCAATCGGGCCGATCAGCCCGCCGACGCCGCCCAGCAGCGAGACGCCGCCGAGCACGACCGCGGCGACCGAGTTCAGCGTGTAGATGTTCCCCGCCAGCGGGTCGCCGATCCCCGACGCCGCCGTCAGCGCGAGACCGCCGAGCCCCGCGAAGGCGCCCGAGAACGCGTAGGCGCCGATCCGCGTCAGGGACACGTTCACGCCGGAGAGGTAGGCCGCGTTCCGGTTCGAGCCGATGGCGTACAGCGCGAGCCCGGGTCGCGTCCGGCGGATGGGGAGCCAGAGCACGGCGAAGACGCCCACCAGCAGCACGAGCGCCTTCGGCAGCCAGTCCGTCCCGACGTGGTCGAGCGTGACCATGTTCTGGAAGGCAAGCGGGACGCCGCCGCCCGGCACCTCCAGCACCGCGAGGGCGGCGCCCGCCCAGATGAAGAGCATGGCCAGCGTGACGATGATGTCAGCGATCCGCGTGAAGACGATGATCAGGCCGGTCAGCGCGCCGGCGAGGGCCGCGCACACGACGAGCAGGAGCGAAAAGAGGAGCGCCTCGCGGAAGCTCATGTGCACCATGTACTTCGCCGCGACGACGTTGACGAGGCTCATCAGCGAGCCGACGGAGAGGTCGATGCCGCCGGAGATGATCACCACCGCCTGGCCCATCGCAGCGAAGGCGAACGGCAGCGTGTCGATCGCCAGCGACTGCACGTCGAACGGCCCCCACCTCAGGTTCGTCTGCGACCGCCAGTAGACGACCAGCACGAGCAGGAGCAGGTAGACGCCGATCGTCCAGCCGTGGCGCCGCGCGAACCGTCTCGCGTCAAAGCCCGGCCGCGCCGGCGCCGCGGGCACCGCCGTCACGCCGCAGCCCCCTCGCCGACGAGCCCGTGCATGGCCCGCAAGAGCGATTCCTCGTCCGTGGCCGCGCCCGGGAGCTCGGCCGTGATCCGGCCGCCGTACAGCGTCACCACCCGGTCGGCCACGAGTGGAAACTCCGCCAGCTCGCTGGAGAAGAAGAGAATCGCGGCGCCGTCGTCGGCGAGCCGGCGGAGGAGCGGGTAGATCTGGCGCTTCGTGCCCACGTCGATCCCGCGGGTCGGGTCGAAGCAGAGGAGCGTGCGGAATCCGGACGCCAACCAGCGGGCAATCGTCACCTTCTGCTGGTTGCCGCCCGAGAGGCGCCGCACCTGGCGCTGGGCGCGGATGTCGATGTGCAGCGCGTCGACCGCCTTCCGGACGAGCCTGCTCTCCTCGCGCATGTTGATCGGGCCCCAGCGCGTCACGCGGTTGTACCGCGGCGCGGCGATGTTCTCGCGGACGGAGCGCTGCTGCAGGAGCGCCTGCAGCCGGTCGGCGGGGACGAGCACGACGCCTGCGCGGATCGCGTCGTACGGATGCCGCGCCCGCAGCCGGCCGCCCGCGACGCGTACCTCGCCCGCGTCCGGGGTGCGCTCGCCCGAGAGCACCGCGAAGAGGTCGTCCTGGCCCTGCCCCTCGAGCGCCGCGACGCCGAGGATCTCGCCCGGCCGCACGGCGAACGAGACGTCCTCGATCTTGCCGATGCGCAATGCCTCGACCTCGAGCGCCAGGCCCGCGTCGGCCGCGACGACGATCCGCTCCCGCACCGCTTCTTGCTCGGCCGCCGCCGCCGCCTGCTCCTCGGCCCTCGCCACCTCGGGGCCGAGCATGTGCTCGACGATCGCCTCCTCCCCGCCCTCCTCCGGGACGATCGTCCCGACCGCGCCGCCGTCCCGCAGGATCGTCGCGCGATCACAGGCCTGGATCACCTCGGCGAGGCGGTGCGTGATGAACATCACCGAGCGGCCGCGCTCGCGCCAGTCCCGCATCACGGCAAACACGCGCTCGGCGAGGTCGGACGGCAGGGCGGCCGTGATCTCGTCGAGCAGCAGCAGCTGCGGGTCTCGCGCCAGCGCGCGCGCCAGGTCGATCATGCGGAGCATGGGCAGCGGCAGGTCGCCCGCCGACTCCGTGAAGTCCACGTCGAGATCGAGCTCGTTTAGCTTCGCGCGAACGGCTGCCGGCGACGTTCCGGTCAGGCGCAGGTTCTGCGTCACCGTCAGATCGGGGACGAGCGCCGGATCCTGGAACACCGGCGCGAGGCCGATCTTGGCCGCGAGCGCCGGCGACGCCACCTTCACCTCGCGTCCCGCGACCCGGATCGTCCCGCCGTCGGGGCGGATGACACCGGTGAGCAGCTTGACGAGCGTGCTCTTGCCGGCGCCGTTTGCGCCGAGGAGCGCGTGGACCTCCCCGGCCACGATCTCCACGCTCGCCGAGCGAAGGGCCACCACGGCCCCGTAGCTCTTGGAGAGATCGCGTGCTTCGAGGAGTGGGACGGTGTCGGTCATCGAAAGGTGCGGGAGAGGGCGACGCGCGCCCTCTCCCGCGTCCTGCCTTTACGGCCCCTTGCAGCCGAAGAGCTGCTGGGTGCTGTACGTCGTCCAGGGCTTGATCTGGAGGCGTGCGCTGTAGGTCGGGGGGCGGCTCGGCGAGTAGTTCGCCTTGATCTTCGCCTTCCCTGACGTGGTGCCGTTGTCCCACACCTCCGGCGTCAGCTTGACCCAGTTCTGGACCGACCCACCCGAGAGGAGCTTGATGGCGACAGCCGCACCGGCCCCGCCGATCGTCGCGGGGTTGGTCACGGCCACGCCGCGGAAGCCCTTCACGGTCAGCAGCTGCTTCAGGAACTGGTTGTTGTCCGCGCCCACGACGGGGACGTACGGCTTGCCGGCCGTCTTGAACGCGTTGACGACGGTGTAGTCGATGCCGGACGTCCAGACCCCGTCGACCTGCACGCCGGAGTTGAGGATGTCGAGCATCTGCTTGCCGCCCGGGGCGAACGACCAGCCGGTGAACGTCTGCTTCACGACCTTGATCCCGGGGTACTTCTTCAGGGCCTGCTGGAAGCCCGTGTGGCGGTCGGTGTCCGCCGGGACGCCGGCGATGCCGCGCATCTCGACGACGTTGCCCTTCCCGCCGAGCTGCTTGAACAGCCACTCCGCGCCGAGCCGCCCGTAGGCGACCTGGTCGTTGGTCACGTTGTGGGCCTGAGGCGCGGTCACACGCTGGTCGACCGAGACGACCTTGACCCCGCGCGCCGCCGCCTGCGCGATCACGGCGTTGAGCGCCGTCGAGCTCGACGGGTTGATGATGATCGCGTTCGCACCGGCCGAGATCAGGTTGCGGATGTCGGCGGCCTGCTCCGCCGGACCGCCGTTGCGGTTGGCGACGACGACCTTGCTGACCTTGCCGCTCGCGGCTGCCTGCGCCTTGACGGCGCAGATCATCTCCTCGCGCCAACCGTTGCCGACGAGCGTGTTCGAGACGCCGAGCACGTACGTCGCCTTGGGCCGGGCCGAGGCGCTGACCGCCATCGCCGTCACGGCGACAGCCGCGACACCGACGACGACGAGCAGCCAGCGGACGCCATTACGAGGGAACTTCATGCATGTCCTCCTGAGGGTAGGAAGGGGGGCTTTTCCCGTTTTGAGAAGATATGCCTCCGGCCTCCTTTCGGAAAGGGCTCATGACGCATTTGCGCCACGCAGGGCCCGGGATACGCGCCTCGCGTACTCGGCGTACGCCTCGTCGAACAGCTCGCTCGACCGCTCCTTGCCGACGACCGCCGCGCTCGTGAGCACCGGGGGCATCGCCCCGCGCTCGACGAGCAGCGCCGCCGTCTGGACCTTGATCTCGTTCACGAGCGCGACCGCGGCGATCGTCGAGCCCGGGCCGACCGGCGTCTCCAGCCCGTCGATCGCGACCATCGCGTCGGCCGGCGGCGTGCAGAGGTCGAGCACGACGTCCGCGTGGTCGAGCAGGCGCGTGCCCGACGAGTGCAGCGAGTCGCTCGCCTGCGACTGGGCCACCGAGGTGACGACGATGACCTTCAGCCCGCGGCGGCGCGCGCCCATCGCCATCTCGATCGGCACGGCCGTCCGGCCGCTGGCGCTGAAGACCATCATCACGTCGACGGGGCGCAGCTCGAAGTTGGCGAGGATCGTCTCGGCGAGGCCCTCCGTCCGCTCGATGAACATCGCCTGCCGCTGCCCGTTGGCGCCGACCACCTCCGTGTGGAAGGTCATCGAGAGCTCGACGATCGGATGGAAGCCGGGATAGGAGCCGTAGCGCGGGAACATCTCCTCGACCGGGATCCGCGAGTGTCCGGTGCCGAAGAGGTGGACGAGGCCGTCCGCCGCGATCGCGTCCGCGCAGAGCACGCTCGCCGCCTCGATCGCCTCGTCCTGCGTCGCCTCGAGGCGCTCCAACAGGGCACGCGCCGAGCCGAGCCAGCTGCCGGTCGCCACGGTCACGCTGCGTTCACGCCGGGCTCATCCTGGGACGGGCTCCCCGACGATCCGGTCCTCGAACGCGCCGCTCTGGGGATCCTTGAGGATCAGCTTCACGCGGCCGTCCGGCAGCTTCTCCTCCTTGATGACGACGAAACCGTCGTACCGGCGCTCCCGGCGGCTGATCGGCTCTGCGCTGCCGCCCCGCCACTCGAGCTCGACGGGCTCCCAGCGCCGGGACCGGGCCGAGCGGTAGCAGGCGTCGATGATCGCGTTGACGACGTAGCCGTCGTAGAACGTCTCCTGCGGCTGCCGGTCGTTGTCGATCGCGTCGAACATGTCGGTGAACATGTCGACGTAGCCGAGCTCGCTGACCTCGTCCCCGACCGGGAAGAGCCAACCGCTCGCGGTCTCGGCCTTCTCGGCGACGTACTCGCCGGTGCCGCCTGACGTGAAGACCTCGAAGCCGGTGCGGAGGAAGTGGTTCAGCCAGATCGTCCCCTCCGTGCCCATCACCTCGTCGCGGAGGTCCATGCCGCCGCGGAACGTCCAGCTGACCTCGAACTGGCCGAGCGCGCCGGACTCGAAGCGGATCAGCGCGACGGCGTTGTCCTCGGCCTCGATCGGGTGGACGAGCGTGTCGGCGTGGCACATCACCTCGACGGGGCGGTTTCCCTTGCCGGCGAAGCTGCGGATGATCTCGATGCAATGGCAGCCGAGGTCGACGATCGGTCCGCCGCCGGCCTGGTCCGCGTCCCAGAACCAGGCGCTGTGCGGGCCCGGGTGGGTCTCGCGGCTCCGGATCCAGGTGACCTTGCCGAGAGCGCCCTCCTCGACGGAGCGGATCGCCTTGAGGGTCTTCGGCGTGTAGCAGAGGTCCTCGAGGTAGCCGGCGAAGACGCCGTAGTCCTCGACGAGGTCGAGGATCCGCTTCGCCTCCTGCGCGGTGCGCGCGAGCGGCTTCGTGCAGAGGATCGCCTTGCCGGCCTCGGCCGCGACGCGGACTGCATCCTCGTGCAGGTCGTTCGGGAGCCCGATCACGACGGTGTCCGTCTCGGGATGGCCGACCGCCTCCTCGAGGCTCGTGCTCCAGTGCGGGACATCCCACTCCGCGGCGAAGCTCTTCGCCCGGTCCTCGGAGCGCGAGTAGACGACGCCGACGCGGTCGAGGTTCCGCTGACCGTGCAGGCACATCGTGTAGAAGGTGCCGATCAGCCCAGTGCCCAGCATCGTCACCGCATGCGGCTGCGCCATCGTCGGCGTTCGCTCCTCTCGGAAAGGTCTAAACGTCTAGACAGGCGACGCTATACCGCGGCTCGGACGCGCGTCAAGCGCGTGCGCCGCGGCCCTTCGTACCTGGTCGCCGACCAGGTACGGGTCGACCCCCACTTGAGAGATATGCCCTGTTTGCAGGGATTTAGTCTTTCTACGCACGAATCCGTACCTGGTCGGCGACCAGGTACGGATGGCTCCGCTCACGCCGACCGCGCCGCTTCCACGAACCGCCTCGCCTCCGACGCCACGTCCCGCGCACCCGCGAGTGAGGTGCCTGCCCCGACCGCAACCGCGCCCGCGGCGAGGAACTCCGCCGCGTTCTCGGCCGTGACGCCGCCCGTGACGAGCAGCGAGACGTCCGCCAGGGGCGCCAGCAGCTCGCGGACGTAGCGCGGCCCGCCGACGCTGCCCGGGAAGAGCTTCACGAGCGCCGCGCCGCCCTGCCACGCCGCTTCCACCTCGGACGGCGTCAGCGCTCCCGGAATCGACGGTACGCCCAGCTCGGCGCAGCGCGCCACCACGGCAGGCACGAGCGCCGGTCCCACGCAGGCCTCTGCCCCGGCGCGGACCGCCTCGTCGACCTGCTCCGGCCGGCGCACCGTGCCCGCCAGCACGGTCACGTCGCCCCGCGCGCGCACGCGCCCGATGGCGCCGAGCGCGTCCCGCGAGTCGAGCGTGATCTCGACGACGCGCACACCCCCGTCGACCAGCTGCTCGACCACGCGATCGACGTCCCCGGCGTCGCGCAGCACCGCGACGATGCGCTCCGCGCGGATCCGCTCAATCGCCGACATCGGCGCCATCCTCGCGCAAGCGCGCGCGCAGCGCCGACGGCTCGAGCACGCGCGGCTCGATCCCCGCGGCCACGGAGAGCGCGGCGGCAGTGCCGGCCGCCTGGCCCATCGCCATGCACGTCGCCATCGACCGGGCCGACGCGTGCGCGTCGTGCGTGGCCGAGAAGCACCGACCGGCCGCGAGCAGCCCGTCCACCCCGCGGGGCAGCAAGGAGCGGTACGGGATCCCGTAGGCGGCACCCTCCTCGAGGTAGACCCAACGCGTGTCCGACCCGGCGTGGTGATCCTCGATCGGGGCTCCGCAGCGCGCGATCTGATCGGGGAACTGCGCCGCCGAGAGGATCTCCTCCGCCGTCAGCACGTGCTCGCCGAGGATCCGCCGCGACTCGCGCACGCCGATCGCGGGCGAGGTCGAGACGAGCACTGCCTGCTCGTAGCCGGGGACGTTCTCCCGGAGGAACCGGAAGTACTCGCGGCACTGCCGCCGCCCCTCGATCTCGGCGCGGGTCAGCTGCTCGGGATCCGTGGCGTCGACGCTCCGGACGCGCGTCATCAGCGCCATCATCACGCCGGCCTGCGGCGTCCGATGCACGGAGCCCTCGATGCGCGGCAGCTCGTAGCGGCCGGATGCGCCGGCCTCGCGCATCAGCCGCCAGAGCTCCTCCTTCGGCAGCGCCTCCGCGCGCGCGACGTCGACGTTCGCCATCCGGAACACCGTCGAGAGGCTCTGCACGTCGTCACCCGGCGGCTCGTACGGCGCGCCCGCGAGGTGGCAGACGTCCGCGTCGCCCGACGCATCGACGACGCAGCGGGGACGCACGACCCGCTCGCCGCCCTTCGTCCACAGACGAACCGCGGCGACGCGCCCGCCGTCGACGTCGACGCCGTGCACGAACGAGTGCAGCAGGACCTCGGCACCCGCGTCGAGCACGAGCGTCTCCCAGACGCGCTTCAGCGTCTCCGGGTCGTACGTGATCCCGGTCCCCGCGCCGTACGTGTTGGGACGCGGGAACGCCGCGCCCTCCTCCTCGAGCGCGCCGACCACCTGGTCCGGGATTCCCGAGACGACCTTGCGCGGCTCCATGCCGGGGGTGAAGAACGCGTAGAACGTGTCGAGCACCGCCGTCGACGTCCCGCCGAGGAAGCCGAGCCGGTCGACCAGCAGCGTCCGCGCGCCCGTGCGTGCGGCGGCGATCGCGGCCGTCGAGCCGGCGGAGCCCGCTCCCACGACCAGGACGTCGACGGACAGCTCATTTGACGGCATGCTCAATTGTGCGATCTTATGCACATATGAGCAGAGCGGCAATGGCCGAGGTGGCGCGGCTCTATTACGTCCGCGACTTGACCCAGCAGCAGATCGCGCGGCGCCTCGGGATCTCGCGCTTCAAGGTCCTGCGTCTGCTCGAGCAGGCCCGGAGCGAGGGCGTCGTCCGCTTCGAGATCGACGAGCCCGTCCCGGTGCTCGACGACCTCGCCGTGCGGCTGGAGGACCGCTTCGGGCTCGAGACCGCCGTCGTCGTCGAGAACGATGTCGCCGCCGCGGCCGCGCACCTCCTCCCCCGCCTGCTTCGCGCCGGGGATGTGCTCGGGGTCGCCTGGGGTGCGACGCTCCAGCTCGTCGCCGAGCAGCTGCCCGTGATCGCGACGGGCACGACGGTCGTCCAGATCTGCGGCGCCCTGCCCGGCCTGCGGGCCGGCACGGGGCCGACGGAGCTCGCAGCCCGCTTCGCGGAGCGCACGCGTGGGAGGTTCTACCCGCTCCCCGCGCCGGCGCTCGCCAGCCGCCGCGCGCGGGACGAGCTGCTCGCCCACGCAGCCGTCAGGCCGGCCGTGGAGATGTTCGACCGGGTCACAGTGGCTCTCGTCGGCATCGGCAGCCGGCCTGGAGGCGGGCATCTGCTCGTGCACGTCTTCGGCGAGGACGGCCGCCTCGGCAAGCAGGAGCTCGCCGTCGCCATGTCGGCCGAGCAGCTGCGCCGCGCGCGCACGTTCGCGGTCGCGGGCGGCGCCGCGAAGCGGGTCGCCGTCCACGGTGCGCTGCAGACGGGCCTCCTGAAGGGGATCGTCACGGACGAGCGCTGTGCCAGGCACGCGCTGCGATGAAGGTCGCGGTCGTCACGGGCTCCGCGGGCGGGATCGGCTCCGCCGCGGTGCGGGCGTTCGAGGACGCCGGCTTCGCCGTCACCGGGATCGAGGCCGGCGACGACGGAGACGCGATCCTCGGCGGTCTCGAGCGGCTCGACGCGCTCTTCTGCGCCCACGGGATCAGCGGCCGGCGGTTCGGGGACGGGCCGGTCGACGAGTGCACGGACGAAGGCTGGGCGACGGTGATCGACGCGAACCTGACGAGCGTCTTCCGCTACTGCCGGGCGGCGATTCCCGTACTGCGGCGCAGAGGCGGCGGCGCCGTCGTCACGACGTCGTCCGCCCTCGGGCTCGTCGGCGGCGACGAGGACTTCGGCACTCACGCCTACGCGGCGAGCAAGGGGGCGCTGATCTCGCTCACGCGCGCCATGGCGACCACCTATGCGAAGGACGGGATTCGCTGCAACGTCGTCTGCCCCGGGCTGATCCAGACGTCGATGAGCCGGCGCGTACAGGACGACCCGCGAATCCTCGCGCGGCTGGCCGAGCTCGTGCCGCTGACAGGCGACCTCGGACGCCCGGAGGACGTCGCCGCCGCAGCGGTCTACCTCGCGACCGCGCCGTTCGTGACCGGTGCGGTGCTCTCGGTCGACGGAGGCTGGACGGCACGATGAGGGCGCTGGGGATCGACGTCGGCGGCAGCAACATCAAGCTTGTCGTGCTCGAGAACGGGCAGGTCGTCTCGCGGTCGGAGACGCCGACGCGCTCGGAGGACGGAGGGCCGCCCGCGGTCCTGGCGCGCGTCGCCGCGGCCGCGCACGCCGTCGGCGCCTGGGACTCGGTCGGCATCGCGCTGCCGGGCCTCTTCGACGAGCGCGGGCGGGCGCTGCTCCTGCCCAACCTGCACGGCGACTGGGCCGGCGCCCCGATCGCGGAGCCGCTGACCGCTGCGCTGGGGAGCCCCGTGCGGCTGGTGAACGACGGACACGCGTTTGCGCTCGCGGAGTCGACGTTGGGCGCAGGGCTCGGCGGACGAACCGTCATGTGCGTCGTCTGCGGCACCGGGATCGGCGGCGGGCTCGTCCTCGACGGGCGGCTCCACCTCGGCCCGGCCGAGCGCGCCGGGGAGTTCGGGCACCACACGGTCGTCGAGGACGGGCCGCCGTGCAACTGCGGCAATCGCGGCTGCCTCGAGCTCTACGCCGGAGCGCGGGCGATCGCGCGGGCGGCCGGACGCGCGAGCTTTCCCGAGACGGTCGCGGCGGCACGCGCCGGCGACGAGCAGGCGCGGGAGGCCATCGCGCGCGCGGGCACGCTCGTCGGCCTCGCGATCGCCAACGTGCTCATCTTCCTCTGCCCGGACCGTGTCGTCGTCGGCGGCGGGGTCGTCGAGGCAGGCGACCTGCTGCTCGAGCCTCTGCGCGCCGAGGTCGAGCGGCGCGCCCGCGTTGCGCCGCTCGACCGGATCGAGCTCGTGCCCGCCCGGCTCGGCGCCGAGGCGGGCGCCATCGGCGCCGCGCTCTGGGGCGCGGCCTAGGCCTTCGCCGGCCTCGCCCCGACGGATCGGACCCGCGCCACCTTTCCGAGCAGGTCGAACCAGAACGGCGCGCCGAGCGTCAGCGCCGCGGCGGTCAGGACCAGTCCGACCAGCTTCAGGGCGATCCTGACGATCCAGTCCCGGCCGCCGCTCGGGCGGCTCTCGACGCTCCAGCCGATCGGCAGCTTGAGCTGCTTCAGATCTCCGACGTCCTTTGCGACCCTCGTCAGGTCGGGCGTCTGCTGAGACGCGGGGACGTTCTGGGCCGTCGCGACGACGGATTCCCGGACCGTCTTGTCCTTCCAGAGCTGGTCGGCCATCCGGATCGTGTCGACGTTCAGCACCGCGACGACGAGGACGGCCAGAACCCAGAGGACGAGCTGCACCCGGCGGCGGTACCAGCCCGAGACGCGCTCCATCGCGTCGTCGTACCACTTCTCCACGCTCCGGCGAAAGCGGGTCGCGTCGCCGCCCGCGTCGCGGAGCAGCGTCGTCAGCGCCGTCTGCAGCTGCGGGCTGGGGATCGCCGCGATCGCGTCCTCCGCCTTCCGCTCGGCCCCTGTCGCGTCGAAGTCGAGCAGGGCGGTGGCGAACGCCCTCGCCGGCAGGTACGACGGGTACCGCCGCTTGCCGCGGCGCGAGAGGGGCCGGATCAGGCCGTTGATCACCGGATGCAGGTACAGCTGCGCTGCGAGCTCCTCGCCTCGCTGCAGACGCTCCGGCTCGAGCAGGTTCGCGACCCCCACGCGCAGGTACTTCGCCCGCCAGCCCATCGCGCCGGCGATCGTCTCGTTCAGCGCCGAGCAGACGACCGCCAGGACGAAGTAGACGAGGATGATCCCGATCGCGACGTCCAGCGCAGCGAAATCGAGCATCGGTCGAGCCCTCCATCTCGTGGGCGGAGCCTCGACCGCAGAGTCGACGCCGGGGACGACACGGGCCCGCGCGATGTGGCGCGAAGTCTGTCACCCCGGCCGCGGCGCGGACAAGGGAAGGCGGAACGGCACGATGAGTTTCGCCGCGTCGAGCGGTCTCAGCTCGAGTGGACATCCAACCGTCAAAGGAGCCTTCGGTGAGCGAGCAGCGAATCCTGACGAGCGGTCTCGCGTTTCCCGAGTCGCCACGGTGGCACGACGACCGCCTCTGGGTCTCCGACTGGGGCGCGCACGAGGTGATCGCCGTCGATCTGGAGGGGGCGAGCGAGGTCGTCGTCCGCGTCCGTCGTTTCCGATGTGCTTCGACTTCCTCCCCGACGGGCGGCTGCTGATCGTCTCGGCGAGCGATGGGCGTCCTCCTGCGCCGTGAATCCGGCGGCTCGCTCGTGATCCACGCCGATCTGAGCGGCCTCGCCGACCACAAGTGGAACGACATCGTCGTGGACGGCCGAGGCAACGCCTACGTCAACAACACCGGCTTCGACTTCCCGGGCGGCGAGTTCGCCCCCGGCATCCTGGCGCTGGTCACCCCCGACGGCTCCGCGCGGCAGGTCGCCGACGGCGTCGCGTTCCCGAACGGCATGGTCGTGACGCCCGACAACTCGACCCTGATCGTCGCGGAGTCCTACGGCAGCAAGCTCACGGCCTTCGACATCGCCGCCGACGGCAGCCTCTCGAACCGCCGGCTCTGGGCGGACCTCCAGGGCGGCGCCCCCGACGGCATCTGCCTCGACGCGGAGAACGCCGTCTGGTACGGGGACGTCCCCAACAAGCGCTGCGTGCGCGTTCGCGAGGGCGGCGAGGAGCTGGAGGCGATCCACCTCGACCGCGGCTGCTTCGCCTGCATGCTCGGAGGCGCGGGCGGGAGAACGCTGTTCCTGGTCGCGAACGACTGGAAAGGCCCCGCGAGCATGGCCGACGGCGAACGGGCGGGCCAGGTGCTGACCGCCGAGGCGCCGGCGCCAGGCGCCGGTTGGCCTTAGAGCTTCTTGGCGACGTCAGCGCGCGAGCGGCAACCGATGGAAGTAGATGCGGCCGCGCGACAACACGGTCTTGGCCCGGCGCTCGCCCAGTGCAGCCTGGATCGCGGGGTCGAGCGGGATCATCGCCGCATGGTGGGCGGCGCGACGGTTGCCGATGGCCCTGGAGATCGCCGGATCGAGCGCGATCGAGGCCGCGTCGGCGGTGGCGTGGCCGCTGATGGCCGTGGCGATCGCCGGATCGAGCCCGGCCGCACCCTCGGACGGGTCGATGAGGCGCGCGTTCGCCGCGGCGGGCGCAGCCGCAACGGCGGCGACGATGAGGGCGCGGATGATCGTGTGAGAGAACATTTGCTCCTCCTGGTCGTGGGCCGTTTGCTCGGCCCTCCGACCAAGGTCGCTCCGCCCGCTAAACGCGCGGTATGAGCGCGGTAAACGCGCAGCGCAGGCTCGACCACTCTGGTCCGCCGTGCGGGAGTCGCCCGCGTGCGCTCAGCGGCGACGGGTGACGAACACGTACTCGCGGCTCTCGTCGTCAAACGGCTGTCGGTCGAAGCCGCCGTACAGCGCCTCCACCTCGAGGCCTGCGACGTCGACGAGCCCCAGCCACTCGTTCTTCGTCGCCCACCAGAGCGAGCTCGACCCGCCGTCGTCGAGCGTGATGTCGATCCGGTTCTCGCCGACGGCGTACCGGATGCGTGTGGGGAACGGGCTCGTCCTGGTGCTGTCCGTCCAGGCGTGCCGCGATCGTGTGGTCGAAGGCAAAGGCGTTCCAGGCGAACCGTCCCCCGGGCCGGAGCGAGGCCGCGACACGCTCGAAGGTCCGTCGCCGGTCGGCCCAGGTCGGCAGATGCAGGAGCGCGCGGAACGGGCAATAGATCAGCGCCGCCGGCTCCTCGAGCTCGAGATCGCGCATGTCGCCCTCGCGGAGATCGAGCTCGACGCCGGCCTCGGACGCACGGGCGCGCGCCTGCTCGAGCATCGCCGGCGAGAAGTCGATCCCCACGACGCGCCGGCCGGTCTCGCGCGCGACCGGGATCGCCACGCGGCCGTTCCCGACCGCAAGCTCGACGACCGGTCCGTCGGCCTCGCGTGCCAGCTCGACGTAGAACGGCACGTCCTCCGTCATCCCCGCCGACCAGTCCTCGTATCGGACCGCGAACGCCTCGGACCAGCTCATACCGCGATGCTACGGCACGCACCTGCCGTGTCATCATGGGCGCATCCTGGCCGCCGCGCGCTACGACGGGTTCGCCGACTGGTACGACGAGCATCTCGCGCCGTCGACACTGGCCGCGGGCGACGTCATCGAGCGGCTCGTGGGGTCGGGACCGGGACGCTGTCTCGACCTTTGTTGCGGCACCGGCCTGCACTTTCAGACCCTGCTTGCACTCGGCTGGCGGGTAACCGGCGTCGACATCTCCGCGGACCAGCTTCGACTCGCACGAGACCGAGCAGGAACGAGGGTCGAGCTCGTCCGGGCAGACGCAGCCGCTCTTCCCTTCCCGGACGGACACTTCGACGCGTTGATGTCGATGTTCTCGCACACCGATGTCGACGATTTCCCCTCGGTCGCCCGCGAGGGAGCCCGCGTGCTCCGGCCGGGCGGGGTCTTCGTGTACGCGGGCCTGCATCCCTGCTTCGTCGGGCCGCACTCCCGCCTCGCCCCGGGGCAGGAGGTCCCGCGCCTCCACACGGGCTACCGGATGGCGGGCCGCTACTCGGAAGGGCCGGGTATCTCGCCCGGACGGCCTCTGGGCCAGGGTCAGCGGCATGCACGTCCCGCTCGGAGCTCTCCTGCAGGCCTTTCTCGACGCGCCGCTGACGCTCGAGCGGTTCGAGGAGCACGGCGACGAGGACTATCCCGGGCGCATCGCGCTCCGTGCCAGGCGCCCCGGGCCTTAGCTCTCCGGGTCCCGCTGTAAGAGCGGGTCAGCTCGGTGGCTGCTCACGCAGCGCGCTGCCGCGCCAGTACCGCGCCGCGTCGAACCGGTTCGCGAGCTCGAGGCCGCGGTCTCGTCCAGGCCACCATGTCGCCGGCGAGCGCGCACGAGTGCGCGGCATCGGCCGCGATGAAGTGCTGATCTGCGGCGAGCGCGACCTCGTAGGCCTGCTCGAGGAGCGGACGCGCGGCGGCGTCGCCGTCGGTGCGCCGCACCACTCGGCCCCGCTCGAGCAAGACCCGCGCCCGCGCCGCACCGGTGTCCCCGGCGAGCGCGTCCGCCTCGTCGAGCAACGCGCGCGCCTCGTCGAGCCGCTCGAGCCACGACGCCACGCGAGCAAGCTGCGTGAGCACCTCCGCGCGCCCGTGCTCCGTCGTCTCGGCCACGAGCGCAGCCCGCAGCCGCCGCTCGGTGGCGCCGACGTCCAGAACGTCGAAGAGCGCACGGAGCCGGTCGTCGCTCACCGCGCGATCCTGGCAGAGCGGGCGGCTCCGTAGACTCGCCAGCGATGCCGACCAGCTGGAGCATGCCCGCCGGCAGCCTCGACCGCTGGCCCGAGGACTACGAGCGAGGCCGGCCGGGGTGGCCGCCCGAGGTCGTCGACGTCCCGGGCTTGTCGGCGTCGTCCATCGTGCTCGAGCTGGGCGCGGGCACGGGCAAGCTCACGCGCCTGCTCGTCCGGAGGTTCGGCCGTGTGGTCGCCGTCGAGCCGGCCGACGCGATGCGCCGTCTGCTCGTGGCGCTCTGCCCCGAGGCTGAGGCGCTCGCCGGCAGCGGCGAGGAGGTTCCGCTCGCGGATCGGTCGGTCGATGCCGTCTTCGCCGCCGAGGCCTTCCACTGGTTCGACGGCGACCAGGCACTCGCCGAGATCGCCCGCGTCCTGCGGCCGCGGGGCGCGCTCGTCGTCATGTGGAACCTCCCGGCGGGCGCGACGGAGCCGTCGATCGCAGCCGTCGAGCGCCTTCTGAGCGAACGCGGCCCGACGAGGGAGAAGCTGGGCGTCGACCCGCTGGACCTGAACACGAACCGCTACGCATCGGGCGAGTGGCGGCGCGCGTTGGCGGCGTCGCCCTTCGAGGAGCCCCAGGAGGCCCGGCTGCCGAATCTGCAAACGGTCGGCCGGGACGGGCTGGTGGCGTTCTTCGCCTCGATGGGCTGGATCGCCGACCTTCCCGACACGGACCGGCTGCCTCTGCTCGACGAGGTGAGGTCGCTCCTCGACTCCGACGAGTACCGGCGGCCGTGGGAGACGCACCTCTACTGGACGCGACTCGCCTGACAGGCGCATCTCGACTGCATCCGGCGAAACCGCGGCCCCTACCCTCGGAGGACCATGGCCGATGAGCCTCTGCTCGTGATCGAGTGCTCCGGGAAGCTCCGTAACGGGATCTCTCTCCGCAGCGTTGCCCTCTATCGCGATCGCGTCGCATTCGATGTCTTCGCGTCACGCCGCTTCGCGCCCGTCGGCCTCGAGAACCTCTGCCTCACCGACAACCTCGACACGCACTACGAGCTGCTGCCGCCGGTGCAAGAGACGCTCCACGGCCGGGGGCGGATCGAGTTCGTACCGGCCGTTCCGTCCGGGTGGACGCGGCTCAACCTCGGAGAGCCGGGCTGGACCCTCCATATCGTCCATGAGCCCGGTTGATCCGCCGCGTGCCGGAGTTTCCCATCAAGCCTCTAGGAGTCGGCGAGCGCCTCGGCGAGCCAGCGCCGGGCTTCCTGCACGATCGCCGGGTAAGTATGCAGGTAGTACGGGAGGGCGATCACCGCCTGCGACAGCGCCCAGCCGCGACCCCGCGCCCACGTCGCGTCGTCGATCTCGAGCAGCTCGCGGAAGATCGGTCGCGTTTCCGCGTCGAGGACGGCCCAGGCGACCTTCACGTCGCACGCGGGATCGCCGACGCAGGCAGCGCCCCAGTCGAGGACGCCGGTGATCCGTCCATCCCTGACGAGCAGATTCCGTGCATCGAGGTCGCCGTGGATCCACACGGCCGGGCGGTCCCACTCCGGCGCGGCGAGCGCCAGCTCCCAGGCCGCCGTCACGGCGCCGGCGTCGATCTCCTCGGCGAGCGCGGCGATTCCCGCGCGCGTGGCCCCGTCGCGCGGCCCGAGCGGGCCACCGCGGCCTGCCGGGGCCGGGCCAGCAATCGGATCGATGTCCCGCAACGCTGCGAGGAGCTCCGCAAGGTCGACCGCTGCGCGCTTGAGGTCGAGGGGCGCGCTCGCCGCGTCCTCGCCGTCGAGCCAGTCGTAGACCGCCCACTCGTGCGGATACCCCGCACCGGGCGCGCCGCGGGCGACCGGCGTCGGCACGGGGACGGGCAGGAGCGGCGCCAGCTTGGGCAGCCACTCGAACTCCTTGTCGAACGACCCGGCCGCCCAGTCACGCCGCCGAGGCAGCCGCACCGAGAGCTCGTCGCCGAGCCGGTAGATCGCGTTGTCGGTGCCGCCCGCGGGCAGGGCTTGGATCGGGAGCTCCGCCCACTGCGGGAACTGCACCGCGAGCAGTCGTCGGACGAGCGCTTCGTCCGTCTCGAGCTCGTCCGCGTGCATTCTCCCGGCGGTCACGAGGGCCATTCTGGTGCAGCGGAGGGCTCGGCTCGGCACCGGGCAGTGCGGGTCAGTCGCCGGCAGTCCTAGACTCAGCGCATGGTCTGCTCGAGCTGCGGCGCCGAGAACCCCGAGCGGGCGAAGTTCTGCCTCGAGTGCGGGGCGCAGCTCGCCGCCGCCGAGCCGTCCGGCGAGGTCCGGAAGACGGTCACGATCGTCTTCTGCGATGTCACCGGCTCGACGGCGCTCGGCGAGTCGACCGACCCGGAGGCCGTGCGTGCGCTGCTCGCGCGCTACTTCAACAGCATGCAAAGGATCATCGAGGCTCACGGCGGCGCGGTCGAGAAGTTCATCGGGGATGCGGTGATGGCCGTGTTCGGCGTTCCGGTGCTGCACGAGGACGACGCGCTCAGGGCGGTGCGCGCCGCTCTCGAGATGCGGGAGGCGCTGCCGGAGCTCGGCGTGCAGGCACGGATCGGCGTCAACACTGGCGAGGTCGTCACCGGGACCGCCGAGCGGCTGGCGACGGGTGACGCGGTCAACGTCGCCGCCCGCCTCGAGCAGGCGGCTCCGCCGGGCGAGGTGCTGCTCGGCGCCGAGACCGTTCAGCTCGTGCGCGACGCGGTCGAGGTCGAGCCGGTCGAGCCGCTCGACCTCAAGGGCAAGGCAGAGCCCGTGCCGGCCTACCGGCTGCTGGCGTTGACGGGCCGAGACGCGGCGGAGCGACGGCTCGAGGGCACGTTCGTCGGACGCGAGCGTGAGCGTCGGCTGCTCGGGGAGGCCTTCGACCTCACGGTCTCCGACCGGGCCTGCCACCTCTTCACGATGCTCGGCGTCGCGGGTGTCGGCAAGTCGAGGCTCGCCGCAGAGTTCCTCCGCGAGGTGGACGCGACGGTCGTCAGCGGCCGCTGCCTCTCCTACGGCGACGGGATCACCTACTGGCCCGTCGTCGAGGTCGTGAAGCAGCTGCGCCCCGAGGAGCGAGAGCTCTCGCCGACCGTCGCGCGGCCGCTGCGCGTCCTGCTCGGCGGAGACGAGCCGTCGACCACGGACGAGATCGCCTTCGCGGTCCGCAAGCTGCTCGAGGAGGCGGCGTCGGAGCGGCCGCTCGTCGTCGTCTGGGACGACCTGCACTGGGCGGAGCCGACGTTCCTCGACCTCGTCGAGCACGTGGCCGACTGGAGCCGCGACGCACCGATCCTGCTGCTCTGCATGGCGCGGCCCGAGCTGCTCGACGGCCGTCCGGGCTGGGCCGGCGGGAAGCTGCACGCGACGACGGTGCTCGTCGAGCCGCTCGGGCGCGAGTCCTGCGCGGCGCTGCTCGACGAGCTCGGTGCAGATCTCGACCCGGCGCTACGGTCGAAGGTGCTCGCGTCGGCCGACGGCAACCCGTTGTTCGTCGAGGAGATGGCGGCGATGGTGCGCGATTCGCCCACCGCCGAGGTGCAGGTGCCGCCCACGATCAGCGCGCTGCTCTCCGCCCGCCTCGACCAGCTCGCGGCGCCCGAGCGTGCAGCGCTCGCCTGCGGCTCCGTGGAGGGGTCGGTGTTCCATCGCGCGGCGGTCGAGGCGCTCGACGGAGATCCGGCGCAGCTGATGGCGCTCGTGCGCAAGGAGCTGGTGCGCCCCGACAAGGGGACGCTGCCGGGCGACGACGCCTTCCGGTTCCGGCACATCCTGATCCGCGACGCCGCCTACGAGGCGCTGCCGAAGTCGACCCGCGCGCTGCTGCACGAGCGGTTCGCCGACTGGCTCGAGCAACGCGCGCCGGGGCTCGTGGAGCTGGACGAGATCGTGGGGTACCACCTCGAGCAGTCGGCCCGCTACCGGCTCGAGCTCGGGCCGTTGACGGAGCATGAGCTCGACGTTGCCGCGCGAGCGTCGGAGCGGCTGCAGGTCGCCGGCGAGCGGGCGCTGGTGCGGGGGGATGTCCGCGCGAGCGCGAATCTGCTCGAGCGGGGGCTCGCGCTGCTGCCGCCCGAGGCACGCGCGGTGGAGCGGGAGTGGAAGCTGATCCGGGCGCTGATGGAGTCCGGGGAGCTCGGGCAGGCGAGGGAGCGGGCCGGCGAGCAGGCGACGCGGGCGGCCGCCGAAGGCGACCGGCGCGGCGAGCTCTACGGGCGACTGGCGCTCTCGTTCGTGACGTTCCTGGGAGCGCCCGAGGACCAGTCGATGGACGCACTCCGACAGCTTGCGGCGGAGGCGCGCGCGGAGTTCGAAGCCACGGGCGACGAGCTCGGCGTGGGCCTCTGCTGGTTCGCGCTCGCGCACGTCCACCACAACGCCTGCCGCTGGCAGGAACGGCACGAAGCGCTCGAGCTTGCGCATCTCCACGGCGTGCGTGCGCGTGACGACTACCTGACGGAGCACTCGCTCCTCTGGATGGCGGCCGGCTTCGTCCACGGGCCTGTCCCCACCGACGAGGGGTTGCGCTGGTTCGACGAGTACGAGGATCGGCTCGCGCGCGGACCGATGGTCGTGTCGATGCGCGCGGTGGTCGAGGCGATGGTCGGGAACTTCGACCGCGCGAGGGAGCTGACCCGCGATGCGACGGCGCGCCTCGAGGAGCTCGGCCAGCAGCTCTGGCTTGCGGCGATCGGCATGCATACATGTGCGATCGAGATGCTCGCCGGTGACCCGGAGGCGGCGGCACGCGGAGGGATCGAGTCGAGTGAGGCATTGGAGGCGATCGGCGAGCGCGGCTGGCTCTCGACCCTCGCGGGTCAAACTGCGCAGGCGCTTCTGAAGCTCGGCCGCGACGACGAGGCGGAGCACTGGATCGACGTCGCCGACGACGTCGGCGGTCCCGAAGACGTCATCACGCAGACCCTCGTCCGCCAGGTGCGGGCGAAGCTCCTCTCGCGCCGCGGCCGGCACGCGGAAGCCGTGGCGCTGGCGCGCGAAGCGGTCGAGCTGGTCGAGCGCACCGACATGCTCGCGGGAATCGCAGACGCGAAGGTGGACCTGGCCGAGGTGCTCCGCGCGAACGGGATGGACGAGGAGGCGCTGACGGCGCTCGAGGAGGCCGGGGCGCTCTACGAGCAAAAGCGGCACCTCGTCGGGATGGCGCGGACCCGGGCACTCGCCGCCACTTCCCCGCCGGCTTCGCGGAGCTCCGGGTGAGGCGAGCGCTGCCGGTGCAGCTCTCGCAGCAAGGCAGCATCCCTCGCTGCGTGTGGTGAACGGCACCCGAACCTCCCGAGAGCGCCGGCTCACCTGAGACAGAGTGCCGCCAGGTCCGTTCCGTAGACCGACTGGTAGGTGAAGCAGCCAACGTGGGCCGAGACGAAGATGCGTGCGTTCGACGCGAGGTACGGCGCAATCGGCGCCGCGTGGGCCATCAGGTCGCGGTCGAGCAGGCTGTAGGCGCGATCTCGGCTTCGTCCGAAGAGTCGCGAGGCTTCCGCCATCCTTCGGTTCCAGCGGGGCTCGTCGAAATAGGAGAAGTTGACGTTGTTGGTACTCGTGATCGAGCTCCCGCTGAGGAGCCGGTTAAGGAAGTTGAACGGATCGGGGTAGTCGGCGGCCCAGCCTGACAGCATGATGTCGTAGTCCGCGCCGCGAGTTCCGGCCTTCGACCTGAGCACGACCGGGTCGTAGGCGGTGATCTCCGTCGTGATCCCGATCTTCTTGAGGTTCGAGGCGACCACTTCCGCGACGGCAGGCCCGAAGCTGATGTTGAATGTCCACAACTTTGCCTTGGCGTCCCGAAGGCGCCCTTTGGCGAGCGCGGACGCCTTCTCATAGTCGGGCGACGTGAGTGGGTAGAGCGACCAGTCATGAAAGGCAGAGAGCCCGACGGGCAGAATCTGGTCGGTTGGCGTGCCGGCAAATGCGCCGTGTTGGCGAGCCAGCGCGGTCCGATCGAGCGCGAAGTTGACTGCGCGCGCGAGCCGGTCGTTGCTCTTGAACAGATGCCCTTCCCGGTTGAGGGCGAGGAACCACAGCGTCAACTGGTGCTCGACGAAGAAGCGGCCTCGGTTCACGCCGTACTTCGCCGCGAGCTCGCCGGCCGCGGCAGGAGGGAACTGGCCCAGGTCGCTTTCACCTGCCTCGAGGCGAAGTCGTTGAGTCGGCAGCGTGATGCCGAAGGTGTAGTCGATCTCGTCGACCCGGTGAGGTCGCGGCCCGCGGTAGAAGGGGTTGCGCTTGAGCACCGCCGTACGCCCCCGATCCCACGAGGCGACGAAGTAGGGGCCGGCAGCGGCGACAGGCGCTTCGATCCCGTTCGAGTCGATCGGAGTGTCGAGCGGGAGCGCACAGAAGTACGGCAGCGTGAGGCGGGAGAGAAGATCGGGCCCCCGCCGCTCCAGACGGATCCTCAGTTGGTATCGGCCGGCGACCGTGATGCCCGACGCCTTGAGCGTCTGCCCAGTCTGAACTGCTTCGGCGCCGACGATGTCACGCAGGAAGGTCGCGCCGGGAGAGTTCATCGCCGGATTGAGGTCGCGGTTCATCACGAATGCGAAATTCGCAGCGGTGACCGCTGCGCCGGTGTTGAATCGGAGCCCCTTCCGGATCGTGAAGGTGTACGTCCGTCCGTCGCGCGAGACCCGCGGCACTGCGGCGGCGGCCTCGGGGATCGGCTGCGAGCCGCCGCGGGAGGCCTCCTTGTCCGGGAAGTTCATCAGCTTCAGGCAGGTGGCGTACTCCAGCTGCCACGTTTGCGGTAAGAGCGCGAGCGCCGGGTCAACCGAGTCGAAGTCGGGCTCGAGGTCCACGCGCAGAACTCCACCGGTGTCGCGCTGCTCCTTTCCAGCAGCTGCGGAGGCGTGAACGGCCGCGCCGGCCAGCAGTGCCGCACCGGCGACAAGCGCGGCGCTCGATGCGTAGACACCGCTTCGCACTCAAGCTCCTGCGTGCAGAGACAGCCCCGAGGCCACGAGAAGCAGTGCGGCTCCGGCGAGCTCTGGCCTAATACGGAGCCACTGGATTGCCCGCCGGCCGAGGATCAGGCCGGCAAGCGCCAACAAGCCGCTCGCGATGCCGACGAGCAGCGCCACCGCAAGTAACGACATGCGCGGTCCGCCGAGAGTTCCGCCGACGACCAGGTTGTCGAAGCTGAGCATCAGGGGGAGCCCGAGAACGACCCACCCGGCAGTCGCCCTCTCCGCGCCCGGCCTGCGCGCAAGCCAGAGAATGTACAGCGCGTACGCCGCCAGGACAGGTGGACCGAGGGCCTCGACCCACGGCCCAGCCAGGAAGGTGAGCGATCGCCCGAGTGCAACGCCGGCCGCGAGCGCGACGGCGTCGCACACGGCAAAGGAGAGCGCAAGTCGAAGCTCGCTCCCGCCGGCAAGGCTCGACGCGCCGAGGCCGAGCGAGACACGAAAGCTGTCCAGCCCCAGCGCGAGCGCGAGCAGAACGATCTCGCCGGCTAGGACCATCAGCCCCGGCGCAGCTCCAGGCCCGGATCCGGGCCTGGCCACGGCCCGATCGGCAACTCGGGCGCCAGCGCGCCAACTCCCTCGACGATCTCCCACGGCCACGGCTTGCGATAGAGGACCGGCCACGGCGGGTACCGCCAACGGGGCCCTAGCCTGTAGATGTACACGCGATCGCCCGAGCCCGCGACGACGTAGTTGCCGTACACGGTCGGGCCGAGGGTGAACTGCCCGGTCGGAAGGCCGCCTGCGGTCCAGAGGCAGTGGCCGTCGTTGACCGAGAGCGCGTACAACCCCGGCTGGGCACCGCTGCTTGTGGTGATGAAGACGACATCGTGTACGACGGCTGGGGAGCTCAGGCCAACTTCGCGTGACGAGTACATCGGTGGTTTCGTGTTCGTGTAGCGGATGATCCCGTCGGCTCCGACAGCCGTCGGCCACGCATCCTGGAGGGTCTCCCAGTCGAGTGCGCGCATGAACGGCGTCCGCGTCTGGTCGATCCCGGCACCGCCGTCGAGATGCATCCCGTCGTAGCCGCCGAGGCCCACGAATAGCCGCCGCAGGCCGAAGTGGATAGCAGGAGTACCGAAGACTCCGTACTTGTTCTCGACCCCGTTCGGTACGACGTCCGTGATCGACGTACCGGGACTGCCCGGCAGCCCCGTACCGCCGACGCGCGGCAGCAGCTGCCGGCGAGCGATGACATTGGTGATGTTCCCCGCGTCGAGTACGAAGAACGATCCGTTCTTGCTTCCGAACGCGACCACTCGCTTGTTGCCGGGGATCGTGTACACCGACGCGGAGCCGGGAACGTCGATGTCGTAGTCGGCCGGCCAGTAGCTGTCGGAGGCCGCGGGCTGGAAGAAGCCCTTGAACGCACCCGTGTCGGCGTCCAAGGAGATCAAGCCGCTGCCGTAGAGCTCGTCCGGCTGGGCCGTGTGCGGATATTGCGAGTTCCCGGTCCCGACGTAGATGCGGTTGTGTACGGCGTCGTAGGCGCACGACGACCAGACGCTGCAGCCGGTCTCGGGCGGGTTCGCCTGCACCGTGAATCCGTGCGCCGCCGCCCACGGAGCGGCGACCGCGGCTGGGAGATGGTTGGGCTGATTGTCGCCGGCGCCCGCGAACTTGCACGTGCAGAAGCACCACAGGACGTTCCCGGTCGCCGCATCGAGACAGAAGACGAAGCCGTACGTCGTGGCGGACTCGCCCTCTCCGCAGCCGACGTAGACCTTCCCGTTGACGACGAGCGGGCCGCTCCAGCTGTCGGAATTCGGATTCGTGACCGGCTGGTTCTTCGCCGCATCCGCGGTCTTCAAGCTGACCGACCAGACTGGGGCGAACGTGCTCGCGTTGACGCAATAGACGGTCCCGTGGACCGCAGTGAAATAGACGCGATTGCCGACCACCGCCGGAGAGCCGCCGATCCCCGCGATCGAGTAGAACGAGAAGCCGGAAGTCGCGAGCGCGTGCTCGATCGTGCCGGAGTAGAGATCGATCTTGTACAGCGTTCCACCTCCGCCCCCCCACTTCCCCGATCCGACGTACGCCTTGCCGTCGACTATCGACGGCTTGCTGATCACCGGTCCGTCGACCGCGACGGTCTTGTGCAGATAGAGCTTGTGAACGGTCGCCGCGCTGATGTCGCTCAGCCCGGAGGCGTGGCCGGTGTGCCGTTCGTCGTGTTGGTACATCCACCAGTCCTGGCTGAAGAGCCACGGGGGAAAGACATGTTTGAACAGCTCCGGGCGAAGGTCGTCCCAGATGGACAGGTGATCGAAGCCGCGCCAATCGACGCCCGTCCACGGACCCGCGTCCGGCGAGATGTTCCAGGGCGGCTCGCTGTTGCGCGGGATGTCGGGCGGGTAGAAGAGCTGCTCCTCGGGAAGACCCCCGGGAGGGATCTGCAGCCGTTCGACGCGTCTGCGCAGCCCCTCGAGATCGACTCCGCCGGGAAGCTTGAAGCCGAGCGGATGCCGGCCCGTTCCCATTTCGACGTCCATGATCGAGCTGGTGTCGAGTGTGGTCTGGAGCTCGACGCGCGTCAGGTACTCGCGCAGCTCCTGCAGCGCTTCGAGAGGGAGCTCGAGTAGCGGACTCAGCGCAGCGTCGGCCTCCTCGTCCGAATCGTGGAGCCGGCGCTCCTGCGCCATGTGGCGGATCGCCTCCTGCAGCAGGCGGTCTCGCGGGAGGCCGATCGCGACGTAGACGCCGGGACGCCGGACTCGCGCCCAGGCGAACCCGAGCGGGATGTTGACGCCCGAGTCCCAAACCGGCCGGAGGTTCTCCGCCTCTTCCTCGGCGCGGAAGAGGCGAACGCTCCCGGGGTCGAGTCCGCCGAGCTCAGAACGCTCGACAGGATGCACGAGGATTGTCTCGGCGAACCGATCCGGCCCGTCGAGCCGCACTGCAAGGCCGAAGTCACCCAGCGTCGCACGCGGCAGCGGGTTCTTCGCCACGCGCAGCTTGAGCTCTGCGATGTGGTCGTAGTCATGCGTCGCGGGAAGCAGGTGCGGCTTCGAGCGGTCGATTGAGTGCCAGGTCGGCGCTTTGCTCTTCGCCGCGTGGCGCTGTGGCTGCTTGCGCCCGCGGTCGCCCTCCGGCCGCTTCCGTTCCCTCATCGTGCGCCTCCTCCCGCGTGGAGAGCCCGGCGGGCTCTGTGAGCTATGCAGGAACAGGCGGGGGCGCACGCGCGTTTCCCCTCCGCCCACGCCGTGTATCTCACTGCGCCGCAGCGACGATCTGAGGGCCCCCGCAAGGGACACACTCCTTGTTTCGCTGCCTTGGACCCAACGTACTCCGGCCCGGAAATCGTGTCAATCGGGCAACGACGGCTGGGAGTGACCCCAGTCAGGATCTGAGAGCAGGAACCCCCTCCGCGCAACCGGTTCCCCTCTCACGATCTGGTCGCTCCCTGGCCGCGCGCATGGCGAGCCCGTTCGCGCACTGCTCGGTTCGGCCCACAAGCTTCGGTTTGTTAAGTGTTCCGCCGGGGAGTTAGAGTCGGTCGACTCATTGGGGAGGACGAGCGACGCGACATCAGGGAAGGCTGCGGGTTGTCAGGGCGCTGACGGGCTTCCTCGTCGCGGCGGCGCTCTTCGTAGCTGCGCCCGCGAGCGGGTCGCTCGAAGGGCATGGAAGCGCCCGAACGCCGGTCGTGATGTTCCCGGCGTACTTCTTCACGACGCTGAGGGTGACGGTCCACAACCAGACCGTGGCGCCCGATTGCCCACGCTCCGGTTCCTTTCGCGTCTTCTTCCTGAACGACGAGCCGAGCGCCTTCTCGAAGGTCTGCCAGCAGAAGCTCCTGACGCTGCGCTACGACGCCGATCCGGGCAAGCCGATGAGCCGGCGCTTCAGCGACCAAAAGGGCGTCGACGTCCAGATCGAGAACTACGGCAAGACCGAGAGCGCACCGTTCTACGAGCCGCTGTACGAGGCACTCGAGGGTGGCGGCTACGTGCGCGATCGCAACATTCGGGTCGCGGGCTACGACTCGCGGCTCACTCCCGACATGCGCAACTTCGTCAACAGGACGAAGCAGCTGATCGAGGACACCTACCGCAACAACGGCAACCAACCGGTCCACCTGGTCGGCCACTCGAACGGGCCGCTCTACATTCAGTACCTGCTCACCCACACGACGCAGCGGTGGAAGGACAAGTACATCCACGGTTTCACCCCCTTCGCCGGGAACTTCCCGGGCCAGGGCATCCTCTACCCGCTCTTCTTCACCGGCCTCGACGTGACCGACTTCACGCTGCCGACCACCCCAGCGAGCGCTCGGAGCGGCGCCGAGATGATGCTCACTGCGCCGTCGAGCTACATGAGCGCGTCCGACCCGCGCATCTTCGACCACCTCGAGACTGTCGTCGCGGACGCCTCCAGCGGCAAGTCCTACACCCCGGCCGACTACCGTCAGCTCCTCGACGATGCCGGCCTCTCCTGGGCGAAGCCGATCGCCGACTACTACATCGGGTTCGTCGACTTCACCGATCCCTCGGCGTTCCCGAACGTCGACGTCTACGCCGAGAAAGGCTCCGGAATCGACACGGTCGTCGGCATCGGGCTCGACGACCTCTCGGTCGGCCAGGTTGTCGACGACTCGAATACGTTCTTCACGCGCGACGGTGACGTCAACCAGGAGGACATCACCAACGACGCCGTCCGCGCCTGGGCGAAAATGCCCTGCTTCCACTTCAGCCTGACCGACAACCCCGGCGTCGACCACTTCTCGCTGCCCAGTAACTCGCAGGTGCTCGGCCGGCTGCTCGCCGACCTGGCGCGACCGCGCTCGCACTGCCCGTCATAAGATCCCCGAGGGCGGGTGCCAATCAAGATCGTGCTGCTGTCCTCACCCGACGTGAGAGGAACGATGACCGAGCCCTCTTGGACGGTGGAACGGATCGGCACATCTCACAGGCAGATCAACCCGGTAGTGACGCTGGTAGGCATGGCGGCGATCGTCGCGGCGGACTATTTCGTTTTTCGACACTTCCATCGCCACTACTTCCGGTGGTACATCGCTCAAGGGGCACTGATCTCACTGGCGATTTCCGTCGTCGCCGTGGCCGTTGAGCTCGATCAGGATCGAAGTCTCATCTCGACCCACCCCGGGAAATATGCGGCTTCCTGGATGGCAGTCCCGGGTGAGACGCTCATCGGTTTCTCGGACATCGTCAAGACCGACAACCGGCCTGGACTCGACGCGATCGTCACCGGCCTGCTCGGACTCGCACTTGCGGGACTTTGGGTCTGTTGGCTGATCGTCATCGCGCCGCTGCAGTATTTCGTGACTCTTGTCGCGGGCGCCCCGGCCCGGTGTGCCTTCGCCAGCGGGAGGCGCACCTGGATAGAACGCCAGGAGGACACGACCGTCCTTCACAGCGCTCCTGCAAAGCTGATGCCCGAAGGCGCGCAGGAGATCGGCCTGGCGCGCCGGCCGGTGTCTGCGACGAGCTCGATCGCCGCGGCGCTTCTCTTCGCGGCCTCACAGTTCATCTGACCGGGAGCCACGCGAGGCGGACTGAGGCGCCACGATTCGGCTCTGACACAGGAAGCGGGCAGCGGGACTCGAACCCGCGACCTCCACCATGGCAAGGTGGCGCTCTAGCCAACTGAGCTATGCCCGCGCGGGGGCCAGTATAGCCACGGTTCAGCGCGCCATTGGGCTCCTTTGCTCGACGCACGCGCCGGCTCGGCGCGCTGTCGGCGCTGCCTAGAAGCCGCGGTCGAGCGCGTCGTTCACGAGCCGGTCGGCCAGCTCGTTCTGCTCGCGCCGCACGGCCGTGTAGCGCACCGCGCCGATCGTTCGCGCGAGCGCCTCCGCCCGCGCCGCGAGGTCGCGGAGCGCCTCGTTCTTGATCCGGTACTCGCCCCGCATCTGTTTCACCATCAACTCGGAGTCCGATACGACCTCCACCTCGGGGATCTGCAGCTCCAGGGCCTTCTCGAGGCCGGCGATGAGTGCGCTGTACTCGGCGACGTTGTTCGTCGCGACGCCGATCGGCTCGCCCTCGGCGGCGAGCAGGGTCCCATCCTCCGTCTCGAGCACGTAGCCGTACGCGGCCGGACCTGGGTTCCCGCGCGCGCCGCCGTCGGTGAAGAGCCTCGCTTTCACAGAAGCCCGTAGACGTCGAAGGCCGGCTCCTCGTACGGGTGCGCGCGCCGCAGGGCGGCGACCACGTCGTCCTGCAGCTCCGCGGGGAAGACCGTCTCCAGCCGCAGCTCCGGCACGCGCTGCTCCTCGCCGCGCTCGCCGATCGCCGGGTCCGCGCCCGGGAGCGGCAGGAAGGTGCCCGTCCCCTCCGTGTACCACGAGCAGCGCTCGTACTCGCCGATCCGGCCGGCGCCGGCGGCGAAGAGCGCATCGCGGACCGCGTCGAGCGAAGCGGGCGGCACGAAGACGACGAGCTTTCGGTTCACCGGACGAGGACGGCCGCGACCGCCTCGTCGATCGCCGCGAGCGTCGCCTCGTCGAGCTTCACGCCCGAGGCCGTTGCGTTCTCGTGCACCTGCTCCGGCCGGCTGGCGCCGATGATCGCCGATGCGACCTCGGGCCTGCGCAGCACCCAGGCGAGCGACAGCTGCGCGAGCGAGATGCCGAGCCCGTCCGCGATCGGCCGGAGGCGCTGCACCGCCTCGAGCACGTCGTCGTCGCGGAAGCGGTCCATCATCCGCCCCATCCGGTCGGAGGCGGCGCGCGAGTCGGCCGGAGGCGCCTCGCCCGGCAGGTACTTGCCGGTCAGCGCGCCCTGCGCGAGCGGCGACCAGACGATCTGCGAGATCCCGTTCGCGGCGCAGAGCGGGAAGATCTCCCGCTCCGGCACGCGCCAGAGGATCGAGTACTGCGGCTGCGAGGAGACGAACTTCTCCACGCGCGGCACCATCGCCAGCGCCGCCTCGACCTGCTCGGCGGTCCACTCGGAGAAGCCGAGATAGCGGGCCTTGCCCTGGCGCACCACCTCGGTCAGCGCCTCCATCGTCTCCTCGAGCGGCGTCTCCCGGTCGTAGCGGTGGCACTGGTAGAGGTCGACGAAGTCGGTCTGAAGCCGCGCGAGCGAGGCGTCGATCTGCTTGAAGACCTGCTCGCGCGAGAGGCCCCTGTCGGTGTCCGACATCGGGAAGTAGAGCTTCGTCGCGAGGATGTACGAGTCCCGCGGCCGACGAGCGAGCACGTTGCCGAGGAACTCCTCGGCAGCGCCCACGGCGTAGACGTTCGCCGTGTCGATGAAGTTGATGCCGACGTCGAAGGCGGCGTCGACGCACGCCTCTGCCTGCTGGTCGCCGACGCCGCCGCCGTACGTGAGCCAGGAGCCGAGGCAGATCTCCGATACCCGCAGGTCGCTGTCGCCGAGCTGTCTGTGTTCCATGGGCCGGTTCTACCGCACCCGCCCGACCCGGCGCGGCACCAGGGGCACTAGAGCTCGAGCCCGTCGCGGCCCACCTCCACGGCCCGGAAGAGCGGCCGCGCGTGAACGAGCAGCTCCTCGTCGTCCTGGAGGAACGGATTGGTGTGGATGAGGACGAGGCGCTCGACGCCGGCCGCCGCCGCGAGCCGAGCCGCGTCGCCCGCGGCCGTGTGCGTCGGGTCGTCGGTCGTGTCCGCCGCGTGCATCGCCTCGTGCGCGAGCACGCGCACGCCGCGGGCGAACTCGACGTTCGCTTCGTCGTAGGCCGTGTCGGTGCAGTAGGCGAGCTCGTCGCCGATCCGCACCGCGTAGGAGGTCTCGGGGTGGAGCGGCTGGCCGCGGAGGCTGACCTCGAACGGCCCGATGCGCGCTCCCGGCAGCTCGAGGTCGTGCACCGCCTCGATCCCCTCGGTGAGGTTGTCCGGCGTCGAGAGCAGAAACGGCGGGCCGAGGAGCCGGTGCACGAGCTGGAGGGCCGGCGGCCTCCCCCAGATCTCGACCGGGACGCCGAGCGCCGGGATGTAGATCAAGCCGGAGGTGTGGTCGAGGTGCCAGTGCGTGAGCAGGATGTGCAGCCGCTCGGCGCCCTGGAGCAGCTCCGGGTCGGAGACCAGGCGGCGAAGACCGGTGCCCGCGTCGATCACGAGCGCTTCGTCCGCTTCGCGCACCAGGCAGCAGCAGCACTCGCGCGTGCCGGTGGGGATCCACCCTGCGCTGCCGAGCAGCCGGGCGCGCACTACTCGGCGTTGTCGATCTGCGCGCGCTGGAGCGTGCCCGAGTAGTCGACGTAGATCGACTTCCACTCGGTGAAGACGTCGAGCGCTGCCTGGCCTGCCTCGCGGTGGCCGTTGCCGGTTTGCTTTGTCCCGCCGAACGGGAGATGCACCTCGGCGCCGGTCGTGCCGGCGTTGACGTAGGTGATGCCCGTCTGGAGGTCGCGCATCGCGGCGAAGGCGCGGTTGACGTCGCGCGTGAAGATCGAGGACGAGAGACCGAACTCGATCGAGTTGGCTGCCGCAATCGCCTCCTCGAACGACTTGACCGGGATGAGGGCCGTCGTCGGGCCGAAGATCTCCTCCTGGGCGATCCGCATCTGCGGGCTCACGTCGGCGAAGATCGTCGGCCGGTAGAAGTTGCCCTTCCCCAGCTCCCCCTCGGCGGCGACCTCGCCGCCGGTGAGGAGCTTCGCGCCCTCGTCCTGACCGATCTGCGTGTACGAGTGGATCTTCTCGATCGCGGCCCTGTTGATCACGGGGCCGAGGTCGGTCGAGTCGTCCCAGCCGGGGCCGAGCCGCATCCGTTCCGCCGCCTCGACGAGCTTCGATTGAAGCGCGCCGTAGACGGCCTCGTGGACGATGACGCGACTCGCCGCCGTGCAGCGCTGCCCGGAGGTCCCGAACGCCGACCAGAGGATGCCGTCGACGGCGAGGTCGAGGTCGGCGTCGTCCATGACGAGAATCGCGTTCTTGCCGCCGAGCTCGAGGTGCACGTGCTTCAGGTGGTCGGCCGCCGCCTTGGTGACGGCGATCCCGGTCTCGCGGGAGCCCGTGAAGGTGATCACGGGCACGTCCTGGTGGCGGACGAGCGCCTCGCCCGCGTCCTCGCCGAAGCCGTGGACGACGTTGACAACGCCGGCCGGGACGCCCGCCTCAGCGAGCAGCTCGACGAACCGGTCGGCGAGGAGCGGGGTGTCCTCCGCGGGCTTCAGCACGACGGTGTTCCCGCAGACGAGCGCCGGGCAGAGCTTCCAGGCGGGGATGGCGATCGGGAAGTTCCAGGGGGTGATCGCGCCCACGACCCCGATCGGCTGGCGGACGGACATGTTGAACTTGTCGCGCAGCTCGGACGGGGTCGTCTGGCCCCAGAGGCGGCGGCCCTCGCCGCCCATGTAGTAGGCCATGTCGATCGCCTCCTGGACGTCCCCGCCTGCCTCGGCTTTCACCTTCCCCATCTCGCGGGACATCAGCGCGGTCAAATCGTCCTTGGCCTCGCGGAGCTGTTCTGCGAAGCGGAAGAGGATCTCGCCGCGCTTCGGCGCCGGCACGAGCCGCCAGTCCTCGAACGCGGCCTTCGCCGCCGCCACGGCGCGATCGACGTCCTCCGCACCCGAGCGCGGGAACGTCCCGAGCGACTCGCCTGTCGCCGGGACCACCGTCTCGAAGGTCTTGCCGGAGGCGGCGTCCACCCGCTCGCCGCCGATGAAGTTCTTGAAGCTCGTCGTCTCGAGGATCGCCATACGGCGATCCTAGCGAGGGCTAGGACTCCGGAACGTCCGTGTCGGGGAACGTCCCCGGAACGCGCGCCCGGCGGCGGTCGCGGGTGAGCCGCTTGCCGCCGTACTCCTTGCCGTTGCGCCGGTCGGGACCCTCGCGCCGGTCGACGATGACCGTCACGTTCGGGTTGTCCTTGTAGTGCTCGACCATCTTCTCGTAGAGCTCCGCCTCGAGCTCACGGGGAATCACGCAATAGATCATCGCCGTCTCAGTGTACGGACGCCTCCGGCGGGCGCCACCCCCGTTTGGGGCGCGTCAGACGCGCGCGATCTCGGGCACGAGCCGCCCGTCCGCGCCGAGCCGGGCATTCCACTCGCCGAATTGCGGCATCAGCTCGCCGGGATCGTGGCCGCGCTGCTCGAGCCGGACCGGCTGCGCCGAGTCGAACGTGACCCGGTACTGGTACCACGAGATGTCCCAGACGACGGTGATCACGACCTCCGTGTTGACGCCCGAGAGCGGGACGATCGAGACCTTCGGCTCGCCGAGGCTCTTCGCAATCCCCTCGACCGTCCGCCTGAACTGGCTCGCGTTGAAGATGTCCGCCCCCTCAACCATCGCCAGCTCCGGCTCGGACAGGCGCCGGAGGATCGGCGCGTCCGCCACCGGCGTCGAGGTCGGCTCGCGGCGGAAGCCCAGAAACGCGGAGATCGAGTTCTGCCGGCGACGGCGCTCGACCGGAACCATGGGCGTCGTCGGGCTGCCCTCCTTCAGCCACCCTGCGTCGAGGGCGACGTCCTGGCAGAGCGGACAGACGTCGACGTACTCGCCGTCGCCGTTGGGCGCGAAGCGCGTCGCGCGCTCCCCCATCAGCAGCGTCCGTTCGCAAATCGCGCAGGACCGCGACTGTGCATGCCGCGTGATGCGCATTGCCCGACCTTAGCAGCACTTTCGTCCCAGTCCGGCGCGCAAATCGGCACAAACGACGACTTGCGGCGCGATACGCTGCTTTCTCCCCGTGGGTGGGTGGGGGTTCGGGACGGGTCCCGGGGTGCCTGCCCCGCCCAGCGGGACATGTCCCTTCGAGCCGTGTCAGGCCGTAACGGCCTCCTCCTTCTTGGCCGCCTCGACGATCTTCTGGGCGATGTGCGCCGGCACTTCCTCGTAGCGGAGGAACTGCATGTGGTAGTCGCCGCGCCCGCCGGTGAGGGACGTCAGCGACTGCGAGTAGGTGAGGATCTCCGCCATCGGCACCTCGGCCTTGATCGTCGTCAGGCCGCCCTTCGGCTCCATCCCGTGCAGGCGCCCGCGCCGCGAGTTGAGGTCGCCGTTGACTGCGCCGACGGTCTCGTCGGGGACGGTCGCCTCCAGCTCCATGATCGGCTCGAGCAGCACTGGCTCGGCCTTCTCGTACGCCTGCTTGAACGCCATCGAGCCGGCGATCTTGAACGCCATCTCCGACGAGTCGACGTTGTGGTACGAGCCGTCCACGAGCGTCACGCGCACGCCCTGCACGGGCGCACCGGCGAGCTCGCCGTGCTGCATCGCCTCCTGGATCCCCTTGTCGACCGCGGGCCGGAAGTTCCCCGGGATGACGCCGCCGACGATCTTGTCCACGAACTCGTAGCCGGTCCGGCTCTCGATCGGCTCGAGGACGATGTGACAGTCGCCGTACTGCCCGCGGCCGCCGGTCTGCTTCTTGTACTTGCCCTGCGCGCGCGACTGCTTGCGAATCGTCTCCAGGTAGGGGACCCGCGGCTGGTGCAGCTCGATGTCGACGCCGAAGCGCCGCTTGGCGCGGTCGACCGCGACCTCGACGTGCATCTGGCTCATTCCCTGGAGCAGCTCCTCGCCCGTCTGCTGGTCGCGACGCAGCACGAGGGTCGGGTCCTCCTCGGCGAGCCGCCGCAGCGCAGTCGCCATCTTCTCTTCGTCGCCCTTCGCCTTCGGCGTCACCGCGAAGCTCATCACCGGCTCCGGGAACTCGATGTGAGGCGGCTCGACCGGCACCTCGTGGTCGACGAGCACGTCGCCTGTGACGACGTCCTTCAGCTTGGCGACCGCGGCGAGGTCGCCCACCCCCACCCCGTCGGTCTGCTCGTGGTCCTTCCCCTGCATGAGCAGGATCTGGCCCAGGCGCTCCTTCGCGTGCGTCCGCGGGTCGACGAGCGTCGTGTCGCCGGAAACGGGGCCGGCGAGGACGCGGAAGACGGAGATCCGCCCGGCGAACGGGTCGGCGATCGTCTTGAAGACGAAGACCGCCTGCTTCGCGTCGCCGAACTCGATCGTCGTGCCCTTCTTCGCAGGCGAGGGGACGCCCTCGACGAGCAGGTCGAGCAGTGCGGTCGTGCCGAGGTTCTTCGTCGCGACGCCGCACGCCACCGGATACAGCTCGTCCCGCGTGACGGCGTCCTTCAGCGCGTGCGCGACGTCCTCCGCCGGCAGCTCCTCGCCGTCGAGGTAGCGCGCCATCAGATCCTCGTTCGTCTCGACGACGGCGTCGAGCAGCTTCTCGCGGTACTCGGCCACCTGCTCGGACAGCTCCGCCGGGATCTCGGTCGGGGCGGCCTCCTTCCCCGCACCCGGGTCGAGGTAGGTGCACATGTGCAGGAGGTCGACGACGCCGGTCAGCTCGTGCTCGCGTCCGATCGGCAGGTGGATCGCGACGCAGCGGTCCGAGAGCTGGGAGCGGAACGCCTCGAGCGTGCGGAAGAAGTCGGCGCGCTCGCGGTCGAGCATGTTCACGAAGACGAGACGCGAGAGCTCGAGCTCCTCGGCGCGCTCCCAGACGCGGCCGGTGTTGACCTCGACGCCCATGACGCCGCTCGCGACGACGATCGCGCCCTCGACGACCCGGAACGCGGCGGCGGTGTCCGCCTGGAATCCCGCGTCGCCAGGGGTGTCGACGAGGTTGATCTTCCGCCCCTGCCACTCGATGTGCGCGAGCGAAGCGGCCAGCGACATCTGCCGCTTCTGCTCGTCCTCCTCCCAGTCGGAGATCGTCGAGCCGGCCTCGACCGTGCCGAGGCGGTTCGTGCTGCCCGTCTGGAACAGGAGGGCCTCGACCAGCGACGTCTTTCCCGTCCCGCGGTGGCCGACGACGGCGACGTTGCGGATCTTGCCGGGCTCGAGAACTGCCATGCGGAGACTCTCCTCTCGGGTCGGTAGGCGTCCTGTTCCGAGGGGAATCCTAGTGGGAAGGGGCCTGTGGCAGCGCCGCCAGCACGACGACGATCGCGGCCGCCGCCGGGATCGCGACCGCGATTGCAGGCCAGCGTGCGCCCGGGGAGAAGCGGGCGACTGCGGCGGCGGCGACCGCGCCGGCCGCGGCGGCGTAGAGCCCCAGGAGCCAGGGCTCGCCACGGTCCGAGCCGGCGAGGACGCCGTGCACGCTCGCGGCCAGCCAGACACCGAGGGTGACGTAGTGCGCGCGCCGCCAGACTCGATGAGGAATGCGGCCGCGGAGTGCGTTCGTGACCGCGACGGCCACGAAGAGCTCCGCCGCGACGACGCCGAGCCCGGTCGCGAACGGCCGGTACGAAGCGCTGAACGGCACGAGCACGTCCGTGGGCCCGAACCGGACGACGCGGTCGAGCAGCAGCCCGCCCACGTGGACCGCGAGGAAGGATCCCGTCAGGATCGCCAGGAAGCGATGGACGTCCTCGACCGCGAAGCGCGGCCAGGCCAGGCGGACACGGCCGGACATGAGCAGGCCGAGGACGACCGAGGCGGAGAGCAGCAGATACGCGACGAGCCCTCCGGCGCGGGCGGCGTACCACACGGCGTTCGAGCTCACGCCGCCTCCAGCTCCGGTGCGCGGCGCCAGGCGCCGGTCTCGAGCACGACTCCTTCCGCTCCGACGAAGCGCCCGGGAACCCCCCGCCGCTGAAGCCAGTCCGGGCCGGCGTAACCCAGCAGCAGGGCCGCCTTCGCCGCCACGTCGGCGGCGAGGCAGCTCGCTGCCGCGACGGAGACGCTCGTCCAGGGGGAGGAAGCTGGGGCGCCCGTCGCAGGGTCGATCAGGTGGTGCTGCTCGCGGCCGGCTCGACGCCAGCGGCGCCGTTCCGTGGAGCTCGTGGCGAAGCCGCCGCGGTCGACGGTCACGGTCTCGCCGCCGGGCACCTCGACGGTGAGAGGCCCGGTCGTCGCCAGATCGCCTCCGGCGGACACGAAGCCGCCTCCGGACAGGAGCGCGAGCGCGCGGTCGACGGTGTCGCCCTTGACGACGCCGTTGAGATCGAGGTGGATGCCGGCCGGCCGCCGCACGAGCGGGCCGAACAGGCGGACCTCGCGCCAGGGAGGCACGCGGACAGGCGTCGCGGCGGGCCGTGGATCCGGAGCAAGGAGCGCAAAGTCGCGGTCGTAGCCCGCGCCGACGACGGCGGCGCCGACGGTCGGCGTCACGAGCCCGCCGGTGGCCGACGCGGCGTCGAGCGCGACGTCCAGCAGCTGTGCGAACTCCGGC
Organism: uncultured Actinomycetes bacterium; assembly: GCA_963704025.1. GTDB lineage: Bacteria > Actinomycetota > Thermoleophilia > Gaiellales > Gaiellaceae > CAVPGP01. The sequence goes on along the minus strand of CAVPGP010000003.1, from coordinate 560,859 downwards.
AGCGCCTGCACGAGCTCGCCGCGGGCGGAGTTCACGCGTACGAGCTCGCTCTCCGCGCGGAAGCGGCTGAAGATCCGGTCGCGCCGCTCGAACAGGCCCCGGACCTCCGCGAGCTCTGCCGGGCGGGCGCCGCCGACGACGACGTCGCAGCCCATTGCGCGGAAGCGGTCGATCCTCACGAGCCGCCGCTCTGGACCGAGGGAGACGAGCCGGAGGACGGGGAGACCGAGCCGCCGCCGAAGAAGAACTGGGAGGAGCCGTCGTCGACGGTCGAGTTGGACTGCACCTGGTCGCCGCCGCCGGTGCTCGCCGCCGGCGAGCTCGTCCCGGGATGGCTCGCCCGGGCGAGCCCGACGATAGCCGCGAAGGCCACGATCGCGACCGCGACGGCAGCCCGGTGGGCCGTGCGCAGCTGGCGGTGGACGGCGTCGAAGCGCGACGGTGTGCTCTCGGTCATGCAGACAGGAAACCGCGCCGGCCTAAGACGAGCCTATGAACGAGGTGAATGTTCGCTGAGAGAAGCTACGCCCGGACGCCGCCGGACAGCCGCGCCTTCAGGCGCAGGATCGCCTTCGTGTGCAGCTGCGAGACCCGGGACTCGGTGACCCCGAGCACCTCGCCGATCTCGCGCAGCGTCAGCTCCTCGTAGTAGTAGAGCGTGACCACGAGCTTCTCGCGCTCGGGCAGGCGGGCGATCGCCTCGCCGAGCGCCTCGCGCGTCTCCGTCTGCGTGAGGGCAGTCTGCGGCTCCGGTCCTTCCGTGTCCTCGAGCGTGTCGAGGAGCGAGACCTGGTCTCCCGTGTCGCCCGACATCGTCCAGAGCTCGTCGAGCGCCGCGATCGAGGAGCGCGAGATGTCGGTCAGGCTCTCGTGGAGCTCCTCCTCCGTGATCCCGACCTTCTGTGCGATCTCGTCGTCGGCCGGCGCGCGCCCGAGCCGCGCCTCGAGCTCGGCGATCGCGCGCTCGATCTCGCGGGCGCGTGAACGGACCGACCGGGGCACCCAGTCGAGCGAGCGCAGCTCGTCGATGATCGAGCCTTTGATCCGAGAGATGGCGTACGTCTCGAACTTGATGTCGCGGTCGGGATCGAACCGCTCGATGGCGCCGATCAGGCCGAGCAGGCCGTACGAGACGAGATCCCCTTCGTCGACGTGCGCCGGCAGCCCGCTCCCCAGTCGTCCGGCGACGTACTTGACGAGCGGCGCGTACGTGAGGATCAGCCGATCGCGAACGCCCTTGTCGCGCGTCCGCTGAAAATCCTGCCACAGGCTCTGGGTGTCCTCCGCCACGAAAGGAGAATACGCGCTACCTGCGCGTTCTCCTCAGTGCGGAAATGGCGAGGGTGGACATCCAGGCACCGAGTGCGCCGGCGGCCAGCGCGACGACCCAGACGCCGGCAAGCGCCGCCGCCACCGCGATCCCGGCAAAGGCGAGCGTGATCGCCGTGAAGAGCAGGCCCATCGCCACAGGTGCAAATCTAGTCCCGCCCGCGACGCGGCTAGAATGGCCGGGCCCCGAAGGGGAGTAGCTCAATTGGTAGAGCACCGGTCTCCAAAACCGGGGGTTGCAGGTTCGAGTCCTGTCTCCCCTGTGGTGGAAAAGCCCTGCAGGTGCAGGGCTTTTCTTCATCATCGAGAGAGGCCGCGACGCGGCCTTGCTTGACGATTACAGTCGCGGTGGCCATCGGCCGGATAAGAGAGGAACCCTGCTCGGCCGACAGGGTCCGGCGATGAGCTACTTCGGTCACGCGACCGATGCGAGCACAATTCGGGGGGTGTACCGTCGCAGCTCGTGGTCGAGGGGACGGCCGCGAACGGAACGCACGGCAAACGCGAGCCTGGAGGGGATGACATGAGCACCGACCCGACGACGCCGGACACCATCGTCCTGATCCACGGCTTCTGGGTGACGCCCCGGAGCTGGGAGCACTGGATCGAGCGGTACGAGCAAGCCGGCTACCGCGTCCTCGCCCCCGCCTACCCGGGCTTCGAGGTCGAGGTCGAGGCGCTCAACGCGGACCCCTCGCCGATCGAGGCGCTGACGGTGCCTGCGGTCGTCGAGCATCTCGAGTCGGTCATCGGCGCGCTGGAGGCACCGCCCATCCTGATCGGCCATTCCGCCGGCGGCACCTTCGTGCAGATCCTCCTCGACCACGGCTTCGGGGCCGTGGGCGTGGCCATCAACTCCGCTCCGACCGAGGGCGTCCGCGCCCTGCCGCTCTCGCAGATCAGGTCGACGTTCCCGGTCCTCAAGAATCCGGCCAACCGCCACCGCGCCGTCGGGCTCACGCACGAGCAATGGCACTACGCGTTCACGAACACCTTCAGCGAGGAAGACTCCCGGGCGCTCTACGAGCGTTACGCCGTTCCGGCATCGGGAGGGATCCTGTGGGGCATCGTGCTCGCCAACTTCCAGCCCGGGCACCAGGACGCGTGGGTCGACTACCGAAACGACGACCGGGCTCCGCTCCTGTTCATGTCGGGGAGCGAGGATCACCTCATGCCGCCGGTCATCCAGCGGTCCAACAAGAAGCACTACAAGTCGAGTACGGTCACCGAGATCAAGGAGTACGAGGGCCGCGCGCACCTCATGCCGGCTCAGGACGGCTGGGAAGAGGTCGCCGACGACGCCCTGGAGTGGGCCCTCGCCCACGCGACCGGGGCGACCGCGAGGTCTGCGAACTCCTTGTGATCCGAGAACGACCAGCCGCCTCACCCGCCCGCACGTGACGGGCGTCCGGATCACCCACATCGGCGGGCCGACCGCACTGATCGAAGTCGGCGGCTGGCGGCTGCTGACCGATCCGACGTTCGATCCGCCGGGCCGAAAGTACAACTTCGGCTGGGGCACCTCCTCGCGCAAGCTGGCCGGACCGGCGATCGGCGCCGCCGAGCTCCTCCCGATCGACGCCGTCCTGCTCACGCACGACCACCACGGCGACAACCTCGACCCGGCCGGCCGGGCCCTGCTCCCTGAGGCCGGCGCCGTCATCACCACCGCTTCGGGCGCGGAGCGGCTCGGCGGCACCGCGCGCGGCCTCGAGCCGTGGCAGGCCACGCAGCTCGAGACGTCCGGGCGCCCGGCGATCGAGGTCACCGCCACGCCCTGCCGGCACGGGCCGCCGCTCTCCCACCCGATCATCGGCGACGTCGTCGGCTTCGCGCTCCGCTGGGACGACCAGCAGCACGGCGTCCTCTGGATCTCCGGCGACACCGTGCTCTACGAAGGCGTTCGCCAGGTCGCCGCCCGCGTGCAGATCGACACCGCCATCCTGCACCTCGGAGGCGTGCAGTTCCCGGTCACGGGGCCGGTGCGCTACACCATGACGGCCCGGGACGCCGTGGAGCTGTGCAGCCTCATCCGCCCTCGAACCGCGATCCCCATCCACTACGAGGGCTGGAAGCACTTCCGGCAGGGACGTGAGGCGATCGAGCGCGAGTTCGCGCGGGCGCCTGAGGACGTCCGGCGGCGCATCCGCTGGCTGCCGATCGGCGACGCGGTCGAGCTCGCCTGATTTGGATCGCCCGTGGCTCGACGAACGGCTCGGGAGGACCGGCTTGGGCGGGCGAGAACTCGACCCTGATGGCACACGCACCGGAATCGAGAATCGAGAGCAGGCTCGATCGTCAGCTCGGGCGCACGACGACTCCCAGAGGGGCCGCGATCGTGATCGCCAGCGTCACGACCGCGATCACCTTCGGCACAGGGCTGCTGATGACCGTCGTCGACGGGAAGAGCTTTTCATCGCCGTGGGCCGGGCTGTGGTGGGCCGTCCAGACCGTCACGACAGTGGGCTACGGCGACCAGGTCCCGGCAAACACGGCCGGCAAGCTCCTGGCGGCCCTCGTGATGCTGCTGGGGATCGGCTTCGTCACGGTGATCACCGCGTCGATCACGAGCTCGTTCGTGGCCCAGTCGAGGCAGCAGCAGCGACCCGAGGGCGACGCTCCACCTGCGGACGAGCTTCGGAAGATAGACGAGCGCCTGGCACGCATCGAAGCCGCGCTGGACCGACGCCCGTAGGTGATCGCATTCGCGGCGTCGGAACCCGCTCGTGGAGCGGGTTCCGAGTGGTCCTGCCGCGTGCCCTAGAGGAGGGCCGGCTTCTGCCTCCGGCGTCTCCCGGCGAGAAGCAGCCCGCCCGCCGAAAGCAGGGCGAGGCCCATCGCACCGAGCCCGCCGGCGCGCGCCGTGCTCCAGTCGGAGCCCGTGGAGCTCGCGACAGGCCGATCGTGCACCGTGGCCGCAAGGCCGCGGAGGAGCTGCTCGTGCCTGTCGTTGTCGCGCGCGCTCGAGCCCGGCTCAACCGACCGCAGGTACTGGTGCCGCTGCTGCAACGTCAGGGCGCTGAAATCCCCCAGCGACCGCAGTTCCTGCGGCGTGTACCAGGGTCCGGCCAACGGCCCCTGCGCCAGCTCGGTCCGCGGACCGACGGCGCGGTTGCTCGGGATGGGCTTCGCTTGCGCGGCCTGCGTGACCGCGGCCGCGACGACGAGCGCGAGGGCGGCCTGCATCTTCATGATCCTCCAGAGATTCACCCTGGCTCCTTTCCGTCGCCCGACCGCCTGTCGCAGTCGGTCACTGGAACCACGGTGCGAGCCCACGGCTCAGGTTCGCTAAACGAGCGGTAAACGACACGAGCCCCGCTTGCGCGGGGCTCGTGTCGACATCTAAGGCCGTTGCCGTGCCGCAGTCCGGGGAGGGACGCGGCTTAGCGGGGGCCGTCGGAGAAGCCCTTGACCGGATGATCCGCGAAGGGTCCCCTCGTCTGCTCGCTCGGGGCCTTCCCGGGCTGCCAGCCACGGGCTGCCATGGCCGGGACGCTCTGCGCGGCGAAACCGAGCACGACGAGCGCAACGACCACAAGCTTTCTCTTCAGCATCGTCTGATTTCCCTCCTCAGGGTGCGGCGGACGCTCTCAGAGTCGGCTGCCGGGGCGCTTTCGGTAACGCTCATTCGGGGGAGTGCGCTGCAAATCACTCGTTCGAGGGATCCGTGGCCGAAAAGGCCGGGGCTACTCGACTCGCCCTGCGGCACGGCGAGGAGCAGACCCCGGCAGAGGGAACGATGCCACAACGTCGGAAAGCGTGTGCGGCGGAGCTAGTCTGCTCCCCGATGGCCCTGCTGGAGTCGAGCGTCGAGCGAGACGAGCCCTTCGAGCGCAGGCGAGAGCGGATGGAGGCGCTCGTCGCCGAGCTCCGCGGGCGGACGGCGCTCGTCGCGGCGGGCGGCGGGACGGAGGCCTTGGAACGGCACCGCTCTCGCGGCAAGCTGCCGGCGCGCGAGCGCATCGAGAGGCTGGTCGACCCGGGCAGCGCCTTCCTCGAGCTGAACGCGCTCGCCGCCTGGGGCATCTACGAGATGCAGGCACCGTCGGCGGGGATCGTCACCGGGATCGGCGTCGTCGAGGGAAGCGAATGCGTGATCGTCGCGAACGACGCGACCGTCAAGGGCGGGTCGTACTTCCCACTCACGGTCAAGAAGCATCTGCGCGCGCAGGAGGTTGCCGAGCAGAACCGCCTCCCGTGCCTCTACCTCGTCGATTCCGGCGGCGCCTTCCTGCCGCTCCAGGACGAGGTCTTTCCGGACCGCGACCACTTCGGGCGGATCTTCTACAACCAGGCGCGCATGTCGGCCGCCGGCATCCCGCAGATCGCGGCCGTGATGGGGTCGTGCACCGCCGGCGGCGCCTATGTCCCCGCGATGTCGGACGAAACCATCATCGTCCGCGGCACCGGCACGATCTTCATCGGCGGCCCGCCGCTCGTCAAGGCGGCCACCGGCCAGGACGTGACCGCCGAGGAGCTGGGCGGCGCAGACGTCCACGCGCGGCAGTCCGGGGTCGCCGACCACTACGCAACCTCGGACGAGCACGCGCTCGCGATCGCTCGGCGGATCGTCGCGAACCTACATACAGGTAACCATGGGTCGGCCCACAGGTATCCATGGGCCGTCGCCGCGCCCGAGCCCCCGGCGCTGGACCCGGCCGAGCTCTACGGCCTGATCCCCGAGGACTTCCGCACGCAGCTGGACGCCCGCGAGGTGATCGCCAGGATCGTCGACGGCTCGCGCTTCGACGAGTTCAAGACCCTTTACGGCGAGACGCTGGTTTGCGGCTGGGCCCACATCGAGGGCTTTCCCGTCGGCATCCTGGCGAACAACGGCGTCCTCTTCGCGGAATCGGCGCAGAAGGGAGCGCACTTCATCGAGCTTGCGTGCAAGCGCAAGGTGCCGCTCGTCTTCCTCCAGAACATCACCGGCTTCATGGTCGGCAAGGAGTACGAGGCCGGCGGGATCGCCCGCGACGGGGCGAAGCTCGTGATGGCAGTCGCGTGCGCCGAGGTGCCGAAGTTCACCGTCGTCACGGGCGGCTCGTTCGGGGCGGGCAACTACGGGATGGCGGGCCGCGCCTACTCCCCGCGTCAGCTCTGGATGTGGCCGAATGCACGCATCTCGGTGATGGGCGGCGAGCAGGCTGCGACGGTCCTCTCCATGGTGGGGAACGCCGACCCTGACGAGATCCGCGCGAAGTACGAGGAGGAGGGGAGCCCGTACTACTCGACGGCGCGGCTCTGGGACGACGGGATCATCGACCCGATGGACACGCGGCGCGTGCTGGCACTCGGCATATCGGCGGCGCTGAATGCGCCGATCCCCGAGACGACCTTCGGCGTCTTCCGGATGTGATCGCCGAGCGGCGGCGAGGGGGTCGTCGCCGGACACGACACGGGCCCCATTCGACCGCAGAGACTCCAGCATCGTCCGATCCGGCTGCGCGCGTAGGATCGTGTCCATGCACACGATCGAGCTCACCGCAGAGGAGCTCCGCCTCCTCCACGAGGCGCTGCACGCCTACCTCGACGACTTCGGACACGAAGAGGCGGACGTCCTGCGCCTGATCAAGAACCTGATCGCGAGGCTGCCGCAGCCCGAGGCTGCCTGATGGCCTGGACGCGGATCAACGTCGACGAGATCGCGGGCGCCGGGCCGGGCGGCGCGGTGAAGTTCGTGCGCCGAGAGCTCGGGGTGGAGGCGTTCGGGATCAACTGGTACGAGCTGCCTCCGGGTAGCGAAGGCCGCGAGCACGACGAGACCGGCACGGGCCAGGAGGAGGTCAACGTGATCGTCAACGGCGGCGGGATCTACCGCGTCGACGGCATGGACGTTCCCTGCCGTGCGGGCGACTTCTTCCGCTTCGATCCGGAGACCGTCCGCCAGCCGGTCGCCGGACCCGACGGGCTGACGATGATCGCCGTCGGCGTCAAGCGCGGCTCGTACGAGCAGCACGGCCCGTTCTAGCTGCTCCTTTCATCCTCTGGCGCCTCGCAGACTCGGGGACGAACATCGGCGAGCTCTGCCGCCACCTCCGCGACGAGTCCGTCGACGCCTTCGTCGAGGTCGAAGGGCTCCGCTTCAAGGCCTGGATCTCCGACGAGCCGACCGAGCGCTGGGGCGCTCCGTACCTGTTCGAGTCGGCGCGGGCCGCGCGCCACGAGCTGCCGTCGAAAGGCGCGCGAGCTGATCGGCAAGGACCCGGACATCGTCGAGGCGACGATCGAGGGACGCTACGCCGAAGAGGCGCTCTCGCACCTTGGACTCGCCTTCGAGTGACGTCTCGCCCGGGAACGATCCGTCCCCCGAGCGCTGCCGGATGACCAGCGAATGAGGCGGAAGCCGGCCCCCTCGCCGGCCTCCGCCTCGTGGTCGCCCTCCCCCTACCTCAGGAGCGTCTCGACGCTCTGCAGCCGGTCGGTGGGCACGCGCTGCCTGCCCTGCTTCCTCGTGTCCACCTGCGCGGCGTCACGGCCTGCCCCGCCGTTCAGGACGTCGACCTTGCCGTCCCTCGCGTAGAGCGTGTCGCCGCCGGCTCCCCCCGACAGACGGTCGACGCCCGAGCCCCCGATCAGGGCGTCGCCGCCGCCCCCGCCGACGAGGACGTCGTCCCCGCCGAGCCCTTTCAGCGTGTCGTTGCCGCCAAGCCCGCAGATCACGTCGCGGCCGCTCGAGCCGACGATCACGTCCGCGTTGATCGTCCCCGTGATCGTGCACGGCTCCGCGCCGAAGCTCGGGCCCCAGTCGGCCGACATGTCCCAGTAGCCCGGATCACGATAGAGCCGTGTGGCGTTGAGCCCGTCGGAGCTCATGACGTAGAAGTCGCGATTGCCCTTCGAGGCGCGATCGCTCGTGAACACGATCGACTTCCCGTCCGGCGAATACGCGGGCAGGGCGTCCAGCGCCGGGCTGTCGGTCAGCTTCGTCTGACCGGAGCCGTCGGCGTTCATCACCCAGACGTCGAGGTTGCCGAGCGTCTGCCGGTCGGAGTCGAAGACGAGCTTGCGCCCGTCGGGGCTCCAGCTCGGGTTCTCGCCGCCGATGTTGGCCGCGTTGGTGAGCTGCACCGGGTTCGAACCGTCGGCGTTCATCAGCCAGACCTGCCTGCCGCCCTTGCGGTCGCTCGTAAACGCGATCTTCGAGCCGTCAGGCGAGAAAGCCGGGTCGGCGTCGTAGGCCGGGTTGTCGGTGAGCCGCCGCTCGCCCGTGCCGTCGGCGTTGATCGAGTAGACCTCGTAGCCGCCGTTCCGGGTCGTCTCGAACGCGAGCTTGGTGCCGGCGCCGCCCCACGACGGGTCGCCGTCGAAGCCGAGCGAGAACGTCAGCTCCTTCAGCCCGCTTCCGTCCGGACCGACGACGTAGAGGTCGGTGTCGCCGCGGCGCGTCGACTCGAACGCGATCGACGAGCCGTCCGGCGACCAGGTCGGCTGGGCGTCGTGCTGGGAGCCCCGCGTCAGGCGGACCAGCCCGCCCCCGTCCGCATTGATCAGATAGAGGCTCGAGGAGCCCCCCTCGTACGGTGCCTGCCGCTGGAAGACGATGCGGCCGTTTGCGCCCGGATAGGCGCTGGTCGCATGGTCCGCCACGGCCGCGAGTGCTGCGAGACACACGAGCGCCGCGATCAGTCCTGCCTTGAACATCTCTGCCTCCCCCTGAGACGTGTGACGTGACAGAGGGATCGTCGGGCGATGCTGTTAGCGATTCCCGCGAACATCCGTAAGGGTTTCAGGCAAGTCTGTAAGGATCTCCGCGCCATGAGTGCGGTGCGGACAGAGCGAGACGGCGACCTCCTGCGTGTCACGCTCGCGCGGCCGGAGCGTCGGAACGCCTTCGACGCCGCGTTGATCGCGGAGCTGACCGACGCGTTCGTGGACGTCGGCGACGTCCGGGCGCTCGTGCTCGCGGGCGACGGGCCGTCGTTCTGCGCAGGCGCCGACGTCGAGTGGATGCGCTCCTCGGTCGAGCTCGGCTACGACGAGAACGTCGAGGACGCGCGGCGCCTGCGAGCCATGCTCGTCGCGATCGACGAGTGCCCCGCTCCGGTCGTCTGCCGCATCCATGGGCATGCGCTCGGCGGGGGCGCGGGCCTGGTCGCCTGCGCCGACATCGCCGTTTCGGCGCGTGACGCGGTGTTCGCGTTCTCGGAGACGAAGCTCGGGATCGTCCCGGCGGTGATCTCGCCGTTCGCGCTGGCGAAGATCGGGCCTTCGTGGGCGCGGCGGTACTTCACCACGGGCGAACGCTTCGACGCGGAGACCGCGAAGCGGATCGGGCTCGTCCACGACGTGGCCGACGACGTCGACACGGAGCTCGAGCGAGTCCTGGCGGAGCTGCGCTCGGCAGGGCGCGAGGCGGCGCGGCACGCGAAGCGCCTTGTGCTCGACCGGCCCGACGGCGAGGAGACCGCACGGCGGATCGCCGAGCGGCGCACGAGCGCCGAGGGGCAGGCGATGCTGCGCGCGTTCCTCGAGCGGAAGGGCTAGCCGCACCGTGCAGATCCCGTCGCGAAAGGACGAGCGTTGCTCCGCGTTCGCGAGCAGGTCGGCGACCCGGTCGTACGCTCCGCGCGAGGTGCCCTGCCAGACGACGTCCGGGGTGACTCCCGGCCCGATGATCGTCGCCCGGTACTTGGCGCCGTTGCCGGTCGGACGGGAGCCATGCGGGTAGAAGCCGTAGCAGAACGTTCCGCGCGAGCGGTGGGTGAGGAAGCTGTTCTCGCGCCTCCAACCGGGTCCGTAGCTCGAGCCGAAGGTGTCGACGTAGAGGTTCCGCCCGAAGCCGTCGAGCGGGCTGCCGGACCGCGTCGAGTGGAGGCCGTAGACGCCTGTCCCGCGGTAGGTGAACGATCCGTACAGGTGCTCGTATCGCCGGTAGGCCCAGTCGAGCTTGATCGTCAGCACGGCCAGCGGGCCCGTCCAGTGCGAGAGATGGAGCTCCCAGACCGCCTGGCCGGGCGTCGGCGCGACGCCGTAGTTCGGAAGGCCGCGCTGCCACGCCTGCAGCGCCCAGAAGGAGCCGTCCGGCGCAGTGCAGGCCGTGACGAGCCAGGCGAGCGGCGGTCCCTCGTAGGGGCCGCAGGAGCCGCCGAAGCTCTTCCAGTAGTCGCGGCGGTACTTGCCGTAGCCCCCGGCGTAGTCGAGCCGGAACTCGACCTGCTGGCCGGCCGTCGTCGGCGCGAGCGCGTCGACGGCTCCCCAGGCCAGGACGTGCTTCACGGTGCCCGCCGACCTGTAGCTGAGCAGGGCCTCCCCTCGGCCGTTGACCGCGAGCGCGACTGAGCTTGCATTGCGGTCGACGAGCTGCGACGCGGTAGCGGGCGATGCCGAGACCGCGAGCACGAGAACCGCAGGAAGGACGAAGCGCCTCAGTGGCCGTCACCTCCGACTGGGTTCCCGGGAGCCTAGCAATCGGCATCCGGCGTCGAAGCGGGTGGCCCGCCGGCGGCTCAAGGGCGCTCAGCCGGACCTCGACCGCTGCTCCGTACCTCGGGGCGACGACGCGGTAGACCCCGGCGCGGCGAGGCCGGAGGACGAGTCGGAAGCGGCCGTCGCGGCCGGCCACCACGCGCCGGAGAGGCTGCCACGCGCCGTCCGGCGAGCGCCGCTCGAGCCGCAGCGCCCCGAGGCCGCGCGCGAAGCCGGAGACGGTGACGCCCGTGCCGAGCGTCGTCCGCAGGAGAGGCGCCAGCGAGAGGACGCGGAGCGAGAACGCCGTCGAGCGCAGGCCGAGCCTGCGCCGGAACGCGTCCGCGTCCAGCACCCGTGACGTCGACGCCCCGACAAGCCGCACCGACCGGGCGCGCCCGGTGCGGTCGGCGACCACGATCGCGTCGCGGAGCCTCGGCGCGTGCAGCTTGGCGCGCAGGCCGGCGAGCGTGAACAGGTAGGGGCCCCAGTGGTGATAGGGCGAGATCGTGTCGTACGGGTCCCGCACCGGAACGAGGTACGGCAGCTCCTCCTTCCAGACGGCCGCCGCGGCCGCGGTCCAGCCGCCCGACGACGAGTGGTAGTAGGCTCGGACGACCCGGCCGTGATACGTCAGCACGCGCCCGGCCGTGGCGCCGACGGCGAGGTTCGTCTGCGGACGCTCCGCCGCCACGCCCCCGTAAACCTGGCTGCGCTGATCCGCGTAGAGGTCGAAGTCCGGCGGCGACTCGGGGCTCGCCAGCGCGTACGACCGCGCCACGACCGTCTGCGCCTCGTAGGCCTCCTCGCTCCACCCCTTCGGCATCTCGTACGGCACGACGCCCCTGACGTAGAGGTCGAGCGGGACGACGTTCACGACCTGCAGGCCGCCCGGCCGCTGCCTGACGACGAGCGCTCCGCGATAGGCCTTGCCGTTGACGAGCAGCGGCTGCGCGCCCGGCTCGACGCGGACCGGGCGCCCGATTCCCGCACGCAGCGTGAGCGGTGCCTTGCGGACGGTCCGCCTCGTGCCGACGACGCGGAACGCCCTCGCCGACGAGACCCGCACACGCGGTTGCTTCTCCAGCAGCAGCACGCGCACCGCGCCTCGTCTGACGACCTCGATCCGCGTGTGCGGGTAGTAGTGGCCGAGGATCCCCCGGTACGTCCAGCCGTGGCGGGCGTAGCCCTCGGCGCCCCACTGGCTCATGCCGACGCCGTGCCCCCAGCCGCGGCCGTCGATCACGAAGACCGAGCCGGCAGTCGACGCAGGCACGAGGACGAGCGCCGCGATCGCCACAGCGAGACCCCGCATGAAGCGCCGAACAGTAGCGCGGGCGGGTGGAAACGCAAAGCTGGCAGCATGCCCCGCATGGCGCACGAGCTCCGCGACCTGGCGCCCGGTCTCTGGATCTGGCGCGTCGACTATCCCGACTGGACGCCTGAGGCGGGCTGGCCGCGGCGCGTCACCTCGACGTGCGTCGAGTCCGGCGGCGAGGTCGTGCTCGTCGACCCGCTGGCGCCGCTCGACGACGCGCCCGAGCTCTGGGAGCGACTCGATGCTCGCCCGCCGACGCTCGTCGTCGTCCTGAAGCCGGATCACATCCGGGACGTCGACCTCTTCGTCGGGCGCTACGGCGCCCGCGCCTTCGGCCCGTATCTGTACTGGCGCACGAACGTGCCCGAGACCGAGCTGGAGCCGATCGAGCCCGGCACCCGCCTTCCCGGCGGGCTGATCGCCCTGTACGACGGGCGCGGACGCAACGAGACGCCCCTCTGGCTGCCCGAGCAGGAGACGATCGTCTTCGCGGACGCGCTCACGGCGCCCGAGGGAGAGCTCCGCGTGTGGTCGACGCCGTGGCACGAGGAACGTGCGCTGCCCGCCCTGCGGGCGCTCCTCGAGCTTCCGTTCGAGCGGGTGATCGTGTCGCACGGTGAACCGGTCCACGACCGGGCCGCGTACGAGCGGGCGCTCGAGCTCCCGCCCTGGGACGGCTAGCCGCTACGCGAAACGCGAGGCCGCCTCCCGCAGCGCCGCGTGCACGCCGCCCGGCCCGGGCGCGGCGCGCTCGCCTGCCTCTGGCGCCTCGAACGAGCCGTCGCGGACCGAGGCGGCGACCTGCTCGTGCGCCTCGCGGAACGGCACGCCGTCGCGCACGAGTGCCTCGGCGGCGTCCGTCGCCAGCAGCGCCCGATCGGAGCACGCCGCGGCGAGCCGCCCGCGGTCCAGCTCGATCCCGTTCAGCAGCACGGCGAGCGCGGCGAGCGCGCCGGCGGTGTCCTTGCGGGCGGTGAAGACCGGCGTCTTGTCCTCCTGCAGGTCGCGGTCGTACGCGAGGGGCAGTCCCTTGACGACCGCGAGCAGCCCGGCCAGCCGGCCGATCGCCGTCCCGGCCTTGCCACGCACGAGCTCGGCGACGTCGGGGTTCAGCTTCTGCGGCATCATCGAGGAGCCCGTGGCGGCCTCCTCCGGCAGGCGGACGAAGCCGAACTCGCTCGTCGCCCAGAGGCAGAGCTCCTCGCCGATCCGGGAGAGGTGACCGAAGAGCACGGCGACGGCGTAGAGGTAGTCGGACGCGAAGTCGCGGTCGGAGACGGCGTCCAGCGAGTTCCGCATCTGCCCCTCGGGCGCCGGCAGCGGCAGGGTCGACCCGGCCAGCGCGCCCGCGCCGAGCGGCGACGGCGCGGCCTGCTCGGCTGCGAACCGGAACCGGGCCCGGTCGCGATCGAGCATCTCGACCCAGGCGAGCAGGTGATGGCCGACGGTAACGGGCTGCGCCCGCTGCAGGTGCGTATAGCCGGGCATCGGCGTCTCCGCGTCCTCGTCGGCCCGGGCGAGGATCGTGCGCGCGAGCCGCTCGATCCCGGCGATCGCCTCGCGGCAGGCATCGGCCACGTAGAGGCGCATCGCCGCGGCCACCTGGTCGTTCCGCGAGCGGCCGGCGTGGATCTTCTTCCCGACCTCGCCGAGCAGCCGCTCGATCGCCGAGTGGACGTCCTCGTCGCCGCCGCCGTGCAGCCCGACCTCGGAGAGCACGCGCAGCGTGCGCTTCACGTCCGAGAGCTCGGCGTCGTCGAGCAGCCCCGCCGCGTGCAGGCGCTGCGCATGCAGCACCGTCGCCTCGCAGTCGTAGGCCAGCAGCTCCTCGTCGTCCGCCTTCAGGAAGTCCCAGACCTCCGCGGCGAGCGGCGTCTGCACGCGTCCGGCCCAGAGCGTCACACGAGCTCCTTCTGCTTCTGCCGCTTCGCGGCCAGCTCGGCCTCGAGCCCGAACAGGGTGATGAACCCGGACGACGCCTCGTGCGGGAACGTCTCGCCCGTCGCGTACGACGCCAGCTGATGGGAGTACAGCTGCTGCGGCGAGCGGCGGCCCGTGACGACCGGGGTCCCCGCCTGCAGCGAGAGCCGCACCTCGCCCTCGACGACGTCCTGCGTGGCGGCGAAGAACGCGTCGTACGCCTCGCGGAGCGGCGAGAACCAGAGGCCCTCGTAGACGAGCGTCGCCCACTTCGCCTCCAGCTCCTTCTTCGCCTGGAGCTCCGCCCGGGTGAGGACGAGATCCTCGAGCGCCTGGTGCGCGGTGATCAGACAGATCGCCGCCGGCGCCTCGTAGAGCTCGCGGCTCTTGATGCCGACGACGCGGTTCTCGATCATGTCGATCCGCCCGATCCCGAAGGGGCCGGCGAGCTGGTTCAACGTCTTGACGAGCTCCGAGAGCTCGAGCTCCTCGCCGTCCAGCGAGACCGGCAGGCCGCCCTCGAACCCGATCACGACCTCGATCGGCGGCGGCGGCGCGTGCGGGGACGACGTGAGCGCGAACGCCTCCTCCGGCGGTGCGGCCCACGGGTCCTCGAGCACGCCCGCCTCGATCGCGCGGCCGAAGAGGTTGTCGTCGATGGAGAACGGCGATTCCTGCTTCGCCTCGACGGGGATGCCGCGCGCCTCGGCGTAGGCGATCTCCTCGTCGCGCGTCCAGATCCGATCGCGCAGGGGCGCGATCACGTGCACGCCGGGGTAGCGGGCCTTGAAGGCGAGCTCGAAGCGCAGCTGGTCGTTCCCCTTGCCGGTGCAGCCGTGGACGACCGCCTCGGCGCCGAGCTCCTCCGCGATTCCGGCGACCGCCTCCGCGATCACTGGCCGTGAGAGCGACGAGATCAGCGGGTACTTGCCCTCGTAGAGGGCGTTGGCGAGGAGCGCCTTCGCGACCTGGTCGTCCGCGAACGCGTCCTTCCGGTCGACGAGCAGCACGTCGTCCGCGCCGGCGGCGTAGCCGCGCTCGATTGCCTCGTCGAACGCCGCCTGCTGTCCGACGTCCACGAGGACGGCGACGACCTCGTCGAAGCCGTAGTCCTCCTTCAGCCACGCGATCGCGCAGCTCGTGTCGAGCCCGCCCGAGTAGGCGAGGACGGCGGTCCTGCTCATGTGTCTCCTTCCAGATGGTGGCGGAACTGCTCCGCGAGCTCGGCGCCCGTGAGGCCGTCGCGCGCGGCGATCATGATCGTGTTCTCGCCGGCGATGGAGCCGGCGATGTCGGGAAGGTGGGCCGCGTCGATCGCCTCGGTGAGCGCGCTCGCGTAGCCCGAGGGCGTCTGGACGACCAGCAGGTTGCCCGCCGGCGTCAGCGAGAGCGCCCAGCGCCGGAGCGCGCTCGTCAGCTCGCTCAGCCGGTCGAGGTCGGCGGCGCCGGGCATCGCGTAGACGAGACGCCCGCTCCCGGCGCGCACCTTCACCAGGCCGAGCTGGGCGATGTCGCGTGAGACGGTCGTCTGCACCGCGTCGTAGCCCTCGTCGCGGAGCGCGTCCGCGACCTCAGCCTGCGTGGCGAGCTCGCGCTCCTGGACGAGACGGAGGATCACACCCTGGCGTTCGTACTTGTTCACGAGAGCACCTCCTCGATCGTCTCCAGTCCGATCTGGACCTCTTCCTTCGAGATCACGAGCGGCGGCGTCAGACGCAGCGTCCGTTCGCCGGCGGTGCCGACGAGCACGCCCCGCTCCCGCGCCGCGTCGACGACGTCGCCCGCCGGGCGGTCCAGCTCCGCGCCCAGGAGCAGCCCCGCGCGGCGCACCTCGATCACGGCGCCGAGCCTCTCCAGCCCGGCGGCGAGCTCGGCGCCGCGCAGCGCGACGTTCTCCAGCAGCTCGTCGTCGATCGTGTCGCACACCGCCCGCGCGGCCGCGCAGACCACGGGGTTGCCGCCGAAGGTGCTGCCGTGGTCGCCCGGCTCGAGCCCCTGCGGCGCGTCGTCCGAGACGAGCAGAGCCCCGATCGGAAGGCCGTTCGCGAGCCCCTTCGCCAGCGCCACGGCGTCCGGCTTCGTCCCCAGCTGCTCCCAGGCGAAGAACGTGCCCGTGCGGCCGACGCCCGTCTGCACCTCGTCCAGGACGAGGTGCGCGCCGAGCTCGTCCGCGAGCGCGCGGGCGCCGGCGAGGAACGCAGGTGTGAGCGGGTGGACGCCGCCCTCGCCCTGGACCGGCTCGAGCAGGATGCAGCCCGTGTCCGGGCCGACGGCGGCGCGCAGCGACTCGATGTCGTTGGCCGTCGCGAAAGAGACGCCGGGCACGAGCGGCGCGAACGGCGCCTGCTTCGCGGGCTGCCCGGTGGCGGCGAGCGCGCCCATGGTGCGGCCGTGGAAGGAGTTCTCGAGCGCCACGATCCCGGGCTTGCCGCTCGCCTTGCGGGCCCACTTGATCGCCGCCTCGACCGCCTCGGCGCCCGAGTTGCAGAAGAACGCCTGCGCGCCGCCGAAGCGGGCGGAGAGCCGCGCCGCGAGCTCGAGCATCGGCTCCGTCCAGTAGAGGTTCGAGACGTGCCAGAGCCGGTCGAGCTGCGCGGCGGCCGCCGCGTGCGGCGCGGGATGGCAGTGGCCGAGGCCGACGACGGCGATACCGGCGAGGAGGTCGAGATAGCGTTCGCCGCCCGGGCCGAAGACCCAGCAGCCGGCGCCCTCGACGAGCGTGGCGTCCTGGCGGGCGTAGGTCGGCAGCAGGGGCGCTGCGGTCTGCGCGGTGCCGGTCTGCGCGGTGCCGGTCTGCGCGGTGCCGGTCTGCATAGTGCCGGTCTGCATGGCGCTCACGCGACCACCGCCGTGGCGCCGATCTCCGCCTGTACGCCCAGCTTCGCGGCGGTGACCGCCGCCTTCAGCTTCGGCACGATCCCGCCCTCGAGCTCGTCGAGCAGCGCCTCGACCTGCGCCGCAGTCAGGGCGTCCACGACGACGTCCTCGACGAAGACGCCGGGGACGTCCGACTGGAAGACGATCCGCTCCGCGCCCAGCCCGACGGCCAGCGCGGCGGCCGCGTCGTCGGCGTTCACGTTCAGCGGGCCTTCCGCCAGCGGCGCGACGACGGGCACGAGCCCGGCCCGAAGCGCCTGCTCGATCAGAGGGGGCCGCGACGCCTGCGGCTCGCCCACGAGGCCGAGCGCCGGCACCTGCTTCGCCTGCAGGCCGACCGCGTCGCCGAAGAGCCCGACCGCGGTGGGGCCGATCGCGGCACAGAGCTGCGTGTTCACCTCGAGCATGGCGCCACGCACGATCTCCAGCGCCGCGGCGCTCGTGACGCGCCGCCCGCCGACGAACTCCACCGGCAGGCCGAGGCGCTCCATCTCCGCTGAGATCTGAGGGCCGGCGCCGTGGACGACGCAGACCTCGTGCTGCGCGGCGAGGGCCCGGATCGCCGGCGCCGCGTCGACCGCGACCGCGCCGCCGCACTTGAACAGGATCCGGCTCACGTGCGGTACTCCGCGTTGATGCGCACGTAGTCGTAGGAGAGGTCGCTGGTCAGGTAGCCGGCGCTGCCCTCGCCGATGCCGAGGTCGAGCGCGATCGAGCAGGCGTCGCCGCCGAGATCCGGCTCCGCGCCGCCCTGCGGCTCGCCGTGCTCGAGGACGGTGACGCCGTTGACGACGAGGGTCACGAGCGACGGATCGAGTTGCGCGTAGCCGCCGTTCCACTGGGCCGAGCCGGCCGCGGCGAGGATGCGGCCCCAGTTCGCGTCGCGGCCGAAGAGCGCGGTCTTGACGAGCGGCGAGGTCGCGACGCGCCGCGCCACGGCCTTGGCCTCGCCCGGGCTGGCGGCGCCCGAGACGGCGATCTCCGCGGTCAGCGTCGCGCCCTCGCCGTCCGCCACGATCTGCCGCGCCAGCTCGGCGCACACCTCGCGCAGGCACGCGGCAAAGGCGGCGTCGTCCCGCTCGCACGATGCCGCCCCGCTCGAGAGGAGCACGACCGCGTCGTTCGTGGAGCACTCGCCGTCGACCGAGATCGCGTTGAAGCTCTCCTCGACCGCCGGCGCCAGGAACGCGCGCGCCTCGCCGATGTCGAGCGGATAGTCCGTCGTGACGACGGCGAGCATCGTCGCGAGGTTCGGATGGATCATTCCCGAGCCTTTCGCCATGCCGCCGACGACGAAGCCCGGGCCCTCGGCGACCGCCTGCTTCGCGTGGGTGTCGGTGGTGAGGATCGCTTCAGCGGCGGCCGGGCCGCCGGCCGCCGCCAGTTGCGGCACCGCCTGCTCGAGGCCGGCGAGCACCTTCTGCAGCGGCAACGGCTGGCCGATCACGCCCGTGGAGAGCACGAGCACCTGCTGGGGCTCGAGCCCGAGCAGTTCCGCCGCACGCGCCGCGGTCTTCCGCGCCGCCGCCACGCCCTCCTCGCCCGTGACGGCGTTGGCGTTGCCGGAGTTCACGACCACGGCCTGCGGCTCGGCGGCCGCGAGGTGCTCCTTCGAGACGAGCACCGGCGCCGCCTGGACGCGGTTGGCCGTGAACAACGCGGCGCCGGTCGCAGGCGCGAGCGAGCGGACGACGGCGAGATCCGGCGCCTCGGCGCGGAGCCCGCAATGGACGCCCGCCGCGGTGAAGCCCCTGGCCGCGGTGACGCTCACACCAGCACCCCGGAGAGCCGGAGCCCGAGGGTCTCGTCGAGGCCCAGTGCGAGGTTCGCGTTCTGGACAGCCTGGCCCGCGGCGCCCTTGCCGAGGTTGTCGAGCGCGCAGATCACGATCGCGAGGCCGGTGGCCCGGTCGGAGAAGAGCGCGACCTCCGCGCCGTCGGTCGCCTGCACGCGGGCCAGCTCGGGTGCGACGCCGTCGTCCAGCAGGCGCACGGCCGGGGTCGACTCGTATGCCTCCTCGAGCAGCGGGCGCAGCTCCTCGCGCGGCCGCACGTAGCAGGTGACCAGCAGCCCGCGCCGGACCGGCAGGAGGTGCGGCGTCAGGCAGACCGGGAAGCCCAGCGCCTGCTCGAGCTCGGGCTCGTGCTGATGCGTCCCGACCTTGTACGGGGCGAGATTCTCGAGCACGGCGCCGGCGTGGGAGGCGGCCTTGAGCGTGCGCCCGGCGCCGGAGACGCCGGACTTCGCGTCGATCACGATGCCGCCCGGCTCGATCGAGTCCCTGAGCGGCCAGAGCGCGAGCAGCGCCGCCGTCGCGTAGCAGCCCGGGTTGGCGACGAGCGAGCCTCCGGCCGGGAAGAGCTCCGGCACCGCGTACTCCCAGTCGGCGAGAGCGTCCGGCCGCGGATGCTCGAACCCGTACCAGTCCGCGTAGAGGGAGGCATCCGTGAGGCGATGCGCACCGGAGAGGTCGACGACGGCGCCCGCGGCCGGCTCGATCGCCGCGGCATCCTCGTGCGGCAGGCAGACGAAGAGGAGCTCCGCCCCGGCGCGCGCCGCCTCCTCGTTTCGCACGAAGTCCGGCAGCTCCGAGCCCGCGAGGCGCGGGTCGAGTGCCGACGCGGGCCTCCCCGCGAAAGCGTCGGAGCCCAGCGCGACCACCTCGAAGAAGGGATGGGCGAGGACCCGGTCGAGGGTCTCCTGGCCCGAGTAGCCTGAGCACCCGATGATGGCGACGTCATGCATTCGAGTGCTTAGTATGCAGTCAGATCGCTTGTTATGCAAATGAGGCGGCTGCTGCTGCTGGTCGGCGCGATCGTCTTCGTCGACACCATGTTCTTCGCGGCGCTGACGCCGCTGCTGCCGCAGTACGCCGACGAGCTCGGCCTCTCCAAGGCGGGCGCAGGCGTGCTGGCGGCTGCGTACCCGGCCGGCGCGTTCGCAGGCGGAATCCCGAGCGGGCTCGTCGCCGCCCGTGCGGGCGTGAAGCCGACGGTGATGGTGGGGCTCGTCGGCCTCGCGGTCACCAGCACGGCGTTCGGGCTGGCCGACACCGCCTGGCAGCTCGACGCGGCGCGCTTCCTCCAGGGGGTCTCCAGCGCCTTCGCGTGGACCGGCGCGCTGGCGTGGCTCGTCGGCGCAGCGCCCGCTGAGCGCCGCGGCGCGTTGATCGGCAGTGCCTTCGCGGCGGCGATCGCCGGTGCGCTCTTCGGCCCCGTGCTCGGCGGCGTCGCGTCCCATTTCGGCACGGGCAGGACGTTCGCCGCCGTCGCGGCGCTGGCGCTCGCCCTCTGCGCCTGGGCCGCGCTCACGGACGCCGCCCGGCCGGAGGAGCGCCAGCCGCTCGGCGCGCTCGGTCGCGCGCTGCTCGACCGGCGGATCCAGCCGTGGATCTGGTTCGTGGTCGTCCCGGCGCTGGGATTCGGGACGCTCGGCGTGCTGGCGCCGCTGCGTCTCTCGGAGCTCGGCTGGGGCTCGCTGGCGATCTCCGCGACGTGGCTCGTCTCCGCGGCGTTCGAGGCCGCGATCTCGCCCTTCCTCGGACACTTCTCCGACCGGCACGGGCGGCTGCTGCCGATCGCCGCCGGCCTTGCGGCGTCCACCGTCGTCACCGCGCTGCTGCCCTGGCCGGGCAAGCCCCTGGTGCTCGCCGTGCTCGTCGTGGCCGCGGGAATCTCGTTCGGCGCGTTCTGGACCCCCGCGATGTCCGGGCTCTCGGACGCCGCCGAGCAGCGCGGCCTCAACTACGGCTACGCGTTCGCGCTCGTCAATCTCGCGTGGGCGCCCGGCCAGGCCGCGGGCGCAGCATTCGGCGGTGCGCTCGCGAAGGCGACCGCCGACGCCGTTCCCTACCTGATGCTCTCCGGCGTCTGTGCCCTTACCCTTGCCGGCCTATGGCGATCGAGAAGCTCCTGGTAGCGAACCGCGGCGAGATCGCGCTGCGCGTCTTCCGCACCGCGCGCGCGCTCGGCATCCGCACGGTCGCCGTCGCGGCGGCGGACGACGCCGGCTCGCTGCACGCGCGCTCCGCGGACGAGACGGTCGCGATCCGCAGCTATCTCGATTCGGAGGAGTCGATCCGGGCGGCGAAGCAGGCGGGCGCGGACGCCGTCCACCCGGGCTACGGCTTCCTGGCCGAGAGCGGCGACTTCGCCGAGGCGGTCGAGGCGGCCGCGCTCGTCTGGGTCGGGCCGCCGCCCGACGCGCTGCGCGCGGGCGGGGACAAGCTCGCCGCCAAGCGGATCGCGCGCGACGCAGGCGTTCCGGTCGTCCCGGACGGCGAGCCGGAGGAGATCGGCTTCCCGCTCCTCGTCAAGGCCGCGGCCGGCGGAGGCGGGCGCGGCATGCGCGTCGTCCGGCAGCCTGCGGAGCTCGCCGAGGCCCTCGCGGCCGCCCGCCGCGAGGCGAAGGCCGCGTTCGGCGACGACACCGTCTTCGTCGAGCGCTACCTCGAGCGGCCGCGGCACGTGGAGATCCAGCTGCTGGCAGACGGTCACGGCACGGTGCTCGCGCTGGGGGAGCGCGAGTGCTCGGTGCAGCGCCGCCACCAGAAGGTGCTGGAGGAGTCCCCCTCCCCCGCGCTCGACGCGGATCTCCGTGCGCGGATGAGCGACGCGGCCGTGCGCTTCGCCGAGGCGATCGGCTACCGCGGCGCCGGCACCGTCGAGTTCGTGCTCGACGGCGGCGAGTTCTCCTTCCTCGAGCTGAACGGCCGCATCCAGGTCGAGCATCCCGTCACGGAGCTCGTGACCGGGATCGACCTCGTCGCCGAGCAGATCAGGATCGCCGAGGGCCGGCGCCTCGAGCCGCCAAGCAACAGTCTGTTACAAGGACACGCGGTCGAGGTGCGGCTGTACGCGGAGGATCCCAGGACGTTCCTCCCGCAGGCGGGGCGGATCGAGCGCCTGCGGCTGCCCGACGGAGTCCGCGTCGACGCGGGGGTCGCCGAGGGCGACGAGGTCGGCACGGCGTACGACCCGATGATCGCGAAGCTGATCGCGCACGGCGACACGCGGGACGAGGCGCTCGACCGGCTGCGCGACGCGCTCGTCGAGACGGAGGTCGTGGGCGTGACCACGAACCTCCCGTTCCTGCGCTGGCTCGTGGCGCATCCGGCGCTGCGCGCCGGCGAGACGACGACGGCGTTCCTCGTCGACCACCCGCCGCTCTCCGCGCCCCTGGCCGGCCTGCCGAGGGGCCCCTGGCGCGGCGCCTTCCGGCTCAACCTGCCCGCGCCTCCGCCCCAGCCTCCGCCCGATATCGACGACTCGGCGCACCGGCACGGGCCCGCCTCGGAGCAGAGCGTCGTCACCGCGCCGATGCCCGGCACCGTGATCAGCGTGCTCGTCCGGGAGGGCGAGCACGTCGCCGCCCGCCAGCCGCTCGTGGTGCTGGAGGCGATGAAGATGGAGACGCCGCTCAGCTCCCCGTACGACGCCGTCGTCCGGAAGCTGCACGTCGCCGAAGGCGACCGCGTGGCGGGCGGTGCGCTCCTCGTCGAGCTGGAGGAGTGAGCGGCGACCCGCGATCAGCCGTGCCCGGATTCGCTGCGCCGCAGCTCCGCGAGCCGGGCTCGGACGATCCCGAGCAGCCGGGCAACCTCCGCTGCGTCGATCGGAGTCGCCGGGTCGACCTGGCGCTGGCGAAGCCCGTCCCGAACCGCCTGCAGCGTGGGATCGCGCCCGAGCGCCCACCGGCCTGCCTCGGCCTTCGAGCAGTGGCGCCGCTCCTCCGCGAACCGCCACACGCGACACGCCGTGAGCGCCGTCAGCTGAGCATGTTGCGGGTCGTCCCCGATCGCCTCCCAGTCGGCCAGCTGCGCGTCGCCGACATCCAGCACCCACTCGTCCGGCACGTCACCGATCAGGTCGGATGGAGCCGGCCCGAACAGGCTCCGTCCGTGCGCCCGGCAGAACGAGAACTCGACGACGAGATCGCGTTCACCCGGATGCGGGCCCTCGACGTGCAGTCCCGGGTCGAGCTCCGGCGAGATCTCGATGTACGCCTCCAGAGGCGGTAACGGCGTTGGAGCCGCGACAACCCGGTGCCGGACGAGCCGCAGATCGACTCGGCCCGGCGCCCGCATCCTCTCGGCGGCAGCGGCCTCTGCGAGCGCAGCCCACCGCTCGTCTGTGAGCGGCTCGTCGACGACCACCAGCAGGTCGACGTCGCTCACACCGGGAACGAACGCGTCCAGCGTCAGCGAGCCGTGCAGGATCACTCCCAGGGCGGTGCCGCCGAGGGCCCGATCACCGGCCGCGGCGAGACCCTGGGCGAAGCTGAGGGCTTCGTCGACCGGTGCCAACTCGGCTAGACCGCGGCGATGCCGCTGCGCAGGTTGCCGAGGCGCGCGCCGATCACCGCGTCCGCCGCCTCGCGGCTCGGCGCATGACCCGTGACGGTGCCGATGAACTCGTCCCGGTCGAGGCTGAACAGCTCGACGTCGGTGCGCGCCACGACCGTCGCCGTCCGCGGCACGTCGCGAAGGAGGGCGATCTCGCCGAACGACTCGCCCCGCCCGAGTGTCTTGCGCTCGGCGCCCGTGTCGACCTCGACCTCGCCGGCGGCGACGACGTAGAAGCGGTCGCCCGAGTCGCCGCGGCGAAAGACCTCCGTGCCGGCCGGAAGACGCAGCGGCGCGAGCTTGCGCGCGAGCGGCTCGATCTGGTGCGCCGGCAGCGGCTCGAGGAACGGGATGCCCCGGAGCAGCTCCAACCCCCGCTCGGGGACGGGCGCGTCGATCTCCGTCAGCTTCCGCCAGAGGAGCGCCGCAGAGATCGGCAGGAACGCGCCGGTGACGATCAAGGCCAGGCGGACGCCGAGCGCGCTGACGAGCAGCGGCGCCAGGATCGCGCCGAGGCCCATGGTCGCGACCAACAAGCTCTCCATCACGCCGAACACCCGCGCCAGCACCTCGTCCGACACGGTCCTCTGGAGCAGCGTCAGCGCCGCGACGTCGACGATCGTGTTCCCGGCCCCCAGCACCCCCAGCATCAACAGCGCCACGATCGGGCTCGGGAAGAGGCCGATCACGAGCAGCGGCAGCCCCCAGAGCACGATGCCGACGCCGAAGTCGGATGCCAGCCGCTTCCTGCCGACGAGCAGCAGCGCCGCCGCGGCGCCGATCAACCCGCCGATCCCGGACGCCGAGTTGAGGACCCCCAGGCCGGCCTTGCCGACGTCGAGCAGGTCGAGCGCCGTCACGACGACCAGCACCCCGAGCGCCCCCGCGACGACCGTCTGGGCGGAGTAGAGCGCCACGATCACCCGCAGGCGCGGCTCGAGCGCGATCGTCTTGAAGCCGACCGACGCCTCGCTGCGGAAGCTCGTCCCGTCGCCCTCGACGCGCGCCGGCGGCTCGTCGGGGTCGAGCCGCGCGACCATCAGCGACGCCCAGAGGAGCGCCACCACGGAGATCCCGAAGGCCGGCGCCGCGCCAGCGACCGCGTAGACGATGCCGCCGATGGCCGGCCCGATGAAATCGCCCATGCTCTCGATCGTGCTCGAGGAGATGTTCGCCGCCGTCAGCTCGTTCGGCGTCCGGGCGAGCGCCGGCATCAGCGCCGCCTCGGCGGGCCGGAACGGCGTCGCGATCAGCGTCGCGAGGCACGCAAGCGCGTACACGAGCGGCGCGGGCCCGCCGACGAAGACGACGGCCGTGATCGCTGCCGTCACCGCGGTTCGGAGCAGATTCGAGACGAGCATCACCCGCTTGCGGGAGTACCGGTCGGCCAGCGTCGCGGTGAAGGGCGAGACGAGCGCGGGCGGGATCGTCCGAAGGACGCCGACGAGGCCGACCGCCGCGACGCCGCCGTGCTGGTACGCGTACACCGCGATCACGATGCTGTAGCTGTACGAGCCGATCACCGACCCGGCGAAGCCGAGCTGAAGGCGGCGCAGGTTCGGGTTGCGGAAGACGTCGCGGAAGGCGTCGAGCGATTCGGCCAGCCGACTCCGCAGTCCCCGCAGCATCCGCGGAGCTTGTCAGCTGCCGTAGGCGATGGGAAGATTCCCCGGCGCAGGCACGTCTAGGGGTCCGGTGCCGCAGAGGAACGGTCTCCCGAGCGGCGGTTCCAACCGACAGTTCCGCAAGCGACAGTTTCCGCAATCGACAGAAGGAGCAGGCAGATGTCGGAGCAGGAGCGCGAGTACAAGAGCGCCCGCAACGAAGGCGACGAGGGCGACGAGCCCGACGTGGAGTTGCACAAGAAGGAGGGGCGGGCGGCCAACGAGGACGACGGCCCCGACGGCGACGCGGCCGACGTCGAGCTCCACCGCAAGGGTCACGACCGCTGACGGCACGCGCGGCTGCGTTCCTGCGAAGACGGCCGAATGGCCGTCTTCGTCTTTCTGTGGGAGATTTCAGTGTGGAAGATTTCAAACCCCGGGGCCGTCTTGTTGACGACCCGTATGGATCCATGACAGGAGGAACGGGAGTGGGCGAGGACCAGGACAAGAAAATGCCGGAGCCCGAGATCGAGGCGCACCGGAAGCACGGACGCGACGTCACGGACGAGCCCGACGAGTCGCGGCTCGAGAAGAAGGAAGAAGACTCCGACGACGTCGAGGCGCACAGGAAGCACGGCCGGGACTAGTCGCTTCTGCGTGAGCTGCGAATGAGCCCGGGCGGCCCCGGGCTCATTCTCTGGTCCGGGCCCTACTGGGCCAGCACGCGCTCCAGCTCGGCCAGGAGCCGCAGGCCCGCGTCGCGCCGGTCGCCCTCGAGCCGGTCGAGCGCGGCCGCGACGCGCGCGACCGCGGAGAGCTCCGGCTCGCCCCCGTCCAGCACGGCCTTCGCGCGGCGGGCGTTGCGGAGCAGGTCGAGCGCGATGGCCGCCTGGCCGCCGAACTGGCCCAGCAGATCCATCTCCGCGAGCGAGAAGCGCTTGCGCTGCGGACGGTCGAGCACCTGCAGCACGCCGAGCGCCTCCTCGTCGTGGAGGAGCGGCACCGCCATCAGCCCCTGGGGCAGGTAGCCCGTGTCCTCGGCGACGCCGCGCGCCCAG
The DNA here is from genome assembly GCA_963704025.1 of uncultured Actinomycetes bacterium. Taxonomy (GTDB): domain Bacteria; phylum Actinomycetota; class Thermoleophilia; order Gaiellales; family Gaiellaceae; genus CAVPGP01. Next base: position 535,002 of record CAVPGP010000003.1, on the reverse strand, counting down.
CGCGGGTCGTTCTGCACGTCCTCGAGCACGAGCGGCTGGCGCGTCACGAGCACCCAGCCGGCGATGCCCGTCGACGAGGGGAGCCGGCGGCCGACCAGGAACTCCGAGCCCTCCCCGGCCACCGCCTCGAACACGAGCTCGTCGGCCGCCTCGTCGAGGAGGAAGATCGACGAGGCCCGCGCACCGAAGATCGCGCGGGCGACCTCGACGATCGACTGGAGCAGCGCGCGGTACTGCTTCTCGGCCGTGATCACGCCGGCCGCGACCGCGGCGCGGAGCTCGCCTTCGTCGAGGTTCGGCCCGTCGAGGTTCGGGCTCATGCGCTCGCTCCTTCCACATTCGACGCGATCAGGTAGAGGACGCTCTTCAGCTGGAAGGGCGTCAGCTCGGGATGCTTGGCCCGGATCAGCGTGCAGATGCCGGTCAGGTGCGGCGTCGCGAAGCTGTTGCCGGTGGCTCGGATCGAGCCGCCGCCGAGCCAGGCGACCTCGACGTCCACGCCGCGCGCGAAGAACTCGACCGGCGGATCGGGGTTCGCGTAGAACGCGAGCGGGTCCTCGAGCTCGTGGCTGCCGACGGAGATCACGGACGAGAACCTCCAGGGATAGCTCTCGACCGGCATGTTGTGCGCCGAGGCGACGAGCACCGAGCGCTTGAAGTAGGCGGAGTCGGCGAGCTCGTGCAGGGCGGCGGCGAACTTCGACTTGGTGGTCGAAAGGCTCATGTTGACGACGTCGAAGCCCTGCTCGATCGCCCACTTGAGGCCGGCGACCATGATCGGCCCGCTGCCGGTGTACCCGGCACCCAGCACGCGCACGGAGTGGATCTCGCAGTCCGGCGCCAGCGAGCGCACGATCCCGGCGCACGCGGTGCCGTGACCGCACTCGTCGCCCTGCTCGTCGGGCTCGGCGACCGGTCGCTCGTCCTCGTCCAGCCGAATCGCGAACGCGCCCTGCACGGGGCCGACGAGCGGGTGCCCGTGGTCGACGCCGCTGTCGAGGATGCAGACGCGGACACCGGCTCCCGTCGAGCCGCCGAGCGCCCAGTCGCGCGTCACGCGCTCCGGCCACGCCGCCGGGATCGAGATCTTGTCGACCGCGTCCGCAGGCAGGCTCCAGGCCGGAAGCTCGTCGTCGTCCTGCTTCTCGTGGAGGGAGCTCGTCACGTGACGGAGCCTACGACGCGCCGACGCGCTTTTGGGCCTAGAAGAGCTTCTGGAGCTTCATGGCTGCGCCCATGTCGCCCTTGATCTTCAGCTTGCCGGTCATGTACGCGGTCGTCGCGTTCATCTCGCCGCCCATCACCTTCGAGAACGTCTCCTCGGAGGCGGAGATCTCGCAGTCGGCCGAGTCGCCGCCCTCGGTGACGGTGAGCTTGCCGTCACGCACGTCGACCGTCCACTTCCCGGCGCCCTCGATGTCGAAGAGGTACGAGTTGTTCATGCCCGCCGTCTTCGAGTCGTCGACCCTCGCCTCGAGCCCGTCGAAGAACTCCTTCACGCTGTCCGCCACGTCGCCTCCTCGTTGTCGGAATCTGACGCGGGCGAGACTACCCGGCTAGGCGGCGGCCTGCGGGCGGTGGCGCTTGATCAGGAGCTCGGACAGCACCTGCTGCGCCTCCGCGATCGCCCGGCGGTTCTGCTCGAGCGCGGCCTCAGGCGCGGACTCCGCGCGCAGCCGCTGGCGCTCGGCGACGAGCCTGCCGATCTCCTCGGTCAGCGACTCGACCGTGGAGTGGGCGATGTGATGTGCGTCGTACCGGGCGTCGTTCATGGGGCACACACTAGAAGCGCGTCGTTTGAAACCGGTAGGAACTCCGTGTGCTTCGGGGTGCACGCTAGGCGGACCGTCGGATAGCATCCGGCGCCGCATGCGGGTCGAGACCTCCTCCGCAGAGCCCGGTGCCCTCGGCGCCGATCTCGTCGCCTTCGCCGTGCCCGAGCCGCCCGGCTCGTTCAGGGCTCCCGTCGCTGCGGAGCGCTTCGCGGCCCTCGCCGCCGAGGGCGAGCAGGCGAGGCGGCCGGGCGAGGTGACGCTGCTCCATCTCGACGAAGGCCCGAAGCGCGCCGCCGCGGCGGCACTCGGGCCGGCCGCCGACCTGGACGCACTCCGGACGGCGGCCGCCGCGGTGGCCCGGAGGGCTGCGTCCTTCGGCGGCACCGTCGCGTGGCAGCTGGACGAGTCGCTCCCCTTCTCGCTCGAGGAGCAGGCACGCGGAGTCGTCGAGGGGTTCGTCCTCGGCGGCTACGACCCCGGCCGGTGGAAATCGAAGCCGAGCGAGCGGAAGCCGGTCGAGGCGCTCGTCCTGCTCGGCGGTGACTCGGTCGCATCGCAGACGACCGGCGCGGCGGTCGCCGCCGCGTGGGCCAACCGCGCCCGCGACCTCGCGAACGCTCCGCCGAACGAGCTCACGCCGGCCGCACTCGGGGAGCACGCCCAGGCGATCGCGGACGAGCGGGAGGGGCTCTCGGCCGAGGTGCTCGGCCCCGAGTCGGCGCGCAGGCTCGGGATGGGCTCGTTCCTCGCCGTCGGCCAGGGCAGCGCCAACGAGCCGCGGATGATCGTCCTCCGCTGGGAGCCCGCGGACGCCGTCGATGGCATCGTGCTCGGGCTCGTCGGCAAGGCGATCACCTTCGACTCCGGCGGGCTCTCGATCAAGCCGGCCGGGAGCATGGAGGACATGAAGGGCGACATGGCCGGCGGCGGCGCCGTGATCGCCGCCATGGGCGCGCTCGCCGAGCTCGGCGTGCCCGTTCGCACCGTGGCCGTCGTCGCCTCGGCGGAGAACCTGGTCGACGGCAGCTCGTTCCGGCCCGGAGACATCCTCACGGCGGCGAACGGCAAGACGATCGAGGTGATCAACACCGACGCCGAGGGGCGCCTGGTGCTGGCCGACGCCCTCTGGTACGCGCGCGAGCAGGGCGCGACGCACCTGCTCGACCTCGCGACGCTGACCGGCGCGATGGAGCTCGCGCTCGGCGATCTCTACGCGGGCGTCTTCGTCAACGACGACGAGTGGCGCGACCGCATCCTCGAGGCGTCGCGCCGCAGCGGCGACTACGCCTGGCCGTTCCCACTCCATCCGCGCTACCGGCGCTACGTCGACTCCGCGTTCGCCGACATGAAGAACGCGTCCATCCTCCGCCAGGGCTCCCCCGTGCTGGCAGCCGAGTTCCTGCACGAATTCGCCGGGGAGGGGCCCTGGGCGCACGTCGACATGGCGGGGCCCGGCTTTCTCGAGCGCTCCCGCGGCGACTACCTCACCGTCCAGGGCGGCACCGGCTACGGCGTCCGCCTGATCGTGGAGCTCGCCCGCTCTCTCGCATGACGTCCCCGCATGCCTGATTTCGACCTGAGCGCCGAGCACGAGCTTCTGCGCGCGACCGTGCGCGACTTCGCGCAGGCGCGGATCGCCCCGGTCGCGGAGGAGCTCGACCGGGAGCACCGGTTCCCGTACGAGATCGTGGCCGAGCTTGCGGAGCTCGGGCTGATGGGCATGACGATCCCCGAGGAGTACGGCGGCGCGGGCGCGGACACGCTCTCGTACGCGATCGCGATCGAGGAGCTGACGCGCGTCGACTCGTCGGTCGCGATCACGGTCGCCGCGCACCACTCGCTCGGCACCCTCCCCGTCTATTACTTCGGCAACGAGGAGCAGCGTCGCGCGTGGCTGCCCGACCTTGCCTCGGGGAGGCGGCTCGCCGCGTTCGGGCTCACCGAGCCGGAGGCCGGATCCGACGCCGGCGCCACGCGCACGACCGCCGAGCTGCGCGAGGGGAGCTGGATCGTCAGCGGCTCCAAGATCTTCATCACGAACGCCGGCACCGACATCACCTGGGGCGTGACGATCACCGCGCTCACCGGCGAGGGCGAGATCTCGAACATCGTGATCCCGAACGGGACGCCCGGCTACGAGCTCTCCGGGCCGATGCAGAAGCTCGGCTGGCGCGCGTCGGACACGCGCGAGCTGTCGTTCCGCGACGTCGAGGTGCCCGAGGAGAACCTGCTCGGGCCGCGCGGCAAGGGCTTCACGCAGTTCCTGACGATCCTCGACGGCGGCCGGATCTCGGTCGCAGCCATGGGTCTCGGCCTGGCGCAGGGCGCCTACGATCTCGCGTTCGCCTACGCGAACGAGCGGGAGCAGTTCGGCAAGAAGATCAAGGAGTTCCAGGCGATCCAGTACCGGCTCGTCGACATGGCAGTCGAGCTCGAGGCCGGGCGGGCGCTCGTCTACCGGGCGGCGTGGCTGAAGGATCAGGACCGCCCGTTCGCCAAGGAGGCCGCGATGGCGAAGCTCTTCACAGGCGAGCTCTCCCACCGCGTCGCGAACTGGGCGCTGCAGATCCACGGCGGCTACGGCTTCATGGACGAGTACGCCATCTCGCGGCTCTACCGCGACCAGAAGATCCTCGAGATCGGCGAGGGCACGAACGAGGTGCAGCGCATGGTGATCGCGCGGCAGTTAGGTCTCTGAGCTCGTTTGGCTCGGCCCCCCTCGCCGGGGCCTTCGCTGCCGCCGGCTCCGGCCGGCGGATCCGGATGGCGCCGGGCGAAGCCCGGCTCCATCCGGCACGCTCGCCTCGTGTAGCAACAGCTGGCTCGTCGACGATCGCGACGATTGCGCCCGAGTACGATCCGGCCCATGAGGGCTCGCCCGGCGACACTGATCACCGCACCGTTCATGCTCGGCGGCGTCCTCGCCGCGCACGAGCTTGCCTATCGCTGGACCGTGCCTGCGGCGGAACGGGCCGACGCGCTCCGGCACACGGGGCACGCCTGGCTCGCCCATGTGCCGGTCCTGCTCGCGCTCGCGGTCGCGGTTCTGCTCGTCGGCGTCGCCCGGCGCGCGCTCGCGCCCGGCGGCGCGAAGCCGGCCGCCTGGCCGTTCGCCGTCGTCCCACCGCTGGCATTCCTCGTTCAGGAGCACCTCGAGCGTCTGCTCCACGACGGCGCCTTCGAGCTCGCGACAGGCGCTCCGGTCGTCGCCGGCGTGCTGCTCGCGGTCCCGTTCGGGCTCGCCGCCTACGTCGTCGCGCGTTGGCTGCTCGACGCCGCAGACGCGGCCGCGCGCACACTCCGCGTCGCGCCGCTCCGGCTTCCCTCCCTCCGCCTGACGCCGGTGCCCGTCCCGCTCGCGCGGCCGGCGGGCGCGCCGCCAGGCGCCCGCGCCGGCCGCGGGCCTCCGCGGACCCGCTGAGCCGAGTCCGTCCCCATTCGTCGAAGGAGGCCCAATGAACCGCTCGTTGCTGCTCGTCCTCGCAGGCGTCGCTGCGATCGTCGTCCTCTTCGTCGTCCTGCGCTCGACCGGGGACGACGGCTCGTCCACCGCCACGACGGCGCCGACCGCGACCACCGGCTCCTCGGGGACCACCGCCGGATCCACCACCGTGACGACCACGACCGCCGCCCCCGTCCGCATCGTGATCCCGATCACGGTCGAGGGCGCGAAGCCGGTCGGCGGGATCAAGCGCGCAAAGGTGACGAAGGGCCAGAAGGTCGCTCTCGTCGTCACCTCCGACACGGAGGACGAGATCCACCTCCACGGCTACGACCTGCACGCAGACGTCGAGAACGGAAAGGCGCGGATCGACTTCACGGCGTCGATCCCCGGACGCTTCGAGGCCGAGTTGGAGCAGCACGGCGTGCAGATCCTCGATCTGCAGGTCAATCCGTGAGTTTCGACCTCCCGCTTGGGGACCTCCCGCTTGCGCACGGGATCGGAGGCATCAAGGACCTGCCGGTCCCGGCGTGGCTCTTCTACTACGGCGGCGCGGTCGTCCTCGTCCTCTCGTTCGTCGCGCTCGGCGCCCTCTGGAAGGAGCCGCGGCTGGCCCGCGCCCGACGGCGCGAATGGATCGGGATCCCGCGGCGGGGGCTGCGGATCGCGCTCGGCGCGATCGGCCTCGGGCTGCTCGTGATCGTCGAGGCTGCCGCGCTCTTCGGCACCACCGAGAGCGGGACGAACCTCGCTCCGACCTTCGTCTACGTCGTCTTCTGGCTCGGCCTGCCGCTGCTCGCGGTGCTGTTCGGCAATGTCTGGCCGGCGCTCAATCCGTGGAAGGCCGCCGCCGACTCGGTCGCGGCATTCTCGCGCGGCTGGCAGCCGCCGTTCGAGTACCCGCAACGCCTCGGCCGCTGGCCGGCCGCGGTGCTCCTCTTGTCCTTCGCCGCGCTCGAGCTGGCCTGGTACGACCCTGCGAGCCCCCGCAACCTCGGCCTCGCGATCCTCGTCTACTCCTGGATCACGTGGCTCGCGATGGCCGGTTTCGGGCGGGACGCCTGGCTGCGCGGTGGCGAGGCGTTCACGGTCTATCTCTGGCTCTTCTCGCGGATCGCCGCGGTCGGGATCCGCGGCAGGCGGTTGGTGCTCCGGCCGCCGATCAGCGGCCTGGCGGGGCCTGAGCCCATCCCGGGGTCGCTGGCGTTCATCGCCGTCATGCTGGGCTCGGTCGCCTTCGACGGCTTCAGCCGGACGACGTGGTGGCAGAACCGCCTCTTCTCGGTCCAGTCGAGGCACGTCGACAACCCGCACCTCGCCGATCTGCTCGGGTCGCTGGTGAACCTGGGCGGTCTGCTCCTCGCAGTTCTCGCGGTCGCCGTCAGCTACCTGGCCGCCGTGACCATCGCCGAGCTCTTCGGTCGGCGGCCGCTGCGCGCCGAGTTCCTGCTCTCACTGGTGCCGATCGCGTTCGCGTACGTCGTCGCGCACTACTTCTCCCTCTTCGTCCTGCAGGGCCAGGTCGTCCCGCGGCTCGTCTCGGACCCGTTCGGCCGCGGCTGGGATCTGTTCGGGACTGCGGGGGTCCGGCCGAACTTCACCATCCTCGCGCCGCGGACGATCTGGTACGTCCAGGTGGGGGCGCTCGTCGTCGGGCACGTCGTCGGCCTCGTCGTCGCGCACGACCGCGCCGTGACGCTCTTCAGGCCGAAGGCGGCGGTTCGGACCCAGTATGCGATGCTGGGCTTGATGGTTCTGTACACGGTCGGGGGGATGTGGATCCTGTCGCGTCCGTGAGCGTGGTCGCGCACGGCGGCGTGGCCGGGGCGATCGTCGAGGGCCTGATCGCGCTGCTCTTAGTGGGGATCGCCGCCGCAGTGTGGCTGGGCCACGGGGACGACGACGTGGACGACGAGAACGCGGAGGACGGAAGCTGACCCGCGCCGGAGCGGCGTTCCTCGCCGCGGTCGCGTTCGCGCCCGGGGCGAAGGCCGGCGTCACGGTGCTGCCCCGGACGATCGCGCCCGGCGACGAGGTCGTGCTGACCTTCGCCGTGCCGAACGTGAGCGACGCGCCGGGAGACACCCCGCGGGTCGCGATCGCCGTTCCGCCCGCGTTCGAGCTCGAGGACGCAGGCGTCCGGCCCGGGTGGACGGCGCGCCTCGTCGGCAACGGGACTGCCGTCTCGTGGCGGGGAGGCTCGATCCCGCCGGGGCAGTTCGAGCTGTTCTCGCTGCGCGGGAAGGCGCCGAGGCGGCCGGTGACGCTGATCTTCACCGTGCTGGTCGCCCACACGACCGGCTCAACGGACACCTTTCGCCCGAGCGTGATCGTCGAGGCGGCGCCCGCCATGCGCGACGAGCACGCGCGCGACCTCGGCGGCGTGGCGCTCGCCGTCGCGATCGCCGCCGGGGCGATCGCCGTCGCCGGAGGCTTCCTCGCGCTCTGGCTCTGGCTCCGGCCGCCGCCGCTCCTCTAGATGAGTAGTTCCACGGCCGAGGTCGCGGCTCGGCGGTAGGGACCGGCAGCAGTCAGGTCGAAGTCGGCGGTGCCTCTTCGCACCGTCGACCTGGGAGGGACACGATGCTCGCCGACCTCGACCTGTTGCTGATTGCTGTGTTCTGTACCGCTGACGATCTCCTGCCCGAGCCGGCGAAGAACGCCAGGCGGATCCTGACCGACGCAGAGGTCGTCACGCTTGCGGTCGCGCAGGCGATCATGGGGATCAGCTCCGACGCTCGTTTCATCAGGGTGGCGCGCAAGCAGCTCGCGCACCTGTTCCCGAAGCTGCCCGACCGGAGCGGGTACCTGAAGCGGCGCGAGGCGCTGAGCGACACGATCGAGGCTCTGACGGTCGTGTTCGCGAGCGACAGCCCCGGCTTCCACGACGACCTGGTGCTGGTCGACTCGACCCCGGTGGAGTGCGCTCGCAGCCTCGAGACGACCCGGCGCAGCCAGCTCGCCGACGCCGCCGACTACGGCTACTGCACAAGCCACTGCCGCTACTTCTGGGGCTTCCGCCTGCACGGCCTGTTCGCCTTGGACGGCACCCCGCGTGCGCTGCTGCTCACCTCGCCCAAGACACCCGAACGCGAGGTCTGCCTCACCCTGTTGCAACGCTGCCGGCGAACCGGGCACCTGTTCGTGATCGGCGACAAAGGCTACGCCGGCCGCGAGTTCGAACAGCTCGCCGCCGAGCTCGACGCCACGATCGTGCGGCCACGCCGCAAAGACGAACCCGCCGGCGGACTCCACCTCGCACCGCTCCGTCAACGCATCGAATCGATCTTCCAGACCTGCAAAGACCTGCTCACCCTCGAACGCCACGGCGCCCGCACCCTTCACGGGCTCGGAACCCGCATCAGAATGCGCTTCCTCGCCCTCACCGCCGCGATCAGCCTCAACCACCGCCTCGGCCGCCCAACGCGAGCACTCGTCGACTACACGGCCTGAACCCGTGGAACTACTCATCTAGCGGCCCCAGCCCAGCGAGACCAGCCCAGCGAGACCAGCCCAGCGAGACCAGCCCAGCGAGACCAGCCCAGCGAGACCAGCCCAGCGAAGCCGGCCCAGCGAGGCCGGCCGGCTGGGCCAGCCGAGCGAGGCCAGACGAGCAAGGCCGGGGCGTAGAGGCCCCGGCCTTGGCTCGGCGGTCGTCGTGGCGCGCGCTACCCGCGGGCGCAGAGCGCCGCGATGTCCATGCCGTACACCGGCTGGAACAGCTGACACCCGACGTGAGAGGAGAAGAAGTTCCGCTCGTTGTCGTTGCCCCAGGCCGCGAGCGGCGCCGGGCCCTGGACGAGGTCGAGGTCGAGCTGCCCGTAGGCCGAGTACCGCTTCTCGCCCGCGAGCTTGGACGCGTCCTCCATCTTCTTGTTCCAGGCCGGATCGTTGAAGTAGGAGAAGTTGTTGTTGTTCGAGGCGCGGATCGTCTTGCCGCTCAACAGGACGTTGATGAAGTCGAACGGGTCGGCGTAGTCCGCCTGCCACCCTTCGAAGGCGATGTCGAACGGCTCGCCCTTCGTGCCCTCCTTCTTGAACTGGACGGCACGTGCGAACTGCTGGACGTCGACGTTCAGGCCGATCGCCTTCAGGTTGTTCTGGATGATCTGCGCCGACTCCGGGCACGGCGACTCGTTGCACGTGTACATCACCGCGGTGCCGCCGGTGGAGCCGGCCAGCTGCTTCGCCTTGGCGGTGTCGGGCTGGCCCAGCGGATAGACGTCGACCTTCTCGTAGCCGGGGATGCCGGGCGGCAGGTACTGGTCGGTCGCCTGGCCGCCGAAGGCCCCGCGCTGGACGAGCAGCGCACGCCGGTCGAGGGCGTAGTTCACCGCCTGCCGCAGCTTCTCGTTCTGGAAGGTCGGCCGGGATGTGTTGAGAGCCAGGTAGCGGAAGCTGAGGATCGGGTTGACGAAGTACTGCTGCTTCCCGTCCTTGGCGGCCTGGCTGTCCGGGCCGTAGGTTTCCCCGAGCTCGGCGTTCGAGCTCGGCGGGACGCCGTCCGCGGCCCAGTCGACCTCGTTCTTCTTGATCTGGAGCACCGTCTGGTTCGGGTTCACGCCGACGTCGTAGGTGATCGTGTCGAGATTGTGCGGACGGTCGCCCGTGTAGTTCGGGTTCCGCTTCAGCACGATCGACCGGTTCGGGTCGTACGAAGCGACGTAGTACGGGCCGGCGGACGGCACGGGCCCCTTCAGCCCGTTCGGGGTGACCGGCGTGTTCGTCGGCAGAGCGCAGAAGAACGGCATCGCGATCCGCGCGAGGAAGTCGGGCGCGACGTCCGTCAGCGTGATCGTCAGCTTGTTGCCCTCGGCGGTGATGCCGCTGATCGAGGTCGCCTTGCCGTCGAGGTACGCCTGCGCCCCGGCGATGTCGCTCATGAACGACGAGGCGGGAGAGGCCATCTTCGGGTTCAGATCTCGCTCGATCACGTGCTTGAACGTCGCCGCGGTGATCGTCTCGTTGGAGGGCGGCGAGAACTTGTAGCCGTCCTTGATCGTGAAGGTGTACGTCTTGCCGTCAGCCGAGACCTGAGGCATCGACGTCGCCACCTCGGGCTGCAGCTGCGAGCCAGCCGCGCCGGCCTTGTCCGGGTAGTTCAGGAGCTTGGCGCAGGTCGCGTACTCGAATCCCCACGAGACGCTGTAGTACGCGAGGGCAGGATCGATGTAGTCGGTGTCCGACTGGAGGTTGAACTTGGCGGTCCCTCCCTGCACGGCGCCGGTGGTCTCCCCGGTGGCGCCGCCCGCGGTGGTCCCGCCCGACGACTTGTTGCTCGAACCGCACGCCGACACCACCATGAGGAGTGAGCCGGCAAGAAAGGCGGCGAGCGTCCAGAGGCGGAGTCTGGGCATGCGTGTCCTTTCGAGGTTGCTTGCTTCCGTTATGACGAGCATGCGCGCCGAATCGCCGTGCTAAACGGCAACCCGAACCGAATCCGAACATCTCTCCGCCCGGGTTGAGGCTCGCTGTTAGGCTCTGCTCTCGTGCTGTTCCGCCAGTTCGTCGACGACGATCTCGGCTGCGCGTCCTACCTCGTCGCAGACCCGGAGGCCGGTGAGGCCGTCGTGGTCGACCCCGCGTACCGCATCGAGCCGTATCTCGAGGAGGCGGAGAGAAGCCGCGTCCGCATCGTTCGGGTGCTCGAGACGCACACGCACGCCGACCACGTCTCGGGCCACGGCAGGCTCGCGCTCGAGCACGACGTGCCCGTCTCCGTCCATCCTGCCGCCGAGGCCGAGTACGTACACGATGCGCTGGAGGACGGCGCCACGATCCGGGTCGGCACGGTCCCGCTCCGCTGCGTGCACACTCCGGGCCACCGGCCGGAGCACTGCTGCTTCGTCGTCGACGATCGGCTCGTCCTGACAGGCGACTCGCTCTTCGTGGGCGACGCGGCGCGCCCGGACCTCGCGGTCGAGGCGCGCACCGGAGCCGAGGGCCTCTTCCACTCCCTGCAGCGCCTGCTGGAGCTGCCGGACGACGTTCAGGTGTTCCCCGGCCACGTCGCGGGCTCGCTCTGCGGCGTCGGCATGAGCTCCGAGCCGTCGTCGACGATCGGTGCCGAGCGCCGCGACAACCAGGCCCTTGCGTACACGAATGCGACCGACTTCGTGAACGCGGCCGCCTCGGTCTCGACGCCGCGCCCGCCCAACATGGAGCGGATCGTCGAGCTGAACCGGGGGCCGTGGCTGGCGGCGCAGCCGCCGCTCGACCGTCTCGACGACTGGGACGGAACGGTCCTCGACGTGCGCAGCCCCGAGGCGTTCGCGGCCGGCCACGTCGCCGGCGCGATCAACGTGCCCGTGGATGGCTCGTCGTTCGCGACAAAGTCGGCGTTCGTCCTCCGGCCCGGCGAGCGGATCGCAGTCCACAGCTCGTCTGCGAAGGAGGCGGAGCTGGCCTGGCAGCGGCTGCAGGCGGTCGCGCTCTTCGACGTCGCCGGCCGGCTCGAGGCGCCGTCGGCCGAGGAGACGCTCTCGCCCATCACCGTCGCGGAGCTCGAGCCCCTCTTCGCGGAGGGCGCCGTAGAGGTGCTCGACGTGCGCGAGCTCGACGAGCGCGACAGCGGCTACATCGCCGGGAGCCGGCATATCCCGTACCGGCTCCTCCGGGTGATGGGCTGCCAGGCGCTCCCGGCCGGCCGGCCTGTCGTGACGATCTGCGAGTCCGGGGCACGCGCCGCGATCGCGGCCAGCCTCCTCGCGCGGGAGGGAATCGACGCTCGGCCGGTGCTTACCGGAGGCATCCCCGAGTGGGAGCGGCGCGGCGGCCGGACCGTCGAGTTCCGGCGCTGCGGCTCCTAAGGCGAATTCCGGCTACGCAGGCCCGCGGAGGACGAAGAGCGGCTTCGCCGGCCGGTAGCCGAGCTCCCCGTTGAGCGCCCGCATGGCAGCGTTCTCCTCGTTCGACTGCGTCACGAGCCGCTCGATCCCGGCGCGGCGCGCATCGTCGATCTGGGCGAGCTTGAGCGCCCGCGCCAGGCCGCGGCGCCGGAAGCGACGCCCGATCACCGTGAAGCCGTTGTACGCGGCCGAGCCGTACACGTTCAGCGACGCATAGCCGGCCGTCTCGCCGTCGACGAGCACGATGTGCAGGAACTCCGGCCTGCGGCTCGGGATCTCGCGATCCGCGAGCCAGGCCTCGTACGGGAAGCCGAGCTCGGCGAGGCCGCCCGGAACGTCCTCGAGCCCCTCCTCCACGAGGGCGTGCAGGTCGGGCGCGAGATCGGGTCGGTCGCGAAAGGTCGCGATCTCGACGCCGGCGGGGAGCGGCTCTGCCGCGGGCGCGTCCCCCACCTCGAGGACGATCTGCTCCTGCCGGTCGATCAGGCGGAAGCCGCGGCGCTCCGCCCACGCCTTCCCCGCCTCGTCCGCCCCCGCCTGCAGCTCTCCCGCGCCGTGGCCGCGCGCGTGCCCACCGAGCGCCTCGTAGAGCGCCGTCCCGTGCCCGCGGCCGCGCGCCGCGGGCAGCACCCCCCATGTCGACGGGAGGAAGTCCCGGGGCTCGCCCCGCCAGAACGACCCGAACGCGTAGCCGACGGCGCGGCCGTCCTCCTCCGCGACGAGCCACAGCGGCGCGTCGTTCTCCTCGGCGTGGTGCAGCTGGTCATCGACGGAGACGAGCCCCAACGGGTCGACCGTGCGACGGAGCTCGACGTACAGCGGCAGCTCGTCCGGCCGCAGCGCGCGGATCACGAGATCCGCTCGACGGGGAAGCCGCCTGCCTCCATCGCCTCGGTGAGCCCGCGGCAGTGCGCCTCGTCGCGCGTGGTCACGGTCAGCTCGACCTCCGTCTCGCCCACGTGGATCGACATCCCCTCGCGATGGTGCTCGACCGAGACGACGTTGCCGCGCTCGCGGGCCACGAGCTCGAGCAGCTTGATCAGCTCGCCGGGCCGGTCGGCCACGCGGGAGCGGATGACGAGGTAGCGCCCCGCCTGCGTGAGCCCGTGGCGCATGACCGAGATCAGCAGCGTCGGGTCGATGTTGCCGCCGGAGAGGAGGCAGCAGACGTCCCGCGAGCCGCCGATCTTCCCGGAGAGGAGCGCGGCGACGGACACCGCGCCGGCGCCCTCGACGACGAGCTTCGCCCGCTCGAGCAGGAGCACGATCGCCTCGCTCGTCTCCTCGTCCTCGACGTGCACGAGGTCGTCGAGCCGCTCCTTCAGGATCCCCATCGTCAGCTCGCCGGGATGCTTGACCGCGATCCCGTCGGCGATCGTGTAGCCGCTCTTGCCGGCCTGCACGCCGACGATCCGGACGCCCGGCCGCAGCTCGCGCAGCGCGATCGCGATCCCCGCGGCGAGTCCGCCGCCGCCGACGGGCAGCACGAACGTCTCCACGTCGGGGAGCTGCTCGGCGAGCTCCATCCCGATCGTCCCCTGGCCGGCGATGATCCGCTCGTCCTCGAAGGCGTGCACGAACGTCGCGCCCGACTCGGCGACGAACGCCTGCGCGCGCTCGAGCGCGTCGTCGAAACCGGCGCCTGCGAGCACGGCCTCCGCGCCGTAGTTCTTCGTCGCCTCCACCTTCGCCATCGGCGCGTCCTGCGGCATGAAGATCGTCGCCTTGATCCCGAGCTCGCGCGCCGCCCAGGCGACCGCCTGGCCGTGGTTGCCGGCGCTCGCCGCGACGACGCCCGCGGCGCGTTCCTCGTCGCCGAGCGTCGAAAGCTTGTTGACGGCGCCGCGGATCTTGAACGAGCCGGTCCGCTGCAGGTTCTCCGCCTTCAGCGTCACCGGCCGCCCCGTGCGGCGCGAGAACGTCTCCGAGCCGTAGACGGGCGTCACGCGCGCGATGCCGTCGAGGCGGGCGCGGGCCGCCTGGATGTCAGCGAGCGTGGGCGCCATCTTCCTCGGCGACCTTGAACACCTTCTCCATGATCTCGCGCACCGCCGTCAGCGGATCGAGCTCGCGGCGCTGCACCTCGTCCAGCAGCCGGCGCAGCTCGGGATCCTCCGCCACCGACCGCTCGAGGTGCGACTTCGCACGGTTCGACGCCACCGCGAAGACCTCCGACGCAAGGTTGCGACGGCGTCGCTCCTCCAGCTCCCCCGCCTCCTGGAGGAAAGTCGCGGTGCTCGACGACCTTGTCCCAGAGCACGTCGACGTTCTCGCCGCGCATCGCCTCCGTGAGGACGATGGGCGGCTTCCAGGCCCGGTCGTGGTCGAGTCCGAGGATCGAGCGCACCTCGTTGACCATGGTCTTCGCCTGCGGGTGGTCCATCTTGTTGATGGCGATCACGTCGGGGATCTCCATGATCCCGGCCTTCAGCGCCTGGATCGAGTCGCCCGATCCCGGCATCAGCACGAGCACGACCGTGTCGGCGACCGAGATCACCTCCACCTCGCTCTGCCCGGCCCCGACCGTCTCGAGGAAGAGCAGGTCCTTGCCCGCCGCGTCGAGGATCAGCATCGCTTGCAGGGTGGCCTCGGAGAGCCCGCCGAGGTGGCCGCGCGTGCCCATCGAGCGGATGAAGACGCCGTCGTCGAGGAAGTGGTCGGCGAGACGGATCCGGTCGCCCAGCAGCGCCCCCTGCGTGAACGGGCTGGACGGGTCGACCGAGATCACGCCCACCGTCTGCGCCTGGGCCCGCACGTGGCGCACCAGAGCCGAGATCAGGCTCGACTTGCCGACCCCGGGCGGGCCGGTGATCCCGATCGAGTAGGCGCGCCCGGTCTCCGGATAGAGCTCCCGGACGAGGTCGTAGGCCAGCGGATCCGCGTTCTCGACCAGCGTGATCGCACGGGCGAGCGCGCGTGTGTCACCGGCCCGGACGCCGGCGACGAGCGTGTCCTGCGTCCAGTCGCGACGGCCCGCCACGGGCCGGAACTCTACGCTTCGACCGGCTCCGGGCGGCGCACCAGCGCGAGCGACCGGGTCATCGCGACGGCGACGAGCGTCGCCAGCGCCACCACGGCCGAGCAGATCGCCCACACCCAGCGCGGGCCGACGGCGTCGATCAGCGGCGCCGCCGTCAGCATGGCGACCGCGAGCACGACGAAGTTCGCGCTCATGATCACGGTGAACGCGCGTCCGCGGACGCGTGTCCGCGGCTCCGCGCTGCACGAGCAGCACGTTCGTCACGAAGGCGGCGCCGTTGCCGATCCCGGAGGCCACCATCGCGGCCGCCGCGACCCAGACGTTCGGCGAGACGGCGACGACGAGCGTCGCCGCGGCCATCGACGCGAGCGCCGCCGGATAGAGGAACGAGACCCCGCGCCGCTCGACGACGGCGCCGCCGATCACGCTGCCGATCGCAAGGCCGACCCCGGTCGCCGCCCAGAGGAGCCCGTAGCCGAACGCCCCGCTCGAGAACGAGACTTCGGCGATCACGATCTCGGAGACGTTGATCCAGCCGGTCGAGATCTGGACGATGCTCCAGACGACGAGCACGGTCAGCAGGGCCCGCGAGCCGAGCACGGTGCCCACGCCCTGGGCGAAGTCCCGCCAGTGGCCGCGGGAGATCGCGTGCTCGCTCTGCAGCAGCCGCGCCGGGATCCGCACGATCAGGAGCGCGGAGAGCAGGAACGTCGCCGCGTTGATCCAGTACGCGAGGTCGGGCCCGGACGCAGCCACGAGCACGCCTCCCAGCAGCGGGCCGACGGCCGTCGTCACCCACTCGGTCGCCTGCAGGAGCGCGTTCCCCGCCGGCAGATCGTCGTCGTCGAGCAGGTTCGGCAGGCCGGCGTAGACGGCAGGCCGGAAGAGCCAGTTCGCGATTCCGGCCACGAACGCGGCGACGACGATCGCGCTCGGGCTGGACAGGAACGGGAGCAGGAAGAAGACTCCGAGGCGCGCCAGGTCGGCGCCGATCATCAGACGCCGGCGCGACCACCGGTCGATCAGCGGGCCGAGGAGGAGCCCGATCGCGATCGCGGGGACGATGTTGGCGATCCAGAGGGCCGAGACCCAGGCGCCGGAGCCCGTACGGTCGTAGACGTCGACCGTCAGCGCGACGACGGCGAGCCAGTTCCCGATCCCCGACCCGAGCGTGGCGAAGAAGAGGAGCCGGAAGCTGGCGACGCGGCCAAGGAGGCCGAGCTGGCGGCGAAGGGACTGGGGCAGCAACCGGGCTACCCTACGGGATCAGCCGGCCTGGGTCGGAACCCGTTCGAGCACGCGGGCGAGGGCCTCGCCGAAGAAGCGGGTCTCCTCCGGCGTCCCGACGGTGACGCGGATCGCGTTCGGCGCGCCGAACCCCGCGAGCGGCCGCACGATCACGCCCTCGCGGAGTAGACCCTCGAAGAGCGGACGTGCGTCGCCGCCCGCCTCGGCGTAGAGGAAGTTGGCCACGGCACCGTCGGCGGGGACGAGTCCCCCGGCGCGAAGCGCGTGCTCGAGCTCGTTGCGGCCCTCCGCGTTCACCTCCGCACGGCGGCGGAGCTCCGCTGTGTCGTCGAGGCTGGCGAGCGCCGCCTCCTGCGCCGGCGTCGTCAGGTCGAACGGGCGGCGCGTCTTTCCGATCGCGGTCACCACCTCGGCAGGGCCGACGCCGTAGCCGATGCGCAGACCGGCGAGCCCGTAGATCTTCGAGAAGGTGCGCAGCACGAACACGCGGCGCCCCTCCTTCGCGTACTCCTCAATCGCGTCCGGATAGCTCCGGGTCGTCGATGTACTCGAAGTAGGCCTGGTCGACGACGGTGAGGACGTGCGGCGGAACGGCGTCGAGGAAGGCGGTCACCTCCTCGCGCGTGTTGCTCGTCCCGGTCGGGTTGTTCGGCAGGCAGAGGTAGGCGATCTTCGTGCGCGGCGTGACCGCGGCCAGCAGCGCGTCGAGGTCGTACCGGTGATCCCGGAGCGGCACCGTCACCGGCGTCGCGCCCAGCTTCTTCGCGTAGATGAAGTAACTGGGGAACGAGGGCCAGCCGCAGACGATCTGGTCGCCGGGATCGAGCACCGCCTGCGACAGCGTGTCGATCACGCCGTCCGCTCCACCACCGAGCGCGACGTGCTCCGGGCCGACGCCGTGGCGCTCGGCGACGGCCGCGCGCAGCCGGTAGGCGCCGCCGTCGGGGTAGCGGTTCAGGTCGCGGGCGGCCCGGTCGAGCGCCACGAGCGCCGAGGGGAAGGGCCCGAACGGCCCCTCGTTCGAGGCGAGCTTGATCACCCGTTCCAGGCCCAGGTCGCGCTGCACCTCCTCGACCGGCTTGCCCGGCTCGTACGGAACGATCTCGTTGACGGCGGGGCGGAAGAAGCTGTCCGCGATCGCGGCAAACGGCTGGGTCACGCGGGCAACTCTATCCCCGGCGGCGCGCGCGGCCGGCGGGCGCCGCAGCCCTCACTTGGTCAGACCAAGTCGCGCGGAAGGGTAACGATGTATCCACAGGCTCGACTCTGCCCTGCAAAGGGGCCGCTTCCGGCTTGCCCGGCCCACCCGCGCTGGTCAGACCAAGTGTCACCGAGCTGCAACGATCTGCCCACACGTAGGCTTCGCAGATGGAGGAGATCGGGCTCTTCCCGCTCGAGCTGGTGCTCTTGCCGACCGAGCGCGTCGCCCTCCACATCTTCGAGCCGCGCTATCGCGAGCTGATCCAGGAGTGCATCGACCGGGACGGCGAGTTCGGACTCGTGCTGCAGCTCGAGGACGGGGTCGCCGAGACCGGCACGCGCGCGGCGGTAGCGAAGGTGCTCCAGGTGCTCGACGACGGGCGGATGAACATCGTCGTCGAAGGCCGCGATCGCTTCCGGGTGGTCGAGATCACTCGGGGGCGCTCCTACATCACGGCCGAAGTGGAGCCGATCGGCGACGAGCCCGACGAGCCCGACCCCGAGACGATCGAGCGGGCGCTGACGCTCTTCCGCCGGCTGATCGAGGCGACCGAGTCCGCCGCCGAGGAGCCCGACCTCGACGGCGCGCAGCTGTCGTTCGACCTTGCCGCCCGCATCGACTTCGGCATCGACGTCAAGCAGGAGCTCCTGGAGCTCCGCTCGCCGCGCGAGCGATTCGAGCGGACGATCGAGCTGCTCGAGGAGGCACTCGAGGCTGTCGAGCTGGAGAACGAGCTCCGCCGTCGCGCGGCGGGCAACGGCAAGGTCTCTCCGCTCCTCGACCAGCCCGACTAGCCCGACGGGGAGTCGTCGAGCAGCTTCGCCATCAACAGCGCGTCCATCAGCTCGGCCCCCCGGCGATATTGCTCGCGGCGAACGCCTTCGCGTTCGTAGCCGAGCCGCTCGTAGAGCGCCACCGCAGCGCCGTTGTGGGGAAAGACGTGCAGCTCCAGCTTGCGGATTCCGGCGGCGCGGGCCCATTCCTCGACGGCCTCCATCAGGGCGGTGCCGACGCCCCGCCGTCGATGCGACGCGGCGACCATCAGGCCGACGTCGGCGACGTGCTCGCTCGACGGATGGGCGTCCCGCGAGGCGGAGAGCCTGCCGACCAACGCGCCCTCGTCCTCGGCGACGAGGACCACGGCCCAGGGATAACGGCGGATCGCACGCAGGTAGCGGCGCTCGTCGGCGACGCTGCGCCAACCGTCATGCGAGAGGAGCCAGCCCTCGGGCTCCGCGCTGACCTGCTGCGCGAGGTCGACGAGGGCCGGTGCGTCGCCCGGCTTGGCCTCGCGGACCCTCACGCCGCGTCCACCACCACCCCGTGCCCGCCGCGGCGCGGGTCGCCGGCCGCGGCGAGGCTCCCGTCCGGCAGCCGCTCGACGCCGGCGGCGCCGCCGAAGAAGAGGTTGCGCCGACGCCAACGCACGACGTCGTAGCCGAGCGACTCGAGCCGGTCGAGCTCCACGGCGTCGGCACCGCCTTCGCAATGCACGTGCGGCTCGTCGACGTGCACCCGCGGTGCCGCGATCGCCTCCTCCACACCGAGCCCGTCGCCGAGCACGTTGACCACGATCTGCATGATCGCTCCACGCAGCCGCACGGAGCCCGCGCTGCCGACGACGAGCCGCGGCCCCTGCGGGCCGAGCGCCACCGACGGGGCCATCATGCTCGTCAAGCGGCGGCCGGGCTTGAGGGCGAGGCCGAGCGAGAGGTCGTACTCGCCGAGCATGTTGTTCATGTGGATGCCGGTGCCGGGGACGATCACGCCCGAGCCGGAGCCCGTCGAGGCCGACAGCGACGCCGCGTTTCCGCGTGCGTCGACGACGGAGATGTGCGTCGTGCCGCCCACCGGCGCCGGCTCCGGCCGGCCTGCCTGGCGCGCGGCGATCCGCGCGAGCGCTTCGTCGACTGCCGCGTCCGCGCCGAGGCGTGCAGCGAGGCCGCCGCGGTACAGGTCGCCCGAGAAGCTGCCGCCGCGGATCCGGGTCTGCTCCCGCATCACCTCGACGAGCGCGGCCATCGCCTCCGCACTGCCGTGTGGCCCGCCCGGCAGCCGCTCGCGCAGCCGCAACCCGTAGCCGATCAGCACGCCGCCGGACGAGGGCGGCGGATTCGAGAGGAACTCGTGACCGCGGTAGGCCGCCGAGATGGGGCGGCGCCGCACGACCCGGTAGCCGGCGAGGTCGTCTAGGGTGATCTCTCCGCCTCCGGCCCGGACATGGGCGACGACTGCCCGGGCGAGCTCGCCCCGGTAGAGGTCAGCCGCCCCGTGCTCGCCGAGCCGCTCCAGCGTCCCGGCCAGGTCGGTGAGCCGGAGTTCTTCACCGGCGGCGAGGCGCCTGCCCGTGCCATAGAGGCGCCGCCCCTCGGCGGTGTGGCGCAGGATCGAGTCGAGAATCGCGTGCAGGTGGGCCTGCGGCCGCGTCAGCGCGATCCCGCCCCGGGCGAGCTCCACCGCCGGCTCGAGCAGCGTCCGCCACGGGCGCGAACCGAACGCGCGGTGCGCGGCCTCCAGCCCGGCGGGGAGCCCTGGGACGGCACACGACGCCGGACCGATGTGAAACGACTGCGTCGTGTCGCCGGTGAAGCGGACGTCCACCTCCTCCATCTCGCCTCGCGCGTGCGGGCCGGCGCCGAGGCCGGGCACGGCGACGAAGCAATCGAAGACGCGCGTCGAGCGGTCGCGGGCACGGTGCACGAGGAGGAAGCCGCCCGCCCCCGGCCCCGTCAGCGGGCTCTCGGCGACCCAGGAGGCAAAGGACGCGGCCACGCAGGCATCGACCGCGTTTCCGCCTTCGGCGAGCACCCGGGCCCCTGCCTCCGCCGTGAGCGGATGCCCGGCGGCGACGGCTCCTCTCATGTTCAGAGCCTAACGGCCGATGAAGGAGACAGTGCCCACGCGCGACTTTGCAAAGTGTTGACCGTTTCCGCGCTAACCTGTACGTGCTGCAGGCGTCATCTATGACGCAGGCACCGACTTTGAAGCGCATTTCCCTCTCCCGCTCCCGCCTGGCTGCGTCCGTGGCGGCACTCGCCATCCTCGTCGTCCTCTGTGCGACGCCGCAGCTGCTCGGCTCGCGCGTCCGCGACGCCGTCGACGCGCTCGGCGGCGCCTCGCCCGCCTGGCTCTGGACCGCGACCGCGCTCTTCGCCTTCGCCGTGGGGACGAGCGCCTTCGCCTGGCGCACTGCCTTCGGCGCCTGCGGCGCTCACATCGGCCGCTCCGACGCGACCGCCCGCTACGCCGTCGGCTCGCTCGTCAACTCGGTGGCGCCGGCCAAGCTCGGCGACGCGCTCCGCGTCGCGCTCTTCGCCCGCACGCTCGACGGACCGGATCGGATCTGGACCGGCGGCGGCGTCTATGCGGCGATCGGCGCCGCGCGCGCCGTCGTCATCGCCGTGCTCGTCGTCGCGGCCTTCGTCGTCGGTGCACTGCCGCTGTGGCCCGTCTTCGTGCTCTGCGGCAGCGTCGTGGTGCTGGCGGTGCTGGCGCACAGGTTCCGGAACGCGCACACGAAGATCGCGCATCTGCTGGACGGCTTCGCGGCGTTCGAGCGCGAGCCTCGCCTTGCCGCGATCGTGATCGGCTGGGCGGCGGTCGGCGCGGCAGCCCACGTTGCCGCGGCGACGGCGGTCGCGCTCGCCCTCGGCGTGCCCCACCCGCTGCTCGCGGCGCTCGTGATCGTCCCCGCGATGGGTCTGGCCAGCATGATCCCGCTCACGCCCGGCAACGTCGGGATCACCAGCGGCGCCGTCGCCGTCGCCCTCCAGAGCCGCGGCATCGGCATGACGCAGGCGCTCTCGACGGGGATTGCGTTCCACGCCGTGGAGACCGTCGCCGGACTGAGCGTCGGCTGTCTGGGCGCCCTCTGGCTCGGACGCGAGACAGCGCTGGTGCAGCGCTGGGCCCCACGGGTCGCCGCGGCCGCGGCGTGCCTGACGATCGCCGCCGGCATGGGCGCGATCGTCCTCGGCATGGTCTAGCCCTTCGGGCGGATCAGCTGCGGAGGAAGCTCGGCGGCTCGAGCTCCTCGGCCTCGGACGTCCGGAACGACGGGGTGCCGAACGTCGGCGCGGGAGCGGGTGCGCCGGTGGCCAGCAGCGGCGGTGCCTGCCGCCGCCGTCCTCCCAGCCCCGTGGCGATCACGGTCACCCACACCTGGCCGGCGAGGCGCTCGTCGACCGTCGCGCCGAAGATGATGTTCGTGTCGTCGGTCGCGGCCTGCCGCACGACCTCCGCCGCCTCGTTGACCTCGAAGAGCGACAGGTCGTCGCCGCCGGCGATCGAGAGCAGGATGCCGCGCGCGCCCACGAGCTCCGTGTCGATCAGCGGCGAGCGCAACGCCCTCTCCGCGGCCTCCCGGGCCCGGCTCTCGCCGCCCGAGGAGGAGAAGCCGATGCCCATCAGCGCCGAGCCGGCGTCTTTCATGATCGTGCGGACGTCCGCGAAGTCGAGGTTGATCAGGCCCGGAAGCGTGATCAGATCGCAGATCCCCTGGACGCCCTGGCGGAGCACGTCGTCCGCGATCCGGAACGCGTCGAGCATCGACGTCGTCTTGTCCAGCACCTCGAGCAGGCGGTCGTTCGGGATCACAATCACCGTGTCGCACTCAGCGCGCAGCGCTTCGACGCCGTCCGTCGCCTGACGGGCCCGCCGGGTGCCTTCGAACTTGAACGGCGTCGTGACGATCCCGACCGTCAGCGCGCCCACCTCGCGGGCGACGTTCGCCACGACGGGAGCCGCGCCGGACCCGGTGCCGCCCCCCTCGCCGGCGGTGACGAAGACCATGTCGGAGCCGCGAAGCGCGCGCTTCAGCTGGTCGTGCGCCTCGAGGGCTGCACTGCGGCCCACCGACGGGTCCGCGCCGGAGCCGAGCCCCTGGGTCAACTCCTCGCCGATGTGGATCTTGACCGGCGCATCCGACATCTGAAGCTGCTGCATGTCCGTGTTGACGGCGATGAACTCGACCTGGGCGATCCCCGCGTCCATCATGCGGTCGACCGCGTTCAGGCCCGCGCCGCCCACCCCGACGACGCGGATGACCGCGAGGTACGGCGAATCGGACGCGCGCTCGAGGCGCGCAGGATGATCGGGCAGCGGCTCGAGCCAGCGCGTGTCGCGCGCGAGCTCGCTCGCCCGTCCCGGCTCGGAGAGCCGCGAAACGCCGGTCTCGACCGGAGCCGGCGGCGGGGTCGGCGGCTGCGAGACCGGCGGCTCCGGGACCGGTGCGTCCGGGACCGGTGCCTCCGCCACGAGCTCCTCCCGCTCGCGCTGCGTGTACTCGACGGTCTCGTCGGGCGGCTCGGTCAGCGACTGCTGAGCCGGCTCCACTGGTCCGCTCTCGCGGACAGGCGGCTCCGCCGCCTGCTTCTGCGCCGCCTCGGTCGCCCGGAAGAGCTCCGCGAGCGGGCCCTCACGCATGCTGGCGCGGTTTCGCGCCATTGAGCACCTCCTTGGCGAGGTCGCGGTAGAGCATCGCGGCCTCCCCGTCGGGATCGTACGCCAGCACCGACTGCCCCTTCACGGGGGCCTCGGCGTAGCGGATGGTCTTGGCGATCTTCGTGTTGAAGACGAGGTCGCCGAAGTTCTCGCGCAGGATGTCCACGGCCTCGCGCGCATGAAGCGTTCGCTTGTCGAACATCGTCGGCAGGATTCCCCGGATCTCGACCTCCGGATTCAGGTTCTCGCGCACCATCGAGAGCGTGTTCTCGAGCTGGACGAGGCCGCGCAGCGAGAGGTACTCGCACTGCACGGGCACGATCACCGAGGTGGCCGCGACAAAGGCGTTGATCGTCAGCAGGCCAAGCGACGGAGGGGTGTCGATCAGGACGTAGTCGTAGCGGTCGCGCACGCCTGTGAGCGCCTTCTCGAGCGCGCGCTCACGCCCGATCTGGCTCGCGAGCGCCAGCTCCGCGCCCGCGAGGTCGATCGACGAGACGGCGAGGTCGACCTCGCGCTCGGCGACCACCTCCTCGATCGGCAGCCGGTGGACGAGGACGTCGAACATCGAGCGCTCGATCGAGTCGGGGTTCAGCCCCTGGCTCATCGTCAGGTTCCCCTGCGGGTCGAGGTCGACGAGCAGAACCCTGAAGCCGCGCTCCTGGAAGGCGACGCCGAGATTCAGCGTCGTGGTTGTCTTCGCGACGCCGCCCTTCTGGTTGGCGAACGCGATCACCTGCGGCAGGGATGTTCCTTTCGTCGTCTTCGTCCGCGTGTTCGGACGCGGAAGCAAGCGTGAGAGCGCCATCGTGGCCTCCCTTTCGCGCCATGCTAGCTCAGTCCTTCAAGGGCACCCGGCAGCCTGACGGCCGCTCCGGATGGAGCGGGAAACCGGCTACGCGACGACGCGTCTGGCGCGCGTCAGGTCGACCTGCTGGTCGGACCCGTCGCCGAAGCGCCAGACCTGGACCGGCTTCCCCGGCGGCGGCACGATCACGGCCACCGTCCCGAGCGCCTGGCCGGCCTCGTCCACGCCGCAGGTGTAGTGCAGCCCGAGCTCCCAGTCCCGCTTCCGCGCCTGGCCCGACGTCGTCGCCTGCAGGCCCTCGCGGATGCATTCCTGCGCGACGCTGTGCGGGAAGCCGTACTTCCCGCCGCCCCCGACCGAGGAGACGATGCTCACCGAAGGCGCGACCGCCTCGACCAGCTCGAGGCTGACGCCGTGCTTCGAGCCGTGGTGGGAGATCTTCAGGACCTCGGCGCGGAGCGTGTTCTGGCCGAGCTTCATCTGCAGCTGCTTCGAGATCGGAGACGAATCGGGCTCGAGCTGCGGGAAGTCCACCAGCACCTGCGCCCACGACATCGTCTGGGCGTCGGCGCCGAGGATCAGCGAGCGGGCCTTGTCCCGCAGGGGGACGTATCGCCGTTGCTCGTTCGGGTCGTTGGCGACGCGGGTCGCCGGAAACTCGAGCTTGAGCGCGATCGACGCGTTGTTGATGTCCACGCCGTACGTGTCGAAGCGGTTGCGCAGCGAGATTCCCGGCGAGAGCGCCTGGATGCGGACCTTGCCGACGAACTTCGTCATCCCGCTCGTCGGCTGGCTGACCTCGATTCCGTGCTCCTCGACGGCTCCCATCATGTTCACGTAGGCCGACGAGGTCATGTAGTAGCCCGGCTCCCAGAACTCGCCGATCAGCTCGTGGAACTGGTTCAGGAACTGCGCCATCCCCCCGATGTGGTCGAGATGCGGATGCGTGGCGACGACCAGTGCGAAGAGCTTGTCGCGCTGCGGGAGGAGCGGGGTCGCGGCGAGCGCGTGCAGGAACGCTGGCAGCTTGTTGGTGGTGGCGACGTCGACGACGAGCGCCCGTCGCGTGCCGTCTGCGGCGGCCGGCAGGAGCACGAGCTGGGTGTCGCCGTCGCCGACGTTGAGGACGAAGTGGATCAGGTCGCCCGGGTTGCAGCTCGCGACGAAGTCGCCCGGCGCGAGGCCGGCCGCGGGGACCCGGTCAGGCGCCGCCACCGGCCGCCTCCTCGTCGGTCACGGCGCGCAGCACCGCGACCGCCTGGTCGAGCGGCAGCGGCTCGGTGACGGCCGAGTAGAACGCCACCTTCGCCTCGCGCCGTGCGTCGCGCGTGACGTCGTAGACGGGCGGGTCGATCCAGACGGTCGGATCGACGGGCTCGTCCCCGGCGGCGTGCTCGAGCCGGTCGTCGCTCGTCCGCACGGCGAATGCGTCTCCGTGGCGGAGCTCGCGCTCGCGCAGGGACTCCGGCACGCGGTGCTCGCCGAGGAACCGCTGCAGCTTCGCCACCTCGACGGTCACGGTCACGGGCTCCTCGAGCGGGAAGCGAAGCCGGCCCTGCTCGTCCACCACCGGCCAGTCGGTGACGCCGACGACCGCCCAGCCGGCCTCGATCTCGTCGACGACCGCGTAGCGACACCCGCTGAAGTCGGTGCTCCTCAGGGAGCGCGGCTGCCAGCGTCGGACCGGTCCAGGCGCAGCGAGCTCCGGTTCGCTCGGCAGCCAGCTCAAGCGGCGCTCTCGAGGTAGCCCGCCGGCTTCGGGCGCAGGCCGAGGATGGCCTCGTCGAGGGCCGTGATCAGCTCGCCGCGGCTGCCGTGGAGAAGCGTCTCGACCACGGCGCGCCGCAGGGCGTCCGGGTCGGAGGCGTCGCGAAGGCGCTCGTGCAGCTCCGCCCGCTCCTTGGGGGCCGAGGAGAGCAGCATGGCCGCCCGCAGCGAGGCCGCCCAGAGCCCGTCCCGGCCGCCGAGCAGCGATTCGAGCGCCGCCCGCAGCTGCTCGGTGCGGAACGTCCCCTCCTGAAAGAGCGACAGCTCCCACCGGTCGAGCGCGTCGGCGAGCTTCGGATCGGCGTCCGCGCCGGGAAGCCGCTCGCGCACGTCGCAGACGAGCTTGGCCCGGAACGGGTCGAGCCGGCCCGCCTCGCCGGGCGGCGCCGTGGCGGCGATCGGGAGCACGGGCCGGATCGCGAGGGGGCGCCAGTCGAGGCGCTCGAAGATGACGGGGCCGGCGGCGAGCGGGCCGCCGATCACGAGCCGCAGAGCGGTGACTGCGTCCGCGAGCTCGCCGGGCGCGTCGGGAGGCTCGACGTCGCCGGGGTCGAGCTCCCGCGCGAGCTCGAGCACGCAGAGCCGGTCCAGCTCGCGGCCGAACCGCTCCGGGAGGAGCCCATGCGCCTCGGGCCAGTACGCCGCCACCTCGCCCGACGCGGCGACGCGGACGCGGATCCCCGCGCCCAGGTCGACGGCGGCGCCGGTCGAGAGCCCGACGAGCGGCGCGATCGCCGCGTAGGAGCGCGCGCTCCCGAAGAGCGACTGCTCGAGCTCCTCGTAGGCGCGGTCGAACGCGTCGTCCTGCCAGTCGAAGCCGCCGCAGCGGTCGGCCGTCATGGTCAGGAGCGGCAGCAGAACGGAGCGGAAGATCGCCTCGTCCTCGGTCGGCCCGGCCCCCGCGTGGGCGCGCGCGAAGATCGCCGCCGACGGCTCGCGGCGCAGGTCGTCCATGGCGATCCGTGCATCGGGCAGCACGAGCAGGGCAGGCAGCCGCTGCTCGACGAAGCCCCGCGGCAGCGGCCGGTACTCGTAGAGCGTCGGGCCCGGGCCGGACGCGTGCTCCTCGAAGGCGAACGGCAGGTCCGCGCCGCCTTCGACCTCTGCGGCGAGTGCCTTGAACGCACCGAGACAGTAGTTGCGGAGGGACTGGTAGAGGTGCGGTGACCGGGCCGCCATGGTCTCCCGTTACGCGGTCACGGCCGGCTTCCCTTCCCCCTGGCAGGCGGGGCACCAGTAGGCGGTGCGGTTGGCATCGCCCTGCCCCCGCGAGCGGATCGGCGCGCCGCAGCGCGGACAGGGGCGGCCCACGCGGCGGTAGACGCGGCGCAGCGGCCTCGACCCGGCGACGCTGGCCCGCATCTGGCCTGCGAGCCACGTCAACAGCTCACGCAGCTCGTCGTCCGAGACGGCGGCGACCCGCGACCAGGGCGAGACGCGAACCTGCCAGAGGCCCTCGGCCTTCCAGAGGTTCCCCACCCCGGCCACGAGGCGCTGGTCCAAGAGCGCGTCGCCCACCTCCCGCTCCGGCTGCGCCCGGAGCCGCGAGACCATGCCGTCGAGGTCGAGCGGCACGCCGAGGATGTCAGGCCCTAGGCGGTCGACTCCCGGATCGGTGCCCCGGGGGTACAGCTCGAGAACGGGCCCGTTCCAGAGCACCGCCTCGTACTCGGACCCCCGCAACACGAGCCAGGGTCGGCCGGTTCGCTCGCCGCCGCGAGGACCCACGCGCCAGCGCCCGCTCATGCGGAGGTGGCTGCGGAGGACGAGGCCGCCCTCGAAGTCGAGGAGGACGTTCTTGCCGACCGCGCGGACGCCGAGCAGGGTGCGGCCGCTGAGGCGCTCGGCGATTCGCCCGGCCTGGGCGCGCGGATGCGGCGTCTCGACCTCCAGCCGCTCCCCCACGAGCACCTGCAGCCGCTGTGCAGCGCGGTGGAGCGCGTCTCCCTCCGGCATCGCCTCGAGGGTACCCCGGTCTGCAGCCCGGCGAGGAAATGTCTACATTTGGCCGATGGCGGCGCAGCTGAACATCGCCGCGCTCTCTCGCCGGACCGGCGTCGCGCCGGACACGATCCGGAAGTGGGAGCAGCGTTACGACATCCTCCGTCCGACACGCACGCCCGGTGGGCAGCGTCGGTACAGCGACGTCGACGTCGAGCGGGTCGAGTGGCTCGTCGCGCGGCTCGCCGAGGGCTACCGGATCAGCGAGGCGGCGTCGCTGCTGGGCGGCGACGCGGCGGAGTCGCCGGCCTCGCCGGCGGCGCTGCGCGACTCGATCGTCGACGCCGTCCGGACGAGCGACCCGGCACGGGTGTCGCGGCTCGTCGACCAGTCGATCTCGCTGCTGCCGCTCGAGCAGGCGCTCGAGCGGGTGCTCGCTCCCGCGCTGCAGGCAATCGGCGACCTCTGGGCGACGGGCGAGGTCTCGGTGGCCCAGGAGCACCTGCTGACCTCCTCGGTGCGCTCGCGGCTCGAGCGACTGCTCGCGGATGCGCGGGGAAGCGTGCGGGGCGTTGCAGTGCTGGCGTGCGCCCCGGGCGAGCGCCACGAGCTCGGACTGCTGATGCTGGCGCTCCTGCTGCGCGCCGACGGCTGGCAGGTGGCGTACCTCGGCGCGGACACGCCGCTGGCCGACGCAGCCGCACTGGCCGAGACGTCGAAGGCGAAGCTCTTCTGCGTCAGCGCGACGATGAAGGAGCAGGACGGTCTCACCGCCCACGCGGCTCTCGGCCCGATCGAGGCGGAGGTCCTCGTCGGCGGGCCGGGTGCCGACGAAGAGCTCGCGGCGGCGCTGGGCGGGCGGCTCGCCCACGGGCGGCTGCCGCGGATCGTGAAGTCGGCCCGCAAGGCGGGCGGTTGAGCGGACGCCGGCGCGCGGCCGCCGCCGGCGCCGCGGCCGCGCTCGCGTGGGGCGCGCTCGAGCCCTTCGACCGCCGGCTCTTCCGGTGCGACTACTCCGACGTCGCGCTGCTCGGAAAGGCCCTCACGCGCGGGCGGGCCTGGCCGCTCGCGGGCGCCGCGGCTCACGCGCTGAACGGAGCCGCCTTCGGGCTGGCGTTCCACGAGGCGCGCCGCCGTACGCAGCTGCCGCCGCGACCGCTCGCTCTCGGGCTGGCGCTCGCCGAGCACGTCTGCCTCTATCCGCTCTCGTACTTCGTCGACCGGTATCACCCGCGCCGCGGCGAGCCCGGCATCCCGCCGCTTCTCACGAACGGCCGCGCGTTCGCGCAGGCGACGCTGAGACACGCGCTCTTCGGGGCGCTGCTCGGCCGCTGGGCCAGCCCGGACGACTGACACTCCACGGCGGTACCGTCTGGACGTGGTGTGGCCGGCGACACGCGTCGCGGAGCTGCTGCGCATCCGGTACCCGCTCGTCGCGGCGCCGATGGCCGGCGCCCCGTCCACGCCGGCCCTCGCGGCCGCCGTCTCCGGTGCGGGCGCGCTCGGGTCGCTCGCCGGCGCCGTCAGCTCGCCCGAAGGCCTCCGCGACGAGATCCGGGAGCTGCGGCGGCGCACGGACGCCCCGTTCGCGGTCAATCTCTTCGCACCGCTGCCGCGCGAGGAGCCCGCGGCCGAGGCGGTCGCCCGCGTCCGCGAGGTTCTGGCGCCCTGGCACGAGGAGCTCGGACTGCAGGCGCCGGGCCCGGTGGTCCCGCCGGATGCATTCGAGGACAAGCTGGCAGTCGTCCTCGAGGAGCAGGTCCCGGTGCTCAGCTTCACGTTCGGGATCCCACCGCTCCTCGACGAGGCCCGGCGGGCCGGCGTGACCCTGCTCGGCACGGCGACGACACCCCGCGAGGCGCTCCTGCTCGCCCGCGCGGGCGTCGACGCCGTGGTGCTCCAGGGCGCGGAGGCCGGCGGCCACCGGGGGACCTTCGCGGGACCGTTCGACGAGGCGCTCGTCCCGCTGGACGAGCTGATCGGCGGCGCGGCGGAGGCGGTCGACGTGCCGCTCGTCGCGGCGGGCGGCCTCGTCGACGGGGCGGGGATCGCAGCGGCGCTGCGCCTCGGCGCGGAGGGCGTGCAGCTCGGCACCGCCTTTCTCGTCGCGCCCGAGGCGGGACACCGCCGGCTCACCGGCGAGTCGTGCTGGAGGGCGGCGAGGGCCTCGTCACGAACGCGTACTCGGGCCGCCATGCACGGCTGCTGCGCACGCGGCTCGTCGACGCGCTCCGCGCGGCGGGCGCGATCACTCCGTACCCGTTCCAGGCCGCGCTGCTCTCCGAGCTGCGCCGCGCCGGAACCGAGCTGGACCGCGCCGACCTGCTCTTCCTGCTCTCGGGCAGCGGCGCCGGGCGCGTGCGCGAGCTCCCCGCCGCGGAGCTCGTCCAGACGCTCGCGCGCGAGACGGCCGACGCGTTACGGGCGTAGCACTTCGCGGACGTCGCAGTTAGAAGCTCTAACTGAATGACCACGCGCTGGCTGGGCGTGCTGGGCGAGTGCGATGCAAGGACGCAGGGCGGGCAGATAGCAGCGCTCATGCTTATCCGCTTTGCTCCGCGGGGCGGTTTCGCGGCTTGCGGCGGGTGATCTGTTGGTAGGTGGTCGGTTCGTGCGCGGCTCCGAGGCCGAGCAGCGTTTGGAAGCCGGCGAGGGGTGTGCGGCGGCGGTTGTGACGGAAGACGAACTCGTCGAGGTAGACCTGGAGGTGGTTCGGGGAGACGCCGTGATGGGTGCCCTGGAGCCAGGTCTTGAGGTTCGAGAGCGCCCGGTGCGCGCGGGGCAGGACCCACTCGCGGTCGGGGAGGCGGGCGCGCTGCTTTCGGGGCTGGTGGTCGAAACCGGCAGCCGGCAAGGCGCTGTAGCCCGCCCAGCCGTCGGTGTGGACGATCGCGCCGGCGGACACGCTAGAAGCGACAAAGGGCGTCAGCGAGGCGGCGGAGGCATCGGGCAGCAGCTGCAGCCGCAGACGCCCGGAGCCGTTGCCGCGCACCTCGACCGCGATCCCGACGAGCGGTTTTCCGTCGCGTTGGCGCCCGCCGCGGAGGTCGGTGTCCCGGCCACCCAGGAAGCCCTCGTCGACCTCGACCTCGCCGGTGAGCGGCTCGCGCTCCGGTGCCACCATCGCCCGACGCAGCTTGTGCAGGATCGTCCACGCCGTCTCGTAGCGGGAGATCCCGAGCTGGCGTTGCAGCTGCAGCGCCGAGATGCCCGGTCCGTGGGTTGCGACCAGGTAAGCGGCCCAGAACCACAGCGTCAGCGGCAAGTGCGTCTTGTGCATCGCCGTCCCCGCCGTCACCGACGTCTGTCGACCGCAGGCCCGGCACTGCCAGAGGTGACGGCGCTGCTCGGCGCCAACCTCGCCGCCCCCGCAGGCGGGACAACAGAACCCCTCCGGCCAGCGGGAAGCAAACAGATACGACCGGCACGCCCCTTCGTCCGCAAACCGGACCTGGAACTCGATCACCGAGCGCGGGAAACCGGGACGCGACATCCAGCAACGATACGACGCAACCCGGACGGAGCTAACCGGATAAGCATGAGCAGCGCTACCGGCCCAACCGAGGACGCGGCAGCGCGCCGACCAGCGCGTTCAGACAGCCCGTGCTTCGTTCTGTGAGAGCTTCTTAGGGACGCAGCACGGCGCGGCGCGGTCCGGCGAGGAAGCCGGCCTCGACGAGCAGCGTCATCACCTCCGTGCCCGCGACGGGCTCGCCGTCGAAGCGCTCGACCGCGAGTCGGCCGCCGCGCGACTTCACATGTGCGACGAGCGCGTCGAGCGCCGGCCGCAGCCACGATTCGTCCGGGTCGCGCAGCGGCACGAGCGTCCGGCCTCCCCGTTCCACGTAGAGCGCGGGCTCGCCGCCGAGAAGGACCACGAAGGCGCCGGCGACGCGTGCTGCCCGCGCGCCCGCGCGTCTGGGCCACGGCAGCGAGGACCCGTAGGGCTGCGCCGGGTCGGCGGCCGCGAGCACGAGCGCCTCCGGCTCGTCGTCCTCCCGCGGGCGCAGCTCCCGGAGCCGCTCCACCGCGCCGCCGAGCGCGAACTGCGCCCCGCCGAGACCCTCGACGAAATAGCCGCGCCGACAGAGACCGAGCGTCTCGAGCGCGCGCAGCTCCGCGTAGACGGCGCCGTACCCACCGGCGATCCCCTCGCCCCGGACGCCGTCTCGGGTCACGATTCCCTGGCGCTCGAGCAGGAGCTCGGCGAGCGAGCGCGGGTCGCGCTCGCCGGCGAAAAGGCGGTCCGTCGTCGACCAGCGGCCCTGCGTGGCCGTGATCAACGTTGCGCGTCGGCGCGAGAACCGGCGCGGCCGGCGCTCCGCCTTCGGCGCGCCGTAGCGGCGAGCCGCACGCAGCGGCTGCCACGCGTCGTTCGTGACCTCGCCGGCCCAGACGAGGTCCCAGAGGGGCGGCAGCGCCTCGTCCGGCTCCAGGCCGGTGGCCGCGAGCAGGTCGTGCCAGAACTCCGCCCGCTCGGCGAGCGCGGCGCGGATCCGGTCGTGGCTCCCGCCCTCGGGCCGGTCGGCGGCGCCCGGCCGTCCGAGCACGGGCGCGTCCTCGCGGAAGTAGACGGCGACCCGGTCGAGGCCCGCGCCCACCCAGACGAGCTCGCCGGATGCGCAGAGCTGGTCGAGCTGCTCGGGGCGGTACCCCGGCACGCGGCGCGGGAGCACCTCGGACTCCCAGAGCGCCGCTGGGAGCGGCAGCCCCTGCAGCGGCACGAGGGCCTCGCGGAGGGACGCGCGCCGGTCGATCGCGTGCCAGCTCGGCAGGAAGCGCCCGTAGGCGGCCTGCTCTGCCGGCTCGACCTCCTTGCGCAGCGCCGCGAGCGAGGCGCGGCGAAGGCGGCGGAGGACGTCGGGGTCGCACCACTCCCGTTCTGTGCCGCCCGGCCGGAGCTCGCCGCGAAGCAACCGCTCGGCGCGCTCGAGCCCCTGGAGGACCGGCTCGACGTCCCGCCCGAAGCGCTCGTTCGCCTGCTGCGTGGTGAACGGGCCCCGGCCGCGCGCAAACCGGGCGACGAGCGACTCGAGGGCGTCCGGCACCGCCTCGAGGAAGGCGTCAGGCAGCCCGCCTGGAGGCATGATCCCGAGCGCGTCGCGGTAGCGGCCGGCGTCCTCGGCGGCGATCAGCCGCTGCTCGCCGGCGAACCGGACATGGAGCGCCCGCCGCTCCTGCAGCAGCGGCCCGGCGAGCGCGGCGTCGTACTCGCCCTCGCGCAGGTCGCCGCGCAGGCGGAGCAGGTCGTGCAGGTGATCGGGGGTCTTCGGATCGCCGAGCAGGCTCGCCTCGACCTCCTCGAGCGCCGTCGCGTCGATCAGGTCGCGCAGCTCCTCCTGGCCGAGCAGCTCCTTCAGCAGGTCACGGTCGAGCGAGAGCGCAGCGGCGCGCCGCTCGGCCGGCGGGGTGTCGTCCTCGTACATGTAGGTGGCGATGTAGTCGAACAGGAGCGACGACGAGAACGGCGAGGCGGATGCCGTCTCGACGTCGACGAGGTCGAGCTCGCGCGTCTTCAGCCCGTGCAGGATCCGCTTCAGCGCCGGCAGGTCGAAGACGTCCTGCAGCACCTCCCGGTACGTCTCCAGGATGACGGGGAACGAGCCGTACTTGCGGGCGACCTGCAGCAGCCCCTGCGCCTTCAGGCGCTGCTGCCACAGGGGCGTCCGCTCGCCGGGGCGGCGGCGCGGGATCAACAGCGAGCGCGCGGCGTTCTCGCGGAACCGCGCGCCGAAGAGCGCCGTCTCCCCCACCTCCTGCACGACGAGGTCCTCCAGCTCGTCCGGGTCGACGAGGATCTCGGCCGTCGGCGGCGGCTGATCCGCGTCGGGGAAGTGGAGTGCGACACCGTCGTCCGACCAGATCGAGCTCGCCTGCAGGCCGAGCGAGTCGCGGATGCGCGCCTGGAGGGCGAGCGCCCAGGGCGCGTGCACGCGGGCGCCGAACGGCGTCAGCAGCGTCACGCGCCAGTCCCCGATCTCGTCCCGAAAGCGCTCGACGACGATCGTGCGGTCGGAGGGCACGGCGCCCGTCGCAGCCAGCTGCTCACCGAGGAAGGTGAGCAGGTTCCGCGCCGCGCGCTCGTCCAGGGCGTACTCGTCCTGGAGGCGGGCCAGCGCCTTCTCCTCGGTGGCGGCGACCAGCTCGCGGGTGGCGCGGCCGATCTTCTCCCCCAGCTCGTACGGACGTCCGACGCCCTCGCCCTTCCAGAACGGGATCGCGCCCGGCACGCCCGGAGCCGGCGAGACGAGCACCCGGTCGCGCGTGATCTCCTCGATCCGCCACGACGACGCGCCGAGGAGGAACGTCTGCCCCGCGCGCGCCTCGTAGACCATCTCCTCGTCCAGCTCACCGACGCGGCCGCCGCCGTCGGCGAGGAAGACGCCGAAGAGCCCGCGGTCGGGGATCGTGCCGGCGTTCGTGACGGCGAGGCGGCGCGCGCCTTCGCGGCCTCGGATGACGTTGCCCGTGCGGTCCCAGACGATGCGCGGACGGAGCTCGGCGAACTCGTCGGAGGGGTACCGGCCCGCGAGCATGTCGAGCACGTTCTCGAGCTGCGTCCGCGAGAGCTCCGCGAACGGATAGGCGCGGCGAACGAGCGCGTGCAGGTCGTCGACCGAAAGCTCTTCCTGCGCGCTGATCGCGACGATCTGCTGTGCGAGCACGTCGAGCGGGTTGCGTGGGATCCTCGTCTCCTCGATCGCGCCCTCCCGCATCGCACGCGCCACGACCGCCGCCTCGAGCAGGTCGCCGCGGAACTTGGGGAAGATCCGGCCGCGCGAGACCTCGCCCAGCGTGTGCCCCGCCCGGCCGACCCGCTGCAGCCCGCGGGCGACGGACTTGGGCGACTCGACCTGGATCACGAGGTCGACCGCGCCCATGTCGATGCCGAGCTCGAGCGACGAGGTGGCGACGAGGCACGGGATCCGCCCCGCCTTCAGATCCTCCTCGACCTGCACACGCTGCTCGCGCGCCAGCGAGCCGTGGTGGGCGCGCGCGATCTCCTCCTCCGCGAGCTCGTTCAGCCGCAGGGCGAGACGCTCGGCGAGGCGGCGGTTGTTGACGAAGACGATCGTCGAGCGGTGCTCCTTGACGAGCTCGAGAATCGCCGGGTAGATCGACGGCCAGATCGACTGCGAGCTCAGCTCGACGCCGGGGTTCATCTCGACGCCGTCGGAGAGGACCGGCGTCGGCAGCCCGGCGGTCGATTGCAGCTCGCGCATGTCCTCGACCGGCACCACCACGCGCAGGTCGAGCTCCTTCGTCACGCCCGCGTCGACCAGGCGGATCGGGCGGCCGCCGGAGACGAACCTGCCGATCTCCTCGAGCGGGCGCTGGGTGGCTGAGAGCCCGATCCGCTGGAACGGCTTGGCGGCGATGCGCTCGAGGCGCTCGACGGAGAGGGCCAGGTGGGCCCCTCGCTTCGTCCCGGCGACGGCGTGCACCTCGTCGACGATCAGCGTCTCGACGCCGCGCAGCGTCTCGGAGGCCTGTGAGGTGAGCAGCAGGAAGAGCGACTCGGGCGTCGTGATCAAGATGTCGGGCGGGTGCTTGATCATGTCGCGCCGCTCCTTGGCGGGCGTGTCGCCGGTGCGCACGGCGACCCTGATGTCCGACCCGAGCCCGGCGAGCGGGCCGCGGAGGTTGCGCTCGATGTCGTAGTTGAGGGCCTTCAGCGGCGAGACGTAGAGCACGCGCAGCCCGCGGGGTCGATCTGCTCCGGGCTCATCTGGGCCGGTCTCATCTGGGCCGGTCTCATCTGGGCCGGTCTCATCTGGGCCGGTCTCATCCGGGCCGGTCTCATCTGGGCCGGTCGCGCCGGAGAGCCGGTCGATCGCGTGCAGGAACGCGGTCAAGGTCTTGCCCGAGCCGGTCGGTGCCTGGATCAGGACGTGCTCGCCGGAGGCGATCGCCGGCCAGCCGAGCGATTGCGCAGGTGTCGGCCCCGCGAACGCGCCCTCGAACCAGGCCCGCGTCTCCGGCCTGAAATGCGCGAGCGGGTCCATGGGACAAGGGTACCGTCCGAACGTGTGTTTGTGCGCGCACCCTGAGCGGCACGCGGAATCCACGGGACGCTCGGGACCAGCAGCTACTCATTGCCCGTCCCTAACCCCCACCCACCCGGGGACCAACCGAAGCGTAGGCGCCGCGGACGCACGCAACTGTGACGATTGTGGACGGATTCTCCCCGCTGCGGGACGAGGGCTAGGCGGCGTAGTAGACGGCGAGCGCGATCGCGAGCACGACGGCCACGACCACGGCCGCGACGATTACCACGCCCGCCAGGACGATCAGCGGCGTGCGCGCGCTTTCCCCGGCCTCCGCCTCGTGCACGAGCTCCGCTGCCTTCTCCTCGGCCTCGTGCGCGAGCTCCTTCGCCGCCTCAGCCGGATGATGGTGTGTCTCGGACATGCAGCGAGGGTTCCCTCTCGCCGCGAAACGACACGCGCGAAGCTTGTCCGGCGGGCGCGCATCCACTTCAATCGTGGAGTGCGCTACGACGTCGTCGTCGTCGGAGGCGGCACGGCCGGATGCGTCGTCGCCTCCCGCCTCTCGGAGGACTCAGGGCGCACGGTCTGTCTCGTCGAGGCGGGGCCCGACTACGGCCCTCTCGCCGGCGGACGGTGGCCGGCAGATCTCCTGGACGGCACGCGCCTCGCCTTCTCGCACGCCTGGGAGACGGACCGCGAGGACCGCTCGCAGCTCCGGGCGCGGGTGCGCGGCGGCTGCTCGGCCCACAACGCCTGCCTCGTCCTCCGGGGCCGGCCGTCGGACTACGCGTGGGGCCACGACTGGTCCTACGAGACGATCGAGCCGTACCTCGACCGGGCCGAGGAGACGCTGCGCACCCGTCGGATCGAGGACGACGAGCTGACGCCGTGGCACGCCGCCTTCGCCGCGGCCGGGGGCCGGGATGCCGTCGTCCACCGGGTGAACATGGTCGGCGGGGTTCGCTGGAATGCGGCCTTCGCCTACCTCGATCCGGCCCGCGGCCGCGACAACCTGACGATCCTCGGCGAGACGCTCGTCGACCGCGTCCTCCACGACGGGGAGCGGGCGACGGCGGTCGTCACCTCGCACGGCGGGCTCGAGGCGGACACGGTCGTGCTGACGGCGAGCGCCTACGGAACGCCTGCGATCCTGCTTCGCAGCGGCGTCACGCACCTTCCCGTCGGCGAGAACCTCGGCGACCACCTCGGCACAGGCATCGGCTGGGCGCAGACCGATGAGCTCGATCGCCTGCTGGCCGAGCACCGGGGTCCGCTGCCGATGGGTCAGGTGACGATCTCGCGCCGCGACGGCGAGCTCTTCCTCTTTCCGGCGATCGACGACGTCGAGACGGGAGTCGAGATCAGCGGCGGAGCGTTCCACATGCGGCCCCGATCGCGCGGCCGCGTGCGCCTGAACGGGCCGGACCCGGAGACGCCGCTCGCGATCGAGCACGGCTTCCTCTCCGCGCCGGAGGACGCCGACGTCGTGGCCGACGGGATCGCCGAGCTGCGCGAGCTGGCAGCCTCCGCGGAGATCCGTCCGTGGATCGCCCGCGAGATCCGTCCGGGTCCCGAGGTCGCCCCCCTCGACCACGTCCGCGCGAACGCGCGCGGCTTCTTCCACCCGTTCGGGACCTGCGCCCTCGGTGCGGTCGCCGAGGCGGACGGGCGCGTGCGCGGGTTCGAGAACCTCTACGTCGCCGATGCCTCGTTCGTCCCGGAGCCCCGCGCTCGAACACGAACCTGACCGTGGCCGCCGTCGCCGGCCGCATCGCGGACGGCATCTAGCGCACTCGGGCCGCTTCACGGGGCGTATCCTCTCCTCATGGCGCCCGACCGGCTCTGGTTCACGGACTCCGACGAGGCGAACGCCCTCAACGCGCAGGACCCGATGGCGCTGCTGATCGGCTTCGCGATCGACCAGCAGGTGCCGGTGCAGAAGGCGTTCTCCGGCCCGCTCGTGCTCAAGCAGCGGGTCGGGACGCTCGACCCGCAGAAGCTCGCTGCCATGGATCTCGACGACGCGTTCCGGGAGCGCCCGGCGATCCACCGCTTCCCCGGCGCGATGGCCGAGCGCGTGCGCGAGCTGGCGGCGCTGGTCGCCGAGGAGTACGGCGGCAAGGCGGAGCGCGTGTGGACGGAGGCCGCGGACGCGGACGACCTCCGCAGGCGCATCGGCGAGCTGCCCGGCTTCGGCCAGATGAAGATCACCGCGCTCGGCTCCGTGCTCGCGAAGCGGTACGGCGTCCCGCAGGCGCAGGGGCTCGTTCCGGGCCACCCGACGCTCGGCGACGTCGACTCCGCCGAGAAGCTCGCCTGGTATCAGGAGCAAAAGCGGGCGCACAAGGCAAAGATGCGCGCCGGCAAGTCCTGACGCCGGCCGGAGCGGCAGGCGCCACCGACACGGGCGACGTGAGGTGAACGTCGCTCTCGCAGAGCCGCGCGCCCGACGCGTCCAGCTGACGTCTGCCCGAATCGGGAATCGGTACTCCCCCTCGGGAAGGAGCTCGGCCAGCTCGGCGAGCACCTCGGTGCGTTCCGCCTCGGGCCGGCTCGCGACCCAGCTCACCGACGCTGCGAACGCCAGCACGTCGTCGCGGCTGGAGACCTGCTCGTGCTCCACGCTCGCCGTCTGCGGCTGCTCGAAGCCGCCGCGCAGCAGCGCGCCCTCGGTCTCCTCGGCGGGCGCGAACTCGACCAGCGTGCGCAGCTCGCCGAGCCGGCGCGCGTACACCTTCGGGAGCGGCGACGGCTCGAGCGCCTCGTTCCAGAGCAGGACCAGCACGCCGTCCGGCTTCAGGACGCGCCCGATCTCGGCCACGGCGTCGTCGTTCGCGAACCAGTGAAAAGCCTGCGCGACGAAGACCGCGTCGACGGCGTCGTCCGGCAGCGGGATCGCCTCGGCTCGGCCGTCGTAGCTCTCCGCGGCCGGAACGACGTGGTCGAGGATCTCGCGCAGGGGCTCGAGCGGCTCGACGGCGACCACGCGCGCATATCGCCGCGCCAGCACCCGCGTCAGCTTCCCCGTCCCGGCGGCGAGGTCGAGCACGGTCGCCTCGCGCGGCACCGGCAGGAGCTCAAGCGCCTCCTCGGGCCAGCCGGGCCGACCCTGCTCGTACTCCAGCGCGGCGCGGTCGAAGCTACGCGCCGGGTCGGAGTCAGCCGACACCGGCGAGGAGGAAGGCGCGGTTCTCCTTGAGCATCTCGCGGGCGATCACGAGCCGCTGGATCTGGTTCGTGCCCTCGTAGATCTGGGTGATCTTGGCGTCGCGCATCATCCGCTCGACCGGGTACTCGGAGATGTAGCCGTAGCCTCCGAGCACTTGCACCGCGTCGGTGGTGACGTCCATCGCCACGTCGGTGCAGTAGAGCTTCGCCATGGCGGAGAGCTTCGTCAGCTCCTGCCCCTCGGCGCCCTCGTCGATCAGCTGGCCGACCTTGTAAAGCAGGCCGCGCGCCGCCTCGCACTTCGTCTCCATGTCGGCGAGCATCCCCGAGATCAACTGGTGCTCGGCGATCGGCCTGCCCATCGTCTCGCGGCTCCGGGCGTACTCGAGCGCGTAGTCCGTCGCTCCCTGCGCGAGCCCGAGGCCCTGGGCGCCGATACCGGGCCGTGAGCGGTCGAGGATCCTCATCGCGATCCGGAAGCCCTCGCCTTCCGCGCCGAGCAGGTTCGCCGCCGGGATGCGGCAGCCGTTGAAGAACACCTCGCCGGTGGTCGAGCCCTTGATGCCCATCTTCGGCTCGATCCTGCCGACCTCGAACCCGGGCGAGTCGGCCGTGACGACGAACGCGGAGATCCCCCCGTGCCCCGCGGTCGGGTCGGTCTTTGCGAAGACGACATAGACGTGCGCGACGCCGGCGTTCGTGATGAAGCGCTTGCCGCCGTTCAGGATGTACTCCTCGCCGTCGCGCACCGCCGTCGTCCGCATCGCGGCCGAGTCCGAGCCCGAGCCGGGCTCCGTCAGCGCGTAGGCCGCGAGCCACTCGCCGGCGGCGAGCTTCGGCAGGAAGCGGCGCTTCTGCTCGCCCGAGCCCGCGAGCTTGATCCCGAGCGACCCGAGCTCCTGGACGGCGATGATCAGCCCGCTCGTCGCGCAGACCTTGGAGAGCTCCTCGATCGTCACGAGCGTCATCAACGAGCTCTCGC
The DNA here is from genome assembly GCA_963704025.1 of uncultured Actinomycetes bacterium. Taxonomy (GTDB): domain Bacteria; phylum Actinomycetota; class Thermoleophilia; order Gaiellales; family Gaiellaceae; genus CAVPGP01. The sequence continues at coordinate 495,409 of CAVPGP010000003.1, read as the reverse complement.
CGATGCCGCCGTAGACCTCCTCGTACATCACCCCGAAGAGCTCGTTCTCGCGGAAGAGCTCGACGACGTCCCAGGGGAACTCCGCCGACTTGTCGATCTCCGCCGCGCGGGGGGCGATCCGCTCGCGCGCGAGCGTGCGCACGAGCTCGCGGATCTCCCGCTGCTCCTCGGAAAGGGGATCGACGGGCATCCGCGAAATCTACCCCGGCCGAGCGATGCGGGTCAGACGGACGTCTAGTTCCATTCGGTACGAGTCTCGGCCGTGATCGGCCGTCGTCGAAGGGGAGGGCTGGTGGAAAGTTTGCGCATCGGGGAGCGCGCGGCGGTCGCCGCACTTGCCTCAGTGGTCCTCTTCCTCGTCCCGCCCGGTGCGGCGGCCGCAGGGCTCCTCGGCGCCGCGCCTCCATTGGCCCCGTTCTCGAATGCGACCACGGTCGTCCTGGTCGCGGGCGCGAACAACCCGCCCGAGGCCGTGGACGACACCCTGGAGACCAGCCTCGACACGCTCGGCTCCGTCAACGTGCTGGCGAACGACAGCGACCCGGACGGCGACACGCTGACCGTCGCCGGACACGGCGCCGCCGCTCACGGGTCCGTGGCCTGCGGGGCCACAGGCGTCTGCAGCTACACGCCGGCCGCCGGCTATCTCGGCCCGGATTCGTTCACCTACACCGCAGCGGACGGCAACGGCGGCACTGCGACCGCCACCGTCCAGGTGACCGTGGTGGGCGTCCCGAACAACCCCCCGAGCCCCGAAACGGACGCGCTCGTCACCCTCGTGAACACGCCGGGCACGGTCGACGTGCTGGCGAACGACACCGACCTGAACGGCGACCCGCTCTCCGTCGCCGGCTTCGGGCAAGGGTCGAACGGCGCAGTCGCCTGCACCTCGGCCGGCCTCTGCACCTACACCCCGAACACCGACTTCACGGGCTCGGACACGTTCGCCTACTCCGTCGACGACGGCGCTAGCACGGCCACCGGCTTCGTCTTCGTGACCGTCAAGGCGTCGAACACACCTCCGGATGCGGTCGACGACATCCTGACGGCCCACACGGGAGCGCCGGCGGCGCTGGACGTGCTCGCGAACGACACCGACCCGGACGGGGACGCGCTTCACGTCGTCTCGGCGACCGCCCCCGTCCACGGGACCGTGGCCTGCGCGCCCTCCGGGCGGTGCACGTACACGCCAACGCCCCTCTACACGGGCCCTGACTCGTTCTCGTACACCGCCGGCGACGGCCTCGAGTCGGACACCGCCACCGTGACCGTGACGGTGACGCCGAACCAGCCTCCTGCGGCGAGCGACGACGTCGCCTCGACCAAGCACGACCGGCCGGTCGAGGTCTCGGTGCTCGCCAACGACGCGGATCCGGACGGGGACCAGCTCAGCGTGTCCGATCACACCGGTGCCGCGCACGGAACGGTCGAGTGCACGCCTGTCAGCTGCACGTACACGCCGGCGGCCGGCTACCTCGGCCCGGACAGCTTCGGGTACACCGCGAGCGACGGCCAGGCGACCTCGAGCGCGGTCGTCGACGTCACGGTGCGGGCGAATGCCGCGCCGGTCGCGCTCGACGACACGTTGACCGCGGTCACCGGCGTCCCCACCGACGCGTCCCCGACCGGCAACGACAACGACGTCGACGGCGATCCGCTCACGATCGTCGGCCACACCGATCCGGCTCACGGCTCGGCCACGTGCGGCGCCTCCACGTGCATGTACACCTCCGCCGCCGGGTTCGTCGGCGTCGACGGATTCGACTACACGATCGGCGACGGCGAAGCGTCCGCGACGGGGCACGTGGCCGTGACGGTGCAGCGTCCTTGCTTCCCGGGTGCGTGCATCGACAACGGGACGGTGCTGCTCGCGGTCCTGCCGGAAGGGCACCTGAACGTCGAGAACGGCGTCGGCTCGAAAGCGGGGGCAAGGCCGGTCGGACTCCACTTCCTGCCGACGCACAACGACGCGACCGCGCCCGGCTGCCTCTGCGAGGGCTGGGGAGCCGCGGACGCCGGCACCGGCGTGACCGGATACGCGAACGTCTCCACCGACGGCGTGCAGGGCATCACCCTCGAGAGCTTCACGTTCACCGACTCGACCGCCGTCTCGGTCGTGACGATCGGAGGCACGCTGCGCGTCACGCAGGACTATCACCCGTCGGCGAAGACGCCCGAGCTCTACGAGGACACAGTCACGATCGAGAACGTCAGCGGTCAGGACCTGTCGGACATCCGCTATCGCCGGGTGATGGACTGGGACGTCGAGCCGACGGCGTTCTCGGAGTTCGTGACGATCGACGCGGGGAACGCAAGCGAGCTTCTGTTCGACGGCGACAACGGCTTCCTGACCGCGAATCCGCTCGGAGCGAGAACACCGATCCTGGCGTCCGGGAGCTTCGTCGACTCCGGACCGGCCGACCACGGCGCGCTGTTCGACTTCGGCTTCGGCGCACTCGCGACGGGCAAGAGCAAGACGTTCAACATCTTCTACGGCGCCGCGGAGACCGAGGCGGCGGCAAAGGCGGCCGTCAACGCCGTCGGCGCGGAGGTCTTCTCGTTCGGGCAGCCGTCGACGCCGGACGGGCCGACGCTCGGCACGCCGAACACCTTCATCTTCGCGTTCGGCAACGTCGGCGGCACGGCGATCTTCACGCCGAACGCGGTGGACGACGCGCTGACCACGAACGTCGGCACGCCGGGCACGGTCGACGTGCTCGCCAACGACACCGACCCGAACGGAGACGCGCTGACGGTCGCGTCGTTCACCCAGGGCGCGCACGGCACCGTCGCGTGCGCGGACGCGGGGATGTGCACCTACACGCCGGCCCCCGGCTTCGAGGGGACGGATGCGTTCACGTACACGATCAGCGACGGACACGGCGGTACGGACACGGCGGCCGTGGCGGTCAGCGTCGTCCAGCCGAACGCAGCTCCGACCTGCGTGGCGCCGTCGTTTGCCACCTTGCAGGACACCCCGCTCGACGCGCAGGTGAGCTGTGCCGACGCGGACGGCGATGCGCTGACGTATGCGCTCGTCGCCGGCGCCGCGCACGGGTCGGTGACTGTCGCGGCGGACGGCCGCTTCACCTACACGCCGGCCGCGGGGTACGCCGGGCCCGACTCGTTCGACTTCCGCGCGAGCGACGGGCGCGTCGACTCCGCGACCATGACCGCGTCGATCACGGTCACGCCCGCGAACCACGTCCCGCACGCCGACGACACCGACGTCGCGACCGACCAGGACGCACCCGTCGCCGTCACGCTTCACGCCACGGACGCGGACGGGGACGTGCTGACCTACGCGATCGGCACCGCTCCGGCCCACGGCAGCCTCTCGGGCGACGGCGCCTCGCGCACGTACACACCCGACGCCGGGTACTCCGGGGCGGACTCCTTCACGTTCACGGCGTCCGACGCGACGTCGACGTCCAACGTCGCCACCGTCTCGATCACCGTCACCCACCGGAACCACCCGCCGCACGCCCAGGACGCCACGCTCGCGACGGACGAGGACACTCCTGTCGGCGTCGACCTCCAGGCGGGCGACGCCGACGGCGACCCGCTCGGGTACACGATCCTCTCCGGGCCGGCTCACGGCACCCTGCTGGGCGCAGGCGCAACGAGGACGTACCTGCCGGACGAGAACTACAACGGCCCGGACAGCCTCACGTTCACGGCGAGTGACGGGACGCTCGACTCGAACGTCGCCACTGTCTCCTTCGTCGTGCGTCCGGTGAACGACAGGCCGGTGTGTGCCGACCTGGCCCTCACGGTCGACCACGCGAGCCCGGGCGACGTGGCGCCGTCGTGTTCCGACGTCGACGGCGACCCGCTCGCGATCACGCTCGACTCCCAGGCGACGAAGGGAGTCGCGTCGATCGTCGGCGGCAAGCTCCACTACGAGCCGGGCGCAACGGCAGTCGGCGCCGACTCGTTCGGCTACGTCGCCTTCGACGGAAACGTCGAAAGCGCGCCCGCCGCGGTCGCGGTCACCATCAGGCCGGCCTCGACGCCGCAGAACGACCCGCCGGTCTGCATCGACTCGACCGCGTCGACGACGACCACGACGCCGCTCAACGGCTCCGTTCACTGCACCGACGCGGATCACGACCCGCTCGTCTACGCGCTCGTCGCGACCGCCGGGCACGGGACGCTGACCTTCGACCCGGACGGAACGTTCCGCTACGTGGCGGCGGACGGCTACACCGGCCCCGAGTCGCTCGCCTACACCGCCTCGGACGGTCGCGGCGGGGTCGCCGACGCGACCGTCACGATCACCGTCGTCCCCACGCAGGATGCGGCGCCGCCCACCTGCAGGTTCGCCTACGCGGGCAGCAACGCAGACGGGAAGCGCGTCGTCGACGCGATTCTGCGGGACAGGGCCAGCGGCCTCGCCTCGATCCGGGTCACGCGCGCCGTGAACGCGACCGTCCAGCTGCCCACGTTCGCGGTCGGGACGAGGAGCCGGATCGTCGTGCACACGATCGAGATCGACTCGGGCAAGCCCAACAACGTCGAGCTCGAGGTGAAGGACGTCGCCGGGAACACGACCATCTGCGACCCGATCGTGACGACCTTGACGCGGCCGTCGAAGCTCCGGGCCGGCGCCAGGTCGGTCCAGCAGACATTCGTCGGCGTCCCGAATGCGGAGAGCAAGCTGCGGCTCTGGAACGGCCGCCCCGGCTTGACCCGGGTCGACGTGATCGTCAACGGACGGCAGTTCATGCTCGGCGGCCTCAGGCCGGGAGCGAGGCGCTTCGTCGACCTCGCGCGGGCGATGCGACCGGGCCGCGCCAATACCATCGTCCTCCGCCCGCACGGGCCGCGCGGTGCCAGGGCGACGGTCTTCGTCGCCGACCGCTGACGCACCCGCTCAGGAGCGGTAGTGGAAGCCGCTGCGATAGGCGCAGTTGCCGCTGAGCACGTAGTCGAAGGGCTCGTCGTGGACCGCGAGCTCGTCCGCGTAGAGCTCCTCCCCCGGCTCTTCGTGCCCGGGTATTCCACACGTCACGAACCGCTCGTCGTCGACGGGCCGCGTCGCCCGGATCGTGGCGCGCTCGCCGACTCGGACCAGCCCGGGCTCGAAGTCGATCGCGCTCGAGCGGATGTCGACGAGCAGGCTCGGCTTCCGCACCCAGGGCAGGCGAAGGATGCGCCGGCCGCCGGCGCGTCCCAGGTAGATCCGCTGCAGAGCGTCCCGCTGCTCCTCGTCGGCACGCTCGTCGAGGTAGAGGACGATCGACCAGGGCGATCCCGGCTCGTCGTCGTGGTACCGCACGGCGAGCGCGACGGCGAGGCCGGAGAGGTCGAGGCCGCCGGCGCTGCCGCGACGGATCTTCCACGAGAGGAGGCCGTAGCACTCGCCGTAGGTCGAGCGCCCGCCCGGTATGTCGCCGACTGTGCGGCACGGGCAGATCGCCTCGCAGTTGCACGACTCGAGGTAGTCGCCCTCGATCGCCCACGGCGTCATGTCACCCACGCCACCACCGCGGCCGATGCGAGGACGACGGCGAGCACGGGACTCGACGCGGAGCCGAAGGGGGCCGCCTTCTGCGCGAGAACGACGAGGGCGAGGACTGCGAGCCAGAGGAAGCTCATGAGACCGAGCGCGATCATGAGCGCCATCAGGAGCGCGCAGCAGCCGACGCACCAGACGCCGTGCTCGAGCCCCATCGCGGCTCCCCCGATGCGGCCGCCGCGCCACCGAAGGACGATCATCCGCAACGGCGATCGGCAGCGGACGAGGCAGGCACGCTTGAGCGGGGACACCTCGTAGAGCGCAGCCGCTGCCAGCACGAGACCCGGGCCGAGCGCGTCGAGCCGGTCGGAGAAGGGCGACAACGCGAGCCACGCCGCCGCACCGGCGGCGAGCCAGATGCCGGCATAACCGACTGCGAAGGCGGGAGCGGAGCCGCCCGCACGCGAGACGAGCTGGAACGCCGGCACCGTCGCCGGCATCATCGACGCGGCGATCATCAGGCTCCACATGCCGAGAAAACCCACCACGCGGGCGATCGTCCTCCCACACCGTCCGCGGCGTCAAGCTAGATTCGCGCGCGTGATCCTCGAGAACGGCATCGTGCGCACCCTCGACCCTTCGCTGCCGGTGGCGCGGGCGCTCGCGATCGCGGGCGACCGGGTCGCCGGCGGCGTCGGCGTGCACGAGACCGCTCTGGCCCCGCCCGACACGGTCGACCTCCGAGGGCGGTGCGTCGTGCCCGGGTTCACCGACTCTCACGTCCACTTCCCCACCTGGGCGCTCGCCCGGCGGCAGGTCCGCCTCGAGGAGACGCGGACGATCGAGGAGGCGCTCGAGCTCGTCGGCCGTGCAGCCGAGTCCGTCGAGCCGGGCCGGTGGCTGCGCGGCCTCGGCTGGCGGGCGGGCGACTGGAACCCGCCCGTCGAGCCGACACGCGGGCTGCTCGACGACGTCACAGGAGACGTCCCGACGGCGCTGATGGCGCGCGACTATCACTCACTCTGGCTCAACTCGGCTGCGCTCGCCCGGGCGGACGGCGACCTGCTCGTACCCGGAGGCGTCGTCGAGACGGACGAGCACGGCGAGCCGACCGGCGTGCTACGCGAGGAATCCGCATGGAAGTTCAGGGACGCGGTCATCAAGACGGCGGAATCGGAATACCTCGACGCGATGCGCGAGGGGATGAAGCTCGCGAACGCGCGCGGCGTGACGGCGCTGCACGACAAGGACGGATGGCTCGGCGCGCTCTCGCTCTGGCAGCGCCTCGCAGAGCACGGGCTGACACTCAGGGTCTGGCAGTCGCTGCCGCACGAGAAGGCGGACGAGCTCGGCGACCTGGGGATCCGCAGCGGGCTCGGCGACGGGATGCTGCGGCTCGGCTATCTGAAGGCGTTCATGGACGGGACGCTCGGGTCGCAGACGGCGTTGATGCTCGACGGCGGCGGCGTCGAGATCACGAGCGGCGAGGAGCTCGAGCGGATCATCCTCCGCTCCGTCCGCGCCGGCTTCCCACTTGCCGTGCACGCCATCGGCGACAAGGCCAATCGCGACGCGCTCGACGCCTTCGAGCGCACCCGCGAGCACTGGCTGCCAGCGGGGCTGCGGAACCGGATCGAGCATGCCCAGTGCGTGGCACCGGAGGACCTGCCGCGCTTCGCGGACCTCGGCCTCGCCGCGTCTGTGCAGTTCTCGCACGCGCCGTCCGACCGCGATCTCGCCGACCGCTTCTGGGCGGGTAAGACCGACCAGGCCTACCGTTTCCGCTCCCTTATCGACTCGGGCGCCCTCGTCGCCAACGGGAGCGACGCGCCGATCGAGGAGCTGGAACCCCTGGCTGGCATTCGCGCCGGTGTGCGGCGGACGATCGACGAGCGCGACGCGTGGCATCCGGACGAGGCCGTGACGGTCGAGCAGGCGCTGCACGCGACCTGCGTCGCGCCCGCCTGGCTCTCGGGCGACGAGCGCCGCCGCGGCAAGCTTCTCCCGGGGTATCTCGCCGATCTCGTCGTCCTCGACCGCGATCCGTTCGAAGATCTCGACGCCGAGGTCGTCGCAACGATGGTCGGCGGGCGGTGGGTCCACAACCCGCCGCCGTGGGACTGAGCTTGCCGTCGAGCCGGTCGCCTGCCACGATCGGCGTCGATGGCAGTCGCAACCGAGCACCGGATCGGGCGGGAAGAGGTGATCTGGGCCTTCGGCCCGGACCTGGAGCCGGTCCTCGAGGTCGAGCCCGGCGCCGTCGTCACGCTGGAGACGAACGACTGCTTCACGGGACAGATCCAGTCCGAGGACGACCTCGTCACCGAGATCGACTTCGGGCGCGTCAACTCGGCGACGGGACCGATCGCCGTTCGGGGAGCCGAGCCCGGCGACTCGCTCGTTGTCGAGCTGCTGGCGGTCCGCCCCGGACCGCGCGGCTTCGCGACGATCATCCCCGGGATCGGGCAACTGATCGAACGGGTTCGGTCTCCGGTCACGCAGGTCTTCGAGGTGGAGGGCGACACGATCCGGATGAACGAGCGGATCTCATTTCCCCTCCGCCCGATGGTGGGCGTGATCGGCGTCGCGACGGACGGCGAGACGGTGACGAACGGCTTCGCCGGCCGGCACGGCGGCAATCTCGACAACCATCTTCATGGGCCGGGCGCAAAGGTCTATCTGCCGGTGCGACAGCCGGGCGGCATGCTGGCGATCGGCGACATGCACGCCTCGATGGGCGACGGAGAGCTCTGCTTCACGGGCGTCGAGATCGCAGGCGAGGTGACGATCCGCCTCGGCCTCCTGAAGGGCAAGCAAGGGATTTGGCCCGTGACGGAGCTGTCCGACAGCTGGGTCGCCCACGGGACCGTGTCCGCCGGGCCCGACGGCGGCCCCGACTTCATGGAGGCGCTCGACCGCGCAGCGGAGGAGGCTGCGCGCCTGCTCGTCGACGAGTGGGGCTTCTCGATCGAGGAGGCGTTCATCTTCCTGTCCGTCGCCTGCGACGCGAACATCTGTCAGGCGTGCAGGCCGCAGGACTTCTCGGCGATCGCGCGCGTTGCGGTGCCGAAGATCGGCGCCACCCCGCAGCCGTTCCGCAGCCCCGGCTAGGGCAACTTCGCCAGCTGGACGAAGAGCTCGCGGGCCGCGCCGATCCCGCGCGAGATGGACTCGACGAGGAGCCGTTCGTTCGGCGAGTGGACGTTCGACTCGTTGAGCGCGAAGCCGGTCAGGATCGTGGGAATCCCCTTCTCGGCGAGCGCGGGCATGATCGGCAGTGTTCCGCCGGAGCGCGTGAGCACCGGGCGCACGCCCAGCGCTCGCTCGAACGCGTCCAGTCCGAGCTGGATCGCGGGCGATTCGGCAGCCACGAGGCCCGGGTCAGACGAGTCGTCCTGCACGAGCTCGACGTCCGCGCCCGGCGGCGTCGCCGCCTCGACCAGGGTGCGTACCGCAGCCGCAACGGTCTCGACGGTCTGACCAGGCGCCAGCCTGACCGTAAAGTTGGCCTCGGCGACCGCGACGAGGGTCGTGTTCCGGACCATCTTCCCGGCCTGAATGCCGTTGACGTCCACCGAGGGCTCGGCCCACGTGCGCAGGTAGAACTCATCGGCAGCCTGCGCGTCGTACGGAGCGACTCCGGCCTCCTCGAGGAGCTCGGAGCCGGGCTGCAGCCCCCTCCAGTCGGAGAGCTCGGCAGCGGGCGGCGGGGTGATTCCCTCGCGGAGCGCGTCGTGCAGGCGGCCGTCGACCGGGAGCAAGGCGGACAGCACCTGCATAAGCGCGTGGATCGCGTTCAGACCCGCGTTCCCGTACATCCCCGAGTGCAGGTCTCGCGCGCCCGTGCGCACGCGGATGTCGAAGGCGGCAAGCCCGCGCGTCGCGATGTTGAACGTCGGGATGTCTCGGGCGAGCATCCCGCTGTCGAAGATGACACAGACGTCTCCGCCGCGCTCGTCTTCCGCGAGGAAGTCCACGATCGAGTGTCCGCCGATCTCCTCCTCGCCGTCGCAGGCGAACCGCACGTTGACGGGTAGCTCGGCTGCCAGGGCCAACTCCCGTGCGGCAGCGAGCAACATGTAAAGCTGTCCCTTGTCGTCCGCGACTCCTCGTGCGTAGAGCCACTCGCCGCGGATCACCGCCTCGAAAGGCTCGGATTCCCATTCCTCGAGCGGAGCCGGGGGTTGCACGTCGAAGTGGCCGTAACAGAGGACGGTCGGAGCGGACTCCGCGCCCGAGGAAGCGCGGAACTCGCCGAGAACGAGCGGCTTCCCGTGCAGGTCGAACAGCTCGGCGTCGCCGCCGGAGGAGGCGATGAAGCCGCGAACCCACTCCGCCGCACGCTTCACGTCCCCGCTGTGTGCCGGCTCCGCACTCACCGACGGGATGCGGAGGAAGTCGGCGAGCTCCTCGAACCAGGCTGTATGCACGGGGCGAGTCTAGTCGCGTGCGTCGAGGCGGCGTGGCCACTTGCCGCGAAGCGGCTTCCGACCCGGTCGTTCGAGGCCACGCCTCAGCTCCAGCTCGTAGCCGAGGAAGGCGCTCACCGTTCCCGGCCGCAACCCGAAGTCGAGCGCGCGCCGGACGATCTCTGCCATCGCAAGGCCGCTGCGCGCCGACTCGTCGAGCAGCCGCGCGTACTGGCGCTCGGTCACCTGGATGTGCATCCGTCTACTCATGGGGCTGGTGTACACCAGCCCCATGGTGGTGTCAGAAACGAAACCGCAACGATTCCGTACGGATTCTCAGCGGAGCCGGCTAGGCCGCGACGTCGCGCAGCTTCTGCGCCTCGGCAAGAGCCCGCAGCTTCTTCAGCGACTGGTTCTCGATCTGGCGGATTCGCTCGCGGGTCACGTTGAACGTCCGTCCGACCTCGTCGAGCGTCCGCGGGTGCTCGCCGTTGAGGCCGTAGCGAAGCTCGAGCACGCGACGCTCGCGCTGCGAGAGCATGCCGAGGATCTTCTCGAGCGTCTCCTTGCGGAACGCAGTGTCGGCCGCCTCATCCGGAAGCGGCTCCGACTCGTCCGTGAGGAAGTGGCCGAACTCGGATTCCTCCTCGTCGCCGACCGGCTTCTCCAGCGATACCGGCGTCTGCGACGTGCGGCGGATCTGCTCGACCTCGTCGATCGTCAACTCGAGCTCTCTGGCGATCTCCTCCGAGGACGGCTCGCGACCGCGCTCGGCGCGGAGCTTCCGCTCGCAGCGGACGATCTTGTTCAGCTTCTCGACGACGTGCACCGGCATCCGGATGGTGCGCGCCTTGTCGGCGAGCGCCCGTGCCACCGCCTGGCGGATCCACCACGTGGCATAGGTCGAGAACTTGAAGCCCTTGCGGTAGTCGAACTTCTCGGCGGCGCGCACCAACCCGATCGTTCCCTCCTGGATCAGGTCGAGGAACGGCAGCCCCTGGTTGCGGTACTTCTTCGCGATCGACACGACGAGGCGCAGGTTCGCCTCGACCATCTCCTGCTTCGCACGATGGTCGCCGCGCTCGATCCGCTTCGCAAGCTCGACCTCCTGTGCGGCCGTCAGCAGGTCGACCTTGCCGACATCCTTCAGGAAGAGCTGCAGCGAGTCCGTCGAGATCTCGCGTCCGCCGTCGAGGTCGAGACCGGGTTCGTCCTCCGGCTCCTCGGCTGCTCCCACGACGTCGATCTGAAGCTCGTCGAGCGCGGCGTAGAAGTCGTCGAGTTGCCCCGCCTCGAGCTCCAGCTCGTCGAACGCGAGCGCGATTTCCTCGGCTGTGATGGAACCTCCGGCCGCCTGCGCGGATTCGAGCAAGCCACGCGCCTCGGCCGTCTCCATCACGTCAACGGTCTTTCCCCCCGACCCAACGCTCATGACCCTCCCCAGGGCTTGTGACAACGTGTACGAGATCCGTGGAACGGGAACTGTTGCAGACATCTCGGACGGGCGCCATAGGCCGTTCGGCTCATTTTCCCCTCACCCGGTCCCACCAGCAGCTAGACGGTCGAGAAACCGTTTCGCTTCCCTGCCCAGCGGCGTAGCCGGCCCGGCCTGCTCCGCCAATCTGAGCTGGCGCGTCGCCTCCGGAAGCTGACCCACCCACAAGAGCATCAATCCTAGATGGAACCGAACGGTCGCCGCATGCGGAAATCTGCGCGTCAGCGGACCGAGGCGGGAGAACGACGCGGAGGGATCGTCCTTGTCGAAGCGCGCGACCGCGGCGGCCACCAACGGCTCCACGCTCCCCGGTGCGAGACGGGCGGCGGCCTCGTACTGGCGCCGTGCCGACACCGGCCTCCCCAGGCGCTGGAGCGCGACGCCGTAGAGGAGCAGCGCGCGGGCGCCCTCCGTGCGTGCATCGCGCCGGAGCGCACGGAACTGGTCGGGTGGCGAGAGCTTCGCGATCCGAGCCGGGAACGGGAAGCCCGGAACGAACGCCGGACGGCCGGGGAAGTACGAGGGGTGCAGGAGATCCTCGGCACGGATCGCAGACATCGTGTCCGGCTGGACCGTCTTGGCACGGCGCCATGCGTCGACGGCTCCCGCGGTGTCGCCCGCCCAGTATCGCGCCAGCCCAAGGTGCAGAAGGACGAACGAGTCGCGCGGGTGCTCGCGCGCGAGCGACTCCAACCCTTGCGGACCGGAGTCAGGCCAGCGCGCGAAGAGAGCGGCGACCTGCGCTGCGACGCCCGGGTCCTCGGCCACGAGCTCCTCGGCGGCGCCGTATCGCTTCGCGTCGTAGAACGACTGGACGCGCCTCAGCTTCTGCGCGACCGGGTCGACACGGACGCCGAGGTCGAGCTCCAGCGGGGGCTTTCCGTCGCGCGGCTTCGACGCCGTCCCCCCGCGCTCCGCGCGGGTCGCGATCGCACCGCCGACGGCGATCGCGGCGGCTGCCGCCGCGGCCAGCGCGACGACGGCGTAGACGCGCATCCGGGGGGTCATCGCTCGAACGCTACCGGCGGGAATACGATTGCAGTGGCTACCGTTTCAAAAGCATTAGTGGCGACATATCGCGACATACTCCAGCGGACCAGGGCCGAGATCGAGGAGATCGACGGCCCCGCGGCCGTCGAGCGCCTCGAGCATGCGCTCTTCGTCGACGTGCGCGAGCGGGACGAATGGGACGAAGGCCACATCCCCGGTGCGGTGCACGTGCCGCGCGGCTTCCTCGAATCCCGCATCGAGGGCATCGCTCCCGACCGGGATCAGCCGCTCGTCGTCTACTGCGCGGCCGGCAACCGCTCGGCGTTCGCGGTCAAGTCGCTGCAGGAGCTCGGCTACACCGACGCCGTCAACCTGCAGGGTGGCTTCACGGACTGGAAGCGGAACGGCTTCGCGACCGAGCTGCCGCGCACGCTCTCGCCGGAGCGGCGCACGCGCTACTCGCGCCACCTGCTGATCCCGGAGATCGGCGAGGCCGGACAGCTGAAGCTGCTCGATTCGCGCATCCTCCTGATCGGGGCCGGCGGGCTCGGCTCTCCCGCGTCGCTCTACCTTGCAGCCGCCGGGGTCGGCACGCTCGGCATCGTCGACGCCGACGTCGTCGACGAGACGAACCTCCAGCGCCAGGTGATCCACAATCTCGACTCGCTCGGGACGCCGAAGGTCGACTCCGCCAAGGCGACGCTGCGGGCGCTGAACCCGGACGTCGACGTGAAGACGTACCGCGAGCGCCTGACCTCGGAGAACGTCGAGCGGATCCTCTCCGACGGCTGGGACGTGATCGTCGACGGGGCCGACAACTTCCCGACGCGCTACCTCGTGAACGACGCCTCCGTCTGGCACGACATTCCCGTCGTGCACGGCTCGATCTACCGCTTCGAGGGGCAGGTGACGGTGTTCAAGCCGGGGGACGGGCCCTGCTACCGCTGCCTCTTCCCGCAGCCGCCGCCTCCCGAGCTGGCGCCGTCGTGCGCGGAAGGCGGCGTCCTCGGCGTCCTGCCCGGGATCATCGGCTCGCTGCAGGCGAACGAGGCCCTCAAGCTCGCGCTCCAGATCGGGGAGCCGCTGGTCGGCCGGCTGCTGCTCTTCGACGCCACGGCCGGCGAGTTCAACGAGGTCTCGGTCCGGAAGGATCCCGCCTGCCCCGTCTGCGGGACGCACCCGACGGTGACCGACTACATCGACTACGTCGAGTTCTGCCAGGCATGAGCGTGAGCCCGGGTATGAGTGTGAGCAAGGTGCGCATCCCGCCCGTGCTCCGCGACGCGACCGGCGGCGAACGCGAGGTGCCTGCGGCCGGCGGCACGGTCCGCGAGCTGCTGGAGGACCTGGCCGCGCGTCTCCCCTCGCTGGGCGAGCGCATCTACGACGGCGACCTCAAGCCCTTCGTGAACGTCTACGTCGAGGGCGAGGACGTCCGCACGAAGGGCGGCCTCGACGCCCCGGTTCCCGCCGGCGCCACGGTGATCCTCCTGCCCGCGATGGCCGGTGGATCCCGCTAAGAGCCTCCTCGACCTGATCGGGAACACGCCGCTCGTCGAGCTGCCGCGGCTCGCGCCCGAAGGTGTCCGCCTCTACGCGAAGCTGGAGGCGCAGAACCCGACGGGCTCGATCAAGGATCGGGTCGCGCTGAAGATGGTCGAGCACGCAGATCTTCATCCGGGGCAGCACCTGCTCGAGCCGACGAGCGGCAACACCGGCATCTCGCTTGCGCTCGTCGCGAAGCTGAGGGGCCTGAAGCTGACGTGCGTGCTGCCGGAGAACGCGACGCCCGAGCGCAAGCAGCTCCTCCGCCTCTACGGCGCCCGGATCGTCGAGTCACCCGGCGCCGAGGGCACGAACGGCTCGGTCCGCGTCGCCCGGGAGCTGGCGGCACAGGACGACCGCTATACGCTGCTCTTCCAGTACGAGAACGAGGCGAATCCGCTCGCCCACTACGAGGGCACCGGCGCCGAGATCGTCCGCGACCTCGACCGCGTCGACGCCCTCGTCGCGGGGCTCGGCACCGGTGGGACGCTCATGGGCGCCGGCCGCCGCCTGCGGGAGACGTTCCCGGACGTGATCGTCGCGGCAGCCGAGCCGCTCCCGGGCGATCCCGTCATGGGCCTCCGCTCGCTCGACGACGGCTACGTGCCGCCGATCCTGAACGTCGCCGAGCTCGACCGGAAGCTGCTCGTCTCGAACGCGGAGTCCGTTGCCGGGCTGCGGGCGCTGCTCGACCACGAGGGGATCTTCGCCGGGGTCTCGTCAGGCGCCGTCGTCCACGTCGCCCGACGCCTGGCCGACGAGCTCGACGCGGGAGCGGTCGTCGTCTGCATCCTGCCCGACGGCGGCTGGAAGTATCTGTCGGCTCCGTTCTGGGACGCCCACGACGTGGAGGAGGCGATGGAGGCGACGTTCTGGTGGTGACAGCGGTGATCGCGGCGTGAGGATTCCCGAGACGCTGCTCGAGGAGCTCCGCGCGCACGCGCAGGAGGCCCTGCCGGCCGAGGCCTGCGGCGTGCTCCTCCTCCGCGAGGGCGTGGCCGAGAGCTACGTCCGCGGCCGCAACCGGCTCGACTCCCCGTTCCGCTACGAGCTCGAGGTCGACCCCGAGGTGTGGTTCAAGGAGGACGAGGGCTACGAGCTCGCCGTCTTCCACTCCCACCCGGAGAGCGAACCTCGACCCTCACGCACAGATCTTGCGAATATCGGCCTGTGGGAGAACAAGCCGTATCTGATCATGCGCGCCGACACCGGCGAGCTCCGCGGCTGGCTGATCTCGGGCGGCGAGGTCTCGTCGCTCTCGCTCTCCTGATCCTCGCGGGCTCCGCCGCTGGCTGCGGCGGGAGCGGCTCGAGCGCAGCACAGGATCCCGCCGACGGGAGCGTCGTCGGCATCTCGCAGGCGCTCGCAGCCAAGCCCGGGACGCTGCTCACGGTTCGCGGCGCCGTCCACGTCGACTCCGGCCACACGCGGCTCTGTGCGAGGCTCGCGGAGTCGTTCCCGCCCCAGTGCAGCGGCCGGTCGCTGCGCCTGCACGGCCTCGCCTACGACAGCCTGCCGGGGATCCAGACGAGCCCGGACGAGTCCGTTCACTGGGCGGAAGACGTCACGGTCCGCGGCCGCCTCGAGGCCGGCGGCGCCCTCCGCGTCGAATAGCGCCGAGTAGCCCGCTGGCCGACGGTTGACGAGCCTTTCCTCGTCGTCCTGTGCGGCTCCGCGTTCAGGGTTCGGCCGGGAGTACGCGGCCGAACCCCGAGCGGTTTCGGAACCGGTGCTACGAGACGGTGAAGGACCCCTTCATGATCGTCTTGTGCGGGTCGCACACGTACGTGTACTTGCCCTTCTTCAGCGTCACCTTCCACGTCGAGCTGCCCTGGGCGGGGACGGACGTGGCCTTGTTGACCCCGGGGCCGGTGAGCCGGAAGTTGTGGATCGCGGACTTGTCGGAGACCTTGATCGTGTACGCGCCGGCCTTGAGCTTCGTGACCTTCTTCCCGCCCTGGGTGAGCGTGATCGTGAAGCCCGGGCCGACGACGCCGTTCAGGGTCGTGGCCGCGGACGCGGGCGCTGCGACGGCGAGCGCGGCGACGAGGGCTGCGACGGCGATCTTGATGGTGGACAACGGTTCTCCTTGTCGATTGTTGAGCTGTCGGGAGTTGGGCTCGTCGGAGCCATGGTAGCCGCGTGGCCGACCGGGTCGGGTCGGCCCGGGCAACTCCGCCAGCCGATGCAGGACGAGCCGGCAAGCGAGATGATCCTCCCCGTGGTCCCGACGAGCCTGCTCGGATGAAGGTCGACCTCGCGGCGATCCCGGCCGAGTCGATCGCGCCGACGGGCGCCTACCTGGCCGACCTGATGGGCCGGGGGCTCTCCGGGCGAGCCGACGCCGTCGTGCTCCCGTCGTCGACCGAAGAGGTGCGCGCGGTCGTCGCGTGGGCCTATGCGAACGAGGTGCCGATCACGCCGCGCGGCGGCGGCACCGGGCTCGCCGGCGGAGCGATCCCGCTGGACGGCGGCATCGTCCTCTCGCTGGAACGGCTCAACGCGGTCCGGCAGTTCGATCCGCTGCTCTGGAGGATGCACGTCGAGGCGGGCGTGACCACCGGCGACGTCCAGCGCCTGGCGCGCGAGTCGGGGCTTCGCTTTCCGCCTGATCCGGGCGCCGCCGAGCTGTCGCAGATCGGCGGCAACATCGCCTGCAACGCGGGCGGTCCGCATGCGTTCAAGTACGGCGTCACGGCCAACTGGGTGACCGGCATCGAGGCGGTCGTGCCGCCGGGAGAGACGATTTCCGTAGGCGGCCCGATCCGCAAGGATGTCGCGGGCTACGACCTCAAGTCGCTGCTGATCGGGTCGGAGGGCACGCTCGGGATCGTCACGGCTGCGTGGCTGAAGCTGACGCCGGCGCCCGAGCTCGAGCTGCCGGTCGTGGGCTTCTACGGCTCGAGCCGTGACGGGATCGCCGCGATCGAGCGGATCCTCGGCTCGGGCGTTCTCCCGGCGGCGATCGAGTACCTCGACGGCGTCACGCTTTCCTTCGCCGGCGGCTCGTTTCCCTTCGGCCTCCCGGACGGCGCCGCCTTCATGGTCGTCTCGGAGGCGGACGGCTCGGCCGACGAAGCGCGCCGGGTCCAGCGCGAGCTCGTCGAGGCGCTGGACGAGACGGCGCTCGCCGTGCACGCGCCGGGGGATGCGAACGAGGTCGCGGAGCTCTGGCGCTGGCGTAGCGGCGTCGCATTCGCGATCCTCGCCCAGCGCGGCGGCGCCTACTCGGAGGACATCTCGGTGCCGCTCGACCAGCTGGACGAGGTTGCCGAGGAGACGCTGGCGATCGCAGCCCGCCATGACGTGGTCGGGCTCTCGTTCGGCCACGCGGGCGACGGCAACATCCACTCGACCTTCCTCTTCTCGCACGACGACCCGGACGAGGAGCGGCGGGCCGACGCGGCGTGCCACGACGTCTTCGACCTGGCGCTCCGTCTGGGCGGCTCCGTCTCGGGCGAGCATGGGCTCGGCTGGCTCAAGCGCGGCCAGCTCGAGCGCCAGTGGGGCCCCGTCGCGTACGAGCTGCACACGCGCGTCAAGCAGGCGTTCGACCCGAAGAACCTGCTCAACCCCGGCAAGAAGCGCTGATGGATCCGCGCGAGGCCGCGGCGCGCTGGGTCGACGCCTGGACGCGCGGCTGGAGCGCGCAGGACCCGGAGCCGATCCTCGAGCTTTACGCGCCCGGCGCGTTCTTCCGCTCCCACCCGTACCGCGAGGCGGGGACGCCCGAGGAGTACATCCGGCGTGTGCTCGCCGAGGAGGAGAGCGTCGAGTTCGAGTTCGCCGAGCCGATCGTCGACGGCACCCGTGCCGCGATCGAGTACCACGCGCGCTCACAGCTGAAGGACGACGGCGACGAGGAGTACACGGGCGTCTCGCTCGTGCGCTTCGACGACCACGGGCTCGTCGTCGAGCAACGGGACATCTGGACGCTGCGGGACTGACGCGTCGCACCCGGCATGCCTGTACCTGGTCGGCGACCAGGTACAGGCATGCCGACGATTCGCCTTCAAGCGGCGATTTAGCTGTTGAAACAAAGAACGTGTACCTGGTCGGCGACCAGGTACACGTGACCCGGCAGCGGCGCTTGGCCGCTTACTGCGGCAGCGCGGCCGAGTCGTGCGTCTCCGCCGAGCGGAAGATCGCGTCGAGCGCGCGGGCCTGGCCGAGCGCGTCGTCGCGGCCCAGGAGGGGTTCCGCCTCGCCGCGGATCGCCGCGCTGAAGTTCTCCAGCTCGAGCAGGTAGGAGCTCGTCGGCGCGACCCGCTCCTCGCGGCCGTTGACGACGATCAGGCCAGCCCTCGCATGCCAGGGATCCGGGACGTACAGCGATCCCAGCGTCCCGATTGCCTCGAGGCCCTGGTGGTCGCTCCGGAAGCTGCACGCGAGCTCGGCGGTCACGTCGCCGAAGCGGAGCAGCGCGGTCGCGACCTCGTCGACGCCGCCGCGTCCGCGCACGATCTCGCCGTAGACCCGGTCCGGCTCGCGGCCGGCGAGCAGCCGTGACCCCGAGATGCAGTAGCAGCCCAGGTCGAGCAGGGCGCCGCCGTCGAGCTCGGAGGAGAGCCTGACGTCGTGCTCGCGGTCGTTCACGAATGCGAAGGTGGCGCGGATCGCGACCAGCTCGCCGATCTCGGGCAGCAGCTCGAGCAGGCGGGCCGTCTGCGGGTTGTGGCGCCACATGAAGCCCTCCATCAGCCGGAGCCCGGCGCGCTCGGCGACCGCGAACGCGTCCTCGACGTCCTGCGGGTGCCGGCTGAACGGCTTCTCGCAGAGCACGTGCTTCCCGGTCTCGAGCGCCCGCACCGTCCATTCGTGGTGCAGCGCGTTCGGCAGTGCGACGTAGATGGCGTCGAGGCCGGGATCGGCCAGCAGCGCCTCGTAGGACCCGTGCGCCCGCTCGATCCGGTGCTCGCGCGCGTATGCGTCGGCACGGGCCTGGTCGCGCGAGCCGACGGCGACGATCTCGTACCCCTGCGCGTCGTCCCGGGTCGCGAGCAGGTGCTGGTTGATGTTGGCCGTCGAGAGCAGGCCGAAGCGGATCATCGCTCCTCCAGTGGCTGCAGTTGGGGATAGAGCAGGCGGAAGCGAGCGTACTCGGCCTCGTAGGCCTCCCGCCACGCATCGTTCGGCTCGATCGTGTCCGTGACGCGGACGCAGGCCGCGACCGCCTCGGCGGGGTCCGAGAAGACGCCGGCTGCGACGCCGCCGAGCAGCGCGGCCCCGTAGGCCGACCCCTCCTCCGCCGCGGTCAGCTCGAGCGGCAGGCCGAGCGCGGATGCGACGATCTCGAGCCAGAACCGGCCGCGGGCGCCGCCGCCCGAGGCGCGGCCTGCGTCCGCACGGACGCCGAGCCCGCCGAGGAGCTCCAGCGAGTCGCGGAGGCCGAACGCGACGCCCTCGAGCACGGCGCGCACGAGCGCGCCGCGATCGTGCCGGAGCGAGAGCCCGACGAACGCGCCGCGCGCATGCGGGTCCGCGTGCGGCGTCCGCTCGCCGGCGAGATACGGCGCGAACAGCAGCCCCTCGGTGCCGGGCGGCCAGCGGCGCGCCTCCCGGAGCAGCTCGTCGTACGTCTCGCCGACGACGTCGCGCAGCCAGCGCAGCGAGCCCGCGGCGGAGAGCATCACGCCCATGGCGTGCCATGTGCCGGGGACGGCGTGGCAGAACACGTGGACGCGCGCCTCGGGGTCGGGTGCGAACGAGTCGAGCGCCGCGAAGACGACGCCCGAGGTGCCGAGGACGACGGAGACCGGCCCCGGCCGGGCGACGCCCACGCCGAGGGCGGCGGCCGCCTGGTCTCCTGCCCCGGCCGCGACCGGAACGCCGTCCCAGGTACCGGAGACCTCAGGCGACTCGAGCACCCGTGGCAGCCAGTCGCGGGGCACCTCGAGCGCGTCGAGCACCTCCTCGGACCAGCGCCGGCGGGCGACGTCGAAGAGCAGCGTCCCGGACGCGTCGGCGACGTCGGTCGCGTGCTCTCCTGTCAGCCGCAGGCGGACATAGTCCTTGGGCAGGAGCACGTGGCGGATCGCAGCGTAGGTTCCGGGCTCGTGCCTGCGGAGCCAGAGCAGCTTGGGCGCGGTGAATCCCGTCAGCGCGCGGTTGCCCGTCAGCGCGACGAGCCGCTCGAGCCCGACCCGCTCCTCGATCTCGCGGCATTCGGCCTCGGTCCGCTGGTCGTTCCAGAGGATCGCAGGCCGGAGGGGGCGCTCGTCGGCACCGAGCGCGACGAGGCCGTGCATCTGTCCCGAGAGACCGATCCCCGCCGGCTCGACGTCGAGCGCCGAAAGTGCCTCCGACGCGGCGCGCACCCAGTCGTCCGGATCCTGTTCGGCCCACCCGGGCCGCGGGGTCGAGAGCTCGTAGCCCCGCTCCGCGCGCGCGACGATCTCACCGGTTGCCGTCACGGCGACCGCCTTCACTCCCGAGGTGCCGACGTCGAGGCCGACGAGAGTACGCTCTTCAGCGATGGAGGAGCTCCGTCCGGGACTGTGGTGGTGGGAGGGCCGGCACCCCGGCTGGACGGAAGCGGAGGACTGGGGCCCGGAGGTGACGTCGTACGCCTACCGGAACGGCGGCCGGACGGTGCTCTTCGACCCGGCCGAGCCGCCGGACGAGCTCCGCGACGCCGACGTGCTGCTGACGCAGCCGTGGCACGCGCGCTCCAGCGAGGGCATGAACGTCGTCGACTCGTTCCCCGGCGTCGAAACGCGCCCCGCCTGTTGGCCCGGCGACCGGCTCTTCTGGATCGAGGAGCACGGCGCCCTCGTCTTCGGCGACGTGATCCACAAGCTCCGCGGCGAGCTCGAGCTCGCCCAGGCGCAGTGGATGCCGGAGGGGCAGTCTCACGAGGAGCTGAAGGAGCGCCTGCGGGCCTTGCTCGTGCTGCCGGTCGAGCTGCTCCTCGTCACGCACGGCACGCCTGTCACCGAGGACGCGCGCGACGAGCTCGCGCGCCTCCTGGCTGCGTAGCCTCACGCCGGCGGCTCCCGTCTTCTGCCTCGACACCGTCACGGCAGGACGCCCAGCTCGTCGAGCGAGTCGCGCAGCTCATCCGCGTCGCGGTAGACGCGGAAGGCGCCCGCGCGGGTCAACTCGTCTTCGCCGTACCCGCCCGAGAGGAGGCCGACGCTCAGCATCCGCGCCCGGCGGGCGGCGAGCAGGTCCCAGACGGCGTCGCCGACGACGTAGCAGTCGTCCGGCGCGGCGCCGAGCCGTCGCGCGCACTCGACGAAGAGATCCGGCTCCGGCTTCGCACGCGAGACGTCGCCCCGCTCGACGACCACGGTCTCCGCGCCGACCCCGAGGGCCTCGAGCGAGCGGTCGATCTCCGGCCGCCTCCCGGAGGTGGCGATTCCGTGCGTGATTCCCAGCTCGCGCAGCTCCCGCAGCAGCTCGACTGCACCGGGGAGCGGGCGACGCTCGGGCAGCAGCTCGCGGAAGAGCTCGCCGTGGCGGCGCTGGATCGCCTCGGTCTCCTCCGGGCCGAGCGCCCTCCCGACCTCGCGCGCGACCGCCCGCGCGAAGAGACCGCCGCTCATGCCGATCCGCCGGTGGATCCGCCAGCCGTCGATCGGCATCCCGGCGTCGTCCAGCGCCCGCTGCCACGCGAATACGTGGGCGTAGACGGTGTCCACGAGCGTCCCGTCGAGGTCGAAGATCAGCGCGTTCAGGCGGCCTGCCTCACGGCTGAGCGATCTGCGTCAGCTCGACGAGGTTGCCAAAAGGGTCCCGGCAGAAGAACCGCGGCCGCCCGACGATCGGCGTCGCGTCCGTAGTCCGCGTGCCGTGCTCCTCGATTCGGGCCCGCAGCCCGTCCAGGTCGTCGCCCTCGACCTCGAGGCAGAAGTGGCGCTGGTCCTCCGCCGGCGCGGCCTGTTGGATCAGGTGGAGCTCGAGGTCGCCGCCGGCGCGAAACCAGATCAGCTCCGCCGGGTCGAGGCGCGGCGGCACGTCCCGCTCCTCCAGCCCGAGCAGCCGGCCGTAGAACCCGACCGCCGCGGCCCGCGACTCGTCCCCCGGGGGAATGATCACCGATACGTGCTGGAGCCTCACGCGCCGAGC
Organism: uncultured Actinomycetes bacterium; assembly: GCA_963704025.1. Taxonomy (GTDB): domain Bacteria; phylum Actinomycetota; class Thermoleophilia; order Gaiellales; family Gaiellaceae; genus CAVPGP01. Next base: position 473,439 of record CAVPGP010000003.1, on the reverse strand, counting down.
GCAGCGTAGACGAGCTCGTAGGCGGCGACGGCGTCCTTCTGCGACTGCGCCTCGCGCAGGGCCGCGCCGTCGATCCTGCCCGCGACCGAGTCGATGAACCTCCACTGCAGCACCGACCGCCGCACCGCCGCGACCGCGTCCTCGGTGTACGGGTAGAGGTCGAAGCCCAGACGCTCTCCCTGCTCGCCGTAGCGGGCGCGGCGCAGCTCGAGGGCCAGCTCGAGCGTCTCCATGAAGGCCGTCGCGCCGACCATGTTGTCGTCGTCGAACGTCCCCCAGCCGGAATTCGCGTGCTGGTGCCCGAGCAGCCCCTCGGCCGCCAGCAGCGCCGCGTACTCGCCGAGACTCTCACCGTTCATGATCAGGTGCTGCCAGTCCATGTTGACCTTGACGTTGTCGAGGCCCTGGCGACGCAGCGTGTGGATCACGTGCAGCGTCATGCCGATGTTCCGCATCAGGATCTTCATCGCCGGCTCGGAGTTCTTGTGCTCCAGGAACACCGTCACGCCCGCCTCGCGCGCGTGCTGTGCCGCCACGCCGACGCCGTCGACAAAGCGCGCCCACGACTCCGCATACGGCGTCTGGAACGGGTAGTTGTAGCCCTCGATTCCTGGCCAGATGATCATCTGGGCGCCGACGTCGGCCGCAAGGTCGATCGCCTCGAATGTGAGCCGCAGCGCCTCGCCCCGGGTCGCGTCGTCCGGTGAGCAGAACCCGCCTTTTCCGAAGCGGGGGTCGAGATGGAGGCCGCTCGCGATGCAGTAGACGCCGTGGCCGTCCAACGCCGCGACGACCTCGTCGAGGTTGTCCCGCGACAGCTCCTGCGGGTAGTGGAACTCGTAGTCGTCGATCAGGTCGCCGAGCCCGTCGACGGCGGTACGCACCCTGTCCACGGTCGAGGCGCCGGCGAGCTCCGGCTTGTAGCCGCCCGGGTTGAAGCGCGTGGCCATCGAGCCGAACGCCCAGATGCCGAGACTCGTCTTCATCCGGCTCAGCGCCCGGATCGCGTCTGTCGCTGGCGCAGGACCGTGTCGAGCGTCACCGCGGCGAGCAGGAAGGCGCCGACGATCATGAACTTCGTGCCCGCGCTCCAGCCGGCGAGGTCGGAGCCGTTCTCGAGCGAGGCGATCACGAGCGCGCCGAGAACCGCGGCCTTCACCTCGCCGCGGCCGCCGAACAGGCTCGCGCCGCCGATGACCGCGGCCGCGATCGCGTCGAGCAGGAGGGTGCCGCCGCCTGCGTTCAGGTCGACCGAGCGGAGGCGGGCCGCGAGGATCACGCCGCCGACCGCGGCCATCGCGCCCATGATCATGAAGACGACGATCCGGATCCGCGCGACGTTGATGCCGGCGCGGCGCGCGGCCTCGGCGTTGCCGCCGACCGCGTAGACATGGCGGCCGAAGACGGTGCGCTTGGCGATGAACGTCCAGAAGACCAGCAGGGCGACGATGAGCACGCCCGCGAACGGCAGCCCCTGGTCGGTCGCGTTGTTGCAGGTGACGACGACCGCGACCGTCACGGCGGCCACGCCGGCGATCTTCGCCGCGACCAGGACGAGGTTGTCGCTGAAGATCCCGTGCCGGCGGCGGCCGGCTACCCCCACGAGAGCGACGAGCGCGTAGCCGGCGATCGTGGCGAGACCGAGAATCCACGCCCACCTGTCCGAGAAGTAGTAATTGGCGACGTTGTTGATGGTGTTGTCCTGGATGACGATCACGCCCTGGATTCCGATCACCTTGAGGATCACGCCCTGCCAGAAGAGCAGGCCGGCGAGCGTGACGACGAACGACGGCACGCCGATCAGCGCCACGAACGAACCCTGGAACGCGTCGATCAGCGCGCAGATCACGATCGCGATCACGATCGCGAGCAGGCCCTTGATCTGCCAGCTGCCGTCGGGCTGTTGCAGCTCCGCGACCACGACGCCGCCGATCCCGGCGACGTAGCCGATCGAGAGGTCGATCTCGCCGATCAGCAAGACGAAGACGACGCCGATGGCGATCGCCGTGAAGCCCGCCATCTGCACGATGATGTTCACGAAGTTCCCCGCGGTCAGGAAGTTGCTGTTGATCTTCGTGAAGACGATGGTGATCAGGATCAGGGCGATGATCACGGGCAGGCTGCCGACGTCTCCCGACTTGATCGCGATCCACCGGTCGTGGGCCAGCTCGCGAATGGGGACCGTCCGGGACCCCGGCTCCGGGACGACGGATGCAGGCACGTCGGCTATTGGGACGCCTCCGGGATGCCGGCGACCTTCGTGGGCACGCCGGCCGTGATGGCATGCACGACCTCCTGCTGCGTCGTGGCGGCGCGCTCGTACACGCCGGCGTTCCGCCCGAGCCGCAGGACGGTGATCCGCGTCGCGACCTCGAAGATGTCGTGCAGGTTGTGCGAGATGAGCACGACCCCCAGGCCCTGCTCGGCCAGGCGGGCCACGAGCTCGAGCACCTGCTGCGTCTGGGCGACGCCCAGGGCCGCGGTCGGCTCGTCGAGGATCACGAGGCGCGAGTTCCACATGACCGCCCGTGCGACCGCCACCGACTGGCGCTGGCCGCCCGACAGGCTCGCGACCTGTTGGCGGACCGAGCGGATCGTCGTCACGGAGAGGCTCTTCAGCGTCTCCGAGGTCTTCGCCTCCATGATCGGCTCGCGCAACCGCAGGATCGCGTCGTGGGCTTCGCGCCCGAGGTACATGTTCTGGACGACGTCGAGGTTGTCACAGAGCGCGAGATCCTGGTAGACGACCTCGATTCCGAGCCGCCCGGCGTCCTTGGGTCCGTTGATCGACACCCGCTTGCCGTCGAAGAGGATCTCGCCGTCGTCGGCCGCATAGATCCCGGCGATGCACTTGATGAGCGTCGACTTGCCCGCTCCGTTGTCGCCGACGAGGGCCATCACCTCGCCGGGGCGCACCTCGAAGTCGACGTCCTGCAACGCCAGGACCGAGGCGAAGCTCTTCGACATGCCCTTGATCTGGAGGATAGGAGTCGCGCCGTTGGTCGCCGTCATCGTTCGTCGTCGGTCGTCGTGGAGTTGAGGTGTGGGGCGCCGACGCGGCGCCCCACACGCTCGATGGTCATGGTCTGCGTCTAGCAGTATCTACTAGCAGTGAGTATCTAGCAGTACTTCGCGTACTCGCCGGTGCAGACGTCCTTCTTCTTCAGGAACCCGTCGGTGATGAGCAGGTTCCAGTTGTTCTTGTTGATCGACACCGGCGTCAGGAGCACCGACGGCACCTTGCGGCGGCCGTCGAACGTCGTCTTGCCGCGGGTGTTGATCGGCTTGGCGTGGAGGATGCCGTGGGCGACGGTCGCGGCCGCGTTCGCCTCGGTCCGGATCGACTTGTAGACGGTCATCGTCTGCCAGCCGGAGAGGATGTTCTGGACACCCTGCGCCGTCGCGTCCTGACCGGACAGCGGCACCGGGTCGAGCCCGCGGTTCTTGAGCGCCGAGACGACAGCGTTCGCGAGCCCGTCGTTCGCCGCGGCGACCGCGTCGATCTTGTTGTTCGTCTTCGCGAGCATCTGCTCGAAGATCGTCAGTGCCTTCTGGTTGTCCCACGCCGGCACCCACTGATCCGGGCCCTTGACCAGCGTGCCCTTCGAGTAGAGCGGCTTGAGGATCGAGTCGTAGCCGCTCTTGAACAGCGTCGCGTTGTTGTCCGTGGGCGAGCCGTTCAGCTCGGCGACGACCGGCTTGGAGTTGATCTTCCCGTTCGCCTTCAGGCCGTTGACGACACCCTGGCCCTGGAGCTTCCCGACCGAGGGGTTGTCGAATGACACGTAGTACGAGCTCAGGCCCTTCAGCGTCAGGCGGTCGTAGTCGACGACCTGCGCCTTGCGCGAGACGGCCAGCTGCTGGATCGCCTTGCCCGAGCCGGAGTCGAGGTTGACGAGCAGGATCACCTTGGCGCCGTTCGTCAGGCACTGCTGCGCCTGGTTGATCTGCGTCTGGGCGCTGCCCTGTGCGTTGACGATGCTGTACGTGTCGCCGAGGCGCTTGAACGCGGCGCCGAGGTAGCGGCGGTCCTGGGTCTCCCAGCGAACCGACGACTTGGTGTCGGGCAGCAGCACGCAGACCTGTGCGGTCGCCGTCCGCTTCTGGCCGGACGCGCTCGCCGAGGTGCCGACGAGCGCCGACACGGCGAGAGCCGCAACTGCGGCAACCGCGAACGCCGAAGGCGTTCGGCGGATGGACTTCTTCATCTAGGGCCTCCTGTGGGAACTGATCCTCGCTCCGCGGAACGCGGAGCAGATCAATACTACTTCCCTAGTGCATTAGTGCAAGAAGAAATCAGTAGGTCATGCCGAGCCGACCGGGAACTCGCGCGTCGTCGAGCTGCCTTCGTAGCGCGTCTTCGTGGTCAGGTAGCGGCCGACGTTGCGCCGGGTCACAAAGAGGAGCCCGGTGTTCGTGTCGGCGGGCGCGACGAGACCGCCGCTGTAGCGCGCGAAGAAGAGCTGCATGATCGGGAGGAACCCCTGGAGGTACGGCTGCTGGTCGATCGTGAAGTCGAGATCGCGGCTGCGGATCGCCTCGAGCGTGCCCGGGAGCAGGTCGTAGCCGCCCGCACGGACGCCGCGTGCGTGGAGGCCGTGCTTGCGCATCACTCCTGCCACCCCCTGTGTCGAGCCCCCGTCGACCGCGAACATCCCCTTGAGCCGCCGGTGCTTGCGGTAGGTCTCCTCGATCCGGACGCGCTCGCCGGCGACGTCCGCCCCCGTCGCGACGACATGCGGGCGGATGGGCCGGCCCGAGTCCCTGATCGCATCGAGCGCCCCGTCGACGCGCGGCTGGATGTTCAGCTGCCCCGGCGTCGCGATGAAGATGTAGACGTCGCCTTCGCCGACGAGCTCCGCGATCCGCGCGCCGAACTTGAGCCCCGACTCGTAGAGATCCTGGCCGATGTAGGCGAGGCGCTTGTTCCCCCGCCCGCCGTCCGCGTTGTACGCGACGACCGGGATCCCGTGCCGGAGGGCCAGCGCCGTCGGCTGGTTGAACGCGTGCGGGTCGATGATCGAGACGGCGATCCCGTCCGCGCCCTCACGGATCGCGCGCCGCATCGCCGCGACCATCTCCGCCACGCTGCTGCGCTCCGAGCCGGTCCACCGGTAGTCCGTCCGGTAGAGCGCGCAGGCGTCGCTCAGGCCGTACAGCGCCGGGACGAAGAACGGGTTGGTGGTCGCGTGGTTGACGAAGACGAACCGCCAGCGTGGATGCGGCTGCAGGAACGAGTTCGGCCCCGCCGCAGCCGCACCCCGCGCGCCCACCGCCGCCACCGCCGCCGCGGCCAACCCGAGCCGGAGCGCCTGCGCGCGGTTCAGATGTTCGGTGCTCATTTGCCAACCTCCTGTTGGACGCTCATGACGGCGACCTCTGCACGAGCCACACGGTAGCCACCACCGCCAGCAGCGCGAGCGCGAGGAAGATGCCGGCCTCGATCGCCTGGAACGTCCAGAAGCGGTCCGCGGGCTGGAACGAGATCGCGCGCCGCCAGCCGAGCGAGAGGAGATATTCCTGCGGGTCGATCCTCGCCTGCTGGGCGTGGAAGATCGCGAGATCCTCGCGCGGCGTCGTGATCCGCCGGCCGACGGCGTCGACGAGCGTGTTCTCGACCACCCAGTCGCGTGCATGCGCCTGCGGCGGCAGGCCGGCAAGCGTCTCGTGCTTCGCGGGCAGGTAGTGCGGCCGAACGAGCTTTTCGACCCCGAGACGCGCGGCGACGAAGACGGCGACGGTGAGCGAGAGCGCCGGGATGGTGCGGCGCAGCAACGCTCCTGCGAGGATGCCGACCGCCAGCGCGAACACCGCGTAGGCCGGGACGACGAGGCCCTCGATGTCGAACCCGCTCGGGCTGATGCGCCCTTGGACGACGTCGAACGGCCGGCGCCACCACATCGCGAGGGCGCTCAGCGCGAGGCCGCCGGCAACCGTGGCCAGACCGAGGACGAGCGTCTTCGACAGCAGCCAGCGGCGGCGCGTCAACGACTGCGTCCAGGCCAGGCGGTGCGTGCCCTGCTCGACCTCGCGCGCGAGGAGCGGGACACCGACGAAGAGCCCCATGAGCAGCGGCAGGAAGGTCAGATAGCGGGCCGCCCGGACGCTGCTCGCGAACTGGCTCTCGAAGTGGCTGACGATCAGGTCGCAGCCGGAGCGCGCGGCCGGCGGGAGACACGATGCGAGCGCCTGCCGGTGATAGGCGTCGCGGATCGGCAGCGACGAGACGAGGCCGGTCGCCGCGACGCACAGGACGAGCGCGGCGAGCGTCAGCAGCTGCAGGCGGTGCTGGCGCCACGTCACCCATGCCATCGCAGCCGCCCCGGCTCGGTGGGCTGCACGCTCGGCAGCTCCTCGGGCGCCATGTAGGCGAGCAGCAGCTCCTCCAGCCCGATCTCGTCCATCGACCAGGACGGGTCGGCGATCCCCCCATCGGTCCGGACGAGCAGCGTCAGCTGGCGCCCGCTGTGCCGCTCGCGAACGATCTCGTCGACGCCGCGAATCGTACCGAGCGGGCGGCGGGCGCCGGTCAGGAGACGGTGTGACGCGAGCAGCTTGTCGACGTTTCCCTCGAGCCTGACGCGGCCGCGGCTCAGCAGGACGATGTGGTCGCAGACCCGCTCGATGTCCGCGACGACGTGGGAGGCGACGATCACCGTCGCCTCCGTCTCGGTGACGCCGTCCATCAGCAGCCGCAGGAACTCGCGCCGCGAGAGAGGATCGAGCCGCGCGAACGGCTCGTCCACCAGGAGCAGCGCCGGCCGCTTGCCCAGCGCGAGCGCCAGGGCGAGGCGGACGCGGTCGCTCGCAGTGAGCGACGAGACCTTCGCGGCGCCGTCGAGGCGGGCGAGGAACTCGCCTGCGACGGTCCCGTCCCAGCGCACGTTGGTCTGGGCGGCGAACTCCACGGTCTCGCGAACCGTGAACGACCGGTAGAGCGGCGCACCCTGTGCGACGTAGCCGATCTCGGCGATCACGGACGGATCCCGGCGCGGGTCGCGGCCGAGAACCTCGACCGACCCCTCGCTCGGGGCGAGGAGCGCCGTCGCGAGCCCGAGCAGCGTGGACTTGCCGGCGCCGTTCGGACCCGCCAGTCCCACGATCGCCCGCTCCGGCACGGACACCGTGCAATCTCGAAGCGCCCACGTCCGGCGGAATCGCTTGCCGAGCGCGTACGCCTCGAGCGGAGCGGTCATGCGACCCTTTGGGCGAGAGCCTCCCGAAGGGTCGTGGAGATCAGCGCCCTGATGCTCTCCTCGTCCAGTCCGGCCTGCTCGGCGGCCGCGAGCCAGCGCTCGAAGTCGGCGCGCAGTGCCTCGTGGTGACGCAGCGACGGCTTCGCGAGCGTGCTCGCGACGAACGTGCCGCGACCCTGGCGGGCGATCACGAGGCCCTGCCGCTCGAGGTCCCGGTACGCCTTGGCGACGGTGTTCGGGTTGATCGCCAGATCGGCGACCACCTCGCGAACCGTCGGCAGCTGATCGCCGACGTCGAGCACTCCGAGTCGCAGCGCCTCCTTGACCTGCTGGACGAGCTGCAGGTAGGTGGCGACACCCGAGTGCGGGTCGAGGTGGAACTCGATCACTTCAACATCCTACTCGCCTGCGGCGGCATCTCCTGAAACCGCTAGGCCTCGGCGGCCTGCGTCTCCTCCTGGCCGTCCTCGGCCTGGGAGGCGACGCGGTCCGGGAAGCGCACGGTGAGCTTGTTGATCCGGGAGCCGCCCTCGACGTCGTCCACGCGGAAGACGATCCCGTGGTGCTCGACCTCGTCGCCCGGCTCCGGCGCCCGGCCGAGCGCGCCGAAGACGAAGCCGCCGATCGTGTGGTAGTCCTCCTGCGGCAGGTCGCAGCCGAACTGCTCGTTGAAGTCGTCGATCGGGAACGTGCCGTCGATGCGGATCGTGCGCTCGTCGATCCGCTCGACCGACTCGTCGGGGAGGTCGAACTCGTCCTCGATCTCGCCCACGATCTCCTCGAGCAGATCCTCGAGCGTCACGATTCCCTCCATGCCGCCGTACTCGTCCGTGACGATCGCCATGTGCTGGTTCGTGCGCCGGAACTCGGTCAGCAGCGCGCCGAGGTCCTTCGTCTCCGGCACGAAATAGGGCTGCCGGAGGATCGACTCGAGGTCGACGGCGGCCATGCCGCGTTCGTACAAGGCGGAAATCAGGTCGCGGACGTGGATCGTGCCGACGATGTGGTCGAGCGAGCCGCGGTACACCGGGTACCGCGTGTAAGGCGAGACGAGCACGGCCTGCAGCGCCTCCTCGGGCGGCAGCTCGATCGAGAGCGCCACCACCTCGGGGCGCGGCACCATCACGTCGGCGACCTCCTTGTCGGCGAAGTCGAAAACCTTGTAGAGCATCTCCTGCTCGCCCTTCTCGATCTCTCCGTGCTGGGTCGACTCGGACAGGAGCATCTTCAGCTCGGCCTCCGAGTGGACGGCGCCCTCGCCTGCCGCCGCCTGCAACCCGAGCACGCGGAGCACGAGGTCCGAGGAGCGGCGCAGCAGCCAGATCAGCGGACGGAAGATCCAGAAGAAGATGCGCACGGGCGTCACGACGGCCAGCGCGACTCGCTCGCTGTAGCCGAGCGCGATCCCCTTCGGCACGAGCTCGCCGAGCACGACATGGAGGAACGTGATGATCAGCAGCGCGAGGATGACGGCGAGGAACGTCGCCATCACCGGATCGAAGACGTGCGCGAAGAGCGGCTCGCCGAGGGCACCGATTGCCAGGCTGGTGATCGTGACGCCGAGCTGCATCGCCGCGATGAACTGCGGCGGCTCGCTCGTGATCTGCAGGACCTGGCGGGCGGTGCGCGAGCCCTCCTGCGCGAGCTCGTGCATGCGCGTGCGCCGGACCGTGACGAGGCCGTACTCCGCGGCCACGAAGAACGCGTTGAGCAGGATCAGCCCGAAGAGGGCAAGAAGCTCGAGAAAGAAGGTCATGCCCCGCTCGCCGGGGCTTGGGTACTGAGCGGATCGTCGTCCAAGAAGATCAACCAGCAGTATAGGTAACGGTCCCGCCGGTCGACCCCCGCCGGGCCCTCCCCTCGCGGACGAGCCGCTCGAGGTGCGAGAGCGTCTCCGCGACGGCAAATCGCCGCTGCATCGGCTCGAGCTCGCGGCCGAAGAGCGGCAGCGAGACCTGGAAGCCGGTCTGCGGCTCGTCGGTCAGCAGCGCCTGCGCCTCGTCCAGGCGCTCCTGGTGGTGCGCGACGATCTCCGCGCAGCGCGCCGGCGCGTCCTCGATCGGCTCGCCGTGCCCAGGGAGCACGATGCGCGGCTTCAGCTCCGCGATGCGTTCGAGCGTCCGCAGGTAGTCGCCGAGCGGATCGGGCCGGCTCTCCGGCCAGAGGCCGACCGCCGGCGTGATCCGGTTCAGCAGGCAGTCGCCCGCCACGAGCACGCCGTCGCGCAGGAGGGCGATGTGGCCGTCCGCGTGACCCGGGAGCTCCAGCACCTCCCACCCGTCCACGTGGTCGCCCTCGTAGACGAGGTCGGGGTCCGGTGCGTACTTGATGAACGAGGCGTAGACCCGGCCGCCCTCGATCAGGTCGCGCGTCACCTCAGGGGGGACTCCGTTCCGGCCGAACCACTCCGCGATCCGCTCCGGCCAGTCGGACGACCCCCAGACGCGGACGCACTGGGCATAGTCGAGGGCGCCCTGATGGACGCGGGCGCCCGTCTGCGCCTTCGCCGCCGCCGCGCCGCCGACGTGGTCGGGGTGGAAATGCGTGATCACGATCCGCTCCACCGGCGCGTCGAGCTCCAACGGCGCGCCCAGTCCCATCCCGGTGTCCACGAGCATCCGCGAGCCGTCGTCGGTGCGGACGAGGTAGCAGTGGACGTGCTTCGGGCCGCTCGGGAGCGGCAGCGTGATCCGCTCGATCCCGGGCGCGACCTCCGTCGTCCGCTGGGCTGCTGCGACGTCCACGGGCAAACGCTACCGCCTTCGCTCGATCGAACATCTGTTCTATACTGCGGAGGTGCCCGTGGAGTATCGGGAGGAGCCGTGCCGGAGCGCGCTCAACCGCGTCACCGGGATGATGTTCGGCTGGTCGCTGAACCCGTACATGGGCTGCGCACACCGGTGTACGTTCTGCTACGTGCGCGCATTCGAGCGGCGTGCCGACCGTCCGTCCGACGAGCGCTACGGCCGGTCGATCAGGATCAAGGTCAACATCGCCGAGGTGCTGCGCGCGGAGCTCGCCCGCCCGTCCTGGAAGCGCGAGGGGGTCGCGATCGGCGCCGCGACCGATCCGTACCAGCCGGCCGAGGGCCGCTATCGTCTGACGCGCGCGTGCATCGGCGTGCTCGGCGAGGCGCGCAGCCCGTTCTCGATCATCACGCGGGGCCCGATGATCCTCCGCGACGTGGACGTGCTCGTCGAGGCGGCGCAGCGGGCTCAGGTCCACGTCACGTTCTCGATCCCGACGCTCGACGAGGAGGTCTGGCGGACGACAGAGCCCGGGACCGCGCACCCGCGGCAGCGGCTGCGCGCGCTCCGCGAGCTCGTCGACGCGGGGATCGACACCGGGGTCGGCATGGCGCCTATCCTCCCGGGGATCTCGGACAGCCCGGAGCAGCTGCGCGCCGTCGTCGAGGCCGCGCGCGAGGCGGGGGCTACGGGTGTCTGGACGAGCCCGCTGTACCTGAAGCCGGGCACCAGGGAGCATTTCCTCGAGGCGCTCGCGCACGACTGGCCCGAGGAGCTCGAGCGCTACGAGCAGCTCTACGGCGGGCGGGCCTATCTCGCGTCGAAACAGGTCGCCCCGCTTCGCGAGGAGGTCGCCCGGCTCCGCCGGGAGCTCGCAGTCCGCGACCGACGCAGGGTTCGCCTGGAGCCAGAGCCCGAGCCGGTTCAGCTCTCGCTGGCGGTATGACGGCAGGTGCGCGAGATACGATCCTCCGCGCATGGCTGACGAGATCACCTGTCTGATCGTGGACGACCACGAGGTCGTCCGCGAAGGGTTGCGCCTCTCGCTGTCGCGGGCCCCGCACATCAGGGTGATCGGCGAGGCGTCCGACGGGGCGAGCGCGGTCGAGCTGGCGTTGAGGCGGAAGCCGGACGTGGTGATCATGGACGTGCGCATGCCGGGGATGGACGGCCTCGAGGCGACGAAGCAGCTGACCACGCAGGAGCCCGAGGCAAAGGTGCTGATCTTCACCGCGTACTCGGAGCGCAGCCTGCTCGGCCGCGGGCTCGAGTCGGGCGCCAAGGGGTACATCCTCAAGGAGGCGCCGCACCAGACGCTCGTCCGCGCGATCGAGAAGGTCGCCGCCGGCGACGGCTACGTCGACCCGGCGCTGATGCCTGCGTTCCTCGCGGGCAAGGACAAGGACGAGATGCTGACCGCGCGGGAGCGGGAGATCCTCCAGCTCCTCGCCGACGGGATGTCGAACGCCGACGTGGCCGCGAAGCTCTTCATCAGCCAGGAGACCGTCAAGAGCCACGTGCGGCACATCCTCACGAAGCTCGAGGCGGACACGCGGACGCACGCGGTGGCGATCGCGCTTCGCGACGCGATCATCGACTAGGAGGGTTTGGCGAAATGACGTCTGTGCCGCCGTACCGCGCTGCTCGCCCCGATGCGGCGTCCTCGGTCGCACCGATAGCTTCGGCTATCGGAGCTCTCTGCGTCCTTGCCTCGCGGCGAGCAGCGCAGCCCGGCGACGAGCGACATTCCGCCAAACCCTCCTAGATGGAGAAGCCGACGGGCGATCCCGACGCGGAGCGCTCGCACCTTCAGGAACGGCTGCTTGAGGCGGAGCAGGACGAGCGGCGGCGGATCGCGCTCTTCCTCCACGACGGCCCCGTCCAGAATCTGTCCGGGATCGCGTTGATGCTGGATGCGGCGGTCCACTCGATCGAGGCGGGCCAGCATGAGCAGGCGCTCGCCGTGATCCGCTCGGTGCTCGTGCGCCAGCGCGAGACGATCCGCGAGCTGCGCGACCTCTCGTTCGCGCTCGAGCCGGTCGTGCTGCGCGACCAGGGCTTCGGCCCCGCCCTCAAGGCGCTTGCGGAGCAGATGGGGACGTCGTCCGAGGTGCGCATCGACCTGGACGTGGCGCTGGCCGAGGAGCTCGGCCAGAACACTCAGGCGGCGGTCTACACGATCGTCCGGGAGTGCCTCGAGCAGTCGATCCGGCGCAACGCAGCGCGGATCGACGTCCGAATGGTCGAGACGTCCGACGGGGCGACCGAGATCGTGATCACAGACGACGGCGCCGGCGAGCGCCGGCGCCGCATCTACGAGGCGATCGAGGAGCGCGTCCGGCAGCTGTTCGGGACGCTCGAGATCGAGAGCGAGCCCGGGACGACGGTTCGCGTCCTGCTGCCTTCTCACGCGGCCAGCCGCTAGCTGCCCTCGAGAGACAGCGCGTCGCATCCGGGGCCGGTTCAGCGCACCGCGGACTCCGCAGCCGTCAGACCGAGGACGAGGGCCGAGGCGAGCCCGCTCGCCCAGCCGCCGGTCGAGATGCCCCCGGCATCGGCACCGGCGGCGTAGAGCCCGTCCACCGGCCCGCCGTCCGCCCCCAGCACCCGTGCCCGGTCGTCGATGCGCAGCCCGCCGAGCGTCGTCGTGATCGCCGCCTTCACGCGCACCGCGACAACCGTGCCGGGAGGCGGATCGAACGGCAGCTCGGACGGCTCAACGCGCGTCGGCGCGGACTCCACAGCTTCGCGCACCGTTCCGTATCGCGTCGGCCTGTCGAGTGTGTCTGCGTCGAGGAGGTACCAGGCGACGGCCCCCGGCCGCCGCGCCGTCTCCTGCACGAGCCGTGTCTCGGACCAGTCGTCCGGATCGACCTGGATCTCCTCGCCGGCCGCGTCGACGATTCGCGCCCACCGCGCGTAGAGCTGGGACAGCGAGACGAACTCGTCCGCGCCGAACGGGGCATCCGGCATGTTGCGACCGTAGAACTCGTCCATGCCGGAGGAGAGCGAGGCGCCCGACGCGAGGCCATGTCGCAACCCGTCACCGTCGCTCAGAGCACCGGCCCGAAGCGGCAAGTCCGCTGCTGGGGCGATGAACTTCTTGACCAGCTCCGCCGAGGCCTGAAAGCCTCCCGTGCACAGGATCGTGGCGTCGATCGACTCATGGTGCTGGTGTACCCCAGCACCACTTCGGCCCCACTCGACACTTCCGGCCGACCGGAGCAGCGCCTCGGTGAGTCCACTCGTCTCGAAACGCTTCCCGACCGTCAACGAGTTCCCCGTTTCCTCCCACAGCACCGGCGCCCCGAGCGAACGGAGCCAGCCCAGCGCGTCGTCCAGCCGCTCGAAGACCAGCCGCTGGAGCGCCTCGTCGCCCCCCGGGCACTGTGCGCGGAAGGTCTCCCAGTCGCGATAGCGCCAGACGACGCCGGAGGAGAGGAGCATCGAGCCGCCCGGACGGGTCCCCTTCTCGAGCACCAACGGCGATGCGCCGAGCTCGCGGGCTCGTGCGGCAGCGGCGAGGCCGGCCAAGCCGGCTCCCGCGACGAGCACTAGGTGAGTGAGAACGTCGGCTTGTGCTCGACGTACTCGATGCGAACGCGCTCGGGACCCCAGAGGAAGGCGGCGTACGTGTTCGCAGCGTCCACGACCGACTCGACTTCGATCCCGACCTCTTTCGCCTCGGCGATGTGCTCATCCGCCGAGTCCACGAGAACGGCGAGGTGGTTCAGGAGCGGCCGCTCCGGCTCGCCCGGCTCACCGGGGTGGAACTCGACGAACGCGCCGCCCACCTCGACGCGACGCGGCCCAGCCGGCTGGAAGCCGTACCGCACGTACTCCGCCGCCGTTGCGTCCGGGTCCGTGGAGAAGAGGGCCACGTGATCGAGGTCGTAGTCGCTGTCGGTGGGAGCCTCCACGAGAGCGACCTCGATCCCCTCGCCGAGGTCGAGCGTGTCCCCTCCGTTGGGCATCGCCTCCCGTGCAGCAGCCAGATCGCCGACGCGCAGCGCGACCTGCTTGAACGCACCTTGCTCGCGGGGGCCTTCGGCATCGAAGAGCGTCAGCTTGCCGCGGCGCGCATCTGCCCCGAGCAGGGTGAAGTTGTCCTCGTTTGCGATCACGTGCACCCCCAGATGGCGGCACGCGAGCTCTGCCATTGAGTGCCGATCCGTGACCCAGAACGCGACGTGGTCGAGAGTCAGGGGCTCCACGCCGCCAAGATACCAACGGCCTGACGGCCTGCGTCGCGGAGCCCCGGCTCTACCGCCTGCGGCCGCGCGCCGGGCTGCTCTTGCGAGCCGAGCTCGACTTGGCCTTCGAGCGCGACGCAGAGCTCTTCACCTTCGAGCGCGACGCAGAGCTCTTCACTTTCGAGCGCGACGCGGTGCTCTTGGCCTTGGAGCGGGACCGCGACGCAGAGCTCTTCGCCTTCGAGCGCGACGCCGTGCTCTTGCTCCTGGAGCGCGACGCCGTCGCCTTCGACTTCGAGCGCGACGCCGTCGCCTTCGACTTCGAGCGCGACGCGGTGCTCTTCGCCTTCGAGCGCGAAGCGGTGCTCTTGCGCTTGGAGCGCGACGCCGTCGTCTTCGCCTTCGACCGCGACGTCGCGGTCTTCTTCTTGGAGCGCGACGCGGTGGTCTTCGCCTTCGAGCGCGAAGCCGTGGTCTTCCGCTTGGAGCGCGACGCCGTGCTCTTCGCCTTCGAGCGCGACGAGGAGCTCTTGCGCTTCGCGGCACCGGTCTTCGAGCTGCGGGACTTCGACTTGGCGGACGCGCTCTTGCGCCTCGTCGAACCGGACTTCGAGCGGGACGACGCGCTGGCCGCTCTCGTGGTCGACCCCGACGACTCTGCCTCGCCAGCTTCGACGCGCTGCTTGTTGACAGTCCTCGCTGCGATCTCCTCTGCACGCTCGGTCGAGCGGCCCTGCTCCAGCTCGCTCTCCTTGACATGCTCGTACTGCCGTTCTCGCTTGTTGCTCCACGCTTCGGGCATCGGTGCCTTCCCCTCACGTTAGGTTGCGGCGGGGAGTTTCCCACACATTGCGGTTTCTAACGCAAGGATCGGCTGGAATGCGCCGTCCTCGGTGACGTCCGACGAGACGACGCGCGTTACTCGAGCGGCGGGTTCTGGACGTTGTGCTCGGTCGCGTACGCGTCGACGAGGGAGTTCACGACGTCGAAGCCCTCGCCGTACGCGTAGTTGATCGGCACAAAGGGCTCCCACTTGTCGGGCAGCGCATCCTCCGGGAAGATCGCCTCGACCGGACACTCGGGCTCGCAGGCGCCGCAGTCGATGCACTCCTCGGGGTCGATGACGAGGATCCGTTCGGCCTCGTGGATGCAGTCGACGGGGCACACATCGATGCAGGACTTGTCTTTGATGTCGATGCAGGGCTCGGCGATGATGTACGTCACGGGCGCCTACTCTACCGAGGCGAGCAGGCCGCCGATCACGTCGTTCGCGCGGTCGAAGAGCGCCGACTTCGCCATCACCTGGTCGAAGCCCGCGGCGTGGGCGGCGCGGAGACCCGCCGTGTCCGTGTGATTCGTGAAGCCGAGCAGCGGCACGTCGGGGTAAGCGTCCGCCACGTCCTCGGGGTCGAGGCGCGCGACGTCGGCGATCACGAGGTCCGGGGCGTCGATTCCGTCCGCGGTCATGAAGCGATGCTCGGGCAGCAGGGCTTCCAGCTTCCCCCGGATGAAGAGATCGACCCCACAGAGCAGGATCGTGGCCATCGGCGAAAGGTAACGCGCTCGACGGACCGTGCAAAGCTCCGACCATGGACGAGGCGTTCTCGCGCGGCGTGGAGCTGATCCGCAGCGGCGAGTACTTCGCCGCCCACGAGGAGCTCGAGGCGGCCTGGCGCGCTGCGGAGCCCGGCGAGCGCGACTTCTTCCAGGGGCTCGTCCACGTCGCGGTGGCGTGGTACCAGGACGGGCGCGGGAACCGAGTCGGCTGCGAGCGCCAGCTCGAGAAAGCACGCCGCCGGCTGACGCCGTACGCACCCGCGCACCGCGGGATCGACCTCGAGCGGCTGCTCGCCCAGCTCGACGGGCTCGAGCCTCTAGACCTCCCCCAGCCCGATCTTCGAGAGCGCACGGTTCAGGAAGACGCGCAGCCACCAGTCTCGGTCGAAGAAGAGCAGGAGGCCCAGAGAGACCAGCACGATGCCTGAGGCGAGCTGGATCGTCGCGTACCTGTCGCGCACCCAGCGGAAGGTTTCCATCGCGGACGCGAACGCGATGCCGGCGAGCAGGAACGCGGCGCCCAGCCCCAGCGCGTAGCAGACGAGCAGCACGACGCCACGCAGCACCGTTCCGCTCGTCGAGGCGAGCACCAGGATCGAGCCCAGCACCGTGCCGATGCACGGCGCGGCGCACACCGCGAACGCCGCGCCGAGGAGCGCGTTCGAGCCGCGACGCCGCGCGCGGTGCACGAGGTCCGGGGCGAAGAAGCGCTTCGGCCAGGGCAGGAGCCCCATGAAGGCGAGACCGAGGACGACGAGCACGAACCCGGCGATCTCGCGCTGCTGCCGCGCGGAGACCGCGCTCCCGACCGCAGCCGCTCCCGCGCCGAGCACGACGAAGACGACGGTGAAGCCGAGGATGAAAGGGATGCTCGCGGTGACGACCCTTCGGGCGGCGCTGCGTTCGCCGAGCCGCTCGACCTCCACGGCCGAGACGGCTGCGAGGTAGCCGGGGACGAGCGGCAGGACGCACGGGAAGACGATCGAGACGAACCCGGCGAGGAAGGCAACCGGGATGCGCTCAAGCATCGAAGCGCTCGAGCTCCTCGTCGAGCCGGCGCTCGGCGTCCGGCTCGAGCGCCGGGCCGGCAGAGGCGGGCTCCGGGCCGGCGCGCGGGCTCCAGCGCCAGGCCGCCCAGCCGAGCGCGACGGCGCCGAGGAGCAGGCCGCCGATCGGGAGCAGCCACGCCAGCAGGTCGAACCCCCGCTTGGGCGGCTCGGCGAGCACCGACGGGCCGAACTGGGCGACGAGCTTCGACTTGATCTCGCTCTTCGTGTCACCCGCCGCGATCCGCTCGCGGATGTACACGCGCAGGCGCTGAGCCACGGGCGACGTCGACATCTCGAGGGTCGTGTGGCAGGTCGGGCACACGACCTCGTCCTCGAGGTCGGCGAGAGTCGGATGCCGGTCGCTCGCAAGGGCCGGTACCGCCGGCACGAGCGCCGCAAGCGCGAGCGCTGCGAGCGTGAGGAGCTTCACGAGCGCGCCGCGGCGCGGATCCCGTCCTCGAGCTCCCGCGCGGAGATCTCGCCCGCGACATGGCCCGTCGCCCGGCCCTCGCGGTCGATGAAGAACGTCTCCGGAAACCCGGTCACGCCCCAGTGGCCGAGCGACGAGCCGGGCCCGTCGGCGAGGTTCGAGTACGTGAGCCCGTGCTTCGAGACGAACGTCCTGCCGTCCCTGGCGACGTCCTGAGCGTCGACTCCGACCACCACGACACCCTGGTTCCGCCACTTGCGCCACGCCGACTCGAGCCGCGGGGCCTCCTGCTTGCACGGGTTGCACCACGAGGCCCAGAAGTTGATCACGACCGCCTTGCCGCGGAGCGACGCGAGGTCGACCGTCGCGCGGCGGTCGAGCTGCCGGAGCACGAGCGGCGGCGCGTCGGGCTTCCGCCCCTCCCGGATCTGGTTCACAAAGCCCTGGCCCGGCTCTTTGTGCGCGACGTCCCAGATGAGGAGGCCAAGCAGACCCGCGACAGCCACGAGCGCGATTGCCTGCAGCCCTCGCCGGATCACGCCGCCACGACGAAGACGGGCGTGCCGACGTCAACGTGGTCGAAGAGCCACTCGGCCTGCGGGATCAGCATGCGGATGCAGCCGTGCGAGGCGGAGTAGCCGATCGAGGCGGCGTCAGGTGTGCCGTGAATGCCGACGCCCGGCGCCGAGAGGCCCATCCAGCGCGTGCCGAGCGGGTTCCCCGGGCCCGGCGGAACCGGGTCGAGGCCGTCGGCCCACGCGGACGCGGGCGGATACCACCACGGGTTCTTCCACTTGACGACGACGCTGAAGCGGCCGAGCGGGGTCGGGTAGATCCTCTGGCCGGTCGCGACGCCGAACGTGCGCCACGGCTTCGCACTCCGGTAGAGATGGAGGCGGTTCGAGCCGCGGCGGATCACGATCACCGAGCCGAAGCCGGCCCTGGTCACAGACGGCTCCAGAGCCTTGATCGGCAGCCTGACCGGGCGATGGTCGTTCGCGCGCAGCGCGGCGAGGATCTGGCGCACGGCCTCGTTCCGTTCGACGCGGCGGCCCGCGACGTCCCTGGACACGAACGGCTGCAGCTGCCGGAGGCTCAGGCGCGCGTCGACCGGCGTGCGGTCGAAGCGCCTCTCGAGGCGCTTCACGTAGGCGCGGACCAATGCGCTCTTGACGGTGACGACGAGCTGCACCGAGGAGCCGGGGCGTACGAGCCGGGCGCGGTCGACGGCGCCGCGCACGTACGCGACCGCCCCGAGGTCCTGGGCGGTCGGCGTCAGCCTTCGGTGCGCGATGCGCAGGTCGAGCGGCTCGCCGAACGCGTCGCGGACGAGCTCGATCGCCGCCTGCCGGGTGAGGCCGCCGACGGAGACTCCCGCGATGCGCACGCGCGCCGGCAGCTTCGGCGGCGCGGGCGGCGGCTTGATCGTGGTCGTGGTCATCCCGGTGGTCGTGGTGGTCGTCCCCGTCGAGGTCGTCGTCGTCGTCGTGGCGGTGGTCCCCGTGCCTGTGCCGGTCGTCGTGCCGGTTGACGTGGACGTCGTGCCGGTCGACGTGCTGCCGCTCGAGACGGTCTCCGCCACGACGGCGGCGGACATCGCGCCCGCGAACAGAAATCCGAGCACGAAGAGAACGGCGAACCCGAGACGCCTCACGCCGAAAGTGTAGCCCCGAAGATCCGAGGATCGTTCGAGACGACGGCGTCGACGCCCGCGGCCTCGAGCCTCGCCAGCAGCGAGGGCGAGTCGACCGTCCAGGCGATCACCGGCACGCCGATCGCGTGGCAGCGGTCGACGACGGCGCGCGAGACGACCCCGTAGTGGAGCGAGGCGACCGTCGCGTGCGCCTGGGAGAGGCGAGCCGCGATGCGGTACGGAAGCACCGCGCGCAGCGCCGCGGCCCCGCCGGCGCGCGCAGGCGCGAGCGCCCTCCCGCGCGAGACGCCGAGCCGGTCGCGCGGGTACGAGAGTCCCCGGGGGAGATCCGGCTCGAGCTCGGCGAACCGGTGCAGCGAGGGCACCTCGAAGGTCGTCACGAGCGCCCGCTCGAGGAGTCCGTGCCGGCGCAGCGCGTCGACGATCTGCGCCTCGACCCCCTGCGACTTGACGTCGACATGGAGGCCGACCGGATGCTCGACGAAGCAGGGCGAGCGCCTCGTCCAGTGACGCCGGCGGCTGCGGGATCTCGCGCTCCGAGTGCGCGAGCACGAGCGAGGAGATGACGTCGAACTCGACGAGGTCGACCCCGGTCTCGACTGCGACCTCCAGCGACCGGAGCGTGTTCTCCGGCGCGAGTGCGGCGGCGCCCTTGTGGCCGATGCGCGTCAGCCGGTCTCGCCGCAGCAGGTCGGTCACGGCGCCGTCGGCAGAAGGTCCTCGTTCAGCTCGCCGCCCGTGCGCGGCGAACTCGACGAGCATCCGGTCGGTCACCCAC
The DNA here is from genome assembly GCA_963704025.1 of uncultured Actinomycetes bacterium. Taxonomy (GTDB): domain Bacteria; phylum Actinomycetota; class Thermoleophilia; order Gaiellales; family Gaiellaceae; genus CAVPGP01. The sequence goes on along the minus strand of CAVPGP010000003.1, from coordinate 453,835 downwards.
TCGACCGGCGCGTGGTCGTCCGTCCACGCCGAGCCGTGCGCGCCTTCACGCGCGTCGCGCGCGAGCAGGCGCGTGAGCGGTCGCAGCGCGCGCCGGCGCGCGCTGCAGCCGCGCGCCGCAGCTCCGCCGGCGCGAGCGGCTCCTTGACGCCGAGCACGAGCCGGTTGAAGCGAAGCGCTTGCCAGCCGAGCACCTGCGGGAACGCGGAGCGCAGCGTCGACTCGATCCCGCGCGGCGAGGCGATCGTCCCCGGGAACGGTGGCGACGTTCAGCGCAACGATCCCGTCCGGGCGCGAGACGGTCGCGCACGAGCCGGAAGAACTCCGCGGTGGCGAGGTAGAACGGCACGTACGGCGGACGGTACGCGTCGACGAAGACGAGGTCGTAGCGCTCGTTCGTGCGCCGGAGGAACGGACGCGCGTCGGCGGTGACGACGTGCAGCCGCGGATTGTCGCCGAGGCCGAGGAAGCGTCGCGCGGCGCGCGGTGACCGCCGGGTCGATCTCGACGCCGTCGATGCTCGCGGCCGGATAGATCGATCCGAAGGCGCGTGCCGTCGTGCCGCCCGCGTTCCCGAGCGCCGCCACCCGCTGCACCGGCCGTCCGAGGAGCGGCGGCACGGCGAGGAACATGTCCCATTCTCCGCCCGTGAAGCACGGTGTCCGCGCGCCACACCGAATGCGTCGACGACTCCCTCGTTCAGCTGCAGGACGCGCTCGTCGCCCTGCTGGACGACGCGGATGTACTGGTAGAGCGACTCGTCCTGAAAGAGCAGCCGCCCCTCGGCGCGCACGGCGGCCGGCGGAAGCGCGAGCAGCGCCGCGAGCGCGACCGCCGCGACCGCCCAGCGACGGCCGAGGAGGAGCGTTGCCGGAGGCGGCCAGGAGCAGCGGCACACCCGAGCAGGGTCCGCTGCGTCCCGACGGCGGGGATCGCGACGAGCGCGGCGCCGAACGTCCCCGCGAGGCTGCCCAAGGTCGAGAGCGCGTAGAGCCTTCCGGAGACCTCGCCCGCGGTCGCCACGTCTCGCACACCGAGCCGAACCGCGAACGGCGAGACCATGCCGAGCAGCGCGACTGGCGGCGCGAAGAGCACCAGCACGGCCACGAACGAGCCGATCACGGCGCCGGCGGAATAGCGGTCGACGCCGCGCACGGCGAGATCCAGGAACGGCTGCGCCGCGAACGGGACCAGTGCCAGCAGGAGCGCGGCCGCTGCGACCAGCCGCCCGAGCAGGCGCGGATCCGGGTGCCGGTCGGCCAGCCGCCCTCCGACCCGGTAGCCGACCGCGAGCGACGCGAGCACGAGGCCGATCAGGTTCGCCCAGACGACCGTGGAGCTGCCGAACGAGGGTGCGAGCAGCCGCGCGGCGGCGATCTCCGCGGCGAGCGCCGCCGCCCCCGCGGTGAAGACGACGACGGCGAGCGCCGTGTCGCGGCCGATCAACCCGTCCTCTTGACGACGACAACGGCCGTGTCGTCGGTGATCTCGCCGCCGAAGTCGCGGCACTCCTCGAGCACCGCCTCGGCGAGCGCGCGCGCAGGCAGCTGCCGGCGGGCGCCGAGCGTCTCGTCCAGCCGCTCGACGCCGTACAGCTCCCGCCCGAGCCGCGCCTCGATCACGCCGTCCGTGAAGAGCACGACCGCCTCGCCCGGCTCGAGCGTCGTCCGGGCCTCCTCGTACGTCATCCCCGGGTCGATGCCGAGCGCGATCCCGCCGGCCTCGAGCGACTCGACGCGCCCGTCGCGGCGAACGAGACGCGGCATGGGATGACCGGCGCTCGCGCCCACGAGCTCGCCGCTCTCCGGGTCGAGCGTGATCACCGCCATGGTGATGAACTTGCCGAGCGCGATCTCGCCGACCACGACGTCGTTCGCGTGCGCGAGCAGGTCGCCGGGCTCGGGATGCTCGCGCGCCAGCGAGCGGAAGACGTACTTCGCCATCGCCATGTCTGCGGTCGCGTCGATCCCGTGGCCGGTGACGTCGCCGAGAACGACGGCGAGACGGCCGTCCGGAAGCTCGAGGAAGTCGTAGACGTCGCCGCCGACGTCCACCGTCGCCGACGACTCGTAGACGGCGCCGACCTCCACGCCGGCGAGGTCCAGCTCGGCGCGCGGGAGAAGCGAGTGCTGGATCGTGTCGCTGAAGTCCTTCTGCTGCTGGTAGAGGCGCGCGTTGTCGATCGCAAGCGACGCCTGGCGGGCGAGCGGGCCGAGCAGCTCCACGGTTGCGTCGTCGATCGGCCGCGCCGGGTCGAGCGAGAGCACCGTCAGCGCGGCAAGCAGCTGCTTGCCGCTCCGGATCGGGACGATCGCGGCGGTCGACCCCTTCTCGAGGAACGGGACGAGCAGGGCGTGGGCACCGCCGAGCCGCCGCGCCGTGGCCACATCCAGCAGCATGGCGGGCTCCAGAGACGCGCGGTGCGGCCGGTCGAGCATCGTGCGCACGGCAGCCGCAAACGGGCCAGGCGTGACGTGCACCGCCTCCGCGACGAGCACCTCGCCCCGCTCGTCGGGAACGCGCACCACCGCGGCGTCGATCTCGAGCAGGTCGACGACGGTCCTCGCAATCGCATCCAACGTCCGGTCGAGCCGCAGCGTCTCGACGAACGAGGCGGAGATCTCGTAGAGGGCGCCCAGGCGGCGCGCGGCAGTGCGCTCCGACTCGAGTGCGTCGCCGAGCGCGGCGCCCAGCTCCGTTGCCTGCTCGTGGAGCCTGGCGTTCTGCACCGCGACGGCGAGCTGGGCCGCCAGAGCGGAGAGCAGTGTGAGCTCGTTCGGTGCGAGTCGGTGCCCGGCGGACGGATACGCGACGAGCAGCCCGATCGACTCGTCGTGCACGCGGAGGGGGAGCGCCACCGCGCCGCCCAGCCCGGCCGCCTGGAGCGCGGCGCGGGCCGGCCCGGCGGCGCGGTCGGTGTCCTCGGGGCCGACGACGATCGCGCCGCGCGCGCGGTACGCACCCTTGGCGAGATCGAGCAGGCGCGCCGCGACGGTCTCGTGCGGTCCCTCGATGCCACGCTCCGCCGCCGTCTCCAGCTCCGTGCCGGCGAGCAGGTAGACGGCGACACGACGCACGCCGAGCAGCTCCGAGATGCGCTCCACCGCGGTCTCGAGGGTGTGCGCCAGCGAGAGCCGCGCGATCGCCTCGCCGACCACCTCGAGCAGCGCCCGGGTGCGATCGAGCTCCTGGGCCAGATCGCGGGCCTGGGCGCTCGCCCGTAGCGCATGGGCGGCGCGGACGGCGAATCCGTGCAGGCGGTCGAGCGCCGCATCGGGCGGCGCCGCCCCGTTGGCGAAGAGCAGCTGCAGCACGCCGACGGGCGGCTCGCCGAGCCTGAGCGTCGCGACCGTGGTCCCCTCGCTCGATCCGATCGAGACGGGCTGCTGCCGTGCGAGCGCCTCCTCACCCAGGGCAAGTGCCGCGGCTGCGGGCTCGACGGCGCCGGCCGAGGCGACCGCATGGAGCTCGCCCTCGCGCGCCTCCCAGAGCAGGACACCGTCCGCACCCGACGCCTCGCGGGCGAGTCGTGCGACCTGCCGCGCGGTCTCCGCCTCGTCGGCGGCCGCACCGAGAGCCTCGCCGGCGACGTCGAGCAGCCGTTCGCCGGAATCGTGCTCGAGCCCGGAGGCGAGCATCCTCATGGCGAGCGTGAGCTGAGCCGCCGCGAGGCGTGCAAGCTCGCGTTCCGTCTCGCCGTACGCGGCCCCCTCCCGGTAGAGCTCGACGGCGCCGACCACGCGTCCGTCGACGACCGCGGGGACGTGAAGCACCGCCGTCGCACCGACGAGCGCCGCCGCGGCCCGGCCGGCGGAGGGCAGCGAGGGGGCATCGTCCACCTCGGCGGCGGTCGCCTCCTCCTTCTCCACTCGGGTCGCCTCGAGCTCTGACGCGACCGCCGTGCCGGGCGGCGTCACGGCGCGGGCAACGAGCGCGTCGCCGTCGACCGTCCGGATGACGGCCACGTCCGAGGCGGTCGCGGCTCGGGCAGACTCGGCGAGGGAGTCGAGCGCCTCCGGGAGCGAGGCGCCGGCGGCGATCGCCGAGGCCGACGCGGCGAGCGCCCGCAGTGCCGCGAGGGTGGCCCCGCGCTCGCGTTGGGTGGTGTCCACGACCATGCCGGCGCTCCTCTGCCCGAAGTATCGCGCGCCGGCAGCCCGCGCAGGAGCCCGACTCGGGCACAGTTCCGCGCCGAGACGGGCCCGCGCCGGGTCAGGGCTCCCCCCGCCTCGCTTATGCTTTCCGCGTGGCAAGACCTGCGCCGAAGCAGGAGGATGACGCCCCGATCCTCGATCCGACCGCCATCCAGCGGAACTATCGACGGGAGCGGGCCCGCCGTCGTGCGCGCGTCGAGCATCGGCGAGAGACGCGCCACGCGCACCTGCGCTTCTGGGTCGTCCTCGGCGGGCTCACCTTCGCAGTCGTCTTCCTCGGCCTGACGATCTGGCATCAGGTCGAGCAGCTTTTCGGTCTCTAGCTGATCAGTCGGCCACCTCGTCGCCGGAGGCGGTCACGGCCCGGGAGAGCGGGCTCCACGACGACTGCTCCCACGAGCCGCCGCTGCACATCGGGCACCGCGGCAGGCTCGAGTGGACCGTCACCCCGTAGCCGCATTCGGAGCAGTGGAACTCCCCCTTCGCCGGCTCGCCTGCCTTCCAGAACCTCACGAAGTCGTCGACCCGGTCGCGCTCAGCCGACGTCGTCGTGACGACACGCTCGGTCCCAAGGTTCATCTTCCAGCCCCCTTCTGCGTCGTCCTCGAATGTGAGTCCGACCGCCGGTATCCCCATACTGTCACCGGTGGAAACGCCAGATCAAGTTCCGGCGCCGTATCAGGACGGCCCTCCACCCGAGCGGAGGACGGGATACCCGGGAAACGCCGCGCTCTGGGGGCTCGGCGAGCGGCTGACCTGGCTCTCGGGTCTGATCCTGGCGCTGTCGACGTTCATGGGCTGGTACACCGGCAGCGGGGACGGCCTGACGATCGCGGTGATCGGCTGGCACACCGGCACGCTCGGGAAGCTGGTCTTCTTCATCGGGCTCGCCGTCCTCGCGCTGGTCGTCCTCCGCGAGGCGGGGATCGAGCTGCCCGCCTCGGTTCCCGAGAGCCTCGTGGTGATCGCGCTCGGGTCGCTTGCGACGATCTTCGTCCTGATCCGCCTGATCTCGATCCCGGACCAGTTCCTGCCGGCCGACGGACGCGGAATCGGCATCTGGATCAGCCTGATCGCGGCTGTGGGCGTGATCGCCGCCGGGCTCGTCCGAGCAGCGGAAGAGCTCTGAGCGTCAGCAGGCCGATCGCGATCCCCAGCGCGGCACCGCCCAGCACGTCGAGCGGGTAGTGCACGCCGACGACGACGCGCGACCACGCGATCGCCGCCGCGAGAGCGAGGAGAGCCCAGCGGAGCCGGGGAAACGCTGCGCCGAGCACGGTCGCGGCGGCGAACGCGGTCGTCGCGTGCCCCGAGGGAAACGAGTGGGAGTGCGGCGTCGCGATCAGCGGCACGGGATCGACGAATCGGACCGGTGGCCGGTCGCGGCCGATCGCCTGGCGCAGCGCGAACGAGACGGCCTCGGAGAGCACGAGCGCGAGGACGAGCGTCCCGAAGACGGCGTACCGCCGAGACGCGATTGCGAGCGCGAGCCCGAGCGCGAGCCACACGAGCCCGTGGGAGCCCGCGTCGGTGAGCCAGACGGCGAGGTGCGCGAGGGGCTCCGGGCGATGGTGCACCTGCCACCGCTCGAGCTGACGGTCGAGACCCAGCAGGAGGAGGCTAGACGGGCAGCAGCTGCTTCGTGGACTCGATCAGCTGCTGCGGGTCGAACGGCTTGCCGACGAACCCCTGTGCGCCACGGCTCGCCGCCTCGGCGAGGGACTGCTCGTCGACCTTGCCGCTGAACATGATCACGGGGATCGAGCCGACGCCGTGCCGCTCTTGCACGCGGCGCAGCATCTCCCAGCCGTCGACCTCGGGCATCATCACGTCGAGAAGGATCAGCGCGGGCGGGGTGTCCTCGAGCGCTTCGAGTCCTTCGCTCGCGGACGAGGCCTCCCGCACCGAGTAGCCTTCCATCTCGAGGTTGACGCGGACGAACTCCCGCAGCCGCGCGTCGTCGTCGACGATCAGCACGACGGGGCCGCCTTCCCGGCCGCCGGGGCCCGAGCGCTCGAGGAAGATCTCGAGGTCGCGACGTCGGTAGCGCCGGTGCCCGCCCGGCGTATAGAACGCCGGCACGCGGCCCTGGTCGGACCATTTGCGCATGGTGCTCTGGGCGACGCCCAGGAATTTCGCCGCCTGGCCGAGCGTCAGCCAGTCGGGCTCGGTCGCAGGCGCGCGCCGCTGATCGCCGGGCGGACGGTCGTAAGCCACCAGGGTAATCTACCGAAATCTGCCGATACGCTAAACCTGGCTTTTACGGCTCGGAAACGGTAACGGTAACCGTCGAGCGCGCCGCAGGAGGCAGTTGCAGCGGCTGCAACGTCCTGACCTTGGTCTGCGTCCTCCCCGCCGACGGGTTGTCCTGCAGCGCCTGCCCGAGCGCCACCCCCACCGCGAACGCGACCAGCAGACCGACCGCCACGAGCAGACGGCGGGACCGCTGCGCCCTGCGGCGGCGGGGTCTCCGCGAAGCGGGGCCGTCGATCACGGCTCGTAGTCGGTCGCGCCGCGCGCGTACTCGCGGAAGGCCGCGTCGGCGACCGTCGCCAGGTATCGGGGCCAGCCGAGGGGAGGGTCGGCCTCGGCGATCGCCTCGCGACTCCAGTCCTCTGCGCGGCCGTAGGCGGTCACGAGCTCGTCGGTCGTGAACGTCTGCCCGACACGCGCGCGCAGCTCACCGATCACCACGTCGACCAGGTCGAGCAGCGTCCGGTAGAGGGTGGGGTCGCTCTCCCGCGCCGCCTCGAGGCGGTGGCTCCCGTCCTCCCACTGCTGGCGTGCAAGCTCGACGTCGATCGAGGCCATGGCGCCCGAGGCTAGCGGTCCGTGCAGCAGCCGTCGGCCGGGAAGAGCGGCTCGGCCTCGGCGAGGATGCGCTCGCCGAGCTCGTAGCCCGGCCGAGCGAGCGCGAACGCGCCGTGCGCGTGGAGGCACTTCAGGCTGCCTGTCCGCATCGAGCCCCCGATCCCGGCGGGCAGCTCGGGACGCAGCAGCCTCTGCTCGTCGTTCGCCCGCTCGAGGCTCGCGGCCAGGCGGGGATCCTCCTGCGCAGCGCGTGTCCAGCGCTCGACGCCGCCGGCAGCCTCGAGCCGGGAGACCTGCGCCACGAGGTGGGGACACGTGACGTAGAAGGTCGTCGGGAACGGCTTCCCGTCCTCGTCGAACGGCGTCTGCTCGGTGACGGCCGGACGGCCGTACGGGCAGCGGACGACGACGCGGCGGAACGCGCGCGGCCGACGGCCGAGCTGCTGTTCAACGGCTTGCCGGTCGTCCATGTCCGGACCGTAGCAACGGCCACGGCTCGCCCTGGCGGCTACTTCGAGGCTGCCCGCCGCTCCCGAGCCCGGTCGTGCCGCCAGGCGGGGATGCCCTTGACGATGTAGAGACGCTCGCCCGGCTTGACGAGGCTCAGCTGCCGGGCCTGGCGGACGAGTGCGTCGCGGGTGCCGACCCGGGCCAGACGCCGCTGGAGCGCCCTCTTCTGGACTTCGAGCGCTCGCACCTCTGCCGACCGGGCCTCCATCGTCCGCCTTGCGTCGACGTACGCACGCAGCGGCCGGAAGTAGAGAAAGGCGACAAGGCAGAGCGCGGCGACCGCGAGCACGCGGGCGATCGGCGGCCGCCGCCTGGGGCTGCTCCGTGGCATGGCCCGCCAGTCTTCGCGGGAGGACCCGACGGTCCTGCTACTCGAAAGAGGGAAAGCCGGTCACGCGACGTCGACCTTGATCACGTTCGTCGTGCCCGGAATGTTCACCGACGTTCCCGCGGTGATCACGATCCGGTCACCCTCCGTGACGACGCCGCTCTCGCAGGCGGCCCGGATCGCCACCGCCCAGAGCTCCTCGACGTCGGCGCACTCCGGGATCAGGATCGGCGTCACCCCCCACTCCAGCGCCATCTGCTGCACGGCCTCCGGGTGATGCGTGAGGCCCACGATCGCCCTGCGCGGGCGAAGGCGCGCAACCGCCGAGGCAGTTCGACCGGTGAACGTCGGCACGAGGATGGCCTTCGCGCCGAGCGCCTCGGCGAGATCGCACGACGCGTTCGACATCGCCTGCCCGACCGTCGGCGCCTCGTGCGCCTCGGGAAGCTCGTGCCGGTAGCCGAGACTCGGCTCGACTGCACGGGCGATCGAGTCCATGGTCGACACGGCCTCGATCGGGAACTGTCCTGTCGCCGTCTCCGCCGAGAGCATGACCGCGGAGGTGCCGTCGAGGATCGCGTTGGCGACGTCGCTCGCCTCGGCCCGTGTCGGCTCGGGTTGCGTGATCATCGACTCGAGCATCTGCGTCGCCGTGATCACCGGCTTCCCCCTGTCGAGCGACTCCAGGATGATCCGCTTCTGGAGGAGCGGTACCTCCGCCGGCCCGATCTCGACGCCGAGGTCGCCGCGGGCGACCATGACGCCGTCGGACTCGTCGAGGATCTCCTCGAGCGCGTCGATCGCCTCCGCCTTCTCGATCTTCGCGATCACGCGTGCGCCGGAGCCGGACTCGCGAATGCGCGCCTTCAGGTCGCGGACGTCCGCGGCGGCTCGGACGAACGAGAGGGCCACGAAGTCGACGCCGAGCTGGAGCGCGAAGTCGAGGTCGTCGAGGTCCTTGCGGGTCAGCGAGGGGATGGGAAGCGGAACACCCGGCAGATTGACGCCCTTGGCGGCGCTGACGATGCCGCCGACGACGACGCGGCACGTCGCTTCGCCCGGCCTCACGGTCTCCACGTTGAGGCGCACGTGACCGTCGTCGATCAGCACGTCGTGGCCCGGCTGGAGCACGTCGACCGCGATGGCGGGCGCCAGGGGCAGGCGACCGTCCTCGGCGCTCTCGTCCGGCGTGAGGATGATGTTCTGGCCCTGCTCGAGCATCCGCGGCTCGATGTGGCCGAGCCGGATCTTGGGGCCCTGGAGGTCCGCGATCAACGCCAGCGGGCGGCCGAGCTGACGCTGCACTTCGCGGACGAGGCGTGCGCGTTGGGCATGATCCTCGTGCGTTCCGTGCGACAGGTTCAGGCGCGCGGCGTCCATGCCCGCCTGGGCGAGTGCGGTCACCATCTCGACCGTCGAGGAGGCGGGCCCGATGGTCGCGACGATCTTGGTCTTGCGCGGCCCGGTGATCACCGGGTCAGCCTAGCGAGCGGCGCGGGGGAAGGCGGCCCACCCGGGATAGTGGGCCTCGGCACCGAGCTCCTCCTCGACCCGGAGCAGCTGGTTGTACTTCGCAACGCGATCGCTGCGCGCCGGCGCACCGGTCTTGATCTGACCCGCGTTGGTCGCCACGGCGAGATCGGCGATGGTCGCGTCCTCCGTCTCGCCGGACCGGTGCGAGATGACCGCGCTGTAGCCGTGCTCGCGCGCCATCGAGATCGCGTCGAGCGTCTCGGTGAGCGTCCCGATCTGATTGACCTTGACGAGGATCGAGTTCGCGACGCCCTCGTCGATGCCGCGCCTGAGCCGCTCCGGGCTCGTGACGAAGAGGTCGTCGCCGACGAGCTGCACGCGATCGCCGAGCGCGCGTGTCAGCTCGCCCCAGGCGGCCCATTCGTCCTCCGCCAACGCATCCTCGATCGAGACGATCGGGTAGCGCTCGACGAGGTCGCGCCAGAAGTCGAGCATGCCGGCGCCGTCGAGCGTCCTGCCCTCGAACCGGTACGCGCCGTCGCTGAACACCTCGGAGGTCGCCGGGTCGAGCGCGATCGCCACCTCGTCGCGATGGCCTGCGCGCTCGGCGGCCTCGAGGATCGCCTCGATCGCCTCCTCGCTCGAGCCCAGGTCGGGCGCGAAGCCGCCCTCGTCACCGACCGCTGTCGAGAGCCCACGCTCGTGCAGCAGCGCCTTCAGGGCGTGGTAGGTCTCCGCACCGATGCGGAGGGCCTCGGAGAAGGTCGAGCCGCCGGCCGGGACGACCATGAACTCCTGCAGGTCGATCGCGTTGTCCGCGTGCACGCCGCCGTTGATCACGTTCAACATCGGCACCGGCAGGGTGATCGCGTCGTCGCCGCCGAGCGACCGGAAGAGCGAGAGGCCGCGGTCGGCGGCCACCGCCCTGGCGGCGGCGAGCGAGACGCCGAGGATCGCGTTCGCCCCGAGCCGGCCCTTGTTGGGCGTCCCGTCGAGCTCGATCAGCGTCCGGTCGAGCGCCTCCTGCTCGAGCGCGTCGAGCCCGTGCACGGCGTCGGCGATCTCCCCGTTCGCGTTCGCGACGGCCTCCGCAACGCCCTTGCCACCGTACGCGTCGCCGCCGTCGCGAAGCTCGACCGCCTCGTGGACGCCGGTCGAGGCTCCGGACGGAACCCCCGCCCGGCCGAGCGCGCCGGACTCGAGCTGGACGTCGGCCTCGAGGGTGGGGTTGCCGCGCGAGTCGAGGATCTGCCTGGCGTGCACGGCGGCGATGCGGGTGCTCATCGAAGCGTCTCCTTGGCCTCGTCGTAGTAGCGGTCCTGATCGTCGAGACCGAGGCTACGCCAATCCTCGCCGGCGTCGGCGGCGAGCTGCTCCGCCCGCTCGACGCGCTCGCGGAAACGGGTCGTCGCCGCGCGCAGCGCAAGCTCAGGATCGACATTCAGCCGGCGGGAGACGTTGACCGCCGCGAAGAGCACGTCGCCGAGCTCCTTGAAGACGTCCGGGTCCGGCTCGGTCTCGGCGCGCGGCTCGCCCGCTCGCGCGATCTCTGCCGCGAGCTCGCGAAGCTCCGACTCGAAGTCGCGGCGAGCCCCTGCGAGGTCCGGGTACTCGAAGCCGACGGCGGCAGCGCGGCGCTGCACCTTCCGGGCCTCGTTCAGCGCGGGCAGCGCCGCCGGCACGTCGTGGAAGACCCCCTCGCGGCCCTCCTGGTCGCGCTTGATCGCCTCCCAGTTGGCGCGGACCCGTCCGGCGGTCTCGGCCTCGACGGCGCCGAACACGTGCGGGTGCCTGCGGACGAGCTTCTCGTGGATCAGGCGCGCCGCCTGCTCGAGGTCGCCCGCTCCGCGCTCCTCCAGCAGCAGCGCCAGGAAGTAGACCTGGAAGAGGAGGTCGCCCAGCTCGTCCAGCAGCTTGGCGTCGTCGCCGGCGTTTGCGGCGTCGGCTACCTCGTAGGCCTCCTCGACCGTGTGAGGGACGATCGTCCGCGCGGTCTGGTCGCGGTCCCAGGGACACTCGGCGCGAAGCCGCTCGGTCAGAGCCTGGAGCTCGACCAGCGCCTCGGCGAGCGACACTAGCGGGCGGTCGCGGTGGTGTCCGTCGCCGTCGCGGGCGGGCTGAAGCCCGCGGCGTACTTGACCTTGCCCTTGAAGTCCTTGTCGAGGCCGTTGACCCACTTGGTCATCAGCTCGTTCTTCTTGGTCGTCAGAAGCTGCTGCTTGATCGAGGCGGAGACCTGCTTCTCGGGCGTCGTGCGAGCGGGCTTCACGGCGCCCAGCGCCTGGATGATGTGCCAGCCGTACGTGGTCTTCACGGGCTGCGAGATCTCGTTTGTCTTGAGCGAGAACGCCTTGGCGTCGAACTGCGGTACCGTCTGGCCGCGGGAGACCGTGAGCTTGCCGCCCGTCGACTTCGAGCCCGGATCCTGTGAGTACTGCTTCGCCAGCTTCGCGAAGTCGCCGCCTGCCTTCAGCTCGGCGTAGATCTTGTCCGCCTGCGGCTTCGTCTTGACGAGGATGTGGCGGACCTCGCGGCTCTGCGGCTGTGCGTAGAGCTGCGGATGCTGCAGGTAGTAGTCGTGCGCGTCCGCATCGCTCACCTTGACGTTCTTCGAGAGCTCCTTGAAGACCTGCTCGGAGACGAGCTGCGACCTGATGTCACGCCGCACCTGCTCGTCGGTCAGACCCTGCTTCTTCAGCTGGTCCTCGTATTTCTTCTGGCTGCCGCCGAAGTACTGCTTCTTGATCTGAGCCAGCCGGTCGTCGACCTGCTTGTCCGAGATCTTGACGCCCATGTCCTTGGCCTTCTCCTCGCGCTCGGCCTGCTGGACGAGCAGCGTCACCGCCTGGTTCTTGAGCGTCTGGTAGTCCTGGGTGCCCGCCTTCGGGAACGGGCGCCCCTGCTGCTTGAAGCTCTTCTGCGCCTGGGCGATCAGCCCCGCGAACTGCTGCTTCGTGATGTGCGTCCCGCCCACGACGGCGACGTCGTCGGCCGTGGGGCTCGCGGAGCCGCCGCCGCCGCAGCCCGCGGCGGCCAGCACGGCCGCGCTCCCGAGGACGAGAAGGGAAAGACGCGTGCGAGTCAGAAGACGGAGGCGAGTCATAAGAAAGCGCCAGCTAGGCCGCCTGGCGCGTGCGCAATATAGCATCGACCAGCTCGATCGCCCCCGCAAATTCATCGTCTCTTAACGCGACCTCGCGCTTCGCCGACGTGTAGACGGCCGTGTCGACAGACTCGCGCAGCCGCCGGATGTCGTCCGAGCCGAGCACGAGCGGGCCGACGGTGGCCCGGCCGCCGCGGAAGACGAGGTAGTCGGCGCCGAGACGGGCGAGCTTCAGCTTCGCCTCCTGGATCGCGAAGAGGTTCTGCACCGGGTCGGGCAGGGGCCCATAGCGGTCCTCGGTGGCCGCCTGCAGCTCGCGCAGCTCGTCCTCCGACTCGGTCAGCGCCAGCCGGCGGTGCAGGTCGATCTTGAGCGCCTCGGCGCCGATGTAGCTCGCCGGAACGTACGCGTCCACACGCGCGTCGACGCGCACCGGCCTCACGGCCGGGCGGCGCTGGCCCGAGAGCTCGGCGACCGCCTCGTGCAGCATCTCGACATAGAGCTCGAAGCCGAGCGCCGCGACGTGGCCCGACTGCTCCGCGCCCAGCAGGTCGCCGGCGCCGCGGATCTCGAGGTCGCGCATCGCGATCTGGAACCCGGCCCCGAGCTCGGTGTGGTCGGCCAGTGCGGCCAGACGGGCCCGCGCCTCGCTCGTCAGCTCGCGGTGGTCCGGATAGAAGAGGTAGGCGTGCGCAAGCTGGTCGGAGCGGCCGACCCGACCGCGGATCTGGTAGAGCTGCGCCAGCCCGAGCGCGTCGGCGCGTTCCACGATCAGCGTGTTCGCCTGCGGGATGTCGAGGCCGGACTCGATGATCGTCGTCGAGACGAGGACGTCCCCCTCGCCCGCGACGAAGGCCATCATCTGCTTCTCCAGCTGGTGCTCCCGCATCTGGCCGTGGGCGACGAGGACGCGGAGGCCCGGGCACAGCTGCTGCACCTTCTCCGCGGCCTCCTCGATCGTCTCGACGCGATTGTGCAGGTAGAAGCTCTGCCCGCCGCGCTCGTGCTCGCGCGCGAGCGCCTGCTTGACGAGCTCCTCGTCGTACTCGCCGACGTAGGTCCGGATCGGGCGCCGTCCCTCCGGCGGCGTCTCGATCACCGAGATGTCCCGCAGCCCGGACAGCGACATGTGCAGCGTGCGCGGGATCGGGGTCGCCGAGAGCGCCAGCACGTCGACCTCGAGGCGGAGGCTGCGCAGTAGCTCCTTCTGGGCGACGCCGAAGCGTTGCTCCTCGTCGACGATCACGAGACCGAGCTCCTTCGGGAACACGTCGCGCGAGAGCAGGCGGTGTGTCCCGATCAGCACCTCGACCTTGCCCTCGGCGAACTCCCGGAGGATCCGCTTCTGCTCTGCGGGCGGACGGAAGCGCGAGACCATCTCCACGCGGACCGGGTAGTCGCGGAACCGCTCCCTGAAGGTGTTCCAGTGCTGTTGCGCGAGCACCGTCGTCGGCACGAGCATCAGCACCTGCTTGCCGTTCACGGCGACGGCGAAGGCGGCGCGGACGGCAACCTCCGTCTTGCCGAAGCCGACGTCCCCGCAGACGAGCCGGTCCATCGGGCGCGGGCTCTCGAGATCCTCCTTGACCGCCTCGATCGCACGCTGCTGGTCCTCCGTCTCGCGATACGGGAACTCGGCCTCGAGCCGCTCGAGCCACTCCTGGTCGACGTCGAACGCGTGCCCCGCAGCCTGCTGGCGTTGCGCATAGAGCGCGAGCAGCTCGCCCGCGAGCTCCCGCAGGCCCTCGCGGGCCCGCGACTTGATCCGGTCCCACGCCTTCCCGCCCAGCTTCGAGAGCGCGGGCGCGCCGGCGTCGGCCCCGACGTAGCGGCTGACCTTGCCGATCTGCTCATGGGGGACGTAGAGCCGGTCGTCGCCTCGGAAGCCGAGGAAGAGGTAGTCGCGGGTGACGCCGGCGACCTCCTTCGTCTCGAAGCCGAGCAGCTTCCCGACACCGTGGTCCTCGTGGACGACGTAGTCGCCGGTTCGCAGATCGGCGAACGACTGAAGCGCCCGGCCGAGCCGTGCATCCTGCCGCGGCGCGCGCTTCCGGAAGACCTGAACGTCCGGCAGGAGCACGAGCCCCAGCTCGCGCCAGACGAAGCCGCGCCGCGCCGGCGCGACGGCGAAGTCCAGCGAGGCGTCGTCCGGCAACCTGTCGCCGTGCTCGAGCAACCCGGCCTCGACCCGGCGGAGGAGGTTCTGCGTGCGCAGTGCGTCGCCGCGGTGGGGGAACGCGACGACGACGCGGTTCCCGGCGCGGACGAACGCCCCCAGCTCGTTCTCCGCCTCGCCGAGCCCACGTGCGGCGATCGCCGGCCTCTGGGCCTCGAAGGAGTGCTGCTGGCCGGAGGGGAACGGGTCGAGCTCGGCTGCGCCCTCCAGCGGCAGCGGCTGGAGCCCTTCCTCCGCCCAGACGCCCCTGACGTCGTCCGGCTGCCAGACGAGATCCGGCCCCGTTCCCAGCACGGGCACCAGGTCGTCCGGGATCTCGCGCGGCGCTTCGGGCTCTCCCTCCTCCGGCTCGAGCTCGAGCCCGACGAGGTCGAGCCGCCGCTCGGCCGCCGGGTAGATCGTGGCCGACTCGACCGGGCGGAGCGCTCGCTGCGTGAACGCGGAGAAGGCGCGGATCTGCTCGATCTCGTCCCCGAAGAGCTCGATCCGGAGCGGCTCCCGTCCGGTGGTCGGGAAGACGTCGACGATGCCGCCGCGGACGGCGAACTGACCGCGGTCCTCGACCCGCTCGACCCGCTCGTACCCGGCGAGCGCGAGCTCCTCTGCGAGCGCCTCCATCCCGGGCTCCTCGCCCGGCGCGATGCGGATCGGCGCCGGCCGCGCGTCCGGAGGTGGCATCAGCTCCGCGACCGCCGTGGCGGAGGCGCACACGAGCCCGCCGCGGGCGAGCACGTCGAGTGCGCGCGCCCGCTCGCCGACGAGGTGCGGCGGCGGCTCGAGCCACGAGTCCCAGCGGACGCCGCGGCTCGGGAGGAGCGCGACGTCGTCGTCGCCGAGGTACCACGATGCGCCCTCCGCGGCGTCCCGCGCGTCCGCGTCCTCGGGCAGCACGATCACGAGCGGCCCCCCGACCTGCTCGTTGAGCGCGGCGAGCAGGAGCGGCAGCGCGGGCTCGGAAACGCGCGCACGGGCCGGAAGCGCCTCGGCGAAGCGCTGGAACGACTCGCTCTGCACGAGCTGGTCGACAAAGGCGTGAAGTACCGGACGGTCCATGACGAAAGGCGGAACCAGGCGTTCCGCGGACGTCCATGGTACTCCCCAGGCGGCGCCCGGCCACGCCGCTCGGCCGCCCATCTCGGCCATGCCTTGGACGGGCATGGCCGGCCGCACCCCCCACCCTAGGGTGGGGCCGTGCTCCCTCCGCCCTCGCCGTCGAGGCTACCCGAGAAATGCTCACGGGTGGCGCTCCGGATGGTGAAAATTCCGTCCGGTTCCGTGTCCAGGGGCTGCATCGCCGGAAGCTCGGTCGCCGGCCCAGGCCCGAACGGCCCAGACCCGAACGGCCCCGTCTCCACGGGCGGTGTCTCGGGCGCCGGCCTGCGCGCGGTGGGCTCGACGTCGACGTACTGGCGGGCCTGGAGGGTGAAGAGCTCGGCGTAGAGCCCGCCGAGCGCCATCAGCTCCTCGTGGCGGCCGTGCTCGACCACGCGCCCGTGGCGGAGGACGTAGATCCGGTCGGCCGAGCGGACGCTCGAGAATCGATGCGAGATCAGCAGCACCGCGCGGCCGGCGAGCAGCTCGCGCATGCGCTCGAAGAGGTCGCTCTCGGCGCGCGCGTCGAGAGCGGCGGTCGGCTCGTCGAGGATCACGAACGGGGCGTCGCGGAAGAAGGCGCGGGCGAGCGCCACGCGCTGCCATTGGCCGATCGAGAGATCCCAGCCGCCGTGGAACTCGCGGCCGAGCATCGTCTCGTACCCCTCGGGCAGGTCGTTGAGGAAGTCGTGCGCTCCGGCCCGCTGCGCCGCGGCGATGACGCCGTCGCGGTCGTCGATCCGCTCGTGGCGCCCGAGCGCGACGTTCTCGTGCGCGGGCAGGAGAAAGCGCGCGAAATCCTGGAAGATCACCGCGACGGACGCACGCAGCTCGTCCGGATCGAGCTCCGCTGTGTCGATGCCGTCCCAGCGGACGCTTCCTCGCTCCGGCCGGTAGAGGCCGGCGACGAGCTTGGCCAGGGTCGTCTTGCCGGACCCGTTCTCGCCCACGAGAGCGACGATCTCCCCCGCTCCGATCTCGAGCGACACGCGGTCGACGGCCGGCCGGTCGGCGTCCGGGTAGACGAACGTCGCCTCGTCGACGTCGAGTCGCTCGAAGCCCGCCGGCGCCGGGCGACCGGCCGGCTCGAGGCGCGGCTCGAGCTCCAGAAACGACGTGTAGTCCCGGATGAAGAGCGTCGCCTCGTAGAGGCCCGCGACCGAGAAGTGCATCGCCTGCAGGCGTCCGCGCAGCTGGTAGAGGCCGAAGACGGCCGCGCCCGTCGAGGCCAGCGACATGTGCCCCGTCGTGTAGAGGTACGCGAGCGCGGCCGCCGCGCACGCGGCGACCGCGGACGACGTCAGCGACCCCGCCAGGCTACGGGTCGTGCGGCGGCGCGCGAGCGAGCGCAGCTCCGCCACTCGCAGGTCGTACAACCGGTCGTACCGCTCGCGCAGAAACGGTCCGAGGTTGAACGCCCGCACCTCCTTGGCGCTGTCGCGGCCGAGCAGCACGTTCTGGAGGTAGTTGCGCTGCCGGTCGTTGGGCGTCATCCCGAACGCGAAGCGGTACGAGTCGCGCGTATTGGAGCGCGAAACGATCCAGAGGGGGACGTAGCCGAGCAGCACGATCGGCAGGAGCCACGGCTGGATCGACGTGAGCGCGATGATGATGCCGACCGCCGCGATCGCGCCGCCGACCAGGCCCAGCAGGCTCTGGACGGTCTGCAGCGACCGGAACTGGCCCTGCATGTTGGCCCGCCGGAGCCGGTCGTAGAAGTCGGGCGACTCGTACGCGATCAGGTCGATCTTGGTCGAGACGTCGAGGACGCGGTCGTAGGCCTTCCGGGCCACGAGCTCGCCGAGCACGCGGCTCTGCTCGTTCTGCACCGAGGTCGCCGCCTCCATCACGACCGTGATGCCGACGAGGATCGCGATCGCCGGGACGACGTCGGTGAACGACTCGCTTTCACCGGCCTGGAGGATCGAGTTGAGTGCGTATTGCGTCGCAAAGAGCTGCAGGCCGGCGGCGACGGCCGTGATCAGCTGCAGCGCGGCGACGAGCAGGAACGTCCGCCGTCCGGCCTGCCAGACGAGCCGCAGCGAGCTGCCGATCAGGCCGGGAAGCTCGCGCCAGCCCGTCCGGACGTCGTCCGGATGCATCAACTCCCACATCGTGCGGGAGCGCCGCCGCTGCGGCCGCTCGTCGGACGGTTCGAGGTTCACGGCGACGACGTCGCCCACCCGTCAGGTTCTAGCAGCTACGCAGCGATTCGTAGCCGGCGCGCTCCGTCGTAGCGGGCGCCGTACCAGCCGTTGAGCGACGCGATCGAGACGCGGGTGCCGCTGTGCGGCGCATGGATGAACCTGCCCTTTCCGACATACAGGCCCACGTGGCCGAGCCCGTGGAAGAAGACGAGGTCTCCGGGCCGAAGCCTGCCACGGGGCACCCGGCGGCCGGCTTGAAACTGCGCGACCGAGTAGTGCGGGAGCGCGATGCCGAAGTGCCGGTAGACGTACGCGACGAAGCCCGAGCAGTCGAAGCCCGTGCGAGGCGACGAGCCGCCGTAGCGGTAGCGCACACCCAGGAAGCGCTTCGCGTAGCGCACGACCTTCAGGCGCTTGGCCCCGACGGGGTGGAATCTCGTCGTCTTGGCGTCCGCGGGGCGGGCGAAGGCCCCGTGGACGGGCGCGACGAGCACGAACGCAAGCAGAGTCAGGAGGAAGAGGCGGCGCAAGAGGAAGGCCCTTTCGGCGCGTGCGCCCGCCCGAAGTGACCCGGGGCGCGCGCTGCTGTCGGGGGAAGGCCACAGTTCAGCAACCCGCAGGCGTACACCGCATGGCCCATCTGAGTGGTCTTGCCTCCCCCGATCGAGGGAGGAGGTGCCGGGTGCGGGGCTACGCTGCCCGGCTCAGTTGTACTGCCGCTGCGCGGAGTCGAGCCCCTCGGCGTCGAGCGTCTCGACGGCGTCCGCGGCGCGCGAGATCAGCGTCTCCGCGTCCTCGTGCGGCTCGAAGTCGGAGAGGAGGAAGTCCGCGAGCGGGCGCGGGTCGCCGCGGTCCGGGCGGCCCACGCCGATGCGGAGCCGGAGGAAATCCTGCGTCTTCAGATGTTGCGCGATCGAGCGCAAGCCGTTGTGACCGGCGAGCCCGCCTCCCCTGCGGGCCTGCAGCCTGCCGAGGTCGAGGTCGCCCTCGTCGTGGACGACGAGGACGGCGTCAGGGTCGAGCTTGAAGAAGCGCTGCGCGGCCCCGACGGAGCGGCCCGACTCGTTCATGTACGTCTCCGGCTTCAGGAGCGCGATCTTGTGACCGTCGAGGCGCAGCTCGGCGAGCTGGCCGGAGAACTTCCCTTTCCACGTCGCCCCGTGCCGCCGGGCGAGCTCGTCGAGCACGAGCCAGCCGGCGTTGTGGCGGTTCCCCGCGTACTCCCGGCCCGGGTTTCCCAGGCCGACCACGAGCAGGTCGAGCGACGTGCCCTGGCGCCGAGGCCAGAGACGCAAGGCTTACTCCTCGGTCGAGCCGGACTCGTGGCCGGCGGGAGCCTCCGCGCCGCCCTCGGCCTCGCCTTCCGCGGCAGCCTCTGCCTCGCCCGCCGCCGGGACGCCCTCGAGCTCGGCGCCCTCCTCGACCTCTTCGACGGGCTCTTCGACGCGGGTCGGCATCGTCACTGTCGCGAGCACCGTCTCATCGGGATCGTCGAGCAGCTTCACGTTGCCCGGGACCTGCAGCTCGGAGAGGCGGAGTGTGTCGCCCATCTGCATGCCGCTGACGTCGACGTCGAGATGCTCCGGAATCTCGAGCGGCAGCGCCTCGACGTTCACCTCGCGCGAGACCTGCGAGAGCACGCCCCCCTCCTTCACGCCGACGGGCTCGCCGATCAGGTTCACCGTCACCGAGGCCGTGATCGGCTGGTCGAGGCGGACTTCCTGCAGGTCGATGTGGATGAGTGTGCCGCGAATCGGATGGCGCTGGTATTCCTTCAGCACGGACGGGTGCGTCGCCTTCTGGGCGTCGAGCTCGACGTCGAGGATCGCGTGCAGGCCGGCCGAGGTGGTGAGCGCCGAGCGCAGCTCCCGCTCCGGCACGGCGAACGCGTGCGGCTTCGAGCGTCCGTAGAGCACGCCGGGAATCAGACCGCGCCGGCGCATGCGCCGCGCCTCGGCCGAGCCGAGACGGGTGCGCTCCTGGACCACGAGTCTGACGCGCTCTCCAGCCACGGCGGCGGATTGTAGCGAATCCCCGGAATCCCCTCTTTGGGGGCGCAGCCGCGGCCGGTAGCGCACGATCTACCGGGAGATGTCTGCGGCACTTCCCTCGCGGCGCGCGCTCGCGCTGGCCTCGGCCGGCGCGTTTGCGGCCGTCACCGGCCTCTTCTGCCTCTACGACAGGCCCGGGCTCGGGCTCGGCCACTACTACTACATCGCGGTCGCGCTGGCCGCGCTCGCCGGCGGCTTGCAGATCGGGGCGCTCGCCGGGGCCCTGGCGAGCGCGCTCTACCCGATCGGCATCCTCGTGAACCCGCACATCGGGCCGTCGGCCGCGCTGACCTTCGGGACGCTGGTGCGGGCGACGACGCTGATCATGATCGGCGCCCTCGTCGGCTGGTTCGCCGACCGGCACCGTCAGCTGGTCGACGAGCTGCGCCTGCTCGCCGACCGCGACGTGCTCACCGGGCTCCCGAACACCCGCGCCTTCGAGGCCGCGATCGGCCGGCGGCTCGCCGCCGGCCACGAGTTCACGATGCTGGTCGGCGACCTGGGCGAGAGCGACGATCCGGCGGAGACCGCCGACGACGTCCTGCGGCCACTCGCCGACCGGCTCTTGCTCTCCCTGCACCCCACGGACGAGATCGCCCGGCTCGGCCCGCACGAGTTCGCGATTCTGGTCCGGCAGAGCTCCCGCGAGGCCGGGCGGCTCGCCCGGCGGCTCGAGGCCCTGTCTCCGAGCTCCCTCAGCTTCGGCTGGGCCTGCTACCCCTCGGACGGCGACAACGCCCTCGCCCTCTACCGGGCGGCGAGCGAGCGGCTGTACGCGCGCAAGATCGTGCGCGACCTCGACGCACGACGGCAGGCCACTCTGGGCGGCGCGTAGCGCCGACCACGCGTGCGTCACGCCGCCGGCGAGGCAGCAGGCGCTCACCGACAATGCGAACGCCGCCAAGCATCGCAACGAGGTGCGTACGACCGTCGACACGTGGATCCCGAACACGGTGCAATGCGTCGGCGACATCTGCTCCCCGACCAGGGACGACGCAGTCCGCTACCGCGTCTCGGTCGACCGGATCAACGTCGGGTGGACGTACATCGGGCTGTACCGCTCGTCGGACGGGCAGCCGCTCTGGCACAAGTGGGTCTGGGCGACGCTGCATCCCACCGCGCCGGGTGGACGGCTGACCTACAGGACCGACAGGTTCCGGTGCACCGGATCGCCGAACGCGTACCTCCGCGTCAAGGGTGGCTCCTCCGGCCGCTGGTCCAGCCGGCAGCCGGTGACGACGGGCTGCGCCACGCTGTAAGGCGACGCAGAGGCTCGGAAGACCCGTCCGCTCGGGCCGTCCGAGCCGGTCAGGCGTCGATGAACCCCTGCCAGCGCTCTTCGATGCGTCGGGTTTTCCAGACGAGCAGGGAGAGGAGCCAGGTGGCGAGGAAGAGCGCGACGACGAGGTAGCCGAGCCGGCCGAAGTCCAGCTGCTCGAGCGCCCGCCAGAAGCGGGAGTCGAGCGAGAAGCGTGCCGCCCCGACCTGGAGCAGCTCGATCGTCCCGACCAGCAGCGCCACCGCGACGGAGAGGCTGGTGACGGTGATGTTGTAGTAGACCTTGCGCACCGGGTTCGAGAACGCCCAGCCGTAGGCCTGGCTCATGAAGGCGCCGTCGGCGGTGTCCATCAACGACATCCCGGCCGCGAAGATCAACGGCAGCGAGACGATCGCCAGCAACGGCACCTGGTGGCTCGCGACCCCGGTCGCCAGCGCCAGCAGCCCGATCTCGGTCGCGGTGTCGAAGCCGAGCCCGAAGAGCAGCCCGAGCGGGTACATCTTCCAGCTGGCGTCGACCCGCTCCCCGAGCCGACGGAGGAAGAAACGGCTCATCAGCCCCTGCTCGAGCAGCCGCCGCTCCAGCTGCTGCTCGTCGTAGCGGCCCCGCTTCAGCTCCCGGAAACGCGCACGACGTCCGCCAGCACGAGCAGGTTCAAGACCCCGATCAGAAGCAGAAACACACCCGAGACCGAGGTGCCGATCACACCGCCAGAGACCTGGATGACCGGGAGCGCCGAGTGCACCGACGCCGCCGCCACCGCCAAGCCGCCCGCGAGCGCAAAGACGATCGTCGAATGCCCGAGCGAGAAGAAGAAGCCGACGCCGAGTGAGCGCTTGCCGTCCTGGAGGAACTTCCGCGTCGTGTTGTCGATCGCCGCGATGTGATCGGCGTCGAACGCATGCCGCAACCCGAACGCATACGCCAGCGTCCCCAACCCCGCCAACGCCGGATACTCCCGCGCATAAAAGAGAAACAACCCCCAACCGGCCAGATGCAATAACAACACCCCGCCACCGAACACCGACAGGCGCAGCCACTCGCGATGGCTGAGCGTCTGCAGCCAGCGCCCGCTCACGCCCGTGCGAGCTCCGCGCGACGGGGGCTTCCGGTGGAGACCAGCCCGCACAGCAGGTGGTACGCGGTCGCCTGCGCCTCCTGGATCCGCGGGACGTACTCGGAAGGCGTCACGATCACGTGGTCGGCGAGGCGATCGGAGGCGATCCGGCCGCCGTCATAGCCGACGATCGCGATCGTCCCGAGCCCGCGCCGCCCCGCCTCGGCGAGGGCGGCGAGGATGTTGGTGGAGCCGCCGCTCGTCGAGAATGCGAGCGCGACGTCGCCTTCGCGGCCGTGCGCGATCAGCTGGCGCTGGAAGAGCACCTCGGGTCCGACGTCGTTCGCGAGCGCCGTCAGGATCGCCCTGTCCGCGGTCAGGTCGAGGGCACGGCGCCCCGCGCTCTGCAGGTCGGCGACCAGGTCCATCGCGTCGGTCGCGGAGCCGCCGTTGCCGAAGGCGAGCAGCTTGCCGCCGGCGTCGAGGCGCTCCCTCACCGCGGCCGCGGAGACCTCGAGCTCGTCGCCGTCGCCGACCGTGCGCCGACGCAGGTCGCCGACCTCCTGCGCCTTGAGCCGCACCGAGCGCGCGACGTCGTCGACCACGGCGCCGAGGTCGACCTCGGTGCGTTCGAGGAACGGATAGAGGAATCCGGAGCCTCCCGCACCGCTGCGGCTCGAGCCCAGATGCTCCAGGAACACGTGAACCGTCTCCCAGAGCACGTGATAGAGCGTCTCGACGAGCTCCTGGCGGACGAACGGGTCGTCGGTCGGCGGCTCGAACGTCCACTCCGCCGCCCCGGGAGCGAAGCCGATCGTGAGGCATCCGGACGGGCCGGTCGCCGGCGCGCCGAACGCGATCACCGCGTCGCCGGGCTCCGCGAGCAGCGCGACCTGGTCGGCCTGGAGCGCGAGCGCGGGCAGCGCGCGCTTGCCGACGATGACGGGGTGGACGAACTCGACGGCGACGTGGTGTGCGTCGGAGCGATCCTGCGGCGACGCGCCGACGGCGAGCAGCCGCCCGCCGCGGAGGAACCTCTCGGCCAGGCGCAGCGAGAGCTCCGCGATCCGGTCCGCCTCGAGTGCGAAGAAGCGCTCGTTGGCCTCGGTGCGCGCCTCGATCACGCGGGCGCGGGCTCCCGCGTCGCCGCCCGGACGAGCCAGTCGCGCCATGCCGCGACGCCCTCGCCGGTCTTGGCGCTGACGAGCAGGCGCTCGACCCCGGGGTGCACGGCGTCCAGGTTCCGCAGGTAGCGGTCGAGGTCGAAGTCGAGGTGCGGGAGGAGGTCGATCTTGTTCACGAGCACGAGCTCGCAGGCCCGGAACATGAGCGGGTACTTGAGCGGCTTGTCCTCGCCCTCCGCGATCGAGGAGACCATGACGCGATGGTGCTCGCCGACCCGGAACTCGGCCGGGCAGACGAGGTTGCCGACGTTCTCGATCACCAGCAGGTCGAGCTCGTCGAGGGGCAGCGACGGGATAGCCGAGCGGACCATGTTGGCGTCGAGGTGGCACTCGCCCCCGAAGCTCGGGTCGGTGTCGATCTGGACGACCGGGACGTGCAGGTGGGCGATCCGGTCGGCGTCGAGGGTCGAGGCGACGTCACCCTCGAGCACGCCGACCCGCACGCCTGCGAGCCGTCGGAGCGAGCGCTCGAGCAGCGTCGTCTTGCCCGCGCCGGGCGCGCTCATCATGTTCACCGTCGTGACGCCGGCCCGGTCGAAGTCGTCGCGGTTCGCGGCCGCGATCGTCCCGTTCGCGTCGAGCACGTCCTCGAGCACCTTCACATAGGTGCGATGCATGCGGCAGCCTCCTCCCCGTCGGCGCGCCGGCGAAGCCGGCCCACCGACTCATTGTCCGGCTCATTGTCCGGCTCCGTCGAGCCTACGCCGGCAATCTGAATTGACTCCACCAGGAACTCGTCGCCGGACACGATCTCGCCGCCGCGGCCGCAGCTCGGGCAGCGGAAGCTCGGCGGCTCCCATTCGCCGCCGCAGCAGGCCAACCGGGCGGGGACGACCTCCAGCTCGAGCCGCGCCCCCTCGCAGACGGTGCCTCGACCCACAAGCTCCACGTACAGCTCGAGCGAACCGGGCACGACCTGGCGGAGCGTGCCGACCCGCAGGGCGATCACCCGCACCGGCCGACCCTCCGCATGGCGCTCGACCGTGTCGACGATCGCGTTCGCTAGCGAGAGCTCGTGCACCGCAGCTCCTCCACCGTCTCGACGACGAGCGCGACGGCGTCCTCCACGGCAGCCTCGACCGGCGCGCTCAGCCCGATCGCCACCTCCTCGACCTGCTCCGGCTCGCACGCGACGACGACCTTCCCCGGCCAGCCGCCGGTCGTCTTGACGAAGCGGAGCACGGTCTGCGGATCCATCCCGTGCGGGTCGATCTTGACGTCCACCAGCACGAGCGCCTCCGTCGCGCGCTGGTTGGGGACGAACTCGACCGCTGCCATCCGTGCTCCTTTCAGCAGATGCGTGGGAGGGGGTCTCCCACGAGCATGTCCATGACCCGGCGGCCGCCGAACGCGGTCTCGACGAGCACCAGGCCCGCCGGGTCGGTCTTGACCTCGCCGATCTCGGTCGCCTCTGCACACCCCGGGGCGGCGGCGAGTGCGGCGAGCGCCTCGTCCGCGGCGTCGGGCGCGACGAAGGCGATGAGCCGGCCCTCGTTCGCGACGTAGAGCGGGTCGATGCCGAGGATCTCGCACGCCCCGGCGACGGCCGGGTGCACCGGCACAGCCGCCTCGCGGACGAGGATCGCGACACCCGATGCGCGGGCGAGCTCGTTCAGCACCGAGGCGACCCCGCCGCGCGTCGCGTCGCGGACGCACCGGAGCGAGGGGCCGGCCGACCCGAGCAGCGCGTCCATTGCGGGCCAGAGGGACTGGGTGTCCGACTCGATCTCCGCGGCGAGCTCGAACTCCCCGCGCGCGAGCATGATCGCGGTTCCGTGCTCGCCGATCGAGCCGGAGACCAGAATCCTGTCTCCGGGCCGCAACCCCGCGGGCGAGAGCCGGCCGCGCGGGTCGAGCCTCCCGAGCCCGGTCGTGCAGATGTACATCGCGTCGCACCGTCCGCGCTCGACGACCTTCGTGTCGCCCGCGACGACGGACACCTCGGCGGCGGCGGCTGCCCGGGCGATCGCCTCGACCTCGGCGCGGAGCTCCTCGGCCGCGAGCCCCTCCTCGAGCACGAGCGAGAGGGTGAGCGCGAACGGCTGCGCCCCGGACACCGCGAGGTCGTTGACGGTGCCGTTCACGGCCAGCTCGCCGATCGAGCCGCCGGGGAAGCGGATCGGCTTGACGACGAAGCTGTCCGTGGTCAGGGCGAGCCCGTCGACCGTCGCCGCGTCCGCGAGCTCGGCGAGCCCGAACGCAGGCGCGAGCAGACCCTCCACGAGCGCCTGTGTCGCCTTGCCGCCGGCGCCGTGCGCCATGGTCACGCGCTCGTCGCGGAAGCGCAGCGGCTTCGCGCGCACGCGCTCGATCATCGCCAGGGCGTGCTCTTCCGCAGATTCCCGCGCAGGCGGCGGCAAAGCCGCCACCTGCGCTCTCGGGCCGGCTCCGTCGAGCCTACGCCGGCTCACACGACCTCCCGCTCCCGCGCGAAGCGGCCGAAGTTGTAGTACGCCGCACACGCGCCCTCCGACGAGACCATGCACGTGCCGATCGGCCGCTCGGGCGTGCAGGCGGTGCCGAAGACCTTGCACTCCCACGGCCGGATGACGCCCTTCAGCACCTCGCCGCACTGGCACGCCTTCGGATCCGCGACCCGGATCCCCGGTACCGGGAAGCGCAGCTCGGCGTCGTAGTCCACGTATGCCTCGCTCAGCTTCAAACCGCTGTGCGAGATGAAGCCGAGCCCGCGCCACTCGAAGTGCGGCCGGAGCTCGAACACCTCCTCGAGCACGCGCAGCGCCTGCGGGTTGCCGTCGTACGGGACGACGCGCCGGTACTGGTTCTCCACCTCGCAGCGCCCTTCCGCGAGCTGGAGCAGGATCATGTGCACGGACTGAAGCAGGTCGAGCGGCTCGAAGCCTGAGATCACGATCGGCTTGCCGTAGTCGGCCGGGATGAACTCGAAGGGCCGCGCGCCGACGACGGTCGAGACGTGCCCCGGGCCGATAAAGCCGTCCAGCCGCAGGTCCGGGGACTCGAGCAGCGCCTTCAGCGGCGGCACGATGGTGACGTGGTTGCAGAAGCAGGAAAAGTTACGGAAGCCATCCGCCTTCGCGCGCATCAGCGTCAGCGCCGTCGAGGGAGCGGTGGTCTCGAAGCCCACCGCGAAGAAGACGACCTCGCGCTCCGGGTTCTCCCGCGCGATCCGCAGCGCGTCGAGCGGCGAGTAGACCATGCGCACGTCCGCGCCCTCGGCCTTTGCCTCGAGCAGGGTGCCGCGGCTGCCAGGGACGCGCATCATGTCGCCGAAGCACGTGAAGATGACGCCGTCCTCGTGCGCCACCGCGATCCCGTCGTCGACGCGGCCCATCGGGATCACGCAGACGGGGCAGCCTGGACCGTGCACGAGCTCGACGTTCTCCGGGAGCAGATCGTCGACCCCGTACTTGTAGATCGTGTGCGTGTGACCGCCGCAGACCTCCATCACCTTGTAGTGCCGGCCCGGCTCGACGGCCGCGACGATCTCCGCCGCGAGCACCTGCCCGAGCTCTGCGTCGCGGAACTCGTCGACGAACTTCACGCCAGCCTCTGGAGCGCGACGCCGGCGTGCACGAGCAGCTGATCTCCCGGCTCGACGGCGCCGACGAGCTCGGTCATCACCTCGACGCCGCCCTCGCACCGTGCGAGCCCGTCGCCGCTCGTCTCGAGCACGCGCATCGGCACGCCCTCGTCGGAGCACGTGACGCAGTGCCGCTCGTCGCAGCTCATTCGATCACGCTCGCCTTCAGATCCTCGAGCTCCTGCTCGAATGCCTCGCCCATCCGCTGCAGCAGCTCGAGCGTGGCCTGGGCCTCGTCCTCGTCGACCTTCGAGAGCGCAAAGCCGACGTGGATCAGGACCCAGTCGCCGGGGGTCGTGTCCTCGAGGAGACCGACGTTGACGTTGCGAAGCACACCTGCGACGTCGACCTTCGCGAGCCGGTTCTCCTCGTCGACGAACTCGATCACCTGTCCCGGAATCGCGAGACACATACGCGCAGCCCCCTGAATGAACCGACGTTTCGGAGGTCGAGATCGAGCAAGACGAGGTCGACAGGCCCCCGGATCGCCGCGCTCAACGCCGACTCGCCGTCGCCGGCGTCGACGACCTCGAAGCACTCCCGCCGCAGGACCGTGCCGATCGCCTCGCGCAGCTCGGGCGTCGAGTCGGCGAGCAAGATCCGTGCGCTCACAGCGTTCCTCCCTCGGTCCCGACCGTGGGCCGGTCGACCTGACTGTCGAACCGGTTGACCGTACCCGGTGACGCCACAATTGCACACATGCAGCGACGCCGGTTCCGGGTGGGAGGGATCGTGCAGGGCGTGGGCTTCCGCCCGTTCGTCTTCGGGCTCGCGCGGCGACACGGGCTCGCCGGCTTCGTCCTCAACGACGGCCGCGGCGTCGTGATCGAGGCGGAGGGCCGACCGGACGCGCTCGATGCGTTCGCCGTCGCGCTCCGCACTGACGCTCCGTCCCTCGCCCGGGTCGACGCGGTCGCGGCAGAGCAGCTGCCCGCGCGCGGCGACCGCGCGTTCACGATCGAGCCGAGCGCGGCCACGGGGCGCGACGCCCTCGTCCCGCCGGATGTCGCCACCTGTGCTGACTGCTTGCGCGAGCTCTTCGACCCGGACGACCGCCGCTACCGCTACCCGTTCGTCAACTGCACGCAGTGCGGGCCGCGCTTCACGATCGTCCGCTCGGTCCCCTACGACCGGCCCAACACGACGATGGCCGGCTTTCCCCTCTGCGCGGACTGCCGCCGCGAGTACGAGGATCCGTCCGACCGCCGCTTCCACGCCGAGCCTGTCTGCTGCCCGGTCTGCGGGCCGCGCCTCTCGCTCCCGCTCGAGCAGGCGGTCGAGCTGCTCCGTCGCGGCGCGATCCTGGCGGTCAAGGGCCTCGGCGGCTGGCACCTCGCGTGCGACGCGGCGAACGAGGACGCGGTGGCACAGCTGCGGGCACGCAAGCACCGCGAGGACAAGCCGTTCGCGCTCATGACGACGGAGCCGGAGCTCCTCGCTGAGGTGGACGACGTCGAGGCCGAGCTGCTCGAGTCGCGCCGCCGGCCGATTGTGCTCCTCCGAAGGCGCGCCGGCGCACCGGTCGCCGCCTCAGTCGCACCCGGCAACCCATGGCTCGGGCTGATGCTCCCGTACACGCCCCTCCACCACCTGCTGCTCGCCGACTTCGGCGCACCAGTCGTGCTGACGAGCGGGAACCGCTCCGACGAGCCGATCGCCTACGAGGACGACGAGGCCCGGCAGCGGCTCGACGGCATCGCGGACGCGTTTCTCGGCCACGACCGCCCGATTCACCGGCGCTGCGAGGACTCACTCGTGCGAGCGGCGTTCCCGGTCCGCCGCTCCCGCGGCTACGCACCCGAGTCGACGCCGCTGCCGGTCGACGCCACCAGGCCGATCCTCGCCGTCGGCGCCGAGCTGAAGAGCACCTTCTGCCTCGCCCGCGGCCGCGAGGCCTTTCTCTCGCCGCACCTCGGCGATCTCGACACCGAGCTCGCCTATCGCGCCTTCCGCTCCGACGTCGAGCTCTATCTGGCGATGCTCGGCGTCGAGGCGGAGATCGTCGCGCACGACCTCCACCCGGAGTACCTGTCGACGAAGTGGGCGCTCGAGCAGGACGCAGACCTGGTGGGCGTCCAGCACCACCACGCCCATGCGGCCGCCTGCCTCGCCGAGCACGGAGAGCCGGGGCCGGCCCTCGCGCTCGTCTTCGACGGCACCGGCTTCGGCACGGACGGCACGCTCTGGGGCGGCGAGCTGCTCCGCTGCGACCTCTCGTCGTTCGAGCGGCTCGCGCACCTGGAGCCGGTTCCGCTGCCGGGCGGGGAGGCCGCGATCCGGGAGCCGTGGCGCGTCGCCGCGTCCTACCTCGAGCTTGCCGGCCGGCCCGTGCCCTTCACGCGCTGGACGGTCGTACGCGAGAGCCTGCAGGTGAACGCGCCGCTCTCGTCCGGAATGGGGCGACTCTTCGACGCCGCCGCCGCGCTCCTCGGTCTCCGCTCGACCGTCACCTTCGAAGGGCAGGCGGCAATCGAGCTCGAGCTGCTCGCCGGACAGACGGACGCGGAGCCGTATCCCTGGCTCTTCGGCGACGGCGCCGCCTTGATCGCAGCCGTCCACGACGACCTCGCCGCGGGTCGGCCTAGCGCCGAGATCGCGGCAGCATTCCACGAGACGGTCGCGAGGGCAGCAGCCGACGCCTGCGCGGAAGCAGCAGAGCCGCGGACGGTCGTTCTCTCCGGCGGCAGCTTCCAGAACCTGCGACTGCTGACCTCGACACGTCGCGAGCTGGAGCGGCTCGGTTTCCGGGTCCTCACCCATCAAGTGGTACCGCCGAACGACGGCGGCATCAGCTACGGCCAGGCGGTGATCGCCGCCTGCTCGACCGCCGGAGAGAGGCCGCGGGGCGTCTTCGATCGGCGGCTTCCGGCGAGCTGAGGATTTGCCGGAGGCGGTAGGCCGGACCGAGCAAGCACACGCGGGGCGCGACTCACGAACGGAGCAGGCGTCGGTCTGTCAAGCTCCGCACCTTGCTCCCACGGGATCGACCGGATGAGTGAGACGCTCGAGTTCGCATTGCTCGCCCGCATGCGGGAGGTGCTGGCGGGGTCACCCGCGAGCGAGGTCGAGCTGCGGAAGCTCCTGGAGCAGACGGATGCCTGGGCGCGAACCCTGGAGGGGCAGATCCAGGCGAGCGAGACCCGCCTGGCCGAGCTGGCTGCCGATGCGGCGAGCCCGCTCGCCGCCATGACCGGCGAGCTGCGCCGGATCGAGAAGCTCCGTCCCGAGCTGAGGGACCTTCGTTCTCGGATCGACGAGCTGGCGACCCGGGCCCGCGAGCTCCGCACGGGCTGGCTGCTCGAGCAGGCGCCGCCGGACCCGTCCGCCCGCGACGGCACACGCTGACGGTCCACCTCGGCTGCGACGAGAGCCTCAGCCGCGCGGGCCGGCAACCAGGCTCTGAAAGAGCTTGTCGAGCTCGGCGGCCGGGTCGTCGCAGACACCGGTGTGCACGCTCGACGGCTGGATGATGGTGCTGGACGGCGAGACGAGCCAGTGGAAACGCGCCGTCTGATCGAGGGTCGCGATCGGTCCGGCGTCCGGGTCCCCGGCGGCGATCCGCTCGAGCGCTCGGAGGTTGGGCAGCACCGTCTGCGGGTCGAGCTCCGGGAACAGGGCTGCGAGCCGCGCCTCGTCGAGCGCGGTGCGCGCCCCGAGGTAGGCGAGCGGCCGGCTGAACAACACGACGCCGACGTTGATCCGTTCTCCCCGATCGACCCGCGGGACGACGCGGTGCAGCGCATACGAGTACGGGCTACTGCGCTCACGTGCCTCCTCTGCCGCCAGGACGAAGCGCCGCGGCCCTTCGAGGCGACGAGTCAGATAGTCGCGGTAGATTCCCGGGTCGCCGCCGTCGAGCCATTCCGGCGGGATGGAAGCGACGACCTCGTCGAGCACCTCTCCGGTGACGAGGGGCGCCAGCCGCCCGTCGGCCTCGGCGATCGAGCCGGCGAACGGAAGCAAGACGTGCTGGTCGATCGCGTCGAAGGCGGCCTGCTCGCCGCCCGTGACGGGGACGGAAGCATGGTGGAAGTAGAGCGAGGCGCCGTGGTCGATCAGCCAGAGCCGCTGGTGCCAGACGAGCATGTTCGTGTTCCTGGCCGTGCGATCGACGTTCGTGATCAGCGCGTCGAGCCAGACGATCTCGGCGGCGAGACCGGGCTCGGGCGCCGGTCCGGCGGCCGGGTTGAAACCAAGCGCGCCGGGCAGGAAGTCGACCCCGAGGTTCAGGCCTGCGCTCGCCAGGAGGAGATCCTGGATCTCCGCGTCCGGCTCCGCCCGGCCGAGCGACGGATCCAGCGTCACGGTCGTGAGCTCCGGGACAGCGAACCCGAGCTTGCGCGCGAGCTCGCCGGCGACGACCTCTGCCACGAGGGCCTTCGGGCCTTGGCCCGCACCGCGGAACTTGAGCACGTAGAGACCGTCGTCGCTCGCCTCGACGAGCGCAGGGAGAGACCCGCCCTCCCGCAGCGGCGTCACGTAGCGCGTCGCATCGACCCGGCGGAGCTGCAAGCCTCTGACCTTAGTCCCTCGCTCCGGCCGCCAAGGAGTGTGCCCGGGGCGGGAGCACCGGCTCGTCTCAGTCGACGAGGAGCACCGCCTTGCCGTTGATCTGCCGATCGGCGAGCGCCTCCAGAACCTCCGTGGCCCGGTGCCAGCTCGCCCGGTGTGAGATCTGCGGGTCGAACCGGCCGGCGAGAAGCTCCCCGGCGAGCCAGCCCAGGTCACGGCTGACGTCGTGACGGGCCAGCTCGTACATGATGTCGAAGGCGAAGAGCCGGGCGCCGCGCGAGCGGTTGTAGAAATCGACGTCGAACACCGGGTTGCTGCCGGACGAGTTGCCGAAGAGGACGACGGTCCCTCCCTCGGCAACGCGGTACAGGCTCCCCGCCAGCGACTCGCCGCCGGTCGACTCCAGAATCAGGTCGAAGCGCCGCTCGTCGCGGGCGTTCTCGAACGCGACCTCGTCGGCGCCGAGCTCCAGGAGCCCGGCGGCGCGCTCCTCGCTCGCGGCGATCGCGGTCACGTGCGCCCCGCCTCGCTGCGCCAGCTGGACTGCGAGGCGTCCCACTCCTCCGGCGGCGCCGGTGACGAGGACACGTTGCAGAGGAGAGCACCCTCCGCGGCCGCCTGCGTCACGACACCTGCGACATCCCAGCCGTGGACAACGCCGGCTGCGCTCCGGCGGAGCGCATTGCTCTCGCCGCGGTTCAGGGAGATCACCTGCTGCGCGACCACTGCCTCCGAGCTCGCCGGCCGCGCCTCCTCGACCTGCGTCAGCTCGACCAGCCTGTCCGTCCTCCCGGTCGCCACGAGCGCCAACACGGCTCAGCGGCGGCGCAGCAGCGTGCGCAGGGCGCGCCGGCGCCGCGCGACTTCCTGCGTCGCCCGGCGGGCGACGTCGTCGAGCCGCTGCGGCCCGTGCTCGACCTGGAGCTCTCGCCTCTGTTCGTAGACCCACAGGAAGCGGTCGGGGTCGGTGGCGCCCGGGCAGAACCCGTCGAGCCGCTCGTCGTGGACGACCTCCAAGGTCGGCTCGAAGAGGCGCGTATACCAGTCGCGTGCGATGTCGCCCCGATCGAGCGGACGCTTCGCGCCGAGCATGAGGTGGTAGCCGTGGATCTGGATCGTCTCCAGCAGCTGGACGTAGCCGACCGCGCGGCTGAAGCGGATGCGCGCGTCCGGCCGTACGGCTGCCAGCCCGCTCTCGGTCATGAAGATCCGCTCCTGCTCGGCGTGGACGAGCTCGACGGGGTCGGGATCCGGGCCGAGGTGCCAGCGCGCCGTCAGCTCGGTGACGTCCGCGTCGATCGTCGCCATGTGCCGCCGCCGCGCGACCGCGACGCGGTGGTGGCCGTCGATGACGAAGTGGGCCTCGCCCAGCCGGTAGACCACGATCGGCGGGAAGTCGCCGTCCGGGAAGGCTTGCTCAACGCCGCGCATCCGTTCGCGCACATCCGGCCGACGCGCGTTGAAGTCGCGATCGAAGTCGCCGCCGCGGCTGTCCGTCCCGACGATGCTGCCCACGTCGATCGGACGGACCCCGACGGCGCGGCGGGCGAACGGCCGCAAGCGCTCGGTCGCCTCGTCGAGTGGAAGGAGATCGCGCGACATAAAGGTTTAACGCTCGACCGCGTCGCACGATTCCTCGGCGGGCACGAGAGGGCGGCGGGCTCACCCCGCTTGGTACCGTAAATGACGTCAGGGCGAAGACTTGCGGCGAAACAGAAGGGCGTCCCGGGAGGGGCCAGGACGCCCTTCGTCTTTGCTCCGCTCCCCCGGAACGGCAACGCTCCTCGCTAGGGGGAGGGACTCAGGAACGCTGCCGCCGCGCATCCTAAGACTTCCGGCAGCAACGCACCTCGTACCGCCGCGGGGAATGCGCTGCGTCCACAGGTGTCCATCTACTCAGATGGAATCGACGGAGAGGACGCACCATGAGCGCAACGTCTGACGGCCTGCCGCGAGAGCTCGCTCACCGCACGAGCGACGGTCTGGATGTCTTTCTCCTCTGGCAGCGCGAGCGGGGCCGAGATCGTCTGGCGGTCGTCGTCACCGACTCCAGAACCGGTGGGTCGTTCGAGCTGGAGGTTCGTCGCGGCGAGCGGCCGCTCGACGTCTTCCACCACCCCTTCGCCTTTGCTGCCGCCCACGGGATCGTCCCCCAGTTCGCCGCACTCGGTGGGGCGATTGCGAGCGGCGGCGGTATCCGCTGAAAGGTCGCCCCCTCTTGCTCAGCTAGGGGCCACGTCGACGATCGCGAGGATTCCGACGGCGACGATGATCGCGCGGAGCGTCGTCGGCTTCAGATGCTGCCCGTAGCGTGCACCGAGCTGGGCGCCGGCGATCGACGCGACGGCGATGGTCGCCGCCGGGCGCCACTCGACGTGCGTGGCGAACATGAAGCACACCCCGGCGACGCCGTTGATCACGCCGGTGAGGACGGTCTTCAACGCGTTCGTGCGCTGCAAGTCCTGCGCCAGCATGACGCCGAGGATCGCGAGCAGGAGGATGCCCTGAGCTGCGCCGAAGTAGCCGCCGTAGACTGCGGTGGCGTAGACGGCGACCGTTGTCAGGGCTCGGCGTCCGCGCCCGATCCCGATGTCGCGCTTCTGAAACAACGCGCTCAAGTGCGGCTGAAGCACGGTCAGGACGAGCGCGATCGCGATGAAACCGGGGACGATCGCGGAGAACGTCGACGCGGGCAGCACGAGCAGCAACGCGGCGCCGGTGACGCCGCCGAGCACCGAGCTCGCGCCCAATCTGATCGCGCGTGCGCGCTGGCCGGCCAACCCGCGCCGGTAGCCCCATGCTCCCGAGACCGAGTCCGGGACCAGGCCGATCGTGTTCGCGACGTTCGCGGTGACCGGCGAGTACCCGAAGGCGAGCAGCACCGGAAACGTGATCAGCGTGCCGCTGCCGACAACGGTGTTCATCGCACCGGCAGCAAGACCGGCGAGCGCTATGGCTGCGATCTCGACCGGGCTCATTTCACTGCCTATCGGGCCTGGGTGGCATTGCTCGGACCAAGGACGCGTTGGGCCGATGCTTCATTCCCGGAGAGTGCGATGCGCTCTCCTTTCAGCCCTGCCGGCGCGTGCGGGATCGGGCGCACGTGCGCG
The DNA here is from genome assembly GCA_963704025.1 of uncultured Actinomycetes bacterium. Taxonomy (GTDB): domain Bacteria; phylum Actinomycetota; class Thermoleophilia; order Gaiellales; family Gaiellaceae; genus CAVPGP01. Next base: position 419,287 of record CAVPGP010000003.1, on the reverse strand, counting down.
CAACGGTCGCCGAGCTCAGACGTCGAAGGAGAACCTAGAAGAGCTGATTCTCCGCCCGCCATGACGGCCCGTAACCGTCCGTGCTGGTTAGTGCCACGTTTGCAGCCATTTCCGAGGCACCAGTGGGTTGCTCAGGCCGGTCTGTGACGGCGTGTTCAATGCGTTCGTTAGCAGTGCGTTTTGCACGGGGCCGCTGTCGACTCGACAAAGACGCGCCCGATCAACGACGAGAGGTCGGCATCGGGGCCGCCGCATCGGGGTGGAAGACGAGCTGGCCGATGTACTTGCCGGCTACTCCCTCGCCGAAACGCCTCGACGATCCGCGCCCGCGAGCCAGGCGCGTCCCTCGGCGAGGCTCGCGAACCGGCCGAGCGCGATCCCCTGCACGAGCGCGTTGCCGAGCGCGGTCGCCTCCGTTGCGCCGGCGACCACGGGGACCTGGGCCCGCTCCGCGAGCCGCTCGAGCACAAGCGGCGACGCGGCGCCGCCGCCGACGATCGCGAGCTCCTCGACCGGCTGCACACGGCGCAACTCGTCGGCGACCTGTGCGACGGCGACCGCGACGGACTCGACGATCGAGCGCGCCACGAGCGCCCGACTGGCGTCCGGAGCGAGGCCGGCGGCTCCCCGCACGGCCTCGTCCATCCGCTCGGGCGACCTGAGCGCGTCGTCGCCGACGTCGAAGACCGGCGCGGTCGACACCTGCGCCGCGAGCTCGAGCAACTCCCGCGCCGTCGTCTGCCAGAGGAGCGCGCACTGCTCGAGCAGCCAGAACCCCGTGACGTTCTTCAGGAAGCGGTAGCCGCCTGCTGCGCCGATCTCATTGGAGAAGTTCGCGAGGCGAGCGGCCTCCGAGGTGTCGGCGACGTCCCGCTCGACGCCGACGAGGAACCAGGTCCCCGCCGAGACAAACGCCCGCCGGTTCGTGCCGAGCGGGCTGGCGGCGAAGGCGCAGGCAGTGTCGTGCGCGGCGACGAGGTGGACCGGGGCGCCGCGATACTCGCCGAGTCGCCGGCCGGCGGGCTCAGGTGGCGGCAAGATCGCCGGATCGACGCCCACGGCCTCCGCGAGGTCAGAGGCCCACTCGCCGGTGGCGAGATCGAGCATCGCGGTCGTGCCGGCGTTCGAGCGCTCGCTCGCGGCCTCACCGGTCAGCTCGAACGCCACGAGCTCAGGGAGCATCACGAGCCGGCGGGCGCGACGCAGCTCCTCGCGGTCGTGGGCGGCGAGCTGGAAGATCGTGTTGATCGGCAGCAGCTGGACGCCCGTGCGACGGTAGAGCTCGGCCTCGCCCAGCGAGCGCGCGACGTCGCGCCAGCCCTCGGTGCGCGGGCTGCGGTAGCTGTGCGGATCGGAGAGCAGCCCCCCGTCCTCCCCAAGGAGCCCGTAGTCGACGGCCCAGCCGTCGATGCCGATCGAGGCGAGCGCGCCTGCGTCGAGCGCGCGGTCGAGGCCGAGCCGTACATTCTCCACCAGTTCCCTCCAGCGCCAGCGAACGGAGCCGTCGGGCCGATCCTCCGGACCGTGGAACCAGCGGTGCACGACCTCGACCTGCGGCGAGTCGGCTGCGAGATCGACGACGGCGACGCGCACTGACGTCGCGCCCAAGTCGACAGCCGCGACGCGCATCCGCTACACGCCGGTCGGCACGACCGCCAGCTCGAGATCGAGCAGGTCGGCGACCTTGCGGAGTCGATCCGCCTGGTGGCCGACGCCCAACGCAACGTGGTGGGTCGGGCCCTCGAGGCACCAGGCGTCGAAGAACGCCGCTGGGCCGGCCGGGAAACGGATCCTCGAGTTCGTGTTGCCGATTCGAAACGTCGGCCCGGCGATCGATTCGCCCTCGGCGGCGATCAGCTTCAGCCGGCCGTCGGCGGTCTGCGTCACGCCCAGGATCGTGACCGGCCCGAGCCGGACCTTCATCTCGATCGACAGGCCGGCACCGGCCTTCCCGTGGTAGAGCTTGAGGGCGCGTGCAACCGGCCGTCCGTCGGCGATCGCGAGGTGGCCGGGGCCGTCGTGTCCCATGAGCACGAACTCCTCGTCGAAGTCGAGGGCGTAGAACTCGGTGTAGGAGCCGCCCGCCCCCAGCCGGTCGAGCAGCAGCATCGCCAGGTTCGTCTTCAAGTCGCCTTCACCGGACGCGGGGACGCCGCGCGCCGTGAGCAGAGAGTTGCCGACGATCAGACCGGCCGTTACCCGCTCGGCGATGTTGCCGCCGACGCCGCGGTAGTAGTAGGTGAGCCCGTCGAGCTCGAAGTCCTCGACGAGGCGGTCGAGCCCCGCTGCGACGCGCGCGGACCAGCTCGAAGATCTCGGGGGTGATCTCGTCGGCGATCGGGTCGACACCCGCATCCGCGAGCTCGAACGTGGCGCGGATCTCGTCGCCCTTGCGCGCAATCAGCTCGGCGCCGGCCGACTCGACGCGCTCGACGAGGTCGTCGATCTCGAGCACCTCGACGTGCGCGCCGGTCTGTGCATGCACCTGTGTGAAGTCGGAGTACATGTCGAGCATGCCCGGATAGGTGTGGCCCAGGAAGCCGATGCGCGCCGTCCGGAGGCTGCGCACGGCGTGCGCCGCATCGAGCCACTCGCGCAGCACGTCCCAGGCCGGGTCGCCGTCGACGAGGGTGCCGGTGACGGTCCGGTACCGAATGCGCGTGCGCGTGAACGCACCGGCGATCTCGGGGACGCAGCAGGCCGAGCAGTTGGCGAGCCATTCGCCCGTTGTCATCGCCTCGTAGTCGAAGGTGCGGGTCGGCTGCAGGTTGAGGATCACGACCGGCGCATCGACCGCCTGCACGGTCGGCAGCACCTGCGACGACGTCGCGTACGTCGCCGTGTAGAGCAACACGAGGTCGAGGCCCGACTCGGCGAAAAGCTCACCGGCCCGGCGAGCGCCCTGCGCCGTGTCGACAAGCCCGGCCGAGACCAGATCGACGCCCATCGTCTCGAGACGCGCTTCGATCCCCCGCTGGTAGCCCTCGAGCCGCTCGCGCAGTCCCTCGAACTGCGGCCAGTACGCAGCAAGACCGATCCCGAAGATGCCGACGCGGGGCGGTGCGCCCTGTCTCATTGCGCGTCCGCTCGCACGGCGGCAGAAGCGTGGCGCCGAGCTTCGGCGCTGCGCAGGCGCGCGCGGGCGCGCCGGTACAGGTCGCCGGTGTTCGGGAGGATGACACTCGCGATGAGCAGGATGCCCACGACGATGTTCTGGTCCTGTGCCGGAATGAGGTCGGCCGTCATCGCAGTCTGCAGAGTGCCGAGAACGGCAACAGCCAGGACCACCCCGGCGATCGTGCCGCGGCCGCCGAAGATCGAGACCCCACCGAGCAGGACGACCGTGACGACGAAGAGCTCCATACCGACGCCGGAGTCGTAGCGGGCCGAGGAAAAACGAAGCGTCCAGAGCACTCCGGCGAACCCGCTCAGTGTCCCCGAGAGGACGAACAGCCAGAACTTGATGCGCTTGACGCGGATGCCGGCGAAGAAGGCTGCTTCCTGTCCGGCGCCGATCGCGAAGATCGCGCGCCCCAGCGGGGTCGCATGGAGTACGACGGCGAAGACGACCGCCAACGCCGCGAAGAACGCAATCGAGTATGGGATGTGCGTGTGCGGGATCGGGATGACGCCGATGCTCGCGAGGTTGCTCGGGAAGCCGCCGATCGTGGCCGTCGGCAGGATTCCCTGCGCGATGCCGCGGTAGAGCGTCAGCGTCCCGATCGTGACCGCGAGCGACGGCAAGCCGACGCGCGTGATGAGGAAGCCGTTGACCGCGCCGAGAAAGGCGCCGAGAACGACGGCCATGAGCATCGCCGGCCAGATCGGCCAACCGTGCTGGAAGAGCTCTGCCATGGCGACGCCGGTCAGGCCGAGGATCGACGCGACCGAGAGATCGATCTCCCCGGTGATGACGATCAGAGTGAGCGGGAGGGCCATGATCGCGACCTCGCCGACGTTCAAGCAGATGAAGAAGAGGTTGCTCGACTGGAGGAAGTACGGGGAGACGTGGTTCCCGTACGCGATCGTGGCGCCCAGGAGCACCAGGAGGAATGTGTCCCAACGCACGAAGATGCCGACGCTGGGCCGCCTCGGTGCCTCGCTGGCCGCCTCGTCGCCGGGTTTGAGATCGATCTCAGACACGCGCGCTCCGCCGTGTGCGCAGGGCGGGCGCCACGCGCACCGCGATCAGCCTGTCGAAGGCAATCGCGCCGACGAGCAGTCCCCCGGCGAGGGCCTGACTCCAGAAGGACGACACGTTCACGACGACGAGCGCACTGTTGATCGTGTTCAGAAGAAGTGCGCCGAGTGCGGCGCCGAGAACTGTGCCGCTGCCGCCGAAGATCGCCACGCCGCCGACGACGACCGCGGCAATGACCTGGAACTCGTAGCCCACGCCCGCGATCGCGTCGACCGAGCCGAAGTAGGACAGCCAGATGGCTCCGGCGATCCCGGCGATGCCGCCGCTCAACACGAAGGCGAGGAAGACGCGCGAGCCGACGGGGATGCCGGCGAGGCGCGCCGCGTCCGGATCCGACCCGATCGCGTAGAAGTCGCGAGCCGTGCGGAACGTGCGCATCGCGTACGTCGCGATCGCGACGGCGACCATGGCGATGATTCCCAGGTACGGGATCCCCGCCACGGTTCCGTAGCCGATCTTGTTGAAGCTCTCGGGCAGCATGGAGGCGTTGACCTGGTTCCCACCCGCCCAGGCGCCGTCGATTCCGCGGATGATGTAGAGCGTTCCGAGCGTCACGACGAGGCTGGGCACCCGCGCGACTGTCACGACGAGGCCGTTGACGATCCCACATGTCACCCCGACTCCGAGCGCCAGCAGGAAGACGAGCGCGAGTGGGACGTGCGGATGGTGCACGAAGAGCACACCGGTCGCATAGGCGGAGATGCCGAGCACCGACCCGATGGACAGGTCGACGTTGCGCGTGATGATGACGATGGTCTCTCCGATGGCGAGCAGCGCGATGATCGCGGCGCCGGAAAGGAGCTGCTGGATGCTCGTGACGCTGAGGAACCGCGGGTTGTCGATCGTCGTGACACCCACGACGATCACGAGTGCGAGCACGATCCCGAGCTCGCGGAAGCGGAACATCAGCTCTGCGATCGCGTGCGAGCGCCCGCCCCGCCCGAGGACCCGGGACTTCTCTGCGATTACCGTCACGCAGCGTCCTCCACGACGCCGGTCGCGGCGTGCATGATCGCGTCCTCGTTCGCCTCGTCGCGTGCAAACTCGCGCGAGACGCGGCCCTCGAAGAGCACGACGATGCGGTCGGCCATACCCAGCACCTCGGGGAGCTCCGACGAGATCATCAGCACGGCGACGCTCTGCGCGGCGAGCTCGGAGAGCAGCCGGTGAACCTCGGCCTTCGTCCCAACGTCGATGCCGCGCGTCGGCTCGTCCACGATCAGCAGCGTCGGCTTGCGCGCCAGCCATTTCGCCAGGACGGCCTTCTGCTGGTTGCCGCCCGAGAGCGTCCAGATCGGGTTCGTCAATTTGCCGTACTTCAGCTGCAGCCGAAGCGCCCAGTCCTTCGCGAAGCTCCGCTCGGCGCCGCGCGGGATGATCCCTGCTCGCCGGACCTTGTCGAGCGAAGCGAGCGCGATGTTGCGCTCGATCGAGAAGTCCATGATCAGCCCTTGCTGGCGCCGGTCCTCGGGCACGAGTCCGACCCCGGCCGCCATCGCAGCCGTCGGCGATCCCGGCGGCAGGGACTTCCCGTCGACTTGAACCGACCCTGCGTCCCAACGATCGATCCCGAAGATCGCGCGCGCGACCTCCGTTCTCCCGGCGCCGACCAGGCCGGCGAGCGCGACGATCTCGCCGCTCCGCACGTCGAAGGACACGTCGTTGAACACACCCTCCCGCGTCAGCCGGTCGACCTTCAGGACGACCCCGCCCACCTCGGAGGTCACCTTCGGGAACAGGGCGTCCATGTCACGTCCGACCATTGCCCTGATGACGGACTGAATGGTGAGCTCCTCGATCGGCTTCGTGAGGACATGGCGGCCGTCGCGCATCACGGTGACGCGCTGGCAGATCGCAAAGATCTCCTCGAGGCGGTGGGAGACGAAGAGCACCGCGTTGCCGCGCGCCCGCAACGTCTCGACGATGCCGAACAGCCTCTCGACCTCCGTCGTCGTCAATGCAGCGGTGGGCTCGTCCATCACGATCACCCGCGCGTTCGTCGTCAACGCTTTCGCGATCTCGACGAGCTGCTGGTCGGCGATCGAGAGGCCGCGCGCCAACCGATCGGGATCGAGCCGGACCCCGAGCTGCTCGAACACTGCGGCCGCCTCGCGACGCATCCGCCTGTGATCGATGCGGCGGAACCGCTTGAGGGGCTGCGTGCCGACGAAGATGTTCTCGGCCACGGTCAGGTCGGGGAAGAGCGTCGGCTCCTGGAAGATGATTGCGATCCCGGCCGCCTGCGATTGCTTTGCGGTGTCGAAGATCGCTTCCTCGCCGTCGAGCACGAGCCGGCCGGCGTCCGGCCGGTGGACGCCGGCGAGGATCTTGACGAGCGTGGACTTCCCGGCGCCGTTCTCACCGACGAGACCGTGCACCTCGCCAGGCAGGAGCGCTACGTCGCCGTCCTCGAGCGCGCGCACGGCGCCGAAGCTCTTCTGGGCGTGTTCGAGAGAGAGTACGGGTGCGGGAGGCGTTGTCGGCACGAGCGTCGCGAACGAGGGGGCGCCGCGCAGCGCGGCACCCCCTCTGCCTGTTCTAGAACTTGAACTTGTCGACGTTCTTGATGTCGAAGACGAACGGAGGCCCGAGGATCACCTGGGGCTTCCCGTCCGGGCCCTTGACGATCGTGTACGTGCCGAGCTTGCCGGCTTTGAACTTCTCGCCGACCTTGCCCGTGATCGTGCCCTCGGAGAGCGCGGAGACGGCGTATCCCGCCAGGTAGCCGAGGTTCTCGGGGTTCCAGAGCGCGAACTTCTTCACCGTGCCGTTGTGGACGTACTTCTTCATCTGGCTCGGCAGGCCGAGACCGGTGAGGGCGACCTTGTTCTTGTACTTCGAGGTCGAGAGGTACTGCGCGGCCGAGGAGATTCCGACCGTCGTGGGCGACTCGATCCCCTTCAGGTTCGGATAGGCCTGCAGCATGCTCACGGTCGCCTGCCGGGACTGAGCCGGGTTGTCGTTGCCGTAGTAGATCTTGACGAGCTTCATGTTCTTGTAGGCCGGCTTCTTCAGCTCCAGCTTCATGTACTTGATCCACGCGTTCTGGTTCGTGGCCGTCGAGGCCGCCGACAGAATCGCGAACTGACCCTTGTAGCCCATCAGCTTGGCCAGCAACTGAACCTGGCTCCGGCCGATCGTCTCGGTGTCCGCCTGGTTGATAAAGAGCGACCGGCAGTTGACGTCCGAGTCGAACGCGACGACCTTCGTCCCCTGCGCCTGCGCCTGCTGGAGCGCCGGGCACACGGCCTGGGGGTCGTTGCCGGCGATGACGATTCCGGCCGCGTGGGCCTGAATCGCAGCCTGGATCGCCGGCTGCTGCGCAGCAGCGGTGTCTTCCGTGCCCGAGGAGACGACCTGCTTGTCGCCAAGCTCGTCGAGGGCGAGCTTGCCGCCGTGATCGGCGATGACCTCGTACGGGTTCAGCGTGTCCTTCGGGATGAAGTAGTACGTCTTGCCCTTCGTCGCGCTGCTCGAGGAGGCCAGCGCGGCCGTCACGGCGACGCCTGCCACGAGGATCGCGGCCACGACGACCGCCCATCTGCGCTTGTGCATCGATCGTTCCTTTCTCACTGGGGGATGACTGACGAGCCGGTGGATGGTGCGCCTCCTTCGCATCACCGGGTATACGCGGCTGTGACGCCGCCGTCGACGTTGATGATGTTTCCGGTCGATTTGCCCGACCGGGGGCCCACGAGGAACGCGATCGCCTCCGCGACGTCCTCGGGATAGACGCTGACGCCGAGCTTTGTTCGCCCCTGATAGAAGGCGAGCAATTCCTCTTCCGACACCCCGTACGTGCTGGCCCGCTCGGCCTTCCAGTCGGACGACCAGATGCTCGAGTCCTGGATGACAGCGTCGGGGTTGACGGTGTTGACGCGAATCCCGTGCGGTCCGCCCTCTTCGGCGAGACAGCGCGCGAGGTGCAGCGACGCCGCCTTCGCAGACGAGTAAGCGGAGGCGTTCGCGCCGCCGACGAGAGCGTTCTTCGAGCCCACGAAGACGAGCGCCCCGCCGCGACCCTGCTCGATCAGGACGCGGAACGCCTCTCGGGCCGCGAGGAAGTACCCGCGGGCCATGACGGCGAAGTTGAGATCCCAGTCCTCGAGGCTCGTCTCGGTGACAGCCGCGCTCGTGGCCAGTCCTGCAGAGGCCACGAGGACGTCGATGCCGCCGTATTCGATGACGGCGCGGTGGGTCATCTCCACGACGGCCTCCTCGCTCGTCACGTCGACCAGCACCGGGAGAGCGCGTCGGGCACCGTGCGCCGACATGATGTGCTCCGCGACCTCCTGGGCGCCGTCGAGGTTCAGGTCGGCGACGACGACGTGCGCTCCGCGGTCGGCCAGGAGTCGCGAGGTTGCTCGCCCGATCCCGCTGGCGCCACCGGTGACGAGCGCGACGCGGCCGGATAGCTCGCCCTGCGGCAGGGCCTGCGCGAGCTTGTACCGCTCGAGCGGCCAGTACTCGATTCTGAACGCCTCGCTCTCGCTCAGCGAGCGAAAGCCGCCGACGGCGTCGGCGGCGTCCTGCACCGCGATCGCCCGGTGATAGAGATCCCGGGCGGTCCGGGCCTTCGCCGCGTCGGTGCCGCTCGTCACGATGCCAAGACCGGGAATCAGCACCACGCGCGGCCCTGCGGGGTCGATCGGGAACCGGCCGGTCTCCGTGTCGACGTTGCGGTCGTAGTAGCCGCGGTACCAGTTCGCGTACTCTGCTACACCCGCGCGCAGCGCGGCTGCGAGGTCGTCTGCCGTTTCGGTGCGAGCGTCGAACCTGACGACGAGAGGCTTATGCTTGGTGTGGATCAGGTGGTCGGGGCACGGAGCCCCGATCTGGCTCACCTCTGGGGCCCGCGCCGACGAGGCGAACGCGATCGCCTCGGGGCTCCTGTCGACCTCGAGGACGAGACCGTCGGCGTCGGCGAGGAGCGATCCACGCAGCGCGGGAAGGGCTCGAGCGAGGAGAGCAAGCGCGTCTTCTTCCTCGACCTCCGCGGTCGTTCTGCCGCCGAGCCCGAAGCGGCCGCTACCGGCAGTCTCGAGCGCGCGGGCCGCACGCGCGACAAACTCGATCGTGTCCCGATAGCTCTGCTCCGCCGTGTCCCCCCAGGTGACGAGGCCGTGCTTTTCGAGCAGAACGGCGCGCGCCGAGGGGTTGGACGCGAGCAGGTCGGCAACCCGCTTCGACATCTCGAAGCCGGGGCGTTGGTAATCGAGCCACACCGCCTCGCTCCCGAAGGTCTCCTCGGCCAGCCGGCGACCGGACGGCGACGCCGTCAGCGCGATGATCGCGTCCGGATGCGTGTGGTCGACGTGCGGCGCCGGAACGAACGCATGCAAAAGCGTCTCGATCGAGGGCCGCAGCTGGTCGGGCGTGAGCCCGCAGCGGCGAAGGTAATCGACCATCGACCCGTCGTCCATCACGTCGCGGTCCCGGAGCGGCAGGATCTCGTCGAGGCGGAGAACCGCGAACCCGGAGGCGTCGATCGTCGCCAGGTCGGTACCGGAGCCCTTCACCCAGAGGACGCGCTGCTCGTGGCCCGCGTGGTCGACTGTCGTTCCCTTGGCCGAGGTGTTCCCGCCGCCCTGATTCGCGAGCGCACGATCCGCCCCGAGGAGGTTCGAGCGATACACGAGCGCCTCGAGCACGGCGAGCCCCTCCGCCCGCGAATCGTCCCAGCGGTCGTCCGGCGCCGCGATTCCCCGGAGCCCACCCACGAGCTCAGTCACGCGCCCCGCTCCCGCATTCCGGCGAACGTCGCCATCAGATGGCCGCCTGCTCGTTGGGCGCCACGCGCCGGAGGTCGCGCGGGCGCAGGGGCGGCGAGTCGCGCGGGGTGGGATCGACGGTCATCACGTCGACACCGGCTGCGCGCCACGCCTCGATCTCGGCTGCCGGAGCGCTCGAGTCGGTGATGATGCCGGCGAGATCCTCGACCTGGACGAACGCCAGCAGCGCACTGCGATGCCATTTCGTCCCGTCGAAGATGCCGTACACCTGGTCGCACGCGTCCGCCATCTCCTGCTTGATGCGGACCTCGTCCGGGTTGAGGTCCATCAGGCCGCGCGAGAGGCTGAGGCCGCGCGCGCCGAGGAACCCCTTGTTGATCCGCGTCGCCCGCAGGACGTCCGTGCCAAGGTCCCCGACGAGCGACATCGCCGACAGTCGCAGCATCCCACCGGTCACGAGCACGGTGATTCCGGGGGCGTCCGCGAGCGCCGTGGCAACGAGCAGCCCATTCGTGACGACGACCAGCTCCCGCTTCGAGCACAACTCGAGCGCGAGGTAGTACGCCGTCGTACTGGCGTCCAGCGCCACAGCCTCGCCCTCTTGGACCATCTGGGCCGCGGCATGCGCGATCGCGCGCTTCCGCTCCACTTCCAGGCGCAAGCGCAGGTCGAAGCCGACCTCCGACTGGCCCTGCTGGAGGGCTCGTGCCCCGCCGCGGATGCGAGCGACGAGGCCCTGGCGTGCGAGCTCACCCAGGTCGCTCCGGATCGTCACCTGCGAAACGGCGAAACGGTGCGAAAGTTCCGTAACCTGAACGGAATCGCGTGTCTCGAGCAGCCTGAGCACGTGTTGCATACGCTCGGACTGCGAGAGTTTTGTGAGATCGTCCGTGCCGCCGTCGATAGTGCGCGACGATACGCACCCGGTTTGCGGAAGTCAATAGTCTCGTTTTACTTTCGAATTTCGACGTATCGCAAGCGCACTCGTAATTTCCTCGAGCATGCGTCAGACTCGCGCCATGGACGACAACCACGTGCTCGACAAGCTCGCTGGCCTCTCGATCGAGACGCCGTCGTGGGGCTACGGCAACTCCGGGACGCGCTTCCATGTCTACCCCTGGCCGGGCGCAGCCCGCACCGTCTGGGAGCGGATCGACGATGCGGCGCTCGTCCATCGGCTCACCGGCTGCTGTCCGTCCGTGGCGCTTCACATTCCGTGGGACCGGGTCGACGACTGGAGCGCGCTTCGAAGTCATGCCGAAGAGGAGGGCATCCGAATCGGCGCGATCAACCCGAACCTCTTCAGTGACGACGACTACCGGCTGGGAAGCCTCTGCCATCCCGACGAGGCGATTCGCGCCAGCGCGCTCGTCCACTGCCGGGAGTGCATCGACATCGCCCAGGAGCTCGGCTCGACGACGATCAGCCTCTGGCTCGCTGACGGGACGAACTATCCCGGGCAGGACGACCTTCGCGACCGGTACAGACGCCTGACCGCGTCCCTTGAGCATCTCTACGCAATGCTTCCGACCGGCATGAGACTCCTCGTCGAGTACAAGTTCTTCGAGCCCGGCTTCTACAGCACTGACCTTCCCGATTGGGGCACTGCGGCTCTCGTCTGCCGCCGCCTCGGCCCACAGGCGCAGGTCTTGGTCGACACGGGGCACCATCCGCAAGGGACGAATGTCGAGCAGATCGTCGCGCTTCTCCTGAACGAAGAGCTCCTCGGCGGCTTCCACTTCAACAACCGGAAGTACGCAGACGACGACCTGATCGTCGGCTCGATCGACCCATTCGAGCTCTTCCGCATCATGCGCGAGATTGCCGCCGCGGACGCAGCCGAGGCAGTCGCCTTCATGATCGACCAGTCGCACAACGTCGAGGGAAAGATCGACGCAATGATCCAATCGGTCAGGAACATCCAGACGGCGTACGCGAAGGCGCTGCTCGTGGACGGGGGGCACCTCGCGGAGGCGCAGCGCGAAGGCGACGTGCTTGGCGCGCATCGCATCCTCGTCGACGCGTTCGAGACCGATGTGCGCCCGCTGCTCGCGCGGCTCCGCGGGCAACTCGGCGTCCCCGAGGATCCCGTTGCCGCCTTCCGCGACGGAGGCTACGGCGGCAGACTTGCCCGCGAACGGGGCACCGCATCCGTCGAGAGCGCGTACGAGCAGCTGTGAGCTCGGCACCCGAGACGTAGTCGTGCGGATCGCGCTCTTCGCAACGTGCATCGGCGATTCGCTCTTCCCTGCGTCGTGCCGGGCGACGGCGCAGGTGCTGGAGCGGCTGGGTCACGAGGTCGTCTTTCCAAGGGAGCAGACCTGCTGCGGCCAGATGCACCTGAACAGCGGCTATGCGGATGCGGCCGCGAAGCTCGGTCGCCGATTCGCGGAGATCTTCGGGCCCTACGATGTCGTCGTCTCGCCCTCGTCGTCGTGTGTGGGGACCGTGCGAGAGGTGTACGGCCTCGAGAATGTGTTCGAGCTCTCGGAGCTGCTCGTTCGGCGGCTCGAGGTCGAGGACGTCGGCGCCGCGTTCCGCGGCCGCGTGACGTACCACCCGACTTGCCACTCGTTGCGCGTGACCCGCGTCGGCGACGCCCCCTTGCGATTGCTCCGACACGTGCGGGGGCTCGAGCTCGTGGACCTCCCGCGCGCCTACGAGTGCTGCGGCTTCGGCGGCACGTTCTCGATCAAGAACGCCGAGACCTCGAGCGCGATGCTCGACGACAAGTGCGACGCCGTCGAATCGACCGGCGCAGAGGTCTGCACTGCCCTCGACGGGTCGTGCCTGCTCCAGATCGGCGGTGGCCTCTCGCGCCGCAGCTCCGGCGTCCGCACAGTGCACATGGCGGAGATCCTCGCGTCGAGGTGACCAGCTTTCCCGACGCAGCACGCGTAGAGCTGGCGAACGTTCAGCTGCGCGCGAACCTGCGCAACGCGACCGACACGATCCGCGAAAAGCGTGCACGGGTCGTGGCCGAGGTTCCCGACTGGGAGGAGCTTCGCGAAGCCGGGAAGGCGATCAAGGAGGACGTCCTCGCCCACCTCGGCGAGTACCTGCTCCAGTTCGAGGCGGCGGTCCAGGCGGCCGGCGGGCACGTGCACTGGGCGGTGGACGCCGCCGAGGCGAACGCCGTCGTGGCCGATGTCGCGCGCACTCACGGAGCCGACGAGGTCGTCAAGGTCAAATCGCTGACGACCGACGAGATCGGGCTCAACGATGCGCTTGCCGCGGCCGGGATTCACGCACTCGAGACCGACTTCGCCGAATTGATCCTTCAGCTCGACGGTGACTGGCCGTCGCACATCCTCGTCCCCGCGATCCATCGCAACCGAACGGAGATCCGCGACCTCTTCGCGCGGACGATCGCCCCGGGAATCACATCCGACGATCCGCGCGACCTCGCCGAGGCCGCGCGCGTCTACCTCCGCGAGCGCTTCCTGACTGCGCGGGTCGGCGTGAGCGGCGCGAACTTCGGCATTGCCGAAACCGGCGCTGTCTGCGTCGTCGAGTCCGAAGGAAACGGTCGCATGTGCACCACGCTCCCGGATGTCCTCGTCACGATCCTCGGAATTGAGAAGCTCGTGCCGCGCTTCGTCGATCTCGAGGTCTTCCTCCAGTTGTTGCCACGTTCTGCAACCGGCGAGCGCATGAACCCCTACACCTCGCTTTGGACGGGCGTTACCCACGACGACGGACCGCAGGAGTTCCATGTCGTTCTGCTCGACAATGGGCGCACCCGCGTGCTCCGCGACGAGGTCGGACGGCAGGCACTGCATTGCATCCGCTGCAGCGCGTGCCTGAACGTTTGCCCTGTCTACTCGCGTACCGGTGGCCACGCATATGGCTCGGTGTATCCCGGCCCGATCGGCGCGATCCTGACGCCGCAGCTCCGCGGCGTCGAGAACGCGGCCTCACTTCCGTTCGCCTCGACTCTCTGCGGCGCCTGCTACGAGGTCTGTCCCGTCAAGATCGACATCCCGCGCGTGCTGCTCCACCTGCGAGCCAAGGCGGTCGAGGCGAAAGCGCGACCGGCCGAGCGGGCCTTGATGACTGGCGTCGCGTGGATCTTCGGTCGCTGCGGACGATTCGCGCTCGCGCAGCGCCTCGCGAGAATCGCCCAGCGACCGCTCGTCCGCGGCGGGCAGATCCGGCGCCTGCCGCCGCCGCTCTCGAGCTGGACCCGCACGCGTGACCTCAAGGCTCTGCCAGGCGAGAGCTTTCGGTCGTGGTGGGCACGGAGACGGCCATGAGCGTCGCGCGTGAGAGGCTTCTGCACACGGTCCGTGCGGCGAGCGGCTCGTCGGCAGGCCCGCCGTTCGCGCGCGAGTACCGACGGCACGGAACCCTCGAGGACGGGCAACGCGCCGCGCTTTTCTGCACACGCGTCGGCGAGTATCGCGCAGACGTCGGACGCTGCGAGCAAGGCGAGGTCGCAAGCCTCGTCGCCTCCCTCTGCGCTGCGCGGGGGGCGCGCACGCTGGTCGTACCACCCGGCCTGCCCGCCGCCTGGCGCAGCGATGCGCTCGAGCTCGTCGCCGACGATGCGCTCTCGCCCCAGCAGCTCGACGCCGTCGACGGAGCTCTCACCGGTTGCACGGTCGCGATCGCCGAGACGGGGACGATCGTCCTGACCGCCGGCCCAACGGAAGGCCGACGCGCGCTCACCCTCGTCCCGGACGTCCATGTCTGCGTCGTCGTCGAGCGGCAGATCGTTCAACTCCTGCCGGAGGCACTCGCGCGCCTCGAAGAAGCAGATGTCCAACGGCGGCCGATCACGTTCGTCTCAGGCCCTTCCGCGACCTCGGATATCGAGCTGAGCCGCGTCGAGGGCGTGCACGGCCCGAGAAACCTCATCGTCCTCGTCGTGAAGGAGGTCCCATGACAAGGAGGTCCCATGACTGAGCGCAGTGCCTTCGTCCTCCAGGTGCGCCCCGAGCGGATTGAGGACTACGTCCTCGCACATCGAGAGGTGTGGCCCGAGATGCTCGATGCCCTCCGGGGCGCGGGTATCCGCAACTACACGATCTTTCGTCACGGGAATCAGATGTTCGGCTACTTCGAGGCCGACGACCTCGACGCCGCCGCGGAGTACCTAGCCGAGCAAGAGGTCTCGACCCGCTGGCAGGACGCGATGGCGGAGCTGCTCGAGCAACGCGTGCCTGAGGGTGGTCCGCCGCAGCTCGAAGAAGTGTTCAGGCTGGACTAGCGTCGGCGACGCCTGAGCGGGCTCTCAAGCGCGCTGATCGAGCCGCGTCGCCGCCTGAACCGCGTGGCTGGGCGGCCAGACGAGCGCGGTCAAGGGCTCAGGAACGCCAGATGTCCGACGGGGAAATTGCTGATGTCTCTGGGCGAACGACGGGGCATAGAGGACTCGACTATCGAAGCCCTCGGTGCGTGTGAGTTCTGTTGGCGTTCTAGCGGCCGAGGGCGCGAAGGGAAGTGATTTCGATGCGTACGGCATCGAAGAGAAGGCGTGGAGCGCTCGCGCTCGCCCTGGCGGGCCTCCTGATGGCGTTCGCCGGCGTCGTGGCCGTGCCGGGCGCGGCCTCGAGCAGCGCGAGCTCAGCTGGGCATTTCGGGGTGACCCTGGACTGGAACGGCCTCGTCGGTGACTTCTGGCCCGCTGGGGTGAATCTGACGGTTACCGCCGATGATCCCGGCACGGGCGCGTCTCCGGACATCGAGTTGACCCTCGCCACGGACGCGAGCGGCGGCTTCCTCGGAGACCACGTGTTCCCAGGCCTCCGGCCGGGATGGTTCATCACCGTGACCGACGGTGGAATCACGAAGACACACATCGTCAGAGACATCTCGATCACCGATGTGAACCCCGCGACCGAGATCATGCGTGGGACAGCGGACCCGGGCTCCGATGTGCTCGGGAGCGTCCGCCCTGTCAACTTGGGCATTTGGGCAAAAACCGACAGCAACGGCGTGTGGTCGACTGATTTCACCGGGCAGTACGACCTCACGCCCGGGAGCATCACGTCGGTCTTGCAGATGGACGAGGACAATGACTTCACCTTCACGGACCGGAGGGTGCCCCGACCCGAGGGCTGGCAGCACAACCCCGTGACCGGCCACGACTATCTGTACGTCGGTGGCGCCAGCCACTGGGTTGAGGCCGAGGCGTACGCCGTCTCGCTCGGCGGTCACCTCGTCACCATCAACGACGCCGCCGAGGATGCGTGGCTCGTGGCGACGTTCGGGACGGACTACTTCATCGGTTTCAACGACAGAGCTGTCGAGGGCGCATGGGTGTGGGCGAGCGGCGAGCCGGTCACCTTCACGAACTGGTTCGCAGGCCAGCCGAACGACTTTGGGACCGGCGAGGATGTGTCGACGATCGAGAACATGCCCCCGATCGGGTGGAACGACATCCCGGACGACGGGACACTGTCGTTCGTGGTCGAGGTGGCCGCCGACACGACGCCGCCCGAGATCACCGTTCCGGCGAGCATCTCGGTTGACGCGACCGGGCCTAGCGGCGCAGCCGTCGCGTACACAGCGACCGCGACCGACGACACGGATCCCGCCCCGGTCGTGACATGCACGCCGCCGTCCGGGACGACGTTCCGAATCGGCGACACGACCGTCGCCTGCACGGCCACCGACGCCTCGGGCAACACGGCGACTGCGAGCTTCACCGTGCATGTGAAGGGGGCAGCGGAGCAGCTCGCCGACCTGGCCGCGGCGGTCAAGGGCGTCGGGCCTGGCAAGAGCCTGTCTGCGACGGTGACCGTCGCACAGTTGCTGCTTGCGCACGGTCAGACACGAGCGGCGTGCCTGACCCTCACGGCGTTCAACCTCGAGGTGCGGGCACAGTCCGGTAAGAAGATTCCCGCAGCGCAGGCGACCGCGCTGATCGCCGACGCGAACCGGATCAAGACCGTGCTCGACTGCGCGAAGTGACCCACGGCGCGTGAGGGCGGGTCGAACCCCGCCCTCACGGCCGAGGCTCGAGCGGCACGGTTCGTCTGCAGGCAGCGCCCGAGACCGCACGGTTGAGCGGAGAACCTAGAAGAGCTGGTTCTCGCCCGCGAAGATCGCCGAGACGGAGTCGTCGGCGAAGACGTTGAAGATCGTCTCCGCGAGCAGGCCGGCGACCGAGATCACCTCGAGGTTGTCCGGCTTGTTGAGCGGGTCGATCGGCACCGTGTCCGTGACGACGAGCTTGTCGAACACGGAGGCCTGGATCCGCTCCAGCGCCGGGCCGTTCAGCAGCGCGTGCGTCGCGCAGCCGTAGACCTTCGTCGCGCCCGCCTCCTTGAGCGCGCGCGCCCCCGCGCAGATGGTGCCGGCGGTGTCGATGACGTCGTCGGTCATGACGGCGACCTTGCCGCCCACCTCGCCGATCACCGCGGTGACGTTGGCCTCGTTGTGGCCGGGCCGCTCCTTGTTGAGGATCACGAGGTCGCCGCCGATCATCTCGGCGAACTTGCCCGCGAGCTTGGCGCGGCCGGTGTCGGGCGCGACCGCGGCGAGCTCGTCGGCGATGTTCAGGTCGCGCACGTACTGCGAGAACATCGGCACCGCGGTCATGTGGTCGACGGGGATCTTGAAGAAGCCCTGCACCTGACCCGCGTGCAGGTCCATCGTCAGCATCCGGTCGGCGCCTGCACCCTGGATCATGTCGGCGACGAGCTTGGCGGTGATCGGCTCGCGCGGGCGGGACTTCTTGTCCTGCCGCGAGTAGAAGAACCACGGCACGACGACGGTGATCCGCTTCGCCGAGGCGAGCTTCGCCGCGTTGACCATGATCAGGAGCTCCATCAGGTTCTGGTCGACGGGCTTCGCGCCGGTCTGGACGATGAACATGTCGGCGCCGCGGACGGACTCCTCGTAGCGGCAGTACGTCTCGCCGTCGGCGAAGGTCTTCAGGTCGACATGGCCGAGGTCGAGCTTCAGGTGCTCGCCGATCCTGGCTGCGAGGTCGGGGTTCGAGCGGCCGGCGAAGAGCATCAGCCGCTTCTGCGGTGCCGCCCTCGATCCAGTGCTCCGGCTTCAGCTCGGCCGCGGTGCGAGGCACCTCCAGGCCGGGGAGGACGAGCTCAGTCGTTCCGGTCTCGAGCTGCATGGCCCTCCTTAGCCGCATAGCCCTCCTTGTTGACCTGTTTCGCGCGCGCGAACGCGAGCGCTCCGGCGGGGACGTCCTTCGTGACGACCGACCCAGCAGCGATCCAAGCACCGTCTCCCACCGTGACCGGGGCAACGAACCCATTCTGGATTCCGGTCCTGACGTTGCCTCCGATCGTCGTCCGGCCCTTCGCGTCGCCCGGCTGGTGCGGGAAGTTGGCTGTGATGTTGCCGGCGGCGATGTTCGTACCGGTGCCGATGTCTGCGTCGCCGATGTAGGAGAGATGGGGGATCTTGGTCTCCTGCCCGACCCGCGAGTTCTTGATCTCCACGAAAGTACCCGCCTTCGCCCGCTCGCCGAGGACCGTGCCCGGGCGAAGGTAACAGAAGGGCCCTACGGATGCATCTCGGCCGATCTCTGCGTCCACCGCGACCGTGTGCGGGTGGATCTCGGCGCCCCGCGCCACCCGCGTCGAGCCGCGGAGGACGACGAACGGGTGCACGGTCGTGTCGGGCTCCAGCTCGACGCCCGGCTCGATCCACGCGGTCGGCGGATCGACGATCGTGACCCCCGCGAGCATGTGCGCCTCGTTGATCCGGTCGCGGAGCACCGCGGCTGCGGCGGCCAGCTCGGCGCGCGTGTTGATGCCGTCGGTCTCCCGCGGATCCGGCGCGACGTACGCACCGACGCGCTCGCCCGCCGCGACGAGGTTCTCGATCGTGTCGGTGAGGTAGAGCTCGCCCTGGACGTTCTTCGGCTCCAGCCGCTCGAGCGCGGGCCACAGGCTCTCGGAGCGGAAGACGTAGATCGACGTGTTGATCTCGCGGATCGCCTTCTCCTCGTCGGATGCGTCGGTGCCCTCGGCGATGCGGAGCACGCGGCGGTCCGCGTCGCGGACGATGCGCCCGTAGAGGCGCGGGTCGGCGGGCTCCGCGGAGAGGATCGTCGCGGCGTCGCCGCTCTCGCGATGGGCCTCGACCAGGCCGTGAAGCAGCTCCCTCGTCAGCAGGGGCGTGTCGCCGGAGAGGACGAGCACGTCGCCGGCGAAGTCGCCCAGGGCGGCGCGAGCGGTGCGGACGGCGTCACCGGTTCCGAGCGCCGGATGCTGCACGGCGACGGTGCGGCCCGCGAAGCGAGGGGCCCCGGTGGGCGAGGCGACGACCACCACGCGCTCCGCGCCGAGCTCGTCGGCCGTGACCAGGATCCAGTCGACCATGGCGCGGCCCAGCAGGGGGTGAAAGTGCTTCGGGAGCTCGGAGCGCATGCGGGTGCCGAGGCCTCCCGCCATCACGACGGCTGCGAGCTGGGAATCTGTCACGTGTCGGAGGGTTGCTGGATCGCCAAGGCTGGGGCGCCAGGATTCGAACCTGGGATCACGGGACCAAAACCCGTTGCCTTACCACTTGGCCACGCCCCAGTGCGAAGCGGAGGGTACCGCCTCTACCGGCGATCGGTGAAGAGGATGACGAGGGCGACGACGGCGAGCACCCCGACCGCGATCAGCGCAACGGTCCCGACGACGATGAAGATGATCGGGATCAGCGCCAGCATCGCCTGCGAGGCGGCGAGGATCCAGCCGGTCTGGCGCACCGTGTCCGAACGCGCGTTCCGCAGCCACGCCAGGTAGAGGACGACGAGGATCGCGGCAACGAAGAGCGACGGCCAGCGCGGGATCGCGTGCACGACGACCAGCAGGCCCTCGACGACGGCGATCCAGATGGCGATCCGGAGCCGGCGCTCGCGCAGCCAGCGACCGGAGGGCGAGGAGTCGTGCTCGATCATCGGCAGGTCGGTCATCGATCAACCGTACCAGCACGGAACCGTGAACCAGACACGCCCATACCGCGCCAGCGCACGCTTTGCGGCGAGCGCCGCGGCGCGGTGGTGGAAGAGCCCGTAGAGGACCGGGCCGGCCCCTGTCACGTCGGCCCGAAAGGCCCCGTTCGCGAGCAGCTCCTCGGCGAGCGGGGACGAGACGAGGTCGTTCGGAGGAAGCGCCGCGAGGTCGCGCGGACGTCGGACAGCGGCCAGCGCTGCGTCGAGGGCGGCTCGGCGCTCGGGCCAGCCCGCTTCGCCCGCGCGGGCGTCGAAACGCTCGTACACGGCCGCGGTCGAGGGCTTCGCCGGGCCCAGCGGGAGAAGCAGCAGGACGAAGTAGTCCTGCGGCAGGTCGAGCGGCGTGAGGCGCGAGCCGTCGCCCTCGCCGAGCTGCGGCCCGTCGGAGAGGAAGAACGCCACGTCCGAGCCGAGAGCGGCGGCGAGGTCGTGCAGCCGCCCGGGCGCGAGCGGCTGTGCAAGCGTCGCGTTCGCGAGGCGGAGCGCCGTTGCCGCGTCGGAGCTGCCGCCGCCGAGGCCGGCGGCCACGGGGATCTTCTTGGTGATCCGGGCGCGCCAGCCCGGCGAGACGCCGGCGGCGGAGGCCAGCGACTCGAGCGCCGCCCGGACGAGCGTGTCCTCTGCGAAGCCCTCCACGCGCAGCCGGGGCGCCGGCTCGAGCGCGACCCGGTCCGCGAGGTCGAGGCGCTGGAGGACCGTCGCGACCTCGTGCTTGCCCTCTTCGAGGCGAGGGCCGACGACGAGCGCGAGATTCAGCTTCGCCGTGGCGGGCCGTCTCACCTGAGAGCGTCCGCCAGGGCGACGAACTCCGGCGGGCCCAGCGCCTCGGCCCGGACCGACGCCGGATGCCCGAGCGCCTCGAGCGCGGCGGCGGCCTGCTCGCGCGAGGCGAAGCCCGCGAGGGCAAGCGAGTTCGGCAGCGTTTTCCGCCGGTGCGCGAACGCCGCCTCGACGAGGCGTTTCACCCGGGCGAAGTCGTCCGGCAGCGGCCGCCGGCGGAACGCGACCAGGGCAGAGTCGACGTTCGGCCTGGGGCGGAAGACCTCGCGCGATACCGGATGGAAGCCGGTGCGCTCGGCCGCGAGCTGGAGGAGGACCGAGACGGCCCCGTAGGCCTTCGTCCCGGGCGTCGCGAAGAAGCGGTCGGCGACCTCGCGCTGCACCATCACGGTCCACTGCTCGACCGACGGGAGACCGTCGAGGCTCTCGACGACGATCGGCGTCGCGACGTTGTAGGGCAGGTTTGCGACGAGCTTTCCCGGCTGCGGCTCGAGCGCCGCCAGGTCGAGCTCGAGGGCGTCGCCGAAGTGGAGTCGAACGCCGTCCTCGTGCGGGAGGTCCGGCTCGAGCGAGCGGTCGATCTCGACCGCGTGGACGAGGCGTACGCGCTCGGCGAGGAACCGGGTCAGCACGCCGAGTCCAGGGCCGATCTCCAGTACGACATCGTCCCGCTCGAGCTGCGCGAGGCGCTCGATCACGCGCAGGATGTTCTCGTCGACCAGGAAGTGCTGGCCGAGCTCCTTCTTCGGGCGGGTGCTCACGGGAGGCCGAAGCAGGCCGAGGCGTTCGCGTCGATCCTCGCGCCGAGCTCGTCGGCGGTGACCCCTCGGACTTCCGCCAGCGTCGCCAGCGTGTGGACGACATTGGCCGGCTCGTTCCGCCGGCCGCGCACCGGCTGCGGCGCGAGGTAGGGGGCGTCCGTCTCGGCGAGCAGCCGGTCGGCGGGCACCCGCGCCGACGCCTCGCGGAGCTCCTCTGCCTTCGGGTACGTGACGTTGCCGGCAAACGAGATGTACCAGCCTCGCTCGAGCGCCGGGCCGAGGAGGCCGGGCGCCGAGAAGCAGTGCAGGACGACGGTGCCCTCGTGGCCGGCGAGCCGCTCGACCGTGGCCTCGTCGGCTGCCCGCGTGTGGATCACGACCGGCTTGCCGAGCTCCTTCGCAAGCGCGAGCTGCTCGTCGAAGAGCGCGCGCTGGGCATCGTGCGGCGCGTAGTCGCGGAAGAAGTCGAGGCCGGTCTCTCCGACGGCGACCGCCTTCCGGTGGTCGAACAGCCGGCCCAGCTCGGCGACGTCGGCGCTGTGGACCGAGCCGGCCTCGTGCGGGTGCAGACCGAGTGCCGCGAAGACGCCGTCGTGCCGGTCGGCGAGCGTCAGAGCCTCGCGACAGCCCGCGAGCGTCGTTCCCACGACCACCACCCGGGTGACCCCGGCGGCGCGCGCCCGCTCGAGCTGGGCGGGGGCGTCCCCGGGGTCGAGGTGCGCGTGGGTGTCGATCACGCCTCGGCGGCGGCGGGCGACTCGAGCCGCGGGAAGAGCGGCCGCGCGGGCTCGATGCCCTCCGCCTCGGCGGCCGTGCCGGCCCGGATCCGGTCGAGCGAGACGTCGTCGGCCGGCTGGCCGAGCGCCTCGAGAATCTGCGGCGCCGTCTCCGGCAGGTACGGCTGCAGCGCAACGGCGATCGCCACCAAGCCGTCGGCCAGGTTGTAGAGCACCAGGTCGAGCTCCTGAGCGCGCGCCTCGTCCTTGGCGAGCTGCCAAGGCGCGGATTCCTCGACGTACTGGTTCAGCCGCCGCACGCGCTGCCAGATCGCCTCGAGGGCGTTCGTGATGTCGGACGCGTCGAAGCATCCGACCAGCTCGGCCCGCAGCGCCGCGGCGT
This sequence comes from uncultured Actinomycetes bacterium, assembly GCA_963704025.1. Taxonomy (GTDB): domain Bacteria; phylum Actinomycetota; class Thermoleophilia; order Gaiellales; family Gaiellaceae; genus CAVPGP01. The sequence continues at coordinate 396,775 of CAVPGP010000003.1, read as the reverse complement.
CGAACGGCGGCTCGCCCACGGCTTGCGCCAACCGGCCGCTCCGGTAGCGCGCGATCATCGCGGTGGTGCGCGAGACGAGGTTGCCGAGATCGTTTGCGAGCTCTCGCTCGTAGCGCTCGTGCAGGTTCTCGAGCGAAGCGGAGCCGTCCTGGCCGAAGGAGATCGCCCGCGCACACCAGTACCGAAGCGGGTCGACCCCCAGGACGGCAATCAGCTCGGACGGGTCGATCGCGTTCCCGCCCGACTTGGAGATCTTCTGCTCGTCGAGCAGCAACCATCCGTGCACGAAGAGCTGCGTCGGCACCTCGTACCCGGCGGCGAGCAGCAACGCCGGCCAGAAGACGCAGTGAAAACGCAGGATGTCCTTGCCGAGGATGTGATGAACCTCCGGCCAGAACGTCGGAATCAGATCCTCGCCCGGCCGTGCGTATGTCAGCGCGCTCAGGTAGTTGATCAGCGCATCGACCCAGACGTAGGCGACCTGGCTCTCGTCCCACGGCAGCGGAATCCCCCAGGGCTGGCCCGCGCGGCTGACGGAGAAGTCCTGCAGGCCGCCGGCGATGAAACTCCGCGCCTCGTTGAACCGGAAGCCCGGCAGGACGAAGTCGGGCCTCGAGTCGTACAGCTCCAGGAGCCGCTCCTGGTAGGCAGAGAGACGGAAGAAGTAGTTCTTCTCCTCGATCCACTCCACAGGTCTGTTGGGATGGTCGGGGCACGCGCCGTCGACGAGCTCGTCCTCGGACTTGAACGCCTCGCAGCCGACGCAGTACCAGCCGGCGTAGACGTCCTCGTAGATGTCGCCGTTGTCGTAGATCCGCTGCAGGAAGTCGCGGACGAATGTCTTGTGTCCGTCATCGCTCGTCCTGATGAAGAAGTCGGGCGACGCGCCGAGGCTCGGTGCCAGGTCGCGCCACACCACGGCGATCCGGTCGGCGTACTCCTGGGCGTCGAGCCCTTGCTCCTGGGCCACCCGCCATACCTTCGAGGCATGCTCGTCGACGCCCGTGAGGAAGAACGTGTCCTCGCCGCGCTGGCGGTGGTGCCGGACGAGGATGTCCGTGGCAATCGTCGTGTACGCGTTCCCCAGCGTCGGGGTCGCGTTCACGTAGTAGATGGGTGTGGTGGCGTAGTACGTCATCTGAGCGTTCCATTGTACGAGCGGCCCCCACTGCTGCCCGCGATGCGCCCCGGACGGCAGCGCGGCGAAGGCGAGGGAGGAGCACGGCAGCTCCGAGGAGCAGGGCCGCGCCGAGGAGCACGGCAGCGCCGAGGAGCAGGGCGGCGCCGAAGAAGAGGACGTGGAGCGGGGCGAGCAGCACCGAGCCGCCGCGTTCAGGTGCGTGGAGGCCGGGGGCACGCTCGGGCTGCGCCGCCTGCCGAGGTACGCGCCGCGCGCGGACCGTTTCCCGGACGCGGGCGGGCGGGGCGTGCTCGGCGATCGAATGCACCTCCGCCGGCGTGAACGCGCGGCCGGCCGACGCGCCCGGCGACGGCCGCCCCGCGAGGGCCTGCGAAGGCCGCCGCGCGCCTAGTCGGACGGCACCGCGACCGCCGCGGATCGCAGTGCGCGACACGGGCACAGTTCGCGACAGAGCCATGGAGCGTCCTCGAGCGGAGAGCCCGGCCGGCGGCGCGCCTGCGCGCTCGGCCACCGGGGTCGCAAGGTGCGGGGTCGTCCGCGGGTGAGGGATCGTCGCGCCGTGCCCGCTCGCCCGCGCCCTCGAACCGCGGCCCGCGAACGGCGTGGTCGTCGCCGTCGACGGTTCCCCTGCGGCCGCGCGCGGATCGGAAGCCGGCGGAGCCGGGAGAGCGACCGGCTCCGCCGGCTGCGCCGCCGGCGCAGCGGACGGCGGGGGAGGCGCCTCCGCGGCGGGCGGCGCGGGCCGCGGCACGGGCAGGGGTTCGAGCCGGACGTCCGGCGAGGGGAGGAACCCGAGTGGGTCGAGGTAGCCGTGCGGGTCGGCAGTCAGCCGGATCCCGAGATAGACGTGCGGCTCGGCCACCTCGGGCTCGTCGGACGGTCCGACGGTCCCGACGGCATCGCCCTCGGCGATCGCGGCGCCCCTTTCGACCGCCGTCGAGCCGAGGTGGACGAGGGTGACGGAGAGCCCGTCCGCTGTCTGGATCGTCAGGGTCCGACCGTAGACCGGCAGCGTGCCGGCGAACGAGACCGTCCCGGAGGCGGGGGCCCGAACCGGCGTGTCGACGGGCGCGCCGATGTCGATGCCGCGATGCTGCCCACCCTGATACGGATTGTCGGTGCGGGAGAACGGCCGCAGGACCGGCCCGTCCACAGGCCATGTCCACGCACGGCCGGCCGGCACGACCGCGAGTGCGGCGAACGCCACGAGCAGAAGACGTCGCATGTCGCCACCTCAGGAGATCGGTTTGTACGGGGAGTCAGAGCACCGTAGCCCGAGCCTTCCCCGGGTGCCAGGGCCGGGGGGATGTTGTTGCACTTTCGTTACAGAGACGTGCGATAGAGGCGGTTCGGGGCCACTCCGGTCAGCCTGCCGACCGCCTTCGCGGCTGCCCGCCGCTGCGTTCCGGCCGCAACGAGCTCCTCGACGGCGGCCCGCGCGGCCGCCTCGTCCGGCGCCGGCCCGGCCCCGCCCTCGATCACGAGGGTGATCTCGCCCCTGGGCGGCGCCGTGAACCGGTCGCGCACCTCCGCGGCGTTGCCCCGGACGACCTCCTCGAACCGCTTCGTCAGCTCGCGGCACACCGCGACCCGCCGCTCGCTGACTTCCTCGGCCAGGACGGCGAGCGTCGCCGGCAGCCGCTGCGCCGACTCGAATGCCACCACCGGACGCGCGCCGAGCCCGCGCACGAGGGCGCGCAGAGCTCCTTCCGCGCGAGGGAGGAACCCCGCGAAGACGTACCCGTCGGCCGAGACGAACCCGCTGGCGACGAGCGCTGTCTCGACTGCCGAGGGACCGGGCAGCACCGTCACGTCGACACCCGCGTCGAGCGCTGCCGTCACGAGCCGGGTGCCCGGATCGGAGACGCCCGGCATCCCCGCATCAGTCACCAGCGCGATCCGCCTGCCCTCCTCCAGCTGCGGCAGCAGCTCCGCCGTCCGCTGCGCCTCGTTGTGCTCGTGATAGCTGAGCAGTCGCGCGCGGATCCCGTGCCGGTCGAGCAGAACGCGGGTCCGCCGGGTGTCCTCACAGAGGACGACGTCCGCCGCTCGCAGCTCGCCGAGGACGCGCAGGGTGACGTCCTCGAGGTTGCCGATCGGCGTCGCGCAGACGAGCAGCGGCATCTATCCGACGAGCTGGAGCGCCAGCAGCCCCGCTCCGATCAGGCCGGCGTCGCTGCCGAGCTCGGCCACGACGATCGGCGCCTCGCCGGCGGGCCACAGCGCCTCGCGGCGCACGGCCTCCCTCGCGGAAGGGAGCAGCTGCTCGAACGCCGCGGTCCCGAAGCCGCCTCCGATCACGACGAGGTCCGGGTTGAAGATGTTCACCAGCGTCCCGATCCCGTTGCCGAGGTGATGCCCGAGGACGCCGAACGCGTCCGGGCGCCGCACGACGAGGTCGCGCCCCGTCGCCCCGTCGCCCAGCAGCTCGACCGCAAGTGCGTTGGCGGCGACTCCCGAGCACAGCGCCTCGAGGTGGCCGCGTCCGGTGCAGGTGCCCTGACACGGCGGTCCGTCCTCCTGGACGACGATGTGCCCGAACTCCGCCCAGCCCTGGTAGAGGCGCCCGTCGATCACGACACCGCCTCCGACGCCCGTGCCGAGGGTCAGCATCACGACCGTGTCGACGCCCCGCGCGGCGCCGACATGCCATTCGGCGAGCGTCGCCACGTTGGCGTCGTTGTCGAGTGCGACCGGCACGCCCAGCCGCTGCTCCATCACGGCCCGAAAGGGGACGTCGGCCAGAGGGATGTTCACCGACCGCCCGGTCGTCCCGGTCCGCTGGTCGATCTGGGACGGGATGCCGAAGCCGACGGCGGAGACCCGTTCCGTCCCGAGCTTCGAGATCGTCTCCGCGAGCGCGCCGAGCAGGGCGTCCTGCGAGTCGATCGGCGTCGGCTGCTCGACCCGCTCGTGCACGTTGCCGTCGGCGTCGATCACCCCGGCGAGGATCTTCGTGCCGCCGAGGTCGACCCCGATGACGTGCTTGTCGTCCATGACCGCTGGCTACGCTAACGTCCGATGGCCGGCGAGGAGAAGCCCTATCGCGTCTATCGAGGTGGACGCACCAAGGGCAAGGTGCCAGCGCCTGCGCGGCCCCGCCGCGCGCCGAAGCCGCCGCGCGACGGGGGCGACCGCTACCGCGGCCCCGCCGGGCCGGCGCCCACCCGGCGGCCCCGGAGCCGCCGCAGGCTGATCCTGGTCGGAGTCGTGGTCTTCTTCGCCGTCCTGCTCGTCTGGGCGCTCGTCGGCTTCCTGGCCTTCCGCGGCGGTGTCGCGGACGCGAACAAGCGGCTCGACAGCAACGCGAGGCTCGCGCTGAACGACCAGTCGGGGCTCCTGCTCTCGCACCCAACCACGCTCCTCCTCCTCGGCACCGACCACGCTTCGGTGGGAGGCCGGGAGGGCGACCGCCACTCCGACTCGATCATGCTCATCCGGGTCGATCCGGGGAAGCATCGCCTCACCTATCTCTCGATCCCGCGCGACCTGCTCGTCGAGGTGCCCGGCCACGGTCTGATGAAGATCAACGGCGCCTTTCAGGTCGGAGGGCCGGCGCTCGCGGTCAAGACGATTCGGGGCTACACCGGGCTCGACATCAACCACCTCGTCCTCGTGGACTTCGCCGACTTCAAGGATCTGATCGACGCGGTCGGCGGCGTCACCGTCGACGTGCCCAAGCCGATCCTCTCGAACCGATTCGACTGTCCCTTTGCGACGTCGGCGCGGTGCCAGCAATGGGAGGGCTGGCGCTTCCGCAAGGGCAAGCAGACGATGGACGGCCACCGCGCACTGATCTACTCGCGCATCCGCGAGAACCGCCTCGAGCCGGCGGAGAACGACCTGACGCGCGCGGGCCGCCAGCAGGCGGTCGTCGAGGCTCTGCAGTCGAAGCTCGCCTCGCCGCTCACGCTGGCGAAGATGCCGTTCGTCGGCGGCAAGCTCGTCAAGCCGGTCGCGACCGATCTCTCGGCCGGGCAGTTCCTCCAACTGGGCTGGTTGAAGTTCCGGGCCCAGCGGACGATCCACTGCCACCTCGGCGGCACCTTCGGGTCGTCGGGCGGCGCGTCAGTGATCGAGCCGGCCGAGGAGAACCGGAACGCGATCGCGATGTTCCTCGGCCTCTCCGCGCCGCAGCCGTCGCCGCCCGGCCAGCCGAACCTCCCTGGCTGCACGTCGTCGTGACCCGCAGCGCGCTCCTAGTCCGCGAGCAGCGCCTCCCCGGCGACCACGGCGTGCCGTGAGCGGGCCCGCATTCCGGCGGCGAAGAAGAGCAGCACCCCTCCGGTCTGGAGGGCGATCAGGCCGAGCAGCACCGGCCGGGGGCCGGCGACCGCCAGCAACGGCCCGATCACCAGCAGAGCCAGCGGCGCCAGCACGGCGGTGGTGGTCACGGACATGCTGAACACGTTCGGTCGCAGCGCCGCGGGCACGCGCATCGCCATGACGGCGCGGGACGGAGCGTTCACGACGGGGTTGAAGACACCGGCCGCGAAGAACGCTCCGACGATCACCCACGCGGGGAAGTCGAAGGGGATGAGCCACGTCGGAGCCGTCTGGAAGAGGATCGCGACGCTCGCGAGCAGCAGCGCGTCGGCCGTCTTCACGAGCCGGAAAGCGAGCGCGCTCCCGAGAAACGCCCCGGCGCCGAAGCCGGCCAGCATCCAGCCGAGGACGCTCGCGTCCTTGCCGTAGCTCTCGTAGACGAGCACCGGCAGGGCGGCGAAGATGCCCTGCCACGCGACATCGATCCAGACGAACGCGACCAGCCAGCTCCTCACGAGTCGCTCGCCTGCGACGAACCGCAGAGCAGCCCGCAGTCCGCGTGTCTCCTCCGACTCGTGCGTGACGGCGACCGCCGGCACCCAGGCGAGCACGACGGCCACCGAGACGACGTAGGTCGCCGCGTCGATGTAGAGCACGCCCGTCGCGCCGAACACGCCGATCAGCACGGCGGCGAGCGGCGGACCGAGCAGGATCGTGAGGCGGCTCGCTCCCTGGAAGAGCGCCGCCGCCTGGCCGAGCAGGCGCTCGTCGTCGCCCACGAGCGCTGGGACGATCGCCTCCTGCGCCGCGAACGACGGCATCGAGAATGCGCCGTACGCGAACACGATCGCGAGCAGGACCGGGAACGAGAGGGCGTCCATGAGCTGGAGCGTCGGGATCGCCGCCATCAGCGGGGCGCGGACGACGTCGCAGATCAGGATCGTGCCCCGGAGGCCGTAGCGGTCCGCCACGCGGCCGCTTGCCGGGCCGGCCAGCCCTGCAGCGATCAGCTCGGCGGCGAGGACCGCGGTCATCTTCTTCGCCGACCCGCTCGTGACGAGGACGAACCACGGCAGGGCGAGCCACGTCATCTGCGTGCCGGTCTTCGAGACGACCTCCGCCACGAGCAGGGCGCGGACGCTACGTTGACGTAACGGCGACATTTCCATGCCGCGACTATGACATCACATTGATGTCACGTCAACCACGAGCCCATGGCTCGCCATCGACACGGCGCCATGGACGCGGAGAAGTGCCTGCAAAGAGGGGGCCATTGGCCAGCCATGGCCGGCCGGTCAGGCTTCGGCGGCCTTCTTGTCGCCGGACGAGCCGCCGGAGTCGCCCGAGCTCGAGCCGCCGGACCCGGTGTCGCCGGACCCCGAGTCGCCGGACCCCGAGTCGCCGGACCCCGAGCCGCTGGACCCCGAGTCGCCGCCCTTCTCCCCCTTGTCCGATCCCTTCTCCGAGCCGCCGTCCCGCCCCGCCTTGCGCGAGCCCTTGCCGTAGTCCGTGGAGTAGAAGCCCGAGCCCTTGTAGTGCACCGCGACCGGGTGAAGAACGCGCGTCACCGGCCCTTCACCGCAGATCTCGCACACCTCCGGGGAGGGTTCGTTCATGCCGTGCCAGACCTCGAAGAGATGACCATTCGGGCAGCGGTACTCGTAGATCGGCACGGGTGCGGAAGGCTACCACCCTCCTCGGTGGTAGCCTCCTTCGGGCCGGTGAGCACGACTGTCCCCCGCCCTCAACGGACGCGGCCGGCGCGGAGGACGGAAACGGACCCGCAGCGCGCGAAGAGCCGGGCGGACGCCGACCCGTTTCCCGCGCGCCTCTTCGCTGCCGGCGTCGCGGCGTGCACGATCGCCGTCGGACTGTTTCTCGTGTTCCGGCTGACCGCCTGGGCGCCGCACGAGGACGAGACGCTCGCGTTGTTCGCCGGACGGAAGTCGCTCGGCGACATGTTCGACACCGTGCTCGGACACCGCGGCGGGGCGCCGCTCCACTTCCTCTTCGCCTGGGGGGTCGCGCATCTCGGTGGAGGGCTCGGTGCGCTGCGCGTCCTCTCGGCGCTCTTCGCGGTCGCGAGCGTCCCGCTGGTGGCGCTGCTCGGTGCGCGGCTCACCGGCCGCGGACCCGCCCTGGCCGCGACCGTGATCGTCTCCGCGAGCTGGACGCTCCTCTTCCACGGCGTCTACGGGCGCATGTACGCGCTCTTCCTCTTCACGAGCCTGCTGGCGAACCTGACGTTCCTGCGGGCGCTCGAGCGCGGCGGCCGGGCCTGGTGGTGGTGGACGATCGCCGCGCTGCTGATGGTCTCGAGCCACGCGTACGGGGCGCTCGTCCTCGCCGCGCAGGCGGTCTATGTGCTGGTCACGCGCACACGGATCCGCGAGGCGGCGATCTGGGGCGGGATCGTCATCGTGCTCGGCATTCCGATGTGGCGCGCGGACTTCGTGCTGGCAGACCGGTTCGACGTCGGCCTCGGCCGGGGCGGGGCGAAGCTCAACGGGCCGCTCTCCCTGCTCGCATACCTCCGCCAGGTTGCCTCGGACTTCACGACCGGCTCTCACGTGGCGCTCGTGCTCGTGATCGGCGCAGCGGCGGTGGGCTTCCGGCAGATTGCCCGCGAGCGGCCGCGGAGCGCCCTCTTCATCGCCTGCCTGTTCGGCGTCCCGGTGGCGATGTTCCTCGTCGGACGATTCGGCAGCTCGACCTCGCCGGAGACGCGCCACCTGATCTTCGCCGCGCCGCTCTTCGCGCTCTGCGTCGCGGCCGGCCTGCTCGCCCGCCCGGGACGATGGCAACTCGTCGGCGCGGCAGCCGTGCTCGCCCTCGTGCCGCTCGAGCTCCAGTGGGGGCACACGAAGACGCCGACGCTCTACGACGGCGAGCCAACCGTGCGCGTCGCCGCCCGCCACGACGCCGCGTCGCTCCTCGCCCGGATCAGCCGCCCGGACGACGTGCTCTTCGGTTTCGACCCGCTCTTCCTGGGCGCGTGGGAGCGCGGCGGCGACGTCTCCTCCCTCGTCGTGCCGCGGGCCGATCCGAGGCTCGCGCTGTCGGTGCTCGACTCCGCCCCGAAGCCGCTCGGGCACGCGCTCTTCGTCTTCGACGCGAGCGACAACAACAACATCTCGCCGCGGATGCAGATCGACCTCCAGTTCCCGGGCGGGACGGGCCGCTGGGAGGCGTGGACGTACGGGCCGTTCCTGATCCTGCGGACGGTCGAGCCGACCCACACCGTCTCGACCTACCTCGAGCGTGCACGCGACGCGCAGCTCGTAGGCAAGCGGCTCTACCTCGGCGACGCCGACGTGAACTACGACACGGTGTGGCGCGCGCAGCGTCAGCTTCAGCGGTCGCAGCGGTAGCGCTGCTTGCGGGGATCTTCCCCGCCGCCGCCTCCGCGCACGCGCGTTTCGTTCGCTCGCAGCCGTCGGGCGGAACCGTCCTGGAGCGTTCGCCGAGACAGGTTCGCGTCTTCTTCGACGACACCGTGCAGGTCTCCGGCGGGAATGCCGCGATCCGGAACGGCGACGGATCGGTGCTCGCAGGGCGACCGCGGATCGAGGCGGAACGGACGCTCGTGCTGCCCCTGCGCGCACGGCTCCCGAACGGCGACTACTCGGTCCGCTGGAGCATCCTCTCCGACGACGGCCACCGTGAGCAGGGCGTCTTCGCGTTCGGCGTCGGTGCCGGGCGCGCGGCGCCCCAGCCCGCGCTGACCGCGAGCTCGTCCGTCGACGTCGGCGGTGCGATCTCACGAACGCTCTGGCTGCTCGGCGTGATGCTGGCGGCGGGTGCCGTCCTCTTCGCCTGGGCGACACGGACCCAGCCGGAGGGCCGCCAGCTCTTCGCAGGATTCCTGCTTGCGTTTCTCGGTGCCAGCTCGCTCGGGCACAGCGTCTCGGGAACGCGCTTCGGGCTCGTGACCGAGATCGGCGCACTGATCGCACTGGTCGGTGGAGCGTTCGCCGCGCTGATCGGCGTGGAGCCGAGGTTGCGCTATCCCGCCGAGCTCGCGGCGCTCGCGTTGCTGCCGCTGCCCACGCTGGCGGGCCACGCGGTCGATCCGGGCCGGCCGCGCGCGCTCGCCGCGGCGTTCGACTTCGCGCACCTGACAGCGGCCGCGTTCTGGCTGGGGGGGCTTGCCGTGCTGGCGTCGCGAGGACGCGTGCGGCCGGAGGTGCTGCAGCGCTTCTCGCGCCTCGCCTTGATCTCGGTGATCGTGGTCGCCGCAGCCGGGGTCGGCCGAGCGCTGATCGAGCTGACTGCGGTGCCACAACTGTGGGACACGGGCTACGGGCAGGCGATCCTCGTCAAGACGGCGCTCTTCGCCGGCGCGCTCGTGCTCGGCTGGCTGAACCGCGCGCGGCTCATTGGCGCGTTTGCCCGCCTGCGTCGTCAGGTCGCGTTCGAGCTGGCGCTTCTGCTGGGCGTGGTCGTCGCCGCAGCCGTGCTGACCGAGCTGAAGCCGGGACGGCAGCTCGCGCGCGCGGCGGCGCCGGTCCCGCTCGCGGGGAAGGCGGCGCTGCCCGCCCCTGGTCGGCTCACGCTGGGGAAGCACGCGCGGGACGTGCTGGTCGCATTGACGGCCGGAGCATCGCCCTCGGTGACGCTGGTCGGCCCGGACGGCGACGCGTACGCGGCGAGGGGCGTGCGGGTCGCCGGGGCCGCGGCCACGCCCTGCGGCCCGGGATGCTGGCGTTCGGCGAGACTGCCGCGCGGCAACGTCGCGGTGCGAGTGGACGCGCTCCCGCCGGTCGTGTTCTCCGTTCCCGCGGCCCCTCGGCCGGCCGGCGGGCTCGAACGCGCGGCGAGAAGCGCCTTTCGCGCGGCGCGATCGGTCTCCATCGAGGAGCGGCTGGCGTCCGGCGCGGAGGAGCCGCAACGGTCGACGCAGCGTGCCGAGGCACCGGACCGGTTCTCCTACACGATCGCGAACGGCCCGCAAGGAATCGTGATCGGCCGGCTGCGCTGGGATCGCGACACGCAGCGAGCAACCTGGCGGCCGGGGATCCAGCAGCCGCCGCTGCGCATGCCCGCGCCGCTATGGAGCCCCCGCTCGCGCAACGTCTTCGTCGTGCGCCAGGACGCCCGCACGAGGACGCTCGCCTTCCTCGACCCGACGCTGCCGGCCTGGTTCGAGATCCGCCTCGACCGGAAGAGCCGGCGCCCGCTCGAGCTGCAGATGACCGCGCCGGCGCACTTCATGACCCAGCGCTACAGCGCCTACGACACGCGCCGACGGATCGCGCCGCCGCGTTAGAGGCTGCGGCGGCGCGCGTCGCGTGCCTTGCGCTCGACGCGCTCGTGGAAGCACGGCGCGTCCTCGAACGCGGCGAGACCCGCCTGCATCCGGTCCGGTGCCGGACGGCGGCGCACACGTCGCGCGGCGGCGATGCCCGCCGAGATCCCCACGAGCGAGCCGAGCGCGAAGGAGCGGAGCTTGCTCCGGCGGCCGTCCCAGTCCATGGGACGATTGTAGGTTTGCCGGATGCTCGTCTGCTGCCTCGGCGACCTCGTCCTCGACGTGATCGTGCGGCTGGACGCCCCGCTCGCGCCCGGCGACGACACGACTGCGAAGACGGCGCTCCGGCCGGGCGGCCAGGCCGCGAACGTCGCGGCGTGGGTCGCCGCGCTGGGCGCCGACGCCCGCTTCGTGGGCTGCCTCGGGCGGGACGCGGCGGGGCGGCTGGTGCGGGCCGAGCTCGCGGCGCGAGGGGTCGAGGCCGTCGGCGACGAGGTCGAGCGCACAGGCGTCGTGGTCTCGCTCGTCGGCGGAGACGGGACTCGAACGATGGCCTCCGACCGTGCAGGGGACCTCGACCGAATCGACCCCGCCTGGCTCGCCGGCGCCGATGCCGTGCACGTGTCCGGCTACGCGCTCACCGACTCCGCGGCCGGGATTCGCGCGCCGCGCGTCAGCCTCGATCTCTCTGCCGTCTCGCTCGTCGACGAGGCGTTTCGCGCGCGCGCACGGCTTCTCGCGCCGGATCTCGTCTTCGCAACCGAGGCCGAGCGGAAGGCGTTCGGCGAGCTCGACACCCGGTGGGTGGTGAAGAGCGGCCCGGCCGGGATCGACGTGGACGGGCGCACCTACCCCGCCCTGCCGGCCGAGGTGGTGGACACGACCGGCGCGGGCGACGCGCTCGCGGCGGGTTTTCTCGTCGGCGGACCTGAGCTCGGACTCCGGGCGGCTGCCTGCTGCGTGGCCTCGGTAGGGTCGATGCCGTGATCAGGATCAGCGAGGAAGTGCGGGAATCGCTGGCCGCCGGCGGGGCCGTCGTGGCGCTCGAGACGACGCTCGTCGCGCACGGCTTCCCGCCCGGCGAGGGCGTCGCGGTCGGGCTCGGCTCGGAGCGCGCCGTCCGCGAGGCGGGTGCGGTTCCCGCCACGATCGGCGTTCTCGACGGAGAGATCGTGGTCGGCCTGACGGAGAGCGAGCTCGGGCGCTTCGGCGCGGAGGCGCGCAAGCTCGGGCCGCGCGACCTGGCGGCCTGCGTCACCCAGGGCGCAGTCGGCGCGACCACCGTCGGCGGCACGCTCGCCGTCTGCCGCACGACCGGCATCCACTTCATGGGCACCGGCGGGCTGGGCGGCGTCCACCGCGGCTGGGCGGGCCACCCGGACGTCTCGGCGGACCTCGGCGCGCTCGCCGGCACGCAGGCCCTCGTCGTCTCCTCCGGCGTCAAGTCGCTGCTCGACGTGCCGGCCACCGCCGAGGTGCTGGAGACGCTCGGCGTCCCCGTGCTCGGCTTCCGCACGGACGAGCTGCCGCTCTTCTACACGGCCCTCGGGGGGCCACCCGTCTCGGCGCGAATCGAGTCGGCCGCCGAGGCGGCCGCGGTGGCGCGTGAGCACTGGGAGCTCCGGGGCGGAGGCGTCGCCGTCGCCCGCCCCCCGGACGAGAGCCTCGACGACGTCGAGCCACTGATTGCCGAGTCGCTGGCGGCAGCGGAGGCCGAGGGCGTCGCGGGCCAGGCCGTGACGCCGTACGTCCTCTCCCACCTGCACGAGCGCAGCGAGGGCCGCACCCTCCGCGCGAACCGCGCGCTCGTGATCGCGAACGCCGGGCTCGCCGGCGAGATCGCCGTGGCCTACGTCGGCCAGGCAGCCTCGGCTACTCGCTGAGCGCGCGCAGCAGCTCGTCGATCTCGAGCGCGGGCAGCGTCTCCACCCTGGTCGAGCCGCGCGCGCCGAGCGCGACCGAGACCTTCGCGATCGTCGCCGTGTCAGGCGCCTCGACGACGTTGATGAAGTCGAACTCGCCCAGCGTCGCCCACTGGTGGAGGATCTTTGCGCCGAGCTCCTCGACGTCCTTGTTCACCTCGCGGAGGCGCTCCGGATTCGACTTCAGCGTCATCACGCCCTGCTGGCTCAGCCGCGAGAGCAGGATGTAGATCGGCATGGCGGGCTCCTCGGGTCGCTGACCGGCCGAGCCTATTCCACCGCCGCGCGCCGCGCGCGGCGCCCGCCCACCCGCGCGCGCTGGTCGACGTAGATCAGCGCGCCGCCGACGAAGAGCAGCGGGCTGAGCACGAGGTCGGCGAGGAACGCGGCGACCCGGTCGACGACGTCCCCCTGGCTGCGAAGCAGAAAGAAGAGCGACAGGCGGGTGAGGAAGAAGACGATCGCCAGAGTCGAGAGCGAGCCGGCCGCGTGCACGTAGTCCGCCGTCGCGAGCACGCGCGCGCGGGCGAAGGCGTCGCGGAAGCGCAGCCGCTCGAGCACGATCACCGGCACGACGAGCCCGAAGAGCGCGAGCCAGAGCACCGCCGGCAGGATGAACAGGCGCACCAGCACCGGCACGGGCAGGAAGACGATCGTCCCGGCCGCGAGCGCCTGCAGCAGGATGCGGCGCGGCGGACGCTCGTCGGCGAGGAGCAGCGTCGCGCCGATGTACGAGGCGGTGATCAACGGCGTCGCGGCCCAGAGGATCGCCGTCTGCACGTTCGCGCTCTGGCCGACTGCGGCCTGCTCGACGATTGCGATCGAGAGACCCAGCGGCAGCACGCGCCAGAAGCGATCGCCGTAGAGCCGGATCGTCTCGGCGACGAGCTGCCCGATGGTGCGCTCCCCCGGCGGCAGGGGCGGCGGCAGCTCAGGCATCGAGCTCCTCCGCGAGCAGCCGCACCGCTGCTGCGAGCGCCGCGAACGCCGCCTCGAAGCTCCACCGGTCCCGGTTCGGCTCGTCGATCTCGTTCGAGATCGCACGCACCTCGACCGCCGGGACGCCGGCGAGCTCGCAGGCGCGGAGAACCGCGAATCCCTCCATCGTCTCGACGGCGCAGCTGGACGTTCCGCCGACGCGGGCGCTCGTGCCGATCGGGAGCACCGGCGCCCCCGGCAGCGCGCGGCGCGCCGCCGCGAGCAGCCCTGCGTCCGGAAAGGCGCGCGAGACGACCAGCGGCGTGTCGGCGTCCTCGTAGACCGACTCCGAGCCGATGACGACCATGCCCGGCTCGATCCCGCGCGCGCCGGCGATGCCGACGTGCAGCACGGCGGACGGGCGACTGCCGGCGAGCGCGGCGCCGGTCCGCGCCGCCGCCTCGACCGGGCCGATCCCGCAGACGAGCGTCCGCGGCGCGCGGCGGGCACCGCGCGCCGTCTCGAGCTCGCGCTCGGTCGCTGCCACCACCAGAAGCACGCGCGCACGCTATCGCGCCGTCGTCTCGACCGGCCCTGCAAGAATCGGCGCATGGGCTACCACGTCGCACGTGTCGAGGACCTCACCTACGAGGAGCGGCCGCCGAAGGCCGGCGAAGGCGTGCGGCTGGCGGCCGACCTGACGAGCGCAGCGGGCCTGCAGCAATCGCGGGCGCGGCTCTGGCGCTATCCGCCGCATACGACCGGCCGCAGGCACCGCGACCACGTCCAGGAAGAGGTCTTCGTCGTTCTCTCCGGCACGCTGACGATGCTGCTCGGCGACGACCCGGTCGAGCGCGTCGACCTAGCACCCGGCAGCGTCGTCGCCGTCGAGCCGATGACGCCGCTGCAGATGCGGAACGAGACGGACGAAGAGCTCGTCTGCTTCGCCTACGGCGCGCCGCCCCTGCAGGAAGGCGCCGACTTCCCGGACGACGTCGAGCTGCCGCCGCGGCAGTAGGGCCGGGCGGCGCGCGGTGCGCCGCCCGGCTCATCGTGTCCGTCAGTCGTCGTCGTGGCCGTGGACGGGCTGGAAGAAGTGCTTCTCCCGCCAGTTTGCGACCTCCCGGCCGATGCGGGCGCCCTGCTCGTCGGCGGTGCGGAAGTGGATCCCCGACCAGACGCGGGCGTCGACGATCTCGTCGATCGCCTGCGAGAAGGACGTCCAGCTCCGCGTCAGGCCGGCGTTGTTCGTGTCGCTGAACGCGACGTCGTCGGTCCCGAAGAAGTCCTGGAAGCTTGCCACGATCGAGCCGCTGAGGCCCGCGTGACCCGAAGGGTGCTCCGGGTAGGGCGGGGTCGGGATCAGCGGCAGCCAGCTCTCGTCCTTCGCGGTGAACGGGTTGCCGTCGGTGTCGGCCTCGCGGATCGCCGTGATCGGCCGCCAGAACAACCAGTGTGCCTTGTCGTCCCAGACGCTGATCGCCGCGTCCGCTTCCGACATGTAGAGCATCGCGAAGAGCCGCGCGTTGTCGGCGACCGAGAGCCCGTACCGGGCGGCGAGGAGGCGAGCGATGCGGCTCCAGGTCCCGGTCCCGTTCTCCATCCAGTAGAGCGCGGCCTGGGTCTGGTCCGGCTTGCGGATCGTGCTCGATGCCGATCCGACCCACTTCACCTCGAGGAAGTCACGCGTGTACTTCAGGCTCGTGAGCGCGTTCGGCCCCTTGGAGCGGAACTGCGACGAGCTCTCGATCGTGAACGGCTTCACGTCCTTCAGCCAGGCGTTCGGGTCGTTCACGAACGCCGGCAGCACAGGCCGCCAGACGCCGGCCGTGGTTCCAGGGGTGAGCCGAAACGGCCCGAAGCGGCCGTCGGCCGTGCGGGCCGCGATCATCGCGGCGGCCGCCGCCTCACCGACGGCGATCCCTCGGGTCTTCTGCGTGCCGGCGGGAATGCCGGCGAGCGACGCGTCGTACTGCGCCTTCAACACGGCATCCTGCGCCGGCACGATGCTCGTGAGGACGCGGTAAGCCGCGGTCGCGGCCGCGGCGTCCTTGGAGTCGAAGGGCGTCGCGACCCGCGACGAGAGCAGGTAGCCCTCGTGGCCACCGTCGATCGCGTTGACGGCGTCGTAGACGGCGCCGTGCACCATCGCCAGGTGCAACGCCGCCACCGGCGGCGCCTGCCCCGCGGTCCCGATCAACGCGCTCGTCGCATAGACGTTCCACGTCGTCACCGCATCGGCACGGGCCGTCGCCGGCACCGCCAGTGCAGCGAAGGCGGCGCCGAGCGCGAGCAGGTACTGCAAGCGCTTCATGTCATCTCCTCTCTGGACGAGACCGCCTCGACGACGCGAACGGCGTCGAGCCCGGCCCGTTCGGCCGCAAGCGCGGCGTCCCGGCCCGACGACGCGTCGAACACGAAGAAGCAGATCTCGTCTTCCGGAACGTGAATGGCGCCGTCGAAGCGCACGGGGGTTCCCGCCCGTGTGAGCTCCACGGCGGCCGAGCGCGCCTCCCGTTCGCGAGCCGTTCGCTCGCCGGCAGACGACCGCGCCAGGTAGGTCTCGACGAGGTAGCTCGGCACCCGATCGACGCTAGGGCTCGGCCGGCGGCTTGGAAACGTGAGAACCCCTGAACTTTGCGCCCTGGAGGCTCTAAGCGCGGTCGAGCCTGCGCGCCAGCTCCGTGCGGGAGCGCACGCCGAGCTTTGCGTAGACGTGCGAGAGGTGGCTCTCCACCGTGCGCTCGCGGAGAAAGAGCGCCGCCGCGACCTCGCGGTTCGTCCGCCCCGCTGCGACGAGGTCGGCGACGCGCCGTTCGGCGGGCGTCAGACCCTCCGCACGGGTTCGCCCTCCGATCCGCCCGATCTCGGCGCGTGTCCGCTCCGCCCAGCCGCGTGCGCCGAGCTCGTCGAAGCCGGCAAGCGCCTCCTCGAGCGCCTCGCGCGCCGCACGCTTCTGCCGCAGCCGGCGCCGCGCGACGCCGAGCGCGAGCAGGGCGCGCGCACGCCCGAACGGATCGCCGGCCAGGCCGTGCCGCTCGACCGCAGCCTCGAGCGTCTCCACCGCGCGTTGAACGTCACCCCGCGCCGCGGCGACGAGCCCCCGGCACCGCGCCGCCTCGGCGAGCCACCAGTGGCGCCGGAGCCGCTCGGCCTCGTGCTCCCAGGCGACGAGCGCTTCGACCGCGTCGTCGACGCGGTCGAGCTCGAGGAGCGCCTCGACCTGATCCGGGACGTAGAACGCCGTCCCCGGATCCCGGCTTCCGGCCGCGCGCCCGAGCTCCTCCGCGAGCGTGAACTGCTCGACCGCTGCGGCCGGGTCTCCCTCCCAGTGCTCCAGGAGCCCGAGAATGCCGTGCTGCAGACGGCGGCGGCCGAACCGGCTCCCCTCGGCGGCAGAGAGCTCGAACCCGAGCTCGACCAGCTCTCTCGCCTCGGCCACGTCCCCGGTCGAGGCGGCGATGAGGGCGAGCGGCTCCAGCCCGTGCCTTCCCTCCTGGCCGATGCCGGCGTAGATCGAGCTCAGCTCGCGCGCCTGCTCCGCGTAGCCCCGCGCGATCTCCCACCGGCCGCCGCGCCACTCGACGAGTGCGAGGTACCAGAGCGCGACGGCCGCCTCGCTCTCGTCGCGCTCGATGGAGACGGTGTAGCTCTCGAGCAGGACCTCGCGGGCCTCGTCGAGCGCCCCTGAGTAGCACAGGCAGTGGCCGAGCGACTGGGTCGCGTCGATGAGGGCGGTCGCGTCCCGCGGCGCTGCGGGCGAGCACGAGGGCGCGGCGTGCCTGATCGACCGCGTCCGGGTCGCCGCCGCTGAAGCGGATCACCGAGAGGGCGGCCAGCGCCCGCGCGACGAGCCCCGGGTCGCCGGTCCGCTCCGCAGCCTCGACGGCCGCGACCGCGTGCGCCTCCGCGACGGCGACTCCCTCCGCGCCGCGGATCACGAGCGCCAGCAGCTGCCGCAGTCCCACCTCCACCTCGGGCGAGGCGGACGGGACGCGGAGCCCTTCCTCGAGGTAGCGAATCGCCTCCGGAGGCGTACCCGCGCGTGCCTCGATCTCGCCCAGCAGGAGGAACGTCTCCGCGCGGCTCCCGTCGGTCTCGGGCAAGGACAGTGCGATCTCCCGAGCCCGCGCCGAGTCGCCCGCCGCGAGACAGTCTCGAGCGGCGCGGAGGGCGCGGCGACGCGCGTCGGCGGGTCGGCCCCTCGGCGTCGAGCGCCCGGCCAGCTCGCCGAGCTCGGCGGCGTCGCGCATGGCCCCGCGTCCGCGCGCGACGCCGGCCGCCTCTTCGAGCGCACGGGCGACGGACTCTCGCGGTGCCCCCGCGGCGAGCGCGACGTGGCGGGCCCGCGCGACCGGATCGCCGACGAGGCGCGCGAGGCGGCGGTGCAACGCCCGCCGCCGCTCCGGGGCCGCGGCGCCGTAGACGGTCGACGCGAGCAGCGGATGAGTGAAGCGGACATCGCCCTCGTCGATCTCGATCGCCTCGGCCGCCACGGCGGCGTCGAGGACGTCACGGCCGACGCCGGCGGCGTCCAGCAGCTCGACGTCGGGGCGGCCGAGCGCGGCGACCGTCAGCAGCGCGTCGCGCGTCGTCGGGTCGAGCGCGGCGAGCCGGTCGCGGACGAGCCGCTCGAGCGGCTTCGAGACGCGGAGGATCGCAGCAGGGTCTCCCCCCGCCGCGCGCCGGCTCAGGGACCGTGCCAGCTCGAGGGCGAAGAACGGATTGCCACCGGAGACCTCGTACACGCGGTGGAGCGCCATCCGCGAAAGGGCCTTGCCGAGCCGCTCTCGCACCAGCCGGTGCACCGCCCCCAGGCTGAGCGGACCGACCCGCAGCCGCTCGAGGCGATCGTCGGCCACGAGGTCGACGCCGGACGGCTCGCCGTCCGGGACGACGCGACTGGAGAGAAGCAGTCGCACGTCCTCCGCGTCCAGCCGGCGAACGGCGAACGCCAGCGCGTCGGCGGACGCGCCGTCGAGCCACTGGACGTCGTCGACGGCGACGACCACTTCGCCCTGCCGTGCGAGGGTAGCGAGCGCGCTGAACGTCGCAACCCTCGCCGCCAGCGGCCCCGGCGGCTGACCCTCCGGGTCCTCCAGCAGCAGCGCAACCTCGAGCGCGCGGCGCCTCGGCGGCGGCAGCAACGGGAGCAGGTCGGCGAGCACGCCCTGGAGCAGGTCACCGAGGCCGGAGTACGAGAGGCCGCTCTCTGCCTCCGCGGGACGGGCGGCGAGCACACGTACGCCACGTCTCGTCGCGGCGTCGACGCCTGCGAGCCAGAGCGTCGTCTTGCCGATCCCCGCCGGGCCCTCGACGAGAAGCGCAGCCAGACCTGCGCGCGGCGCGGCGAAGAACTCGTCGAGCGAGGCGAGCTCTTCGTCCCTCCCGATGATCGATCCGGTCACCGCAGTCCCTCCGGGCGAGGATCCCAGAGGGGGCGGTGACCGTCCAGTCCGCCGACGCGGCGGGCGCCTACGCCGTGGCGACCGCGCTCTCGGCCCTGGTGAAGGCCAGCTCGCCGTTCTGCGCGTCCACGTGCACGACGTCGCCCTCGGCGAAGTCGCCCTCCAGCAGCCGCAGCGCCAGCGGGTTCTCGACCAGCCGCTGCAGCGCCCGCTTGAGCGGCCTCGCACCGTACGTGGGGTCCCAGCCCGCCTCCGCGACGACGTGCTTCGCCTCGTCCGTCAGCTCGAGCTGCAGGCCGCGCTCGGCGAGGCGCTCGCGGAGCCGCGCAAGCTGCAGCTCGACGATGTCGCCGAGCTGGTCGCGCGTCAGGGGCGCGAACTCGACGATCTCGTCGATCCGGTTCAGGAACTCGGGCCGGAAGAACTCGCGCATCGCATCCTGGGAGCGAATGTTCGAGGTCATGATCAGGACGGTGTTGCGGAAGTCGACGGTGCGGCCGTGACCGTCGGTCAGGCGCCCATCGTCGAGGATCTGCAGCAGCACGTCGAAGACCTCGGCGTGTGCCTTCTCGATCTCGTCGAGCAGGATGACCGCGTAGGGCCGGCGGCGGACCGCCTCGGTCAGCTGGCCGCCCTCCTCGTAGCCGACGTAGCCGGGCGGCGCGCCGATGAGGCGCGCCACGGTGTGCCGCTCCTGGTACTCGCTCATGTCGAGCCGGACCATCGCCCGCTCCTCGTCGAACATGAACTCCGCGAGCGCGCGGGCGAGCTCGGTCTTGCCGACGCCGGTGGGGCCGAGGAAGACGAACGAGCCGATCGGCCGGTTCGGGTCCTGCAGGCCGGTGCGCGCGCGCCGTAGGGCGTTCGCCACCGCCGCGACCGCCTCGTGCTGGCCGACGACCCGCTGGTGGAGCCTCTCCTCCATGTGGATCAGCTTCTCGGTCTCGCCCTCGAGCATCCGCTCGACAGGGATCCCGGTCCAGCGGGCGACCACCGTGGCGACGTCGTCCTCGTCGACCTCCTCCTTGACCATCGGGGTCTCGGGCGCCTCCCTGCCGGCGAGCTCCTGCTCGAGCGCCGGCAGCTCGCCGTAGCGGATCTCGGCGACGCGCTGGAGGTTGCCCTCCCGCTCGGCGCGGTCGGCCTCCATGCGCAGGTCGTCGATCCGCTGCGTGATCTCCTTGACGCGGTCGAGCTGCTCCTTCTCGGCCTGCCAGCGCGCGGCCAGCGCGTTGCGCGCCTCCTGCGCCTCGGCCAGCTCGCGCTCGACGGGCTCGCGCACCTCGGGCGACTCCTTCGCCATGGCGGCGAGCTCGATCTCGAGCTGGCGCACGCGGCGCTCCGCCTCGTCGAGCTCGAGCGGCGAGGAGTCGATCTCCATTCGCAGACGAGAAGCCGCCTCGTCGACGAGGTCGATCGCCTTGTCGGGCAGAAAGCGCTCCGTCAGGTAGCGGTCGGAGAGCACGGCCGCGCCGACGAGCGCCGCGTCGCGGATGCGGACGCCGTGGTGCGCCTCGTAACGCTCCTTCAGGCCGCGCAGGATCGCGATCGTGTCCGCGACCGACGGCTCGCCGACGAAGATCGGCGCGAAGCGACGCTCGAGCGCGGCGTCCTTCTCGATCTGCTTGCGGTACTCGTCGAGGGTGGTCGCGCCGACGAGGCGGAGCTCGCCGCGGGCGAGCATCGGCTTCAGCAGGTTGCCGGCCGACACGGCGCCCTCGGCGGCGCCCGCGCCGACGATCGTGTGCAGCTCGTCGACGAAGAGGACGATCCTGCCCTCGGCGGACTGGATCTCCTTGAGGACCGCCTTCAGCCGCTCCTCGAACTCGCCGCGGTACTTCGAGCCGGCGAGCAGCGCGCCGATGTCGAGCGCCCAGACCCGGCGGCCCTTCAGGCCCTCGGGCACGTCGCCGGCGACGATGCGCTGCGCCAGCCCCTCGACGATGGCGGTCTTGCCCACGCCGGGGTCGCCGATCAGGACCGGGTTGTTCTTCGTGCGGCGTGAGAGCACCTGGATGACGCGGCGAATCTCCTCGTCGCGGCCGATCACCGGGTCGAGCTTGCCCTGCTCGGCGGCCTCCGTCAGGTCGCGGCCGAACTTCTCGAGGGCCTGGTACGAGCCCTCCGGGTCCTGGCTCGTCACGCGCTGTCCGCCGCGGACCTTCTTGATCCAGGCGAGCGCCTCGTCGCGCGGGACAGCGTCGAGCGAGAGGAAGAGGTGCTCCGTCGAGACGTAGTCGTCCTCGAGCTTGGCGCGCTCGTCGTCCGAGCGGTCGAGGACGCGGCTGAACGCGGCGCCGGCGTGCGGCTGCTGCTGGGCGCCCTGGGTCGCCGGCTTGGCGGCGAGCGCCTCCTCCGCCTGCGCGCGGAGCCCCTGCCAGTCGGCGAAGAGCTCCTGGTCGAGCAGCGCCAGCAGCAGATGCTCCGGGTAGATCTCGGGATTGCCCCGGCGGCGCGCCAGCTCCTGCGCGGCGGCGACCGCCTCCTGGGCCTTGATCGTCAGCTTCTGGAAGTCCATCTATTCCTTTTCGGTCGTGTTGCAGTTCGTTGCCCGCGCCTGGCACCGGACAGGGCGTATCGAGCCGGCGCACCGCCGGCCACAGAGCAGGCGAGATGCGAGAGCTGTTGCACTTTCGTTACGCATCGCGTCGGGTGCCTGGCACCGGACATGGCTGTCTCGGACATGGCTGTCTTGGGACACGGCTGTGTCGGCCCACAGTCATCGGCCCACAGTCATCGGCCCACGGTCATGAGCGCGCTCGCGGGACGGGGTGCTTGGCCGGCTCGTAGAGGACGAGCTCGCGCCGGTAGTGACGGTGGACCTGCTCGATCGCGGCCCGCATCTCCTCCTGCATGTGGCCGATGCGGATGCGCATCCGCTGCAGCTCGTCCTCCAGCGCGAGCACGCGCTCCACGCCGGCGAGGTTCAGGCCGAGCTCCGTCGTCAGCCGCTGGATGAGACGGAGCCGCTCGAGGTCGGCGTCGGAGTAGAGCCGCGTGTTCCCGCGCGTTCGCTGTGGGCGGATCAGGCCCCTGCCCTCGTAGATGCGCAGCGTCTGCGGATGCATGCCGACGAGCTCCGCGGCGACGCTGATCATGTAGCGCGGGTGGTTGTCCGTGGGGCGAATGCGGTCGTGATCGCTCACTGCGCCGACCCTTCGCGCGGATCCTCGCGAGAGACCTTCTGGAAGGCCTCCAGCGCGTCGCGCTCCTTCTTCGTGAGCTTCTTCGGAACGGTCACGTTGAGGCGCGCGACGAGATCGCCGCGGCCGCTGCCCTTGAGGCGCGGCGCGCCCCGGCCCTTGATCTTCAGGAGCTTCCCCGTCTCGGAGCCGGCCGGGACCTTCAGCGAGACCGAGCCGTCCGGGGTGGGGACGGACACGGTCGCGCCGAGCACCGCCTCCGGGTAGGTCACCGGCACGTCGACCTCGAGGTCGGCCTCGCCGCGGCGGCGGTAGAGCCTCGACGGCGCGACGCGGGTGACGACGTAGAGGTCGCCCGCCTCGGCGCCGCCGTAGCCGGCCTCGCCCTTCGCCTTCAGCTTGATCTTCGTCCCGTCCTTGACGCCGGCCGGGATCTTGACCGTGTAGCGCTTTGTGCGCCGCTCGCGGCCGGAGCCGTGGCAGACGTCGCACGGCGACTCGATCACCGTGCCGTTCCCTCGGCAGCGCGGGCACGGCTGCTGCAGCGCGAAGAGCCCCTGCGACTCCGCCCTGACGCCCCGCCCCTTGCACTCGGGGCAGATCGTCGGTGCGGTGCCGGGCTTCGCGCCGGAGCCGCCGCAGCCGCGACAGGCCGTCTCGAGCTCGACCGGGATCGTCGTCTCGAGCCCCTTCAGCGAGTCCTCGAAGGAGACGTTCACGGCCACCTCGACGTCGCTCCCGCGCTGGCCGCGCTGCTGCTGCCGCCCGGTGCTCGTGCCTCGGTTGAAGATGCCGCCGAAGAGGTCCGAGAGATCGCCGAAGTCGAACGTCGTCGTGAAGCCCTCGCCGGCACCAGGCGCGCCGCGCCGCCCGTTCGAGGTGCCGAAGGTGTCGTACTGCTTGCGCTTCTCGTCGTCCGAGAGGACGTCGTACGCCTGCTGCACCTCCTTGAAGCGCTCCTCGGCGGACGCGTCGCCGGGGTTGCGGTCCGGGTGGTACTCGCGGGCGAGCTTGCGATACGCCTTGCGGATCTCGTCCTGTGAGGCGCCCTTCTTGACGCCGAGCGTGTCGTACAGCGTGGCCATCACTCGGCGACGATCACCCGGGCGGGACGGAGCACGCGATCTCCGAGGTGGTAGCCCTTCTGGACGACGTCGATCACGGTGCCGGGCTCCGAGTCGGACGGCTGCGCCAGCAGCGCCTCGTGGACGTTCGGGTCGAACGCCCCGTCCGTCGCGATCTCGAGCAGCCCCTCGCGCGCCAGCGCGTCGGCGAGCGCGCGCTGAACGAGCCGAACGCCCTCCTCGAGCTTTCCCTCCTCGTGCGACTCTGCCGCTTCGAGCGCGCGACCGAGATCGTCGAGCACGGGCAGGAGCGCCGTCACGAGCCGCTCGGACGCGCGCGCGACCAGAGCCTCCCGGTCGCGCGCCGCCCGCTTGCGGTAGTTGTCGAACTCGGCCTTCAGCCGCTGGAGCGAATCGAGGTACTCGTCGCGCTCCGCCGTCACGGCTGTGAGCTCGTCGACCGGCTCAGGCTCGGCCTCCTCCGCTACCGGCTCCTCGACGACCTCGGGCTCGTTCACCTGCTCGTGTGTCAAGGCGTCTTCGCCGCCTCGTCCTCGTCGACGATCTCGGCGTCCTCGATCACCTCGTCGTCCGAGGCGGAGGCGCCGTCCGCAGGCTGGGAGGCCTGTGCCTGGGCGCTGGCCTGGGCGTACACGGCCTCGGCGAGCTTCTGCGAGGCCTCCTGCAGCGCGTCAGTCTTCGCCTTGATCTCGGCGACGTCGTCGCCCTCAAGCGCCTGCTTCAGCTCCATCACGCGGCCCTCGATCGTCGCCGCATCGGACTCGTCGAGCTTGTCGCGATGCTCCTTGAGCGACTTCTCGGTCTGGTAGGCGAGCGACTCGGCCATGTTCTTCGTGTCCACGACCTCGCGCAGCCGCCGCGCCTCGCCGGCGTGCGACTCGGCGTCCTTGACCATCTGCTCGATCTCCTCGGGCTTGAGGCCGGAGCCGCCCTCGATCCGGATCTGCTGCACGTTGCCCGTGCCGAGATCCTTGGCCGAGACGTTGATGATCCCGTTCGCATCGATGTCGAACGTGACCTCGACCTGGGGCATGCCCCGCGGCGCCGGCGGGATGCCGACGAGCTGGAACTTCCCGAGCGTCTTGTTGTAGAGCACCATCTCGGACTCGCCCTGGAGGACGTGCACCTCGACGGCCGGCTGGTTGTCCTCCGCCGTCGTGAACGTCTCGGAGCGGCGCGTCGGGATGGTCGTGTTGCGCTCGATCAGCTTCGTGAAGACGCCGCCCTTCGTCTCGATGCCCAGCGACAGTGGCGTCACGTCGAGAAGCAGGACGTCCTTGACCTCGCCCTTGAGCACGCCGGCCTGGATCGACGCGCCGACGGCGACGACCTCGTCCGGGTTGACGCCCTTGTGCGGGTCCTTGCCGATCAGCTCCTTGACCTTCTCCTGCACGGCCGGCATGCGGGTCATGCCACCGACGAGGACGACGTGGTCGATCTTCGCGTTGTCGAGGCCGGCGTCGGCCAGCGCCTGCTTCGTGGGAGCGACGGTCCGCTCGAGCAGCGAATGCACGAGCTCCTCGAGCTTCGCCCGCGTCAGCTGCAGGTCGAGATGCTTCGGGCCCTCGGGCGTCGCGGTGATGAAGGGCAGGTTGATCTGAGTCGTCATGGTCGACGACAGCTCGATCTTCGCCTTCTCGGCCGCCTCGTAGAGGCGCTGGAGCGCCATCTTGTCGGCGGAGAGGTCGATGCCCTGGTCGCGCTTGAACTCCGACGCCATCCAGTCGACGATCGCCTTGTCGAAGTTGTCGCCGCCGAGGTGGTTGTCCCCGTTCGTCGACTTGACCTCGAACACGCCGTCGCCGAGCTCGAGCACCGACACGTCGAAGGTGCCGCCGCCGAGGTCGAAGACGAGGATCGTCTGGTCGTGCTCCTTGTCGAGCCCGTACGCGAGCGACGCGGCGGTGGGCTCGTTGATGATCCGCAGCACGTTCAGGCCGGCAATCTTGCCGGCGTCCTTCGTCGCCTCGCGCTGCGCGTTGTTGAAGTAGGCCGGGACGGTGATCACCGCGTCGGTCACCGGCTCGCCGAGGTAGGCCTCGGCATCGTGCTTCAGCTTCTGGAGGATCATGGCGCTGATCTCCGGCGGTGCGTAGTCCTTGCCCTCCACCTTGACGCGCACGTCGGCCCCCGGGCCCTGCTCGACCTCGTAGGGGACGATGGTCATCTCCTCGTTCACCTCCTCGAACTTGCGGCCCATGAACCGCTTGATCGAGAAGATGGTGTTCTGGGGGTTGGTCACCTGCTGGCGCTTCGCGGGCGCGCCGACGAGCCGGTGGCCGTCCTTCGTGAACGCGACGACGGACGGCGTCGTGCGGCCGCCCTCGGCGTTCGGGATGATTGTCGGCTCGCCGCCCTCGAGCACGGCCATCGCGGAGTTGGTCGTGCCAAGGTCGATGCCGATTGTCTTTGCCATCTGCTGTGTAGCCTCCTCGTGAAGAAAATCTAAGCCGGAGAGTAGCAGATTTGGCACAGAGCTCCTCGGCACGCAGAATGCGGTCGATGAGCGAACCGATCGTCCCCCGCGACGACCTCGAGGCCGCCATCGAGGCCCGCCGGGAGCTCGGGCCCTCGCTCGAGCCGGAGCTCGTCGACCGCTTCGTCGAGCGGATCGAGCAGCGCATCGACGAGCGCGTCCGGGCGAGCACGGCCACGCGCGGCGGGAGCAGCCACCGCGATCACGAGACGTTCGTGATCACGCTCGTCTCGCTCGGGATCTCGATCCCGCTGATGGGCATCGCCGGCGGAACCGCCGGCCTCGCCGGCGTCATCGCCGTGTGCGCCGCGCTCGTGCTCATCAACGTCGTCGTGCGCAGGGGCTAGCGGAAGGCGCCGATCAGCGCGCCGCCCGCCACGATCAGCAGCGCCCCGAGCAGAAGCCTCCGCCCCACGAGCTCCTGGCGCCGGAGCAGCAGGACCGAGAGGCAGACACCCCAGAGCGCCTCTGTGGCGACGAGCGGGGAGACGACCGTGACGCGGCCGTGGTGGAACGCCTCGAAGAGGCAGACGTACGAGAGCCCGTAGAGAACGCCCGTGACGACGAACGGCCCGAGAGGCGGCAGCCGCCGTGCCCAGAGGAACGCCACGAGGACCCCGGTCAGGAGCGTCGCGGCGGCCGCGGCGAGCGGCCGCGGAGGATCGAGCCCGCGGACGAGGTTGTCCCGCGTCGCGAAGAGCACCGTCGCCGCGAAGGCGAACACGAGCCCGACCGTGCGGAAGTGCTCCGGCCGCCTCGGCTCCCATGCGAGCGCGACGCCGCCGGCGACGATCAGCGCCGCCCCGGCGAGCAGCGGCGGCCGGGCCGGTTCGCCGAGCACGAGAAGCGCGATCGCGACGGAGACGAGCGGGGCCGCGCCGAGCGCGACCGACGCGCGCGGCGGCCCGGCCTCGCGGACGGCGAGCGTGAAGAAGATCTGCGATCCGCCGGGCGCGACCAGCCCCACGAGCAGGTAGCGCCAGAGCCCGTCGGCGTCGACGCCGCCGGCACCGGCCTCAACCGCCGCGGCGACGAGCGCCACGGACAGCGCGACGAGCGCGACCGCGAGCGTCGCCCCGTCCGCGTGCGGATAGCGGCGCAGCCCGAAGCGGAGCGCCACCGTCATCCCGCCGAAGAGCGCGGCGGACGCGAGCGCCAGGACGACGGCGGTCATGCCGCCCTGGGGCGGCGGACGAGCCGAGCCAGCGACTCCGCGGCGGCAGGCTCGCTGACCACGATCCCGGCCATGATCACCGCGCAGCCGGTCCAGCCGACGGCGCCGAGCCGGTCGCCCGCGAGTGCGAAGCCGAAGATCCCGGCGAACACCGGCTCGAGCGCGAAGACGAGCGCCGTCCGCGTGGCGCTCGTCCGCCGTTGCGCCCACGTCTGGACGAGGAAGGCGAGGGCGCTCGCGAAGACGCCGGTGACGATGAGCGCGCCCCAGACGGTCCAGCCGTGCGGCATCGAGACCTCGCCGCGGGCGAGCGCGATCCCGGAGAGGCCGAGGCACGCGGCCAACATCTCGACGGTGGTGAACGCGAGCGCGTCGAAGCGGGGCGCGTAGCGCTCCATCAGCACGATCTGCAGGGAGTAGACGGCAGACGCGCCCAGCACGAGCAGATCGCCGGCCGGCGAGCCGGCGTGGATCCCCGTCAGCATTGCGAGCCCGACCGCGGACAGCGCGACGCCGAGCCAGGCGGCACGGGGCACGTGCATGCGAAACACGGCGAAGGCGATCAGCGGCGTCAGCACGACGTACATGCCCGTGATGAACCCGGTGCTCGAGACCGTCGTCCGCTGGAGCCCGGCCGTCTGCAGGGCGTACCCGGCCGCCAGGAGCGCCCCGAGCAGCGCGCCGGCCGCCCAGCCGCTCCGACCGAGCGAGACGAGCCGCGGCGCAGCCGGCACGATCAGCGTCAGGCTCGCGATCGCAAACCGCAGCCCGAGGAAGGCGAAGAGCGGGTAGAGCTCGACCGCGTCCTTCACCTGGACGAACGTCACACCCCAGACGGCGGTGACCGCGACGAGCGCGGCGAGCGGCCTCACGCACTCCTCGCGATCGAGCGCAGCCAGCGCCTCCGGACGAACGCGGAGCACGGCCCGACGACGAGCCAGTAACGGCGAAAGGCGCGCCGCGCGGCGTCGTCCACGGCGGCGATCCGCGTCTCGGTCGTCAGCCGCGAACCGGCGCCCGTCGCCTCGGCGCGAAAGTCCGCGGCGACCCGGACCGTTCCCGGCCCCGCATCCGCGAACGGCGCCACCCCGCCCCGCGGCCGCCACGGCTTCCCGGAGAAGCCAACCACGACCTCGGTCGGTGTGCGGGCGAGCTCCTCGAAGCGCAGGCCGGCGAACGCATCGCCGATCGTCGCGCCCGTGCCGAGCCCGCGCAGGCGCAGCAGCGTCCGCACGATCGGGTCGCCCGCGATCGGCAGCGCGAGCGCCCGCTCCACCGCCTCCTCCGGAGAGAGCGGCAGGTCGACGCCGTGCACCTCGTTCACGTCGTAGTCGGGAAGCAGCCGGTCGATGGCGCGCACCGCGCGACTGTAGAAGAGCGGGATACCCTTTCGGCGTGAAGGTCCTCGACACTCTCGGACGGCCCGTCCGCGACCTGCGCATCTCCGTGACCGACCGCTGCAACTTCCGCTGCGTCTACTGCATGCCGAAGGAGGTCTTCGGGCGCGACTACCGCTTCCTCGAGCGCAAGGAGCTGCTCTACCTTCGAGGAGATCGAGCGGCTCGCGCGCGCGTTCGTCGCCAACGGGGTCTCCAAGCTGCGGATCACCGGCGGCGAGCCCCTGATCCGCCGCGACCTCGAGCGGCTGATCGCCCTGCTGCGCGCGCTCGGCGACGGGCTCGACCTGACGCTGACGACGAACGGCTCGCTGCTGCCCGACAAGGCCGTGCGCCTTCGCGACGCCGGGCTCGACCGCGTCACCGTCAGCCTCGACTCGCTCGACGACGAGGTCTTCCGTGCCATGAACGACGTCGACTTCCCGGTCGTCCGCGTGCTCGCCGGGATCGACGCCGCCGCCGAGGCGGGCCTGCCGGTGAAGGTGAACATGGTCGTCAAGCGCGGCGTCAACGACGACTCGGTGCTCGCGATGGCGGAGCGCTTCCGCGGCACCGGCCACACGCTGCGGTTCATCGAGTACATGGACGTCGGCCACACGAACGGCTGGCGACTCGACGAGGTCGTACCCGCGGCGGAGATCGTCGCGGCGATCGACGCGGCGTTCCAGCTCGCGCCGGTCGAGCCCGCCTACCGGGGCGAGGTCGCGAGCCGCTGGCGCTACGCGGACGGCGCGGGCGAGATCGGCGTCATCGCCTCGGTCACGCAGCCGTTCTGCGGCGACTGCACGCGCGCGCGGCTCTCGCCCGAGGGGCGTCTCTTCACCTGCCTCTTCGGCGTCAAGGGACACGACCTGCGCGCCCTCGTCCGCGGCGGCGCCACCGACGAGGAGCTCGTCGCGGCGGTCCGCGCGGTCTGGGCGCGACGCGGCGACCGCTACTCCGAGCTGCGCTCCGCGGAGACGGCCGACCTGCCGAAGGTCGAGATGTCGTACATCGGCGGCTGAATCCGACTTGCCCGCGGGTTGAGCCAGGGTTAAGAGTCGTAAGACTTCGGAAAAGTCGCTGGCGCAGCGATCGCGGCCTTCGGCACACTCGTGGGAGAGCGGTGGTGCCAGGCGACCCCGCCCTCCCTCCCCCGCCTGCTGCTGCCGCTCGCCCCTCTACAATCTGAGCTGTGACTGCCGCCGTGATCGCAGCAGGACGCCGTCTGCCCAGAGGGTGGGCCGATCTCGGGCGCCAGCTGGCGATCTGGTTCGGCTTCCTGCTCGCCTACCAGATGGTGCGCGGCGTCGCGGACCGGAGCCCGGCGGAGGCGCTGCGAAACGGCGCACGGGTGATCGACTTCGAGCGGTCCGCGTCGGGCCTCTGGGAGCTGACGCTGCAGGGCTGGCTCGCCTCGCACGCGCTACTCGAGACGATCGCCTCGTGGACGTACTGGAACTCCGAGTTCACGGTCGTCGGGGTGACGCTCCTCTTCGTCTACCTGCGCCGCCACGACGCCTTCTATCGCTACCGGAACACGATCCTGCTCGCGAACGCGATCGGCCTCGTCGGCTACGTCCTGATGCCGACGGCCCCGCCGCGGATGTTCCCGAACGTCGGCTTCGTCGACACGCTCGCGACCTTCGGCGGCCTCAACCACGGCAGCGGCCTCGTCGAGCTGGCATCGAATCCCTACGCGGCGATGCCCTCGCTGCACGCCGCGGACGCGCTGATCGTCGGGCTCTCCATGGCGCTCGCGTGCCGGCGCTGGTGGTCGCGAATTCTCTGGGCCGCCTGGCCCGCGTGGGTCTGGTTCTGCGTGATGGCGACCGGCAACCACTTCTGGCTCGACGTGGTCGCGGGCACGGGCGTCGCTCTGATCGCGCTGTCGATCACGTACCGGCGGGAGCTCGTTTCCGCCGTTCGTCGGCTCTGACCGACCGCCCGTCGACCGGGACTCCTCCCGCCGCCGGGGAGGGCGATAGCGTGCCGCCGATGAGTCGCGCAGCCGCGATCAAGGACGGCTACACGAGCGGCGCCCGCCGCCTGGCGATGCAGTCGATCACCGGACTCGCGCGGACGCGGGTGACGCCGAACGCCCTGACGGCCACCGGCGTCACGCTCTGCGCGATCGCCTCGGTGCTCGTCTACTTCGAGTACCGGGACGAGCTGCTCTTCTTCTGGCTCGGCGCCGCCGTCTTCGTCCTCGGCTCGATCCTCGACATCCTCGACGGCGCACTCGCCCGGGTGGGCGGCAAGACGACTCCGTTCGGCGCCTTTCTCGACTCGACCACCGACCGCGTCTCCGAGGCGTTCATGCTCGGTGCGATCGCGCTCGTCCTGAGCCGCGACGGCAACGAGCTCGCCCTGGCCTTCGTGGTCGCCGCGCTCACTGGCTCGTTCCTCGTCTCCTACACGCGCTCGAAGGCGGAGGGCCTCGGGTTGAAGGGCGACGTCGGCATCGGCAGCCGCGCGGAGCGCGTCGTCGTGATCACGGCGGGCCTCGTGCTCGCCCCGTGGGGTCTCCTGCCGTGGGCGGTCTACCTGCTCGCCGCCACGACCTGGATCACCGTCCTCCAGCGCGTCCTGCACGTCCGCAAGCAACTTCTCGAAGGAGAACTGAATGGCAAGCACTAACGGATCGACGAACGGCCGCGTCCGCCAGGACGACAAGGTCCGCGTCGCGATCATCGGCGTCGGCAACTGCGCCAACTCGCTGCTCCAGGGCCGCGAGTACTACAAGGACGCCCCGGACGACCAGTTCGTCCCGGGTCTGATGCACGTCAACCTGGGCGGCTACCACGTCCGGGACATCGAGTTCGTCGCGGCCTTCGACGTCGTCGAGGGCAAGGTCGGCAAGGATCTCTCCGAGGCGATCTGGGCCTTCCCGAACGACACGATCAAGTTCGCCGAGGTCTCGAGCACAGGGGTCACGGTCGACCGCGGCATGACGCACGACGGGCTCGGCAAGTACATCTCGGAGAAGGTGACGAAGGCCCCAGGCCCGACTGCCGACGTGATCGGGATCCTCAGGGAGCGCGAGGTCGACGTCGTCGTCAACTACCTCCCGGTCGGCTCCGAGGCGGCCACGAAGTGGTACACGGAGCAGATCCTCGACGCAGGCGTCGCGATGGTGAACTGCATGCCCGTGTTCATCGCGCGGGAGCCGTACTGGCAGCACCGCTTCGAGCAGGCCGGCGTCCCGATCATCGGCGACGACATCAAGTCGCAGGTCGGGGCGACGATCACGCACCGCGTGCTCACGTCGCTCTTCCGCGAGCGCGGCGTCCACCTCGACAAGACCATGCAGCTGAACGTCGGGGGCAACTCCGACTTCCTGAACATGCTGGAGCGGGAGCGCCTCGAGTCCAAGAAGATCTCGAAGACGAATGCGGTCACCTCGATGCTGGACTACGACATGGGCGCGGACAACGTCCACGTCGGGCCGTCGGACTACGTGCCGTGGCTGACCGACCGCAAGTGGGCGTTCATCCGCCTCGAGGGCTCGTCGTTCGGCGACGTGCCGCTGAACATCGAGCTCAAGCTCGAGGTGTGGGACTCGCCGAACTCGGCCGGCATCGTGATCGACGCGGTGCGGCTCGCGAAGCTGGCGCTGAACAACGGGGTCGCCGGCGCGCTCGTCGGCCCGAGCTCGTACCTGATGAAGTCGCCGCCGGAGCAGATCGTCGACGACGAGGCGTACGAGCTGTCCGAGAAGTTCATCAAGAAGAACGCGCGCAAGACCGCCAAGCGGGAGCAGGCGGCCAAGGCGTAGGCCCGCTGGCACTTCGACGTGCAGGCGAGGGCCGCCTTCCGGGCGGCCCTCGCGCTTCGCGGAGCGCTCGACAGCGCTCGCCGCTCTACACTCGGTCCGTGAGGATTTGCCTCGTCACGCCGTTCGCGTGGTCGCAGCCGCACGACGTCAACGAGCACGTCACCGGGCTCGCGGCCGGCCTGCGGCGGCTCGGGCACACCGTCACGGTGCTCGCGCCGTCCTCGCGCGCGGCCGACCTGCTCGCCGGGCGCCGCGCGCTCGCCCGGGGCGAGGACGCCGAGGTGATCGCCGTCGGCCCGGCCGTGCCGATCTCGCGCCGGAGCCAGATGGGCGTCCCCGTCGGTCTTCGCGCGAACCTCGCGCTCGCGCTCTCGCAGGGGCGCTACGACATCGTGCACGGCTTCGAGCCGGGCCTGCCGAGCCTCTCGTACCTCGCTCTCCGGGACTCGAACGCGCTCGGCGTCGCCACATTCAGCTCGCCCGAGCGGCTCGGCTATCCGCCCGGAAAGGCGCAGCGCGGGAAGCTCCTCGGGCGGGTCGACGTACTCCTCGCGACCTCGGACGAGGCGGCCGAGGCTGCCAAGGCCCGGTTCGCCGGGGACTTCCGCGTCGTCTCGCCAGGGGTCGACACCGAGCTCTTCCGGCCGGGACCGAAGCGGGAGCTGATCGTCGCAGAGCTGCGCACGGCCGCGCGCCCGGCGCTCCGGAGCCTGCTCGCGACGCTGCGCGAGCTGCCGGAGGTCGAGCTCGTGCTGCTGCGCACGCGGCCGCTGACGAGCCGGCCCGCGATCCCCCGCGACCTGCGCCCGCGCGTTCGCGTGCGCACGCTGCGCTCGGGCGCCCTGCGCGCGCCGCTCCTCAACGAAGCGGCCGTCTTCGTGCCCGCCCCGGGCGGCCTGAAGCGCCTGCACCTCGAGGCGGAGGCCGCCGGCTGCGCGATCGCCTGGCCGCCGGGGGTCGACGAGCAGCCGGAGCTCGCGGCCGCCGCGGCGGCGCGGCTCGCCGAGGACCACGTGCTGCGGCAAACCGAGGCGGCGAAGGCCCGCGCCCGCGCCGAGCCTCAGAGCTTCGCCGCACTCGCCCGGGAGCACGACGCCCTCTACGCCGCCCTGGCCGGGCGCCGACGGAGCCGGCGGAACGCCGAGCCGCTCGCCGACCGGCCGTGGATCGTCTGCGACCTGCACATGCACACGTCGTGGTCGCACGACTGCTCGATCGACCCGGCCGAGCTCGTCGACCATGCGGAGGCGCAGGGGCTCGGCGCGATCGCGGTCACCGACCACAACGTGTTCGGCGGCGCGCTCGAGACCGTCGAGCGCGCCGCGGGCCGCGACCTCGTGGTCATCCCCGGCGAGGAGGTGAAGACGGACGGCCAGGGTGAGGTGATCGGCCTCTTCCTCCGGGAGGAGATCCCGCGGGGGATGTCGTTCGGCGACACGATCGCCGCCATCCGCGAGCAGGGCGGGCTCGTCTACCTGCCCCACCCCTTCGACCGCATGCACGCGATTCCCGACCCACAGACGCTGCACCGCCACCTGCCGGACGTGGACGTCTTCGAGGTCTACAACGCGCGGCTGCTCTTCGAGGCCTTCAACGACGAGGCGCTCCGCTTCGCGCGGAAGTACAACCTGGTCATGGGCGCCGGCTCCGACGCGCACGTGCTCCAGGGGGTCGGCACGGGTGCGCTCCGCATGCGCGCGTTCCGCGATCCCGAGGAGTTCCTGATCTCCCTGCACACGGCCGAGATCCTGCGCCGCCCGAAGTCGCTCGCCTACCTCCAGTCGCTCAAGTGGGTCGCCCAGGTCAAGGAAAAGGTCCGGTAGGCGCGAACAGGACCCGGCCGCCCGTGACCTCTGTGACCACCGACGAGATCTACGAGAAGTACCTGCAAAAGGCCATCACCGAGATCAACGAGCTCGGTGACGAGATCAGCCATGCCGCAGGCGAGCTGCGAGTGCCGGTGCTCGGCTCGGGCCATCCGCTGGCCGACATCATGCTGGTCAAGCATCGGCCGCTCGCCACGGAATCGCAGGAAGGCGTGGCGTTCTTCGGCCGCTCGGGCCAGGCGGTGCTCAAGTCGCTGCAGCGTCTCCACGTCGACCCGCTCGCCATCTACGGGACGAACTGCCTCAAGTTCGGCGACGCGGACGACGAGGTGCAGGCCCGCGGCTGGCTGGCGCGGGAGCTGCACATCGTGCAGCCGAAGCTGATCGTCGTCATGGGCGACGAGGCGTTCGCGTTCCTCGTGTCGCTCGACTTCCCCCTCTCACGGCCGCTGGAGGCCCGGGTCGGGGAACTGCAAGACTTCACGCCCACCGTCCAGGCGCTCCTTGTGCCGGACATCGACGCATCGCTCGACGACCAACCTGCCAAGACGCGCTTTTGGAACGCCTTCAAGCTGATCGGCTCCTGGTGGGCCGAGCTACCTCCCTACTAGAGGGAGGGCTTGGCGGAACGTCGCTCGTCGCCGGGGCTCCCCGTACCTGGTCGGCGACCAGGTACGAGAGCGTTGGCGATCCAAGAGAATCGCCTTGTGTGCAGGTATTTACTGTTTTTAAGCAACGAAATCGTACCTGGTCGGCGACCAGGTACGAGGGCGCCGGGAGCGTTCGGAGCCGGGGCGACGGATGCGGCTGAGGACGCGGCCGGGCGCCGTCTTGCAGCTGGCACGGGCCGAGGATTGGCGGAAGGCGGCGGCCACGGCACACGACCCGCGCGTCCTCGCGTTCGCAGCGCTGGCGACGGCACTCGGCCTCTACTACGGCTTCTCCGAGGAGCTCCGGAACGTCTCGCTCTGGTGGGACGTCGCCTGGATCTCGTTCGCGCTCCTGCCGGCGACCTGCGGGCTCGTCTGGCTCGTGCTGCCGCTCTGGAACGCCCGCGGGCTGCTTCCCGTTGCGGGCGCGTTCGCCGCGGCCGCCGTCGCCTGCGACGTCGGCGGGCTGGACGTGCTCGCGAACTTCGCGAAGCTCGGTGCGGTCACGTTCGGGGGCTTCTGGTTCCTCGGCTTCTTCGAGAGCGTCTCCTGGGTCGTGCTCGTCGCCGTGATCATCCCCTGGGTCGACGGGTACTCCGTCTGGCGCGGCCCGACGCGGCACATCGTCCACGAGCAGCGCGATCTCTTTACAGCGCTCTCGTTCGCGTTCCCCGTCCCGGGCGAGCACGGCTCGGCGAACCTCGGCCTCCCGGATCTCCTCTTCTTCGCCGTGTTCCTCGCCGCCACGGCCCGGTTCGGACTGCGGCCCGGAGCGACGTGGGTGCTCATGGTCGCCTCGTTCGGAGCGACCACCGCGCTCGCGGTCTGGCTCGACGTCGGCGGGCTGCCGGCGCTGCCGCTCCTCTCGGCGGCGTTCCTGCTCGCGAACGCCGACCTGCTCTGGGTGCGCTGGCGCTCGCACCGCACCGCGCAGGCGCCCGGCTGACGGTTGCCCGGCCCCCGGGCCGGGAGTAGGGTCGGCCGAAGGAAGCTCTGGCGCGGGGACGCGCCGGTCAGGAGGTGCGATGGGGAAGCGCGTCAAGGCCCTGACGGCAGGCGCCGCGCTGGCGGCGTCCGCACTCGTGGTGCTTGCGCAACGCCTGTACGCGCGGCGCAGCCGAGCGACGAGCGAGAGGAGAGAGATGAGCGAGGCGAAGGAGATCGCGCGGCGCGTCATCGAAGAGGTCTTCAACGAGGGACGGCTCGAGGCCGCGGACGAGCTGTTCGATGCGGGCGTCGTCGCACATGACCCCGCCCAGCCGGCGCCGACCGCCGGCGTGCAGGGCGTCAAGGACGTGGTGGCCGCATACCGCGCGGCGTTCCCGGACCTGCGCGTGATCGTGGACGAGCAGGTCGCCGAGAGCGCGACGGTGGCCACCCGCTGGACGGCCCGCGGAACCCACACCGGCGACTTCATGGGCATCCCTCCGACGGGTCGCGAGGCGACCGTGACCGGGATGACGATCGACCACATCGCGTCAGGGAAGATCGTCGAGAGCTGGTCGAACTGGGACGCCCTGGGCCTCTTGAAGCAGCTCGGCGTCGTGGCCGGGGCCCCGGCGCAGGTGTAGGACGCGAGGGGGAGGGTGCGCCGGGGGCCCGGCGCGGCCCTCCTTCCTGGGGATGGCCTCCTTCCGGGGGATGCAAACGAGCGGCGGATCGGCCGATGAAGGTCGTGGACTCCCCCACGCTCATGGCCTTCTCCTTCCTCTTCGAGCACCGCTACATGCCCTGCCCCGTCTGCGGAGCATCCCTCGAGCGCTCCGCGCGGGCCGCGCACGTCTGCGACGACGAGCGCCGTCTCGACTACGAGCTCGTCCAGCTCCGCCCGGAGATCCTCGCCTTCGAGACGAAGCTCACGGATTGGCTCGCCTCGCCCGACGGCCTCTTCGCCGTCTGGGAGGCGGAGCGCAGGCGCTAGGGCTCTGCGCGCTCGAGCAGCGAGACGCTCTCGACGTGCGGCGTGTGCGGGAACATGTCGAGCGGTG
The DNA here is from genome assembly GCA_963704025.1 of uncultured Actinomycetes bacterium. Taxonomy (GTDB): domain Bacteria; phylum Actinomycetota; class Thermoleophilia; order Gaiellales; family Gaiellaceae; genus CAVPGP01. Next base: position 360,373 of record CAVPGP010000003.1, on the reverse strand, counting down.
TCGTGCGCCGCAGCTCGTACCCGTAGTCCCCGCGTAGCACCTTCACGTCTGAGGCGAGCGTCGTGGGGTTGCACGAGACGTAGACGATCCGCGGAGCCCCGATCTCGCCCAGCCGCCTGAGCGCCTTGCCGGCCAGGCCGGCGCGCGGCGGGTCGACGACGACGACGTCCGGGTCGCCCGCGCGCTCGCGAAGCTCCTCCAGGGACTGGCCGACGTTCCCGGCGAAGAACGCCGCGTTCGCGATCCCGTTCAGCTCGGCGTTCTCGATCGCGCACGCCACCGCTTCCTCGCTGATCTCGACGCCCCAGACCGTCAGCGCGTTCGGCGCCATCGAGAGCCCGATCGTGCCGGTGCCGCAGTAGAGGTCGTACACGGTCTCGTCCCCCGTCAGCGCGGCCGCGTCGGTCGCCAGCCCGTAGAGACGCTCGGCCATCTTCGTGTTCGTCTGCAGGAAGGCATTCGGCCGGATCCGGAACCGGAGCCCGAGCAGCTGCTCCTCGATCGCCTCGTCGCCCCAGAGCAGCTCGGTGGGCAGGTTCGTCACCTCGGCCGGCGTCTCGTTCACGGCCCAGTGGACCGAGCGCACCTCGGGGAAGACCCGCAGCACGTCCACGAAGTGGTCGCGCTCGAAGCGCTCGCCCTTCCGCCGTCACGAGCTGCACGAGTGCCTGGCCCGTGTTGATGCCCTCGCGGACGACGAGGTGCCGTAGGTAGCCGGCCTGCGTCTCCTGGTCGTAGGCCGGGAGCCGCTCCTCGCGCGCCCAGTCGCGGACGGCGTTGCGGATCGCGTTGCCGAGGTCGGTCGTCAGCCAGCACTTGTCGATCTCGAGCACCTCGTCCCAGCGCCCGGCCCGATGGAGGCCGAGCGTCGGGCCGTCCTCGAGCTGCGTGAACGAGTACTCCATCTTGTTGCGGTAGCCGAAGAGCTCCACGGCGGGCACGATCGGCTCGAGCGGCGGGTCGGCAAGGCCGCCCAGCCGCCGGAACGAGTCCGCGACCCAGCGTTCCTTCTGCCGCGAGCTGCTCGTCGTAGGCGAGATCCTGGAAGCGGCAGCCGCCGCACTCCGGATAGTGCGCGCAGGGTGCGTCGACGTGCTTCGGGCCCGGTTTGACGACCTCCGTCGCCAACGCCTCGGCGTGGTTGCGCTTCACCTTTGTGATGCGTGCCTTCACCGTGTCGCCCGGGAGGCCGCGGCGCACGAAGACGACGAAGCCGTTCAGCCGCCCGACGCCGTTCCCGCCGTAGGCGAGGCTTTCGATCGAGACCTCGATCTCGTCGTCCACACGGACGGGCGCGGCCATCTCGGGAGCCTACCCACCCCCCGTTCGAGGCGGGCTTGCTCGGCCATGCCAGCTACGCCAGCACGGAGACGTAGACGGAGCGCTCCCGCGGGCCGTCGAGCTCGCAGAGGAAGATGCCCTGCCAGGTGCCGAGCGCGAGCTCGCCGGCGCGGAGCGGAATGGTCACCTGCGGACCCATCAGCGCCGCCCGGATGTGCGAGGGGGCGTTCTCCTCGCCCTCCTCGATGTGCCGCCAGCCCCACCCGTCGCCGACCAGGCGCTCGAGCGCCGACTCGAAGTCGCGCGCCACCATCGGGTCGGCGTGCTCGTTGATCGTCACCCCGGCCGTCGTGTGCGGGACGTAGACGAGCACGGCCGCCCCATCGCTCCCGACCGCCTCCCGGACGCGCTCCGTGATGTCCACCAGCTGCGTGCGCCGCTCGGTTCTCACGCGGATCTCCTGCACGGGTGCGTATCCTAGGCCCTCGTGTCCGTTGCGCCGCCCAGCGAACGCGAGCTCGACTCCTATCGGGAGCAGGCCGACCGCTTCAACGCGGACCTGCTCGAGGAGTACTACCTCCATCTCTCAGGCCAGAAGGAGACCCTCGAGCTCGAGCGCATCTACGAGGAGTACTCGGAGCTGACCGAGCTCGAGGCGGTCCGCCGGGTGGGCGCAGCGGCGAACGGCGACCGGCGCACGCGCGAGCTCTACCGCTTCGCCTGCGAGGGCTTCCTCGGCAACCTGACGCGCCGCCAGGAGCAGGAGATCGCCGAGCAGGAAGCGAGCCTCGTCGCACACGTCGACGGCGAGGAGATCCCGTACCGGATGCTCAAGCCGACGATCGCGAACGAGGAGGACCGCGGCAGGCGCGAGCGACTCGAGCTCGCGCGGAACGAGCTCCAGGAGGAGCACCTCACCTCGACCTACCTCGACGCCACGCTGATCCAGAAGGCGGAGGTGCGCAAGCTCGAGGTCGGCAGCTACCTCGAGCTCTACCGCGACCGCTTCCGGATGAACCTCGACGAGCTGGCCGCCCAGTGCCGCGACCTGCTCTCGTCGACGGAGCGCCTCTACGAGGACTCCGCCGACCGGTACTTCCGCGCCCGCGTCGGGGTCGGCCTCGGCGAGGTCGAGCGCTGGGACGTGGGCCGAGCCTTTCGCGCGCCGCAGTGGGACTCCGGGTTCCCGAAGGAGCGCATGCTGCCGGCGCTCGAGGGGACGCTGCGCGACCTCGGCATCGACCTCTCGGCCCAGCGGAACGTCGAGCTCGACGTCGAGCAGCGCCCGAAGAAGGATCCGCGCGCATTCTGCGCGCCGATCGAGGTCCCCGGCCGCGTCGTGCTCGTGATCCAGCCGATCGGCGGCGCCGACGACTGGGCGGCGCTCTTTCACGAAGCCGGCCACACGGAGCACTTCGCGCACACCGATCCCGGGCTCGCGATCGAGGAGAAGCGCTTCGGCGACAACGCCGTCACCGAGGGCTGGGCGGCGCTCTTCGAGCACTTGACGGACGACCCCGCGTGGCTGTCGCGGATGCTCAGCTTTCCGAAGCCGCGCGAGTTCGCGGCCGAGGGAGCGACCCGCCTCCTCTACATCGTGCGGCGCTACTGCGCGAAGCTCCTCTACGAGCTCGAGTTCCACGCCGCCGACGACCCGCGCCCGCTGCAGCCGCGCTATGTCGAGCTGCTCGCGGACTCGCTCAAGGTCGCGCCGAGCCCGACGGACTACCTCTCGGATCTCGACTCGGGCTTCTACGTCTCGTCGTACCTCCGCTCGTGGGCCGTCGAGGCGCAGCTGCGCGACTTCCTCCGCTCGGAGTTCGGCAACGAGTGGTTCGCGAAGCCCGACGCCGGCTCGCTGCTGCGGGAGCTCTGGTCGCTCGGCCAGAAGCCGACGGCGGAGGAGCTGCTGCGCGACGTGACCGGCGCCGAGCTGCACATGGACGCCGTCGGCGACCGCGTGCGCGAGCAGATCTCCGCCTAGGCCGATCTCCGCCCGGAGCGAACCGCTCCCGCGGGCCGCGCGAACCACGCGCGACCCTGGACGGCCTCGCGGCCGTCACGAACCTGAAGGAGCGGTAACCAGATGCGAAAGCTCGGACTCATCCTGCTCGCGCTCGGCGCCGGCGTGCTCGCGCTCGCCGCCGCCGTGCTCCGCGGCCCGGGCCCGGACGCGGGGAACGCGTCGAGCCACCGCGAGGCGCCCCTCATCTCGGAGGACCCCTCGGCGGACTCGACCGACCTGTACGCGTTCCGCAGCCCCGACAGGCCGGACACGCTGACGATCCTCGCCAACTACATCCCGGGCGAGGACCCCGCGGCGGGCCCGAACTACTACACGTTCTCGCCGAATGTCCGCTACTACCTGCACGTCGACCGGAACGGCGACGGGATCGGCGACGTCTCGTACCGGTTCGACTTCCAGCGGAAGAACGGGCCGTTCTTCCTCGGCGACACGACGCAGCCGTACACCGTCACGAAGCTCGTCGGCAGGAAGCAGACCGTGATCGCCAGGGGCGCGACGCCGCCGAACAACATCGGGCCGCGCTCGACGGGCGGCTACCGCGCGCTCGCAGCGAGGGGCGTGCTGAAGGCGAGCGACGGCTCGCTGGTCTTCGCGGGCCAGCGCGACGACGCGTTCTTCGGCGACGTGGGCGCGATCTTCGACCTGCTCGCGATCCGCAAGGGCACGGGCAACGCGGGCGGCGGGAGGGACTTCTTCGCCGGCTACGCCGTGCACACGATCGGCCTGCAGGTGCCCATCGGACGGCTCGACACGAAGAGCCACGTGGTCGGCGTCTGGACGTCGGCCGAGCGGCGAGCGAACTTCATCGGCGGCAAGGGCTGGAAGTGGACCCAGGTCTCGCGGCTCGGCAACCCGCTGATCAACGAGGTGGTCATCCCGACCGGCCTCAAGGACAAGTGGAACCGCGTCAAGCCCTCGCAGGACGCGCAGTTCCAGCGGTATTACACGCAGCCGATCCTGGCGGCCGTGATCAACAAGCTGTACAAGCTCGATGCGCCGGAGACCGGCCGTGACGACCTCGTCCAGGTCCTCCTGACGGGGATCCCGAAGGTCACCTTCACGGGCAAGACCCCAGCCGACGAGCTGCGCGTCAACCTGTCGGTCCCGGTGACGCCGGCCGCGAAGGTCTCGCGCCTCGGCGTCCTCGCGGGCGACAACCAGGGCTGGCCGAACGGCCGCCGGCTGGGCGACGACGTGATCGACATCGCCGAGCAGGCCGTCGGCGGGTTCCTGAAGGGCAAGAAGCTCCCGCTGGGCGACGGCGTCAACGCCGGCGACACCCAGGCCAGGGGCTCCTTCCCGTACGAGGCGGATCCGCAGAGCGGCTTCGCCAACACCAAGGGCGAGCAGCGCTAGGGACAGGCGGGGACGGTGGGGCGCCGCGAGCAGGCGCCCCACCGAACCGCTCCGTCCGCCCCGGCGAACCAGCACGGACAACGGGGGGAGCTTGGAGGCAGCATGACCGCACTGGAGAGACGCAAGAGGATCTGGATCGGCGCACTCCTGCTCGGCGCACTCGCCGCCGTGCTCGTGGTGCGCGGGGCCGGGCCGCAGGCCGCGCAGGCGTCGAGCCACCGCGAGGCGCCGCTGATCAGCGGCGACCCGAACGCGGACAACACCGACGTCTACGCTTTCCGGTCGCCGGACCGGCCCGATTCGGTCACGCTCGTGGCGAACTACATCCCGCTCGAGCAGCCCGCGGGCGGGCCGAACTTCGCGAGCTTCGACGACGACGTGCTCTATGCGATCAACGTCGACAACGACGGCGACGGCCGGCAGGACGTCTCCTACGAGTTCCGCTTCAAGACGAAGACGCGGAACCCGAACACGTTCCTCTACAACACCGGCCCGATCTCGTCGCTGGACGACCCGAGCTGGAACCGGCCGCAGACCTACACGGTGACGCGCGTCGACCGCGGCCCGGGCCGGCTCGGCCGCGAGACCGTGATCGGCTCGAACCTGAAGGTGCCGCCTGTGAACATCGGGCCGCGCTCGACGCCGAACTACGACGCCCTCGCGTCGGCGGCGATCGCAACCGTGCCGGGCAAGACGGGCGACATCAAGGTCTTCGCGGGCCAGCGCGACGACCCGTTCTTCGTCGACCTCGGCTCGGTCTTCGACCTCGCGGGGCTCCGGCCGCTGAACAGCTTCCATCTGATCAAGCTGACGACCGCGCTCGGCGTGGACGGCGTCTCGGGCTACAACACCCACTCGATCGCCATCCAGGTGCCGATCAAGGACCTGGTCGCCTCGTCGCCGACGATCGGCGTCTACGCGTCGGCGTCGCGGCAGGCGATCAGCATCCTGAGCCCGCGTGCCGGCAAGATCGACGCCGGGCCGTTCGTCCAGGTCTCGCGCCTCGGCGAGCCGCTGATCAACGAGGCGGTGATCGGGCTCGGCCAGAAGGACTTCTGGAACCGGGCCGACCCGGAGGACGACCAGCAGTTCGCGGGCCGGTATCTGTCGCCCGAGCTCGCAGGGCTCGAGAACCTCCTCTATCCGGTGCTCACCGACACGGAGACCACGAACCGCAAGGACCTGGCGGCCGTGCTCCTGACGGGCGTGCCCGGGCTGAACTTCACCGGGGCGACGCAGGCCGATCTGCTGCGCCTGAACACGTCCATCCCGGTGACGGCGAGCCCGAAGCGGCTCGGCGTCCTCGACGGCGACCTGCAGGGCTTCCCCAACGGGAGGCGGCTGACGGACGACGTCGTCGACATCGAGCTGCGGGCGATCGCCTGCGCATACGGCGCGGTCGCCGGGCTCGTGTACTCGCTCACCGGCAACTGCAACCCGGCGACCTACACGGCCGCCACGGCGAACTACCTCGTCGGCGACGGCGTCGACAGGAACGAGAAGGCCTTCGGCTCGACCTTCCCGTACGTCGCGGCGCCGTTCTCCGGCTACGAGGCGATGCCTCCGAACTAGACGCGTCGAGTCGGGCGGGCCTGCTGCGGCGGGCCCGCCCGACGCGCGGAGGAAGACACCATGAAGCGAATGAAGCGAACGCGAACACGACTGGCATTCGGAGCGGGAATCGTCGCGGTGATCGCCGCGGCGTCGCTCCTGGGAGGCATCTTCCGGGCTTCGACGCCGGCCGCGGCGACGGCGCCTCGCGGCACGGCCGACCGGCTCGCGCTCGGCTTCGCCGCAGGAGACGGTGCCGCCCGGAGAACGGAGCTGCGGAGAGCACTGCGTCGCTCGTGGAGCGCCTCCAGGCCGGCGTCCATGCGAGGCCGGGAGACGGACGCGCGCTCGGCCTGCTCGGCCTCGCCTACCAGCAGCGGGCGCGCGAGACCGGCGACCCCTCCTACTACGCGCGCTCAGAGACGGCGCTGCAGCGCGCCCTGCGGATCGACCGGAACGATCTGACCGCGCTCGGCGGGCTCGGCTCGCTGGCGCTCTCGCGGCACCGCTTCCGTGAGGCGCTCGCCCTCGGCTATCGCGCCGAGCGGCTCTCGCCGAGCACCTCGCGCACGTACGGCGTGATCGGGGACGCCCTCGTCGAGCTCGGCCGCTACCCGCAGGCGTTCGACGCCTTCGACACGATGTCGCGGCTCAAGCCGTCGCTCGCGTCCTACGCCCGCGTCTCCTACGGCCGCGAGCTGCTCGGCCGCCAGGCGGGCGCGGTGGCGGCGATGCGGCTCGCGGTCGAAGCCGCTACGGGCCGGGGCGAGCCCGAGGCGTGGGCGCACGTCCAGCTCGGCAAGCTCTACTGGTCGCACGGCAGGACGGCGGCGGCCGAGACGCAGTACCGCGCCGCGCTGCGCGTCTTCCCCGGATACGTCAGCGCGCTCGACGCGCTCGCGCAGGTCGAGGCGGCGAAGGGCAGGCTCGCCGCGGCGATCGAGCTCGAGCAACGCGCCGTCGACACGGTGCCGCTCCCCCAGTACGTCGCGGCGCTCGGGGATCTCTACCGCGCCGACGGCAAGCCGGCGCTCGCACGCCGGCAGTACGGCCTGATCGGGGCGATCGACAGGCTGCTGCGCGCGAACGGCGTTCGCACCGACCTCGAGATCGCGCTCTTCCAGGTCGACCACGGCGTCCGCCTTCGGGACGCGCTCCGGCGCGCGCGGGCTGCGCGGGCGGAGCGGCCGTCGATCGACGGCGACGACGTGCTGGCGTGGGCGCTCGCGCGGAACGGCCGCTGCGGCGAGGCGCTCGGCTGGTCGAGGCGCGCGCTCCGGCTCGGCACGCAGGACGCGGCCAAGTACTTCCACCGCGCGGAGATCGAACGCTGCCTCGGGCACGGCGCGGAGGCACGCCGCTGGTACGCGCGCGCCGTCGCCCTCAACGCTCACTTCTCGCTCCTCTTCTCCGAGCGCGCGCAGGCGGCGCTCCGATGAAGCGGCTGGCCGTGCTCCTCGCGGTGCTGGCCGCGGCCGCGGCGCCGCCGCTCGCCGCCGCGCACCCGCTCGGCAACTTCACGGTCAACCGCTTCAGCCGCATCGAGGTCTCCGGGCCGAGGCTCTACGTGCGCTACGTCCTCGACCTCGCGGAGATCCCCACCTATCAGGCCGGCCGCATCGACGCGTCGGCGTACGCCGGGCGGATCGCGCGCGGTGCGCATCTGAGCGTCGACGGCCGCCGGGCGGCGCTGACGCCCATCGCCCACCGCCTGGCGCACCCGGCCGGAGCGGGCGGGCTGAAGACGACGCGGCTCGAGGTGATCCTCCGCGGCCCGAAGCTGACCGGACCCGCACGCGTCGCCTACAGCGACGGCAACTTCGCGAGCCGGATCGGCTGGAAGGAGATCGTCGTCGGAGCCGAGGCGTCGAGCAGCTCGGACGAGCTCCGGTCCTACCCGAAGAACACGCTCTCGAGCCCGCTCGACGTCACCGCCGTCGATGCGACGCTGGCGCCCGCCTCGGGGGCGGACGTCCCGCCGCGGCTCTCCGACGCGCGCTCCCTCGCGACGCCCGATCACACGTCCGACGCCGGCTTCGCGAGCCTCGTCGGCAGGGACGGTCTCGGCCGGCTCGGGATCCTGCTCGCCCTGGGCGCGGCCCTTTTCTGGGGCGCCGCGCACGCGCTCTCGCCCGGCCACGGCAAGACGATCGTCACCGCCTACCTCGTCGGTACCCGCGGGACGGCGAGGCACGCGGCGCTCCTCGGGCTGATCACGACGCTGACCCACACCGCCGGCGTCTTCGCGCTGGGCGGCGTCACGCTCCTGCTCTCCCGCTTCATCGTCCCCGAGGCGCTCTACCCGTGGATCGAGCTCCTCTCCGGCGTGCTCGTGGTCACCATCGGCGGCTCCGTGCTCGCGGCCCGCTGGCGCCACGCCCGCGCGCAACGGCACAGCCACCACCATCATCACCACGACAACGAGCATCAGGCGCCGGGCCTCCGCGGGCTCGTCGCGGTCGGGATCTCGGGGGGGCTGCTTCCCTGCCCCTCCGCGCTCGTGGTGCTGCTGGCCGCGATCTCCCTCCACCGCGTCGCGTTCGGCATGCTGCTGATCGTCGCGTTCAGCCTCGGCCTGGCGTCGGCGATCACGGGCGTCGGCCTGCTCGCGGTGCTCGCGAAGCGTGCCTTCGCCCGCGTGAGCTTCGAGCGCGGCGTCGTGGCGCTCCTCCCGGCGGCCAGCGCCCTCGTGATCCTGCTCGCCGGCGCGGTGATGACGCTCCGGGCGATCCCGAAGGTGAGCCTGTGATGAGAGCCTGCTCTCCCACCGTCGTGCGGGAGGTGGCACCGTACCGCCTGTGACCGACCACGAGCACGTCGCGCTCTATGCGCTCGACGCCCTCGACCCGGCAGACGTCCCGGCCTTCGAGCAGCACCTCGAGGGCTGCGCCGACTGCCGGAAGGAGCTGGACTCGCTGCGCGCGACCGCGGCGTCGCTCGCATTCGCCGCCGCAGGCCCGGCACCGCCGCGAGCCCTCGGCGAGGTGATCGTCGAGCGCGCCCGCCGGGAGCGCCAGGAGAACGTCGTCGCGCTCGGACCGCGCCGGGCCTGGCGCGCTGCGACCGCGATCGCCGTCGCGGCGGCGCTCGTGCTCGCCGTCTGGGCGACGACGCTCCACCGCTCGCTCGACCACGAGCGCTCGGCGAACGCCCAGCTGGTCGAGCTCCTGGCCTCGCCGGATGCCCAGCGCGTCGCGCTCGTGGGTGGCAACGGCACGCTCGTCGTCTCGCCGAACGGCGAGGCTGCACTCGTCTTCAGCCGACTGCCGCCCGCCGGCAAGGGCAAGGTCTACGAGGCGTGGGTCGTCCAGTCCGACGCCCCGCAGCCGGCAGGCAAGTTCACCGGCTCGACCGTCCTCCTCTCCCGCCGCGTGCCGCCCGGCGCCACCGTCGCCGTCACGCGCGAGCCGAAGGAGGGACAGGGGATGACGCCGACGCCGCCGATCCTCTACCAGGCCAGGGCGACCTGATGGAGGCGACGGTCGGCTCCGCTTCCAGCCTCGGCGGCGCGGCGGAGCTCGCGCACCTCTCGGACGAGGCGCTCGTCGCGCTGATCGCACGCGGCGACGAGCGCGCGCTCGCCGCCTTCTACACACGCTTCGGGCGGGTCGCCTATGGACTGGCGCTGCGTGTTCTCCGCGACGCGGCGCTGGCGCAGGACGCCGTTCAGGACGCCTTCCTCGCTGCGTGGCGCACCGCCGGCGCGTTCGACCCGGAGCGCGCGAAGCCGAGCACCTGGCTGCTGACGCTGGTGCACCGGCGGGCGGTCGACCTGGTGCGCCGCGAGCAGCGGCGCCGCGCCGAGCCGCTAGCCGACGACGCCCCGCAGCCCACCGGCGAGGCAACCGACGAAGAGGCCGCCCTCCGCGAGCAGCGCCAGCTCGTCCAGAACGCGTTACGGCAGCTCCCCGACGACCAGCGCGAGGCGCTCGAGCTCGCCTATTACGGCGGCTTCAGCCAGTCGGAGCTGGCCGAGCGGCTCGGCGTCCCGCTGGGCACCATCAAGAGCAGGATGTTCACCGGGCTGACGAAGCTGCGCGACCTGCTCGGCGACGCGGGCCTCTAGCCCACGCGACGCCCCGGGACCCTGGGCGACCAACCCAGTACCATTGCCCGCCTGATGATCGAGGTGCCCGACCACCTCAAGGGCCGGAGCTTCACACGGGTGAACGACTGGAGCCACGACGAGCTCCAGACCTGCCTCGACCTGGCCGACGACCTGAAGGTGCTGCAGCGGCGACGCGAGGAGCACCGCGTGCTCCCCGGCCGCGGCCTGGCCATGATCTTCCACCGCCCATCGCTTCGGACACGCGTCTCGTTCGAGGCCGGCATCTCGCACCTGGGCGGCTACGCCGTCGACCTGCGGAACGAGGACATCGAGCTCGGCGTGCGCGAGCCCCTGCAGGACACGGCGCAGGTGCTCTCCCGCTACGCCGACGGGATCGTCATCCGCACGCCGGCCCAGGCAGACGTGGATGCGCTCGCCCGCGGGGCCTCCGTGCCGGTGATCAACGCGCTCACGGATGCCACGCACCCGTGCCAGGCGCTCACCGACCTGATGACGATCCGAGAGCACCACGGGCGGCTCTCCGGCATCCGGCTGGCATACGTCGGCGACGGGAACAACGTCTGCCGTTCCCTGATGCGCGCCGCGGCGAAGTTCGGGCTCCGGTTCATCGCGGCGACGCCGCCCGGCTACGAGCCCGACGCGGAGGCGGTCAAGCAGACCCGCCAGGTCGCGATCCAGCAGGGCGGCTCGGTCGAGCTGACGGAGAATCCGCGGGAGGCCGCGGCGGGCGCGCAGGTGCTCTACACCGACGTCTGGACGAGCATGGGCCAGGAGGCGGAGCGCGAGCGGCGGCTCCGTGACCTGGAGGCCTACCGGGTGACCGCCGAGCTCGTCTCCCTGCTCGCACCCGACGGCGTCGTCATGCACTGCCTGCCCGCACACCACGGCGAGGAGATCACGGAGGACGTCCTCTACGGCCCTCGCTCAATCGTCTGGGAGGAGGCGGAGAACCGCCTGCACGCGCAGAAGGCACTGCTGGCCCTCGTGCTTCGGTAACCGGTGCTCCCGCTCCGAGACAACGTCCCGACCCAGAGCCGCCCCGTGGTGACGATCGGACTGATCGTCGCCAATTTCGTCGTCTGGCTCTGGGAGCTCAGCGGCCGCGGTCTGGAGGACCACGTGATCCGCTACGGGTACTACCCCTGCGCGCTTGTCGGCGAGTGTGTCCCGCCTGCGACGTTCCGTGCGCTCTCGTGGCCCGAAGCCGCGCCGGCGAGCACGTTCATGCACGCCGGCTGGGCCCACATCCTCGGCAACATGCTCTTCCTCTGGATCTTCGGCAACAACGTCGAGGATGCCCTGGGGAGGGTGCGCTTCTTCTGCTTCTACATCGCCGGCGGGCTGGTGGCCGCGGCGCTGCAGACGATCGTCACGCTGCAGACGGCCGGCCCGGCCGGGGAGAGCATCCCCAACGTGGGCGCCTCGGGCGCGATCGCAGCCGTGCTCGGCGCCTACATCGTGCTCCTGCCGCGGGCGAGCATCCTCACGTTCGTGGGATTCTTCCTGCTACCGGTGCCTGCGGTCGTCTTCCTCGGAATCTGGTTCCTGCTCCAGCTCTGGGCGGGCGGGATGGGTCTGACGCACCCGGCCGGCGGCGGCGGCGTGGCGTTCTTCGCCCACCTCGGCGGCTTTGCCTTCGGCGTGCTGTTCGTGAAGGCGTTCCAGATCCGACGTCCCCTGCAGCCGACCTGGTGAAGTTCGAGCAGCACGTCGGCCGAGCGCTGGAGGCACTGCCGGAGGAGTTCCGCCGGGCGCTGGAGAACGTCGCGATCGTCGTCGAAGACAGGAACCGCGCGGAGCCGGACCTCTACGGGCTGTTCGAGGCCGGCGGCGAGTACCTGCCGGACACGGTGACGATCTACCGGCAGCCGCTCGTCGACGACTTCCCCGATCCTGGCGAGCTCGAGCACGAGATCCGCGTCACCGTCCTCCACGAGATCGGTCACTACTTCGGGCTCGACGAGCAGCGCCTCGAGGAGCTCGGCTACGAGTGAGCGACGCGTTCCTCACCTGGATCGCCCTCGCCTCGGCCGTGGTCGGCGCCGGCGTCCTGGTGCTGTTCTTCCTCGGCCCCCGGCGCTGACGTTTCGGCCCCGAAACGGAGGCCACAACAGGGAATAGGCGCTTGCGCCCGCACGTTTTCCCTGACATGCGAAACCTCACTCAGATCAAGTTGGAGATCGACCGCCTGACCGACCGCCGGGCCGAGGTTTTTCACCTGCTCTCGGAGGGGCACGACGCGACCCTCGCTGCCGAGCATCAGCAGCTCGAGGACACGATCGCGCACCTCTGGGACGAGGCCCGGGCCGAGAAGGCTCGTCTCCGCAACGGCGAGCGCGACGACATCATCCATCGCGCTCGTGTCGAAGAGCGGCTCAGCCGCGCCGCGTAGCTCCCGGCCGGCTCGACTGCGGGGCGCCTCGGATGGGGGATTGACTCCGAGGCGCCGGTAGGCCACAACGAGAGGACTGCAGCGGCACTGCGGCGAGGAGAGAGAAGGTGTTCCGCCGAGAGGAGCCGCCCGTGCTGTCCGTCGTTTCCGCCGTACCCCCCGAGGTCCAGCTCGACCTTCGCGAAGCCGAGCTGAACCGCCGCGAGTCTGCCCTCCGCCGCCGCGAGCAGGAGCTCGTCGAGCTGGAGCTGGACCTGCGCCGGCAGATGGAGTCGTTCCACCAGCGCTACCGCCGCGCCGAGCTGCTGATGACGCAGGCCCGCGCCGACCGGGGCGCCCTGCTCCCGCCGCTGCGCGTCACGGCAGCCGGCGCCGCCTGAGCGACCCGGATCCGATCTTTCGGCCGGTCGCGGCGAGAGGCCGCGGCCGGCTCTACACTTGCCGGTGAAGGGGCGTTAGCTCAGCTGGGAGAGCGCCGGCTTTGCAAGCCGGAGGTCGCCGGTTCGATCCCGGCACGCTCCACTCCTCCATCAAGGTAAGCGGGCTCTTTCGAACAGCGCTGGCCTCAGCTTTGGTCGGTCGCGCGCGCCGACTCGGCGGGGTCGACGGTGGCCGCCCAGCTGCCGAGGAGCTTCAGCGCCTCCTCAGAGCGCGAGCCGGGCTCGGCGGCGTAGGTGAAGATCGTCAGCCCGTGGTCGGCGGCGAGGTCGAGCCGGTTGAAGCTCAGGCTGAGCTCGCCGACGACGGGATGGTGGAAGTGCTTGACGCCGGTGTTGTGGAAGCGCACGTCGTGCGCGGCCCAGCGGGTGCGGAACGCCTCGCTGTGTGTTGCGAGCTCGCCGACGAGGTCTGAGAGGTCGCGGTCGTACGGGTCGCGGCCGGCGGCCGAGCGCAGGATCGCGACGGACTCGCTGGCGACGCGGTCCCAGTCGCCGTAGAACGCCTCGGCTCGCGGATCGAGGAACACGAACCGGGCGTTGTTGACCGGCCGCGCGGGCGCGGCGTACAGCTCGGAGAACAGCGCGCGCCCGAGCTGGTTGGCGGCCAGGAGGTCGAGACGCTCGTTGCCGACGAACGCGGCGGCGCCGGTGATCGCGTCGAGGGTCCACTGGACCTCGGGCCGGACGCGCTGCTTGGCCTGGCGCCGACGCGGGCCGCGCTGCCGTCGGCTGTGCGGCGCGGGCGAGGTCGAAGAGGTGGGCGCGCTCGGCGTCGTCGAGCTGGAGCGCCCGGGCCAGTGCCTCCAGCACGCTCTCGGAGACCCCGCTCATGTCTCCGCGCTCCAGGCGGGTGTAGTACGGAACGCTCACGCCGGCCAGGACGGCGACCTCCTCGCGGCGGAGTCCCGGGCACGCGGCGACTGCCGTAGGAGTGCAACCCGGCCTGCTCGGGCGTGATCCGGGCGCGGCGGGAGGTGAGGAACTCGCGGATCTCCTTCTTCGTGTCCACGAGATCCAGCGTAGACCCGGCTGCCCGCCTCTGGGAGACCCTGCCAGTACCCCTATCAACAGGGACTCTCACCTCCGCGCGATCCGCGTGCTTTTTTGGACTCAGCAGAGGCCGCGACCACACCGCCTCACCATCCGACAGGAAGGTTGTCATGAAGCACATTTCGCTAGGCGGACTCGACGTCTCGCGCATCGGACTCGGCACGATGGCGATGTCCGGCTACTACCTCGACCCGAACAGCAGCGACGCCGAGTCGATCCGCACCATCCACCGAGCGCTCGAGCTGGGCGTCACCCACATCGACACCGCCGAGATCTACGGCCCCTACGCCAACGAGGAACTCGTCGGCCGCGCCCTCAAGGGACGTCGCGACGATGTCGTGCTGGCGACGAAGTTCGGCTTCGTCTCGCACGCCGGCGGTGGCCCCGGAGTGCTCGACAGCAGCCCGGCGAACATCCGGACCGCGGTCGAGGGCTCCCTGAAGCGGCTGGGTACCGACCGCATCGACCTCTACTACCAGCACCGGGTCGACCCGAACACGCCGATCGAGGACACCGTCGGCGCGCTGGCCGAGCTGGTGGCCGAGGGCAAGGTCCTGCACATCGGCCTGTCCGAGGCCGGGCCCGAAACGATCCGCCGCGCCCACGCCGTGCACCCGATCGCCGCGCTGCAGACCGAGTACTCCCTGTGGACCCGCGATCCGGAGGCCGAGCTGCTGCCGCTGCTGCGCGAGCTGGGCATCGGCTTCGTGCCCTACTCGCCGCTCGGGCACGGCTTCCTCACCGGGACGATCCGCTCCCCCGAGGAGCTCGCCGACGACGACTGGCGCAAGACCAACCCGCGCTTCACCGAGGGCAACTTCGAGAAGAACCTCCGCATCGTCGACGAGGTCGAGGCCGTCGCCTCCGAGGTCGACGCCACACCGGCGCAGGTCGCCCTGGCCTGGCTGCTCGCGCAGGGCGACGACATCGCCCCGATCCCCGGCACCAAGCGCGTCTCCCGCGTCGAGGAGAACACCGCCGCCGACGGCATCGAGCTGAGCGCGGAGCAGATCGCACGGCTGAACGATCTCACCCCGGCCACCGGCGAGCGCCACGACGAGGCGAACATGGCCGCCATCGACCGCTGACCACTGACCAGCTCGGCAACGGCGCGATCGCCATCCAGGCCGACGTCACCGACCGCGACTCCTTAGGACGGAGTCTGGCGTCGGAGCCTCCAAACCAGCCGGTCGGTCGTCGGCAACTCGGTCTGACTTCTGAGACTCCCGCCGACTTCTCGTAAATGGCGAGCACGTTTACGTCGTGTTCTGACTTGAGCCTGGAGTCGACCGGCCTTGGCCGACGCGGTGCTGGCGGCACACATCGTCCTGAAGAAGCTTGGCTGAGTCCCCGCGCGTCTCGGCTTTCGACGCTGCTGCTCGTCCTTTAGGACCGGAGGGGTACTCCGGCGCCCGGTGCGGCCGCATCGAGCGCGAAGGTGATCGGGATCTCCGCTCGCAGCTTCGTCCCCGCGCCGGGCGGGCTCGTCACCTCGAGTCTGCCACCGAGCGCCTCGACGCGGTCATTGAGCCCGTTCAAGCCCGATCCGAGGCTCGGGTCCGCGCCGCCGACTCCGTCGTCTGCGACCTCGACGATGACCGTGTCGTTCGCGGTCGTAACGGCCACCGATGCCTGCGAGGCGCATGCGTACTTGACGACGTTCGTCAAACCTTCCGCGACGACGTAGTACGTCGCCACCTCGACCGCGGGTCGCAGCCGCCCGACGGCGGAGTGCGTCGACACGGGAAGCGGCATTCGCTCCGCGAGCGCGCTGAGCGCAAAAGCGAGCCCGCGGTCGCTGAGGATCGCCGGGTGAAGGCCGCGCGCGAGCTGGCGAAGCTCATCGAAAGCCTGCCCGAGCTCGGAGGATGCGTCGGCGAGCATGGAGGCGGCCGCCGCAGGATCGTCCGCGAGTTTCGACGTGGCGAGCCGAAGCATCAGCGCGAGGCTCACGAGGCGCTGCTGCGCGCCGTCGTGCAGATCGCGCTCGAGTCGGCGACGCGCTTGGTCGCTGGCCTCCACGATCCTCGCTCGCGAGCGTGCGAGGTTCTCGCGCGCGTCGGCGCTTGCGACGGCGAGACCGAGGACCTCTGCGAACTCGCTCAGCCTCCGCTCGGAATCCGGGGGCAACGGCACGCGATGTCCGACGCCGACCGCGAGCGCACCCCACAGCCGGTTCGCGAACACGACCGGCGTGGCCGCGACCGCCCGGTAACCGAACGATCGCATGGCGGCCGGCAGCTCGCCGAGCACGCCCTCGTAGTCGTCGATCCGGATCGGCCCGCCGGTCCTGAGGAGCCGCGCGAGCGCCCCGTCCTCCCCGACCGGGATCGACGAGCCGATCGGGAATCCGCCGAGCTCGGAGGCGTCCCAGCGCCCGACCACCGTCGCAGTCCGAGCATCGTCGAACCGAATGACCGAGCAAGAGTCGGCTCCGAGGATGCGGGCAGCCTCCTCGGCCACGGACAGGAAGACATGCTCCGGCCTGGCCTCGCCCGCGACGAGCGTCGCGACGCGCCGCAGCGCCTCCTGCTCCTCCACGCGCGATTGGAGCTCCTTCTCCGCCCGGCGACGCTCGGTGATGTCCTCGCCGATGCTGGTCGCGCCGACTCCGCGTCCGTGCACGTCGCGGACGACGGTGTTGTTCCAGGAAATGAGGCGCCACTGGCCGCTGCGCGTCTGGATCGAGCCTTCTGCATGTGGGTTCACCGCGCCCTCGGCAATGTGGCGAATGAAGCCTGTTCTGTTCTCGGTCTCGCCCGGTTCGAAGGTCTCGTACCACTCGCGCCCGAGCAGCTCCTCGCGCGTCCAGCCCGTCAGTTCTGCGAGATACGGATTGCAGTAGACGATCCGGGTGTCGCCGTCCACGATGACTGCGATGAGCCGGACGGTTTCGAGCATCTCGCGCAGTTGCTCCTCGGTGGTGGCCAGGGCAAGCTCGGCGAGCTTTCGCTCCGTAATGTCGACGACGATGACGCCCACTCCGGCGACCGTCCCATCCGGAGCCGTCACTGGGTGGTAGCTCTGGAGCAGGTGGCGCGGTTTCCCTTCGGCCTCGCCGCTCGTTGCCTCGACATCCGTGATCGGCTCCCCGGTCTCGAGCAGCTCGCGCAGGCGCGTGAGGAGCTCCTCCGGGATGTCGGGCCAGACCTCGTCGATCGCCCGTCCGAGGTGCTCGTCCCGCGGGAGCCCGGTCGCGCGCGCGAGCGCGTCGTTGAGCCGCACGAAGCGCAGGCTCGGGTCGAGAAAGGCGATGCCGACGGGCGCCGACTCGAGGATCGTCTCGAAGAACGTCGACTCGGCCAGGCCGCTCACGTGCTGCGCCACGCTTCGAGGGTGGCAGATGGGGCGCATGGGCACAACCACGGCTCCCCCGGGGAAGAGGCCGTCACACCAGGTCGCGCGGCACGGAGAAGACCCAGCTCTTCGCGAACACGCGCGTGTCGTCCTCGTACGCTTCGAGAAGGTTCGTCACGTGAAACGAGCGGGCGTCGGAGGTCATCGTGCTCGCCGACGTCACACGAGTGCGCCAGTCCCCGCGCTCGATCACGCATGAGCGCTCACACCGCACGCTCGCAGAAAGGGGCTTGCCGTCGACGATGACGTGCTCGTCGAACGCTCCCGGCAGGAACACGACACCGTCGTCGAAGCGCATGCCGTCGCGGTCCGCCCGCCGCGTCCTGAATGTGACCTTTCCGGTCCGGAAGTCGCGCTCGACGCTCTCCCCCGACGGGCTCGGCAGCACCTGCGCCGTCGGTGAGCGGCGCGGCGGCGGCTCGAACGGCTGCAGGTCGCGCTCCTCGGAAGCTTGCCGGCGCACAGGCAGCTCGAGCCTGCTCGCCGGGCCGGCGAAGACGCTGAGCGTGACCGGCTCGGGCGAGGGCCAGGCCGACGGCCAGAACGTCGGTGAGACGGCGACGCGCAGGCGGTGGCCGGGCCGGAAGACGTGGGCGATCATGTCGAGCCGTACGCGTACGCCGTAACGTGTCCCTGGCTCGAGTGGGCTGGGCTCGGCGTGATCGTCGCGGTGCGTGAGGTTCAGCTGTCCGCGCGTCACGAGCGTCGAGACACCGCTCGGTGCCACGTCGCACAGACGGACGGCGACGAGGGCGTTCGGCCGATTGCTCGCAAGCGCAAGCGTGACGTACGGGATGCCGAGCACCTCGAGCTCCTCGTCGAGCGGGGCGGAGTCGAAGCAGAGCCAACGGGCATCGTCGGCGCGCTGGTCGACGAGCGTGAAGGAGCTCGCCTCGACGCCGGCGGACTGCGCGCCGAGGATCTCGAGCGCGATCTCCGCAGTGGGCTCCTCGCCGCTCAGAGCCGGCACGGCGAGGAACAGCTCCCGCGTCTCGACGTTCGGCGAAGGCCACGACGGCTCCGTCACCCAGCGCCCCGCCTTGAGCCAGCGTCGCGCGCCCTCGGGCGTCGCCTCGACGGGTTCGGGCATCCACGTCGTCAGCATCGGCTCGTCCATGATCCCGGTGTCGATCCCCTTCAACCAGTGGTCCCACCAGCGGACACACTCGCGCGCGAAGTCGATCGCCGGCCCGGGCCGTCCGTCGTCCGGGTAGACGTGCACCCACGGGCCGATCAGGCCTTTGCGAGGGGTCGAGAGGCCCGCGAGCAGCGCGGCCACGGGGTTGCGGTACCAATCCGCCCAGCCGGACTGGATGTACACGGGGCACTCGATCGCGCCGAAGTCCTCACACACCGAGCCGTGCCGCCAGAAGTCGTCTCGGCGCTGATGCGTCAGCCATGCCTCGATGAACGGGGGCGTGCGCTCGAGCCGGTCGAGCCAGAGCTCACGCCAGCCGTCGCCGACGACCTTCGGGTCGGGCGGCCGGGCGTTGTACATGAGCATCGAGGACGCCCAGCCGAGCATCGACTCGTGGACGCAGCCGCCCATGTAGTGCACGTCGTCGGCGTACCGGTCGTCCGTCGCACAGAGGGCGATGATCGCCTTTAGCTCGGGCGGCCGCCGGGCCGCGATCTGGAGAGCGTTGAAACCGCCCCACGAGATCCCGATGATGCCGGCGGAGCCGTTGCACCAGGGCTGAGCGGCCAGCCACGCGAGGATCTCGAGTGCGTCGTCCTGCTCCTGCGGCAGATACTCGTCGTAGAGGATCCCCTCCGAGTCCCCGCTCCCGCGCATGTCCACCCGCACTCCCGCGTAACCGCACGAAGCGAAGTACGGGTGGCGCTTGAGGTCCCTGACCGCCGTCGCGTCGTCCTTGCGGTACGGGATGTACTCGAGCACCGCCGGAACCGGGTCGTCCTCGGCGTCGGCGGGGAGCCAGATCCGGGATGAGAGGCGGCAGCCGTCAGAGAGCGGGATCCACGCATGCTCGAGCCGCACCTCGCGGACGTCGGTATCCAGAGTGGCCATCTTGCCTCCTCTCATGTCGTCACGAAGCGGCGGCCCGGACCTCGCGCCAGTAGTGGCAGGCGACGAGGTGGTTGGGCTCGACCGGCTCGAGCCGGGGGGATTCGAGCCGGCAGCGCTCCTGTGCGTACGCGCAGCGTGTGTGGAAGCGGCAGCCGGCCGGGGGCGTCCTCGGGCTCGGGATCTCGCCCGGGAGCAAGAGGCGCCCCTCCACCCGCCCGTTGCCCGGGTCGGGGAGCGCGGAGAGCAGGGCTTGCGTATACGGGTGGGCGGGTGCCCCGTAGACCCTCTCCGCAGGTCCGATCTCGACGAGCCGACCCAGATACATCACGGCGATCGTGTCAGCCAGGTAGCCGACGACGTTCAGGTCATGGGTGATCAACAGGAACGTGAGCCCGAGGCGCTCGCGGAGGGCCTTGATCAGGCTGAGCACGGCCGCTGCCGCCGAGGCGTCTAGCCCGGAGGTCGGCTCGTCGGCGACGACGAACTCCGGATGCAGCGCGAGCGCCCGTGCGATTCCGACGCGGCGCGCCTGCCCACCCGAGAGCTGGTGGGGAAAGTGCGAGGCGATCTCCGGGGAGAGCTCCACCATCTCCAGCAGCTCGTCGACGCTCGAGCGGTCTTCGGGCGGGATCCGGTGGATCCGGTAGGGCTCGTTCAGCTGGGAGCCGACTCGGCGACGCGGGCTCAGGCTGGCATGAGGCTCCTGGAAGATCATCTGCATCCGGCGGCGAAGCCGACGCAGCTCGGCACGGCTCACACGCCCGAGGTCGCACCCGTCGAAGAGGACCGCGCCCGCGGTCGGCCGTTGCAGGCCGACGATCGTCCGCGCGAGCGTGGTCTTGCCCGACCCCGACTCGCCGACGAGGCCGAGTATCTCGCCGCGCGGAATGTCGAGGTCGACCCCGTCGACCGCTTGCACCGCCCCGCCCTCCTGCCGCAGCACTTGTGCGGTAAGTCCGCGCTTGTCGAAGAAGTACGTGCTCACGGCGCGCAGTTGGAGCAGCGACTCCGAGCTCACCGGACGCCTGCTTCGGCTGCTGCGGACAGGCGAGGGCTCGGGTAGCCCGACGAGCGATCGTAGATGTGGCAGCGGACTCGCCGGCCCGGAGGGCCCAGGTACCGAGGCGGCTGCTCCCGGCAGACGGCCTGCACGTGCGGGCAGCGGTCGGCGAAAGCGCAGGCCGGCGGGAGGTCGAACAGGCTGGGCACTCGCCCGCCGATCGAGCCGAGCTCCTCGCCGCGCCGCCGCCAGGACGGACTCGATGCGAGCAGACCTTGTGTGTAGGGGTGGCGCGGCTGCTCGACAATCGCACGGATGTCGCCGTCCTCGACCGCGCGGCCCGCGTACATCACGACCGCACGGTCGCAGATCTCGGAGATGACGCCGAGGTCGTGCGAGATGAAGAGAATCGCCGTTCCAGCGGTATCGCGCAGCGCTCGCAACAGCTCGAGGATCTGCAGCTGGAGCGTGACGTCGAGCGCCGACGTCGGCTCGTCGGCGACGAGAAGCGCAGGCTCGAGGAGGAGCGCCATCGCGATCATCACGCGCTGGCGCATCCCTCCCGAGAGCTCGTGCGGATAGCGATCGACGCGATCGGCCGCGTCGGGAATGCCGACCTGCTCCAGCATCGAGACGATCGTGGCGCGTC
This sequence comes from uncultured Actinomycetes bacterium, assembly GCA_963704025.1. Taxonomy (GTDB): domain Bacteria; phylum Actinomycetota; class Thermoleophilia; order Gaiellales; family Gaiellaceae; genus CAVPGP01. The sequence goes on along the minus strand of CAVPGP010000003.1, from coordinate 339,173 downwards.
GATCGCGCGCCCGTCCCCGCCGGTGCGCCCCAAGAGCGTCGCGCAGCTGCGTGCCGATCTTCAGCGTCGGGTTGAGGCATGTCAGCGGGTCCTGGAAGACCATCGCGATCTCGCTTCCCCGCAGGCGGCGCAGCTGCTCGCGATCGAACGCGGCGATGTCCCTCCCGCGGAAGCGCAGGCAGCCCGCGACGATCTCAGCGTTCTGCGGAAGCAGCTGCAACAGCGCCAGGCCGAGCGTCGACTTGCCGCAGCCCGATTCGCCGACGATGCCGAGAATCTCGCCCGGTGCCACGTCGAAGCTCAGGTCCGTGATCGCGGAGAGCCTCCGCCCGCGCGCACGGTAGGCGACCTCGAGGCCCTCGACGCTGAGGAGCGCGTCGCTCAACGCAGCGCCCCGGCGAGCCGCGGGTCGAGCTGGTCGCGCAACGCCTCTCCGAGAAACGTGAAGCCGAGCGTTGTGACCATCAGGGCGAGGCCGGTCCAGACGACGGCCCAGGGCGCATCGCGAACGTACGTGAAGCCGTCGGCGAGGATCACGCCCCAGGACGGCGTCGGCGGCTGCACGCCGAGCCCGAGGAACGAGAGGCCGGCCTCGGCCGCGATCGCGATCGGCAGGGTCATGGCGACGAGCGGCAGGAGCGGCGGCAGGATGTTCGGCGCGACGTGGACGAGGACGATCCGGGGGGTGCCCGCCCCGAGCGACCGCTCGGCCTCGATGTAGGGGTTCTGCTTCACGGCGAGGACGAGCGCCCGGGTCACGCGCGCAAAGGCCGGCGCGAGCGCGACGCCGAGGACGATCGCGACGTTGCCGAGGGATGGGCCGAGCAAGGCCAGGATCGTGAGGGCCAGGATCACGGCGGGGAACGCCTGGATCGTGTCCATCACGACGATGAGCGCGTTGTCGACCCGCCCGCCGAGGTATCCCGCCGCGAGGCCGAGCAGCACGCCGAGCGCCAGCGCGCCGATCGTTGCAGGGACCGCGACCCGCAGCTCGATGCGAACTCCGAACACGAGGCGTGAGAGGAGGTCGCGTCCGAGCTGGTCGGTGCCGAGCAGATGGTCCGCAGACGGCCCCTGCAGCCTGTTGACGATGTCCAGCTGCGCGGGGTCGTAGGGAGCGATCTGGGGCGCGAACACGGCGAGCACGAGCAGCCCGGTCACGACCACGAGCCCGAACAGCCCGGCCGGGTTGCGGGCCACGCCGACGAGGAACGAGTCGCGGCCCGAGAGCCGGGCGCGGCGCGACAGCGGTGCGGCCGAGACCGCCACTAGGTCGCCGACTCCTCGACGCGGATCCGCGGGTCGACGAGCCGATACGCGAGATCGGCGAGGAAATTGGCGATCACGAACAAAAGCGCGATGGTCAAAACGCAGCCTTGCACCACGGGGTAGTTTCGGGTTTCGATCGAGTCGACCGTCAGCGACCCCAGCCCCACGCGGCTGAAGATGACCTCGATGAAGACCGCCCCGCCCATCAGCTCCCCGAGCCCGACCCCGAGCACGGCGACGGTCGGGATGATCGCGTTCTTCAGCGCGTGTCGATAGAAGATGACCCTGTCGTGCAGTCCGTAGCTGTACGCCGTGCGGATGTAGTTCGCGTGCAGGACCTCGAGCATGCTCGACCGTACGAGACGCGCGAAGTACCCGGTCCAGCCGAGCGCGAGCGCCACGGCCGGCAGCACGAGATGGTGTAGGTAGTCGATCGGATGCGAGAAGCTGCCGGTCCCGACCGCGGGGAAGAGCTTGACGGACAAGGCGAAGAGGAGCAGCAGATAGAGGCCGGCAACGTAGGACGGCATCGTGATCATCGAGATCGAGACGAACCCGGTCAGCCGGTCGACGATGCCGTTGGGGCGCTTCGCAGCCACCACGCCGAGTGGGATGCCGATCAGGAGCGCGAGCGCCAGGCTCGAGACGGCGAGGGCGATCGTGTGCGGAAGCGCGTTCCGGATCAGGCTCGTCACCGGCTGGTTGCTGACGAAGTCGCGACCGAGGTCGCCCTGAAAGGCGTGCTCGACGAACTGCACCACCTGGGCCGGCACCGACTTGTCGAGACCCATCTGTTCACGCGCCGTGCGAACGAGCTCGGGCGTCGACCTCTGGCCGAGGATCGCATTGACCGGATCGCCCGGCACGAGATGCACGAGCAGGGCGAGGAACACCATGACGAGGACGGCGACGAGGAACGCCATTCCAATCCGCTTGATGAGGTACTGGAGCATGACCCTGCTGGGCAACCCGTCGCTACGCCACGCGGAAGTCCCACGTCTGATAGGAGCCCGACGGCTGCAGCGACGGCTTGATGCCCCTCTTCCCCGCGAAGTAGTTCGTCGGCCAGGCCACCCAGATCACGTTCACCTTCTGATCCCAGAGCTTCTGCATCTTGATGTAGAGGTCGGCCCGGGCCTCGGGGTCGAGGGTCCTCACGGCCTCGGCGTCCCAATCGCTGAATTGTCTGTTGCACCACGATTGCCAGTTCCAGACGTTGACCTGGCCGCACGTGAACCATTCCGTGGCGAACGAAGGCTCGGGGGTAGGCGTCGTGAAGAGCTCGTAGAAGAGCTGGCGGTTCTTCTGCGCGTCGCCGCCGAGCTGGTTGAAAACCGAGCGGTCCTGAAGGAGCACCTGCACCTTGATGCCGATGTCGGCCAGGTTTGCCTGCACGATCTGGGCGATCGTCGCGCCGCCGACGGCGGTCGTCGAAGCGGCCATCGTCAGCTCGAGGCCGTTCACGCCGGCCCTCGCGAGCAACCTCGTCGCCTTGCCGACGTCACGCTTGTAGGCCGGCGCCTGCTTCCAGTGCCCGATCGGCATGCCGGGCGCGAGCAGAGACCTGGCCCGGCTCCACTTGCCGTCGAACGCCGCCGCGACGATCGACGGCATATCGATCGCGTAGCGGATCGCACGGCGGACGTTTATGTCCTTCAGGTTCGGGTGCGCCATGTTCATGCCGATCCAGCTGTAGTTGAGCGTCGTACGCGCGTCGACCCTGAACTGCGAGCTCGACCTGAAGCTCTCGACAGCCTCGGGCCCGATCGGGCCCCAGTCGACCGCGCCGCTCTGGATCGCGATCGTCGCCGCGTTGGACAGCGAGATGGGCAGGAACTCGATCCGGCTCCAGATCGGCGCCTTCACGTGACGCAGCCAGCTGCCGCCATAACCTGCGAACTTCTTGAGGACAGTTCTCTGTCCCGGTGTCCACGACACGAATTCGTACGGGCCGGTTCCGATCGGGTTATGTGCGAAGTTGCTGCCGAGGGCGGCGACTGCCTTCCTGGACACGATGTAGCCGCTGAAGCTCGGCAGCGTGTTCGTCAGGAGCGGTGCGAACTTATGCTTGAGAATGATCGTCCCGCTGTAGCGGCCGGTGACCCGCACTTCCCGGAGCGCGGCCCAGTCGCCTCGGTACGGCGAATCGATCGACGGGCTCGTCAGCCCGGCAGTACGCTCGAACGAGAACTTGACGTCTGCGGCGGTTAGTTCGCCGTAGCCGCCGTGGAACCTGATGCCCTTCCGGAGTGTGAAGCGGTAGCGGAGCCCGTCCTTCGAGGGCTGCCAGGTCTCCGCGAGCACGGGGACGAGCTTGAAGGTGCCCGGCATGAATCCGACGAGGCCCTCGTAGATGTTCGTGAGCACGACGCCCTCGTTCGAGCCGGGAATGAACGCCGGATCCAGGTTCTGGACGTCGCCCACGGCGCGCACGCGCAGAACTCCGGAGGCCCTGGTCGATCCGAACGCCGAGTCGGCGCCGAGCACGCCCGCGAGCGCGTTCGCGGCGCTGAGCGAGAGTCCCGCGGCGGTGATTTGCTGGAGGAAGGTACGGCGGTCGAGCCGGCCCTCGGAGAGCTCGAGCACGAGCCGTTCGATGTGGGGCTGCTCGCTCATGATCCTCTCGCGATCGGGGTCTCGACTGATCTTTGCGGGCGGCCGCTCCGCGTGTCAACAGGGGCAGTCGGAATGCGCTCGGGCGGAACAACGTCCACGGTGGACGCTGGTGGACGCTGCGTGGACGTCAAGGCGCGCTGGCCGCCGCCGGCAGAGACAGCGGAAGCACCGGCTAAGCAGGCGACAAGTGGAAGCCCTCTGGCGGACTCGAACCGTCGACTCCCTCTCTGAGATTTCCTCTCTGAGATTTCGCTTGCCGGCGGTGGCATAAGGCATCTCGACGGTCGTCCGTGCCCGCTGGAGCCCCTGGTTGAGCCAGATCAGCGTCGCCGTCGAGGCACAGAGTCCACGGAAGGCCGAGTCCACGGAAGGCCCTCGCCGTGGCCAGTGTTGGGGGGGCGCAACCCCGTCCCCCGTCGTGACCGGTACTAGGCGAGGGGGCAAAGCCCAAAGCGAGGCGGCCTTCGTACCCGTTTATCGCCGCTCGCCGCAACGGGTCGTGTTTGCGCGCTTTTCGGAAACGCGCTTGGAAACCGGTCACCCGTCCGTGACATGCCTGGTTCTGAAGCGGCGTGAGCTATCGGTCCGCACGTACCTGCGGACCTATCGCCGGACGTCATGCGACAGCGACTCGTCGCGCTGCGCGGTGGATCGGATCGAATGGCCGACACGGCCGATCCCGCGCTTCGTCCACGACGCAGCCCGGACCAGTGACCGGGAAGACACTCGAAAGCCCGCGTCGACGTCGTTGGAATGGTCGGGCCGCGACGTGACCTGTCGTAGGTGGGACGCCGCGGGCGGGCGTGAAGCCGAGGTAGCCGGCCGAAATCGAAGCTCATACCACTCGGCGCCCGGCGCCCTCCGCGTTCGCTCCCAGCCTTTCTCCCAGAGATCCTCCTCCAGTGCGGCGAGGGCCTTCAGCGCGGCGGGGTCATCGCGTATCTCGATCGACTTTCGCCACGGTGCGCGCCAAGTCGTGAACATCGGCGAGTAGCAGAAGGCGTCGCCGCGATCACGTCGCTGGACGTAGAACTGCGCCTTTATGTACCCGCGCCACAAGCCGGTGACGCAGCGATCCGGACGGAGGCGCTTTGACGGCATCGCCCCTCCCTTCCTTGAGGGGAGGAACGCGCAAACAATCCGAGCGCCGCACTCTCGGAAGGCTCGAACTGACTTCCTCCCGTCGAGTTGCGGTCCCTATTCTCCCGGTGAGTAGACATAAAGGCAACTAGCCCTTTGTCCAGGCTCACGGTTCAGCCGCGCCTGCAGAAACGGCCTCGGCCAGCAAAAACGGTCACCTGGTCCTCCTAGCTCGCGTGTCGGTCGCGGCGAGGAGATTGACCGCTCGCCTGCAACAAGATGGCTTGCGCGCGACCCAGGTTCGCTCATTCATTCCTGCCTGCCTACAACTGCAAAGCAGCATCTCCAAGCAATGCGTGACGACGACCGCCAGCAGCTCGATCGTGTCACGAGCCTCGTGCGCGACGTTCTCGGGACGGACGCGGTCGGCGCGTATCTCTTCGGCTCGGCCGTGCTTGGCGGGCTGCAGCCGGAGAGCGACCTCGACATCCTCGTAGTCTCGAGGCGGCGGACGACCAGCGAGGAGAAGCAGCGCCTCGTCGAGCGCCTGCTCGCGATCTCCGGGAGGAGGACTCCGCAGGGTCGCTGGCGCCGGGTCGAGCTGACGATCGTGGTCGAGTCCGAGATCAGGCCTTGGCGCTACCCGCCGAGGTTCGACTTCCAGTACGGAGACTGGCTGCGCACGGAGTTCGAGAGCGGCAACCTCGCGCCGTGGCCGACGACGACGAACCCCGATCTGGCGTCGCTCGTCACCATGGCCCTGCTCGGGAACACGCCGCTGCTCGGGCCCCCGCCGGCGGAAGTCTTCGATCCCGTGCCGCACGACGACCTCGTCAGGGCGATCGTCGGCGACGCCGACGCGCTCCTGGGCGATCTCGACACGGACACGCGCAACGTGATCCTGACGCTGGCCCGCATCTGGAGCACCGTCACCACCGGCGTCATCCGCTCCAAGGACGCCGCCGCAGACTGGGCCCTCGGCCGGCTCCCGGAAGAGCACCGGGCGGTTCTCGCCCGTGCGCGCGCCAGCTACCTGGGCGAGGAGGACGAGCGCTGGGACGACATCAGGGCGCTCGTCCGGCCCCACGCCGATCGCGTCGTCGCCGAGATCGACTCGACGGTCACTGGAACTCGATCACCGAGCGGATCCCGTCCTGCGCCTCCATGAGCTCGAAGGCATGGTTGACCTGGTCGAGGGCGAGCCTGTGGCTGATCAGCGGGCTGACGTCGATCTCTCCCGCGAGCCAGCGGCCGACGAGCTGCGGCACCTGGTCGCGCCCCTTGACGCCTCCGAAGGAGGAGCCGGCGACGCGGCGGCCGGTGATCAGATAGCGGGGCACGAGATCGAGGGTCTCGCCCTTGCCGGCGACCCCGCAGACGGTCGCGAGACCCCATCCCATCCGGGCCGCCTCCACTGCCTGCCGCATCACGTCGACCCGGCCGGTGGCCTCGAAGGTGTAGTCGGCGCCGAAGCCGCCGGTCGACTCGACGATCCGGTCGACCGTCTCCGGGCCGGCGGTCAGCAGCTCGGTGGCGCCCTGGCCGCGCGCGAGCTCGAGACGCGCCGGCGAGAGATCGACCGCGACGATCCGCTCCGCGCCCGCCAGCCGGCAGCCCGCGACCGCGCCCAGCCCCACCAGGCCGGCGCCGAAGACGACACACGTCGTTCCCGGCTGCACCCGCGCCGTGTTCAGCGCGGCGCCGAGCCCGGTCGAGAGCCCGCAGGCGAAGACGCACGCCTCCGCCAGTGGAGCTTCGGGCCCGATCTTCGCGAGCGCGATCTCGGGCATGACGGTGTACTCCGCGAACGTCGAGGTGCCCATGAAATGCCGAAGCGGCTCGCCGCCGCGCGAGAGCCGTGTCGTCCCGTCGGGCAGGAATCCCTTGCCCTGCTGCTCGCGGATCGCCAGGCACAGGTTCGTCCGCTCGTCCAGACAGTGGACGCACTCGCGGCATTGCGGCGAGAAGAGCGTCACCACGTGATCGCCCGGGCGGACAGACGAAACCCCCTCCCCGACCCTCTCGACGACCCCCGCGCCCTCGTGGCCGAGCACCGTCGGGGCGTACCCCGAGGGATCCGCGCCCGATGCCGTGTAGAGATCCGTATGGCACACGCCGCAGGCGACCAGGCGAACCAGCACCTCGCCCGCCCTGGGCTCGGCCAGCTCGACGTCCTGCACCTCGAGCGGGGCGCCGAAGCGCTCGAGGACGGCGGCGCGGATCCTCATCCGGCGCTCCGATCGGCCGCTTCGACGTCAGCCCGCATGGCCGCGATCCTACGGGAGCAACCGTCGGGAGCGGGTGTTGGTGTGGGTCCCGCCGTCGCCGCGACGGGACCCACGGATTCCGGGCTAAGGCTGCGTCGCGAAGTACGCGTCGCTCGGGTTGCCTGCGAGTGTCCCCGCCTGGACGAAGAACGCACCGAAGGTGTTGCCGAGCGTCACCATGCCCTCGTAGTCGCCGACGAAGTAGCCGCGGGCGAACGGCGCCTGCTCCTCGTCGAACGAGCCGGCGGCGTGCGTCTCCGACCAGCTCGACGAGCTGGTGCACGACGCGCTGCACCGAACCAGCCAGTAGTCGGTCGGCAGGCCCGGCGCCGGCGTGTTGTTTCGCAGGTCGTAGTACGTCACTCCGACGGTCCCGTCGGCGGCGACCTTCACCGTCGGCGTGAACGCCTGCTGGTCTCCGGCCGGGATCCCCGTCGGCGTCCGGTTGATCTTCACGGGGAGCGACCAGGTGAGGCCGCCGTCGGTCGACCGTGAGAACAGGATCGCGCCGACACCGGCGATGAACGGATCGTCCTCCCAGACCGCGTACAGAGCCCCGCTCGTCTTGTCGACGGCGAAGTCGGGCAGCTCGCCGCCGCGGATCGGGAGGCCGTTGTCGGGATCGGTTGGCCCGGTGTTGCTGAAGACAGGGTCGACCGGCGCCACGACGATCGCCTTCTTCGACCAGGTGACGCCGCGGTCGGCCGACCGGACGACGGCGACCTGCACGCCGCGGAGCGGGCGCTTGTGGTCGGCGAAGACGAGCATGCCGTCGACCAGGTCGTGATTCGGGAGGACGTTGACGATGCTTCCGATCGTCCCTGCGTGCGTGCCCGGGTTGTAGGCCACACGTGGAGGCTCCCACGATGCACCGCCGTTCGTCGTCCGCGAGAACCACAGCTGCTGCACGTACGACTGCGCGTGGATCTTGCCCTGATCCGAGGCGTGCAGCCCGCCCGGCGGCGAGAGGAAGCGATCCCAGACGGCGTAGGCGAAGCGAGCGTCGTAGGGATCCGCGGTGATCGACTGCTTGTCGAGGCCGTTCGTCTCGTCCGCGGCCACGGCGATGGGTGCGCCCCAGCTCTCGCCCTTCGTGGTCGACTTCGACACGAGGACCGCATTGCGCGTGTCGAACGCGTCGAAGCTGAGCGAGATCGCGTACAGGTCGCCGTTCGGCGCGAACGACACCCACGGATCCGACGCGCGGTCGTAAGCGCCGCCCGAGCAGCGCGTGATGCCCGGAATGATGACGCGATGCCACGAGGCACCGGCATCGCCGCTGACGCCGGTGACGAGCCCGCGCGCGCCGCCGTCGGACCAGCGGTCCTGCTGGAAGGCGCCGACGATGTTGCGCCCATCGGTCGGGTTGATGTCCGCGCGTGGCTCGACCTCGGAGTTGGGATAGAGGACGCTCCCGGCCGCCTGCTGGGCGTCTGCTCCGTCCGCGGTGCAGCCGAGAAACGGGCTCGGGCCGGTCGACACGAGCACGGGCGGGGCTGCCGCCGCACTCGCGGTGACGCACAGCGACGCTGCCATGGTGACGACAACTGCCACTCTCTTCACAGGACCCCTCCTTGAGTTGCGGCTGCCTGCCCTTAGCCCGAGGTGTTCCGCAGGGACTCACCGGCAAACGTCGGGCTTCAGCGCTTCTGGGTCACGCGTTCTGCGACTTCACGTGGGCGATGTAGCCGCGGACGTCCGCCGCGGGCTCGGCATAGGCGTCTCCCAGGGTCGTCTCCATGGCAGCCATGTATTCCCGGGCCCAGGCCGGGAATACGTAGTCGATCGCGTTCAGGAACTCGAGCGACGCGGCCAGCCGCATGTCGGCGATCGAGGGCGCGGCGCCGCCGATGAACTGCTTGCCGTCCAGGTAGAACGCGCGATAGACGTCGAGCGGCTCGGCGATCGCGGCCGCGGCCGCCTGCTGCGCCTCTGCCTTCAGGTCTGCGCCGGCGCCGGACGAGCCAACCTCACCCGGATACTGCGGGAAGGCGAGCGTCGGATAGGTGGCGCGCGTGATCAGCGGATAGAGGGTGCCGATCACGTAGAACATGGCGCTGTCGATCATGGCCCGCTGGGCGGGGTCCTTCGGATAGAACTGATCGAGGCCGTGCGTGTTGCAGAGGTACTGCATGATCGCGCAGCTCTCCCACAGCGAGCCTCTCGGCAGCCCCGGCTCCTCGATCATCGGCGTCAGGTGGGCGGGGTCCTTCCGGAGGAACTCGGGCTCGCGCGTCTTCCCCCAGACGTCCACCTCCTCGAAGTCGAGCTTCGCCGCTCGCACGAAGATGCGAACGGTCAGGTTGTTGACGCTCGGCGTCAGGATGTTGAGCATGATCGGGGCCATCTGATCCTCCTGTCTCTCGGGTACGGCGGGCTCGGTCGGGGATTCTTCGGCGATCGATCGTCCGAGAGCGACGCGCGCAATCGCCTGACGATCGCCTTGATCGCAGCGGCGAGAACATCAGCCGGCTACCTCGCCCTCGTGTTCTACAAGCTTCGACTTGTACTCGCTGCGCCGCAGGCTCCCCCACGGCACGAGCTCGACGTCGGTCTGGACGACGAGCACGCTGCGCAGTCTCTCGCGGATCGCCTCCGCGAGGGCGGCATCGGCCGTCGAGTGCCGCGCCAGCTCGACGCTCACTGGAAGCGGGGGTTCCTGCTTGACCCCCGCCGCCCGGGGCTTGACGAGGATCTGGCCGCTGACCTCGGGGGCGAACGCGCTCACCACCTCGCGGACCGCGGAGGGGAAGACGTTGACGCCGCGGACGATCAGCATGTCGTCCGTTCGCCCGAGGCAGCGCACCCGCGGGCCGGTGCGGCAACAGCGGCACGGGCTCATCCGGACCTGGACGTGGTCCCGGGTGCGAAACCGTAGGAGCGGCGCGGCGCGTTGCTGAAGGTGCGTCAGCACGAGCTCGCCGGCGGCGCCGTCCTCCAGCTCGACGGCGACCCCCGTCTGCGGATCGATCAGCTCGGGGTGGACGAAGCCCCGCGCGCCCAGGTGCATCCCGTCCTGCTCCTCGCACTCCCCCCAGAGCGACACGCCGATGTCGCCGATCCCCATCGCCTCGGTGACCCTGGCGCCCCAGCCCTGCTCGAGCGTCGCGCGGAAGGCCGGCTCGCCGCCGCCGGGCTCGCCCGCCACGAGCACGCGCTCGACGCTCGACCCGGCGAGGTCGACGTTCCGCTCCACCGCCCACTCGATCAGATAGGCGGCGTAGGAGGGCGTCAGCACGGCGGCCTCGGGTCTCGAGCTGCTTCGACGGCCAGCAGCAGGCGCTCGGTGTTGCCGGTGCCGACCGGGATGTGACACAGGCCGATCCGGTCGAAGGCGGCGAGCGCCGCGCCCGCGACGAACGGCCCGGCGTTGTAGGTGGACACGATCCGGCTGGCCGGCCGTGATCCCGGAGGCCGCGTAGCTGCGCGCCGAGCCGGTCACCCAGTTGTCGAGATCGGCCGCCGTCAGCGGGATGTAGCTCGGCGCTGCCGGTGGTGCCGCTCGTCGAGTAGATCCGGACGATCTCCGACCGGGGTCGCGCAGAGGTGCGCGCCGATCGGGTTGTCGGGCGTGCAGGTCGCCCGGAGCTCGTGCTTCTCGGTGAGGGGCAGCTGCGCGATGTCGGCCAGCCCGCCCGCGGCCCGCGCCGAGCCGAAGCCGGCCGCCGCGAGCTTCTCGCGGTAGAAGGCCGAGCGCTCGAAGAGGTAGGCGAGCTGGGTGCGGTAGGACGCGTCGTCGACCGCGAGCTGCTCCGCCCACGGGCGGGCCTCGACCTCGGGCGTCGAGCATCACCGCGTCCGGCCGTCCGCCGGCTCGCGCTCGTACTCGATCGCCTCCTCCGCCCTGGCCGCCATCAGGAAGCCGAGCGGGTGCTCTCGCTCCTCGGCCAGGTGGGCGAGCAGGCCGGCCGTGCGCGCGAGGATCGGAACCGCCTTCACGGCGGCCGGACGAGAAGCCGAGGTCGAGCATCACCGCCGCGATCGGCATCGAGACGTTCATCGTCAGCGGCTTGCCCCAGGCTGTCGGCCACGGCGTCGCGGAAGCGGCGCGCGAGCAGGACGTGCGGCCCGCTCACGCCGCGCTCGTCCGCGAGCTCGAGGATCCGCTCGGCGCGCGGGTCGAGCGGCCGGTGAACCGGGTGGCCGAAGCCGGGCACCCTGCCGCCGGAGGCGTGGATCGCATGCGCGATCTGCTCGGCGACCGCCGCCGGTGCGCCGCCGGCGAGCGACCCTCTCCTGCGCCTCCTCGAGCAGCCGCGCGCACGCCTCGGACGTGCCGAGGATGACCGGGCCGCAGCCGAGGATCCCCGCCGCGACCGCGCCCTGCAGCGATCCGGGGTCGGCGGCGAGCGTCATGCGCGCCGCGACGTTGGTCGGCATCATCCCGTGCTCGGCGATCGCGACGAGCAGCAGGTCGAGGAAGAAGCGCTGGTCCTCGGTCGGCTCGCGGCCGGTGAGCAGCAGGTGGAAGTACTCGGTGAAGCTCAGCCTGCCCATCAGGTCGCCGGCACAGGTCGCGTCCCCGCACCTCGACCCGGTCGGGATAGGCCTGGCTGATGTGGCTGACGGGCGCCCCGGCCTTACCGATCTGCATGCTGATCGCCCCGCCGCGGCACGACCGCCGCCTCGTCTCGGTCGTGGCTTCGGGCCGCCGGCATCCCGGCGACGGTACGGATCGCACACGCGACCGTCAAGCGCCGCTCGTCCGGCGGCGTCGCCGGCCCTCTTCGTACCTGGTCGGGTACCAGGTACGAAATCAGCCGCGATCAGGCAGGAGTGGCCTCTGTGCAGGTTTTTCCTGTTTTAAACTACTATCCTCGTACCTGGTAGGCGACCAGGTACTGCTGCTGGTCGGAGCGAGGAGGAGCGGCGGTGCTCCCCGTCGTCGGCGCCGCCATTCCGGCGCGCGGGTGCCAGCAGCTCCGCAGGTTGACCGCGGCGGTCGCGGGCGCGACGATCAGGCATGGCCGACACGCCGGACGAGCCGCGCCCGCTTCGCCGGCGTCTTCCCCTCGCAGCCGCGGCGTTGGTTGGTGCGGCGGCCGTCGGGCTCGGCTGGCTCTTCCTCGGGGGCGGGAGCGGGAGCTCGACGGCCGCGCTCGAGCAGGATCCAGGGATCCCGCCGCCCGACTACGTCTACCTCGACAATGCCCGCGTCGTCTCCTACCTCGGCCAGATCGAGGGCGGCCTGTCTACGAGCGAGAAGCTGACGCAGCAGCTGACGCAGAGTCGGAACGCCGCCCTCGCCGCGAGCGGCTTCCAGCTCGGCGGCTCGGCGGGGCAGTCGTCTGCGGTCGAACGCGTCGTGACGCCCACGGCGACCGCGCGGTTCTACCGGCTGCTCGACCGCCTGGAAGCGCACGGCTACCTGCGGACGGTCGACGCGTCTGCCGCGCCGGCCGCGCTGGTGCACGACTTTGCCGCGGTGCCGGAGGGGACTTTCGTCAAGTTGCACAACTGCATGCTCTGGATCCCCTCCTACGTTCAGCTGGAGCAGCTGATGCGCGCGTCGGGCGGCCGCATCTCCGCGTCCGACGCGTACCTGCAGGCCAACGGATCCATGCCGCCGGTCGCACAGGATGCGCTGTCGATCGCGCGCGCCGCGGCGGGTCGAACGAAGGGCCTCACGGGGTCTGCGTCGGTGTATGTGCCGCCCGCCGTGGAGCGGAGGATGACCGTCGCAGCGCGCCGGCTGGTCACCGCGGTGGGGCCGAATGCGCGCGTGCCGATCTCGAGCTGCGCGGGAACACCCGCCCTGAAGCCGCGCGGCGTCGACCTGCTGATTCCAATCCGGCTCGGCGAGCTCGCACCCGAGCAGAGCCTGCTCGCGGGTCCGGTCACCGTCGTCGGCAAGGTCGTGCGGGCGGTTCGCCGACAAGACGACGCGTACGTCGACAACGCATCGCTCGCGCTCTTCGACGGGCCCGTCCGGGCGGTCGACTCGGCGCTGCCGGATGCGGGCCTCGTGCAGACCAGCGAGCTCGACGCCGACGCGACGGTCCTGTCTCCCGGCGCCGTGATCCTCCCGATCGCGATCTACAAGTAGTGATCCCGGCATGAGTCGCGACGAGGCGGAACGCCTGCTCGGGCTTTCCCGGCAGGCGCGCTGGACGTTCCCATCCTCGTTCGGCCGCCCGGTCGGCGACGAGCCGGACGATGCGGTCGAGCGACTCGTCGCCGAGCGGGAGGCTCTCGTCGAGGCCGCACGTTTCTTCGTCGACGAGGGCGAGCCCCACGCAGCAATGGAGCTCGCGGCGAACGTCTGGCGGGTGTGGATGCTGTCCCGCGACGAAGCCGCGCCGGGCGCGCGTTCCTGGCTCCCCTGCTCGACGGCGGCGACCCGGCTCGCCCAGCCGCACGCGGGCGCTCGCGCTGTACGGCGACGGCCTGCTCGCCCTCAGACTAGGGCGCCCTGGAGGAGTCGCGGGAGCGGAGCGAGGCGGCGCTCGCGAATGCCCGCGGCGTCGACGACCCCGAGGCGCTGGCGCTCTCCCACCTCGGTCTGAGCCGCATCGCCTTCGAGGACGGCGACTACGATCGCACCCGCGCCCTCGCATCCGCCGCGCGTGTATTCGCCCGCTCCCTTGCGGAGGCGATGAGCCAGGCGCCGCTCCATCTGCACGCCCAGTCGACGCGGCTCGCGGGCGACTACGACGGCGCCGCCGAGCTTCTCGCGGAGAGTCTCGCGCTGAACCGTCGCCTGGGCGACCGGGGGATGGTCGCGGTCGAGCTGCACAACCTCGGGCACGTCGAGCTGCATCGTGGGCACACCGACGCCGCGGCGCGGCTCTTCGCCGAATGCGCGCAGCTGGAGGCCGACGACGATCCGTACGGCGCGGCGATGCGAGAGCTGAACGAGGCTGCGGTCGCGTTCGCGACGGGCGAGCTCGAGCGTGCGCGCGCGGGGCTCGACAGCGCCGACTCGATCCTCGAGGAGAGCGGGACCGAGCCGGCCTCGGACGACCGGTTCGAGCTCGATTGGCTGCGCGGCCGGCTCGGCGCGGCCGAGCGGCGGTAGCCCGGCGTCGGCGCCGAGTCAGGCGACCCAGGCCACGAGAGGGATCTCCATCTCCTGCGGGCTGAGGCCGCCGTGCTGGCCGTGCAGGTGCTGCACGAAGCGGCCGGGCTCGTGCCAGTAGGCGGCCTCGCCGTAGCGTGGCAGGACGACGAGGTCGCCGAGACGCGCCAGCAGACGCGGCGAGGGGTCGGCGAAGAGCCGCTCGGCGACGAGCTGCTCGGCGGTGACGACGTCCGCGATCCCGTCGAGCCGCTCGGCGAGCCCGTCCCGCACGCCGTCCGACTGGCCCTCGCGGACGTGGAGGAAGAGATCGCGGCACGAGCCCGCCGGCGCGAGCGGCTTCCCGTCGGCGCCCGGCTCGAGCTGCGCTGCGAGCTCGGGCCAGAGCTCGTTGACGTACCACGTCCGGGCCGGATCGACCGGCGACATGCCGTGGTCCGCTGTCAGGAGCACCAGCGTCCCGGCGGGGAACGGCGCGCTTCCGATCGCGTCCAGCGCCTCGGCGAACGCGCGGTCCACGGCGGGGTCGTCCGGGCCGAGCGCGTGCATGAGCGCGTCGAGCTCCGCGAGGTACACGAGCGCGTAGCCCGTCTCGGTTGCCGCAAGGGCCGACGCGGCGGCGGCGAGGCCCTCCTCCGACTCGGTGAACGGCAGCACGTCGGCGCCTCGGAGCAGCACGCGGTTCGTCGACCCGCGGGCGATCGCCGCGTGCTGGGCGACGCTGCTCCGGATGCCGGCTATGGCGAGCCGCGCGTAGAGCGACTTGTCCGGATAGACGTCGCGCGGGATCGAGCGCCCCCGCCAGCGTCTCGCGCTTGCCGTCGCCCGCGAAGGAGAAGAGGAGCGGCGCGATCAGCCGGTTCAGGGTGGGCTCGAGCACGAACCACTCGTAGACGCCGTGCTCGCCGACCGGCAGGCCGCTGTGGATCGTTGTCACGTGCGCAGTGGTCGTCGACGGGAACTGGCTCGTCAGCTGCGCGACGAGCCCCTGCGAGCGGGCGCGGCCGAGCAGCGGGTGATCGTGCAGCCGCTCGAGGAACGTCCAGCCGAAGGCGTCGAGGTAGACGAGTGCGACCCGTGCGAAACGCTTCTGCAGGAGCGGCTCGTCCAGCGCCGGGCCGGCCGTGACGCCCGTCAGCAGGCGCTCGATCGTCCCCGGCAGCTGGTCGAAGCAGCGGCGTCCCTGCTCGGGCGGGCGGACGGCGGGCACCGCGTCACGCTACCGGCGGAGCCGAGGCCGGGCCTCAGACGTCGATCGGCATCTCCATCGAGACGCAGGCGAGCGTGACACCGTCGGGCATGGAGATCTCGAGCTCCTCGAACGGGCGGAACCCGTAGGCGAGGTAGAGCGGCGCACCCGGCAGCGTCGCCATCAGCGCCAGCCGGCGGAAACCCTCCCGCCGCGCGGCAGCCTCGCAGGCCTCGAGGATGCGGCTCCCGAGGCCCCGCCGCGTCCAGTCGCCCCGCACGAACATGGCCCGAACCCTGGCCGGCTCGGTCTCCGGGTCGAGCGCTCTCGCGTCGCCGTCGGCGTGGCCGCTGCCGGTGTAGAGCCGGTCGCGCCTGCTCCAGCCGCCGCAGGCGACCGTCTCGCCCCCGCTCTCGAGCACGTAGTAGGTTCCGTCCTCGAGCAGCATCGGGTCGACGTCGGCCACGTAGCGGACGGCGCTCGCCGTCTGCCGGTCGTCGTAGAAGTGCGGAAAGAGCGCCGCGATCGACGCCTTCATCAGCGCGTCGACGGCCTCCCGGTCGTCGAACGTCGCGACCCGCAGCGTCGGCTCGTTCGCGCTCACCTGGTCAACGATAGGCCGAGCAGCCGCTCGACGGCGGCCCGGAACGCCGCGGGGCGCTCGACCCAGGGGAAGTGGCCGCAGTCCGGGATCGTCTCGACGCGCGCGCAGGGGATCAGCGCCGCTATCTCCGTCGACGACGCTCCGACTGTCTGTTTTCGGACTCGATGTTTCGGGACCGGCCCGGCAGGGGCAATCCGCAAGGGCCGGGCCCTCGTACTGACTAGGGTCCTATCGGGCGCGTGCTCGCGCGCCATCGACTCGAGGGGAAAAGGAGGGACCGATGAGGAGAAGGCGAGCCCAACTGCTCGTGGGGGCCGCTGTCGCGGTCGTCCTTGCTCTGGCCGCAACGTCGCTCGCGGTCGCGGGGGGCCGGCATGACGGCAAGGGCAAGAACAAGAGTCGCGACTTCGTCGCAAGCCTCGACGGATACCAGGAAACGCCGTCGCTCAACTCGACGGGCCACGCGAAGTTCAGCGCCACGGTCGAGAGCGACAAGATCACCTACAAGCTCGACTGGGAGGGCCTGAGTGGCCCGCCCTTGTTCGCGCACGTCCACGTAGGCCAGAAGGGCGTCGCCGGAGGCGTGAGCTTCTTCCTCTGCGGCGGCGGCGGCAAGCCGGCCTGCACGCAGGCGACCGCCGGCTCGGCCAGCGGCACCGTCGTGGCGGCCGACGTAGTTGGGCCCACCGCCCAGGGCTTCAACGCCGGCGACCTCGCCTCGGTGATCGCCGCGATCAAGGCAGGCGTCACCTACGCCAACATCCACACGACGAAGTTCCCCGCCGGTGAGATCCGCGGCCAGCTGCGCTCGGGCCACGGACACGGCGACTCCAAGGACGACTAGACCCCGACGCGCGCGTCGCCGGGCCGCCGCGCGCGGGCCCGGCGGCGCAGCCCGCTCACAGCCGCCAGGAGGTCTTCGTGTAGGCCATCCGGAAGCCGGCGCGCTCCATGTTGCGCTGGCTCCCCGACCCGAAGAGCGTCAGCGTCGTCACCAGCCCCGAACCTGCCTCGGCCGCGTCCGCGAGCCGGCGTGCCAGGAGCGCCGACTGGCAGCCGCGGCGGCGGAAGCGCTCGATCGTGCTCGCGTTCGCCGTCGAGGCGTCGCCGTCGTGGAAGAACAGCACAGCCGCGCCCGCGTCCTCGCCGTCGACGCGGGCGAAGTAGTGCAGCATGTCGCCGCGGTCGAACGTCGCGGCAAACGCCGGGGAATCGAGGTCGACGATCTCGGGCGGCACGCCGTGGCCCTGGAGGAGCACGCGGGCGAAGTCGAGCGCCTCGTCCTTCGCGACGCGGCGGATCTCGACGCCTGCCGGCATCTCCACCTCTTGCTCCGTGGGGACGGCGTACAGGACGGAAACAGGCGCGAGCGGACGGCCTCCCTCGCCCGCGAGCCGCGCCGCGATCCCCTCGCTCCCCGGGGGGAGCTCGATCCACGGACGGATGCCGACCTCGCCGTAGAACGCGAGGATCTCCTCGAGCGCGGACGGGTCCTCTGGCAGCCCGTGGATGCGGTTCATGAAATCGAGGTCGGGGCGCGAAGGCGTCCACGCCGCGGTCACGGGCCCGAAGCGCTCGAGGCGCACGTCGGCCGGGCCGCCCACGTGCTTCTCGAGCCAGGCGACCGCAAACGCGTCGATCACGCGCTCGAGGCGGCCCACCAGCTCCCGATCCACGTGCACGGCCCCACGATCCTAACGGCGAACCCGACCGGTCTCATCCGCCGAGACGAGGCGGAGATCCGTCTCGCGGACGACGGCGAATCATCGATGCGGCCGACGACGCGGAAGCCTCCCGGTCGTACCCTGGGTCACATGAAGAAGCGCGTCCTCCTCACCGCTCTGGCGCTCTCGGTGCTTCTGCTTGCCGTCGCGGGCTGGACGGTGCAGGGGATCCGCTGGACGCTCGGCGGCGGCCGCGTGCGGCCTGCACAGGCCTGAGCCGACCACACCGCATCGACTCGCTCCCGTCCCCGCCTTCCGCCCTCCCCCCGCGGGACGGGAGCAGTCGGCCTCGACGCCTCGGACGGGCGTCCCCGCGTCATCCGCACCGGCCTGACGATTCGATACGGTGATGACAGGCGGCCGCGGGGCCGCCCTCTTCTCCATGCCCGAGCTCCACGGTCACCCATCGGTCGATCCGCCCGACTACGCCTTCGGCCCGACCGCCCTGCGCCTGCTCCGCCTCTGGCGGCGCCAGTGGCGCCTGGTCGCGGTCGGCCTGACCTGCGCGCTCGGGGTGACCGGGCTCTCGATCGGGGTCGCGCTCGTGATCCGCCACGCGCTCGACGACTCGATCATCCCCTCGCACGGCGACCCTCTCTGGCCCTACCTGGCGGCGATCGTCGGCGCCGCGACGCTCCGCTTCGCCCTCAACTTCACGCGCCGCTACGCGACCGCACGGGTCGGCATCCGGATCGAGGCGACGGATGCGCGACCTGCTCTACCGGGCCTACCTCGGCTACCCGCGCGCCTTCTACGACCAGCACGCGACGGGGCAGGTCGTCTCGCGCGCGACGAACGACCTCTATCCGATCCGCTACTTCATCGGCTGGGGGATGGTGCAGGGCGCGCAGTCGCTGATGATGATCGTCGCCGTCGGGATCGTGCTCGTGCTCGTCAACCCGGTGCTCGCGCTCGAGGGCGCGATCGCGATGCCGCTCGTCGGCCTCCTCGCCTGGCGCTTCGCGCACAAGGTGATGCCGATCTCGCGCGAGGTGCAGCAGCTGAAGGCGGACGTGACGGAGGCGGCGGACGAGGCCGTCGTCGGGATCGAGATGGTGCAGGCGTTCGGCCGCGAGGACGACGTGCGCGGCCGCTTCGCGCGCAAGGCGGAGGCGGTGCGGGACGGCGTGCTCCGGCAGGCGCGCGTCGAGTCGGCGTACCTGCCCGGGCTCCTGTTCCTCCCCACGCTCTCGATCGCCGCGGTGCTCTTCTTCGGCGGCCAGCAAGGTGGCTGGAGGGGAGCTGACGCTCGGCGAGTTCACGCTCTTCTATTCGCTCCTGCTGCAGCTCGTCTGGCCGCTCGAGGCGCTGGGCTGGATCATCAACCTCGGCCAGCGCGCGATCGCGTCGGCGTCCCGGTCCTTCGCCTGGCTCGAGGGGATCGAGTCGATCCCCGAGCCGGAGGCGCCGCGCCGATTGCCCGACGGCCCGCTCGGCGTCCCTACGACGACGTCCACTTCTCGTACCTGACCGGCTCCGAGGTGCTCTCCGGGGTCGAGCTGACCGTCGAGGCGGGCGAAATCGTCGCGGTCTGCGGGCCGACCGGCTCGGGCAAGACGTCGCTCCTCAACCTGCTGCCGCGCTTCTACGACCCGACGCAGGGCCGGGTCCTGCTCGGCGGCGTCGACGTGCGCGACGTGCCGGTCGCGGAGCTCCGCTCGGCGGTCGCGATCGTGACGCAGCGGCCGATCCTCTTCTCCATCCCGCTGCGCGACAACCTGACCGCCGCGCGCCCGGACGCGCCGTGGGACGAGGTCGTGGCGGCCTGCGAGGCGGCCGGCGTCGCGCAGTTCGTGGACGACCTCCCGAACGGGTTCGACACGCTGATCGGCGAGCGCGGAGTCAACCTCTCGGGCGGCCAGCGCCAGCGCGTCGCGCTCGCCCGGGCCCTGATCGCCGGCGCTCGCGTGATCGTCCTCGACGACCCGCTGTCGGCGGTGGACACCGAGACGGAGCGGCTGCTCGTGGACAACCTCCGCCCCGCCGTCGCCGGCCGGACCGTGCTGGTGGCGACGCAGCGTCTCTCGACGGTCGAGGCCGCCGACCGCGCGGTCGTGCTCGACGACGGCGTCATCGTCGAGGACGGCGACCCGCGAGAGCTGCTCGAGCGCGACGGTCCCTTCTCCCGCCTCTTCGGGGACGAGGTCGTTGCAGCGTAGAACGGGTCTCACCCGGCTGGGCAAGTACCTGCGCGGCAAGGTCGGGCGCGTCGTCCTGCTGTCGCTCGTCTCTGTCGGCGCGGCGTGCGGTCCGGTGGTGGGGCTGCTCCTCGTGCAGGACGCGATCGACCACGGCATGCAGGCGAACGACAAGCGCCGGCTCGCGTTCGACGTCGTCCTCTACCTGGCGGTCAACGCGGTGGCGTGGGTGCTGACGACGACGATGATCCGCGGACTCGCCCGCATCGGCCAGTCGATCGTGCTCGAGCTGCGCGAGGATCTCTTCGGGCACCTGACCGGCCTCTCGCTCCGCTACTTCTCACGGCAGCGGGCCGGCTGGATCATCTCCCGGCTGACCTCGGACGTCGACGCCATCTCCGACGTCCTCTCGCAGGGGCTCGCGACGCTCGTCGCCAACTCGCTGACGCTGGTGGCCGCGATCGTCGGCCTCTACATCCTCGACTGGCGCCTCGGCTTCGTCGCGTTCGTCGTCCTGCCGCCGGCTCTGGTGCTGACGCGCTGGTTCCAGGTTCGCTCGCACGCGGCGTTCCTCGACGTGCGGAACACGATCGCGGCCATGACCGCGCAGATCGCGGAGTCCGTGGCCGGGATGGCGATCGTGCAGGCGTTCAACCGCGAGCGCGCCTTCCAGCGGGAGTTCGACGGGGCCAACCTCGCAAACCTGCGCACGAACCAGGCGGCGCAGAAGCTGAACTCGTTCTTCTTCCCGGCGATCGAGTTCCTCGGCATCGTCGCCGTCGCGTGCGTGCTCTTCGTCGGCGGGCGCTTCCTCGACGCGGGCTCGCTCACGCCCGGGACGCTGATCTCGGCCATCTTCCTGCTCAACCTCGTCTTCCAGCCGCTGCAGGAGCTCTCCGACCTCTACGGGCAGCTGCAATCCGCGGGCGCCGCGATGGAGAAGATCTCGTCGGTGCTCGACGCCGAGCCGGAGATCCGAGACCGCAGGGACGCGAAGGCTGCCGGCCGGATCGAGGGCGAGCTCAGGCTCGAGGACGTCGTCTTCGCGTACGGGGCCGAGCCCGTGCTGCACGGAGTCTCGTTCGGGATCCCCGAGGGCGGCTGCCTCGCGCTCGTCGGCGAGTCGGGCGGCGGCAAGTCGACGCTGGCAAAGCTGATCGGCCGCTTCTACGACCCGGACGAGGGCTCGGTCTCCGTGGACGGCGCCGATCTGCGCGAGCTGGAGCTGAACGGGTACCGCCGCCAGCTCGGCGTCGTCCTCCAGGATCCGTTCCTGTTCGCGGGCACGATCGCGGACAACATCCGCTTCGCGCGGCCCGAGGCGACGGACGAGGAGGTCGCCGAGGTCGCAACCGCCATCGGGGTCGACCGGGTGACGCGCCGCTTCGAGGCCGGCCTCGAGCATCACGTGCGCGAGGGCGGCGCCGGGCTCTCGGCGGGCGAGCGGCAGCTGATCTCGATCGCGCGGGCGCTCCTGGCCGATCCGCGCATCCTGATCCTCGACGAGGCGACGTCGAACATCGACCGCCCGAGCGAGGTGCTGATCGAGCATGCGCTCGACCGGCTGCTGCGCGGACGGACGTCGATCATCATCGCGCACCGCCTCTCGACCGTGCGTCGCGCCGACGAGATCCTCGTCGTCGCGCACGGCCGCATCGTCCAGCGCGGGCGCTTCGACGAGCTGCTGGCCGCAGAGGGACCGTTCCGCCGGCTGGCGCAGGAGCTGCGCGGCGCGGCGGACACCGTGCACGGCCTCCCCGGGCACGCGGCGGTCAGCGAGCCGGACGTCTAGTTCGCCGACCGCCGCGCCCGAAACGAGCGACGGCGCTAGGGCGTGTCGCACGACGCGTCGAGCGCCGGCAGGCGCTCGAGCAGCGCGGCCAGCGTCTCGAGCTCGGACTCGCTGTAGCGGTCCGAGAACAGCGCCCCGACGCTCGCGCGGTGGGTCTGCTTCGCCTCGTCGAGCTTCTCGCGGCCGGTGTCCGTGAGCCGCGCGTACGAGACGCGGGCGTCGCTCGGGCAGCTGCCGCGCTCGACGTAGCCCGCGCCCTCGAGGCCCTCGAGGAGCCGCGTGATCCCGGAGGGCGTCAGGAGGACGCGCTCGGCGAGGTCGACGCGGCGCAGCTGGCCGTCGGGCGCCTGCGCGAGCTGCATCAGCACATCGAAGTCGTTCATGGTCAGCCCGTGCTCCGCGAGCAGCTCTCCGTTGAACTGCCGCGTCATCGCCGCGTGCACCCGCAGCAGGCGGACCCAGGCGTCGAGCTCACGCGAGCGGGTGGCCGTGGATGTGATCTCGACTGCCATAAGCTTGACGACGCAACTATACCTGAGGGAAGACCCTCCCGGAGCCTACGTCGCCCGGCGGAGGGACTCCACCCCCATAGGTAGGGTTGTCGATATGTCGCGGTCCGAGCACGGCATCGAAGTGGAGGGCCTCGTCAGGGAGTTCAGGAAGGGACCGCGGGCCGTCGACGGCATCGACCTGTCCGTCGCCCCTGGAGAGATCTACGGCTTCCTCGGCCCGAACGGCGCCGGCAAGTCGACGACGGTGCACATGCTGACGACGCTTCTGCCGCCCACGGCCGGCAAGGCGCGGGTCGCGGGCTACGACATCGTCAAGGACGGCCCGCGGGTGCGCTCCTCGATCGGCGCGGCACTCCAGGAAGCCGCGCTCGACCCGTTCCTCACCGGCCGCGAGCACCTGCGCATGGCCGCGGCGCTGCACGGGATCCGCGGCGCCGAGGGGCGCGCGCGCACGAACGCGCTGCTCGACCGCGTCGGTCTCGTCGACGCGGCCGACCGCAAGGTCCGCGGCTACTCCGGCGGCATGAAACGGCGCCTCGATCTCGCGATGGCGCTCGTCCACGACCCCGCGATCCTCTTCCTCGACGAGCCCACGACCGGGCTCGACCCGCAGAGCCGCAGCGCTCTCTGGGTCGAGGTCGGACGCCTGGCGAAGGAGGAGGGCGTGACGGTGTTCCTGACGACGCAGTACCTCGAGGAGGCCGATGTCCTCGCCGACAGGGTCGGGATCATCGACCAGGGCCGGATCGTGGCCGAGGGGACCCCGGCGGCGCTGAAGGCGGAGATCGGCAAGCCGACGCTCGAGGCGCACCCGGCCGACCCCGCGGAGCTGGGGGCGATCGCCTCCGTGCTGGAGCGTTTCGGCGAGCCGACCCAGGCGCGCCCCGGCGCGGCCGGGGTCCGCCTCGAAGGCGCGGGCGACCTGGCGGACGTCGTGCGCGCACTGGACGCAGAGGGCCTGCGCCTCGAGAACATCCAGCTCCACGCACCGTCGCTCGACGACGTGTTCCTCGCCAAGACCGGGCGCCTGCTGGAAGGCGCCGGCGACGAGGCGCCAGAGCCCGTCGCCTCGTGACGCAGCTCGCACGGCAGATCGGCCAGATCGCGCGGCGGTCGGTCGTCCGGACGATGCGGCAGCCGGCCGCCGTGATCGCGCCGCTGACGTTCCCGCTCTTCCTGCTCGCCGTGAACTCGAACGGCCTCCGCGCGGCGACGCACCTGCCCGGGTTCCCCACCGACCGCTTCCTCGACTTCTTCCTGCCGTTCTGCTTCATGCAGGGAGCGCTCTTCGCGGCGCTGCTCGCGGGCACCGACCTCGCGCGCGACGTCGACACCGGCTTCCTCAACCGCCTCGCGCTGACGCCGATGCGCGGCACGGCGCTGCTGCTGGGGCAGCTCGGCGGCGCAGTCGCCATGGGCGCGATCCAGGCGACGGTCTACCTCGCCGTCGGCCTCGCCTTCGGCGTCCGCTTCGCCACCGGCGCGGGCGGTGTCGTGCTGCTCTTCGTCCTCGCGATGATGATGGTGTTCGCCTGGGCATCCGTCGGCGTCTGGATCGCGCTGCGGGCGGGCTCCGGCGAGGCCGTGCAGGCGCAGTTCCCGCTCATCTTCTTCCTGCTCTTCATCTCGAGCATGAACCTGCCGCGGAACCTGATCGAGGTCGGCTGGTTCCGCGACGCGGCGACGCTCAACCCCGTCTCGTATCTGATCGAGTCGCTGCGCAGCCTGATCATCGAGGGCTGGAACGCGGAGGCGCTCGCGCTCGGGATCGGCTTCAACGCCGCGATCGCGGTGGTCGCGCTGGGCCTCGCCTCGCGGGCGCTCGCGACGCGGATGGTGCGCACGTGACGACCACCCTCTCCGTGGCGCTCGGGCTGGCCTACCGGCAGGTGCGCATCCTGCTCAAGAACCCGTCGCTCTTCCTACCACCCATGCTCTTCCCGCTGATGAACTTCCTCGCCTTCGCAGGCGGCCTCTCGCGGCTGCGGCATGTCCCCGGCTTCGACTACCCGGGCGGCTACACCGCCTTCCAGTTCGTCTTCGTGCTGCTGCAGTCGGCCGCGTTCGGCGGCGTCTTCACCGGCTTCGGGATCGCCCGCGACTTCGAGGGCGGCTTCGGCCGGCGGCTGCTCGTGAGCGCGCCGCACCGGACCGGGATCATCATGGGCTACGCACTGGGCGCGCTTCTGCGCTGGCTCGCGGTCGCAACCATGCTGACGATCGTCGCCTTCGCGGCCCGGATGCGGATCGGCGGCGGCGGGATCGACCTCTTCGGGCTCTACGGGCTGGCGCTGATCGTGAATGTCTGCGGCCTGCTCTGGGCGGCCGGGATCGCGCTCCGCTTCCGCACGATCCAGGCCGGGCCATTGATGCAGACGCCCGTGTTCCTCGTTCTCTTCCTGACGCCCGTCTACGTGCCGCTCGCGCTCCTCGACGGCTGGATCCACTCCGTCGCGTCGCTGAATCCGCTCACGTTCGTCCTCGACGCCGGCCGCAACCTCCTCGCCGGCCAGGCGCACGACGTGCTGCTCGGCTTCTCGATCGCGCTCGCCTCCGCCGGAGCGCTCGCGGTCTGGGCCCGCCTCGGGCTCCGCCGGGCCGAGCGCGCAGGCTAGCCGCTACCGAGCCTTGCCTGCCCGCGCTACGCTCCTGTAGGAGCCTCGGCGGATGCTGATCGAGAAGCCCAAGCTCGTCTTCTTCCACTCCCCACGCTCGGGCCGCTGCCGCCGGGTCGAGGGATTCCTCGCGCAGGTGCTCCAGCGCCGGCACAACCACGAGACGTTCCGCTTCTACCGGGTCGAGAGCGGCGTGCATCCCGAGCTCACGGAGCGCTTCCACGTCGACACGGTGCCGACACTCGTCGTGATCGACGACAAGAAGGTGCGCGCCCGTCTCGTCGAGCCCCGCGGCTGCGAGGAGATCCAGTCGTTCCTCGCGCCCTGGCTCAAGTAGCCGCCGGCTCGGCTCTCCCGGGTGGCTTCGGCTCGATGTCCTCCGGCGTGACGCCGTGCTGGATCCCGGGGTCGCGCTTGTCGTAGGCCACGTGGGTCAGGAACGTGTCCACGTCCTCGTGGATCACGCCTTCGACGCGGCGCGCGAACAGCGGGAAGGCCTCGGCGTGGCTCTTGCGCCGGTAGTCGCCGGTCAGCTGCAGGAACTGCCAGCCCTCGATCTTCAGCCACTCGGCCGTGCGGCGGAAGTGCCGCCAGCGGTCGCCGTCCACACGACGCGGTCGACCCAGCGCGAGCGGAGCGCGTGCTTCTGGAGCTCGGGCAGCTTCAGCCCGTCGATCACCTCGTTGATGTCGTGCTTGAGCCAGCGCTGGTATCGCTCGGGCTCGCGCATCAGGTGACCCCGGCTGCGTCTTGCATTTCCTTCGTGACCACCTCGCGGCGCCGGTGCTCCTTGCCCTGACGGAACTCGGTGATGTAGGCCTCGAAGTCCCAGCTTGCGAGGAACTCCTCCGCGGCCGTGCGCCCGGAGTTGTAGAGGGCGAGCTTCCGCTCCTCCGAGAGGTCGAACTCGGTCGTCCCGACGCCGAGCGTCTTGACCGGGATCGTGCGTGCGTACTGCGCCTGCTCGACGTAGAGCCGGTCGTGCGCCTCCATCATCGTGTGCACCATGGCGCCGAGCAGCCCCACGAGGCCCCGTGCCCCGCGGGGCGCGTGCTCCGGATTCGGGAAGCCGGGCCGAGATCGGCGTCCTCGGCTCGGGCTCGACGAGCAGCAGGCCGAAGGTCGGCCAGGTCGGCACCTCGCCGGGGTCGGAGTCAAAGAGCCAGACCGGGAAGTTCGAGAGCATGCCGCCGTCGACGATCAGGTGCTCGCGGTTCGTCTCCGCGTTCTCGACGCGAACGGGCTCGAAGAAGATCGGGATCGACATGCTCATCCGGACGGCGAGGGCGACGTTCAGCTCGTCCGGCTTCAGCCCGAGCACGGCGGCGTCGCGCGGCAGCACGAGCAGCTGGCGGGCCGTGACGTCCGACGCGATCACCTGCAACTTGTGGGCGTAGCGCGGGTCGGCGTCGCCCGTCCGGAGGTCCCCGAACGTCTCGACGTTGTGCTTCTCGAGCAGGTCCGCGATCCACTCGCGAAA
Organism: uncultured Actinomycetes bacterium; assembly: GCA_963704025.1. Classification (GTDB taxonomy): domain Bacteria; phylum Actinomycetota; class Thermoleophilia; order Gaiellales; family Gaiellaceae; genus CAVPGP01. The sequence continues at coordinate 312,869 of CAVPGP010000003.1, read as the reverse complement.
GACGTCCCCCTCGTAGATGCCGGTGTCGAGGAGGACCGAGGCGGCCTTGCCGACCCCCGGAATGCGGTCCTCCCAGCCTTCGTCGAGGAACTGCTCGAAGTCCATCCCGAAGACGATGTCGCGGAGCTCGCTCGCGTCGTACTTGGCGGCGATGAGCGCGGCGGTGATCGCCCCGGCCGAGGTGCCCGCGACGTTCTCGATCGTGTAGCCGCGCTCCTCGAGGACCGAGAATGCGCCGGCGAGACCGACGCCCTTCACTCCCCCGCCTTCGCAGACGAGGTCGCAGGCAAGGGGCGATTTCTGTGCCGCAGCAACCGCAGGATTCGCCGAGCTCATGGGCGGGCGCCCCCTTGTTGCTGACGCGTCGGAGTCTAGAGGTCCCGCCGGCTGAAGGCGAGAAGCGCGAGGAGTGCGACGATCGCGAGATAGGCGATGCACCACACCAGGAGCTGCGTGCCCGCCTGCCGCGAGCCGCCGAACGGCCCCAGCTCGAGCACGAAGCGCGTGAAGCCGATCGTGTCGACGGTCAAGCGGTGGAGCGCGTCCTGGTAGAGCGCCTCGAAGGGAAGGAACCACGAGGCGATGCGCCCGAGGTGCTCCAGCCGCTGCGAGGAGATGGCGTGGCCGATCTCGGCAAGCAGGCCTGCTGTCAGGCCCGCGCCGAAGACCATCAGGACGGCGATCCCGTTCGCGACCGGGGCGAGGAAGATCGAGCCGAGGAGCGAGAGCGCCGCGACGATCACGACGGCGGCGGCGAGCTCGAGCCCCGGTGCGAGGAGCCTGTCGGGCGTCCAGCCTCCGGCCCGGTCGGTCAGCCAGAGCGCGATCCCGTAGACGGCGAGGACGTAGACCGCGCAGACGCCTGCGGCGCCGAGGAAGCGCGCCGCGAGCAGCTGCCCGCGCCCGAGCGGGCGCACGACGAGCGGCTGCAGGAGCCCCGCCTCGGCGTCGCCGCGGACGACGCCGAGGGTGAGGAAGACGGCGAGCACCGTCCCGAGAAAGAGCGTCGCGAACATCGCCAGCCCGAACACAATCGCACCGGCAACGGCTCGCGAGTCCAGCCCCTGGTCGTTCGGGCCGACGAAGCTGGCGGTGTCCTTGAACGCGGCGTTCACGCCCCAGGCGTAGAGGCCGAGGAAGACCGCCGTCAGCAGCAGGACGACGGCGAACATCTTCCGGCGCAGGCTCTCGCGCAGCGAGTAGAGGACGATCGCCGTCACTCGACCACCTCCAGGTAGACGTCCTCGAGGCTGGAGCGGACGACACGGGCGCCGTAGATCCGCTCGCCGGACCGGACCAGCTCCTCGATGAGCCGCGGGACGTCCTCGCGTCTTGCGTCGGGATAGACGCGCATGCCGCTCGCGGTCTCGATCTCGACGCCGCCCGGGTGCGAGAGCTCGGCGGGGGTCCCGGCAGCTGCGACCGTGCCCTTCGTGATGATCACGACGCGGTCGCAGACGAGCTCGACCTCGCTGAGGAGGTGGGAGTTGAGGAGAACCGCGACCCCGCGCGTGCGGAGCTCCTCCAGGAGCGAGCGGACCGTGCGGCGGCCCGCGGGGTCGAGCGCGGAGGTCGGCTCGTCGAGCAGGAGCACGCGGGGGTTGCCGACGAGCGCCTGTGCGATCCCGAGGCGCTGCTGCATTCCCTTCGACATCGCGGCCACGCGCGTGCGCCCGGCGTCGCCCAGGCCGACGAGCTCGAGCAGCTCCGCCCGTTCTGCCGCGCCACCGCGCGAGCCGGCGAGCCGCTGGTGCAGCGTCAGGAGCTCGTCGCCGCTCGTCCAGCCGGGGAAGCGGAACAGCTCCGCGAGGTAACCGAGCGAGCGACGCGCCTCGCGGGACCCGGCCCGCGCGCCGCAGACGCGGGCCGTCCCGCCGGACGGGCGGACGAGCCCGACCGCGATCTTGACGAGGGTGGACTTCCCGGCTCCGTTCGGGCCGAGGAGCCCGACGAGCTCCCCCTCGTCGACCTGCAGGTCGACGCCGGCGAGGGCATGCGTGCGCCCGTACCGCTTCGCGAGCCCGGTGACCTCGAGCGCCGGCATCCAGGCCCGAGCGTACCGGCGCCGTGTGGAGGATCGTTTCAGAGACGAGCGCGGCCCTGCGCGTCGGTTGCCCAGTCGCGCCGCGCCCGCGCTCCTTGTAACAGACTGTTGCAAAGGCCCCAGAGGCGTAACGACCAGCCACAATGCGGCGCCTCCTCCACCCCCTTGCAACAGACTGTTGCGAAGTTGTTGCCCTTGCGTTGAGGCTGGTCCGCCAGCCTCGAGACGTGACGAGCTGCGCGCCCAGGATCGGCCCCCGTCTGCTCCGCGAGCTGCGCCGCCTCGACGACGGGCGCCTTCCGATCGCGGAGGTCAGCCGCCGGCTCGGCCGCTTCGCCGAGCGGCGGGGCCTCCCGCGGCCGAGCTACGAGCAGGTGAGGATCCTCGTCCACCGCGAGCGAGCGCTCCGCCGCGGGCCGACCACGGCGCAGGTGCTGGTCGACGTCGTCTTCCGCGTCCGGCCACCGGCGGCCGTGCTCGACCACGCGTCCGGGGTCGGAGTGCCCACGATCCGCTGAAGGACGAGCGCCGGGCGAAGCGTCACGACACGCCGCGCGCGCAACGTCCCCGTTCACCTTGCAACAGACTGTTGCAAAGCCAGCGCGAGACGTGACAACCGGGCAAGGCGAAACGCCTCCACCACCTTGCAACAGACTGTTGCAAAGCCAGCGCGAGACGTGACAACCGGGCAAGGCGAAACGCCTCCGCCGCCTTGCAACAGACTGTTACTTGGGGTCGGGAGGCGGCGCGAGCTCGTCCAGCAGGATCTGGATCTCGCACACCTCGCGGAAGCCGAGGCGCTGCAGGATCGGGCGGGACATGGCGCCCGCCTGGGTGACGAGGGCCGGCTTGCCCGCGGCGACGGCGTCCTCCCAGCGCGCGGCGACGAGCGCCCGGTAGGCGCCCCGGCCGCGGGCCTCCGGGAGCGTGGCCCCGCCGAACAGCGTCACCCCGTGCTCCGAGAAGGCTGCCGTCGCGCGCGCCACCGGCTCGCCGTCGACGTACGCGAGGTACGTCACGATCCCTGGCACCGGCGCCTCGGGGTCCTCGACGCTCGCGTCCTCCGGGTTCATCCCGAAGCCGACCGCGGCGATCCTCGACGCGGTCCGCAGCTCGTCGGGCGTCTCCGCGCGGCGCACGTCCACGCCCGGCGGAGCCTGCGCCGGCTGCTCGGTCAGCACCATTCCGATCGCGAGCGGCTCGCGGTCGGGGACCATCCCGAAGCCCAGCAGCCGGTCGACGAGATCGTGGGGCGTCGCAGACGACCCGACCTCCCAGGTCAGGGCCGAGCGGCCGCGCGCCCGCAGCAGCCCCCGTACCTCCTCGACGACCTCCTCCACCTCTCCGTCGCGCAGCCGGAACCGCTGCGCGACGTTCCAGCCGGGCGCGTCGCCGCGGCCGATCCACACCACGTAGCGCTCGTCCACGATCCGCTCGTCCGTCGGGCCGAGCGGCGTGTAGGTGTTCGCGTTCTCCGCGAGCTCGAGGATCTCGACCGGGACGTCCATCCCTGGAACCTACCCGGGCGCCGCTCACCGCCGGCCCGGTGCCCAGCATTAGGCGCGCTGCGGCTCCCGCTCGCAGCGCCTGCTCGGCTGCGGCCTTCACCCCTTCGCCGTAGGTCGGGTACGTGTGATGCGCCAGGGCGAGATCGTCCACCGTCGCACCCAGCTTCATCGCGACCGCCAGCCCCTGGACGACGTCGCTCGCACCGCGCGACACCACGTGGATGCCGAGCACCCGCCGCGAGCGGGTGTCGAACACGACCTTGTAGAGCCCGCGCTTCGCATTGGTGAACTGCGCCCTGGTCACGTGCTTCAGCGGGTGGACGACGGCGTCGACGTCGCCGACCCGTTCGCGCGCCTCCTCCTCGGTCAACCCGACGCCGGCGATCTCCGGGTCGGTGAAGACGGCGGTCGGGAGGTGGTCGTACTCGGCCGGACGCGTCGGCCCGCCGAACATGTCGGCCACCGCGATCCGTCCCTGGTACTGCGCGACCGGCGTGAACTGGATGCCCGTCACGTCGCCGGCCGCCCAGACGCCGGCGGCCGAGGTGCGCAAGTACTCGTCGACCTCGATCGCGCGCGGCGTGTAGGCCACGCCGGCCCTGTCGAGCGCGAGCTCCTCGACGTTGATCGCCCGGCCCGAGGCGAGCAGGAGCCGCGCGGCGCGGTGCTCGCCGCCGTTGTCCAGCGCCACGACGACCTCCCGGCCTTCCCGACGCACGCCGGTCGCGCGCGCCTCGTGCACGAGTCGGATGCCTTCCTCCTCGAGCGCCAGCTGGAGCTCCTCGGCCGCCTGCCGGTCCGAGCGCGCGGCCATGTGCGGGCCGCCGTCGACGATCGTCACCGCGGAGCCGAAGCGCGCGAACATCTGCCCGAGCTCGAGCCCCACGGGCCCACCGCCGAGCACGAGCAGCGACTCCGGCAGCTCCTCCAGCTCGAGTGCGCTCACGTGGTCGAGCCAGTCGATCTCGGCGATGCCCGGGATCGGAGGAACGGCTGTCCGGGAGCCCGTCGCGATCAGGATCCGGTCGGCCGTCAGCTCGTCCCCGCCCACGTCGATCGCACGCGGGGCGGTGAACGTGGCGACGCCCCGGTAGGTGTCGACCCCCCACGAGCGGATCAGCTCGACCCACCCCTCCTGCGAGCGCTGGATGGAGACCTTCCGGGCCTTCACGCGGGCCAGGTTCACGCGCGCCTCGCCGACCTCGATCCCGAGCGGGCCGGCCAGCGCGTTCACGTCGTGGACGAGGTCCGCGACGACGAGGTACTGCTTCGTCGGCTTGCAGGCGACGTTCGGGCAGCTTCCGCCCCAGCGTTCGCGCTCGACCATCGCCACGCGGGCGCCGTGCAGGTCGATCGACCGCTGCGCGGCGTCGCGCGCCGCCGAGCCGGAGCCGAGGACGATCAGGTCGTAGTGGTCGGGCATCGGATCTCCTCTTCGAGTGACGGGCGTGAGTCTCCGCCGCTCCCCTTCGCGTTACAACCCCGGTCGGTTACGGTCACCGCGATGGAGACGCTCGACGAGGCTCGGCTGGTCGAGGGGCTCAGGGCGCGCGACGAGGCGACATTCATGCTGCTGGTCGACCTCTACGGCCCGTCACTCCTGCGCCTGGCTCAGACGTTCGTCCGCGACCGCGCGGTCGCCGAGGACGTCGTGCAGGAGACCTGGCTCGGCGTCCTCCGCGGCATCGACCGCTTCGAGGGCAGGTCGTCGCTCAAGACGTGGATCTACCGGATCCTCGTCAACACGGCGAAGACGCGGGGCATCCGCGAGAGCCGCAGCGTGCCCTTCTCCGCCCTCGCCGGAGCCGGCGAGGAGGGCCCGACGGTCGATCCGGACCGCTTCCAGGAAGCCGACGGGCAGTACCCGGGCGGCTGGCGCACGTTCCCCGACAGCTGGCCCGAGGAGCGGCTGCTCGCCGCCGAGACCATGGACGTGATCCGCCGGGCGATCGACACCCTGCCGCCGACGCAGAGGGCCGTCGTCACGCTCCGCGACGTCGAGGGCTGGAGCTCGGACGAGGTCCGTAACGCTCTCGACCTCTCGGAGACCAATCAACGGGTCGTCCTGCACCGCGGGCGGGCAAAGGTCCGCCGCGCACTGGAGGAGTACCTCACAGGCTCATGAGCGTCACGGAACTCAGCTGCCAGGAGCTCGTCGAGCTCGTCACGAACTACCTCGAGGGGTCGCTCTCCCCCGAGGAGGTCGAGCGCTTCGAGCGCCACCTCTCGACCTGCCCGGGCTGCGTCACCTACGTGGCGCAGATCCGCGAGACCGTGCTGCTGAGCGGGCGGCTGACCCAGGACTCGCTGGACCCGAAGCTGCGGGACGCCCTGCTGGCCGCGTTCCGCAACTGGCGGGCCTAGAAGCGTGCGACCGTCGTCGCGCTAGGTTCGGCGCAGGTTGTACGCGTCGCGATACACGTGCTTCAGCCGCTCGACCTTCTCCACGTAGGCGCGCGTCTCCGCGAACTGGATCTCCTGGCCCTTCGAGCGCCACGCGTCGACGTTGCCCTGGCCGGCGTTGTACGCGGCGAGCACGAGCCGCTCCTCGCCGTACTTCTGGAAGAGGTGGCGGAGGTACCACGACCCGTAGCGCACGTTGATCTCCGGGTCGAGCAGGTCGTCGGTGGTGAAGGCGTGTCCGCCCGTGCGGATCGCGATCCCCTTGGCCGTCTCCGGCGTCAGCTGCATCAGCCCGACGGCGCCGGACGGCGATCGTGCCCCCGGGCGGAACTTCGACTCCTGGTAGATGACGGCCGCCAGCAGCGCGGGGTCGAGGTCGTAGTTGCGCGCGTGCGAGCGGACGATCGACTCGTACTCGAGCGGGTAGCGGAGGCGCTCGTACCAGGGTGGGTTCGTCTCCTCGACGACGAAGAACGCGCCGGCGAGGACGGCGACGATCACGGTCACCTTGAGCAGGCGCATCAGCGGGTCAGCTCCTCCATCACGCCGGCGACGAACGCATCGAGCTCGTCGACGGTGCCGGTGTTCACGTAGGTGAAGTCCGCGAGCTTCAGCTTCTCGCGGTCGGAGATCAGGAGGTCCTCGCGGTCTGCCGAGCGCCCCTGCGTGCGCGCGTCGCGGAGCTGGCGCGGCGCCGTGATCACGACGACCTTGTCGAACCGCTCCTGGCCGCCCGTCTCGTAGAGGAGCGGCACCTCGGTGACGCACACCGCCGGAGGGTCCTCCAGCTCGGCCAAGCCGTCGCGCCAGCGCAGGTACTCGGCCGCGACACGCGGGTGGAGCACGCCCTCGAGGAAGGCGAGCGCCTCGGGGTCGCCGAAGACGATCGACGCGACCATCCCGCGGTCGATCGCGCCGTCCTCCGGGTCGACGATCCCGTGCCCGAAGCGGCCGACGAGCAGGCGCTTGACGTCGGGATCGGTGCGGAGGAGGTGATGGACGATCTCGTCCGAGGAGACGACCGCGGCCCCGTGGCGCGCGAACGACCTCAGCGCCTCGCTCTTGCCGGCGCCGATCCCGCCCGTGATCGCGACCGCGACCGGACGAGTCAAGCTACTGCGAAGGGGAGTCTGCTTCCTGCTCGACGGGCGCCTCGCCCGCGGCAGGGACGTCACTCTCGGCGGCCGGCTCGGCCGGCTCGGCCGACTGCTCCGGCTCCGCGGGCGGGGCCGTCTCGGCTGCCTCCGGCTGGGCCTCGACCGCTGTGTCCTCGACCGCTGCGTCCTCGACCCCTGGGGCCTCGACCGCCGTCATCGATCGCGGGGGCCTCGATCACCGTGTCCTCGACCGCTGTGTCCTCGACCGCCGGTCCTCGACCACCGCGTCCTCGACCACCGCGTCCTCGACGACCGCGTCCTCGACCGCTGTGTCCTCGATCGGGGCCTCGACGCTCTCCGGATCCTCGACCTCCGGCTCGATCTCTCCGTCGACCGCCGGCTCGATCTCCGGCGCCTGCGGGGCGCTCGCGGAGTCCTCCGTGAAGACGTCCTCCGAGAGATCGATTGCCGGGCGGCTCGGCTCGTCGGGCAGCTCCTCACCCTCGCCGTCCTCGACGCGCTTCAGGGACAGGGAGAGGCGGCGGCGCTCGCCGTCGACCTCGATGATCTTCACGTTGACCGTCTGGCCCTGCGCGACGACCTCGCGCGGGTTCTCGACGTGGTGCTGCGCAAGCTCGGAGATGTGCACGAGCCCCTCGACGCCCGGCAGGATCTCGACGAAGGCGCCGAACGTGACCACCTTCGTCACCTTGCCCTGCACCACGTCGCCCTCGGCGTACGTGTCGATCACCTGCTGCCACGGATCGCTCTGCGTCTGCTTGAGCCCGAGCGAGATCCGCTGCCGGTCGCGATCGATGTCGAGCACCTTGACCTTGACGTCCTGCCCGATCTCCAGCACCTCGCTCGGATGGTTGACGTGCGACCAGGAGAGCTCGGAGATGTGGATCAGCCCGTCCATGCCGTCGAGGTCGACGAACGCGCCGAAGTCGACGATGTTCGAGATCTGCCCCTCGACGACGTCGCCGGGCTGCAGGCGGTCGAGGATCTTCTGGCGCTGCTCCTTGCGCTCTTCCTCGAGAACCGCGCGGCGGGAGAGAACGACGTTGTTGCGCGAGCGGTTGAGCTCGATCACCTTCGCCAGCAGCTCCTGGCCGAGGAACTCGTCCAGGTCCTGCACCCGCCGGATGTCGACGAGCGACGCCGGCAGGAAGCCTCGCACGCCCAGGTCGAGGATCAGGCCGCCCTTGACGACCTCGATCACGCGGCCGGTGACAGGGTCGCCGTTCTCGTGCGCCTGCTCGATGTTCTTCCAGGCGAGCTCGAAGCGCGCGCGCTTCTTCGAGAGGATCAGGCGCCCCTCGGCGTCCTCCTTCGTCATCACGAGCGCGTCGATCTCGTCGCCGATCGAGACCTCGTCGGCCGGGTTGACCGAGCGCCGGATCGAGAGCTCGGCGACCGGGATCACGCCCTCGGACTTGTAGCCGATGTCGACCAGGACCTCGTCCTTGTCGACGCGGACGACGGTGCCGTGCACGACCTGCCCCTCGTTGATCTCGGGGAAGGTCGAGTCGTAGTCCGGGATCAGCTCCCCGTCGGGGCCCTGAACCCAGACGCCCTCTTCGGTCCGCGGTTCCATCGTCTCGTTCGCCATGAGCGGCGCAGTATAGCTACGGCGCCTGGACCCAACCCGGATTGGATCGGACTCTCGTCCGGGGCCGGGCGGCGGGTGTCCGCCCCCCGGCCTTCCTCCCTCTTTCCGGCTAGCCGATGCGCGTGATCCGGTTCTGCGGGCCGGGCGGGACCGGGCTGTGAGCCCCGATGTAGCGGGCGAATGCGTCGATGTCGACGTCGCCGCCCAGCTGGTTCGTCCTTCCTTGAACACGGTGTAGCCGTCGCCGCCGTCGCCATGAAGTTGTTCATGACGACGCGATAGCTCGCCAGCGGGTCGATCGGGGCGCCGCCGAGCTGATCGAGAGCACCCGGCTCCCGGCCGGGTTCGTCTGGTTGTACGAGTAGGTGAACCCGTTCGAGACCTGCATGATCCGGCGCTGGCCTGCGCTCGGGTTGTCCCACTGCTGCTCGAGCACGCGGCGGATCTGGTCGCCGGTCAGAGTCTTGACGACCAGCGTGTTCCCGAACCGCTGCACGGCGAAGAGCTCGCCGTAGGTGACCTCGCCCGGAGCCTCGCCGCCGCTGATCTGGGCCACCCGCAGGCTCGCGCGGATGCCGCCCGTGTTCATGAACGCGATCACCGCCCCGCCGAAGTCGGTCGGCGCGGTCGCCTCGAGCATGCCGTCGGCGATCACGTCGCCGATCGTCGACTCGCCGGCGGCGTTGTCGCCGCCGTCGCGCCCGGCGAAGTCGGCGCTGATCGTCCCGATGACGCGGTTGCCGATCGGCGCCGCGCGGGCGACCCACTTCTGGAGGTCGCGTCGACCGCGGGATCCTTCGGCACTGCTGCGCCGAGCTTGTTGTCCGTCGACAAGGGCGAGAAGGGCCCTTCCGTCTGCTTGACGACGACGTTCGTGGCGCTCTTCGCGATCACGTCGTCGGACTTCCTCGAGATCGTCAGGCTGATGTTCGTCACCAGCCGCCCGAAGGGCGAGGCGCTGGTCAGCAGGATCCCGGTGCCCGCGTAGTTGGCGCAGTTGTAGGGCTGGTGCGTGTGCGCCGAGACGACGACGTCAACGTCCGGGTCGAGCCCCTTGACGATGGGCGCGATGTCGCCCGTCAGGTTGTCGCAGTTGTTCACGTCGGCGAGGCCCGTCGGCGGGAACTGCGCCGCGTTCGAGAACGTCGCGTTCTGGATCCCGCCCTGGTGGAGCAGCACCACAAACGTACGGATCCCCAGAAAGCGCCGAAGCTTGCTCACCAGGTTGTTGACGACCGGGACCTCGGGCCGGAACTCGAGGCCGGCGATCGCCGACGGAGTCACGATCAACGGCGTCCCCTCGAGCGTGAGGCCGATGAACGCGACCTCGGCCTTGCCGACCCTCTTGATCTCCACCGGCGGCAGAATCGGAAGGTTCGAGCCCTCGAAGAAGACGTTCGCGGCGAGGTAGTCGTACCGCGTGCCGTGATAGGGGTGCGCCAGGTCGTAGCAGCCGTCGACCGGATGGCAGCCGCCGAAACGGATCCGGTAGAGCTCCTTCAGGCCCTCGTCGAACTCGTGGTTGCCCACGCCGGTCACCTTCAGGCCCATCTGGTTCAGTGCCTCGACGGCCGGCTCGTCGTGGAAGAGCCCGACGAGAGCGGGCTGGCGCCGATCAGGTCGCCCGCGCCGACGGTGATCGAGTTGCCCGGGTTCTCCATCCGCAGCCGCTGCAGCCACGTCGAGAGGTACGCGGCGCCGCCCGTGGCGCGGGTGACGGCCTCGTCCTTGCCGGTGTCGAGGTTCCGCTCGCAGCAGTAGCGGATCGTTCCGGGCGTTCCCGGCTCGATGTGGCCGTGGAAGTCGTTGATCGCCAGCAGCTGGACGACCGTGTCGTTGTTCCTGTCCTTGTCCCTGTCGCCCGGCCCGCCTGCGGCGGAGGCGACGGGGACGAGCAGCAGCCCCGCGAGCAGGGCTGTGAACACGCTGAACCGTCTCATGCGGCTGAGTTCCTCCTGTGTCTCCCCTGAGCGCGCCTGGGCCGGGGTTTACACGAGTGGGCGCCCGGCGCGACTCCAGCCCGTGTGCAGGAAGATTTCAGCTTCGGCTATCAGGGCGGCGCTACGACTTCGCCTCAGCCCAGTTGTCGCCGACGCCGACGTCGACGGCCAGCGGCGGATCCAGCGGGTAGGCGCCGCACATCTCGGCGCGGACGAGCTCCTTGACGGCCGACACCTCGGGATCGGGCACCTCGAGCAGCAGCTCGTCGTGCACCTGGAGGACGAGCCGCGCGTTCCGCCCCTCCTCGCGGAGCCGATTGTGGATCCGCACCATCGCGACCTTGATCACGTCGGCCGCGGTGCCCTGCATGATCGAGTTGACGGCGAGGCGCTCGCCGAGCGAGCGCGTCTGCCGGTTGCGCGTGCGGATCTCCGGCACGGGCCGGCGGCGGCCCAGGAGCGTCGTCACGTACCCGTCTCGCTCCGCCTGCTCGATGGTGCGGGCGATGAAGTCCTGGACGTGCGGGAACCGCGCCAGATAGGCGTCGATGTAGGCCTGCGCCTCCTCGCGCGGGATCTCGAGGTTCTCGGAGAGCCCGAAGGCGGAGATGCCGTAGATGATCCCGAAGTTGACCATCTTCGCGACGTTCCGCTCGTCCTTCGTCAGGGACGCCTGCTCCTTGCCCAGCACCTCGGCCGCGGTCGCGGCGTGGATGTCCTCGCCGCGCGCGAACGCCTCGCGGAGGCGCGGCTCGCCCGAGACGTGCGCGAGGATGCGCAGCTCCACCTGCGAGTAGTCCGCCGAGAGCAGCCGGTGGCCCTGCTCGGCGACGAAGGCCGAGCGGATCTCCCGTCCGAGCTCGGTCCGGATCGGGATGGCCTGGAGGTTCGGGTTCGTCGTCGAGAGCCGCCCGGTGGCCGCGACGGTCTGGTTGAACGTCGTGTGCAGGCGCCCGTCCGCGCCGATCAGGTTCGGGAGCGGCTGCAGGTACGTGTTGAGGAGCTTCGAGTACTCGCGCCACTCCTCGATCACCGGGACGATCTCGTGCTCGCCCCGGATGGACCGCAGGACACGGGTGTCGGTCGAGTAGCCGGTCTTGCCCTTCCGCCCCGGCGTCAGCTCGAGTTGCTCGAAGAGGATCCGCGCCACCTGCTGTGTCGAGCCGAGCATGAACTCCTCGCCTGCGAGCTCGTACGCCCTCGACTCGAGCTCCTCGACGCGGTCGGCGAGCCGCGCGGTGATCTCGCCCATGCGATAGGTGTCGATCCTGACGCCGGCGGTCTCCATGGCGGCGAGCACGGCCGTCAACGGCAGCTCGATCTCGCGATAGAGGTGCTCCGAGCCCCGCTCCCGCACGCGCTCCAGCAACGGCTCTCGCAGGCGCAGCGTCGCCGCGGCGTTGCGGACGAGCGCCGCCGTCTCCTCGTCGGTCGGCGGCTCGGGTTGCAGCTCGACCCCGTACTCCGCGGCGAGGTCGTCGAGCTCGTACGACGCCCGGCCCGGCTCGATCAGATAGGCCGCGATCATCGTGTCGTCCACCGCCTCGACCCGGAGCGACTTGGCGTCGTGCGCGACGAGATCGCCCTCCAGGCGCAGCGGCCGCGGAGCGACCACGACCTCCGCCCCGGTCGCGACCGCGATCCGCCCCTCGTCGGCGGCGATCCCGGCGACGCCCTCCGGCGCTGGCAGGTCGCCCTCGCGCCAGGGCACACCGACACCGGTCACCTGCAGCGGCGCAGCTGGCACGGCCTCGTCCAGCTCGTCGACCCGGTTGAGCAGGTTGCGGAACTCGAAGCGCCGGAAGATCTCCTTCAGCTGCGCCCGGTCCGGCGGATTGAGCACCAGGGCCTCGAGGTCGAGGTCGAGATCCAGGTCGCGGCGCATTGTCGCGAGCTCCTTCGACACCCGTGCCTGCTCCGCGTGCTCGAGGATGTTCTTCCGCCGCGCCGGCGACAGCTCGTCCGCGTGCTCGATCACCGACTCCAGCGAGCCGTACTGGGCGACCAGCTGGCCGGCGGTCTTGTCGCCGATCCCGGGGATGCCGGGGATGTTGTCCGAGGTGTCGCCCTTGAGGCCGATGAAGTCCGGCACCTTGTCGGGCGTGATCCCGTAGCGGGCCTCGACGCGCTCGGGCGTGTAGACGTGGACGTCGGCGACGCCGCGCGGCGTCATCATCAGCGTCACGTTGTCCGAGACGAGCTGGAACGCGTCGCGGTCGGTCGAGACGACAGTCGTCTTGATCCCCGCCTCGTCCGCGCGCGAGGCCAGCGTCGCGAGTACGTCGTCGGCCTCCCAGCCCTCGAACTCGAGGTTGCGGTAGCCGAACGCCTCCACGATCGGCCGGAAATGCGGGAACTGCTCGCGGAGCAGGTCCGGCATCGGCCGCCGCCCCTCCTTGTAGACGACGTCGGCCGACTCGGCCACCGCCGCCCTGTGCGTCGGGCGCGAGTCCCATGCGACCGCGACGCCCTTCGGGCGGTAGTCCGCGAGCAGCTTGAAGAGCATGTTGGTGAACCCGAGCAGCGCGTTCGTCGGCTGGCCCTCGGTGGTCGCGAGCTCCTCGGGGAGCGCGAAGAAGGCGCGGTAGGCGAGGTTGTTGCCGTCGACGAGGAAGAGCTCGGAGTCGCGTGCAGGCGCGTCGTCGACCTGCAGCTCGGTTCCGGTCAGGGTCTTGGGCACGGATCCAAAGGTATCGTCCTCGCCCGATGTCCCGTCTCCGGATCGAGCCGTTCGCCGACGACCATCTCGACGCAGCCGGGGAGCTGCTGGCCGCACGCCATCGCCGGCACCGCGAGGCGGAGCCGCTGCTCCCGGAACGCTTCGAGGAGCCGATCGCCGCGCGCGCGGAAGTCGAAGCGCTCTGGCGGACGGACGACACCCCGGGTGTCGTCGCGATCCGGGACGGGCAGGCCGTCGGCTACCTGGTCGGGATCCGAAAGGACGACTCGTGGGGCGCGAACGTCTGGGTCGACCCGGCCGGCCACGCGGCCGAGGAGCCGGAGGAGATCCGCGACCTCTACGCGGCCGCCGCCGCAGAGTGGGTCGCCGCCGGGCGCAAGGCCCACTACGCGGTCGTGCCCGCGACCGACGCGGCGGCGCTGGACGCCTGGTACCGAGTCGGCTTCGGTCATCAGCACGCATTCGCGATCCGCGAGCTGCCGGAGGAGACCGCGTGGCCCGAGGGCACGCGCGAGATGCGCCGCGAGGACTTCGACGAGCTGGTGCGCCTCGCCCCCATGCTCTCGGAGCACCAGGCGCTGGCGCCCGTCTTCTCGGCCTGGCGTGAGCAGGAGAGCGAGGAGGAGCTGCGCAAGGAGCTCGAGGAAGACCTCGTGAACGATGCGGTCGGCTCGCTCGTCTGCGAGCAGGACGGGCGAATCGTCGGCAACTTCTTCGTCGTGCCCGTCGAGCGCTCGGGGATGCACACGGGCATCACCCGGCGCGACGGCTCGTCGTTTCTCGGCTTCGCCGTCACCGACCCGGCGGTTCGCGGCAGCGGCGCGGGACTGAAGCTGACGGACGCGTCGTTCGCGTGGGCACGCGAGCGCGGCTACGACACGATGACGATCGACTGGCGGGTCACGAACCTGCTCTCGTCGCGATTCTGGACGGCTCGCGGCTTCCGGCCGACCTTCTTCCGGCTCCACCGTCTCATCTAGTGCCGCGGATTCCGCTGCTGGCCGGCTCGCGGCTCGCGATCGTCGACACGGGCGAGCGCTCGCTCGTGCTGCGGCCGCCGGCCCCACCCGAGCACGGGCTCGCAGACGTCGCGGCCGCGGTGCGTGAGGCGACTCGATTCCCGCTGGAAGGCGAGCCGCTGGAGCGGCTCGTGACCGCCGGCGGGACGGCGACGATCGTCGTCGAGCCGCCCGCGCTGCCGCTGCCCGGCTCGCTGCGCGATCCCCGCCAGGAGGCGATCGTCGCCGTCGTCGAGGAGCTCGAGCGGGTCGGCGTCGCGCAGGCGCGTCAGACGATCGTCGTGGCGGGCGGCCTCATGCGCCGTCAGGGACCGCGCGAGATCGGCTCGCTGGTGCCGCCCGAGTTCAGGCGGCGCTTCCGCGGCAAGCTCGCCGTCCACGACGTCGAGCGTGACGACCTCGTCGAGGTCGGGCAGCACGGCGCGCTGCCGCTGCACGTGGCGCCGCAGCTGACGGAGACCGACGCCGTCGTGACGGTGACCGCGGCCGAGACGGTCCTCCACGGCGGTCCCGCCGCCCTGCTCGGAGCAGCCGGCCCGGCCGAGCTCAGGGCCGCGGCCGCGCGCTCGCTGCTCGAGACCGCGGGCTCGACCGGCTGGGAGCTCGCGCGGGAGCTGGAGCGCTCGCTCGCTCGTCGCGTGCCCGTCTTCGGCGTCTCGCTCGCGCTCAACCACGCGCGGCCGATCGGGGCGGCCCGAGGCTTCCCGTTCGAGGAGGGCGCCGTGGAGCGGCTGGCCCGCTCGCCCCTGAGTCGCGCCTTCGGCCTCCTCCCCGGCTTCCTGCGACGCCAGATCCTGAGCGGCGTCCCGATCGAGCTGACCGCGGCGGGCGTCTTCGGCGGGCCCCCGTCCGTCGCCCACGCCGAAGCGCTGCTCCGCTCGATCGAGCTTCGCTCTGTCATCCTCGACCGGCCGCTCGACGCGATCTGCATCGGAATCCCCCATGTGACGGTGCCGCTGCCCCGCGAGCGACCGAACCCGCTCTCGGTCGCGTACCTCGGGCTCGGGCTGACGCTCCGCCTCTGGCGCGACCGCTTCCCCGTCCTCGACGGCGGCACGGCCATCCTCGTCCACCGCTTCAACCGGGCCTTTGCGCACCCGACCCAGCGCCCGTACCGCGCGCTCTTCGGGCCGCACGCCAGGCGCGAGTCGATCGAATCGGCGGAGGAGGTCATCGGCACCGACCCGAAGCTGATCGAGGAGTACCGCCGCGGCCGGACGCACCATCCGCTCCTCCCCTTCGTCGAGCTGGACGCCCTCCGCCCCGCGCGCGACCGGCTCGGGCGCGTGCTGGTCGCCGGCTGCCGCGACGCCGCCGCGGCGCGCGCGCTTCGGCTCGTGCCGGCGCACAACCTCCAGGCCGCGCTCTCCATGGCCAGCGGACGCACCGGCTCCGAGGCGCGCGTCGGCTTCGTCCTGGCTCCGCCCTACTCGCCGCTCGTCGTCCAGGGCTAGAGGCGCGGCCGGCCGGCGGTGAGCCGGTGGTGAAACAACGCGCCCGCTCGCCGGACAGAAGTAGCGAGATGAACATTCGCCCCCTCCAGCCAGGCGAGCGCTCCACGGTTGCCCAGGTCTTCGCCGGTTTGAGCGACCGCGCCCGCCGCCTCCGTTTTCACGGGCCGAAGCCGAGGCTCTCCGATGCCGACCTGGAATTCCTCTCGGCGACGGACGGTCGCGACCACGTCGCGCTCGTCGGGGTGGAGGACGACCGCCCGGTCGCCATCTGCCGCTTCGTACGGGAAAAAGACGACGCCTCGACGGCAGAGTTCGCCTGCGCGGTCGCGGACGAGTTCCAGGGGCACGGGATCGGCACGGCCGTCGCGCACGAGCTGGCCGCAAGCGCCCGCTCGCTCGGCGTGCAGCGCTTCCGCGCCGTCCTCCTCAGCACCAACCGCCCTGCCCTGCAGCTCGTCAAGCGGCTCGGCCGGGTCGAGCACACGCGCCTGGAGGGGCCGACGCTCGAGCTTCTCGTCCGCCTCGAGGGGGCCTAGACCTCGGCGAGGTACGTCTTGCGGACCTCGTCGTTGTGGCGGAGCGCTTTTGCGTCGTCCGCCAGGGCGATCTGCCCCGTCTCCATCACATAGCCGCGGTCGGCGACGTCGAGGGCCATCAGGGCGTTCTGCTCGACGAGCAGGATCGCCGTTCCCTGGGCGTTGATCTCTCGGACGATCTCGAAGATCTTCTCCACGAAGATCGGCGCCAGGCCGAGCGACGGCTCGTCGAGCATCAGCAGCTTGGGCCGCGCCATCAGGGCGCGCCCGATCGCGCACATCTGCTGCTCGCCGCCCGACATCGTCCCGGCCTTCTGGGAGCGCCGTTCGGCGAGCCGCGGGAAGAGCTCGAAGACGCGGTCCATGTCCTGCTTGATCTCGGAGCGGTCCTTCCGTTGAAAGGCGCCCATCTCGAGGTTCTCCATGACGCTCATGCGTGAGAAGAGGCGGCGGCCCTCGGGCGACTGGGCGATCCCCATCGAGACGACGTCGTGCGGCGAGGCGTTCGTGATGTCGCGGCCCTGGAAGGTGATCTTCCCCTCGCGCGGGTGGTTGAGGCCGTTGATGGAGCGCAGCGTTGTCGACTTGCCGGCGCCGTTCGCGCCGATCAGCGTCACGATCTCGCCGTCGCGGACGTCGATCGAGATGCCCTTCAGCGCGTGGATCGCGCCGTAGTAGGTGTGCACGTCCTCCAGCTGGAGGATCAGGCCGTTAGCCGCCATCGCCTCCCCCATTCTGACCCTCGAGTGCGGCTGAGCCGAGGTACGCCTCGATCACCTTCGGGTCCTTCTGCACGTCCTGCGGCGTGCCCTCGGCGATCTTCTCGCCGTAGTCGAGCACGGTGACGCGGTCGGAGACGCCCATCACGACACGCATGTCGTGCTCGATCATCAGCACGGTCAGGCCGCGCTCCTTCCGCAGCCGCTCGACGAAGGCCGTGAAGTCGGCCGTCTCCTGCGGGTTCATGCCGGCCGTCGGCTCGTCGAGCAGGAGGAGCTTCGGGATCGTCGCGAGCGCGCGCGCCACCTCGAGCCGCCGCTGATCGCCGTAGGGCAGCGAGCTCGCAGGCGTGTCCTCGTGCCGCCGGAGCCCGGAGTAGCGGAGCAGCTCACGGCCCTTCTCGCGCGCCTCGCGCTCCTCACGCCGGACCCCCGGCGTGCGCAGGATCGAGTTGAAGAGGTTCGCGTGCAGCCGAGCGTGCATCCCGACGAGGACGTTCTCGAGCGCGGTCATGTTCTGGAAGAGACGGATGTTCTGGAACGTGCGCCCGATCCCGCGCGCGGTCACGGCGTGCGGCGGCTTGGCCGTCACGTCCTCGCCGTCGAAGACGATCTGCCCGGCGGTCGGCTTGTAGACGCCCGTCAGCATGTTGAAGAACGTCGTCTTGCCGGCGCCGTTCGGGCCGATCAGGCTGACGATCGACCGCTCGGGGACGACGAAGTCGACGCCCCCGACGGCGACGAGGCCGCCGAACTCCTTCCGCAGGCCGCTCACCTCGAGCAGGTTCCCGGTGGTGCTCATTCCTGCTCCACGTCGTAGAGGTACTCGCCCTCCCCGCCCTCGTGCAGCTCGACGGCGCGCCTCCGGTCGGGGATCAGGCCCTCGGGCCGGAAGAGCATCACGACCAGGATGATCACGCCGTAGATCCCGGAGGAGTACTTGGGCACGTCGATCGACGTCCCGAAGTGGTCGTTCAGCCACGTGCCGGTGTTCGCGAGGCCGACCCGGTCCAGGTATTCGAGAAAACCGGCTCCGACGATCACCCCCCAGATCGAGCCCATGCCGCCGAGGATGACCATGCAGAGGATGAAAACCGAGATGTTGAAGAAGAAGTCGCCCGGGAACGTGGCGCTCTTGAAGCTCGCGTAGTACGCGCCGGCGATGCCGCCGAAGAAGGCGCCGGTCGCGTACGCCCACGTCTTCGTCCGCATCAGCGGCACGCCCATCGCCGAGGCGGCGATCTCGTCCTCCCGGATCGCGATCCATGCACGGCCGAGACGCGAGTCGCGCAGCCGCCAGGAGCAGAAGATGGTGAAGAGGAGCAGGACGAGAGCCGTCCAGTAGAAGACGCGCTCCGGGTGCGGGTTGCTGAGGTAGTTGGCCGGCAGGAAGCCGTGGGTCGCATCGGAGAGCCGGTTGCCCCAGCCGGGTGAGTCAATCGGAGTTATGCCGTTCGGCCCGTTCGTCAGGTTGAAGCCGGTGCCGAAGAAGTTGTCCCCGTTTCTTGCGATCTGGGGCAGGATCTCGCCGAAGCCGAGCGTGACGATGGCGAGGTAGTCGCCGCGCAGGCGCAGCGTCGGCAGGCCGATCAGGATGCCGGCGCCGGCCGTGATCAGGCCCGCGAGCGGGAGCAGCAGCCAGACCGAGATGTGGAATCCGGGGAGCGCGGCGTCGATGCCGACGGAGCCGAAGTGCACCGTGCGGTTCGGGAACTGCAGCGAGGCGAACCAGGCAACGGTGTACGCGCCCGTGGCGTAGAAGGCGACGTAGCCGAGGTCGAGCAGCCCCGCGTAGCCGACCACGATGTTCAGGCCGACGGCCATCATGATGAAGACGATCATCACGACGCCCGTCCCGACGTCCGGCACCGGGCCGAAGACCGGGATCGTAAAGAGATGGTCGACGTAGAACGGGTAGAGGACGGCGGCGAGGATCGCCCCGACGACGAGCGTCGTCTGCCGGACGGGGATCCGGCCGAAGCGGAGCGACTCCGGGATCGCGAGCACGAGGACCAGGGCACCGAGGATGATCCCCAGCGGCGTCAGGAAGATCAGCGTCAGGAGCACGATGATCCCCTCGGCTGCGAACCGCCAGTAGCCCGGGAGCTTTGGCGCCCAGAGCAGCACGGCCATGATCAGGATCGCGTAGCCGACTGACCTCTCGAAGAAGAGGAAGAAGATCGCCACGACGAGCTCGATGGCGATCGCGATCGCCCAGCGCGTGCGCTGCGGCAGCCGGCGCCAGGACGCCTTCAGGCCCCTGATGCTCACGTCAGCCGCCTTCCGGCGTCCGCTCCCCGAGGAGGCCCTCGGGCCGGAAGACGAGGATCAGGATCAGGATCGAGAAGATGATCGAGTTCGTCCAGTCGCTCCCGGGCATGTGCCAGGAGAGGCCGTTGTTGAACTGCTCGATCATCCCGATCAGAAGCGCTCCGAGCACCGCGCCGGGCAGGTTGCCGATCCCGCCGAGCACGGCCGCCGTGAAGGCGAAAAGGCCGAGCCGGAAGCCGGTGTCGAAGCTGACGCTGGTGAAGTAGAGCGCGTAGAGGAGGCCGGCCGCGCCGGCCAGCAGTCCGGCGATCAGGAACGTGAAGGAGATCGTCCGGTTGACGTTGATCCCCATGATCGCGGCGGCTTCCTTGTCCTGCGCCGTGGCACGCATCGCCTTGCCCTGCTTCGTCTGCTGCACGAGCCAGACCAGCAGTGCCAGCGTGGGCAGCGTCACGAGGAGGACGATCAGCTTGTTCCAGGTGTACGCGACCCCGCCGATGGAGAAGATGTCGCCCCTCGGCAGGATGTCGTCCGGGATGTTCACGGGTGCCGGGCCCTTCCAGACGAGGCCGACGTTCTGGAGGATGAAGCTCATCCCGATCGCCGTGATCAGCGGCGCGAGCCGGGGCGCGTTCCGCAACGGCCGGTACGCGATGGTCTCGATCGTGACGTTCAGGAGGCCGCAGAACCCTGCGCAGATGAGCAGCATCGGCACGATCAGCACCAGGACCTTGCCGTACTGGCCGCCTTCGATCCCGAAGGCACCGACCAGGGTCACGCACATCATCGCGCCAAGCATGAAGACGTCGCCGTGCGCGAAGTTGATCAGCTCGAGAATGCCGTAGACGAGCGAATAGCCGAGCGCGATCAGGGCATAGACCATGCCGACCGTCATCCCGATCAGGAACAGGTTGATGAAGTCGGCCGGGGTCTTGAGGAAATTGACGAAGAGGATGATCAGCAGCACCGCGACGAGGCTGAGGCCGATGATGTCCGTGACGCTCGGCCGGAACCGGCTGCCGCTCAAGGTTGGGGTCTGCG
Source organism: uncultured Actinomycetes bacterium (assembly GCA_963704025.1). Classification (GTDB taxonomy): domain Bacteria; phylum Actinomycetota; class Thermoleophilia; order Gaiellales; family Gaiellaceae; genus CAVPGP01. The sequence goes on along the minus strand of CAVPGP010000003.1, from coordinate 292,545 downwards.
CGTCGCTTGCCACGGTCTTGAATGGTTCGCGGGGGGAGGACGCCCTCCCCCCGCGAGTGAGCGCCTACGCGGCCTTCACCAAGGACGCAGAGGGCGTGATGACCTTCAAGGTGACCTGCTTGCCGCCCGTCACCTTGTAGATCGTCACCGGGTTGGAGGTCGTGTCGCCGTTCGCGTTGATCGAGAACGTGCCGAGGATGCCGTCCTTGACGTTCGTGTTGAAGAGCTCGGATGCGACGCTCGCGCGCGTGCCGTCCGAGCGGTCGATGGCCGCGAGCAGGACGTCCGCGGCCTGCGCCGCGTAGACCGAGTACGGGTCCGGGTTCTTGCCGACCTCGGCTCCGAAGTCCTTCACGAACTGCTTGCCCGTCGCGCCGAGCTGTGCATTCGGAAGGCCGGCGACGGAGACGGTCATCCCGTTGGCGGCGCCGCCGGCGCCCTGGACGACGGCGGAGACGGGCGTGAAGCCGTCAGGGGCCATGATGGCGACGTTCGGGCCGAGACCTGCGCGCAGATCCTTGACGAGCTTGCCGCCGTTCTCGCAGATCAGACCGCCGAGGAAGACGCCGTCAGCCCCGGAGGCCTTGATCTTCGAGGCGAGCGCCTCGTAGCTCGAGGCCTTGCCGTCCCACGCCGTGAAGCCCGCGTTCTTGACTCCGAGCTTGGCGAGCGCGTTCTTGGAGTTCGTCGCCACGCCCTGCCCGTACGCCTCCTTGTCGTTGAGGATGTAGACGGAGGTGAGGCCGAGGTCCTTGGCCAGCTGCGCGTCCGCGGCGCCCTGGAAGTCGTCCGCGGCGACGATGCGGATGTAGTTCTTCTTGCCGGTCGGCTGATACTTCTCGGGCTCGCCGGGCGCCGTGCCCGGGCCGCTGTGCGTGAGACCGACGTACGTGTTCGCCGGGCTGACCATCCCGATGGACGACCGGTTCAGGATCGGGGCGATGATCTCGGCGCAGCCGGAGTTGAACGTCCCGATCACGCCGATCACGTTCTTGTTGGCGGCGTAGGCGCTCGCGTTCTGCGAGCACTTGCCCGAATCCCACTTGCCGGCCTGAGCGGTCGAGTCGTCGCAGGACTGGTAGCCGATCTTCTTGCCGCCCGCCTCGAACTTGTTCTGCTTGAGGATGAACTTGATCGCCTGGGTCATCTGGACCGTCTGCGTACGACCGGCGCCCTGGAGCGGCAGATCCGAAGCGATGATCAGATCGGGCGAGCCTCCGCCCTCGAAGTAGATCGCCGAGCAGGAGGACGCAGGCAGAGCCGTTGCGTTCCCTCCTCCGCTCGATGCCGCGGTCGTGCCCTCGCTGCCCTTGTCCCCGCCGCCGCAGCCCGCCGCGACGAGCGAGAGCCCAGCCGCGAGTGCGAGCAGGCCTAGGTACGCACCTTTCTTCAAAACAGTCCTCCTGACTCTCTGACGATGCGAGGGCCAGTATCCGGCTTTCAGCGCCACGCGTGCAAGCGGCACCCGCCGCGCGCCGGAGAGCACGGGTGAACCCATGGTTCCCCCGTGCGCCCCCTCCTTCCTCGGCTGCGCAGGCTGCGGAGCACCCAGACGAGTGACCGGACGACCCGCTCGGAGGCCGGCAAAGCCGGCCCCCGGCGAGACGCCGAGTACCATTCAGCGAGCCGGCCGAAGTGGCGGAATTGGCAGACGCGCCGGAGAGCACGGGTGAACCATGGTTCCCCCGTGAGCCCCCTCCTTATCGGCTGCGCAGGCTGCGGAACACCCAGACGAGTGGCCGGACGACCCGCTCGGAGGCCGGCAAAGCCGGCCCCCGGCGAGACGCCGAGTACCATTCAGCGAGCCGGCCGAAGTGGCGGAATTGGCAGACGCGCCGGACTCAAAATCCGGTTCCCTTCGGGGAGTGTGGGTTCGATTCCCACCTTCGGCACCAGGAACGCGGCGCCCTCACGCGACAGTCAGCGCGCGTGAGGGCGCGAACTCAGACGCAGGTCTACGTCGCAGTCACGCGGAACGGCGCGGCGAGGATCGCAAAGTCCCCGCTAACGACGTCGTCCCACGGCCCTGCGATTTGCGCTGGCGAGAACGAGCACAGGTTCGTAGGCGGCCCGATGCCGGAGATGATCCGGTCGTTCAGGGGGCGTCCCAAACGCCCTCGATCGTCGACGGCAAGGGCGGCGCCCATGCCGATCTCCTGGGGGATCGACGACTGGACGATGATGCCGCCGACGAGTGCACGGCCGGCCTCTATGCGCACGCAGCGCGCCGCGACGACCGTGCCTCCGGCCCCGCCGTGGCGATACACCCCGCTGACGCTGCCGTCCGACAGGCGGACTACGAACACATCGATGCGGTAGCTCTGGCCAAACTTGTTGGCGACGGTGCCCTGGCCGACCACAAGGGCGAACCCGGTCTGCTCGACCTGGGGGGCGACCGGCTCGGCAGCGGCGGGCGCGACCAGCGTCGCGCCAAGCACGGCGCCTGCGAGGGCGATCCGTGAGATTCTCAGCTTGAGCACCTCCAGTGTGATGGGTGTCTCCTCGGCAGAGGATCGCTGACCCGTGAGCGTAGGCCTCTGCCGCGAGGACGGGAATCCGGGGATCCACGGAGCCGAATTGCCAACACGTACTCGTCACGAGCTCTCACAGGCTGGCCCTCGTGCCGTGGTCGAGGGCCGAGGACGCTATCTCGGCGGGGCAACGTGACTCAAGGACTCCTCGAACTGCGCTTTCCCGAAACATAGGCGCGTGCCGTCACACGCTCCGCCATCCAGGCTCTAGACTTGGTTCGCGCGTCGGATGTCGGAACGGCTGCCGCGTGCGGAACGGCTGCCGTATGAAGGACTACGAGTTGATCGCGCAGGAGTTGAGCGCCCTAGGCGAGCTGGCGCACGCCCTGGGCGAGCGCGTCGGCGGGCTCGAGGAGCTGCTCGCGAGCATGGAGCGGCGCCTGGCCGAGGTCGAGCGGGTCGACGACCGCCTGGAGGACGCCGCGCTGACCACCGCCCGCGCGCTGCAGGAGATCTCCGACCACTGGGACAAGGTCTACGAGGCCATGCGGCGGCGAGACGCCTCGCTGGAGGCCCCCGAGCGGTGAGCTGATTTTCTCGCCCGACGAGTTGTCGGGCGAGAACGGAGTAGACTGTTCTCGACTGGCCCCGCAGACGGGACCCGGCCCAGAGCCCGCGATCCACCGACGCGCGACGCGCGCGAGGCGAGGAGCTTCGAGGCGAACGGATTTCACTGCGGGGCCTGCCTTTGCGGAGGGCCAAGGCGCCGGCCGACGAACCGGATTCGAGGCAGTTGCACTCCGGCGGGCCTGGGTCGTAGGGTCCCACCGGTCAGCAACCTGAAGGGTGGGGATGAGCGCGGTTTACCGCTACCTGGTCACGCTCGTGTTCATCGCGGTGGTCGTGCAGGTCGGCTTCGCGGGCTACGGCGCGTTCAGCGTCGCGAACGACGTCGACGGCGGAACGGTCAACGAGGACAAGTTCGACGACGTCTTCGGCCTCCACGCGGGCTTCGGGTACCTCGTCATCCTGCTCGGCCTGATCCTGCTGATCGTCGCGCTGATCGGAGGCGTGGAGCGGAAGCGGACGGGAGCGCTGTTCGGGCTCCTGATCCTGCAGCTGGTGCTCGCCTGGGGTGGCACCGAGAACCCGGTGACGGGCTCGTTCCACCCGATCAACGCGCTCGTCATCTTCGCCCTCACCGCGACGCTCACTTACAACGCCTGGCGCTCGAGAGGCGAGGCCGCGCCCGCGGCCGTCACCACGTAGCCCTGGTCACTCGGGGTGGTTGTGCTGCGCCCCGCCGACGGAATACGGGGTCGTGAAGCCCGCGTATGCGACATGCATCGTCAGCCCCTGGGCGGCGTGGCGGAGGTTGTGGCAGTGGTCCATCCAGATGCCGGGGTTGTCCGCGCGGAACGCGACCTCGTAGCGCTCGCCCGGGCGGACGGACAACGTATCGCTCCACCACGGGCTTCCCGTCGACGGGTCGCCGTTCCGGCTGAGGACGAGCATGTGGTGGCCGTGGAGGTGCATCGGGTGGACGGCCTTCGTCGTGTTCGCGATCGTCACGGCGACAAGCTCGCCGCGCCGGACGACGAACACCGGCACGTCGGGATAGATGCCGCCGTTGATCGTCCGCTGCATGCCGGGCGTGCCGTCGAGGAAGCCGGGCTTGCGCCCGATCTTGAACACGAACCGCCGGTCGAAGCGCGTCGACCGGCCGAACGGCGTCGGCGCCGGATGCCCGTAGCGCAGCAGGTCGAGCGTCGGCCCGGGCTCTGCCCTCGCCGGCCGGCCCTCGCCGTCCGGGCTGAGCACGAGCGCTGCCGGAGTGTTCTCGACGTCGAGCTCGACCGGATGGGAGAGCATGGTGAAGGCGACGTCGTGGCGGCCGCCGCCGGCGAGCTCCAGCGTCTCGCCGGTGGCCGGTTGCGGCCCGTTCAGGTCGGTGCCGTCGACGGCGACGAGGCGGAACGGCGTCCCCGCCAGCGTGAAGCGCTCCGGAAGGTTGTCGGTGTTGACGAGCCGGAGCCGGACGCGCGTGCCAGGCGCAACCGCGCGCCGCTGGAGGCCGTCACGGCCGTTCAGGGTTTGGGTGCCCTCGACGTCGTGCGAGGCGACGATCAGATCGAGGGCCCGGCGGTCCGGCGCCCGCCGGGGCTCGATCACGAAGGCGCCGAAGAGGCCGCGCCGGACCTCCTCCGAGGAGGACTGGTGCGTGTGGTACCAGAACGTCCCGACCTGCTTCGCGCGGAAGCGGTACACATAGCGGCCGCCCGGGAGGACCGCGTCCTGCGTCACGCCCGCAACGCCGTCCTCCGCGTCGGGGACGTCGACACCGTGCCAGTGGATCGTCACGCCCTCCTCGACGTCGGCGTTGCGGAGGTCGACCTCGACGAGGTCGGCCTGGTGCACCCTGAGCTCCGGTCCGGGCAGCCGGCCGTCGAAGGTCAAGGCGTCGACGGCCGTCCCGGACGGGAGCCGCACCCTCGCGTGGCGGGCCGTCAGCCGGAAGCGGACGTCGGGCCGTCCGGGCGGCCCGACCAGGGAGGCGACGCTCGCGCCGCCCGGGTGATGCCGATGCACGTCGCTCGCGGACGCGGGGCCACCGCCGCCGTCGAGGCGGCCGTAGTCCATGACGTTGTACGTCCCCGGGAGCCGGCTGTCGTACCACGTCCAGGCGAGCCAGCCGAGGGCGGCTGCGGCGAGGACCGCGCCGGCGGCCACGAGGACAGTGCGCCAGGTCCTCTGCTTCACGGGCGCAACCTACCGTCGCCGCGTGGAATCGTGCAGAAGGCGTGCTCCGCACCGGGGCCCACCTCTCTAGACTCAGGCGCGATGAAGATCGGGATCCTCACCGGCGGCGGCGACTGCCCGGGGCTCAATGCCGTGATCCGAGCGGTGACGCGCCGCTCCGTCGATCGCGGGCACGAGATGATCGCCGTCCGCGAGGGCTGGAAGGGGCTCGTGGAGGGGATCCTCGTGCCGCTCGGGACACGGGAGATCTCGGGGATCCTGCCGCGGGGCGGCACGATCATCGGCACGTCGCGCACGAACCCGTACAAGCTCGACGGCGGCGTCGTGAAGGTGCTCGAGAACTTCCAGGCCGCGGGCCTCGAGGCGCTGGTCGCGATCGGCGGCGAGGACACGCTCGGGGTCGCAGCACGGCTGCACCGCGAGGAGGGGTTCCCGGTCGTCGGCGTCCCGAAGACGATCGACAACGACCTCTCCGGCACGGACTACACCTTCGGGTTCGACACCGCCGTCTCGATCTGCACCGAGGCCATCGACCGGCTGCACACGACGGCGGAGTCGCACAACCGCGTCATGGTCGTGGAGGTGATGGGCCGTCACGTCGGCTGGATCGCCGTCATGAGCGGGATCGCGGGCGGTGCGGACGTGATCCTGATCCCTGAGCGCCGCGTCACGGTCGAGGCCGCCTGCGCCGAGCTCCAGAAGCGGCACGCGCGCGGCAAGACCTTCTCGATCGTCGTCGTCTCCGAGGGCTACGAGCTCGTCTTCGAGTCCGGCGAGCACCGGGCCGTGACGCAGGACGAGACGCTCGACGCGTTCGGCCACGTGAGGTTCGGCGGCGTCGGCGACGCCGTGGCGCGCGAGATCGAGGAGCGCACCGGCTACGAGACCCGGGTGACGGTGCTCGGCCACGTACAGCGCGGCGGCTCGCCCACGGCTCGCGACCGCGTGCTCGCCACACGCTACGGCCTCAAGGCGGCCGACCTCGTCCAGGAAGGCAAGTGGGGCCGGATGGCCGCGCTGCACGGCGACGAGGTTCTCGACGTCTCGCTCGAGGAGGCGACGGCCGCGCTGAAGACGGTGCCCGACGACTGGTACGACGTCGCGCGCGCGTTCTTCGGCTAGGCCGGCGTCCAGCTCAACGCCGCCGGAGCAGCGTCCAGCCATTGTCGTCGAAGTAGGAGACGACTTCCCAGCGGTCCGACTGGCCCACGGGAATGACGCCGTCGTCGACGATCCAACCCGCGCCGGCGTCGTCCGCGAGGCGAAGCAGGCGCTGGAACTTCGGCCAGCCGACGTCCTGCGGATGCACGGTGACGAGGCGGCGGGTCAGCTTCGGCCCGTAGAGCGCGTAGATGAAGTCGTTCTCGCCGACGACGGCGAGGATCGTGGCGTCGTCGGGGATCACCTGGTCGGTCGCGATCAGCGTCTTCCGCATGGCGCCGAAGCGAACTGCGATCGCGTCGGCGCGGCTCTGCTTCCAGACCGGCACCGTGCCGTTCAGGCCGGCCGGCTTCGTGTCGCTGTAGGCGTGGGCGTAGAAGAGCGTCAGCACCCCCACGGCCGCGGCGAGCGCGGCCAGCAGCCGGAAGCGGTACAGGAGCGCGACGAGCGGCATCGCGAGCGCGGCAGGCGTCAGCATGAAGCGCCCGATCCAGACGTTGTAGCGGTAGGCCAGCGCGACGCCCAGGACGTAGAGCGGGAGCGACGCGGCGAGGACGACCCAGACGGGCCGGACGCGCCGCAGCGCCCCCAGCACCAGCACGGCGAGGCAGAGCGGCAGGAGCAGCAGGAACCCGAGCGGGCCGAAATACGAGTTGTCCTCCTCCGAGGCGGTGTTGATCGAGAACTGGAAGGTCGTCAGCGTCGACTCCGGCGGGTTGACGGGGATGTGCAGGCGGTCGAACGTCCACTTGCCTGCACGCTCGATCGGCTCGAGCCGCGAGCGCTCGGTCCGGTAGCCGGAGAGGTCGATCGTGTCGAAGCCGACACGCGCCATCGTGGAGACCGTGCCGCCCACGGTCCGCTCCGGCTGCAGGGCGGTCGCCTCCGGCGCGTCACCGAGCAGCTTCCCGGTCTCGACGAGGTTGAGCCCGAAGCCGTAGAAGCCGATCGCCAGGAAGGCGACCGCGGTCGCGACGCCGATGCGGAGGACGCGCCGGCCGCCGCCGGAGACATACGCGAGCAGCACGAGCGCCGGCAGCGCGAGGGCGACGGTCAGCTTCGTGCCGAGCGCCGCGCCCAGCGCGACGCCCGCGAGCGCGGCGTCCTGCCTCCGGTCGCCGAGCGCGAAGTAGGCGCACGCGGCCGCGAACGACGCCACCACCAGGTCGTTCTGCGTCGTCACCGACTCGAGCGCGAACTCCGAGAGCGTCAGCGTCAGGAGGCCGGCGAACGCGGCGGCCGGCCGCTCGGCGCCCGCGCGGCGCGCGATCCCGTAGACGGCGACGAGCACGGCGCAGCCGGCAAGCCACTGCGACAGCTCGGCGAGCAGGTCGTTGCGGGCGACCGCGAAGACGTACAGGATCAGCATCTCCGCGTTCGGCTGGAACGCGTTCATCCGCTCCGTCGCCGCGTTCGGGATGTACTCGACCCCGTGACGCTGGAACCACTCGACAGCCCGCGGCAGGTGGTACGAGAGCGAGTCCCACGTGTTCGGCGGCGTCGTCAGGACGATGAAGAGCTCGTAGAGCAGGGCGAGCGAGACGACCGCGGCGAGCGCGCCGACGAGCCTGTGCTCGAGCAGGAACCGCAGCTGCGGCCGCGGGGGCCGCGGTGCCCCTTCGCGGCGCCAGAGCCAGACGGCGGCGGCCAGAAGCAGCAGCTCGGCGAGGAGGTACTCGTACCGGCCGACACCGTGCACGAGCGAGAGCAGCTGCGTCAGCAGCAGCACCTCCGCGCAGCCGAGCACGTAGGTCGCGAGCAGGAACCAGGCGGTGCCGTCCGGGCGCAGCGCGAGCGCCACGAGGGCAGCCGTGGCGGCAATCCCGCCGAGCCCGAGCAGCAGGACGACAAGCCCTGCCGCAAAGGTCACGCGCGCCCCCGGCCGGCGTCTCCTCCCGGCCGGCGAAGCCGGCCTCCGGAGCCGCCTGGCACCGCTCGCGGCACGTTGCTCTCTGGGGCGGGGCTCTCCGGGGCCGTATCACCCATACTGTCCCCTCCGGCCCCGCACCCCGACCGGTGCCCCGGGAACGCGCGGGCACCAGCCGCTGAGGTCCTGCAGCTCAGGCCCTGAGCTCCGCCAGCGGGAACGAGCGGTGCCGCCGCGGCGGCACGAGGAAGTTCTGGCGGTGCGTCGTCCGCAGCACGGCGTTGAAGCCCTGACCGCGGGCCCGCGGCTGGAACGGCAGCTTCCCGTCCGGGAAGACCCCGTCCATGGCGAGCCGGTTGCGGTGGAAGTCGTCGCTCGTGGGGTTGAAGACGACGAAGTGCACGCCCGGCAGCGGGGTGGGCTGCACGATCCCGGCCTCGGCGCTCCAGAAGAACGGGTTGTCGAGCGTGTTGAAGTCGGCGCGCTGCGGGATCGCCGTTCCCTTCGGGAAGACGGTGCCGTCGTCGGCGACGACGTCCTGCTGCAGCCGCGACGTGACCTGGATCGAGGCGCTGTGCCCCATCCGGCCGCTGGTCTTGAAGTCGCGGCGGATCTGCGCGCTCGTGGCCACGTCGTCCGGCTCCTGCGGGACGGTCTGCGTCCCGTCGGCGACGTCGAGGTTCGGCCTGAACGCCGTGTCGACGCGCTCGCGGAAGTCGAAGTTGAGGAACCACGCCTCGAGGTCCTCCTCGATGTGCGAGAGGTGCATATGGGTGCCGCCGCGGAAGTAGCCGCCGCGCAGGTCGGCGTACCCGAGCGTCTCGAGGTTCGCGATCCGCGCAGGCCCGAGGCCGGCCTTCTGCGTCGACGTGAACCCGAGGAAGAGCTCCGAGGTCTGGGGGATCAGATCCGCGCCGGGCACGCCGGCCGCGACGGCCATCTGCTTGGGGAGGCTCGTCTTGCCGTCGAAGCCGCCGCCGGCGAAGCCCTTGCGGATCGAGGTCGGCGCGAGCACGCCGGCGCCGTCGATCCGCTGCCACGCTTCGCCCACGCGGTCCAGGGAGTCGCTGCGGAGCAGGATCGCGACCTCGTTCTGCTCCAGGACGGTCTCCTCCGGATCGCTTGGGAAACGGATCGCATCGAGGAGCGCCGCCTTCCGCGCGCGCCGGTCCCACGGCAGGTGCGTCGCCGCCTGCGCGGCGACGAGCCGGTCGAAGTACGGCTTCCCCCACGCCACGGTGACGCCGAGGCCGGCCGGCGTCTCCGGGTAGTCGGCGTCCAGGCCGGCGAGCACGCGCTCGAGCGACGCCTTCGCGTCGCCGAGGTCGGCCGGATCGACGTTCACCCGGGCGGTGACGACCTGGTGGTGGAGCGGCGGCACGAGCACCTCGACGCCGTTGTCCGTCACCTCGCGCACGCCCCCGAGCAGGTGCTGCTCAGGCCCGCGGGCGGCGACGGCGGGCGTGCGCGCGGGCGAGCCCGCCAGCTGGTCGACCAGCTCGTAGATGCCCGCCGCGCCGAGCGCGGCGCCGGCGGCGCCGGCGAGGACCTGCTTCCGGTTGAGCTTCACGGCTCCGTCTAGGCCTGCGGCTCGACGAGGGCGAGCGAGCGCATCATGCGATCGAGGTTGGCGACGACCTTGCGGTACGTGAGCGGCGGCGCGACGTGCTCGCTGAGCGTGTAGAGCGAGCCGTCGTGGTGCCAGGCATAGAGGACGTGCCACTGGTCGGCGTCCTGGTTCACCGTGTAGACGGTCGCCCGCTTGCCGGCGATCATCTTCGTCCCACGGGGGTCGGCGAAGCAGGGCGTCGTGCCGCGGGTGACGATTTTGCCGTTGACGTCGACGGTCTTGCAGGTCGGGATCTTCGTCCTGCCGGGGTAGCCGCGGAGGTTGACGTGCAGCTCGCCGCCGGCCAGGCCCGGCCCGGTCTCCTGCCAGACGAAGCTCTCGAGGTAGCTCCGGTCCTTGTCGACCGAGTCGATGTTGTTCCAGCGGCCGCCGATCAGGCCGGTCAACGGGTCGGGCAGCCAGCCTGAGCAGTACACCGGCGCGCCGATGCGGTCCGCGAGCCGCTGCCAGCTCGCGAGCCACGCCTTCGGGCACGTCGCGCTCACGGGTGCAGCCGTCGCCTGCGACGCTGTGTCGGCCTGGTTCGCGCCGCCGCCACCGCAGCCGGAGGCGAGCAGCGTGCAGGCTGCCGCGAGCGCGAGCACGGTGACGAGCCGGGTCACGGCGGAAAGGGTAGCGGCAGCCCGCCGCATGCAGCCTGCCCCATCCGGGCTATCAGTTCAGAAGCAGCGCGTCTGTCGGCGCATAGTCGTCCGTCAGCGTCGGCACGTCGTCGACCCGCACCGGCTGCTCCCAGCGACCCCGGATCGCGGCCGTCAGGTCGGCTGCCTGCGGGTGCCGCGCGCGGATGTCGTGCCAGCGCTCGAGCAGGAACTCCGTCGAGGGCGCGGGGCCGTCCGTCGCCACCAGGATGACATTGCGAACCTCGGTCGGGCTCTGCCCGCCTTTGAGCCAGACGGGATGCAGGACCACCGTCGGGAACACCTCTCGGTACGTGCGGTAGAGGGAGCGGAGGAGCTTCGATTGGCTGCCCTCGAGCGCGCCGATCACGTTGACGAGCACGACGCCGCCCGGCTGGAGGCGGCTGTGCAGGCGCTCGACGAACTCCCGCGTCGTCAGGTGGAACGGGATCCCGTCGGAGAAGAACGTGTCGACCACGGCGAGGTCGAAGCGCTCGTCGTGGCGATCGATCCAGATGCGCGCGTCGTCGACGGCGACCCGGAGGCGCGGCGACCGGGGCAGTGCGAACCAGCGTCGCGCGACCTGCGCGACGACCGGGTCGAGCTCGACCACCTGCGACCGCGCCTCGGGGAAGTCACGCCAGATCCGCTTCGGCGCGGAGCCGCCGCCGAGACCGAGGAAGAGCACCGAGCGGGTTTCCGGCCGGTAGGCGAGGCCGAGCTCGAAGAAGTCCGTGTACGCGAACCGCGTCGCGTACGGCCGACCGAGGAACATGCCGCTCTGGAAGGAGCTGTCGAAGCGGAGGAAGCGCGTGTCGGCGTCGTCGACGACGGCGAGCCGGTGGTACTGCGTGTCCTTCGTGAAGCGGACGCGGAAGCCCTCCTGGCTCGCCCGCGGCCCGGCCGCCTCGCCGCGCAGGCGGTAGACCGGCGACCAGTTCTGCGCCTCCGCGCCGGCGAGGCGGCCGCCGGCCGGTGCGAGCGCGTTCGCCGCCAGCACAGCGCCCACCGCCGCCGCCAGGGCGAGCGCGGCGGGCGCAAGGAGCCGCAGCGAGCCGGCGACGAGCGCCACCGTCGCGAAGCATGTCGCCGCGATCAGGCCGAGGAGCTCCGTCGTTCCGAGCGACGGGATCAGCCAGAACGCGGTGGCGAACGTGCCGGCGATCGAGCCTGCCGTCGAGATCGCGAACAGCCGCCCGGCGGTCCGCCCCAGCCGCGAGAGCTCGTCCGCGCTGAGCCGTACCGCGATCGGCGAGACGGTGGCGAAGAGGACGCTGGGCACCCCGAAGAGCGCCACGGCGGCAAGCAGCGGGTCGGCCCGGGGGCCGGGGTCCCAGCGGACGATCGTGCGCAGCACGGGCCCGTCGATCGCGGGGATCGCGAGGACCGCCGTGGCCGCCGCGGCGATCACCGCGAGCAGGAGCCAGAGTGACGGGAAGCGGTCGCCGAGCACGCCGCCGAGCCAGTACCCGAGCGCGAGCCCGGTCAGGACGACGCCGATCAGCGCACCCCAGACGAAGAGCGAGTTGCCGAAGAAGGGCGCGACGACCCGGCTGGCGGCGATCTCGACGGAGAGCAGCGCCGCACCGGACACGAAAACGGCCACGGCGACGGCGAGGCCCGGCTTGCCGGGACTGGGTCTCATCCGTCGATACGGTAGACGGCGACCCAGGGCCCCGAGAGCCTCGTGCCCCGCGGCGTCCGGTAGAGGCGGTCGCCCTCCGCCGCCAGCTGCTTCGTGAAGCGCACCTCGCGCGGGTACCGGTCGCGGGCGGCGAGCACCCGATCCTCGACCGCGCCGGTGAGGACGACATAGCGGACGCCGTCGAGGCGGAGCCGCACGATGTCCCGGTGCGGGTCGAACGGCCGGCCGGGGCCGGGCAGCGCGAGCGGCAGCAGGTGGTAGCCCGCGGGGAGCCCCGCCGTGGACGGATCCGCGGCGACCTTCGTCCCCTGCGGAACGTTGGCGAGGATCCAGTCGCGCGCGGCGATCCGGGTGTCCTCCCTGGTCAGCGTCGCCGCGTCCCGCACCGACCACACGAGCGGCACGACGAGCAGAAGCAGCGTCACCGGCGCGAGCGAGCGGAAGCGGCCCGCGAGCGCACCGAGAACCGGCACGAGCGGCAGCGTGTAGCGATCGTGGTGTGCCCGGACGGGCAAGAGCGACGCGTACCAGGCGAGCGCGAACGAGGCGAGCGCGAGGTCAGCGCGACGGCGCACGAGGAGCGCGGCGACGAGCCCGGCGATCCCGATCAGCAGCGCCGGGCCTAGGCCGTCCCAGAGCCGCTCGGCGAAGGCGACGACCGCGGGCGGATCGTGCTCGAAGCCGAGCCAGCCGCGGCGCGCGATGCGCGAGACCTCGCTGAAGTCCGCCCAGGCGCGTCCGGCGTGCACGACGACGAACGGAGTCGCGATTGCGAAGGAGACGACCGCCAGCGCGAGCGCCGCGGCCAGGCGGCGCCACGTCCCCCAGGCCACCACCACGAGCGGCACGAGCACGATGGCGCCTGGGTACTTGAACGCGGCCGCGAGTCCCGCGGCCGCGCCGGCGAGCTCCAGCCTGCCGGCGATCATCAGCGCGAGGGCGACGGTCACTCCCAACGTCAACGGCACGTCGGTGACGGCCGTGCGCGAGTACGCGACGTGCGTCGTCGCGACGGCGGTCGCCGCGCCGGCGACGAAGGCGGCCACGTCGCCGTACGCGACGCGCCCGAGCCACCAGGCGGCCGCGACGCCGCCCAGTCCGAGCAGGACGGCGACGATCCGGCCGCCGAGGTACCACGGGGCTCCGTGCCAGGCCTGCAGCGGCGCCACGAGCTCCATCAGGAGCGACGGGTAGTCGTAGCGGCCGGGGTCGAGCCCGCCGCCGTGGACCATTTTCCAGCCGGCGGTGACGATCGTCCGCTCGTCCGGGTTCAGGAGCGGGAACGGCAGCCCGTTGCGGATGCCGACGAGGCGGAGTGCGGCGGCGACGAGCAGCAGGAGCGCGAGGCCCATGTAGGGCCCGCCCCAGCGCCGCTCAGACTTCGGGAGGGACGCCACCGACGAGGTCGCCCACGTGGCCGGGCGGCACCAGCACAGCGTCGATCCCGGCCCGCTCGAGCGAGAAGACCTCGTCGCGGTCGCGGACCGGCACCTCGGCGATCGCGAGCTTTCCGGCGGGCACGTCCGGGAGCAGTGCGAGCACCTGGTCGAGCGCCTCGTCGTCCTCGTCGGGATGGGGGGCCAGCAGGAAGATCTCCGGGTCGATGTGGTCGAGGGCGAGCTGGAGCTCGTCCTCGTCCCGCACCTCCACGACGCACTCGAGCCCGAGTGACGTCGCGCGGTCGTGCACCTCGACGAGTGCGCCCTCGTCCTCGTAGAGCTCGACCGGCAGCCGCCAGGCGTCGGCGCCCGACGCGTGTGCGTCGTTCGGTCCGCCGGCCGCCGCCCAGAAGACCGGCAGGCTGACCGCGTCGCGGAGACCCTTGACGGGTGTGGAGATCGCCAGCCCCTCGGCGCGCTGCGCCTCCGCCTCGCGGGCGCCGTCGAGGTCGTCGACGTGGACGATCAGGGAGATCCCGTCGCCCTCGGCGATTGCCTGACTGAGACGGCGTGTCCCGGTCACAGAGGAGAGATCGTAGACAATGCGGCGCATGGGTCCCGAGCCGCCCGACGTCCGAGCGTCCGACGAGGAGCGGGAGCAGACCGCGCGGACGCTGAGCGACGCCGCCGCAGACGGGCGGCTGACGCTCGACGAGCTGACCAAGCGGCTGGACGCCGCCTACGCCGCTACCAGCCTCGGCGAGCTCGAGGCGCTGACCGCCGACCTCCCTCTCTTGCGTCCGGCCCCGCGCACCCTGCGGCGCACCGCGATCGCGATCCTCGGCGGCGTGGAGCTGCGCGGCCGGTTCCGCGTCGAGGGCACCCTGACGATCGCGAGCGTGATCGGCGGCGCGGACATCGACCTCCGGGACGCGGAGCTGATCGGGCACGAGCTCGAGATCCGCTGCTTCGCGCTGATCGGCGGCGTGGACGTGATCGTCCCGGAGGGGGTCGACGTCTCCGTCGAGCTGATCTCGCTGATCGGCGGAACGGACGTGCGCCTCGGCGCACCGCCCGGGCCGGGCGCGCCGCTGATCCGGATCACCGGCTTCTGTGCGATCGGCGGCGTCGACGTTCGGACGCCGGGCGCGTCCGAGCGCGCGAGGCCGAGGCTGCCCGCGCCCGCTCCGCCGCCACCGCCGCCTCCACTTCGCTAACGATGGTCGACCCGTCGGAGCGGGCGCGCGTGCTGGCGCGAGTGCGTGAGCTCTGCCTTCGCTCCCCCGAGGTGAGCGAGCGCCCGAGCCACGGGTGCCGCCCCACGTGGGGCACCGCGGCTGGGTCGGCGTGCGGCTCGACAGCGGGCTCGAGTGGGACGCGGTCGAAGGCGTGATCGAGGACGCGTACGCCGAGGTCGCCCCGGCGAAGCTTCTCGAGGGCGGCCGAGGCGGACGCTACGCGTGCCGCCGAAGGAAGTCCGTCAGCAGCGGGATCGCCTCGCCCGGGGCGGTGCCGAGCACGTCGTGCTCCGCGCCTTCGACCAGGTGCACCTCGGCCTCCGGCAGCGTCTCGCGAAAGCGCTCGACGTCGGCCGCGCGGCGCTCGACATACGGCACGGTTGCCGCGAGGAGCAGCACCGGGATGTCGCGGACGCACGCCAGTGCGCCGGCGTCGGGCTCCAGCGCGATGCCCTCGAGCGCGGACGCGACCGCCTCGGGCGGCGCGAAGCCGGCGTCCGCGTGCCGGGCGAGCAGCTGCTCGTAGCTCTGCGGCGCGTCGTCGCGCGACTGGTAGCCGACGTCGATCAGCCCGAGCGCCCGCAGGCGGTCGGGCGCCACGCGCAGTCCGACGGTGCCGCCCCAGGAGAAGCCGACAAGGGCAAACGTGCCGGCGGCCTGCGACTCGGCCCAGCGCGCGAGCGCCGATGGGCGATATGCCTCGCGAGCTGCGGTCGGCGTGCCCTCCCAGCCCGGAAAGGGCGGCGTCTGCAGGTCGAGCTCGTCCCCCACGGCGGCTTGCAGGCCCTCGAACGCGCTGGGGCCGCGCGGCCCCAGCCCGTGCAGGCAGAGCACGGTCAGCCGCTGCGAGCCGGTCATCGAGCCGGGGCTTTCGTCACAGACGCGTGACAGACATGTGCGAATTGCGCGGAAGGCTCGCAGCGGGGAGGAGGCCGGGTACGCCTTGAGCGGTCGTTCCGGACAGGTCAGAAAGGGACTTCTCGCAAGGGGACAGCCGGAAAGAGGACAGCTGAGACGACGGCGTCGAAACGCTCAGACGCCGATCGGGTGCCAGACGGTCTTCAGCTCCAGGAACGCCGAGATGTCCCACACACTCTGGCCGTCTGCCAGCCCGTGCACGACGCGCTTGACGTTGTCGGCCGCCGCGCGCTCGAGCTCCGGCGCGAGCCCGTCGGCGCCGGTGAGGTCGATCGCATTCACGTCCATGTGCGACGCGAGCCACGGCGCCAGCTCCGAGCGGAAGCCGGTGAGCAGGTTGACGACCCCGCCCGGCACATCGGAGGTCGCGAGCGCCTCGGCCAGCTCGACCGCCGCGACCGGGCGCGTCTCAGAGGCGACGGCCACGACGGCGTTGCCGCCGACGATCGCCGGGGCGAGCCGCGAAACGAGGCCGAGCAGCGGCGGCTCGTCGGGCGCGAGGATGCCGACGACGCCGGTCGGCTCGGGGACAGTGAAGTTGAAGTAGGGCCCGGCGACCGGGTTCGACGCGCCGAGCACCTGGGCGAGCTTGTCTGCCCAGCCCGCGTACCAGACCCAGCGGTCGATTGCGGCGTCGACCTCGTCCCGGCCGGTGCAGGCCTCGGCGAGGTCGGCCGCGCGCGACTCCATCATCTCCGCGATCCGGTAGAGCACCTGGCCGCGGTTGTAGGCCGTCGCGGCCTGCCACCCGGACTGCGCCTTCCGGGCCGCGACGACCGCGTCGCGTAGGTCCTTCCGCGAGGCGCGGGCCACGTTCTGGCCCTCGGCCTCGTAGGTCCGCCCCGACTCGGAGCGGGGGAACGCGCCGCCGACGTAGAGCTTGTAGGTCTTCTTGACCGGGAGCCGCGCCATCAGCCGCCCTTGGCCTCCGCCCCGTCGAACGCAAGGTACGGCTCGAGCCCGTGCAGCCCGCCCTCGCGACCGAAGCCCGACTCCTTGTAGCCGCCGAACGGCGACGCCGGATCGAAGCGGTTGTACGTGTTGGCCCACACCACACCGGCGCGCAGCCGGCTGGCCATCGAGAGGATTCGCGATCCCTTCTCCGTCCAGACGCCGGCGCTGAGCCCGTACGGCGTGTTGTTTGCCTTCTCAACCGCCTCGTCCGGCGTGCGGAACGTCAGCACCGAGAGCACGGGCCCGAAGATCTCCTCCTGTGCGATCCGATAGCTCTGCGCAACGTTCGTGAAGACCGTCGGCGCGAAGTAGTAGCCCTTCTCAGGCAGCCGGCACGGCGGCTGGTAGATCTCCGCCCCCTCCTCCTCGCCGGCGGCGACGAGCTCCCTGATCTTCTCGAGCTGCGGCTTCGAGTTGATGGCCCCGACGTCGGTGTTCTTGTCGAGTGGCGCGCCGACGCGCAGCGTCGTCAGGCGCCGCTTCAGCTTGCGGACCGTCTCGTCGTAGATCGACTCCTGGACGAAGAGGCGCGAGCCGGCGCAGCAGACGTGGCCCTGGTTGAAGTAGATGCCGTTGACGATTCCCTCGACGGCCTGGTCGAGCGCGGCGTCGTCGAAGACGATGTTCGCCGCCTTGCCTCCGAGCTCGAGCGTCAGCTTCTTGCCCGTGCCGGCAAGCTCGCGCTGGATCGCCTTGCCGACCTCGGTCGAGCCCGTGAAGGCGATCTTGTCGACGTCGGCCTTGACGAGCGCAGCTCCGGTGCGGCCGTCGCCCGTGACGATGTTGACGACCCCCGCCGGCACCTCGGCCTGCTGGAGAACCTCGCAGAAGAGAAGCGCCGTCAACGGCGTCGTCTCGGCCGGCTTCAGGACGACCGTGTTCCCGCAGGCGAGCGCCGGGCGCGACCTTCCAGGCCAGCATCAGGAGCGGGAAGTTCCAGGGGATGATCTGGCCCGCGACGCCCACGGGGCGCGGCTTGCGGTTCGGGAAGGCGTACTCGAGCTTGTCCGCCCAGCCCGCGTAGTAGAAGAAGTGCGCCGAGGCGAGCGGGAGGTCCACGTCGCGCGACTCCTTGATCGGCTTGCCGCCGTTCAGCGACTCGAGCACCGCGAACTCACGCGAGCGCTCCGCGAGGATTCGCGCGATCCGGAAGAGGTACTTCGACCGCTCGGCCGGGGTCGTCCTCGACCAGACGCCCTCGAACGCACCACGCGCCGCCTCCACGGCGAGGGCCACATCCTCCTCTCCGGCTTGGGCGACCTCGGCGAGCGGCTCCTCGGTCGAGGGGTCGATGGTCGCGTACCACTCGCCGGAGCGCGGCTCCAGCCACTCTCCGCCGACGAAGAGCCCGTAGCGGTCGCGGATCCGGACGATGTCCATCGACTCCGGCGCCGGCGCGTAGTCCCAGCCGGAGGGGACAGGCGAGGTGTCCTGCTGGCGCTCGAGCTCAGTCAATCGTGAAGTAGTCGGGGGACTGGTAGACGCCGGTGCGCTCCTTGCGGATCTGCATCAGGACGTCGTTGAGGAGCGACGACGCGCCGATCCGGTACAGGTCCGGCGTCAGCCACTCGGGGCCGAGTGTCTCATAGACCTGGACGATGTACTGGATGGCGTTCTTCGCGGTGCGGACACCGCCGGCCGGCTTCATGCCGACCTTCCGCCCGGTCTCGTCGTGGACGTCGCGGATCGCCTCGAGCATCACGAGCTGCACCGGCAGCGTCGCGGCGCCGGGCAGCTTGCCGGTGGACGTCTTGATGAAGTCGGCTCCCGCGGCCATCGCGAGCAGCGAGGCCCGGCGCACGTTGTCGTACGTGCCCAGCTCGCCGACCTCGAGGATCACCTTCAGGTGAGCGCCGCCGCACGCCTCCTTGACGTGCACGATCTCGTCGAAGACCTTGGCGTAGCGCCCCGAGAGGAACGCGCCCCGGTCGATCACCATGTCGATCTCGTCGGCGCCGAGCTCGACGGCCTCCTCCGTCTCGCGCAGCTTCACGTCGAGGGGGCTCTGCCCCGAGGGGAACGCAGTCGCGACCGAGGCGACCTTGATCCGGGTGTTGGCGACGCGCTCCTTGGCGAACGGGACGAGGTTCGGGTAGACGCAGACCGCCGCACAGGAGGGGATCGAGCGGTCGCTCGGGTCGGGCCGGATCGCCTTCGAGCAGAGCGCGGAGACCTTGCCCGGCGTGTCGGAGCCCTCGAGCGTCGTCAGGTCCATGACGCGGATCGCGAGGTCGAGGGCGAAGAGCTTCGCGTCCTTCTTGATCGAGCGCTTCGCCAGCTCGCCCGCGCGCGCCTCGACCGCGACCTGGTCGACCGAGCCGATGCGGGGAAGCCGGGACTCGAGCGGAAGCTCGAACCCGCGCGGAAGGGCGGGCGCCTGCGCCATGCGTGGAGTGTAGCCCCGAGTACGCTCGTGGCATGCGGCCCGGAATCGTGTTCGCGCTGGCCGGAGCCCTGCTCGCCGCCGTGGCCGCCGTCTTCGCCGTCGACGCGCTGCGCGCCGCCCAGGGTCTCCTCGGCGCCGCGGTCTTCGCCGCTGCCGCGGCCGCCGGATTCGCCGTCGCGCTGTGGGTCTCGACCCTGCTCAAGCGCCACGGGCCGCTGCCGGGCCGCGTGCCGCTCCTCCTGCTGGTGACGGCGCCGCTCTGGGGCAGGCTGCCGCCGAACGGGCGCGCCGCCGTCTCGGGCGCCTTCGCGGGCTACTTCGCCGGACTCGTCGTGCTCGTCGCCAGGCGGGCCCGCGTCCGCCGGGTGTAGCCGTTGGAAGCGAGTACCTGTCCGGAAGAGCCCTGTCCGGAAGAGCCCCTTTGCGAGGCGCCTGGCCGCAGGTCCCACCTCTCCACCCCCCACCCACCCACGGGGCGTGACACGGTAGCGGTCGCCGCGGCACGTGTCTGCAACGTTTCCGGAACTTCTTTCGCCGGATCGTGCCACGAGGTTGCCGTGGCTTGTATGCCGGCCCGCGTCGGGCGAGACTCACGCCTATGCCGCGTCAGCCGGACGAGGGCGGGGAGCCCGACGTGATCGTCGACTTCGACTTCGAGGACGGCCTGCTGTACGCCTCCGTCCGGAATCTCTCGGAGCGGCCTGCCTATCGCGTATCGGTCGCGTTCGACAAGGCGTTCACCGGCCTCGGCGGCGCGCGCGACACGGCGGCGCTCGCGCTCTTCCGCAACATCGAGTTCCTCGCGCCCGGCAAGGAGATCCGCACGCTCGTCGACACGGCCGCCTCCTACTTCGCGCGGCGGCAGCCGGCGAAGCTGACGGCCGACGTCTCCTGGCGCGACGGTTCCGGCCGACGCCGAACGCATCGGATCAAGCACGACCTCGGCATCTATCGAGAGCTCGCCTATGCCCCACGGAAGGAGCCGCATGCCCGGCCAACGGACTGATCCCTACCGCAACTTCGGCTTCCTCGTCGAGATAGACGGGCTCGCGACGAGCGCGTTCAGCGAGGTCGAGCTGCCCGAGTCCTCGATCACCGTCGTCGAGTACCGCGAGGGGGCCGACGGCCTGTCGTCCTCGCGGAAGCTCCCCGGGCGGGTGCAGTACGGGAACATCGTCCTCAGGCGCGGGATCACGAAGAACGACGACCTCTGGAACTGGTGGAACACGCTCCGCGGCGGCAAGGCCCTCCGGCGGAACGGTGCGATCGTGCTGCTCGACGCGGAGGGTAACGCCGTCCGCCGCTGGGTCTTCTTCGAGGGATGGCCGTGCAAGTACGCGGCGCCGGCGCTCGATGCGCGCGGGAACGACGTCGTGATCGAGACCCTCGAGCTCGCGATCGAGGGCTTCGAGGTGGCGAGCTAGCGCCGGCCTAGAGCCCGAGCCGCTCGAGCATCGTCTCGTTGCGGCGCCACTTCGGCGCCGTCTTCACCTGCAGCTCCAGGAAGATCTTGCGGCCGAGCAGCGCCTCGATCCCGGGGCGCGCCCAGGTGCCGATCTCCTTGACCATTGAGCCGCGTTTGCCGATCAGGATCTGCTTCTGGCTCTCGGTCTCGGTGTAGATCCGCACATGGACGCGGTTCTCGTCGAGCTCGACCAACTCGGCGGTGATCGCGTGAGGCACCTCCTCCTTCGTCAGACGGAGAGCCTGCTCGCGGACGAGCTCGGCGATCTGTGCCTCCAGCGGCAGGTCGGTCCGCTGCTCGGCCGGGAAGTAGAGCGGGCCCTCGGGGAGCAGGCCGATCAGCTCGTCCCGGAGAGCGGGGATGCCGTCGCCGGTCTTGGCGCTCACCGGGTGGAGCGCGTGGAAGTCCCCGAGGGTCGAAGCCGTCTTCATCTGCGTCGCGATGTGGCTCGCCTTCAACCGGTCGACCTTGTTCAGGGCGATCACGACCGGCACGCCGAGCGAGAAGACGCGCCGGGCGACGTAGCGGTCGCCGGCGCCGATCCGATCGCGGGCGGAGAGCACGAGGAGCACGCTGTCGATCTCTTCCAGGGACGCGTCGACGGTGCTCTGCATGCGCTCGGTCAGCGCGTCGATCGGCCGTTGCCAGCCGGGGAGGTCGGTGAGGATCAGCTGCGCGTCGTCCGTCGTGTGGATGCCGGTGATCCGGCGCCTGGTCGTGTTCGGCTTGTCGGACGTGATCGCGACCTTCTCGCCGGTGAGCACGTTCACGAGCGTCGACTTGCCGACGTTCGGCCGGCCCGCGACGGCGACGAAGCCGGACTTGAAGGAGTCGTTGTCCGTCAGAGGTCCCAGGAGTCCGGAAGCAGCGCAGCCGGCGTGGTCGTGACGATCTCGCCGTCGGCGCGGCGGTAGCTGACCTCGTCGATCCGGAACTCGTGCAGCCACTGCCGGCAGCCGCCGCACGGCGAGGCGGTGATCCCGATCGCCTCGAGGTCGCCAGGCCTGCAGCCTCCGGCCACGGCCGCCACGATGGCGGACTTCTCCGCGCAGACACCGAGCGGATAGGCCGCGTTCTCGACGTTCGTCCCCTCGAAGACCCGGCCGTCGCGCGCCCGAACGGCCGCGCCGACCTTGTACTCGGAGTAGGGCGAGTACGAGCGCTCCGACGCCGCGACGGCGCGGTCGACAAGGTCGGCGCTCACGAGAAGAACTGGAAGACGGCAAGTGTCACGAGCGCCCCCAGCATGCCACCGACGGCCACTTCGAGGGTCGAGTGCACGCCCGCCTCGACCCTCGTCTGGGCCACGAGCAGCGCCATGATGAACGTCAGCGACGAGATCAGGAAGCGGTGCGGCGAGCTCGAGAGCACGTAGGTCGCAGCCATCCAGGCGGCGAACGCGATCGCAGCATGGCCGGACGGCAGCCCACCGCTCAGCGGTGCGCCGCGGCCCGTGTACGCCTTGACGGCGATCACCGCGAAGACGGTCAGCACGAGCGCCACGAGCGTCACCTCGGCCGGCGCGTCGCGCAGCCGGTCGAGCAGCCGCGACGATCGCTCGGCGACGGTGCCCGAGAAGACGAGGTAGCCGACGGCCACCGCGTTGACAGTCGCGATCAGCACGGCGCCGGCCGCGATGTCCTTGGCGAGCTTCGCCATCGGGTCGAACGCCGTCGTGGCCACGTCGATCGCCGCCTCGATCGCCGTGTTGATCATCTCGGCGATCAGCACGAACGAGATGGAGAGCAGCAGCGCGATCAGCTCGAGCTTCTCCACGTTGGTAACGAGCGCCGCGATCAGCACGAGCACCGCGACGAGGAAGTGGATCCGCATGTTCCGCTGCGTGCGGAGCACGTGGATCACGCCTTCGAAGGCGAAGTTGAAGCTAGCCAGCAGGTTCGGCGCGCGCCTCACGCGAGCAGCTCCCGCTCCCGCGCCTCCATCGCCTCGCCGTGGTCGTAGCCCAGCAGGTGGAGCACCCCGTGGGTCAGCGGCCAGCGCCAGTCCTCCCCGACGAAGGCGGGGCAGAGAACGACGTCGCCCAGCGCGCGCGGCACGCCGGCGGGCACGCCGTCCCTGCCGTCGAGCGGGAACGAGAGCACGTCGGTCGGCTCGTCGATCCCGAGATGATCGCGCTTCAGCCTCCGCATCTCGTCGGCGGCCACGAACGCCAGCCCAAGCTCGCCCTCCTCGACGCCCTCGGCCGCGAGCACGCGCACGGCGAGCTCGACCGCACCGGCCTCGTCGACGTCGACGCCGCTCCGGTTTTCCACCTCGACCTCGATCACGACCTCACCTACGACGGTCGGTGCCCGTCTCCTCGGCGTGGCGCCTGTACGCCTCGACGATCCGCTGGACGAGCTTGTGCCGGACGACGTCCTTGTGCGTGAAGCGGACGAAGCCGATCCCGTCGATCGAGTCCAGGATCGACTGCACCTGGATCAGGCCCGAAGCCTGGTCGCGCGGCAGGTCGATCTGCGTCTGGTCGCCCGTGACGACCACCTTGGAGCCGAAGCCGAGCCGCGTCAGGAACATCTGCATCTGCTCGGGCGACGTGTTCTGCGCCTCGTCGAGGATGATGAACGAGTCGTTCAGCGTGCGCCCGCGCATGAAGGCGAGCGGCGCCACCTCGATCGTGCCGCGCTCCATGTAGGTCGTCAGGCGATCGGCCTCGATCATGTCGTAGAGCGCGTCGAAGAGCGGGCGCAGGTAGGGGTCGACCTTCGCGAGCATGTCGCCCGGGAGGAACCCCAGCCGCTCGCCGGCCTCCACTGCGGGCCGAGTGAGGATGATCCGGCTGACCTGCCGGTCGTGGAGCGCGGCGACCGCCAGCGCCATCGCGAGATATGTCTTCCCCGTGCCTGCCGGGCCGATCCCGAACGTGACCGTGCTCGTCCGGATCGCGTCCACGTACTCCTTCTGCGTCACCGTCTTCGGGGCGATCTTCTTGCCGCGATGGCGCCAGACGACGTCGTCGAAGACCTGACGGATGTCCTCCGCGGAGTCGAGGGCGCCGAGCACGGCATCTACGGTCGACGGGCCGATCTCGTGACCTCCCTCCACGAGCTCGACCAGCTCGTCGAGGACCGCACGTGTGCCCGCGACGTGGGCCTCGTCGCCCTCGATCGTCAGCTGGTTGCCGCGCAGTCGGATCTGCGTCCCGAGCCGCTCACGCAGCGCGTCGAGGACGCCGTCGCCGACGCCGGCGAGCTCCGCCGCGACGTCGTTCGAGATCTCCAGCGTTTCCTGTGTCCGGCCCTCGGCCGTCCGATCCTGCGCCATCGGATCTCAGTGTAGGGCGTGCCGCTTTTTTCCCGCTTTTGTCGCAGACATGTGCGCCCAGGGCGGGTACCGTGACTGCAGGGGGGCTTGCGCCCCCATAGGGGATGTTAGGCCCCGGGAGGGCCGGGCGAGCGCGGGCCGGCGTCGATCAAGCGACCGCGTCGTGGACTTGCCTGCACCTCCGTGACACATGGGTACCCCGGCCCAGGCCCATGGATACCTGTGGGTCATTGCCGGCGCCGGCCCGGCGAGCTGCTCGTGCCGCGCGGCGCCGAAGAGCGTGTTACGCGAGTTTTTCGCGTACGAGCTGAGTGACCGCAGAGCCGTCGGCGCGGCCGGCGATCTGCGGCATCACGTCGGCCATCACGCGTCCGAGGTCGCGCAGGCTCGTCGCGCCGACCTCGGCGATCGCGTCGTCGACGATCTCCTCCAGATCGTCCTCGGAGAGCGGCTCGGGCATGAACTCCTCGAGCACGTCCAGCTCGTATTCCTCCGCGTCGGCCTGCTCCTCCCGCCCGCCGGCTCGAAAGGCGTCGGCCGCCTCGACGCGCTTCTTCCGCTCGCGCTGGAGCACCTGCAGCTCCTCGAGCTCTACGAGCGGCCGCTGCAACTCCTTCTCAGCCGACTTGAGGCTGGCGAGGATCAGGCGCAGCGCGTCGCGGCGGTCGCCGTCGCGGGCGCGCATGGCGTCCTTCACCTCGTCCTCGATCCTTTCGATCAGCGTCACGGCCCCGGCACCTCCTCGGCCTCGTCGGCGAGACCGCGGACACTACCGGCGTCCAGCCGCCCGCCCAAGAGGTGCCAGTGCAGATGGAAGACGGTCTGCCCTGCGCGGGGCCCCACGTTTACGAGCACGCGGTAGTCGGTCAGACCAACCGCCGCGGCCGTCTCGGCGATGAAGTCGAGCATCCGCTTCGCCTCGTCGGGCGGGAAGTCGCCCACGTCACGGAACGTGTCGACGTGTCGCTCGGGCAGGACGAGCAGATGCGTCTCCGCAGTCGGGTTGATGTCCTCGATCGCCACGAAGCCGTCCGCCTTGCGGACGTGGGTACCGTCGACGACGAGCGCGCAGAAGAGGCAGTCCTCACGCGGCACGGATGCCCTCCTCCGTCACCTCGGCGGCACGAACGCGGACGAGGCTGCCGACCTCGCCCTCGACGAGCCACGGCGAGTAGTCGTCGCCGTACCCGCGGCCCGGCCGGTCGACGAGCACGACGTCCTCGGCGTCGAGCTTCGACCGCCAGCGGCGCCGGCACGCCTCGTCGGAGACCGCGCGCAGGCGAGCGCTCCGCTCCTTCTTCGCCCGCGGCGGCACCGTGTCGTGGTCCGCGGTGCGCGTTGCCGGGCCGGGGCGAGTACGGGAAAGACGTGCACCTTCGTGAGCCCGGCGCGCTCGACGGTGGCGACGGTGTTCGCAAACGCGGCCTCGTCCTCGTTCGGGAAGCCGACGATCACGTCGCTCGTCAGGTTGAAGTCCTGCAGCGGCTCGAGCTTCTTCAGATACGTCGCGACGCTGTAACGACGGCCCATGGCCTGCAGCACGGCGTCGTCGCCCGACTGGAGCGGGACGTGCAGGTGCTTCGAGACGACCCCCGTCTCGCGGAGGGCTGCGACCAGTTCGTCGTGGACGTGGTTGATCTCGATCGAGGAGAGGCGGAGCCGTGCGAGACCGTCGATCTCCCCGGCCTCGCGGATCAGCCGTGCCAGCGTGTAGCCGGCGGCGCGGTCGCGAAAGCAACCGAGGTTGACGCCGGTGAGGACGACTTCCTTGTGGCCCTGCGCGACGCGGCGGCGGATCTCGCCGAGCACGGCGGCGGCGCTGCGGCTGCGCGTCGCGCCGCGGACGAGCGGGATGACGCAGAACGCGCACGAGAACGAGCAGCCGTCCTGGATCTTCACGAAGGCGCGCACGCGGTCGAGGCGTGCGTCGGCCTGGACGCACCCGATCGCACCCACGTCGCCGGCGACGAAGGCTGGTGTCTCCTCGCTGCGCCGGTCGACCACGACGACGTTCTCCGGCAGGCCGGCGAACGCGTTCGCCGGCAGGTTCGCCGCGCAGCCGGTGACGTAGACCCTGCGATGGGTGCGCGCGGCGCGGGCGGCGGCCTTGCGCGACTTCGCGACCGCCTCGTTCGTCACGCAGCAGGTGTTGAGGACCGCGATCTCGGCGTCGCCGTCGCCGCTCCTCGTGTCCGTCTGCGAGCAGGCGCTCGCGCACGTCGCGGGCGTCCGTGTGCGAGACCTTGCAGCCGAGGAAGCCGACCGTGAACGTCGCCATCCGGGCCAGTTTAGGCCGAACGGCGCCCGCTCAAGCGCGGCAGACGAAGTGCAACCGGCGTGAGCGCGTGGAGGGCCGGGCGCGCTCCGCGTCGCGGATCGACACGCGCCGGAAGCGACGTGCGACCGCCGCGCGGATCCGATCGACGTGGAACGCCGTCTCCTCGATCTCCTCCTCGTGCAGCCGGTAGACTGACCCCGCGCGGTGCTCGAAGACGCTGAGCCGCCAGATCGCCGAGCCGCGCGCGCCGGCGCGAACGTCGATCACCATCAGACCGCCGTCTCCGATCCGGCTCACGAGCGGCGGCCCGGCCACGAACTCGGCGAGGGCGCGCTCCGTGTTGACGTCGAAGACGAAGAGCCCGCCAGGGTCGAGACGCGCGCCGGAGACCGCGAAAACGCGCTCCCAGTCGCGGAACCGTCGCAGGTGGTTGATCGAGCCGTAGACGCAGAGGACGACGTCGAAGCGTTCGTCGAGCCGCACCGACGTCATGTCGCCGAGCACGAGCCGCGCCTCCGGTACCTTGCGCCGCGCGGCGGCGAGCATGCGCGGCGAGAGGTCGACACCGGCGACTCGGTAGGCGGGCGCGAGCTGCCGCAGGATCAGCCGGTGCCGCACGCGAGCTCGAGCACCGAGCGCGCCGAGGGATGCTGCTGCTCGACCAGCGAGCGGAGGTACGCGGCATGCTCGGCACGGTCGCCCATGACGACGTCGTAGAACCGGCCGAACACCTCGTAGCCCGGCATCGGACGAGCCTACGCCGGAGCGTGGAGATCGGCGGCCCAGCCGTTCCGAAGTACGCGGCGGACCGGCGTCCAGCCGCGCACGCGCGGCGCGTCCCGCTCGAGGTAGCCGGAAGTGACCAGGGCCGCACCGCTCGGCCGCAGCGTCTCGACGACCTCGAGCGAGACGTTGGCGACCGTGAGACCCGCGGCCGGCAGCGGGCCGGTGCCCGCGTCGAGCAGCCGCCCCTCGACCCGCACGCCGTTCGCGGCCGCGCTCCGCCGCGTCTCCTCTATCGCCGCGGGGTCGACGTCGATCCCGGTCACGGGTGCGAAGCCGAGCCTCGCCGCGGCGATCGAGACGACGCCGGAGCCGCAGCCGACGTCGAGCAGGCTCGTCGGCTCCTGCTCCAGTAGCAGCTCGAGGCAGAGGCGCGTCGTCGCGTGCGCCCCGGTCCCGAACGCGCGGCCCGGATCGATCACGACTGCCACCGCGTCGTCGGGTGCCGCTTCCCACGGCGGCCCGATCCAGAGCGGGCCGACGCGCACCGGCCGGTGGAACTCGCGCCAGCGCCGGTCCCAGCCGGATTCAACCTCCTCGGCGCGGGCTCCGGGGATCGCCGCGGCGAGCCGGTCCGCCGCTTCCCCGTAGGCCGCGAGCTCGAGCTCGCAGCCGCGGTCCACCTCCTCGAATCCCTCCGGCGCCAGTTCGACGAGCTGGGCGCGCGCGGCCTCCGCCTCCGCGAGCGGAACGGTGATCGAGACGCGTCTCAGCGGAAGGCGCTCTTGAGCTTCTCGAAGAAGCCCTCGTCCGGCCTGTACGTATCGTCCGCCGATTGCCGGTCGAACTCCTCGAGCAGCCGGCGCTGCTCGTCGCTCAGACGGCGGGGCACGGTCACGTTGACGAGGATCCGATGATCGCCGCGGCCGAAGCCCTGCAGGACGGGCATTCCCTTGCCGCGCAGCACGCGGACCTCGCCTGGCTGTGTGCCGGCGGCGAACTCGAGCTCGACGTCGCCCTCGAGCGTCGCGACCGCGCGCGTCGCGCCGAGCGCCGCCTCGACGATCGTCAGGTCGACCGTCGAGAAGACGTCGTTCCCCTGGCGGACGAAGCGGTCGTCCGCGCGCACGCGAACCTGCACGTAGATGTCGCCCGAGGCGCCGCCGAGCGAGCCCGCGTGGCCCTCGCCCGAGAGCCGGATGCGCTGGCCGTCGTGGATTCCGGCGGGAATCGAGACCTCCAGGGTTCGTTCCTCCACCACCCGGCCGGCGCCTTCGCAGGCAAGGCACGGGTGCTCGACGACCTGGCCGCGGCCGCCGCAGTCGGGGCAGGCCTGCGTCCGGACGAACTGGCCGAACACGCTCTGTGACACCTGCTGGAGCCGCCCGCTGCCCCCACAGCGCGCGCAGGTCGTCGGGCTCGTCCCCGGCTCGACGCCGGTAGCGCCGCAGGTCGCGCACGGGACGGCGACCCGGATCGGGACGTCGCGCGTCGTGCCCGTGGCGGCGTCGGCGAGCTCGATCTCGACCCGCGCAGCGATGTCGCCGCCGCGCGCCCGCCCCGCACGGGCGCCGACGCCGAAGAGGTCGTCGCCGAAGAAGGCGGAGAAGAGGTCACCGAGCGAGCCGAAGTCGAAGTGGCTGGGCGTGAAGCCGCCGCCGCGGAGGCCCGCGTGACCGAAGCGGTCGTACAGCTGGCGCGTCTCGGGGTTCGAAAGGACCTCGTACGCCTCGGTCACCTCGCGGAAGCGCTCTTCGGCGTCGGCCGCCTCGGAGACGTCCGGATGGAGCTCGCGCGCCAGCCGTCGGAAGGCCTTCTTGATCTGCTGCTCGTCCGCGTCGCGGGAGACCCCGAGCAGCTCGTAGTAGTCGCGCTCCGTCGTCGCCATCGTCCCAAGCGTAGCCCGGCGTGCGGTGGCTATTCCTCCGCGTAGACGTCTTCGACGAAGCGACTCAGCTCGTGCGCCGCGGAGCGGACCGAGCGGATCGCCTTGTCGTAGTCCATCCGCAGCGGCCCGAACAGGCTCACCGCACCGAGCGTCCGGTTGGCCAGGCCGTACGACGCCCCGACGAGGGCGAGCTCGCGGAGCGCCGGATGATCGAGCTCGTCGCCGACCCGGACGAACGGACGCTTCGGGTCGAGTGACTGCGCGATCACGTCGAGCAGAGCCGCCCGCTGCTCGAGGATCTCGAAGAGATCGCGGTACGCCGACAGCTCGTCGCCTCGTGCCTGATCGAGCAGGGTGGCTGCGCCGCCGACGTAGAGCCGCTTGTCCTCCCGTGCGACCAGCTCGTCGAAGACCGGCCGGATCGTCTCGAGGAAGCCCCGCTCGCGCGCCGAGAGGCCCGCCTCCTCCAGCCGCCGCCGGAGCTGCGTTGTGCCCGGCTGGAGCCCGATGAGCGCCTCGTTCAGATACTGCCCCGCCCAGGAGACGAGGCCCTGGTCCAGCGGCTCCCCGAAGGCAAACGAGCGCTTGGTGACGCCGCCCGTCGACGTGATGACGACGACCATCACCACGTGCGGCTGGAGCAGCAGCACCTCGACGTGCCGGATGATCGACGTGCCCGCGGCAGGTGCCGAGACGACCGCGAGCAGGTGCGTCACCTGGGACAGCATCTCCGTCGTCTGCTGGAGAGCGTCCTCGACTTCTCGGCGCAGCGTCGAGAGATCCAGCTCAAAGGCGTGCGGCCTCGGCTCGAGACGGTCGAGCAGCCGATCGACGAAGTAGCGGTAGCCGTGCTCCGTCGGCACGCGCCCGGCCGACGTGTGCGGGTGCGTGAGCAGGCCGAGCCGCTCGAGCTCGGCGAGCTCGTTGCGCACCGTCGACGGGGAAACCGGCAGCCCTGCCCGTTCCACGAGCGCTCTCGATCCCACCGGCTGGCCGGTCTCGACGTACTCCTCGACGACGAGCCTCAGAATCTCGCGCTGCCGCGTTGTCAGGTCTCGTTCCAGGGAGAATCGCACCATTTGCAGGCAGTTTATCCGGAGAGGGCCAACAGCTCGGCCGTGACCGCGCCGCCCAGGAAGCGGCCTCGGTCCGTCAGGGCGAGGGTGCCGCCGTCCTCCGTGCGCGCGGCCAGGCCCAGCGCCTCGACCCGGGCGAGCGCATCGCCGTCGAGCGCATCCTCGAGCCCGGCCAGGACGAGTGGCTCGTCCAGGCGCAGACCGAGCATCACGCGCTCGACGTGGCGGACCCGATCGTCAAGCGGCTCCAGCTCCCGTGGAGGCGACTGGGCCCGGCCGAGCGCCTCCAGATAGGCGCCCACACGGGGCGTGTTCCGCCGTCGGGTGTTCTCGATTGTGCTCACGGCGCCCACGCCGAGGCCGAGGTAGTCCCGTCCGAGCCAGTAGCCGAGGTTGTGCTGCGCGCGGAGGTCGCGTCCGCGGGCCTGCTCGCCGGTCAGGCAGAAGTTCGCCGTCTCGTACCAGCGATAGCCCGCCGCGGTCAGGGTCTCGACGACCTGCTCGAAGTAGGTCTCCATCGCATCCGCCTGGCGGGCCAGCTCGTCTCCGTGGGCGTGCGTGAAGCGCGTTCCAGGCTTCGCCTCCAGCTCGTAACAGGAGAGATGCTCGGGCCCGAGCGCCAGGGCCTCGGCGAGGTCGCGCTCGAGGTCGGCGGCGCTCTGGCCCGGGATGCCGTAGACGAGGTCGAGCGAGATGTTGTCGAATCCGGCATCCCTGAGAACGTGCACGGACCTGCGGACGTCATCGGGCCCGGAGCGGCGTTCGAGCACGGCCAGAAGGGCGGTGTTGAACGATTGTGCGCCGATTGAGACACGTGTGACGCCGTTTTCGGACAAGAGCAGCGCAAGCTCCGGGGTCACCGTCTCCGGATTTGCCTCGACTGTCACCTCGCTCGCGGCCGGCAGGGCCTCGAGGAGGCGGACGAGCGCCCCCGGCTCGGTGAAGGTCGGCGTGCCGCCGCCCAGGAACACGGTGTCCAGCTCGGCCGCGAGCGCGCCCGCGCCCCGCTCCAGCTCGAGCTCGGCGAGCAGCGCGTCGACGTACGGGCCGTGCTGCTCCCGACGGCCGACCGCGGTCACGAAGTCGCAGTAGCCGCAACGATGCGCGCAGAACGGCAGGTGGACGTACAGGTGGCGTGCGCCGCTCATCGCTTCGGCGCGTCCCCGAGGTTCAGAACGGCGAGGAAGGCCTCCTGCGGCACCTCGACCGCGCCGACCTGCTTCATCCGCTTCTTGCCGGCCTTCTGCTTCTCGAGGAGCTTCCGCTTGCGGGTGATGTCGCCGCCGTAGCACTTGGCGAGCACGTCCTTCCGGCGCGCCTTCACCGTCTCGCGGGCGATGATCCGGGAGCCGATCGCGGCCTGGATCGCGACGTCGAACATCTGGCGCGGGATCTCCTCCTTCAGCCGCTCGACGAGCGCCTTGCCCCGCTCGTAGGCGGAGTCGCGGTGGAGCACGAGCGAGAGCGCGTCCACCGGCTCGCCGCCGACGAGGACGTCGACGCGCACGAGGTTGCCGGGACGGAACCCGATCAGGTCGTAGTCGAAGCTCGCGTAGCCCTTCGTGCGGGACTTCAGCTGGTCGTAGTAGTCGAGCACGATCTCGGCCAGCGGGAGCTCGTACGTGAGGTGGACGCGCTCCTCCGAGAGGTACTCCATGTGGTCGAAGCGGCCGCGGCGGTCGTTGTTCAGCTCCATCACGGGGCCGACGAATTCCTTCGGGACGATGATCGAGGCCTTGATGTACGGCTCCTCGACCTCCTCGATCGCCTCAGGGAGGTCGGACGGCGTGTGCACCTCGATCCACTCGGAGCTGCCCAGCGCCTTGACGCGGTAGGCGACGTTCGGCGCCGTGACCAGGAGGTCGAGGTCGAATTCGCGCTCGAGGCGCTCACGGACGATCTCCATGTGCAGCAGGCCGAGGAAGCCGCAGCGGAAGCCGAAGCCGAGGGCCTGGCTCGTCTCCGGCTCGTAGAAGAGCGCCGCGTCGTTCAGCTTCAGCCTCTCCAGCGCGTCTCGCAGCTCGGGATAGGCGTCCGAGTCGGTCGGGAAGAGCCCGGAGAAGACCATCGGCTTGACGTCTTTGTAGCCCGGCAGCGGCTCGGCTGCCGGCCGCTTCTGCGAGGTGAGGGTGTCGCCGACCCGAAGCTCGGAGACGTCCTTCAGGCCGGTGATCACGTAGCCGACCTCGCCCGCCGAAAGCGACTCGACGGGACGCATCGCGGGCGACATGAAGCCGATCTCCTGCGCCTCGAAGCCGGTGCCGAGCGCCATGGCACGCAGCTGCTCGCGCGGATGGAACTCGCCGTCGACGACCCTGACGAAGGCGACGACGCCGCGGTACTGGTCGTAGGACGAGTCGAAGATGAGCGCGCGCGGCGGGGCGTTGAGATCGCCGCCCGGGGCGGGGATCCGCTCCACGATCGCGTCGAGCACCGCCTCGACGTTCTCGCCGGTCTTCGCCGAGATGCGCACGACATGCTCGGGATCGTCGCCGATCAGATCCGCCACCTCGGCAGCTGCGGCGTCGGGGTCGGCCGCCGGGAGGTCGATCTTGTTCACGACGGGGATGATGTCGAGGTCGTTCTCGATCGCGAGATACGCGTTGGCGAGCGTCTGCGCCTGGGTCCCCTGCGCGGCGTCGACGACGAGCAGCGCGCCCTCGCACGCCTGGAGGCTGCGCGACACCTCGTAGGTGAAGTCGACGTGGCCCGGCGTGTCGATCAGGTTCAGCTGGTGGCCCTTCCACTCGACGCGGACTGCCTGGGCCTTGATCGTGATCCCGCGCTCGCGCTCGAGGTCCATGGTGTCGAGCAGCTGCTCCCGCATCTCGCGCTGCGAGACGGCGTGCGTCAGCTCGAGGATGCGATCCGCGAGCGTCGACTTGCCGTGGTCGATGTGCGCGATGATCGAGAAGTTGCGGATCTTGCTCTGGTCCATGGCTAGTCCGCGCGCGCGCGGCGTCTCAACGCTAGCAACGCATCGATTTCCCGCACCCGGAGCGCCCTGGCGGCGATCACATAGGCGCCGCCGCCGGCGGCGAGCGCGGCGCCCAGCGAGACGACCTGGGCGAGCGCGGCGCGGCCGAGCGCCTCGTCGAGGGCACGCCAGACCGGATAGGCAACTGCTGCCAGCACGGCCGACGCCACGAGGATGCGCACGACGGAGGACGCCGTCTCGCCGAACTCGACCGAGCCGATCCGGCGGCGCAGCAGGACCAGGAGCGCGGCGGTGCCCGCGATGTTCACGAAGGAGGTCGCAAGCGGGATCCCCCAGATCCCCAGCCGGTAGAAGACGACGTCGAGCACCGCGTTGAGGCCGAGGTTCCCGAGCGCGATCGCCGTCGGGATCCAGTTGGACTGGAGGCTGAAGAAGGCACGATTGAGCATCAGCATGATCCCGTTGAACGTGAGGCCGATGCTGAAAGCGGCCAGCGCGCCAGCGACGACACGGGTCTGATCCGGAGTGAAGGCGCCGCGCTGATACAGGAGCCGGACGATCGGCTCGGCGAGGACGGCCGAGATCACGCTGGCCGGGAGAAGGAGGAACGAGATCTGCCGGATCCCGAGCGCCACGGTGTGCCGGAAGGCGTCCATGTCAGCCCTCGTCGCCAGCCGGGCGAGCAACGGGAAGAGCACCGTGGCGACGGCGACGCTGAACATTCCCTGCGGGAGCATGTAGATGCGGAACGCCTTGTCGATCGCGGTCGGGGCGAGATTCGGTTCGATGAGCCGCGACGCGAAGAGCGTGTCGATCACGGCATTGACGTTGATCAGTCCGAGCCCGAGCGTGACGGGGATCATCAGCTTGAACGTCTGCGCTACGGCAGGATCACGCCAGTCGATCACCATCCGGAGCCGGTCGTCGCGGCCGCGCAACCAGGGCAAGGGCAGCAGGACCTGCAGCACGGTGCCGAACAGGATCGACGCGGCGTAGACGTACAGCTTGGCGTCTTCCCCGTCGGCGCGGGGCACGCCGAGAACGAGGCCGGCGATGATCGCCAGGTTCCAGACCACAGGCGTCAGGGCGGGGACGGTGAAGTGCTCGTAGCTGTTGAGGATTCCGACGATCACGCCGGAGATGCCGAGGAGCACGATGATCGGGTAGAGCACGCGCGAGAGCCCGACAGCGAGGTCGAAGTCGACCGGCTGGAACAGGCTCATGATCAGCGGCGCGGCGACGATCAGAAGCGCGGTCAGGCCGCCGAGGCCGAGGAGCATGAGCCAGAAGAGCGTCGAGGCGACCCGCCACGCCCGTTTGCGCTCCCCCTTCTCGAGCAGCTCGCTGAACACAGGGACGAACGCGGACGAGAGCGCCGCGTCGGCGACGAGCGCACGGATCAGATTCGGAATCTGGAACGCGACCGTGAAGGCGTTGATCTTCCCCGCCGCACCGAAGTAGTAGGCGGCGACTATCTCGCGAACGAGGCCGAGAACACGCGAGATCCCGGTGGCGATGGAGAAGATCGCCGTCGACAGGGCGAGCCGACGGCGCGAGTCCCGCTGCTCCACGTCGCGAGTATAGGGAGGGCGGTGGTCGCGGCCTGTGGACGGCTGCGGCGGCTTCTTTTGCGAAACCGTCTCGGTCTCGTGACAGATCTGCGACTAGGATCGGCAGCGGGTGGTGGGTCGGGGTGCCCCATCGGATCAGGCGATTCTGTGACCGCAGGTGACGCAATCGTGCGTCGTCTGCGAAGCGGTCGGCGTGCTCTGCTACCATCGCGGCGCCCGCTGATGCGGGCTCTTTCTATGCCGAACATCAAGCAACAGGAAAAGCGCGTCCGTACGGCTGCGCGCCAGCGGCTCGAGAACCTGCGGTACCGCTCGACGATCAAGACGCTGACGAAGCGGCTGCAGACGGCCGTCGAGGACGGGGATACGGATCGCGTGACGAGCGAGCAGCGCGACCTCGTCAGCCTGATCGACCGGGCGGCGGCGCGGGGCGCTCTGCACCGCAACACGGCCGCGCGCAAGAAGTCGCAGGTCGCGCGGATCGTCGCCGGCCGCTAGGCCGCCGTGCTCCCGGGCGCCTCGGGGCGCCGCGTGATGTCGATCAGCGCGCGCTCCAGCTCGAGCTCCGGCGCGAGCCGGGAGCCGCCCTTGAGCGCGAAGTCCAGTCGCGCCAGCCGAAGGGTCACGTCCCGGAGCTCCTCGACGCCGAAGTTCCGCGCGTGGCCGAACGCCTTCTCGGCGGCGAACGGATGCATCTTGAGGCGTCCCGCGGCGTCCCTGGGACGCACCCCTTCCGCGTCGAGAACCTGGCACGCACGGACCCGCGCGACGTGCCCGCCGAGCAGCCCGACGACGCGCGGGATCGTCCGCGAATGAGGATCCCCGCTCCGTTCGAGCAGTGCCTCGCAGGCACCGAGGACGCGCACGACGTCTCGCGTTCCCCAGGCGTCGGTCAGCACGAACGCCGACGTCTCGGCACGGGGTGGGACGAGCATCTCGACCTCCCGCTCGGTGATCGCAGCGTCCCCCGCCCACGTCGCGAGCTTGCCGACCTCGCTTGCGAGCTCGGTCAGATCCTCGCCGACGAGATCGACCAGCGCCCGACACGCATCCGTGTCCACCTCGACGCCGTTGAGCTTGAACTGCTCCGCCACCCAGCGCGGCAGGTCTCGCTTTCCAACATCCCAATGCAGTCCCTCGCCGGCCTTTGCACAGGCCTTGGCGAGCGCGGAGTCCTTCTTCACGTCCGCCCCCAGGAGCGCCAGCACGGTGTCCGGCGCGGGACTGGCCAGGTAGTCGACGATCGCTTTCGTGTCCGGCGCCTTCCACGTATCGACGCCGTCGACGACGATCAAACGCCCACCGCCGGCGAAGAGCCCCAGAGCGTTCGCGGTGGCGACGATGTCCTCGCCCGAGACGTCGCCCGCGGAATGCAGCTCGACGGCGTCCGGGTCGAACCTGCCCCGCAATCGTTGGAGGGCCCGCTCGATCTTGGGCCGGTCCGAGCCCGCCATCAGATAGACCGGCTTCAGGTCGTCTGCCATCGACGCCAAGCATAGGCACACGCCAGGAGCGAGCCGCCGACCACCGCGAGCGCAGCCGGCCCGGAGCTGACGGATGCGAACGGAAGGCCTCCGACGAGGCGCGCGCATGCGGCGAGATACGCCGCACACCAGCCGTCCAGCCAAGCCAGGCAGGACGCGGCGCCGGGCGAGACGGGCACGAGCGCCGCCGTCGCGAAGGACAACCCGAGCAGTGGAACCACCGCGGGCGCGGCAAGCGCGTTGGCGGGGACTGAGAGGAGCGGCACGGCGCCGAACTGGAGCCACAGGATCGGCGCCGTCGCAAGGCCGCACGCCGACGAGATCGCGACCACCTCGCGCAGCCCTTTCGGGACGGGATACCCCTCGAGCCGCGCGATCAGAAGCGGGGCGAGCACGAAGATGGCGACGACGGCCGCAAAGGAGAGCTGGAAGCCGGGGTCGAGTGCCACGTACGGGTTCCAGGCCAACAGTACGAGCGCGCCGAGCACGAGGAAGTACCAGCGGTCGCGCGGCCTTGCCGCGAGCCACGCGAGCGAGCCCAGACCTCCTGCGATGCCGGCCCGGATGACGGAGGGCTGCGGCCCCACGGCGAGCACGTACCCGGCGATCGTGAGCAGCGCGACCCCCTCGGCCCAGAGCCGCGAGAGCCCCAGCAGCCACGCCACTGCGATCGTGCCTCCCGCGACGAGCGCGACGTTCTGGCCGGAGACGGCCAGCAGGTGGTACAGACCTGACGCGCGGAAGCGGTCTCGCAGATCGGCGGACAGGCCGCTGTCGTCGCCGAGCACGACGCCCTCGACGAGCGCGCGTCGCTCCCCGCGGAGTCCAGGCGCGATCAGCACGGCGAGCTTGCCGCGAAGGACGTCGGAGACACGCCCGAGTCCACCGCGATGCCCGATCTGACGCCATGCGTCGACGTGGAGCACGACGTGCATCCCGTGCCGGCGCAGCCACGGTTCTCTCGTCGAAGCCGTTCTCGGGCCCGCGCGGCGGCTTCACGACCGCGAGCGCCTCGAGAACGGCGCCCTGCGGCGGCGCCCGGCCTCGCGGCAGCTCCAGGAGCACCGGCTCAGACAGCTCGCGGTCGCGGAAACTGCGACACGCGCCCAAGCGCACGGATCCCGAAGCGACCGACGCGTGCCGGTGCGATCGTGACGACGATCGCCCGGCCCGCCTCGCCGACGCGGGCGCTCAGCGGACTGCGGTCGAGCGCCTCGAGACGCAAGGACTGCCCCACCACCATCCCGTCAGCGCAAGCGCCAGACAGAGGACGAGGGGGCGCCGGGTCGGCTCGACCAGCACGGTCGCGAGAACGGCGGTGAGAACGGCAGCGCCGACGAGCAACCCGGCGGATCCGCCCGCGCGGACGCCGCAAGCGCAGCAGAGCGCCGCAACAGGCGGCGAGCGCGGGCCCGTGCGGCCGGACAGTCACGGCTCGGCCAGCCCCCTGCAGCTGCTCGATCCTCGCCGGCCCGATCCCCGGGATCGCGTCGAGATCCTCGAGCGCGGTGAACGGCCCGTGCTGCTGGCGATAGTCGACGATCTTCTGCGCGGTCACCGGCCCGACGCCCGGAAGCGTGTCGAGATCGGCGACCGTGGCCGAGTTCAGATGCACCGGCCCGGACGCCGGCGCCTGCCGGCGCCGGCGCGCCGAACCGGCTGGGCCCGACCCGCGCCGCGGCGCGGCACGGCGATCTGGATCCCGTCGGCGAGCGGGGCGGCGAGGTTGACGAGCGACGTGTCCGCGCGTCGGGTCGCGCCGCCCGCCCGCCTCACCGCGTCCGCGACACGGGACCCTGGGGCAGCCGGTAGAGCCCGGGGCGCCGCACCGCGCCGACGACGTGGACGACGAGCGCGCCCGGTGAGCGCCGCGTTCGTCGACGCGACCCTGACGGGCGCGCGGACGAGCGGACGCTCCGACGGGGCACCTGCCGCAGCGAGCCATCGCCCCGCCAGCAGCGCGACGACCGCGAGCGCGCGACCACGAGCACCTGGCGCCGGCGTCCATGCAGGCGTTCGACCATCTCGATCGATGATCGCCGCGGAACCGGCACGTGTCTGTGACAAAAGTGGAACGAATGCTGCGCGCTCAGCGGACGACGAGCGAGACGCGACCCTCGCCCGCCGACACGTCCCACCGAGCTCGCCGCTCGAGCGGACTGCAACCGCCTCCGAGAGCGCGTCCGCGCCCGATGAGCTGCAGCAGTACCGCGCCGCCCGACCGCCGTGCCACCAGCAGCCCGCCCCGCGGTCGCGGCGAGCCCGACGACTCCGCTCGGCGACTCGACGATCCCGGGTTGGTAGAGACGCGTCCGGCCCGACGCGCACGCGCCAGATCCGGCTCCCGCCGCGAGCCCCGTCCGTCACCTCGCCGACTGCGACCTCGTCCGGTCGGAGCCAGGCCAGCGAAGTCGGGTGCACCTTCGCCTCGTAGGGCGAGCAGAAGACCCGGCGCGCGCCGGCGATCACGACGCCGTCAGCCGACGCGGCCGGCGAGCAGGCGCCCGGCGGGCGCGAACGCGATCGCCCGCAGCGGGCCGATCCCGTCACAGTCGAACGTCGCCGACGAGAACTGCGGCACCGTCGGGCGGACGACCCGGCGCGAGACCCGGCCGAGGTCGTAGACGACGGCGCGCCCGCCCGCGCCCACGTACGCCACCGCGAGCGAGTCGGCCCGCCACGACGGCCGCACTACACGAACGCGGTGCTCGACCAGCCGGTCGTGATCCCCGTCGCCCTCGACGATCCGCAGCTGCGAGCCCGCGACGTACGCGATCTTCAGCGCGTCGGGCGACCACGCCACGGCGCTCACCTCGCCCGGCGTCCGCAACGTCCACGCACGGCGGCCGTTCGGGCGCGGTGACGACGAGCGAGCGCCCGATCCCGACCGCGGCGTAGAGCGCGTGCGGCGAGAGGTCGACCGCGTCGCGCGGGCAGCCCCTCGATCCGGGCGCCACCCGCGCGCCGAGCCAGAGCCTCCCGCCCGACGACGAGCGCGATCCCGTGCGCGCCCGGGCGGCGCGAGCGAGGCGCTCGCGGACTCCGCGCGCGTCGGCGCTTCGGTGCCAGCGTCACCTGGATCGTCCCGATCGCCGCGAGCGCGGCCGCGCCGAGCACGAGCAGGCAGCAGCGCAGCGGCGACCGCCACCAGCAGCCGGCCGTGCCTCCGGCCCGCCCGCGGCAGCGCGTCGAGGGCGGCGCGGCGGGCGCGCCCGCGCGCGACCTCGTCCGCGCCGGGCAGCGCGCCGAGCGCCTCGGTCAGCCTCGCCTCAAGCTCGTTCGACACCGTTCACCTCCAGCTCCTCGCGCAGTTGCTGCGAGCGCCCGGGCGAGCCGGGAGTGCACCGTTCCCTCCGGCGACGCCGAGGATCGACGCGATCGCCGGCGGCGCGAAGCCGAGCCCGTAGCGGAGCACGACGACGACGCGGCGCTGCAGCGGCAGCGACGCCACCGCCTCGAGCAGGCCGCGGTCGCCCTCGGCCGACGTCGTGCCACTCGAGCTCGACGACCTCGCCGCCGACGAGCCGCCGCTCGCTCCGCAGCAGGTCGAGCGAGCGGTTGACCACGATCCGGTGCAGCCAGGGAGCGAACGGCCGGCGCTCGTCGAAGCGCGACAGCGCGGCGAACGCGCGCTCGAATGCATCCTGCGCGACGTCGTCCGCCATCGCGCGGCGGCCCGTGATCGCGTACGCCGCGCGCCAGGCGCCCGGCCAGTGCCGCTCGAAGAGCTCCGCCGCTGCGTCCCGAGAGCCGCTGGCGCGCTGCCGCGACGAGCTCACCGTCCGGATTGCGGGCGCATGGACACAATTGTGCTACGCGCGTGGGTTCCGTTTCCGTCCCGCTCGGCCACAATGAGGAGATGAGGCTCGCGATCGTAGCTGCCGCCGCGCTCCTCGTCGCGTGGCTCGCTCCTCGCAGCGGCTCCCGCCTGGGGCGGCGGCGCGAGCGGCCTGCGGGGCACCTTCACCGTGGGGCCGATCCAGCCGGTCTGCAGAAAGGGCCAGACGTGCGACGGCCGGGCGGCTCATGCGCGGCTCTTCTTCACGCGGGCCGGCACGACGACGAGCGCGCTCACGAACGCACAGGGCGCCTACCGGATCACGCTCGCGCCCGGCTGGTACTCCGTGCGGACGCGCTACGGCATCTCCCGGCTCGTACGCCCGGCGCGCGTCCAGGTCGTGGCCGGCCGCTATCGCGTCGTGAACTTCTCGGCGGACACGGGAATCCGCTAGAGCACGACGATGTTGACGAGCTTCCCCGGGACGACGATCTCCCGGCGGATCTCCTTGCCGTCGACGTATTCCCGGATGCGCGGCGACTCCTTGGCGCAGCGCGATCAGCTCGTCCTGGGACGCCGACGCGGGCGCCTCGATCCGGTCGCGCACCTTGCCGTTCACCTGCAGCACCAGCTCGAACGTGTCGCGCCGCAGCTGCGACTCGTCGGCGCGCGGCCACGGCGTCTCCCAGAGCCGCTCGTGCCCCAGCCGCTGCCACAGCTCCTCCGCGACGTGCGGCGCGTACGGCTGGATCAGCGACACGGCCGTCTCCGCCGCGAAGCGTGCGTCCGGAGCGTCGACGTCCGCGGCCAGCTCGTTCACCAGCTCCATCACCGCTGCGATCGGCGTGTTGAACGCCTCTCGGCGGCCGATGTCGTCCGTCACCTTGGCGATCGTCTCGTGTGCCTTGCGGGTCAGCGTCCCCGGCTCGGCCTCATGCGGCTCGCGTGGCTCGGCCTCGATCGCCTCGTTGACGACACGCCAGAGACGGCGGACGAACCGCTGCATGCCCTCGAGCCCGGTCTCCGTGAACTCCATGTCCTGGTCTGCGGGCGCGATGAAGAGGGAGTAGAGCCGCGTCGGGTCGGCGCCGTACTGCTCCACGAACTGATCCGGGCCGAGCACGTTGCCCTTCGACTTCGACATCTTCGTCCCGCCCAGCTGCACCCACCCGTTCCCGTGAAAGCGGATGAACGGCTCGCGGAAGCCGATCAGGTCCATGTCGTTCAGCGCCTTCATGTAGAAGCGCGCGTAGATCATGTGCACCGTCGCGTGGTCGACGCCGCCCTGGTAGAAGTCGACCGGACCCCAGTAGTCGGCGATCCGCCGGTCGTACGGCGCGTGGTCGTTGTGCGGGTCGGTATAGCGCAGGAAGTACCACGAGGAGTCGACGAAGGTGTCCATCGTGTCGACCTCACGCCGCGCCGGGCCGCCGCAGATCGGGCACGAGACGTTCACCCACTCCTCGGCCGACGCGAGCGGCGCGTGCCCCTTCGGGCGGAAGTCCTCGATCTCCGGCAGCAGCACCGGCAGATCCTCGTCCGGGACGGGCACGATCCCGTGCTCGTCGCAGTAGATGATCGGGATCGGACAGCCCCAGTAGCGCTGGCGCGAGAAGCCCCAGTCGCGCAGGCGGAAGTTGATCGCCGGCTTGCCGCGGCCGCGCCGGTCGAGCCACTCGACGATCGCCTTCTTCGCCTCCGGCGCCGGCAGGCCGGTGAACTCGCCCGAGTCGATCAGCACCTCGTTCTCGGTGTGGCCCATGAACGCGGAGCCTTGAGGCACCTCGCCGTCCGCCGGCACGACGACGGGCTTCACGGTCAGGCCGAA
The DNA here is from genome assembly GCA_963704025.1 of uncultured Actinomycetes bacterium. GTDB lineage: Bacteria > Actinomycetota > Thermoleophilia > Gaiellales > Gaiellaceae > CAVPGP01. The sequence goes on along the minus strand of CAVPGP010000003.1, from coordinate 251,205 downwards.
CGTCTGCGCGAACTGGAAGTCCCGCTCGTCGTGCGCGGGGACGGCCATGATCGCGCCCGTGCCGTAGTCCATCAGCACGTAGTCGGCAACCCAGATCGGAAGCGGCGCCTCGTTGACCGGATTCGTGGCGTAGAAGCCGGTGAAGACGCCGGACTTCGCCTCGGACGCGGCTCGCTCCTCGCCGCGCTTGGCCGCGGCGATGCGCACGTAGTCGCGGATCTCGTCGCCGTTCGGCGAGCGCGCAGCCAGGTCATCCACCAGCGGGTGCTCGGGGGCCAGCACGAAGAACGTCGAGCCGAACAGCGTGTCGGGGCGCGTGGTGAACACCGGCACGTCGACGTCCAGCTCCTCGATCCGGAACAGGACGTCGGCGCCCTCCGAGCGCCCGATCCAGTGGCGCTGTGCCGCCATCACGCGCTCCGGCCAGGTCAGCCCCTCGAAGTCTCAGCAGCTCGTCGGCGTACGCCGTGGTCTTGAAGAACCATTGCTCCAGCTTCCGCGCCTCCACGACCGAGCCGCACCGCTTGCAGCGGCCGTCCTGGACCTGCTCGTTCGCCAGCACGGTCTGGTCCTTGGGGCACCACTTCACGAGCGAGGACTTGCGATACGCGAGCCCCGCCTCGCGCAGGCGCAGGAACAGCCACTGGTTCCAGCGGATGTACTCGTCCTCGTGCGTGGACACCTCGCGGTCCCAGTCGATCGCCCAGCCGACGCGCTTCATCGTCTCGCGGATGCTGCGGATGTTCCGCTCGACGATCTCCCGCGGGTGTCCGCCTTCCTCGATCGCGGCGTTCTCGGCCGGCAGGCCGAACGAGTCGAAGCCCATCGGGCGCAGCACCTCGTAGCCGTTGCGCCGGTAGAAGTGCGCACGGACGTCGCCCAGCGTGTAGACGAGCATGTGGCCCATGTGCAGGGTCCCGCTCGGGTACGGCAGCATCTCGAGCACGTACCGCTTCTCGCCGCTGCGCCTCGCCCGGCCTCGGGTTCGGGACGTGGAAGGCCCGCTCGTCCTCCCAGACCTGCTGCCACTTCCGCTCGATCTCGTGTGCGTCGTAGGTGTCCATGCCGTCCTTCGCTGCCCGTCATCCGTGTTTGGCTCTAGAGACGAAAAGACCTCTCGATCGAGAGGCCGTGGGAAGCTGCCGCGGCGCGCGCCACGTGAGCCTCCTGCGCTAGTCGAGAAGCTCCTGCATTGACCCCAACTCTAGCAAGGGAGTAGCTTCGCGTCCTTTCCGCGAAGGAGGAATCGGTGGCGAATCACACGGTCGTGAACCTGGAGGAGGTCGAGAACCAAGGCGTCAGGTTCGGGCTTGACGAGAGCGAGCTGCAGCTGCGGATGGCGCGTGTCGCCGATCGATGCGCAGAACTCGGGCATCAGCCTGCTGAGGCTCGGGCCGGGCTTCCGCGTTCCCTACGGGCACACGCACAACCTGCAGGAGGAGATCTACGTCTGCATCGAGGGGAGCATGCGGCTGAACGTGGACGGTGAGATCGTGGAGATGACGCCGTTCACGGCCGTGCGGATCGCGCCGGCCGGCATGCGCGCCTACGAGGGCGGGCCTGAGGGTGCGACCTTCCTGGCGATCGGCGCGCCGAACACGGGGCCGGGCGACGGCAAGACCGAGGACGGCTGGTGGGCCGAGTAGCGAGCGGCGGTGGGCAAGGCTCGGTCACTTTGCCGCCGTTTGGCCGTCGTTCACCGACCTTTTGCCCGGCTGTTCTCTTCCCTGCGCGTGCGCGCGCGCACGCGCGGGGACCATCCCTAGCCCCCACCCACCCGGGGACCGAAAGTACCTCGTCCGCCCGCACGCGTCTGCAACATTTGCGTGACGATTGCCCGCGGTCGGCAGAATCCTGGGATGCTCGACCTCTTCCCGGAGACGGCTCGGCTCGACGGCGCGGCGCTCGCGATCGCGGGCGTGCCGGCCACCGAGCTCGCGGACGAACACGGGACGCCGCTGCTCGTGCTCTGCGAGCAGACGCTCCGCGGGCAGGCGCGCGCGTACCGGAATGCCGCGCCCGATGCGCTCGTCGTCTACGGGACGAAGGCGCTCCCCTCCGTTGCGCTGCTCCGCCTCTTCGCCGAGGAGGGGCTCGGCGCCGACGTCTCGACCCTGGGTGAGCTCGCCTTCGCGCGGCAGGCAGGGCTCGACTGCGGGCAGCTCGTCGTCCACGGAAACAACAAGTCCGACGAGGAGCTTGCCGCCGCCGCAGGCGCCGGAGCGCTGGTCGTGGTCGATGCGCTCGACGAGGTGGACCGAGCCGTGGCGGCAGGTGTGCGGCGAGCCCTCGTCCGCGTCACGCCGGGCATCGAGGCGGACACGCACGAAGCCATCCGGACCGCGCATCACGGCTCGAAGTTCGGCCTGCCGCCGAACGACGCGATCGACGCAGTCGAGCGGCTGCGCGACGCGGAGGTAGACGTGCTCGGCCTGCATGTGCACATCGGCTCGCAGCTCCTCCACCTGCGTGCGGCGGCGATGACCGTCGAGTGGCTCGCGCTCTTCAGCGCGCGCTGCCGCGCGCAGATCGGGTGGGCGCCAGAGCTCGTCGACCTCGGCGGCGGGCTCGGCGTGCGTCACGTTTCGGAGGAGGAGCCGCCGTCGATCGCCGCGTTCGTCCGTGAGCTGACGGGCGAGATCGAGCGCTCCTGGGCCTTGCAGGACCTTCCCCGCCCCCGCCTCGTGCTCGAGCCCGGCCGCTCGCTCGTCAGCCGGGCGGGTGTCACGCTCTACCGGGTCGGCTCGGTCAAGCGCGCGAGCGAGTCGACGACGTACGTCGCGGTCGACGGCGGCATGTCGGACAACCCGCGCCCCGCGATCTACGGCGCACGCTACACCGCGCTGCTCGCGAACCGCGCCGACGAGCCGACGGTCGGCCACTACACCGTCGCCGGCAAGCACTGCGAGTCCGGCGACGTGCTGATCGACCGGGTCGAGCTGCCCGAGCCGCACCGCGGCGATCTCCTCGCGATCCCCGCGACCGGGGGCTACACGCTCGCGATGGCCTCGAACTACAACGCCTCGCCGCGACCCGCCGTCGTGCTCGTGCGCGAGGGCGAGGCCCGGCTGATTCGCCGGCGCGAGACGATCGACGACCTGCTCTCCTTCGAGACCGGGCTGCCCGGCTAGCGCGCGGCGGGGCGCAGGCCGGGCCTGACGAGCTTCGGCGGCGCCTTCAGCCCTGCCTCGCTGACGTGCGGGTTCGACGGCTCCCGGCAGGGCGGCGCGCCGAACGATGCATGCACGCGCCCCTCGGGCGCGTCCTGGTAGAGCGTCGTCCGTTGCCGCGGCACGCGACCAGTCGAGCGGATCAGCGACTCCATCCGCTCCGGCGACATCTCCTGACCGAACGAGGCGCCGGCCGCGCGCGAGATCGACTCGTTCATCAGCGTGCCGCCGAGGTCGTTGACGCCTGCGCGAAGGGCGGCGCGAACCCCTTCGGGGCCGGCCTTCACCCACGACACCTGGACGTTCTCGATCCACGGGTGGAGCGCGAGCCGGCCGACGGCGTGCATCAACAGCATCTCACCGAAGGTCGGCCCTCGGCGCGCCTGCCCCTTGAGGAACATCGGCGCCTCCATGTGCACGAACGGCAGCGGCACGAACTCTGTGAAGCCGCCCGTGCGCTGCTGCTGCCCGCGTACCGCCAGCAGGTGGCGCGCCCAGTTCCGCGGCCCGTCGACGTGGCCGAACATGATCGTGTTGTTCGACGGCAGGCCGGCCCGGTGCGCCGCGTCGTGGACGGCGAGCCACTGCGCGGTCGAGACCTTGTCGGGGCAGATCACGCGTCGCACCTCGTCGTCCAGCACCTCCGCCGCCGTGCCGGGCAGCGACGCGAGGCCTGCTTCGCGCAGCCGCTCCAGATACACCGCGAGCGGCAGGCCGAGCGTCGCGGCGCCCTGCCAGATCTCGAGCGCCGAGAAGGCATGGACGTGAAGCTCGGGCACGGCCTCCTTCACGGCGCGCACGACGGAGAGGTAGTAGTCGCCGTCGAACGCCGGATGGATCCCGCCCTGCAGGCAGACCTCGGTCGCGCCGCGCTGCCACGCCTCCACGACCCGCCGCTGGATCTCCTCGTGCGGGACGAGGTACGGCGCGCCGCGCAGGTTCGCGGCGAGCTTCCCCTTCGAGAAGGCGCAGAAGCCGCAGCGGAAGTAGCAGACGTTCGTGTACTGGATGTTCCGCGTCACGACGTAGCTGACCGTGTCGCCGTTCACCTCGCGGCGCAGCCGGTCGGCCGCGGCGAAGACGCGGTCACGCTCCGTGCCGCGCGCGCTGAAGAGCCGCACCAGCTCCTCCTCGCCGAGCTCGTCGCTGGTGTCCACCGGCAAGGCGTCGCGCGGCACGAACGGCGCGGTGAGGTCCTCCCCCGGCGACCAGTCGTGCTCGCGTGCGAGCCCGAGCGAGTCGGACGCCCGGAGGACGTGCGGCATCACGGTCGGGTCGATCCACGCGCCGTCGACGTAGCGCGGGTAGACCGTCAGGCGCGGCACGAGCTCGTAGCCGCGGCTCTCCGTCCCGGAACGCAGCACCTCCAGGTCGGGCCACGGAGCCTCCGGGTTGACGTGGTCGATCGTCACGGGCGAGACGCCGCCCCAGTCGTTCAGACCCGCGTCGAGCAGGCGCGGGAAGTCCTCGGTCAGGTTCGGCGGCGCCTGGATCGACCAGTCGGGGCCGAGCAGCACGCGGGCCGCCGCGACCGTCCAGAGCAAGTCGTCCAGCGACGGCTCCGGTGCAGCGGCCATCTTCGTGCCCGGCTTGGCGCGAAAGTTCTGCACGATCACCTCCTGCACGTGGCCGTGCAGGTCGCCGAGCTCCTTGATCGCGGCGAGGGCCTCCAGCCGCTCGGCCCGCGTCTCGCCGATCCCGATCAGGATCCCCGTGGTGAACGGCACGCGGAGCTCGCCGGCGAGGCGGATCGTCTCCAGCCGGGCCGCCGGCTCCTTGTCCGGCGAGCCGTGGTGCGGCGCTCCGCGCTCCGAGAGCCGCGGCGACAGCGTCTCGAGCATGATCCCCATCGACGGCGCCGCGGGGCGCAGAGCCTCGAGGTCGCGACGGGTCATGACGCCGGGGTTCAGATGCGGCAGCAGCCCGGTCTCGTCGAGGACGGCCTTCGCGGCGCGTGCGAGGTACTCGAGCGTCGAGGAGCAACCGAGCGCGGCGAGCTCCTCGCGCGCGACCCGGTAGCGAAGCTCCGGCTTGTCGCCGAGCGTGAAGAGCGCCTCGCGGCAGCCGGCGGCGGCGCCCGCGCGCGCGACGTCCAGCACCTCCTCGACCGTCATGTACGCGCGCTGGCCGCGCCGCGGCGGCTTGGCGAACGTACAGTAGTGGCACACGTCGCGGCACAACGTCGTCAACGGGACGAAGACCTTCGGCGAGTACGTGACGAGCCGTCCGTGGCCCGCGTCGCGAAGCCGGCGCGCCTCCGCCAGCAGCTCGTCGAGCGGGGCTTCGAGCAGCTCTCGCGCCATAGCGCGGAGCCTACGTCACACGCGGGGCTTCAACGCGAGCACGTTGGCGACGAACGGCTTCGACACCTTGTAGACGCCGTGCTCCCGGACGGCCTTCTCGCCCTGGTACCACGCCGCCAGCGCCAGGCGCTCGTTCCCGTTGAAGCTGCGGAGGAGGCTGCGCAGGAAGAGGACGCCGACCTCGACGTCGCCCGCGACCGTGCGCGGGAACCGCTTCCCGACCAGCACGTTCTCGACGTAGTCCCGGGTCTCCGGGAGCGTCTGCATCACGCCGACTGCGCCGGCAGACGAGACGATCGACGTCTGGTAGCCCGACTCCATCCACGCCAGCGCCCGGACGAGCCGCTCGTCGACGCCGTAGCGGCGCGCGCTCGAGGTGAGGAGGTCGCGGACGGCCGACGACGACGCCGCCTCGGTTGCTCCGGGCAGGGCCAGCTTCGTGCCGATGAGCAGCGGCTTGGCGGGATCGAGCTTGTTGGCGGCGGCGAGCGAGCGCATCGACGTGCCGAACCGCGCCGCGAGCGCCGTCAGGTTGTCGCCCGGACGCACGACGTAGCGCCTCGGCGTCGCCGGGACCGCGCGCTGCGGCAGCGGCACCCTGCCCTTGATCCCCAGCGAGGCGAGCGTGCGCGGGCCGGCGACGCCGTCCGCCGCGAGCTTCTGCGTCCGCTGGTAGCGGCGCAGCGCCTTCGCCGTCTCGGGGCCGAGGTAGCCGTCGAGCGCGCCGCTGTAGAGGCCGCGCCGCGTGAGGAGAAACTGGAGGACGGAGACGTCGTTCCCGAAGCGCCCGGGAAGGAGCGTCCGCGCGCCGAAGAGCGGCCGACCGAGCGGCCCCAGCCTCACGCGGGTGCGCGGGCCGGGCACGCCGTCCGGCACCAGGCCCTTCTTCCGCTGGAACGCCTTCAGCGCCGAACGCGTCTGCGGGCCCATGACGCCGTCGATCGCGCCGAGATAGAGGCCGTGCGCGCGGAGCGCGACCTGCAGCCCCGCGAGCTGCGGGTTCACGCCGGCGTTTGCCGGTGTGGCCGCAACCAGCGCCGACGCGAGCGCAAGTGCCGCCACGAGTTGACCGAGGCGGAGACGCACGAGAGGCTTCCTTTCGGCCCCGGCGTGCGGGCTCCTCCCCTCTACCGGAAGGCGACGTCCCGCGCGGCGTCGACGGGATCGCCGTCCAGGCGCATCGCCGCGAGGTTCTCGTCCCACACGCCCGCGAGCGCCAACGGAGCGGCGTCCGCGAGCAGGCGCAGCTCCTCCTCGTCAACGGGACGGACGATCGACGACGAAAGGACGACGAGCTCCGGGAGGACCGCCGTCGCCGCGGTGCGAATCGTCTCGAGCGGCGTGTCGGTCCCCAGGTAGACGATCCGCCAGCCGTGCGCGCGCAGCGAGAGGCCGAACGCGATCAACGGGAGGTCGTGGAGCTCGCCGGGGGCGCACGCGAGCAGCGCGCGCGGCCCGACGCCCTGGTCCCAGCGCCGCGCGAGCCCGAGCAGCCGCCCGCGGACGAGGTTGCTGGCGAAGTGCTCCTGGGCGATCGTCACGTCGCCCCGCTCCCAGCCCTCGCCGATCCGCCGCAGCGTCGGCAGGACGACCTCCTGGAGTGCCGCCTCCACGCTCAGCCGCGTCAGCGCGTGGTCCAGCACCGCGTTCGCGCCCTCGTCGTCGAAGGCCACCAGCTCCTCGTAGAGCTCGTCTGCCGGCGGCCTCGCCGCCCGCTCCGAGGTGACAAGCCGCGCCGCCTCGGCGGCGGCAAGGCCCCGCGCCAGGTGCTGTCGCATCCGCCGAATCCGGCTCTCGTCCTCGACCGAGTAGATGCGGAAGCCGCCGTCCGTGCGGACGGGCCGCAAGAGGCCGTAGCGGCGCTCCCAGGCACGCAGCAGCTCCGGGCTGACGCCCGTCCGCCGGGAGAGCTCGCCGATCCTCAGCTCGTGCACGGGCCGAGTGTAACAGAACTTGGACAAAAACTTGACAGATCCGAGATGCCTCTGTACCTTCTCTGGACAAATCCTGTACAGAAAGGGGAACACGATGAAGAAACTCGACCTGGCCGCGACGACGCTGCTGGTCGTCGGCGGCCTCAACTGGGGGCTGATCGCGATCGCGAAGTTCGACCTCGTCGCCACGATCTTCGGCGGCATGGACTTCGGCGAGACCAACGCCGCCTCCCGGATCGTCTACGGGCTCGTCGGCCTGGCCGCGGTCTACGAGCTGGTCCGCCTCCCCGCGCTGGCACGGACCGGGCCGGCACGGACCTCTGAGCCCTCCACAAGGGCCGTCTGATGCAGGCGCTCCTCCGCATCGCGGCGCTGACGGCGACCGTTGCCGTCAGCGCCTTCGCCGAGACGGCGTCTGCGGCGCCGCAGACGAAAGCGGCACCGCAGACGAACATCGTGCAGACCGCCCAGTCGGCGGGGCAGTTCAAGACGCTTGTGAAGCTCGCGAAGCAGGCGGGCCTCGCCAGTGCGTTGACGGGCAGCGGCAAGCTGACCGTGTTCGCACCCACCGACGCGGCGTTCGCAAAGGTGCCCAAAGCCACCCTCGCCGCACTGGCGAAGAACAGGGGCGAGCTGCGCAAGGTCCTCCTCTACCACGTTGTCAAGGGCGACGTCCGCGCGGCCCAGGTCGTCAAGCTCCGATCGGCGAAAACCCTCGAAGGCGCGAGCGTGCGGATCGCGGTCCGGAACGGCTCGGTCTACCTGAACGGGTCGACGAAGGTCGTCAAGGCCGACGTCGGTGCGTCGAACGGCGTCATCCACGTGATCGACAAGGTGCTCCTGCCACCGAGCTGACGGCCGCCTCGGTGGGCATGCGGGGGAGGCGGCGCGCAGGCGCCTCCCCCGCGGCTGACGCTACGGCCTGACCGTCACGAGCCCTCCGAGCAGCTGCCACCTGCCTCTCGTCCATCGCATCAGGCGCAGCTGGGTGACCGGGAGGCGGCTCGTCGGGGTCGTCCGGACGACGATCCCCGGCACGAGGAAGGGGTTGTTCGCCTCGTTCAGGCTCGTCGCCGCCCGCAGCAGCGACTCGCGCGTCAGGTTCTTCCCCGCTCGCCTGAGCGTGTCGACCATCGTGAACGCGGCCGCCATGCCCGCGACGACGGCGCGGTCTCGCGGGCTCGTACCGGGGGCGAATCGCTTGACGATCGTGCCCGCCAGCAACGCGCCCGGGTCGGTCGCGAAGCCCAGGAGCGCGGGGTCCCTGACGAAGGTGGCCGAAATCGAGCCCTCGGCAGTCGTCCCGGGCGCGAGCCTCATGACCGCCGCGGCCGATGCCCGGGCGCCGACGTAGACGACCGGCTTCCACCCGAGCTTGAAGGCGGCCCGGTACGCCTGGGTCGCGAGCCGGCCGGATGCGAAGACCATCAGCGTGTTCGCGCCGGACGCCTTCAGGTCGGCGATCTCCGGGCCGAGGTCGGTCGCCCCCGGCTCGGCGAAGCTTGTCGCGACGATCTTCGCGCGCTGCTTGCCGAGCCCCTTGACGAGCCCGTCCAGCAGGTCGTTGCCGTCCTCGTCGTCCTCGTAGAGGACGGCGATCTTCGACGCCTTGCCGCCGGTCGAGAGCAGAAAGCGCGCGTAGAGCCGGCCCTCCGCCGAGTCGCTCGGCGGATACGCGATCGAGTACGGGTAGCGCCCGGAGTCGCGGCCGAAGGTCGTGGCGGCCGAGGCCACGAAGAGATGCGGGACCCTCGACTCGCTCGCGAACGCGCGGATCGCGAGGTTGGCGTCCGTGCCGACCGTGGAGAAGAGGGCGAGGACCTGATCCTGCTCGACCAGCCGGCGCGCGTTCTCCGCCGCCGTCTCCGGGTCGCCTGCGTCGTCGTAGTACCGGAAGTCGATCTTGCGCCCGCTCACCCCGCCGCGAGAGTTCACGAACTTGAAGTACGCCTCGGCGCCCCGCAGGACGTCGGCGGCGGCCGACTCCCCGCCCGTGAGCGGGCCTGTCGAGCCGAGGAGAACGGCCTTCGTCGTGACGCCCGGCGCCGCGCTCCGTCGCGCGCCGGCGCCACCGAGGACGGCGAGGGCGCCGACGAGCGCCGCAAGCAGGACGACGGCCGCCTTCCGGGAGGTCATTGCTCTTCCCGCAGGCGGGCCCGCAGGGCGTCGAGCTCCGCGGCGGGCACCCCGGCTCCCGCGAGATAGTCCCGCACCGAGCCGTACCGGCGCTCGAGCTCCTCCAGCACCCCCCGCATCGAGCTGACGGGCGCAACCGAGAAGATCTGCCGCCGCCGCCGCTCGCGCTCGTCCGGCGCCTCCTCGACCCAGCGTTCGTGGGCCTCGCGGAGCGCGTCCTCGCTCAGCCAGTAGTCCTCGGCGGCCTCCTCGCGCGAGACCCCGGCGAGCCGCAGGAGGAGCGCCGTGACGAGCCCCGTGCGGTCGCGGCCGCCCATGCAGTGCACGCAGACCGTGCCCTCCGCCTGGGCGACCGCGCGCACGACCGCGCCGAAGTTGGCGCGAAAGCGCTCGAGGAAGTCGAGGTACGACCACTCGAGGTACTCGGCGGGGGCCGAGGCGATCGCGCGCTCCTCCAGGTCGGCGTAGTACTTCGGGTCGTAGTCGAGCAGAGGCACGTGCACGTGCTCCACCGGCAGCTCGCCATCGGGGTCTTGGGCCAGCTCGTCGGCGAGCCGCAGGTCGACAACCCGGGTGACGCCGTGGCGCTCGAGCGTCTCGTACTCGCGCAGCCGGCGGATGTTGTCGGCGCGGATCACGACGCCGAAGCGCGTGCCCGCGCCGTCCTCGGTCGGCAGGCCGCCCAGGTCGCGGACGTTGATGCAACCGTCCCAGGTCAGCGTACGGCTCGTCATGTGCACCGGCCTAGCCTAGGCGCCGGCTGCGGACGGCTCACGCAGGGCTGCTCCGAGCTCGCCCGGCTCGGTGACGGGCGTGCGGCAGGCGAAGCGCTCGCAGATGTAGACGGCCGGCTTCCCGTCGACGAGGATCTTGCCCTCGAGCAGCGCGACGCCGTCCGCCGGGCCGAAGGCCACCACGGCGTTCGGATCGAAGCCAGCGAGCGCCGCCTGTGCGACGGCAGAGCCCGGCGCGCCCACGATCGCGAGCTCGCGGTGAGGCGAGAGGTGGAGGTCGAGCGCGCAGAGCGCCCAGCCGAAGGCCCCCGGCGCGCGTGTGAGCGCGCCGTGCAGGAGGCGCAGGACGCCGACCGCCCGCCGCTCGAGGTCGTCGTCGCCGTAGATCCGGGCGAGCCGGAGCAGGACGTACGCAAGCATCGAGTTCCCGCTCGGCGTCGGATGGTCGTCGAAGCTCTTCTTGCGCAGGATCAGCCGCTCGGCGTCGGCCGCCGTCTCGTAGAAGCCGCCGCGCTCGTCGTCGCCGAAGAGCTCGACGGCGAGGCGCGCAAGCCGGTACGACTCCTCGAGCCAGCGCAGCTCGCCCGTCGCGACGTGGAGCTCGTAGAGTCCGTGCGCGGCGTCCGCGTAGTCCTCGAGGACACCGTCGTGCTGCGGGCGCCCGCGCCAGGTGCGCCAGAGCCTTCCGTCCTCGCGCGACAGCTCGCGAAGGAGGAACGCCCCGCAGTCGCGCGCCGCCTCGACGAGGTCGGGGCGTTCGAGCCGCCGCCCGGCCTCCGCGAGGGCGGCCAGCGCGAGGCCGTTCCAGGCGGCGATCGCCTTGTCGTCGCGGGCCGGCTTCCGCCGCCGCTCGCGCTCCTCGAACAGCCGCCGCTTCGTCTCCCCGTCGAGCTCCGCGCGGAGGATCGAGCGCCCGTGCTCGAACGGCTGCAGGAGCTCGGCCGGCGCTCCCTCCTCCACCGTCCACGTGAACGTCAGTCCTTCGACGCCCTCGGTGTCGGCGTCCTGCGCCGACGCGAAGCCACCTTCCGGCAGACGCAGCTCGCGCAGCAGGTAGTCGCACGTCTCCTCGGCCACCTCGCGCCACCGCTCCGTGCCCGTGACGAGCCAGCCGTGCAGGTACGCCGGGACGAGCAGCGCGTTGTCGTAGAGCATCTTCTCGAAATGCGGCACGAGCCAGCGCTCGTCCACCGAGTAGCGGTGGAAGCCGCCGCCTAGCAGGTCGTACATGCCGCCGAGCGCCATCCCGTCCAGCGTGCCCGCGGCCATCTCCGTCTCGCCCCGCCGGAGCAGCAGCTCGATCGTCGAGGCCGGCGGGAACTTCGGCGCGCCTCCCCAGCCTCCCCACCGCGCGTCGAAGCCGTCGCGCAGCGCGACCTGGGCCTCGACCAGAATCCCCTCGGTCAGCGGATCCGTGGACGGCCGCGCCTCGCTCGCCTGGCGGATGTGGTCGACGAGCGCCGCTCCCTGCCGGTCGACCTCCTCGCGGCGGTCGCGATACGTCCCGGCGACCGCCTCGAGCAGCTGCGGGAAGCTCGGCAAGCCGTGGCGCGGCTCGGGCGGAAAGTACGTCCCACCGAAGAAGGGGCGTCCGTCCGGGGTGAGGAAGACGGTCATCGGCCAGCCGCCGTGCCCCGTCATGGCGACGACCGCGTCCATGTAGACCGAATCGAGATCCGGCCGCTCTTCACGGTCGACCTTCACGTTCACGAAAAGCCGGTTCATCAGGTCGGCGGTGGCGCCGTTCTCGAACGACTCCCGCTCCATCACGTGGCACCAGTGGCACGCGGAGTAGCCGATCGAGAGCAGGATGGGCCGGTCGTCCTCGCGGGCGCGGGCGAGCGCCTCCTCTCCCCAGGCGTACCAGTCGACGGGGTTCCCCGCATGCTGGAGCAGGTAGGGGCTGGTCTCCGTGGCGAGCCGGTTCACGCCCTGTACCGTAGTCGCCGTGTCGATGCTCCCGGGCGGCACAGTCACCTTCGTCTTCACGGACATCGAGGGCTCGACGCGGCTCCTGCAGGAGCTGGGCGACGAGTACGGCGACGTCGTCTCCGGCCACCGCCGGATCATCCGCGAGCGGTTCGGCGAGCTCGGCGGAACGGAGATCGATACGCAGGGCGATGCGTTCTTCTTCTCGTTCCCGCGTGCGCGCGACGCGGTCAGCGCCGCGGTTGCCGCACAGCGCGGACTGCGTGAGCACGAGTGGCCGCGCGGGGTCGCGGTCCGCGTCCGGATGGGCCTCCACACCGGCGAGCCCTCGGTCGGCGAGGAGGGCTACGTCGGCCTCGACGTCGTTCGCGCGGCGCGCATCGCCGCGGCGGGGCACGGGGGGCAGATCCTGCTCTCCGAGACCACCCGGGCGCTCCTCGGGAACCAGCTCCCGGAGGGCGCGACGATCCACGATCTGGGCGAGGCGCACCTGAAGGACATCCAGCACGAGCACGTCTACCAGCTCTCGATCGACGGCGGGCCGGCGGAGTTCCCGCCCCTGAAGACGACCCCGGAGCCGACGACGGAGGACTGGGGCGACCGCCTCGCCCGCAGGATTCAGGAACGCGTGGAGCAGGACATCGCGCGGTCGTTCGAGCCGGGCCAGCCCGTCGCGCTCCCTGCCAAGCTCGCGCTCGGCGGCGCCGCGCTGGGCTTCACGATCCTGATCATGCTCGTGGTGACGATCGTCGTGATCGTCCTGCTCCTGAAGCTCGCATTCTGAACCGGCGGACGCCCTCGCCGGCGAGCGCGATCGCGGCTGCGAGCCCGAACGCCGTCAGGAGCCCGAGCCACGGGTTGTCCTCGAACGCCCGCCCGCCGAGCACTCCGACGAGGGTCGCATAGGTCGACCAGAGGACCGCCGCAAGGGCGGAGAAGAGCACGAACTTGCCCCAGCCGAAGCGGACGAGCCCGGCGCTGAAGGTGACCGCTGTGCGCCCTCCCGGGACGAAGCGGGCGACGACGATGATCACCCCGCCGCGCGCCGCGAGCTGCCGATCGGCCCAGCCCAGCAGACGCTCTGTCCTCTCGCCCATGAACCACCGCTGCTGGACGGGGCGGCCGACCTTGCGGCCGAGCCAGTACATGGTGTTGTCGCCGACGAACGCACCGGCCGCACCCGTCGCGACCACGGGCGCGAGGTGCAGGTCTCCGACCTGGGTCAGCAGGCCGGCCAGGATCAGCGACGACTCCCCGGGGAGAACGGGGAAGACGGCGTCGCCCGCGCAGACCGCGAAGAGGATCAGGTAGGCCTGCGGGGGGTCGGTCAGCAGGTGGTAGATCGTGTCGACCACGCCGTGGGATCATGGCGGCATGAGCCGTCTGTACGACGACTTCACCGTCGGCGACGTCTACCGGAGCCGGTTCGGGCGCACGGTGATCGAGGCGGACAACGTCTGGTTCACCGCGCTGACGCACAACACGAACCGGATCCATTTCGACGCGGAGTACGCCGCGACGACCGAGTGGGGGCGGCCCCTCGTCAACTCGACCTTCACGCTGGCGCTCGTGATGGGGCTCTCCGTGCCCGACACGTCCGAGGCGGGCGCCGTCAACCTCGGCTGGTCGGAGATCCGGCTGCCGGCGCCGGTCTACGCGGGCGACACGCTGCGCTCGAAGACGGAGGTGCTCGCCAAACGGCGCTCCGCGTCGCGGCCCGGATCCGGGATCGTGACCGTCCGGACCCAGGGGCTGAACCAGCGAGACGAGGTCGTGGTCGAGTTCACGCGGAGCTTCCTCGTCGCGTTGGCCTGAGCCGTCCTGCTCAGCCGCGCCGGAACTCGATCGAGCGCGAGTGCTGCCGGAAGCCGACGGACTCGTAGAGGCGCTTCGGCACCGGATAGCCGTCGTCGCCGCGGCAGAGCACGATCGCCCGCTCCGCCCCCGCCGCGCGCAGGCGCCGCAGCGCGAAGAGATTGACCGCGCGTGCCAGGCCGAGCCGCCGGAAGTCCGCGTGCGTCCCGACCGGCTCGAGCTCTCCGACGCGGTTCTCGTCGTCGTACCAGGCGAGCGCGTACGCGGCGACCCTGCCGTCCGGTGCGACCGCGATGCAGTCCAGATCGGCGCGGTACGGCCAGGCGCACCGGGTGTTGCGGTAGCTCTCGACGGTGACCCGCGACGGGTGAAATGCCGACCGGTGCGCCTCGACGCGCGATTCGACGTCCGCCTCCAGGACCGTGCGGAGCTCGAAGCCCTCCGGGACGAGCGGCTCGTCGATCTGCTCCAGCTCCCGGATCAGGTAGGCCAGCCACGGCCCGCCGTCGACGGCGGCGAAGCTGCGCGCCTCGAGCGTCGCGATCGCCGCGGCGTCGTCGGCGAGAACCGACGTGACGAGCACCCCATCGCCGGCGGGCCGAGCCTCCGCCTCGAACCAGTCGAGGACCGCGCCGAGCAGCTCCGGACGCTCCGGGTGGAGCTGCCAGTCCAGCGTCGCCTGGGGGCGGTAGAGCCAGCCGAAGGCGACGAGCTCGCCGTCGTCGTACCAGAGGCGCCGCACCCACTCGGGCTCGCGCCCGGCGTGCTGGTATGCGGCCCAGGCGACGTCGCCGACGTGCCGCTCGTTCTTCGGGCCGGCGAGCCGCCAGGCCTCCTGGACGAGGCGCTGCATGGCTCGGAGGTCGTCCGGGCTCGCGTAGGGTCGAGACTCGATGGCCAGCGGGTTCCTCCCTCTCTCCGGCGTGCGCGTGGTCGACGTGACGACGTCGCTCGCCGGACCGTACTGCACGCAGATCCTCGCCTCGCTCGGCGCCGACGTGATCAAGGTCGAGCACCCGCGGGGCGGCGACGAGGCACGTCACTGGGGCCCGCCGTTCGTGGCCGGCGCGGGTCCGCTCTTCCAGGCGGCGAACGCCGGCAAGCGCTCGCTCGCGCTCTCGTTCCGCGCTCCGGCGGGACGCGAGGCACTGCTGCGCGTGGCGGAGGGCGCGCACGTGTTCGTCCAGAGCCTGCGGCCCGGGCTCGCCGCCGCGCGCGGGATCGGGCCGGACGAGGTGCGGGCGCGCAACCCGGAGCTCGTCTACGTCTCGATCGGCGCGTTCGGCTCGGCGGGGCCGCTCGCGGGCGAGCCGGGCTACGACCCGCTGCTGCAGGCGTTTGCCGGGATCGTCTCGCTCACGGGCGAGGCCGACCGGCCCGGGGTGCGGGTCGGCACCTCGCTGATCGACCTCGCGACGGGCCTCTGGTCGGCGCTCGCCGTCGTCGCCGCGCTGCACGGCGAGGGCGGGCGGACGATCGAGCTGTCGCTGCTGGAGGTCGCGCTCGGCCTCGTCGGCACGCAGGTCACCGGCTTCCTCGGCACGGGCGACGTACCGCGGCGGAGCGGCACGGGCTTCCCTTTGATCGTGCCGTACCAGGCGTTTCCGACCGCCGACGGCGAGCTGATGATCTGCGCCGCGAACGACCGGCTCTACGCCGCGCTGCGCGAGGCGATCGGCCTCCCGGACGAGCCGCGCTTCGCGACCAACCCGGACCGGGTGCGGAACCGGGACGAGCTCGTCTCCCTCATCTCGGGGCGGCTCGCAGCGAAGACGAGCGCCGGGTGGCTCGAACGGCTGAGCGCGGCCGGCGTCCCGGCGGCGCCGGTGCAGGACATCGCGGCGGCGGCGACCCACGAGCAGACGGCCGCGGTCGGGATCCTCCAGGACCTCGGCCCCTACACCACCGTCGGCCCGCCCCTGTCGTTCGACGGCGAGCGCGCCCGGCTCCCCTCCCCCGCTCCGCCGCTCGGGGCGCAGACGGCGGAGATCCTGCGCGAGGCCGGCCACGACGAGGAGCAAATCGCCGCGCTGGTGCGAGCCGGGATCGCGCACGTACACTCGGTGGATGAGTGAGACCCGCGAGCTGCTGGAGCTGACCGCGGCGATCGCCGCAGACTTCCTCGACTCGCTCGACGAGCGGCTCGTCTTCCCCGCCGCCGAGGTGGACGAGCTCCGTGAGCAGCTGGGCGGCCCGCTGCCGGAGCTGCCGACGGAGCCGCGCCGCGTGATCGCCGACCTGGCCGCGGCGGCGGACGGCGGCATCGTCGCCATCCCAGGCGGCCGCTACTTCGGCTTCGTGATCGGCGGCGCGGTACCGGCGGCGGTCGCCGCCGACTGGCTGACCTCGGCGTGGGACCAGAACGCGGGCCTCTACGTGGGCGGGCCTGCGGCCTCCGTGGTCGAGGAGGTCGCGCGCGGCTGGCTCGCCGAGCTGCTCGGCCTGCCCGAGGACGTCTCGGTCGGCTACGTCACCGGCTGCCAGATGGCGCACGTGACGGCGCTCGCGGCGGCGCGCTACGAGGTGCTGCGCCGCGCCGGCTGGGACGTGAATCGCGACGGCCTGTCCGGCGCGCCGCCGATCCGCGTCGTGGTCGGTGCCAAGCGGCACGTGACCGTCGACCGGGCCCTGCGCCTGCTCGGGATCGGCGAGCGGTCCCTCGTGGTCGTCCCCGCCGACGACCAGGGGCGGATCGACATCGAGGCGGTTCGCCGGACGCTCCAGGACGGTGACGGACCGACGATCCTCTGCGGCCAGGCGGGCGAGGTGAACACGGGCGCCTTCGACGACCTCGAAGCGCTCGCAGACTCCGCAGCCGGCGCGGGCGCCTGGCTCCACGTCGACGGAGCCTTCGGCCTCTGGGCTGCGGCGAGCCCCGGGCTCCGGCACCTGGTCGCCGGCTCCGAGCGGGCCGACTCTTGGGCGACCGACTGCCACAAGTGGCTGAACGTCCCGTACGACTCGGGACTCGCGTTCTGCCGCCACCCCGACGCCCACCGGGCGGCGATGTCCGTCACCGCCGCGTACCTGATCCAGGACGACGATGGCGCCGTGCGCGACCAGGTGGACTGGACGCCGGAGTTCTCGCGCCGCGCCCGCGGCTTCGCCGTCTATGCGGCGATCCGTCAGCTCGGCCGCACCGGGATCGCTGAGCTCGTCGAGCGCACCTCGGCCCATGCGCGGCGGATCGGCGAGGAGCTCGCGGGCCTCGAAGGCGTCGAGCTGCTGAACGACGTCGTGCTCAACCAGGTCCTGTTCCGCTTCGGGACGGACGAGCGCACCGACGCCGTGCTCGCCGCCGTGCAGGAGAGCGGCGAAGCGTGGCTCTCAGGCACGACCTGGGACGGGCGCAAGGCGATCCGCGTCTCCGTCTCGAACTGGCGGACCTCGGAGGAGGACGTCACGCGCCTGCTGGACGCATTCGACGCGGCCGCGGCCCCCGCGTCGGCGACCGGTGCATTCGGGGAGGTCTAGCCGCGCGGCGCCCGGAGTCGGGCGAGAGGGCCCTGGCCGACGCGGTGATGAACTCGTCGGGAATCGAGCTCGCTGTCGATCGCGACGACATGCTCTGCGGCTGCGCGGTAGCTTCGAGACCCACATGACCAGATTCGTCGTCGACTGTGGCGCCGTCCTGCACCTGGCGAGTGAGGAGATCGAGGTCCGAGCCGAGCACGAGCTTCTTGCGCCGACGCTCTTGCGCTCCCAGACGCTGTCCGCCCTGCACGAGGCCGTGCACGGGGGCGAGATCCCGCAGGATGTCGCTCTCGACCGGCTCACGCGCATCTGGGCGATGTCGATCCGCCTCCTCGGCGACGCCGTGCTGCGGCGTCGGGCCTGGGACCTCGCCGAGCAGCTGGGGTGGGCCGAGACCTACGCCGCCGAGTACGTTGCACTCACTCAGCTGCAGGCAGACGCGTTCGTAACCCTGGACGCGGAGCTGGCGCGCAGGGTGGAAGGCATCGTCCCCACGGCGACGATCGACGCCTTGCGGACGGCCTGAGTCTTCCCCGGGCTCGTCAGCCCGCATTAGCCGCAACTGCCCACCCTGGCGGCGGAGCCGGTCGACTGGCAGCCGACGGCCATCCGCCCTGCGGGCACCGCGGACCCGGGCCCGACGACCTGGAGCCGGTGCCGTCCCCGGGCGTTCCCGTCCGCGTCGCGCAGGCTTCAGGACGCGCCGCCGAAGTCGACGTCCTTGGTCTCGACCGTCCCGGCCGTCCTCCCCGCGCCGTCTGGTATGTCCAGTACAGGTTCGTGTGCGCGATGACCTGATCCGGCAGCGGCGCCCCCCCATGACGTCTGGTCATCCGTCGTGTGGGCGTCGCTGACAAGGGTCGCGTCGTACCCCCTGACGAACGCGCCGTGGACCGTCGAGCGGATGCACGCATCGCTCTGTGCGCCGACGACGACGAGTCGCCCGACACCGAGGCCCGACAGCACGGTCTCAAGGGTGGTGTCCTCGAAGGAGTCGCCGTAGTTCTTCTCGACGACCGGCTCGGCGTCGCCCGGAGTCAGCTCCGGGACGATCCGCCAGTCGTCGCTCCCCCTCGCAAGCTGCTCGTCGGAGTGCTGGACCCAGACGACGGGGACCCGTTCCCGCCGCGCCTTCTCGACAAGGCTGCCGACGTTCGCGACGACCGCATCGCGTTCGTGAGCCCCCTCGACGACGCCTTTCTGTACGTCGACGACGAGGAGTGCGGTGTTCGGCCGGTTCTCGAGTGTGGTCATGGTCTCCCCTTGTTCACGCTGGACTCCCGTGTCCACCCACCGTAGACGCACCCACCGACAGCGGGCCGGAACGAACCTCGGACCGCCGCGACGGCTAGGGGACGGACCCGAACACTGGCCCATGCGACGCCGTTCGGCCTTGACGCCGTCCTAGACTTCCATGGCCGCGGCTCGACCAAGCGCCGGGTCTCGCCTGCTCAGGGCTCGCTGGGATCGCGGCGAGCGACGACGACGACGTGAAGGGGGTCTCATGAGTGGTTACGCGATTGCGCATCTGGACGAGATCGAGGAGCTCGACGACGGGCGCCAACCCTATCGGCCCGTCCGTCACCACTTCGGCATCACGGCCTTCGGTGTCACCGCGTGGACAGCCCATGCTGCGGGCGACCAGATCATCAACGAGCACGACGAGTCCGACGGGTCTGCGCAGGAGGAGCTGTACCTCGTAATGCGAGGGCGTGCCGTGTTCGAGCTCGACGGCGACCGGGTGGACGCGCCCGCCGGCACGTTCGTCTTCGCTCCCCCCAATGTGAATCGAACCGCATTCGCCGAGGAGCCCGAAACGACGATCATCGCGCTCGGCGGCACCCCGGGAAAGGCGTACGAGCCCGTCGGCTGGGAGCTCTGGGCCCCGCTCAACGTCCTCTATCGGGCAGGCGAGTACGCCGAGGCGGCTGACCGCGCGCGCGTGCTGGTCGAGGCTCATCCGCAGTACGCCTTGTTGTTCTACAACCTCGCCTGCTGCGAGAGCCTCGCGGGCCGGACGACCGATGCGGTCGACCACCTCCGGCGTGCGATCGAGATGTCCGAGCAGTTTCGCGCGTACGCGAAAGACGATTCGGACCTGGATCCGATCCGCGACGAGCCCGCGTTCAAGCAGCTGATCGGCGATTAGGTGCGATGTGAAACCGGGGAGCGTGCGGGGACAGGCCTCGAGTGGCGCACCGAACGCCGCTCTCGGCTTCACCGCCCCGACTGAGCTGACGAGCAGAAAGCCGCGATTGCCGCTTGGCGAAGGGCGACGTCCGCGGCTGCCGGCAGCGGATACGCGTTCGCCACGACGATCGCCTGGCGACGGCCGTCGTGCGTGCTCCACGCAATCGTCAGCACGCCGTTCAGGTTGCCCGTGTGCCCCCACGCCGGCCCGCACGGCGTCGGGTGGACGGCCAGCCCGAGGCCGTAGCGCGGCCGGACGGCCTCCATCGCCTGCAGCTGCGCGGCCGGAAGGAGCTCGCCGCCGAGGAGCGCGGCGAGGAAGCGGGACAGATCGTCGGCCGACGAGACGAGATCGCCCGCTGCGCCGGCCCACCGCGCGCTGCGCGTCTCGAGGTCGCGCGGCCCGGCGGCGGAATCGACCACGCCCTGGTGCGAGACGAGCCGGTAGCCGTGGACGTGTGCACCCCGGACTGGGCCCGTCTCGAACGCCGTCTCGGTCAATCCCAGCGGGCCGATGATCCGCCGCCGGAGCTCGGTCGCGAGGCTGCGCCCCGTCACGCGCTCGACCAGCAGACCGAGGAGCAGGTAGTTCGTGCTCGAGTACCGGAACGCGCGGCCGGGAGACGTCGTGCGAGGCTGCGCGGCCGCGAGTGCGACCAACCGTCTCGCCGGCCAGTCCGCGCGGGACCCATTCAGCACCTCGGGATCGTCCGCCACGTCCGCCAGGCCGGAGCGGTGAGCGAGCAGGTCGCGGATCGTGACCCGGTCACCGTCCCCGAGCAGACCTGGCAGCCAGCGGCTGACCGGATCGTCGACCCGGAGGCGCCGCTCTCCGGCGAGCTGGAGGACGACCGTCGCGACGAAGGTCTTCGTGACGCTGCCGATGCGAAAGCGGTCGCCGCCCTCGAGCTTCAGGCGCGCGTCGACATCGGCATACCCGGTCGCGAACGTCCGTGTCCGATCACCGTTGCGCAGGAACGCCATCGCGCCGGGCACCCCGGCAGCGACGACCTGGTCGAGCGCGGCCGTGACCGCCGGGGCGTGATCGCCGCCGCAGCCTCCGAGGATGAGCAGCGCGAGCGCGAAGCGGTGTCGCACGCGCCCAGTGTCGTCGAGCCCGACTGGAGATGTCAGGGCCAGACGCCGGCGCGGTAGAGGTAGCCCTCCAGCGGCCGGCCGAGCACGCCCTCGAGCCACCGCGAGACACGGATCAGCTCGTCGAGGTCGACGCCCGTCTCGACCCCCTCGCCCTCGAGCAGCCAGACGAGGTCCTCCGTCGCGATGTTCCCGGTCGCCCGCGGCGCGAAGGGGCAGCCGCCGAGCCCGCCCACCGAGGCGTCCAGGACCGTCGCTCCCGCCTCGAGCGCGGCGAGGGCGTTTGCGTAGCCCGCCGAACGCGTGTTGTGGCCGTGGAAGCCCGCTGCCCCGGCCGCCTCGACGAGGCGCCGGACCGCAGAGGGCGTCGCCACTCCGATCGTGTCGGCCAGCACCACCTCCACCCCGTCGAAGCGCCGAGCGAGCTCGACCACCACCGCGGGGTCGACGCGCCCCTCGAACGGGCAGCCGAAGGCGACCGAGAGCGTCACCGTCGCGGGCCGGTCCGCCGCGGCGACGATCTCCTCCACCCGCGCCGCCGCCTCCTCGAGCGAGGCGTTCCCGTTCCGCCGGTTGAACGACTCCGTGGCCGCGAGCGTGCAGTTGACCCGGTCGAGGCGCGTCTTGCGGAGACGCTCCCAGCCGCGAACGTTGAGCACGAGCCCGGACAGCTCGGTGCCGGTCTCGGCGATCCCCTCGACGACCTCCTCCGCCCCCTCCATCTGCGACACGCGGTCGCCGCGGACGAAGCTCACCGCCTCGATCCGCGGCAGCCTGGCACCAGCGAGCCGGTTGACGAGCTCGGCCCGCACGGCCGGCGGCAGGGCCTCGGCCTCGTTCTGCAGCCCGTCGCGCGGGCCGACGTCACAGACCTTCACGTGCACGCGCACGAGCCTAGCCCGTCGCGGGTTTCCCGCAGCCGAAGGCCGGTCCTCCTCGGATGACGACCCGCGCCGCCGAGGAAGACGATGCTGGCATGACCAGCCAACTCTCCGTCCCGTTCGGCGAGGCCCACGTCAGCGACGTGATGACCCCAGGCGTGATCAGCTGCGGGCCCGAGACGCCGCTGCGGACGGTCGCCCGCATGATGGCGACCTACCGCGTCCACGCGGTCGTCGTCTTCGACGACGCCGACTGGCGCATCGTCTCCGACCTCGACCTCGTCGCCTCGGCAAGCGCGGCGGACGACCGCACCGCCGGCGCGGTCTCCGCCAGCCCGCTGATCACGGTGACGCCGGACGAGACGCTCGAGCGCACGGCGCAGCTCATGGCCGAGCACGAGACGGCGCACGTGATCGTCCGCGACGCCGGCGCGGACCGGCCCCTGGGCGTCGTCTCGACGCTCGACATCGCCCGCGCGCTCGCATTCGAGCAGCTCCGGCGCGAGGCCGGCCTCGTCGACTGATGGGCGCGCGCCGGCGCCCGCGACCCGCTAGCCCACCGTGGAGGAAGGAACCGCCATGAACGAGGAAACCCTCACCGTCACCGACAACCGCACCGGGAGTGCGTACGAGCTTCCGATCGTCGACGGCACGATCCACGCGCCGGACCTGCGCACGATCAAGGTCGACGAGGACGACTTCGGGCTGATGAGCTACGACCCGGCGTTCCTGAACACGGCCGCCACGCGCAGCGCGATCACCTTCATCGACGGCGAGCGCGGCATCCTCCGCTACCGCGGCTACCCGATCGAGCAGCTGGCGGAGCGGAGCACGTACCTGGAGGTCGCGCATCTCCTCGTCCACGGCGAGCTGCCGGACGCGCCGGAGCTCGAGGCCTGGACGGAGGAGATCACCCACCACACGTTCCTGCACGAGAACGTCAAGACGCTGATCGAGAGCTTCCGCTACGACGCGCACCCGATGGGGATGCTCGTCTCGACGCTGGCGGCGCTCTCCACGTTCTACCCCGAGGCGAACCGGGTCACGGAGCCGGAGATCCGCATGGCGCAGGTGATCAGGCTGATCGCCAAGGTGCCGACGATCGCCGCCTTCTCCTACCGGCACAGCCTCGGCCTGCCGTACGTCTACCCCGAGAACGACCTCGGCTTCACCGGCAACTTCCTCTCGATGATGTTCAAGATCGCCGAGCCGAAGTACACGGCAGACCCCGCGCTGGAGCGGGCGCTCGAGGTGCTGTTCGTGCTGCACGCCGACCACGAGCAGAACTGCTCGGCGAACGCGATGCGAGCGATCGGCTCGAGCCGCGTCGACCCGTACTCGGCCATGGCCGGCGCGGCCGCGGCGCTCTACGGGCCGCTGCACGGCGGCGCCAACGAGGAAGTGCTGAAGATGCTGGCCGAGATCGGCTCGGTCCGCCGGATCCCGGAGTTCGTGGAGCGGGTGAAGGCGGGCGAGGGACGGCTGATGGGCTTCGGCCACCGCGTCTACAAGAACTACGACCCGCGCGCGGCGATCATCAAGGAGACCGCCGACGCCGTGTTCGAGGTGACGGGCCGCAACCCGCTGCTCGACATCGCGCTCGAGCTGGAGCGGATCGCGCTCGAGGACGAGTACTTCATCTCGCGAAAGCTCTATCCCAACGTCGACTTCTACTCGGGGATCATCTACCAGGCGCTCGGGCTGCCCGTCTCCATGTTCCCGGTCATGTTCGCCATCCCGCGGACGGCCGGCTGGGTCGCGCAGTGGCTCGAGCTGCTCGGCGACCCGGAGCAGAAGATCGCACGGCCGCGCCAGATCTACACGGGCGCCGAGGAGCGGGACTACGTGCCGCTCGACGCCCGCACGGGCGAGCGGTCGGGGCTGGTGGGCGCGGTCTAGCCTGCCTGCAGACGGGCTCCCGTCGACGGGTCCCGCTCCTCGATCCCGTGCGGCGCGCCGTATTCGCCGAGCAGGTCGAGGAACGGGACCGCGTCGAACGCCTCCGGGCCCAGGACGCCGCTGCCCGTCCAGGCGCCGGTCGAGAGCAGCTCGAGAGCCACGACCGGGTTGAACGCCGTCTGCAGGACGACCGCCTGGTGCCCGTAGTCCTGCATCGCCTGCTCGTTGTCGACCACGTGGTAGAGGAAGACGGCCCGCGGCGCGCCGTCCTTGCCGGTGCCCGTGACGAAGGTGCCTGCGCACGTCTTGCCCCGCATCCGGTCGCCGAGCCCCGCGGGGTCGGGCAGCGCGGCTGCGACGACGTCGCGCGGCGCCACCTCGGCCCCGCGGACCCGCACCGGCGCCGTGGAATCGAGTCCGAGCTTGTGCAGGGTGCGCAGGACTCCGATGAACTCCTCGCCGAGGCCGTACTTGAAGGTGACCCGCCTGCAGTCGAGGTAGCGCGGCACGAGCGCCACCTCCTCGTGCTCGACGTTGACGCACTCGACCGCGCCGATGCCCTCGGGGAAGTCGAACACCTCGGGCTCGGAGAACGGCTGCGTCGTGTACCAGCCGCGGCCCCGCTCCCAGACGAGCGGCGGGTTCAGGCACTCCTCGATCGTCGTCCAGATCGAGAAGGTTGGCGCGAAGTCGTACCCCTCGACGACGATGTTCGCCCCGTCGCGGATGGAGACCTCGTCCAGTTCCGAGAAGAGGTGGTCGGCGGCGTAGCGGGCGAAGAGGTCCGACAGGCCCGGCTCGACGCCGATCCCGCAGAGGGCCAGGAGCCCCGCGTCGCGCCAGCGCTCGTCCTCCGCGAACTGCTCGTCGCCGAGCTTCACTCCGGTCTCCTCGTAGGGGCGCTCCGGGTGCGGCCTCGAGAGCGTCATCGCCATGTCGAGATAGGTGCACCGCGCGTCGAAGGCCGCCGCGAAGAGCTGCGGGTTGAAGCGCGGGTCGGTGGCGTTGAGGATGGCGTCCGCCCCCACCTCGGCCGCCAGCGCCGCGACGGCAGCGGAGTCGGAGGCGTCGACCTGCGCGGCCGCGAAGCGATCCGGCTCGCCCAACGAGTCCACGAGCGCCCGGGGTCGCGCCGGGTCGAGGTCGGCGAAGACGAACCGCTCGAAGAACGAGCGTCGCTGGGCGACCGCACCCGCGGCGGCGCCGACCCCGCCCGTGCCCACGACCAGGACGCGCACGCTAGTGCAGCCTGTTCCAGGCCTCGGCGAGCACGTCGCCGAGGATCCCCACGATCGAGTCGAACTCCGGCTGGCGGGCCACGAGCGGCGGCGAGATCTGGATCACCGGGTCGCCGCGGTCGTCCGCGCGGCAGATCAGGCCGCGCTCGAAGAGCGACGCGGAAAGGAATCCGCGCAGGAGCGACTCGCACTCCTCTTGGGAGAAGGACGCACGCGTCTCCTTGTCCTTCACGAGCTCGAGCGCGTAGAAGAAGCCGCAGCCGCGCAGGTCGCCCACGATCGGCAGGTCGAGCAGCTGGGCCAGCGTGCCGTGGAAGGCGTCCTCGTGCTCCCGCACGCCGTCGACGATGCCGTCGCGCTTCATGATCTCGATGTTCTTCAGCGCCACGGCGCACTGGACGGGGTGCCCGCCGAAGGTGATCCCGTGGGTGTACATGCTCGAGCCGTCGAGGAACGGCTCCATCACGCGATCCGTGGCGATCACCGCGCCGATCGAGGCGTACGAGGACGAGAGCCCCTTCGCGCAGGTGACGATGTCCGGGCGGATGTCGTAGCGTTCCGAGCCGAACCAGTGCCCGAGCCGGCCGAACCCGGTGATCACCTCGTCGGCCGAGAGCAGGATGTCGTAGCGGTCGCAAATCTCGCGCACGCCGCGCCAGTAGCCCGCGGGCGGCGTGAACGCGCCGCCCGCGTTCTGCACCGGCTCCATGTGCACGAGGCACACCGTCTCGGGGCCCATGGCGAGGATCGCCTGCTCGAGATCCTCGAGGAGCAGCGCCGTGAACTCCTCTTCGGTCTCGTCGAGCGGCCGGTGGTAGCGGTTCGTGTTCCGCACGTGCCGCACCTCGGGGACAAGAGGCTCGAAGGGCGCCCGGATCGCCGGGATCCCGTTCAGCGAGAGGGCGCCCATCGTGGTGCCGTGGTAGGCGAGGTGCCGGGCGATGGCCTTCGTCCGGTGCGGCCCAGGCCGGGCGGCGGCCACGATCGCGTCGTGGATCACCTCCGGCTCGGCGGCGCCCGCGCGCCCTCCGGGGGTCACCGCGGACCGCAGCCGCTTCTCGCCCCGGGCGGCGTAGTACTGGCGCGCGAGCTTCCAGGCCGACTCGACCGCCTCGGAGCCGCCCGAGACGAAGAAGACGCGGTTGAGGTCGCCGGGAGCGAGCGAGGCGATCTCGCCCGCGAGCTCGATGGCGCGCGGGTGCGCGTACGACCAGTTCGTGTAGAAGGGCAGCTCCCGCATCTGCTCGAGCGCGGCCTGTCCCATCTCCTCGCCATAGCCGTAGCCGATGTTCACCGAGAAGAGCCCCGCGAGCGCGTCCAGATACCGCTTGCCGTGCGAGTCCTCCAGATAGCACCCGTCGCCGCGGACGATGATCGGCACGTCGGCGTCGCGGTAGCCGCCCATCCGCGTGAAGTGCAGCCAGAGGTGGTCGCGTGCGGTCTGCTGGAGATCGAACCCGCGAGGCGTCGTGGTCGGTGCGGTCATGCAGGTCCCTTTCGGCGTTGGAGGAGGACGTTGACGAGCATCGCGCTGAGTGCGACGACGAAGATGACCGTCCCGAACACGTTCACCTGGGGCGGCGCGCCCACGCGGGCCGCGCCCCAGACGAAGAGCGGGAACGTGATCTCGGGCCCCGCGTTGAAATACGTGACGACGAAGTCGTCGACGGAGAGCGCGAACGCGAGCAGCCCGCCGGCCAGGATCGCCGGCGCGATCAGCGGCAGCGTCACCTTCCGAAAGGTCGTCAGCTCGTCGGCGCCGAGGTCCATGGCCGCCTCCTCGAGATGGCGGTCGAAGCCGACGAGGCGCGCCTTGACGGTGACGACGACGAAGCTGATGTCGAACATGATGTGGGCGATCACGATCGTCCCGAAGCCGAGCACGACGTTCAGGTTCAGGAAGAGCGTCAGCAGCGACGCGCCGAGAACGATCTCCGGCGTCGACATCGGCAGGAAGATCAGGAGGTTCGTGGAGCCGCGGCCGCGGAAGCCGTAACGGACGAGCGCGAGCGCGATCAGCGTGCCGAGAATCGTGGCGCCGAGAGCGGCGAGGAAGGCGATCTCGAGCGAGAGCACCATCGAGTCCTTCAGGCCCGGAACGCCGTCCCAGTTGCGCCAGTTGTCGAGCGTGAACTCCCGCCACGTGTAGTTGAAGCGGCCCGCAGGGTTGTTGAACGAGAAGAGGATCACGACCCCGATGGGGATCAGCAGGTAGCCGAAGACGAGCACCGCGTAGGCGGTCAGCAGGTTGCGCCGGACGAACGCCAGCGCGCGCGACAGCACGCCGGGGGCGGCGCGGACGGGCAGCGGCTCGGCCGACGCGGTCATCCCGTCAGGCGCTCCGTCCCGAGCGCGCGGGCGTAGATGAGGACGCCGATCAGAATCGCCGCCATCAGCACGAAGGACAGTGCCGCCGCGGCCGGGTAGTCCGTCAGCTCGAGGTACTTCGACTGGATCACGTTTCCGATCATGTGCTGCCGCGGCGTCCCCAGCAGCTGCGCGTTGATGAAGTCCCCCGCGGCCGGGATGAAGGTCAGCAGCGTCCCCGCGAAGACCCCGGGCAGCGAGAGCGGCAGCGTCACCCTGAGGAAGGCGGCGACCTTGCTCGCGTAGAGATCCTGCGAGGCCTCGATCAGCCTCGGGTCGATCTGCTCCAGCGAGACGTAGAGCGGCAGCGCCATGAAAGGGAGGAAGTTGTAGGTGATGCCCGCGACGACGGCGATCGAGGTGGCGAGCAGGCGGCCGTCCTGGCCCAGCAGGTGCAGGTGGCGCAGCGTGCTGGCGACGAGACCGTTGTCCGAGAGGATCGTCTCCCACGCGAGCGTCCGGATCAGGTACGTGACGAAGAAGGGCGCGATGATCGCCAGCAGGAGCAGGTTCTTCCAGCGCCCGCCGCGGAACGCGATCCAGTACGCCAGCGGGTAGCTGATCACGAGCGCGAGCACCGTCGCGATCCCCGCATAGACGAACGAGCGGATGAACTGCTCGTGGTACGTGCTGATCGCGTCCCAGTAGTTCCCCCAGGCCCAGGTGAACGAGTAGCCGACGTCGAAGCTCCCGGACTGCAGCGACTGATAGCCCAGGAAACCGAGCGGGACCAGGAAGAAGACCGCCAGCCAGAGCAGCCCGGGCGCGAGCAGCAGGTACGGCGTCAGCCAGCGGTGGCGGTGGACGAAGGCCATGGTTCGCTCAGCCGCCGACCAGCGCCGCCCACCTCTCCAGGTACTTCTGGTTGTTCAGCGCCTCCGAGTCGAAGATGTGGACCTCGGAGAGCATCTTCGGCGTCGGGAAGATCAGCGGGTTCGCGGCGAGCTTCGGGTCGGTCTTCGCCAGCACCTGCTTCGCGCCCACGACGGGGGTGACGTAGTTGACGTACGCGGCGATCTTCGCGGCGATTGCCGGGTCGTAGACGAAGTTCATGTAGGTCGACGCGGTGAACACGTTGCCGCCGTTCGGGATCAGCATGTTGTCGGTCCAGATGTCACCGCCCGTGTCCGGCAGGTTCCAGTGCAGGTTGTCGTTGTCGGCCTGCAGCTGGACGATGTCGCCCGACCAGGCCATCGCGGCGGAGAGATCGCCCTTCGCCAGCGGACCGGAGTAGTCGTTGCCCGTGAACTGCCGGATCTGGCCCGAGTCGACCGCCTTCTTGATCCGGTTGTACGCGCGGTCGAAGCTCGCGTCGGTGACCTTGCTGGGGTCGTCGCCGTCCGCGAGCATGACCAGGCTCATCGCGTCGCCCATCTCGTTCAGGAAGGTGATCTTCCCCTTCAGCTTCGGGTCCTCCAGCAGCTGGTCCATGGTCGTGACCGGATCGGTGAGCTTGGCGTTCCAGGCGATGCCGGTCATCCCGGACTGCCAGGGCAGGCTGTACTCGCGGTCGGGGTCCCAGTTCGGGTGGGCGAGCGCCGGCTGCAGGTTCGCGATGTTCGGGATCGCGCTCTTGTCGAGCTTCTCCACCCAGCCCTTCTTGATCAGGAGCGAGGGAAAGCGCGAGTTGTCGGTCATGACGATGATGTCGCGGTCGATCGACTGGCCGCGCGAGAGAGGGCCCTGGATCTTCCCGAAGAACGAGGCGTTGTCGTTGATGTCCTCGACGTAGTCGACGTGGACACCGGTCTTCTTCTGGAACGCGTCGAGCGTCGGGTGGCTCTTCGTCTTCTCGTTGACGTCGATGTAGAGCGTCCAGTTCGAGAAGCGCAGCGTCTTCGCGAGCTGCTGCGACCCGGCGGTGCCGGTCGACGACGCGCCCGTGGACGACGAGCCGCCGCACGCCGCGGCGATGGTCGGGAAGCCGAGGACGAAGCCCGCGGCGGCGCTCCGCCGCAGCAGGTCCGCCCGGGTGATCCGCAGGGTCATTCCGAATTCTCCTTTGACTCAACGACTGACTGGACGACGAAGGTCGATTCCGGGTCCCACGACATGCGCAGCGCGTCGCCGGGCCCGGCCGGGATCGCGCCCGCATCGGCGTTCTGGACGTAGACGACGACGCGGCCGGCAGGCGTGTCGACGAGGTACTGGGTCGAGACGCCGATGTATGCGCTCTCGAAGACGGTGCCGTCGAGCGTGTTCGACGCGTTGCCGCCGATTCGCACCTTCTCGGGCCGGACGCCGATCGAGACGCGTGCGCCCTCGGACGGCAGGCCGTCTGCGACCCGCACCTCGCCGGCTCCGTCCAGCTGCACCGTCGACGCGCCGGAGACGACGCCGTCGAGCAGGTTCGAGACACCGAGGAAGCCGGCGACGAACGCGGTGCGCGGCCGCTCGTAGAGCTCCTGCGGCTCGCCCAGCTGCTCGATCTTGCCGCCGTTCATGACGGCGATCTGGTCGGCCATCGTCATCGCCTCCTCCTGGTCGTGCGTGACGTGGACGAAGGTGATGCCGACGTCGTGCTGCAGGCGCTTCAGGAACAGCTGCATCTGCTTGCGCAGCTTCAGGTCGAGCGCCCCGAGCGGCTCGTCGAGCAGCAGCACCTGCGGCTTGCAGACGAGCGCGCGGGCGAGGGCGACGCGCTGCTGCTGGCCGCCCGAGAGCTGACGCGGCTTCCGCTTCCCGAGCCCGCCGAGCTCGACCAGCCGCAGCATCTCCTCGACGCGGCCCAAGATCTGGTCCTTGGCGACCTTCTGGCGGCGGAGCCCGAAGGCGACGTTCTCGAAGATGGTCAGGTGCGGGAAGAGCGCGTAGCTCTGGAACACCGTGTTCACGTCCCGCTTGTGCGGCGGCCGGTCGGTGACGTCCTCGCCGCCGAGGAGGATCGTGCCGCTCGTCGGCTCCTCGAAGCCGCCGATCATCCGCAGCGTGGTCGTCTTCCCGCAGCCGGAAGGGCCGAGGAGCGCGAAGAAGCTCCCGTGCGGGATCTCGAGCGAGAGATCGTCGACGGCGAGGACGTCGTCGAACTCCTTCGTGATGCCCTCGAGCCGAACGTCGGCCGGCTCGAGCGGGCCGGCGGGTCCGGCCGCGCCGTTGGTCGCGACGCTCACGCGGCCCCTTCCTCCGCGCCTGGCCCGAGCCGCGCCCCCCAGGCGTAGACCTGCTTCACGAGCTGGAGATACGGAAACGTCTCGGTCGAGAGCACGCCGTCGACCGCGCGGATGCGGTTCGTCAGCTCCAGGAGGTGGCGCCGGTCCTCGCAGACGAGCTCGACGATCAGGTCGAAGCGGCCGGCGGCGATCACGACGTAGCTCGCCTCGGGCCAGCTCGACACCTCGTCGCCGACCCGCTCGGGCGGTCCGGCGGTCTTGACCCCGACCATCGCCTGGGCGTCGAAGCCGAGGCCGAGCGGGTTTGTGACGCCCGTGACCTGCAGGATCTCGTCGTCGACCAGGCGCGAGTAGCGGGAGCGGACGGTGGCTTCCGCGACGCCGACCTTCTCGGCGATCCGCCGGAACGACTCGCGCCCGTTCTCCTGCAGCGCCTCGATGATCCCCTTGTCGACCCCGTCGAGCGAGCGGGGCCAGCTGATGGGTCCGCGTTCCGTCGTCACGCCGCGCAGCATCGCCCACCGCTGCGCATTTCGTCAAGTTGAACCCGTCAGGACGCGCAAATGCGCGACCGGTCGGCGAATCCGCCGCGCATCCGTTACGTGTGGTCGAAGACGAGCTCGGGCCGAACGCGCACGATCACCCGGTCGACCGGGTTGTTGAAGCCCTTCCCCTCGTACTTGTGCGAGAGCATGTCGATGTGCTCGGCCGCTCCCTCCTCGTCGAGCTCGGCGGTGCCGACGACCTCGATGTAGCTGTACGGGTCGTCCCGGTTCCACACGCAGACGCTGACCGTCGGGTTCCCGGGGATGTACCGCCCCTTGGCGCGAAAGGTCGTGGTGTTGAAGACGACGTTCTCGCCGTCCCAGTCGAGCCAGACGACGCTCGTCCGCGGCTCGTTCTTCGGCGTCACGATCCCGACCACTCCGAAGTTCGGCTCCTCGAAGTACCTGATCTGCTCGTCGGTCAACCTTGGCATCCGGCTCCCTTCTCGATTACGGTCACTCTGCCAGTGGCTGCGGTGCTGCTCATCGGAACGAGTAAGGGGCTCTTCTTCATCCGCGAGGACGGTGACGGCTGGTCGGTCGACGAGCCGCAGCTCACCGGCTGGGAGATCTTCCACGCTGTGAGCGACCCGCGCGACGGTTCGCTCTACGCGGCGGCGAACAACTTCGTCTACGGCGCGACGGTGCACCGGTCGAAGGACCTCGGGCAGACCTGGGAGCGGGCCGAGGAGATCGGCCTGCCCGAGTCCTCGGGGTTGACGCTCGAGAAGGTCTGGCACGTCGAGCCCGGGCACGCGTCGGAGCCGGACACGCTCTTCCTGGGCGCTGCGCCGGGGGCGCTGCTGCGCTCCGACGACGACGGCGCCACGTGGGCTCCCGTGGAGGGGATCGTCGGGCACCCGACCCGTGAGCGCTGGCAGCCGGGCGCCGGCGGGATGTGCTGCCACTCGATCCAGATCGACCCCGCGGACGCGAGACGGATGGTGATCGCCATCTCCGCCGCGGGCTCGTTCCGCACCGAGGACGGCGGCGAGACGTGGACGCCGCAGAACGACGGCGTCGCCGCGGACTTCCTCCCGGGCGACGGGCCGCACGAGGTGGGCCAGTGCGTGCACAAGCTGCTCGTGCATCCGGGCAAGCCGGGCCGCCTCTGGCAGCAGAACCACTGCGGCGTCTACCGCTCCGACGACTGGGGCGCCTCGTGGGAGCGGCTCGACCGCAACGGCCTGCCGTCCGACTTCGGCTTCCCGATCGCACTCGATCCGGCGGACCCGGACCGCGCGTGGGTCGTGCCGGAGGAAGGCGCGGCGAACCGCGTCACGGCAGGCGGCCGCTTCGGCGTCTATCGCACCGACGACGCGGGCGCCACGTGGGAGCTCGAGACGGACGGGCTGCCTCAGCGCGCGTGGCTGGGCGTGCTCCGGGAGGCGACGTCCTTCGACGACGCCGGCGTCTACGTCGGCACGCAGAGCGGCGCCGTCTGGGCCCGCCGGGACGGGAGCTGGACGGAGATCGCGCGCGATCTGCCGCCGGTGCTCTCGGTCGAGGCCGCACAGCTCTGATGGCGGTCGTGCTGCTCCCGTCGCTCCTGGCGACGGAGGCGGGAGGGCAGCGGCGGTTCGAGGTCGACGCCGCGACCGTGCGCGAGGCGCTTGCCGTGTTGCCGATCGCGAACCTGATCTTCGACGAGCGCGGCCGCGGCCGCCCACTTGTGAACGTCTTCGTCGACGGCCGAGACGAGCGCGACTGGGACACGGCGCTCGACGCAGACGCCGAGGTCCGCGTCGTCGCCGCTATCGCCGGAGGGTGAGCAGGCCGATAAGAGCGGGCATGACCACGCGGATCGCGCTCGCCGTGCTGCTCGTCGCCTCCGTCGGCTTCGCCTGGTCCCGCCACCAGGGCCGAAGGAACGACGAGGCGCGCTGGGCGAAGGTCGCCTCGGCGATCGTCGGCCGCCCGGTCGGCGTCCACTGCCCGGGCTCGTTCGAGCGCCTGACGGCGATCTCGAGCGAGGCCGGCTACGTGCGCTTCACCGCCGCGGGCCCGCCCGAGCCGCAGACGTTCCTCGCGCCCGAGACCTGCGACGGGCTCGCCCGCTTCGCCAGAAGCCGCAAGGTGACCTTCGAGAACGCCTGGGCGGTGCAGACGCTCGCCCACGAGTCGTTCCACATGCGCGGCGTCCGCGACGAGGCGATCACCGAGTGCTACGGACTGCAGTGGACGGCCTTCGCAGCCGCCCAGCTGGGCGCCGACCCCCGGCACGCGCAGGCGATCGCCCGCGTCGCCTGGGCGGTCGGCTACGACCAGCTGCCGGAGGAGTACCAGTCCCCTGACTGCCGGGACGGAGGCCGCCTCGACCTCCGCCCCGACACGACCGAGTTCCCCTAGCTGCCGCCCCCGACGACGGTCGGGATGTTCGTGATCTGCCCGTCCTTGATCTGCTGCTCGATCTTCTCGACCTTTGCCTGGATGCCATTGGGCGCCTTGGGGCTGAACGGGCCGAGCCCGACGCCGTCCTTGTCCAGCCCGTAGACGGCGTCGGTGCCGCCCTTGAAGTTGCCGTCGTAGGCGTCCTTGATCGCGAGGAAGACCGCGCGGTCGACGCCCTTCTCCGCGCTCGTCAGGATGTGCGGCCCGAGCGACGACTGGTCGGCGTCGACGCCGATCCCCCAGACGCCCTTCGACTTCGCGGCGTCGAGGGCGCCGAGGCCGCAGCCGCCCGCCACCTGGAAGACGACCTTCGAGCCGGCAGCGATCTGGTTGAGGGCGATCTCCTTGCACTTCGCCTGGTCGACGAAGTCCTGGGAGTAGTCGTTCAGCGTCTTGATCCCCGGCACCGCCTTCTTCGCACCCGCCTGGTAGCCGGCGATGAAGCGGTCGACCGGTGGCTGCTTCTGCCCGCCGACGGAGGAGATCACGTTCCCGCCGGCGTCCTTCGCGGCGAGCGCGCCGGCATAGCCGGCGAGGTAGCCGACCTGCTCCTCGCGGAAGAGCAGGCCCTCGACGTTCGTCGGCTTCCCGGTCAGATCCTTGTACGAGACGTCGACGATCGCGAAGTTCGAGTCGGGGGCGGAGTTCGCGACGCTGCCCATCGCCTGGATCTCGGTGAAGCCGACGCCGATGATCAGGTCGTAGCCCTGGTGGGCGAGTGACGTGAGGTTCGGGACGTACTCGCCGGTCGACTTTGACTCGATCACGCGACCCTGGACGCCGAGATCCTGCTCGGCCTTCTGCAGGCCGACGAAGGCGAGGTGGTTGAAGCCGCGGTCGTTGAGGCCGCCGGTGTCGGTGACGAGCCCCACCCTGAAGTCCTTCGCGGCCTGGGTCGTGGCGGCGGCGGAGGAGGTCGTCGTCTCGCTGCTTCCGGAGCCGCCGCCGCACGCCGCGAGCAGGAACGCGAGCGGCAGCAGCGCGAGCGCTGCCGGGATTGCGATTCGCTTCATGGTCCCCTCCGTGGTCGACGTCTGTTTTAGACTCTCAGGCGAAAACTATGTCCGACTTTACCAGCCATGCAGCCCTCGGCGTGATCCTGCAGGTTCGCAGCGGCCTCCTGCAGGCACTTCTCTGGCGGCGCGCACGCGCGCCCTTCGCCGGCGACTGGGCCCTCCCGGGCGGCGACCTCGGCCCGGACGAGACGCTCGAGACGTCGATCCGGCGCCACCTCGCGGCGAAGGTGGACGTCCGCGAGGTCGCCCACCTCGAGCAGCTCGAGACGCGCTCCGACCCTGCGCGGAACCCTGTGCGGCGAGAGCTCGCGACCGCGTACCTCGGTCTCGTGCCGCGCGACGTCGACCCCGCCGTCCC
Source organism: uncultured Actinomycetes bacterium (assembly GCA_963704025.1). Lineage (GTDB taxonomy): Bacteria > Actinomycetota > Thermoleophilia > Gaiellales > Gaiellaceae > CAVPGP01. Next base: position 216,620 of record CAVPGP010000003.1, on the reverse strand, counting down.
GGGCGATACTGCGTGGCACCCCGTGGATGCGCTTCCGCCACTCGCCTTCGACCACGGCCCGATCGTGCACGCCGGCCGCGCACGGCTCCGCGCGAAGCTCTCGTACACGAACGTCGGCTTTGCGCTCGCACCGGCGACGTTCACGATCTCGGAGCTGCGCGACCTCTACGCGGCGGCGCTCGGCCACGACGTGTCGGCGACGAACCTGCAGCGCGTGCTGGTGCGCCGCGGCGTGCTGGAGGAGACCGCCGAGCGGCGGGCACCGGGCCGCGCCGGCGGCCGGCCTGCCGCCGTCTTTCGCTTCCGGTCGCGCGAGCTTCGCGTCACGGACGCGTTCGGCTTCCTGCGGCCGCCCGAATGAGCGGGCTCGCGACGACGCTCCGCGGGAAGCTGGTCGTGCTCGAGCCGGTCGAGCCCCGCCACGAGGACGGGCTCTGGGAGGCCGCGACCGAGGATCGCGCCATCTGGCGCTGGATGAAGGGCGACTACTCCGCCTCACGCGCGAAGTTCCACGCGTTCCTGACGCAGCTCGCGCCCGGCGACACCGTGTTCGCGACCCTCGAGGCCGCCACCGGGAGAACGCTCGGCTCGACGCGGTTCCTGGCCGTCCGCGAGGCCGACCGGGTGCTGGAGATCGGCTCGACCTGGCTCCGTCCCACCGCCTGGGGCACGGGCGCGAACGTCGAGGCGAAGCTGCTGATGCTCGAGCACGCGTTCGACCGCTGGGGCGCGCACCGCGTCGAGCTGAAGACGGACTCCCGCAACGAGCGGTCGCGCCGGGCCATGGAGGCGCTCGGCGCCCCGTTCGAGGGGATCGCGCGCAAGCACATGCTCTGCGAGTACGGCAGCCGCGACTCGGCCTGGTACGCGATCACGGACGACGACTGGCCGAGTGTGCGTCGACAGCTCGAGGCGAGGCTGTTATCGTAGTCCTGTGAGGACTAGTCCTGGGCAGACTACGACGACGACGCCGCTTCCCGCCGCGACGTTGACGACGACGGAGGCCGCCGTACTCGGCCTGCTGACCCGGGAGCCGGTTTCCGGCTACGACCTCGTCCGACAGGTCAACGCGAGCGTCGGCCACATCTGGTCGCCCGCGCGCAGCCACGTCTACGCCGTGGTCGCGCGGCTGCAGCGCGACGGCCTCGTGAGCAGCCGCCACGTCGCCCAGAGCGACCGGCCGGACAAGCAGGTCCACTCGCCGACGCCCGCCGGGCAGACCGCGTTCGCCGCCTGGCTGGAGACGACCGAGCCGGATCTGGAGGCCATGCTCCTGCGTCTCTTCTTCGCCGAGGCGGCGCCCGCGGAGACGCGGAAGGCCATGGTCGAGGCGATGCGCCGCAGGCTTGAGAGCGACCTCGCGACCTACCGCGAGATCGAGCGGGAGATCGCCGACGAGGCGAGCAGCGCGTACGGCTACGCGACGCTGCGCTTCGGGCTCGCGCGGGCCGAGGCGGGAGTGCACTGGGCGGAGGAGACGCTGCGGTGGCTCGAGCCCTCGTAGTGCTGGCGGCCCTGGCGCTCGTCCTGCGCGCCGCCGCGGCGGTGCCACCGTCATCAGTGCCACCGTCGTCGCCGCTCGCGAAGCGCTTCGCCTACGCGGGCTCCGTGGCGGTCCGGGACAACGGCGTCGTCGACACGCGGGACGGGATCGTCGTCCGCGACCTCTCGCTCGGAGCCCAGCAGGCGTACCTCGTCCTCCCCGCGGGCGAAGGCCCGTTTCCGGCGGTCGTCTGGTCGCCGGGGCTGAACGGCACGCGCGACCACCAGATCGAGGACGCACGTGACCTGGCGAAGCAAGGAGTCGCGGGCCTGACCCTGAGCCGGCCGCGCGACGGGCTCACCTGCACGAAGCGCGACCCCGGCCTCGTCGTCGCAGGCGTCGTCTTCACGCGGCGCGCGCTCGACGCGCTCGCCGCGCGCCCGGAGGTCGACGCCACCAGGCTCGGATACGTGGGCTTCAGCTGGGGCGCGGAGCTGGGCGGGATCCTCGCCGGCGTCGACCCACGGGCGAAGGCGGTCGTGCTCGACTCCGCCGCGCCCTACATCTCGCGCGTGAACGCCGGCCTCTGCAACCGCGGGCGCGCCTACGCGCCGACCGTGCGGGCCCTGCGCGCGCTCGACCCGGTCCGCTTCGTGCGGCATGCGGCGCCGGCGCAGCTGCTGATCCAGAACGGGACGCGCGACCGCCTGCGGCCGCGGCCCGAGGTCGAGGAGCTCCACCGCGCCGCAACCAGCCCGAAGACGACCCGGTGGTACGCCGCCGGCCACCCGCTGAACGAGCAGGCCTTCAGCGACCGGGCGGCGTTCCTCCTGGCGCAGCTCCGCTGAGCTCAGGGGTAGCCTCGCCGAGCAGCTCCCGCCAGCGCGGGAAGAGCAGCTGGTGGCCGTCGTCGGTGACGACGAGACGCGCCTGCGGGATGCGGGCAGCGAAGCGGCGGCCGATCTCGGGCGGGCAGACCCGGTCGCGCTCGCCGTACCAGAGCGTCACCGGGACCTCGATCCGGGCAGGGTCGAATCCCCACGGTCGCGCGAGGACGCGGAGCTCGGACGCGAGCCAGCGGCTCCCCTGCCGGAACGACTCGGCGCGGCCGGCTCCGTAGGCGCGGTCGCAGGCCTCGTCGCCGGTCGGCGCGACGGGCCGTCCACCCCAGCGCGCGAGCGGCCACCGCGCGACGAGCGGCGCGCGCCGGGAGAGGCGCAGCATCGCCTGCAGATCGCGGGGCTCGGCCCCTGCCCATTCCGGCGGCGCCATCCCCGCGACGACGACCGCGCGCTCGACCCGCCCGGGCAGGCCGGCCGCGACCGCGAGCGCGTGCGGACCGCCCGCCGACCAGCCCAGGGTCGAGAAGCGCTCCAGCCCGAGCGCGTCTGCAAGCTGCGCCATGTCACCGGCCCACTCGGCGAGCGTGTGCCGCCGCGTCCAGTCCGAGAGCCCGCAGCCGGGGCGCTCGACGACGAGCAGGCGCACGCCGAGCTCGGCGGCGATCGAGTCGTCCGGATGGCGCGTCAGCCGGGAATCCCCGCCGCCGGGAAAGTAGAAGACGGGCGTCCCGTCCGGATCGCCGACGTCCGCCAGGCCGACGCGGCGCCCAGCGCCGATCGCTACCTGACGGTCAGGACCGCGCTCATCCCCCGCTGCCGGTGATCGGCGATCGAGCACCACAGCCTGTATCTACCAGGCGCCACCCGGAAGTCGAGCTCCGACCGGTTGCCCGGCTTCGTCTCGGCGAGGCGGTAGACCCGCTTGCCGCCGATGCGGCGCAACCGCAGGTCGTGCGAGTCCTCGCCGTAGTTGACCAGCTCGAGGATCGTCCGGCCCGGGCGAATCGACTGCTTCGAGAGCGCGAAGTTGAACTCGCGCGCCGAGACCTGCAGCCGCGAGGGATGGGTGCCCGCGAGCGCGGGGAGCGCCACGGCGGCGGCCAGTGCGAGCGCTGCGGCCCCGGAGCGGATCATTTGACGAGCTGCGGCCGCGCGAACTTGCTCGCGCTCGGGATGATCCCGCCGGCGTCGGCACCGAGCCACTGCTCCAGCAGGCCGGCGTAGAGGCCGCGAAAGTCGCTCGTCGCCTTCAGGTTCCCGTCCTCGTCGAGCCCGGTCAGGCCGGGGAACTCGCCGACCATCTTGCCGCTGGCGCGGGAGCCGATCAGGAAGGCGGCGCCGGCGGCGCCGTGGTCGGTTCCCTGGCTGCCGTTCTCGGCGGCGCGGCGCCCGAACTCCGTCCAGACGAGCGTCAGCACGCGGTCGGCCAGGCCGCGCGTCTCGAGGTCGCGCTGGAACGCCAGCAGCGACGGCGCCGTGACGGCGAGTCCGTCCGTGAGCGCCTGCGGCTGCGCCGCATGCGTGTCGTACGACCCGGGCGCGGACACCGCGACAGCCCGGATCGGCAGGCCCGCCCCGAGCATGGCGGCGAGCCCCGCCAGCTGCTTGGGGAAGCCGCTCTTGCCGGCCGGGTACGGCACGGGGCTCGTGATCCCGTCCTTGCCGGAGAGCGCCGAGAGCTGGCTCCGCAGCCGCTGGCTCTGTCCCGCCGCGGCGCCGGCATAGGCGAGGCCGGGGTCCTTGCTGTGCGAATGCGACCCGAACGAGGCCAGCGTGTCGAGCATCCCCTTCTCCACGTCGCCCCAGACTCCGGGCGACCAGAACTGGTAGTCCGTGGGGCTCGTCAGCGAGGCGACCGGCAGCTTCGCGGTCGCGAGCGACGGCTGGAGCTGGTTGTCGAGCGAGAGGCCCTGGAGCGGGTTGTCGGGGGAGCCGACGCGGTCGAGCCAGCGCCCCAGCCAGCCGGTGCGGAGGTTCGCGTTCGTCGCCCCGACCTCCCAGAAGTGCCGCGAGGTGAAATGCGACTGGTCGGGCGAGGCGTAGCCGATCGCCGGGAAGACGGTCACCTTGCCCTCGGCGTGCAGCGTCGCGAGCGGGTCGAGCGCGGTGTGCCAGGCGAGCCGCGGATCCTCGGCGAACGGCGTGCCGCCGGGGAGCGCGAGGGTCGGGCGGAGCTTCCGGTAGAGCGGATCTCCGGCCGGGAAGAGCATCGACATCGAGTCGGCGCCGCCCGGCAGGAAGACGGTGACGAGCACGCGCTGCTTCCCGGAGGCTGCGGCCGCCGCGATGCCGTCGTCGAAGAGCGGCAGCCGGCCCGCGCCGTAGACGGCGAGGGCGAGCCCGGCCGTGCGCGCGACGAAGCTCCGGCGGTTGAGGCCGGTACCCGCGGGCAGCGGCATCCCGGGCTCGATCCCCGGCAGGCCCTGGCCGGCCTCGGCGGCGGCGCGGCGCAGCAGGGAGGAGCGGCTGAACTCGTCGCAGCAGTCGGCCATCGAGCCTCCTCAGGCGGTCTGGTAGTCGGGGGACATGACGACGAGGTGCCGCAGCGCGTTCTGGAGCAGCGCCGGGTAGGACTTCTGCTTCCAGCTCTGCTTCGCGGCCTCGGCGAGCGAGCGCCGCGCATACGCGAGCAGCAGCGAATGGGTCTTCTCGGTGAGCAGCGGATCGCCCCAGAACTTGAGCGCCGCCTTCACCTGGCCTTCGGCGGTCGTCGGGAGGCCCTTCGGCGGCTTGCCGCTGTCGATCCGGTACGGGTTGAGCGCCTGGCCGGCGGTGCGCCAGCGGGCGAGGAACGTCGCCGTGTCGAGCCAGCGGGCGTCGTCCCACCCGGCGACGTTGGGCGGCACGAAGAGCCGCTGCCCGGCCGTGTCGTTCAGCCAGACCCAGGAGTCGGTGTCGACCCCCTTGCGCAGCGCGCGCAGCATCCCGGCTGTGACCACGACCGGCGGCTTGGCCATCCTCGGCCCCTCGTAGAGGGCCGGATGGCGCAAGATCGTCTCGAGCAGCGGACGGACCTGCCACGTCTGCCGGTACTGCTGCTCGAGCGCGCGCGCCGTCGCGCCGTCGGGCGGCACGGCCACGAAGTAGCTCCAGAGCTTGCGCACGAAGAACGCGGGATGCGACGGGTTCTGGAGGCAGAGGTGGCAGGCGTCCTTCCAGTCGTAGGTGCCCTTCTTGCGGAAGATCTGCTTGAAGCCGGGGTCGTGCCGTGAGCGGTCGTAGCGGAAGTTCGTGGCGCCGACGCCGCGCTTCCACTCGTAGCGGAAGCCGGTGAGCGCCCGCGCCTGCTCGCGGACGTCCTGCTCGTTGTAGCCGCGCTTCGCGCCGAGCGTGAAGAGCTCCATCAGCTCGCGTGCATAGTTCTCGTTCGGCGAGCGCCGGCTGTTCTCGGCCCCGTTCAGCCAGAGGAGCATCGCGGGGTCCGCGGTGACGTCCAGCAGCAGCTGCCGGAAGTCGCCGAGCGAGTGCCGGCGGAAGAGCGCGTTCTGGCGGAGCATCAGCTTCTGCGAGCCGACGCCGTCGAGCGAGGTGGCGAACCAGTCGTGCCAGACGAGCGTCATGCGCTCGACGAGCGGCCGGCTGGTGCGCGCCATGCGGTCGAGCCACCACAGGTGGTCGTGACCCCAGGCGTCCCCGGGCGCGAGCGAGCGCCCCTTGGAGTCCTTCGGCGCCGAACCGGCCATGCGCTCGCGTTCCGGGCGCGTCAGCGAGCGGACGGCGCCGTCGAGCCCGAGCTTTGCAAGCGTCCGAGCCTCACCCGGGCGCGGGCCGAAGCCGGCGCGCCAGAGCAGGCGCTCCGCCTGGGCAGGCCCGAACGGGCCACGATACGTGGCGGCGGCGGCGATCTACGAAGTCTCGCGAGATCACCGGACGGCTGCCTCGCCCGATCGGGTGAGAATGGTCCGGCTGCCGCGCCCGGCGGTGAAGTCCGCAGCGGTGCGGCCGTCGTCCGTCGCGGCGTCCGGGTCGGCGCCGTGCTCGAGCAGGTACTCGCGCATGGCGTCGTCGCCGTTCTGCGCTGCGGCGTGAAGCGCGGTGAAGCCTCCTTGCTGGCGGACGTTCACGTCGGCGCCGTGCTCCACCAGCAGCTTCACGATCTCCAGCGAGTCGGCCGCGGCGGCGCTGTGCAGCGGCGTCACATCGCCGAAGGTCGGTGAGACGGCATGGACGTCGGCGCCCGCCTCGACGAGCAGCCGAGCGGCCTCGGACTGGCCGAAGAAGGCGGCGAAGTGGAGCGCGGTCGCGTCGTCGGCCGAGCGGGCCTTGGCCCTGCCTGGATCCTCGGCGAGCAGCCCTTCGAGGCGCTCGACGAGGCCGAGCGCGGACGCCTCGAAGACGTCCACCTCGGGCGCCGCGTCGAGCAGCGCCCGCACGATCTCGAGCTGCGACCGGTAGCGCGCCAGCATCAGCGCCGAGACGCCGCTCGAATCGCGTGCGACCGCCTGCACCGGATCGTCCGCGACGAGCTCTCTGGCGAGCTCCGCGTCGCCCTGCTCGATCGCCTCGAAGATCGACACCGCCCGAAGCCTACGGCAGCCTCGACACGTGAAGGCCGAGGCCGGCGTCGAGGACGTTCTCGCCGGGGAGCTCCGGCAGCACCGCGCGCGGCCGCAGGGCGACCGCGACGGCGACCTCGCCCCCGCGCACGAACGCCACGGCGTCGGTTCCCGCCTCGAGCGGCTCGTACGAGCCGAGGAACGCCTGCGGCCGCTCGGCGCGCAGCCGAAGCACCCGCCACGTGGCCCAGAGCTTCCGCGCCCGGGGCGGCACCTCGCCCCCGCGCCGCAGACGCTCGAGCAGCCCGCGTCGCAGCTCCCAGTCGACGGGGCGCCTGTTGTCCGGGTCGACGAGCGCGAGCGCCTCCAGCTCGTCGCCCTGGTACAGATCAGGCACTCCCGGAGCGGTCAGCTTGAGGACGAGCTGCGCGAGCGAGACGTGCTCCCCGAGCGCGCGCACGCGCTCGACGAGCGGATCGCCGTCGAGCCGGGGCGAGAGGTCACGTGCGAACCGCTGCACCGAGGCCTCGTGCTCGAGGTCCGGCGCCAGCCAGGTCGAGTTCACCTTGGCCTCCCGCAGCGCCTTCTCGAGATAGGCGTCCAGCCGTACCGGCTCGATCGGCCACGCGCCGACGAGGGTCTGGTAGACGAGGTACTCCTCGTGGCCATCGGGGAGGCCGCCGGTCAGCTCGTGCCACTCGCGCACCTTCGCGGCCCATTCGTGCGGAACCCAGGTCAGTGCGACGAGCCGGGAGCGCACGTCGGGGGAGCGCTTGGTGTCGTGCGTGAACGTCGTCAGCAGCTGCAGTGGAAACCGCGCCTGCCGCTTCAGGTTCGCATCGTGGAACTCCGCCACCGAGAGCCCGAACCGGGCGGGGTCGCCGCCGACCTCGTTCAGCGCGGCGAGGCGAACGTAGCGGTAGAAGGCCGTGTCCTCGACTCCCTTCGCCATCACCGGCCCGGTCGTCTGCTGGAAGCGCGTCACGAACTCCTCGTGGCCGGGCTCCTCGAGCAGCAGGATCCGCTGCAGCGACTGCGGCAGGGCAGCGCCCGCGACCTCCCGGCGGTCGAGCTCGTCGACGACGCCGTCCCACGGCTCGACGTACGTGCGGTAGACGTGGAACGACGCCAGCGCGAGCTGCAGGTTCTCGACCTCGAGCTCGGCGTACAGCCGTCGGAGCTCCGGCTCGAAGGTCGTCACCGCCGCCTCCAGCTTGGAGAGCGCGGCGATGTCCTCGTAGCGGCGCGTGTCGCCGGTGAAGCCCTCGTAGAGCTCCGTGAACGCCGCCTCGGCGGAGCGCTCGACGAAGAGCGCCATCACCTCGTTCAGGAACTCGTAGCCGGTCGTCCCGTCCACCGGCCAGTCGCGGAGCTCCTCGCCCGGCGCGAGGATCTTCTCCGCCCAGACGTGCTCGACCCCGGCCGCGGCGAGGCGCTCGAAGTAGTCGGCCGGGTTCGCGAGCCCGTCCGGGTGATCCACGCGGACGCCGTCGACCACGCCGTCGCGCACGAGCTCGATCACCTTGGCGTGGGTCGCCCGGAAGACCTCCTCGTCCTCCTGCCTGACGCCCCCGAGCTCGTCGACGTCGAAGAACCGCCGGTGGAAACCGGTGCGCAGGTCGACGTCGAAGTAGCGTGCGCGCAGCGCCTCGTCCCGCCAGAACGGGTTCTCGTCGACGGCAGCCATGTGGTTCGGGACGATGTCCAGCAGGATCCCGAGACCGGCGCCGGCCAGCCTGCGAAGCTCCACCTCGCCGCCCAGCACCTCGGAGACCGCACGCGGGTCGACAACGTCGTAGCCGTGCGTGGATCCCTCGCGGGCCTTGAGCGAGGGCGAGAGGTAGAGGTGCGAGACGCCGAGCTCCCGCAGGTAGGGAACGAGCTCCCGGGCTGCGGCGAAGCCGAACTCGGGCGTCAGCTGAAGTCGGTACGTCGCTCTAAAAGTCACGTCTCAGGAGGAGCAGCGAGCGCCCCTCCACCCGGAGCTCCTCGCGCGGCGCGTAGAGCGTCCCGTTTCCGCTCCCGCCCGGGTCCACGGTCGACAGCTCGTGCGCCCACCGGAGCCCGAAGCGGCGGGCCGGCAGCTTGAACTGCACGGCCTCGTGCCAGGCGTTGAAGAGGAGCAGGAACGAGTCGTCCACGACCCGCTCGCCGTGGGGCCCCGGGGTCGGGATCTCCTCGCCGTTCAGGAAGACGCCGAGCGTGAGCGCGTCGCCGCGGGCCCAGTCCCGCTGCGCCATCTTGCGCCCGTCCGGCCTGAACCACCAGACGTCGGGCAGCCCGGACCCGGTCTCGGCGCCGCTGAGGAAGTCGCGCCGGTGGAACACCGGGTGCCTGCGCCGCAGCTCGATCAGGCGCTTGACGAAGCCGTGCAGCTCCCAGTCCGCGTCGCCCCAGTCGTACCAGGAGATCTCGTTGTCCTGGCACCACGCGTTGTTGTTGCCGCCCTGCGTGCGCGAGAGCTCGTCGCCGCCGAGCAGCATCGGCACGCCCTGGGCGAGGAAGAGCGTGGCGAGGAAGTTGCGCTGCTGGCAGGCCCGCAGCCTGTTCACCTCGGGGTCGTCCGTCGGCCCCTCGATGCCGCAGTTCCAGGAGCGGTTGTCGGTCGTGCCGTCCTTCGAGTCCTCGAGGTTCGCCTCGTTGTGCTTCTCGTTGTACGAGACGAGGTCGCGCAGCGTGAAGCCGTCGTGCGCGGTGATGAAGTTGATCGACGCGAACGGCCGGCGGCCGTCGAGCTCGTAGAGGTCCGCCGAGCCTGTGAAGCGCTTGGCGAAGTCCGCGACCGCGGTGTGCCCGCGCCAGAAGTCGCGCATGGTGTCGCGGTAGAGCCCGTTCCACTCCGTCCAGAGCACGGGGAAGTTGCCCACCTGGTAGCCGCCCGGCCCGACGTCCCACGGCTCGGCGATCAGCTTGACCTGGGAGAGCACCGGGTCCTGGTGGATGATGTCGAAGAAGGCCGAGAGGCGGTCGACCTCGTAGAACTCGCGCGCGAGCGCCGAGGCGAGGTCGAAGCGAAACCCGTCGACGTGGCATTCGGCCACGAAGTAGCGGAGCGAGTCCATGATCAGGCGCAGGACGGACGGCTGCACGGGGTTGAGCGAGTTGCCCGTGCCGGTGAAGTCCATGTAGTAGCGCGGGTTGTCCGGCATCAACCGGTAGTAGGCCTCGTTGTCGACGCCCTTCATCGAGAGCATCGGGCCGAGGTGGTTGCCCTCCGCGGTGTGGTTGTAGACGACGTCGAGGATCACCTCGATCCCCGCGCGGTGCAGCGCCTTGACCATGCCCCTGAACTCGCGCACCTGCTCGCCCCGCGTGCCGGTGGCCGCGTAGAGGGCGTGCGGAGCGAGGAAGCCGATCGAGCTGTACCCCCAGTAGTTCGTCAGCCCTCTTTCGCGGAGGAAGCTCTCGTCGGCGATGTGGTGGACCGGCAGCAGCTCGACCGCGGTGACGCCGAGCTCCTTCAGATAGGCGATCGACGGCTCCGAGGCGAGGCCCGCGTAGGTGCCGCGGAGGTCCTCGCGGACCTGCGGATGACGCTTCGTCAACCCCTTCACGTGCACCTCGTAGATCACGGTCTCGTGCCAGGGCGTCCGCGGCCGCGTCCAGTCGTCGTCCTCCCAGTCGAAGCGCTCGTCGATCACGACCGACTTCGGGATGGCGGGGGCGCTGTCGGTGGTGTCCGGTGTCAGATCCGCGTCCTCCGCCCCCGTCGGGACGTAGGGGAGCGCATTCGCCGCGTCCCAGGCGATGGGGCCCTCGATCGCCTTGGCGTACGGATCGATGAGCAGCTTGTCGGGGTTGAAGCGCAGGCCCTGCTCGGGGCGGTACGGCCCGTAGACGCGGTAGCCGTACCGCTGGCCGGGGCTCACGTCGGGGACGTAGCCGTGCCAGTGGAACGCCGTCCGCTCCGTCAGGGGGACGCGTTCCTCGCGTCCGTCGGCGTCGAAGAGGCAGAGCGCGACGCCCTCCGCGTGCTCCGAGAAGAGCGAGAAGTTCGTCCCCTCGCCGTCCCACGCCGGGCCGAGCGGGAACGGGCGGCCCGGCCAGACCTTGCGCGTCATCGTGTCAGCTCCACCGTCTTGCGGTCGAAGTCGGCGACAAGCGTGGCGCCGCCCCGGCGAAGCGTGACGGTTTTTCCGTCCGCGTGCACCCGAAGCTCGCGCGGGAGCTCGCGCCGGAGGTGGAGCAGCTCGCAGTAGAACGGGTTCGGCTCGCGCCGGCGGAGCTTCGAGCACTCGAAGGTCCGGAGATCCTGCGGGTCCGGAACGTCCTCGCCGGAGAAGGCCGCGAACCGGGCGAACTCGCGCCTGCGGCCCTCGCGCGTGGCGTCGGCGACCAGCGGGTCGACATGGTCCGTGAAGAAGAGGAAGGGCCGCTGCTCGTCGTACTCCTCGCCCATGAAGAGGAGCGGCGTCGTCGTCGCGAAGAGGACGACGGCGAGAGCGATGCGGTGCAGGTCGGGCGGGAGCCGGTCGCCGCGGGCGCGGTTGCCGATCTGGTCGTGGTTCTGCGCGCACACCACCAGCCGCTCAGGCCGCTCGCGCCCCAGCTCGCGAAGCAGGCCGTCGAGCGACCCGAAGCGCTCGTAGTAGCCGTCCCGCTCGCCCGTCAGCAGGACGTGCAGCTCGTGGTGGAGGGAGTCGAGCCACATCGCGTCGTGGCCCCACTCCTCGAGCGGGCGGAAATCGTCGGTGCCCATCTCCGAGATCACGAGGCCGTCGACCCGGTCGCGGAGCTCCGCGAGCACGTGTGTCGGCGAGTCGTCGAAAACCGCGTGGACCGCGTCGAGCCGCAGCCCGTCGACGCGATAGTCCCGCGTCCACAGCTCCGCGTTCTGGATCGCCCACTCGCGGACGCCACGCTGCGAGTAGTCGAGGGCGTGGCCCCAGAACGTCTCGTGGCGGTCGGTGAAGTAGGTGCCGAAGGCGCGGATCGCGTCGCTTCCCGGGCCGATGTGGTTGTAGACGACGTCCATGATCACGCCGAGCCCGGCCGCGTGGGCGCCGTCGACGAGCCGCGCCAGTCCGGCGGGACCGCCGTACACCGGATGCGGCGCCGAGGCGTAGACGCCGTCGTAGCCCCAGTTGCGGTTCCCGGGGAAGGTGCCGACGGGCATCAGCTCCACCGCCGTCACGCCGAGCTCGCGCAGGCCCCCGAGGTGCGGGATCGCAGCGTCGAAGGTTCCCTCGTCCGTAAAGGTGCCGACGTGCAGCTCATAGAGCACGAGCTCGTCGAGAGGGAGGCGTGGGCCGGGCCGGACCTCCGGGATCGCGACGACCCTGGACGGGCCGTGAATGCCCTCGGGCTGGAAGCAGGAGCAGGGGTCCGGCAGCTCGCGGCCGCCGTCCAGCACGTAGACGTAGTCGTCGCCGACGCCCGCGGCGAGCCGGCCCTCCCACGTGCCGTCGCTACCGCACTCGAGCGCGTGCTCGTCGCCGCCGACGCGCACGGCGACCCCGGTGTGGTCCGGCGCCCAGACGCGAAACTCGACGGCCCCGGACCCGCACGGAACTGCCCCCAACCGCCGCATCCGCGGCACGCTACCCGGGACGCCCGACGCAGCCGCCCTTATGCGTCGCTGAGCTCCTGCAGCGTCACCCAGACGTGCCCGCCGCCGAGGGCAATTGCCGAGGGGCGCCCCGAGAGATGCAACAGGGCGACGACACCGCATGTCACCGGGTCGGCGTGCACGACCGACCCGTCGTCGGCGCCGATCCAGAGCGCTTTCGGGCCGGCCGCGAGCGACGTCACGATGGCGTCCGTACCGCCGATCGCGTCGGAGACCCGCACAGTCCCCACGCGGGCGAGCGTCTGGGCGTCGATCTTCCAGACGACCTGGCGTCCGGCGGCCACACCTGCAACCCAGACGGTCCCCGAACGGGCCGCCAGGGCGAAGATCGGCAGCTCGAAGCCGGTCCAGCCGACCTTTCGGGCGGGTGCCGGCTCGAGCTTGTGGAGACCGGTGAAGTCGGTCGCCCAAACGCTCTTCCCGTCGACTGCGACACGCGTCACGTCGTCGAACGGCGTCTCGCCGACGACGGTCGAACGGACCGGGTCCACGCGAACGAGCATCGGACCGCCGGCGGCCCACAGGCTGCCGAAGCCGGCGGCGAGCTCATACGCCTGCAGGCCGGGATCGCCCGGGCCTGCCAGCGGGAGGTGCTTCTGCACGAGGTTCGTCGTCCGGTCGACGCCGACCAGCGTCGCGTCGGCCTTTCCGGCGACCCAGACCTCGTCCCCGGCGACGGCCACCGCATCCGCGTCGGTGCCGACGCCGATCGTCCGCACCGCCTCGCGGCGACGGCCGTCGACCCGCGTGAGCGTGCCATCCACGGCGCTTGTCACCCAGAGGGTTCCGCTGTCCCAGGCTGCCCCCGTCGGCTCTTCGCCAACCCGGATGTCGCCGACGAGCCGGCTCGACGCCGGGTCGATCACCGCCACCGAGGCCGGGCCGGCGCCGACCGGGCTCGAGCCGCGGAGGAGCTGGTACGCGACCGCGACCGCCGCGATCAGGAGCGCCACGACGCCCGCCAGGAGCGCGGCACTCGCCCAGCGCCTCCGGCGGCGGACGACCGCGGGCGCCTCGAGCCCCAGCGCGGACCGCGCGGCTCCGGCCAGCCCGCCCGCGGTCGCGTACCGGGCGTCTGGCTCCTTCGCCAGCGACCGCAGCACGACCGCGTCCAGCTCGGTGGGGAGGCCGGGGCGAAGGCTCGACGGCGGCGGCGCCTCCTCCTGCATGTGCCCCCAGAGGGTCTGCGCCTCGCTCCGCCCGCCAAACGGCGGCCGACCTGTCAGCAGCTCGTAGAGGACGCAGCCGAGCGCGTAGACGTCGGCGCGCCGGTCGACCTCGTCACCGCGGATCTGCTCCGGAGCCAGATAGTCGAGCGTGCCGACGAGCTGGCCGCTCGCGGTCACTCCCGGCCCGGACGCCGCCTCCTTCGTCAGCCCGAAGTCGCAGAGATACGCATGCGAGGCGGCGTCCAGCAGCACGTTGGCGGGCTTGACGTCGCGGTGGACGAGCCCGCTCGCGTGGGCCGCGTCGAGCGCCTCGGCGACCTGCTCGACGATCCGGACGGCGCGGACCGGATCGAGCGGCCCGTCCTCGACGAGCCGTTTCAGATCCGTGCCCTCGACGTAGCGCATCACGAGATAGAGCCGCCCGTCGGCGTCGCCGGCGTCGTAGATCGGGACGATGTTCGGATGTTCGATCGAGGCGGCGATGCGCTGCTCGCGGAGAAAGCGCTCGCGGTAGCCGGCGTCGCCGGCGAGCTCCGCCGGCAGCAGCTTCAGCGCCACGTTGCGGCCGAGCCGCGCGTCGCGCGCGAGGTACACGGTCCCCATCCCGCCGCGCCCGAGCTCCTCCTGGACGTCGTAGCCGGCCAGTCCCGGGTCACGCTCGGGGCGGCCGCCCGTGAAGAAGACCTCGAGCTCGTCCGCCACCTCGTCCGGCTGGAGATACGGAAGATGGGCCGCGCCGGAGAGCTCGCTGTACCGCGCGGCGGGGATCAGCTCCGCGAGCGCGCGCCCTGCCGCCGGCGGGACGGCGGTGTCGCCGGCGCGGTGCAGCACAAGCGTCGGCGCGGCGACGCGCTCCGCTTCGCTGCGGAGGTCGGCCTGCGCCTGCGTGAGCACGAGCGCGCTCGCCGTCGCCGGGCTCGCCGACGCTCGGGCACGGACCGTCCACCAGCGGCGGAGGGCCTCGTCCGCGCCCGGCGCGAAGCCCGGCGGCAGGGTCTCCCCCCAGGACTCCTGTGCGCGCTCCGCCGCCGCCATCGCCTCGCCGAGCGAGAGTGGGGGCCGCGCCCAGCCGCCGAAGACGGCCAGGGATGCGATCCGTTCCGGATGCCGCGCGGCGAGCACGAGCGCGGAGGCCACGCCGTCTCCCCACGCGAAGACCGCCGCGGTCGACGCACCGACGGCGTCGAGCACCGCGAGGGCGTCGCCGGCGTCCGTCTCCGGTCCGGCGACCACCGTGTCGCGCGACGAGAGGCCCGTGCCCCGCTTGTCGAAGCGGATCACCCGGGCGAAGGCGCCCAGCCGCTCGAAGAGGCGCGCCGCGCCGGGGAGCTCCCAGTCGAGCTCGAGGTGGCCCGCGAAGTCGTGCACGACGAGCAGGTCGAGCATGCCCCGGCCCGTCACCTGGTAGGCGATCACGACCCCGTCGCGTTCGACCGTCCGGATCGGCGTCGTCACCGAGCGCCCCCGAGCGACCACGTGAACCTCGTCAGGCTGGCGCTCGGAGCGAGCCCACCCGGGCGGAGCCCGCGGCGGACGAAGACGGTTGGTGCCGGCGGCCGCGCGGCGAGCTCGGCGCGCACAGGCCCGAGCCCTTCGCGCCGCCAGCGTTCGGAGAGCCCCACGACGAGCAGGCCGGCGCCGTCCGCCAGCTCCACGACGCTCTCGCGCCCCGGGCTCGCGAGCAGCGGCTCAGCGACGATTCCGGCGGTCCGCTGGAGCAGGAGCGAGGCGTCGGCGAGCAGCCGGCTCGCGTCGCGGCCGTCGCCGACCGCACCGAGCAGACGGAGCTCGGTACCGGTCGCCCGCGCGAACCAGGCGCCGAGCTCGAGCGCGGCCCAGTCGTGCTCGGAGGCGCCGAAGGGAACGAGCACGGGGCCCTGCCCGGGGGCGCCGCGCAGGAGGCCGACGTCGCAGGGTGCGCCGGCCAGGACGTCCGCAGCCTCGGCGACCGGATCAGCTCCGACGTCGAGCACGAGCAGGTCGACGTCCTGCTCGGTCGCCAGGCGCACGAGATCGGCGGAGGGCTCCATCGACGTGAACGCCGCGCCGCGGAGGGCGACGCCGCGGCGCGCCAGCACCTCGCGCAGGTCGCGGAGCCGGGCGGTCTCGACGGTCAGCTGCCCCGCGTCGGTCAGGCACGCGACGATCAGCTCCCGCGGCGGCTCGCCGCGCGCGAGCGGCTCGCCGAAAGCGAGCAGCGGCTCGAGGTCTCCGGAGGGCGCGAGCAGGATCGACCGGTCCGGCCTCGGGGCCTGGGCGGCCGCCGGCTCGAGCGAGCTGTCGTGCCGGAGAATGGCGCCCTCGAGCCGTTGCAGCGCCTCACCGGGCTCCAGTCCCAGCTCCTCGTCGAGCAGGCGCCGGCCCTCGCGGTACGCCTCGAGCGCGTCCGCCTGCCTGCCGGTGCGGTAGAGCGCCAGCATCAGCTGTGCACGCAGCCGCTCCCGCAGCGGATGCGCCCGGACGAGCGCCTCCAGCTCCGGCACCAGCCCCTCGCCGCCGGCGGCGGCGAGCTCCGCCTCGGCCCAGTCCTCGAGCGCCGCCAGCCGCACCTCCTCGAGCCGTCCGATCTCGCCCTGCGCGAAGGAGTCGTAGGCGAAGTCCGAGAGCGGCGCCCCGCGCCAGAGGTCGAGTGCCTCGCGGAACCGCGTCGCGGCGACGGCGGGCTCGGCACGGCGGGCCTCCTCCAGCATTCCCTCGAAGCGTTCGAGGTCGAGCGACCCGGGCGGAAGGCGCAGGGCATAGCCCCCGGCGAGCGTCGCGATCGCCTGCTCGCCGAGCGCCTTCCGGAGCCCGGACACGTAGACCTGGACGATCTTCTGCGCCGTCTCCGGCGGCTTCCCCGACCAGAGCTCGTCCACGATCCGATCCTTCGAGAGCACCTCGCCCGCATGCAGGGCGAGGAAGGCCAGAAGCGCACGCTGCCGCCCGCCGCCGAGATCCACAGGGTGACCTCCTTCGACGACCTCGAACGGACCCAGGATGCGCAGCTCCATCGTGGCCTCCGCTCAACATTAACCCGGTCTCTACCCCTCGTTAAGCGCCCCGCGGTCTCCTAGTCACACGCAGCACGACCGAAGGAGACGAGATGAGCATCACGGCCACCACCACGATCGACCTGGAGCAGGAACTGGCCTACCGTGCAGCCCACGGCGTCGAGGTGACCCTCCTCTGGCGGCCCGGCGCCAAGAACGTCATCGTCGAGGTCCGCGACAGCAAGGACGGCGAGTGGTTCCGCCTCTCCGTTGAGGGCGACAAGGCCCTCGACGCGTTCAACCACCCCTACGCCTACCGCTCCTGATCCGCGCCCACGGACAGGAGGAGGGCGGCCCGAAACGGCCGCCCTCTTTCGTGGTCCGGACGATTAACCACTCGTTAGGTCCGGCTTGACCGCGCCCGCCCACGCTTCAGGGGTGTCCGATCGCACCCTGCGGTCGGCTGAGCGAAAGGAGCCGGAGTTGAACCTCTGGACGACCCTCAAGGTGCAGGCCGCGCTGGCGCTCTTCGTCGTCGCTGCCTTCACCCAGCTCGCCCATGCCGGCGTACCCAACGAGCACGTCAGGCTCGATCGGCCTGCGGCGAGCTTCTACTCGAACCAGGCGCTGAAGGCGATGGGCGACCGCTGGACGGCGATGGCCGCCTACTACAAGGCACACCCCACCAAGCCCAGCACGCCGCGCATCATCGACAGGCCCGCGGCGAGCTTCTACTCGAACCAGGCGCTGAAGGCGATGGGCGACCGCTGGACGGCGATGGCCGACCACTACCTGGCGAAGCAGACCAGGCCCGCTCAGGTCTTCGAGGGCTGGAACAACCTGGCTCAGTACTAGAGCCGGAGACGCAGCACCAGACCCGTGGAGGACGGGCGGCCCCTCGGCCGCCCGTCGGCGTTTACCGGCCGTTGACCGCGCCTGAAGGGGCGCGCCGCACCGTCAGCAGCAGTCACCGATCGCACCCTGCGGTCGGACGAGAGAAAGGAGCCAGAGTGAACCTCTGGAGGATCATCAAGGTGCAGGCCGCTCTGGCGCTATTCGTCGTCGCCGCCTTCACGCAGCTGGCGCACGCCGGCGCCTCCGCGCAGCTGCCCCGGAACGAGCAGAGCGCAGCGAGCTTCTACTCGCAGCGCGCCCTCGACGCGATGGGCGCCCGCGGCAAGGCGATGGCCGCGCACTACAACCACGAGGCCGCCACGTCGGCGACGACGTTCGATCCGGGCGTCATCTTCCCGAACGGCGACCCGAGCTCGCCCGGGTACGTCCCCGGCGCGCCGGCCTATTCGACCGGGATCGACTTCGTCCCGGGAGTCAGCGACTACCCGACCGCGGTTACCGATTCCCCGGCCCGCCCGGACGACCGCGAGGGCGTCCGCGGGATCGGCGGCCAGCCTTCGATCGTCACCACTTCAGCCAGCTTCGACTGGAACGACGCCGGGATCGGCGCCCTCGGCGCCCTCGGCACCTGCCTGCTCCTGGTCGGCTGCGGCCTCTTCGCCGCGAGCCACCGGAAGCACAAGCCGGCCGTCCTCTAGGGACGTGCTGCGGGAGGAAGGGCGGCCCGCCCGGGGCCGCCCTTCCTCTGGTCCGGCCCGTTTACCGCGCCTTAGGTCCCACTGAAGCGACTGACAGCACCCTCATGACGTGACCCGATCGCAGTGGGCGGTCGGACGAGCGAAAGGAGCCAGAGTGAAGCTCTGGAGCAAGATCAAGGTGCAGGGCGCGCTGGCGCTCTTCGTGACGGCCGCCTTTACGCAGCTGGCGCACGCCGGCCTCCGCCCGGACGACCGCGCCGTCGGACCGCGCGCCGCGGCGGTCCAGCATGCCGCCACCCGCCCGGACAATCGCGCGGTCGGATCGCGCGTGAGCGTCCTGCCGGGCTCGAGCCTGCCTTCGCAGCAGGCGCGGAAGGCGCTCGGCGACCGCTGGAATGCGATCGCGGCCGCCTACGGCGCCGGCACCGCCCGGAGCTACAGCTCCGCGGCCCACCTTCGGGCGACGACCGATCCCTTCCAGGCCAGGCTGCACAAGGCGCTCGGCGAGCTCGACTACCAGCCGGGCGTGACGGACGTTCCGGCGGCCACGCCGTCGGCCGGCCCCGCGACCACCGGCTACGTGGTCGGCGGCCAGCTGATCCAGCCGGACGAGCACTACCAGCCGCTGATCGCGGACGTTCCGGCGGCCACACTGTCGGCCGGCCCTGCGGCCACGCGGCCGGACGACCGCGCCGGAATCCGCGGCATCGACGACCGGCCGGCGATCGTCGTCACCGGCGGCAGCTTCGACTGGAACGACGCCGGAATCGGCGCCGCGGGTGCGTTCGGCACCTGCCTGCTCCTGGTCGCCTGCGCGGCCTTCGCCGCGAACCGCAAGCACAAGCCCGCCGTCCTCTAGGGGACAGAGGACAGCGCCGCGGGCGAGAGGGCGGCCTTCGGGCCGCCCTCTTCGCTCGCCCTAGAGTCTCCTGACCAGCAGGACGCGGGGCTCGCCGGAGCCGTCGTAGTCCTCGTCGACCCGCTCCACCTCGAAGCCGATCGAGCGGTGGAAGGCGACCGAGCTCTCGTTCGCGGGCGAGGTGACGCAGCGGACGATCGTGCAGCCGGAGCCACGGGCAGCCGCGAAGAACCGCTCGTAGAGCTCGCGCCCCAGCCCTGAGCCGCGATAGCGCGGGTCGACGCCGACGAAGTGGACGTACGCCTCCTCGGGGTTGGTCTGGCTGAGGAAGCCGACCAGGAACCCGGCGAGCTCGCCGCGCTCGTCCTCGGCGACGAAGCTCGTGCTCTCGAAGTGGACGAAGAAGAGCTTCGGCAGCATCGGCGCCATCGGTCGGCCGTCCCACCAGGTGTTGACGACGCCGATCACCCGGCCGTAGTCGGAGGGCTCGGCGTGGCGGATGGTCAGCCCACCGCCGCCGCTCACGGCTCGATCACCGCGACGACGTCGCCGAACGGCAACGCCTCCCATTCGTCCGGCGAGAGCCCGAGCAGCAGCGAGAGCGAGAGGCCGTGCGAGACGACGGCAAGCGGGCCATCGGCCTCGACGGCCAGCAACCGCACGGCGCGCTCCATCCGCTCCCGCACCTCCTCGGCCGGCTCCCAGCCCGGAAGCTCCTCCCCGGTGAGATACGCCCGCGCCGCGGCTGCGTAGTCGCCGTCGACCCAGAGGCGGCCGGCCTCGCGGAGATCCCGCTCGAGCCGGAGGTCGAGCGCCGCCGCCTCCGCGATCGGCGA
Source organism: uncultured Actinomycetes bacterium (assembly GCA_963704025.1). Lineage (GTDB taxonomy): Bacteria > Actinomycetota > Thermoleophilia > Gaiellales > Gaiellaceae > CAVPGP01. Next base: position 196,841 of record CAVPGP010000003.1, on the reverse strand, counting down.
CGCGGTCGCCCGGGACTTCGGCTCGGGGCTCGACGCCACGAGCGTCAGGTCGAGCCAGTCGTCGCGGAGCGCCAGCGAGCGCGCCGACTCACGTCCGGCCACGCTCAGGCCCCACTCCGCGGACGGAACGTCGCGCTGCGGCTCGGTGTGCGCGTGCCGGATCAGGTGCACCTCGCTCAGCGGCGGAAGATCCTCCGGAGCCAGGCCCGGAGGCCGTCTCCGTCCCGACGACGGTCCCGCCAACGCATGCCTCGAGGCTACCGCGTCCGGCCGTGCCGCGACACTCAAGTCGTGATCGCCGCCGAGTGGAGACGCATCAGGAAGGGGAGCGTGCACCACCGCCGGCTCGGCTCGCGCCTCGTGCTCGTGCTGATCGCGACGCTGATCGTCGACGCCGCCGGGACGGTCTTGATGTGGATGTTCGAGAGCGGCAAGGACGGCTCGGAGATCTCCGGCCCCGGTGACGCCCTCTTCTTCAGCACGGTGCAGATCCTGACGGTCTCGTCGCAGCTGAAGAATCCGGTCACGACGCCGGGCCGGATCGTGGACGTCGCGCTGGAGCTCTGGGCGGTCATCGTCGTCGCGGGATCCGCGGGCGCGTTCGCCGACTTCTTCCACCGCCAGCCCGACTAAGCGGCCGACGCAGGCGGCCGGTGCCGTGCCGTCGCGGCACCTCCGCTGTGGATAGATCGTTGCACCGCCTTGCAACTTGGTCTGACCAGAGTGTGCGCCGCCAGGGCGCATGGTTCCACGAATGTGGAGCGATTGTTCCACTTTCGTGCGACTTGGTCTGACCAAGTGGGCGGACGGAGTGGGCCGCCGGGACCCCGGCCTCCGCGCCGACGGTTGCCTGCTCAGGGCCCGGGCGCGAGCCAGACGACGCCGAGCGGCGGCAGCGTCACCTCGGCGGAGTACGGCTGGTCGTGCCAGGGCTCCGCCTCGGCCTCGATGGGACTCGCGTTGCGGACGTTCGACCCTCCGAAGCGCTCGGAGTCGGTATTCAGCACCTCACGCCAGATGCCGGCGGTCGGCATCCCGACGCGGTAGCGCTGGTGCGGCACCGGCGAGAGGTTCGCGACGCAGACGACGACCCGGTCGCGCTCCTTCGAGCGACGGGCGAACGCGAGCACGTTGTTCGAAGCGTCGTTCGGCTCGAGCCACTGGAAGCCCTCGTGGGAGAAGTCGACCTCCCAGAGCGCCGGCTCGTCACGGTAGACACGGTTGAGCTCGCGCACGAGCGACTGGACGCCGGCATGCTCCGGCAGCTCGAGCAGATGCCAGTCGAGCGAGCGGCCCTCGCTCCACTCCCGGTCCTGCGCGATCTCGCCGCCCATGAAGAGCAGCTGCTTCCCCGGGTGCGCCCACTGGTACGCATAGAGGGCGCGCAGGTTCGCAAACTTCTGCCAGCGGTCGCCGGGCATCTTTTCCAGCAGCGAGCCCTTGCCGTGCACGACCTCGTCGTGCGAGAGCGGCAGGATGAAATTCTCGTTCCAGGCGTAGACGAGCGAGAAGGTCAGCTCGTGGTGGTGGTACTGCCGGTGCACCGCCTCCTTCTGGAAGTACGAGAGCGTGTCGTGCATCCAGCCCATGTTCCACTTGAAGCCGAAGCCCAGCCCGCCGACGTAGGTCGGCCGAGAGACACCGGGCCACGCCGTCGACTCCTCGGCGGCGGAGATCACCCCCGGCTCACGGCCGTGCGCGAGCTCGTTGTACTCCTTCAGGAACGCGACCGCATCGAGGTCCTCGCGCCCGCCGAACTCGTTCGGCACCCACTCTCCCTCCTTGCGGGAGTAGTCGAGGTAGAGCATCGAGGCGACGGCGTCGACGCGGATCCCGTCCACGTGGAACTCCTTCAGCCAGAAGAGTGCGTTCGCGAGCAGGAAGTTGCGCACCTCGTGCCGGCCGAGGTTGAAGACGAGCGTGCCCCAGTCGGGATGGGCGCCGCGGCGCGGGTCGGAGTGCTCGTAGAGCGCGGTGCCGTCGAAGCGGGCGAGCGCCCACTCGTCGCGCGGGAAGTGCGCCGGCACCCAGTCGAGGATGACGCCGATCCCGCGCGCGTGCAGATGGTCGACGAGCCAGCGGAAGTCGTCCGGGGTGCCGAAGCGCGACGTGGGCGCGTAGTAGCCCGTCACCTGGTACCCCCAGGAGCCGGAGAACGGATGCTCCATCACCGGCAGGAGCTCGACGTGCGTGAAGCCGAGATCGGCGACGTAGTCGGCGAGCTCGATCCCGAGCTCGCGGTAGGTCAGCGGCCGGTTCCCCTCGAGGGGATTCCAGCGCCACGAGCCGAGATGCACCTCGTAGACGGACATCGGCAGGCGGAGCGCCTCCTGCTCCCGACGGCGCTCGAGCCACGCGTCGTCCGACCACTCGTGGGTCGAGCGGAAGACCCGCGAGGCGTTTGCGGGAGGCACCTCGGCCCAGGACGCGTACGGGTCGGACTTGAGGAGCAGGTGCCCCTCACGGGTCTTGAGCTCGAAGCGATAGAGCATCCCGTCGGTGACGCCCTCCACGTGCGCCTCCCAGATCCCGGAGTCCCCGCGCGGCTGCAGCGGGTTGACGCGCCCGTCCCAGTCGTTCCATTCGCCGACGACCGAGGCCGACTGCGCGTTCGGCGCCCACACGGCGAAGCGGGCGCCTGTCTCGTCGAGGTGCGCGCCGAGCTTCTCGTAGATCCGCTCGTGACGGCCCTCGCCTGCGAGATAGAGATCCAGCTCGCCGATCTTGTTCATCCCAGCTCCTCCTCCAGCATCCGCTGGATGCCCGCGACGGGGATGCGGACCCAGTCGGGACGGTTGTCCAGCTCGTAGCGCAGCTCGTAGACGGCCTTCTCGAGCTCGAAGATCTGCAGGACGCGGTCGAGGGCCGCACCCGAGGGAACGAGCCTCGGCTCCACCTCGGCGAGGTACCCGGCCATGAACTGCTCGCGGCAGCGGGCCTCCCAGTCGGCCGGAGGCTCGACGCCCTTGGTGATCTGGACCGCGGACGCCGCGTAGGCGAACGAGCGCAGCATCCCTGCGACGTCGCGGAGCGGCGAGCGCTTCCGCCGCCGTTCCGGCAGCTGGCGCGCCGGCTCGCCCTCGAAGTCGAGCACGACCCAGCGCTCGCCGGTCCAGAGCACCTGGCCGAGGTGGTAGTCGCCGTGGTGGCGGATCACGAGCCCGACGGAGCCCGCGTGTGAGAGCAGCCGCAGCCGGTCGCGCACCTCCTCCCCGCGCCCGCGGATCGGATCGAGCTCGGGGCTCTCCTCCGGGAGCTCGAGGAACACCTGCTCGATCTCGTCGTCCACCGACGCGGACAGCAGCGCGAGCGCCTCCGCGCTCGGCTGCTCGGGCGCGAAGGCCGGGTCGCCCGGATCCTGGGACAGCACCGTGTGCATGCGCCCGGTGAGCTCGCCGAGGGGGCGGACGCGGTCGACGAAGGCGTCCGGGTCCTGCACGAGGAGCCCGAGCGCGATATCCCAGCCGTCGCCCTCGCTCGCGACGAACTCCTGCAGGATCGCCAGCGTCGCCTCGAGCTGGCGCCCGTGGTATGCGGCCCAGCCGTGGAGCGCAGGGATGCCGTCGAAGCCGCGGGTCGTCAGGAAGCGCAGCAGCTCGAGCTCCGGGTTCACGCCGGCCTCGAGCCGGCGGTAGACCTTCAGCACGAGCGACTCGTCGAAGACGACCGACGTGTTCGACTGCTCGGCGCCCATGGGCCGGAACGCGCTGAGCTCGATCGAGGCTGGTGCGCTCTCGAGGAGGTGGAACTCGACCGCGCCGTTCTCGAAGGTCAACGGCTGGCGCGCGCGGATGCGGTGGACGAGCTCCCGGGTGAGCTGCGGGTCGGTGAGAGCGTCGTACGCGGTGTACCCGCCGACCTCGGCGATCACGCCTTCGCCCCAGGCCTCTGCTGCCGGACGCAGCCCGACGGGGAGGTGGTACGTCTCATGGGTTCCCTCCGGGAACCGGACCTCGACGAGGCCGAGCGCCAGGTAGGGCTCGATCGTCCGCGCGGCGGGAGCGTCCCAGAGGCGCACGTGCGCGATCTCCCTCGACTTGGCGCCGAACCAGCGCTGGTCGACGATGGCGGAGCGCAGGGCCTCCTCGAGGATGGCGCCGACGAGGCTCTCGACGTCGACGGTCACGCCTCCTCCGCCTCCTCGCGCAGCTGGAACCAGAAGAACCCGCGCGGGGCGAGCGTCAGCGGGTAGGGGAGCTCGCCGATCCGCGGGAACTTCGACCGGCCGAACATCTCCTCCGGCACGAGCCCTTGGTAGGCGGCGAGGTCGAGGGCCGCGGCCTGCGCCGAGCGCGCGAGGTTGTGGACGCACAGCACGACGTCGTCCTCCCAGCGCCGAAGGTGCGCGAAGACGCGCGGGTTGTCGGTGACGAGCTCCTCGTAGGTGCCGAGGCCGAAGACCGGGTGCTCCTTCCGCAGCGCGATCAGCCGATGGATCCAGCGCAGGCGCGAGGTCGGCGTCCGCAGCTGCGCCTCGACGTTGACCGCCTGGTAGCCGTAGACCGGGTCCATGAGCGGCGGCAGGTAGAGCTGCGCGAAGTCCGCGCGCGAGAAGCCGCCGTTGCGGTCGCCCGTCCACTGCATCGGCGTGCGGACGCCGTCCCGGTCGCCAAGGAAGATGTTGTCGCCCATCCCGATCTCGTCTCCGTAGTAGAGGACCGGCGAACCCGGAAGCGAGAAGAGGATCGCGTGCATCAGCTCGATCTCGTCCCGCCCGTTGTCGAGGAGCGGCGCGAGGCGGCGCCGGATCCCGAGGTTCAGCTTCATCCGCGGGTCCTTGGCGTACTCCGAGTACATGTAGTCCCGTTCCTCGTCGGTGACCATCTCGAGCGTCAACTCGTCGTGGTTGCGGAGGAAGAGACCCCACTGGCAGTTGACCGGGATCGCCGGGGTGTTGCGGAGGATCTCGTAGATCGGCGTCGCGTCCTCGCGCCGCAGGCCCATGAACATGCGCGGCATGACCGGGAAGTGGAACGCCATGTGGCACTCGTCGCCGTCGCCGAAGTACTGGACGACGTCCGCCGGCCATTGGTTCGCCTCGGCCAGCAGCACCCGGTCCGGGTAGCGCGCATCGATCTCTGCCCGGACGCGCTGCAGGTACTGGTGCGTCTCGGGCAGGTTCTCGCCGTTCGTCCCGTCCTCCTCGAAGAGGTACGGCACCGCGTCGAGGCGGAAGCCGTCGATGCCTGCGTCGAGCCAGAAGCGGAGGACGTCCAGCATCGCTTCCTGCACCTCGGGGTTGCGGAAGTTGAGATCGGGCTGGTGCGCGAAGAAGCGGTGCCAGTAGTACCGGCCGCGGATCGGGTCCCAGGTCCAGTTCGACGGCTCCGTGTCCAGGAAGATGATCCGGGCCTCCGGCCAGCGGTCGTCCGTGTCCGACCAGACGTACCAGTCGGCGTACGGGCCGGTCGGATCGGTCCGCGAGCTCTGGAACCACGGGTGGTCCGACGAGGTGTGGTTGAGCACGAGGTCGGCGATCACGCGGATGCCGCGCTGGTGCGCCTCGTCGACGAGGCGGCGGAAGTCCTCGACGGAGCCGTAGTCCTCGTGGATCGCGTAGAAGTCCGCGATGTCGTAGCCGCCGTCGCGCAGCGGCGAGCGGTACATCGGCAGCAGCCAGATGCAGTCGATCCCGAGCCACTGCAGGTAGTCCATCTTCTCCGCGATCCCTCGCAGGTCGCCCGAGCCGTCGTCGGTCGAGTCGAAGAAGCCGCGCGTGTGGATCTCGTAGAAGACTGCGCGCTTGAACCAGTTGGGGTCGCTCTCGAACCAGTGGGTCGTCTCGCTCATCGGACGGCGCGCTCAACGGCCATCACGTGGCTCTGGCCGGGTCCGAGCCGGATGTAGTTGCGGCCGATCCGCCAGTCGTACAGCTGGCCGCTCAGCTGGTCGCGCACGTGGAACGCCGGTGGGAACCCGGTCTGTACCGGCAGGATGCAGACGCCCTCGTGCAGCTCGAACGGGTCGAGGTTGACGACGCAGACGAGCGCGTCTAGCCCGACGCCCTTCGCGTAGGCGAGCAGGTACTCGGACTCCGTCTCGAGCCAGGTGAGGTTGTCCAGGACCTGCAGCTGCGGCCGGGCGCGGCGCACCTCGTTCAGGCGCTGGACGAGCGGCACCAGCGGCCCGTCGAGCTTGCGCGCCTTGGCCTCGTACTTCTCCGAGTCGAGGTACTCCTCCGAGCCCTCGCGGACCGGCACGTTCTCGACGCGCTCGTAGCCGGAGTAGATGCCGTACGCGGGCGACAGCGTCCCCGCCAGCACGAGGCGCGCCTCGAACGCGGGGCGCCCGCCGACCTGCAGGTACTCGTGCAGGATGTCCGGCGTGTTGGCAAAGAAGTTCGGCCGGTAGAACTCCTTCCAGGAGATCACCTGCGCCATGAACTCCTGCAGCTCCCACCTGGTGTTCTTCCACGTGAAGTACGTGTAGCTCTGGTCGAAGCCGACCTTGCCGAGGGTCTGCATCATCGCGGGTCGCGTGAACGCCTCCGCGAGGAAGATGACGTCGGGCCGGTCGCGGTGCACCTCGCCGAGGAGCCACTCCCAGAAGGGGACGGGCTTCGTGTGCGGGTTGTCGACGCGGAAGACGCGGATGCCCTTGCCGATCCAGAAGAGCACCACGTCCAAGAGCGCCTGCCAGAGCTCCTGCCAGTTCTCCGAGTCGAAGTTGACGTTGTAGATGTCCTGGTAGCGCTTGGGCGGGTTCTCCGCGTACTTGAGCGTTCCGTCCGCCCGGCGGTGGAACCACTCCGGGTGCTCCTTCAGCCAGGGGTGGTCGGGAGAGCACTGGATGGCGAAGTCGAGCGCGAGCTCGACGCCGGCCGACGTCGCCGCCGCGACCATCGCGTCGAAGTCCTTCCAGGTGCCGAGCTCGGGGTTGATCGCGTCGTAGCCGCCGCGCTCGGAGCCGATCGCCCACGGGCTGCCGGGGTCGCCCCCGCGTGCGTTGAGCGCGTTGTTTCGCCCCTTGCGGTTCGTGGTCCCGATCGGGTGCACGGGCGGCAGGTAGACGACGTCGAAGCCGAGCCCGGCGAGCTCCGGCAGGACCTTCGCGACGCCGCGGAAGCCGCCCCACGAGCGGGGGAAGAGCTCGTACCAGGCTCCGAAGCGGGCGAGCGGCGGGTCGACCGTCACGCGGAGCGCCGCGGAGTCCGTCAGCTCAGACCGGTCCTCCTCGGTCGAGGCGAGCCCTTCCGCCAGCGTGATCGAGTCGCGGCCGAAGAGCACCGCGCCCTCGGCCAGCTCCGACGAGACGTCCTCCTGCCCGGCCTCGGACTTCCGCCGGAGCTCCTCGCGCCACGACGCGTAGCGGTCGACCCAGGCGCGGATCTGGAACTGCCACTCCCCCAGCTCGTCGGGCGCGAACGTCGCCGTCCAGCGGTCGGCCTCCACGTGGTGCATCGGCGCTTCGCGCCAGCGCCCGCCCGCCCGGCGGTAGCGAACGGCCGCGCGCAGCTGCTCGTGCCCATCGCGGAAGACGGTGGCATAGACGTCCACCTGCTCGCCGACGCTGCGCTTGACGGGGTAGCGGCCGCAGTCGAGCTGCGGCCAGACGTCCTCGATCTGGATCCTGGGAGGCCGTTTCCTGGGAAGCATGGCTGAGAGTGGCTACCGGCGGGGCAAAACGGTAAACAGGCAGGGTGCGGCTGGCACGTTCGAGCGGCATACTCCTGCATCCGACGTCGCTCCCGTCGGGGAACCTCGGGCGGGACGCGCGCACGTTCGTCGACTGGCTCGCCGCCGCCGGCCAGTCGTGGTGGCAGGTGCTGCCGCTGGGGCCCCCCGACGACACGGGCTCGCCGTACGCGTCCGGCTCGGCGTTCGCCGGCTCACCCGCGCTGCTCGAGCGGCCGCGCGCTCCGGTGTCGGCCTCCGACTCGGAGGCCTTTCGGGCGCGGCACGCCTACTGGATCGACGACTGGGTCGCCTTCGCGGGCGACGGGGCACTCCACGACCAGGTGCGCTTCGACCGCGAATGGGGCGCCCTGCGGCGGTATGCGGCCGAGCGCGGCGTCCGGATCATCGGCGACATGCCGATCTACGTCGCCGGCGGCGGAGCGGACGAGGTCGCGCACCCGGGCCTCTTCCAGCGCGGCGAGGTTGCCGGTGCGCCGCCCGACGCGCTCGGACCGGAGGGCCAGCTCTGGGGCAACCCGCTCTACGACTGGCCCGCCATGCGCCGCGACGGCTACCGCTGGTGGATCGAGCGCTTCCGGCGGACGTTCGAGCTCGTCGATCTGACCCGCATCGACCACTTCCGGGGCTTCGTCTCGTACTGGGCGGTGCCGGAGGGGATGAAGACCGCACGAACCGGCCGCTGGCGGCGCGGGCCCGGCCGCGAGCTGTTCCGGGCCGTGGAGGGAGAGCTCGGGCCGCTGCCCGTGATCGCCGAGGACCTGGGCGTGATCACACCGCCGGTGACCGCGCTCCGGAAGGAGCTCCGCTATCCGGGCATGGTCGTGCTCCACTGGGCGTTCGGCGGCGACCCGCGGAACCCGCACCGGCTCGAGAACCACGAGGAGGACTCCGTCGTCTACACCGGGACGCACGACACCAACACGACCGTCGGCTGGTGGAACGAGAACGCCGCGTTCCGCCGCTCGAGCGGTCTCCCGCCGGCCGAGCCGCACTGGGGTCTGATCGAGCTGGCGCTCGGATCGCCCGCGCGTCTCGCGCTCGTCCCCGCTCAGGACGTTCTCGGCCTCGGCGCGGAGGCGCGGATGAACCGCCCGGGCACCGTCGAGGGCAACTGGGCCTGGCGGCTCGAGCCGGGCGCGCTCACACAGGAGCACGCCCGGAGGCTCCGGGCGCTGACCGAGTCGGCGGGGCGGCTCGCTAGCCCGTCGAGAGCTGCGTGACGCAGGTCTGGATCGTCTTGACCGCGCCCTGATTCGCCTTCGGCAGCGTCTTGCCGGGCTGGTAAGGGGACTTGTTGCCGACGAACGTGATCACCACCATCTCGACCGGGAACGCGCCCTTGACGCCGGTCGCCTCCTTCGTCGCCTCGGCCTTGTCCTTGTAGACCACGATGTGCACGTTCGAGCCGTCCGGTGTCTGCCCGTCGAGCTCGCTCTGCGAGGGCTGGACGAGCCAGTTCTCGTCGATCAGGCAGTTGCCGAGCGAGATGCCGTTGACACCTGCGCCCCCCGACGGCCGGTTGTCGGTGCCGGCGGCGGTGTTCCCCCCGCCCCCCCCGCCGCCGCCGCCGCAGCCGGCGGCTGCGACCGCGAGCGCGGTCAGCGTGGAAGCAAGGATCGCCTTGCGGAAGGTGTGCATCGAGTCGGAACCGCCTTTCGGGGGGAAATGCCGCGTGATCGCGGGAAGGTAGCTCGCGCCACGCGCTTGCGCAATGCGAACGCAGGCGGTTCAATGGGTGGGTCAGCGACCGCCGGGAGGTGATGCGAGATGCAGAAGAACCCAGTTGCCCTCGATCTCGCCGCCCGGCCGCGCCTGCTCCCGTAGGCCAACCGGGCTCCGACCGAGACGCGGCCACGCCGCGCGACGAATCCTCATCCGGAAGGAGCACAGTGCACAGCACTGCAGAAAGCACAGCGGGCGCACCGCTGACCACCAGCCTGGGGACCCTCGGCTGGACAGACGATCTCGCGGCCGAGTTCGGGCCGCACGCACAGGCCGGCCTCGTCGCGGGGCGGGTCTCGACCCAGCACCGCGGCATCTCGGTCGCCCTCACGGAGGAGGGCGAGGTGAACGCCGAGCTCGCCGGCCGCTTCCGCCACGACGCGGTGGAGGCGCGTGACCTCCCCGCCGTCGGCGACTGGGTGGCCGTGGACCTCCAAGACGAGGACCGCGGCAGGATCGAGGCGGTATTGTCGCGCACGAGCATCATCTCGCGCAAGACGCCGTGGCTCGCCGCCAAGGAGCAGGTGCTCGCGGCCAACGTCCAGACCGTCTTCCTCGTCCAGGCACTGCCGGTCGACGTCAACCCGCGCCGGCTCGAGCGCTATCTGACCACGGTGTGGGAGAGCGGTGCCCGCCCGGTCATCGTCCTCACGAAGACCGACCTTGCGGGTGACGAGCTGCCACCCCTGCTCGCCGAGGTCGAGGCCGTGGCGATGGGCGTCCCGGTCCACCCGGTGTGCAACGTGACCGGCGACGGGCTCGACGCCCTGCGCATATACGTGACCGGCAGCGAGACCGTCGTGCTGCTCGGCTCGTCCGGTGTCGGCAAGTCGACCATCGTCAACCGGCTAGCCGGCGAGGAGCTGCTCGAGACGCAGGAGGTCCGCGAGTCGGATCAGCGCGGCCGCCACACGACGACGCGGCGGCAGCTGATCGTCCTGCCCACCGGCGGCATCGTGCTGGACACACCGGGGCTGCGCGAGCTGCAGCTCTGGAACGCCGACGAGGGCATTCAGCACGCCTTCGAAGACGTCGAGGGCTTCGCGGCTCAGTGCCGGTTCCGTGACTGCGCCCACCGGTCGGAGCCGGGCTGCGCCGTGCGTGCCGCGCTCGCGTCGGGCGAGCTCGAGCAGGAGCGATGGGACAGCTATCTGAAGCTGCAGCGGGAGCTCGACGCACTCGAGGCGAAGCAGAACGTCCTGCTCAGGAGGGAGCGGGTGCGTGAGTACAAGATCCGCACGAAGGCGATGCGCAAGAGGAAGCGCTAGCGGAACCGGGTCGGTCAGATGTCGAGCCGCTGGTCCTCAAGGTCCAGGTCGCGGCCGACCCGACGCAGCACCTCGTCGTTGATCCGGCCCTGGCGCCGGAGCTCGAAGACGGCGTTCCGCTCGGCGTCGAGCAGCTCCCGCCGCAGGCGCTGGTAGGAGAGCGACCGCTCCTCGATCGCGCCGTCGTCGTCCGAGTCGAAGCGGGCGCGGAACCGGTCCCGCCGGAAGCCGTACTGGCCGCGCATCCGCTCAGCGGTGTCCTCCCGCACCCAGCCCTCGTCGACCAGCTCGTCCAGCCGCATCAGGGCCGCCTCGGCCGCGAGGATGCGGGCCTTCGCCTCCTCCTTGTCGTCGAGGCCGTCGTCCTCGAGACCGAGCATGCGGATCACGAGCGGCAGCGAGAGGCCCTGGCAGACGAGCGTGACGAGGATGACCGAGAACGCGAGGAAGATGATCAGTTCCCGGTCCGGGAAGGGCGCCCCGGTGTCGGTGACGTTCGGGATGGCGAGCGCCGCAGCCAGCGAGACGGCTCCGCGCATGCCCATCCACGCGATCAGCGCCGTCTGCCGCCACGGCTCGGGCATCGAGCCGGAGAGCGGCGTCGCCCGCGCCGTGAACACCCACACGATGCGTGCGACGATCACGGCGAGCGAGATGAGGGCGGCGTGCGCGAGCAGCGAGCCCCACGACCGGTTCCCGAGCCCGTCGATGATCGAAGGCAGCTGGAGGCCGACGAGTGCGAAGAGGAGCGCGTTGACGAGAAACGTGAGGATCGCCCAGAACGCCGCTCCGGAGAGGCGCACCTCCGGCGACGTCAGCTCGGGGGTGTACCAGCCGACGTAGACGCCGGCCGTGACGACGGCGATCACGCCGGAGACGCCGAGCATGTCCGCCGGCAGAAAGGCGAAGTAGCCGGTCAGGAATGCGATCGTCACCTCCACGGGCGGGTTGTCGATTCGCCGACGGAAGAAGCGGACGATCCTGCCGACTGCGAGACCGACCGCCAGCCCTCCGGCGACGCTGAACACGAAGTTGACGCTCGCGCCCAGGAGCGAGAACGTCCCGGTCGTGACCGCGAGCACGGCGTACCTGTATGCGACGAGCGCAGTGCCGTCGTTGACCAGGCTCTCTCCCTCGACCACGCTCACGATCCGTCGCGGCACGCCGAGTCGGCCCGCGATCTCGGTCGCGGCGAGCGGGTCGGTCGGAGAGACGACCGCACCGAGCACGAAGGCCGGCCCCCAGGGGAGGCCCGCGACCCAGTGCCCGACCGCGGCGACGACGACGGTCGTCATCAGCACCAGGCCGACCGCGAGCATCCCGATCGGTCGGGCGTTTCGCCTCAGCTCGCGCAGCGACGTGTAGAACGCCGCTGAGTAGAGGAGCGGCGGCAGGATCCCGACGAGGACGAGGTCGGGAGGGAGCGAGAGCTCGGGCACGCCCGGTGCCAGCCCGAGCGCGAGCCCGCCGAGCACGAGCAGGATCGGATACGGGACGCGCAGCACCGGCGCCAGGGCGACGAGAATCGCGCCCACGACCAGGAGCCCGAGGAGGACGGCAGCATCCTGCGAGGTGAAATCCACGGGACGATGGTACGAATGCGCTCCGGCGCTATGCTCCGCCGCCTGTGAGCACGACGGTCGATGCGGACCCGCTCGTCCACCCGTCCGAGATCCGGTTCTCGCTTCCGGACCCCGATCGGCGCCTGAGGCGCGTCGTTCTCGCGCAAGAGGTTGCCCGCCCACGGCTCGGGCCTGCCTTCCGACGCAGCGGCGACCGCTGGATCTGCAGCTTTCCGCGCCCCGACGCCGACCGGCTCGAGTATTTGCTCGAGCTGACATGGCGACGCGGCGGCACGGAGCTCGTCACCGACCCGACGAACGCGCTCCGTGCCCCCGGGCCCTTCGGCGACAAGTCCGTGGTGGAGCTGGACGGCTACGCCCCGCCGGAATGGCTCGACGTCGAGCCGACCCAAGGCGTCGAAAGGCAGGTGCACGTCCGGATCGGGCGACTGCGGACGACGCTCGAGGTGCCGGTCTGGACACCCCGGCCCCACGATGGGGCTGGTGCGCACCAGCACCGGCCCCATGATGGTGCTGGGAGACCCCAGCACCATGTCCTCCTCCTCGCGCACGACGGCCCCGACTACGCGAGCTTCTCACACCTGTTGGGGTTTCTCGGCGCGATGCGCGCGCTCGGCCGGCTCCCCTCCGTGAGCGTGGCGCTGCTCCCCCCGCCGCTCGACCGGAACGAGACGTATTCCGCGTCAGCGGTCTACTCGGCGTCCCTCGCCAGGGAGATTGTCCCTTCGCTGAGAAAGGCCGTGCCGCACGACCGCCTCATCGGGATGGGGGCAAGTCTCGGCGCCCTCGCGATGCTCCACGCCCACCGCCGGCATCCGAGGCTCCTGGACGGGCTCTTCCTCCAGTCCGGAAGCTTCTTCCGCCAGCGGTACGACAAGCACGAGTCCGGCTTTCAGCGCTTCCGCCGCATCAACCGCTTCGTCGGCGAGGTGCTGGCCGGACGGGGCGCGGCGCCGATCCCCGTCGCCATCACGGCCGGCACCGCCGAGGAGAATCTGGCCAACAACCGCGCGGTCGCCGCCGCATTGGCCCAGCAGGGCTACGACGTCCGCTTCGCCACCATCCGCGATGCGCACAATTGGACATGCTGGCGCGACGCCTTCGACCCGCACCTGACGGAGCTGCTGGGATGAAGGTCGAGTGGATCGACGGCGTCCAGGTGAACGTCTACGGGCACTGGGGCCGGCCGCTTCTCGCCTTCCCGTCACAGGAGGGCGCGCCATGGGACTGGGAGGCTCGCGGTCTCGTCGACGCCGTCGCAGGTCTGCTGGAGGCCGGCCGTGTGAAGCTCTACTGCGTCTCGAGCCACGACTCCGCCAGCTGGCACCGCCAGGACCTCTCGCTCGAGGCGCGGGCGCACGAGCACGGGCTGTACGAGCACTGGCTGCTCGAGCACGTCGTGCCCTGGATCCGCAGCGAATGCGACACGGACGAGCTGCTCACGGCGGGGTGCTCCTTCGGCGCATACCACGCTGCGAACTTCGCGCTTAAGCGGGCCGACGTCTTCCCACTGGCGCTCTGCATGAGCGGCGTCTACGACGTGACGGCCGTCGGCGGAGGCTGGGAGCGGGGCGATGCGGTGTACTTCAACAATCCGATGGACTACGTGGCGAACCTCGACGGCGACCACCTCGACTGGCTCCGACGCCATGCGAACCTCGTGCTTGTCTGTGGACAGGGCCAGTGGGAGGACACGACCGGAGCGCTCGACTCGACGAGACGCTTCGCCGCGCTGCTGGCCGAGAAGGGAATCCGGCACGAGCTCGACCTCTGGGGCCACGACGTCCCGCACGACTGGCCCTCCTGGCGGCACCAGCTCGCCCACCACCTGCCAAGGTTCGTCTGACGTGCCGGCAGAGAGGACGATCGGGTTGCTGCTGGGCACGGAGGAGGACTGGCCGACCGCCTTCGAAGCGATCGTCTCCCGCCTCGGTCCGGTCGACGGCCTCGAGCTACACACGGAGCGGATCGTCAACGAGCCGTTCGACCTCCGCTACGAGCCACGCTACGCGCTCGTCATCGACCGCCTTGCCTGGTGGTACGACCTGCCTCGCGCCTGGTTGAAGAAGGTGATGCTGATGGATGACGTGTATCTGCTCAACAACCCGTTCACCTTCCAGGCGATGGAGAAGCACTCGGCCTACTGCGCGCTGATGCGGCTCGGAATTCGGGTGCCGGAGACGTGGCTGATCCCGCACAAGGTGCCACCGGCGAACGAGCGCTTCGAGGCGACGGCCGAGCGGTACAACGCGCCGTTCGACGTCGAGGCGATCGGCCACCTGGTCGGCTTTCCGCTCTTCATGAAGCCGTTCGACGGCGGCCAATGGGTCGGCGTCTCGCGCATCGGTTCGCCGGAAGAGCTGCGAGCCGCCTACGACGAGTCGGGTGAGCGGATGATGCACCTGCAGGCGGCGCTGGAGGACTTCGACGTCTTCGTCCGCTCGCTCTCGATCGGCGCCGAGACGATGTCGATGTGGTTCGAGCCGTCGCGGCCGATGCACGACCGCTACCAGATCAGGCACGACTTCCTGACGCCCGAGCTCGGCGAGGAGGTCGTCTCGATCTCGCGGCTCGTCAACGCGCTCTTCCGCTGGGAGTTCAACTCGTGCGAGACGATCGTCAAGGACGGGGTCGCCTATCCGATCGACTACGCCAACGCGTCACCGGACGTCGCGCTCACCTCTCTCCACTACTACTTCCCGTGGGCGATCGCGGCGCTCGTCCGGTGGAGCGCGTTCTGCCTTGCGACCGAGCGGCGCGCCGGCGTCAACACGAGCTTCCGGCGCTACTTCGAGGTCGGAGACCGCGCCGACGTCCCGTACGAGGACAAGCTCGCGGCGTACCGGCGACTCGCGGACGAGGAGTTCCAGGTGGACGCATACCAGGAGTTCTGCGCCGCGCACCTGCCGCACCTCGACGAGCTCGTGCACGACTTCTTCACGTCGCCGGAGTTCGACGAGCTGCTCGTACGCACCGTCCTCTCGACGTTTCCCGCGCACGAGCAGGAGCACTTCGTTGCGCACTACCGCGGGATCATGGGCGCGTGGGCGCGGGACCGAGCCTAGCGGCGCTGGCGGCGACGCTCGTCGCCTCGACCGCCTCGCTCGATGCCGGTCTCGATCGCTGGGACGGCCGCGCGCCGCTGCCGCGGGCGGTCGCAGCGCCGGCGCTCCGGCAGCAAGTCGCCGAGCGTCGTCTCGTCTCGCACTCCGCGCTCGCGGAGCGAGTGCTCGCACGGCTGCCGCGGCAGCTGGCGCGGGACGTGCGCGACGACGTGCTGGCACAGCGTGCGCTTGCGCGGCTGACGCGCCCACGACCGCTGAAGAGCTTCCGCATCGGGCCGGCGCTCGCGCCCGCGACGCTGCTCCGGTTCTACCGCGAGGCGGAGCGCCGGTCGGGCGTCGACTGGCAGGTGCTCGCCGCGGTGAACTACGTCGAGTCGGCCTTCGGCCGCGTGCGGCAATCGAGCACCGCCGGCGCCCGGGGACCGATGCAGTTCATGCCGTCCACCTGGAAGCAGTACGGACGCGGCGAGATCGACGATCCGCGCCAGTCGATCCTCGCGGCCGGGCGCTTCCTCCGCGCCGCCGGCTGGCCCGACGAGCGGCGGGCGCTCTACCGCTACAACGCGTCGTGGGCGTACGTCGACGCGATCCGTCGCTACGCGGGCCGCATTCGCCGCGACCCGCGCGCCTTCCGCGCCTACTGGGCGCGGCAGCTGATCGTCCGGACGCCGGCAGGGGACCGGCGGCTGACGAGCTACGGCCTCGGCTAAGCGGTCAGAGCGGCGCGGCCAGGCGCGCCGTCACCGTGGCCGGCGCGATCCACGGCGCCGCCTGCTTGTTCTTCGTCTTCGCGCTGATGAAGACGAGCTCCTCCGGCTTCCGGATGAGGCGCACCTTCGAGCCCCGCACGCCGACGACGTCGTCGAAGTGGGTGACGTTGTCCTTCCTCAGGTCGAGGACGGGCTCCTCCGACGCCTCGAGCCACGGCAGGAAGCCGGCGAGGCCGCTGCCGCCCTGGCCGAAGTACTCGATCAGCCGGCGGAAGAGCTTGGGGAACGTGACCCCGCTCTTCTCGAGCGCGGCAGCATCGGCCGCTCCGACACCGCGGGTCGAACCGTCCTGCTGCCAGAGGCCCCGCTTCGCATCACGCGCCGAGACAGCCGCAGCCGCAAGCACGGCGCGCAGATCGGCGAAGAGCGTGTCGTAGAAGAGCGGGTACGCATTCCCGGCGCGCAGCGAGTCGTAGTTCACGCTTTGCCGCAGGAGCTTCGCGTCGAGCTGGACCTCTGACCCGTCCTTCGCCGGCGCGCCGCCCGCAAAGACGAACGAGACCGGACGTCCGTGCACGTCGAGCGCCCGCGAGAGGATGAAGCCCTTCGCGCCGTCGCGCCGGACCGGCGGCTGGACCCGGAGGTCGCTCGGCGGCGCATAGTGCACCGGGTCGAGCTTGAGCTCCTTGGTGAGGAAGTCGCGGGCGTCGTCCGCAAGTGGCCGCGGCTGGTGCATGACGCCGCCCTTCCCTGCCGAGAAGTGCAGCTCGAGCGCGTCGATCCCCTCGAAGCGGAGCTGCGTCGAGCCGATCGACGTCAGCCGCACCGGCTGGTCGAGGCGCTTCAGATGCGACAGGAGCGCCGGCGTCGCCGGCCTGAACTGCATCGAGTCCCCGTCGGGCTCGAACCCGGACGGGTTGCCCGCCTTCGTCCGCCCGACGACGTGGAACGTCCCGGTGATGAGCGTGAACGGCATCGCGCCTCCGGGGTGAGTATCCGCCCCCTCGCCTACAAACGTCAATGGCCAGGAAGCCAGCACGTCTCGCGCCCCATCCGTGGGTCCGCGAGGAAGTCGCCGTGCATCCAGAGCCGGGGCAGCTCGCCCGCGTAGCAGCGGCAGGCCTCGAGCTTGCGCTCGAGCTCCTCGGCCGCGAGCTCGACGTCCTCGCGCCGCCGCCCGGGCACCTCGCGGGGCGGCTCGGAGCTGATCGCGTACGGCAGGTCGACGTAGAGGATGGCGTCCGGCCGGATCGAGAGAACCGCGTCGCGCACCCGCATGTGATCGGTGTTCTGGAACGCGAGCGGCGCGTACACCGTCTCGGCGTCCGCGAGCAAAGGCTCGAGCGTCTCGGCGATCGGCTGCTCCCCCATGGAGAACGCCTCGTCGAAGAGGCCGACGTGCACCGGCTCGCGGCCGGCGAGCGCGAGCGCGGCCCGGTCCTCGGCCAGCCGCTCGGCGCCGCGCATCGCCGAGGGCACGTCGCCGTCCCAGGGGCTCTGCACACCTTCGGGAACGCCGGTGAACACGGTCAAGGGGCGCACCTCGTCGGGCCGCGTGAGCACCGACCAGCAGGAGAAGACGGCGTCGTCGAGATGCGTCGAGACCACTGCGATCACAGCGCCCGGACCGCCGCCTGCAAGTTGACGCGGCCTGCGCCGTGAGTGAAGAGCGTCGCGGGCGAGCCGTCGGGGAGGCCGGTCTCGACGACCACGGCGTCCGGGCGCGCGGCGATGAGCTCCGCAGCGAGGGCCTGCTGCCACGCATGGCGTCCCGCGTCACGAAGGACGAGGACGACCGGGCCGGCGCCGACCTCCGGCAGCTCGCCGCTCTCTCCGATGCTGACGACCGCCGCCTCCGGCCAGCGCTCGCGGGCGGCGTCGCCGAAGCCGTACGGCACGAAACCCGCGGCGATGCCCGGCTCCGGGACGAGATCCACGACGAGCGGCTCCCCGGCGACGCGGGCCCGGCCCCGGAGCGCGCGGCCGGCGGCCTCGGCGCCGGGATCGCCGGCCGGTGCGGCGCCGGCGCCCGGAGCAGGGAGCCCGCGGACGATCCCCGCGACGCGCGCGGCCGCTTCGGCCAGGCGCTCCTCCTCGAGCCTCCCCTCCCGGACGGCCTGGAGGATCGCCGCGTTGATCGAGTCGACCGCCTCAGCGTGCAGGTCGTGGCCGACGCACAGCGCGTCGGCGCCCGCGGCGAGCGCGAGCACCGCGCCCTCCTCGACGCCCACGGACGTGGCCAGCCCTCGCATCTCCAGCGCGTCGGTGATCACGAGCCCGTCGAAGCCGAGCTCGTCACGGAGCACGCCGAGGACCGACGAGCTGACCGTCGCCGGCAACCGCTCGGGCCGCACGACGATGTGCGCCGTCATCACCGCGCGGACGCCCGCGTCCACCGCTGCGCGAAAGGGCGCGAGGTCCGGCAGCCACCCGACGACCGGCAGAGCCAGGTGCGAGTCCTCGTGCGTGTCGCCGTGCCCGGGGAAGTGCTTCGCGCACGCGGCGACGCCCCGCGACTGCGTCCCCTCGACGAACGCGGCGACGTGCCGGGCCACGAGCTGCGGCTCGGACCCGAACGACCGGACGCCGATCACCGGGTTGTGCGGGTTCGAATTCACGTCCGCCACGGGCGCGAGGTTCATCGTCACGCCGGCCGCGGCGAGCTCGGCCGCGATCGACGCTGCCACCGCCCGGGTCAGCTCCACGTCGTCGACGGCTCCGAGCGCGAGCGCGCCGGGAAAGGAGCTCCCGCAGTCGGCCTCGAGGCGTGTCACGTCGCCGCCCTCCTCGTCCGTCGCGAGCACGACGCCGGGTGAGACCTCCTTCAGCCGCACGGAAAGCTCCGGCAGCCGAGGCCCCGTGTTGTACGCGAAGATGACGATCCCGCCCAGCCCGCGCTCGAGCAGGCGCAGCACCCAGTCCGGCGCCACCGCTCCCGGGAACGACGGCCAGATGACGGCGAGGGCGTCGCGTTCGACGCTGCCGGGCTGCGCGCTCACCCGCGGACGGCGCCGGCCGTGAGGCCGAACGCGATCCGCCGGTGCACGAGCACGAAGAAGAGGACGACCGGCAGCGCGGTCAGCGTCGCGCCGGCCATCAGCGAGCCCCAGTCGGTGCCGCGCTGCGTGGTGAAGTTCGCGAGCCAGATGGTCAGCGTCTGCTTCTCCGGAGAGGAGAGCAGCACGTAGGCCATGATGTACTCGTTCCAGGCCTGGATGAACGCGAAGATCGACGTCGCCACGAGGCCCGGCGCGACGAGCGGGAGCAGGATGCGGAGGAAGGCGCCGAAACGCGTGCTGCCGTCCACCATGGCCGCCTCCTCGAGCTCTCGTGGCACGCCGAGGATGAAGCCCCTCAGCGTCCAGACGCAGAAGGGCAGGACGAACGTCAGGTACGTGACGATGACGCCGGTCAGCTTGTCCACCTGGTGGACACGGCTGAGCGCGATGTAGAGCGGGATGATCAGGGCGTTCAGCGGCACCATCTGGACGGCGAAGATGGTCACGATGAAGCCCTTGCGGCCGTAGAAGCGGAACTTCGCCAGGGCGAGCGCCGCCAGGAAGGCGAGCACGAGCGACAGCCCGACGACGACGCCCGTGATGATCAGGCTGTTCTTGACGTCGCTCCAGAAGAACGGGCGGTGGATAGCATCGCTGAAGTTGATCAGCGTCGGGTTGCGGGGGAAGAACTGGGGCGTCAGCGACAGGATGTCGTTGCCCGGCTTGAACGCCGTGTTGACCATCCAGTAGACCGGGAAGATCACGATCACGAAAACGAGGATCCCGAGCAGGTTCACGCCCACCCGGCGGAGCTTCTTGTGGCGTCTCATTCGAGCTCCCCGATCCGGACCATCTGCCGGATGTAGAAGAACGTGACGGCGAACATGATCAGCATCATCGTCACCGCGATCGCCGAGCCGAGCCCGTACTGGCTGATGTTGAACGACGTCACGAACGAGTAGACGCTCATCAGGAAGTAGTCCGCCTCCGGCCGCGAGTTGCGGATCACCCAGACCTGGGTGAAGACCTGGAAGTCCCAGATCACCGACAGGCTGGCGAGGATGACGAAGATCGGCTTGAGGATCGGCATCGTGATGTCGCGGAAGACGCGCAGCGCGCCGGCGCCGTCGATCGAGGCCGCCTCGAGGAGCTCCTGCGGCACCTGCGAGAGCCCCGCGTAGACCGTGATCGCGACGAACGGGATCGCGCCCCAGACGACGATCGCCGTGATCACGGCGAAGCCCTGCACCGGGTTCACGAACCAGTCGTGGTGGGCGAACTGGCTGAAGCCGAGCTCCGCCAGCGCCCAGTTCAGGACGCCGAACTCATAGTCGACCATCCAGTTCCAGATGTTGATGGAGACGACCGGCGGCATCGACCAGGCGAGCACGAGCGCAGTCGTCAGCAGCAGCCGCATGAAGCCGCCGAGCTTCGTCAGCAGGATGGCGACGAGCGTCCCCAGCACCATCGTCAGTCCGACGTTGACGACCGTGAAGAGCACCGTCCGCCAGAGGACGGTCCAGAACTGCCGGTCGTGGAGGATCGTGGAGTAGTTCTCGAGCCCGATCCACTTGCCCTTGTGCGCCAAGAGCTCGGGCAGCCCGTACTGCTGGAACGACAGCGTGAGGAGCTTGAAGAGCGGATAGCCCAGCACCGCGAAGATGACGCCGGCCGCGGGCGCGAGCAGCAGGTACGGCGCCGTCCCGCGGGTCGCGCGAAGACGGCGTCGCCGCCGCGCCGGCATGGCGGCCGGCGCGGCGGCGACGGTGGAGTCGGGTCTCATCCGCCTCCAGTCTGAACCCTCAGGCTTCCAGGATCACTTGCCGTTCAGGATCTCCGTGATCTGCTGGCTTGCGTTGGACGCGAGGTCCTTGGTCTTGCCGGGATTGCGGAGAATGCCGCTCAGCAGGTTCTGGAGCACGTTCGCGCTCTCGACGTTCGCCCAGTTGGGCGTCGAGGGGACGAACCAGCTGTACTTCGCGGCCTCGGCGAAGGGCGCCAGGGTGGGCTTCGACGCGTTGATCTTGGCGAGCGACGTCGTGTTCGGGATCACGCCGCCCTGCGACGCCATCAGCGTCTCGTTCGCCGTGCTCGTGTACGCGGCGATCCAGTCGGACGCCATGCCCTTGTTCTTGCTCGTCACCGGCACGCCGAGGTTCGAGCCACCGAGGAACGTCGGCATGTACTTGCCCTTGGTGTGGCTCGGCATCGGATAGGCGCCGATCGAGCCGGCGAGCTCCGGGTTGCCGAGCTTCTTGTCCAGCGCGTACGGCCACTCCCAGCCGTTGCCGATGAACGAGCCGACGGCGCCCTTGGCGAAGACGAGCGCCTGCTGCGGGTGCGCCTCGTCACCGGTCTTGTTCGCCCGGGAGAGCTTGAGCGACGCGTTCTTCCAGGCGTTCAGCCCGGCGAGCGCCTGCGGCGAGTCGAGCGCGCCGACCCACTTGCCCTTGCTCGTCTTGGCGATCTGGCCGCCGAAGTCGTAGACGAACGACATGGCGGCGTACCAGTAGCGGCCCGGGAAGTAGACGGCCGAGTAGTTCGGGTTCTTCTTGCCGCCGTACTTGGCCATCAGCTTCTGGCCGTCGGTCATGAACTCGGCGAGCGTCGCCGGCGTCTTCTTGATCCCGGCCGCCTTGTACTGGTCGGTCCGGTAGATGACGCTACGGGCGCCGGCGTAATAGGGCACGGCGAAGATCTTGCCGTTGTACGACCCGGCCTTCGCGAGCCCGCTCAGCCAGGTCCCCGAGTTGGGGAAGTCCGACTTCGTGAGCGGAGCGAGCGCGCCGGCGGAGCTGTACTTGGGGACGTCCGTGTTGCCGAACTCGAGCACGTCCGGCCCGTTACCCGAGGCGAGCGTCGCCTCGAACTTCGTCTTGTAGTCGCCCCAGCCCTGGTACTGGACGTCGACGTCCACGCCGGGGTGCTTCGCCTTGAAGGCGGTGTTGGCAGCCGCAACGGCCTCGGGCCAGTTGCTCTGCGCGTCCGACATCAGCCAGACGGTGATTGCTTCCTTCTGCTGCTTGGCGGGCGCGTTGGTGCGTGCGCCGGTCGCCGAAGCCGCCACAAGCGCAAGCGCGACCACGAGGGTCGCGGCTGCGGGGATCCTGAGCTTCATCGAGGGCCTCCTGCAGGCAATTGGTACAGACCACTAGCCACGTGTGGAGGCTCGCACACAAGACCGATTGTGTCAAGGGTGTGAATTCAAGCCAAGCGATTCCCCGCCGCGGGCAAGAATGGTCTTGACCAAGGTGAATATTGTCTGACTCGGTTACAGAGCCAGCGTGACCTTGCTCAGACCGGCGGGCCGGTCCGGGTCAAGGCCCTTGGCCTGTGCGAGCGCCCACGCTAGCAGTTGCCCGGGCGCCACCGAGAGAAGCGGCGAGAGCAACGCCAACGGCGGCTTCGGCACCGGCACGGTGAACGCGGCACCCTCGATCTGCGCGGCCGCGCCGCCGCTCGCGATCACCGTCGCACCGGCGGCGCGGGCGCGGGCGGCCGCGTCGAGCACCGCAGGCAGGGCCTCATCGTCGGACGCGATCGTCCAGACGGGGAAGAGCCCGTCGAGCGCCGCGACCGGCCCGTGCATCAGATCGGTCGCCGTCAGCGGCTCCGCGGCGACGCGGCAGGTCTCGAGCAGCTTGAGGGAGATCTCCCGCGCGGTCGCGAACTCGGGCCCCCGCCCGATCACGAACATTCGGCCGACGAAGGCGAGAGAGACGGCGATCTCCGCGATGGGGCGCTCCAGGCTCGGGATCAGCTCGTGCAGCTGGGCGGCGGTCCTCCGGATACCGTCGGCGACCTCCGGGCCACGGCCGGCCGCGTAGCCCGCGAGCAGGGCCAGCGCGGCGACCTGTCCCGTGTAGGTCTTCGTCGCGGCGACCGCCTGCTCGGCGCCTGCGCCGATCGGCAGCACCGCCGCCGAGGCCTGCGCCAGTGCGGAGTCCTCGTCGTTCGTGACCGCGATCGTGAACGCCCCGCGGCTCTCGGCCCGCTGCACGTAGTCGAGGACGTCCGGCGTCCGGCCCGATTGCGAGAGGGCGACGACCGTCGACCCGCGGAGGTCGACCTCGGCGCCGTAGTAGACCGAAAGCGAGATCGAGTCCCGTAGGGCCGTCCAGGCGGGGAGCAGCCCGAATGCGTAGACGCCGTAGGACGCGGCGTTGTCCGAGGAGCCGTGCCCGACCATGCGTACCAACGGCTGTTTCGCAGCGCGGGCCGCGGCCTCGGCGAACGCGTCACGGTGGTCCAGGAGCCGCTCGAGCGCCGCCGGCTGCTCGCGGATCTCGCTGAGCAGGAGAGCCCCAGGCGCCGCCGCCTCGGAGGTGGCGGGCGCGGCTTCCATCATCGGCCGGACCGCGGTCGGGCGCTCACGCGTCGAACCCTTCGCGCGGCACGAACACTGGCCCCGCGTGCGACCGTTCGCGGCTCGTCAGCTCCGTCACGAGCCGGTAGCGGTCGCCGCGGTAGATCGAGCGCACGAACTCGACGATCTCCCCGCCTTCGGACCGCGAGGTCCGTTCGAAGAGGAACGCGGGCGCGTGCAGCGGCACGCCCAGCGCGGCCGATTCCTCCTCGTTCGTGACCGTCGGCTCGATCGTCTGGATCCCGCCCGCGATCGTGATCCCGTAGCGGTTCTCGAGCAGGTCGTAGAAGGAGCCCTCCTCGAGGTCGGAGGGCGTCAGCCCGGGCACGAGCGACTCGCGCACGTGCAGCGTCTCGATCGCCATCGTCTCCGTGTCCGCGAGGCGGAGCCGCTTCGCGACGACGATCTTCTCGGAGGGCGAGACGTGGAGGCAGCGTCCGAGGTAGGCGCCGGCCATCGTCGTCTCGAGCGACAGCGTCCTGCTGGCCGGGCGCATGCCGCGCCGGCGCATGTCGTCGCTGAACGACGTCAGCGTCAGCTCCTGCGCGATCTTCGGCTCGCTGACGAACGTGCCGCTGCCGCGCCGCCGGACGAGGTAGCCCTCGCGGACGAGCTCCTCGAGCGCGGCGCGCACCGTCAGGCGCGAGACGCCCAGGTTGGTGCTCAGCTGCCGCTCGGAGGGGATCGCGTTGCCGACACCCAGTTCCTCGACGAGCTCGAACACGCGGTCCCGCGTCTGGCTCTGCTTCGTCATCCGCTGTGGCGTCGTCACCGCCGGTCCATCCTAACCACCGCCGGGAAGGTGGTCAATACCAATTCGTTGCCTTCGCCGGGGACCGGTATTACACTGCTCGGCACAATGGAGCCGGTGACCGAGCACCACGTCGCGCACAACGCCGACATCGACCTCCGTTCCACGCTCGAGCTCGTCGAGCTGATCAACGACGAGGACGCGAAGGTCGCGGAAGCGGTGCGCCGCGCCGCCGTCGAGCTCGCCGCCGCGGTCGACGGAATCGTCGAGCGGCTCGAGCGGGGCGGGCGCCTCGTCTACGTCGGCGCCGGCTCGTCCGGCCGACTCGCCCTCGTGGACGCCGCCGAATGCGGCCCCACCTTCGGCATCCCGCCCGGGCAGGTCGTCGCCATCGTCGCCGGCGGCGCAAGCGCGCTTGCGGTCGCGCAGGAGGCAGCCGAGGACGACGCTGCAGCCGGCGCGGCGGACCTCGGCGACGCGGAGGTGAGCGACGTCGACGCCGTGGTGCTGCTCTCGGCGAGCGGGTCGACTCCGTATGTACTCGGCGCCGCGGACGCCGCGCTGGCCGCCGGCGCACTGACCGTCGCCGTCGTCTGCGCGCACGGATCCGAGCTGGGCGGGCTCGTCGAGCACGAGATCGTCGCCGAGGTCGGGCCCGAGGTGGTCGCCGGGTCGACCCGGATGAAGGCAGGGACGGCGCAGAAGCTCGTGCTGAACACCATCTCGACGACGACGATGATCCGGCTCGGCAAGACCTTCGGAAACCTGATGGTCGACGTCGTGGCGTCGAACGCAAAGCTGCGCGGACGCGCGCGGCGCGCGGTCGCACTGGCGACAGGCGCGTCCGACGGGGACGTCGACGACGCCCTCGAAGCGTCCGGCGGCGACGTCAAGGTGGCCATCGTCTCGCTGCTCGCGGGGCTCGACGCGCCCGCGGCACGGGCCCGGCTCGACGCGGCGGGCGGCGTCGTCCGGCGGGCGCTGTGAGGCCCGGATGAAGCTCGGCGTCGAGGCCGCGATCGTCGAGGGCGAGCTCGTCCGCGGCGACGTCCAGGTCGAGGACGGCCGCATCGCCGCCGTCGGAATCGCAGCCGGCAGGGGCCGCGGAATCGCGGCGCCCGGCTTCGTCGACCTGCAGGTCAACGGCTTCGCGGGGGTCGACTTCGCCTCCGCCGACGGCGCGTCGTACGCGCAGGCTGCCGACGCGCTGCTCGAGACCGGGGTGACCGCCTTCCAGCCGACGCTGATCACGGCGCCGGAGGACGAGGTCCTCGCCGCTCTCGGCGAGGTGCCGACCGATCCGCGCATCCTGGGCGTGCACCTGGAGGGGCCGTTCCTCTCCCCCGCGCGACTCGGGGCCCATCCGCCGGCGGCGCGGCGCGACCCGGACGCGGCGCTGCTCGAGCGGCTGCTCGCCGCCGGCCCGGTCGGCTACGTGACGCTCGCCCCCGAGCTTCCGGGCGCGACTGCACTCGTCGATCTGCTCCTCGAGCGCGGGATCGTGGTCTCGGCCGGCCACTCGGATGCGACCGCCGAGCAGGCGAACGCCGCCTTCGACCGCGGCGTGCGCACGGTCACCCACCTCTTCAACGCCATGCGCCCCTTCGGTCATCGCGACCCTGGCATCGCTGGCGCGGCGCTCGCCCGCGAGGACGTGGTCGTGCAGGCGATCGTGGACGGCGTCCACCTCGCCGACGAGACGGTCCGCGTCGTCCTCGCGGCGGCGCGCGGACGGCTGGCGCTCGTCACCGACGCGATCGCCGCGGCCGGGGTCGGCGACGGCACGTTCAGGCTCGGCGGCGTCGACGTGCAGGTGCAGGCCGGCGTCGCCCGCCGGGCCGACGGCGTCCTCGCCGGCAGCGTCGTGACGATGATCCAGTCCGTCCGGAACCTGCACGCGCTCGGCGCCTCGCTCGTCGAGGCGGTGAACGCCGCGTCGGCGGTGCCCGCACGGGTGCTCGGCCGGACCGACGTCGGCGTGCTGCGGCCGGGCGGACGAGCGGACCTGGTCGTCCTCGACGACCGGCTCGAGCTCTCGACCGTCCTGCTCTCCGGCCGCGAGCGGGCGGCCGTATGACGACCGCGACCTGGAGGAACCGTGGCTGAGATCGTGCTCGAGGACGTGACGAAGGTCTTCGCCGGCGGAGTTTTCGCGGTCGACGACATCTCCCTCCGCATCGACGACGGCGAGTTTCTCGTCCTCGTCGGCCCCTCAGGGTGCGGCAAGTCCACCCTGCTGCGGATGATCGCCGGACTGGAGGAGGCCACCTCGGGCCACATCGTCGTCGGCGGCCGCGACGTCACGGATCTCGCGCCGAAGGACCGCGACATCGCCATGGTGTTCCAGAGCTACGCCCTGTACCCGCACATGAGCGTCCGGCAGAACCTCGGTTACGGCCTCAGGGTGCGCAAGACGCCGAAGGCGGAGATCGCTGAGCGGGTCGAGCGCGTGGCCCGGATGCTGCGGCTCGAGGAGCTGCTCGACCGGCGCCCCGCAGCGCTCTCCGGCGGCCAGCGGCAGCGCGTGGCGATGGGGCGGGCCGTCGTGCGCGAGCCGAAGGCGTTCCTGATGGACGAGCCGCTCTCGAACCTGGACGCGAAGCTCCGCGTCAGCATGCGCGCCCAGCTCTCGAGCCTCCATGCGCGGCTCGGCGCCACCACGATCTACGTCACGCACGACCAGGTCGAGGCCATGACCCTGGGCCAGCGCGTCGCGGTCATGCGCAACGGGCGGATCCAGCAGGTGGACACGCCGCAGGTGCTCTACCGCGAGCCTGAGAACCTCTTCGTCGCGGCGTTCATCGGCTCTCCCGCGATGAACCTCGTCGAGGCGACGGTCACGGGCGGCGCGGTCGAGTTCGGCGGCTACCGGTTCCCGCTCGACGGGCCGGCTCCCGCGCAGGGCCGCGTCGTGCTCGGTGTCCGACCCGAGGCGTTCCAGGACGCGGCGCACGCGGACCCCTCGCTCCCGACCCTCGACGTGGACGTCGCCGTGCTCGAGGAGCTCGGCGCCGACACGCACGTCATCTTCGGCGTCGACGCACCGCGCGTCGAGACCGAGGAGGTCCGGCAGTCCGCCGAGGAGGCGCTGCTGCTCGAGGAGGGCGCAGTCTTCAACGCCCGCGTCGACACGGCGAGCGCAGCCCGGCCCGGCTCGCCGCTCCGCCTGGTCGTCGATCCTTCCCGGTTCTACTTCTTCGACCCGGAGACCGGCGCCCGCCTCGGGCGCGCGGCGGCGGCGCCCCAGCCCGCGTCCGCGGCCGGCTGACCCTTGCGACGCGCTCGACCCGCTCAGCCCCCGGGCCGGAGCCGGTTGAGTCGCAGCTCGTGCGAGCCGTCCTCACGCGCGTACTCGTAGTAGAGGTGCACGACGCCGTCGAGCTCGATCGCGTCGGGGTAGCGCAGCGACCCGGTCGCGTGCGGCGAGACTGCCCACGGTCCGTCCTCGGAGAGGCGCAGCCACGTGCGGAGATCGGCCGACACGGCCGCCCCGAGGCGCTCGTCCGTGTCCTCCTCCGGCCCGCCGGCGCCGTCGTACAGCCCCACGAAGAGCGGCCCGCGCGGGATCACGCACGAGAGCCGCGCCTGGTAGCGGTCCCAGCCGGTGCCGACGCCGAGCGTCTCGCCCAGCCAGCGGAAGGCAAGCCCGTCGAGGCTGACCGCCAGCGAGGTCGGCGCCGGGCCGGCTGCGGTGAGGAAGGTGCTGACGTACATGTAGTACGCGGGCCCGACGCGGACGACGTAGGGATCCTTGACCGCGTCGGTCCCGGTGCCGGCGGGCGTCAGCACCGTGCGGGAGGACGCCGGATCGAACGCGTCCGGGGAGTCGGCGACGAGCACGTCGATCCGCCAGCGCCCGTCCTCCGGGTGCTCGTAGCTGACGTAGAGCAAGTAGCGCCCGCCCGCGTCGCGGTGGAGGCAGAATCGCTCCATCGAGGTCGTGGGGAACGCGTCCTTCGTCACCGACCAGATGTCCGTGAAGTGGACGCCGTCTCGGCTCTCCGCCACGAAGCACTCGTGACCGCGGTCGGGCGAAGGCCCTCCGCGTGGGCGTCTGCGCCGGTAGGTCATCAGCACGCTCTCGCGCGACGGGTCGTAGACGACCGTCGGGCAGCCGACCCAGCTGCCGGCCCCCGGCGCGTCCGGCTCCAGCACGGTCATGCCCTCGGAAGGGTCGAACCCGTCGAACGGCGCGAACGCCTTCTGCGGCTCGGAGGAGCGCATAGCGCATCATGGCGCCTCTGCAAATGACCCACGTAGGTCAGGCTGCCGCCAACTCCGATCAGCAGGATGCCGGGCGGCTGCGGCGGCTCCCACCGGGGGGCGGCGCCCCCACAGGGGCGGCGTGCTCCCCCCTGCCCCGGCTGGTAACGCCGCAGCCCTTACTCTGACTCCCCTCTTGATGAGCGATCCACGCCCCCTGTACGCGAGCGTCGACGTCGAAGCGGCCTTCGAGCACCTGCCCGTCCCCACGTACGTGGTCGACCGCGGCGGCGTCTTCACGTGGCTGAACCGAGCCGCGGTGGGGCTGATCGGCGATGCCGCAGGCCGGAGGATCACCTGCGTGGTCGCGCCGGAGCATCTCCACCGTGCGCGCCGCGAGCTCGCCCGCAAGCTGATCGGCGAGACGGCGGCGTCGTCCTATCCGCTGACCGTGGTCGCGCCGGACGGGCGGCGCGTCGACGTCGAGATCGCCTCCGTGCCCATCAGCGATTCGTCGGGCACGGTGGGTGTGCTCGGCTTTGCGCAGATCCGCGAGACCAACGGGCACGCGCGCCCTCGCTCGGCGCCGCCGCTCACCCCGCGTCAGCACGAGGTGCTCTGCCTCCTGGCCGACGGGCTGACGACCCAGGAGATCGCCGCCGGTCTCGGCGTCGCCGAGGAGACGGCGCGGAACCACATCCGCGCGCTGCTTCGCCAGCTGGGGGTCCACACCCGCCTCGAAGCGGTCGTCGAGGCGCAGCGCAACAACTGGATCTGACCGCTCCAGCGCCTCTTCGATCACTCGCATGGGGGGTCGGCGTCCCCTTCGCCAACCGCCGATCAGCCTGGTGGAGAGAGGCGAGAGGAGAATCGTGAGGAGCAGCCCTATGTACGCGCGCCTGCGCGACGAGCGCGGGATCGCGCTCGTGATGGCGATCGGGATCATGATGACGCTGACCGTCCTGGCGACGTCCGTCACCTACTACGCGACGAGCAACTCGACGGGGGCGACCCAGAGCGGCTCGCGCGCGAGCGCCTACGACCTGGCCGAGGCCGGCATCAACGCCGCCCTCGCGAAGCTCAACGGGCAGCTCGACACCGACGGCTCCGTCCTCCCGGGAGGCACCGACCCGCGGTCTCCGTCGCTCTTCTCGACGCCGGTCACGCTCAACTACCCCACGCTGCACGGCACCGCCACGTACTCCGGGACGATCAACACGTCCACCGACCCGATGGTCTGGACGATCACGTCGGTGGGGGCGGTCACGTCCGCCGGGAAGACGATCTCGCGAACGCTCACGCGCACGGCCTCGGTGCGCGGGCTCAACGACGGCGCCAACGCGGTGGCCTGGAGCCGCTTCTACCAGGACGACGCGTCGCAGTGCCTGACGATCGACACGGTCAACATGACCGCGGCGATCGCGACGCGCGGCAACCTCTGCCTCGTCAACGGCGGCACGGTCACCGGCTCGACCTCCTCGGTCGACGTCGGCGGCAACGTCACCATCACCGGCCCGGGCATCAGCTCGCAGAAATCCGGCGTGTCGGGCACCGGCTGGACGAACCCGACCAACATCGCCACGCAACAACTGCCACCTACGCCACCGCCTCGGTGGCCACGAACGCGAACAGCGCCACGATGACGGCGACCGGCCTGGGCTTCGCGATCCCGAGCACCGCGATCGTGCTGGGGATCTCGGTCGACGTCGACCGCAGGGGCCCCTCGGGAACCTCGAACGTCTTCAAGGACCAGACCATCCAGCTGCTGAAGGCCGGCACCGCTGTCGGCTCGAACTACGCCAACACGAGCACCTACTGGGGCACCTCGGACAGCACCAGGACGTACGGCGCGTCGAACGACCTCTGGGGCACGACGTGGACGGCAGCAGACGTCAACAACGCGAACTTCGGCCTCAAGCTGATCGCGAAGAACTACAACGCCTCGACCCAGACGGCGAACGTCGACTACGTCTCCGTCACCGTCACGTACACGAACGACACGAACGCGATCGGGACCTCGGGCACGCCGATCCACGACGTCGAACGTCAACGGCACCTGCAAGTACAACGCGGCGACTGCGCACACGCCGTGCACCAACGCCGACAAGGTCTACGCCGCCGACATCACCACCGCGGGAACGACCTCTCGATGCCCGCAGGTCGACTTCAACTACTGGTGGGCGAACTCGAAGCCGGGCCCGAAGCACTTCTGCACCAACGCGAACCCGGGCCTCTCGAGCTCGTTCTTCGACAACAACGCCAACTCGACGAGCGCGCCCGACCACAGCGTCCCGGGCAACGGCGAGGTGACCCCCACCAACAGCGACTACACCTGCCAGGTGGTCGAGAACGGCGTCATCGTCGGCGAGCTCTCCTGGAACCACACCACGCACGTGCTCAAGATCCTCGGCACCGTGTTCGTCGACGGCGACTTCCGCTTCGACGACGACGGCCAGGTCGACGCACTACCAGGGCCGCGGGATCATCTACACCTCCGGCAACGTCGAGTTCGACGAGTTCGTCTGCTCCGGCGGCTCGGGCACCGTCGAACTGCCTCTCGACGATGTCGAACTGGAACCCGGCGACGAACATGCTCGTCCTGCTCTCGCAGGGCGACTCCGAGTACGACCAGGGCGGCTCGAGCTGCAGCCCGAGCGGGACGACGGTCTGCCCCAACGGCCACCCCTACGGCGGCTTCCAGGGCGTCGTCTACGCCCTCGGCAACTGCATCATCCACGAGAAGTTCAACCTCAGCGGCCCGGTCGTCTGCAACCAGATCACGCTCCCGTACGAGTCGGACGGCTGGCCGACGTACTACCCGTACCCGGCGCTGACCGACCTCGTCGACGGCCAGAAATACTCCAGCACGTCGACCGCCAGCAACTTCGAGCTGCTGAACGGCTCCCAGAGCGGCTGAGCGCCGCTCGCGCCGCCCGGCGTCCCTACGAGCGCGCGCGGACCGGCTCTGCCACCGTCTCGGCGACCGGCTCCGCCCCGATCCTGCGACCTCGCCCTCGGTGCCCTCGTGCGCGCTCTCGAGCCGGGCGACGTCGAAGCGCGGCGTCACGACCGCGAACGAGGCGAGCGCCGCGTCCCAGTCGCGGAGCAGCTCGGCGGCCCGGAGCGAGCCGGTGTGGCGCACGTGCAGCTCGACGAGCGACGCGCAGCGCGACCGCCGTCGGCGCCGCTCACCGGTGCCGACGCCGACGAGCTCGCCGTTCAGGCGCATGTCCAGCAGCGCCTCCGGGTCGTGGACGAACGCACGCCCGCCGGTCATCCCGGCCGCGAAGTTGCGACCGACCGAGCCGAGAACGACGACCGTGCCGTTCGTCATGTACTCGCAGCCGTGGTCGCCGACGCCCTCGACCACCGCCACGGCGCCGGAGTTCCGGACGGCGAAGCGCTCGCCGGCGCGGCCGGCGCAGTAGAGCTCGCCGCCGGTCGCGCCGTAGAGGGCCGTGTTCCCGACGAGGCAGGGCTCGGCCGCCGTCGCCGGGCGGCGGTGCAACGGCGATGCGGCCGCCGCTCATGCTCTTGCCGACGTAGTCGTTCGCCTCGCCCTCGAGGTCGAGCTCGACGCCCGCGGCGAGAAACGCCCCGAAGCTCTGCCCGGCGGTGCCGCGTGAAGCGTGCCCGGACGCGGCCCGGCGGGGTCGCCGGCGCCGTAGCGCGCCCCGATCAGGCCGCCGAGCCGGGCGCCGACCGTGCGGTCCGAGTTCACGATCTCGTAGGCGTGCTCGACGATGGCGGTGCTCTCGAGCGCGGCCGCCGCGTCGGCTGCGAGCCGGTCGTCGAGCTCGCCGCCCGCCGCGGCCGGCACCGGCTCGCCCGCGTACGCGCGCACGCCGTCGAAGCGGGCGAGGAGCGGCGAGAGGTCGAGCCGCGCGTGGCGCGTCGTCGCCCGTGTCGCGCGGACGCAGCAGGTCGGTGCGGCCGATCGCCTCGGCGAACGTGCGCAGTCCGAGCGCAGCGAGGTGCCGCCGCACCTCCTCCGCCACGTAGAGCAGGTACGACTCGACCTGCTCGGGCGTGCGCGTCGAACTTCGCGCGCAGCTCGGGCCGCTGCGTCGCGATCCCGACCGGGCAGGTGTCGACGTGGCACGAGCGCACCATCAGGCAGCCCTCGGCGAGCAGCAGCGCCGTGCCGAAGCTGACCTCGTCGGCGCCGAGCAGCGCCGCGACGAGCACGTCGCGACCGGTCTTGAAGCCGCCGTCGGCGCGCAGCCGCACGCGACCGCGCAGCCCGGTCGAGACGAGCGCCTGCTGCGTCTCGGCGAGCCCGAGCTCCCACGGCGCGCCGGCGTTCTTGATCGACGAGAGCGGGCTCGCGCCGGTGCCGCCGTCGGCGCCGGCGACGTGCACGACGTCGGCGAGCGCCTTGACGACGCCGGCGGCGACGATGCCCGACGCCGGCCTCGGAGACGAGCTTCACCGAGACGGCGGCGTCCGGGTTGACGCGCCGCAGGTCGAAGATCAGCTGCGCGAGGTCCTCGATCGAGTAGATGTCGTGGTGCGGCGGCGGCGAGATCAGCGGCACTCCCGGCTGCGTGTGCCGGAGACGGGCGATCTCCTCGGTCACCTTGTGGCCGGGCAGCTGCCCGCCCTCGCCCGGCTTCGAGCCCTGCGCGATCTTGATCTGGAGCTCCTCGGCGACGGCGGCGTACGCCGGCGAGACGCCGAAGCGGCCCGGAGGCGACCTGCTTGATCGCCGAGTTCCGCTCGGTGCCGAAGCGGGCCGGATCCTCGCCGCCCTCGCCGGAGTTCGAGCGGGCGCGCAGCCGGTTGAACGCGATCGCGACCGTCTCGTGCGCCTCCGCGGAGAGCGAGCCGTGCGACATCGCCCCGCTGGAGAAGCGGCGGACGATCTCGAGCGCGGGCTCGACCTCGTCGAGCGGGACCGGCTCGGCGCGTTCACGGGCTCGAGCAGGTCGCGGAGCTCGAGCGGGTCGGCGCCCGTTCACGAGCGCCGCGAACCGCTCGTACAGCTCGGCGACCGCCGCCGTTCACCGCCTTGCGCAGCGCGTGCGCCGCGGCGACGACGTCGGTGTCCGTCGCATGCGGCTCGCCGCCCTTGCGGAACTTGAGGTAGCCGGGGTGGTCGAGCTTCCGGCGCATCGTTCGCGGCGCGCTCGCGCGCGTCGTCCTCCAGCTCGCCGAAGCCGATGCCGCCGATCGCGGAGTGCGTGCCGCGGAACGCGGTCTCGACGAGCTCCGGGCCGAGTCCGATCGCCTCGAAGATCTGCGCCCCGCAGTAGCTCGCGATGTCGGAGATGCCCATCTTCGACAGCACCTTGAGCACGCCGTCCTCGAGCGCAGCACGCAGGCGCTCCTGCGCCTCGTCGGGCGAAGGGCGGTCGCCGCCGAGCTTGTCGTTCGCGGCCAGCGCCGCCACCGTCTCGAAGGCCAGCCGCGGGCAGATCGCCTCGGCGCCGTAGCCGAGCAGCGTCGCCGACGTGGTGGGAGTCGCGGGGCTCGTCGCTCTCGACCACGAGGGTGGCTCTCGAGCGGAGCCCTGCGTGCGACGAGGTCGTGGTGGACGAAGCCGGTCGCGAGCAGGATCGGGATCGGCGCGCGGCCGGCGCCGGCGGCGGCGTCGGTGACCAGGATCAGCGCGCCCTCGTGGGCGGCGTCGGCGGCCTCCCCGGCGAGGCGCTCACAGGCCTCACGCAGCGTCTCGTCCGCGCCGAAGGTGGCGTCGAGCCGCACGAGCGGCAGCTCGTCGAGCGCGGACGGATAGACGAGGAAGCTGTCGAGCTCCCAGCCGAAGGCGCCTTCCTCGCTCTCCTCGAGCAACGACGAGCGCGCGCCGAGCAGCGTCTCGAGCGACATGAACGCGCGCTCGCGCAGGTGATCGATCGGCGGGTTCGTCACCTGCGCGAAGCGCTGCCGGAAGTAGCCGAAGAGCGGGCGGCGACGCTCGGCAAGGGGAGGGATCGCTGCGTCGTCGCCCATCGAGGACGTCGGCTCGTGCGCGTGGGAGGCGGTCGGCCTGACGATCGAAAGCAGGTCCTCGCGCGTCCAGCCGAAGAGCAGGTGCCGGGCGGTGAGATCCTCCCCGGGAGCGCCGGAGGGCTCGCCCGGGTCGAGTCGGATGCGGTTGTCGGCGAGCCACTGGCCGTACGGCCTTCGGCCGGCCAGCCGCGTCTTGATCTCCGAATCGAGCTCCAGCCCACGGTCCGGCGCGAAGGCGACGATCTGCCCCGGCCCGAGCTTCGTGCGCCAGACGGTGCCCAGGCCCTCGAGATCGACCACCCCCGCCTCGGAGGAGCAGACGATCAAACCGTCCTCGGCGACGGCGAGCCGCAGCGGGCGCAGGCCGTTCCGGTCGAGCGACGCGCCGACGGAGCGGCCGTCGGTGAAGACGAGGGCGGCGGGCCCGTCCCACGGCTCCACGAGGCCGGCGTGGTAGCGGTAGAAGTCCCGTACCTCGCGGGAGAGCTCGGCGTCGCCCTGCCAGGCAGGCGGGACGAGCATGGTGGTCGCGTGCCGGACGTCGCGGCCGCCTCGGACGAGCAGCTCGAGGACGTTGTCGAGCATCGCCGAGTCCGAGCCCTCGGCGTCGATGACCGGATGAAGGAGTGGATCGTCTGCGTCGCCGAGGTTTCCCTCGCGGGCGCCCATCCAGTTGACGTTCCCCTCGATCGTGTTGATCTCGCCGTTGTGGCAGAGAAGCCGAAACGGCTGCGCGCGCTCCCACGACGGCTCGGTGTTGGTCGAGAAGCGCTGATGGAAGATCCCGAACGCGGCGGCGAAGCGCGGATCGCGGAGGTCGTCGTAGAACCCGGCAAGGTGGTCTGCCGCGCACAGCGCCTTGTAGGTGACCGTGCGGAAGGAGAGCGAGGCGACATAGGGGCCACCGGCAGCCTCGACGTGCTTGCGGGCCCTGAAGGCGCGCGCTTCCGCCCCGTCGTCGTCCAGCCGGGGTGGGCGGACGAGCAGGGCCTGCTCGATCACCGGAGCCGAGCTCCGTGCATGCGCTCCGAGCTGGCCGAGGTCGACGGGCACGCCCCGCCAGCCTGCGACGCCGATCCCCTCCGCGGCGCACCCCTCCTCGACGAGCGCACGATCCGCCGGGCCGCGCGAGAAGATCATCGCCAGGCCGTCGGCCCCGTCGAGCAGGAAGCCTGGGATCGGCACGAGGATCCCGGCGCCGTCGCCGGTCCGGCCGTCCGCGACCGTCGCGCCCCGGTGGCGCACGCGGCGCAGCGCCTCGAGCACGAGCTCCATGAGCGCGCGCGAGGCGCTTCCCCCCGCATCGGCGACGAAGCCGATTCCGCAAGAGTCGAGGTGCCGGGATGGGTCGTAGAGCCCCGGGCCGTCCAGCATGGCGCGCTGCGTCAAGAACTACCTTCCGTCGAAAGGGCCCGC
Organism: uncultured Actinomycetes bacterium; assembly: GCA_963704025.1. GTDB lineage: Bacteria > Actinomycetota > Thermoleophilia > Gaiellales > Gaiellaceae > CAVPGP01. The sequence goes on along the minus strand of CAVPGP010000003.1, from coordinate 161,169 downwards.
CGTCTCTTTCTCGCTAGCCGGCGGGGCGGGGAAGAGATCGCCGGCTAGCGGGCGGGCTTGGCGAACGCGACAGCGACGCCGGCCACGAACGAGATGGCAATGATCGTGCTGAGGCTCGGTGTCTGCCGCATCGCTTCAAAAAGGATAGTACGCGCGGCTCCGGACGGCAAGGAGATCACTATTTTTCGGATAGCAACGTCGGTCCGAGCCCAGTAGAATGGGCCGCATGAAGAAGCGAACGATGAACGACGTGCACGGCTCGAATTGCGCCGTCGCCGCGACGGCGGAGGTGATCGCCTCCAAGTGGACACCGTTGATCGTCCACGACCTCTCCGAGGGCCCGCGGCGGTTCATGCAGCTCGAGCACGCCTGCCCCGGCATCAGTCCCCGGACGCTCTCCGAGCGGCTGCACATGCTGGAGCAGGAGGGGATCCTGACCCGGAGGAGCTATCCGGAGTCTCCCCCTCGCGTCGAGTACGAGTTGACCGACAAGGGTCGGGCTCTGCTCCCGATCATCAGCGCGATGCGCAGGTTCGGGCGCTCGTGGCTCGTCACCGAGTCCGTCGCGCGCGCAACCGCGACCGCCAGGCGCTAGAGCAACAGGGCGAAGGGGAACTTCCGAGGGCGCGGAGCGGGGCTCCGCGCCCTCGCTCTCACTCTCGAGCCTCACTTCAAGATCTGAAGCTTGACAGCGCACAGGTCCGCATGCATAGTGAGGCCAGATGAGGTCTCCGGCCTACACGCGTGCATTCACACCCGCGTCGTCGCTCTCGAGCGGCCGGCTCGTCCTCGTCATCGCCATTCTCCCCCTCTAGGGGGAGCGTGCACTCACGCGGCCGAGACGCCGCACACACCGACGTCACTGACAGAAGTAGTGCGTCCCGGACACGTGGGCGCCGACGACGAAGGAGCTACGAGTGCGCAGGATCAAGATCTTCGATACGACGCTGAGGGACGGCGAGCAGTCGCCGGGCATCGCGCTCCGGCCGGACGAGAAGGCCGAGGTTGCCCGCACGCTCGAGCGGCTCGGCGTCGACGTGATCGAGGCCGGTTTCGCCGCATCGTCTCCGGGTGACTTCGCCGGCGTGGCCGCGGTCTCCGGGGCGGTCGAGGGCGTCACCGTCGCCTCGCTCTGCCGGACGACCCAGGAGGACATCGACGCGAGCGTCGAGGCGCTCCGCGACGCCTCGCGGTCACGGCTGCACATCTTTCTCGCGACCAGCCCGCTGCACATGGAGCGCAAGCTCGCGATGACGCCGGACGAGGTGCTCGAGCGGGTCGACTGGGCGGTCTCGTACGGCCGAGAGCGCGCCGACGAGGTCGAGTTCTCGGCCGAGGACGCGACCCGCTCCGAGCCCGACTTCCTGGCCGAGGTCTGCCGCACGGCCATCCGGGCGGGCGCCACGGTGATCAACCTGCCGGACACCGTCGGCTGGACGGTGCCCGACCAGCTCGCCGCGATGCTGCGGGAGATTCGCGTGCTCTGCCCCGAGCTCGACGACGTCGAGCTCTCCGTCCACTGCCACGACGACCTCGGGCTGGCGGTCGCGAACTCGCTCGCCGGGATCGCAGCCGGCGCCACGCAGGTCGAGTGCACCATCAACGGTCTCGGCGAGCGCGCCGGCAACGCGGCCCTCGAGGAGGTCGTGATGGCGCTGCGCGTCCGCTCGGACGCGTTCGGCGTCGAGACCGGCATCGACACACGGTGGCTGCATCCCGCGTCCGCGCTCGTCTCACAGGTCACCGGCTACGTCGTCCAGCCCAACAAGGCCGTCGTGGGCGCCAACGCCTTCGCGCACGAGGCGGGGATCCACCAGGACGGAGTGATCAAGGACGTCTCGACGTACCAGATCATCGACCCGGCGGAGGTCGGCCAGGCGATGACGCTGCCGCTCGGCAAGCACTCGGGCCGCCACGCATTCGCGCGCGCGTGCCGCGATGCGGGGCTCGACCTCGATCGTGACGCGGTCAACACAGCGTTCGCGCGCTTCAAGGAGCTCGCGGACGGCGGGCACCCGGTCTCGCTCAACCAGGTCTTCGAGGAGGTCCGCGCATGAGGAGCACCCAGACGGTCGCCTGTCTCGCCGGCGACGGAGTCGGCCCGGAGCTGATGGCCGAGGCGACGCGGGCACTCACGCGCGTGTCGAAGCTCCACTCGCTCGAGCTCGACGACGTCCACCTCCCGTTTGCCGGCGAGGCGGTCACCCGCTCCGGGCATGCGCTCCCCGCCGAGACCCGGTCCGCCTACCGCGACGCGGACGCGATCCTCGTCGCCTCGCCGCACGAGCCGGCGCTGGAAGGGGTCAAGGCCGACCTCGACCTGGTCTGGCGCGTCTCGCGGGTGCACGTCCGTCCGGACGCGGAGCTGCTCGTCTTCGGCGGCGTCGGCACCTGGGGCGACGAGGTTGCGATCACGCGGGCGTTCTCGAGCGCCGCATCCCGCCGCGGAAGGCTCGTCGCCGTCGGGTCGTCGTCCGAGTGGGAGCGGAAGGTCGACGTCGAGCACGCGCGCTGGGAGGGCATGGAGGTCGAGAAGCTGACGCTCGGGGAGACGCTCGTCCGGCTCCGCGAGGAGGGCGTCGCGATCGACGTGCTCGTGACGGAGTCGCAGCTCGTCTCCCCGGTCGCGGACGCCGCCGCGCACATGACGGGGTCGAACGCGACGGTCGCGCACGCGTGGCTGCCCGAGACCGGCCCCGGCGTCTTCGCGCCCGGCACGTGCGACGACCAGGAGCTGGCCGGGTTCGGCGTCGCGGATCCGACGGCGATGCTGCTCACGACCTCGCTGCTCCTCGCCGAAGGCCTCAAGCGCCGCTCGGCCGCGCGGACCCTGCAGCGCGCGGTCGGAGCCGCCGCGAAGCGGAAGGAGTCGGCCGGACGCGGCACGCGCAGCTTCACGGACGCCGTGCTCGAGCTCCTGCCGCAGTCCCGCACGGATTACGACCACTTCGAAGGGGCTCTGCTGTGACGCGCGGCCAGGGCTCCCGGAAGCCGGGCCGGAATCTGGGCACCCGGATGTTGGGCTCCGACGCGATGCTCCGCGCCCTCGAGCTCGAAGGCGTCGACGTCGCCTTCGGCATCCCGGGCGGAGCGATCCTGCCGACGTACGACGCGATCGCGCGCGGCACGAGCGTCCGCCACGTCCTCGCCCGGCACGAACAGGGCGCAGGGCACATGGCGGAGGGCTACGCGCGCGCGTCCGGGAAGGTGGGCGTCGCGATCGCGACATCGGGGCCGGGCGCCACGAACCTCGTCACCCCGATCGCCGACGCCTGGATGGACTCGACACCGCTCGTCGCCATCACGGGCCAGGTGCGCGCGAGCCTGATCGGCACCGACGCCTTCCAGGAGATCGACGCGACCGGGATCACCATGCCGATCGTCAAGCACTCATGGCTCGTCCAGGACGTGGAGGAGCTGCCGGGCGTGCTCAAGGCCGCGTTCCATGTCGCCCGCACCGGCCGGCAAGGGCCGGTCCTGGTCGACATCGCGAAGGACGTGCAGGAGGCCGAGCTCGACTTCACCTACCCGGACGAGGTCGACCTCCCCGGCTGGAAGCCGCCGCGCAAGGTGCACGAGCGCCAGGTGCGTGAAGCGGCCCGCGCGATCGCCGAGGCGAAGCAGCCGATCGTCTATGCCGGCGGCGGCGTCCTGAACGGCGACGCGTGTGCCGAGCTGCTCGCGCTCGTCGAGTCGGCCCAGATCCCCGCGGTCGTGACGCTGATGGGCAAGGGATGCCTGCCGGACTCGCATCCGCTCAACTACGGCGCACCCGGGATGCACGGCTCGAAGTACGCCAACTGGGCGCTGAACAAGGCCGACCTCGTGATCGCCGTCGGCTCCCGCTTCGACGACCGCGTCACGGGGAAGGTCTCCGCCTTCGCGCCCGGCGCGAAGGTGATCCACTTCGACGTCGACGCTGCCGAGGTGGGGAAGATCCGACACGCGGAGATCCCGGTCGTCGGGCCGCTGAAGCTGGCGCTCGCGCAGCTCACCGGGGAGGTGCGCGCCCTCTCCGCGCAGACGGCGCCCGACCGCAGCCCCTGGCTGCGCCAGCTCGAGGAGTGGCGCGAGCGGTTCCCGTTCAAGTACCGTCGCGAGGACGGCGTGCTGAAGCCGCAGACGGTGCTCGAGTCGCTGCGCGACCTCGCGGCGTCGCGCGAGGAGGACGTCGTCTGGACGACCGGCGTCGGCCAGCACCAGATGTGGGCCATGCAGTACCTCGTCTGCGACAAGCCGCGCTCGTTCGTCACGTCGGGCGGGCTCGGCACGATGGGCTACGGCGCTCCCCGCCGCGATCGGCGTCAAGGCGGCCCGGCCCGACGCGACCGTCGTCTGCGTCGACGGCGACGGCTGCTTCCAGATGACGTGCCAGGAGCTCGCGACCGCGGCGCTCGAACGGCTGCCGATCGTGGTCGTGATCGTCAACAACGGCTGGCTCGGCATGGTGCGCCAGTGGCAGGAGATGTTCTACGACGAGCGCTTCGCGCAGACGCACCTGACGCACCAGGTGCCCGACTACGCCCAGCTCGCCGAGGCATTCGGCTGCGCCGGCTTCACCGTCGAGAGCGAGGACGAGCTCGAAGGCGCGCTCGCGGCGGCGTTCGACGCCGGCCGCACGGCGGTCGTCGACGCGCGCGTCTCCGCGGAGGAGAAGTGCTTCCCGATGGTGCCCGCGGGCGCGGCTGCGCTCGACGTGATGGAGATGCCAGAGGACGAGCCGGTGTCCGCTCATGAGTGAGCACACCATCTCCGTCCGACTCGAGAACAAGCCCGGGGCGCTCGCGCGCGTCTCGCAGCTCTTCTCGCGGCGCGGCTACAACATCCAGAGCCTCGCGGTCGGGCCGACCGAGCAGCCGGACATCTCGCGCCTGACGCTGCGCGTCGACTGCAGCGAGCACTCGCTCGAGCAGATCGAGAAGCAGATGCACAAGCTCGTCAACGTGCTCCGCGTGACGGAGCTGCGCGCGGACGAGGCGGTCGAGCGTGAGCTGGCTCTGATCACCGTCGCCGCATCGCCGGAGAAGCGCCCCGACCTGCTGCAGCTGGCGCAGGTCGTCGGCGCGACGGTGGCCGACATCGGCCGCGACGCCATCACGTTCCAGGTCGTCGGCCGTCCCGACGAGGTCGACGCCTTCGAGGAGCTCGTACGACCCGTACGGGGTCCGCGAGCTGGTGCGCACCGGCCGCATCGGGCTCCGCCGCCCGGCCGCCTCTTCGTCCCGTTCCCCCGCCCCCGTCGTTCGTTAGCGAAAGGAGCTCCAGTGGCCGAGATCATCAAGTCCGGCGACGTCGGCCTTCTCTCAGGGAAGGTCGCCGTGCTCGGCTTCGGCAGCCAGGGTCACGCGCACGCGCTGAACCTCCACGACTCAGGCGTCGAGGTCGAGGTCGGTCTCCGGCCCGGCAGCTCGTCCGCGGCCGCGGCCGAGGAGGCAGGCCTCGCGGTCCGGCCGGTCGCGGAGGCGGTGCGGGGCGCGCAGCTGGTCGTCTTCCTCGTCCCGGACGGCGCCCAGCCGGCGCTGTACCGCGACGAGGTCGCGCCCAACCTCGAGGACGGCGCCGCGCTGGTGTTCGCGCACGGCTTCAACGTCCACTACGGGCGGATCGAGCCGCCGGCAGGGCACGACGTGATCATGGTCGCGCCGAAGGGCCCGGGGCACATCGTCCGCCGCCTGTACACGGAGGGCTACGGCACCCCGGCCGTCGTCGCGGTCGCGCAGGACGCGAGCGGACAGGCACGTGAGCTCGCGCTGGCCTACGGGGCTGCGATCGGCGCGGCGCGCGCCGGCATGGTCGAGACCACCTTCGCCGAGGAGACGGAGACCGACCTCTTCGGCGAGCAGTCCGTCCTCTGCGGCGGCGTCACCCAGCTGATCCAGATGGGCTTCGAGACGCTCGTCGAGGCGGGGTACCAGCCCGAGGTGGCGTACTACGAGTGCCTGCACGAGCTGAAGCTGATCGTCGACCTGATCTGGGAGGGCGGCATCGAGCGCATGCACTACTCGATCTCCGACACCGCCGAGTACGGCTCGCACGCAGTCGGGCCGAAGGTCGTCGACGAGCACGTGCGGGAGAACATGCGCGCCGTGCTGGCGTCGATCCGGGACGGCTCGTTCGCCCGCGAGTGGGTGGCAGAGATGGATCGCGGCCAGCCGAGCCTCGAGGAGTACCGGCAGCGGCTCGCCGAGACGCAGATCGAGCAGGTCGGCACGCGCCTGCGGGCGCTGAACGAGCGGGAGGTCGCGGAGGTCCATGGCGTCGGTTGACGTCCCCGTCGCCCTGCTCGGGTACGGGACCGTCGGCGCGGCGGTCAACCGTCTGCTGATCGACTCCGCCGAAGACATCGAGCGGGCGACCGGGCACCGGCTCCGCGTCGTCAAGGCACTCGTCCGCGACGTCGCGAAGGAGCGTGAATACCCGGCCCCGGCCGGCGTGCTCACCTCGAGCTTCGACGAGATCGCCGACGACCCGGAGATCGCGGTCGTCGCCGAGGTGATGGGGGGCGTAGAGCCGACCGGCGGCTACGTGCTCGAGCTGCTGCGGCGCGGGAAGCACGTCGTCTCGGCCAACAAGCAGCTCGTCGCGCGACGCGGCGCGGAGCTCTTCGAGGCCGCGACAGGAGCCGGCGTGCAGCTCCGCTTCGAGGCCAGCGTGTGCGCGGCGATCCCGGTGATCAAGGTGCTGCGGGAGTCGCTCGTCGTCACGAACGTGCACCGCGTGCTCGGGATCGTGAACGGGACGACGAACTTCGTCCTCACGGAGATGGAGGGCGGCAAGAGCTACGCCGACGCCCTCGCCGAGGCGCAGGCGAGAGGCTACGCCGAGGCAGACCCGACCGACGACGTCTCGGGCGCGGACGCCGCCGCGAAGATGGCGATCCTCGCAACCGTCGCGTTCAACTCTCGCGTCGAGATCGGCGACGTCGAGTACTCCGGAATCGAGGCCATCGACGAGCAGGACGTGAAGGCGGCCCGGGAGCTCGACATGACGATCCGCCTCGTCGGCGCCGCCCGGCTCGTCCAGGGCCAGGTCGACGTGCGCGTCGAGCCCGCGCTCGTCGACCGCCGGCACCCCCTCGCCGCCGTGCAGGGCGCCTTCAACGCGGTCATGCTCCAGGGCGATGCGATCCGCGAGATCACCCTCGAAGGCCCGGGCGCCGGCGGGATCGAGACCGCGTCGGCCGTGATCGCCGACATGGCGAGCGTGATCGGCACGATGGGGAACGGGTTCCTCCAGAACGACGCCGCGTGGCGGACCCTGCCGCGCCTGCCGGACGGCGAGAGCCGCTCGCCGTTCTTCTTCCGGCTCTCGGTCGAGGACCGGCCCGGAGTGCTCGCGCGCGTCGCCGAGGAGCTGGCGCGGCGGGACATCTCCGTGGCACGGCTCCTGCAGCAGCAGAACGGCGACGGCGGTGCGGTGCTGCACGTCGTCACGCACGAGGCGCGCTCCGGGGCGCTCGCCGAGGCGCTCGAGGCGATCGAGGCGCTCGGGGACGTGCGCAAGCGTCCGCGCCCCTTGCCCGTGATCTCGGACCGCGGCGTCGCGGAGCTCGGATGGGCGTGATCGACCGCTACCGCGACCGGCTGCCGGTCGGGCCCGACACTCCCGCCCTGACGCTGGGCGAGGGCGGGACGCCGCTCGTCCGCGCCGCCCGGCTCTCGCAGAAGCTCGGCTGCGAGCTGTGGCTGAAGTGCGAAGGGCTGAACCCGACGGGCAGCTTCAAGGACCGCGGCATGGCGCTCAGCGTCGCGAAGGCCGCCGAGGCAGACGCGCCCGGTGTGGTCTGTGCGTCGACCGGCAACACCGCAGCGTCCGCCGCCGCGTACGCGGCGCGCGCGGGGCTGCCGGCGATCGTGCTTCATCCGGCCGGCGCGATCGCGCCCGCAAAGCAGGCGCAGGCGCGCGCGGCCGGTGCACGTGTGCTCGAGGTGCGCGGCTCGTTCGACGATGCGCTCCGCAGCTGCCGCGAGCTGGCGGAGCGCGGCGGCTACGCACTCGTCAACTCGCTCGATCCGAACCGGATCGAGGGTCAGAAGACCGCCGCGTTCGAGCTGGTGGAAGAGCTCGGCCGCGCGCCCGACGTCGTCGCGCTCCCGTTCGGCGGCGGCGGCAACACGACGGCGTACGCCAAGGGCTTCGGCGAGGAGGGCGTGCGGCCGCGGCTCGTCGCCGGCGAGGCGGCGAGGCGCGCCGAGACGATCGCCTCTGCGATCCGCATCTCCGAGCCGGCCCACCGCGACGAGATCGACGAGCTCGTCGCGCAGGGCTGGGTCGAGGTCGTCTCGCTCCCGGACGAGGAGATCGTGGCCGCGTGGCTGGAGCTCGCGAGCCTGGAAGGCGTGTTCTGCGAGCCCGCCTCCGCGGCGGGGCTCGCCGCGCTCCGGCACGCGCCGCCCGGACGGGACGACGTCGTCGTCTGCGTCCTCACCGGGCACGGGCTCAAGGACACCGGCGCGGTCGACGTGCTCGTGGCCGAGACGACGGTGGTCGAGCCGCGGCTCGACGCGATCCTGGCGGAGGTCGGATGATCGTCCGCGCCCCGGCCTCGACGGCGAACCTCGGCCCCGGCTTCGACTGCGCGGCCGCGGCGCTCGAGCTCTGGAACGAGCTCGACGTGGCGCCGCGCGCGAACGGCGGCGCCTGGGTCGAGATCGAGGGCGAGGGCGCCGACGAGCTGCCCCGCGACGCGCAGCACCTGACGCTTCGGGCCTTCTCGCTGTATGCGCCCGCCGAGGACTACCGCTTCCGCTTCGTGAACCGCATCCCGCTCGAGCGAGGCCTCGGCTCCAGCTCCGCCGCGATCGCCGCCGGGCTCGTCGCCGGCGCGAAGGCGGCCGGCAGAGAGCCCGACGCGGACGAGGTGCTCGCGCTGGCCGCCGCGCTCGACGGGCACGCAGACAACGTCGCAGCCGCCCTGACCGGCGGCGTGTGCCTGACGTGGCTGCGCGGCGAGCAGCACCACGCCCAGCGCCTGGCCGCCGACCTGCCGCTCGCCCCGATCGTGGTCGTCCCGTCGGAGCGGACGAACACCCGCACGTCGCGGGCGACGCTGCCCGTCAGCATCGACCATGCGGACGCGGCCGCGGCCGCCGCGCACGCCGCCCTCCTCGGGGCAGCGATCGCCTCGGCCGACGCGGGCCTGCTGCGCGACGCGTTCCGCGACGAGCGCCTGCACGAGCCGTACCGCGCCGCGTCCGCCCCGCTCCTCGACGAGCTCCGCGGGGCCTTGCCGGACGGCGCTGTCGGCGCGACGCTCTCCGGCTCCGGCCCCTCGGTGGTCGTCTGGGCCGAGAAGGGGCGCGCCGCCGAGGTGGCCGCCGAGCTGGAGCGGCGCCTGCCCGAGGCCCGTGTCCTCTCCCTGACCATCGCGAGCGAAGGAGCCGAGGCGACGTGAGCCCCTACGGAGCGACCGACCCCGCCAAGCGGCATAGCGCCGCCCTCACCGACGGCGTCGACCGCGCGGCGGCGCGCGCGATGCTGAAGGGCGTCGGCTTCACCGACCAGGATCTCGCAAAGCCGCTCGTCGGCGTCGCGACGACCTGGATCGAGACCATGCCGTGCAACCTGAACCAGCGCGTGCTCGCCCGCCGGGTCAAGGACGGCATCCGCCGCGCGGGCGGCATGCCCGTCGAGTTCAACACGATCTCCGTCTCGGACGGCGTCTCGATGGGCACCGAGGGGATGCGCGCCTCGCTCGTCTCGCGCGAGGTGATCGCCGACTCGATCGAGCTGACCGCCCGCGGGCACCTCTTCGACGGGCTGGTCTGCCTGGTCGGCTGCGACAAGACGATCCCTGCCGCCGTGATGGCGCTCGTCCGCCTCGACATCCCGGGGCTCGTCCTCTACGGCGGCTCGATCGCGCCCGGGCGCTACCGCGGCCAGGACGTGACCATCCAGGACGTCTTCGAGGCCGTCGGCGCGCACGCCGCCGGGACGATGAGCGAGAACGAGGTGCACGCGCTGGAGAGCGTCGCCTGCCCGGGCGCCGGGGCGTGCGGCGGCCAGTTCACCGCCAACACGATGGCGACCGTGCTCGACTTCCTCGGCGTCAGCGCGCCCGGGCTGAACGAGATCCCCGCGAACCATCCGGCCAAGGACGCCGCGGCCGTGCGTGCGGGGCAGCTCGCGATGGAGCTCGTCCGGAGCGACACGCGCCCGTCGCAGCTCGTCACCCGCGAGTCGATCGAGAATGCGATCGCCGCAATCGCGGGCACGGGCGGCTCCACGAACGGCGTGCTCCACCTGCTCGCAATTGCCCGCGAGGCCGGGATCGAGCTCGACCTCGACGACTTCGACTCGATCGCGAGCAGGACGCCGATCGTCGTCGACATCAAGCCGGGCGGACGCTTCGTCGCGACCGACCTGTACCGCGCGGGCGGCATCGCGCTCGTCGCGCGGGAGCTCCTTGGCGCGGGAGTCGTGCACGAGGGCGCCCGGACCGTCGACGGCCGCTCGCTCGGCGAGGTCGCGTCCGGAGCGAAGGAGCGCCCCGGCCAGGAGGTCGTCCTGCGCTGGGACAGGCCGCTGAAGCCGAGCGGCGGGCTCGCCATCCTCCGCGGCTCGCTCGCGCCCGAGGGCTGCGTCGTCAAGCTCGCGGGCCACGAGCGGCTCTTCCACCGGGGGCCGGCCCGCGTGTTCGACTCGGAGGAGGCCTGCTTCGCCGCCGTCAAGGCGCGCGGGATCGTGCCCGGCGACGTGGTCGTCATCCGCTACGAGGGGCCGGCGGGCGGGCCCGGCATGCGCGAGATGCTGCACGTGACCGCGGCGCTCGTGGGCGAAGGGCTCGGCGACGAGATCGTGCTGATCACTGACGGCCGCTTCTCCGGCGCCACGCACGGGCTGATGGTCGGGCACATCGCCCCCGAGGCGGCGCGCGGGGGGCCGATCGCGGCCGTGCGGGACGGCGACACCATCGAGCTCGACGTGGAGCGCCGGGTCCTGAACCTCGAGGTCCCGGAGGAGGAGCTCGCGCGCCGGCTCGCCGAATGGACGCAGCCGGAGCCCCGCTACACGAGCGGTGTCTTCGCGAAGTACGCGGCACTCGTCCGCTCGGCGTCGGAAGGGGCGACGACCGGGTGAGGGGCCTAGGACTGGAGCAGCTTGCGGATCGAGCGGGTCGCCTGGCCGATGCGCTGCTCGTTCTCGACGAGGGCGAAACGCACGTGCCCGTCGCCGCCCTCGCCGAAGCCGATCCCGGGGCTGACCGCCACCTCGGCGTCCCGCGCCAGCCGCAGCGCGAACTGCAGCGAGCCGAGCGAGGCGTGCGGCTCGGGAATCGGCGCCCAGACGAACATCGTGCCCTTCGGCGGCTCGACCTCCCAGCCGGCGCGGGCGAGGCCCGCGATCAGCGCGTCGCGTCGGCCCCGGTAGACCTCGCAGACCTCGGCGGGGTACCCAGTGGCCTCGCGAAGGGTCACCGTCGAGGCGATCTGGATCGGCTGGAACGTCCCGTAGTCGAGGTACGACTTCAGCTTTGCGAGCGCCTGCACGACGTCGGCGCGCCCGAGCACGAAGCCGACCCGCCAGCCGGCCATCGAGAACGACTTCGTCAGGCTGTAGAGCTCGACCGCGCACTCGGCGGCGCCCTCGGCCTGGAGCACCGACGGCGGTTCGTGGCCGTCGAAGGCGATGTCCGCGTAGGCGAAGTCGTGCACGAGCACGAACTCGCGCTCGCGCGCGAGGTCGACGAGCCGCTGCATCAGCCCGGGGGTGGCGGTCGCGGTCGTCGGGTTGTGGGGGAACGAGACGATCACCACGCGAGGCTGCGGCTCGGCGCGCAGGATCGCCTCCTCGAGCTCGTCGACGCCGTCGACCTCCATCGGCGCACCGACCACGACGGCTCCCGCGAGGCGCGGCGCGACCAGGTGGATCGGATAGCTCGGCGTGGGCACGACGGCGACGTCGCCCGGCTCCAGCAGCACCCACATCAGATGGGCGATTCCCTCCTTGGCCCCGATCGTGCTCACGACCTGCGTCTCCGGATCGAGCCCGACCCCGTAGCGCCGCGCGTAGTGCTCGGCAATCGCCTCCCGCAGGCGCGGCAGCCCGCGGCTCGCGGAGTACCGGTGGTTGGCCGGCTTCGCGGCCGCTTCCGCCAGCTTCTCGACCGCGATGGCGGGCGAGGGGATGTCGGGATTGCCGAAGCCGAGGTCGACGACGTCCCGCCCGTCGCGCCGCAGTTCGCGCTTCAGCTCGTCGACCGTCGCGAAGACGTACGGCGGAAGTTCCTGGATTCGGCGAAACTTCAATTTCGAAAGTAGTCTAGGAGTCCCAATGGTCGAAGCCCTCCGCTGCAGGATCTGTGAATCGGAGTATCCCGCTGTCGCGAGCGGCGTGTGCCTTCGGTGCTTCGGGCCGCTCGAGCCCGTGTACGACTGGGAGCGCGTGGCGGCGAGCGTCTCGCGCGAGCGGATCGAGGCCGGCCCCGACTCGCTCTGGCGATACGAGGCGCTTCTGCCGGTGCCCGCCCCCGACGACGCCGCCGCCCCTGGCTGGACGCCGCTCGTCTCGGCGCCGCGGCTCGCGCGGGCCCTCGGCGTGGGCGAGGTCATGCTGAAGCTCGATCACACGAATCCGACGCACTCCTTCAAGGATCGCGTCGTCGCCGTCGCGGCCGCCAAGGCGGCCGAGTTCGGGCTGGAGACTCTGGCGTGCGCGTCGACCGGGAATCTCGCGAACGCGGTGGCAGCGCGGGCGGCGGCCAGCGGGCTGAATGCGATCGTCCTCTGCCCCGCCGAGATCGAGCCGGAGAAGCTCTTCGCCACCACGGTCTACGGCGCGACCGTCTACGGCGTCCGCGGCAGCTACGACGACTGCAGCCGGCTCGCGGTCGAGCTCGCGGGGGAGACGGACTGGGCCTTCGTCAACGTCAACCTGCGCGCCTACTATGCCGAGGGCTCGAAGACGCTCGCCTTCGAGGTCGCCGAGCAGCTCGGCTGGGAGACGCCGGACGCGGTCGTCGCGCCCGTCGCGTCGGGGGCGCTCTTCACGAAGCTCTGGCAGGGCTTCGAGCAGTTCCGGCGCCTCGAGCTCGTCACCGGCCCCCAGCCCCGGATCTACGGCGGCCAGGCGGCCGGCTGCTCGCCGGTGGCCGCCGCGTTCGCCGACGACCGCCCGGTCTCGCCGGTGCGCCCCGCGACGGTCGCGCACTCGCTCGCGATCGGCAATCCCGCCGACGGCGATCTCGCGATCGCGACGGCGAAGACATCCGGCGGTGCGATCTACGCCGTTCCCGAGGAGGACGTCGGCGCGAACATGGCGCTGCTCGCGGAGACCGCCGGCATCTTCGGCGAGACGGCGGTGGGCGTCACGATCGGGGCACTCCGTGCGGCCGCCGCATCCGGCGAGATCGGCGCAGGCGACCGCGTGGTGGCCCTCGTCACCGGCACCGGGCTGAAGACGCCGCAGGTCCTGGAGACGTCCTCCCGCGTGATCGAGATCGACCCCGACGCCGACGAGCTGCTTGCCGGCCTGAGGGTGGGCACGTGAGCACCCGCCCCGCCGCCGATCCTGTGCTGGAGGAGCTGCGCGACGAGATCACCGAGCTCGACCGGAGGCTCGTCGAGGTCGTCAACGAGCGGCTGCGGATCGTGGCCCGCCTTCGGCGCCACAAGCTGGAGCAGGGGATTCCCCTGCTCGACCCCGCTCGCGAGCAGTGGCTCCGCGCGTACCTGACCCGCGAGAACGCCGGCCCGCTCTCCGACGAGGGCGTTGCCGAGCTGCACGCGCACGTGCTCGAGCTGACGAAGCGGGAGCTCCGGGATGCCTGACCGGATCGTCTCGCTGCCGGGCGACGGCATCGGGCCCGAGGTGACCGCCGAGGCCGTGCGCGTGCTCGAGCGGCTGCCGCTCGAGATCGAGGTCGAGGAGCAGCTCTTCGGGGGCGCCGCCATCGACGCTGTTGGCGATCCCCTGCCACCCGAGACCCTCGCCGCCTGCGCCGCCGCGAGCGGCGTGCTCCTCGGCGCGGTCGGCGGGCCCCGCTGGGACGGCGGCGCAGTGCGGCCCGAGCAGGGGCTGATCGCGCTCCGCCGCGAGCTCGACGTCTACGCGAACCTGCGGCCGGCGAGCGCGCCCGGGATCGACCTCGTGATCGTCCGGGAGCTCGTCGGCGGCCTCTACTACGGACGCCGCGGCGTCCTGGCCGACGGGACGGTGTTCGACACCTGCGAGTACCACCCGTCCCAGATCGAGCGGGTCGCCCGCCGCGCGTTCGAGCTCGCCCGGATGCGACGCGGGCTCGTGACGTCCGTCGACAAGGCGAACGTGCTGGACACGTCCAGGCTCTGGCGGCGCGTCGTCACCGAGGTCGCGGCCGAGTACCCGGATGTCGAGGTCCGCCACCAGCTGGTCGACAGCGCCGCCATGCAGCTCGTCACCGACCCGCAGGACTTCGACGTCGTCCTGACGGAGAACACGTTCGGCGACATCCTCTCGGACGTCGCCGCTGCCGTCACCGGCGGGCTCGGGCTGGCCGCCTCGGCCAGCCTCGGCGACGGCGGCCCCGGGATCTTCGAGCCCGTGCACGGGTCCGCTCCGGACATCGCCGGGACGGGCGCCGCCAACCCGACAGCGATGCTCCGCTCGCTGGCGCTCCTCCTCGAGCACGGGCTCGCCCGTCCCCACCTCGCCCGCGCGCTCGAGAGCGCGGTCGACCACGCCCTGGCCGCCTCGCCCACGCCCGACGTCGGCGGCCGCGCCACGACGACCGAGTTCGGCGACGCCGTGATCGCAGCCCTCGCCGCACCGTTCCCCGCCAACACCCCGGAGGCAGCATGACCCCGCCGACCACGCCCTCGTGCACCTGCGCGGTGCCGATCCCCAAGGTGCGCGCCGCCCACAAGGGCGCCGCACGCACGTTCTGCGCCCGCTGCGAGCTCCCGATCAGAATCGACTTCGCCGCCCGTTGACCCTCGTCGTCGGATATCCCGGTCCGGCCGGGAGCCACAGCGACGCGGCGACCGCCGTGCTCGCCCCGGCCGGCTCCCGGAGGCTCGGCTTCCCGAGCTTCACCGCCGTGATCGAGGCGGCCGTCGAGACCGCGGTCGGCCTCGGCGTCCTCCCGATCGAGAGCTCGCTCGCCGGTCCGATCGCGGAGACGCACGACCTGCTCTACGAGGCGCCGCTCTCGATCGTCCGCGAGGCGACGCTGCCGATCCGCCACTGTGTCGTCGCGCCTGCCGGTGCGGCGCTCGAGTCCGTCCGGACCGTCCGCTCCCACCCGGCCGCCTTCGATCAGTGCCGCGAGCTGCTGGCATCCTGGGCCGTCAAGTGCGTCCCCGCGGCGACGACCGCCGATGCCGCCCACGAGGTGGCGCTCGCCGGCGATCCCGCTCAGGCCGCGATCGCGAGCCACGAGGCAGCGGCCGCGT
Source organism: uncultured Actinomycetes bacterium (assembly GCA_963704025.1). Classification (GTDB taxonomy): domain Bacteria; phylum Actinomycetota; class Thermoleophilia; order Gaiellales; family Gaiellaceae; genus CAVPGP01. The sequence continues at coordinate 145,798 of CAVPGP010000003.1, read as the reverse complement.
ACGGCCTCGAGGTGATCGCGGACGACGTCGGCGACCACGACGCGTTCACGCGCTTCGTCGCCATCGCGCCGTACACCCGCATCGACGGCGGCGAGGGCTGGCGCACGGCGCTCTCGTTCGTCACGGACCACCGGCCCGGCGCGCTGTACCACGCGCTCGGCCCGTTCGCGCGGCACGGCCTGAACCTCGTCCAGCTCGTCTCGCGCCCGCTCCCGCGCTCGGAGTGGCGCTACCGTTTCGACGTCGTGCTCGACGGCCACGTCTTCGACCCGCACGTGCGGGACGCGCTCACCGAGGTGCGCGGGATGACGCGGAGGCTCCGGCTCTTCGGCTCGTACGCCGCCGAGCGCGAACGATGAGCGCGACGCTGTTCGACCGGATCTGGGAGTCGCACGTCGTCGCCGCGGCGCCCGGCGAGCCCACGCTCCTCTACGTCGACCTGCACCTCGTCCACGAGGTCACCTCGCCTCAGGCGTTCGAGGGCCTCCGCCTCGCCGGCCGGACCGTGCGACGCCCCGACCTGACGGTCGCGACGATGGACCACAACGTCCCGACCCTGCCGGGGCCGGTCGAGGATCCGCTGGCGCGCGCGCAGCTCGAGGCGCTGCGCCGGAACTGCGGCGACTTCGGCGTCCGCCTCTTCGCGACGGGCAGCGGCCGCGAGGGGATCGTGCACGTGATCGGCCCCGAGCTCGGCCTGACGCAGCCAGGGATGACGATCGTGTGCGGCGACAGCCACACCTCGACGCACGGAGCATTCGGCGCGCTCGCGTTCGGCGTCGGCACGTCGGAGGTCGAGCACGTGCTGGCGACCCAGACGCTGCCCCAGTCCCGGCCGCGCACGATGAAGCTCTCGTTCACGGGCGAGCTTCCGTTCGGGTTGACCGCGAAGGATCTCGTGCTCGGGGCCATTGGCCGCCTCGGGGTCGCCGGCGGCGTCGGGCACGTGCTCGAGTACGCGGGCCCCGCGATCGAGGCGCTTTCGATGGAGGGGCGGATGACCGTCTGCAACATGTCGATCGAAGCCGGGGCCCGGGCGGGCATGGTGGCGCCGGACGAGACGACGTTCGCGTACCTCGAGGGCCGTCCCGCCGCCCCGGCCGGCGCCGCCTGGGAGCAGGCGCTCGACCGCTGGCGCGCATTGCGCTCGGACGAGGACGCCGTGTTCGACGAGGTGGTCGAGATCGACGTCTCGGCGCTGAAGCCGCAGGTTACGTGGGGCACGAACCCGGGCATGGTCGCGCCGGTCGACGGCACGGTGCCGGACCCCTCGGACTACGAGGACGCCTCCGAGCGCGAGGCCGTCGAGCGGGCGCTGCACTACATGGACCTCCGGCCGGGGACGCCGCTGCAAGAGGTGCGCATCGACCGCGTCTTCATCGGGTCGTGCACGAACGCGAGGATCGAGGATCTCCGTGCCGCGGCGGCGGTCGTCGCGGGCCGGAAGGTGGCCGACGGCGTCCGCGCGATGGTGGTGCCGGGCTCGGCGCAGGTGAAGCTGCAGGCGGAGGCCGAAGGCCTCGACGCCGTGTTCGAGCGGGCGGGCTTCGAGTGGCGCCGCGCCGGCTGCTCCATGTGCCTCGGGATGAACCCGGACATCCTCGCGCCGGGGGAGCGCTGCGCGTCGACGTCCAATCGCAACTTCGAGGGCCGCCAGGGCCGCGGCGGCCGGACGCACCTCCTGTCCCCGCCGATGGCCGCCGCGGCCGCGATCGCCGGCCGCTTCACCGACGTGCGGGAGCTCGCGTGAAGGAGCTGCGCCGCGTCACGGGTCGGGCCGCCGTCGTCGACCGGGCCGACATCGACACGGACCAGATCATCCCGAAGCAGTTCCTGAAGCGGATCGAGCGATCCGGCTACGGCGAGTTTCTCTTCTACGACTGGATGCAGTCGCCCGACTTCGAGCTGCGCCGGCCCGAGTACGAACGCGCGTCCATCCTCGTCGCGGGCCGCAACTTCGGCTGCGGTTCGTCGCGCGAGCACGCCGCGTGGGCCCTCGACGACTACGGCTTCCGTGTCGTCCTCGCGCCGTCGTTCGGCGACATCTTCCACACGAACGCGATCAAGACCGGCCTGGCGCCTGTGGCGCTCCCGGCCGAGGTGCTGGAGCAGGTGAAGGCCGCGCTCGTGGAGCAGAACGAGCTCACGGTCGACCTCGAGGCGCTGGAGCTCTCGCATCCGGGCGGCCTGCGAGTCGCCTTCGAGTTCGACGCCTTCGAGCGGGAGACCCTGCTGCACGGCCTCGACGACGTCGCGCGCACGCTGGCGCGCGCGGACGAGATCGCGGCCTTCGAGGCGTCCCACCCGGCGCGTTTCGACACCACCGCCCTGCCGGCCTGAGGCCGCGCGTTTCGAACCCCTCGCAACCTGGTCGCCGACCAGGTTCGGACACAGTGCCTTGAAAGCGGAAATCCCCGCATACAGCCATTTCTCGTCGAGCTTCCTCCACGTGCGATCGCCCTCGTACCTGGTCGCCGACCAGGTATGAGGGGGCGATCGGCAGCCCGTCAGCCGGTGTTCCGCAGGGCGGCCGCGATGCCGGCGATCGACCGGAGCAGCGGCAGCTGCGCAGATTCGTCGCCGCCTCGGTGGCGGCGCAGCAGCTCGACCTGGATCGCGTTCATCGGGTCGACGTACGGATTCCGGAGCCGGATCGAGCGCCGCAGCACCGGCTGGCGCTCCAGCAGCTCCGAGACCCCCGCGGCCGCGAGGACGCCGCGTACCGCGAGGCGGTGCTCCTCCGCGATCCGCCCGAACATCGTCTCGTCCTCGACGAGCGCGAGGTAGCCGCCCGCGACCTCGAGGCTCGACTTGGCCAGCGTCATCTCGAGATTGTCGACGACCGTGCGGAAGAACGGCAGCTCCTCGTAGAGGCGACGCAGCTCTTCGTCTCCGAGCGACGTCAGCGCGCTGCCGGCGCCGAACCAGGCGGGCAGCAGCACCCGGTTCTGCGTCCACGCGAACACCCAGGGGATGGCCCGCAGCGAGGCGAGGAAGTCCGCGTCGTCAGGGCGGCGGGCAGGGCGCGACGCGATCTCCAGCAGCGCCAGCTCGCCGACAGGTGTGAACGCACGGAAGAACTCGACGAAGCCCGGCTCCTCCCACACGAGCCCCCGATAGCGCTCACAGGAGATGCGGGCCAGCTCGTCCAGCGTCTCGCGCTCCTCGCCGGTCGGGACGCGCGAGGTCAGCTCCGGAAACGTCGCGAGCAGGGTTCCCGCCAGCGCCGCCTCGAGGTTCCGCCTGGCGAGACCGGCGAGCCCGTACTTGAACGACACCGTCTCGCCCTGCTCCGTCACCTTGACCCGGCCGGGCGGGTGCCCCGGCGGCTGGGAGACGATCGCCTGGTGCGTCGGGCCTCCGCCGCGGCCGGTCGAGCCGCCCCGCCCGTGGAAGATAGTCAGCTCGACCCCGTGCCGCGCGGCCGTCTCCGCCAGCTCCTCCTGCGCCCGGTAGATCGCCCATTGCGCGGCGAGGTAGCCGCCGTCCTTGCCCGAGTCCGAGTAGCCGACCATCACCTCGACCGCCCCGCCCCGCTCGGCCACGCGGCCCGCGTAGCGCTCGTCGCGGAGCAGCTCGTCGAGGATCCGCGGTGCGGCCGCGAGGTCGTCGATCGTCTCGAACAGCGGCACGATCGAGAGCGGCTCGTCCGTCAGCTCCTGGGCGCGAGCGACGTCGTGCGGCGGAGCTCGTGCCGGAGACGATCAGCGTGTCCAGCGCGCCCGGCCCGAACCGGCCCCGGACCGCGGCGACTCCCGCCAGCGCCCGGCGGGCGCGCTCGCCGCCGAGGTCACGCGCGTGGAGCCGCACGTCGAGCTTGGCGACATGGAACCCGAACAGCTCGACGATTCGCTCGAGCTCGGCGAAGCGCCCGTCGGCGATCCGGCGCCCGTCGTTCTCGGTGAGGCTCCGGCGGATGAGCGCCAGATCGGCGAGCAGCTCATCCGGCGACGCGTAGCCGTCGTTGCCGAGCCTCCACCAGACGAAGGAGAGCTTCCGCCGGTACGGCTCGAGCTCGTTCTGGGCGCCGATCGACGCGGCGTAGCCCGGGAGCTCGCGCTCGTCGCGCGCCAGCGACTCCTCGAGCTCAGGAGAGATCGAGACGAGTGAGCGGTGGGACGCGATCTCGACCGCAAGCGTCCGCACCTCGTCGCGGTATCGGCCGAGCGCGAGGCTCCGGGCAAGCGTCGAGCGCCTCTTCGATCGTCGCCGGCCCGGCCGCGGGATTGCCGTCCATGTCGCCGCCGATCCACGAGCCGAAGGAGAGCGGCGGCGGAGCGCCCGGCAAGACCCGTCGCCAGTCCCGGAAGAGCTCCTGAGCCGCATCGACGAGGCTGTGCTCGAAGAACCAGAGCCCGTTGCGAATCTCGTCCGACACGCGCAGCCGGTCATGCCGCACCTCGTCGGTCTGCCAGAGCACCGTCACCTCTTCCGCGAGTCGGTCCTGGGCCTCGCGCTCCTCGGCCGGGGTCAGCAGCGGGTCGTCGAGGCGCTCCAGCACCCCGGCGATCCGCACGTGCGCCAGCAGGACGGTCCGGCGTGTCGTCTCGGTCGGATGCGCAGTGAGCACCAGCTGGACGCGCGCCTCCCGTGCACGCCGCTGCAGCTCCTCCTCCGGGAGGTCAGCCAGCGCGAGGAACGCCTCGTCGAGCGACTCGCGCGGCGGCGTCCCGTCCTTCGCCGCCTCGCGGCGGCGCCGCAGCCTGTGATGCTGCTCGGCGATGTTCGCCAGCTGAAAGTAGAGCCCGAATGCACGGAGGACGAGCGTCTGCTGCGCGGGCGACACCGCGTCGAGCGCCGCGCCCGCCTCCGCGACGGTGCCCGACTCGCGCGCCCCCCGGGCCAGCAGACGCACACGCTCGACCGTCTCGAGCAGCCACGGCCCGTCCTGCTCGACCAGGACGTCGCCGAGGATGGTGCCGAGCAGCCTGACGTTCCGCCGCAGCGGGGCATCCGCCTCCCGGCGCTCCGGAACCGTCTCCACGGACGCCATTCTCTACGCGGCGCGGACGATCGCGGCGAGCGCGAGTTCGTGCCGGACGGCGACCACGTCGCCCACGACCACGAGCGCCGGCTGGGGCAGCCCTTCGGCGAGGCGTACGAGCTCGTGCAGCTCTCCGGCCGCAAGCTCGCCGTCCGGCAGCGTGCCGCGCGCGATCACGGCCGCCGGCGTCCGCGGATCCTTCCCGTAGGCGATCAGGCCCGCCGCGATCTCCGCAGCATGGCGGAGCCCCATGAAGAAGACCAGCGTGCCGCGCGCGCGGGCGAGCCCCGCGTAGTCCAGCTCGTCGCCCGAGGCCGAATGACCGCTGACGAGCGTCACCTGCGCCGAGACCCCCCGGTGCGTGACGGGGATGTCGAACGAGGCCGGCACAGACGAGAGCGCGGACACCCCGGGCACGACCTCGAACGGGACTCCCGCCTCGGCGAGCGCGATCGCCTCCTCGCCGCCGCGGCCGAAGACGAACGGGTCGCCGCCCTTCAGCCGCACCGTCTCGTACCCCTCGCCGTCAAGCTCCACGAGCAGGCGGTTGATCGCGTCCTGGTCGAGCCCCGCCCGCGAGAAGCGCAATGCGTCCGGCGGCGCCTCGGCGACGAGCTCGGGCGCCACGAGCACGTCGTACACGAGCGCCTCGCATTGGCGAACCAGCTCCAGCCCTCGCACGGTGATCAGGCCTGGGTCGCCCGGGCCGGCGCCGACCAGCGCGACGCTCATCGACCGACCTCCGGTTGGACGCTCAAGCAAGCTCCTTCTCGACGATGGAGCGGAAGTAGTCGCGGCGAGCCTCGTAGGTCGGGAAGCGCCGCTTCGCCGCCGGTCGCAGCCGTTCGAGCCGCAACGCGAGCGCAGCGTGCTGCGGACCGACGAGGTCGGCGATGTCGTCGCGGATGCGCTGCGCCAGTGCGGGCGATGCACCGCCGGTCGAGACGCCGACCGCGATCGGTCCCTCGCGGTGCACCGCGGGCAGGATGAAGTTGCAGAGATCCGGGACGTCCGCAACGTTGCAAAGGAGGCCGCGCCGCTCCGCGTCGCGGTGCACGCGCTCGTTCACGCGACGGTCGGCGGTCGCTGCGATGACGAGGAACGCCCCGCGCAGGTCGCGCCTCCGGTAACGGCCGCGCCGCCACGTCAGCGGCAGCCCGCGGAGGCTCTCGTCCAGCTCCGGCGAGACGACCGTCACGACGGCGCCGGCAGCCAGCAGTCCCTGCGCCTTCTCGGCACCGACCGAGCCGCCGCCGACGACGACGCAGCGGCGCCCGTGCAGGTCGAGGCACGCCATGTAGTACGAGGCGCTCATGCGGCGTCGAGCCCCAGCTCGTCGAGTCCGAGCCCTCGCTCGGCGTTGATCCCGACGAACGGCTGCCACCTCTTCGGCAGCGCGTCGGCGGGGAAGATCGCCTCGACCGGGCACTCCGGCTCGCACGCGCCGCAGTCGATGCACTCCTCTGCGTCGATGACGAGCATCCGCTCCGCCTCGTGGATGCAGTCGACCGGGCACACATCGATACAGGACTTGTCATTGGTGTCGACGCAGGGCTCGGCGATGACGTACGTCATTCAGGCTCCGATCGTCGAGACGCGGGCGCCGCCGCGGCCGAGCCGGATTACGAGCTCGAACCCGTCAGTCGAGATCGAGAGCCCGTATTCGCCGGGGCCGACGGCGTGGACGGAGACGCTCTCGAGCGTCCGGCCGGCGAGCGCGGCCAACGCCTCGTTCAGGTCTGTGGTGGACTGCGACAGCTCCTTGCCGCGCGGAAGACGCCGGAAGAGGCCGAGGGCCGCCTGCTCGCCCTCCGGTCCGTAGACCGCGCGCAGCCGGCCGGTCTGCAGGCCGAGCTCGAGCAGCTCGCCGAGCGCGTCCGCGTCGTCACCGGCGACCCGACCGTCGTCGACGGCCGCGACGAGGTCCGCGAGCCGGCCGCGCCGCGTCTCGTCGCGGAGCATCGCCATCACCGCTTGCGCCTCGGCGCGCGCCACCTCCGCCGCGTCGCCGGCGACCCTCACCGCCGCGTCGCTCATCCCTCGTGTTCCCCGATCAGCGCGTGCAGCTCGTGCTCGAGCCCTCCCGACTCGATCGCGCAGTGGATCCCGCACTCCTTCGGTGCGTTCGTCTCCCACCACCAGCGCCCCGCACGGCTCGCCTCGCCGGCTGCGATGGGCCGCGTGCACGGCGCGCAGCCGATCGACGTGTAGCCGCGGTCGTAGAGCGCGTTGTACGGAACGTCCCGCTCGCGGACGTAGTCCCAGACCTCTTCCTCGGTCCACTCGGCGAGCGGGTTCAGCTTCACGATCGCACCGTGGTCGTGGTCGATCTCCACCTTGCGGATGTTCGTGCGGCTCGCCCACTGGTCGCGCCGCAGGCCCGTGATCCATGCGTCGAGCCCGGCGAGGTGCTTCGTCAGCGGACGCACCTTGCGTACCTGGCAGCAGAGCAGCCGGTTGTCGACCGAGCGGTAGAAGAGGTTCGGCCCGTGGCGGCCGACCATCCGCGAGACCTCGTCGCCGTTCGGCGCCAGCAGCTTCAGATTGAGGCCGGGGTAGCGGTCGCGGAGGGCCTCGACGAGCTCGTACGTCTCGGCGGGCAGGCGGCCCGTGTCGACGCTGAAGACCTCGACCGACGGGTCGACCGCGTAGGCCATGTCGACGAGCGCCACGCCGTCGATCTGAAACGCGGTCGAGATCGCGATCCGCGGCGCGAAGCGCTCCAGCGCCCATTCGAGCACCGTCTCCGGCTCCTCGCCCTCGAGCTCGACGCTGAGCTCTCCCGCCTCCAGCTCGTCGATCAGCTCGACGCTCACTCGCCAACCTCCGGTTGGACGCTCACTCGCCAACCTCCGGTTGGACGCTCATCGGCCATCCTCCGGTGGGACGCTCATGCGACCTCCTCGCGGACCCGCGCCCGCGCCGGCTCCAGGCCCGCGAGCTCACCCAGCTCGTCGTCGTCTGCGCGGCGCGCGAAGTCGGGGAACGACTCGCCCTCCTCGCCCCGCTCGATCCAGCCGGCGATCAGCCCGATCACCGCGTCGTCCAGCTCGTCGGTCGGGACGCGGCGGAAGAGCGGCCGCCCGATCGCGGCGCCGGGCCCGAGGCCTCCGCGGACGAAGATGTCGTACGCCTGACGGCGGGCGCCCTCGTCGTCTCGGGCCGTCGTCCCCTGGAAGCCGAGATCCCCGACCCAGTGCTGCGCGCACGAGTGCGGGCAGCCGTCGAGATTCAGGCGCAGCTCCGCGATCGCGGTGCCGAACCGCTCCTCGAGCACCTCGATCATCCGCCCGAGGCGCGTCTTCGTCTCGGCGACCGAGAAGTTGCAGTGCGGCTCGCCCGTGCAAGCGATCGAGTTCGCCCGGACCGGGTTGACGTCCAGCGGGAGGCCGATCCGCTCCAGCTCGGCGACGGCAGCCGCGACCTCCGCCTCCGGCACGTTGGCGACGACGAAGTTCTGCTGCCGGGTGAGCCGCACGTCGCCGCCGACGCGCTCGGCGAGGTCCGCCACCGCGACCATCTGCTCGCCGGAGACGAGGCCCAGATGGACGGGAACCCCGACCGAGAAAAGCCCCGGCTGCTTCTGCTCCTGGACGCCGAGATGGTTCGTCGGCACGCGGTCTGCCGGCGACAGCTCGAATCGGTCCAGCCGCCGTCCCAGCCGCGCCTCGACGAGCTCGCGCATCCCCTCCGGCCCGATGTCGTCGACCATGAACTTGAGCCGTGCCTTGACGCGGGAGACGCGGTATCGGAGGTCGTCCGACCAGACGCCCGTGATCGCCTCGAGCACGTCGATCGCCTCCTCCTTCGACACGAAGACGCCGAGGTCCCTGGCGATCCGGGGCACGGAAGAGAGGCCGCCGCCGACGAGCACGCCGAAGCCCTCGCGGCCTTCGTGGACGGCGCCGACGAGAGCGATGTCGTTGATCTCCGGTGCGTTGCACCGATCCGCACACGCCGAGATCGAGTACTTGTGCTTCCGCGGCAGGTTCGCCCACTCGGGGTTGCCGAAGAAGTGCGCGGCGACGGCGTCGACGACGGGCGCGGCGTCGAAGAGCTCGTCGTGCGCGTACCCCTGGAGCGGGCAGCCCGTGATGTTGCGGACGGTGTCGCCGCAGCCTCCGGCGGTCGTGATCCCCGCGGCCTCGAGGTGCTCGAAGACCTGGGGCAGCTTCGCGAGCTCGAGCCAGTGCAGCTGGACGCACTGTCGCGTCGAGAGCTCGCCGTCGCCGCGCCCGTAGAGATTCGAGACCTCGCCGATCGCGCGCAGCTTGGCCGGCGTGAGGTGGCCCGACGGCAGCTTCACGCGCAGCATGAACGTCCCGATCTTCGGCTTGTCGTGGTAGAGGCCCCACCACTGGAGGCGCACCATGTCCTCCTCGGGAACGCTCTCGTAGCCGGCCGCGATCAGTGCGGGCAGCTCGTCGCGGATCCCGAGCGGGGCCTTTTCCTGCTTCAACCGCTCGACTGGGTTGTGCTTGAGAACGAGCGCCCAGTCGGCAGCCGGACGATCCCTGCTCGTCATCCCTCGGAGTCTAGACCTAAGAGTTCATTTCGTAAAGTTTTGAGTCTTGATGCGGGTCTTACCGCTTTACATACGAAAGTGATGGCGTTAGGGTAGGCGTCGATGAGACCGGGGATCCGTGCAGACGGCGTCCGCTGGACGCCCGACCTGATCGTCTACGCGATCGACCTGTGGGCCCGCAAGCACCTCAGGGCCCCTCGCGCCGCCGAGTGGGACCGCGCCGGCGCGAACCATCCGAGCCGCCAGACGGTGCAGCGCGTCTTCGGCTCGTGGAACGCCGGCATCGCGGCTGCCGGTTACGTGCCGCGGCCGCCCGGCAGGCGGCCGAGCTGGCGCCCTCAGGCGGCGCCGAGCTCGTCCAGCAACCGATCGAGGTTCGGCGGGATCGGCTCGCCGGCGTCGACCAGCGCGGCCTGACGCGGTGCGGTCGGCGCGCCGCTGACGACGAGCACGACCCGCTGGCCGTGGCGGATGCGCCCGGATTGCAGGCAGTCGACGAGCGCCCCGAATGCGCCGCCTCCGGCGGCATCGGCCACGATGCCGGTCATGTCGGAGAGCATCTCCGTGTAGCCGGCGATCCGGGCTTCGTCGATCGAGACGATCTCGCCGCCGGACGCGCGCGCCGCCCCGACCGCGAGGTCGCCGTAGGCGGGATGGACCCCGGGCCGGAGGTACGCGCTCGGCCGAGGCCGGTCGGGTGCGACCGGCCGGTCCTCGGCATAGGCCGCCGCGACCGGCCCGCCCCCGGTCGCCTGGACGCCGAAGAGGCGCGGCGCGCGCTCGTCGACCAGCCCGACGGCCCGCAGCTCGTGGAAGCCCTGCGCCACCTTCGCGAGCAGCGCCCCGGAGAGCACCGGGCACACGACGGCGTCGGGGAGGTGCCAGTCGAGCTGCTCCGCCAGCTCGAACGAGATCGTCTTGGCGCCCTCGACGGCGTACGGATGGAGGTTCCCCATCACGAACCCCCACGGGAAGAGCGACGAGAGGCGCAGCTCGAGGCGCCGGCACTCCTCGTACGAGCCCTCGATCGAGATCACGCGAGCGCCGAAGCGTCGTGCGGTCTCCCGCCGCGCCGCGTCGCCGGCCGGCGCCAGCACGATCGCCTCGAGCCCGCGGGACGCGGCCTCGGCCGCAATGGCGTCGCCGAGGTTGCCTGTGGACGTGCAGCAGATCGTCTCGAGTCCGAGCGTCACCGCCGCCGCGCCCGCGAGCGCGGCGTTGCGGTCCTTGTAGGAACCGGTCGGATTGGCGCTCTCGACCTTGACGAGCACCTCGATCTCGAGCGCCTCGGACAGGCGCTCGGCGGGGACGAGCGGCGTCCAGCCCGCGCGGACGGCGCCGCCCCCGACCTGAGACGGCAGGAGGTCGGCGTAGCGCCAGAGCGTGGGCGGCCCGTCGGCGAACCGGGAGCGTGAGACGACCTTCGCGAGCGCGCCGAGATCGTACGCAACGTCGCGCGGGCCATCGCAACGCGGGCAATCCGTCGCAGGCCCGGGCTCTGCGACGTGCTCGCAGATCCGGCAGCGCAATGCGTAGGCGACTGCCGTCACGTTCCCGTCCTCCTGTGTCGCTCTAGCCGGTGGGACGGGGACTGTCGGCTAGGCGACTGGCGCGCAGAGAATCGCGAACGACTTCATGAGCTGGCGCGCCATTCGTGGATGGTACGGGCGATCGCTTGCGCGGTCAACCGTCTTCTCCACTCCGTCACCAGCCCCGTTTTGGCGCCGTCGGTTGGCTGCGCCGCGGTTGGCACCGTCCTTCACTTTGTGTAGTATCGGTCTCCTGTGGGCGGCCTCTGTCGGCCGTCCATGAGGCATCGAGGCCTCGGACGCATGTCGTCCGGGGCCTTTTTTCGTTGGCGAAACAGGAGGAAGGCATGGTGAAGGTCGAGGCGACGGTGATCCGGGAGCGAGTCGAGACCGTGATCGACGCCGTCGAGGACGCGACCGGTCACGTCGGCGTGACCGTCACGGAGGCGGTCGGCCACGGGCGCGAGCGGGGGATCACCCACGAGTACCGCGGCCGCGTCTTCGAGTCGCGTTTCCTGCCCAAGGCGATGCTGACGTTCGTGGTGGAGGACCGGATCGCCGACCAGGTGGTCGAGGCGATCGTCGACGCGGCACGGAGCGGCAACGAGTCGGGAGACGGCCTCGTCTGGACGTCTCGCGTCGAGAACGTCGTGCACAACCGGACAGGCCGACGGCTGGAGGAGGTGGAGGTCGGTGCCTAGCAACCAGAATCTTCTGATCGCGGCGAGCACCATCTGGGTGGTCATCACCGCTGTCCTCGTCATGTTCATGCAGGCGGGCTTCGCGTTCCTGGAGGCCGGGCTGACGCGGATGAAGAACGCCGGCCACATCGCGGCGAAGAACGTCCTCATCTTCGGGATCTGCTCGCTCGTCTACTACATGGTCGGCTTCGGGCTCGCGTTCGGCGACGGCAACGCGCTGTTCGGCACGGCGGGCTTCTTCCCGTCCGTCGACGAGCTGACCTCGGTCGGGAAGGCGCCGTTCGACTGGTTCAGCGAGATTCCTGGGGCGGCCGGCTACCTCTTCGAGGTGGTCTTCGCCGGCGTCTCTCTCGCGATCGTGTGGGGCGCGATGGCCGAGCGCGCGAAGCTGTACGTCTACTTCGTCTTCGGGATCCTCTTCACATTGATCTACTCGGTCGTCTCCCACTGGATCTGGAGCCCGAACGGCTGGCTCTTCTCCAAGGGGATGCAGGACTTCGCCGGCTCGACGGTGGTCCACTACCAGGGCGCGCTCGCCGGGCTCGCCGGAGCGCTGCTGCTCGGGCCGCGGATCGGCAAGTTCGGCACGGACGGCCGCGCGAACCCGATTCCGGGCCACAACCTGCCGTTCGCCGTGCTGGGGACGATCATCCTCTGGTTCGGGTGGTTCGGCTTCAACCCCGGCTCGACGCTGTCGGTCGACTTCGGCGGCTTCGGCTACTTCGCGTACGTCGCGCTGACGACGAACCTCGCCGCCGCGGCGGGCGCGATCGGCGGGATCCTCGTCTCGTGGATCGTCCTCAAGAAGCCCGACATCTCGATGATGCTGAACGGCGTCCTGGCCGGGCTCGTCGCGATCACGGCTGCCTCGGGCTTCGTCGCGCCGTGGGCTGCGATCGTGATCGGTCTCTTCTCCGGCTTCATCGCCGTGGTCGGCGTGATCGCCGTCGAGCGGATCGGCATCGACGATCCCATCGGCGCGGTCGCGGTGCACGGCATGTCCGGTGTCTGGGGCACGCTCGCCACCGGGCTCTTCGCGCTGCCCGCGCTGGCGAAGAACCTCAACACCGGAACGGGCGGGCTCGTCTACACGGGCTCGTTCCACCAGGTCGGCGTCCAGCTGCTCGGGCTGGTTGCCGTCGGCGCGTTCACGTTCACGGCCTCGTTCACCGCGCTCTGGGTGATGAAGCGGCTGTGGGGAATCCGCGTCGAGGAGCACGTCGAGACCGCAGGGCTCGACGTCTCGGAGCACGGCATGTGGGGCTACCCCGAGTTCTACATCCCGGTTCCCGGCGGCTACGGGACGGACGCGCACTCCCATCTCGGAGCCGCGGGAGCGACCGCGGCGACCGGGCACAGCGAGCCGCGGGCGGCGGCGGTCCCGAGCCTCGAGCACTAGCTGGCGCGACAGAGCGAGACGACAGGAGGGGCGGCCGAAGGGCCGCCCCTCCTCAGTTCTCCGACCCGCCGGCGACGGCAGGCAGGAGCAGCAGCGACGACTGCGGCCCGAGCGGCGTCTGCAGCCCCTCGTTCAGCCGCACGTCTTCCCCATCGACGAACACGTTGATGAAGGACGGCACCTGGCCGTCCGTGAGGATGCGTCCGTCCAGCGCCGGGTACTGCTCTACGAGCTTGTGCAGGGCCTCGCCGACCGTCTCGGCCTCGACGTCGACGTCTCGAAGGCCGCCGACCTCCGTCCGCAGGACTGGAGGGATCCTGACGAGGGTCATAGGCTGAGGTCCTCCACAAGCATTACTTCACATCATAAAGTATTGCCATGCAGGATGTACGCGCACAGCTGGAGCGCGAAGCGGAGGCCGCGAACGCGGCGCTGCCGGCGCTGACCGACGAAGGCGTGGCGGCCGCCCTCCGCGCGGCCGCGCGGCTCGCCCGCGAGCGCAGGGAGTCCGTGCTCGCGGCGAACCACTCGGACGTCGCCGCCGCAGAGGGGCGGCTCGATGCCGGCGCGCTCGACCGGCTGCGGCTGGACGACGGGCGGCTGGAGGCGATCGCGTCGCAGCTGGACGAGCTCGCCCAGCTGCCTCCGCTCGATCGCGAGATCGCGTCGTGGACGCTCGAGAACGGGCTGCGCGTCCGCGAGCGGCGAATCCCGGTGGGGGTCGTCGGCGCGAACTTCGAGGCGCGCCCGAACGTCGCGGTCGACGTGGCCGGTCAGCTCCTGAAGAGCCGCAACGCCGCGCTGCTCCGCACCGGAGGCGCGGCTCTCGGGACGGTGACGGCCCTGGTAGACGAGGTGCTGCGGGCGGCGCTGGAAGAGGCCGGGCTGCCGCCGGCCGCGGTCGGCCTCGTGCGCTCGCCGGAGCGCGAGGGCGCGCGCGAGCTCGTCTCGCTGCCGGGTCTCGTCCCGCTCGTGATCCTGCGCGGCAGCGGCCCGACGACCGCGGCGCTCGCGAAGCTCGCAGCCGAGAACGGCGTTCGCACGCTCGCCCATGCGGAAGGCGGCGGCGTGCTCTACGTCCATTCGGCAGCCGACCCGGAGCGTGCGGAGACCCTGGTCGAGGACAGTCTCGACCGGCTCGGCGTCTGCAATCGGCTGAACCTCCTGCTGGCCGACTCCGAGGAGCTGCTCGCGCCGCTCCTCGCGGTGCTCGAGCGTCTCGGGATCGAGGCGAGCCGCGACGGCCCGCTCGGCCACGAGTGGGCGAACGACGCGGAACGGGTCGCGACCGTGACCGTGCACGTCGTGGACGGGGTGAACGACGCTGCTCGGGTCGCGAACGGCGAGACGTCCGGCCTGGCCGCCGGGATCGTGACCGAGGACGAGCAGGCGGCACAGGCCTTCCTCGACGCCTACCGGGGCACGGCCGTCTTCTGGCACGCGACGACGCGCTTCACCGACGGCTTCGCGCTCACCGGTGCGCCGGAGACCGGTATCAACGTCGACTGGGTGCCAGGCCCGCGCGGGCCCGTGACGTACCGCGACCTCTGGCTGCGGCAATACGTCGTCGTCGGCGACGCAACCCAGCGGCGATGAACCGCGCCGTGGTGGTGAAGCTCGGCTCGACCCTCGTTGTCGACGAGCAGGGCGAGCCGCGCCGGGCCATTCTCGACGCGCGCGCCCGTGAGATCGGCGAGCTGGTCGCGGCCGGCGTGCCGGTCTGCGTCGTCTCCTCCGGGGCGATCGCGCTGGGCCTGCGGAGGATGGGCCTCGAGCGCAGGCCCCGGAGCCTGCCGCGCCTGCAGGCGGCGTCCGCGCTCGGCCAGGCGGGGCTTCAGCGGGCGTGGGAGGAGTCGCTCGCGGCCCACGGGCTGGTGGCCGGCCAGGTCCTGCTGACGGCGGCCGAGATAGCCGACCGACGCGCGTACGTGAACGTGCGGAACACGCTCGGCGCCCTCTTCGCGGTCGGCGCCGTGCCGGTCGTGAACGAGAACGACGCCACGGCGACGGACGAGATCACGTTCGGCGACAACGATGCGCTCGCCGCGCAGGCGGCCGTGCTCGTCCGCGCACGGCTGCTCGTGCTGCTGACGAACGTCCCCGGCGTGCTCACGCATGCCCCGGGCGACGCGCGCGCGAGAGTGATCCCGGACGGAGCATCCGCGCGGTCGGCCGTCTTCGGCCCGCGTGCGCGCAGCGGCCGTGGCGGCATCGAGAGCAAGGTCGCCGCTGCCGAGCTGGCCGCCGCGGCCGGCATCCCTGCGGCGATCGCGGCGGGCGAGCCGGCCGATGTGCTGGTGCCGCTCGTCGCCGGCGCGCCGATCGGCACCCGCTTCGAGCCCGCGGCGACCGGCGAGTCCGCGTTCAAACTCTGGCTCCGCTACGGCAAGCGAGTCAGCGGCCGGATCTACGTCGACGACGGCGCGAGGGACGCCGTGACGGACGGGGGCGCGAGCCTGCTCGCGGTCGGCGTCGTCCGTGCGGAGGGCGCCTTCCGCGCCGGCGACGGCGTCGAACTGTGCACGTCGGACGGCACGCCGTTCGCACGGGGAATCAGCTCCGTGCACGCGAGCGAGCTGGAGGCGAGGGCGCCGCAGCTCGAGGCGGTCCACCGCGACCGGCTGGTCCTGCTCTGAGAGCGTGGGGCCGGTAGCCTCCAGGCAGATGTCGTTCTCAGCGTCCTTCAGCTCGATCATCCGCGTCAAGGTCGCCGACCGGCCCGGGGCCTTCGCGGACATCGCGCGTGCGATCGCCGACGCCGGCGGCAACCTGGACGTGATCGACATCGTCCGCGTCGAAGGCGGCCATAAGGTTCGCGACGTCACGGTCCAGGCCGTCGACGGCGAGCACGTCGAGCGGATCGTCGAGGCGGTGCGGGCGGTGCACGGAGTCGAGGTCGAGGCGGTCTCCGACCGCACGTTCCTGATGCACCTCGGCGGCAAGATCAGCGTCGTCCCGAAGCAGCCGCTCCGCACGCGCGACGACCTCTCGATGGCCTACACGCCGGGTGTCGCACGCGTCTGCCGCGCGATCGCCGAGAACCCCGATGCGGTCTGGAACCTGACCGTGAAGCGGAACACCGTCGCGGTCGTCACCGACGGGACGGCCGTCCTCGGGCTGGGCGACATCGGCCCGGAGGCATCGCTGCCTGTGATGGAGGGCAAGGCGATGCTCTTCCGCGAGTTCGGCGGAATCGACGCCTGGCCGCTCGCCCTCGACACGACCGACGTGGACGAGATCGTCTCGACGGTGACTGCCCTCGCGCCCGTCTTCGGGGGCATCAACCTCGAGGACATCTCGGCGCCGCGGTGCTTCGAGATCGAGCGCCGGCTGGACGAGTCGCTCGACATCCCGGTCTTCCACGACGACCAGCACGGGACGGCCGTCGTCGTCCTCGCAGGTCTCCTGAACGCGCTGCGCGTCGTCGGCAAGGAGCTGCCCGAGGTGAAGATCGTGATGACGGGCGCGGGCGCGGCAGGAGTGGCAGTCGCACGCATGCTGGTCGACGCCGGCGCGCAGCGCGTCGTCGGCTGCGACCGCGGCGGCGTCGTGCACCAGGGACGCGAGGACCTGAACGAGTCGAAGGCGGCCCTCGCCGAGCTGACGCGGCCGGACGAAGTCGGTACCGCAGACGAGGCGCTGCGCGGCGCGGATGTCTACATCGGACTCTCGTCGCCGGGCGCCGTCAGCCTCGACGGGATCCGCTCGATGGCCGCCGGTGCGATCGTCTTCGCGCTGGCGAACCCCACGCCCGAAGTGTCGCCGGAGGAGATCGTCGGCGAGGTCGGAGTCGTCGCGACCGGGCGATCCGACTATCCGAACCAGATCAACAACGCACTCGCGTTCCCGGGGATCTTCCGCGGTGCACTCGACGTGCGCGCGACGAGGATCACGCCCGGGATGCGCGTGGCCGCCGGACACGCGCTCGCGGGGATCATCCCCGACGACGAGCTCTCGGCGGACTACATCGTCCCGAGCGTCTTCGACAGGCGGGTTGCGCCGACGATCGCCGCCGCCGTCGCCGCCGCCGCCGAGCGGGACGGAGTCGCCCGCCGGACCGCTCCCGAGCCGTCGATCTCCTAGCGGCTCAGCGCCGCGCGGCCAGCTCCTCTTCGACGCGCGCGAGGTCGACGCCGCACGCCGCGAGGAGGACGTAGAGGTGGAAGATCAGATCGGCCGCCTCCTCGGCGAGCCGGTCGTCGCTCTCGGCGAGCGCGGCCGTGATCGTCTCGACCGCCTCCTCCCCCACCTTGCGCGCGACCGTGGCGACCCCGTCGTCGAGCAGCTTCGCGACGTACGACCCGGCGGGCCGCTCGAGCGCCCGCTGCGCGACCACCCGCCAGAGGTCCGGCGCGAAGCACGAGACGGAGCCCGTGTGACACGCAGGGCCGGCCGGGCGAACGCGGAGCAGGAGCGCGTCACCGTCGCAGTCGTCCCGGATCTCGTCGATCGCGAGCGTGTTGCCGGAGGTCTCGCCCTTGCGCCAGAGCCGTTGCCGCGAGCGCGACCAGAACCAGGCCTCTCCCGTCTCGCGCGTCAGGCGCTCTGCCTCGTCGTCCATCCAGGCGAGCATCAGCACGCGGTTCGTCTCCGCGTCCTGCACGATCGCGGGGCGGAGCTCAGGCGGCATCGCGAAGGGGCACTCCGAGGCCGCGGAGCTCGGCGCGGAGCGAGGTCAGACGCGCGGGGTCCTCGTGCAGGATCGAGGCGAGGAGCGCCGCCTGCGCGACTCCCAGGGCTTCGGCGACGTGCGACGCCCGACCGGCGCCGCCGGATGCGATCACGGGCACGGCGACCGCTGCGGCGACGGCGGCGGTCAGCTCCAGGTCGTAGCCGGCGCGGGTGCCGTCGGTGTCGATGGACGTGAGCAGGATCTCCCCCGCGCCCCGGGCCTCCGCCTCGCGGGCCCAGTCGACGGCGAGGCGCTCCGTGGCCGCCGTGCCGGCGCGGGAACGCACGCGGCCGCGCGTCGCGTCGATCGCCACGACGACGGCTTGGGAGCCGAGCCGTTCAGCGATCTCCGTCACGAGCGCGGGGCGCTCCAGGGCGGCGGAGTTGACCGCGACCTTGTCGGCGCCCGCACGCAGCAGAACGTCTGCGTCCTGGAGGGAGCGGATGCCACCGCCGACCGTGAACGGAATCGCAAGCCGCGCCGCCACGCTGCGGACGAGCTCGACGAGTGTGCGCCGTCCCTCGAGCGTCGCCGTCACGTCGAGGAAGACGAGCTCGTCGGCGCCCCGCTCGGAGTATGCGGCACCGAGCTCGACCGGGTCGCCGACGTCACGGAGGCCCTCGAAGTTGATGCCCTTGACGACACGTCCGCCGGCCACGTCGAGGCACGGGATCAGGCGCGGGAGAGGCATCGTTCCTCGACCTCGACGAGCAGCGCCTGCAGGTACCTCGCGCCGACCGCGCCGCTCTTCTCCGGGTGGAACTGCACGCCGACGAACGAGCCCGCGCGGGCCTCGGCGACGACGCCCTCCGACCAGGCAGTCGCCGCGGACGTCTCCGCGGCGTACGAGTGCGCGAAGTAGTAGGCGGCTCCGTCGACCTCCGCCCAGCCGATGCGCGGTACGCGGCCCCGGCGAATCCGGACCGCCCGGCCGGGCAGGAAGCCGAGGCCATCGACACCGCCGTCCTCTTCGCTCCACTCGAGCGCGAGCTGGAGCCCGAGGCAGATGCCGAGCACCGGCAGACCCGCGTCGACGCGCCCGCGAAGCTCTTCGTCGAGCCCCCGTGTGCGGAGCTCCTCCATCGCGGTGCGGGCGGAGCCGACCCCGGGCAGGACGACCAGGTCGGGGCCGCGACCGACGTCGACCGTCTCGACGCCGAGGCGCTCGAAGGCCAGCTCGACCGAGCGGACGTTGCCGGCGCCGTAGTCGCAGATTGCGACCTTCACAGAAGCCCCTTCGTCGACGGGATCCCGGTGGCCTCGACCCGGAGCGCGGCGCGCAGCGCGCGCCCGACGGCCTTGAACGCCGCCTCGGCGGTGTGGTGCGGGTCGCGCCCCGAGGCGTCGACGTGGATCGCGAGCCGTCCCGCCTGGGCCAGGCTTGCGAGCACGTGCGCCGCCAGGCCCGGGTCGGGCTCGATCCGCAGCTCGGCGTACGGCCGCCCCCCGAGGTCGACGCCGGCCCGTGCGAGCGCATCGTCCATCGGCACGGCGGCGTCGCCGTAGCGCGCGATCCCCCGCCGGTCGCCCAGCGCCGCGTCGAGCGCCTCGCCGAGGGCGAGGGCGGCGTCCTCCGCGGTGTGGTGATCGCCGGTCTCGAGATCGCCCGCGCCCTCGAGGACGAGGTCGAGCCCCGCGTGGAAGGCCAGCTGCTCGAGGAAGTGGTCGTAGAGCCCCGCACCGGTGGCGACGCGCACGCGGCTCGCGCCGTCGAGGGCGATCCGGACGGCGATCCGCGTCTCGGCCGTGGCGCGCACGCGGCGTGCACGCCGTGCGCCGGGGGGAGCGACCGGAGACGGCCGATCGAGGATGCGCGCGAGCGCCTCGACGAGGAGGTCGTCGTCCTCCGGGTCGAGCACCGTCGCGCGGACGGCGTGGGAGTAGGCGCGGACGACCAGCCCCTGGCGGAGGAGCGCCTCGCCCAGCGCGAGGCCGTCCTCGACGGGGACGAAGAGGAAGTTGGCGTGCGAGGGCGCCGGCTCGAGGCCCAGCGCGCGCAGTGCGCCGGCGAGCCGCTCGCGCTCGTCCAGCGCCGGCTTCACGTCCGGAGGCGCGGCGAGCGCCGCCACGGCGAGCGCCGCGGAGAGGGTCGACACGGGGGCCGGCGCCTGGCGCGCATTCAGCTCCGCTGCGCGCTCGGTTGCGGCGAGCGCGTAGCCGACGCGGGCACCGGCGAGCCCGAACGCCTTCGAGAAGGTGCGGAGCACGACGACGTCGTCGTCGAGGAGGGAGGCGGCCGTCTCGCCGCTGTACTCGAAGTACGCCTCGTCGACGACGAGCGGGCGCGCGGCCGGGAGCCGCGGCAGATCACCCGTCGGGTTGTTCGGCCGGCAGGCGAACGTGACGGCGGGGCTCTCCCCGTCCACCACGGCACCCGCGAGTTGCGCGGCGATCCGAAAGAGCGGATACGTCGGCTCGTCCGGGATCGCGACTGCGTCCCCCGGCCCGGCGAACGCGCGGGCGCAGAGCAGGATCAGATCGTCTGCCCCCGCACCGAGCACCACGTTCTCCGGCGCGACGCCCGCGTACCCGGCGATCGCCCGACGCAGCTCGCGGTAGCCGCCGGCCGGGTAGCCGCTGACGCGGGCGAGGGCACCTGCGATCGCGCCGGGCCGTGTCGAGGGCAGCGGCAGCAAAGGAGTGTTCTGGTCGAAGCGGACGACCTGCGAGACGTCGATCCCGGCCAGCGCGGCGACCTCGTCCGACGGCGGAGCCCAGCGGTACGGCGCAAAGTCCCGTGCGAGCGCCCTCATCGCCGCGCCGCCTCCGCGTGCGCGGGGAGCCCCTCCGCCGCGGCGAGCGCCTCGATCGTGGGGCGGATCCGGGCCAGCCCGGCCGCAGTCAGCCGCTGCGTGGTGACCGGCTTGAGGAACGCCTCGATCCCGAGACCTCCCGTGGAGCGCGCCCAGCCGCCCGTCGGGAGCACGTGATTGGCGCCGGTCGCGTAGTCGCCGGCTGCGACCGGCGACGAGGGGCCGACGAAGACCGCGCCCGCGTCGCGCACGTCGCCCGCCTGCGCCTCCGCATCCCCGAGCAGCACGAGGTGCTCGGGCGCGAGCGCCTCCGCCTCGGCCAGCGTCCCGACGACGCGGCACACGGAGTCGGGGCCGTGCTCTGCCTGCGCCGCGAGCTCGAGCTCCACGATCCGCGGGTCGGCCCCCTCCCCTGTCACGACGACGACCTCGGACGGCCCCCCGGGCAGGTCGATCGGCACGTGGCGCGACACCTCGAGCTTCGCCTCGTTGACGTACGCGTTGCCGGGACCGACGATCTTGTCGACCTTCCGCACGTACGCGAGCCAGCCGATCGCCTGCGGCCCGCCGAGCGACCAGACCTCGTCCACGCCGAGCAGCTCGGCCGTCGCGGCGATCAGGCCGGCTCCGGACGGCGGCGTGCAGATGACGATCTCCTCTACGCCGGCGACCTGGGCGGGCACGACGCACATGACGAGCGTCGAGACGAGGTTGCGCGGCGCGTAGACCCCGATCGTCCGGAGCGGGACCCAGCGTCGCTGCAGGAGCACGCCCGGCTCGACCTCCAGCTCGACGTCCGGCGGCCGCTGCGCCTCGTGCCAGCGCCGCACCCGGTCGGCGAGCGCGAGCACCGCGTCGCGCGGGATCTGCGCCGCGTCCGGGACCGCCCGCTCGGGCTCGGCGCCGTCGAGCTCCAGCGCCCAGGCGCGCACCGCGTCGGCGCCGCGCACACGGACGTCCTCGACGATGCTCAGCACGGCACCCTCACGAGAGCATCCGCTCGACGGGGACGACGAGGATGGAAGAGCCGCCCGCTTCCTCCAGCTGCGGCAGCAGCCGCCACACGTCCGCGGCAGGCACGAGCGCGTGCACCGCAACCATTCCCGCCTCGTTCAAGGGCAGCACGCTCGGTGCGCGGGCGCCGCCCACGATCGCGCAGACGGCGTCGAGGCGCTCGGCCGGCGCATTCAGCATCAGGTACCGGTGTGCGCGCGCCTCGACGACGGCGCGGAGCATCGAGCCGAGGGACGAGGCCGAGTCGTCGCGCCCGATCAGCACGGCCTCGGACTCGAGCAGCGCCCCGAGCGAGCGCAGGCCGTTCGTGCGCAGCGTGTTCCCGGAGGAGACGAGGTCGACGATCGCATCGGCGAGGCCGAGCCGCGGCGCGATCTCGACCGACCCGGTCACGTCGACGATCTCGACCTCGACCGGAAGCAGCTCACGAGTCAGACGCGGGTAGACCGTCGCGACGCTCCCGCCGGCGAGCTCCTCCACTGCGCGAACGGGCGACTCCTCGGGGACCGCCGCCTCGAGCCGGCACGAGCCGTAGCCGAGGCGCAGGAGCTCTCGCACGCGGGCTCCCCGCTCACGGACGAGGTCGATGCCGGTGATGCCGCAGTCCACGACGCCGTCCTGCACGTACTCCGGGATGTCCGCGGCGCGAACGAGCAGGACGTCGACCGGTGCGTTGCGGCAGGGGAAGGCCAGCGCGCGCTCGCCGGGCTCCTCGGGGCCGAGCCCGGCGTCCTCGAGCAGCGAGACGGACGGCTCTCTGAGCCGCCCCTTCGCCGGGATCGCGATCGTCAGCCGGCGGTCGTGACGGCGTTCGCGCGATCGAGGGCCAGCCGATAGCCGCCCTCTCCGTAGCGCAGCCAGTGCGCCACCCGCGTCACCGTCGTCGTCGAGGCGTGCGTCTTCGCGGCGATCTCCAGGTACGGCAGCCCACGGTCCACCATCCGTGCGACCTCCCAGCGGTGCGCCATCGCCTCCAGCTCGGAGATCGTGCAGAGGTCCCGGAAGAAGCGTTCCAGCTCGCTCCTGTCCTCCAGGGTCAGGATCGCGTCGAAGAGCTCTCTCGTCTGGCGCGTGCGCCATCTGTGTCGCTCCCGCTCCGGCATGCGTCGCATGTTAGCACGCTAACATGCTGTTGTGGAAGCATGGCTCTCCGCACCGATCGAGGTCATCCCTGCGGTCGACGTGCTCGGCCAGGAGGCTGTCCGCCTGCACCGCGGCGACTACGGCCAGGTCGTGGAACGGGCGGACGATCCCGCGGCGCTGGCAGCCCGCTTCGCGACGGCGGGGTTCGGGCGCGTGCACCTCGTCGACCTCGACGGCGCCCGTGCCGGGCGCGTCCGGCCGGCGATCGTCCGCCGTGTCGCGTCCGCGGCGGGCGCGGCGGCCGTCCAGGCGTCCGGAGGGATCCGCAACCTCGCCGACGCCGAGGCGTTGCTCGACGCCGGCGCCGACCGGGTGGTCGTCGGGACGAGCGCATTCCCCGATCCGTCGGGCTGGGCCGCGGCGCTGGGCGAGCGCCTGCTCGTGGCGCTCGACGTCCGCGACGGGCGGATCAGGACGTCCGGCTGGACAGACGAGGCGCTCGAGCTCGGCGAGGCGGTCGAGCGGTGCGCCCGCGCCGGCGTCCGCCGTGTCCTCTGCACCGCCATCGAGCGCGACGGGACGCTCACAGGCCCGGACGTCGGCCTCGTGGAGCTCGTTGCCGCGTCCGGCCTGCTCGTGCTCGCCGCGGGCGGGATCCGCTCCCCGGAGGACGTCGCCGCACTGGCCGCCGCGGGCGCCGAGGCGGCCGTCGTGGGGCGCGCCCTGATCAGGACTCTGCCGCAGCCGGGCTGAACGTCTGGATCACCGCCTCGGCGATCAGCTGCATGGGCCGGCCCGACGCCTGACTCGCCTTCCGCAGGCGTGCGAACGCGTCCTGCTCGCTCAGGCCTTCCTTCACCATCAGGATCCCCTTTGCACGCTCGATCGACTTCCGCGCAGCAAGGGCCTCCGCGAGCGACTCCGCCTCCTCGCGCGCGGCCTGGAGCTCCACGTGGCGCGCGCTCGCGGTCTCGATCGCGGGCACGAGATCGCGCGCGTGGAACGGCTTCACGAGGTAGCCGAACACGCCGGCCTCGACCGCCCGCGCGACGAGGTCGTGCCGGCCGTAGGCGGTGAGCATGACGATCGGCAGCGGGCGGGCCTCGAGGATCTGCCGGGCCGCGTCGATCCCGTCGAGCCGGGGCATCTTGACGTCGAGGATCGCCAGGTCGGGCTCCTCGGCACGGGCGAGCTCCACGGCCTCGACGCCGTCCCGCGCCTCGGCCACCACCTCGTGGCCCATCGCCTCGAGCAGCTGCCTGAGGTCGAGCCGGATGATCGTCTCGTCCTCGGCGACGAGCACTCTCACGCGTCCAGCCCCTGGTGCTCGGCGAGCGAGACCTCCACCGAGCCGTCTTCACGGCGATCCATGCGCAGCGGCCAGACGTGGCCGCCAGGCGAGCGCACGTGGAACTCGAGCCGCGGCAGCGCCTCGGCGCCGACGCTCCGCCGCGCCGCCAACAGCTCGGCGTGACGCGCGACCGCCGCATGCACGGCGGGGACGACGTCCGACTCCCGGAAGGGCTTGGCGAGATACGTGAAGACGCCCGCGGCGATGGCCTTCTGGACGCTGCCGCGATCCGCGTACGCCGTCAGCATCACGATCGGGATCGGACGCTCCGCATAGATTCGCCGCGCCGCCTCGATCCCGTCGACCCGGGGCATCCTCAGGTCGAGGACGGCCGCATCGGGCAGGAGCTCACGGGCGAGCTCGATCGCCTCGGCCCCGTCCCTTGCCTCGCCGCAGACGAGGATTCCGTGGCTCTCGAGCAGCCCGCGCAGGTCGAGGCGGATGATCGTCTCGTCTTCGGCGATCAGCACCCGCAGCGGCTCTTCGGCATCGGTCTTCATCGCCTGCTCCTCTCCTGATCCGTCGGCCGGACCACCAAAAAAGCCCCCAGGAGCTGTCACTCCTGAAGGCGGCGTCGCCTCTCCCGGGCGCCGCTCGGCGACCGGAAGCACTCGCTCAGGGTAGACGGAGCGCCGGCCGGCCGCAAGGATGGTGCGTGGCCTTCCCGCCCCGGACACCGGCCGTCGCCCTCGCAGCCGCCGTCGCGCTCTCAGTCGCGACCGCCCTGGCGGGCGCGGCGCTCGTTCGCGCCGGCCCCGACGCGGTGCCGCCCGAGCTCCGCGTCGACCAACTCGGCTTCGCACCGGACGAGGTGAAGCGCGCCTATCTGCTGTCGTCCGCGGTGCAGGCGGGCGCAGCGTTCAGCGTCGCCGACGCGCACGGCAGAATCGTCCTCCGCGGACGCGCCGGACCGTCTCGCGGCCGCTGGAACGAGCGCTACGGCGCGGTGCAGCCGCTCGACCTCTCGAGCCTCCGTGCCCCGGGCAGGTATCGCGTGCGCGTGTCGGGCGCCGAGTCGACCATCCTCGTCGCCCGACGGGCCACGCTCTTCACGCCCCGGGTCGAGGACGCCGTCGCGTTCTTCCAGGCGCAGCGCGACGGACACGATGTCGTCCCCGGGCCGCTGCATCGCCGTCCGGCGCACCTGCGCGACCGACACGCCGTGCTCTACGACTGGCCGCGGTACGAGAGCGCCGACAGCGACGTGATCGTCAGCCGGTCGCTGCGTCCGCTCGGCGGGGCCGTCGACCTGGAGGGCGGCTGGGTCGACGCGGGCGACTTCATCAAGTTCACGCACACGAGCGCCTATGCGGAGACGCTTCTGCTCGCGGCGGCGAGGGCGCTCGGGAGGGCGGCGCCGCCGACTCTCGCGCCGGAGACACGCTTCGGGCTTCGCTGGCTCGCGAAGGCCTGGCATCCGGCGCGTGGGGTCATGTACATGCAGGTCGGGATCGGCTCGGGCAACAAGGGCGGCACGTTCAACGGCGATCACGACCTGTGGCGACTCCCCGAGCGGGACGACGCGCTCTCAGGGGCCGTAAACCGCTACCTGAGGACACGCCCCGCCTTCCGCGCCAACGCCCCTGGCACGTCTGTGCCGCCCAACCTCGCGGGCCGCTTCGCGGCGGCATTCGCGCTGGCCGCGCAGGTCGATGCGGAGGCGCGGCCGGCCCGCGCCCGCGCCGAGCTGGCAACCGCCGGGGCGGTGTTCGCCGCCGCGAAGACGGAGAACGTCCGCCCGGCCGACGTCGTCACGGCTCTGCCGCACGCGTTCTACCCGGAATCCTCGTGGCACGACGACCTCGAGCTCGCAGGAGCGGAGCTCGCGCTCGCAGGGCAGGCGCTCGGCGATAGCCGAGCGGATGAGTGGCTGCAGAACGCCGCGCGCTGGGCGCGGGCCTATCTGACAGACCGAAGCGACCGCGACACGCTCAACCTCTACGACACGAGCGCCCTTGCACACGCCGATCTCGTCCGCGCGCTTCGCGCCGGCGACGGCTCGTCGGCGGCGGTCTCCGAGGGAGACCTGCTCGCCGACCTCCGCGCGCAGCTCGAGCGCGGCCGCAAGCGCAGCGCGAGAGATCCGTTCCGCGCCGGGGTCGTCTACGACGACTTCGACGGTGCGTCGCACGCGTTCGGCCTCGTCGCGACCGAGCGCCTGTACCGCGGTCTGACGGGCGATGGGCGCTACGCCGCCTTCGCAACCGCGCAACGCGACTGGGCGCTGGGCGCCAACCCGTGGGGCGTCTCGCTGATGATCGGCGTCGGCTCCAACTTTGCGCGCTGTCCGCAGCACGTGGTCGCCAACCTCTCGGGACGGCTGGACGGGCACGCGCCGGTGCTGCGCGGCGCGGTCGTCAACGGTCCGAACGACGCGAGCCTCTTCTCGGACGGCCTCGGAGAGCGCTTCGAGGAGATGCGCCCGTGCCCTCGGGCGGGCGACGCCTATGCGCAGTTCACCGGGCGTGGGAGCCGGTTCGTCGACGACGTGCGCTCGTGGCAGACGGTCGAGCCCGCGGTCGACTTCACCGCCGGGGCGGCGCTCGCCTTCGCGATGCTTCGCTGAACGGGCCGGGCTCGTCGGCGAGACGGAGACCATGTCCGGCGGCGACAAGCTCCTGGTCGACATCGCCTAAGAGCTGTGGAACGCAAGAGCGTCACGGGCCTCTGGGAGATCCCGCGACGGCTCGACGACCACAACTTCGACCGGGTGATCGACGCCCTGCGGCTCGCGCGCGGCGCGTCCGCCTGAGACGTCGTCGCGGCCAGGACACGTGAGGACGTGCTGGCGGCGTAGGTGTACACCTCCATCACTTTACTTTCTAAAGTGATCGCGGTATAACAGGCTTCCTGAGGGAATGCCTGACCGGAGGCTGTGTGCGACGGCGGCGAACCGCCGCACACAGCCGCTTTTTCTTGCCCTGGCGGGACTTCGGGGCTCAGTCGTTCAAGCTCAGCGCGACGAAGGCCGCGTGCCGTAGCGCTCGGCCAGCTCGACGACCTGGCGCGCAGCGCCGAGCATCGCCGCGTCGACGAACTCGCCGCTGTCGAGAGCTCCGGCTCCGGGCTCGGCCCCGAGCCGCGCGATCGTCTCGCGGGCGCGCTCCGCGTCCTGGATCGTAGGCAGGTACGCCGCGAGGATCACGGGCAGCTGTCGGGGGTGGATCGCAGCCCGGCCGAGGAAGCCGAGCTCGCGCCCATGGGCGCAGGACAGGGCGAGCCCGTCCTCGTCCGACAGGTGTGGATACACGGACTGGACCGGCCGCGGCAGCCCGGCTGCAGCCGCGGCGTTGACGATGCGCCCGCGCGCCCAGTCGAGGCCCGAGCCTGACGCACCGAGGTCGGAGCCGAGATCCGCCTCGCCGAGCGAGATCGCCACGATCTCCGGGCGGGCGGAGGCGACGGCAAAGGCGGCTTCGACGCCGAGTGCCGACTCGATGGCGCAGCTGAGCCGGTACGGCTGCGCGCGCTCGGGGAGAAGCGCGAGCACGCGGGCCACGTCGGCTGCGCTCTCGAGCTTCGGAACGTGGATCGCGGTCATCCCGTCCAGTGGGGCGACGGCGGCGAGATCCGCGGCGGCGAGGCCCGTCTCCAGGGCGTTGACCCGCACGCCGACCGGCTTGCCGCGCGGGCGGCCGAGGAGCTCCGCCAGGTTGTCGCGGGCCTCCGCCTTGGCAGCGGGCGCGACCGCGTCCTCGAGGTCGACGATCACGCCGTGGGCCTCCGACGCGATCGCCTTCTCGACCCGGTCGGGCCGGTCGGCGGGGACGTACAGCCACGTCAGCGCCGGAGCGCTCACACCACGCCTTCGCCGCGCAGCCGCTCGAGCTCGTCGGCGCCCACGCCGACCTCCGCGAGCACCGCCGCCGTGTCGGCCCCGTGCGTGCGGCCGGTCCAGCGAATCTCGCCCGGTGTCTCCGAGAGGCGCGTGAGGACGTTCGTCATCCGGAGCGGGCCGAGATCGTCGTCATCGAGCGTCGCAAGCGCTCCGAGCGCCGCCAGCTGCGGGTCGGCGACGAGGTCGCTCGCGTCGTAGACCGGGGCGATCGCAGCCTCGGCCTTCTCGAACGCTGCGAGCACGTCGTCCCGGCTCCGCCCACCGACCCAGGCGGCTACCGCGGCGTCGACCTCGTCCACGTGTGCGGCGCGTCCGGCGCCGGTCGCGAACCAGGGCTGCTCGACGAGATCGGGGCGGCCGACGAGCCGCAGAACGCGCTCGGCGACGCTGTCCGCGCTGGCGGAGACCGCCACCCACAAGTCGTCGGCCGTGCGGTAGACGTTGCGCGGAGCATTGTGACTGGAGCGGCTGCCGGTCCGCGGCTGAAGCTCGCCCAGCTGGTCCCAAACGGTGATCTGCGGGCCCAGGAGCGTCAGCAGCGGCTCGATCAGCGTCATGTCGACGACCTGTCCGCGGCCCGTCTGCTCGCGGGCGCGCAGGGCGACGAGGACGGCGAACGCGGTCGCGAGGGCGGCAACACCGTCGGCGAGCGCGAGCGGTGGCAGCTGCGGCGGCCCGTCGGGCTCCCCGTTCAGCGCGGCAAAACCGCTCATCGCCTCTGCCAGCGTCCCGAACCCGGGCCGCCGCGCGTACGGCCCGGTCTGGCCGAAGCCGGTCACGCGTGCGAGCACGAGGCGGGGGTTGACCGCATGGAGGTCGTCCGGGCCGAGCCGCCAGCGCTCGAGCGTCCCGGGGCGGAAATTCTCGATCACGACGTCGGCATCCTCGACGAGCCGGAGGAAGAGCCGGCGCCCCTCCATCTGGGAGAGGTCGAGCGTGACGAGTCGCTTGTTGCGAGCCAGCGCCTTGAACCACAGGCCGTGCCCGGCCTTGCTCGGGCCGTGGCCGCGCGCCGGATCGGGGCGGCGCGGGTGCTCCAGCTTGATGACGTCGGCGCCGAAGTCGCCGAGGAGCATCGCGGCGAGCGGGGCTGCGAACAGCGTCGCCGCCTCGACGACGCGGATGCCCTCGAGCGCCGGCTGCTGCGCGCTCACGGCAGGTCCACGGCGAGACGAAAGCCGATCCACGGCGAGCGCGCGAGCCCCGCGCCCGGCAGCAGCAGCTTCAGCGAGTGCCCCGGGTCCCGCGGGCCGCCGTCGGCGTACCAGTCCGAGCCCTCGGCCGCGTAGCCGGAACCGCCCTTGAGGATCGCGAACCGGATGCGCCCGTCCGAATGCTCGCTCTCCGTCCAGTTCCAGACGAACGGCCGGGCCCGTTCGAGCAGTCCGGCCTCGGCCGCCAGCTGCCACTCGTCCTCGGTGGGCAGCCTCGCTCCGGCCCACGCGGCGTACGCGCGGGCGTCGGTCAGATCGACGCGGGTCGCGGCCCCTTCCGGATCGGAGGCCGCGCGCTCCGCGCGAAAGCGTGCGAACTCGGCGTTCGTCACCTCCCGGCGGGCGACCGCGAAGCGCCGCGCCGCGACCGTGTCGTGCGGCACCTCCACGAGGTCGTGCAGCCGCGGCGGCAGCGGCTTCCACTCCTCGACATAGGGCGCCTCGCCGTACGTCCCGGTCTCGCGCCGGCGGAAGACGGAGGTGAGACGGGACGGCGGAGGCGGCGCCTCGGCCATCGTCTCCGGCGCGGCGTCCACCAGGGCGACGGGCGTCGGAATGCGAGCGGCGCGCCTCGCGGGGAAGCGGACGCTCGCCGTTCCGGCCGGCGCGCAGGCGAGCTCCTCCGAGCCGAGGAAGGCGGCGATCCCGCGCGCCGGCAGCGACAGCTCGACGTCCTCGTCGTCGAGGCCAAGCGTGCCGCGGAACTGCGCGTCGGTGCCGTTCGCGACCGTCCAGAGCGTCGTCTCGTCGCGGCGCCAGCGCGAGCCGACGACCTGTGGCGGCGACCCGGAGCTGCTCGTCGCGAGGGGCGTCCACTCGCCCGTCGCCAGCAGGCCGGCGAATCGCCTCTGCACCGGCAGCATCGCCCGCAGGAGCGCCTTGTCGCGCTCGTTCCAGCCGACCCACGAGCCGAAAACGTTCTCCCAGACGAGGATGCCGGTGCCGTTCAGCCACGCGCTATGCAGCTCCGCCGCGTGGTCGCGGTTCCATCGCCTCGTGTGGTGCAGCATGTGCCGCTGCTCGAACCAGCGCGCGCGAAGCACGCCCGGCACGGCGCTGTCCGCGAACCACTGCGCCCACGAGAGGTGGTGGTCGCAGACGCGCTCGAGCGGCAGCGTCGACTCGCCCTCGAAGGCGACTCCCGGCCGCGCCGAGTCGACCGCGGCGCGCAGACCGGGCAGCGCCTCCTTCATGGTGTCGAGGAAGATCCCGTCCGCGCCGAGCACGCGCACCAGCTCGGCGGTCGCCGTCGCGTCGTCGACCGCCTCGCGCCGGGTGCCGACGTCCCACGGGTTGTAGTCTAGGAAGACGCGCACGCCCCGGGCCTGGAACGCGTGGACGACCTCGCGGAGCCCCGGCACGTCGCGGTAGAAGTCGAACTGGTTCCGCTCGTCGATCCCGATCACCGGGTAGGCATGCCAGAGGACGACGCCGTCGAAGCCGCCGAACTCGCGCTCGGACTCGACGCAGAAGCGGTCGACGGTGAAGCTGCCGCGCTCGTGGTCGTAGAGCAGCTCGTCCCAGAGCCACACGAGCGCGACGGCGAAGCAGGCCTGTGTCCATGCGAACTCCGGCCGGTCGTACGCGCCGCCGTCGTATTCGACGCGCTCGATCGCCTCGGCGCGCCAGCGGTGCAGCGACTCGCGCCAGGCAGGCCAGTCGGCGGGGTCGTCGGGCGCCGCCAGGATCTTGGCCGTGTCGAGCTCCTCGAGCGAGGCGCTCCGCTCGAGCGGGACCGCTCTGGGGAGGTCGATCGGGCGGGGCGCGAAGGGGTTGCGCGGTGCCTCGGCGGCCAGCATCGCCTCAGGCGACCGCGGTCGAGCCGGAGCAGAGCGCCACCGTGCGACGCGCGAGTTCGTCGATCGGCGTCCTGCCGAATCCGGGCAGGGAGCTCTCGATCCGGTTCCGGAGCGGCTCGGTCCAGGACGCCGGAATGCCGTCCGCGCCGAGGCACGCGCCGAGGATCGAGCCCGCGGCCGCGCCGTTCGAGTCGGTGTCCCACCCGCCCGCGACCGCCGCGCAGATCCCGCCCGCGAAGTCGCCGTCGAACGCGCAGAGGGCGGCGGCGACGAGCGCCGTGTTGTTGACCGCGTGCACCCAGTGGTACGAGCCGTAGCGGTCGTAGAGGGCGTCGACGACGCTCTCCCAGTCGCCGCCGTCCATTCCCAGCGCGCGAGCCGTGACGAGCGCCTCGGCGAGCCGGCTGCGGGGCGGGACGAGCGCGATCCCCGCGTCCACGCACGCGGTCGCCGTCGCACCGGTGAGCGAGGCCGCGTGCACGGCGGCCATGAACATCGCCGCGTAGACGCCGTTCGCCGTGTGGCTGAGGCGCGCGTCCTCCCACGCCATCCGAGCCGCCTCCGGCGGGTCGCCGGCGGCGGCCCACCCGTATGCGTCGACGCGGATCCGGGCCCCGATCCACTCCCGGAACGGGTTCTCGTGCGTGGCCGTCCTGGGCGGATCGAGCCCGAGGAGCAGGTTGCGAAGCGCAATCCGCTCGGCGGTGAAGATGCGGCCGGCCGGCTGGAAGTCCAGCCAGAGCCTCGCGACGTCCTCCGTGGTGAAGCCGGCCCCTGCGCGCTCGAGCAGCAGCACGGCCAGCATCGTCCAGTTGAGGTCGTCGTCCTCGGGCATCCCGTCGATGTTCTCGACGAGGCTCGTCGGCCCGCTCGCCCGGTTCCACGGCCACCGCTGCGCGACCTCGGGCGGCAACCCGAGTGCACCGAAATAGCCGGAGAGCGGCCAGCGGCCGGTTGCCTCGAGCAGCTCGCGGATACCCTCGCGCGGGATCTTCTCGACCGGCTTGCCGAGCAGGCAGCCCGCCGCCCGACCGACCCAGGCGCCGTGCACCCGGGCGGCGAGCTCGTCGCCGCCGGGGCGTTCCAGACGCGAGGCGTCCGCCTCGGCGAGGATCGCCTCCAGCTCCTCGGGCTCGTCCTCGGCGAGCGGCCGCGGCAGCGCCGCGAGCTCCGCGAGCAGCGACGGGGCGAGCCGCCTGAGCCCGGCAGGCGCCGGGACGGCCGAGGCGCCTCCGGGCGGCGCGTCGTCGCCGCCGGCCGCGCGCCAGCGGGCGGCGAGGGCCGCAACGTCCTTCCCTTCCTCCGCCGCCTGGCGCAGCTCGTGCCCGACGAGGTCCTCGGGCTGCACCCAGGTCACTCTCAAGCTTCGACCTCGGAGGTCAGCTCGAGCATCACGCGCGCGCGCTGCTCCTGGCGCTCGCGGTCGCGCAGGAAGATCGTCTCGGCGACGACGGCGATCGTCCGTCCCGCCTCCTCGACGTCGATCCGGCTCGCGGTCGAGACGTCCTCGACCCAGTCGCGCCGGAGCGCGTCGGCGCCGCCGAGGGCGCCGGCCAGTGCGCCGCCCATCGAGGCGATCGAATCCGAGTCCCGCCCGTAGTTGACCCCGCCCAGCACCGTCTCGGCGTAGTCGCCGCGGGTCGCGACGAGGAGCGCGAGGGCGATCGGCAGCTCCTCGATCGACCGGACGCGGCTGGGAGTCCGCGCGTCGAGGGCCGGCGCGGCGTAGACCTCGCCGACGGAGTCGAACGGCGCGAACGCCCGCCGGAGCTGGGCCAATCCGCCGTCGCGCCACCCGTCCAGGTCGCCCGCGACGGCGACGACCGCCTCGAGCGCGGTCCGCGTTCCGTCCTTGGCGAGGCGCAGGCACGTGTCGACGACGCTCTCGACGGTCGCGTCCGGACGGACCGCCTCCGCAACCGCCGCCGCCAGGACGCCCGCAGCCTCCCTCCCATAGCTCAGCTGGTGCGCACCGGAGAACTCGATCGCCTCGGCGTACGCCCCTTCCGGGTCGCCGCCGTTCACGATTCCGACCGGCGCGATGTACATCGCGGCGCCGCAGTTGACGATGTTCCCGACGCCGGCCTCGCGCGGGTCGGCGTGCGCATAGCGGAGCCGATGCACAAGCCACTTCTCCGCCAGGAAGAGCCTGTGGTAGAGCAGCTCCTCCCGGCCGAGCTCGGGAACCCACACCTTCCTGTCGACCAGCTCCGGCAGCAGCAGGCTCTCCGCGTCATAGGCGTTCAGGTGGTCGCGCTTGACGTCGTACGCGCGGACGAGCGCCCTGGTCATCAGCGTGTCGTCGGTGACGTGGCCGTCTCCCTTGTGGAAGGGCGAGAACGCCTTCTCCTCGCCGCGGGCCCGGCGGATCGACTGGACGATGCCCTCGACCGGGCCGCCGAAATGCGCCTCGATCTCGTGCGCCTCCGAGCCTTCGGTCGCTCCTCCGAGCGCATCGCCGACCGCCGCCCCGGCAAGGCAGCCGACCGCGCGGTCCGCCAACAGCTGTCCGTTCGCCATCGCTCCCTCCGATTCTCGTCGGTTTTCCCCGGCCCGGCCGGCGCAGGGAGACCATCCTGCGCCGGCCGGGAGGCTCGGTGCTACTGCTTCACCCGGTTCCAGCCGTCGGACAGCTGCTTCCCGAGGTCGGCGAGCGAGATCTTGTCGCCCAGGTACTGCACGAAGGCCGGCGTCGCCACCTCGCTCTTCCAGCGCGGATACGCGCTGAGCGAGACCCAGAGCGCCGGCTTGAAGAACTGGACCGACGACGTGGCGACCCTCCAGCTGCCGTAGTGCTTCGTGCTCTTGACGGCGAGCTTGCCCGCCTTCGGGTCGGCCGGGATCAGCCAGTCGCCGGCGGCGAGCTTGGCCATGTTCTGCGAGCTCAGGAGGTACGCGATGAACTGCATCGCCTCCTTCTTGTGGGAGCTCTGCTGGGAGATCGAGTACGTCTGCGGGTTCGCGACCTGGTTCTGCGACGAGCCCTTCAGGGGCGGCAGCATCGCCCAGTTGAAGCCCTTCGGGCCCTGCAGGATCATGCCCTGCGCCTGGTAGTTGCCCTGGACCGTCATGGCGCACTTCCCGGCGAAGAAGGCGGGCAGGACGGCGCTCCCGCTGAGGCCGATCGCGGCGGGATCGATGCTCTTGTCGACGTAGATCATGTCGTGGATCGCCCGCGGAACCGCCTGCTCGGCCGCGCCGAACTTGAAGGTCGTGTTCCCCTGCTGGGTGTAGAAGTACGCGCCGCCCCAGTTGAGGGCGAGCGTCTGGATGGCCGCGGTGGGAGACCGGAGGCCCCAGCAGACGCCGTAGTTGCCGTTCGTGGAAAGCTTCTTCGCGACCGCGCGGAACTGCTGCCAGGTCCACGGATTCGCCATCGTCGGCGCCCTCACGCCTGCCGCCTTCAAGAGCGTCATGTTCGCGAAGACGTTGTACGTCTGGAGAAGCGAGGGCACGCCGGTGATCTTGTTGCCGTACGTCGTCGTGCCCCAGATGTCCTTCGGGATCGCCGTCTTCAGGCTCCCCGGGAGGAGCGGCGCGAGGTCGGCGAGGTAGCCCTGCCGCGTGAAGCCGGCGATGTCTGCAGCCTCGTCGTGGATGATGTCGGCCGCCGTGCCGCCGACGAAGTTCGTCAGCAGCTTGTCGTGGACCGAGTTCGGGTCGACCGAGACGACCTGCACCTGGATGTCCTTGTGGCCGGCGTTCCAGGCGTTGACGATGTTCTTGTTCGCGGAGACCGTGGTCGGCTGCCAGACGTAGGTCGCGAACGTGAGGTTGACGACGCTGTGCCGGTTCGGTCCGGCCTGCGCCGCCCCGACGGCGAGCGCAGCGCAGAGCAGCACCGCGGCGCCTAGGCCGAGGAACTTCCTCATGGTTGAACCACCTTTCCTGGTCGTGGCGCCCGTCCGTGCGCCGTGGTGCCCTGAGCGAGTACGCATGGCTAGCCCTTGACCGCCCCGGAGAGGAGGCCGCGGGTGAGCCAGCGCTGGATGACGGTGAAGAGGATCAGGCTCGGCACGGTCGCGAGCAGGGCACTGGCGGCCAGCGGCCCGAGCCGGACGATCCCCTCGATGCCCACGAACTGCGCGAGCTTCAACGGGAGCGTCGTAAGTGAAGGTGTTTGAAGGAGGACGAGGGCGAAGAAGAACTCGTTCCAGGCGGTGATGAACGCGAAGAGCGCCGTCACCACGATCCCCGGGGCGAGCAGGGGCAGGATCATCCCGACGAGGATCTGGACGCGCGAGGCGCCGTCCACCGTGGCGGCCTCCTCGATCTCCTTCGGGATGCCGCGGACGTAGCTCTGCAGCATCCAGAGGATGAACGGGAGCGTCCAGACGATGTAGACGACGACGAGCCCCATGTGCGAGTCGGTCAGGTGGAGCCGCCCCAGCAGGAGGAAGAGCGGGATGATGATGAGGATCAGCGGGAACATCTGGCTGAGGAGGATCCAGCCCAGCCCGAGCCGGGAGATGAAGCCCGGCCGGCGCGCGAGCACGTACGCCGCCGGCAGGCCGATCACCGTCGTCAGGATCGCCGTCAGCGAGGCGACCTTGAAGCTGTTGATCGCGCTGTGCACCAGGGCGTTCTGCGTCAGCGCCTCGTGGTAGTTGTCGAGCGTCGGGTGCGCGGGGATGAGCGAGGGGTGCAGCTCGACGAGCTCGCGCGGGCCCTTGAACGAGGTCGACAGCATCCAGAGGAGCGGGAAGCCGAGGAAGAGCAGGTAGCCGGCGAGCGCCACGTACTGGCCGACGCGCGCCGTCTTCGGGCGGGACGAGACGATCACGGCGTCCCCTTCACGTCGCCTCCCGCAGCCGGCCCCAGAGGTAGAAGGCGAGCGCGACCGCGATCACGACGACCATTGCGTCGCCGAGGGCGGCGGCGTAGCCGAACTCGCCGTACTTGAAGGCCTGGTTGTAGGCGAAGAGCATGGGTAACTCCGTCTTGTGCGCGGGGCCGCCGTCCGTGAGCACGTAGACGAGGCCGAACGAGTTGAAGTTCCAGATGAAGTCGAGCGACGTGATCGCGAGGATCACCGGCTTGAGCTGCGGCAGCGTGATGGTGCGGAAGCGCTGCCAGACGGTCGCCCCGTCGACGGCGGCCGCCTCGTGCAGCTCGTCCGAGATCGACTGGAGCCCGGCGAGCAGGGCGATCGTCGTCTGCGGCATGCCGGCCCAGACGCCCACGAGGATCACAGCCGGGAGCGCCCACGTGAAGCTCGAGAGCCAGTCCGTCTGCGAGCCCGGGAGATGCATCCGGTAGAGGAACTCGTTCAGGACGCCCGCCTGCGGCTGGAAGACGAGCTTCCACATGATCGCCACGACCACGGGCGGCATCGCCCAGGGGACGAGCGCGAGCGAGCGGGCGAGCCAGCGTAGGTGGATCGGCTGGCTGAGCAGCAGCGCCAGCCCGAGCGCGAGCACGAACTGGATCGACGTCACGGAGATCGCCCAGACGAGGCCGATCTTGAAGGCGTTGACGAACAGGTCGTCGTGGATCAGCGCCCGGAAGTTGTCCAGGCCGATGAAGTGCGTCGGAACGCCGAGACCCGCACGCGAGTCGGTGAAGCCGAGGTAGATGCCGCGGGCGAGCGGCGCGACGCTGAAGATCAGGATCGGCAGCATCGCCGGGACGAGCAGCAGGAGGGCCTCGGTCGCGGACAGCCCGACGCCCGCATGGCCGCGGGTGCGGAACGGAAGCAGCCGCCGCCGCGTGTCGGAGGCGACGCTCACGCGGCCCCCCCGGTACCCGAGGAGGCGCGGACGACGAGGCGGGGCTCCACCTTGACGGTGGAATGCGGGCGGTCGGGGTCGTCGATCCGCTTCGACGAGCAGCTCGGCGGCGACGCGGGCGCGCTCGGCCGAGCCGAGGTCGATCGTGGTCAGCGAGGGCCACGTCAGCTCGGCCAGGCCGGTGTTGTCCATGCCGACCACGGCGACGTCCCGCGGCAGGTCGCAGCCCGACTCGCGGAGTGCGGCCAGCGCGCCGGCGGCCAGCAGGTCATTGGCGCAGAAGAGCGCGTCCGGCCTCGTCCGCGCGAGCAGCTGCGTCGCGGCGGTGCGGCCGGCCGCGACGGTGAAGTCGCCCGCGACCTCGCAGAGCGTCTCGTCGCGGCCGAGGCCGCACGACCGCAGCCCGTCGAGGTAGCCGCGGCGCCGCGAGCTGCCGGGGGTTGTGCCCTCCGGGCCGTTCAGGAATCCGATCCTCCGGCGGCCGCGCTCGTGGAGGTGGCGCACGGCCTCCGCGGCGCCCTTGCGGGAGTTGGCCTGCACCGTGTCGACCGGAGTGCCGGCCGGCGGCCGGCCGATCACGACCACCGGCGCGGGCGCGCCCACGAGCTCCTTCGCGTGCGCGTCGGTGAAATGGAGCGAGCAGAGGATCAGCCCGTCGACGAAGCGCTGCTTGAGGTCGCGGAGCATCTCCAGCTCGTCGTCCGGGTCGGCACCGGTCGAGTGCAGCATCAGCCGGCAGCCGGCCTCGCGCGCGACCTCCTGGATCGAGCCGACCATGGTCGTGTAGACGGGGTTCGCAACGTCGGGCATCGCGAACGCGATCTGGCCGGTGCGCCGCGAGCGGAGCGAGCGGGCCGCCGCGTTCGGGGCGTAGCCGACCGCCGCGGCCGCCTCTCTGACCTTCGCCAGCGTCTCCGGGTTCGTCCGGATACCGTTCAGGACGCGCGACGCCGACGCGACCGAGACGTTCGCAAGGCGCGCGACCGTCGTGATCGTGGGTGCTGCCTCCGACTCGGAACGGTCCTCGTGCACAGGCCTCCCGGTGGAATTCTGAAATTGATTTCAGAGAACGTTTACAGGGCGTCGAAGATGTCATAGGCTGATGCCCGCGTCAAGTGGTCGAAAGGAGCCCGGAGCGTGTCCGAGATCAAGCTGGAGAGCGTGTCGAAGGTCTACCCGGGCGGCGGCGATGCGGCGGTCGACGACGTCAGCCTGACGATCGGCAGCGGCGAGTTCATGGTGCTGGTCGGACCGTCGGGCTGCGGCAAGTCCACCCTGCTGCGGATGATTGCCGGGCTCGAGGAGGTGACGGGCGGCGAGATCTGGATCGGCGACCGGGAGGTCAGCCGGCTCGCGCCCCGCGACCGGGACGTGGCGATGGTCTTCCAGAACTACGCGCTCTACCCGCACCTCTCCGTCCAGCGGAACCTCGGCTATGGCCTGAAGGTCCGCGGCGTC
Source organism: uncultured Actinomycetes bacterium (assembly GCA_963704025.1). Taxonomy (GTDB): domain Bacteria; phylum Actinomycetota; class Thermoleophilia; order Gaiellales; family Gaiellaceae; genus CAVPGP01. The sequence goes on along the minus strand of CAVPGP010000003.1, from coordinate 107,749 downwards.
CCGAAGAGCGAGATCGAGCAGCGCGTCGACCAGGTGGCGCGCATGCTGGGGCTCGAGGAGCTGCTCCACCGCCGGCCCTCCGCCCTCTCGGGCGGCCAGCGGCAGCGTGTCGCCATGGGGCGTGCGATCGTGCGCGAGCCGCAGGCCTTTCTGATGGACGAGCCGCTCTCGAACCTGGATGCGAAGCTCCGGGTCGACATGCGCGCACAGCTGGCGCGCCTGCACGACCGCCTCTCGGTCACGACGGTCTACGTCACGCATGACCAGGTCGAGGCGATGACCCTCGGCCAGCGCGTCGCGGTCATGCGCTCCGGAAGGCTGCAGCAGGTCGACTCGCCGCAGCGGCTCTATCGTGAGCCGAGGAACCTCTTCGTCGCCGCCTTCATCGGCTCGCCCTCCATGAACCTCGTCGAGGCCGAGGTGCGCGACGGGACGATCGAGTTCGCCGGCTTCCGCCTCCCGATCGGGGGGACGGACATCGGCACGGCGCCCATCGTGCTCGGCATCCGTCCGCAGGACTTCTCGGACGCGGCGCTCGCCGATCCGTCGCTGCCCGCAATCGACGTCGAAGTGGCGCTGGTGGAGGAGCTCGGCTCGGCGACGCACGTGATCTTCCCGATCGAGGCTCCGCCGGTGGACGTCGAGGCGGTCCGGGCTGCGTCCGATGAGCGGGAATCCGCCGTCCTGCTGGCCGCCGACCGGCAGGCTCACTTCACCGCCGAGGTATCCGAGGCGACTCAGGTCCGCGCCGGGCAGCGGCTGCGGCTCGCGGTCGACCCGTCGCGATTCCACTTCTTCGACCGCGAGACCGGGGACGCGCTGCGCCCCGTCGCGGCCGCGGCCTGAGCCCTCGCTCCGGAAGCGTCATGTGGCTGCTCAGCCACCGAGGGCCGCGCGCTCGCGGTCGGTGAGCGGGCGTGACCCGCCGCCCCGGCCCGCGACCGCGACGACCACGGCCTCGACCTCCGCGGCGAGCGTCCCGTCCGGCCGCCGCAGGTCGATCCTCGCGGTGACGCTGGAGGTACCGAGCCGGACGAGCTCGACGCTACCGACGGCGTGCCCGTCGGTCTGGCGGAGCTCAGCCCGGTAGAGGAGCGTCGTCCGAGCCGCGACGTAGTCCCAGACGTGCCCCGGCTCGAGCCCGAGCCGGCGGCGGAACCAGTCGTCCAGCACCTCCTCGGCGTAGGTCACGTAGACGGCCTGGTTGACGTGCCCGTAGGCGTCCAGGTCGCGCCAGCGGATCTCGATGCGCTTCTCGGACAGAGCGTGAACGCTACTGGGCGCGCCGGGCGGACGAACGCCACGGCTCGCGGGAGAGGTCGACCCGGCAGGCGCGGAGAAACTCCTTGTCCGACTCGTCGAGGCTCTCGCCCCAGGGGCTCGTGTAGATCGCGATGTCGCCGCGCATCGCCGTCCGCAAAAGCGAGAACTGGCGCATGGACTCCCAGCCTCGGACCGCATCCGGATCGTGGGCCGCGCGCACCCGCTCCTGCAACGACGCCGGCCGCAGGGCGTCCACCTCGCAGATCAGGTTCTCCTTCGCCGCCAGGTAGATGTTCCGCGCCTGCTCGGAGAGGAGCATCCCGTTGCCCGCGTCGAAGTACCAGTCGGTGCACGCGTCGTAGAGCTTCCTCCGCTCTTCGGCGTCGAGCGGCCCTTCCCCGGTCACCCGCCGCAGGGGTGAGGCGACCTTCAGCTTCGACCAGAGCGCGCCGTAGGAGTCGAACCGCTTGTCCGCGACCTTCGCCTGGACCTGCCGGCGGAACGAGTGAGCCAGATAGAGGCCGACGACGCCCAAGACGATCGTGACGGCGATGTCGACCCATTGCGCCATTGCCGCGCCCCATCTTGACCGTGCGCCCCGGGGGATTCAACGCCGCAGGTTGTCAGGCGGCCGCCCACCCGACAGAATCAGCGAGTCGGATGGGCGCTCCCGCATCCATGAGCGCTGCGGCCAGGCCGGCCCCGGGTCTGCGGGCGGCTGCTTCGGGACGCCCTCGGTGACGGCGGTCGGCCCCGGCGGGCCCACCGGACCGGTCGAGGAGACACCGGACAAGGCGACGCCCGAGAAGGCCAGCCTGCCCAGGCGCTGGTTCCGGCGTTTCGCGGACTCGCCCTGGTGGGTCCACGTCCTCGCCACGCTCGGCGTCGTGCTGGCGATCGTCGTCGGCGCAGCCGGCGTCTCCGCCGTGCTCTTTCTCGACTTCGTGCACGAGCGCGGGCCGCTCGCGGCGGACGTGCCGCCGCAGACGCAGATCACGGGCGCGGAGGGCGCGCAGATCGCGGCCGGCGTCGCCCCAGTGCTCCGCTACGACTCCAAAGAGCTCTTCGTCCCGATCTCGCGGGCCGCCTACGTGAGCCGCACGCAGCTGAAGGAGCAGTCGGGCCGCTTCGTGCGCCTGCTGAAGGCGATCGTGGGCGAGGACAACCTCCCCGAGAGCCTCGGAAACTGCCTCACGGGCTGCTTCCTCTACCTCGACGTGCGCGGCGTTGAGCCCGACCCGCCCAAGCACTCCGAGCGCGCCTACGCCGCGATAGGAGACAAGCTGCTCCGCTCCGGCGCGCAGCCGACCGTCTACTACCACGTCAGCCGCTACGACGACACGGGCGACTACGCCGTCCAGTTCTGGTTCCTCTACCTCTTCAACTACCGCCTGAACGAGCACGAATCGGACTGGGAGCAGATCACCGTGCGGCTGGACGAGAACAGGCAGCCGGTGGACGCGTTCTACTCGGCGCACGAGGGCGGCAACGCGAACATCTGGGCGCGCATCCAGACCGTCGACGGCCATCCCGTCGACTACCCCGCGCGCGGCTCGCATGCCAACTACTTCGTGCCGGGACGGCACCGCGTCCAGATCGTCTGCAAGCGCGTGATCGGGAGCTTCAAGGAGTGCCTCAAGGGCCGGGCGGTGGTCGTGGACGTCTCCGACGCGGCAGGGAAGGAGCTCGGCCCCGGCGACTACGATCTGCGTGAGCTCACCGGCCCGATCTTCGCCGGCAGCTTCGGCTCGGGGAACTACGTCGTGCTCACGCGGAAGCCGGACGTGCTCCGGGATCCTCGCGCGCGGCAGGCGTGGGCGGATCCGCTGTCGCCGCTGCGGTAGATCCGGGCCCGAACGGCGGCGGCTCGAAGACGGCGTACGCCTCCGCGATCATCGCCTCCCGGCTCGCGAAGCGCCGCTCGTCGTAGCAGGCGAGCGGATGCTCCAGCAGGTTGTAGAGGCACTTGTTGCAATACGAGCACGGGCGGGGCGGCGCGTCCCGGCCGCCGCGCCAGAGCTCCAGCAGGTCGGGGTTCGCCACCAGCGGGCGCGCGATCGTGACCGCGTCGCAGTCCCCCCCGGCGAGCGCGGCGCGGACGACCGACGCCGTCTGGAAGCCGCCCGTGCAGAGCACCGGGATCGAGACGGCCGCCTTCACGGCCCGCGCGTCGGAGAGGCTCGCGCCCTCGATCGGCTCGCCGCGACGCTCCCAGCGGCGCTGCATCAGACGGTTGACGAGCGGTGTTCGGTAGAGCAGGTAGTTGCGGAATGCGTGCACGCCGCTCGAGATCAGGCCGTCGTAGTTGTCGCGGAGCTCCTTCAGCGGCAGCCCGCCGCGCGGGTTGAGCGGATGCGGAAAGGTGCTGCCCGCCGAGACGTGGATCGCGTCCGCACCGGCCTCCTCGAGCCAGCGGCACACCTGCACGGACTCGGCGATGGTGTTGCCCTTCCCGAGCCAGAAGAGGAAGGCGTTCGCCTTCTCGGTCGTGCTCAGCTTCACCTGCAGGTGAAAGTCGGGCCCGACGCTCTCGCGGACCGCGCGGACGGTGTCGAGGAGCAGCCGCGCCCGGTGCTCGAGCGGCCCGCCGTACTCGTCGTCGCGGTCGTTGATGGCCGACGAGAGGAACTGCGTGAAGAGGTAGCCGTTGGCGCCGTGGATCTCGATGCCGTCGAGCCCCGCCTCCCGGGCGCGGTGCGCGGCGCCCGCGAACGAGGCGGTGATCTCGCGCAGCGCGGCCGGCGTGGCGCGCTCGGCCTCGAAGCCGTGCAGGGGATCCGACTTGCCGGTGGAGCTGAGGCCCTTCCGGAACTCGATTCCCGGAATGTCGCGTTGCCGGCCCGCGTGGGCGAGCTGGAGGATGTAGCGGCTGCCGTGCGCGTGGACCTGCTTCCCGAGCTCGCGCCAGAACGGGATCCGGTCGTCGTCCTCGATCGAGGCATAGCCGGGAACGATCAACCCGCGGCGATCGACACCGCACCACGCGGAGACGATCGCGCCGACGCCGGCCCGGGCGAACTTGACCTCCCAGTTGATCCGCGCCTGCTGCCCCGAGCCGTCCCAGCCGTCGAAGCGGCCGGCGATGCTCGAGCGCAGAACCCGGTTCGGCAGCTCGAGGCTGCGGAACCGCAGCGGCTCGAAGATCGCGTCGGCCATCACGCGAGCCGTGTCATGGGAGCTGTGTCATGCGAATTGGGGCGGCTCGTAGACCGTGAGGATCTCCTGCACCATCTCCTCCCGCGTCGCGAAACGGCTCTCCTCGTAGCAGCCGAGCGGGTTCTCGACCTGGTTGATCAGGCATTTGTTCGAGTAGGTGCACGGGCGCGGCGGCCGGTCGTGACCCTGCTGCCAGAGCTGGACGAGATCCGGGTTCGCGATCAGCGGCCGCGCGATCGTGACGCCGTCGCAGTCGCCGCGGTCGATGGCCGCGGCGACGACGGACGCCGTCTGGAAGCCGCCCGTGCAGACGACCGGCACCGAGACGGCCTCCTTCACGGCGCGGCAGTCGCCGAGGTTGATCCCCTCGACGTGCCCTTTCGCCGCGCGCTCCCACGCCCACCGGAAGACGGCGTTGAAGGGCCAGAGCTTGAAGATCAGGTAGTTGCGGAACGTGTGCCTCCCGCTCGAGATCATGGTGTCGTAGCCGCGCACGGTGTCCTTGATCGGGAAGCCGCCGGCCGGGTTGCGCGGGTGCGGGAACGAGTTGCCGGACGAGACGTGGAACCCGTCGACGCCTGCCTCCTCGAGCCACTTGCAGACCTGGATCGACTCCTCGAGGGTGGTGCCCTTCTTCCACCAGGGGAAGAGGTCGTTGCCGTAGTCGACGGCGGTGATCTTGAACTGCATGTGAAAGTCGTCGCCCACCTCGGCGCGGATCGCGCGCACGATCTCGAGCGCGAACCGGGCGCGGTTCTCGAGCGAGCCGCCGTACTCGTCCTTCCGGTCGTTGATCGCCTGCGAGAGGAACTGCGTGATCAGGTAGCCGTTGCAGCCGTGGATCTCGACCCCGTCGGCGCCCGCCTCGCGCGCGCGCCTCGCCGCCTGCGCGAAGCAGCGGACCAGCTCCCGGATCTGCTCGACGGTCATCCGCTCGCAGCGGAGGCCGTGGATCGGCTCGTCCTTGTCCGTCGAGCTCCAGCCGCGCTCGAACTGGATGCCGCCGAGGTCCCGCTGCCGCCCGGAGAAGGCGAGCTGCACGAGGTAGCGGCAGTCGTGCTCGTGCACCCGCTGCACGACCTCGCGCCAGAAGGGGATCGTCTCGTCCCGGTCGATGTGCGCGTAGTTCGGGACGATCAGCCCGCGCGGGTGCACGGGGGCGTTCGAGGAGATGATCGCGCCCACGCCGCCGCGCGCGAACTTCAGGTCCCAGTTGACGTGCGCCCGGTTGCCGGTGCCGTCGTAGTTGTTGAAGCGGCCGGCCAGGCTGGAGCGGAGGACGCGGTTCTTCACCTCGAGGTTCCGGAACCGCAGCGGCTCGAAGATCACGTCGCTCATGCGACCCCCGCGGGAGCGGCCGAGTACGACGGCACCTCGTAGACGGAGAGGATCTGCTCGACCATCTCGTCCTTCGACGCGAAGCGCGCCTCCTCGTAGCAGCCGAGCGGGTTCTCGATGAAGTTGAAGAGGCACTTGTTGCAGTACGTGCACGGGCGGGGCGGCGCGTTCAACCCCTGCTCGAAATGCCTGACCAGGTCGGGGTTCGCGACCGCGGTGCGCGCGACGGTGACCCCGTCGCAGTCGCCGCGGCCGATCGCGCCCGCGATCACCGATGCCGTCTGGAAGCCGCCGGTGCAGAGCACCGGGATCGAGACCGCGCGCTTGACGGCCCGGGCCCCGGGCAGGTTGATCCCCTCCACGCCGAGCCGGCGGCTCGGGCGCTCCCACCACCATCGGAAGACCGCGCTGAACGGCCAAGTGCGGAAGACGAGGTAGTTGCGGAGCGTGTGCGAGCCGCTCGAGAGCAGCGTGTCGTAGGTCCGGACGACGTCCTTCGCGGGGAACCGGCCGGCAGGGTTGCGCGGGTGTGGGAAGCCCGTGCCCGCGCTCACGTGCAGATAGTCCACACCCGCCTCCTCGAGCCAGCGGCAGACCCGGACGACGTCCCCGACGCTGTTGCCCTGGCGCAGCCAGGGCAGGAGCTCCCTCGGCGACTCGTCGACGCTGATCTTGAAGCCGAGGCAGAAGTCGTCGCCCACCTCGGCGCGGACCGCGCGCACGACCTCGAGCGCCAGCCTGGCGCGGTTCTCGAGCGGGCCGCCGTAGTCGTCCTTGCGCGAGTTGATCGCGGGGCTCAGGAACTGCGTGAAGAGCATGCCGTTCGCGCCGGCCAGCTCGACGCCGTCGAGGCCCGCCTCGCGCGCGCGGCGGGCTGCCTGCACGAACTGCCCGGTCACCTCGCGGATCTGCGCAGCGGTCATCGACCGGCAGGCGAAGCCGTTGACCGGCTCGGAGTCGTTCGTCGCGCCGAGCGACGAGTCGTAGCGCAGGCCGGGCAAGATCCGCTCGCGGCCCGCGAAGACGAGCTGGGCGATGTACTTGCAGTCGTGCTCGTGGACGCGCCTGCCGAGCTCGCGCCAGAAGGGGATCCGCTCGTCCGAGTCGAGGTACGCGTAGCCCGGGACGATGTGCCCGTGCTCGTGGATCGGGGCGTTCGAGGAGATGATCGCGCCGACGCCGCCGCGCGCGAACTTGACGTCCCAGTTGATGCGCACCTCGGTGCCCGAGCCGTCGTAGTTGTCGAAGCGGCCGGCGACGCTGGATCGGAGCACGCGGTTCTTGACCGTCAACGGTCCAAGCCGAAGCGGTTCGAAGATCAAGGCCGCAGTCAAGGTCGAACGGTGCGGCCTCGTCCGCCCATCAAGCCTCCTCCTCTGCCGGGTCCACCCGACTGTATGGCCGCTCCCAGGAGCGGTCAAGAACGGCGGCTGGACAAGGTAGGGCGGCTTCCGCAGAATGGGCGGGCTGCGGCACAGCAGCCTTGACTCCGCTCTTGACCTCATCCCCGGAAGGCCATTTCGACGTCGTCGTCGTCGGGTCAGGCTTCGGCGGCTCCGTGATGACGCAGCGCCTCTCCGAGGTGGGGATCTCGGTCTGCCTGCTCGAGCGCGGCAAGGCGTACCCCCCGGGCTCGTTCCCGCGCAGCCCCTGGGAGACGGGCCGCAACTTCTGGGACCCGAGCGAGGGGCTGCACGGGATCTTCAACGTCTGGTCGTTCCGCGGCATCGGCGGCATCGTCTCCAGCGGGCTCGGCGGCGGCTCGCTTGTCTACTCGAACGTCCTGATCCGCAAGGACCGGAGCACGTTCGTCGACGACGCACGAGAGACGTGGCCCGTGACCCGCGACGACCTGGAGCCGTACTACGAGCGACACGAGCGGATGCTCGACGCGACCCCGTACCCCTACGAGACCGATGCCGCGAAGCGCGTCCCCGAGCGCGAGGCGTACGACCGCACCTACAAGACGCGCGCCATGCAGCTCGCCTCCGAGAGACTCGGGTTGGAGTGGTACCTGCCGAAGCTCGCCGTCACGTTCGCGGCGAACGGAGAGCCGAAGCCGGGCGTGCCGATCCTCGACGAGCCGGCGAACCTGCACGGTCAGGTCCGGCTGACCTGCCGCCTCTGCGGCGAGTGCAATGTCGGCTGCAACTACGGCAGCAAGAACACGCTCGACTTCACCTACCTCTCCGACGCGGCGCTCCGCCAGGGCGCGCACGTCCACACGCGCTGCGAGGTGAAGAGCTTCGCGCCGCGGCCGGGCGGCGGCTACACCGTCACGTACGCCGACCACGCCGGCGCCGTCGAAGGCGAGAAGCGCAAGGCGCCGCCCCCCGAGCACACGATCAGCTGCGACCGGCTGGTGCTCTCGGCCGGCGTCTTCGGGACGACGTATCTGCTGCTGAAGAACCGGCACGCATTCCCGGGGCTGAGCGACCGCCTGGGAACGCAGTTCTCCGGCAACGGCGACATCCTGATGATCGCCATGAACGCGAAGGAGAACGGTCGCATCCGGATCGTCGACCCCGGCTACGGCCCGGTGATCACGAGCACCGTCCGCGTCCCCGACGCGGCCGAGGGCGGGCCGGGCCGGGCGCATTACATCCAGGACGGCGGCCACCCTCAGATCGTCAACTGGATCGTCGAGTCGAGCTTCCAGCTGCAGGTGGTCAAGAAGGGGATCAGGCTCGGGGTGCGGCTGCTCAAGCGCTGGCTGCGCCTCGACCGGCGCAGCGACATCGGCAAGGAGATCGCCGACTTCTGGAGCCCCGGCTCGCTCTCGTCGTCCTCGATGCCGCTCTTCTCGATGGGCCGCGACATCCCCGACGGGCGCATGACCATGACGAGCGACGGCTTCCTCGACCTCGACTGGCAGAAGGACCGCTCGAACGAGTACTTCAACCTGGTGCGCAAGACAGGACGGGAGATCGCAGAGGCCCTGGACGCCACGTTCCTCGACAGTCCCACCTGGCATCTGAGCCGGCTCGTCACGGTGCACCCGCTGGGGGGCTGCCCGATGGGACGGAACGAGCGCGAGGGCGTCGTCGACTCCTACGGCCGGGTCTTCGGGCACCCCGGATTGCTGATCGTCGACGGGTCGATCATGCCCGGGCCCGTGGGGCCGAACCCGTCCAACACCATCGCCGCGCTTGCGCACCGCGCAGCCGAGCGACTGATCGAGGAGGCGAGCTAGCGAATGGCGCAGATCGACATGGACGCGCGGCTGAAGCTGATCGAGGAGCACGTCCAGGCCGAGATCGACATGGACATGGACCGGATCATGGCCACCTGGGGCAAGAACCCGTCCTTCGACGACGTCGGCTGGGAGGAGCAGTGGTCGGGCCGCGAGGGGATCCGGGAGCACTACGAGGAGCTGCTGGGCGCCTTCCCCGACATGGACATCAAGACGGAGCGCCGGCACGTGACCGACGAGTACGTGATCCTCGAGGTCGTGGTCACCGGGACGCACAAGGGGCACTGGCGGGAGCTGCCGCCGCTCGGCCGCAAGATGCGGTCGCGCGTGTGCGCGCTCTACACGTTCGACGAGGAGGGGCTCCTCAACCTCGAGCGGACCTACTACGACAAGGCGATCATCCTCGAGCAGCTCGGCATGTTCCAGGACCCGCGGAAGCCGCTGGGGCGCGTGATGGCCGTGATCACGCCGCCGTTCGCGGTCGCGCGCGCGTTCGCCCGGCAGCTCTCGGACCGGTTCCTCGGGGGCAAGTAGCGACGGCGCTCAGCTGAGGCGGTGGCCGGTGACGCCGCCGAGCCAGGCGAGGACGCGCCAGAACGGGCGCTGGAGCAGGACGGGGACGCCCGGGGCGGCGATCTCGTTCCGGTACCGGTGCATGAGCATGGCAAAGAGCAGGATGGGCTTCGGCAGGCCGCTCCGCGGGATTCGCAGCTTGCCGTCGCGGGAGAGCGTCAGGTAGTCGCGGAAGTAGCCGGCCAGGTCGAGCGCGGGCCGGATGGTGACGAGCAGCTGCGCCTCGCCCGCCGCCGGGTCGAAGCCGTGTTTCGTCCCCGCGCGGATCACCTCGCTGAAGCCGGCCCCGACGTTCCGCCGCTCTCCCCCGACGTCGAGCACGAACGTGCCGGCGACGACGGCGAACGTCTCCTCCTGTGAGGGATGGATGTGCTCCCGGACGAACGCGCCCGGCCGGACGTAGAGGTCGACCTCGAGCGCGTCGGGCTCGTTGCGCCGGAACACCACGCGCTGGCCGGAGCGCGGATCGTCGATCTCTTCGGGCACGGCCCCCGGAGGATACGTCGTCCGGGATCAGGCGACGAGGCTGGGGCGCGCGCGCTCCTCCTCCTCCGGGTAATACGATCGTGTTCCGACAGAACCCAACACGAATCGCTCAAGCACCATATGGCGCGTACACTCGCATGGCCGCAGCCCTGGTGCGAAGAGCAACGAGAAGTGGCCCCTAGGCGTGTGCGACCGTGTTCAGTATTGTGCGGATGCGATGCTCGCCGAGCAGCGACAGCAGGTGATCCTGGAGGAGATCCGCCGGCTCGGCGCCGTCCGCGTCAGCGAGCTGACGGGCATGCTCTCGGTCTCCGACATGACGATCCGCCGGGACCTCGACGCGCTCGCCGCGTCCGGCCTCGTCGACAAGGTTCACGGCGGCGCGACCGCCGCGGACCGGCTGAGCACGGACGAGCCCGGCTTCGAGGCGAAGTCCGACCGGCAGATCCGCGAGAAGGAGGCGATCGCCCAGGCGGCCGCCAAGCTCGTCGAGCCGGGACAGGCGATCGGCCTGACCGGCGGGACGACGACCTGGCGGCTCGCGCACCATCTCGTCGACATCTTTCAGCTGACCGTGGTGACGAACTCGATCGAGGTCGCGAACGTCTTCCACCACGCACGCCGCCCCGACCTGACCGTGGTGCTGACCGGCGGGGTACGAACGCCGTCCGACGCACTCGTCGGCCCGGTGGCGATGACCACGCTCCGCTCGCTCCACCTCGACCTCGTCTTCGTCGGCGTGCACGGCATGGCCGAGGACGCGGGCTTCACGACGCCGAACCTGCTCGAGGCCGAGGCCGACCAGGCGTTCATCGAGTCGGCCGCACGGATCGTCGTCGTCGCCGACCACACGAAGTGGGGCGTGCGCGGGCTGAGCCGGATCGCGCCGCTCGACGCAGCGCACACGCTGGTGACGGACGACGCGCTGGCCGCGGACGCGCGGACAGTCCTCGACGGCTACGTCGACCGGCTGATCCTGGCCCGCGCCCGGCGGAGCAGGCGAGGAGCAGCCGTCGAGCGGGTCGTCGCACGACGGTGAGCCGCCGCAGGCGGAAGTCGCCCGGCCCAGACCTCCGGGTCGACGTCCACACGGGCGCGCGCACGTACGTCGTGGGGTCGCGGCAGGAGCGTCCGAACCTGCCGCCCGGCGGCTGCCCGTTCTGCCCCGGCGGGCTGGAGGCGCCGGAGCCCTACGAGGTGCGCTGGTTCCCGAACCGCTGGCCGGCGATGCCGGACGCGCGCTGCGAGGTCGTTCTCTACACACCGGAGCACGACGCCACGTTCTGGTCGCTCGGCGCTCCCGGGGCGAGGAAGGTGATCGACCTCTGGGCGGAGCGCTCCGAGGCGCTCGGCGCGCGACCGGAGATCGCGTACGTGCTGGTGTTCGAGAACCGGGGCGCGGAAGTGGGAGCGACGATCTCGCACCCGCACGGGCAGATCTACGGCTTCGACTTCGTCCCCGACGTGCCGCTCCGCGAGCTCGAGCGCGGCGGGCTCTTCGACGACCCGGGCAACCGCCTCGTCTCGACCACGCCGGGGTGGCGGGCGTGGGTGCCCGAGGCTCCGATCTTCCCCTATGCGCTCAGGCTCGTCCCGGATTCCCGCGCGCCCGACCTGCCGTCGCTCGACGATGCGGAACGCGACGGCCTCGCCGAGCTGCTCGTCGACGTGCTCGAGCGGCTGGACCGGATTTTCGACGCCCAGACGCCCTACATGCTCTGGATCCACCAGCGGCCCTTCGACGGCGGCGCCTGGCCGGAGTCGGTCGTCCACGTCGAGATCGTCTCGCCGTGGCGCGCGCCGGGCGTGACCCGGTACGTCGCGGCCGGCGAGCTCGGCTCCGGCGTCTTCTTCAACCCCGTCGCGCCCGAGGAGGCGGCCGCGATGCTCCGCGAGGCGCTGACGACGGCGCGTGCCTAGCGCCGCCCTCGAGTCGCTGCTGGTCGTCGGCGGCCGCCCGAGCTGGGAGGTGCCCGAGCTCACGAGCCTGCACCGCCTGCCGCCGCGCGCGACCCTCGCGCGCACGCCGTCGAGCTGGACGGCGAGCCTCGACGGTGCCTGGGACTTCCGCCGCGTCGCGCGGCCCGAGGACGCGCCCCGCGCGGTCGGGCTCGCGCGAGGGTGGGACGCCGTGGAGGTGCCGAGCCTCTGGACGATGCAGGGCTACGACCGGCCGCACTACACGAACGTGCAGATGCCCTTCCCGGAGCGGCCGCCGCACGTCCCAGAAGAGAATCCGACCGGGATCTACCGCCGCCGCTTCCGCGTCCCGCGCGGCTGGCGCGGGCGGCGGGTGGTGCTCCGGTTCGGCGGCGTCGAGGGCGTGCTCTACGTCCTCCTCAACGGCGAGGCCGTCGGGCTCTCGAAGGACTCGCGAACGCCCGCCGAGTTCGACGTCACCGGGCTCGTTCGTCCCGGCGTGAACGAGCTCCACGCCGTCGTCGTCCGCTGGTCCGACGCGAGCTTCGTCGAGGATCAGGACCAGTGGTGGCAGGCCGGGATCTCGCGGGGCGCCTCGCTCCTGTCGCTCGGGGCCGGGTCCGTGACGGACTTCTTCGCCCGCTGCCGGCTCGACGACGACTACCGGCACGGCCTCCTTGCAGTGGAGGTCGAGGGAGGGGGGCCGCTCGACGCGCGCCTGCTCGACCCCGGCGGGAAGCTCGTCCTCGAGCGGCGCTTCTCGGGCTCATTCGAGGCCCCCGTGCGCTCGCCCCGGCAGTGGTCGGCGGAGGCGCCGGCGCTGTACACGCTCGAGCTCTCGGGCGCCGGGGAGACCGTCTCGTGCCGCGTCGGCTTCCGGCGGGTCGAGATCCGCGATCGCCGGCTGCTCGTCAACGGCAGGGCGGTGCTGATCAAGGGCGTCAACCGCCACGAGCACGACGACGTCCGCGGGCGCGCCGTCACGCGCGCGTCGATGGAGGCCGACGTCCGCCTGATGAAGCGGTTCAACGTCAACGCCGTGCGCACGTCCCACTACCCGAACGACCCGTACTGGCTCGACCTGTGCGACCGACACGGGCTCTACGTCGTCGACGAGGCGAACGTCGAGGCTCACGCGTACTACGACGACCTCTGCCGCGACCCGCGCTACGCGGCCGCCTTCCTCGAGCGGACGCAGAACATGGTCGAGCGCGACAAGAACCACCCCAGCGTGATCCTCTGGTCGCTCGGCAACGAGAGCGGCTACGGCCCGAACCACGACGCCGCGGCTGGGTGGATCCGCGCGCGCGACCCGTCCCGGCCGCTGCACTACGAGGGGGCGATCAAGTTCGACTGGACGGGCGGGCGGGCCGCGACGGACGTCGTCTGCCCGATGTACCCCGAGGTCGCGGCGATCGAGGAGTTCCCGCAGCTGGACGACCCGCGGCCGATGATTCTCTGCGAGTACTCGCATGCGATGGGCAACTCGAACGGCGGGCTCGCGGACTACTTCGCGGCGTTCGAGCGTCACGGGGCGCTCCAGGGCGGCTTCGTCTGGGAGTGGGTCGACCACGGGATCCGGCAGACGGACGACCGGGGCCGCGAGTACTGGGCGTACGGCGGCGACTTCGGCGACGAGCCGAACGACGCCAACTTCTGCGCGGACGGGATCGTCTGGCCGGACCGGGAGCCGCACCCGGCGCTCAACGAGCTGAAGTTCCTCGCCCGGCCGGTGCGCGTCGAGCCCGCTGGGCGGGGCCGGTTCACGCGTCGTCAACCGCAACGACTTCACTCGCCTCGCGCAGTACCGCGGCGAGTGGGAGCTCTCCGTCGACGGCGAGGTCGTGAGGCGCGGGCGGCTGCCTGCGCTCCGCGCCGCGCCGGGCGAGTCGGCAGAGGTGGCGCTCGCACTGCCTGACGGGCCCGGCGAGCGCTTCGTCACGTTCCGCTTCTTCCTTCGCGAGGCGACCGAGTGGGCCGAGGCCGGACACGAGGTGGCGTGGCAGCAGCTCCCGCTCCCTTCGCGGGCGCGCCGGCCTCGAGTCGCCCGTCCGACTCCACCGTCGGCCGAGGGCGTGCTCGAGGCGGGCGGAGTCCGCGCGGTCGTCGACACGAGGACGGGGCTCCTGAAGGAGCTCCGCGCGGACGGCCCCAACGTGCTCCGCCGTGGCCCGCGACTCCAGCTCTGGCGGGCCGCGACCGACAACGACGGGCTGCGGCTGCTGCCGGAGCGGCGGTCGGGGGTGCTCGCGCAGTGGCTCGAGCTCGGGCTCGACCGGCTGCGGCGTCGGCTCGAGTCGGTGCGCGTGACCGTCACGGCCATCGAGGTGGGCACGTCGCCTCCGGCCGCCGGCGCTGGGACGACGTCACGCGCCGCCAGACGTATCGCCTCCCCTCGTCGGGCCGGCTGCTGGTGGAGAACGACGTGCACGTCGCCGCCGACCTGCGCGACCTGCCGCGGGTCGGTGTCGTCCTGTCGCTCCGGCCCGGACTCGAGCGGCTTCGCTGGTACGGGCTCGGGCCCTGGGAGAACTACTCCGACCGGCAGGCGTCGACGCTCGTCGGCTCCTATGCGAGCACCGTCGCGGAGCAGTACGTCACGTACATCCTCCACCAGGAGCACGGCCACCGCGGCGAGGTGCGGCGGCTCTCGCTCACCGAAGAGTCCGGCTACGGCCTGACCGTGGAGGGCCGGCCGACGATCGGGTTCACCGCGAGCCACTTCACGGCCGACGACCTCTATGCGGCGCGGCACACGAGCGACCTCGAGCCGCGGCCGGAGGTGATCCTCAGCCTCGACCACGCCCAGCGCGGCCTCGGCACGGCGAGCTGCGGGCCGGACGTGGACCCGCGCCACCGGCTCGATGCCCGCGGCTACCACTTCGAGTATCTCCTGCGCGTCGGTCGATGATCGAGCTGCCGCGGGTCGGGCTCGGCACGGCCCCGCTCGGCGGCCTGTACGAGGAGGTCGCCGAGGAGACCGCGCTGGCGGCGATCGACCGGGCCTGGGAGCGGGGCGTGCGCTGGTTCGACACGGCGCCGCTCTACGGGCACGGCGCCTCGGAGCGGCGTCTCGGGCACGCCCTCCAGGGCCGGCCGCGCGACGACTTCGTGCTGGCGACGAAGGTGGGCCGCCTGCTGCGGGCGGGCGCGCCCCCGGATCCGGGCCAGACCCATTGGCGCGTCGACGGAACGGTGAACCCGGTGTTCGACTTCAGCTACGACGGCGTGCTCCGCTCGGTGGACGAGAGCCTCGAGCGCCTGAACCTCGAGCGGATCGACGTGCTGCACATCCACGACCCCGTGGAGCACGTCGAGGAGGCGCTCGCGGGCGCCTACCCCGCACTCGACCGGCTGCGCGCCGAGGGCGTGATCCGCGCGGTCGGCGTCGGCATGGCAGAGACGCGCCTGCTCGCCCGCTTCGTCCGCGAGGCCGAGGTCGACTGCCTGCTCGTCGCGGGGCGCTACACGCTGCTCGACCAGACGGCGGACGAGGAGCTCTTCCAACTCTGCCTCGAACGGGGCGTGGCGGTGATCGCCGGCGGCGTCCTCAACAGCGGCATCCTGGCCGATCCCTCGCCCGGCGCGACGTTCGACTACCGGCCTGCCGGCCCGGAGCTGGTGGAGCGGGCGCAGCGCCTGCGAGCCGTCTGCGAGCGTCGCGGGGTTCCCCTGCTCGCGGCCGCCCTCCAGTTCCCGCTCCGGCATCCGGCCGTCGCCAGCCTCCTCGTCGGCGCCCGCTCCTCCGCGGAGCTGGACGAGAGCCTCGACCTGCTCGAGCTCGAGCTCCCGCCCGCGCTCTGGGACGAGCTCCGCGCTACAGGCTGAGCGCGTCCCGCCAGGAGAACCGCGGCTCGTAGCCGAGCACGCGGCGGGCCTTGTCGATCGAGAGCAGCGTCTCGTACTCCCCCACGCCGTCGCGCAGCGGCACGTCCGGGTAGACCTCCGCCATCAGCTCCGCGCTCGGGCGGTCCATGACGGTGTCGGCGGCCGCGACGATGAAAACCTCCGCGCCGGTGATCCCGGCCTCGAGCCCCAGTCGGCACGACTGCGCGACGTCCCGTGCGTCGACGTAGCCCCAGAGGTTCCACCGCCGCTCGCGTGCGTCCGCCCAGAAGCCCGGGAACCGCTCGTAGTCGTGCGGCTCCATGATGTTCGAGAAGCGCAGGCCGGCGAACGGGATGCCGATCCAGCGGCTGAACTGCCGCGCCAGCTCCTCGGAGATCAGCTTCGAGAGCGCGTAGCTGAACTCCGGCAGCGGCGGGTGCTCCTCGTCGATCGGCGCGTACGCCGGCCTCTCCCGCTCGAACGGCAGTCCCAGCACCGTCTCGCTCGACGCCCAGACGACGCGTCCGAGCCCGAGCGTGGCCGCGGCGCTGAAGACGTTGTAGGTGCTCGACGTGTTGACACGGAACGTCAGCTCGTCGGGGCGGAGGCCGGGCGCCGGGATCGCGGCCAGATGCACGACGGAGTCGGCGCCGCGCAGCACCTCGATCGTTTCGCCGAGGTCGGTGAGGTCGGCCTGGACCTGCTGCTCCTCGGAGAGGTCGGGCGAGCGCGAGAGGTCGGCGCTGAGCACGTCGTACCCGCGCTCGAGCAGCTCACGGACGACGGCGCGCCCGGCCTTGCCCGAGCCGCCGGTGACGACGACGCGCGTCATGCGGCCCGAGCGAGCAGGACGTCGACCTCGTGCAGCTCGGCGTCGGTCAGCGGCGCGTGGCGCAGCGCCGAGCAGTTCTGCTCGACCTGCTCCACCGTGCGGAAGCCCGGGATCGGGACCGTCCGCCCGCTTCGGCCCAGGATCCAGCAGAGCGCCCCCGGGCCGGTCGAGCGGACCGAGCCGGTGAGGATCTCGCGGACGGCGGCGAGCCGCTCGAGCCATTCGTCCGCGGGGCTGCCGTCGCGGAAGTACTTCATCCACTGCGGCGCGTCGCCGCGCACGTCGTCTGCGGGCAGCCGGGACGAGGCGGTGAACTTCCCCGTCAGGAGCCGCATCGCGAGCGGCGAGCGGTTGATGCTCGCGAGCCTTTCCGTCTCGCAGAACGCGAGCATCGCCGGCGCGTCCTCGAGCACGTTCAGCTCGTGCTGCACGGCCGCGCAGTGCTCTCCCCGGGCGAACACCGCGGCGCGAGTTGGATCGTCCGTGCTCCAGGCGTACGCGCGGACGAGGCCGTCCGCGACGAGCTCCTCGAGCGTGTCGCGGACCTCCGCCGCTGCGACCGGGTCGTAGTCGGAGAGGTGGAACTGGTAGAGGTCGATCCGGTCGGTGCCGAGCCGGCGGAGCGAGGCCTCGCAGGCGTGGCGGATCCCGGCCGGCGACGCGTCGCTGCCGGTGATCGCGCGGGTGGACTCGTCGAACGTGTTGCCGAACTTCGTCGCGATCACGACCTCGTCGCGCCGTCCAGCAAGCGCGCGACCGAGAACGCGCTCGCTGTGCCCGGCCCCGTAGACGTCCGAGGTGTCGAAGAACGTGACCCCGAGCTCGGCGGCCCGCCGAATCGCACGCACCGACTCGTCGTCGTCGACCTCGCCCCAGCCGACAGGCTTCCCGTCGGACCAGAACGGGCGGCCGATCGCCCAGCAGCCGAGCCCGACCGCGCTCACGTCGATGCCGGAGCGGCCGAGAGTGCGGTGTGCGAGGGGCGGCGCGCTCACGGCAGCACGTGTGCTCCCGTCGAGGGGCGAACGGCGAGCGCGCCGCTGTCCCGGCCTGTGCGCGCGCGGTACTCCGTGACGATCTGCGCCGCGATCTCGTCCGCGCTCTCCCTCTCCGCGAGGGCGAGGATCGAGCCCCCGAAGCCGCCGCCGAGCAGTCGCGCACCGAGCGCGCCGGCCGACTCGGCGAGCTCGGCGAGCAGGTCGAGCTCGGGGATCGACACCTCGTAGTCGTCCCGGAGGCTCGCGTGGCTCGCCGAGACGAGGCGGCCCGCGGCCGGCAGGTCGTCCGCCTCGAGAGCCGCGGCCAGCTGACGCACGCGGTCGTTCTCGGTGACCACGTGCCGGAGCCGGCGCGCCGAGACCTCGTCGAGCCCCGAGAGCGCCGCAAGGTCGACCTCCGTCGACCTCGTCGCCCCGACGGCCGTCAGCGCGCGGCCCAGCTCACGCGTGCGCTCTGCGTAGCGGGTTCCCTCGAGCCTGCGCTCGACGCCGGACCCGACGACGAGCAGCGCAGCGTGGTCCGGAATCCGGACCGGCCGGTATTCGAGCGTCGCACAGTCGAGCAGGATCGCCTCGCCCTCGCGGCCCAGCAGGGAGGCGGCCTGGTCGAGGATCCCGCACGGCACGCCGACCGCACGCTCCTCCGCCCGCCGGCAGGCGAGCGCGAGCTCGAGCGGCTCGAGCTCGAACTCGGCAACGGCGCAGAGCGCGAGCGCAATCGCGACCTCGAGGGCGGCCGAGGACGACAGGCCGGCGCCTGCGGGCAGGTCGGAGCGAATGCTGCCGACGAGCCCGACGGCCGGCCGGCCCAGCTCGGCGAGCTCCGCGGCGACCGCCTGCCCGTAGCGCGCCCACCCGGAGGCGAGCCGCCCACCGCCGTCCGCGGCGAACGGCGGGGCGCCGCCGGCGCGGGCCGAGGAGAGGAAGACCTCGTCGGCCGTCGCAAGCACCTCCACCGTCACGCCGAGCTGGATCGCCGCCGGCAGCACGAGCCCGCCGCTGTAGTCCGTGTGCTCGCCGATCAGGTTGACGCGGCCGGGAGCCCAGGTGACGACGAGCGGCTCGGCGCGGGTCTGCATGCCAGAGAACCTATCGCGCGCCCGCACGACCTCGTACTCGATTTCAGCCCGCCCCAGCCCCAGCCCGGCCGGGCCCGCGGCTCTAGGATGACGACCGGCCGCCGCGCCGGCGGCGGAGCGAAAGGGGAGGGATCGTGACGAGCGTCCAGAGCGAGATCCGTGAGGCGAGGCAGTTCATCGGCGGGGAGTGGGTCGACGCGGACGGCGGTGGGACGTTCGAGGATCTCGATCCCTTCACCGGCGAGGCCGTGGCCCGTGTCGCGGCAGGCACCCGCGCGGACGCCGCCCGCGCCGTGTCGGCCGCCGCCGACGCGTTTCCCGCCTGGTCGCAGAGCTCGCCGGAGGAGCGCCAGCAGATCTTCCTGAAGGCCGCCGAGATCCTCGAGCGCCGCGGCGACGAGGTCGTGCAGCTGCTGGCAAGCGAGACGGGCTGTACCTCCGGCTTCGCCGCGTTCCAGCTCCACTTCGTCTCCGGCCTGCTCCGCCAAGGCGCCGCCATTCCCTACCAGCCGGCCGGGCAGGTGATCCCCTCCGACAGCCCGGGCCGGCTGGCGCTGGGGATCCGGAGGCCGGTCGGCGTCGTCGGCGCGATCGCGACCTGGAACGCGGCGCTGATCATCTCCGCGCGCTCGATCGCGGCGCCGCTCGCGCTCGGCAACACCGTCGTCCTGAAGCCGTCCGAGCTCTCGCCGATCGCGGGCGGCCTGCTGTGGGGCGAGATCTTCACCGAGGCGGGCCTCCCCGCCGGCGTGCTGAACGTCGTCACCCACGCGCTCGGCGAGGCGGCGCCGGTCGGCGACGAGCTGGTCGAGAACCCTGCCGTCCGCCGGATCAACTTCACCGGCTCCACGGAGACCGGCCGGCACCTCGCCGAGGCGGCTGGCCGGCAGCTGAAGCGGGTCGTGCTCGAGCTCGGCGGACAGAACCCCCTGATCGTGCTCGCGGACGCCGAACTCGACTATGCAGTCGACGCGGCCGCGTTCGGCGCGTTCCTGCACCAGGGCCAGATCTGCATGTCGGCGCGCCGGATCATCGTCGAGCGCGGCATCGCGGACGAGTTCTCCGCGCGCCTGGCGGAGAAGACCGCCGGCCTGAAGACCGGCGACCCGCGCCAGCCGGACACGATCATCGGCCCGCTGATCACGGAATCGGCACTCGGTCTCGTCAAGGATCGCGTCGCCGAGGCCGTCGCTAAGGGCGCGCGGGTGCTCGCGGGCGGCGAGGCCGTCGGCCCCTGCTTCCAGGCGACCCTGATCGCGGACGTGCCGGAGGACTCCGAGCTGGCGCGCAAGGAGACGTTCGGGCCGGTCGCCGCGCTCGAGATCGTCGACGGGCCCGAGGACGCCGTGGCCCGCGCGAACGCGACGTCCTACGGGCTCAGCGCGGGGATCATCACCTCCGACCCCGACCGCGGCTTCGCGCTGGCGCAGCTGCTCGAATCGGGGATCGTGCACGTCAACGACCAACCGGTGGCGGACGAGCCGCAGATGCCGTTCGGCGGCGTCAAGGACTCCGGGTACGGCCGCTTCGGCGGTCAGGCCGTCCTGGACGAGTTCACCGAGCTGCGCTGGATCACCGTCCAGAGCGGCACGCACACGTACCCGTTCTAGGCGGACGAATGGCCGAGATCGTCTCCCTGGCGGACGCCGTCAGCAACCTCGTGGAGGACGGGCAGACCGTTGCGCTCGAGGGCTTCACGCACCTGATCCCGCACGCCGCGGGACACGAGCTGATCCGCCAGGGGAAGCGCGACCTGACCCTGATCCGGATGACGCCGGACATCGTCTACGACCAATTGATCGGGATGGGCGCTGCACGGAAGCTCGTCTTCTCCTGGGCCGGGAACCCGGGGGTCGGCTCGCTGCGACGGCTGCGCGACGCGGTCGAGCACGACTGGCCCGCGCCGCTCGAGCTCGAGGAGCACTCCCACGCGGGGATGGCCGCTGCCTACGCGGCCGGAGCGGCGAACCTCCCGTTCGGCGTCGTCCGCGGCTACCGGGACAACGAGCTGGCCGAGCACACACGGGTCAGGGCGATCGTCTGTCCGTTCACGGGCGAGGAGCTCGCCGCCGTGCCCGCGCATCGGCCGGATGTCGGGATCGTCCACGCGCAGCGGGCCGACCGGCGCGGCAACGTCCAGCTCTGGGGGATCACGGGCGTGCAGAAGGAGGTCGTGCTCGGCGCCTCACGGTCGATCGTCACCGTGGAGGAGATCGTCGAAGAGCTCGAGCCGCGGCCGGGCGCCGTCGTGCTGCCCGGTTGGGTGGTGGACGCCGTGGCGCTCGCGCCCGGCGGCGCCCACCCTTCGTACGCCGACGGGTACTACGACCGCGACAACGAGTTCTACGTCGCGTGGGACGCGATCAGCCGCGACCGGGAGGCGTTCGTCTCCTGGATGGAGCAGCACGTGCTCCGGACGCGGGACGTGACCGAGTATCACTGGAGCCTGCGGGAGCCGAGGCGTGAGCGTCCACCCGGAGGCAGGCCCGTGAGCGGCTACACCGCCGACGAGATGATGGCCGTCGAGGCCGCGAGGCGGCTCGGCAACGACACGGTCTGCTTCGTCGGGATCGGCCTGCCGAGCCTCGCCGCGAACCTCGCTCGGCGGACGCATGCGCCGGACTGCGTCCTGGTCTACGAGAGCGGGACCATCGGCTCGAAGCCGAGGCGGCTGCCCCTCTCGATCGGCGACGGCGAGCTGGCCGAGACCGCCGATGCCGTCGTCTCCGTGCCCGAGATGTTCGCGTACTGGCTGCAGGGGGCCCGCATCGACGTCGGCTTCCTCGGCGCCGCGCAGATCGACCGCTACGGCAACCTCAACAGCACGGTGATCGGCGACTACGCCAAGCCGAGGGTGCGCCTCCCGGGTGGGGGCGGTGCGCCGGAGATCGCGACCTCGGTCGAGAACGTGTTCGTGATCATCCGCCAGACGCCGTGTGCCTTCGTCGAGGTGCTCGACTTCCGGACGAGCGTCGGCGAGCGCGTGCGCCTCGTCGTCACCGACCTCGGGATCCTCGAGCCTCGGGACGGCGAGCTGACCCTCGTGCGGGTGCATCCCGGCGTCACGGTCGACGAGGCGCGCGCCGCCACCGGCTGGGAGCTGCGCGTCGCGGGCGACGTGGCGGAGACGCGGCCGCCCACGGCCGGCGAGCTCACGGCGCTGAGGGCGCTCGAGACGAAGGGAGCGCAGCGCTGAGCCGCGCCGTCATCCTCTCGGGCGTGCGCACGCCGGTCGGCCGCTACGGCGGCTCCCTCGCGGGGGAGCGGCCGGACGACCTCGCCGCACTCGTCGTCGCCGAGGCGGTCCGGCGTGCCGGCGTCGAGCCCGCCGAGATCGAGGACGTGTGGCTCGGCTGCGCGAACCAGGCAGGCGAGGACAACCGCAACGTCGCGAGGATGGCGGCGCTCCTGGCGGGGCTCCCCGAGTCGGTTGGCGGCGTGACCGTGAACCGGCTTTGCGCGTCGGGTCTTTCCGCGGTCGTCGGCGCCTGCCACGCCGTGATCGCGGGCGACGGCGACCTCTTCGTCGCCGGCGGCGTCGAGTCGATGAGCCGCGCCCCGCTCGTGCTGGGCAAGCCCGAGACGGCCTTCCCGCGCGGCAACCGGACGGTCTGGGACACGACGCTCGGCTGGCGCTTCCCGAACCCGCGCCTGGAGGAGCTCTTCCCGCTCGAGAGCATGGGCGAGACCGGCGAGAACGTCGCCGAGCGCTGGTCCGTCTCGCGTGCCGACCAGGACGCCTTCGCGCTTCGCTCGCAGCAGCGCTGGGCTGCGGCGGCGGAGGGGGGCCGCTTCGACGACGAGCTCGTGCCCGTCGGTGACGTCGTCCGCGACGAGCATCCACGGCCGGAGACGACGCTCGAGAAGCTCGGTGCACTGCGGCCTGCCTTCCGCCGGGACGGAACCGTCACCGCGGGCAACTCGAGCGGGGTGAACGACGGCGCCGCGGCGCTCGTCGTCGCCTCGGAGGAGCGGGCCTGCGGGCTGGGCCTCGCGCCGCTCGCGACGTTCGTCGCCTCCGCAAGCGCGGGAGTCGACCCTCGCGTGATGGGCGTCGGCCCCATTCCCGCGATGCGAAAGGCGCTCGGCCGGGCGCGGATCGCGGCGGCCGACCTCGACCTCGTCGAGCTGAACGAGGCATTCGCCTCGCAGAGCCTCGCCGTCGTCCGCGAGCTGGGGCTCGACGAGGAGCGCGTGAACGTCAACGGCGGCGCGATCGCGATCGGCCACCCGCTGGGAATGAGCGGGGCACGCCTCGTCGTCACGCTCCTCCACGAGCTCCGCCGCCGCGACGGCCGCTACGGGGCGGCCACCATGTGCGTCGGCGTCGGCCAGGGCCAGGCGGCGATCTTCGAGCGCCCGTAGGGGACGGCGGCGCCGAAAGCGGTTTCCGCAATCGGTTTCCAGCGTTACGCTTCGACCATGAGCGACGAAGCCGCCGGCTCGGCGCGCGCGCGGCCGACGATCTACGACGTCGCGCGGCTGGCGGGTGTCTCGACCGCGACCGTCTCCCGTGCGCTCAACGGCACCGGGCAGATCGCGCCGGCGACGCGCAAGGCAATCGCCGCCGCGGTCGACCAGCTCGGCTACTCGCCGAACCCGATCGCGCGCAGCCTCGTCACGAACACGACGCAGACGATCGCGCTGCTCTTGCCCGACATCACCAACCCCTTCTATGCCGAGCTCGTCCGGGGAATCCAGGAGTCGGCGCTCAGCCGCGGCCACATGATGCTCCTCTGCACCACCGAGGGAGACCCGCAGCGCGAGGAGGAGTACCTCACCCTGCTGCGCGCGAAGCGGGTCGACGGGGCGCTCGTCGACGGCCTCGTGCTCCCGCCCGACCGCATCGCACGCTTCGTCCGGGACGGCTTCCCCATCGTCTGCCTCGACCGGGACATCGACTCGAGCTCGATCCCGCTCGTCCAGGTCGACAACCGGCTCGGCGGAAGGCTCGCGACGGAGCACCTGCTCGAGCTCGGGCACACGCGGATCGCCCACGTCACCGGCGCGCAGGCGCTCGGGATCAGCGAGGAGCGGATCGCCGGCTACCGCGACGCGCTCGCCGCGGCCGGCGTCGACGCCGACCCACGGCTCTTGGCCGACGGGGAGTTCACCGAGGAGGGCGGCTACGAGGCGACGCGAGGGCTGCTCGACTCGGGCGTCCCGTTCACGGCCGTCTTCGCCGGCAACGACCTCTCGGCGATCGGCGCCGTCAACGCGATCGCCGGCAACGGCCTCCGCGTTCCCGGCGACGTCTCCGTGGTCGGGTTCGACGACCTCCACCTCGCGGCGTTCACGTCGCCGCCGCTGACCACCATCCGGCAGCCGGCGGCCGAGATCGCGCGGCGGGCGACGGAGATCCTGATGGACCTGACCCACGGGATGCCGGTCCGCCGGATGCGCCACCTGCTCAAGCCCGAGCTCGTGATCCGGGCCTCGACGGCGCCGCCGTTTTGACGCCCGCGCTTGACAGCGCTTTTTGTAAGCGCTTACAGTAACCGCTTCCATGACGCGCCCCGGTCACGGCCTCCACGTTGGAGTGATCGGCGTCGGTCGAATCGGCGCCCTGCACGCCCGCACCCTCGCCGCACTGCCTCACGTCGCCGCCGTCACGCTCGTGGACGCGGACGTCGCGCGGGCCGACGAGTTGGCTGCCGAGCTCGGTGCGCAGGTCGTGGACTCCGCCGAGGCGCTCGTCGCGGCCGGAGTCGACGCGATCGCGATCGCAACGCCCACGCCCGCGCACGCTCCCCTGCTCCGGTTCGCCGCCGAGGCGGGGCTACCTGCCTTCTGCGAGAAGCCGGTCGCGCTCGAGCTGCCACAGCTCGACGCGGTGCTCGAGGCGGTCGACCACGCGGGCATCCTCGTCCAGATCGGCTTCCAGCGCCGCTTCGACGCCGGCTATGCCGCTGCGCGGAACGCAGTCGAGGCCGGCTCGCTCGGCAAGCTGCTCGTTGCGCGCGCCGCGACGCACGATCCGGCGCCGCCGCCCGAGGACTACATCGCGACCTCGGGGGGCATCTTCCGCGACCTGCACATCCACGACTTCGACGCGGTCCGCTACGTCACCGGCGAGGAGGTCGTCGAGGTCTACGCCGACGGTGCCGTCCGCGAGACGGACTGGTTCGAACGCCATGACGACGTCGACGCCGCGGTCGCGGTGCTCCGGCTCGAGGGCGGAGGGCTGGTGATCGTCTCGGGCACGCGGCACGACCCGCTCGGCTACGACGTCCGGCTGGAGCTCTTGGGCACGCGGGACAGCATCGTCGCCGGGGTCGACGAGCGCAGCCCGTTCCACTCGCTCGAACCCGCAGCCGCGGAGCCGGCCGGCCCCGCCTACCGGAACTTCATGGAGCGCTTCGAGCCCGCCTATCGGGCAGAGCTCGCGGCGTTCGTAGCAGCCGTCCGCGACGGCGGTCCGAGCCCGTGCACACTGGACGAGGCACGCGCCGCACTGCTCGTCGCCCTCGCCGCCGACCGCTCGCGCAGCGAGCGGCGCCCGGTCTCGATCGAGGAGGTGACTAGCGCAGAGGCCCCCTCTCGGTAGAAGATCGTAGGAACCGCCGACGGATCCGACAAAGGAGACGCACAAGATGGACATCGAACAGCTGGACGTGGGAGAGCTCGACGAGTCGCAGATCTCGCGACGCGGACTCCTGATCAAGGGCGGCCTCACCGCCGCCGGGCTGACCGCGCTCGGGTCGCCCGCCGCCGCGCTCGCAGCCACGAAGGCCGGCCCGATCAGGGTGGCCGTGGTCACGCACGGCGACACCGGGTCGTTCTGGTCGGTCTTCAAGAGGGGCGTCGACCAGGCGGTGAAGGATCTCGGCAGCCGCGGCATCACCGCACAGCAGGTCTACGCCAACAACGACGTCGCCAAGCAGGTCGCCGGGATCAACGCCGCAATCGCCGCAGGGGCAAAGGTGATCGCGACCTCCGTTCCGGACGCGAGCGCGCTCAAGGATCCGCTCACCAGGGCCTCGCGCAGGGGAATCCGGATCATCACCGTGAACTCGGGTCTCGGCGCGTTCGACTCGCTCCCGGCCTACATGGTCCACGTGGGCCAGACCGAGGACGTCGCCGGCCAGGGAGCGGGCAAGCAGTTCAAGCAGGCCGGCTCGAAGAAGGTCCTGATCGTGATCCACGAGGCGAGCAACTCCGGCCTCACCCAGCGCGCGGCGGGCGTCAAGAAGATCCTCGGCAGCTCCGCCGTCAAGACGCTGACGATCCCGAACGCGAAGTCGGACATTCCCGGCACGAAGGCGAAGGTCAAGGCAGCGTTCAACGCCGACAAGAAGCTGGACAGCTTCCTCGGCCTCGACCCGGACGTGACCATCCCGTGCCTGGACGTCGTCCCGAGCGGCACGAAGGTCGGGACGTTCGACGTGGGAGCCTCGATCAAGCAGATCCTCGCCGGGAAGATGATGTTCGCGATCGACCAGCAGCAGTACCTCCAGGGGTACCTGCCGATCGTTTTCTCCGTGCTCTGGGTGACCAACCTGAACACCGTGGGGAACGGCGAGCCGGTCCTGACGGGGCCGGGAATCGTCAACAAGGCGAACGCGGCGCAGGTCGCCAAGCTCGCCCAGCAGGGCACGCGCTAACGCACTTCAGCGCGGGGTGGGCGGCGACCGTCGCCCACCCCGCCTCACCGGGAGAGCAGACCGTGGCCCAGACCGCAGCGCAGACCGTCAGCCCCGACGAGCGCCTCGTCCGCGTCGGCCTCTTAAAGCGGCTGCTTTCGCGCCCCGACATCGGGGCGTTCCTCGGCGCGATCGCGATCTACTTCGCGTTCGGCTACTTCGCCCGCGGCGTCGACTGGCTCGGCGACCCGGCGATCGCCGCCGGCTGGACCGACCAGGCCGCGCAGTACGGGATCGTCGCCGTGCCGGTGGCGCTCCTGATGATCGGCGGCGAGTTCGACCTCTCGGCGGGCGTGATGATCGGAAGCTCGGGGCTGCTGCTCGCCTACCTCACGACCCACCAGGATGTGAACATCTGGCCGGCGATGGGGGTCGTGCTCCTGTTCGGGCTCGCGGTCGGCTTCCTCAACGGCTACACGGTCTCCCGCACGAAGCTGCCGAGCTTCATCGTCACGCTCGCGACGTTCTTCGTCCTGCAAGGGGTGAACGCCGCCGGCACGCTGAAGCTGACGGGGACGACGGCGATCCAGGACGTCGACACGGCGAGCGGCTTCGACTCCGCGCGCCGTTTCTTCGCCGGCGACCTCACGCGCTGGGACTTCAAGGTGAAGGTGATCTGGTGGATCGCCCTCACCGTGATCGGGGCGTGGCTCCTCGCCAAGTCACGTTTCGGCAACTGGATCTACAGCGCCGGCGGCGACCCGACCGCCGCGCGCAACGTCGGCGTGCCGGTGACGCAGACGAAGATCGCGCTCTTCATGATGACCTCCACGACTGCAGCCCTGATGGGGATCATCGAGACCTTCGAGCTCCGCTCCATGCAGTCGAAGGAGGGTGTCGGACTCGAGTTCATCTTCATCATCTGCGCCGTCGTCGGCGGCTGCCTGCTGACGGGCGGCTTCGGCTCGGTGATCGGCACGTTCTTCGGCGCGGCGATGCTCGGGATGGTGCAGCTCGGCATCGTCGACGCGCAGTGGGACAGCAACTGGACGTACGCCTTCCAGGGCGCGATCCTCTTCGGCGCGGTGCTGTTGAACAGCTTCGTCCGCAACCGAGCCCTGAAAGCGAGATGACATGAGCGAGAGCGCCGCCCCGCATCTGCTCGAGACCGACCACATCTCGAAGTACTACGGGAACGTCGTCGCGCTCAAGGACGTCTCGATGCACGTCAACGCGAGCGAGGTGACGTGCATCCTCGGCGACAACGGCGCGGGCAAGTCCAGCTTCATCAAGATCCTCTCCGGCGTCCACCAGCAGGACGAGGGCCGGCTGCTGGTGGACGGAGACGACGTGCGCTTCTCCTCGCCGCGCGACGCACGCGCCCGCGGCATCGCCACGGTCTACCAGGACCTCGCCATGGTGCCGCTGATGTCCATCTGGCGGAACTTCTTCCTCGGCGCCGAGCCCTCGCACGGCTCGGGTCCCCTCGCCTGGCTCGACGCGACGACCGCGAAGCAGACGGTGCGGCGCGAGCTGTACGAGATGGGGATCGACATCCGCGACCCGGACCAGGCGGTCGGGACCCTCTCGGGCGGCGAGCGGCAGTCGGTCGCGATCGCGCGCGCCGTCTACTTCGGCGCGCGCCTCCTGATCCTCGACGAGCCGACCTCCGCACTCGGCGTCAAGCAGGCGGGCGTCGTCCTCAAGTACATCCTGCAGGCGCGGGCGCGCGGCGTCGCCGTCATCTTCATCACGCACAACCCGCACCACGCGTACCCGGTCGGGGACCGGTTCGTGATCCTGAACCGCGGCCAGAGCCTCGGGAACTTCGCCAAGAACGAGATCGACCGCACCGAGCTGGTGCGCCTGATGGCGGGCGGTCGCGAGCTCGCCGAGCTCGAGCACGAGCTGGAGGCGATCCAGGCCGAGGTCTCGGCCGGGGGATTGAGCCGGTGCGGCTGACGGCGTCGCAAGCCCTGCTGCGGTTCCTCGCGGCGCAACACGTCGAGCGGGACGGCGTCGAGCACCGCTTCTTCGGCGGCTGCTTCGGCATCTTCGGCCACGGCAACGTGGCCGGGATCGGCGAGGCGCTCTACGAGAGCCCGGAGCTCCTGACCTACTACCAGGGGCGAAACGAGCAGGCGATGGTGCACGCCGCCGCCGGCTACGCGCGGATGAGGAACCGCCTGGGCACGCTCGTCTGCACGACCTCGATCGGGCCAGGCGCCACGAACATGGTCACCGGCGCCGCGCTCGCGACGGTGAACCGGCTGCCGGTGCTCCTCCTCCCCGGCGACGTCTTCGCGTCGCGGCGGCCCGACCCCGTCCTGCAGCAGCTGGAGGACCCGTCGACCGGCGACGTCTCGGTGAACGACAGCTTCCGGCCCGTCTCCCGCTACTTCGACCGGATCTGGCGGCCCGAGCAGGTGATCCCGGCCGCGCTCGGCGCGATGCGCGTGCTCGTCGACCAGGCCGAGACCGGCGCGGTCGACGCTCGCGTTCCCGCAGGACGTCCAGGCGGAGGCCTACGACTTCCCGGAGGAGTTCTTCCGGAAGCGCGTCTGGCACATTCCGCGGCAGCTCCCGGACGAGGCCTCGCTCGCGGCGGCCGTCGAGGCGATCCGGGCGGCCAAGCGGCCGCTGATCGTCGCCGGCGGCGGCGTCATCTACTCCGAGGCGACCGACGCGCTCCGGCGCCTCGTCGAGGCGACCGGCATTCCGGTCGGCGAGACGCAGGCGGGCAAGGGCTCGCTTTCCTTCGACCATCCGTCGTCGCTCGGCGCGATCGGCGTCACCGGCACGTTCGCGGCGAATCGCATCGCCGCCGAGGCGGACCTCGTGATCGGGATCGGCACGCGCTGGAGCGACTTCACGACGGCGTCGAAGACCGCGTTCCGCAACGAGGACGTCCGCTTCGTCAACGTCAACGTCGCGTCGTTCGACGCCGCACAAGCACGCCGGCATCGCGCTCGTCGGCGACGCGCGCGCCACGCTCGAGCGGCTGGCCGGGCTCCTCGACGGCTGGGCGGTCGACGACGGCTACCGCGCCGAGGCGGCACGGCTCAACCGGGAGTGGGACGACGAGGTCGAGCGTCTCTACGCGCTCGGCCACGCGCCGCTGCCGGCGCAGAGCGAGGTGATCGGCGCCGTCAACGACGCGTCCGGGCCGACGGACGTGCTCGTCTGCGCCGCGGGCGCCATGCCGGGCGACCTCCACAAGCTGTGGCGCACGCGCGACCCGAAGGGCTACCACGTCGAGTACGGCTACTCGTGCATGGGCTACGAGATCGCCGGCGGCCTCGGCGTCAAGCTGGCCGCACCGGAGCGGGACGTCTACGTGCTCGTCGGCGACGGCTCCTACCTGATGCTCTCCAGCGAGATCGTGACCTCGATCCAGGAGGGCCTGAAGCTGACGATCGTGCTCGTGGACAACCGCGGCTACAACTCGATCGGCTCGCTCTCACGGTCGCTCGGCACCGACGGCTTCGGGACGCTCTACCGCTATCGCCGGAACGGCAGGCTCCCCGTCGACAGCGACGGGTCGGACGACTACCTCCCCGTCGACCTCGCGGCGAACGCCGCAGTCGCTCGGCGCCCTGGTGATCCGCGCCTCGTCGGTCGACGAGCTGCGCGCGGCGCTCGCGGACGCGAAGGAGGCCGACCGGACGACGGTGATCGCGATCGAGGTCGACCGCTACGAGGGCGTGCCGGGCTACGAGAGCTGGTGGGACGTCCCCGTCGCCGAGACCTCGGCCAAGGACGGCGTGCGCGAGGCCCGCGCGGAGTACGAGCAGGCGCGCGAGGCGGAACGGAGCCACGTGTGAGCGAGCTGCTGCTGCGCGCCGGGTGGCCGCCCGTGACGCCCGAGTCGGCCGGCTGGCAGTACCTCTCGTTCCGCGTGGCGCGCCGGCCCGCTCGACGAGAGCACCGGCGACGAGGAGCTCGCGCTCGTGCCGCTCTCCGGCCGCTGCGCCGTCGAGGCGGAGGGCGAGCGCTGGGAGCTCGGCGGGCGGGCGAGCGTCTTCGAGGGGATGCCGTGGGCGCTCTACCTGCCGCGCGACACCGACTACCGGGTCGAGCCGCTCGGCGCGCTCGAGCTCGCGGTCTGCGGCGCGCGCTGCGAGCAGCGGCTCGAGCCCGTGCTCGTCCGGCCCGAGGACGTCGAGATCGAGGTGCGCGGCGCCGGCAACGCGACGCGTCAGATCAACCACATCCTCAAGCCGGATTTCCCGGCCGAGCGCCTGCTCGTCGTCGAGGTCTTCACGCCGTCCGGCAACTGGTCGAGCTACCCGCCGCACAAGCACGACGAGGACGACCCGCCGGGCGAGGTCGTGCTCGAGGAGACCTACTACTACCGCGACGGCCGATGCCTGCGGCGTTCGCGGTGCAGCGCCTCTACAGCCCACGCCACGGCGTCGACGTGACGGCGACCGTGCGCGACGGCGACCTGATGCTCGTGCCCGTAGGGCTACCACACGACCGCGGCGGCGCACGGCTACGACCTCTACTACCTGAACGCGCTCGCGGGCGACCGCCGCTCGATGGCGTCCGCCGACGACCCCGAGCTCGCCTGGATCCGCGCTCGTGGAGCGCTGGAGACGGACCCGCGGGTGCCGCTCGTGACGCTGGACTCGACGTAGGTGATGGAGGTGTACACCTCCATCACCCCAGCAGATGTAGCCGGCGGCCCGGTGATCCGCGTCGCCAACGCGCCCTGCAGCTACGGCGCGTTCGAGCTCACCGTCGGCGGCTGCCGAACGTGCCCGGCCCCGACTGGAGCGTGCTCGCCGCGATCGCCGGCGCCGGCTACGAGGGGACCGAGCTCGGCCCGCCCGGCTACCTCGGCGAGCGGCGACGTGCTGCGCGGACGGCTCGACGACGCCGGGCTCGAGCTCGTCGGCGGCTGCTGCCCGATCCGCTTCAGCGAGCCCGAGCGATCTGGCGAGGACATCGGCGCCATGGAGCGGCACCCTCGACCTCTTCGAGGCCGCCGGCGCGCGCGAGGCGCGGCCCGTGTTCGCCGACGGCGGCTCCCCGCTCCGCGCGGCGCGAACCCCGGCGCGGCCGCGACCGACCGCAGCGTCGGCCTCGACGACGCGGGCTGGGCGCGCCTCGCCGACGGCGTCGCCCGCGCGGCCGAGGTCGCCCGCGCGCGCGGCTTCGAGCCGACGTTCCACCACCACACGCGCACGTACGTCGAGGCGCCGGCGAGATCGAGCGCCTGCTCGAGCTCACCGGACGTCGGCCTCCTCCTCGACACCGGCCACCTGCTCTCGGCGGCGGCGACCCGATCCAGGCGCTGCGCGACTGGGCCGGCCGCGATCGACCACGTGCACGTGAAGGACGCGCGCGCTCGGTGCTCGAGCGCGCGTGATCGCCGACGGGCGCGGGATGGCGCGAGGCGTGGCGCCGCGGCGTGTTCTGCGAGCTCGGCACGGGCGACGTCGACCTGGACGCGTTCTTCGCCGAGCTCGCCGCGAGCGGCTACGACGGCTGGCTCGTCGTCGAGCAGGACCGGATCCCGCGCGCCCGACGAGGACGCGGCCGAGGCGATGGCCGCGCAGGTCCGGAACCGCCGCTGGCTCCGCGAGACCGCCGGCATCTGACGGACTCCCTAGGCGACGGCGAAGAGGCGGCGCGCGCCGATGCCCTTGAGATCGCGCTCGCCGCGGTCTTCGAACGCGATACCCGAGCCGGAGACGAGGTCTCGCACGGTCGACGAGACGAGCACCTCGTTCGGCGCGGCGAGCGCGGCGACGCGGGCGCCGATGTGAACGGCGATCCCGGCGACCTTGTCTCCAAGGAGCTCGCACTCCCCGGTGTGGAGGCCGGCGCGGAGCTCGAGCCCCAGCTCGCGCGCACCGTCGCGTATCGACAGCGTGCAGCGGATCGCGCGAGCCGGGCCGTCGAAGGTGGCGAAGAACCCGTCGCCGGCGGTGTCGATCTCGCGGCCGCGGAACCGGTCGAGCTCCCGCCGCACGGCCGCCTGGTGGCGTCCGAGCAGCTCCGTCCAGCCGCCGGTCGCCCAGCTCGCCCAGCCGCTCCGTCGATCGGACCAGATCGGTGAAGAGGACGGTCGCGAGGACACGGTTGGGCTCCGGCTCGGGCCTGACGCCGGTCACGAGCTCCTCGATCTCGTCCAGGATCGCATCCCGGTCCTGCGTCCACCACGAGTGGTCGGCTCCCGGAAACTCGACGAAACGGGCGCCGGGGATCCGCGAGGCGATGTAGCGCCCTTCCTCGACGTGGGCGTCGCGGTCGTCCGTGCGGTGCATGACGACGGCCGGGACCCGGATCGAGGGGAGGACGTCGCGAACGTCGACGTGCGTGTTCATCCTCATGAGCGCGACCGCGGCACCGGGGCTCGCGCAGCGGCGGTAGTAGCGAGAGAGCTCGGCGAGCCCGGCCGGATCGAGGCTGGGCGCCATGTCGCCCCAGTCGAGCCCGGTCGTCCACAGGCGCTCGACCTCCGCGAATGCGGCCTGCCGCTCCTCCCAGCTGGGCGCCCACGGGTAGTCGGCGCTGCGGATCCGCTTTGCGGTCGACCCGAAGGTGCAGAGCACCTGCGTGCGCTGCGGGTACGCCGCGGCGAAGAGCATGCTCATGTTGCCGCCCTCCGACGCGCCGAAGATCGCGGCGCGCTCCGAGCCGACGGCGTCCATCACGGCGCGGACGTCCTCCATTCGCTGCTCGAGGGTCGGCAGCTCGTTCGCCGGCACCGGGTCGGACATCCCCGTCCCGCGCTTGTCGAACAGGATCAGGCGCGAGAAGGACCCGAGGCGCTCGAAGCCGTGCACGAGATCGGGGAGCTCCCAGGCCAGCTCGACGTGCGAGATCCAGCCCGGCACGTACACCAGATCGACCGGCCCGTTGCCGACCACCTGATAGGCGATGTTGACGTCGCCCGACTTCGCATACCGGGTTTCGGGAGGCACGAAGCTTCAACCTATCGCGTGGAGCCAGGGCCAATCGCGGCCCACCTCGCGCGGCTCGCCGGCGACCGCGCTCGCCCGCGCCGCCACCCCGATCTCGACCGCCAGCCGGTCGTCGCCGAGGCCCGCGCCCCGCATCGGACCGCCGCGGCAGGCGTCCACGAAGGCAGCGAGCTCGTCGCGATAGGCGTCCGCGAAGAGCTCGCGGTAGTCCTGCGCGAAGCGCGGCCTGTCGGCCGCGGTCAACGCCACGACGCCGGCGCCCCCGGCCGCGTCGCCGACGAAGACGCGAGCCCTCGGTGCCGACGACCTCGCAGCGCACGTCGTGCCCGAACGCGCACGTGCGCGAGACGTGCGTCACGGCCGCGCCGCCGCCGGCGAAGCGGATCGTGACGAGCGCGTTGTCGAGGTCGGCGAGCTGCGCGAGCTCCGGGTAGACGCGCGCCTGCGCGAGTGCAGCCGCCTCGACCGGCGCGCTCGCCGAGGAACCAGCACGCGACGTCGTAGTCGTGGACGGCCATGTCGACGAGGAAGCCGCCCGTCTCCTCCGGGCCGCTCGCCCTCCGGCCACTCCATGTCCCGGCTGGTCGCCAGCACGAGCAGCGGCGTGCCGATCGCCCCCGCGTCGACGAGGCGCCGCGCCTCCAGGTACCCCGCGTCGAAGCGCCGTTGATACCCGAGCTGCACGACCTGATGCGGATGCCCCGCCGCGGCCGCCTGCAGCCGGTCGTGATCGGCGAGGGTCGTGGCGCCGGGCTTCTCCAGGAACAGGTGCTTGCCGCTCTCGAGCACCGCTGCGCGCGACCTCAGCGTGGTCGATCGAGCGGGCGGCGACGACGACCGCGTCCACGTCCTCTGCGGCGATGAGCTCCTCGTAGGTGCAGGCGCGGACGCCGGGCTCGAGCGTTGCGGCCACCTCGTCGGCACGCCCCGGCCGGGCGGCCGCGACGGCGACGAGCCGCGCGTCGACGAGCGCCTGCGCGTGCCGCGCGTGCACGACGCCCATCCCGCCCAGGCCGGCCACGCCGAGCCGCGTCGGAGGGGCTGCGCGTTCGCTTGACAAGCCAGTTTCGAGTATGTCAGCGTCAGCAATCGCTTGCGCAATCGATTGATGACGGACCAGGACAGGCACAAACGACGCGGCGCGACCCTCGCGGACGTGGCCGCGTCGGCAGGGGTCTCTGCGTCGACGGCGTCGCGCGCCCTGAACGGACGCGGTGAGCTCTCGACGGCCACGCGCGCCGCGGTGATCGAGGCTGCCGAAGCGCCTCGGCTTCCAGCCCTCGCCGCTCGCCCGCTCGCTGCGGACGCGGCAGACCTACACGGTCGGCTTCGTCGTCCCCGACGTCGCGAGCCCGTTCTACGCGGCCTCGCTGAAGGGGGCGCAGGCAGTGCTCGAGACGGCCGGCTACCGCGTGATGCTGATGGACTCCGACCAGAGCGTCGCCGGCGAGGTCGCCGCGCTGCGGACGCTCGTCAACCACCAGGTGGACGGGCTTCTCGTCGCAACGGCAGGCGTGGACCCGGCCGAATTCGAGGAGGCCGTCGGCGAGGATCGGACCCCGTGCGTGTTCCTCGACAGCGTCCTCGACCGGCGTCGGCGTCGGCGCCGTGACGCTCGAGAACGTGGCCGGCATGGATCTGCTCGTCGAGCACCTGCGCGGCCACGGCCACACGCGCATCGGTCTGATCGCGGGCTCGCAGCAGGAGACGTCGGGCAAGGAGCGCCTGGACGCATTCGTCGCGGCTGTCGCGCGGACGGGCGCCGACCCGTCGCCGGAGCTCGTGCGCGCGTGCCCGTGGACGCAGGAGGCGGGCGCCGTGGAGACCCGGGTGCTGCTCGGCGCTCGACCCGCGGCCGACGGCCATCGTGGCGTCGAGCGCGGAGCTCGGCCTCGGCTGCCTCGCCGTCTGCCGGGAGCTCGGGCTGTCCCTGCCGGACGAGCTCGCGCTCGCGACCTTCGACGATCCCTACTTCGGCGCCCTGCTCGAGCCCTCGCTGACCGCGGTCGGGTACGACCCGAGCGACGTCGGCCGCGCGGCGGCGA
Organism: uncultured Actinomycetes bacterium; assembly: GCA_963704025.1. Lineage (GTDB taxonomy): Bacteria > Actinomycetota > Thermoleophilia > Gaiellales > Gaiellaceae > CAVPGP01. The sequence continues at coordinate 72,520 of CAVPGP010000003.1, read as the reverse complement.
CGCTGCTCGTCCAGGCGATGCAGGTCGACGACCCGGAGCGCCGCGAGGTGCGGATCCCCGTCACGCTCGTCACGCGGCGTTCCTGCGGGTGCTCCCGGTGACCGCACCGGCCGCGATCTCGCTCCGGGGCGTCAGCAAGCGCTACGGCGCGCAACTCGCCCTGACGCAGACCGACCTCGAGATCGGCGAGGGCGAGTTCTTCTGCCTGCTCGGGCCGTCCGGCTGCGGCAAGACGACGACGCTGAACCTGATCGGCGGCTTCGTCGCGCCCACCACCGGCGAGATCCTGATTCGCGACGGGCGCGTCGACCGGCTGCCGCCGCACCGGCGGCCCGTCAACACCGTCTTCCAGTCGTACGCGCTCTTCCCGCACATGACCGTCGCGGACAACGTCGCCTTCGGCCTGAAGATGGCGCGGGTGCCGCGACAGGAGGCCGGGACGAGGATCCAGGAGGCGCTCGAGCTGGTCGGCCTCGAGCAGCACGGCGACCGGCTACCGCCCCAGCTCTCGGGCGGCCAGCAACAGCGGGTCGCCGTCGCCCGGGCGCTCGTCAACCGGCCCGCGGTCCTGCTGCTCGACGAGCCGCTGGGCGCGCTCGACCTCAAGCTCCGCAAGCGGCTGCAGGTCGAGCTGGCGCAGATCCACCGCGACGTCGGCACGACCTTCGTCTACGTCACGCACGACCAGGAGGAGGCCATGTCGATGGCCACCCGGATCGCGGTGATGAACGAGGGCCGCGTCGAGCAGATCGGCGAGCCGAGCGAGATCTACCACCGGCCCGCCTCGCGGTTCGTCGCCGACTTCATCGGCGAGTCGAACTTCATCGAGGTGGCCGCCGGCTCGACGAACGGCGCGTCGGCCTCCGAGGGCTCGGTGCTGATGGTGCGGCCCGAGTCGATCCGCATCTCGAAGGAGCTGCGGGAGGGCCAGGGCCTGCGGGGCCGCGTGCTGCAGACCTCGTTCCTCGGCAACCAGACGCGGGTCGCCGTCGCCTGCGACGGCGTGGAGGCACCCGTTCTCGCCTCGCTCTTCGGCCGCGACCAGACAAGCGAGCACGACCTGCAACTCGACATGGAGGTGACTCTTTGGTGGGAGCCTGACGACGCAGTGCTACTTCCGGAAACGCATTCCCGACGTGAGGACGAGGAGGAAGAGACGTGAGCGTCTACGAACGAGGCATCACCCGGGGGGATCTGCTGAAGGCCGGCGCAGCCGGCACCCTGGGCCTGTATCTCGCCCGACCGGCCTTCGCCGGGATCGAGGGGATGGAGGCCACGACCCTCAACTGGCTCACCTGGTCGGACCACTACGCGAACGACCAGCTGGCAGCCGTCAAGAAGGCCATCGCCATCCAGGCCCGGCCGACGCTCTTCAGCGACAACGCCGACGCCTATCTGAAGATCAAGCAGACGGGCAGCCAGTTCGACATCGTGTCCGGTGACGCCCTCTGGGTGCCCAAGTACCACAAGGACGGGCTGACGGATTCCTTCGACCTGTCGTCGCTGCCCGTGTCGAAGCAGCTCTATTCGATCGCACGCTCGTTCCCGTTCTGGAAGGACGGGTCGAACTACATGGGCTATCCGTTCTCGTGGTCGACCGTCCAGATCTACTACAACCCGAAGTACGTCACGACCAAGCCCGATTCCTGGCATGCCCTGCTGAGCTCGAAGTACAAGGGCAAGATCTCGCTCGAGAACATCCCGACCGACGTGATGGCGATCGCGGGACGAGCGACCGGCGCCAAGAAGCCGTACTCGATGACGAGCGCCGAGATCTCGCGGGCGAAGGCGTTCCTCAAGTCGTTGAAGCCGAACGTGCTCAAGCTGGCCTCGCAGAACAACGAGGTCGTACGCGCGCTGGCCGACGGCTCGGCGTGGATCGGGATCACGAACCTCGGCACGGACGACCGCGTCAAGGACGCGGGCGGCCCGGTGGTGAAGCCCGCCTATCCGAAGGAAGGGACGGTCGGCTTCATCGACTCGGAGCAGATCGTCAAGAAGTCGAAGAACAAGGCGGTCTTCGAGAAGTTCATCAACACCACGGAGCAGGCGCCGTGGATCGCGAAGAACTTCATCACGAACGGCCGGCCGCTCTTCAACGAGAAGGCCTACAAGCTGCTCGTCAACCAGGGCCACGGCGACCGCGCGAGGCGGCTGCTCTACAACCAGCCGCAGAAGGCCTTGCTGATGACCATCAAGGGCCCGGCCGGCAACGAGCAGGCGTACGTCGACGCGTTCAACGAGGTGTTCGGGGGCTGAGTGCCGCCCGAAGCGACCGCTCCCACCCGTCCGGCGGATGCAGAGGCGTTCACGCCTCCGTCCGCCGGACGGGCGGGGCCTCGCGTCTCGGTCACCGAGTACCTCGGCTTCCTGCCCGCGCTCGTCCTCTTCGGCGCGTTCTTCCTCGTGCCGCTGGGGATCGTGGTCGCGTACAGCTTCTGGACGGTGGTCGACTACAACGTCGTCCACGACTGGACGCTCGACAACTACCGCTACTTCTTCAGCGTCCCGACCTACGCGAAGACCTTCTGGGCGACGATCTGGGTCTCCGTTCTCGCCACCGCCCTCACGATCGCGGTCGCCTTCCCCTTCGCCTACTGGCTCGTCCGCTACGTGCCCCGGCGGCTGCAGCGGACGCTCTTGGTGCTCGTGATCCTGCCGTTCTGGACGAGCTACCTGCTGCGGGTCTACTCGTGGCTGAACATCCTCGGCCCGGAAGGCGCGATCAACCGGCTCCTCCAATGGGCGCACCTGACGGGCCATCCGCTCTCGTTCTTCCTCTACGACCGGCCGGCGGTCGTGCTCGTGCTGGTGTACCTCTACTTCCCGTTCGGCGCGCTGACGCTGTACGCGTCACTGGAGCGCTTCGACTGGGACCAGTTCAAGGCAGCCATGGACCTCGGTGCGAGGCCGGTGACGGCGATGCGCCGGATCCTGCTGCCACAGATCAAGCCGGGTCTCACGACCGCGGTGATCTTCGTCTTCATCCCGATCCTCGGCGAGTACCTCGCTCCTCAGCTCGTCGGCGGGGCGCGAGGCGTGATGATCGGCAACCTGATCGTCAACTTCTTCTCCGGCGCCCAGTACACGCGCGGGGCGGCGGCGTCGCTCCTGATCGCCGCGCTGATCGTCGTGCTGCTCGTCATCTTCCGCCGCTCCCTCGAGATCAAGGACCCGTATGCCTCGGGACGCTGACGTCGTCTCCCCGCACGCGGGCCTCGTCCGAGGCCTCCTTGCCGGCTGGGCGGTGCTCGTCTACGTCTTCCTGTTCGCGCCGGTCGCGCTGCTCGTCGCCTTCAGCTTCAACGCGAACAAGTACGGGACGTTCCCCTTCACCGGCTGGACGACGAAGTGGTACGGCCAGGTCTTCCACGACTACCAGATCAAGGACGCCCTGACGACGACGCTGAAGATCGCGCTCCAGGTGACGGTGATCAGCACCGTCGTCGGCACTGCAGCGGCATTTCCGCTCGTGCGCGCCGCCCGCCTCCCGTTCAGGAGCGGTATCCGGATCGGGATGACGCTGCCGATCATGATCCCGGGGCTCCTGATCGGGATCAGCCTGCTCGTGCTCTTTACGAGCGTCTTCCACCTCCAGCTCTCGCCGCAGACGGCGGTGATCGGGCAGGCGGTCTACACGACCCCGTTCGTGCTGCTCCTCGTGGCGGCGCGGCTGCAGGGCTTCGACCCGGCGCTGGAGCGGGCGGCGAGCGACCTGGGGGCGAACACCTACCGGAGGCTGCGTTACGTGGTGCTGCCGCTGATCATGCCCGCGGTGTTCGCGGGCGCGGTGTTCGCGTTCACGCTCTCGCTCGACGAGTTCATCATCACGCTCTTCCTGATCGGCGCCCACAACACGCTTCCGATCTACATCTACACGCAGGTCAAGTTCGGCATCACGCCGGAGGTGAACGCGCTCGCCTCGCTCCTGCTCGCCGCCTCGATCTGCCTGATCGCGATCGCCTTCGTCCTCCCGGCCGCGATCCGCGGGGCTAGGCGACTGCGACCCAGCGCCCTTCGCGCGCGCTCCTGACGGCGGCCTCGAGCGCCGCGACGCCGCGCTGCCCGTCCTCGAAGGTCGGGTACGAACGGCTCGACTCGCCGGCGATCGCGCCATAGACACCGGCGAAGAGGTTGCGGAAGGCGCCGCCGTAGCCCTCGGCGTGACCGGCCGGATAGCGCGCGAGCGGCCCCGCGTCCTTGACCACGACGCGCGTCGGCTCGTGCGCGGAGCGCGCAAGGAGCGTGTTGGGCTCCTCCTGGTCCCACGTGAGCCCGCCCACGTCTCCCTCGCACTCGAAGAGGAGCTGGTTCTTGCGGCCCGCCGCGCCGGCCGAGAGGACGAGCGAGCCGACCGCCCCGCCTTCGAGCCGGAGGAGCAAGGCGGCGTAGTCCTCGAGCGGCTCGCCGACGAACTGCGCGAAGACCTCCTGCACCTCGAGGCCGGTGACGTGCTCGGCCAGGTCCAGCCAGTGCGTGCCGAGGTCGCCGACGACGTACGACGGTCCCGACGCGGCCGGGTCGAGCCGCCAGCCGCCGGGTGCGACGAGCATGTCGTCGCACGCGTAGCGCCCGTGCACGGCTCGCACGGCGCCGATCCCGCCGGCCGCCACGTCGGCGCGCATGCGCTCGACGAGCGGGTAGCCGCGGACGTGGTAGCACGTCGCGGCGACGCGTCCGGAGCGCGCGGCCGCCTCGACCATCGCGTCGGCCTCCGCCGAGGAGACGGCGAGCGGCTTCTCGCAGACAACGTGGAGCCCGCGCTCGAGGGCGGCGAGCACCTGCTCCGCGTGCACGGCGTTCGGCGTGCAGACGTGGAGGACGTCTACCTGCTCGGCGTCGAGCAGCGTCTGGAGGTCGTCGTAGGGGGTCGCGCCGACCTCCGCCGAGAACGCCTCGGCCGACGACCGCCCGCACACCGCCGCGACAGGGACGCCGAGCTCCCGCAGCGCGAGCGCGTGCACGCCGGCGACGTACCCAGTCCCGACGATCGCCGCGCGCGTCACGCCTGCGACGCGTGGAACATCGCGGTCAGCACCTCGATGTCGAGCCGGGCCTGCTCGGGCGGCGTCCGGCACTCCGCCTCGCCTGCGATGCACGCGTGGAAGTGATCGAGCTCCCGCGAGAACGCCTCCTCGTAGCTCTCCGTCTCCGCGGCCGCGTTCGTCCGGCCGCGGCGCTCGCTGCGCCGGTAGGCCGTCGGGCGCCCTTTCTGCCAGGGGGACGGGAACTGGAGCGAGCGGACCGAGTCGGCGAAGTAGAGCGTGATCGACTCGCAGTACTCGTACGTGTCGAGCAGCTGAATCCAGACGTTGTCCCAGCGGGCCCCGTTCGCGAGCCTGAGCGCGCCGGTCACGGCTCGGCCCTCGTTCCACCAGTCTCCGCCCACGACCTCCGCCGGCAGGGGCTCGCCGAGCCGCTCGAGCAGCCCGTGCACGACGTTCAGGTCGTGGATCATCGAGCCGAGATAGCTCTCGGAGAAGGCGCGTACGGTGTCGGGGTCGCCGGAGCCGACCGCCTCCTCGACCTGGTCGCGCTCCGCCTTCGCGGTTGCTTCGATCACGTCCTTCGGCACGTTGCCACGAACGATCTCTCCCGCGCCGAAGAACGGCTCGAACTCCGGGTCGTTGACCACGACGCTGACGTAGCGCAGGTCCGCGGCCGAGTCGGGGAGATCCGCGAGCATCGCCTCGTAGGCCGGGTCGAACCGCTTCATCGTCCCGACCTGGACGACGAGCCCGGTGCGGTCGCGTGCCGCGACGACGGCGTCGGCGTCGCGAAGCGTGATGCACATCGGCTTCTCGACGAGGACGTGCGCGCCCGCGTCGAGCCCGGCCAGCACGACCTCGGCGTGCGTCCCGGCCGGCGAGCAGACCACGAGCGCATCGACCCCGCCCGCGTCCAGCAACCCCCGGTAGTCGGCGTGGAGCCCGGCGATCCCGTACCGCGCGCCGAGCGCCTCGCGCACGGTCTCGCTCGGCTCGGCGAGCGCGGCGATCGTGAACAGCCCAGGCTTTGCGGCGAGGTACTGGAGGTGCATCGCCTGGGCGATGAGGCCACCGCCCACGACGCCGACCCGCACCGTCAAGGATGCACCGTCAAGCGAGCACCCCGAGGGCGACTTTCCTGAGGGCGAGCTCGATCTCCTCGAGGTCCTGCTCGTCGAGCTGGGGCGGCACGTCGACGTGGACGACCCGTTCCAGCAGGTCGAGCGTGCGCGGGCAGTCCGGTGCGGGCCTCCCCGCCGCCTCGATCGCCGCGAGCACGGGGCGCCAGTACGGATAGAAGTGCATGTCGACGACCTCCGGGTGGTACATCCGCTCCGCGGCCACGCCTTCTGCCAGCAGCGCCTCGACGGCCTCCGCTGCGAGCGCCGGCGTCTCGGCGTACGCGATCACCGCGAGCCCGGCGTCGCCCTCTGCGTCGTTGGAGCGCCGGAGCGTGAGGCCGGGAAGCTTCTCGACGGCGGACGCGAGCCTGGCGTGGCTCGCCCGCATGCGCTCGAGCAACCCGTCGAGCCGGGTCAGCTGCACGCGCGCCACGGCGCCCGTGAGCTCGGAGGCGCGGAAGTTGTAGCCGGGGAAGTGCGGCGGGTCGCCGCCGTCGCGGACCGGCCCGGCGCAGTCGTGCACCTCGATTGCGCGCTCGTACACCTCGCGGCGGCTCGTGATCATGACGCCGCCCTCGCCGGTCGTGATGATCTTGTTGAACTGGAGGCTGAACGCGCCTGCATCGCCGATCGAGCCGAGCCGCCGGCCGCCGAACGAGGCGCCGGCCGCCTGGCAGGCGTCCTCGATCAGGACGAGCCCGTGCCGGCGGGCGAGCTCGCCCAGGGCGTCCATGTCGGCCGCGTTGCCGCGCATGTGCACCGGCAGCAGCGCCTTCGTCCGAGGGGTGAGCCGGCGCTCGACGTCGGCCGGGTCGAGCGTCAGCGACTCGTCGACCTCGGCGAGCACCGGCATCGCACCGGTCGCGAGCACCGCGTTCGCCGTGGCGTTCCACGTGTAGGCGGGGATGATCACCTCGTCGCCGGGGCCGATCCCGTGTCCGATCAGGGCGCAGATGAGGGCGGACGAGCCCGCGTTCACGCAGAGCGCGTACGGCGAGCCCAGGTGCTCGGCGAACTCCCGCTCGAAGGCGGCGACCTCGCCGGGCCCGTCGCCGACGCCGTAGTAGCGGAAGAGGTTCTTGCTGCGGATCACCCGCTCGAGCGCGACGAGCTCCTCCTCCCCCACCTCCATGCCTCCCGGGAACATCGGCCGCTCCGGGCCACTGCGGGCTCTTGGACCGCCGTCCCGGGCGAGCCGCAAGTCCGGCTCCGTTGCGTGCGAGTCGATCGCCACGTCCGTCCTCCCTTCGGATACGCCGATTCTGGACATCGCCCCGGCGGAGCGCAACCGATTGCGGTGGAGGACTGCGCTGCTCAGGGACAGCCCCGACGCGCGATCGATTTGCCTCTGCCAGAGTTCGAGGCATGCGGCGTACGGTGCTGATCGTCGACGACCACGCTGCATTCCGATCGGCGGCGCGCGCCCTGCTCGAGGCTGCCGGGTTCGACGTGGTGGGCGAGGCGCCGGACGGCGCCTCCGCCCTTGCGGCGGTCGGCGAGCTGCGGCCGGAGATCGTCCTGCTCGACGTGCAGCTCCCGGACCTCGACGGCTTCGCAGTCGCGGAGCGACTGGCGGGCGAGGAGGCGGCGCCCGCGATCGTCCTCACCTCGAGCCGTACGGCGGCAACGGTTCGCTGGCGCCTAGCCGGGAATCCCGCCTGGAGCTTCATCCCGAAGAGCGAGCTCTCCGGGGAGAGACTCGCCGCCGCCGCCGCGGGCTGATGCTGCCGCGCCTGCTCAGGCCGGCGCTCTTGCCGGTCGGGATCGTCTTCGGGCTCGCGGTCGAATGGGCCTTCTACGACCCCTCGCTCGGCCCTGCGCTCAGTGCCGCAGATCTGGTTACCGGCTGCACCCTGATCGCCTGCGGAGCGGTCGCCTGGGACCGCCGGCAGGAGTCCCGGATCGGCGCGCTGATGTCGCTCGCCGGAGCCACGTGGTTTCTGGGCAACCTCGCCTCGGCGCTTCTCTATCTCCACCGCGGACCGCTCGTCCATCTCTATCTCTCTTATCCGACCGGGCGAGTCTCCTCCCGCCTCACACGTGCAGTCGTCGCGATCGCCTACGTCGACGCGGTCGTCGAGCCGCTTGCCTCGAACACCACTGTGACGCTGGTGTTGAGCGGCCTCGTCGCGCTCACAGCCCTCCGCGCCTTCGCCGGAACCTCGGGCTCTGCCCGCAAGGCCGCGGGGCCGGCACTCGCGGCCGCGCTCGCGTTCTCCGCGGTGCTCGCGCTCGGCGCGCTCAGCAGCGTGACCGGTTGGCCGCCGGAGCACGCGCTCCTCTGGATCTACGACCTCGTGATCGCCTCGACGGCGGTCGTGCTGCTCGTCGACCTCCTGCGGAGCCGCTGGGCCGAGGCGGTCGTCACCGGTCTGGTCGTCGAGCTCGGATCGCCCGTCCGGGCAGCGACACTGCGGACGACGCTCGCGCGCGCGCTCGGCGATCCGTCGCTCGTGGTGGGCTACCGCCTGGAGGGGACGGGCGACTTCGTGGATGACGGCGGGCGCCCGGTCGAGCTACCGTCGCCCGGCTCGGGAAGGACCGTGACGCCGCTCGTGGACCGCGGCGAGCAGGTTGCCGTGCTCGTGCACGATGAGGCGCTCCTCGCCGACCGGCGACTCATCGAGTCGGTCGCCGCCGCGGCCCGCCTCGCCGTCGCGAACGCCGCTCTCCAGGCCGAGGCGCGCGCGCAAGCGGCGAGGATCGAGGCGTCGCGGCGCCGGATCGTCGAGGCCGCCGACATGCAGCGGCGCAGGATCCAGAAGGAGCTCCACCTCGGCGCCGCGCGGCGGCTCGAGACCGTCGCCGAGCTCCTCGCGCGTGCGCAACCCTTCGTGGCGGCAAACGACGCCGAGGCGATCGCCGGGGTCCAGGCCGAGCTCGTCGAGACACGGCACGAGCTGGACGAGCTCGCGCACAGCGTGCTCCCCGCGACCCTGACCGACGAGGGCCTCCTTCCTGCGCTGACGGCCCTCGCCAGGCGCTCGGCGATTCCCGTCGAGGTGAACGGGAGTCTCGGAAGGTTGCCCGAGCCGGTCGAGGCCGCGTTGTTCTACGTCTGCTCCGAAGCGCTCGCGAACGTCATCAAGCACGCCGCGGCGTCGTCCGCAACCATCGACGTGCGTACGGAACCAGACTTCGTCGTGCTGGACGTCGCGGACGACGGCGTCGGTGGGGCCGAGCCGGGCCGCGGCTCGGGGCTGGTGGGGCTCGCCGACCGCGTCGGGGCGCTCGGGGGGACGCTGCGGATCACGAGCCCGCCCGGCGCGGGCACGCGGATCATCGCCGAGCTCCCGGTCATCGGCTAGCGAACCTGCCTGCCGGGGCTCACGACGAGCCTCGGCCAGAATGTGGCGCCGGGCCGACGGGCGAGCGAGAGCGTGTCGCGATAGAAGCTCCAGCCGTACTCCGTCACGGCACCGGGCGAGCACGGGTTTGCGGTACAGGTGCGCATGGTGAGGCGGATGACGTCGCCTTTCAGGACGTAGGTGCCCGTGACGGTCGTGTGGTCGCCCCGGAGCGTCCACCGGCCGTCTCGCAGCTCCAGCCTCGCCGCGCCCTCGTAGGTTGCCGCCTCGGCCGGCGACGCTCCGACCGCCAGCAGCGCCGCGTGCGACGCCTTCGAGTCCCAGACGCCTTCGAGCTTCGAGGCGCCCGCCCCTGTGGGCGAAGGGCAGCGCACGGGCAGCACGTCCGCACGCTGCCCGGCGCGGAGCATCCTGATTCCGGCCACGAGCTCTCGCGTCCCCGTGTTCCGCTCCAGCTGCGCATACACCGGACGCACGGCCGCGTGCAGCGCCGCGACGTCGGCCCGCGAGACGGTCACGAGCGACACGAGCTTCCGTTCGCAGATCGACTCCAACGCATCCTTCTCGAGGCGCTCGACCTCGGAAAGCCTCCCGGCGACGGCCTGCCGACCGGCGTCCCGGAGGATCTCCTGCTGCGCCGGTGTGAGCGACTCGAGTGCCTTGCGGTTGATCACGACCGTCTCGGCTCGGGGCCAGAAGACGACGTTGGTGGCGAGCGTCTTGCCGCGGTAGCCGACCCCGCCCGAGATCCCCCAGAAGTTGAGGATCGCCCCCTCACGGCTGGCACCGGCGAGGCTGAGGTACTGCCGCGTGCTCGCCCCCAGGCTGCGCAGCGTCGCCTCCTCGACCCGCCCGGGATAGACGCCCAGGCGGGCCCCGATGTAGTCGCTGCGACCGACGAGCCGGCGGTGGTACCCGAACGGCCTCCGCAGCGGCCCGGGGAGCAGGGCGACGCCGACGACCCCGCCGCGGTCGACGCCTCCGAGCATGCGGCCGGCCAGCGGACTGTCGAGGACCCGCCGCTCGAGCTCCAGGCTGTCGACGAGGAACGGCGCCAGGAGCGCCTGGAAGCTCGTCACGCCGAGCGTGTCCCAGACGCGGGCCCCCACCACGCCCAGGTCCGACCTGCCCGCGCGGACGTCCTCGACGATGCCCCGCTCGAAGTCGAGGCGGTCACGGTGCCACGCAGGGCTCACGTCGACCCGGATCGAGCCGCCGGAGCGCTTGGCGACGGCCGCCGCGAACTGCGCCCCCGAGTAGTCGGGGTCGCTCTGCTCGAGCGTCAGCACGACCGCCTTCACGTCCTTCGGGCCGCCGAGCTTGTCCCCGCCCGCGTCGCTGCACCCCGAGACCGCGACGACGAGCGAGGCCGCGAGCGCGGCGAGGGCGGCCGCGCGGACCGCCCCCGCCGCTGCCGCGCGCCCCCCGCCTACTTCTTGTGCGGAAGCGCCCACGTCACCTTCTTCTCTCCGCTTCCGTCGGCGTTCATGACGAAGAACGCCCAGCGCGGCTGCGCGGGAAAGCGCGTGAATGCAAGCTTCCGCCCGTCCGGCGACCAGGAGATCGGGACCTCCGTCCCCGGCGTGCGTGTCAGCCTCCGGATCCCGCTTCCGTCTGCGTTCATGACGTAGAGCTCGGGGTTGTCGTTGCTGTGCGTGTCGCGGGTGCTCGCGAACGCGATCTTCCTACCGTCAGGCGACATGAGGAGCCCGGTCGCCCCGGCGATGCCGCCGTCATTTCCCGGATTCCGCGTCAGGTTCCGCGCGCCACCGCCGTCGGCGCTCATGGCGTAGACCTCCCAGTTGCCGTCGCGGTCGGTGCTGAACGTGATCGTCTTTCCGTCCGGAGACCAGCCGCCGGCCCACTCCTCGGACGAGGGGTTGGCTGCGAGGATCCGCTGTCCACTGCCGTCCGCGTTCATGACGTAGAGCTCGTTGTTGCCGTCGCGGTTGCTCGTGAAGAGGATCTTCCGCCCGTCGGGCGACCAGCAGCACGGGCCGTCGAAGGCGGGGTTCCGCGTCAGGTTCCGCTGCCCGCTCCCGTCCGCGTTCATCACCCAGACGTCGCCGCCGCCCGTGCGCTGGCTGTAGAAGAGCATCTTCCGCCCGTCCGGCGACCAGGGGCCGGCGCCGTCGAACTTCGGGCTTTGGGTCAGCCTGCGCACGGCCGTCCCGTCGGCGTTCATGCTGTAGATCTCCGAGTCGCCCTCGCGGTTGGTGGTCAGCGCGATCCTCCACTTGGCGGCGCCGTGGCCGCCGCTCGACGCCGTGGCGGCTGCAAGGAACGCGAGCGCCGCGAGCGCGACGAGCAGGCCTCCCACGGTGTACCTCACTGGCTGCATCTCGTTGCCTCCTTCGTTCGCTGCAGCCGACAGTAGGCTCGTCCGGTCGCCGGCACATCGGGGCTGAGCCTGGAGTTCGACGCCCTGCGTTCAGGGTGCGCCCTGATCCGGAAGTGCGCAAGCCGCTTCTCCTGGAGGCTTGATGTGAAACTGGGGTGCGTGCGGGGATGGGCCAGATCAAGCGACTCAGCCGGATCGAGCGCAGCGCGTAGTGGTGCTACGGGCAAGCCCGAGCCGGCTGAAGCGCGCCGTGTCTGGCGCACCAGCCGTGCGTGCCGGAGTTTCACATCAAGCCTCCTAGCACAGCGGCGCCGTGCCCCAGTCGGGGCCGCTGTCCCAGAGCCTGCTGTGCGTGACCGGCGCGATACCGGAGCCGTCGACGTTCATGACGTAGACGTCCGCGGCGCCCTCAGGGCCTGATCCGGGACTCCTCGCGGTGGTGATCCTGGTGCCGTCCGGCGAGAAGGAGGACGACGCGTACTGGACGCCGCTCTCCTCGTTCGTCAGGTTCGTGACCCCCGTCCCGTCGGGATGCGCCTTGTAGACGTTCAGCGATCCGTCTGCGGGAGCGCCCCTGAACAGGAGCCACTGCCCGTCGGGCGACCAGTCCGGGCTGTTCCCGGCGTTGAGCTCCGACGGCGTGACCTGGTGGAGGCCGCTGCCGTCGACGTTGACGGTGAAGACGGCGTCCGCCTCGGTGGTGAAGTCGAAGCGGGCGAAGACGAGCTTGCGGCCGTCGGGGGACCACTGCGGGCCGGAGTCCCAGGAGGTGCCCGGCGTCCGTTGCGTGACCCGGCGGAGGCCGCTCCCGTTCGCGTTCACGATCCAGATCCCCGCGTCGAGGTTCAGGCTGCCGGTATACGCCGAGTCGGCCAGCTTGTAGACGAAGGCGATCCTCGAGCCGTCCGGAGACCAGGCGGGCTGGTCGACGGCGACGCAGTTCCCCGGAAACGGAGCCTCCGCCGAGAACCCGCAGGCCACGAGGGACTTCAATCCCGTGCCGTCGCGCCTCATCGTGTAGACGCGGTCGCAGACGTTGTCCAGGCCGTCCTTGGGGCCGCCGGCAGGACAGGGGAACTGCCGCTCGAACGCGATCCTGGCCCCGTTCGGCGACCAGTCCGGTTCGGTGTCGATCACGCCGGCGGGAGGATGGGTGACGCGCTTTTCCTTCGTCCCGTCGGGGTTCACCGTGAAGATCGCAGCGCGGGTCCTGTCGACGTCGAGGTAACGGCGGAAGACGATCCGCCCGTTCGCGCCCGGCGCGGTCGCCAGTGCGCTGATCGCCGCGGCGCCGGCCACGGCCAACAGCACGATGACCCCGAGGGCCATCTTGAGGTCGATCTTCATCTCGTCCGCCTCCTTTGCGTTTGCCGTTGACGCTAGGTCGCGGCCGTCGCGATCGCGTCGGGGCTCAGCCTGGAGTTCGGCCTCCCGCGATCAGGGTGCGCCCTGATTGGAGTCGGGCCCGCCGCGTGGGACCATGTGCGGCATGGGCCGAGTGCTGGTCGCGGTCGCGATTTCGGGCTTGGGCGTTGCGGTCGGCGTCTTCACGCTTCGCGTCGTTCGAGCCGATCCGGGTCTCTCGTTCGCCGGGCGCTCGCCTGCCGGTGGAGCCGCCCTGCTCGTGGCCGGGTGGGCGGCGATCGGGGCCGGCCTCGTGTTCTGGCTGCGGAGTCCCGGAAGCCGCTTCGGGCCGCTGCTGGCCGCCGGCGGGTTCGCCTGGTTCGTGCTCGAGTGGAACAACCCGGGGATCGGCTCGGCGCTCGCCTTCACGATCGGCCTCTGCCTGTACGCCGCCTGCGCGCCTCTCTTCGGGCACGCGGTCCTCGCCTATCCGAGCGGCCGGCTCGCCTCGAGCCGGGAGCGCATTGCGGTCGCCGTCGCCTACGCCGGCGGCGTCCTCGTCCTGGGTCTGCTGCCGGCGCTCTTCTACGACCCGAGCTCGCAGGGCTGCTGGCAGTGCCCGCGCAACCTGCTCGTCGTGGCCGACCATGGACCCGCCGTCGAGGACATGAATAGGGTCGGCGTCTACGCCGGCCTCGCCTGGGCGGCGGCGCTCTGCATCCTGGTGCTCGTGAAGCTCACTCGCGCGACGAGCGCCGCGCGGCGGCCGGGCTGGCCGGTGCTCGCCGCGGGCGCCGCGTACCTCGCGCTGGTCTCGGCCACGTTCGCGGCGTCGATCGATCGCGGTCTGCTCTCCAACGGGCCGCTCGAACGGCGGCTCTGGCTCGGCGAGGCTGCCGCGTTGTCGGCGGTCTCGCTCGGCGTGGCGTTCGGCCTCGCCCGTGCTCGCCGGGCCAGGGCAGCGGTCGCGCGTCTCGTCGTCGACCTCGCGGAGTCGCCCCCGGCCGGCGGCCTGCGGGCTGTCCTCGCCGGGATCGTGGGCGATCCAGGCCTCGTGCTCGGCTATCCGCTCGCCGGTTCCGGGCAGCTCGTGGACGCACAGGGCCGTCCCGCGGACCTGTCCCTGTGCGGCGAGCGGACGACCATCGCCGTCGGCGGACGTCCCGTCGCGATGCTGGGACACGCCCCCGGGCTCCTCGACGATTCGCAGCTGGTCGACGAGGTGACTGCAGCCGCCCGCCTGGCGCTCGACAACGAGCGCTTGCAGGCGGAGGTGCGGGCGCAGCTCGAGGAGCTTCGGGCGTCCCGGGCGCGCATCGTGGATGCCGGCGACGACGAGCGGAAGCGGCTGGAGCGCGACCTGCACGACGGCGCCCAGCAGCGGCTCGTCGCGCTTGCGCTCTCGCTTCGCCTCGTGCGCTCGCAACTCTCCCGTGACGCCGCGCCTGCGGCGGTCTCCGCCCTCGACGAAGCAGACGCCGAGCTGGACGGCGCGATCTCGGAGCTGCGCGAGCTCGCGCACGGGATCTTCCCCACCGTCCTCGCCGACGGCGGCCTGGCGGTCGCCGTCCACGCGCTCGCCGAGGAGAGTCGGGTCCCGATCCGGATCCGCAGTCTCCCGGCGGACCGCTTCCCGTCGGCCGTCGAGACGGCCGCGTACACGGTCGTGGCGGAGGCCGCGCGCGTCGCGACGAGTACCGTCGTCGTCCACGGAGAACGGCGCGGCGAGGTGCTTGTCGTCGAGATCGAGACGCACGACGAGCGTCGTGCTCTCGATCCCGTCGCGCTCGAGGACAGGCTGGGTGCGCTCGACGGGAGGCTCCGCCTCGAGCACAGCGAGAACGGACTCGTCACAATCCGTGCAGAACTCCCGTGCGGGTCGTAATCGCCGACGACGAGACGCTCCTCCGCGAGGGCCTCGCACGACTGCTGGCAGACGCCGGATTCGAGGTGGCCGGAACGGCCGGTACCGCCGACGAGCTTCTCCGCCGGGTCGAGCTCACCCGGCCCGACGTGGCGATCGTCGACATCAGGATGCCGCCCACACAGACCGACGAAGGGCTCGTCGCCGCCCAGGAGATCCGCCGGCTCCAGCCCTCGGTCGGAGTGCTCGTACTCTCCCACTACCTCGAGTCCCACTACGCCATGCGTCTGCTCGACGAGCACCTCGAGCGCTCCGGCTACCTGCTCAAGGAGCGCGTCAAGGACGTCGCCGTGCTGGTCGACGCCTTGGAGCGCATCTCCGAAGGCGAGTGCGTTCTCGACCCGACGATCGTCTCCAGGCTGATGGGGCGACCCCGCGTCCAGAGCCCGCTCGACGAGCTCACCGACCGCGAGCGCGAGGTCCTGGCGCTGATCGCCGAAGGGCACTCGAACGAGGGCATCTGCCAGAAGCTCTTCCTGAGCCCCAAGACCGTCGAGACGCACGTGCGCCATATCCTGCTCAAGCTCGGGATCGGCGAGGCCTCCGGGTACCACCGCCGGGTGCTCGCCGTGCTCGCCTATCTTCGGGGCTGAGCCGAGATCGGGGCCGCCAGGTCACCGGACGGCTCCCGGCGGCACGTACGCTTACGGCAGACGAGCCGACGCCGCGCCGTCGGAGTCATCTGCGACGTAGAACGACAGAAGGAGGAAAGGGTGAGCATTCAGCTTGGCGAGACCGCGCCGGACTTCCAGGCGGAGACGACGGAGGGCCCGATCGACTTCCACGACTGGATCGGCGATTCCTGGGCGGTGCTGTTCTCGCACCCGAAGGACTTCACCCCGGTCTGCACGACCGAGCTCGGCTACATGGCGAAGATCAAGCCGGAGTTCGATCGGAGGAACGTCAAGATCATCGGACTGTCGGTCGATCCGGTCGACAGGCACGACGGCTGGGCGCGCGACATCGAGGAGACGCAGGGGCACGCGCCCAACTATCCGATCATCGGCGACTACGACTTCCACATCTCGAAGCTGTACGGCATGCTCGGAGCCGACACGGAGGGCGATCCCCTCGACCGGACGGCGGCCGACAATCAGACCGTGCGCAACGTCTTCGTGGTCGGCCCGGACAAGAAGGTCAAGCTGATCCTCGTCTACCCGATGACGACCGGCCGCAACTTCGACGAGGTGCTGCGCGTGATCGACTCCCTGCAGCTGACCGCCAAGCACAAGGTGGCGACCCCGGTCAACTGGCGCGACGGCGAGGACGTGATCATCGCCGGCTCGGTCTCCAACGAGGAGGCGAAGGAGACCTATCCCGAGGGCTGGGAGGAGCCGCGGCCCTACATCCGGATCGTCCCGCAGCCTTCCTGAGTCGTTCCGTTCGGTCGCCGCTGCCGGCTCAGGCTCGTCCCGCCTGAGCCGGCAGGCGCGCGGCGGCGAGCTCCGCCAGCAGTCGGTCGATCTCCTCGGCGGTGTTGTAGTGGATGAAGCCCACCCGGAGCGACTGCTCGGGTAGCCGCTCGGCCAGGCCCACGCAGTACCAGTTGTCGGCGTACCAGGCGCCGATGCCGCGCGCTGCCAGGCGGTGCGCCAGCTCTTCGGCGGGGACGCCGTCGACGTTCAACAGGAACGTCGGCACACGGTCCTCCTGGGTCGGTGGGCCGTAGAGCCGCACGCGCTCCGGGAGGTTCGCCAGGAACCGCTCGGCCAGCTCACGCTCGTAGTCGCGGAGCACCGCCATGCCGCCGAGCGACTCGAGATAGGAGATCGTCGCGGAGAAGCCGGCCAGGAGCTCGTAGGGGAGCGTGCCAGTCTCGAACCGTCGCCCGACGGGAGTCGAGGCCGAGGGGCGCGCCTTGTAGGGCCGCCATCGCTCTGCGACCTCGCGCCGGACGTACGCGATGCCGAGATGCGGCCCGCAGAACTTGTACGGCGAGCACAGAAGGACGTCGCAGCCGATCTCCTCCACGTCGATCGGCTCGTGCGCCGCGTAGTGCACCGCGTCGATCCACGACAGCGCTCCCGCCTCGCGCGCCAGCCGGCACAGGCGCTTCGCGTCGGCGACCGAGCCGGTGGCGTTCGCCGCGAGAGCGAAGGCGACGACGCGGGTGCGCTCGGAGAGGCGGCGCTCGACGTCGTCATAGTCGATCGTGAACGTGTCGGTGACGTCGGCGACGACGACCTCGAGGCCCCGGTCTGCCGCGAGCTCGACCCAGGGGGCGACGCCGCCGTCGTGGTCGAGCGCCGTCGTCAGTACCTCGCCGCCCGGCTCGAAGTCGCGCGCGGCCGTGCGTGTGAGCGCGAAGTTCAGCGTCGTCATGTTCATCCCGAACGAGATCTCGTCGGGCGTCGCGCCGAGGAAGCGCGCCGCGTCGACCTTGGCGCGCGCCAGGATCGCCTCGACCGCCGCGCCGGTGGCGTACGGCGCACCGAGGTTGCCCGAGGCCTCGCGCAGGGCGCGTGCGATCGCGTCGCCGACCTCGTCGGGCACCTGCGTGCCGCCGGGGGCGTCGAAAAACGCAAAACCCGAACGGAGCGACGTGAAGCGGCTGCGCGCGGCCTCGACGTCGAACGTCACGGCGTCTCACCTGCGAGGATCTTCGACAGCACGCCGCTGTCGATGTTCCCGCCGGAGACGACGGCGACGACCTTCCCGCCCCCGGCCCGCCCGTCGAGCGCGGCCGCGACGGCGAGAGCGCCCGCCCCCTCGGCGATCACGCGCGTCCGCTCCGCGAGCAGCCGGACGGCGGCCGCGACGCCGTCCAACGCGACCGCGAAGGCGCCGTCGAGGAGCTCGGACACCCCGGGCCAGACCGACGGGAGCACCTCCCGGCTGCCGGCGCCGTCGACGAACGAGCGCGAGAAGTCGACCGCGGTCGGCTCGCCGGCCGCGAGGCTCGCCGCCGCCGGCGCGCCCGGAGCAGGCTCCGCCGAGTACAAGCGCACCTCCGGCCGCAGCGCCTTGACCGCGCTGCCGACTCCGGTCGCGAGGCCGCCGCCGCCGTACGGGACGACGACCGCGTCGACGTCCGGAAGCTCCTCGACGACCTCAAGCCCGATCGTCCCGTTGCCGGCCATCACGCGGTCGTCGGCCACGGGGTGGACGAAGAGCCCTCCGGCCGCGTCGTAGTGCCCGGTCATCAGCACGTTCCACCAGTCGTCGTAGGGAACCTCCACGATCGTGCCGCCCAGGCGCTCCGCCGCCGCGAGCTTCGTGCGCGGCGCGCCTTCCGGGACGACGATCGTCGCCGGAACGCCGCGCACCCTGGCAGCGTAGGCGACGCCCTGCGCCATGTTGCCGGCGCTCGGCGTCAGGACGCCGTCGCGCAACTCCTCGTCGGAGGCCTGCAGCACCGCGTTCGCGGCGCCGCGGATCTTGAACGAGTTGACCGGCTGCAGCGTCTCGAGCTTCAGCCAGATCTCCGCGTCTCCCGTGCTCTCGGCCTCGAGCCGCACGAGCGGCGTGCGGACGGCGACGCCGGCGATCACCTCGCGGGCGCGGTAGATGTCGTCGAGCGGGATCAGAGGTCGACCTCGACGCCCGCGCCCTCGGCCTCCGCGCGGCCGACGGCAAGCTCGGCGGCCGCGAGATCCTCGACCGCAAGGCCGAGGGACTTGAAGACGGTCAGCTCGGATTCGTCGCGACGGCCGGCGACCGCGCCGATCAGCACCTCGCCGACCTCGCCCCGGATGTGGTCCGGCCCGATGGCGCCCTCGCGCAAGGCGATCAGGTAGTCGCCCGACTCGTTGACCGTCGACTCGCGGCGGTCGACGAAGAGGGCGGCGGCGGCCATGGTCTCGGTGTCGAGCTCACGCGTGGTCGGGATGCTCGACCCGACGGCGTTCACGTGCGCGCCCTCCTTCAACCAGGCACGGCGCACGATCGGCCCGGCCGACGTGGTCGCGGTGACGACGACGTCCGCGTCGCGCAGCGCCTCCTCCGCGGAGCCCGCGACCTCCACGTCGCCCAACTCGAGCTGGCCCAGCCCGGCGGCGTGCGCCGGCGTCCTGCTCCAGACCAGCACGCGCTCGAACGGGAGGGCAGCGCGCATCGCCTCGAGATGCGAGCGAGCCTGGACGCCCGCGCCGAGGATCGCGAGCACACGCGAGTCCGGCCGGGCGAGCGCCCGCGTCGCGACGCCGGAGACCGCGGCGGTTCGGATCGCCGTCACGGCCGAGGCGTTGACGAGCGCGCGCAGCACGCCGGTCTCGCCGTCGAAGAGCGCGACGAAGCCCTGGTGCGAGTCGAGCCCGCGCGCGGGGTTGCCGGGCGCGATGCAGATCGCCTTCAGCGAGTAGACCGCCTCCGGCGCGGCGCGGTAGGCGGGCATCAACCCCATGAGCGTCGCGCTGCCGGGCGGTCGCACGACCATCCGCAGCGGGTTGTGCAGCTCGTCGCGCGCGAGCGCCGCCAGGGCCTCCGCCATGGCGTCGATGCAGTCGGCCATCGGAAGCAGCCGCTGCACGTCGCGCTCGCTCAGGACGCGGACCGTCATCCGAAGAACGACACTAGTAGCTCACGTTCCTCCGGCGGGAGACGTAGTTCGAGCGCCGCGAGCACCGGCTCGAGGTGCTGCGGCCGGCCGGGCCCGCAGACGGCGCCGGCGACGGCCGGGTGCGACAAGACCCACGCGAAGGCGAGCGTCGTCAGCTCGACGCCGCGCTTCTGGGCCTCCTGGCCCAGCCGGTCGAGCCCGTCGAAGACCCTGTCGTCGACCAGGCGCTCGTACGGCTCCGGGCGCTGCGTCATCCGCGACCCCTCGGGGAACGGCTCGCCGCGACGGTACTTGCCGGTCAGCCAGCCGCCCGAGAGGGGCCCGAACGGGACGTAGGCGATCCCCTCCTCCGCGCAGAGCGGCAGGACGCCGGCCTCGTCGGCCCTGTCGAGCAGCGAGTACGTGTTCTGGACGAGCGACGGCCGGCCGTGGACGAGCGCCTCGCGAATCCCGGCCTCGTCGTAGTTCGAGAGTCCCCATGCGCCGACGACGCCCTCCGCGACGAGGCGCTCGAACGCGCGAATCGTCTCGACGAGCGGCGTCTGCGGATCGGGCTCGTGCGCAAGGTAGAGGTCGACGCGGTCGACGCCGAGCCGCCCGAGGCTCGCCTCGACGCTGGCGCCGGATCCGGTCGGGCGCGAGACCGGTGTCGTTCGCGTCGCCGGCGGTGGAGTGGAACACCTTGGTCGTCAGCAGCAGCCCCTCGGGCCGCCGGGCCTCTCGCCAGCGGCCGATGAACGACTCGCTGCGGCCGCCGCCGTACGCGTCGGCGGTGTCGAACCACCGGATGCCCCGCTCCCAGGCGGCGTCCATGATCGCGACGGCCGTCTCCTCGTCGATGCCCTGGCCGAAGAACGCGGGCGCGGAGCCGACGCCGCCGAAGTTCCCACAGCCCAGGGAGAGCCTCGGCCAGGTCATACCGCCTGCCGTCACTCCGGCGGGTTCAGCGCCGTCAACTCGTCGCGCACGTCCCAGAGCTCCGGGAAGAACGACTTGTGGATCAGGCGCCCGAGCACCTCGACCGGCGTGCCCTGCGTCCCGATCACGCCGCCGCCGATCACGCGCTCGACGACCTTGAAGTGACGCACGCGCCAGACGATCACGCGCTCGTCCCACTCGATCAGCAGCTCGGCCAGCTGATAGAGGTCCTCGTGGTCGCGCCCCTGCGTGTAGACCTCGGCGAGCGACAGTCCCGCCTGCTCCCGCGCCGCGTGGAACGCCTCGCCGAGCGGCGGCGTCACGCGCCGGATCTCGCGGAACCCCGGCGAGTCGAAGCCGCTGCCGTGGCCCAGCACCTTGCGCACGGTGGTGTACTCCCACGGCGACATGTGCTCGAGCATGTCGAGGGCGGTCGTGACGATCTTCAGGCAGTCGGTCGCGCGGCGCAGCAGCCGCTGCGCCGCGGCGATCTGCCCTTCCTGCACGAGCGCGCGTCGCCTCCTCGACCTCGTTCCAGGCCAGCTTGAGCCAGAGCTCGGACGTCTGGTGGACCGTCTGGAAGAGCAGCTCGTCGCGGTGGATCCACTCGTCGCTCCGCTTCTGCAAGGCGAGCAGCTCCTCGGTGCGGAGGTAGCGCTCGTAGTCCGACGGCGCGTCGCCGGGCAGAACGGGCTCCGAGAGCGGCGTGCCCTCGCTCGTCGCGTCGCTGCTCATGGGCGCTCCTCCGTGCCGTCGAAGATCCTCATCGGCAGGTCCGCGAGCGGCACGCCGCCGTCGGCCGTGACGAGCCACGTGTCCTGCATGTAGAGGCAGGCCCGTCCGTCCTGGGAGATCGCGTGCGGGTGCATGGAGAACACCATGCCCTCGCGCAGCACCGTCTCGTCGCCCTCGCCGATCTTGGGGAACTCGATCATCGTCATGCCGATCGAGTGGCCGGTGACGTGGCCGAGGATGAAGCCGCGGTCGAGGAATCCCTTCGAGACGGCGCGGTGCACGTCGTGGGCGGTGGCCCCGTCGCGCATGACGGAGCGCGCCAGGTCGAAGTACTCCTCGTAGGCGTCCATCATCTCGCGTCGTCTCGGCGCTCGGCTCGTCCAGGCAGATCGCGCGGGAGATCTCGACCCAGTGGCCGCCGGGCCCGGCGATCTCGAGCGACGGCAGAACCACGTCCGTCGCCTGCACCGGCCGTGCTCCTGCGATCTTGAACTCCGGCAGCGCGGCGCCGTGCTCGCCGACGAGCACCATGTCCATCGTCAGCCGCCCGCACCCCTGCGCCACGAACCATTCCTCGCACGGCGCGAGGATCTCGCGCTCCGGCTTCCCGACGGCGAAGTGCTCGAGAAAGATCCAGAAGCCCTCGGTGTTGATCCGAACGCTGTCGCGCACCGACTCGAGCTCGAGCTCGCTCTTCACCGCCCTTGCGTGGTCGAAGCCACTGTCCCACGCGACGATCTCGGCCGCGCCCTCGAGCGCGCGGTAATCGCGGACCGTCATCACGTAGTCGAGGCCGTAGACGCCGACGCGCTGCCCCTTGACGCGGTCCGCGAGCCAGTCGCCGGGCCGGTCGACGAAGAACTGCTCGCCGATCCAGGTCGTGCCGTGCTCGCCGACGTAGGTCGCCTCGCGCGGGAAGACGATCGCCGGCTCGCCCTCGAGCGGCAGCAGCACGTACGCGTAGCGGTGCACGATCACGAAGCCCGACATGTAGGTGACCGCGCCCTCGAAGCCGGTGTACTCGTTGCCGGAGACGATCACGGCGTCGAGCCCGTCCCGCGCCATGGCCTCGCGGATCAGGCCGTACCGCCGCTCGACCTCCTCGGCGGGAACGCTGCTCGTCGTCACTGCGCCCACGATGCCTCAACCCCCTTCACCAGTGCCCAGATCGCGTCGTGCCCCGGAGTCGGGACGCCGTGCTTTCGCCCGAAGCCGGCGATGCCGCCGTTCAGATAGTCGACCTCCGTTTGCCGCCGCGCCTCGACGTCCTGCAGCATCGACGCCTTGTGACCGTACGCGACCTCCGGCCGCGCCGCGTAGTCGATCAGCTCCTCCGGGTCGGCGTCGAGCTCGATCGACTGGGCCGCCGCGACCGCCTTTCCCTCGTCGACGAGCTGCGAGACGAGACGGCGCAGCGGCGGCTCCTCGCAGACGCGGCCGTGTGTCAGGCCGGTGAGCGCGCCGAGCGGGTTCGTCGCCGCGTTGAAGATCACCTTGCGCCACTGAGGGCCCCGTGCGTCGGCGACCGCCTGTGCGGGCATGCCGGCCCGCGTGCACGCCTCGGCGAGGCGCTCGACCTCTGCGAACGGCGCCGGGCGGTCCTCGAACGGCCCGAAGGTCGTGTCGCCCTTCACGTCCCATTTGACGACGCCCGGCGCGAGAAGCTTGCCGGCGGGGAAGGTCGTCCCGCGAATCACCCGCTCGGCGTGCGCCGCGAGCGCCTCTTCGTTCCCGAGGCCGTTCTGGACCGTCGCCACGCAGCCGTCGGCGAAGGCGTGCGCCGTGACGCGGATGGCGGGCTCGGTGTGCATTGCCTTCGTCGCGACGATCCCGAAGTCGCACTGCGGCAGCTCCGCCGCGTCCGACGTCGCGTGCGGGTGGCCGACCAGCTCGCCGGCTCCGGTCAGGCGGAGCCCGTCGCGGTTGATCGCGTCGACGTGCTCCTGCGCGAGGTCGTAGGCCCACACCTCGACGTCGTCGAGCCGGGCCAGCTGCGCCGCGAAGAGCGAGCCGACCGCGCCGCAGCCGACGATGCAAATCCTCATGGGCTGATCCTCATGGCGAGGTCCTCATTCCCACGAGGCCTCCTTCGCCTTCACCAGCCGGTAGAGCGCCGTGTGGAGCGGCACCGGCACGCCGTGGCGCACGCCCTCTCGCACGAGGGAGCCCGTGATCAGCTCGATCTCGGTCGGACGGCGGGCCTCGACGTCCTCGAGCATCGAGGGGTAATGGCGGAAACCTCTCCTCGTGGCCAGCATGTTCATCTCCCACGGATCCTCCTTCAGGCGCACGCCCGCCGCCGAGGCAACAGCCTTGCCCTCGTCGATCAGGTCGCGCACGAGGTGGCCGAGATCGGAGTCGTGCTCGAGCTCGCCGAAGTGGTAGTCGTGCGGCAGGCCGGTGAGCGCGGCGACGGAGTTCACCGTGGCGTTGAAGATCAGCTTCGACCACTGCGCGGGCCTCAGATCGTCGAAGGCCTCCGCCTTCAGGCCCGACGACTCGATCAGCGCCGCCGTCTCGCGCGCCTCGTCGCCCGTCGCGCCGCGTCCAGGCCCGATCCACGTGGCGGTGTCGAGGATGTACTCGACGTGGGTGTCGGCGTGTCGCGTGCCGCTCATGAAGGTGACCGACGAGAGGAGCCGCCAGTCGCCGTGGCGGGCCACGATCTCGTCGGCGCCGATCCCGTTCTGAACCGTCATCACGAGCGCGGCCGGATAGTGGCCCGCGAGACGCGCCGCGAGCCCGTCGAGATCGTTCCCCTTGCAGGCGACGATCACGAGCTCCGGCTCGGCGAGCATCGCGGGATCGGTCGCCGCGGACACCCGTGCCGTGAAGTCGGCGCGCCCGCTGACGTGGAGGCCTTCCTCGGCCAGCGCCCGCGCGTGCTCCTCGCGGCGCACGAGCACGCTCACGTCCGCCACCCGCGAGAGGAACGCCGCGAAGAGCGAGCCGATCACGCCGGCGCCGGCGACGCAGACGCGGGTCATGCAGCCTCCACGGCCGGCCGCCGGCGCGGGAGGCGGAGCTCGCGCCCGCCGGTCAGGCCGGTGGGGCGCATCCGTCGCCGCGCTCCGCCAGCCTCAGCTCCCGGACCCCGATCCCGTCCAGCCGGCGACCTCGTACGTGCGCAGGTCTTTCGGCGAAGCTCGACCGATCGTCCTCACCCGGGAAGCGGACAGATGCGGCACCGCGTGATCGTTTCACAGTATTTGACATGTGATCAAGCGCATGGGACGGTCAGCGTCCAGTGCCTCCCCTGCGCCGCGTCGAGGACGGTCGGATGCGCCATCGGACGATGGCGGAATACGCGCTGGAGGAGCTCCGAGAGGCGATCATCCTCGGTGAGCTGCAGGCCGGGACGCCGCTGCGCCTGGACGAGCTGGCCCGGTCGCTCGGGATGAGCATCTCGCCGATCCGCGAGGCGGTGCGGCAGCTGGAGGCGCTCGGGCTCGCGAAGCACGTGCCGCATCAAGGGGCGAAGGTGATCGACTTCGACCCAGACGACCTGCGCGACCTCTTCGAGGTGCGCCTCGTGCTCGAGTCGATCGCCGTGCGGCGGGGTGCGGACCGGTTCACCCCCGAGCTCGAGCAGGTCGCACGCCGGCATCTCGAGCGCCTCGACGAGGCTCGCGCGACCGGCGACGTCCGCGCGGCGATGCGTGCGCACACCGACTTCCACTTCACGCTCTACGAGGCGTCCGGCTCGGGCTGGCTGACGAGCCTGATCCGGCCCGCCTGGGACCGCTCGGAACGGTTCCGACCAGCTCTGCTCTCGCCAGGCGGGGAGTTGCAGGAGCGCCACCGCGAGCTCGACGCGCGGCTGCTGACCGCCTGTGTCGAGCAGGACCCGGAGGAGGCGGCGACGGCGCTCCGCGAGCATCTGGAGCTGGCGAGCCTCTTCTTCGCGCGCGAGCTCGAGGGCCGCGGGATCTTCGAGCGCTGAGGCCGACGACGATCGCGTCGTACTCGCTCACGAATCGCCCAGGACGAGCGCGGCGAACTCGTCGTCGTCCACCAGGCCGCGCTTCTCGGCGCCGAGCTTCTTCACCGCTGCGAGCAGCTCCGCGTGCCGCTCCTCCGGCACCTCGAGGCCGAGCTCCTCGGCCTTGATCCTGATCGAGTCGATGCCGCTCTTCTTGCCGAGCACGATCGAGCGCTCGGTGGCGACGAGCTCCGACGAGTAGGGCTCGATCGAGGGCGGATCGTGGAACTGGCTCGCGACGGCGCCGCTCTCGCGCCGGTACAGCGTCTCGCCGGTGACCGGCTTCCACGGCTCGAGCGCGTAGCCCGCCAGCTCGCGCACGCGCTCCGAGACGGCGCGGATCCGGTCGAGCCGCAGGTTCGTCTCGACGCGGTAGAGGGCCTTCAGCGTCAGCGCCACCTCGGCGAGGTTGGCGTTGCCGGCCCGCTCGCCCATGCCGTTGATCGTGCCCTGCACCCAGGTCGCTCCCGCGCGCACCGCGGCGACAGCGCTCGCCGTCGCGAGGCCGAAGTCGTTGTGGCCGTGGAAGTGCACCGGGACGTCCGGGCCCACGAGCTCGACCGTCGAGCCCACGAGCTCGGCGACCGACTCCGGCGAGGCGATGCCGAGCGTGTCCACGACGACGACCTCCCGGGCTCCCGCCTCCACTGCGGACGAGTAGACGGCGCGGTAGAAGTCCCGTTCCGCCCGCGTCGAGTCGACGCCGAAGAACGCCGCGTGAATGCCGTGCTCGACGGCGAAGCGCATCGCCGTCCTGATCCGCTCCAGCATCGAGTCGCGCGAGACGCCGATCGCCTCGAGCTTCAGGTCCGAGATCGGCGACTCGATCACCGAGAAACGGACATTCAGCTCCGCCAGTGCCTCGAGGTCCGCCGGCACGGCGCGCGAGAAGGCCCACACCTCGGCGCGAAGGCCCGCCTCGGCGATCCGCGCGACGGCGTCCCAGTCGTCCTGCGAGACGCGCGGGAAGCCTGCCTCGATCCGGTCGATCCCCAGGTCGTCGAGCAGGCGTGCGATCTCGAGCTTCTGGCCGGCGTCGAGCACCACGCCGACGGTCTGCTCCCCGTCGCGGAGCGTCGTGTCGTAGAGGCCGACGTGGCCGCCGATCCGGTAGGGGTCGTTCAGGGAGCCGGTCCAGATCAGGTCGTCGCTCATGTCACCACGCTCATCTCACCACTCCGTCCGGAAAAGGCGAGAGCTTCTCTGCGCCCCGGCTCGTGATCAGGAAGTTGTCCTCGACGCGGAGCCCGCCGCCGCCCGGCCAGTAGCAGCCGGGCTCGATCGCGAGCACCATGCCCTCGGCCAGCTCGCCGCCGCCGGCCTGATGCGCGTAGGGCGGCTCGTGGGCGCGTGCGCCGACGCCGTGCGCGATCGGGTGGCTGGGCTGCCCCGGGTAGCCGATCTCGGCGATGCCGTCACGCACCAGGCGATCGAGCTCCGCGAGGCTCGCTCCCGGCTTGCAGTGGTCGATTGCCCGGTTGTAGACGTGCAGCAGGTGGGCCTCGAGGTCGCGGTACTCGGCCCGCAACTCGCCGGGGCAGAGGAGCTTCGTGTGGTCGCACCAGTAGCCGTCGGCGCAGACCCAGATCTCAAAGAGCGTCGGCTCGTCGGCGGCGACCGGACGGTCGCCGGTCGCGGTGAACGTCCTGATCCCCGGGCCAGACCAGACGAGGGAGAAGCCGAGCGCGAGCTCGACGCTGCTCCCTCCCGGGCCCTGCCAGCCGGTCCCCTCACCGTGCACGAAGCCGTGCCAGAGCGCCGCCGCCTCGCTCTCCTTCATCCCGGGGCGGAGCTCCGACCGCACGTGCTCCATCGCCGCGGCGCAGATCTCGTTCGCCAGCCGCATCCGCTCGATCTCCTGAGGCGTCTTGACGGCGCGCGCGACGGCGAGGAGCCCGGTCGCGTCGACCGCATCCGGCCAGGCGTCGAACCAGGCCTTCGTGAAGGTCGTCGGCTCGCCGACCATGCGGTCGGACGCCTGCGTGCCGAGCGACAGCTCGAGGCCGACGCGGCCGTAGTCGCGCGACGACTCGAGCGCAAGGTCGAGCGTCCGCGCGAGCGGCGGCCGGGGATCGCTGTGGGCGTAGCCGCTCAGGAACCGGACGTCGTCCGTCCACGCGCTCCGCGCCGCGTCGTCGGCCGAGGCCTCGAGGCAGATCAGCACCGGCTCGCCCTCGCGGGGGAATACGCAGGCGTCGTAGCCCTTCATGCCCCAGAAGTTCGTCAGGTAGTGGACGTTGTCGGGCGCGCGCGCGACGACCGCGTCGAGCTCGTGCTCCGCGAGCAGCGCACGGACGCGCTCGAGCTTCGCCTCGTCGCGCGGCCAGCCCACCGGCTAGGCCTCGCCCCACGGCCGGACGCGCGGCGGCGCCGGCGCCCCGTGGCCCTCCTCCCACGAGATGACCGGGTTGCGCAGCACGCCGATCCGCTCGATCTCCGCCTCGATCACGTCCCCCGGCTTCAGATAGAGGCGCATCCGCTCCTCCTTCGACTTGAACCCGGCCACGCCGGAGACGGTCCCGGTCGAGAGGACGTCGCCGGCCGAGTAGCCGAGGGCGGAGAAGTTCGCGAGGATCTCCGGGATCGTCACGCTCATCCGGCCCGAGTGCGACTCCTGGCGCACCTCGCCGTTCACCCGCAGCTCCATCTTCAGGTCGTGGGGGTCCGGGATCTCGTCCGGGGTCACGATCCAGGGGCCGAGCGGACAGAAGGTGTCGATCGCCTTGCAGAAGCTGAAGACGCCGGACCGCATCTCGCCGCGCTGGATGTCGCGGGCAGTGATGTCGTCGAAGATCACGTAGCCGCCGATGTACTCCTCCGCCTCCTCGGGCGGGAACCACTTGCCGGCCTTCTTCAGGACGACGGCGAGCTCGAGCTCGTAGTCGAGCTCCTCCGTCAGGTGCTCGGGGTAGACGATCGGCTCGTCAGGCCCGACGATCGCGTCGACGTTCTGGAAGAAGTTGATCCAAGGCGCGATCGCGTGCGACCAGTCCACGTTCTTCGACTCCTCCTCGTGCTCGCGGAAGTTCCCGGCCGTGTGGAAGAGCTTCTTCGGCGCGATCGGGGCCTGCAGGCGCGCCTGGACGAGCGGCACGCGCTCCCCCGTCTCGTCGGCGTCCACGCCCTGCTCGAAGAGCCCGCGCATCGAGGGAACGTCGAGAACCGCGATCTCCTCGCCGTCCAGGCGGCCGACCCTCTCGCCGTCGAACGTCACGAGCTTCATCCGCACACCTTCCTCGCCACGCGGGCATAGACCTCGGCCGTCTTGACGAGCCCGTCCACCTCGAGGCTCTCGCCCTCGCCGGGCTCCATCAAGCCCGTCGACGTCCCGTAGTTGACGGTCGGAATCCCGTACGCGGTCAGCGCCGAGGCGTCGGAGAACCAGCGCGGCACGTCGCGTCCCGGCGCCGCCCCGAACACCGCCTCGTGCGCCTCGTCGATCGCGCCGACGAGCTCGTGACCCTCCTCGATCTCGGCGCCCGGGGCCGTGACGTACACCTCCGCGTCGACCTCCCAATCCGGGTGCGCGGCTCCGAGCTCCCGCGCCAGGTCGAGCACGGCGCGCCGGGCCTCCGCCATCCGGCGGGTCGGCGGGACGCGCACGTCGAGGAAGACGCTCGTTCGCTCTGGTGTCCGCGACAGTCGCCACTCGAGGCCGCCGCGGATTGCGCCGATCGAGGCGATCGCGGGGACGCCGCGGTACGCGTTCGCCGTGTCGGCGGCCCAGCGCTCGCACCATTCGCGGATCGGTCCCAGCAGCTCGCCCATCCGCAGGACCGAGTTCGCCCGCCCCTCGCTGAAAGCGGTGTGGACGAAGTCCCCGCCGACGCCGATGCGGGCCCACAGGGACCCGAAGTGGCCGAGCACGACCTTCCCCTCCGTCGGCTCGCCGAGCAGGCACATGTCGGCGACGCCTCCGTGCGTCACGAGGTGGCGGGTCCCGGCGGCGTAGCCGCGGTAGCTGGCCCCCTGCGCGTCGCCGTACTGCGTCTTCTCGATCTCGCCGCAGACCGCCGCGACGAGCACGTCGCCGGCGAGGTCCTCCCCGCGGAGCGCAGCGAGCGCGGCGAGGTAGCACGCGAGCGCGCCCTTCATGTTCGAGATCCCGAGCCCCCAGATCCTGCCGTCCCGCTCGACGCCGACCGGCTGGAATCCCTCGACGCCCTGCGACCACGGCTCGCGGCCCGAGTACGAGGTGTCCAGGTGGCCGTTGAACATCAGCGTCCTGCCGCCGCCCGTGCCCGCGCGCGTGGCGAGCACGTTCGCCCGACCCTCCTCGACCTGCTGCAGCTGGACGGAGAGTCCGAGCCCGCGGAGCTCGTCCGCGATCCACTCCGCGATCGCCTGCTCCTCGCCGGTGAAGCTCGGGATCGAGACGGCGTCCCGCGCCCACGCGACCAGGCGGCGCTCTTCGACGCCGCCGCTCACGAGCGCACGTGCGGCAGGACCCGCTCGCCGAACAGGCGGATCTGGTCGTGTCGCCGGTCGCCCCACAGCTCGAGCATCACGTGCGTGCAGCCGGCGTCGCGGTACTCCTCGATCGCGGCGATGCAGTCGGCCGGGGTGCCGGCGATGGGCTTGCACTTGTCCAACAGCGCGTCGGAGACCTCCGCCTTCGCGGCGAGTCGGCCGCCGCGCTCCATCGCCTCGGCGACGGGGCGGATCTCCTCCTGCGCGATCCCTGCGAGGTCGAGGAGCGTGTCGGCCGAGCCCTGGATGTTCTGCACCTTGTTCGCCAGGTACATGCCCGCGATCTCGCGCGCGCCGTCGCGGCCCGCGTCGCGGTCGGTCTCGTGGATCGAGGCGACGACCGTGCAGCCGATGTCGATCTCGGCGCCGACGTTGTCGCGTGTGTACCGCACGAACGGCGGCGTGGTGATGGACGGCGTCAGGCAGCCGTCGCCGATCTCACCGGCAAGGGCCTGCATCTTCGGCGCCGTGGCCGCCACGTACACGGGAGGCACGCCGCGCGGCGTGTGCGCCTCGGGCTGGAGCGCCGGCACGCTCGCGCTCCACGTCGAGCCCGTGTACTCGAACTCGCCGCCGGCGAGCACGCCGCGCACGATCGCGACCGCGTCGCGCATCGGGCCGAGTGTCTTCGACGTCTGCATCGCTGCGTTGTTGAGGAAGATCTTCGAGGTTCCGAAGCCGAGAATGAAGCGGTCGGGACCCGCTGCCTCCTGGACGACCCGCGCGTCCATCGCCACCTGCACCGGATGGCGCGTGAACGGCGAGATGATCCCCCAGCCAATCGTCAGCCGCTCCGTCTCGCGGGCCATCAGAGCGGAGACGACGGTCGACGAGCGCGCCTCCATGCCGTGCTTGCGCCACCAGGGGTACGCCTCGGCGAGCCAGATCGTGTCCATGCCGGCGTCGTCCATCGTCCTCGCCGAGGCGAGCATCTCGTCGAGAGGCTCCATCGTCAGCTGCATCACGCCGATGCGAAACGGAACCGCCATCGTCCCCTCCGCGGACTAGCCGCGGTCTTCCGCGGTCGACGGCCCGGCGCCCGAAGGAGACCCGGCGTCCGCGGTCGCAGCGGCGGCCACGGCGTTCTGGATCTCCCGGTCGAGCGCGCGAAGCACGTACTGCACCTGCTGGTTGACGATCGGCTGCAGCACCCGCTGGCCCATCGACCCGACCGGGCCTGCGATCTTCACGTCTGCCGCCCACTCCATCGAGGTGGCACCCGCCGTGGTGTCGCTCAGCTCGAAGGAGGTCTGCATGCTGAGCATCGCGCCGACGCCCGAGCCCTTGACGTTCAGCTTCGCGAACTCGAGCTCGCGCTCGTCCGTCTTCTCCATGTCGATCTTCATCTTCAGGCCGCCCAGCCCGAGCGGGATCTTCACGTTCGCGGTCCAGCGTCTGTCGTCGTGGACGTCGAAGCTCTCGACGCCGGGCATCGCCTTCGCCATCGAGGCCGGGTCGTTCAGCACCTCCCAGACGGCGCTCCGCGGTGCCTCGAAGGTGCGCTCGCCCGAGACGTTCACGCGTCCGCCACCGAGACGTGCTCGCGGGTCCGCTCGGGACGCTGGAGCATCTCCCACACCCGGTGGTACGGATTGCAGCTGTCCCAGACGATGGCGTCGCCGTGGCCGCGCAGCGCGTCCTGGACGGCCGCGCAGATCGCGTGGATCCCGGCGCCGCCGCCCTCCCCCATGCCCTTCGTGCCGAGCGACGTGAACGGCGAGGCGCTCTCGATGTAGCCCGTCTTCAGCGGCGGCATGTCCATGGCGTGCGGCACGTGGTAGTCGTAGAAGTTGGGCGTCAGGTGGTTGCCGTCCTCGTCGTAGACGAACTCCTCGTGGACGGCGGCGCCGAGCGCCTGGGCCGTGGCGCCCATCACCTGGCCCTCGATGATCTGCGGGTTGATCCGCTTGCCGCAGTCGTCGATCGCGGCGTAGTCGACGATCTCGTAGTGCCCCGTCTCGGGATCGATCTCGATCACCGCGACGTGCACCTGCGCGGCGTAGGTGAGCGTCAGGTTGCCGAACTTCCGCTCGATGTCCGGAACCTGGAACGGCGGCCGGTAGACATAGCGGCAGTTCAGCGTCACGTCGAGGTCCTCGGGGAGCCCGGCGTTGTTCGCGTTGATGATCGCGCCGCAGGCCATGAACGGCAGCGCGGCCTCCGGCATCTCCTTGATCCGGACGTGCCCCTCCGCGAGCTCGAGCGCCTCCTCGGGCGCGCCGAGGATCACGGAGCCGAGCTTCTTGATCTCCGCGGCGAGCATCTCGGTGGCGCCCTTCACGGCAGAGAGGCCCGTGACGGCGAACTGCGACGCGTAGGTTCCCGAGAAGCCGGCGTGCGAGTTCCAGTACGAGTCGTGCCCCGCCCGCACGTGCACGTCGTCGAACGAGCAGCCGAGGATGTCGGCGACGACTTGCGCGGCCGTCGTCTCGTGCCCCTGCCCCTGCGGCGTCGTCCCTAGCGTGACGACGATCTCCCCGAAGATGTCGAGCTTGACGGTCGCGACCTCGTTGTTCCCCGAGAACTGCAGCTCGGGGTTGATCATCCGCGACTGGCCGAAGTTGTTCGTGCCGGAGTCGAGCGTCGAGCCGATGCCGACGCCGAGCAGCCTGCCGCGCGACGATGCCTCCTCGCGGCGGGCGTCCATCCCGTTCCAGTCGATCAGCTCGAGTGCGGCATCGAGCATCCCCGCGTAGTCGCCGGAGTCGTAGACGCAGCCGTTCGGCGTCTCGTACGGCATCTCGTCGGCGCGGATGTAGTTCCGCTTCCGGATCTCCACCGGGTCGAGGCCGAGCTCGTGCGCGACGATGTCGATGATCCGCTCCGTGAACCAGAGGTGCTGCATCCGCGAGTAGCCGCGGTTCGGCGAGACCGGCGCCTTGTTCGTCGCCACCTGCGTGAACTCGAGGCGGATGTTGCGCCAGCGGTACATGCCGGGGGTCACCTGGGCCCAGATGACGCCGCCGAGCGGCTCGTACCGGAGCCAGGCGCCTGCGTCGTCGAGCGCCTTGGTGCGGAAGCCGAGCAGCGTGCCGTCGGACTTCACGGCCACCTCGGTGCCCTGGAACCAGCGCTCGTTGCCGTGCGACATCGAGAGGTGGAAGTCGGTGCGCCATTCCGTCCACTGGACGGGCCGGCCGAGCTTGCGCGCGAGCAGGCAGCAGATGACGAGCTGCGGGTGCGAGGTGATCTTGTTGCCGAAGCCGCCGCCGATGTCCTGCGTCACGAAGCGCAGCTTGTCGATCCCGCAGCGCATCGCGGGCCCCATCATGATCGCGGCGAAGCCCGGGAACTGGTTGTTCGTGTGGATCGTCCACTGGCCCGTGCCGCGGTTGTACTCGACGAGCGCGCCGTCGCATTCGAGCGGCGTCGAGTTGAAGCGGTGGAAGTGGAGCTCGTCGATCTTGACGACCTTGTCGGCCTCGGCGAACGCGGCGTCGAGATCGCCCCACTCGTAGACGCCCTCCCACATCAGGTTCGAGCCGGCCTCCTCGTGGAGGACCGGCACGTCGCCGAGCGCCTGCCGCGCGTCGGTGACGGGCGGCAGGGGCTCGTACTCGACCTCGACGAGCTCGGAGGCGTCGCGCGCGAGCTCCCGTGTCTCCGCCACGACCGCGACGACCGGCTCGCCGACGAATCGCACCTTGCCGAGCGCGAGCGAGTAGTCCTTGATGTTGGCGCCGGGCGGCGACGAGATCTGGAAGAACGGGTCGGTCAGCGACGCGACCTCCTCGCCGGTCAGCGTCCCGTAGACGCCCTGGACCGCCTCGGCCTTCGAGACGTCGATCGCAGTGATGTGCGCGTGCGCGTAGGGCGAGCGCACGAAGTGGAGGTAGCCCATCCCGTGCCGCTTGATGTCGTCGACGAAGACGCCCTGGCCCTGGACGAGCCGCCGGTCCTCCTTGCGTGGGACGTTCCGGCCCTTCCACTGCTCCGCCGGCGCCTCGATCTCGGTCGTCGCCGGCGCGTCGGTCGTCGTGCTCATCGTGCTGCTCGTCGTGCCGCTCACTGGGACGCCGCCTTCACGGCCTCGAAGATGTTCCAGTAGCCGGTGCAGCGGCAGATGTTGCCCTGCAGCGCCTTCTTGATCTCGTCGTCCGAAGGGCTCGCGTTCGCGCGCAGGAGCGCCGTCGCGCTCATCAGCATCCCCGGCGTGCAGTACCCGCACTGGAGGGCATGGTGGTCGCTGAACGACTGCTGGAGCCTCGAGAGCTGCTCGCCTTCGGCGAGGCCCTCCACCGTCTCGATCGTGGTCCCGTCGGCCTGGACGGCGAGCAGCATGCAGCTCTTCAGGAGCATGCCGTCGACGAGCACCGAGCAGGCGCCGCAGTTGCCGGTGTCGCAGCCGATGTGGCTGCCGGTGAGATCGAGATCGTCGCGGATGAAGTGGATCAGAAGCTTCCGCGCGTCGACCTCGCGTTCGTAGGTCGTGCCGTTCACGCTGACGGTGATCGTCCTGGACTGGGAAAAGGCAGGCGCGGCTGGTTCCACGATGGCTCAGCTCCTCGCTCTGTCGGAGGCCTCGGCAACGGCGCGGGCGGCAAGCACCTGGGCGAGCTGGACGCGGTACTCGCTCGAGGCGTGCACGTCGGAGGGCGGATCGAGGTTCGCGGCCAGCACGGCCGTGCGGACGGCGTCCGCCTCCGCCGACTGGGGCCGGATCAGGACCGGAACGGCATCGACGCAGCCGAGCGCGACGCGCAGTCCGCCTTCGACCGAGGCCGCTGCGCTGACGATGCAGGTGCCGTCGGTCCCGAGCGTGACCGATGCGAAGCCGTCGCCCCGCCCGGCGGGCACGGTGATCCTCGTCAGGAGCTCGCCGGGCCCGACCGCCGTCAGGTAGACGCCGAGGAAGAACTCGTGGGCGGTGACCGTGCGCTCCCCCGCCGCGCCGGCGACGGTCATCTCCGCCCCGACGGCGACGAGCAGCGGCGGCAGGTGGTTCGTCGGGTCGTTGGAGCAGACGTTGCCGCCGATCGTGCCGCGGTTTCGCACCTGGACGTCCGCGATCTGCGCGCAGACCTCGCCGAGGATCGGCCGGGCGCGCGCCTCGACCGACTCGACGAGCTCCGTGTAGGTCGTCATCGCGCCGATCTCGAGCGTGCCGTCCTCGGCGAGCTCGATGCCCTTCAGCTCCTCGAGCGCGCCCAGGTCGACCAGGGCGTCGGGCGAGGCGGCCCGCGCCTTCATCACGTTGACGATCGTCTGCCCGCCCGCGAGCGCGCGGGCGCCGTCAAGCGAACCGAGAAGGCTGAGCGCCTCGTCGAGCGACCCCGGCCGTGCGTATTCGACCTCGCGCAGGAGCATGCGTTGAGAGGTCTTATAAAATGTTTTCCGGGCCGAAAGCAAATCGGACCCGTCAGGCCGAGGCCAGCAGCCCGCGGTGGCGGGCCAGCCCGGCGAGCACGGCGTCGACGTCGTCGACGGTGTTGTAGGCGTGCGGGGAGACCCGCAGGTTGCCGTCGCGCTCCGAGGTGACGATGCGCTCGGCGCCGAGCGCTCCGACGAGCGCGGGAGCATCGGTCGAGCGGATGCAGACGAGCGCGCCCCGCCGCTCCGCCTCCCGGGGCGTGACGACAATGCCGCCGAGCTCGTCGACGCCGGCGATCAGCCGCTCCGTGAGCGCGGACACGTGCTCGCGCGTCTCGGCGATTCCGATCTCCTCCATCAGCTCCATGCCGGCGATGCCGCCGTAGATGGCGGGCACGGGCGGGGTGCCGGACTGGAAACGGCGCGCAGTCGGTGAAGGCGAGTAGTCGGAGATGTCCATCTCGAAGATGTCGCGGTCGGCGAACCAGCCGGTCTGCGTCGGAAGCAGCGACCGGGCGAGGTCGCTGCGGCACCACATGAACCCGAGCCCCGCCGAGCCGAGCAGGTACTTGAGGACGCCGGCCGCGAGCACGTCCACGCCGAGCCCGCGGACGTCGAGCGGGTAGGTGCCGATCGCCTGGTAGGCGTCCAGCACGACGAGCGCGCCGCGCTCGTGGGCGATCCGTGCGATCTCCTCGACGGGCAGCCGGGCGCCGTTCCGGTAGCAGACGGCGGTGACCGAGACCACTGCCGTCCGCTCGTCGATCGCCTCCTCGAAGCGCTCCAGCGGGATCTCGACGCCTTCGCCGCGTACGTGCACGACCTCGGCGCCGCGCAGCTCCTGCGCATGCCAGATCTGGCCGACCGTCGGAAACTCGAAGTCGCTGATCACGACCCGAGGCCTCGCAGCGAAGTCGACCGCGCTCGCGAACGCGCTGACGCCTGCCGAAAGCGAGGTCGTGACCGCCACGTCGTCGGGCTCGGCGCCCACCAGCCGCGCGAACGTCGCCCGCGCCGTCTCGCCGCGCTCGACCCAGTAGTCCCAGGGTGCGCCGCGTTCGTCCCAGCCGTCGAGATAGTCGAGGTAGGCGGCGCGCACGGAGTCCGAGAGCGCCCCCTGCGAGCAGGAGTTGAGGTAGACGAGCCGCTCGAAGACCGGAAACCGGTGCCGGCAGCGCGAAGGGACCGACGCGGCGGTGAGGCTCATCAGGAGGGACCTCCGGTCGATCGAGCGCGAGCCTTCGCCGGCGGAGCCGGGCTCGGCCCGGCGGGAGCCACGGTGCGCGTTCGCGATGGCATGACAGGAAGAAGGGGGCTCACGGGGGAAACACGGTTTCCCCCGTGCTCAGCGACCAAGGTAGGCCTTTCGGAGGTCCTCATCCTCGATCAGGTCCTGCGCCTTGCCGTGGAGGACGCAGCGGCCGGTGGAAAGGACGTAGCCGCGGTCTGCGATCGACAGGGAGACGTTTGCGTTCTGCTCGACGACGAGGATTGCGACGCCCGAGTCGTGGACCTGCTTGATGATCTCGAAGTTTCGCTGGACGAGGATGGGAGCGAGGCCCATCGACGGCTCGTCCATCAGGAGCAGCTTCGGACGGGACATCAGCGCGCGACCCATGGCCACCATCTGCTGCTCGCCGCCCGAGAGCGTGCCGGCGAGCTGCGTGCGCCGCTCGTGCAGTCGGGGGAACAGCTCGTAGACGCGGTCGAAGTCCTCCTTCGCGCCGCCGCCGCGAAGATAGGCGCCGAGCTCGAGGTTCTCGAGCACCGTCATCGGGGCGAACAGACGCCGGTTCTCCGGGACGATCGCGAGGCCCCGTGCGATCCGGTAGCTCGTCGGCCGCTTCGTGACGTCCTCGCCCGCCATCCGCACGGCGCCGCTCCTCGGCCGCACGATCCCGAGGATCGTCTTCAGCGTCGTGGACTTGCCCGATGCGTTCCCGCCCAGGAGGCAGACGAGCTCGCCTTCCTCGACGCGGATCGAGAGGCCCTGCAGGATGTGGATCTGCCCGTAGTAGGTGTCCACCTCGTCGAGCTCGAGCAGGGACTGACCGTTGCCGGCGCTCACTTCGTCTCCGTCCCCTTCACGCCGAGGTAGGCCTCGATGACGCGCTCGTCGGTCGCGACCTCCTCGAACGATCCCTCGGCGATCTTGATCCCGTAGTCGAGCGCGACGACGCGGTCGGAGATGCCCTCGACCACGTGCATGTCGTGCTCGATCACGAGGATCGTGTAGCCGCCCTCGACGCGCAGCTGGCCGATCAGCTCGGTGATCTCGTGCGTCTCCGCCGGGTTCATCCCGGCAGCCGGCTCGTCGAGCAGCAGGATGCGGGGGTTCGTCGCCGTCGCGCGCGCGATCTCGAGCCGTCGCCGGTTGGCGTACGAGAGGGAGTAGGCCGGCTGATCCCAGCGGTAGCCCATCAGCCGCTTGCCGAAGAAGGCCAGCCGCCGCTCCGCGAGCGCCTCGATCTCGCGCTCCTCCCTGCGCATCCCGGGAGTGCGGAGCATCGATCGGAGCGCACCGGCACGCGTGTGGCCGTAGGCGGCGGCCATCACGTTCTCCTTCACCGACATGTTGAGGAAGAGGCGGAGCGTCTGGAAGGTCCGCGAGATGCCGCGCCGGCTGATCTGGTGGGGCTGCAGGCCGACGATGCTCTGGCCGTCGAGCAGGATCTCGCCCTCGTCGGGCTCGTAGATGCCGGTGATCAGGTTGAAGAGCGTGGTCTTGCCCGCGCCGTTCGGGCCGATGACGCTGACGATCTCGCCCTCCTCCACGTGCAGGTTCAGGTCGGAGACGACCCGCAGGCCGCCGAACGACAGCGAGACGTCTCGCAGCTCCAGGAGCGCCATCAGACGATCTCCACGCGGCGCTCGCCCAGGAGCCCGTTCGGCCGCAGGATCATCAACGCGATCAGGATCAGCCCGAGGACGATGAAGCGGGCCGGCTCCGGCTTGCTCAGCATCACGTTCTCCCAGACGAACGCCGCCAGGTAGAGGGTCGGGACGAGGAGCACGAGGCGGACCCACCCGCGCACGACGGTCAAGAGCAGCGCCGCTCCGATCAGGCCGACGTACGTGACCGGGGCGATCCAGGGCGCCGGGGCGGCGGGGACGACCACCCAGTGCGCGACCGCTCCGGCAAAGCCGCTGCTCGTCTCCCCGCTGACCCACGAGTGATCGATCGAGTCGGCGACCGCGTGGAACGCGAAGCCGAATGCCAGGGTCGCCGCGGCCACCACGGCGAGCGTCCGCGAGAAGCGGAACGCCAGGACGAGCCCGCCGACGAGCGCGACGTAGAAGACGATCCGCGACTTGTCGGGCTCCCGGAGCAGCTCCAGCAGCGGGCCGATGATCAGCGCGCCGAGCACGACCCCCGGCTGGCTGCCGGAGCCGCCGAGGATCACCATGGTGTAGACGGTGATCAGCAGCACGAAGAAGAACGTCTGCGGGAAAACGCTCGAGCTCAGCGCCGCGTAGAGGGTGCCCGTCATCGCGGCGACTGCGGCCCCGAACCCGAAGCTCATCAGCTTCAGCCAGTTGACGGGCATCCCCATCGCCTCGGCCGCCAGCGAGTCCTCCCGGAGCGATCGCCAGGCCCGCCCGGTGCGCGAGTGGTTGAGGAGCCGGAGCGCCACGTAGACCACGACGAAGAAGGCCAGGGCCACGTACAGGTAGGAAACGGCGAACAGGCCCTCGTGCTGGACGGCGAGCTCGCGCCCGAAGAGGTGGAACGGGTCGACGCGCAGGATCCCGTTCGGGCCGCCCGTGACGTTGTGGCCGTACACGTTGTCGCCGTTGATCGTCAACGTCTGGAACAGCTCGAGGAAGAACAGGGTCAGGATCGCGAGGTAGTCGCCGGTCAGCCGTCGCGACGGGAGCCCCAGGAGGAGCCCGACGAGTGCGCCGAAGATGACGACGACCGGCACGGCGACGAGCGTCGGCAGGTGGATGCCGAACTTGTCCGAGTCGAGGATCGCGTAGGCGTAGGCCCCGATCCCGTAGAACGCGACGAAGCCGAGGTCGAGCAGGCCGCCCCAGCCGACGACGACGTTCAGGCCGAGCGCCAGGAGCATGTAGACCACCGTGTCGAAGGCGACGCGGCGCACGTAGCCGCTCGACTCGACCACGGGGAGCAGCGCGAAGACGGCGACGAACAGCACGAGCCACGCCCACCAGTGCACCCGGCGCAGCCGCTCCTCCAGCGCGCCGAGCCGCCTCCCCCGCAGCAGCCTCCGCTCCGTGTGGCGCGCGACCCACTCGTCCTGGCCGACCGCCGGCCCGGAGGCGGGAGTCTGCGAGGAGTGCGAGTCGGCGTCGCTCAAGGTCAGACCTTGCGGATGTCCGCCCGGCCGAACAGCCCCTGCGGCCGGAAGATCATGAACGTGATCAGGATCAGGAAGACGAACAGATCGGACCACTTGGTCGAGACGTAGCCCTGGGTGTACGCCTCGGCGAAGCCGAGGATCAGTCCGCCCGCCATCGCCCCGGGAATGGAGCCGATCCCGCCGATCACGGCAGCGGTGAATCCCTTCAGCCCGGCGATGAACCCGATCGTCACGGTGGTGGGGACGCGCAGCGCGAAGAGCACGCCCGCCGCGCCGGCGAGTGCGGAGCCGAGCACGAACGTGAAGACGATCACGCGGTCGATGTCGATGCCCATCATCGCCGCCGCCTCGCGATCGTACGACGTCGCGCGCATCGCCTTCCCCGTTCGAGTCCTGTTCACGAGGAACCACAGGACGAGCATCAGCGCGAAGGCGGAGCAGACCGTGATGATCCGCAACAGCGGCACCTTCACGTTGCCGACGTCGAAGCCCCTGAAGTAGAGGGCGCCCGCCGAAAGCTCGAACGTGTCGTAGTTCCTCGGCGCGGCCCCGAACAGCAGCTGCATAGAGTTCGCGAGGAAGAACGAGACGCCGAGGGCGCTGATCAGCGGCGCGATCCTCGGCGCGTCGCGCAGCGGCCGGTAGGCGAAGCGCTCGATCACCACTCCGAGCACCGCGCACCCCGCCATGGCGGCGAGCGTGACGAGGACGAGCAGCAGCCACACGGGGACGGCGGGGTCGGCGGCGCCGCCCAGGAGCTGCAGGACCCCGAAGCCGATGAACGACCCGACCATGAACACGTCGCCGTGCGCGAAGTTCAGGAGCTTCAGCACGCCGTAGACGAGCGTGTAGCCGAGCGCGATCAGGGCGTAGACGCTTCCGAGCGTCAGGGCGTCGACCGTGAGCTGAATGAATGTGTCCACGCGTCAGTCCCTCGAGAGAGTGCGGGCGGCCCTGCCTCTCGGCCGGCCGCCCGCATCATCCGTGTTTTTGCCTAGCCGACGAGCTTGTAGGACCCGTTGGGCTGGATCTTGAAGATGTAGAACTTCGCGTTCAGCGGATCGTTCGACTTCGTCGAGAAGCGGAAGCTTCCGCCGAGGATCCAGTTCTTGACCCGCACCTTCTTGACCTGCCGCAGCACGTCGCGCCGCTGCTTCAGAACACCGTGGTCGACGACGCAGGCCTTCTTGACCGCGTTCAGGATCACCTGCACGGCGCCGTACGTCGGCGGGCCGAAGGAGCCGAGGGGCGTGCCCTTGTTGTCCTTCTTCCAGCCGGCGAGGATCGCCTTGTCGGCGGCGATACCGGAGATGTCCGGGGCGAAGTTCGAGATGTAGGACCCCGGGACTTTGAACTGCGTGACGCCGTTCGACCCGTCGCCGCCGAAAACCTTCGCCTTCTTGCCCTGCTCGAGGAGCTGCTGCGCGAACGTCTGCGCGTCGCCCGGCTTTTGCGTCGGGAAGAACACGATGTCCGCGTCGCTCGGCACTTTCGTCACGAACGCCGAGTAGTCGGTGGTCGTGTTCGGCGCCGACAGCCGTGACGTCGAGATTCCGCCGGCCTTCAGCGTCTTCTCGACCGCGTCGGCGAGACCCGTCGAATACGGCTCCTGGAAGTCCATGATCACGACCTTCTTCACCTTGAGCGTCTTGATCATGTAGTTCGCGTCCGTCGGCCCCTGGATGTAGTCGCCGGGGACGACGCGGAAGAACGCCGCCGTGCCTTCCTTCTTGCCGTTCTCGGTCTGCGTCAAGGTAGTGCGCGTGGCGGACGGCGAGACGTGCGCGAGCCCCGCCGCGGCATAGGCCTCGGTCGAGGCGGCCACCGTACCGGACGTGGACGGGCCGAGGACGGCGACCAGCTTGCTGTCCGAGATGAACTTCTGCGCGACGGTTGTCGCGACCCCCGCACCCTGCTCGACGGGTGTGTCGCCGGTGATCAGCTGGACCTTGAGGCCGAGGCTCGGCGCCAGCGTCTTGACTGCGTACTTCGCCCAGCTGAGCTGCTCGTTGCCGAGGAAGGCCGCGCCGCCAGTGAGCGGCGTTGCGAAGCCGATCTTCATGGTGCTGTTGCAGTTGATCGCGGTCGAGGCCGTGACGGCCTTGTCCCGCCCTTGCGCGCCGGCGGCCACGACCGCCGTCAGGAGCACGGCGAACGCCAGGCCGATGCTCTTCTTCATTTCTTCCTCCTTGCTGGAAACCTGCCGGGTGGTGCTGTTCGGGACTTGCGACTCCGGCGGGGCGCGAGAAGTTGGCGCGCATGCCGAAATTCGGGGCCGAGTCTCACATCCGCGGGCGTGCAGGTCAATGTCTGATGTCAGTGATCAAATCGTCAGCGCGGCCACCCAGCCGGCCGTGTCGAGGAACTGCCGGAAGCGCACCGCCCTCCCGTCCCTGACCGTCCAGACGTGGACGAAGGGGACGTCGAGCCGCTTTCCCGTCTCCTTCGCGACGCCGCGATAGCGCCCGAGCACGACGATCTCGCCGCCGGCGTCGAGGAACTCGTCCGGATCGGCCGTGAACTCGTCCCACCATTCCTCGTCGAGCGGGTCGAAGATGTTGCGGCGCACCTCGTCGACGCCGCGGTAGAAGCCGCCGTGCGGAAGCCCCTGCGCCTGGTGCCACTCGATCTCCGGGTCCATGTCCGCGAGGACGCCCTCCAGGTCGTCGCGCGCGAACGCCTCGTAGGAGCGCCGGACGAGGTCGATCGCGGACACCGGCGTAGCGTAGTGGCGCCATGCTCTAGATTCAGGCCGTGGTGTACTGCATGCACGTGAGCGAGGCAAAGCGCGGCCGGCCGGCGGGCGAGGACGTCGAGGTCCAGCGGCTGTTCGACGAGGCGCGCGGCTGCGAGGCGTTCGGCCAGCGCATCCTCCGCTTTCCCCCGGGCCGCTCGGGCGACCGGCTCGACACGCAATCGGACGAGGTCCTGTACGTGCTCGAGGGCGGTGCAGACGCGACCATCGCGGGCGAGCAGCACGCGCTTGCGCGGGGGACCTCGGTCTTCGTCGCGCGGGGCACGCCCTGGTCGGTCGACGCAGCGGACGAGCTCGCACTGCTCTCGGTCGTCGTCCGCGACCCGGACGACGCGACGGCGAGCCATGCCGTGCTCGAGCCGGCGGCCGAGGCGACGCACGGCGCGACCGCAGGGCGCCAGTTCAGCCTCGGCGCGACGCCCGAGGTGGGCTGCGCGTCGGTGACGCAGTTCGTGGGCGTCATCCCGGTCGGCCGCGCGCCGGACCACTACCACGCCTACGACGAGGTGGTGTACGTGCTCGACGGCGAAGGGACCGCGCACATCGACGGCGAGCAGGCGCCCCTGGGGCCGGGCAGCTGCGTCCATCTCCCCGCGCGCCTCGTCCACTGTCTCGAGAACACCGGCAGCGCCGAGATGCACGTGCTGGGCGTCTTTCGCCCGGCCGGCTCGCCCGCCGAGGCGTACTACCCGGACGGAACCCTCGCCGTGGTGAACGAGGCCTAGCGTTGCCGCGGATCACGCGCACCGCGACGGCGGTCTGGGAGGGGAACGTCGCGCGCGGCGAGGGCCGCCTCGTCGCGGGCAGCAGCGGCGCCTTCGAGCTGCCGTTCTCGCTGCCCTCCCGGATCGGCTCGCCTGAAGGCAAGACGAGCCCGGAGGAGCTGCTGGCCGCGGCGCACGCCGGCTGTTACGCGATGTCGCTGGCGAGCGAGCTGACGACC
The DNA here is from genome assembly GCA_963704025.1 of uncultured Actinomycetes bacterium. Lineage (GTDB taxonomy): Bacteria > Actinomycetota > Thermoleophilia > Gaiellales > Gaiellaceae > CAVPGP01. The sequence goes on along the minus strand of CAVPGP010000003.1, from coordinate 29,558 downwards.
GTCGGCTCGCCGCCGGAGCGCCTCGAGGTCGAGTGCGAGGTCCTGATGGACGAGGTCCACGGCCAGGGCCATCAGATCATCGGCTCGACCCTGCAGGTGACCGTCGCCTCGGCCGCCGACCCCGAGGCGCTGGCAGGCGCGCTCGAGCGCGCGGACGACGGCTGTCCGTTCACGGCGCTCCTGAAGCGCTCGGGCGCCACCGTCGACGTTCAGCTCGCGAAGCCTGAGGCGTGAGGTGTGACTGACCTAGGCCGCCAGCCGCTTCCCCGTTGACGCGTCGACGCGGATGCTCCCACCGCCGGGCTTGACGACGAGCACCGTCCGGCCCGAGGGGTGGAAGCCGATCCCGGCCACGGAGCCGACGTCGTACCGGCCCCGGAACGCGCGGGAGCCGGTGTCGTAGGCGAAGAGGTCGCGGCCGGCCGAGAAGTAGAGGGTCTTCCCGTTCGGGGAGAGCGCTCCGAAGGCGGCGCTCGACTCGTTCGCGGCCGCCGAGCCTGCGAAGTGAACGGTGGAGAGGATCGCCCTCGTGCCCAGGTCGATGGTGGCGACGACGCCGAGCGACGGGTTGGCCGCGTACAGCGTCCGGCCGTCGGGGGCGGGCACGAGCGCGTAGCGTCCTGCGGCCATGAACTCCCCGCCCGGGAGATCGATGCAGGCCGCGCGCGCGCCGTCGAGGGAGAGCGCATGGACGAAGGCCTCGCTCGTTTCGGTGCCCGGCTTCAGGTAGAGCGTCAGCTGCCAGTCGCCGTCGCGGGTGCCGCTCGAGGCCCAGGGCAATCCGGTCATCGGCTCCGGCTCCTTCGGGTCGGTGATCGCTCCGGCGACGAGACCCCGGCGAGAGTCGTGGACGCGCACGCGGTACTTGCCGTTGTCGAGCCGCTGGATCAGGTAGAGCTTCCGTCCGTCCCTCGAGAGTGCGTCGACGCTCCAGCCGCCGGCCAGGTGCACCGTGCGCACGAGCCTGCCGCGGTCGAGGTCGACGACGAAGACGTCCGGATCCTCGGTTCCCCGCACCGTGGCGGCATAGCGCCCGTCGGCCGAGAGCGCGCCCACCTTCAGGTTGCGGGTGCCGACGCGAAGCGAGCCGAGCCTTGCACCGGTCGCGACGTTGAAGCGGGTCAGGCGGGTGCTGAGGCCGACGTTGGCGGCGGTCACGTAGCGGCGGCCGTCCGCGGAGAGCAAGCCGGCCGGCAGCCTCGCCGCGAGCCGTCCCGTGGCGAGGTTGTACGCGACGAGCGGTCCGAGCTGCCCGTGCGGGCGCACGACCAGCACCTTCGACCCGGTGACGGCCGTGCTCAGCGACGCGCACGTGCTGGGCCCGCAGGGCACACCGGAAGCCGTCCCCGCAGCCAGAGCGAGCAGTGCGAACGAGACGATGATCTGGGCGATGAGCTTGCCCATGCTGGACCTCCCTCGAAGGTGGACGTGAATCCATTACACCTCACCCATGCCGTCGGTTCCGACGTCTTGTCCGGTGCGGTCGGCGTGCGATAGAAGAAGGAAGGGAAACGCGTTGACGAGCCGACTGATCGGGTGCCTGCTGGTCGCGTTCGCGCTCACCGGATGCGGCTCGGGGACGGCGACGAACGCGCCGCCCTCGGCCGTGCAGCGCGACGTGGCCGGACGCTTCGCCACCGCCCTGCTCCGCGGCGACGCCGCCGGCGCCACTGCGCTGCTCGCGCGCACGGAGGACACCGCCCTCGCCGTCCACGTGCGGCGGGCGGCGGCGCCGTGGCGGACGCAGCACGCGTCGATCCGGCTCCCGGCCCGGCGCACCGGCGATCGCTGGACGTTCAGCTACACGGGCAGACGGACGCGGAGCGACCGGACGTTCGAGACCGAGACGGGAGACCTCGCCGTGGTCGTCGCGGCGGCGGCCGAAGGGGCCGCCGTCCGCTTCTTCGCGTTCACGCACGTCCACACGCGCTTCAGCACCCACCACGACTCGCAGCTGCTGCCCTCGAATCGGTGAATCGTCGCCGGCGAGACCCGCACCTCACCGGTACCTCATCAGCCCTCGCCTTCCCTCCCGTGACGGCCGCCATTGTCGCGTCTCCGACACGACGTCGATCAGACCGAGCGCTGATAGGACCCGATCGCGCGGCCGGCGAACCAGAAGCTCACCGCGAGCAGAACGCCCAGCAGCCCGAAGCGGACGCCGACGAGCGACCAGTCGGCGCCCCCCGAGGCCGCGGAGCGCGAGGCCTCGACGGCCCAGTTGAGCGGGTTGAACCGCGCGGTGCCGGAGATCCAGCCGGGCGCGAGGTTCATCGCCATCATCGCCGACGAGAGGAAGGTGGCCGGGAGAACGACGAACTGCACGGCGCCGATCAGGGTCTCCTCCTGCCTCGTCATGAGCGCGAGCCCGTCCGAGAGCGCGCAGATGGCGCCGCCGAGCAACGCCGCGAGCGCGAGCAGCGCGACGACGCCCTGGGCCGAGAGGCTCGCGCCGAGTGCGATCGCGACGCCGATGATGATCAGCGTCTGAATCAGGATCACGACCACGCTCTGCGCAACGCTCGCCGCGACGAGCGCGACGCGGGAGACCGGCGAGACGAGAAAGCGGTCCATGATCCCGCGGTCGATGGCGTTGATCCAGCCCATGCCGTGCCAGCCGGCGGATCCGATCGCGCTCATCATCACGATGCCCGGGGTCACGAAGTCGATGTACGAGCCTCCGTGAAAGCCGGGGATGTCGACGACACGTTTGAAGAGCGCACCGAAGAGGAGCAGCCAGATCATCGGCTGGACGAGGGTGATGGCGACGAACCAGGGCTGGCGCCAGAGCGCGAGGAGCTGCCTGACGGTCAGCGCGGATGTGTGACGGAGCAGCAGCCTCATGCCGCCACCTCCTCCGCGGCCTCGAAGGTCCGGCCCGCGTGCCGCAGGTAGACGTCGTCGAGGGAGGGCCGCGCCAGCGTCGCAGCCGCGACCGCGACCCCGGCGGACTCGAGCGCGGCGAGCACGGCCGGCAGGGCGCGGGCGCCCTCGTCCGCGCGGGCACGGAGCACCCTGCCCTGGAGCGACGGCTCGCGGACGCCCCGCACGGGCGCGACCGCCTCGAGCGCGCGGACGTTCGCCTCGGCGAGCTCGACCACGAGCGCGTCGCCGCGCAGCTCGCTCTTCAGCTCCTCCGGCGTGCCCGCGGCAACAACGCGCCCGCGGTCGACGATGGCGAGCCGCGCCGCGAGCCGGTCGGCCTCCTCGAGGTAGTGCGTCGTCAGGAGGACGGTCACCCGCTCCTCCCGCGCGAGCTGCTCGATCCCGACCCACATCTCCGCCCGGGCCTCGGGATCGAGGCCGGTGGTCGGCTCGTCGAGGAACAGCACCTGCGGGCGGTTGATCAGCCCCATGGCGACGTCGAGCCTTCGCTGCATGCCGCCGGAGTACGTGCGGACGAGGCGCTTCTCGGCGTCCGTCAGGCCGAACCGGGCGAGCAGCTCGCCGGCCCGGGACCGCACCTCGCGCCTCGGCATCCCGTACAGGTCGCCCTGCAGCACCAGGTTCTCCCGCCCGGTCGCCTCGGGGTCGACGCCGGGCTTCTGGCCCACGACGCCGATGGCCTGCCGGACCAGTGCCGGCTCGCGGGCGACGTCGTGGCCGGCGACACGGGCGGTACCCTCGTCGGCCCGGGCCAGCGTCGTCAGGATCTTCACCGTCGTCGACTTGCCGGCACCGTTCGGGCCCAGCAGCCCGAAGATCGTTCCGGCCTCGACGTCGAGGTCGAGCCCGTCGAGCGCCCGCACGTCCTTGGGATAGGTCTTGACGAGGCCTCTGGCCTCGATTGCAGAACTCATCTCTGCCTCCTATGATGTTTCTACCTTCGGATATCTTGACAGTCAAGATGTTCTGATGTCAAGAAAAATGACTCCAAGAGACGAGCTGATCGCGGCGATCATCGACGAGATCCGCGTCAACCAGGTGCTGACGGACCTGCTCGACGAGGCGGCGGCGGACTTCCTCGGGATCAACCGCACCGACGCGCGCGCGCTCGACGTGATCGACCAGAAGGGCCGCATCACGGCAGGCGAGCTGGCGCGGGAGCTGCGGATGTCGACGGGGGCCGTCACGACGGTGGTCGACCGCCTCGAGCGCGCCGGCTATGCGCGCCGCACGCCGGATCCCGGCGACCGTCGGCGCGTGGTGATCGAGGTGACGCCGATCGTCCGGGAGACCGCGGAACAGATCTACAGCTCCTATGACGAGGTCATGCCGGCCTATGACGGCTACACGGACGAGGAGCTCGAGGTCGTGCTGCGCTTCCAGCGCTTCGCGCGCGACTGGCTCCAGAACCGGCTCGGGAAGGCCGAGCAGCTGGTCAAGCAGAAGAAGGCGAACTGAAGGAGCTCTTGGAGAGTTCCAGAGCGCCGGCGAGGGTCTGGACGTTCCGACCGAAAGTGCGAACATATGTTCGTGTCGAACGGCGCCGGGCTGACGCAGGAAGCAGAGATCCTGCACGCCGATCTCGACGCGTTCTATGCGTCGGTCGAGCAGCGCGACGACCCCCGTCTGCGCGGGCAGCCCGTCATCGTCGGCGGGGGGGTCGTGCTGGCGGCCAGCTACGAGGCCAAGGCCTACGGCATCCGCACGGCGATGAGCGGCGGGCGAGCCCGCCGGCTCTGCCCGCACGCGATCGTGGTCGAGCCCCGCATGTCGGCCTACTCGGAGGCGAGCAAGGCCGTCTATCGCGTGTTCGAGGACACGACGCCGCTCGTCGAAGGGCTGTCGATCGACGAGGCGTTCCTCGACGTTCGCGGGCTGAGACGGATCGCGGGCACGCCGACCGAGATCGCCGTCCGCCTCCGGAACGACGTTCTGCGGGAGGTCGGCCTGGCCATCACCGTGGGGATCGCCAGGACGAAGTTTCTCGCCAAGGTGGCGAGCGGGGTCGCCAAGCCAGACGGTCTGCTGGTGGTGCCGCCCGGCGCCGAGCTCGCCTTTCTCCACCCGCTTCCGGTCGAGCGTCTCTGGGGGGTCGGAACGGTGACCGCCGGCAAGCTCCACGAGCTGGGAATCACGACCGTCGGCGACGTCGCGCAGCTCGCAGAGTCCACGCTCGTGTCCCTGCTCGGCCGGGCGTCGGGGCGGCACCTCCACGCCCTCGCGCACAACCGCGACCCCCGGCCGGTCCGCGTCGGCCGCCGCCGGCGCTCGATCGGGGCGCAGCGGGCGCTCGGCCGTTCGCGGAAGTCACCGGAGGCGATCGACACCGCAGTCGTCGCCCTGGTCGACCGCGTCACCCGCAGGATGCGGGCCGCCCGGCGGGTCGGCCGCACCGTCGTGCTCCGGCTGCGCTTCGACGACTTCTCGCGGGCGACCCGCTCGCAGACGCTGTCCCGCGGGACCGCGTCGACCGAGACGATCCTCGCCACCGTCAGAGGACTCCTCGCGGCTGCGGCGCCGACGATCGAGCAGCGCGGCCTCACGCTCGTCGGGGTGTCGGTCGCCAACCTCGAAGACGTCGACGCCGTCCAGCTCCCGCTGCCGTTCGAGCGCGACGGCGGCGAAGCGCTCGACGCGGCACTCGACGCCGTCCGTGAACGATTCGGGCCGACGGCGATCACGCGGGCCGTGCTGCTCGGCCGCGACCCTGGGCTGACGATGCCGCTGCTTCCCGACTGAGCGATGTGTGCGCCCCGCCCGAACTGACGCACGGCACGTGTCGCGGGCCCTACCATGGTGGAAAGCTTCGTTCACGACGAACCGGAGGGGACAATGGCGACGAAGCCAATTCCGGAGGGCTACCACACCCTCACGCCGTATCTCGCCGTCGACAAGGCGACGGAGGCGATCGAGTTCTACAAGCGGGCGTTCGGGGCGAAGGAGCGGTCGCGAATGCTCGGCCCGGACGGCACGATCGGCCATGCCGAGCTGGAGATCGGCGACTCGCTGGTCATGCTGTCGGACCCGTTCCCGCAGTCGTCCGTACGCCCGCCGAAGGAGCTCGGCGGCACGAGCGCAAGCGTCTTCATGTACGTGGAGGACGTCGACGCCGTGGTCGCGAAGGCTGTTGGCGCGGGTGCGACGATCACGATGGAGGTCGAGGATCAGTTCTGGGGCGACCGCTTCGGCACGGTCGCAGACCCGTTCGGCCACCAGTGGTCGATCGCGACGCACATCGAGGACCTGACGCCGGAGGAGATCGCCGAGCGCGGCAAGGCCGCTATGGCCGCGATGAGCAACTGACGCTCGGACGGGCCCCGCCGGCGCCGCGCCTGCGGGGCCCGTCACCACAGCGCGCGGGGACGCGCGGGCCGGCGAGTCACGAAGCCAGCAGCGCCTCGATCCGGGTGCGGAGGGCCTTGTCGTCGTGGCCGGTGAGGGCAAGCGTCGTCCGACGCCGGAGCACGTCTTCGACCGTGAGCGCCCACTCCCGGTCGCGTGCGTACACGACCTGCGCCTCGACGTCGGCGACGCCGTCCACGAGCGGCTCCAGAGCGCCTGCGGCCATCACCTCGGTCGCGAGCGCGCCGTAGGTGCGCGCCAGGTGCGTTGCAAGCGAGGCGTCGAGCTCGGCGTGTCGGCGTGCGAGCGCGTCGGCGGCGACATCCGGGTCGGTGGCGCCCGGGAGCGGCCGCGGCAGCCGGTCGATCCGGTGCAGCTCGAGCTCCGTCCGGAGCGCGTGCAGGACGGCGAGCGCGATTCGCCGGTATGTCGTCAGCTTCCCACCCGCGACGGAGAGCACTCCGAGCGGCCCGCGCGCGAACATCGTCTCCCGCGCGGCCCGGGCCGTATCGCCCGCGCCCACGGGAAGCACGCGGACGCCCGCGAACCGCGCCCGCACCGGCGCGCGAAGCGTGTCGCCGTCGAGCGCAACACCGACCTCCTCGCGGATCTGACGCTCGTCCGCGTCCGTCGGGAGCGCATCGCGCGCGTCGCCCTCGAACGGAGTGTCTGTCGTACCGAGCAGAAGTGCGCCCTCCCACGGCACCGCGAAGGCGACCCGAGTCCGGTCGACCGGGATCGTCAGCGCCGCTCCCCACTCCGCTCTCCGCTCGAGGACGAGGTGCGCCCCCTTGCTCAGGGTCACCGACGTGCCGGCGCCCGGATCCTCCAGCCGGCGAACGTCGTCCACCCACGGCCCCGCCGCATTCACGACGGCGCGGGCGTGGACCGCGACCGCCTGCCCGCCGACCGTGTCGCGGACGTGGCCCACGGGCCCGCTCTCCAGGCCGACGAGCTCGACGCGGTTGAGCACGACCGCGCCCGCGTCGGCCGCCCCGCGCAGGATCGCGATGCAGAGGCGGGCGTCGTTCGTCTGCGCATCCGGATAGAGGCCGGCCGCACGCAGCCCGTCGAGCCTGAGCGCCGGGACGAGCTCCGCCGCCGCCGCCGGCCGGATCATCCGGCCGCGCTCGGAGAGGGCGCCGGTCAGCCCCGCGTACGACCACAGTGCGCCACGGATCGGGATCCGTCCGAACGGGCCGCCGCGGTAGACGGGCAGGACGAAGCGCAGCGGGCGGACGAGGTGCGGCGCGACGATTCGGCCCAGTGCCTGCACCTCTCCGAGCGCCTCGCGAACGAGCCCGAAATGCCCCATCCGCAGATAGCGCAGGCCTCCATGCACGAGCTTCGACGAGGCGCTCGACGTCCCGGACCCGAAGTCGTTCCGCTCCACGAGCGCGACGGCGAGCCCGTGCCGGGCCGCGAGCTCGGCGACGCCGGCGCCCACGATCCCGCCGCCGACCACGAGCAGGTCGAACCGCTCCGCTTGCAGCCGCTCGAGTGCGATCGCGCGCGCGTCCTGCACGAGCGAGGACAGTATCGTCGTGCGGTCGCCCCCGGAAGAGCCCGGCCGGAAGCGCTTCAGGCGGCCGGCTGCTCGCCGCGGACGATCTGGTAGGCGAGCCCGCCGAGGGAGGCGCCGAGGATCGGGGCGGTGAGGTAGATCCAGAGGGCGTGCAGGTCGCCGGACACGAGTGCGGGTCCGAGGGAGCGCATCGGGTTCATGGAGGCGCCGGAGATGGGGCCGCCGAACATGGCGTCGAGCCCGATGGTGCCGCCGATCGCGATGGCGGCGGCCTCGCCGACCGCCCTTGTGTCGGTGGCGACGGCAAGGATCACGAACATCAGGAAGGCGCTCATCACCGCCTCCCAGAGAAACGACTGCGCCTGCGAGCCGGAAGGAAAGGTCGCGCCGACGTGGGCGATGTTGCCGAGCGAAGCGCGGAGGATCGCCGCCGCGGTGAGCGCGCCCAGGAACTGCGCTCCCCAGTAGGCGAACATCCGTGGCCAGGGGAAGTGGCGCGTGAGCGCGAACGCGAACGTCACCGCGCCGTTGAAGTGGGCACCGGAGACGTGCCCGACGGCGTAGATCATCGCCATGATCACGAGGCCGAACGTGATCGCGACGCCGACGTGGCCGAGCTGGTGCGTCTTCGCGTCGACCATGACCGCGCCCGCACCGGCAAAGACGAGCGCGAAGGTGCCGATCGCCTCGGCGACGAGCGCCCGCAGGTGTCCCGGGAGCACTAGGGGCCGAGGAGTTGGCCGATCAGCGTCTCGACCTTGGCGTCGATCTCGTCGCGGATCCGGCGCACCGTCGCGAGGTCCTGGGCGGCCGGATCGTCGAGGACCCAGTCCTCGTATTTCTTGCCCGGGTAGATCGGGCAGGCGTCGCCGCAGCCCATCGTGATCACGACGTCTGCGGCCTGCACGACCTCGTCGGTGAGCGGCTTCGGGAACTCCTCGCTCATATCGATGCCGAGCTCGGTCATCGCATCGATCACGGCCGGGTTGATCCTCTCGCCCGGCTGGCTGCCTGCGGAGCGGACGTGGATCCGGCCTTCCGAGCGCAGCTTGACGAGGCCCGCCGCCATCTGGCTGCGGCCGGAATTGTGGACGCAGACGAAGAGCACCTCGGGCTGCAGCTTGGCGATCCGGCCCTCGTACTGTGCGAGCGCCTTCAGCCGCTCGCGGGCGAAGCGGTGCGCAAGCACGGGCACGTAGATGTTGATCCGCGAGCTGCCGAGCAGATCGAGCGAGTCGCCGATGTAGCGGGCGATCGTCTCCTCGGAGAAGACGCCGGCGAACTCGCGCACGAGCGCGTGCGCCGCCTGGTCGACGAACCGTTGCGTCACAGGATCGAGAACCTGGCTCATGATCCCTCCCTCGCATATCGACAGCGATCTATCCCTCGTCATCTTGCCGCAGCTCATCGATCTCTGTCAATATGGATTTTCGTGCACCAGATCGCGACGATCGCGGCCACCTGCCCCCCGCTGCTGCAAGAGCCGATCGACCCCGGCCAGGCAGAGCAGCTCGCCGGGGCGCTCAAGGTCCTGGCCGACCCGGCCAGGCTCCGCCTGCTCAGCCTGATCCAGGCGCAGACCGGGAGCGAGGCGTGCGTCTGCCACCTGACCGAGCCGCTCGGCCTGAGCCAGCCGACGGTCAGCCACCATCTGAAGGTGCTGCTGCAGGCCGGGCTCGTCGAGCGGGAGCAACGTGGAAGCTGGGCCTACTTCCGCGTCGTGCCGGAGCCGCTGCAGGCGCTCCGCGAGCTCCTCGGCTGACGCGGGCCACCCAAGGCGACTCCGCTGACCCGGCTGCTCGTCATCGGTGGAAGCGACGGCGGCATCAGCGCCGCCCTTCGCGCACGCGAGCTCGACCCCGACTCGGAGGTCACAGTCGTGGTCGCCGATCGATACCCGAACTTCTCGGTCTGCGGGATCCCGTATTACCTCTCGGGCGAGGTGACCGACTGGCACCGGCTCGCGCACCGGACCATCCCGGAGCTGGAGAGCACCGGCATGCGGCTCCTTCTCGACACTGTCGCGCGACGCATCGACGCCGGAGCAGCGGCGCGTGCTCGTCACGCCCGAAGACGGGGTCGAGCAATGGCTGAGCTATGACGTGCTGCTGGTCGCGACGGGCGCGATGCCGGTCAGGCCGCCGATCGAAGGTCTTGCCGACCTGGACGCCGACGACGGACTGCACCTCCTGCGCTCGATGGACGACACGTTCGCGTTCGCAGGCCAGCTCGACCGGGGCGGCGCAACGTCGGCAGTGATCGTCGGTGCGGGCTACATCGGCCTCGAGATGGCGGATGCCTTGACCCTGCGCGGACTGGCGGTGACTCAGATCGAGCAGCTGCCTGAGGTGCTGCCCACGGTCGATCCCGAGCTCGGCGCAGTCATCCGCGCTCGGCTCGGCGACCGCGGAGTGGAGGTGCTGACAGGAGCGAGGGTGACCCGCGTCGGCCGCACCGGATCAGCGCTGCAGGTCGAGGCGCTCGCGACCGACGGCGAGCGATTCACACGCACGGCCGACCTCGTGCTCGTCGTCGTCGGGGTCCGGCCCGATACGGATCTCCTCCGCGACGCCGGGGCGGCGCTCGGCGCCCGTGGCGCGGTCGTCGTCGACTCCCGGATGCGGACGAGCCTGGCGGACGTCCTCGCCGCTGGTGACTGCGCAGTGACCCGGCACCGGCTGCTCGGCGAGACGTACCTCCCGCTCGGCTCGACGGCGCACAAGCAGGGCCGGGTCGCGGGCGAGAACGCCGTCGGCGGAGATCGCGAGTTCCCGGGAAGCCTCGGAACGCAGGTCGTCAAGGTCTTCGAGATCGCCTCCGCCCGGACAGGTCTTCGCGATCACGAGGCCGTCACAGCAGGGTTCGAGCCCCACACCGTCGGCGTCGAGGCGTACGACCACAAGGCCTACTATCCGGGCGCTCGCCGGATCCACCTCCGCGTGACGGGCGACCGCCGGTCGGGGAGGCTGCTCGGCGTGCAGATGGTCGGCGAGATCGAGACCGAGATCGCCAAGCGGATCGATACGGCCGCGGCCGCGATCTTCCACGGGCTGACGGTCGATGAGCTCAGCGACCTCGACCTCTCGTACACCCCGCCGCTCGGCAGTCCCTGGGACGCACTGCAAGCAGCGGGGCAGGCGTGGACTGCGCACGCCGCGTGAGCCCACGCGGCGGACGATCCACCTAGAGGCTTGATGTGAAACTCAGGCACGCACGGCTGGTGTGCCAGACGCGGCGCGGTTCAGCCGGCTCGGGCTTGCCCGTAGCACCACTACGCGCTGCGCCCGATCCGGCTGAACCGCTTGGTCTGGCCCATCCCCGCACGCACCCCAGTTTCACATCAAGCCTCTAGGGGAGCGGTAGCTTCCCTCTACCGTCGATGCAGTCGGCAAGGTAGAGAGCTGTGCCGAGGTCGCCCGTCCAGAGGGTATAGCGGCCGCGCCCGCGGTCCGACCGGCTCTGCTCCACCTGGTGTGCAGCGTGCATCGCGAACGCGCGCGCCCGCGTGAGCCACCGTTCGTCTCCCGTGCGCTCGAGCAGTGCGAGGAACGCATAGCCGTTCCCTGCCGTCCCGTGGCAGAGGTTCGCGCCCTTTCGCAGCGGCCCGGCGCGCCACGTCAGCTCGCCGCCCGCGACCGCGACCTCCTCGTCGAGGACGTGGGCCGAGCGTCGCGACGATCCCCGGCGCGCCGTGGCACCACTGCACGCGGATCAGGCCGTCGCCGTTCTCGTCGAGCCGCCTCCCCACCACGCCCGGCCAGTTGACGAGCCCGTCCTCCTCGACGGCGAACTGCCGGAGCGTCTCCGAGACCGCGGCGACGTCGCCGAGCGCGAGCACACACCCCGCGAAGCCGTGCGCCGGACCGAGATAGCGCGTGCTCTTCCCGTACAGCTGCTGCGTCCACACGCCTTCCGGATCACGTCGGCCGAGCAACCACTCGCTGCTCGGCCGTCACGTCGAGCCCGAGCTCGCGACCGGCGAGAATCGTGCCGGGACTGCCCCACATCAGCTCGCAGCGTTCGTCTTGCCCGTTCGCCGCGATCAGCTCCGAGAGCCGCTCGAGATTCGCCTGCGAGGGTGTGAGCCTCTGCAACACCAGCCGGATGCCCGTCTCGCCCATCCACAGGCTGCGCTCGCCGTCCTGGTCGGGAAAATCCGATGGGGCTTCGAGCGAACGCTCCAGATACGGGACGTAGTCGCGCCGCAGCTCGACGAATCCGCGCCGCGCCAGGCGGTGGAGCGCATCCACGACCCCCGCTCCTCCGAGATACACGGTCCGGAACCGCACACGCGCGTCGTTCTCGCTCTCGGCGTCCTGCGGATGCGTCGGCCAGCCGTCGTCGAATGTGCTCTCCGCGTCCGCGACGATCGAGGCGATCGCCGCCCGCGCCCTCTCGGCGGTCCACGGCTCGTCGGCGAGTTCCTCGTGCGCCTGCAGCGAAAACAGCATCGAGCGAGTCTAGTGAGGGACGCGCCGACCGAGGTATCCTCGCGCGCAGCCACGTGCCTCTGAAGCTCCCACTCGCCTGGACGGTGATCGCCTCCACGGGCGAGCGCTTCAGCGACTTCGCACCGTACGTGCCCTCCGTGAACGACGCCGGCACGGTGGCGTTCCAGGCGGCGCTGCGGGCCGGCGGGAGCGGGGTCTTCACCGGCAACGGCGAGGCGGTCGTGGAGGTCGTCGGACCCGCCCTCCTGGTCGACGTCACGAGCCATCCCGACGTGAGCGGCACGGGGGCGACGAGCTTCTACGCGGAGACACCGGACGGCGCCGAGGGCGTCTTTCTCGTCCGATACGGCCGTCTGCAGACGATCGCGGACACTCGTGATCGGTTCGCGTCCATCGGGCCGCTCGGGCCGACGATGAACGAGGCCGGCACGGTCGCCTTTCGCGCGGATCCTGCGCCGGGAGTCAGCGGCATCTTCGTGGGCGATGGCGCCCGCGTCGCCACTGTCGCCGACACCGACAGCGGCTGGAGTCGGTTCCACGGCCTGCCCGTGATCGACAGCGGCGGCACGGTGGTGTTCCGGGCCGACCGCGAGGACGGCGTCGAAGGCATCTACGCCGGCCGCGGCGGATCCACCCGCACCCTGGCCGAGACCGGGGATCTCTTCGAGACCCTTGCGCTCTTCCCCTCGGTCGACGACCAGGGGACCGTGGCGTTCGCGGCCGTGCTCCGCGGCCGCGGCGCTGCGATCGTCACCGTGGACGATGCCGGCGTCACGATCGTCGACACGGAGGGCGCGTTCGAGGCTTTCCGCGGCGCCCTCATCGGCGGCGCCGGTGCCGTGGTGCGCATCGCCACGCCGCGGGGCGGGAGCCTCGGTCTCTTCGCCGGCCCGGATCCGGAGGCCGACAGGATCCTGGCGATCGGAGACTGCGTATTCGGCTCGACCGTGACGGACCTCGCTGCGAACCCGGTCTCGGTCAACGCCTTCGGCCAGGTGGCCGTTCGCGCGCGTCTCGCGGACGGGAGGCAGCTCATCCTGAGAGCCGATCCGGTCGACTGATCGGGCCCCGCCGGCATTGAAGGCGGCGCCAAGGCGGAGAATCTACGCGCTGATCCCGACTCGCGGGGCTCAGTCGACGTGGAGCACGGCCTTGCCGCCGATGCGGCGCTCCAGTAGCGCGTCGAGCGCCGGAGCAGGCTCGCGCCAGGACCCCTCGAGCTCGATCTGGGCGTCCAGTCGCCCGTCGGCCATGAGCGTGCAGAGGCGTGTGAGGTCGCCGGCCGCGCTGGCGTGGGCGGCCAGCTCGTCGGGAAGGTTCAGCGTGTAGATCCTCGCCCCCTTTGCCCGGTCGAACCGGGCTGCGCGGAAGGTGACGGTCTCGTCGTCGCTCTGGGTCGCGATGTTGACGACGACCCCGCGCGCCGCGACGTGCTCGATGGCGAGGCCGAAGGTCGCGCCCCCGACTCCGTCGACGATCAGGTCGAACTCGCCGCTGATGCTCTCGACGACCTCGACGGCGCCGAGACGGTGAAGGAGCTCTCGCGATGCCGCGGCGTCGCGGACGAGCGCGGTGACGTGCGCCCCGCTCTCCCGGGCTAGCTGGATCGCCATTCGCCCGACGCCTCCGCTTGCGCCGGTGATCAGCACGCGCTTCCCGAGGACGAGGCCGGCGACCTCGAGCGACCGCAGCGCCGTCATCCCGGCGGTGGGCAGCGTGGCGGCCTGGGCGTCCGAGACCTCGCCGGGGATCGCCGCCAGGCGTGTAGTCGGGATCGCCGCGAGCTGCCCCCATGCGCCGGCGTCGACGAGCCCGACCACGCGCGTGCCCGCCGGGGGCCCCGTGCCGTCGGGGGCGGCGCGCTCGACGACCCCCGCCGCATCCCAGCCCGTGACGGACCCCTCTGGCAGGTCCGGGAGGCGGGCGACCTCACCGCGATTGAGCGAGAACGCTCGCACCCGCACCAGCGCCTGATCCGGCAGCGGTGCGGGGTCCGCGACCTCCGTCAACGCCACGTAGGGGAAGGCAGACGTCGTCGTCAAGGCAAGCACCGAGTCCGATGCTAGAGCTCCGCGTAAGGCGGGGCAGAGATGATCTAGTGAGCCTTGACGCGATGGAGCGCCCGCTCGACCCCGCCCGGCTCGGAGACCACCTCGACCGGCTCTACCGGGCCGCCTGGGCGCTCTGCGGCTCCCGCGAGGACGCCGAGGACCTCGTCCAGGAGACCTACGCGCGCGTGCTCGCCCGCCCGCGCCTGCTCCGCAACGAGGACGACCTCGGCTACCTGCTGCGCGCGCTGCGCAACACCTTCCTGAACCAGAAGCGGACCGAGAGCCGCCGGCTGCGTCCCGGCCCGCTGCCCGACCAGCTCGACCTCGTCGCCGACCCGCGAGCGCGCGAGCCGCAGGCCGCGCTCGAGGCCGGCGAGCTCTACGCCGCGGTCGCCGCGCTCCCGGACGACTTCCGCGACGTCCTCGTCGCCGTCGACATCACCGGCCTCTCCTACAAGGAGGCGGCACGCGCCCTGCGGATCCGCGAGGGGACGGTGATGAGCCGCCTCTACCGCGCCCGCCAGCAGGTCGTGCGCCGGATCGAAGGCGCCGGCGTGCGAGCCTCGACGCTCAGCCGCCGGTGTCGACCGTCCCGACGAGCACCTTCTCGCCCGACGAGGCCTGATCGCCGTCGGCCTGCTCCCGCGTGACGGTCAGCGTCGGGAAGTCCTTCGGCGACACGCCCGCCCAGAGCGTGACCTTCCGGCCCTCGTTGAACGTCCCGATCGGCACGAGCACGCCGGCGCGGTTGCGCAGCCACGCCTCGTAGAAGCGCCCGCCCTCGAGGCGGGGAAGTCCGGTGGCGTCGAGCTCGATCCGCCAGCCCGAGGATGTCTTCGTGAGCGTCGCCTCGCCCCTGGGCGCCGGGCGCGAGGGCGGTCGGTGCGAGGGCGGCGTGGAAGCTGCTCGCCGGAGGTGCCCGAACCGAAGACGGTCAGCCCGACGGCGACGGCCAGCACAGCGGTCGCGGCCGCAGCCGCGCCGATCAGGACGAGGCGGCGCGGCCGTCGGCACGCGGCGCGCACGTCGCTGCGCCTCGATGCGCGCTCGCAGGGCCGCCGGCGCCTCGACCTCGTCCGCGGCGCTCCGCGCGAGCGCGACCGCCCGCTGCTGCTCGGCGAGCCGGTCGGCGAGCTCCGAGGACGCCGCGACTCGCGCCTCGAGCGCGGCACGGCGCTCCGGCGCGAGCGACCCGTCCGCGAGCGCCGCCAGCTCGGCGATCTCCTGACCGCCGGCTTCGTCCTCTCGACGACGTCTCATCGGCATGGCGACACGAACGGTAGCTCCGAGCGCACGTCAAGCTGAGCCTGCGTGTGCGCGAGACGAACCCGCCGGAGGAGTGCGACGAAGACCTCACACCTTGCAGGACCCTCTTCGGGCGAGCGTTATTCCCGACCGAATTGGCGACGGGAATGGATGCGCGTCGCCGGTGTCTCTAGGGCTCGAGGGAGTCAACCACTTCGAACAGGAGAACCGAGCATGACTGCGACGCGGCTCAACCAACGTCATCCCGTCGGAGGCGGCCAGAGGAACCTGCTCATCGTCGCCCTCGACGCTGTCATTCCCGCGGAGGTGCCGGAGGCCGACGTCCTCGTCGTGGCACCGGCGCTGAACACCTGGCTGCGACACTGGCTGTCGGACGACGACGCCGCTCGCCGGCGGGCGGAGGAACGTGCCGCCGCGTGGGTCGATCTTCTGGAACGACGAGGAGTCCACGCAGAGGGTCGCGTCGGCGACGCGGATCCGCTGCAGGCGATCGCGGACGCACTACCGACGTTCCCCGCGGACGAGATCGTGATAGCGGCGCAGCCCGAGCGCTCGACCCCGCTCGCCGACGAGCTCGTCTTGCGGGCGCGCGACCGCTTCGCGCTCCCCGTCTCCCGCGCCGGTGAGTCGCTCCCACGTGCCGCGTAGCGCTCGCGGGAATAGGCGCCGGTCAGCCGGTGTCTCGAGCACCCGAGAGGTCAACCACTCCGAAAGGAAGACCATGAAGAACCTCTTTCATCACAAGGAGTCGCGCACTGTGAGACGGGCGAGGCCTGCGCGGCTGGCGGTCGCCGGAGCGGCCGTCGCCGCCGCCGTCGCCGGCGTCGCCGCCGGCCAGGGGAGCGCGGCCCCGGGCTACGCCGACAGGCACTCGAGTCCGCCCAACGAGGCCACGTTCAAGCAGCCGAAGCTCAGGCACGGCCTGCTGGCGATCGACGGGCACCAGGGCGAGCGACAAGATCGTGCTTCGCCTGCAGGCCGGCAACCCCGGCATCCTGCAGGTCGACGTCGGCGACGACGGCTCGGCCGACTTCGCCTTCGAACGCAAGGACGTCGCGAAGATCGCAGTCGATGCCCGCGGCGGCGACGACCTCGTGCGCATCGACGAGGCCAACGG
This sequence comes from uncultured Actinomycetes bacterium, assembly GCA_963704025.1. Lineage (GTDB taxonomy): Bacteria > Actinomycetota > Thermoleophilia > Gaiellales > Gaiellaceae > CAVPGP01. The sequence continues at coordinate 12,920 of CAVPGP010000003.1, read as the reverse complement.
GGTCTTCACCGACAGCATCCCGACGACGATCGACGGCGGCCGAGGAGACGACAACCTCGCCGGAGGCTCCGGGGCGGAGAAGCTGCTCGGCGGCGACGGGAACGACTCGATCGACGGGAACAAGGGCAACGACCTGGCGCTGATGGGCGCCGGCGACGACACCTTCGTCTGGGATCCCGGCGACGGCAGCGACACCGTCGAAGGCCAGGACGGCGCCGACACGATGCGCTTCAACGGCGCCAACGGCCGCCGAGCGGTTCGACCTGTCGGCGAACGGAAACCGGCTCCGGTTCTTCCGCGACGTCGGCAACATCACCATGGACACCGACGGCGTCGAGCAGGTCGACGTCAACGCCCTCGGCGGCGCCGACCAGGTCACCGTCAACGACCTGACCGGAACCGGCGTCAGCAAGCGTGAACGTCGACCTCGCCGCCACCCTCGGCGGCACCGCCGGCGACGGCCGACCGACCGGATCGTCGTCAACGGCACGGACGGCCCCGACGCGATCAACGTCAGCGGAGACGCGTCCGGTGTCACCGTCTCCGGCCTGCCCGTGCAGGTGGCGATTCGGCACCAGGAGGCGACGCGACGAGCTCGCCGTCAACGGCCTCGGCGGCGACGACAGGATCTCGGCAGCCGACCTCGCGGCCCAGGCGATCGTCCTGGCTCTCGACGGCGGCGCCGGCGACGACAACATCGCCGGCGGTCAGGGCGTCGAGACGCTGCTCGGCGGCGACGGGAACGACTCGATCGACGGGAACAAGGGCAACGACCTGGCGCTGATGGGCGCCGGCGACGACACCTTCGTCTGGGATCCCGGCGACGGCAGCGACACCGTCGAAGGCCAGGACGGCGCCGACACGATGCGCTTCAACGGCGCCAACGGCCCCGAGCGGTTCGACCTGTCCGCGAACGGAAACCGGCTCCGGTTCTTCCGCGACGTCGGCAACATCACCATGGACACCCACGGCGTCGAGCAGGTCGACGTCAACGCCCTCGGCGGCGCCGACCAGGTCACCCTCAACGACCTGACCGGAACCGGCGTCAGCAAGCTGAACGTCGACCTCGCCGCCACCCTCGGCGGCACCGCCGCCGACACGGACGCCGACCGGATCGTCGTCAACGGCACGGACGGCCGCGACGTGATCACAGCTGCCGGCAGAAACGGCACGGCCGGCGTGACCGGCCTCGCGACAACGGTGAACGTCACGCATGCCGCGCCCGCAAACGACACGCTCGACATCGACGCGCTCGACGGCAACGACGTCGTCCAGGCGTTCGGACTCGCCGCCTCGGCAGTGAAGCTGCAGGCCGAGGGAGGCAACGGCAACGACATCCTCGTCGGCGGCGCCGGCGACGACGCCCTCTTCGGAGACGCCGGCGACGACCTGCTGATCGGCGGCCCCGGTCAGGACGCCCTGGACGGCGGTCCGGGCAACAACATCCTGATCCAGGCCTGACCGCAGGAAGGCGACCGGAGGCGGCTGCGGCCCCGCCTCCGGTCACCGGCCTCAGTCGTGCGAGCCGCTGTGCCTAGGCCGGGCGATTTGGCCGCGGCTGGATGGAGCAGTAGGTTCCGGGCTGGATGCGCGGCGTCGCTCCGGGCCGCGGTCCTCGAGCGAAGGAGGTTCGGCCGCCATGGAGTCGAGCAACCAGCCGCCAGACGAGGCGCGTTACCCGCTGCAGCTCTCCATCGAGTACCCGGATCGGCAGCTCGACCGGCTGACCACCGCGTTCAGGGTGATCGTCGCGATCCCGATCCTGATCGTCGCGGCCGCACTCGGCGGCCACGAGGGCAGCGCGGCGTCGGGTCAGCACGGCTGGGGGGTCGCCGGGGGAACGGGAGCACTGCTCTTTCTCGCGCCGCTCCTGATGATCGTCTTCCGGCAGAAGTACCCACGCTGGTGGTTCGACTGGAACCTCGAGCTGCTCAGGTTCTTCAACAGGATCGGCGCCTATCTCGCGTTGATGAGCGACCGCTACCCGTCCACCGACGAGCACCAGGAGGTCGCGCTCGACTTCCCCTATCCGGACGCGAAGGAAGGGCTGAACCGCTGGCTTCCTCTCGTCAAGTGGCTGCTGGCGATCCCCCACTACATCGTGCTCTTCTTCCTCTGGATCGCGGCGGTGGTGGCAGTGATCGTCGCCTGGTTCGCGATCCTCTTCACCGGCCGCTACCCCCGCGGGCTCTTCGACTTCGTGCTCGGGGTGCTGCGCTGGGGCAATCGCGTCATCGCCTATGCCTTCATCCTCGTCACCGACGAGTACCCGCCGTTCCGTCTGAGCCCGTAGCCGCCTGCCGCACCGCGCGATCGCCGCGCGCGCGAGTTAGTGTGGAGCCATGGGTTGCAGGTGGCAGGGATGAGTGACCCGCTGCGCGACTTGACGCCGCTGCCGGACCTGCTCCACGGGCGCACCCATAGCGGCCACGTTCGAGAGCGCCGCCCGATCTACGTCGACCTGCTGCCGCCCTGCAACGCCGGCTGCCCGGCCGGCGAGAACATCCAGGCCTGGCTGGCGCATACCCAGGCAGGCCGGCACGAGGACGCGTGGCGTCAGCTCGTCGCGGACAATCCGCTCCCCGCGATCCACGGGCGGATCTGCTACCACCCGTGCGAGAGCGTCTGCAACCGCGCCAGCCTCGACAGCGCAGTCTCGATCCATTCCGTCGAGCGGTTCCTGGGCGACCTGGCGCTGGAGCAGGAGTGGCTCTTCGACCCTCCACCCGTTCGCAGCGGCAAGCGGGTGCTCGTGATCGGCGCCGGGCCGAGCGGGCTGTCTGCCGCCTACCACCTGGCCCGGCTCGGCCACGAGGTCGAGATCCGGGACGCGGGCGGCGAGCCGGGCGGGATGATGCGCTACGGCATTCCGGCGTACCGGCTGCCGCGCGACGTGCTCGACGGCGAGGTCGAGAAGATCGCGGCGCTGGGTGTTCGGATGACCTGCGGGCACCGGGTGGAGGACCTCGTCGCCGAACGGCAGGAGGGGGGCTTCGACGCGGTCTTCGTCGCCGTGGGCGCTCACCTCTCGAAGCGGGTCGACATCCCGGCCCGGGATGCCGGACGGATCGTGGACGCGCTGTCGTTCCTGCGCAGCGTCGCCTCCGGCGAGCGGCCGGTAGTCGGTCGCCGCGTGGCGGTCTACGGCGGCGGCAACACGGCGATGGACGCCGCCCGGGTCGCCCGGCGGCTCGGTGCCGACGAGGCGCTGATCGTCTACCGGCGCACGCGCGAGCAGATGCCGGCCCACCTCGAGGAGGCCGAGGACGCCGAGCGGGAGGGGGTGCGGATCAACTGGCTGCGGACGATCACGGCCTTCGACGGCCCGGAGCTGCAGGTCGAGCTGATGGAGCTCGACGAGTCCGGCTACCCGCAGCCGACCGGCCGGTTCGAGACCCTCGCCGCCGACACCGTCATCCTGGCGCTCGGCCAGGAGACCGACACCGCGTTCCTCCGCGGAGTCCCCGGGGTGGAGTTCGAGCGCGACGGGACCGTGCAGGTGTCGACGTCGTTCCAGACAGGTTCCCCCGGCCTGTTCGCAGGCGGCGACATGGTGCCGAGCGAGCGGACCGCGACCGTCGGCGTCGGCCACGGCAAGAAGGCAGCCCGGCACATCGACGCCTGGCTGCGAAGCGCTTCGGCCGTGAGCCCCCCGAAGCACGAGCTGGCGAGCTTCGACAAGCTCCATCTCTGGTACTTCGGCGACGCCGCACGCCGGGAGCAGCCCGAGCTCGCGCCCGAGGAGCGCGTGGCGGACTTCGACGAGGTGGTGGGCGGCCTCTCCGCGGAGCAGGCCGTCTACGAGGCGGGCCGCTGTCTGTCCTGCGGCAACTGCTTCGAATGCGACGGCTGCCTGGGCGCGTGCCCCGAGGACGCCGTGATCAAGCTGGGCGAAGGGCACCGCTACAGGTTCGACTACGACCGCTGCACCGGCTGCGGGGCGTGCTTCGAGCAGTGCCCGGTGCACGCCATCGAGATGGTCGCGGAGCCCGGCTGAGATGCGCGCCACGCTCGACGGCAACGAGGCCGCCGCCTCCGTCGCGTACCGGCTGAACGAGGTCTGCTGCATCTACCCGATCACGCCGTCGTCGCCGATGGCCGAGCTGGCCGACGAGTGGGCGAGCCAGGCGCGGCCGAACGTCTGGGGGACCGTGCCCGCGGTGGTCGAGATGCAGAGCGAGGGCGGAGCGGCCGGCGCCCTGCACGGTGCGCTGCAGAGCGGTGCGCTGGCGACCACGTTCACCGCGTCGCAGGGCCTGCTGCTGATGATCCCGAACATGTACCGGATCGCGGGTGAGCTGACTCCGGCCGTGCTGCACGTGGCCGCCCGGTCGCTCGCGGCGCAGGGGCTCTCGATCTTCGGCGACCACTCCGACGTGATGGCGGTCCGCCAGACCGGCTTCGCGCTGCTCGCCTCGGGATCGGTCCAGGAGGCCCACGACCTGGCGCTCGTTGCGCAGGCCGCAACGCTGGAGACACGGGTGCCGTTCGTGCACTTCTTCGACGGGTTCCGCACCTCGCACGAGCTGAACACGATCGAGACGCTCTCCGACGACGACCTGCGCGCGCTCGTGCCCGAGGAGCTCGTGCGGGCTCATCGGGACCGGGCGCTCTCGCCGGAGCGGCCGTTCATCCGGGGAACCGCGCAGAACCCGGACGTCTACTTCCAGGCGCGCGAGACGGTCAACCCGTTCTATGCCCGCGTACCGGATGCGGTCGAGGACGCGATGGCGCGGCTCGCCGAGCGCACGGGCCGCCGGTACGGGATCGTCGACTACTACGGGCATCCGGAGGCCGAGCAGGTGGTCGTGCTGATGGGCTCGGGCGGGGAGACGGTCCAGGAGACCGTGGCCGCGCTCAACGCGCAGGGCGAGCAGGTCGGCGTGGTCCAGGTGCGGCTGTACCGGCCGTTTCCCGCGCAGGCGCTGCTCGAGGCGCTGCCGGCGACCGCGCGCCGGATCGCCGTGCTCGACCGGACGAAGGAGCCTGGTTCGCTCGGCGAGCCGCTCTTCCTCGACACCGTCACGGCGCTGACGGAGTCGTTCGCCGACGGCGAGCGCGAGGTGATGCCGCGGATCGTCGGCGGCCGCTACGGCCTGTCTTCGAAGGAGTTCACGCCCGGCATGGTCGCCGGCGTCTTCGCCGAGCTTGCCCGCGAGCGGCCGCGACGCCGGTTCACGGTCGGCATCAGAGACGACGTCTCCGGGACGAGCCTGCCCTACGACGCGGCGCTCGACATCGAGCCGCCCGAGACGGTGCGAGCGATCTTCTTCGGTCTGGGCTCGGACGGGACGGTCGGAGCGAACAAGAACACGATCAAGATCCTCGGGGCCGAGGAGGGCGTGCACGCGCAGGGCTACTTCGTCTACGACTCGAAGAAGTCCGGCTCGCAGACGGTGTCGCACCTGCGCTTCGGGCCACGGCCGATCCGGGCGCCCTACCTGGTCCAGCAGGCGAGCTTCGTCGGCTGCCACCAGTTCGGGCTGCTCGAGAGGGCCGACGTGCTCGGCCGCGCCGCGGACGGCGCGACCCTGCTGCTGAACTGCCCGCACCCGCCGGACGAGGTGTGGGATGCACTGCCCCGCCCGGTCCAGGAGCAGATCCTCGACAAGCACATCGACCTGTACGTGGTGGACGCCGGGCGGATCGCCCGCGAGGTCGGCCTCGCCGGACGGACCAACATCGTCCTCCAGACCTGCTTCTTCGCCGTCTCCGGCGTGCTGCCGCCCGAGCAGGCGATCGAGCGAATCAAGACGGCGGTCGCGAAGACCTACGGCCGCCGCGGTGCCGACGTGGTCGAGCGCAACCAGGCGGCGGTCGACCGCGCACTGGACGGGCTGCACAAGGTCGACGTACCGGAGCGGGTGACCGCCACCCGCGAGCTGCCACCGGTCGTGCCCGCGCACGCGCCCGAGTTCGTCCGCACGGTCACCGCGGCGATGCTGGCCGGCCGCGGCGACGACCTGCCCGTCAGCGTGCTGCCGGTAGACGGAACGTATCCGAGCGGCACTGCGGCCTACGAGAAGCGCAACATCTCCGAGCTGGTCGCCGTCTGGGACGCCGACCTGTGCATCCAGTGTGGCAACTGCAGCTTCGTCTGCCCGCACAGCGTGATCCGCTCCCGGCACTACGACGAGTCGCAGCTGGACGGTGCCCCGGATGGATTCCGGTCGGCTCCGCTGCAGGCCGTCGGCCTGCCCGACACCCGCTACACGCTGCAGGTCTACGTCGAGGACTGCACAGGGTGCCAGCTGTGCGTCGAAGCCTGCCCGGTCACGGCGCCGGGCGACCCGGTCCGCAAGGCCATCAACCTCGCACCGCGCGAGCCGCTGGTCGCCGCCGAGCGGGACAACATCGAGTTCTTCGAGGGGCTGCCCGCGAACGACCGGTCGCGCGTCGACTTCGGCACCGTGCGCGGCACCCAGTTCCTGGAGCCGCTGTTCGAGTTCTCCGGCGCCTGCACGGGATGCGGCGAGACGCCGTACGTGAAGCTCCTCTCGCAGCTCTTCGGCGATCGGCTGATGGTCGCCAACGCGACCGGCTGCTCGTCGATCTACGGCGGCAACCTGCCGACGACGCCGTGGACGACCGATGCCGAGGGGCGCGGCCCGGCCTGGTCGAACTCCCTCTTCGAGGACAACGCCGAGTTCGGGCTCGGCTTTCGGCTCGCCGCCGACCGGCACAACGAGCTGGCCCGCCGGCGCCTTGCCGAGCTGCGCGCAGCCGTTGGCGGAGAGCTGACGGACGAGATTCTGGAGGCGCCGCAACTGAGGGAGTCGGAGCTGCGCGCGCAGCGCGTGCGCGTGGCCGAGCTGAAGCGGCGGCTCGACGCGCTCGACGGGCCCGCCGTCGCCGACCTGCAGAGTGTGGTCGACCACCTGGTCCGGCGCAGCGTCTGGATCGTCGGCGGCGACGGCTGGGCCTACGACATCGGCTCCGGCGGGCTCGACCACGTCCTCGCCAGCGGGCGCAACGTGAACGTGCTGGTGCTCGACACCGAGGTCTACTCGAACACCGGCGGCCAGATGTCCAAGGCGACACCGCTCGGTGCCGTCGCCAAGTTCGCAGCGGCGGGCAAGACCGTGCCCAAGAAGGACCTCGCGCTGCAGGCGATCGCGTACGGGAGCGTCTACGTCGCCCGGGTGGCCATGGGTGCCGATCCGCAGCAGACGCTGACCGCCTTTCGCGAGGCGGAAGCCTACGACGGCCCCTCGCTGGTGCTCGCGTACAGCCACTGCATCGCGCACGGCATCGAGATGACGAAGGGGCTCGACCAGCAATACCGCGCCGTCGCCAGCGGCTACTGGCCGTTGATCCGCTACGACCCGGTGGTCCGTGAGGCCGGCGGCAATCCGTTCCTGCTCGACTCGCCGCGGCCGCGCATCCCCCTCGCCGACTACACGAACCGGGAGCTGCGCTATCGCACGCTGGCGAACACCGACCCGGCCGAAGCCGAGCGGCTGCACGGGCTGGCCGAGCAGGCGGTCGATCAGCGCTGGGACGTGTACGAGGAGATGGCGACCCGCGGCCCGCAGCACTTCGCGGGTGACGCGCGGAAGGGCTGATGGACCTCTCGACCCGCTATCTCGGCCTGGCGCTGCGCAACCCGCTCGTCGCGTCGGCGTCCCCGCTCTCCCAGACCGTGGACGGCGTGCGGCGGCTCGCCGATGCAGGTGTCGGTGCGATCGTCCTCTACTCGCTCTTCGAAGAGCAGCTCCGACGGGAGGCGGCGGAGAACGCGCGGCTCGTCGATGCGGGAACCGAGAGCTTCGCCGAGTCGCTCTCCTACTTTCCGGCCGCCGCCGAGGACGAGGCCGGCCCGCGCCGCTACCTGAGCCTCCTCGAGCGGGCCGCGGCCGCCGTCGAGATCCCGGTGATCGGCAGCCTCAACGGCGTCTACGCCCAGCGGCTGGACCGACTATGCCCGGACGATGGAGGATGCCGGCGCTGCCGCGATCGAGCTGAACATCTACTACCTCCCCGGCGATCCCCGCATCTCGGGCCGCGATGTCGAGCAGCGCCACGTCGACATCCTGACCCGGGTGAAGGACGCGGTCAGCGTGCCGGTGGCGGTCAAGCTGAGCCCGTACTTCAGCTCGACCGGCGAGATCGCGTTGCGGCTGGACGAGGCGGGCGCGGACGCGCTGGTGCTCTTCAACCGGTTCCTGCAGCCCGACATCGATCCCGACACGCTCGCCGTCGTGCGCCAGGTCGGCCTCTCGAACCCGGCCGAGGCCCGGCTGCCGCGCACCTGGATCGCGCTCCTGCACGGACGGGTGCGCGCCTCGCTCGCCGCGACCACCGGCGTCGAGACCTCGGACGACGTGGCCAAGTACCTCCTCGCCGGCGCCGACGTCGTGATGACGGCCTCGGCGCTGCTGCGCCACGGCCCGGAGCACGCAACCGTGCTGCTCGACGGCCTGTCCGACTGGATGGAGCGCAAGGGATTCGCAGCCGTCGACGAGCTGCGCGGCCTGCTCGCGGTGCCGCCCGGCACCGACGAGGCGGTCTACGAGCGAGCGGGCTACGTCGGCGCGCTGCGGGAGGCCAACAGCGGCAGCTACGGGCCCTGGTGAGCTGGGAGACGCGGTTTGGGCAGCGCGAGCGAATCAGCGAAATCCCTGATGCCACGACCTGCGTGCCGGAGGAGTATCGGAGGTGCGCTGAGTCCGGATCGCAAGTAGGACGAAGCCTCACCGGGAAGGTCGCAGGAAGAACCCACCGAACACCTTCTCGACGAGGTAGACGAAAGCGACACCGACTCAACGAAGGTCTAGAGAAGGGCCCGTGAAGACGGGCCCTTCTCCGTTCGCGGCTCCGAGGCGGATTCGCCCACGATGAGGAGGGACCCCATGACCACACGTTCACTCGGCGCCGCCGGCCCGCAGGTCTCCGCTCTCGGCCTCGGCTGCATGGGGATGTCGGACTTCTACGGCCCCGCCGACGAGGCCGAGAGCGTCGCCACCATCCGGGCCGCGCTCGACGCCGGGATCACGCTGCTCGACACCGGCGACTACTACGGCATGGGCCACAACGAGCTGCTGCTGCGCGAGGCACTGCGCGACCGCAGCCGCGAGCAGGTCGTGCTGAGCGTCAAGTTCGGGCTCATGCGTGCACCCGACGGGCGGATCGTCGGCAACGACCTGCGTCCTGCGGCAGTGAAGAACTTCGTCGCCTACACGCTCCGCCGGCTCGGCACCGACTACGTCGACATCTACCGGCCCGGCAGAGTCTTCCCCGACCTGCCGATCGAGGAGACGGTGGGCGCGATTGCAGAGATGGTGGACGCCGGTTACGTCCGCTACGTCGGCCTCTCCGAGGTCGGCGCCGAGACCGTCCGCCGGGCGCAGGCCGTGCATCCGATCTCCGACCTGCAGATCGAGTACTCGCTCCTCTCGCGCGGGATCGAGGCCGAGATCCTGCCCACGTGCCGCGAGCTCGGGATCGGCCTCACCGCCTACGGCGTCCTCTCGCGCGGGCTCCTCAGCGGGCACTGGTCGAACGACCGCGCGAAGGCGCTGCCGGCGCAGGACTTCCGTGCCTCCGCTCCCCGGTTCACCGGCGACAATCTCGAGCGCAACCTCGCTCTCGTCGACGCGCTTCGCGCGCTCGCCCGCACGAAGGGTGCAACGGTGGCGCAGCTCGCGATCGGCTGGGCGCTCTCCCGCGGCGACGACATCGTCCCGCTCGTCGGCGCGCGCACGCGCGACCGGCTCGCCGAGGCGGTGACCGCGCTCGAGCTGGAGCTCACGGCCGACGACCTGGCGAAGATCGAGGAGGCAATCCCGGCCGACGCGGTAGCCGGCGAGCGCTACCAGACCGAGCAGATGGCGATCCTCGACAGCGAGCGCGACAGAGCGTGACCGAGGCGGGCGCGCGACCCCGAATAGCGCGCGCGCCCAATAGAGTGGCCGCCGTGCGCGTGTTCACGTACGCGGAGCGGCCCGACCTCGCGTTGCGGACCGGCGAGGTCGAGGACACCTTCGCGGAGTTCATGGGCCACGGCGAGGTGGCGGTCCGGCACTGGGGGAAGCTGCGCGAGCAGCTGCCGGAGCTGCAGCTCGTCCTGTGGGACGACGCGCGCGACGTCGTCGTCGGACACGCCCGGACGATGCCTGCACGCGAAGCCGAAGGGCTGCCGGGCGGCATCGACGACATGCTCGAGGCCTGGTTCGGCGACGGCCCCCGCCCGGAGCCTGACGTGCTCTCGGCGCTGGTGGCGGTCGTCGACCGGGGACGCCGGGACGAGGGCCTCTCGCGGCTGTTGATCGAGGCGATGCGGGACCTCGCCGGCCGCGCCGGCTTCCGATCCCTGATCGCCCCCGTCCGACCGACCTGGAAGGACCGCTACCCGCTGATCCCGCTCGAGCGCTACGTTCGATGGACGCGCGAGGACGGCTTGCCGTTCGACCCGTGGATCCGCGTCCACGTCCGCCTCGGCGCCGAGCTGCTCGACGTCTGCCCGGCCTCGATGCGGATCGAGGGCACGCAGGAGGAGTGGGAGACGTGGGCCGGGATGCCCTTCCCGGGCGACGGCGAGTATGCCGTGCCGGGCGCCCTCGTGCCAGTGGAATTCGCCGGCGGCCGCGGCGTCTACGTCGAGCCGAACGTCTGGATGCGTCATCCGGTCATCGGAGCCGAGTAGGAGACCTCTCTTGCCACGGACGCGCGCCGCTCATCCCAACCGGATGATGATCCGTACGCTGCCCCGGCCTAGCGTCTTCGATCGCGTTGTGGTCTGCCCTGGGCGGCGGCGTCGCGAACTCTGACCGCTCATCTCCGGTGCCCTGCCCGCGCATTTCAGCTGGGGCTCGGTGTTTCCTGGTCACGCTGCCGCTGGTCGCGCTGCCGATGGCGATCTTCTTCGTTCCGAGTCACGTCAACGCGGCGACCGAACCAGTCGACAACCTCGGCGGCGTTCTCTCCGCCGTGCTCGTCCTCGTCGGCGGCCTGATCATCTCGATCAACTTCATGCGGGTCGCGGGCGAGTAGACGCTTGCGCTCGTGCTGCTCGCGGTCGCCGCCGTCGCCGGCGGCCTGTTCGTCGTGGGGCCAGCGCCGCGCGACGAACCCGCTGTATGACCTCCACGTGGCCGCGCGTTCGACCTTCTGGGTCGCCGCCTGCGCGGGAATCTCGCCCCCGACGACTCTTGCGGGAGTCGTTCTCGGAACGGCGCTGGTGGTCGCCCCCCTCGTCGTGGGGGAGGTACGCTCATGAGCCTTCGGGATCCCGTTGCACCGCCTCGATAGGTCCCTGATCATGCCGGACGAGAACAGCGTGGAACAAGACGGCCACCCGGACGCGCACACGGCGCCGTCGACACGGGCTACGCCGAGTCCGGTCGAGCTTCTCCGGAGCCGCTCGTACGTCGTGCTGCTCGTGTTCGGCGCGATCATCGGTGTGCCGGTCGCGGCGGCCGCGTACTTCTTTCTCAAAGCGGTCGCCGAAGTCCAGCAGTACCTGTTCGGCACCTTGCCCGGCGACCTCGGCTTCGAAAGCCAGCCTTCCTGGTGGCCGATTCCGCTGCTCGCGCTGAGCGGCCTGCTGGTGGCGCTCACGATCCGGCACCTGCCGGGAACGGCGGGTCACAAGCCGGCGGAGGGATTCAAGTCATCCGGACCCGTGCCGCCGATCGAGCTCCCGGGGATCATCATTGCAGCATTCGCCACCCTCAGCCTCGGGGTCGTCCTGGGCCCGGAAGCGCCTCTGATCGCGATCGGCAGCGGCCTCGGAGTCCTCGCCGTCCACCTGGTCATGCGCGACGCACCTGAGATGGCCAGTGTCGTGATCGGCGCCGCAGGTAGCTTCGCGGCGATCAGCACACTCCTCGGCTCGCCTTTACCAGCCGCGTTCCTGATGATGGAGGTGGCCGGGATCGGCGGCGCGATGCTCGGAGTCGTTCTCGCGCCCGGGCTGCTCGCAGCCGGTGTCGGCGCGCTGATCTTCATCGGGCTCGACAACTGGACCGGCTTCGGCACCTTCTCGCTCGCGATCCCAGACATCCCTCCCGCCGGCAGCCCCGGTGTGTCCGAGTTTCTGTGGGCGATCGTGATCGGAGTCGTCGCGGCGATCCTCGGCGCCTGCATCAAGCGGCTGGCGCTGCTGCTCCAGCCGATCGTCGAACGCCGAATGATGCTGCTGACACCCGTGGTCGGGGTCGCGATCGGTGTTGTCGTGCTGATCTTCGTCGAAGTAACAGGTAGAAGCTCGGGCGAGGTGCTCTTCTCGGGACAGGATCAGCTCCCGGCGCTGATCGAAGGCGCCGCCGGATGGACCGTGGGCGCACTGCTGATGGTTGTCCTCTGCAAGGGCCTCGCGTACAGCTTCTCGCTGAGCAGCTTCCGCGGCGGCCCCATCTTCCCGAGCATGTTCATCGGCGCCGCCGGCGGCATTGCGCTCTCCCACCTCCCCGGCCTGCCGATGATCGCGGGTGCCGCAATGGGCATCGGCGCGATGATGGTCGCGATGCTGGGACTGCCGCTCACGTCCGTTCTCATCGTGAGCGTGTTCCTCCAGGCCGACGGCCTGACCCTGATGCCGCTCGTCATCGTCGCCGTCGTGGTCTCCTACGTCGTCTCGGCCCGGCTCGCTCCCGTACCCGGCTCCGCGGCCCACTCGTAGGCAGCTGCCATCGGAAAGGCGTGCTCCGAGCCTCAGGAACGCGTGATGGGGCTGAAGATGCCGCCGCCGAATCTGCAGCCCGACTTCGACGAGCACGCGAGAGCGTTCGTCAACGGCCTCGTGGACGTCGTTGGAAGAAGTAAGGCGGTCGTCGCCCACCGGCCACTCATCCCAACCGGATGATGACCCTCCCGCGGCCCGGGCCTAGCGTCTCTCCCGAGACGAGGGCGCGCCGCAGACGCTTGAGCGTCGACAGACGAGAGGAGTGGATTCATGCCGGACGCAGGAATCGACCGCA
>CAVPGP010000002.1:0-1061423 GCA_963704025.1 uncultured Actinomycetes bacterium | reverse complement strand
GAGAGAAAACGTCGGGACCATTGTCGATGCCGGCGCAGTCAACGTCATCTATGGTTCTGTCTCCTTCGACGGTCTGACTTTTTCCAACGACCAGCTCTGGACTCAGGATAGTCCTGGAGTGCCAGGCGGACCCGAGGCAGGCGACCATTTCGGCGAGGCGCTGTACTGAGGTCTAAATCGAACCACATGACATTGGCACACTTTACGATGCGACCAGCCAGTATTGTCATTCTGAGCAACGCGAAGAATCTCTCAGAGAGACCCTTCGCTGCGCTCAGGGTGACATAGCCGATGAGCCAATCTTCTGTGGTCGTGATTTCGAAAAATTCACCAGGCAGTTACCATAACAGACCATGTCTGCACGGAGAGTGATATATGAAAAAGCTATTAGGTATCCTGTTGTGTGTTTTTGCTCTCGGCGACGTTCTGCACGCCGCTCCTGGTGATCTGGACACCAGCTTCAGCCAGGACGGTAAGGTCACTACCAACTTCAGTGGGAGTGACACGGGCGCGGCGATAGCCATTCAGGCCGACGGCAAGATCGTCGTAGTGGGAGGTTCGGACGTGAACGACTCTGCCGGTGACTTTGCCCTTGCGCGCTATAACTCCAGCGGCAGCCTGGATACCTCCTTCGATGGCGACGGCCGCGTGACCACCAGCCTTACCGCTCAGCGTGATTTTGCCACGGCCGTGGCCATCCAACCTGACGGTAAGATCGTCGTGGCGGGATTCGTAGGCCAATCCGGCTCCTTTCCTTCTAACCGCACTGCCTTGGTGCGGTATAACGCCGACGGCTCGCTTGACAACAACACGTTCAGCGGCAACGGGATAGTAAGCGACGCCATCCTCACAACCGTTAACGCTGTCGCTATACAGGCTGACGGTAAAATTGTGGTGGCCGGCAAGGCGGACGACCAGTTTGCCCTTGCCCGATTTACTGCTGACGGCGTTTTGGATACGACACCTCCATTCAGTGGCGACGGTGTGGTGAGAATCTTGGGTTCCGGCTCGACAGCCGCCGCCCTGGCCGTCCTGCCTGACGGCATGATTGTGGCGGCCGGACGCTCCGCAAACGGCTTTGCGCTCGTCAAAATTAACTCAGTAAACGTGGAATTCGCCGTTACCGCTGACCTAGGCGAGTCCGGTGGGGCGAACGCCCTTGCACTCCAGGCTGACGGCAGGATCGTGGTGGCTGGGTGGTCGCTAGCTGCTCCCCCATCAGCCCTTTCCAATGCGATAGGTTCATGGGAGTTGCGCGCTTCAATGCCAACGGCAGCCTGGATACGACTTTCGGCGACGGTGGCACACGAATAATCGGCTCTGCCTCCCGCGACTCCGAGGCGAGTGCCGTCGCTATCCAGCCCGATGGCAAAATCGTGGTGGCTGGAACTCTAACGAGCAACGCAAGACTTCGATTTCGTGCTCGCGCGGTTGAACCCCGACGGCGCGCTGGATTTCACCTTCAGCAACGACGGAGTGCTCACCACCGGCTTTGGCAACAATCTCGATTCGGCTTTCGCCATGGCGATTCAGGCAACCGACGGCAGGATCGTGGTGGCAGGGAATACGGGCGCGAGCGGCGCAGGTAGTGATTTCGCGCTGGCGCGCTATCATGCCTTCAGTTGCGGGAGTGCAGACGCCACCCGTGTGGGGACGAACGGGCCTGATACGCTGAATGGCAGATCTTTCTTCGACCTCTTTTCAGGTAAAACTGTAGACGCTGCAGACGTCATTCTTGGATTAGGTGGCAACGACACCATCAACGGTGGGGGTAATAACGACATCCTCTGCGGGGGAGACGGCAACGACACCATCACCGGCGGTTTCGGTGATGACGTGCTGTTTGGAGAGGCCGGCGGAGACCATTTCAACGGCAGCAGCGGCACCGACACCTGTAACGGCGGCCCAATTATCTTCTCCTTGTTCGACAGCTTCGCGAATTGTGAGACCATCAACACCGGCCTCTCCGGGTTCTCCGGGGCATGGCTTGAACTCAGACAGAAATGCAACGCCTCAGACAAAAACCCCAAATGCAAACTGGCAGGCACGCTCCAGGTGGAAACCCAGGATCCGAAACCACCGCGGTGCCGGCTTTAGTAGCTTTCTACCTGTCAGCGGATGAGAGCCTGGATGAGGATGACGTCTTTCTCACTAATAGTGAAATTTCCGTATTGGCTGCGGGGAAAATAAAAGTTCTCAGATTCGACGTCAGAGTCCCTGAAGAAGAAGATTTGTCTGGCTTACGGGTCATCGCCGTACTCGATTTCACCGACGTTGTCGCCGAACGGAACGAAGAGAATAACGTCGTCGTGTCTCTCCAATTCAATAGACAACAAGGGCACGGCGCTGCCGTGCCCCTACATTAAACCCGACCTGCCGGGTCTCTACTTCTATAAATCGAACCACACGAGACTCGTACACTTTCCAAGCTCTTGCCCTTTGATGTCTCTTCCCTACAGCTTTTCTATACTCTTCCGAGTCCTTGCACCCCTTCCCCTGGCCCGCCTGGTGCACGAAACACGGCAGAACCGGCGACAAGCATCGTCGCACCAGCAGTGACTACACGTGGCGCAGTCTTCATATCGATCCCACCGTCGATTTCGATCGCTGCGTGAGATCCACATTCGTCGAGCATGCGGCGCAGTCGGCGGACCTTATCCACACTTGATTCGATAAAGCTCTGACCGCCGAAGCCAGGATTGACACTCATAATCAGAATCTGATCGACAATCGGGAGAATCTCTTCAAGAGTTGACACCGGCGTGCTGGGATTGAGCACGACTCCAGCTTTTTTGTCGAGTTGCTTGATCTGCTCAATCGTCCGATGCAGATGTGGACAGGTTTCCTGGTGGACGAGAAGAATGTCTGCGCCAGCATGGGCAAAGTCGGCGAGATACCGTTCAGGTTCAACAATCATCAAGTGCACATCGAGCGGCAGAGTTGTGCTCTTGCGCGCGGCTTCGACAATCAGTGGACCAATAGTGATATTCGGGACAAAGCGACCATCCATCACATCCACATGAATAGCATCGGCTCCCGCACGTTCGACTTCTTCAATCTGTTGTCCTAAACAACGAAAATCTGCTGAGAGAATTGAGGGAAGGATTTGTACAGAGGCCATAGCTGAACTCTCATACAAAGAGGTTACTCACTGGGAATTGTAATTGTGGCAAGACGCCACGGACGTGAGTGTGTCGCCGCGCGGAAGACCTGAGCGGGTCCCATAGCGACCATTAACTAAGTGAAAAACCGTAATCTCCCGCCGGTCCGTATCCACCAACCAGTACTCGTCGACGCCATTACGTTCGTAGATGGCCTTTTTCTCTGTGCGATCACGCAAGGCGGTTGGGGTCGAGAGAATTTCAACGACGAGGTTAGGAGCAATTTCGAGAAATTTTCCTCGGCGTGGAGCAGGCCCTGCCTGCAGCCGAGCATAGGAGATAAAAGAGACATCTGGTTCGATTGTATCTCCTGACGGGAGGCGATATCCAGTGCTTGAGTCGAAAACCTCGCCGAGTTGATGTTGGGCCGCACAGTTGCCCGATGTGCTGTCCCAAATCTTCCTAGTCTTTTTTGCGAAAACGAGGATTGAATTTGTCTTTAGAATGACTGTATGGTCAGTCATATGACTAGAAATTCAGTCACAAACGGCAAAGAAGAGTTAGTCCGGGACTTTCGTGTCCGTGAAATCCTCGAAGCGGTACGTCGTGTGGTTGCTCGCCATGGATTTCAGGGGGTAACGATCGATCGGGTTGCTGAGGAAGCAAAGATCGCCAAAGGCACTGTCTATCTTTACTTCCATACCAAAGAAGAACTGCTCAAGGCGGCGGTCGAGCAGGGCATGGTGAACTTCACCAATCAGATTCGTGCGGAAGTCGAAGAGGCTCACTCAACCCCTAGAGAAGCTGTGCCGGGTCAGTTGAGGCAAGCATGGAATTGAGCGATTCGCAACGAGATTTCTTCAAGATGCTTCTGCTGGAGCGAAATTTTCTTGCCGCCGCTCCAAACCATCCTGAAGCTGCTCAGATGCTTGACCTCTACCTCGGCTACATCCTAACTTTATCGCCAGCATCATTAAAGAAGGAGTCGATGCCGGGGTGCTACGAGCCCATGATGTCGAAGCGTCAGCCTTTGCGCTGAACGAAGCCATGCGTGGGTGTTTCCAACAACGTACCCTCGGACTCACCAGCCGTACCGCCGCTGACGATGCAACCGTGCTGTTAGAGAAGAGGCCAAGCCGAACGTGCTCGGTCAGCTGCCGGCCGACGGAGAGCATCGGGTGGAGCGAGGTCATCGGATCCTGAAAGACCATTGCGACGTCGCGGCCCGAGACCTCCCGCAGCTCTCTCCGCGGCAGGTGCAGGAGATCGCGGCCGCCGAACTCCGCGCGGCCCTCGACGTCGGCTCCCGCCGGCAAAAGCCCGAGCAGCGCCAGCATCGAGATCGTCTTGCCGCTCCCGCTCTCGCCCGCAACGCCGAACACCTCACCCGCCTCGACCTCGTAGTCGACGCCGTCCACGACCGTGACGAGACCGGCGCCCGTGGGCAGCGAGACCCGCAGCTCTCTTACTGTGAGCACACTCACGTTTCCGTGTCCTCCGAGCGCCAGGACGTCTGCGGGTCGAAGAGGTCGCGCAGGCTGTCGCCGATGAAGTTGAAGGCGAGCACGGCGGTGAAGATCGCGAGCCCGGGGAACGTCCCCATCCACCAGTACTGGAAGTACTGCGTCCCGGTGGCGACCATCGAGCCCCACTCCGGGTGGGGCGGCTGCGCGCCGAGGCCGAGGAACGAGAGGCCAGCGAGGAGGAGAATCGCGTTCGCCAGGTCGAGCGTCATCAGCACCAGCAGGGGGCCGGCGATGTTCGGCAGGACGTCCCTGAAGAGCGCTCCGCGTGCCGACGCGCCGAGCAGCCGTGCCGACTGCACGTACTCCGAGTCGCCGACCGAGAGGACGAGCCCGCGCACAACGCGCGCGTACGCCGGCCAGGCGACGACGACGATCGCGAGCGCGGCGTTCCGGAGGCCGCGGCCGAGGACGGCGGTCACGACCATCGCGAGGATGATCGCCGGGAATGCGAAGACGAGGTCGGTGACGCGCATCACGGCCCCGTCTGCGAACCCGCGCAGGTAGCCGGCGATGGCGCCGAGCAGGCCGCCGATCGTCGCCGCCAGAGCGACGAGCAGCAACGCGACGGGCAGCGACGTGCGGGAGCCGTAGATGACACGGCTGAGCACGTCCCGGCCGAGCTCGTCGGTGCCGAACAGGTGGCCCGACGAGGGCGCCTGATTCGGCGGGAAGACCTGAGCCAAGGGATCGTGCGGCGCGACGAGCGGCGCGAAGATCGCGATCAGGAACCAGGCGATCGCGATCACCGCCCCGACGATCGCGAGCGGCTGCCGCCACGCCGGGGCGATGGTCGAGGAACGGCGCCGCGGCCACAGGCGGAAGGCGAAGGCGCTCACGTGACGCGGATCCTCGGGTCGATCACGCCGTAGAGCACGTCGACGATGAAGTTGATCGTGACGTAGACGACGGCGACGAAAATGCTCACGCCTGCGATGGCGGGCACGTCGAGCCCGATCGCAGCGTTGTAGGCGTACTGCCCGATCCCGGGCCAGGAGAAGATCTTCTCGACGAGCACCGCGCCGGTGAGCACGTTCGCGAAGACGAGGCCGAGGACGGTCACGACCGACGGCAGCGCCGCGCGCAGGATGTAGCGGCGGACGACGGTCTGCTCGGGCAGTCCCTTCGCGCGGGCCGCCCGGACGTAGTCGTTGCCGGCCACCTCGAGCACAGCCGAGCGCGTGTACCGCGTCAGCAGGCTGACGTTGAACGCGGCGAGCACGAGCGCGGGCAGCGCGAGATGGTGCAGCGCCTGGCCGGCGAGGCCCCACTCGCCTGCGAGCAGGGCGTCGACCGTGTAGAGGCCGGTCTTGTGCGGCGGCGGGAGCGTCCCGGGGTCGAGCCGGTCGCTGCCGGGGAACCAGCCGAGCCGGTAGAAGCCGAGGTAGAGCGCGACGAGCGCGATCCAGAAGGTCGGCATTGAGATCCCGCCGAGCGAGACCACCCGCAGGAGATGGTCCGCGGGCCTGTTCCGCCGCATGGCCGCGTAGACGCCGAACGGGACGCCGAAGATCGTCGCCAGGAAGACTGCGGCCAGCGCCAGCTCGGCCGTCGCCGGGATGAAGATGCGGAGGTCGTGCGTCACCGCCTCGTGGGTGACCGCCGACTCGCCGAGGTCGCCCCGCACGACGTGCTCGAGGTAAAGCGCGTACCGGACCGGCAGCGGCCGGTCGAGCCCGTACTTGTGCTTGAACGCGGCGACCGCCTCCGGGTCGCCGGCGGCCTGCTCGCCGAGGTTGGCGGTGACCGCGTTCGAGGGCACGAGCTGCGTCAGCGCGAAGACGACCAGCGTGATGCCCACCGCCAGCAGCACGAGCGCGACGAGGCGGCGCACCAGGAAGCGCAGGAAGCCGGCCGAGGGCAGGCGTCGCCGCGGGCTCCCGGAGGATTGGGCGATGGCGGTCGGCGCCGTCGTCAACTGACCTCGATGCTAGCGCTCTTCCCGCGCCCAGAAGGGGCGCCCGATCCGGAGCTCGAAGCCCACGTACCGGTCGAGCCGCACGCCGTCGATCGGCTCGCGCACAGCGGCCATCAGCTCCGCGGCCACGTCGAGGTCGTCGAGCTCGAAGATCAGGTACCAGGCCCAGGAGCCGGCCTCGACCGGCCCGACCTGGAGGACGTCGTCGCAGAACGACGCCACGACGCGCGCGCCGAGCTCCTCCCAGCGGGCGAGCAGCCGCCCGAACGCCGGCAGGAAGACGTCCTGCTTCTCCTCCTCGGGCGCCTCGAAGTAGGCGGGCAGGCCGCCGCCGAGGACCAGCACTCGGTAGGGGCGGGGGATCGGCACCGCCATAGTCTCGCGGCTAGCCCCTGAGTGCGGGCACGACCTCGGCGAGGAGCAGGTCGAGCCCGACCGGGTCGCCGAACTCGACGCGGCGGAGGCCGGCCGCCGCGAGCTCCTCCACGTGCGCCACGACCTCCGCCGGGGTGCCGGCGAACGTGAAGAGCTCGAGCGGCGGCTCCGAGCCGGGCTCGAGGGTCGGGTCGAGGTCGCCGACCACGTCGAGGTACATCGCCACCTTCTCGCGGGCCAGGGCGCGGGCGCGGGCTCCGTCGCGGTCGACAACCGTCACGGCGCCGACGACGACGCCGACGTCGTCGCGGCCGATCCACTCACGCATCAGCCGCACCATCGCGGGGTTCGCGCAGCCGCCGATCTTGACCTCGTCGGCCACCTCCGCGGCGAGCGCCGCCAGGCGGGGGTGCCACGTTCCGAGCATCAGAGGCACGCTCGTCCGCGCGGGCTCGTAGTTGAGCCCGGCGCCGGGTGCGAGCTCGAACACCTCGCCGCGGAAGCCGCCGCGGTCGCCCGCGAGCAGGCGCCGCACGATCTCCACCGCCTCGCGCATCGTCTCGACGGGTCGCGGCTGGTCGAGCCCGAGCTGGTCGAGCCAGGACCCGTACGCGAGGCCGAGGAACGCTCTTCCGTCCGAGACGAGATCGAGAGCGGCAACCTGGCCCGCGATCTCGACCGGATGCAGCGTGTACGGGTTCAGCGCCGCCGGCCCGAGGCGCACGCGCTCGGTCGCCTGCGCCAGCAGCAGGAGCGGCGCGATCGCCGGCTGGTAGAGCAGGTCGTGGAAGACCGAGATCACCTCGACGCCGGCCGCCTCGGCGCGCCGGCCGATCTCGGCGTACTCCTCAGGCCGCTTGTCGGACTGCAGCCCGACTCCGACCTCCACTGGGCTCAACGGCCGACCTTCGGCCGGACGCTCAGGTCAGGTCCCCGGTCAGGAGCGTGCGCTCGCCGATCCGCTCGATGCGCATCACGAGCCGTTCCTCGGGGTCGGGGCAGCAGACGAGCGACTCCTGCTCCAGCCAGTCCTCGTCGGGCAGGCGCCGCTGCTTCGCGGGCAGGAGCGGCAGCACCGACTGCAGCGCGTAGAGGCAGAAGTGCCTGCCCTCGGGGATCCGCAGCCGGCTCGACTCCGTCAGCTCGAAGTAGTCGCCCACCTGGAGGCCGCAGACGGAGCGGCCCTCGATCCGCTCGACGGTCACGCGCAGGTCGTAGAGCCGCATCTCGCCGGGAGCCGACACGCCGTGAGCATACGAGTCATGATCGACGCGGTGGAGGAGCGGGTGGACGTCGCGGTCGTCGGGGCGGGCATCACCGGCCTCGCGGTTGCGTTCTTCCTGGCCGATCGCGGGATCGAGACGCTCGTGCTCGAGCGGAGCGGTATCGCCGCCGGGGCATCCGGTGTGCAGCCGGGAGGCGTGCGCCAGCAATGGGCGACGCGGGTCACCTGCGTGCTCGCGCGCGAGGCGCTCGGCTTCTACCGGGAGCTCGGCGAGCGGCTCGGCCGCGACGTGGACGCGAGCTTCGACGCGTGCGGCTATCTCTTCCTCGCGCACGGCGAGGAGATGCTCGCGGAGCTGCGGACGGACGTCGCGCTGCAGAACGGGCTCGGAATCCCGAGCCGGATCGTCGGACCGGCCGAGGCCGCCGAGCTTGTCCCGGGCCTCGAGGTCAGCTCGGTCGCAGGCGCTGCCTGGAACGACGAGGACGGCTACTTCGACCGCCCGCAGGCGGTCGTCGAGGCCTTCGCCGCAGCAGCGATCGAGCGCGGCGCCAGGCTCGAGATCGCCGACGTGCGCCGGCTCGACCCGGGCGGCTCGGGCTGGCGGCTGGAGACCGCCATGGGCCCTGTGCGCGCGGGCGCCGTCGTGATCGCCGCCGCCGAGGCGACCCCGGCGCTGGTGGCGCCGCTCGGGGTGAAGGTTCCGATCGAGCCCGAGGCGCGGCACCTCTTCCTCAGCGACCCGATCCGAGAGCGGCTGCTGGCCCCGCTCGTCGTCTCGGCCGAGCGGCGGCTCGCGGCGAAGCAGCTCGCCAACGGCCGGGTCCTCGCCAGCGACCTGAGCGCGACCGGGGATCCCGCAGAGCATCGCGAGGAATGGCGCTACCGGCTCGTAGGCGAGCTCGCCGAGCTGCTGCCGATCCTCTCCTACGTCACGTTCCCGGTGCTCGCCAGCGGTGTCTACGACCTGACGCCTGATCGCCAGCCGGTCGTGGGCGAGGTCGAAGGCCATCCCGGTCTCTGGGTGGCCGCGGGCTTCAGCGGCCACGGGTTCATGCTGGCTCCTGCAATCGGCCGCAGACTCGCGGCCGCAGTCGCAGCGGAGCCGTTGGACGGGTTGCTCGAGCCGTTCGCGCCGGGGCGCTTCGAGCGCGGCGAGCTCGCGCACGAGCGACAGCTCGTCTGACACCGACGCTGCGCTAGGGTCGAAGCGGGGTGGGGCGCATAGCCGCATGCGGGAGCGTGAGATGAGGCTCCCTCGGGTCGGGACCGAGCGTCAGCTGGCGGTCGATCTGGGCACGGCGAACACCGTCGTCTTCCGCCGCGGCGAGGGGATCGTTCTGTTCGAGCCCTCGGTGGTCGCGATCGACGAGCGCACGGGAGAGGTGCAGGCGGTCGGCGATCGCGCGCGGCGGATGATCGGCCGCACTCCGGCGCACATCAGGGCGACGCGGCCGCTCCGGCACGGGGTGATCGCGGACTTCGAGGTGACGGAGCAGATGCTGCGCCACTTCATCGGGCAGGCGATCGGCTACCGGTCCCGCGCTCACGTGATCGTCTGCGTGCCGAGCGGCGTCACCTCGGTGGAGCGAAGCGCGGTCGAGGAGGCGACGCGCGGCGCGGGTGCGGCGCAGGCGGTCCTGATCGACGAGCCGCTGGCCGCCGCGATCGGCGCCGGCCTGCCGGTGGCGGAATCGGTCGGGTCGCTGGTGGTCGACATCGGCGGCGGCACGAGCGAGATGGCGGTGACCGCGCTGGGCGGTCTCGTCGTCGCGCACTCGATCCGCGTCGGCGGCTACGAGCTCGACGAGGCGATCGTGCGTGACATCCAGGAGCAGCACCGGCTCCTGATCGGGCAGGAGCAGGCCGAGGCGCTCAAGGTCGAGATCGGCAGCGCGGTTGCCGGCGTCGATGTCCCCGAGGCCGCCGACGTCGCCGGGCGCGACCTCGTCACCGGGCTCTTGCGGCGCGTGTCGATCGACGCCGACTTCGTGCGCAGCGCCCTGGCCCGCCCGCTCGACCAGATCGTCGGCGCCGTCAAGGATCTGCTGGACCGAACGCCGCCCGAGCTCGCCTCCGACATCGCCGACCGAGGGCTGATGCTCGTCGGCGGCGGCGCGCTCCTGCCCGGCTTCGACGAGCTGCTTCGACTCCAGACCGGGCTGCACGTGACAGTGGCGGACGAGCCGCTGACGACGGTCGCGCGCGGCGCCGGCGAGGCGCTGGAGCAGTTCTCGACCCTCGACTCACGGCCGAGCAGGCGACGCAGAGAGAGGCCGCGCTTCGGCGGCTGAGCCCGCCCGGCTGGACAGCGGCCGAGCCGGTCGTACACTCGCCGGGTGGACGCCAAAGCACTCGCTGCGCTCGAATTCCCCGCGATAGTGGAGCGGCTCGCCTCGGCGACGGAGACGTCGCACGGCGACGAGGTCGTGCGCGCGCTCGTCCCTTCGGCCGACCCCGACGAGGTGGCGCGGCGGCAGGCACTGACCGCCGAGGCGATCGCGCTGATCGACCAGTCGGCCGAGCCGCCGCTCGAGGGGATTCACGACGTTCGCACCGCCGCCGAGCACGCCGGCCGCGGCGGCGTCCTCGCCCCCGAGGCGCTGAGCCATGTCGGGGCCACCGTCGGCGGCGGCCTGCGGATGCGGGCGGCGCTCGACGCACAGGTGGACGTCGCACCGCTGCTCCAGGACCTCGCGTCCGCCGTCGACCCCTCGCTCGCGCCGCTCGCGAAGGAGATCGACCGCTGCGTCGAGGAGGACGGCTCGCAGCTCCGCGACACTGCCTCGCCGCTCCTCCGTCGGCTGCGCAAGGAGCTGCGCGACGGGAGGCACCGCGCCACCGAGGAGCTTCGCCGGCTGGCGCGCTCGTCGAAGCTGCGGGAGCATCTCCAGGAGGACTTCGTCTCCGTGCGCGGCGGGCGGCCTGTGCTGGCGGTGAAGGCGAGCGCGCGGCGCAGCGTGCCCGGCATCGTCCACGACGCCTCGGCCTCCGGGCAGACGCTCTTCGTCGAGCCGTTCGAGGTCGTGGAGCTGAACAACCGGCTCTCCGAGGCAGCAGGAGCCGAGCGCGAGGAGAGCGAGCGGATCCTGCGCGAGCTGTCGAGCAGCGTGAGCGGACGTGCGGATGCGCTGCGGGCGCTCGTCGAGGCCGCGGGCGCCGTCGACGCGGCGCTCGCCTCCGGCATCGTCTCGCGGCGCTGGCGCGGCGCGCCGGTGCAGGTCTCGGACGAGGTGCGCCTGCTCGGTGCCAGGCACCCGCTGCTCGATCCCGCCGCCGCGGTTCCGATCGACCTCGACCTCGGGCGCCTGCGCGCGCTCGTGATCAGCGGGCCGAACACCGGCGGCAAGACCGTGGCGCTGAAGACGCTCGGCCTCGCCGCGCTGCTCAACCAGTCGGGGCTGCGCCCGCCGGCGGCGGAGGCCGCGCTGCCCGTCTTCGACGAGGTGCTGGCCGACATCGGCGACCAGCAGTCGATCGAGATGAGCCTCTCGACCTTCTCCGGCCACATCACCAACCTCGTCGCGATCCTGCGGGCCGCGACCGAGCGGTCGCTCGTCCTCGTCGACGAGCTTGCGTCTGGCACCGACCCGGTCGAGGGGTCGGCGCTCGCGCAGGCCCTCCTCGAGCGCCTCGCCCGGCAGGCGCGGTTGACCGTCGCGACGACGCATCATCCCGAGCTGAAGGAGTGGGCCAGCGGGACCGAGGGCGCCGCGAACGCGGCGACCGGGCTTCATCCGGAGACGCACGCGCCGCTCTACCGGGTCGCGCTCGGCCGGCCGGGAACGTCGCACGCGCTGCAGACGGCGGAGCGCCTCGGCCTCGACGAGTCCGTCGTCGCGGACGCGCGCGGCCGGATCGCGCCGGAGCGGCTGCGGATCGTCGACCTCCTGGCAGAGGCGGAGGCGGCGGAGCGACGGGCTGCCGAGGAGCGCGACGCGGCCGAGCGGGAGCACGCCGAGGCCGAGGCGTCGAGCGAGCGTGCGCGCGAGCGCGAGGAGGTCCTCCAGGCGGAGATCGAGACCGTTCGCGCTTCGGCCGCGCGAGAGCGGGAGCTGGCGGTGCGCGACGCGGAGCGCGACCTCGCGGCGGCGCGCGCCGAGCTGCAGGCGCTGCGCGAGGAGATCCGGGCTGCGCGTCGGCGCGAGCAGCAGGTCAGGCGGAGCTCACCGCGCGCGGCCGCCGCCGCCGAGCAGGATCGCGACCGCCGGCTCGGCGCCGCCTCGGCCCGGGCGGCGCGGGCAGAGGAGTCGCTGCGCTCGGTCGCGGAGCCGCTCCCCGTGCAGGGGCCGCTGGCCCCGGGGGATCCCGTCGAGGCGCCCTCCGTCGGCATCCGCGGCACGATCGACTCGATCGAAGGCGACGAAGCGGAGGTCGTCGGCCAGGGCGGGCACCGCGTTCGGATCGCGCTCGCGCGGCTGCGGCCCGACCCGGCCGGCGGCGATCGCGAGGCGGAGGCGAGCGTGCCGGCGGTGCGGGTGCTCGCGGCGGCGCGCGGGGACGTCTCGGACGAGCTCGACGTCCGCGGCCGGCGGGCACAGGAGGCGCGCGAGGCCGTCAGGTCGTTCGTCGACGAGGCCGCGCTCGCGGGGCTCCCGAGTGTCCGGGTCGTCCACGGCCGCGGCACGGGAGCGGTCCGCACGGCGGTGCGCGAGGAGCTCGACCAGCATCCGCTCGTCGACCGGCGCGAGAGCGAGTCGGCCGACGGTGCGACGATCGTGTACCTGTCCGGGTGATCAACCGCTGGGAGGGACGCGCATGGCCGACTGCTTCTTGAAGATCGACGGGATCGCGGGCGAGTCGAGCGACGCGAAGCACAAGGACGAGATCGAGGTGCTGTCGTTCGGCTGGGGCGCCGCACAGTCCGGCACGGCCGCGGCAGGCGGGGGAAAGGGAACCGGGAAGGCGCAGTTCCAGCACTTCAGCTTCGCGCTGAGGACGCAGCGGGCATCGCCGCTCCTGATGCTCGCGTGCGCCACCGGGCAGCACCTCAAGAGCGCCACGCTCACCGTCCGCAGAGCGGGGAAGCAGCCGTTCGAGTTCCTGACGATCACGTTCACGGACGTGCTCGTCGCGTCGTTCCAGGAGGCGGCGCACGAGGGTCAGCCGCTGCTCCTCGAGGAGGTCGCGCTCGCCTACGGCAGGATCGAGGTCGCCTACCGGCCGCAGAGCGCCGCCGGAAAGGCCGCCGCCGAGGTCAAGGCGGGGTGGGACCTGAAGGCGAACAAGAAGGTCTGAGGCTCGCGTCGGGCGCCTGCGAGCATGTGGACGAATCGTCACAGAATCGTGACGGCAGGTGTCCGAAAAGGGCGCAGACACGCAAGCCGGCTTCTGGCTCAATCGAGGTGTGGCAGGAAGGCGTCTGAAACCGCACCAGGCGGATGAGCTCGGGCTGATGCTCTACGCACGCTGGCAGTTCGACGATCTCCCTCGGCGAGAGCTCGCGGAGCTCGGGGACGCGCTCCTGGCCTCGGCCGCAGAGGACGAGCTGGACGAGATCACGCGCCGCGCGGTGCGGCACGTCTGGACGGACGAGCTGGAGCGGGACGTTCGCGACTGCATCGTCGAGCTCCAGCCGGAGCCCGACTACGTCGACATGGCGGCACGCGCACTCTATGAGCTCGATACGCAGCACGGCGAGTGCAGGCTCGCACGGCGGTTTGTCCAGCAGGTGGCCTTCCAGTATGCGCACGACGCGCTGCCGCCTCTGTTCTGCTTGTGCTGCCTCGACCAGGGCGTGGAGAACCGGAGCGGGCAGGCGCGGCGGGCGGCCGCGCTCGAGGCGGTGGTGATCGCGTGGGGCGAAGCGGGCATCGCCGAGCCGGAGCTTCGCGCAGCGGTCAGGCTTTCGACGCTGGCCCCGGATGCGCTTCCGGCCCTGCTCGCGACGAACGAGCGGCGAGCGGCTGTCCGCGGGCGGCTGGAACGCGTCGCGCGATTGGGCGTCGGCGGCGTCCCACACCTGTCGCGCGAGCTGCGGAGGATCCTCGCGGAGCCGATGCCGGACGATGCACGCGACGACGTCGTCTGGTCAGCGCTCTGCTCGACGCTTGCGGAGCGGAGGCTCCGCCCGGTGCTCAACTGATGCCCCGGCCGCCGACTGTTCGCCAGATCTACGCGCTCGCCGCGGAGCTCTGCGAGCGCGCAGGAGAGCAGTTTCCGGAGTCGTTCGCGGAGGCGTCCGAGACGATCGAGCGCCTGCGGATCGAGAACGGTCATCCGGACGCGCGGCCGGAGGGCCACCTGGGCGAGTTGCTCGACCGGCGGTACCCGCGTCGGCCTCGTCGAGCGAGAGGAGGCGTACCATTGGAGTGAGATGACGGCCAGGCAGCCGACGACAACCGAGATGACACGAGCCGGATGACCGCAAGCCCCATGACGGCAACGGCCAGCGCGCCGACGCGCGAGCTGCTCGCCTGGATCGCGGCCCGTCCGCGCACCTACGCAGAGGCGATCGAGGCCTGGGGGACGCACTGCCCGCGGCTCTCCGTCTGGGACGACGCGGTGATCGACGGGCTCGTGCGGATCGACCGCAGCCAGATCAAGCGGGGCCGGGTGCTGCTGACAGATCGCGGGCGGGCCCTGCTCCCGGACGGCGCGAAGAACGACGCCTAGCCGCCGGCCGCGCGCTCGCCGAGGAAGCGTGCGCGGACCACCGCACGCGCTTCGAAGGCGACTCTACCCAGCCGCGAGCCGGATCCCGCTCGGAGCGAAAGGTGCCGTCTGGGCGGAACAGGGAGCGTCCTGACCCGGTTGTACCCTGTGCTTCCCGTGGCCGCTCCGCCCTTCGTTCACCTGCACGTCCACAGCGAGTACTCGATCCTGGACGGGGCGTGCAGGATCCCCGAGCTGGCGTCCCGTGCGGCCGAGCTGGAGATGCCTGCCGTGGGGCTCACGGACCACGGCTCGATGGCCGGAGCGGTCTCGATGTTCAGGGTGACCAGGGGGACGGGCGTCAAGCCGGTCATCGGCTGCGAGGTCTATGTCGCCGACGACCGGAAGGCCCAGCAGAAGGGCTACGCGCACCTGACGCTGCTCGCGCAGGACAACGTCGGCTACGGCAACCTGATCAAGCTCTCCAGCCTCGGCTTCCTCGAGGGCTACTACTACAAGCCCCGCGTCGACTGGCAGCTGCTCGAGACCTACGGCCAGGGCGTGATCGCCCTCAGCGGCTGCCTCTCCGGCCGCGTCTGCAAGGCGCTCGAGGAGAACCGCCCCGCCGACGCCGCGGCCGAGATCGACCGGCTGGTGCAGGTCTTCGGCTGCGACAACGTCTACGTCGAGATGCAGAACGCCCACCTCGACGTCCAGCAGCGGATCAATCCCACCCTCGTGAGGCTCGCCGAGACGACCGGGCTGCCGCTCGTGGCCACCGGCGACGTGCACTACCTCCGCGACACGGACGCGCGCGCGCACGAGGCGCTGCTGTGCATCCAGTCCGGCGACTCGCTCAAGAACCCCAACCACTGGCGCTTCGACACCGACCACTTCTACTTCAAGACCCCGGAGGAGATGGCGCTCGACTTCCCCGGGCACGAGGAGGCGCTGCGGCGCACGCTCGAGGTCGCGGAGCGCTGCAACGTCGAGATCGAGCTCGGCCGGATCCTGCTGCCGCACTTCCCGACCCCGGACGACCGCGACTCGTTCGACTACCTCGCAGAGCTCTGCGAGCAGGGCCTCGTCAAGCGCTACGGCCAGGCGACCTCCGAGCTGAACGAGCGCATGCAGTTCGAGCTGAAGACGATCAAGGAGATGGGCTTCGCCGACTACTTCCTGATCGTTTGGGACTTCATCGCCTTCGCCCGCCGGAACGGGATCGGCGTCGGCCCGGGCCGCGGCTCGGCCGCCGGCTCGCTCGTCGCGTACAGCCTGCAGATCACCGACATCGACCCGATCCGCTACGACCTCCTCTTCGAGCGGTTCCTCAACCCGGGCCGGAAGTCGATGCCGGACATCGACATCGACTTCGCCGTCGAGGGCCGCGAGCAGGTGATCAACTACGTGCGCGAGAAGTACGGCTCGGACCGCGTCGCGCAGATCATCACCTTCTCGACGATGGCCGCGCGGGCGGCGGTCAGAGACGCCGGACGCGTGCTGGAGGTGCCCTACGGCGTGGTCGATCGGATCGCGAAGCTGATCCCCGAGGGCCCCGGGCAGACCCTCGCCGACTGCCTGAAGCCGAGCGCCGAGCTCGCGAAGGCGATCGCGACCGACCCGGTGGCGAAGGAGATCGTCGACCTGGCGCTGCCGCTCGAGGGCCTCACCCGCGCCGACTCAATCCACGCGGCCGGCGTCGTGATCGGCGCCGAGCCGCTCGTCAACGTCGTGCCCCTGCAGCAGAAGGGCCCCGACTCCGAGGTCGTGACGCAGTTCCCGATGGGGGACGTCGAGGCGCTCGGCCTCCTGAAGATGGACTTCCTCGGCCTGCGCAACCTCGACGTGATCGACAAGGCTGCGGCGCTCGTCGGCCCCGGCGTCCGGATCACCGAGATCCCGCTCGACGACAGGAAGACCTACGAGATGCTCGCGAGGGGCGACGCGACCGGCGTCTTCCAGTTCGAGTCGTCAGGGATGCGCGAGGCCCTGCGCCAGGTGAAGCCGACCGAGTTCGAGGACCTGATCGCGCTCGTCGCGCTCTACCGGCCGGGCCCGATGCAGTACATCCCGAACTACGCGGCCCGCAAGGCCGGGCGCGAGCAGGTCACCTACATCGACCCGCGCCTGAAGGCGATCACGGGCAACTCCTACGGGATCGCGATCTACCAGGAGCAGTCGATGGCGATCGCCAAGCTGATCGCCGGCTTCTCGCCCGCCGAGGCGGACGACCTCCGCAAGGCGATCGGCAAGAAGATCCACGCGCTGATGGCCTCGCTGAAGGACAAGTTCCTCGAGGGGTGCATCCGGAACGACACCTCGGAACAGGTAGCGAAGCAGCTCTGGGACGACCTCGAGAA
Organism: uncultured Actinomycetes bacterium; assembly: GCA_963704025.1. Taxonomy (GTDB): domain Bacteria; phylum Actinomycetota; class Thermoleophilia; order Gaiellales; family Gaiellaceae; genus CAVPGP01. Next base: position 1,044,327 of record CAVPGP010000002.1, on the reverse strand, counting down.
GTCGCAGGACTACTCCTTCGGCAAGTCGCATGCCGCCTGCTACGCGCTGATCGCCTACCGCACCGCCTGGCTGAGGGCGCATCACCCGTGCGAGTACATGGCGGCGCTGATCTCCTCGGTGATGAACACGAAGGACCGCGTGCCGTTCTACGTCAACGCCTGCGACGAGCTGGGGATCGAGGTGCTGCCGCCGGACGTGAACTCGTCGGAGGTCGACTTCGCCGTCGTCGAGGGGAAGATCCGCTTCGGCCTGAACGCGGTCAAGAACGTCGGCGAGTCCGCCTGCCGTGCCATCGTGCGCGCGCGTGAGGAGGGCGGGCCGTTCGGGTCGATCTGGGACTTCGTCGAGCGCGTCGACCCGCAGCTCGTCAACAAGCGGGCCCTGGAATCCCTCGTCAAGTGCGGCGCGCTCGACTCGACCGGCGCCAGCCGGAAGGGGATGTTCGACCTGCTCGAGCAGGCGATCGCCTGGGGTCAGAAGCACCACTCCGACCGGCTGCTCGGCCAGGCCTCGATCTTCGACCTGGGCGACGCGGCGGAGGCCGCGCCGAGGCACCATCCCGTCGTCGCCCGCGAGGAGTTCGAGAAGAACGACCTGCTGCGGCTGGAGAAGGAGACGCTCGGGCTCTACGTCTCGGAGCACCCGCTGCACTCGATCCGCGACCAGCTGAGGCGGAAGACGGACTGCACGCTCGCCGAGCTCGAGCGCCGCCGCGACGGCGAGGTCGTCACCGTCGCCGGGATCGTCTCGGGGGTCAAGCAGCTGACGACGAAGAAGGGCGAGCCGATGGTGTTCATGCGGCTGGACGACGTCACCGGCGGCGCCGAGTGCGTCGTCTTCAACTCCGTGTACGCGCAGTCGCGCGAGCTCTGCGTCGTGGACAGGATCCTCGTCGTGAAGGGGCGCATCGACCACAAGGAGGGAGAGTCGAAGCTGCTCGCCTCCGAGGTGCAGGGGTTCGAGGCCGTGCCGGAGAAGCGCGAGGTGCGGCTGAAGATCGACGCCCTCCAGGCGAAGGCCGGCGTGATCCGCGAGCTGGCGGCGGTGATGCGCCGCTACCCGGGCGAGGCGGCGGTCTACGCGGAGATGCTCGGGACGATGGGAACGCGCACGCTGCAGTTCGGACCGGGCTACAAGGTGCAGCCGGACTCGGACTTCTTCACCGAGGTGCGCGAGCTGCTCGGGCCTGCGGCGCTGTAGAGGCTCCAGACGGGGCGCGTTCCTGCCGAAGTAGAGTCAGTCGATGCGCCGCACCACGAACCGCTTTCCGGGCTTCGTGCTCACCGAGCACGAGTTCGACGTGCCTCTCGACCACCACGGCAGCTCCGCCGGCAAGCTCAGCGTCTTCGCGCGCGAGGTCGTGAAGCCCGGAAACGAAGGCAAGGAGCTGCCCTGGCTCGTGTTCCTGCAGGGCGGGCCCGGCTTCGGCGCGCCGCGCCCGATCCGCAGCGAAGGGTGGATCAAGCACGCCGTGAAGGACTACCGCGTCCTCTTGCTCGACCAGCGCGGCACCGGCCGTTCCAGCCCTGTCACCCACCAGACGCTCGGCGGGATGACGCCGGCCGACCAGCACGCGTACCTGAAGCACTTCCGCGCCGACTCGATCGTGCGCGACGCGGAGCTGATCCGGCGCGAGCTGGGCGCCGAGCCGTGGACGATCCTCGGCCAGAGCTACGGCGGCTTCTGCGCGGTCACCTACCTCTCGCTGGCGCCGGCCGGACTCTCCGCCGCGCTCATCACCGGTGGGCTGCCGCCGCTCGAGCGGCCGGTGGACGACGTCTACCGCGCCACCTACAGAAGGCTCGCCGACCGGAACCGCCGCTACTACGAGCGGTATCCGCAGGACGTCGAGCGCGTCCGGCAGCTGGTGAAGACGCTTGCGAAGGACGAGGTGAAGCTCCCGAGCGGCGAACGCCTGACGGCCCGGCGCTTCCGCGGGATCGGGATCCACTTCGGCATGAGCGACGGCTTCGAGCACGTCCACTATCTCCTCGAAGGCGCGCTGCTCGGAAACGGCGAGGTCGACTACCGCTTCTTGCGCCGCTTCGAGGCTGACCAGAACTGGGACACGGCGCCGATCTACTCTCTGCTGCACGAGCCGATCTACGCCCAGGGAGTCGCCACGAAGTGGTCGGCGCATCGAGTCCTGGACGAGTTCCCGGAGTTCGCCGCCGAGGACACTGTCTACTTCTGGGGCGAGATGGTCTACCCGTGGCTCTTCGACGACGTGCGCGTGCTGCGCCCGCTGCAGGGAGCCGCGGAGCGGCTCGCCGAGGACGCGGACTGGCCCCGGCTCTACGACAAGGATGCGTTGGCCAGGAACGACGTGCCGGTGGTCGCGGCGATCTTCGCGGACGACATGTACGTCGAGCGCACCTTCTCGGAGGAGACGGCCGCGTCGATCCGCGGCCTGCGCAGCTGGCTGACGAGCGAGTACGACCACAACGCCCTGCGGCTCGCCGGCGGAGTCGTGCTCTCGCGGCTGCTCGAGCTGCTGCACGGCGAGCGGTAAAGCGCGTTTGCCCTTCCGGGCGATCTGGTGCAACCTACGAGGCACAACGGCCAAGGGAGCGCCGTGCCACGGGTTTCGGACATCCTGGAGGAGAAGGGGAGCGAGGTTCTCGAGATCGAGGGCTCTGCCACGGTCCTCGAGGCGATCAAGCGCATGGTCGACGCGAACGTCGGCTCGCTCCTCGTCACCGAGGACGGCAGGCTCCGCGGGATCTTCACCGAGCGCGACTATCTGCGGCGTGTGGCGCTCGAAGGGCGCACCGAGGAGGAGACGCCGGTGAGCGAGATCATGTCCTCGCGGCTCGTCTACGTCACCCCGGAGACGACGGTCCAGGAGTGCATGGCCGTGATGACGGAGCGCCGGATCAGGCATCTGCCGGTGCTGAACGAGGACAACGACGTCCTGGGCGTCGTCTCGATCGGCGACCTCGTCAAGTTCCAGTCGCGGGAGCAGGACGTCCAGATCAAGTTCCTGACCGAGTATCTCGGCGCCGGCTAGCGCCCGCGGAACCCGTCCGGCGAGCCGGGTGTAGTAGGGGCGGTGGAGGGCCGTCCACCACCCGAGAGCGCGCTCGTCGAGCGCGCGAAAGAGGGCGACGAGGTCGCCTACCGGTCACTCGTGCGCCTGCACCAGGGAATCGCCTACCGCACCGCCTACCTGATCACCGGCTCGGCCGCCGAGGCGGAGGACGCCGCCCAGGCCGGCTTCATCAAGGCCTGGCAGGCGCTCGGCCGGTTCCGGGGCGGCGCGCCGTTCCGGCCCTGGGTGCTGCAGATCGTGGCGAACGAAGCCCGCAACCGGCGTCGCGCCGGAGGTCGCCGCGACGCGCTCGCGCTGCGCGCCATGCACGAGGTCGCCTCGGGGGACGCGGCCCCGTCTCCCGAGGCGACGACGATCGCCGCCGACGAGCGGGCGCGGCTCCTCGCCGCGGTCAACCGCCTGCGCGAGGAAGACCGCGAGGTGCTTGCCTGCCGCTACTTCCTCGAGCTCTCCGAGGAAGAGACGGCCGCTGCGCTCGGCATCCGTCGCGGCACGGTCAAGTCCCGAACGTCGCGCGCGCTCGGCCGCTTGCGGGAGGTGCTCGATGACTGACCTCGAGCGCGCCCTCGCGGCGCTGCCGGTCGAGTGGCCGGAGATGCCGGACCTCGCGTCCCACCTCCGCCTTCCGGAGCGCGGGCGGGCGCGGCGCCCACGCCGGGCGCTCGCGCTCGCGGTTGCGCTCGTCCTGCTGGCGGCGCTCGCCGCCGTGCTGGCGGTCCCGCAGTCCCGCAGCGCCTTCCTGCGCTTCATCCACCTCGGCGGCTCCGAGATCGGCTTCGTCGACGAGCTGCCGCCCGTGCCGGCGCAGGTCCCGCTCGACGCCGCGCTCGGGACGCGGACGACCCTCGCCGCGGCGGAGCAGCGGGCAGGCTTCCGGATCCGCGTCCCCGATGCGCCGCCGGACCGCGTCTACCTCGGCGAGCAGGGGAGCGTCACGCTCCTCTACGGGACGCCGGAGCGCGTGCACGCGCTGATCACCGAGTCGCGCGGCTACGTGAACCAGAAGTTCCTCGCCAAGAGCCTCGACCCCGGGACGACGATCGAGTACCTGAAGGTGAACGGCGCCGACGGAGGCTTCATCTCGGGCGCGCCGCACGCCGTGGTCCAGATCGGCCCCGACGGTGCTCCGCGCAACTACACGCTCCGGCTCGCGCGGAACGTTCTCCTCTGGTCGGAGGGCACGATCGCCTACCGTATCGAGGGTGGCTTCACCAGGCAGCAGGCGCTCGACCTCGCGGCGAAACTGCGTTAGGAACGGGTTAAATCACCCTTCGGGGTGGCATCCGGTCTTCGCGTTTTGTCGAAGGAACGGATGAGGTAAGAGACCAGAGATGCCTGCGGCAGAAGTTCACATCACGGAGACCGAGATCGAGCGCATCGAGCGCTGGAGGGCCAGCGAGCTCGAGCGCGCGGGGTACGACCCCGAGGGCGCCGCGGCGCTCGCGTCCCGCCACGACGTCGACCTGCACTACGCGGCCGATCTCCTGCGGCGCGGCTGCCCCGCCGAGACGGCGCTCCGCATCCTCCTCTAGCACGCGCGAGCGCGGGCGGGCAGAATCCTCTGCTCGTGATTGCCCTGCTCGCCTCCATCCCGTCACCCTCGCGCGGCACGATCGACGTCGGGCCGTTCGTGATCCACATGTACGGGCTGATGCTCCTCGCCGGGATCGTCGCCTGCATCTGGATCACCGGCCGGCGCTGGGTGGCGCAGGGCGGCGACTGGGACCTCATCTTCCGGGTCGCCGTCTGGGGCGTCGGCTTCGGCGTCCTCGGCGCGCGCCTGTACCACGACGTCACCAGCTGGAGCGAGGTGCCGGACGCGTGGTGGGGGCCGTTCGCCGTCTGGGAGGGAGGGCTCGGCATCTGGGGCGGGATCCTCTTCGGCTGCATCGCCGGCGCCGTGGTCGTCCACCGGGCCGGCGAGAGCGTCACGAAGATGATGGACGCGGTCGCGCCCGGCCTCCTCGTCGCGCAGGGAATCGGCCGGATCGGCAACTGGTGGAACCAGGAGCTGTACGGGAAGCCGACCGATCTGCCGTGGGGGCTGGAGATCAGCCCCGAGCACCGGCCGGCGCAGTACTTCGACCGGTCGACCTATCACCCGACCTTCCTCTACGAGCTGATCTACGACTTCGCGGCCGCGGGTCTCCTGATCTGGGTCGGGAACCGCTTCCGGATCCGCCCGCCGGCGCTCTTCTCGCTCTACGTCTCGCTCTATTGCTTCGGGCGCTTCTTCGAGGAGCTCCTGCGCGTCGACCCCTCGCACCACTTCCTCGGCCTGCGCCTGAACGCGTGGGTCTCGATCGTCGTCTTCGTGGCGTCGACGGCGTTCTTCGTCTGGTGGCAGATCCTGCGTCCCCGCCGCGGGGAGCCGAGGCCGCAGGGCCGCACCACCCCGAAGAAGGGGCCGAAGAAGGGCCCGACGATGGCCGTGCCCAAGAGCCGCGTCCGGTAGCGCCGCTACGCTCGCGCCATGATCGTGCGCGAGCTCGAGCTGGATCTGGACGCCTTCGAAGGGCCCTTCGACCTGCTCCTGACCCTGGTGCTGAAGGAGGAGCTGCCGCTCTCCGAGATCGACGTCGCCGGCATCGTCGTCGCCTTCGTCGAGAGGCTCGCCGAGCGCGACGCGCTCGACCTGGACGCGATCGGCGAGTTCCTGATCCTCGTCTCCGCGCTGCTCGAGCTGAAGGCGCGGGCCCTCTTCCCGGACGAGGACGCGGAGCTCTCGGAGCTCGAGCCCGAGGAGGCGGCGGAAGAGCTCGCCCGGCGCCTCGCCGAGTACCGGCGCGCCAAGGAGGCCGCCGGCTGGCTCTCCGAGCGGCTCGCAGGCGAGGGCGAACGCTTCTTCCGCGTCGGCCCGGCCCCGCTCGCGCCGAAGCCGGACCGCCAACTGGCGCCCCAGGATCCGCAGAAGCTCGCCGAGGTGATCCGGCTCCTCTCCTTCGAGCCGCCGCAGGTGTCGCTCCGCCACATGGCGCTTCGCTTCCCGCCCGTCTCCCAGTTCCTCGACCGCTTCCGCGCCCTGCTCTCGCGCCGGCGCCGCTTCGACTTCGACGCCGCCGTCGCCGAGTGCGACCGGGTCGAGGTCGCAGTCGCGTTCCTGGCGCTGCTCGAGCTGCGCAAGGCCGGGGAGATCGAGATCGAGCAAGCCGCCCCGTTCGCGCCGATAAGGGTTGCGCGGGCCGACGTCGAAGGAGGTCTTGCATGGAACGCCCGCTCCGCCTGATCGCAACGAATCCGGTCGACCAGCTCGCCCGCACGGTCGAGGCGCTGCTCGTCGTCGCCTCGCAGCCCCTGCCGGTCGAGGAGCTGGTCGAGGCCACGCAGGACGACGAGGAGCGGATCGTCACGGCGCTGGCGCTGCTCTCCGAGCGGTACCGGGAGGGTCGGAGCGGGATCGTGCTCGAGCACGTCGCAGGCGGCTGGGCGTTTCGCGCCTCGCGGGAGGCGGGAGAGGCCTGCTCGCGCCTCTTCGAGCGCCCCGTGGAGCGCGGGCTCTCGCAGGCGGCGCTCGAGACGCTCGCCATCGTGGCGTATCTCGGCCCGTGCTCGCGGCCGGAGATCGCCCGCATCCGCGGCGTCAACGTCGACGGCGTCGTCGCCGGCCTCGTCGAACGCGGCCTCGTGTCCGAAGCCGGCCGCGACGACGGCCTCGGGGCGATCCGCTACCGGACCACGCCGCTCTTCGAGCGCGTGTTCGGCCTCGAGTCGCTGGCGGCGCTGCCGCGACTGGACGATCTCGGCGCCGACGTGACGGAGATCCGTGCGCGCCTCGAGACCGTCGCCGAGAAGCGAACTGCCTAGGAGGCCTTCTCGCTTTCGGGCTTGACGCCCGCGAGCAGGCGGCGCAGGTAGGCGTTCAGCTGCTGCTTCTCGCGCGCGTCGAGGCTCGCGGCGACAGCCGACTCCCGCACGGCCTGGCGGCCGACGGCCTTCTGCCAGCGCTGCAGTCCTTCGTCCGTGAGCTCGACGACGACCGAGCGCCGGTCGCCCGGGTCCGGTAGGCGGCGGATCAGCCCGTCCGACTCGAGCCGGTCGAGGCGGTTCGTCATCGCCCCGCTCGAGAGTCCCAACTTGGACGCGAGCTTGCCCGGGGTGCTGCGGTAGTCCGGCTCGCGGCGGCGCAGGTCGTTGAGGAGCTTCCACTCGCCCCAGCTGATCCCGTGCTCCGAGACGGTCTCCTCCATCGACTTCCTCAGGTAGTGGGCGATGTCCGAGATGCGCTGGACGATCGCCTCGGTCTCCGTGTCGAGCTCGGGGATCAGGCGCGCCCAGAACTCGACGTTCTCGTCGATGTCATCGGGAATGTCATCGGGAATGTCGTCGAGAACGTCTTCCGGCGCGCCTTCTGTCATCGGTCGGATTCTCCATGTCAAGACTCTTGACGTCAAGAGGTTCGAGCGCTACTCTCTCGACATCAAGATACTTCAGCTCAAGAGGAGAAGGGTACAGATGATCGAGTTCGATCAGTTCGTTCGCTCCGACAGCGTCGACCAGCGCGCAGCCCGCCTCCGCGCGTCGATGCAACCGGGAGCACACACCTTTCGCCGGGCGCTAGCGCATCTCCTCACCGCCGCGGCGGATCGGCTGGAGCCGGAGGCGCCGCAGTGCGTCGCCTCCGCCCCGGCCACCCTTCATTAAGGACACGCCACTTTCGGCCGGCGGCCTCGTTACTCCCCACCCTGGGTGGGGAGGCGGGCCACCCGCCACCCGTCTTCGACGGTACCGGACAACTGCGCACGTGTCTGCTCCGCGGGCGTGACGTTTCTGCAACAACTTCTCCGATGCGACTCGCCCGCCCGTGCGTCTGAATGCCTGGCTGGCCCGCGCCGGGGTCGCCTCCCGCCGCGGGGCCGACGCGCTGATCAAGGCCGGGCGCGTCACGGTCAACGGCGAGCCGGGGCAGCTGAACACGTTCGTCGCGCCCGGCGACGAGGTGTGTCTCGACGGCGCGCCGCTTGCCAGGCAGCGGCTCGCCTACGTGCTGCTGCACAAGCCGGCGGACACCGTGACGACGGCGCGCGACCCGCAAGGGCGGCGCACGGTCGTCGAGCTCGTCGATCTTCCCGAGCGGGTCGTGCCCGTGGGCCGGCTCGACGCCGACACGACCGGGGCGCTGCTGCTCACGAACGACGGCGAGCTCGCGCACCGGCTCGCGCACCCGCGCTACGAGGTCGACAAGGTCTACGTCGCCGACGTCGAGGGCGAGCCGACACGGGAGACGCTCGCGCGGCTCGAACGCGGCGTCGACCTCGACGACGGCCTCACGGCGCCGGCGCGTGCGCGCCTCGTCGGCCCGGGACGCGTCGAGCTGACGATCCACGAGGGGCGCACGCACCAGGTGAAGCGGATGCTCGAAGCCGTCGGGCACCCCGTCCGCCGGCTGCACCGGAGCCGGTACGCGGGGCTCGAGCTCTCGGGCCTCGAGCCGGGCCGGTGGCGGCAGCTCACCCAGGCCGAGGTAGAGGCCCTGCGCGCAGCGACGGCGGGGCCGGCGCAGAGGCGAGCCCGCTCGACCTCCTGAACGTGCCTGAGTTGTGTCAGGTCGGCGGCCGGAGGGAAGATGTCACGGGGTCACGAGAGGAGGAGGGAAGAGCATGAAGCAGAGCCACTGCCGAGCCTCGCGAATCATGCACCTCGCCGTGCTCGTTGCCGCCTTCGCGGCAGCGCTCGTCGCCGTAGGAGGCAGCTCCGCCGACGGGGGATTCGGGTCGGTGCAACTGAGGCAGGTCGGCCACATCGTGGTCATCTACGAGGAGAACCACAGCTTCGACAACCTCTACGGCGGCTGGGAGGGCGTCAACGGCCCCGCCGGTACGGACTTGGCGCACACTCTCCAGGTCGGCCAGAACGGCGTCGTGTACCACTGCCTGCAGCAGAACGACGCCAACCTGACCTCGCCTGTCCCGCTTTCGCCGACGTGCACCGACACGACGACGGGGACGTCGTTCGCCAGCGCCTTCTTCAACGGGCCGTTCACGATCGACGGGTTTATCCCACCGTCTGCGATCACCTGCCCGCCGACGCTCGGAGCGTTCAGCTTCCCGAACGGCCTCCGCAATCCGGGCATCAACCCCGCGACCGGGCTGCCCGTCCCCGGGGCGACCGCCGGCGGCTGCACGCGCGACCTCGTGCACCGCTTCTACCAAGAGCAGTATCAGCTCAACGGCGGTCAGATGAACCGCTACGTCACGGGGAGCGACGCGATCGGCCTTACCATGGGCGGGTACGAGACGCGCTCGCTGCCGATCTACCGGTACCTGCACTCATTCGGCCACCCGAGGTATGCGATCGCCGACAACTTCTTCCAAGGGGCGTTCGGCGGCTCGTTCCTGAACCACCAGTGGCTGATCGCCGCCGCTGCGCCGACGTTCCCCGGAGCGCCGTCGACGCTGCACTCGATCCTGGACGCGAACGGCTTCCCGAACGCGACGTATCCGCTCTATCACCCGGCGACGGCGGTCCGGGACGGGGCGCTCACGGTGGAGTGCACGGCCCCGCTGACGCGGGAGCCGTGCGGCGACTACGCGGTCAACACGACGCAGCCTGCATTCCAGCCCTCCGGGGCCTTCGGCGCGAAAATCCCGCCGCAGACGAATCCGACGATCGGCGACCGGCTGAGCGAGAGGGGGATCGACTGGGCCTGGTACGCGGGCGGCTGGTCGAACGCGAACGGCGACGTGAACGCGCCCGGCTGGACGAACGGCCCCGGTCCGACCTGCTCGGATCCCGAGGTCGACCCAAGCGTGGCGGCCTACCCACGCTGCCCGAACAACCTGTTCCAGTACCACCACCAGCCGTTCAACTACTACGCAGCCTTCACCACGGCGACGCCGGAAGGGCGTGCGAACCGCGCCGCGCACCTGCGCGACGAGGCGGAGTTCATGCAGCTTGCGAACGACTCGACTCGCGGCTGCATGCTGAAGCCGGTCAGCTTCGTGAAGCCGATCGGCCAGGAGAACGAGCATCCCGGCTACGCCAGCGAGCCGAATGGCAGCGACCACCTCGTCGACCTCGTGCGGGCGATCGAGACCAGCCGCTGCGCAGGGAGCACGATGGTCGTCGTCACCTACGACGAGTTCGGCGGCCAGTGGGACCACGTCCCGCCGCCCGGCCAGGGCAACGACGCGGGCCCGCACGACGGGTTCGGCCCGGGGACGCGCGTTCCGGCGCTGATCTTCTCGCCCGGGCTGCTGTTCCCCTTCGCCGTCGACCACGTCTCGCACGACACGACGTCGATCCTCGCGACGATCGAGCGCCGCTGGAACCTCGCGCCGCTCGGCACGCGCGACGCCGCCGTGCGTGACCTGACGAGCGTCTTCGTCGCCCGCAAGGTCGACCCGAACAACTAGCCAGGCGACCGCTTCGTGGCGCCCACCCTACCCAGTGGGCGTCACGAAGCCCATCCGCTCGTACATCGTCCGCAGCGTCGGCGCCGAGGCCCGGCGCGCCTTGTCGGCGCCGTGCTCGAGCAGGCGGCGGAGCTCCCCCTCGTCGGCGCGCAGCTCGCGATAGCGTGCCTGGATCGGCGCGAGCAGCTCGACGACCGCCTCGCCGACGGCCTCCTTGAAGGCGCCGTAGCCCTCGCCGTCGAAGCGCGCCTCGATCTCCTCGGGCGACGCGCCCGTCGAGACCGAGAGGATGTCGATCAGATTCGTGACGCCCGGCTTGTCGTCGCCGCGGCGCACCTCGCGGCCCGAGTCGGTGACCGCCGTCTTGAACTTGCGGCGGATCACGTCGGGCTCGTCGAGGATCCGCACCGTCCCCTGGTCGGACGAGCCGGTCTTGCCCATCTTCCCGAGCGGGTCCTGCAGGTCCATGATCCGCGCGCCGATCTCCGGATAGACGCCGTCCGGGACGACGAACGTCTCGCCGAAGCGCGCGTTGAAGCGCTCCGCGATGTCCCGTGCCAGCTCCAGATGCTGCCGCTGGTCGTCGCCGATCGGGACGATGTCGGCCTGGTAGAGGAGGATGTCGCCCGCCATCAGGATCGGGTAGTTGAAGAGCGCGGCCGAGACGAAGCCCTGCTGCCCGCCCTTCTCCTTGAACTGCGTCATCCGGCCGAGCTGCCCGTACGAGGTGGCGGCCGAGAGCAGCCACGCGGCCTCCGCATGCGCCGCGACGTGGCTCTGCAGGAAGACGACCGAGCGGTCGGGGTCGAGGCCGGTCGCGAACAGCATCGCGGCGAGGTCGAGCGTGCGCGTCCGCAGCTCCTCGGGGTCGTACTCGACGGTGATCGCGTGCAGGTCGACGATGCAGAAGAAGGCCTCGCCCTGCTCCTGCGTGGCCGCGTACTGGCGGAAGCCGCCGCTGTAGTTGCCGAGGGTCGGGTCGCCCGTGGGCTTGATTCCGGAGAAGATCCGCATTCAGGTCACCTCATGTCCTGTGGTCGCTGGGCCGGGTTCGAGACGCGGGCGAGGCGGCCCTAGCGCAGGCCTCCGCCTCGCCCGCGACGCCAGAACCAGCGGAGAGCGAAGGCTGAGGTCATTGCGCTCAGGATAGAGGAAAACGGCGTGACTACACTGGCTTCATGACCGTGACGTCATCTGCGTGGACACCCTCGTCGTGGCGCGAGCATCCCGCGCGCCAGCAACCCGAGTGGCCGGATGCGGGCGGGCTCGACGCGGCGTCCGCGCGGCTGAAGTCGATGCCACCGCTCGTCTTCGCCGGCGAGGCGCGCCGCCTGCGCGAGGATCTCGCCGCCGTCTCGGAAGGACGGGCGTTCCTGCTCCAGGCCGGGGACTGCGCGGAGTCCTTCCACGACTTCTCGGCGATCACGATCCGCGAGAAGCTGAAGATCCTGCTCCAGGTCTCCGCCGTGCTCACGTTCGGCGCGACGCTGCCCGTGGTGAAGGTGGGCCGGATCGCCGGGCAGTTCGTCAAGCCGCGCTCGGAGCCGACCGAGACCGTCGGCGATCTCGTGCTGCCGACGTTCCGCGGCCACATGATCCACGGCGACGAGCCATTCGCGGAGGCGCGCATCCCCGATCCGGGGCGGATGGTTCAGGGCTACCACCAGTCCGCCGCGACCCTGAACCTCCTACGCGCGTTCACCAAGGGCGGCTTCGCCGACCTGAACCAGGTGCACGTCTGGAATCAGGAGTTCGTCTCGTCCTCGCCCGAGGGCCGCCGCTACGAGCAGCTCGCGTCCGAGATCGAGCGTGCGCTCCGCTTCATGGCGGCCTGCGGGATCGACCTCACCTCGGAGCGGCAGCTGCACGAGGTGGACGTCTTCACGAGCCACGAGGGCCTGCTGCTCGACTACGAGGAAGGGCTGACGCGGCGCGACTCGCTGACGGGCGACTGGTACGACTGCTCGGCGCACCTGCTCTGGATCGGCGAGCGCACGCGGCAGCTCGACGGCGCCCATGTCGAGTTCTTCTCCGGCGTGCACAACCCGGTCGCCGTCAAGCTCGGCCCGACCGCGACCGCGGACGAGGTGATCGGCCTCGCCGATCGGCTGAACCCGCTGCGGGTCCCCGGCCGGCTGACGCTGATCACCCGCATGGGAGCCGAGCGCGTTCGCGAGCTGCTGCCGCCGCTCCTGCGCGCCGTCCGCTCCGAAGGCCACCCGGTCGTCTGGGCATGCGATCCGATGCACGCGAACGTGTTCCGCACCGAGAGCGGCGTCAAGACGCGGAGCTTCGACGACGTGATGGGTGAGATCGAGGGCTTCTTCGCCGCCTGCTGGCAGGAGGCGATCTGGCCGGGCGGCGTGCATCTCGAGTTCACGGGCGAGGACGTGACGGAGTGCCTCGGCGGCTCGGAGGCCGTGCTCGAAGAGCAGCTCTCCGCCCGCTACGAGAGCCTCTGCGACCCCCGCCTGAATGCCCGCCAGTCGCTCGACCTCGCGTTCCGGCTCGCCGAGCTGATGCGCACGGCGCCGCACGCATAGCGAGGGCGCATACGTGCAGAAGCGAGGGGACGGCCGGAGCCGCCCCCTCATCCCCTCTGGGGTCGGGGCTAGACGAGCGCCGGGAGCTTTGCGTCCACGGCCTCGTAGATGCCGTGGGAGAGCCGCTTGCCGCGGATCTCCTCCGGGATGGAGTCGCCCATCGAGTCGAAGAAGCGCTCGGCCTCCTCGGCTGCCTCATGGGTCTCGAAGAACGAGAGGAACATCCTGCGGTTCGCTCCCTCGTCGGCGATCACCAGGTAGCCGAGCATTCCGGTCGGCCCTTCGGACTCCATGTTGGGCCTCTCTTCGCGAAGGCGGTCCATGTCGCCGCCTTCGAACTTCGCGACACGTACGAACATCGAGCCTCCTTTGTCGCGTCGCCTTCGAGGCTACTCCTCCGAGCCGAGGTATTCCAGGACGGCGAGCACCCGGCGGTGGTCGCCCGAGCCCGGCGGCAGGTTCAGCTTCTGGAAGATCGAGCCGACGTGCTTCTCGACCGCGCGCTCGGTGACGACGAGTTGCGCCGCGATGGCGCCGTTCGACGGCCCTCGGCCATCAGCGACAGCACCTCGCGTTCGCGCGGCGTCAGGTTCTCGAGCGGACCCCGCCGCCGCGAGCGGGCGAGCAGCTGGCTGACGACCTCCGGATCGACCACAGTCTCGCCGCCGGCGACCCGCTCGACGGCAGCCACGCGTCCGCGAGCGGCGCCTTGGCCTCCTCCGGCTCGTGGTCGAGGTTCCCGATCGCGGGCCGAGGTCAATGCCGAGCGCGACGAGGCGCTGCTGGGCGCCTTCGTGCACGTCCCGCTCGATCCGCTTGCGCTCGCTGTCCGAGGCGTCGACCGCCGCGCCGACGCGCCGCTCGAGCGCCGCGGTCCGACTTGCGCCGAGCAGGCCCCGGATCAGGCCGACGCCGGTCGCCAGGCCCGTCAGGATGACGCAGAACCAGAAGAGCCCGATCAGGAAATCGAGGAGCAGATGCGAGGTCTGGAGGGCGATGCGCTTCATTCCCTCGACGGCACCCAGGGCCGGGGCCGGCCGAAAGTCTGCCGCCTCCCGTCTTCGGGTTCGTGGTACCCGCACCTCCGTAGAGTGCGGGGATGCGTCTCGCGATCATCGGCACCGGCCTGATCGGCGCCTCCGTCGGGCTCGCCGCGCGGCGGGCCGGCGTGGCCGACACCGTCGTCGGCTTCGACACCGAGCGGCACGCGTCGGAGACCGCCCGCGGGCGCGGCGCCGTGGACGAGGCCGCCGCGTCGCTCGAGGACGCGGTCCGCGGCGCCGACCTCGCGGTCGTCGCGGCGCCGATCGCGCAGGCCGCCGGGCAGGTCGCGGCGACGCTGGCGGCAAGCGGTGACGAGACGACCGTGACCGATGTCGCCTCGACGAAGGCGAGCGTCGCGGCCGCCGCCGCAGGGTCGCCGCGGTTCATCGGCGGCCATCCGATCTGCGGCTCCGAGGCGCGGGGCCCGGAGAACGCGACGGAGGAGCTCTTCGACGGCGCGACCTGGTTCCTCGCACCCGCGGCCCACACCGATCCCGGCCGGTACCGCCTCGTGCACGGCTTCGTCGCCTCGCTCGGCGCCGTCCCGGTGGCGATCGATCCGGCCGCGCACGACCGGCTCGTTGCGCTGACGAGCCACCTGCCGCACGCGCTCGCGAACCTGCTCGTGAACCAGGCGGGCGCAAGTCGGATCGAGGGGCACGAACCGCTCGTCGCCGCAGGGGGCTCGCTCCGCGACATGACCCGCGTCGCGGGCGCCAACCCCCGCATCTGGATCGACATCTTCCTCGACAACGCCGACGCGGTCCGCGAGGCGCTCGGCGAGCAGCGGCGCCGGCTCGAGCAGCTCGACGCGGCGCTCGAGCAGCGCGACGCGGGATTCCTCGCCCGCTGGATCGGCGAGGCGGCGCAGAACCGCAGACGGATGCTCGAGCGCGCCTACCCGGACCCCGGTGCGCTGCACCAGCTGCGCGTGCACGTCCCTGACCGGCCCGGCGTGCTGGCGGGGATCACGCAGGCGCTCGGCGCCGAGCGGATCAACATCGAGGACTTCGAGCTCCACCACGTCTCGCCGGAGCGCGGCGGGACGCTGACCGTCCTGGTGACGGGCGAGTCCGAGGCGCAGCGCGCGGCGGCGCTCCTGGAAGGCCAGGGGTACGGCGTCGCCGTCTCGCCGGTGATCGACGCATGAGGGTCGAGCCGGCAGCCGCGATCGTGGGCGCCGTCGGCGTCCCGGGCGTGAAGGGGATCTCGCAGCGCGCCGTGCTGCTCGGCGCGGTCGCCGAGGGCGAGAGCCGGATCACGGGCTTCGGTCGCGCGGCCGACACGGAGTCGGCGATCTCCGTCGCGCGCCAGCTCGGCGCCGAGGTGCTGGAGGACGGTGACGAGATCCGCGTGCGCGGGCTCGGGCTGCGCGGTCTGGAGCAGCCGGCCGCGCCGCTCGACTGCGGCAACGCCGGCACCGTCCTGCGGCTCGTCAGCGGCCTGCTGGCAGGGCAGGAGGGCCGGCGATTCGAGCTCGTGGGCGACGAGTCCCTGACGATGCGCCCGCACGAGCGGATCGCCGAGCCGCTGCGGCAGATGGGCGCGCGGGTCGAGACGACAGACGGGCACGCGCCCGTGATCGTCGACGGCGCGAAGCTGAAGCCGGTCCACTACGAGTCGCCGGTCGCGAGCGCGCAGGTGAAGTCGGCGATTCTCTTCGCCGGCCTCCTCGCCGGCTCGGGGCCGACGATCGTGGTCGAGCCGCACCCGTCGCGCGACCACACGGAGCGGATGCTCAAGACGCTGGGTGTGCGGCTCGAGCAGGGGCCGAAGAGCGTTCGCGTCTGGCCGGTCGAGGAGCTGCCGCCGCTCGACGTCGCGATTCCGGGCGAGTTCTCGTCCGCGGCGCCGCTGATCGTTGCGGCGACGCTGCTCGCCGGCTCGCAGCTGATCGTCGAGGGCGTCAACGTCAACCCCGGCCGCACCGGGCTGCTCGGCGTGCTCGAGCGGATGGGCGCCCGGATCACCGTCTTCAACCGGCGCAGCGTCGGCGGCGAGCCGGTCGCCGACCTCGACGTGCGCTCGGCGCCCCTGACGGCGACCCGCATCGAGGCCGAGGAGGTGCCGAGCCTCGTGGACGAGCTGCCGCTCGTCGCCCTGGCCGCGGCGATGGCGCGCGGCCGCACCGACGTGCGGGGCGCCGAGGAGCTGCGCGCCAAGGAGACGGATCGGATCGAGACGGTGACCGAGACGCTGAGGAGCCTCGGCGCGCGCATCGAGGCGCGCCCCGACGGCTTCGTCGTCCGGGGCACGCCTGCCCGGCTGCGCGGCGGCAGAATGAGCTCCTTTGGGGACCACCGGATCGCCATGCTCGGCGCGATCGCAGGCCTGGTCTCGCGCCAGGGGGTGGAGATCGAGGGCGCAGAGGCGGTGGCTATAAGCTTCCCCGGCTTCTTCGAGCTCCTGGATTCCGTGACACAACGATGATCGTCGCCATCGACGGCCCCGCGGGGGCCGGCAAGAGCACGGTCGCCCGCCGGCTGGCGGAGCGGCTGCGCTTCCGCTACCTCGACACGGGCGCCATGTACCGGGCGCTCACCTGGCTTGCAATGCAGCGCGGCCTCGACCTCGGCCTCGGCGAGCCGCTCGGCGGGCTCGCCCGCGAGTACGTGGTCGGGCTGGACGAGGACGGGCGCGTGACGATCGACGGCACCGACGTGACGTCCCTGATCCGGCAATCGCGGATCGACCGGATGGTCCCCGTCGTGGCGAGGCACCGCGAGGTGCGTGCGGTGATGCGCGTGCGCCAGCGCGAGCTCGCCGACCAGGGGAACTGCGTGATCGAGGGCCGCGACATCGGCACCGTCGTCGCGCCCGACGCGGAGGTGAAGGTCTACCTCGTCGCGGACACCGGCGTGCGCGCGAGGCGGCGCCAGGCCGAACGTCCGGACATCGGCGCGGACGCGCTCGTCACGGACTTGCGGAGGCGCGACGCCTCCGATTCGTCGCGCATGCGTCCCGCCGCCGACGCGGTGATGATCGACACGACGGAGCTCGATGTGGAGGACGTCGTGGGGCAGATCGAGAAGCTGGTCCACGAGCGCTCCCGCGTCTAGCCGTGGCGTACGGCGACGTCGCTCTGCGGGTCGGGAAGGTCTGGATGGGCTGGCCCATCCGCCTGCTGTGCCGTGTCCGGGCCTACGGCGCCGACCGCGTGCCGCGCCGGGGCGGGCTCGTGCTCGCCGCGAACCATCTCCACTGGGTCGACATTCCCGTGATCGGCTGCGTGACGCCCCGGCCGATCAACTTCGTCGCCAAGATCGAGGCTCACCGCATCCCCGGGTTCGGGCAGTTCATCCGCCTTCACGGCGCGCTCGCCGTGCGACGCGGCGAGTCTGACCGTGAGGCGGTGCGGCTGATGCGCCAGGCGGCGCGCGACGGGCGTGCGGTCGGGCTCTTCGTCGAGGGCACACGTCAGCTGAGCGGCCGCCCCGGCGAGGCCCAGCCGGGCGCGGCGATGATCGCCCTCCAGGAGAACGTGCCGGTGGTGCCGGTCGCCGTCTACGGCACGCAGTTCTGGAAGCCGTACAACTTCGCGCCGTGCTCGGTCGCGTTCGGCGAGCCGATCCGTTTCGACGACCTGCCGAAGGGCGGCAAGGGCTACAAGCAAGCGACCGCCGAGATCGAGCGCCGCATCCACACGCTCTTCGACTGGCTCGCCGAGGTGCACGCGGAGGGCCGTCCCGAAGGGCTCGTGCCGCCGTTGTGACCGAGACCGAAGACACCGTCGCCGTCGACGAGCCGATCGAGATCATCGGCACGGTTGCGATCGTCGGCTACCCGAACGTGGGCAAGTCGACGTTGATCAACCGGCTGACGCAGTCCCGCCAGGCGGTCGTCCACGAGACGGAGGGCACGACGCGGGACCGGAAGGAGCTGCTCTGCGAGTGGCGCGGCAGGCACTTTCTGCTCATCGACACCGGCGGCGTCGACCTCTCGGACGACACGCCGATCACGCGCGCGATCGCCGAACAGGCGCGCCAGGCGATCCACGAGGCCGATCTCGTCCTCTTCGTCACCGACGCGCGGGCCGGAATCACACCGGGGGACGAGGAGCTGGCGCAGATCCTGCGCAACTCGCGGAGGCCGGTGATCCTGATCGCGAACAAGATCGACGACCCGTCCCAGGACCTGCTCGCGCTCGAGTTCCACCGCTTCGGGCTCGGCGACCCCGTTCCGCTCTCCGGGCTGCACGGGCACGGCACCGGCGACTTGCTCGACATGATCGTCGAGCAGCTGCCCGGCGCCGGCCGCCGGCACGTGGGCGAGGAGGCGATCGGCGTCGCGATCCTCGGTCGCCCCAACGTCGGCAAGTCGAGCCTGCTGAACGCCATCGTCGGCCAGGAGCGGGTGATCGTCTCCGAGGTGCCCGGCACGACGCGCGACGCGATCGACACCATCTTCACGCGCGGCGAGCGCACGTTCGTCGTCGTCGACACCGCCGGCATGCGCCGCAAGCGCAGGCAGCGGCAGGGGGTCGAGTACTACTCGGAGCTGCGCGCCCTCGAGGCGGCCGAGCGCGCCGACGTGGCGCTCGTCCTCGTCGACGCGAGCCAGGGCGTGGTGGAGCAGGACCTCGCCGTCGCGGACGTGGCCCGAAAGGCGCAATGCGCGACGATCGCCGTGATCTCGAAGTGGGACGTCGGGCAGGTCGAGCTGGAGGAGGTCCGCGGCCAGCTGAACCGCCGCCTGCGGCAGCGCCCGCCCGTGATCGCCGTCTCCGCGAAGACCGGCCGCGGCATCCAGCGCCTGCTAGACCGGATCGAGATCCAGTTCGAGAAGTACTCGTACCGGATCCCGACCGCCGAGCTGAACAGGTTCCTCGCCGAGCTCCGCGAGGCGCGGCAGCCGCCGCAGAAGGGGGGCCGGCGGCTGAACATGCTCTACGGGACGCAGGTGACGACGCGCCCGCCCCGGATCCGGATCTCGGTCAACGATCCGGGCCTCGTGACCCGCGACTACGCCTACTGGGTCGAGAACCGGATCCGCGACCGCTTCGAGCTCGAGGGGGTCCCCGTGGCGATCGACTTCCGCAAGAAGACGTGAACGTCGTTGTCGTCGGGTGCGGGTCGTGGGGGACGGCGTTCGCGCGGCTCCTCAAGGACCGCGGCCACGACGTGACGCTCGCCTGCCGCGATCCTGAGCAGGCTGCGGCGCTCCAGGAGACCGGACGGAACCCGCGCTACATGAAGGACGTCTTCGTGGGCGACATCGAGCCGGCCACGATCGCCGAGGCGCCGTTCGCGGACGCGGAGCTCATCGTGCTCGCCGTCCCGAGCAAGGCGTTCTCCTTGGTCGCCGCCTCCCTGCCCGGGAGTGCGCCGGTGCTCAGCCTTACGAAGGGCCTCGACCCGGCGACCGGCAACCGGCTCTCGACGCTGATCGAGGGCCGCGGCGTGGCGGTGCTCTCCGGCCCGAACATGGCCGAGGAGGTGGCCGCCGGCCTGCCGGGCGCGAGCGTCGTGGCGAGCGAGGACGAGGAGCTCGCGCTCGAGCTCCAGGAGGCGCTCAACTCCGGTGTCTTCCGCGTCTACTCGAACACCGACCTGATCGGCGTCGAGCTGTGCGCCGCCGCCAAGAACGTGATCGCGCTCGCGGCCGGCGCCGTGGACGGGCTGAGGGTCGGCGACAACGCCAAGTCGGCGCTCATCACCCGCGGCCTCGTCGAGATGGCGCGCCTGGGCGAGGCGTGCGGGGCCCGCGCCGAGACGTTCGCGGGGCTCGCGGGCATGGGCGATCTGATCGTCACGTGCTGGCACCCGAGCGGCCGCAACCGCCGCGCCGGGGAGCTGATCGCGCGCGGCGCGACTCCGGAGGAGGCGGTCGCCGAGATCGGCCAGGTCGTCGAAGGGCTGACGACGGCGCCGGTGCTGCGCGATCTCTCGCATCGGCTCGGGATCGAGCTGCCGATCACGGAAGGCGTCTGCTCCGTGCTCGACGGCCGCTCGATCCACGAGCTCGCGGCCGGTCTGATGGGCCGGCGGCCGACCGAGGAATAGATCGCAAGATGACCCGGAAGCGGGACGTGGGGCGGCCGCCGAGCGGAGTATCCTGCGATCCGATGCGCCGGCTGACCCCGCCTCTCGTTCTGCTGCTCCTCGCCCTGCTCTTGGTTGCGACAGCGTGCGGTGGCGCCACGCAGACCGGCGGCTCGCAGGCGCCCGCAGGCGCCTCGATCGTGCCCGCGTCGGCGGCGGTCTACGTCTCGGTCGACTCGGACCTCTCGTCCGAGCAGGTCGAGCAGGCGGACGAGCTGCTGCGGAAGTTCCCCGGCCGCGAGAAGCTGCTGACGGAGCTGCGCTCGAGCCTTGCGAAGGAGGGCGTCGACATCGAGAAGCTGAAGAGCTCGGTCGGGCCTGAGGTCGACATCGTCGTGCTCGACCTGAACGCGAGCTCGCAGGCCGTCGGCCTGACGCAGCCGAGAGACAAGCAGGAGTTCGTCCGGCTGCTCGAGCAGGGCGACCAGCCCGCGAAGCACACGACGGTCGGCGACTGGGTCGTCTTCAGCGACTCGCAAGCAGCGCTCGACGCCTTCAGCGCCGCGCAGAGCGGCGACAAGCTGGCGGGCAAGAGCAGCTTCATCGAGGCGATGGACAAGCTCCCGGCCGCGGCGCTCGCAAAGGCATACGTGGACGGCAACGGTGTCAACCAGGGCCTTCGCAAGCAGTTCCAGGGACGCGTGCCCGGCGGGATCGGCGGCCTCGACAAGCTGAACTGGCTGGCCGCGTCGCTCGAAGCGCAGTCGGACGGTGCCGCGGTCAGCGTCGTCGCCGACGGGATCGAGCAGGGAGCCGCGAAGGACTTCAGCTCCGACCTGGTCGAAAGGGCTCCGCAGGGCGCGCTGCTCTTCGCCACGTTCAAGGCCGACGAGAAGTCGTTCGACCAGCTGACCCAGGGCGCGGGCGGGGCGATCATCGAGCAGGCACTCGGCGTCAAGCTGTCCGACCTGGCGCAGCTCTTCAACGGGGAGACCGCCGTCTGGGTGTCCGCGGGCACGCCGATCCCCGAGGTCACCGTGGTCCTCGGCGGCGACCCGAAGCGGTCGCTCGAGACGCTCGACAAGCTGGCCGCGAAGGCGGCCCTGCTCGGGGGCGGAGGCTCGCCCACGAAGACGAGCGTCGGGGGCGTGCCGATGACTATGGTCCCGTTGGGCCCGCTGTCGGTCTACTACGGCGAGGTCGACGGCAAGGTGCTCGTCACCGACACGCCGAACGCAGTTCGCGACTTCTCGTCTGGCGGAGGCAGCTCGCTGGCCGACGATCCGACGTACAAGGACGCGGTCGCCGCGGCCGGCATGCCCGAGTCGAACGGCGGCTTCCTCTACGTCAACATCCCGGACGCGGTCGCCGCCTTCACCTCGATCACCTCGGGGTCCGGGAACGCGATCTCGCCCGAGGTGGAGGCCAATCTGCGGCCGCTTCGCTCGCTCTTGGCCTGGGCCTCGCGGGACGGCGGCTCGACCGAGGTGCACGCCTTCCTCGAGATCAAGTAGCCGCTGCTCCGGTAGCCTGACGGCCGGAATGGCGGCTCGCAGCTTCAGCTTCACGTCCGAGTCGGTGACCGAGGGTCACCCGGACAAGATCGCCGACCAGATCTCCGATGCCGTCCTCGACGCGGCGCTGCGCGAGGATCCGGACAGCCGCGTCGCTTGCGAGACGCTGATCACGACGGGGCTCGTCGTGGTCGCGGGGGAGATCACGACCGACTGCTACATCGACATCCCGCGCCTCGTCCGACGGACGGTGGCCGACATCGGCTACACGCGCGCGAAGTACGGCTTCGACGCCGAGACATGCGGCGTGATCGTGGCGCTCGACGAGCAGTCCCCGGACATCGCGCAGGGGGTGGACGAGTCGTACGAGGCCCACCACGAGCCGGGCGACGACGATCCGCTCGACCGGGTGGGGGCGGGCGACCAGGGGATGATGTTCGGCTACGCCTCGAACGAGACACCGGAGCTCATGCCGCTGCCGATCATGCTCGCCCACAAGATCACGAAGCGGCTGTCCGAGGTGCGCAAGGCCGACGTGCTCCCCTATCTCCGGCCCGACGGCAAGGCGCAGGTCTCCGTCCGGTACGAGGAGGGCGAGGACGGCCGCCGCCGGCCGGTCGAGATCGAGCGGGTGTTGATCTCGACGCAGCACCGCGAAGGGCTCGACCCGGAGGCGCTGATCAAGCCGGACCTCGCCGACCAGGTGCTGCGGCCGATCCTGCCGCACGCGCTCTACGACGACAAGCGGCTCGAGGATCCGTCCTTCTTCTACGTCAACCCCACGGGCAAGTTCGTCCTCGGCGGCCCGATGGGGGATACGGGGCTCACCGGCCGGAAGATCATCGTCGACACGTACGGCGGCGCAGCCCCACACGGCGGCGGCGCCTTCTCCGGCAAGGACCCGACGAAGGTCGACCGCTCCGCCGCCTACGCCGCCCGCTACGTGGCGAAGAACGTCGTGGCAGCCGGGCTCGCAGATCGCTGCCAGGTGCAGGTCGCCTATGCGATCGGCGTCGCGCGTCCGTTCTCGGTCCTCGTGGAGTGCTTCGGGACTGAGAACGTGCCGCTCCCCCAGATCGAGGAGCTCGTCTCGGAGCACTTCGACCTGCGTCCCGCGGCGATCCTGCGCGACCTCGACCTGCGCCGCCCGATCTACGCGAAGACGGCCGCTTACGGGCACTTCGGCCGCTCCGACCACGACTTCACGTGGGAGCGGACGGACAAGGCCGAGGCGCTGCGCGAGGCGGCCGGGCTCGACGCCGTCGCCACCGCCTAGCGGAGCTCCGGAAGACCCGTAGCGAGCAGCGCTCGCGCGACGGCGGCCATCGCCTTCGGTGTATTGACGTCCTGTGGCCTGGTCGAGTTCGGTCCGTTCAACACGGGTCCGAGGTACACGCAAACCGCTGCATGCGCCCTCGCCGGACCGCAGAGCGCTGTGTGCATGAGCTTGTGATCAAGACGCCGGGCGCACGAAGAGGCCCTCGGCCGCCTTCTCCGAGACGGCCTTGTCGGCGCCGTTCACGTGTACGGTGAACTGCCCGGCCGCCCGCTGGGCCGACCGCAGCTCGAGCTCCGTCCCCGGGCCGAGTCCCTCGTCGTAGAACCAGTGCAGGAGTTCGCCGTCGTGCTCGGCCAGGCGGACGACCGTCGCATGCGTCCCCGGCCCGAGCGCCGAGAGCGGAGCCAGGTCCGGGTTCTCCGCCTTCTCCGCGTCGGGCTCGACCGGCCAGCCGTGCGGACAGCGCTCCGGGTTGCCGAGCCGCTCGCGGATCCGCTCCACCATGTCGTCGTTGAACGTGTCGCCGAGCTCGTCCGCGTGCACGTGCGCCTCGGCGGCCGTGTAGCCCATGAAGTCCGTCAGCAGCCGCTCGATGATCCGGTGCTTGCGCACCACGCGCGCGGCGCGCTCCTGCCCGGCCGGCGTCAGGATCGCCTCCTTCCGCTCGCCGCGCTCGACGAGGCCCTCCGCCTCGAGCCGCTTCAGCATCTCCCCGGCGGACGCGCGCGAGACGCCGAGCATCTCGGCGACGCGCGAGGCCAGCGCCGGGGGGCCGACCGTGCTCGGCCGGTACTCGCCGATCGGGTTCGCCAGGAAGTAGATGGTCTCCAGGTACTCGTCCGTTGAATGTCCCTGGGCCATAGAGGCGATGATAGGCCGCGCGGTTCGTGTAAGGTCAGCCTTACAACGGACCTCCGGAGCGACTTACAGACTCGATGAGCACGACATGACCACGACATGAGCACGACGCAGACTCTCGTTCTCGGCGCAATCGCCGGCTTCACCATCTTCCTCGGGCTGCCGCTCGGGCGCGTCAGCAACCTGAGCATCCGGGTGCGCGCCGCCCTCGGCGCGTTCGCGACGGGGATCCTGATCTTCCTGCTCTGGGACGTGCTCGGCCACGGCATCGAGCCGGTGGAGGTGGCGGCGGAGGAGCACAACTGGAGCCGGCTCACGGAGCTCGCTCCGATCGCCTCGGCCGGGTTCATCCTCGGCTTCATGGGCCTCGTCTACTACGACCGCTGGATGGCCGGCAAGCGGGGCTCCCGCCTGATCGGCCCCGGCGCGGCGGCGATCGAGGAGTACCGCGAGCGCACATGGCTCGAGACGCTGACGCCGGGGCGGCGGCTCGCGCTCCTGATCGCGACCGGCATCGGACTGCACAACTTCGGCGAGGGCCTTGCGATCGGCCAGTCGGCCGCCTCGGACGAGATCAGCCTCGCGCTCGTCCTGATCATCGGCTTCGCGCTTCACAACGCAACGGAGGGCTTCGGCATCGTCGGCCCGCTCGGTGGCGAGTCCGAGCGCCCGAGCTGGGGCTTCCTGGCGCTGCTCGGCCTGATCGGCGGCGGACCGACGTTCCTCGGCACCGTGATCGGCCAGGCCTGGGTGAGCGAGACGCTGCAGGTCGCCTTCTTCACCGTCGCCGCCGGCTCGATCCTCTTCGTCGTGATCGAGCTCTTCAACGTCTGCCGCAAGTACGCGCTGCCGACGCTCGTCGCGTGGTCGCTCGTCGCCGGGATCTTCCTCGGCTTCGCCACCGACTTCGTGCTCGTCGCCGCAGGCGCCTAGCCGATTCCCAACTAGCGCCCGACCCGACGGGCAGACTGGACGTTCATGGGCGCGTTCTTCCATGCCGTCGACGTCTTCTTCGGCCACCTGGCAGCGGTCGGCTGGGGCGCGCTCATGGTGGCGCTCGCCCTCCACGTCGCCAAGCTCTTCTTCCGGGCGATCGCGTGGCGGAACATCATCCGCGCGGCCTATCCGGAGAGCCCGGTGCGGCTCGGCACGGTCTTCGGCGCCTACCTGGCAGGCGTCGGCGTGAACTCGATCGCGCCGGCCCGGGGCGGCGACATCGTGAAGCTCGTGCTGGTGAAGCACCGGGTTCGCGACTCGACCTACGCGACCCTGACACCGACGCTGATCGTGGAGACCGTCTTCGACTTCGTCGTCGCCGCGGGCCTGATGATCTGGGCGCTCGCGATCGGCGTGCTGCCGACCCATGAGGTCTACTCGAGGCTGCCGAGCGTCGACTGGCGCTTCTTCCTCGACCACTACACCGCCACGTTGATCGGGCTCGCCGGGCTGGCGCTCGCGGCGCTCGTGCTGGTCCTGTGGGCGCGACGGCGTGTGACGGCGTTCTGGGAGCACGTCCGGCTCGGGTTCGCGATCCTTCGCGACCCCCCGCGCTTCGTGCGTCAGGTGCTGCTCTGGCAGGCAGTGAGCTGGGTCTTCCGGATCGCGGCGCTGTATTTCTTCCTCGAGGCGTTCCACGTCGAGGCGTCCCTGCACAACGCCCTGCTCGTCCAGGTGGTCGACTCGCTCGCGACGCTCTTCCCCGCGACTCCGGGCGGCGCCGGGACGAAGCAGGGGCTGCTCGTCTTCGTGTTCCGCAACAAGGCCCTGTCGACGACCCTGTTGCTCTCCTTCAGCGTCGGCATGTACATCGCGACCCTCGTCTGCAACGTCGTGCTCGGCTTCGCCGCGATCGCGCTGATGACCCGAAGCTTCTCCTGGAAGCGCCTGCGCACCCAGGGCAAGGCCGAGGCGGAAACCTCTTCGTGACCCGTTTCGCGTCCGTCTACCCGCTGGTGACGGCGCGGGCGCTCGCGCGGGACTTCACGTACCTCGTCCCCGACGAGGTGGAGAAGGGCGCCGTCGTCTCGGTGCCGTTCGGACGCGGTCGCCGGAGGGGGGTCGTCGTCGGGCTCGTGGCCGCGCCGCCGGACGGCGTGACTGCGGTCGCGATCGATGCTGTCCTCGGCGAGGTGCCCGCGCCGCTCGTGGATCTCGCGCTCTGGCTCGCTGACTACTACGGATCGACACCGGCGCGCACGCTCGCGCTCGTTGCTCCGGAGAAGCGGAAGCGCCGCAAGCAGCAGGCCCCGCCTGCCGAGCGCGGGCAGGCCCTCGAAGGGGAGGCCGAGCCGGAGGAGCTCTCTCCGGAGCAGTGCGCGGCGGTCGGCCGGATCGTGGCGAAGCTCGACGCCGGCGGCGGCCACTTCCTCCTTCACGGAGCGACGGGGTCCGGGAAGACGGAGGTCTACCTGCAGGCCTCGGCCGCGGCGCTCGAGCGCGGTCTCGGCGCGATCGTGCTCGTGCCGGAGATCGCGCTCGCGCCACAGACCGTGGGGCGCTTCCGAGCGCGGTTCGGCGACGGGGTCGCGATCCTCCACTCGGGCCTGACGGAGGCGGAGCGCCGCGACGAGCGCGAGCGCATCGCGTCAGGTGAGGCACGGATCGTCGTCGGCGCGCGCTCGGCGATCTTCGCTCCCGTGCGCGGTCTCGGGCTCGTCGTCGTCGACGAGGAGCACGACGCCTCCTACAAGCAGGACTCCGACCCGCGCTACGACGCGCGAACCGTGGCTGCGAAGCGCGCCGCGCTCGAAGGTGCGGTCGCCGTCTACGGCTCCGCCACCCCGCGTCCGGAGAGCTGGGCGGCGCTCGAGCGGCTCGAGCTCGGCGGGCGGATCGCGGGAGAGCTGCCTCCGGTCCGCGTCGTCGATCTCCGCCGCGAAGCGGGCTATCCGCTCTCGGCGCCGCTGCTCAAGGAGCTCGGTCGAGTCGCGGAGCACGGCGGCAAGGCGATCCTGCTCCTGAACCGGCGCGGGGTCGCGCCGGCGCTCCACTGCCGCGCGTGCGGCCTGACCCTCCGGTGTCCGAATTGCGACGTGGCGCTCGTGCTACACGGCGACACGTCTCTCCGCTGCCACCACTGCGGTCACGCGGAGGCTGCCCCGGACGAGTGTCCCGCGTGCCGCTCGGTCGAGCTCGCACGCCTCGGCGCCGGCACGCAGAGGCTCGAGCGCGAGCTGGCGAAGGCCGTCCCGGGGCTGGAGGTGGTGCGACTCGACGCGGACACCGCCGAGAAGCCGGACGCGCTCGCCGCCACGCTGAGACGGTTCGCCGAGGCGGACCGGGCCGTGCTGATCGGCACGCAGATGGTCGCCAAGGGCCACCACTTCTCCAACGTCGCGCTGGCGGCCGTCGTCGATGCGGACACCGGCCTCGGGCTGCCGGACTTCCGCGCCGAGGAGCGAACGTTCCAGCTGATCACACAGCTTGCCGGCCGCAGCGGCCGCGACGCACCGGGTCGCGTGATCGTGCAGACGTTCCAGCCCGACGCGCGGCCGATCGCGCTCGCGCAGCGGCACGACGTCGCGTCTTTCAACGACGGTGAGCTCGAGCGGCGCCGCGAGCTCGGCTATCCGCCCTTCAAGCACATCGTCCGGATCCTCGTCTCGGGCCCCGACGAGGCTGCTCCGCTCCGGGCGCTGGAGGAGCTGAAGTCGGCGATGAAGGGGGCGGAGCTCCTCGGCCCCGCACCGCTCCTCCGCCTGCGCGGTCGCCACCGCGCGCAGCTCGTGGCGAAGACCGACCAGCCGCGGACGATCGCCGCCCGGGCGGCGCAGCTCCTCTCGGCCGGTGCGCCGGCGATGCGGAGGGCCGGCTTGCAGGCGGTAGTCGACGTGGACCCCCAGAGCCTCTAGGCAGAATATGAACGTGAAGGAGACCGTGGCGGACCAGCTGCTCGGCGAGCAGACGAGGACCTGGCGGGACGAGCGCGAAGGGCGCGAGGTCGCCGGCGACACGTTCAACCCGCTGCGGGGGAGGCCGCTGCGACAGCGCCTCCGCCCGGCGGCTCCGGATGCGGCCTCGTACATCGGGGCGCTCGGCGGTCCGCTCCCGTACATGGTGCGCCTGCGGACGATCGACGAGCTCACGCGCGAGCATCTGGACCGTTTGAGAGAGGCGTACGAGTCGACTCCGCGCGACCGATGGCCCCGAGTGGCGGAGCGCTGGGGCTTCTTCGAGGTCAACGACCTGATCGACCGGCACAACCGCTACTTCCCGATCGAGGCGCGTCTCGCCATGGATCCCCGCACCGGCGACTACGCCACGCTCGGCGGCAAGTCGTACCGGCGACGCCCGCTCGACGCGGACTGGATCCTGGAGCGATTCCCCGCGGCAGCCGCCGCGTAGACTGCCGCGATGTCCCATGAGCACGGCGAGATCATCGAGGACGACCACGCGCTCGACCCCGAGGCCGAGGCTCGACGTCGTCTCGCGCTGGCGCAGATCCGCCAGTGGGGCGACCCGGCGCTGCGCCTCCGCGCCAACGAGGTAACGAGCTTCGACGACGACCTGAGGCGGCTCGTCGAGCGCATGGGCGCGCTGATGCACGACGCGCGGGGCGTCGGGCTCGCTGCCACCCAGGTCGGTGTGCTGCAGCGCGTCTTCGTCTTCCAGCCCGGCGAGGGGCAGGACGTCCAGGTCGTCGCCAACCCGGTTCTGGTCGAGTCGAGCGGCGAGGAGGAGAAGGACGACGAGGGATGCCTTTCGCTCCAGGGCGTGCGCGTCCCGGTGGCGCGCCGGCTGAAGCTCGTGCTCGAGGGGAAGGACGAGAACGGCGAGGGCGTGCGCCTCGAGCTCGAGGGCATGCCTGCGCGGATCGTCCAGCACGAGCTCGACCACCTCGACGGCGTGCTGATCATCGACCTCACCGATCCCGAGAGCCGGAAGCAGGCACTCGGGATCCTGCGCCCACAGCCGCTGCTCGGCGCTTCCGGCTGATGCGCCTGGCCGTCGCTGCGACGGCGCCGCTCGGAGCCGACGTCCTCGAGCGGCTGGCGGCGAGCCACGAGGTGGAGTACCTGTTGACGCGGCCCGACGCCCCGCGTGGCCGCGGCCGTAAGGTGGGCGCACCGCCGGCGAAAGAGGCCGCCGAACGGCTCGGGATCCGCGTGCTTCAGCCCGAGAGACCGGCGATCGAGCCCGCGGACGTCGTCGTCGTTGCGGCATACGGGCTGTACATCCCGCCCCACCTGCTCGAACAGGCGCTCTGGCTCAACGTGCATCCGTCGCTCCTGCCGCGCTGGCGCGGAGCCGCTCCGGTCGAGCGGGCGATCATGGCCGGAGACGAGGAGACCGGCGTCACGATCCACCGAACGGTCGAGGCGCTCGACGCGGGGCCGGTCGCCGCGCAGGAGGCGTTCCCGGTCGGGGAGCTCGACGCGGGAGGGGTGTACGCGCGTGCCGGCGAGGTGGCCGCGCGGCTTCTCGAGCAGGTGCTGCCAGAGCCGGAGTTCACGCCGCAGCCCGAGGAGGGCGCGACCTACGCCGAGAAGATCCGCCCCGCCGACCGCGAGCTCGACCTCTCGGACCCGGAGCAGGCGTGGCGAACCGTGCGTGCGCTCTCGCCGCACATCGGCGCGCGTGCCGACCTGGACGGCCGGCGCGTGACGGTCTGGAAGGCTCGCCTGGAGGACGGCGAGCTCGTGCCGGAAGAGGTGCAGCCGGAGGGAAGGCGGCGCATGAGCTACGACGAGTTCCTCCGCGGCGCTCGGTGATCGCGCCTGCGCGGCGGGCCGCGTTCGAGGTCGTCCGGCGCGTCTTCGAGCATGACGCCTATGCCGACCGCGTGCTGGCGACGGCGGCCTTTCGCCTCGACGAGCGCGACCGAGCCCTCACGCAGCGGATTGCCTACGGGACGGTTCAGCGCGTCCGGACGATCGACTACGCGATCGAGCAGCTCGGCGGGCGCCCGGTGCGCAGGCTCGATCCGCCGGTGCTCGCTTCGCTCCGCATCGCCGCGTATCAGCTCGGCTGGCTGGATCTCCCGGCTCATGCCGTCGTCGGCGAGTCGGTCGAGCTCGTGCGCCGCGCCCGGCTCGAGCGTGCGACGGCGTTCACGAACGCCGTCGGCCGGCGGCTCGCACAGGGGCTGCGCGGTCTCGTCGCCTCGCTGCCCGAGGGCCCGCTCAGGCATTCGTACCCCGACTGGGTCTGGGACGTCTGGAGGCGCGACTGGGGAGACCAGGAGGCGCTCGAGCTGATGCGGGCCCAGAACGAGCCGGCCGAGACCATCGTGCGCCTGCTGCGCGGCGAGATCGACGGCGAGCCGACCGACGTGGCAGGGGCGTACCGGGTGAGGCGTGTGGACCCCCTCGCGCTCGCGCAAGGCCGGATCTGGCCGATGAGCCGTGCGTCGCAGGTCGCCGGGCTCGCTGTCGAGTCGCAGCCCGGCGAGCGCGTGCTCGACGCGTGCGCGGCGCCCGGCGGCAAGACCGCGATGCTCCAGGGCGAGGTCGTGGCAGCGGAGGTGAACGAGGCACGGGCCGGCGAGCTCGCGGAGAACCTGCGCCGGCTCGGCCGGTCCGACGTTCGGGTCGTCAACACCGACGTGCGTGAGCTCGACGACTCCGGCTTCGATCGGGCGCTGGTGGACGCTCCGTGCTCCGGGCTCGGAGTCCTCGCACGACGCCCCGACCTGCGCTGGCGGTCGAAGCCGCTGCCCGAGCTCCAGCTCGAGCTGCTCCGCGCGGCCGCCGAACGAGTCCGGCCGGGCGGCACGATCGTCTACTCCGTCTGCACCCTGAACGCGGACGAGAACGAGGCCGTGGTGGCCGAGAGCGGCCTCGAGGTCGATGCGACGGTCGCCGACCGATGGCCGCAGTACCGGCACCCGAAGCGGCCCGAGTTCCTGCTCACGACGCCGCATCGGCACGGGACCTCGGGCTTCTTCGTCGCCCGTCTCAACTCGTAGACTCGACGACGTGGCCTGGGACGACTGGATCAGGACCGTCGAGGTCGAGCCGTCGATCTACGCGGCCGATTTCTCGATCCTCGGCGAGCAGCTCGAGACGCTGCTCGGGGCCGGTGCCCGCGTCTTCCACTTCGACGTCGGCGACGGGCATTTCGTGGAGCCGATCACGATCGGGCCGATCGTGCTCCAGTCGATTGCGCCGCTCGTGCACGGGCGGGGCGGCGTCTTCGACGTCCACCTGATGGTGGACAGTCCGGCGAAGCATTTCCGGGCTGTCGCAGAGGCGGGCGGCAACAGCGTCACCTTCCACTACGAGGCCGTCGCGGACGTCCCGGCGACGATCGCCGCCGCGCGCGAGCACGGGCTCGGCGTCGGCGTCGCCTTCAATCCCGAGACGAGCCCCGATGAGGTTGCTCCCGTAGCGGCCGACGCCGACGTCGTGCTCTGCATGTCGATTCATCCGGGCTACTCCGGCCAGGCGTTCTTGCCCGAGACCCTCGACCGGGTGAGGCGCCTGCGCGAGCTTCTCCCAGGGGATCTGCACGTCCAGGTCGACGGAGGGATCGGGCCGGAGAACATCGGCGCGGTTCGTCAGGCGGGCGCCGACCTCTTCGTGGCGGGCGCCGCGATCTTCGCGAGCGACGATCTCCAGAGCGCGTACCGCCGGCTCGTCCGCGAGCTCGCATGAGCGTCCGGACGCGGGTCCGCCGATGAGCGTCCGACCGGAGGTCCGCAGATGAGCCTTCAGCGTGCGCTGGAGCTTGCCGAGGCGACGCTCGGGCGCGCCTACCCGAAGCCGGACGTGGGCGCCGTGCTCGTTCGCGAGGGAGAGGTCGTCGGCGAGGGCGCCACGGAAGAAGGCGGGCGCCACGCCGAGATCGTCGCGCTGGAACGCGCCGGAGAGAGCGCACGCGGGTCGACGCTCTACGCGACGATGGAGCCGTGCGCGCATCACGGGACGACGCCGCCGTGTGCCGATGCGGTGATCGCGGCCGGTGTGGCGCGCGTGGTCGTCGGCTCGCGAGACCCCAACCCGGCGGCGGCGGGCGGGATCGAACGGCTTCGGGCCGCCGGCGTCGAGGTCGAGCTCGTCGACTCGTTCGAGGCGCGGCGGCAAAACGAGGCGTGGCGCATGTGGGTCGCACAGCGCCGCCCCTTCGTGACTTACAAGGCGGCGATCACCCTCGACGGGCGGGTGACGATGCCGGGCGAGCGCTGGATCTCGGGCGAAGAGAGCCGTCGGCTCGTGCACGAGCTGCGCGCGCGCTCCGACGCGGTCGCCGTCGGCACGGGAACCCTCCGCGCGGACGACCCGCGCCTCGATGCACGCGGCGTCGACGCCGTGCGCCAGCCGCGGAGGCTCGTCTTCGGATCCACGCCGCTGCCGGAGGGCTCCGAGCTCGAGCTCGTCTCCGAGCCGCTGGACGACGCACTGGCCCGACTCGCCGCCGAGGGCGTCCAGTCGCTCCTTCTCGAGGGCGGTCCGACGCTGGCGGGAGCCTTTCTCGAAGAGGATCTGATCGACAAGATCTTGCTCTTCGTCGCGCCGAGGCTGGCGGGGCACGGGGCGGCCGTGCTCGATACTGCGCTACCCTCGGCGCGCACGCTCTCACGGCTGGAGGCCAGGCCGGTCGGAGCCGATGTGCTACTTGCGGCCTATGCCCACGAACCCTGACGCCCCCCTGCGCGCCGACGACGAGCTGATCACGCTGCTGTCGCGATGGCTCGCGCGCCATGTGGGCGACGCCGACCTGGAGGCGCACGTCGCGGGGATCGGGACGGACGACCTCTCGCCCGACCAGGCCGCCGCCGTCCACGAGCTCCTGCAGGAGCTCGGCCGCGGCGCCTCGCACGGCGACCTCGAGATGGTCGTCCGCGAGACCGTCGAAGCGCTCGCGCTCGGCTGAACAGGCCGGAAGCGGACTCGCCGGCCCCAGGATGGGGCCGGTGTGCCCCAAGATGGTGCTGGGGTACCCCAGCACCACGGGTAGCCTTCGGCGGGCGATGTTCACAGGGATCGTTCGCGAGCAAGGCCGCGTCGCCGCCGTGATCGGCGGGTCGGCCGGGATCCTTCTCAGGCTCGAGGCGCCCGTCACGGCCGGGCAGGTCGCTGTAGGCGACTCCGTCGCGATCGACGGCTGCTGCCTGACCGTGGTCGCGATCGAGGAGAGGACGACTGTCCTTCGAGGCCGTTCCGGAGACGCTCGAGCGTACGTCGCTCGGTGCGTTCGCGCCGGGCCGCGCGGTCAACCTCGAGTCGGCGCTGCGGGCGGGTGAGCCGCTGGGCGGTCACGTGATGCAGGGCCACGTCGACGCGGTCGGCGTCGTCCGCTCCGTTCAGCTGGAGGGCGAGGGGAAGCGGATCTGGCTCGACGCGCCCGAGGGCGTGCTCCGCTACGTGGTGGAGAAGGGCTCGATCGCCGTCGACGGGGTCTCGCTGACGGTGGCCGCACTCGACGACGCGGGCTTCGCCGTCGCCCTGATCCCGCACACGCTTTCGGAGACGACGCTGGGGACGTTCGAGCCGGGAAGGGTCGTCAACCTCGAGGTCGACGTCCTCGCGAAGTACGTCGAGCGGATGCTCGCGAGCTACGTCGAGCGCCTGCCCACTCGGTAGCCTTCGGAGATGGCGGTGTCGCCCGAGACCCAGAGCCCCTTTGCCATGGTCGAGGCAGCGATCGAGGACATCCGCGCCGGCCGCTTCGTGGTGGTGGTCGACGACCCGGACCGCGAGAACGAAGGCGACCTCGTGATCGCCGCGCAGTTCGCGACGCCGGAGGCGGTGAACTTCATGGCCACGCATGCCCGCGGACTGATCTGCCTCTGCCTCACCGAGGAGCACGCAGATCGGCTCAACCTGCGGCCGATGACCGAGCACAACGAGGCGCCGCTCGGCACCGCCTTCACCGTCTCGATCGAGGCGCGCGAAGGCGTCACCACCGGCATCTCCGCACACGACCGCTCGCACACGATCCAGGTCGCGATCCGGCCCGACGCAAAGGCGGACGACCTCGTCCAGCCTGGCCACGTCTTCCCGTTGCGCGCCAAGCCGGGCGGCGTGCTGGAGCGGATCGGCCAGACCGAGGCGGCCGTCGACCTTGCGAACCTCGCCGGGTTGACGCCGGCCGGCGTCGTGTGCGAGATCATGAACGAGGACGGGACGATGGCCCGCGTGCCGGATCTCGTCCCGTACTGCGCAGCGCCACGAGCTGAAGCTGATCTCGGTCGCTGACCTCGTCGAGTACAGGCGCCGCAACGAGAAGCTGGTCGAGCGCACCTCAGAGGTGCGGATGCCGACCGAGTACGGTGAGTTCCGGGCGGTCGCGTTCCGGGAGAAGCTCACCGGAAAGACGCACGTGGCGCTCGTCAAGGGCGAGCCGGCGGGCGCGCAGAACGTCCTCGTTCGCGTTCACTCGGAGTGCCTCACAGGCGACGTCTTCCACTCGCTCCGCTGCGACTGCGGCGAGCAGCTCGAACAGGCACTGACCCGCCTCGGCGAGGAGGACGAGGGCGTGCTCCTCTACATGGCGCAGGAAGGCCGCGGTATCGGCCTGCTGGCGAAGCTGAAGGCGTACGAGCTGCAGGAGCAAGGACGGGACACCGTCGAGGCGAACCTCGAGCTCGGCTTCCCGGCGGACGCGCGCGACTACGCGATCGGGAATCAGATCCTGGCAGACCTGGGCCTGACCACGATTCGCATCCTGACGAACAACCCGCGCAAGCTGACCGGAATCCAGGGCTTCGGCCTCGAGGTCGTCGAACAGGTCCCGATCGAGGTGCCCCCGAACGCCGAGAATCGCCGCTATCTGGCCGCCAAGCGGGATAAGCTCGGCCACCGGTTGCACCATCAGGATCTGAAGTTCTCCCCCGACGAAGAATTGCAGGCAGACGAATGAGCGAACCCCCACGGCAGAGCGATTCGAGGCAGAGTGATTCGAGGCAGAGCGAGGCGGACGAGCGAGAGGACTTCGAGGGCTGGCCCCAGCCGACCTGGGCAGGCGATCCAAACGAGCCGCCCGCGAGCCGGGAAGAGCGTGAGGCCTACTCCAGGGACGTCGAGGCGGTCGCAGAGCCGGACGAGACGGCACTCGAGTCGGTGCGGCCCGTCGCGGAGCCCCTGCTCGCTTCATCGCCTGAGCCCCCCGGCGGGTCCGCAGAGGCCGCGTCGCCGATCCCGGAGCCGGAGTCGGAGCCGGGCACCTCGAATCGGCCCGACCCGCTGCCGGAGCCGATGCCAATCCCCGAGCCGGAGCCGCTCGACATCTCGGCGGAGCACCACGGGGAGGAGCAGTGGGCCGACGAAGAGGGAGCGCAGGCAGGCGAGCGGGAGGCCGTGGAGGACGCAAGGCCCGAGACCGAGGCAGCGCCCGAAGCCGAGGCAGCGCCCGA
Organism: uncultured Actinomycetes bacterium; assembly: GCA_963704025.1. Lineage (GTDB taxonomy): Bacteria > Actinomycetota > Thermoleophilia > Gaiellales > Gaiellaceae > CAVPGP01. The sequence goes on along the minus strand of CAVPGP010000002.1, from coordinate 1,009,407 downwards.
AGCCGAAGCGCAGCCGGTCGAGGAGCCGGAGCCGGCCGGGGAGGCCGAGCCGGCCGGGGAGCCCGAGCCGGAGCAGGCGGACGACGAGCACGCGGCCGAGGCCGTGCTCGAGCACGCGGGCGGCGAGCTCGACATCCCGCCGGGGTACTCCGTCCTCGAGGGCGAGCCGCGCGGTGAGCGGCGCGCCGTCGGGATCGTGGTCAGCCGCTTCAACGGCTCGATCACGAACCGGATGCTCGAGACGGCACTCGATGCGCTCGCCGAGGCCGGCGTCTCGCCCGGACGCGATCACCGTCATGCCGGTGCCGGGCGCCTTCGAGCTGCCGCTCGCGGCGATGGCGCTTGCGAAGACCCGCCGCTACGCGAGCATCGTCGCGCTCGGCGTCGTGATCCGAGGCGGCACGCCGCACTTCGAGTTCGTCGCCACCGAGGCGGCGAGCGGCCTGCAGCTGGCGCAGATCGAGACGGGTGTCCCTGTCGCATTCGGGGTCCTCACGTGCGACACGGTCCAGCAGGCGGAGGACCGGATCTACAAGGCGCGCGAGGCCGTGGAGAGCGCGCTCGAGATGGCCGACGTCTTCGCGAAGCTCCGCGCGTCGGCCAAGGCCGGTTGATCGTCCGCCCGCAGCAGCCGGGCGACGAGGAGGGGATCGCGAGGGTCACCGAGGCCGCGTTCGGGAGGCCGGACGAGGCGCGGCTCGTGGCGGCGCTCGTGCCGGTGATCTCGCTCGTCGCCGAGGACGAGGGACAGCTCGTCGGGCACGTGCTCGTCAGCGAGGTCAGCCTCGACGGCCGCCCCGTGCTGCAGCTCGGGCCGCTCTCGGTCCACCCCGACCGGCAGCGCGAGGGGATCGGCAGCGTCTTGACCGAGGCCGCGCTCGAGCGGGCGGAGCTTCTGGGGGAGCCGCTCGTGCTGCTGGTCGGCCATCCGTGGTACTACCCGCGCTTCGGCTTCGAGCCGGCGCGCCCGCTCGGGATCGAGCCGCCGATCGACGTGGGCGACAGCTTCTGGATGGTGAAGCGCCTCGCCGCGTACGAGCTGCACCACCGCGGCCAGGTCACCTGGCCGCCGCAGTGGCTCGCGGTCTAGACGCGGCTCGACCGCCGTCACGAGGGCCGGCGCGCTTCCGCTACACTGCGCCGTCGATGTCCAAGGTTTGCGCCATTTGCGGGAAGAAGCCCGGCTTCGGGAACAACCGGAGCCATTCGATGGTTGCCACGAAGCGGCGCTTCAACCCGAACCTCCAGCGTGTCCGCGTTCTCCTCAAGGGGAGCCCGACGCGGGCGTACGTCTGCACCCGCTGCCTGAAGAGCGGGAAAGTCATCAAGGCCCTGTAGCAACCTTCGGGCGCGGGGTAGGGTCCAACCCTGCGTGAGCGACCATCTCTCGATCCCGTCCGAGCTGGGCGCAGTCAGGATCTCGTCGGACGCCGTCGCCCAGATCGTCGAGCACACGGCCGCGGAGTGCTACGGGGTGGTGGGCCTCGAGGCGCCGAGCCTCGCAGGCAAGCTGCTGCGAAAGGACGGGATCCAGATCGACAGCCGGGACGGCGCGCTGCGGATCGCGCTGTACGTCGCCGTCGAGCACGGCCTCAATCTGGCCGAGGTGGCCGCGACGGTCCGGTCGCGCGTCGCCTACGAAGTCGAGCGCATGACCGGGTTGGGCGTCGACGGGGTCGAGGTGCACATCCAGAAGGTGCGGCGGTCGGCGTGATCGAGCGCGTGCAGGAGCTCTCCCGCGGGGCCCTGGCCGCGATCGAGGCGAGCAGAAAGCGCATCGACGATCTCAACGTCTATCCCGTCCCGGACGGCGACACGGGGACGAACCTGACGCTGACGATGCGCGCGATCGACGAGGCGGTGCAGTCGTCCTCGGCGACCGAGCGCGAGGCGATCGCCAAGGAGATCAGCCGCGCGGCCCTGATGGGTGCGCGCGGCAACTCCGGGGTGATCCTCTCGCAGATCGTGCGCGGCGCCGCCGACGTCCTCGCCGGGTCGGACGACCTCGCGAAGGCGTTCCGCTCGGCTTCGGACGCCGCCTATCGCGCCGTCCGCCGGCCCGTCGAGGGGACCATGCTGACCGCCATTCGCGAGCTCGCCGAGGAGGCCGAGGCCCGGCGCGGGCTGCCGCACGGGGAGCTGCTGGCGAAGCTCGTCGAGCGCGGCGACGACTGTGTCGCGCGGACGACCGAGATGCTCGACGTGCTCAAGGAGGCGGGCGTCGTCGACTCCGGCGCCGCTGGCCTCGTCGAGATCGTCCGAGGGATCACCGCCGCCCTGAACGGCGAGACGCTGCCGGAGCCGCCCGCCGAGCGCCACGAGCTCGGCGTCGAGGCGATTCACCAGGAGCTGTCCCCCTTCCGCTACTGCACGGTCTTCCTCGTCGAGGGGGAGGATCTCGACGCGGAGTCCCTCGAGGACGAGCTGGAGCGGCTCGGCGACTCGCTGCTCGTCGTCGGCGACCCGAGCGCTCTCAAGGTGCACGTGCACACGGACGACCCCGGGCGGGCGCTCAGCCTCGGCGTCGCGCAGGGTGCGATCTCAGGCGTCGAGATCGCGAACATGCACGAGCAGACGCAGCAGCGCGAGGGACGGCTGCTGGCGACGGGCCCGGGCGCCGCGGCGCAGCCGACGGGCACGACCGACGCCGTCGCCGTCGCCGTCGGCCGAGGCAACCGCGCCCTGTTCGAGAGCCTCGGCGCCCGCGTGATCGACGGCGGCAAGACGATGAACCCCTCGACCGCCGAGCTCCTCGAGGCGATCGAGTCGTCGCCCGTCGACGAGGTGGTCGTCCTGCCGAACAACAAGAACGTGATCATGAGCGCCGAGCAGGCCGCCGACCACTCGTCGAAGCGGGTCCGGGTGCTGCCGACCGTCTCGCTGCCGGCCGGTCTGGCGGCGATGGTCGCGTTCGACGCCTCCCGCGCCGTCGAGGAGAATGTCGCAGCGATGGGGGAAGTGCTCGGGGAGGTCGCCACCGGAGCCGTCACGGTCGCCTCGCGCGACGTCGAGCTGAACGGCCTCGAGATTCGGAAGGGCTCCTTCCTCGGCCTCGTCGAGGGCGAGGCCGTGGCCGGCGGCGTCGGGTTCGACGAGGTCGCCTCCGCGGTCGTGGAGCACCTGCTGTCCGAGCCCCGCGGCGTGCTGACGCTGCTCACCGGCGACGGCTCGCCGGTTCTCAACGGCGTCCTGTCGCGCGTCGAGCGCGACCATCCGGAGGTCGAGCTCGAGGTGCACGAGGGCGGGCAGCCGCACTACCCGCTGCTGCTCTCGGCCGAGTAGGAGTTAGAACCTCGACGCCTGAGGGGAGTGTCAACCGGTGAACGAGGACCCGATCAGGCTCGTGCTCGTCGAGGACAACAAGATCTTCAGCGAGGCGCTCGAGCTGCTGTTCGAGCTGCGGCCGGAGCTCGACGTGGTCGCGACGGTCGACAACGGCTCCGACGCGGCGCTCGCCGTCACCGAGCACCAGCCCGACGTCGTCCTGATGGACTACCGGCTACCGGGCCTCGACGGGGCGCAGGCGACCCGCGAGATCCTCGACGCCAACCCGGAGACCGCAGTCGTCTGCCTGACGGCCTCCGTCTCCCGCCGGGAGATCGAGGCGATCCTCGCCGCCGGCGCCGTTGCCTGTCTCACCAAGGACGAGGAGCTTGATGAGATCATCGCGGCGATCCACACGGCTGCAGGCCGTTGATCGACGAGCATGCAGCTCGACCCGATGCAGTTGAACAGCGACAACACCGCGATCGTCCTCGACTCGACCGCCGACTTCCCGGAGGCGCCCGAGCGCTTTCCCAACTGGCGTGTCGTGCCGCTCTACGTCCGTTTCGGGGACGAGAGCTTCAAGGACTACGAGGAGCTCGGCCCGCTCGAGTTCTACGAGCGGCTCCGCACGGCGCCCGAGCTGCCGACGACGTCGCAGCCGACCCCGGGGGACTTCCTCGCCGCCTACGAGGGGCTCTCCGGCTACGAGCGCATCGTGTCGCTGCACATCTCCGCCAAGCTCTCGGGGACGGTGCAGAGCGCGCGCACCGCCGCCGACCAGCTGGAGGGCGCGCGGGTGCGCGTCTACGACTCGCAGACCGCCTCGGCGGCGACGGCGATGCTGGGCCTCGCCGTCCAGCGCCGGCTCGACCGCGGCACGACCGACGAGGAGATCGCAGCGCTGGTCGAGCGTTACCCGCGCGAGGCGGGCCTTCTCTTCACCGTCGACACGCTCGAGTACCTGCGGAAGGGCGGCCGGATCGGGCGCGCCGCCGCGCTGGCCGGAAACCTCCTGCACGTGAAGCCGATCCTCTCGATCCAGGACGGCGAGGTGCTGCCCATCAAGCGCGTGCGCGGGAACCACAAGGCCTTCCTCGAGTTCGAGGAGACGTTCGAGGCGACGACGAGCCTCGACGACGAGCACCTGCGGGTCGGCATCGCCCACGCGGCGGCGCCGGAGCGCCTGCGCGCGCTCACGGAGCTCGTCGAGCACGTGCGCCCCAACGCGACGATCGACGCTGCGACGACCCTCGGCGCCGTCGTCGGCTCGCACGCCGGCCCGGGCACCGTCGGGTTCTTCTGGTTCAGCGACCCGGTTTCTTAGCGCGCGTCCGCATCACGTGAGCCGGATCCGCGGGTCGATCCACGCGTAGAGCGTGTCGACGATCAGGTTGAAGACGATGATCACGCACGTGCTGAAGACGACGATCCCCTGCACCGTGGGGAGGTCGAAGTTGTCGACGGCCCCGATTGCCGTCTTGCCCAGCCCGGGCAGGCCGTAGACCGTCTCCGTGAAGACGGCCCCGCCCAGTCCGATGGCGATGTCCAGCCCGAGGATGGTGACGATCGGCAGCATCGCGTTCCGGAGCACGTGCGAGCGGAGGACGCGGCTCTCCGGTGCGCCCTTGGCGCGCGCGGTGCGCACGTAGTCCTCGTTCATGGTCTCCATCACGTTCGCCCGGATGAACCGCACGTAGGTCGCGGCGTAGAGGATGGCGAACGTCGCCCACGGGAGGATCAGGTGGTAGGCCCACTGCGCGGGGCCGCCGCAGTCGCCGCTCGGGTACCACAGGTCGCAGTAGCCTGTGATCGGCGTCAACCCTGCCTTGTAGCCGATGAAGTACGCGAAGATCAGCCCGATCCAGACCGGGTGCGCGCTGATCCCGACGAGGACGAAGATCATCGCCACTCGGTCTAAGAGCGATCGCGGCCGCAGCGCCGACATGATCCCGATCGGGATCGCGAGCAGGAGCCAGAAGATCATCCCGCCGAAGAGCAGCGATGCGGTCACCGGCGCGGCCTCGGCGATCACGTGGTTGACACTCTGGCGGTTCGTGAACGAGCGGCCGAGGTCCTGGTGGACGACCAGCCGCTTCAGGAACCGTCCGTACTGGACGTAGATCGGCTGGTCGGTGCCGAGGTACTTGGCGGCGCGGTCGACGCAGTCCTGGGTGGCCCGTTGGCCGCAGGCGAGGCGGGCCGGGTTCGCCGGGACGATGAAGAAGATGACGTAGGTGACCAGGGTGACCGCGAGGAAGAGCACGATCGCCCAGAGCAGACGTCTCACGAGGTACACCGCCACGGGACCCTCCCTCTCGGTTGCCTTCGAGACACCTGCCTCGTGCTCGCTGAGACGGATTCGCGGCGCGGCGGATTGGACGGTTCGCCGACCTGCGCTTCAGCTATCGCTGGAGGCGATCAGTCGTCCTCGGGATGATCTCGGCCCGTGCTGGCGCCGTGGTCGTCGACGGTGGTCGTCTGCTGTGTCGTCGTCGTGGTCGCCGCCGCCGGTCGCGTGCGGGTGGCCGGCTGGATCGGTGCGCGAACGAGCTTCGGGCTCAAGGTCCCGATGGGCTCGGTGCGGCTGCCGTCGGTCCGCAGCAGGAGCACGTTCGCCGCCAGGGCGACCGCGACCGCCGCGAGGACGGCGAGGGTCCAGAGGGCGACCTTCATGCCGCCGAGGGTAGCGCCGCCAGCTCGCGCCTGAAGGCAGGGACGAGCGCCGGCCGATTGACAGCCAGCGCGGCGACGAGGACGCCGCGCTCGTCGACGAAGCGCCCCGTGAAGCCGTCGGCGCCGCCTTCGAGCTCGACGCGGGCGGCGCCGCGCGGGTCGCCCACGAGCTGCAGGCGGAGGCCGAGCTGGTCGGACCAGACGTACGGCGGCTGACGCGGCGGTGCCTCGAGGCCGAGCAGCGAGAGCGCGGCGGCGATCCCCTGCTCGGCGGCCGCCGCCCAGTGGCCCGTTCCCGTGACGTCGCCGGCCAGCAGCACCCCCGGCGTCAGGGCTGGAGCGACCAGCTCGCGCGCCGGCTCGACGCCGACCGCGACGAGCAGCACGTCGAAGCCGACACGGCGCCCGTCGGCGAGTCGCACCGCCTGGGGGCCCACGCGGGCCACGGGCGCTCCGAGGAGGAGCTGGATCCCGTGCTCCCGGTAGCGGCCGGCGAGCAGGCCGCCGACCTTCGGCCCGAGCAGGCCTCCGAGCGGCTCCGAGCCCGCTTCGAGGACGGTCACGTCGAGGCCGAGCGAAGCCGCGGTCGTCGCCGCCTCGGCCCCGACGAAGCCGCTGCCGACGACGACCAGCCGGCGCCCAGGCCGAAGCGCCTCGCGGAGCGCGAGCGCATCCGCGAGTGTCCGAAGCTCGTGCACGCCGTCCGGCCGCGGTCCGCGCAGCCGTCGAGGCCGCGCGCCGGTCGCCAGCACGAGCGCGTCCCAGCGGAGGACGACTCCGCCGGCGAGCGCCGTGCGCCGCACGGGGTCGACGGACGTCACGCGCGTCCCTGTCCGCAGCTCGATCCGCTGCGACTCCCAGAACGCGTCCGGCCGCAGCGAGACCTCGTCCCGCGACCCGGCGAGCAGCTCCTTCGAGAGGGCGGGCCGCTCGTAGGGGGCATGCGGCTCGTCGCCGACGAGCAGGATCCGGCCGTCGTACCCGTGCGCGCGCAGCGTCTCGGCGCAGCGGGCGCCGGCGAGCCCGGCGCCCACGATCAGGGTCGTCTCCATCAGGCCGCCGCCTCCTCGACCACGGTGATCGCGCCCATCGGGCACGAGGCCGCGGCCTCGAGCACGGCGGGATCCTCCGAGAGGACGACGAGCGGCGTCGCGATGCCGCCCGCGTCGAGTTCGAACGCCCCGGGCGCAGCCTGCAGGCAGGAGCCGAAGCCGCTGCAGAGGCTGCGGTCGATCTCGATCCGATAGCTCATGGTGTTGCTCCTTTCGCAACGGGGTTCGTGAGGAAGCGGAAGGCGGTTGCCGCCGCCACGGCGAAGACGGCGCCGAGGTAGAGCGCCGTCGCCCACGGCCGGCTCGTGTCGGTGCCGGCGGCGACGCCGTGGAGCGTGGCGGCGGCGAAGACCCCGTAGACGGCCCAGTGCAGGCGGCGCCAGTTCGTCGGGCCGATGCGCTTGCGCAGGGAGAAGGACGCGTAGACCACGAGCATCAGCTCCGCGGCGAGCACGCCCAGGCCAGTCCAGAGTGGCCGGTAGGGCGCGAGACCGGGTACGAGAAGCGCGAGCGGCGTGATCCTCACCGTGGAGTCCAGCACGAGCGTGACGCCGTGCAGCGCCACGGCGCCGAGCCCAAGGAGCGCCAGCGTGCGGTGCGTGTCCGTGACCGCGGCCGGGCGAAGGCGGTTGCCGACCGGCCGCGACTTGAGCACCAGCCCGGCGAGGACCGAGAGCGTCAGGAGGACGTAAGCGGTGAGCCCGCTCGCCCGCGCGAGGATCCAGAACGTCGGATCCTTCATGCGAGGCCTCCTGCAAGTGTCGCCGTGCCGTCTGCGTCGACGAGGATCCGGGGTGCGTCGACAGGCCCGCCGAGGAAGGCGACCTTGGCGAGCACCTCCGCCTCGACCGCGCTGGATCCGACGACGGTCGCGCTCCGGAGCCCCGGGCCCGCGGGGCGCCCCGTGCGCGGGTCGATCAGGTGATGGCGCTCCTCGCCGCCGCGACGCCATCGGCGCCGGTCGCGGCCGGAGGTCGCCACCGCACCCGACTCGAGCAGCAGCGTGACGCCGCCCGCGCCGACGGGCCAGGAGCCCCCGCGGACGGCGAGGTCACCGCCCGCGTTGACGAGGCAAGGGCCGGTCGCGGCGAGGATCTCGCAGGCGCGGTCGACGGCGTAGCCCTTGCCGATCCCGCCCAGATCCAGCTTTGTGCCGCCGCGGAGCTCGATCGTGGACCCCGTGACCAGCACCTGGCCGGCGCGGTGCCCTTGCAACAGTCTGTTGCAAGGAGCGTCGAGCGGGAGCTCGTCGAAGGAGCGGTCGTAGCCGGCGGCGACGAGGGCGTCGTGGATCGTCGGGTCGAAGAGTCCGCCGGTCGACACGCGGGCCTCGAGCGCGAGGGTGACCACGCGGAGCAGATCGGGGCCTGCCTCGATGCGGCCGTCGCGGTTCAGGCGCGAGAGCTCCGATTCCGGGCGGAAGCGAGAGAGGATCGCCTCGAGCCGCTCGAACTCCCGCTCGACCGCTGCGAAGGCGCCGCGCGGCTCGCCGTCTCCGTGCGACTCGACGAGCAGCTCGACCTCGGTCCCCATCGCCCGGAAGACGTGACGCTTCATCACGAGCTCCGCGTGATCGTCAGCGGCGGCAACGTCACGACCCGCACCGCCGGCGCCTGGACGACCGGGGCCTGTGCCGCCAGCGCCTTTCGCCGCGCCAGCTCTTTGCGGTACGCCGCCCAGCGGCGCACGACGATGGTCTGGACGCGGATCGACTCCTTGCGGATCCGCAGCTCCCGCGCCTGGAGGACCCGGACCTGCGGATCCTGTGCGGGCGGCGCCCACGGCCGCGCCGCGATCGCCGCCCAGCTCAAGAAGAGAACGACGATCGCGATCGCCGCGGCGTAGAGGCGGCCGACGTGGCTAGTCATCTTCGCCGTGACCTCCGTGGCGCTCGCCGTGGTCGTCGCCGGCCTCGTGCTCGCGTGACGCCGAGGGGCGCGTGATCACGATCGGTGCGGGGCGGACGTACTCGACGCGGGTTGCCCTGCCCTGGGACGACGAGTGCGAAGAGATTGCCGGCAGCGCCGGCGGCTTGCGTGCGAGTGCCGCCTTCAGCTGCCGCTCCGCGCGGTCGAGGCGGTGAGCCCGCTGGGTGATCGAGGCCGTCGAGGTCGTCTGCGCCGACGACGAGAGCGCCGCCGAGCGCATTGCCGCAAAGCCGCCGAGGACGATGGCGATGGCGAGGGCGACGGCGACGACGAGTGCATGCTTCCTGGGCATCGGAACCTCCTGTGTGGACGTCTTCGACGCTACGCCCGGTCGCGGCAAGCGCGGGCGCGGCGCCGGTAAAGGAGTTCCCGGGGCGCGTAAAGGTTCGGGAAAGAACGGATCCCGCCGCCCCGCCCGTTCGTGACAATGCCGTCGTGAGACTGCTGATCGTCGAGGACGAGGATGCGATCGCCGAGCCGCTGGCGGAGGGCCTACGCCGCGAGGGCTACGACGTCGAGCGCGCCGCAACCGGCGAGGCGGCCCTCGCCGCGGGCCCCGCCGATCTCGTGCTGCTCGACATCCGGCTGCCGGACATCGACGGCTACGAGGTCTGCCGCCGGCTCCGCACCCGCACGGACGTCCCCATCATCATGGTCACCGCCCGCGGCGAGGAGGTCGACCGGGTCGTGGGGCTGGAGCTCGGGGCCGACGACTACGTGGTCAAGCCGTTCGGGCTCCGAGAGCTCGTGGCGCGGATCAAGGCGGTGACGCGCCGTTCGTCCGGGCGGAGCGAGAGCGGCAGGTCCGTGGTCGGCCCGCTCGAGGTGGACGTGAGGGCGCGTCGCGCGCTTCTGTCCGGCGAGGAGCTACCCCTGACCGCCAAGGAGTTCGACGTCCTCGCCGTGCTCGCGGAGGAGCCCGGGACCGTCGTCAGCCGGCGGACGCTGCTCGAGCGGGTGTGGGAGACGACCTGGTACGGCCCGACGAAGACCATCGACGTCCACGTCGCGTCGCTGCGCAAGAAGCTCGGCGACCCGGCCTGGATCGAGACGGTACGGGGCGTGGGCTTCAGGCTCCGGCCCTCCGCGTGAACCGGCGGCTGCTTCTCGGCTACCTGTCGCTGGCGCTGCTCGTGCTGGTCGTGCTGGAGGTGCCGCTGGCGGTCACCTACCGGCGGAACGAGCTGCAGAACCTGACGGCGAAGGTGGAGCGCGACTCGGTCGCGTACGGATCGCTGTCCGAGGATCTGCTCGAGGGCGGCGGGCGGACCCGCGGCGCGCTCGGCACCGTTGCCCGCAGCTACCGCGCGGACACGGGCAGCCGCGTCGTCCTGGTCGACAGCCGCGGCGTCTCGCTCGTCGACTCGGACGGGCCGGCCGGCCGCTCGTTCCGCTCTCGTCCCGAGATTGCATCCGCGCTCGCCGGCAGGGTCGCCACCGGCACGCGCTACTCGCAGACACTGGGCCACGGCCTCATCTACGTCGCCGTCCCGGTCGCGTCGAGCGGCAAGGTGCTGGGCGCCGTTCGGATCACCTCGCCGACCTCGACCCTCGACGCGCGTGTGCACCGCTACTGGCTGACGCTGCTCGGGATCGCGGCGATCGTGCTCGGGCTGACGGCGCTGATCGGCTTCGTGCTCGCCCGCTCGGTCGTGGCTCCGCTGACGGCGCTCGAGCGCGCGGCGTCGAGGGCGGGGGAGGGCGACCTCGCCGTGCGCGCCGACGAGCGCAGCGGGCCGCCGGAGGTCCGATCGCTCGCGTCGGAGTTCAACGTCATGGTCCGCAAGATCGAGACGCTCGTCCGGGCGCAGGAGGCGTTCGTCGCCGACGCGTCGCACCAGCTGCGCACCCCGCTGACGGCGCTTCGCCTGCGGCTGGAGAACCTCGCTCGCGACGTCGGTCCGGAAGGGAGGCGGGATCTCGAGGGGGCGCTGGCCGAGGTCGAGCGGCTCTCGCGCCTCGTCGAGGGGCTGCTGGTGCTCGCCCGTGCCGACGCGGCCGGCCAGGCCTCGGAGCGCGTGCCGCTGGCGCCGCTCGTCCAGGCGCGGGCCGACGCCTGGGCCGCGTTCGCCGACGAGCGCGGGATCGCGCTCGAGGTGGACGTGCCCGGGGGAGAGCGCGCCTTCGTCACCCCTGAGCGGCTCGAACAGGTGCTCGACAACCTGATCGCGAACGCGCTCGACGCCTCACCCGAAGGCTCGGTCCTTCGCCTCTGGGCGCGCGCAGGCGAGCTGCACGTGGTCGACGAGGGGCCTGGACTGACCGACGAGCAGCGCACGCGGGCCTTCGACCGCTTCTGGCGCGGGGCGGACGGGCGCGGCCGGTCAGGGGTGGACGGCTCCGGGCTGGGCGGCTCCGGGCTGGGCGGCTCCGGGCTGGGCGGCTCAGGCTTGGGGCTCGCGATCGTCGACCGGCTCGTCCGCGCCGACGGCGGCGCGGTCGAGCTGCGCCGCGCCGGCACCGGCGGCGTCGACGCCGTCATCCACCTGCGAGGGTCCGCCGGTCCCGGTCCTATACTCGGAGCATCCTGAGCGCCGTTGCGATGCAGACCCGCCTTCCCACGGGCTTCGCCAGCCTGGAGAGCCCGGATTCCTGGCCGCCGCCACGTGGCCGCCCCCGTCCGGAGCGGCTCCTCGCCGGCGTGGAGACGCTGCCCGGCGTCGGCTCCCCGCTGAAGCGCAAGCTCGCGACGCTCGGCCTGCAGACGGTGGGGGACGTCCTCCTCCGCCGGCCGCGGCGCTACGAGCCGGCGGCGCCCGAGGTCGCGATCTCCGACCTCTTCGGCGAGGACGAGGTGGCGATCGCCGGCGTGGTCGTGTCGGCGAGGCTGCGCCGCATGCGCGGACGGCTGACCGCGGTGGACGCTCGGATCAGGGACCCGAGCGGCACAATCGCGGCGCGCTGGTTCAACCAGCCGTGGCTCGCCGACAAGCTGACGCCGGGGACGCACGTTCGCCTGCGCGGTCAGCTGACGCGGTACGGGTTCCAGGTCAAGTCCTACGACCTCGGCGGGGCCCACTCGGCGCAGTCCACGGCCGACTTCGCGCCTGTCTACCCGGCCAGCGAAGACGTCCCCGTCAAACGGCTGCGCGACCTCGCGCGCGCGGCGCTGCCCCACTCACGCGACGTCCCCGATCCGTTGCCGGCCGAGCTGCGTCAGCGTGCGGGGCTGCCCTTGAAGGCCGACGCGCTCGCGGCGCTCCACTTCCCGCGGGACGAGTCCGAGGGGGAGGAGGCGCGCAAGCGCCTCGCGTTCGAGGAGCTGCTCGCGCTGCAGCTCGGGATCCTGCGCCGGAAGGCAGACGCGGAGGAGGCAGTCGCGACGGCGCTCGGCGAGCCGGGCGAGCTCGTCGCCCGCTACCTGCAGGCGCTGCCGTTCGAGCTGACGGAGCACCAGGAGCGGGCGATCGCGGAGCTCGACCTCGACCTGAGGCGCACGGCTCCCATGCAGCGACTGCTGCAGGGGGACGTCGGCTCGGGCAAGACCGTCGTCGCCCTCTATGCATTGCTGCGTGCCGTCGAATCGGGCTCGCAAGGAGCGCTGATGGCCCCCACGGAGACGCTCGCCGAGCAGCACTTCCTCACCATCGAGGGACTCTGCGCCGAGCTCGGCGTCTCGTGCGTGCTCGTCACGAGCGCGACGCCGCCTGCGACGCGCGACCTGCTGCGCAGCGGCGAGGCGCAGATCGCGGTCGGCACGCATGCCTTGATCCAGGAAGGGGTCGAGTTCGCCGACCTGGCGGTGGCGGTAGTCGACGAGCAGCACCGCTTCGGCGTCGAGCAGCGCAAGGCGCTCGCAACCGGCCGCACGCCGCACGTCCTGCACATGACCGCGACGCCGATCCCCCGCACGCTCGCGCTGACCGTCTACGGCGACCTCTCCGTCTCGGAGATCGCGAAGCCGCCGGCCTCCCGCAAGCCGATCGTGACGGCGTGGGTGACGGCCGAGCGCTCGTCCGACGCGTACAAGCGGCTGCGGAAGCACCTCGACGACGGACGCCAGGCGTACGTCGTTTGCCCGCTGATCGAGGAGACCGAGACGTCGCTCGCCCGCGCGGCCGAGGCGGAGGCCGACCGGCTCCGGCGGGCCGAGCTGAAGGACTACCGCGTGGGTCTCCTGCACGGTCGGCTGAGGCCGGCGGAGCGGCGCGAGCTGATGGCGCGCTTCAAGGCGCGCGAGCTCGACGTGCTCGTCGCCACGACGGTGATCGAGGTCGGGATCGACGTCCCGAACGCGACGATCATGATCGTCCAGGAGGCCGATCGCTTCGGCCTCGCCCAGCTGCACCAGCTGCGCGGCCGCGTCGGCCGCGGCGAGGAGCAGTCGTACTGCCTGCTGATCTCGCGGCCGCATGACGACCTCACGGACGCCGCGAAGGAGCGGCTCGAGGCGCTCGTGGCGTCGACGGACGGCTTCGCGCTCGCCGAGAAGGATCTGGAGATCCGCGGCGGCGGCCAGCTGCTCGGAACGCGCCAGGCGGGGCTCTCCGACCTGCGCTTCGCGCGCCTGACCGCGGATCGCCGCTTGCTGGAGCGCGCGCGAGAGAGTGCCGCTAACCTGCTGGACGCCCACGGCCCGCTCGACGACGAGGTGGAGTCCCTCTTCGGCGCTGTCGACCGGCAGGCATTGACGTAGAAGCCGCGAATCCCTGAACCGACGCTCACCGCTTCCGCTACACATGGACCCAGTCGCACTCACGCTCCTCGTCCTCTGCATCGTCCTCGTCGGCGCGATGTGGGTGGCGCTCGTCTCGGCCGGCCAGGTCGCCCAACGCGTCCGGGCCGAGCATGACGACGCCGCGGGCCGCTAGCGCGCGCTGAGGAACCGGCCGTGCGCGTGATCGCCGGCAGCCGCAAGGGCCACCGGATCGCCGCGCCCAAGGGCGCGACGACCAGGCCGACGGGCGACCGCGTCCGGGAGGCGGCGTTCAATCTGATCGGGCCCGTCGACGACGCCGCGGTGCTCGACCTCTTCGCCGGCTCCGGCGCGATGGGGATCGAGGCGCTTTCACGGGGCGCCGCGACGGCCACCTTCGTCGAATCCGACCGCGATGCCGCCCGCACCATCAACGCGAACCTCGACAAGCTGCGGCTCACCGGCGCCCGCGTCCTGCAGCAGGACGTGAGGCGATTTCTCGCAGCCGAGCGCCGCCGGTACGACCTGATCCTGATCGACCCGCCGTACGAGATGGTTGAATCCCTGGCCGTGCCGCTCTCCACGCACCTGCCCCGCCTGCTCGCCGACGACGGCCTCGTCGTCCTCGAGACGCGGGACAAGCAGCACCCGGAGCTCGCCCTCTCCGAGCGGACGAGCCGCAGGTACGGCTCCGTGCGGCTGACCCTCTTCGAGCGATGATGCCGTCCTCAAGGTCAGACGAATCCCCGTTCGCGGCGTCAGGCGGCGGCGGAGCCGCGCCGCGCGCGGCGGGAGCCGACGCCGGCGAGGGGCGGGGATGATCACCGCGATCTGCCCAGGGTCGTACGACCCGGTCACGAACGGCCACGTGGACGTGATCGACCGGGCCTGCTCGATCTTCGACCGCGTCGTCGTCGGCGTGGTCGGAAACCCGCACCACAAGCAGCCGCTCTTCACGCTCGAGGAGCGGGTCGAGTTCCTGAAGGACGCCCTGCGCGGGCTCGACAACGTCGAGGTGGACGTCTTCGCCGAGCTCGTGGTCGAGTTCGCGCGGCGCTGGGACGCGAAGGCGATCGTCAAGGGCCTGCGGGTCATCTCCGACTTCGAGTGGGAGTACCAGATGAACCAGCTCAACCGGCACCTCGCGCCGGACATCGAGACCGTCTACGTGATGGCGCGCCCGGAGGTCAGCTTCATCTCCTCGAGCGGCGTGAAGGAGATCGCCGCGTTCGGCGGAACGGTGGAGGGGCTCGTGCCCGAAACCGTCGCGGTCCGGCTCAGGGAGAAGTTCCCTGACGGGCGCGGCGGCGCTCCGCTCAGCCCGCAGGAATAGCGCCCACAGCAAGAGCCTCAGGGGTAGACTTCTCGACCCATGGACGTCCTCGTTCTCATCGACAAGCTCGACGACCTCGTGCACAACGCGAAGGCCGTTCCCCTCACGGATCAGGTCCGCATCGACCGCGAGGAGATCTACGACATCCTCGACCAGATGCGGGCGACGATCCCGGAGGAGATCAAGCAGGCGCGCTGGATCGTCAAGGAACGGCAGGAGATGCTCGCCGAGGCGAAGCGCGAGGTCGACCGGCTCGTGGCCGAGGCGCGCGAGCAGGCGGTGCGCGAGGCGTCGCAGACGGAGATCGTCAAGCTCGCCGAGCGGCAGGCGCAGGACATCATCGACGAGGCGCGCCGCCAGGCGCGGGAGACGCGACTCGAGATGGAGGACTGGGCCGACTCGATCCTCTCGACGCTCGAGGTCAACCTCGAGAAGTTCCTCGGGGCGGTCAAGCGCGGGCGGGAGCGGCTGCACGAGCGGTCGCAGGAGACGGTCGTGGCCGGCATCGGCCCCATCTCCTCCGACGACGACCAGCCCTACTAGGAGGCAACTCCGGAGAGCCTGCTGGCTTCGTCGCCGGCCGATTAGCGCGGCTGATCGTCCCAATCGAAGATCTGATTGGCCGTAATGGACGCGCCTTGCCAGCAGGGGAGGATGGCAGGGTGCACGCGCAGCTGGCTCGCCCTCGGGACGGTGTACCTCGTCTGGGGCTCGACGTATCTCGGCGTCATGGTCGGGATCCGGACGATGCCCCCGCTCCTGATGTCCTCGCTGCGCTTTGGGCTCGCCGGCGCCCTCCTACGCCTTCTCGATCCGCCGCGGCGAAGCGCTGGGCGACCGGCCCGGCGCCACGCAGTGGTTCGCGGCGGCGGCGGTCGGGGCCCTGCTGCTCGTGCTCGATGCGGGGGCATCGCCTGGGCCGAGCAGCGCGTGCCGTCCGGACTGACGGCGCTGATCGTCGCGTGCGTGCCGCTCTTCGTGGCCGTCCTGGAGTGGCTCACGTCAGGCCGTCGCCTGGGCCCCTGGGCACCGTCGGGCTGATCGCGGGGATCGCAGGCGTTGCGTTCCTCGTCGGACCGTCGGGTCAGGTCGACCCGATCGGCGCCGGCGTGATCGTCCTGGGAGCGCTCGCGTGGGCCGTCGGGTCGGTGTTCGCGCCGCGGCTGCCGCTTCCGCGTCGGCCGCTCGTCGCCGCGTCGATGCAGATGCTGACCGCCTCCGCGCTGTTGGCGGTGGCGGGCGCCGCGGCCGACGAGCTCTCGCGCCTGCAGCTGCCGTCGACCCGGTCGCTCCTGGCCTTCGCGTTCGTCGGCGCCGTGGTGCTGATCCTGCGCTCCCGGCCCGCCGACGAAACTTGTGCCCGCGCTGGAGCCGGAGGGCGAGCGGGCCCCTCCCGCGCCCGCCCTCCGAACCGCTGCGTAGCGACGCCGCCTAAAGGCTCACCCCAGTTTCACATCAAGCCACTAGCGGCGGACCAGCACCTGAACCAGCCTGCGGTTCGAGATGCCCGCCAGCGGATCCTCGCCCGGCTTGCGCACGCGGACGAAGAACTGGATCGACCCCTTCTTCGGCAGCAGCCGCGTGGGCGTGAACGTGATCGACGCCGTGCCGTCGGCGGCCGTGGTGACCTCGGCCGCGTTCCCGACCAGGCCGTACGGGAGCGCGATCGCGTAGACGAGCGCACCGCTGACGGTGCGGTTCTTCGACTCCGTCACCTCGAAGCGGGCGACGAACGGATCCCGCGAGCGGAGCACGCCCGGGGACGAACGCCACCGAGACGCCGAGCCGGTTGGGCAGGCTGACGCTCGACACGGGCACGGTGGCGGTGTTGCCGGTCGGCTGGGCGATCAGGTCGGTCGCCCCGGAGGTCGCCCCGGTGGAGCCGCGCGGGTTCCGAGCCGTGACTCGGACGCGGATCGTGTGCCCGACGTCCTCGTTGCGGGCCGTGAAGACCTGGCCGGTCGCGCCGGAGACGTTGTTGCAGGCGGCGCCGACCGGGTCGCATTGCTGCCACTGGTAGCTGTACGAGTCGGGCCAGCCCGTCCAGCCGCCGCGACTCGCGCCCAGCTGCTGGCCCGCCACCGGCTTGCCGGAGATGGACGGCGAGCTGGTCAGCTGCGGCCTCACGTCCGCAGCGACCGGGCCCACCGGTGTCGCATTGGTCGTCGTCGAGCCGCTTGCGTTCTTGGCCGTGACGAGCGCCACCATCGTGTGGTTCTGGTCGGCGGCGACGAGCTTGTACGTCTGTGCCGTCGCACCCGAGATCGTCGCGCAGTTCGTGGCGGCATTCGTGTCGCAGCGCAGCCACTTGTACGTGTAGCTCGTGGCGCTGTCCCACGTGCCGTTCGAGGTCGTCAGCGTCTGGCCGACGCGCGGCGTCCCGGAGATGACCGGATGCGCGATCTCCTTCGGGGCCGCCTGCCCGCGGGCGGCGGCCGACGCAGTGATGACGGCGACGAGGAGCAGCCCCGTGAGCGCCGCGATGGTCTTCTGCTTCATCGGATCCCCCTGAGCAGTTGGTTGCCGATCACAAAACCCCGACGGAGCATTCCTGTTCCGTCGGCGGCGCGAAAGGCCCCATTACGCAGCGCTTACGCCTCCGAACAGAGATTTTGCGAAGCGCGCTACGCTGGAGCGGTGACGAGCTTCAGCCTCAGGCAGGTGAGGCTCAGGCCGGGCGAGGAGTATCGCGACGCGGTCGAGATCGAGGTCGCGCCCTTCGAGTTCGGGGGCCAGCGGTACACCGCCATCCCCGAGCGGGTGCCCACGGAGCTGATCCTGAACCGGACCACGAACGGCACGGCCTTCCGGCTGCGCTTCGGCGTGCGCCTGCACGGGCCGTGCGTCCGCTGCCTCGGCGAGGCGGCGCTGGAGGTTCCCGTCGACGCACGGGAGTACCAGGCGAACGACCCGCAGGGCGACGACGAGCTGCGCAGCGAGTACGTGGGCGAGAACGAGCTCGACCTTTCCGCCTGGGCGCGCGACGCCGTGGCGCTCGAGCTGCCGGATCAGATCGTCTGCCGGCCGGACTGCGCGGGGCTCTGCCCCGTGTGCGGGAAGAACCTGAACGACGAGCCGCACGCCCACGAGGAGCCCCAGCCGGACTCGCGCTGGGCGGCCCTCGAGGCCCTCAAAGACCGGCTTTAGCGAGCACGAGCGTCGCGGGGTCGTCCGGCCCGTACCGGAACGCGTGCGCGCCCGCCGACTCGGCCGCCTCGACGTCGTTCGACGTGTCGCCGACGACGAGCGCCTCCCCCGGCGCGACGCCGATCCGCTCGACGGCCAGGCGCACGAGCTCCGCGCGGTCCTCCGACTCGCAGCCGTAGGCGCCGGTCGCCTCGTCGAAGAAGCGCCCGAGCCCGACCCGGCGCAAGCGCTCCTTGCCGACGCGCTCCGGGAGGCCGCTGACGAGTCCGAGGCGGATCTCCGCGGCCTGGAGCCGGTCGAGCATGTCCTCCGAGCCCTCGCGCGCGCGCCAGTGGGAGGTGTCACCGAGCCGCTTCAGGTAGAGAGCCTCCGTCCGCTCGCACCAGCCCGGGTCCGGCTCGCGCCCCTTGAGGGCCCGTGCGATCCACGCGATCGTGCGGCCCGGATGGTCAAGCTGGCGCACGCGATTCTCCACGCCGAGGACGTCTGCGAGCGCGTCGTTGATCGAGGCGTCGCTGGACACGAAGAGCGTCCCGTCGACATCGAAGAGCACGGCGCTGATCACGAGCGAGTCACAGGGCGAGCGTACGCGATGCGCGGAAGCCCTCGAGGAAGCGGCGGTCGTGCGTCACCAGCACGAGCGTCCCGTCGAACTCCTCCAGGGCCCGCTCGAGCTCCTCGATCGCCTCCAGGTCGAGGTGGTTCGTCGGCTCGTCGAGGACGAGCAGGTTGACACCGGTTGCCATCAACAACGCCAGCACCGCACGGGTTCGCTCGCCGGGGGAGAGCGACGACGCCGGCCGGGCCAGCTCGTCGACTCCGAGGCCGAACTTCGCCAGCAGTGTGCGCGCCTCGCCCTCGAGCATCTCCGCCCGCTCGGCGAACGGCCCGGCCAGAGGGCGATCCGTCTCGAAGAGCTCGCGCCGCTGGTCGAGCTCTCCGACGCGCGTCGAGGGTCCCAGCCGGCGCGTGCCGGCGGCGAGCTCCACGTCCCCGAGCAGCGCCTGCAGGAGGGTGGTCTTGCCGCTCCCGTTCGGGCCCACCACGGCGAGGCGGTCGCCGTAGCGGAGCTCGAGGTCGACGGGGCCGAGCCGGAACCGCCCACGCTCGACGACGGCGCCGCGCAGCTCGGCCGCAAGCTCGCCGCCGCGCCCGCGCGCCTGCAGCTCGAGCCGCAACCGCCACGGGTCCCACGGCTTCTCGACCCGGTCGACGGTCTCCAGCCGGTCGAGCCTTCGCCGGGCGGCGCGCACCTGTGACGAGAGGAAGTGCGTCGCCCGTGCGTCGGCTCCGCCGTGCGCCTTCGCCGTGCCGCCGCCGATGGCGCGCGCCCGTGTCTGCCGCACGCCGAGCGACTCGCGCCATTGCCGTCGCTCCTCCGTCCAGCGCTGGAAGGCGGCCTCGTGCTCCGCCCGCGCCCGCTCGCGCGCCTGCTCGTACGCCGACCAGCCGCCCGCGTACTCGCGCGGCGTCCGCGTCTCGGCCTCCAGCTCGAGCACGCGTGTCACGGTCCGGTCGAGGAAGGCGCGATCGTGCGAGACGATCACCGCCCCGGCACGGAGCCCGTCGAGGAACGTCTCGAGGCGCGCGAGGCCGTCGAAGTCGAGGTTGTTCGTGGGCTCGTCGAGCAGGAAGACGTCGAACCGGGCGAGGAGGATCCCGGCGAGCGTGGCGCGCGCGGCCTCGCCGCCCGACATGGTGGAGATCTCCTGGTCGAGACGCGCCAGGCCCACCTCCGCCGCAACGGCCCGTGCCCGCGGCTCGAAGTCGGCGCCGCCGAGCGAGAGGAACCGGTCGAGCGCCTCCGTGTAGTCGTGGGCGAGCTCCGGCTCCTCGCCGAGCCGTACCGCGAGCGCGTCCATCTCCGCCTCGGCCTCCGCGACGCCAGTCCGCCGGCCGAGGTAGGAAAGCAGCGTCTCGCCCGGGCGCGCGTCCGGCTCCTGCGGCAGGTAGCCGACCGACCCGGAGCGCGTCACCCCGCCGCCGTCCGCCTCCTCGAGCCCCGCCAGGATGCGCAGGAAGGTCGACTTGCCGATCCCGTTCGGCCCGATCACCCCGACGCGGTCGCCCTGAGCCACCACGAGCGAGACGCGGCGCAGCACCTCGGCGGCGCCGAAGCTCTTCGTGACCTCGTGTGCCGCGAGGGAACCCTGCTGTGCTCCACTTCGTGTCCCACGCACGGGACGGACCTCCTTCAGTCGAAAGGCGAGAACGCGGTGGCTTCGACTAGCGATCCGTCATAGGACGAGCCCGAGGGCTCGCCCGGATATTAGCTACAGTTGGCGGCCGCATGGCTGTCCCGAAGAAGAAGACCTCGAAGGCCCGGCGCGATCAGCGGCGCGCGACGCACAGGCTCGAAGCGCCGCGCGTGAACGTCTGCCCCCAGTGCGGCTCCCCCAAGCGGCCGCACCACGTCTGCCCGACCTGCGGCACGTACAAGGGCCGCGAGGTCGAGCCGCTCCGCCTCGACGCCCCGTAACCGGTGGTCCGCGTCGCAGTCGACGCATTGGGTGGCGACCGAGCCCCGGACGAGATCGTCGCGGGCGCGCTCGACGCCGCCTCCGACAAGATCGAGCCCATCCTCTTCGGCCCGAAGGGCCTCGACGCCGGCGGCCTGCCGCTGATCGAGACGACGCAGCAGCTCGGCATGCACGAGAAGCCCGCCGACGCCGTGCGCGCGAAACCCGACTCGAGCCTCGTTCGCGCCGTCCGCAGCGTGGCCACGGGCGAGGCCGACGTCGTCGTCTCGGCCGGGAACACGGGCGCCATGCTTGCCGCGGGCCTGCTCGAGCTGCGCCGCCTGCGGGGGGTGATGCGCCCCGCCATCGCCGTCCCGATCCCGACGCGGCGCAATCCTTCGGTGCTCCTCGACGCGGGTGCGAACGCCGACGCCCGCGCGGAGCACCTGCTCCAGTTCGCCCATATGGGCTCGGTGTTCGCCGAGGAGATCCTGGAGCGGCCCGACCCGGTTGTCCGGCTCCTCTCCATCGGGGAGGAGGACGAGAAGGGGAATCAGCTGACGCTCGAGGCGAACGAGCTGCTCCGCGACGCCGGCCTCAACTTTGCAGGAAATGCAGAAAGCCGCGACCTGCTGCGGGGCGCCGCCGACGTCGTCGTCACGGACGGCTTCACCGGCAACGTGGCTCTGAAGCTGCTCGAGGGCACGATCAAGGAGCTCCTCGACGCGCTGCGGGAGGAGGTCACCGCGACGACGATGGGCAAGCTGGGCGGGCTCCTGATCCAGCCGGCCGCGCGCCGCCTGGCCTCCCGGCTCGATCCGGACACCTACGGGGGCGCCTATCTGCTCGGCCTGCGCGGGCTCGCGGTGATCGCGCACGGCAACTCGTCGCGGGTCGCGATCGCCAATGCGATCCGCCTCGCCGCCCGGGGCGTCGAGCATCGTGTGGTGGAGCGTCTTTCCGAGCGACTCCCGGAACGCGTCCGTGTATGATCGGCGCGCTTTCCAGGCCCACACGACGATTGAGGTGACATGGCAGCGTCCCGCGAAGAAGTGTACGAGCGCGTGAAGGAGGTCCTCGTCGAGCAGCTCGGCGTCGACGAGAACGAGATCAGCGAGGAGGCGTCGTTCCAGGAGGATCTGGACGCGGACAGCCTCGACCTCGTGGAGCTGATCATGGAGCTGGAGGATCAGTTCGGGATCAAGATCTCCGACGACGACGCCCAGAAGATCGGCACCGTCGGGCAGGCAGTCGACTACGTCGCGTCGCACCAATAGCGGAGGGTCAGAGCAGCTCGAAGGCGTCAGGCGCCTGATCGAGGAGCTGCCGGCGGAGCGGCTCGCGCCGGTGTTCACACATCCCTCGTGGGCGCCCGACCGGGCCGACTCCTACGAGCGCCTGGAGTTCCTCGGCGACAGCGTGCTCGAGCTGGCGGTCGCCCGCGAGCTCTACGACCGCTTCCCCGACTTCAGCGAGGGGCGGATGGCGAAGATCCGCTCGCACGTGGTCTCCCGTGCGAGCTGCGCCGTCGTGGCGCGCGACCTCGGCCTCGGCGAGCGGCTTCGCGCCCAGGCGAAGTCGGCTGCCGGAGGAGGAGGCCGACCGCCTCTGCCGCAACCGGAACGTCCTCGCCGCCGTCCTCGAAGCGTCGCTGGCGGCGCTCTACCTCCAGCACGGCTTCGAGGCGGTCGCAGGCCCGGTCGTGGCGGCGTTCCGAAGCCGGATCGACTACGCGCTGACGAATCAGGTCGACCACAAGACGGATCTCCAGGAGGCGCTCGCGCGCCAGGGCCGGAGCGTCGTCTACACGGTGGTGGACGTCCAAGGCCCGCCGCACGACCGGCGCTTCACCGCAGCTGCGATCGTCGACGGCGAGGAGAGCGGCGTCGGGCGCGGCCGCTCGAAGAAGGACGCCGAGCAGGAGGCCGCCAAGGAGGCGCTCGCGAAGCTCGGGCTCGAGCTGCCGGCCGCATAGCCTGGCGCGGCTGAGACGAGCTGGGGGAACCTCCCGGTTCCCCCAGACCCCTTCCACCGGTCCGCTGCGCGGACGCGGGCCTGTCGGCCGGGCCCGTCCGCGGCGGCGGTTACCCTCCCCTCCGTGCACCTGAAGGCGATCAAGCTGCGCGGGTTCAAGTCGTTCGTGGACCCGGTGGAGATCCGGCTCGAGCCCGGCGTCGGCGTCATCGTCGGCCCGAACGGCTCGGGGAAGTCGAACGTGTCGGACGCGATCCTCTGGGCCACCGGATCGCTCGCGCCGTCCGAGCTGCGCGCCGAGAAGCCCGACGATGTGCTCTTCGCCGGCTCGGAGAGCTGCAAGGCCGCTGACTTCACGGAGGTCGAGCTCCTCTTCGACAACGCCGACGGCGACTTTCCGAACCTCGAGTTCTCCGAGATCTCGGTCGCCCGCAGGCTGCACCGCGGCGGCGAGGGCCAGTACCTCGTCAACAGGGCGGCGGTGCGGCGCGTCGACCTCGTCGAGCTGCTCTCGGACGTCGGCCTCGGCGGCGGCCTGCGCTCGATCATCTCGCAGGGCAAGGTGGAGCAGGTGCTGGCGTCGAAGCCCGAGGAGCGGCGGACGCTGATCGAGGAGGCGGCCGGGCTGGGCCGCTTCAAGCGGCGTCGGCACCGGGCCGGGCTGAAGCTGGCGCGCGTCGCCGTGCAGGCCGAGCGGGCGCGCGACCTGGAGGACGAGGTCCGGAAGCGGCTGCGGCCGCTGGCGCTGCAGGCGACCGCGGCCGAGCGCGCCGAGAAGCTGGCCGTGGAGATCCGGAAGCTGCAGGCGGCGCTGGCCGCGCTCGACCTCGCCGCGGCCGAGGAGAAGCTGGCCGAAGCCGGCGCGCGCAGGTCGGCGGCCGCGCTGGCGCGCAAGGCGGCGGATGCGAAGCTCGAGGCGCTTCTTCGCGAGCGGAATGCAGCCGAGGAGGAGCTCGCAGACGCGGCCGGTGGCCGCGAGTCCGCGACGGCCGCGCTGTACCGCCTCCGGAGCGGCGGCGAGCGCGCGGCGCTCCGCCGGGAGTCCGCGCAGGCGCTGCTCGAGCGGCTGCGGGCCGAGCTCGAGTCGGCGCGCGGGCCGACGCCCGGGGCGTCGGTGGAGCTCGAGCGCGTCGCGCGCGAGGCGGGGGAGGCCGCGCGGGCGGCTGCGGTCGAGCGGGACGGGCTGGCGGCGCAGGCGGGGGAGGCCTGGGCTCGGGTCGCCGCTGGAGAACGAGTGCGCGAGCGCGAGGCGTCCGAGCGGCTCGAGGCGGTGCTGCTCGAGCGAGGGCGCTACGAGGAAGAGCTCGCTGCGGCAGCGGGCGGTCGCGAGGGGGCGACCGCCGCGCTGTACAGGCTTCGCTCGGCGAACGAGCGGATCGAGCTCCGCCGAGAGTCGGCCGCCGTCGTCTCGGCGGAGTTGAGGACGGCGCTGGCGGAGGCGGAAGCTGCCGCGTCGCGGCCCGGACCGGCTCCCCAGCAGCTGGAGGAGGAGGCAGACGCCGCCGAGGCGGCTGCCCGGGACGCGGCGCGGGAACGCGACACGCTTGCCGAGCGGGCGCGCGGGGCGCGAGAGCGGCTGGCGGCCCTGGAGCACTCTCTGGCCGAGCGGGAGGGACTCCCGCCCGCAGCCCGCGCGTTGGCCGAGGGCGGGGAGCGGTTGGCGCTCTCGTTGCTGGAGGTCGAGCCGGGCACCGAGCGGGCGGTCGCGGCGGCGCTCGGGCCGCGCGCCTCGGCGCTCGTGGCGCGGACGGCGCAGGAAGGCTTTGCCCTGCTCGAGCGGGCGCGCACGGCAGGCCTCGGCAGCCTCGTCGTGCTCGTCGGCCGGCAGCCCAGCGACCTCGTGGAGGAGTTGCCGGTGGTGTCCGCGGAGCAGCTGCTCTCCTCGACCGTGCCGGCCGTGACGCCGGAGGGCTACGGCTTCGACCCGCGGCGCGGCGAGCTCTGGTTCACCGGCGAGACCGCCGAGGCGGTCCTGCTGGAGCTCGAAGCGCGCCGGAGGTCTCTCGCGGCCGAGGCGGACGAGCTCGAGCGCGCGGCCGGCCGGGCCGAGCGCGCGGCGGTCACCGCGGAGGCGCGGGCGACGCAGGCGGCCGCCGCCTACGCAGGCGTCGCCCACCTGAAGCGCGCGCGCCGCGCCGACGCCGGGACGCTGCGGCGGCTGCTCGCCGGAGCGGAGCGGCTCGACGAGGCGCTTGCGGCTGCGGCGCGACTCGCCGCCGGGCTCGAGGAGCCGCTTCGCGAGCGGCTCTCCGACGGGGCCGGCCGCTCGGACGTGCTGGGCGTCGAGGCATTGGGCAGCGAGCTGCGACGCCTCTCGGCCGCCGAGGCCGAGGCGCGGCAGCGGGCCGGAGCCGCGACTCAGAGGCTTCGCCGTGCAGAGCAGGCGGCGCTCCGCTTCGGTTGCGAGCGGGCTGCCGTTGCAGGCGAGGCCGACGCCGAGGCGGCGGCCGAGCTGACGAGGATCGCCGACGAGGCCGCAGCCCGAGCCGAAGAGCTCCACTCACGGAGCCGCGAGGCCGCCAGGGCGTTCGCCGAGGCTCAGGGCAGTTCTGTGCGCACGGATCCGCTCCTCCTCGAGCGCCTGGTCACGCACGCCGAGCGGCTCGACGGCGCGCTGGCTTCCGCGGCCGTCGCGGCGGAGCGCTTCGAGGCGCCGCTGCGGGCGCGCGTCGATGCGGGGGCACAACGCGTCTCCCAGCTCGGCACCGAGCTGCAGCGACTCGGGGCCGCCGAGGTGGAGGTACGCCGGGCCACCTCCGAGGCGGGGGAGAAGGCCGCCGGAATCGACGTCGAGCTGGCGCGGCTCGAGGCGGAGAGGGCCGAAGCCGGGCGCCGGCTCGAGGCGGCCGGCACCGAGCCTGCTGAGTCCTCCGAGGGCCACGACCGCGACGAGCTCGCGGAGAAGGTGGAGCGCCTGGAGCGGCGCCGCGAGCAGCTCGGCCAGGTGAACCCGCTGGCGAAGGAGGAGTACGAGGCGGAGAGGGAGCGCCTCGGCGAGCTCTCGGCGCAGCGTGCCGACCTGGAGGAGAGCCTGAAGGAGCTCGAGCGGCTCGCCAAGGAGGCCGCCGACGAGGTCGAGCGACGCTTCGCAGAGACCTTCGAGGCGGTCGAGCGGAGCTTCGCCGAGGTGGCCGCCACGCTCTTCCCGGGCGGCGAGGGCAGGCTGCGGCTCACCCGTCCCGAGGACGGCGCCGAAGAGGAAGAGCCGGGCGTCGAGGTCGAGCTCCGCCCGGCGGGAAAGCGCGTCACGCGCCTGTCGCTTCTTTCCGGCGGCGAGAAGGCGCTCGGCGCGATCTCGTTCCTCTTCGCGCTCTTCCTGGCGCGGCCGTGCCCCTTCTACCTCCTCGACGAGGTCGAGGCCGCGCTCGACGACACGAACATCGGGCGCTTCGTCGAGCTTCTGCGCCGCTACGCCGACCGCGCGCAGTTCATCGTGATCACGCACCAGAAGCGGACCATGGAGGCGGCCGACATCCTCTACGGGGTCACCATGGGCGGCGAGGGCGTCTCGCAGATCGTCTCGCGCCGCCTGCCGCGCGACGAGGCCGCGGCCCTCGCGTCCTGATGCCGCGCCCGCAGATCCTGGCGCTCCTCGATTGCCACGCTGCGACGACGGAGGTCTTCGTCGTGCGCTCCTACTCCGAGTCGGACGCGCTCGTCTCGAGCTGCTTCGCCAGGCGCTTGGGCGCGTACATGAGCCAGGACTCGAGCACCCGGTCGCGCAGCTCGTCCTCGTCGATCGCCTCCAGCCGGACCAGCAGCGTACGATAGCCCTCGTAGTGCGGCGTCTGCCAGTAGACGTCGGGGCGCGCGGCCATCAGCAGCGGCTTCTCCTCGTGCTCGGCGCGCACGACGAGGGCGCCTTCCTCGTGCGGGCTCATGTTGATGAAGGTCTTGCCGCGCACCTTCATGCACTGCTCGCCCCAGGCGGTGCCGTCCTCGACCTCCGGAAGCTCGAGCGCCAGCCGGCGGACGTCGTCCCACGTGGCCACGGGTCAAGGCTAACGTTCCGCGGCGATGGCGAGAAGCTGGGGAGAGCTGCTGGGCGACGCGTCCGGCTCGGACGAGACCGAAGAGGAGCAGCGCGGTTTCTTCGGCCGGCTGCGCGAGTCGCTCTCGAAGAGCCGCCGCGCGCTGACCGAGCAGCTCGCGCTGGCCGCCTTCGACCCGCAGGACGACGAGTCGTGGGAACGCCTCGAGCTCGCGTTGATCCAGGCCGACGTCGGCGTGCCGGCGACGGCCGAGCTCGTGCGCCGGCTGGAGACGCGGCAGGACCTCGACGACCTCGGCGAGGCGCTCGTCGAGGAGATCGCGGCGATGCTCGGCGAGCCGCCGACGCTCGAGCTCCAACACCGGCCGGCGGTGGTCCTTGTCGTCGGCGTCAACGGCACCGGCAAGACGACCACGATCGGCAAGCTCGCCCACGCCCTCGACGGGCACGGCCGCTCGGTCTTGCTCGGCGCCGCCGACACGTTCCGCGCCGCCGCGGAGGAGCAGCTGGAGATCTGGGCGCAGCGCGCCGAGGCGGACTTCGTGGGCGGGCAGAGGGGATCCGACCCGGCGGCGGTCGCCTTCGACGCGGTCGCGGCTGCGCAGGCGCGCGGCAAGGACGTCGTGATCGTCGACACCGCCGGTCGCCTGCACACGCAGTCGAACCTCATGGAGGAGCTCGCGAAGGTGCGCCGGGTGATCGGCCAGAAGCTGGAGGGCGCACCGCACGAGACGCTGCTCGTCGTCGACGCGACCACCGGCCAGAACGGCCTCCAGCAGGCGAGGCTCTTCGGCCAGGCGGTCGACGTCACCGGTGTCGCCCTGACGAAGCTCGACGGCTCGGCCAAGGGCGGGATCGCCGTCGCGATCGCCCACGAGCTCGGCCTGCCCGTCAAGCTCGTGGGCGTCGGCGAGGCGCTGGAGGACCTGCGCCCGTTCGACGCGCAGGACTTCGCCCGCGCGCTGCTCGCCGAGTAGCTCCGCCGGCTCGAGCGCCGCTCAGGATCCGGGTCCGGTCTGGTGGATCCGGTCGAGGCCGATCGAGTACTCGCCGACCCAGCCGGGACTGCGCTTCCGGAACTTGATCGTCAGCCTGAGATCCGCCTCGAACGTGCCGGACGCCTCGGGATACTTCTCCTCGAAGTCTCCGATGGCGGCGTCCAGCGCCTTGTCCCAGCCTTCGTGATGGTTTTGCCTTTCGCCTTCGGTGTACGAGCCTTCGATTGGCCAGCTTCCGCTCACCGGCCTGAGGTACTTCCCGCTCATCTCCGCTCCTCCCGCTTGCGTTTACCCCGCGCCGACCCTAGCGCTGTGCGACGCCGCTGACCAGCGCCGCACGGGCGCGTCCTGCGGCGGGGACGTTGCCCTTCGCCTCGTAGAGCGCGGCCGCCTCCGCGAGCAGCTCCTGTGCCTGCGCCGTCGCGCCGCGGGCGGCCTGCGCCTCGCTCAGGGCGCGCAGCGCGTCTGCCTGGAGATTCGGCTCGTCCAGCCTCGCGGCGAGGTCGACCGCGGCCTCGGCATGAGCGAGCGCGGCGTCCAGGTCGGCCGGGGCGGCGAGACGAGCGCGAACGATCGCCAGCCGGACCCGCGTCGGGGTGTCCGTCGCCTGGGTCCCGGCGGCGAGCGCCTCGGCCTCGCCGAGCCTGCCCTGGGCCTGCAGCGCCTCGGCGAGCAGGACGAGGCTCGGCGCCTGGGCGAGCGGCGGTAGGACGTCGAGCGTGGGTCGCAGCTCGCGCTCGGCGGTCACGGGGTCCTCGAGCAGCAACGCTGTCAGGCCGAGCATCTGCGACAGCCCGGCCCGAGCGAGTGCGTTGCCGACGTCGTCGAACCTCGCGCGGACATGGTCGGCCGTCGCCTCGGCGTCTGCCCTCCGGCCGGAGAGCGCGTAGAGCGGCGCCAGCGCGCTCGTCAGGGTCGCCTCGAGGAGGATGCTGCCGGAGGCGTCGGCCAGCAGCCGCTCGCACTCGTCGACTGCCGCCTCCGCCGCCGTCGGCCCGTTGAGGAGGCTCATGCAGAGGATGTCCGCGGCTCGGGCCTCCTCCGCGCGGTCGCCCGCTCGGCGCGCGTGCTCGAGCGCCAGCCGCGCCTCGCGCTCCGCCTCGGCGTGACGGCCGGCGGTCATCGCGGAGAAAGCGAGACGCCGCCGCGCACGGGCGAGGCCCAGATCGTCACCGAGCTCCTCGAACACGCCGATCGCGTGTGCCGCGGTGGTTTCGATCTCGCCGGAGCCGGGGTGGAACCCGGCCCGTGCCAGTCTCGCCGACCACTCCGTCCTGCGGTCGCCGCTGACGACGGCCGCGCCGATCACCTCGTCGAGCATGGCCTCGGCACGCGCGAACTCGCCCGTCGCCCAGAGCGCAGCCGCCAGCCGGCGCAGCGCCTCGGGCCTCGCCGGGTCGTCGGCCCGGAGCAGCGTGCTTGCCCGCTCGAGCAGCCGCCTGGCCGCACGCATGTCCTCGCGGCCGAGGGCGCGCCCGCCGGCAGCGCTCAGCAGCCGGCCCGCGTGTGATGCGACGCTCGGGTCCGCCGGCAGGCCGATCTCCACGCGCAGCAGATGCGCCTGCTCCAGGTGATAGCCGAGGATCTCCTCGACCTCGCGGACGCGTTCGCCCATGTCCCGTTCCAGCCAGTCGGCGAACCGCTCGTGCAGCTGCGAGCGCCGCGCCTTCGGGAGCGCGTCGTAGGCGGCGTCCTTGATCAGGATGTGACGGAAGCGGAACCACGGGTCCTCCGGCGAGGAGTCCCGCTGCTGCCGGATCAGCTCCTTCCGGGCCAGCGACTCGAGGCGGCCTGCCAGGTCTTCGTCGCCGGTCAGGGCGAGGACGGCGCGTCCGTTGAACGACTGGCCGGCCACCGCTGCGGCCTCGATCGCGGCGCGCTCCTCCGGGGGCAGACGGTCGAGGCGCGTCGCCAGCAGCGCCTGGATCGTGGGCGTCACGGAGACGGCGCCGCTCTCCCGCGCGGCCGCGACCATCTCCTCGATGAAGAGCGGGTTTCCCTCTGCGGCGCGGATGATCGTCTGCCTCGCGGCCTCGTCGAGCGACTCGTCCGTGAGCCCGTCGATCAGCCGCGCCGCCTCCTCGCGCTCCAGCGGCTCGATGAGCACCGAGCTCGCGTTCACATACCCGCCGCCCCACGCGGGTCGGAGCTCCAGGAGCTCGGGGCGGGCGAGGCAGACGATCAGGATCGGCTGGTCGCGCGTCGCGTCGCCGAGCTGCCCCACGAGGTCGAGAAACGTGCGCTCCGCCCAGTGGAGGTCGTCGAAGATCAGCACGAGCGGCCGGTCGCGCGCGATCGCCTCCAGGAGCTTCCGGAACGCACAGAACGTCTCCTGCGTCGAGGCGGGTGTGTCCGTCAGGCCGACGGCGCCCGCGACGAGCGAGGCGATCGCGTCGGCCTCGCGATCGTCGCCGAGGAGACGGGCGATCTGCGTCCGAGCCTCGTCGGGTGTGACCTGGGGGCTGATGGCCGCGGCCTGCCGGACGACGTCGAGCAGCGGCCAGTAGGTGATCCCCTCGCCGTAGGCGAGGCAGCGACCGCCGAGGACGGTGGCGCGGTCGTCGACCTCCGCGACGAGCTCGCGGACGAGCCTCGACTTGCCGACTCCGGCCGGCCCGAGCACCGTGAAGAGGTGGCCGCGCGAGTGCGCCGCCGCGCCCTCGAATGCGTGTCGCAGGAGGGCGAGCTCGCGCTCCCGCCCGACGAGCTCCCCACCGGGCCGCCGGCGGACGCCGGGAGCGTCGGCGATCACCGCGAGCAGCCGCCTGGCCCCAACCGGTGCGCTTTTTCCTTTCACCTGCAGCTCGGCCGGGTCCTCGGTGACGACGGCGTCCCGCACGAGCGAGAACGTCGCGTCGCCGATCAGGATCTCGCCGCGCCTGGCCGACTCTGCCAGCCGCTTTCCCACGACGACGGCGTCGCCGGTGAGGAAGCCGTGGCCGGCCGAATGATCGCCGGCGACCACCTCGCCCGTGTTGATCCCGACCCGGATCGAGAGCCGCGTGCCGAGCGAGGCGACCGCCTCGCGGATCTCGACGGCGCTCCGCGCGGCCCGCAGCGCGTCGTCCTCGTGCGCCTGCGGGACGCCGTAGACGGCCATCACCTCGTCGCCGATGAACTTCTCGACCATGCCGCCGTGGCGGACGATCACGTCGCGCAGCACCTCGAAGTAGTTCGTGATCACGCGCCGCGCCACCTCGGGGTCGCCCTCGGTGATCGACGTCGAGCCGACCACGTCGCAGAAGAGGACGGTGACGACCCTGCGTGACTCCGCGTCCGGCCCCACCCGACCCATCGGTCGAGTCTAGGCCTCAAAACGGGGGATGCCCAGGGGCGGAAGTCGTGTTCAGTGAGAGGTATGCGAGTCGCCGCCCTCGCAGCAGTCGCAGCAGCGCTCGCCCTCGGAAGCTCCGGGGCGCCGCAGGCGTCATCCTGCGGCGGCACGCCCGGGAACGACTCGCTGCGCGGGACGCCGAGGTCCGACGTCATCTGCGGGCTCGCCGGCAACGACTCGCTCGCCGGCGGATACGGCAACGACCGGATCGACGGCGGCCCCGGCAACGACGCGATCGACGGCGGCTGGGGGAACGACCGCCTCGTCGGCGGTCCAGGCAGGGACTTCATCGCCGGCGGCAAGAAGAACGACGTGATCTACGCACGCGACGGGGAGTGGGACCGCGTCGACTGCGCCGGGGGCATCGACACGGTCTACGCCGACGCGATCGACCGAGTCGAGGCCACCTGCGAGACGGTCACCCGCAGCTCCTGAACGACACAAGAGAAGCTCGGAGCCCCCGGCGGGTCTAACGTAGCCCCAGGAACCGGTTGAAACCGAGACAAGGGGGGAATCCGAATGACGCGCAAGCAGAACCTGCTCGTGCTCTTCGCAGCGGCCGCGGTGACCGTCGGCGCGGTCGCCGGGCTGTCGCACGCCGCGAGCGACGCGGCGCCGGTGAACACGGTCGAGCCGAAGATCTCCGGCACGCCGCAGGAGGGCCAGACGCTCACCGCGTCCTCCGGCTCATGGACGAGCTCGAGCACGGTCACGTACAGCTACCAGTGGCGCCGGTGCAGCGCTCAGGGTGCCAACTGCGGGAACATCGGCGGTGCCGACTCCTCGACGTACGTGGTCAAGCACGCGGACGTCGGCAGGACGATCCGGGTTCGCGTGACGGCGCGGAACGCGGACGGCTCGGCTCAGGTCACGTCCGCCCAGACGGAGGTCGTGAAGGCCGCGCCCGCGCCGCCGCCCGCCACCGGGTGCCCGTCCGGCAGCGGCCCGGTGGACGTCACGCAGCTCTCGCCTCCTGCGAGGCTTCTGATCGACGGACAGTCCGCGTCGCCGTCGCCGATCACGCGCTCGACGAACGACCTGACGATGAAGTTCCACGTGTCCGCCTGCAACGGCCGCGCGGTCACCGGTGCGCTCGTGTACGTCACGGCCACGCCGTTCAACCAGTTCTCGGTCGTCGAGGTGCCGACCGGCTCTGACGGGTGGGCGGCCGCGACCGCGCACCAGCTCTCGGGCTTCCCGGCCTCGTCGCGCCAGCAGCTGCTGGCGGTCTTCGTACGCGCCCGCAAGCCGGGTGAGAACATCCTCGCCGGGATCTCGAACCGCATCCTCGTGTCGTTCCCCGTCACCCTGCACTGACAGGACGACCGTCGCACGCGCGCCGTCCGACCGGGCGGCGCGCGTGATCCTCGTGAGCGGCCTCCGCAAGGCCGTGCGTACACTGTTCCGCGGTGTTCGACACCCTTTCCGACCGGCTGCAGGCCAGCCTCGGCGACCTCCGCAAGAAGGGCAGGCTCGACGAGGAGGCGATCTCGCGCGCGATGCGCGAGATCCGCCTCGCGCTGCTCGAAGCGGACGTCAACTTCGAGGTCGTCAAGCAGTTCGTCGCGCAGGTGAAGGAGCGCGCGCTCGGCCAGGACGTGCTCAAGAGCCTGACGCCGGGCCAGCAGGTCGTGAAGATCGTCCACGAGGAGCTGACCGCGCTGATGGGCGGCGGCGACTCCACGCTCGCCTTCGCCTCCAAAGGGCCGACGGTGATCCTGCTCGCGGGGCTCCAGGGCTCCGGGAAGACGACGGCTGCGGCGAAGCTCGCGCTGCTTCTGCGCAAGGAGCAGAAGCGCACGCCCGGCCTGATCGCCGCCGACCTGCAGCGGCCCGCCGCGATCGACCAGCTCGAGCAGCTCGGCAAGCAGATTCAGGTCCCTGTGTACCGAGCCGAGACGCAGGATCCCGTCGAGGCGTTGCGCTCGGGCCTCGCCCGGGCGAAGGCGGACGGCGTCGACACGGTGATCGTCGACACCGCGGGCCGCCTCCATATCGACGAGGCGCTGATGGACGAGCTCGCGGCGGTGCGCGCCGAGGCGAAGCCGTTCAACGTGCTGCTCGTCCTCGACGCGATGACCGGCCAGGAGGCCGTCAACGTCGCCACCGCGTTCCAGGAGCGGATCGCCTTCGACGGCGTCGTGATGACCAAGCTCGACGGCGACGCGCGCGGGGGTGCGGCGCTCTCGGTGAAGGCGGTGACGGGGAAGCCGATCAAGCTGATGTCCGTCGGCGAGAAGCTCGACCAGCTCGAGTGGTTCCACCCCGACCGGATGGCCTCCCGGATCCTCGGCATGGGGGACGTCCTGACCCTGATCGAGAGGGCAGAGGCCGCCGTCGAGGAGGACGAGCAGGCTGCATTGGAGGAGCGGCTCCGGAAGGGGCAGTTCACCTTCGACGACTTCCTCGCCGCCCAGCGGATGCTGAAGAAGATGGGACCGCTGCAGGGCGTCCTGAAGATGATCCCCGGCCTCGGCAACCAGCTCGGCGACGTGCAGATCGACGACCGCCAGCTGGCCCGTGTCGAGGCGATCGTGCTCTCGATGACCCCGCACGAGCGGCGCGTCCCGCACGCGATCGACCAGCGGCGCCGCGTCCGGATCGCCAAGGGGAGCGGCACCTCGCTCGACGAGGTGAACAGGCTTCTGCAGGCGCGCAAGCAGATGGAGAAGATGATGAAGCAGATGGGCAAGGGAAAGATGCCGGCGCTCCCGCCCGATCTCGTCCAGAAAGCCGGCCGGAGGTAACTGCATGGCTGTGAAGTTGAGACTGGCCCGCGTCGGGTCGAAGAAGAACCCGATTTACCGCGTGGTCGCCGCTGACTCGCGCTCGCCGCGCGACGGCAAGTTCCTGGAGATCGTGGGGCGCTACAACCCCCAGACCGACCCGTCGACGATCGAGTTCGACGAGGCGAAGGTGAAGGACTGGCTCTCGAAGGGGGCCCTGCCCACCGAAGCGGTGGCGCGTCTCCTCAAGGCCAAGAACATTGGCTGAGCTGCTCGCGTACCTGGCGCGGGAGCTCGTCGACGATCCCGAGTCCGTCAAGGTCGAGGAGGTGGACCGGGACGACGATCTCGTGCTGCGCCTCTTCGTGGCTCCGGACGACATCGGCAAGGTGATCGGCCGCTCGGGCCGGATCGCGCGGGCGCTGCGAACGGTCGTGCGCGCAAGCGCCGCGCACGACGGCCGCAGGGTCTACCTCGAGATCGTCGAGTGAAGGTCGCCGCTCTGTACGACGTGCACGGAAACGTGCATGCGCTCGAGGCCGTGCTCGGCGAGGTTCAGGAGGAGAGACCCGACGCGATCGTGTACGGCGGCGACGTCGTGTACGGCCCGTTCCCGGCCGAG
Organism: uncultured Actinomycetes bacterium; assembly: GCA_963704025.1. Taxonomy (GTDB): domain Bacteria; phylum Actinomycetota; class Thermoleophilia; order Gaiellales; family Gaiellaceae; genus CAVPGP01. The sequence continues at coordinate 975,267 of CAVPGP010000002.1, read as the reverse complement.
ACGCTCGAGCTTGCGCGCTCCGTGGAGGCGATCTGGATCCGCGGCAACTGCGAGCGGGATCCGCGCGGAGAAGGCGACAACGGGGGCTGGGTCTACGAGCAGCTGCCGGAAGCCGACTGGGAGGCCCTCGCCCGGCTGCCGATCGCCGTCGAGCTGGACGGCGTCTGCTACTGCCACGCGACCCCGACCGACGACATGCCGACGATCACCGACGCGACGACCGACGAGGAGCTGGAGCGGTTGCTGGCGGGTAGCGATGCGCGGCTCGTCGTCGGCGGGCACACGCACATGCAGCAGCGGCGCGGGCGGTACGCGAACGCGGGCAGCGTCGGCATGCCCTACGAGGACCGGCCGGGTGCCTACTGGGCACTCGTCTCCGACGACGTCGAGCACCGGCGCACGGAGTACGACTTCGAGAGAGCCGCGTCGGCCATCCGGACGAGCGGCTACCCGGCGGCCGACGAGCTCGCGGTCGAGAACGTCCTCCGCGTGCCTTCGCGGGCCGAGGCGATCGCAGCCTTTTCGCAATGACGGAGGACCTCGTCATGGTCGGCCGCGTGGGGCGGCCGCACGGGCTCGACGGCTCCTTCGTCGTCGAGCACGCGAGCGAGGCGCCGGAGCGGCTTGCGCGCGGCGCGCGCGTGCTCGTCGACGGCGAGCCGGCGGAGGTCGTCGCCTCGAAGCGCGTCGGCGGCGGCAGGCTCGCGATCCGCCTCGACCGGCCGGTCGAGCGGGGCGCGGAGCTCACCGTCCCGCGCAGTGAGCTGCCTGCGCTCGAGCCGGACGAGTACTACGTGTTCGAGCTCGTCGGGCTCGAGGTCGTGGAGGAGAGCGGCGCCCTCCTCGGGCACGTGAAGGACGTGCAGCCGTACCCGGCGAACGACGTGCTCGAGCTGGACACCGGGCTCGCGTTGCCCCTCGTCGAGGACTGCGTGCGGGAGGTCGACGTGCCCGCGGGACGGATCGTCGTGGCGGCGGGGTTCGTCGAGGACGCATGAGAGGGCCGGTCGACAGGCTGACCGAGGGCATGCCGCACGGCTGGCGTGTGACCATCGACTGGCTCGTGACGATCGTCGGCGCGATCGTGATCGTGCTGGCCATCAAGGCCTGGATCGTCAACCCGTACCGGATCCCGTCCTCCTCGATGGAGCCCACGCTGCACTGCGCGCGGCCGGGCGCCGACTGCGAGGCGAGCTTCTCCGACCGCGTGCTCGCGAACCGCTTCATCTACCACTTCCGCAGGCCGAGCCGCGGCGACATCATCGTCTTCCAGGCGCCGAAGAAGGCATTGACGCTCTGCGGCTCCGCGGGTGTCTACGTGAAGCGCCTGATCGGCCTGCCCGGCGATACCTGGTCGGAGCGGGACGGCATCGTCTACATCGACGGGAAGCGGCTGGACGAGCCCTGGGTGAAGCCCGACCGGCGCGACGCCGAGACGTGGCCCCCGCGCACGATCCCGGCCGGCCACTATTTCTTCATGGGCGACAACCGCAAGTACTCGTGCGATTCGCGCCGCTGGGGAGCCGTGCCGCGGAAGGATCTGATCGGGCAGGTCTTCGCGACCTACTGGCCGCCGAAGCGGATCTCGTTCCACTAGCCTCGCCGTTCCGTGCAGCTGGATGTCTTCACGCTCGTTCCGCATGCCTTCGCCTGGCTGACGGAGCAGCGGCCCCTGGCCGCGGTGCTCGGCGGCGAGCTCGACCTGCGGCTCTTCAACTACCGCGATTACACGCCGCTCCGCGGCGGCCAGGTGGACGACGAGCCCTACGGCGGCGGCGCGGGAATGGTGCTCCGGGTCGATGTCGCAGCAGCCGCGCTCGACGCGGTGTACGGCGGGGCTCCGGGTCGGCCTGTCGTCGCGCTGACGCCGCAGGGCCGCCAGCTGACGCAGTCGATCGTCGAGGAGCTCGCCGCTGCGGAGCGCGTGACGCTGCTGTCGTCCCGCTTCGAGGGCTTCGACGAGCGGATCGTCGAGCATCTCTGCACGGACGCCCTCTCGATCGGTCCCTACGTGCTCTCGAACGGGGACCTTGCGGCGATGGTCGTCCTGGACGCCGTCGCGCGGCGGCTGCCGGGCGCGCTCGCCGAGGGGTCGGGAGAGCTCGAGTCGTTCTCGACGGAGCTCGGCGGCAGGCTCGAGTACCCGCACTACACGCGGCCGGCGGAGTTCCGCGGCTGGGCGGTGCCGGACGTGCTGCTCTCGGGCGACCACGCCAGGGTCGAGGCCTGGCGGCGGGAGAACGTGCGATGAGGCATCCCGTGGACAGGCTGACGCACGGCATGTCGCCCGGCTGGCGGGTGACCATCGACTGGCTCGTGACGATCGTCGGCGCGATCGTGATCGTGCTGGCGATCAAGGCCTGGATCGTGAACCCGTACCGGATCCCGTCCTCGTCGATGGAGCCGACGCTCCACTGCGCGACACCCGGCAACGGCTGTGAGGCGTCCTATTCGGACCGCGTGCTGGCCGCTCGTTTCGTCTACCACTTCAGGCAGCCGAAGCGCGGCGACATCGTCGTCTTCAAGACGCCGCCGGCCGCGGCGCTCAGCTGCGGCGCCGGCGGGACGTTCGTCAAGCGGCTGATCGCCCTGCCCGGCGAGACCTGGTCCGAGCGCCACGGGTACGTCTACATCAACGGCACGCGCCTGACCGAGCCGTATCTGAACGCGGAGCGCCGGGACACGCGGACGCTGCCGCCCCGGGTGATCCCGCCTGGCCGGTTCTTCTTCATGGGCGACAACCGCGAAGCGTCGTGCGACTCGCGGTTGTGGGGGACGGTCCCGCGCCGGAACCTGATCGGCCGCGTGTTCGCGACCTACTGGCCGCCGCAGCGAGTCTCGTTCCGCTGAGCGCAGACCCGCGAGAAGAGTTCCACTTTCGTCACGGAAACGTGCGGGCTCGGCGGCTACCCTGGCTCTCTCCCCGGGTGGGTGGGGGCTAGGGATGGGTACTGGGGTGCGCCGCGGACCAAAACCGCCCTCTCAGCGAGATTTCGCTACCATTCCGCGGTCGGCGGCGACCCGCCGGCTTCTTTCCGTATGAGCAAGGTCATCGAATCCCTCGAGCAGCAGCAGCTGCGTGACGACATCCCGCGCTTCAAGGCGGGGGACACCGTCCGCGTCCACTTCCAGGTGATCGAGGGCCAGCGGCGCCGCATTCAGGTCTACGAGGGGATCGTGATCAAGCGCCAGGGCGCCGGGGCGCGCGAGACGTTCACCGTCCGCAAGAACTCCTTCGGCGTCGGCGTCGAGCGGACATTCCCCCTGCACTCGCCCAAGATCGAAAAGCTCGAGGTGATGTCGATCGGCGACGTGAACCGCGCGAAGCTGTACTACCTCCGAGGCCGTGTCGGCAAGAAGGCGCGCGTCCGCGAGAAGCAGCAGTCGTAGCTCTTAGCGCACTCTTTTGACAGAGCTGTGACGATTCCCGCCGGACGCGAGGCTATCCTCGCTCCGTGGCGACTCCGATCGGCCAGAAGCTCCTCCGGTTCGACCGCAGGCTCGGCGTCCGCTTCGTCGCCGGCGCGGACGAGGCAGGGCGGGGGTCGCTGGCGGGGCCGCTGGTCGTGGCCGGGGTGCTGCTCGACTACGAGTCCCTCCGCGACCACCGCGTGCGGCCGCTCGCGCGGCTGAACGACTCGAAGCAGCTCACCCACGACACGCGCGAAGAGCTGTTCTTCGCCGTCACCTCGTGCGCCGCCAAGGTCTCCGTGCACGTCTTCCCGCCCAGCGTCATCGACCGCCACGGGCTCCACCGCTGCAACCTGGCGGGTCTGCGGGCAGCGCTGCGCGGCTGCCAGCCCGCCGACGCGTGCCTCGTCGACGGGTTCCGCCTCGGGAGGGAGGCGCCGGCGCATCGCGCGGTCGTCGACGGCGACACGAAGAGCGCGGCGATCGCCGCCGCGTCGATCGTGGCGAAGGTGACGCGCGACCGCTACATGAGACGCGCCGACGCGCTCTATCCCGCCTTCGGCTTCTCGTCCCACGTCGGCTACATCACGCCGGGGCACTCGCGGGTCGTCCGCGAGCGTGGACCGTCGGAGATCCACCGCATGTCCTTCCAGGCGCTGTGTTACCAGAGAGACACGTGCTACCAGACGAATCAGGGCTACCAGACGGACGAGGGGACGGACGAGGAGCTCGCCGCCGCCGCGTCGGCCTGAGGGCCGAGCGCCGGGCGGCGCGTCACTACCTCCTGCGTGGCTACCGGATCCTCGAGCTCAACGCGTGGGCGGGAGGGAACGAGCTCGACCTCGTCGTCCGTCGCGGGCGTCGTCTCGTCTTCTGCGAGGTGAAGGCCAAGACCGGCGAGCGCTGGGGCGACCCACTCGACATGGTCGGGCTCGAGAAGCAGCGCCGCATCCGGCGCGCAGCGGAGGCGTGGCTCGCGTTGCGGCCGGAGCTCCTGCAGCTCGAGGTGCGCTTCGACGTCGTGGTCGAGCGGGCCGGCCGCCTCAAGCGCGTGGAAGGAGCCTTTTAGCGAGCCGTCGAACCCCGGGGGGTGGCCCGGACGCAGGACGCCCTCTACGCCGAGATCGACCTCGAGCTCTCCTGGTCGGAGAGCGCGCTCCCGGAGCGTGAGCGAACGAAGCACGTCCACCGGCTGCATCCGTACCTGGGGAAGTTCATCCCACAGCTCGTCGAGACCCTGCTCGACCGATACGTGGCGGCGGACGCGCGGGTGCTCGACCCGTTTGCCGGCTCGGGAACGACCCTCGTTCAGTCGCTCGAGAGCGGCCGGAGCGCGGTCGGGATCGACGTCGCGGCGTTCAACTGCCTGCTGATGCGCGTCAAGACCGAGCGCTACAACCTGTTCGTCCTGGAGCGCGAGCTTCGCGACGCGCTGGCTCGCTTCGGCCGCTTCAAGCTCGAGCCGCCCGACGACGTGCCCCCGTTCGTCCGCCGTTGGTATGCGCCTGAAGCCGCGGCGGAGCTCCTCTTCTTCCGCTCGCTCGTGGACGACTACGAGCACGCGGACGTCCTGCGCGTGATCCTCGCCCGGGCGGCGCGCTCCGCGCGGCGGACGACACACTTCGATCTGGACTTCCCGCGCGCGCCGCAGCTCGACGAGTACTGGTGCCACAAGCACAAGCGCATCTGCCGGCCCGTTGCCACGGCGCGCCAGTTCGTCTCGCGCTACACGGTCGACACGCTGAGGCGGATCAAGGAGTTCGCGAAGCTGCGGGGCAAGGGCAGCGCCGACGTGCTCCACGGCGACTCGCGTGAGCTCGAGCTGCCGGCGGTCGACGCCGTGCTGACGTCGCCGCCGTACCCCGGGCTGATCGACTACCACGAGCAGCACCGCTATGCGTACGAGCTGCTCGGCCTGGACGACCGTCGAGACCTCGAGCTCGGGGCCGCTGCGCGCGGGACGAGCCGCGCGTCGATCGACGCGTACTCGAACGGAGTCGCCGCGGTCCTGGCGCGCACGAGAGACGTCCTGCCCTCCGGGGCGCTGCTGCTTGTCGTCGTCAACGATCGACGCCAGCTCTATCCGGAGATCCTCACCCGCGCCGGGCTCGAGCTCGAGCGGCGGCTCCGCCGCCACGTGAACCGGCGGACCGGCCGCCGCTCAGGCGAGTACTTCGAGGACGTGCTCGTCGCCCGCGCCTAGCCGGGTCTTTCTTTCCAGATTTGTGACAGACGTGTGCGCGGTGCGCCCGTACCGTGGCTCAGGTGCTCGCCCGCACCGTCACGCACGCGCTCGTGGGCCTCGACGCGCGTCGAGTCGACGTCGAGGCGCATCTGCAGCTCGGCGTACCCGCGTTCGCGATCGTCGGGTTGGCAGACCGTGCGTGCCAGGAGGCCAAGGAGCGGGTTCGCAGCGGGATCGCATCCGCGGAGCTGGAATGGCCGCAACGGCGCATCACGGTGAACCTCGCGCCAGCCGAGTTGAGGAAGGAGGGGTCCGGCTTCGATCTTCCGATCGCACTGGCCGTCCTCGCTGCTTCGCGCCAGATTCCACCCGACGCGCTGGCCGGCCACGCGGCGGTCGGCGAGCTGTCGCTCGACGGGGGTCTGCGCCCGGTCGGCGGTGCGCTGGCGTCGGCGGAGGGCGCCCGCCGGTCGGGGCTGCGGAAGCTGCTCTGCGCCGCGGAGTCGGCCCCCGAGGTGGCGCTTGCCGGCGTCGAGCCCATTCCGGTGCCGCACCTGGCGGACGCCGTCGAGTACCTGCGCGGAGACGCCCCGCCGCCGGCGTGGGAGGCGCCGGAGGCCGCTCCGCCGCCGCCGGTGGCGGATCTGGCCGACGTCCGGGGCCAGGAGCGGGCGCGGCGGGCCCTCGAGCTGGCGGCGGCAGGCCGTCACAACCTCCTCCTCGGCGGACCGCCGGGCACCGGCAAGACGATGCTCGCCCGCAGGCTGCCGGGGATCCTCCCACCGCTCGCGGAGGAGGCGGCGCTCGAGGTCTCTCGTATCCATTCCGTCGCAGGCCTGCTGCCGGCAGATCGACCGCTCGTCTGGATCCCGCCCTTTCGCGCGCCGCACCACACAGCGTCCACCGCCGCGATCGTGGGCGGCGGGCCGGCCCTTCGACCCGGCGAGGCGAGCCTCGCCCACCATGGGATCCTGCTCCTCGACGAGCTGGCCGAGTTCCAGCGGCCCGCGCTCGAGGCGCTCAGGCAGCCGCTCGAAGACGGAGCCATCACCGTCGCTCGCGCCGTCGGCTGCGTCGTCTTCCCGGCCCGGTTCCAGCTGGTGGCGACCATGAACCTCTGCCCCTGCGGTGCCCGCGGCGACCCCGGTTCCGAGTGCTCGTGCTCGCCGCAGCGGCTCGCCCGCTACCGCGACAAGCTCTCACGAGCGCTGCTCGACCGCTTCGACCTCGTGGTGACCGTTCCTCGGGCCCGCGCCCAGGAGCTCGCGAACGGCCGCGGTGAGGCGTCCGGGGAGGTTCGGCGTCGAGTCGAGGCCGCCAGGCGCAGGATCGACGAGGCGCCGCCCAGACGAACGCGTGACGCGGACGAGCTGCTGACACGTGCCGTGGAGCGGCTGCCGCTCTCCGGCCGCGGCCGAGCTCGTGTCGCCCGGGTCGCGGCGACGGTCGCCGCGTTGGCGGAGGCGGAGGCGGTCCTCCCGGAGCACGTTTCCGAGGCGCTCTCGTATCGATCGCCGCTCCAGGGCTCCGTGTGAACGAGCTCGTGCTGGCAGCCTACGCCTCGGAGTCCGGGCTCCACCTCGTGCGGGCTCCGGAGGACGCGAGGTTCGCCGCGTTCAGGCGGCGCTTCGATCAAGCGGCGTTCGTCCGGGCGCTCCGGACTGCCGGCGTGCGCTGGCTCCCCCGCTCGGATGATGCGTTTCCGGCCCTGCTGAGGGCGATCCATGATCCGCCGCCCGGGTTGTTCGTCCGTGGCGACGGCGAGCTCGAAGTGCTGGCCCATCCTGGGGTTGCGGTCGTCGGGGCCCGCGCCTGCTCGGGCTACGGAGCGGGCGTCGCACGGATGCTCGGCCGCGAGCTGGCGGCCGCCGGCTTGGTCGTCGTCAGCGGTCTTGCGCGAGGGATCGACGCCGAGGCGCATCGCGGCGCGCTCGAGGCCGCCGGCAGGACCGTCGCGGTGCTCGGCTGCGGCGTCGACCGCGACTACCCGGCCGCACATCGCGAGCTCGCACACCGCATCTGCGAGTCCGGGCTCGTCGTCTCGGAGTATGCGCCTGGAGTCGAGCCCGCGCCCTGGCGCTTCCCGGCCAGGAACCGCATCATCGCCGGGCTTGCGGCCGCGACGGTCGTCGTCGAGGCCCGGGAACGGAGCGGCTCGCTGATCACGGCCGACCTCGCGCTCGAGGAGGGGCGGGAGGTCTTCGCGGTGCCGGGGGAGATCACGTCGGGCCTCTCGCGCGGCTCGAATGCGTTGCTCCGGCTCGGTGCGACGCCGCTCACAGCCGTCGGCGACGTCCTGGAGTCGCTCGGGATCGAGCGGGCGCCCACCGTTCGACCAGACCTCTCACCGGCCGCGGCGCGCGTCCTGGACGCACTCCGTGACGGTGCCGCAGCGATCGACGAGCTCGTCGGCCGCCTGGAGCTCGACGCCGGGGTCCTGGCCGGAGCGCTGTCCGAGCTGGAGCTGGCCGGGCTCGTCGTGGGCGGAGACGGTCTCTACCGGGAGGTGATGCCGACGAGTTGAGCCTCGACAACCGAGCCCGGGCCGCCTGATGGACCGCACGCTGCCTCGTGAGTCGCGCGCATCGGCCGGGCTAGGATCGCCCACGCATGACGATCTCGTACTGGCTGGAGGAGGCGGCCGAGCCGCTGCCGCGCAACCGGCTCGGCGCACGCCCCGATGTGATCGTCGTCGGCGGCGGCGTCACCGGCTGCTCGTGTGCGCTGACATTTGCGGAGGCCGGGCTGGGCGTTCGGCTGCACGAGGCGCGGGAGGTCGCCGGGGGCGCCAGCGGCCGCAACGGCGGGTTCGCTCTCCGCGGCGGGGCAGGTCCCTATGACCGGGCGCGGGCGGAGCTCGGCCCCGAGCGGGCTCGCCGCCTCTGGCAGTTCACGGAGCGGACCCTGGACCGGCTCGAGTCACTCGCCGGCGACGCATTCAGGCGGGTCGGCAGCCTCCGCCTGGCAGCAGACACGGGCGAGCGGGACCAGCTGAGCGCCGAGCACGCCGCGCTCGAGGCTGACGGCTTCGCCGGTGAATGGGTCGAGCCGGACTCGCTCGCCGAGACACTCGGCGGCCTCTACCACGGGGCGATCCTGAACCCGCCGGACGGGGCACTTCAGCCTGCGCGCTGGGTCCGGCGGCTCGCGCGCCTCGCCGCGGAAGCTGGCGCCGAGATCGTCGAATACAGCCGCGTCGAGATCGGCGAGCTGAAGGCCGATACGGTTGTGCTTGCCACCGACGGCCTCACCGGCGCCCTTGTGCCTGAGCTTCGCGAGCTCGTCCGTCCGACGCGCGGTCAGGTCGTCGCGACGGAGCCGCTGCCGGAGCTCCGGTACCCGCTGCCGCACTACGCCCGCAACGGCTACGACTACTGGCACCAGCTTCTTGACGGCCGGCTCGTTCTGGGGGGCAGCCGGGACGCGGCGCTCGAGAGCGAGTACACGGATGTCGAGCAGACGACGCCCGAGGTGCAGCGGCGGATCGACGAGCTCGTCGAGCGGCTTGCCGGCTTCCGCCCCGCGATCACCCACCGCTGGGCAGGGATCTGGGGCGGCTCGCCCGACGGCCTGCCGCTCGTGGGGCCCGTTCCGGGGCGCGAGCGCATCTGGCTCGCCGGCGGCTACGCGGGGCACGGCAACGTTCTCGGCCTGGGCTGCGGCGACCTGGTGGCGCGGGCTGTTCTCGGCGAGCAGCCCGCCGAGCTCGACCTGTTCGATCCGGGGCGGCTGTTCTAGAACGCGAATCTAAAGCGCAAAGCGGGGCAGGTCGGGGAGGTCGTCGGCCGCCTCGAGGGCCGCGAGCGCGATCGCGAGGTCCTGGATGGCGAGCCCCGTGGAGTCGAACGCCGTGATCTCCTCCTCGCTCTGTCGACCCGGTGCGGAGCCCGCCACGACCTGGCCGAGGAGCCCGACGTCCTCCTGCGCCAGCAACCCTTGCTCCACGGCGTGCGCGAGCTCGCCTCCGTGGCTCGCCTGCTCCCAGTCGTCGCAGAACACCCGCACTCGGGCGAGCTCGCCGGGAGCAATCTCAGCCTTGCCGGGGCCGTCCGCGCCCATCAGGCTGACGTGCTGGCCGGGCCGGAGCGAGCCTTCCGGGAACAGCACCTCGTGGCCCGGCGTGACCGAGACCACGATGTCAGCGGAGAGAGCCTCCTCCGCCGACGAGGCGACCTCGGCACGGAGCTCGGACGCGACGCTGCGCGCGCGTTCCTCGTTGACGTCCCAGACCAACACGGAGCGGCCGCGCGCGAGAAAGGTCCGCGCCGCTGCGCGACCGTTCACGCCTGTGCCGACGACCGCCGCGCGGCCGGCGTCGCGCCGGCCGAGCTCCTCCGCCGCCAAAACGGCTGCGGCACCCGTGCGCAGTGCCGTCACCGAGGCGGCGTCGAGCACGGCCTTGAGCAGGCCGTTCGACGCGTCCGAGACGAGCACGAGGCCCATAACCGTCGGCAGGCCCTGCAGCGGGTTACCGGGGAACGACGTCACCCACTTGACCATCGCGTGCCCCGCGCCGAGCGCGGGCATGGCGCGGAAGTCACCCGCCGGGTAGGCCGGAACGTACACCTTCGGCGGCATCGTCCACTCGCCCCGCGCGTACGCGCCGAACGCCTCTCGCACGGCCTCCACGGCCCGGTCGGGCGACACGGCGAGCTCGACGTGGCGCCCCGTGAAGAGCGGGATCCCCGTCAGAGTGCCTTGACCCCCGCCACGAGTCTCGTCACCGACTCCTTCGCGTCGCCGAAGAGCATCACCGTCTTCGGATCGAGGAAGAGCGGGTTGTCGATGCCCGCGAAGCCGGGGTTCATCGAGCGCTTCAGGACCACGATCTGCTTGGCGTGGTCGACGTCGAGGATCGGCATCCCGTAGATCGGGCTGCCGGGATCGTTGCGCGCGGCCGGATTGACAACGTCGTTCGCGCCGATCACGAGTGCGACGTCCGTTTGCGGGAAATCCGGGTTGATCTCGTCCATCTCCTTCAGCGCCGGATACGGCACGTTCGCCTCTGCGAGCAGAACGTTCATGTGGCCCGGCATCCGCCCCGCGACCGGGTGGATCGCGTACGAAACCTGGATGCCCCGCTTCTCCAGCTCGTCGGCGAGCTCCTTCACGATGTGCTGCGCCTGCGCGACCGCGAGCCCGTAGCCCGGGACGATCACGACCCGCTGCGCGTACGCCAGCATGATCGCCACGTCCTCCACGCTCGCCGGCCGCACCGACCCGTCGACCGCCGCCGCGGCGGTCCCTGCGGCCTGAACCTGGCCGAAGGCGCCGAAGAGGACGTTGCCGATCGAGCGGTTCATCGCCCGGCCCATCAGCAGCGTCAGCATCGTGCCCGACGCTCCCACGAGGGCGCCGCTCACGATCAGGACGTAGGAGCCGAGCTCGAACCCGGTCGCCGCGGCCGCCAGGCCGGTGAACGCGTTCAGGAGCGAGATCACCACCGGCATGTCCGCGCCGCCGATCGGGAGCACGAACAGCACGCCGAAGAGCAGCGCGCCGAGGATCAGCGCGCCGAGTAGCCACTGCTGCTCCGCCCCCGCGACGATGGCGACCCCGCAGGCCACGACCGCGGCGAGCAGGAGCAGGTTGACGAACTTCTGCCCCGGATAGGTGATCGGCCGCCCGCCGATCAGCTCCTGGAGCTTCGCGAACGCGACCATCGAGCCGGCGAACGAGACGGAGCCGATCAGCGCCGATGCGATGATCGCAACCGAGATGTCGCCGTGCAGCCGGTTCGGATCGGGAGCCTGGTTGTGGAACTCCGCGAGCGACACGAGCGCCGCCGCGCCGCCGCCGACGCCGTTAAAGAGCGCCACCATCTGCGGCATCGCCGTCATCTTCACCTTGCGCGCGGCGACGAAGCCGAAGGTGCCGCCGATCAGCGAGCCGAGGATGATCCGCCAGTACGTGTCGATCTCGTTGCTCGCCAGCGTGACCGCGATCGCAATCGCCATCCCGGCCGCGCCGATCCAGTTGCCGCGCCGCGCCGTCGTCGGCGATGACAGGAACCGCAGCGCGAGGATGAAGCAGATGATCGTGACCAGATACGCCAGGTTCGACGCGTTCTGGCTCACTCGGGCTCCTCCGGCTTCGGCGGCTCGCGCTTCTTGAACATCTCCAGCATCCGGTCGGTGACGACGAAGCCGCCGACGACGTTCGCCGCACCGAGGATCACCGCGAAGAAGCCGATCCAGCCTGTGAACCTATCGGCGTTGGCCGCCCCGGCGACGAGCATCGCGCCCACGATCACGATCCCGTGGATCGCGTTCGTACCCGACATCAGCGGGGTGTGCAGGAGCGTCGGCACCTTCGAGACCACCTCGAAGCCGAGGAAGATCGCGAGCGCCAGGATCGTCAGCTCGACGACGAACTGCGCCGAGTGGCTCACGCCGCCGCCGCCTTCCGGGTCACACACGCGCCGGCCGTGATCTCGTCCGACCAGTCGAGCTCGAGCTCGCCGCCGGGCGCCAGGTGCGTGAGCAGGGCGGCGACGTTCCGCGCGTAGAGCTGGCTCGCGTGCAGCGGCATCGTGCTGGGGAGGTCGGTCGGTCCGAGGATCGTGACACCGTGCTCGACCACCTCCTCGTCGGGGCGGGTTAGCTCGCAGTTGCCGCCCGTCTCGGCCGCGAGGTCGACGATCACCGACCCCGCGCGCATGCCGGCGACGGCGCCCGCGGGAATCAACCTCGGCGCCGGGCGGCCCGGAACGGCAGCGGTCGTGATCACGGCGTCGAAATCGGGGATCCGCTCCTCGAGCGCCGCCTGCTGCTGGGCCTGCTCCTCGGCCGTGAGCTCGCGCGCGTAGCCGCCCTCGCCCTCCTCGCCGACGACGCCGAGGTCGAGGAACGCGGCGCCCAGCGACTGCACCTGCTCCTTCACCGCCGGACGCACGTCGAACCCCGACACCACAGCGCCGAGCCGGCGCGCCGTCGCGATCGCCTGCAACCCTGCGACTCCGGCGCCGAGCACGAGGACCTTGGCCGGCGCGATCGTTCCGGCCGCGGTCGTCAGCATGGGGAAGAACTTCGGCAGCCGCTCCGCCGCGAGCAGGACGGCCTTGTAGCCCGACACTGTCGCCTGCGACGAGAGCGCGTCCATGGACTGCGCGCGCGTGATCCGAGGGATCGACTCCATCGCGAAGCCGATCACCTCCCGCTCCGCGAGGCGATCGACGAGCGCAGCGTCCGTGAGCGGCTGCAGGAACCCGATCAAGAGCTGGCCGGCCGCAAGCCGCTCGACCTCCTCCTCGGAGGGCTTCACGACCTTGACGACCGCGTCCACCCCCGTCCAGGGGTCGCCGACGACCTCCGCTCCGGCCTCGCGGTATGCCTCGTCGGAGAAGCCCGCCCGCTCGCCCGCGCCCGCCTCGACGGCGGTCTCGATCCCGTCCAGGCGCCCGAGCGTCTCCGGTACGAGCGCGACGCGCCGCTCCCGCGCGGCCGACTCCTTGGGAACCCCGATCCGCATGCGGCCAGAACTCTCTCAGAAGGGCGCCGGGTCCGTCCCGGAGATCGGCCCGTAGACTGGGTCAGGTGACGAGCCGGTGACGAATCAGCTGATCCACCACGGGCTGATCCTCCTCTTCGCGCTCGTCGCCGTCGAGTCCGCGGGCGTCCCGCTGCCGGGCGAGACGGCGCTGATCGCGGCGTCGATCCTCGCCGAGCGCGGCCACTACTCGATCGTCGCCGTGATCGCGATTGCGGCCGCGGCGGCGATCATCGGAGACAACATCGGCTACCTGATCGGTCGCAAGGGGGGCCGCAAGCTCCTCCAGCAGTGGGGCCCGCTCGAGCGGTGGTCGCACCGGGTCCTGCCCCCCTCGGAGCGGTTCTTCCGGCGACACGGCGCGAAGACGGTCTTCCTCGGCCGCTTCTTCTCCATCTTGCGCGTGACGGCGGCCTGGCTCGCCGGGGTGGCGGAGATGCCGTGGTGGCGCTTCTTCCTCTGGAACGCGCTGGGCGGGATCTGCTGGGCGATCCTCGTCGGGACGCTCGCGTACTACGGCGGCCATGCCGCCGCCGACGCCGTCAACAAGTACGGGTTGATCGGCGGCCTCGTGATCGTGGCCGGCGCTCGTCGTCGCCTTCCTCGGCTTCCACGTCTGGAAGCGGCGCGTGGTCGAGGAGGCTTAGAAGCTCTAACGGAACGAAGCACGGGTGTCTGAACGCGCTGGTCGGCGCGCTGCCGCGTCCTCGGTTGGGTCGATAGCTGCTGCTATCGGCCCGCCCTGCGTCCTTGCATCGCACTCGCCCAGCACGCCCGGCCAGCGCGTGGTCATTCAGTTAGAGCTTCTTAGCGGTTCACGGGAAGGAAGCACGCGCGGCGAGGAGAAACGGGTGGGGCCGATGGGCTCCCTCCTTGCGCTCTCGCTCGCGATCGAAGCGCGCGACCCGTACACCCGCGGCCACTCCGCGCGCGTGACCGAGTTCGCGCTCGCGATCGCCCGGCGGCTCGTGACCGAGGAGCCGGTCGTGGAGGCAATCCAGGTCGGCGGGCCGCTGCACGACATCGGCAAGGTCGGAATTCCGGACGGCGTGCTCCTGAAGCCCGGCCCCCTCGACCACGACGAGTTCGACCTGATCCGCACGCACCCGGCGGCGGGAGCCGAGCTGATCGAGGGCATCCCCGCGTTTCATTCCGCAGTCGGCTGCGTGCTCCACCATCACGAGCGCTGGGACGGGACCGGCTATCCGAACCGACTCGCCGGCGACGAGATCCCGCTCGAGGCGCGTATCCTCGCGGTCGCCGATGCCTACGACGCCATGACGTCGACCCGCCCGTACCGGCAAGCGCTCGCACCGAACGACGCGGCGCGCGAGGTCGCCCGCTGCGCGGGCTCTCAGTTCGATCCGGGCGTCGCGGAGGCGTTCTCGGCCGCGTTCGAGGCCGACGAGCTGGAGCTCGAGCAGGCGTCCTAGCCGGAGACCACGCTCAGAGCGACGCCCAGATCTCGAGCTTCGTCTTCGTGCGGCGGATCACCTCGTCGGTGAAGTCGCTCGTCCCGGCGTGACCGCCCAGGTCGGCCGTCTTGATCCCCTCGGCAACCGCCTCGAGCGCCGCCTCGCGGATGGCCCTGGCCGCTTGCTGCGCCTGCTCGTCGCCGTGCTGCAGGAGCGCGGCGCCGGCGAGGATCATCGCCATCGGGTTCGCGACGTTCTTCCCCCGGAGCGCTGGCGCCGTCCCGTGCGCGGCCTCGGCCAGCAGCGCGCGCGGCCGGTAGCGGTCGTCGAAGGCGACGAGCATCGACTCGGAGCCGGCGATCGAGCCGAAGAGCGGCAGCACCAGGTCGGAGAGGATGTCCCCGTCGCGGTTCAGGGCCGGGATCACCAGCGGGTCGCCCGTGGACGAGATGAGCAGCGCGAACGTCGCATCGATCAGCTGCGGCTCGTACGGCACCTCGGGATGCTGCTCGGCGGCCCGGTCCATCTCCTCCTTCAGCATCCCCTCGTACGTGGGGCTGACCGTGTACTTCGGCCCGCCGAAGACCTTCGCGCCGGTGCGCTCCGCCAGCAGGAACGAGTACTCGGAGACCGACCGGCAGATGCGCCGCTCGATCCGCTCGGTGCGGTACGCGACCTCGTCGTCGCCTTCGCCCTCGCGCCATTCGCGCGCCCCGTACGCGTCGCCAACCGCCATCCGGACGACGGAGATCGGCGCGTGGACGCCGCCGCGCGGGACGACCCCGGGGATCCGCCGGCCCGTGCGGACGATCACCTGGCCGCCGATCTCCTCGCGGAGGATGCGGTTCGGCGAGCCGACGTCGTCACGTCCCTCGGGGGTCACCGTGGCCCCCTTCAGCCCGAGACCTTTCTCGCGGATCGCGCTGGCTGCCTCGAAGACGACCTGGTTCTTCGTCGCGCGGCGATTCGCGAGCGAGAGGTCGTAGCGCGGCAGGTCGAGCTCGAAGCCGATCACGTCCGGCTGAAGCACGCGCAGCGCCTCCTCGAGCAGTTCCTGGCCGGTCTCGTCACCCTCGAGCACGACGATCGTCCTGGCGTCCATCGCGGCGGAGCGTACCGAGATCGGGGCGCGTTCCCGGCCAGGATCGCGACGTCGACGTGTTCCCCCTCGGCCGGCGCAGGCCGAACGACTCCGTTCCACGCGCATGTCGGAGAGGAATTCTGGGCGTATCTCGTAGGGAGAACGATCGACGATTTCGACCCGGCATCTGCGCGTCGTCCGCGCTCGTGAAAGCGGATCTGGATCTCGAGGAGCGCGCCGTGCTCACGCTGCCCCGCTCCAGCCGAATTCGCGGCGCGTTGGAAGCAGCCTGATGCTTGCGCTAACCTGCAATTCCCACGCGAATTTCAGGAGGAAATCCCTTGGCCCGCAAGACGGTTCTCGTGTGTGACAACTGCAGCAAGGAAGTCGACGAGGGACGCGGTGCGACGATGCGCGTGACGTATGCGGACGCGCGGCGCGGCGCGAAGCAGGCCGATCTCTGCGACGACTGCGCCGGCAAGATGCCGGGCCAGCCGGCCGCGCGCCGCGGCCGCCGGCCGAAGTCGGCAACCGCCGCTTGATCCTCGGGTGACTCGGTGAGCGCCCGTTGAGCTCGGCGGCGCTCGCCGGGCTCACGCTCGGCTTCGTCGTCGGTGCGCAGGTCGGACCGATCTGGCTCCTCTGCCTGCGGACCTCGCTCCGTTTCGGCTTCGCCCCCGGCTGGGCGATCGGCGCCGGGGCCGCGCTCGTCGACACCCTCTACGCGGTCGCCGGCGTCGCCGGCGTGGCGCCGCTGCTCCGGGTCGAGGCGGTTCGCCTGGCGCTCGGCCTGCTCGGCGCCGCGGTACTCGCGGTGCTCGGCCTGCGGACGATCTGGGGCGCGTTCCGGATCCGGCTGGGAGGCGAGGCGACGGAGGAGGTGGCCTCGCCGAAGCGCGCGTTCGCCACCTCGGTGGCGGCCACGGCGTCGAACCCGATGACGATCGTCTCCTGGGCGGCGATCTTCTCGGCCGCGTCCACGGCCGACGTCGTCTCGAGCCCGTCGGGCGCTCTGCTGCTCCTCGTCGGAGTCGGCATCGGTTCGCTGGCCTGGTTCACGCTCCTCTCGGGGGTTGTCTCGATCACGCGGCATCGCGTCGGCGACCGCGTCATCCGTGCCGTCGACCTCCTCTCCGGGGCGCTCATTCTCGGCTTCGCCGGGCTTCTCGGCTGGCGGACGCTGCACGACGCGTAGGCTGGCCTCCGGGCTGCTCGGCGGCCCTGAGCGGCGCCGCCCGGGGCCGCAGTTTCCGCTGTTTTTGGCCGTTTTCGGGCCGCGGAGCCGTCGGGTCCGCGCACTACGATGCCCAAATGAGGATGGGCGAATGGGATTGACGCTGCTGACAGGCCCTGCGAACGCCGGCAAGGTCGGGCTGCTCCTCGAGCGCTACCTGGCGCGTCTCGACGAGGAGCCCGTCCTGATCGTGCCGAACGGGGCGGACGTCGTCCGCCGCCAACGCGACCTGCTCTCGCGGCGCGGCGCCCTGATGGGCGGCTGGATCGGCACCTTCGACGACGTCTTCCGCCGGGTGGCGCACGGCGATCCGCAGGCCCGGCCGGTGGCGACCGACGCCCAGCGGGCGCTGCTCGCGCGGCGCGCGATCGCCTCGGCCCAGTCTGCGGCTTCGCTGAACGGGCTGTCGCGCTCCGCCCGCTCGGCGGGGTTCGCGGAGACGCTGCTGCAGATGATCGGCGAGCTGGAGCAGGGCCTGCTCGAGCCCGACGCGCTGGAGGGCGACCTCGCCGGCCTCTACGCGTCGTACCGCGCCGAGCTCGACCGGGCGGGGCTCTGGGACCGCGACCTGCAGCGCGCCCGCGCGGCGGAGCGGCTCGCGGGCGAGCTCGACGCCTGGAGCGGCGAGCCCGTCTTCGCCTACGGCTTCGAGGATCTGACCGCGGCGGAGTGGCATCTGATCGAGGCGCTCGCCGGGCGCGCGGACGTGACCATCTCGCTCCCGTACGAGCCGGGCCGGGCGGCCTTCGAGTCGCTGCGCGGCACCGCCGAGGATCTCGCCTCGCTCGCGGACGGACGCATCGAGGAGCTCCAGCCGCGCTTCCACGAGTACACGGAGCCGGCGATCGCCCATCTCGAGCGGGCGCTCTTCTCCGACGACGTCGGCGAGGCGCCCGAGATCGACGGCGCCGTCCGCTTCTTCGAGGGCGCGGGCACCCGCGGCGCGCTGGAGCTCGTCGGCGACGAGCTGCTGGACCTGATCCGGAGCGGCACCCCGCCCGAGCGGATCGCCGTCGTCTGCCCCTCGCTCGAGCGCTGGCGCGCACCGCTCGAGACGGCGCTCGGGACACTGGGCGTCCCCTACGCCCTCGAGGGGCGCCTCCGCCTCGACCAGACGCCGTTCGGGCAGGCGCTGGGCGGGCTCCTCCGCTTCGCGTGGCAGGACGGAACGCGCCGCGACCTCTACGTGTTCCTGCGCTCGCCGTACTCCGGGATCGAGCGTCGGACCGTCGACTTCGCCGAAGGCAGGCTCCGCGGCCGGGCGATCGAGGCCGGCGCCCGCGCGGAGGAGGAGACCGAGAAGCTCCGCAGCGCCCCCGTGCCCGCTCTCCGCGACCTCCGCGCCGCCGGGACCCCCATCGAGGCCGTGCGGGAGCTCGCCGTGACGATGCTGCGCAGCGCGTACGGGACGGACGAGCCGCCCGCGACCGACACATCGCGCCTCGACCTGCGCTGCTTCGAGGCGGTGACCCGGCTGCTCGCCGAGCTCGAGGGGTGGGACGGCCTCACGCGGGACGATCTGCTGACGTCGCTCGACCGCTCGCCGGTCCGGCTCGGCGCGGCGCGCGAGGAGGGGAAGGTCGCGGTCCTCGACCTGCTGCGCGTCCGCACGAGACGCTACGACGTCGTCTTCATCCTCGGCCTCGAGGACGGAAGCCTGCCGCGTCGCTCGCAGCCCTCGCCGTTCCTCGACGAGGACGCCCGCCGCGAGCTGGGCGCCCGGCTCGTCCGGCCGGATCAGGTCAGCCGCGACCGCTATCTCTTCTACACGGCCTGCAGCCGCGCGACGCGCCGCCTGTATCTCGTGCGCGAGGCGGCCACCGACGACGGCGGCCCGCGGGAGCCCAGCCCGTTCTGGGAGGAGGCCTGGTCGCTCTTCCCGGAGGAGGACGCCGAGCGCTGGCGCCGCCGCCGCGCCCTGTCGCAGCTCACCTGGGGGCTCGAGGACGCGCCGACGGAGCGCGAGCGCCTGCGCGCGCTGGCGCAGCTTGCCGCAGCCGACGCCGCCGAGGCCGAAGCCCTCGCCCTGGCCAACGGCTGGGAGCGCCGGCTCGACCGGGCCGTGCGCTCGTTCCGGCGCGAGACGCGGCTCCGGCACCCGCTCGTCCTGGAGCAGCTCGAGGCGCGGACGACCTTCCCGGTCACGGAGCTCGAACGCTTCGCCGACTGCTCGTCCGCGTGGTTCGTCGAGCGCTTCCTCGACCCGAGGACGATCGACGCCGAGGTGGACGCGAAGCTCAAGGGGTCGGTCGCCCACAGCGCGCTCTTCAAGTTCTTCTCCGGTCTCCCGAAGGAGCTCGGGATCGAGCGCGTCGAGCCGAGCAGGGTCGACGAGTGCGTCGGCTTCATGCGAGCCTGCCTCGACGCGGCGCTCGCAGGCGTGCGCATGGAGATGACCGAGATGCAGCGCCGCGAGCTCGACTCGACCCTCTGGCGCGATCTCGAGAAGCTCGTCCACGCCGAGGCCGAGACGGAGCTCCAGCTCGTTCCGCGCCGCTTCGAGGTCTCGTTCGGCAACGACCGCTCGCCGCAGGACCTGCAGCGCGGGCTCGACCTCGGCGGCATCAGGCTCTCCGGGAAGATCGACCGCATCGACGTCGACCCGTTCAGCGCGCGCGGGATGGTCGTCGACTACAAGTCCGGCAAGGGCGCGCACTCCGCCGCCTCGATCGAGAAGGAGCTGCGGCTCCAGATCCCGCTCTACATGCTCGTGCTCCGCGACCTCGTCGGGATCGAGCCGCTCGGCGGCGTCTACCGCCCGCTGGCCGGCGACGGCAAGGCGCGGGGCCTGCTGCGTGCGGAGGCGAAGGAGGAGGCCCTCCCGGGCTTCGTGCGGAACGACTACCTCGACGAAGAGCAGTTCTGGAAGCTCGTCGAGGGGGCGAAGGAGACGGCTCGCGGGCTGGCGCAGCGGATCCAGGGAGGCGACGTGCGCCACGACCCGAAGGGCGAGGACGGGTGCCCGGCGTGGTGCGACCTCTGGTCGATGTGCCGGGTGAAGAGGGCGTAAGGGAGACGCGGATGAACCCCGAGCAGCAGCGCGCGATCGAGGCGCGGGGGCGCGTCTTCGTCTCGGCCGGAGCGGGCACGGGCAAGACGACGGTGCTCGTGGAGCGGTTCGTCCGCCACGTCGTGGACGAAGGGATGGACGTCGGCTCGATCCTCGTCATCACCTACACGCGCAAGGCCGCCGCCGAGCTGCGCAGCCGCATCCGCGCCGCCCTCGTCGAGCGCGGCCGTCCGGAGCTCGCACGCGAGCTCGACGGCGCCTGGATCTCGACCATCCACGGCTTCTGCGCCCGGGTGCTGCGCGCCTCGCCGTTCGAGGCGGGAATCGACCCACGCTTCCGGGAGCTCGACGAGGACCACGGGATCATCGTCCGCGGCGAGGCGTTCGACGCCGCGCTGCAGGAGTTCTCGGCCGGCGACGAGCCCGACCGGTTGCGGCTGCTCGCCGCCTACGGCACGCAGCGGCTCCGCCGCATGCTGATCGGGGTGTTCGAGACGCTGCGCTCGGCCGGGCGGGAGCTCGTCCTGGAGCTGGGCGAGCCGGCGCCGCTCGGAGAGCGTGCCGCGGAGCTGCACGAGGCGGCGCGCTGCCTCGTCGACGATGCCTCGGCGACCGAGGCGCAGCGCCGGTCGGCCCAGGGGATGATCGACGTCCTGGCCGGCGGGCACCAGGCCGACAGGCTCTTCGACCTGTCCGGCTTCCGCGCCACGGGCGAGCGCGCCGCGAGCTACGAGGAGGCGCGCAAGCGGGTCGAGCAGGCCGCACTCGACCGGCTCGCGCAGGCGGACCGCGAGCTCCTGCAGGAGCTGCTCGACCGCTTTGCCGCGCAGTACGCCGCCGCGAAGGAGCGCGAGTCGGCGCTCGACTTCGAGGACCTCCAGCTCGTCGCCCGCGACCTCCTCCGCGACAACGCGACGATCCGCGAGCGCGAGCAGCTGCGCTTCCGGGCGATCATGGTCGACGAGTTCCAGGACACGAACCGGCTCCAGTGCGAGCTCGTCGATCTGCTGGCCGACGGCCCGGGCGAGCGCGAGCTGTTCTTCGTCGGCGACGAGTTCCAGTCGATCTACGGCTTCCGCCACGCCGACGTCGGCGTCTTCCGTGAGCGCCGCGCGCAGCCGGCGAACGAGCTGCTGGCGTTGACCCGGAACTACCGCTCGCGGCCCCAGGTGCTCGCAGCGGTGAACCGGCTCTTCGGCGGCGAGTTCGGCCAGGAGTTCCAGCCGCTCGCCGCCTCGGGGGAGTTCCCCGACCCGGTCTTCGGCCAGCCCGTCGAGCTGCTCGTCACGGACAAGGAGTCGTATTCGGAGACGGGCACACACTGGCGCCGCGGCGAGGCGAAGGCGATCGCGCGGCGTGTGCGCGAGCTCGTCGACGCGGGCGCCGCCGAGCCCGGGGAGATCGTCCTGCTCTTTGCCGCCGGCACGGACGCCGAGTGGTACGAGGAGGAGCTCCGACGCGCCGGCCTCCCGACCTACCGCGCGACGGGCAAGGGCTACTACGGACAGCAGCAGGTCGTCGACCTGCTCCAGTACCTGCGCCTGATCCAGAACCGCTACGACGACGAGGCGCTCCTGACCGTGCTCGCGTCGCCCTTCGTCGGCGTGTCGAACGACGCCCTCGTGCTGATCCGCCGAGCCGCCTCGAAGCGCCCGCTCTTTTCCGGGATCGAGCGCGCCGTGCCGTCGACCATGGCCGAGCGGGACGGGCAGCTCGTGCGTGCGTTCCGCCAGCGCTTCGACCGGCTCGTCGCCGCGTCGACGCGGCTCTCGCTGGAGCGGCTCTGCGAGCGCATCGTCGCCGACCACGACTACGACCTCGCAGTGCTCGCGCAGTGGGACGGGAGGCGGCGCTACGCCAACGTGCGCAAGCTCGCGCGGCTGGCCCGCTCGTACGAGGAGCTGCGCGGCCCGGACATCGAAGGCTTCGTCCGCTTCGTGCGGCAGCAGGACGCGCTCGGCTCGGTGGAACGGGAGGCCGTCTCCGAGGAGGAGGGCGCCGACGCCGTCCGGCTGCTGACGATCCACTCGGCGAAGGGCCTCGAGTTCCGGGTCGTGGTCGTCGCGGACGCGGGTCGCGACAAGGCCCCGCCGGCGGACGAGATCCTGGCGCTCTCGGACGGGCGGTTCGGCTTCCGCATGCGCGATCCGGCCACGAGTAGGCCGCTGAGCGCCTTCTCCTACGACGTGGTCAAGGCCGCGCGCGAGGCGGAGGAGCGCGCCGAGCGGCTGCGGCTCTACTACGTCGCCATGACCCGGGCGATCGACCGGCTGTTGGTCTCCGGCGCGGTGGACGACAGGCGGGACACGCCGATCGGCTGGGTGCTGTCGCGGCTCGAGATCGAGGCGGAGCTGGCCGCGGCCGCCGGCCAGCCCGTGGAGGTCGAGCGGGGCGACGCGCGCCTGCTCGTGCGAGTCGACCGCCACGTCCCCGAGCCGGAGCTCTCGCCGACCGAGGAGGCGGTCGAATCGGAGACGGGGCAGCTCGCACTCTTCGGCGAGCTGCCGGACTCGACGCCCGCGCCGGCGCTCGTCCTGCCGGCCTTCGAGCCGATCCCCGTGCCGCCGGTGCACCGCGCGCGGCGACTGTCCTTCACCGCGCTCTCCGAGTTCGACAGCTGCTCGTACAAGTACTACGCCCGCCGCGTGGTCGGCATGCGCGAGCGCCGGCCCGTCGGGCTCGGCGGCGGGCCAGAGGGGATGGGCGGGATGGAGATCGGCGACGCCACCCATCGCCTCCTCGAGCAGATCGACCCGCGGCAGCCGGTCCCGCCTGAGCTCGAGCAGGTGCGCACGTGGTATCCGGCCGTCACCGAGGAGGAGCTGGAGCGAATCTCGGGCTATGTCGAGGGCTGGTGCCGGTCGGAGCTCGCGCAGCGGCTCGCCGCGCTCGAGAACGTCCAGGTCGAGCGGCCGTTCCTCTTCGAGCACGACGGAGTCGTGATCGAGGGGCGGCTCGACGTGCTGCACCTGGAGGCCGATCGCGCGCTCGTCGTCGACTACAAGACGAATCCGCTCGGCGAGTCGTCGCCGGAGTCGATCATCGACGGGCACTACGCGCTCCAGCGGCTCGTCTACGCGCTCGCCTGCTTCCGGGCCGGAGCGGAGGAGGTCGAGGTCGCCTACGCGTTCGTCGAGCGGCCGGACGCCGTGGTCGCGACGACGTTCACCCGCGAGGACGTGCCGGAGCTGGAGGCAGTGCTCTCCGAGGCGATCGGGCGGATCCACGCGGGGGAGTTCGTGCCCACGCCGAGCGACTGGGCGTGCGCCGGCTGTCCGGCGCTCGACGTCGTCTGCGCCGGCCCGCGGCTGCCGAATCGTCCGCGCCCGCTCGCCGCGGTTGGCTAGGAGCTACGTCACGGAGGCCCGCCGCAAGGTCGGCCCGAAGCGGGAGCGCGTCGGCCCGATCCTCGAGCGGCTGGCGGCGGAGCACCCGGACGCGAGGATCGCCCTCCGTTTCGACAATGACCTCGAGCTGCTGGTCTCGGTGATGCTCTCGGCCCAGACGACTGACGTCAACGTCAACCTGGTCACCGAATCGCTGTTCGAGAAGTACCGCCGCCCGGAGGACTATCTCGCCGTGCCGGTCGCCGAGCTCGAGCGCGACATCTTCCGGACCGGGTTCTTCCGCCAGAAGGCGAAGGCCCTGCGCGGCACCATGAAGATGCTGATCGAGGAGCACGGCGGCCGCGTGCCGGATGCGTTCAACGATCTGCTGCGCCTGCCGGGAGTCGCCCGCAAGACGGCGAACGTCGTCTCGGCCGAGCGAGGGACGCCCGTCGGGATCGTGGTCGACACTCATGTGCGCCGGCTCTCGCAGCGGCTCGGCTTCACGAAGCAGGAGGATCCCGTGAAGATCGAGCGCGACCTGATGCGGCTCGTGCCGCGGGCCGACTGGGCGCGGCTACCCCACCTGCTGATCTGGCACGGACGCCGGGTCTGCGTCGCGCGGGCGCCGCGCTGCGAGGACTGCGTGCTCAGCGACCTCTGCCCGTCCAGCCGAGTCTGACGGGCGCGTGCACTTTCGTCACTGAAGCGTGACTGAACCGTTGGAATGGCGGGCGGCGGGCGCCGCTACGGTGGTCACATGCGCGCGGTCGAGCTCGCGGTTTACGCCGATTCGCTGGCCGGTGAGGCCGCGGCGCTTGCGGCCCGGGCAGAGCGCCTGAGGTCACGGCTGCGGCTGGCCGGGATCGAGCGTGAGGCGCGGCGCGACCTGCCGGCCGGGACGGTGGAGCACCTGGCTGCGCTCGGGCTCCTCGCGCCGCTCGACCCGCGCGGGCTGCGCGACGAGCTGAACCGGCTCGAGGAGTCGCTGGCCGCGGTCGAGGAGCTCCAGGCCTGGGTCGAGGCGCGGCTGGCCGACGCTACGAGCCCGTCGCCCCGGAAGCGCCCGTTGCCCCGGAAGGAGAGCGCGGCGTGAGGGCGACCAGAAGCCCGCCGTCCTCGTCGTAGGCCGGGAAGAGGTCGACCGTCACGGGCTGGGGCCTGCCGGAGCTCGTGACGACCTGCATCTGCTCCCCGAGCCGTCGCACGCCCCACTCGCGGACGAGGCCGATCGGAGCGCGGTCGAGGGCGAGCGCGTCGACGACGTCTCGCCCCATCAGGTCACGCTCCTGGAACCCCGTCAGCTCGAACACGCCGCGGCCGACGGCGAGCACTCGGCCGTCCTGGTCGCACGTGATCAGGCCCGTGCCGGGCGCGGGGTAGTAGTCCTCCATCAACTCGAAGAGGAAGCCGAAGCCGCAGCGGTGGCACGCGACGCTCTGACGCGACATGCCCTCGAAGCCGTCGGCGTCGATCGACCGGTCCTTGCAGTTCGGGCAGATGTAGATCGGCACGATGCCGATCGTAGCGACGGGCCTAAGGTACGAGGTCCTTCGGAGCCGGCAGCTCGGCCTTCACGTCCTCGACCGGCTTCTGCACCGTCTCCCGCAGCTCGCGGATCCCGCGGCCCGCCTGGCGGCCGAGCTCCGGCAGCCGCTTTGCGCCGAAGACGAGCATCACGACGAGGCCGAGCAGCAGCAGTTCCACGGGGCTTCCAAACGGCATCCGGCCCCGAGCGTAGCGCGGGCCCGGCTCGAAGGCCAGGCCCGCCTTCCTCTCCTGCCGGATCGCCGACTGGGAAGGTAGCGCGAAAACGCCTCTAAATCCAGCGCTTTCGCCGGAAGAAGATGAGCTGCGCGACGGTGGTCGCGATGATCCAGCCCCACGACCACCAGTAGCCGAAGCTCCAACGAAGCTCCGGCATGCTGCGGATGAAGTTCTGGCCGTAGACGCCGACGATGAACGTGGGCACGAGGAGCAGCGACGCGACGACCGTCAGCCGCTTGATCACCTCGTTCTGGTCCTGGGCGATCTTCGACTGGGCGTAGTCGCGGACGCTCGCGATCAGGTCGCGAGAGAGCTCGAGGCCGTCGAGTGCGCGCAGCAGCTTGTCGTAGACGGAGCTCATCTCGACCTCGACCTCGCGCGGGAAGACCTCGTCGCCCGCCATGACGTCGACGACGTCGTCGACGATCTTGCGCACCGCGTCTCGCGTGGGGCCGAGGGTGCGCCGGATGTGCAGCAGGTCATGGCGGAGAGCCCAGAGGCGCGCGCGCGTCTGACCCGGGGGCAGCGTCTCGACCTCGTCCTCCAGCTCGTCGATCTCCGCATTGAGGTCGTCCACGAGGTCGAGGTACCGCTCGGCGACGTCGTCCAGGAGCCGGTAAAGCATCAGCCCGGTCGAGTCGGTGTCGCGGCACGCGGCGAGTGCGTCCGCCGGGTCGTACGGCTTGTGGCCCGGTGGCGTCTTGCGCACGGTGAGCAGGATCTCGTGCGTCAGGACGACGTCGACCTCCTGGTAGAAGACCGTGTCCTCCTCGGGCACCGCGACGGCGACGAGCAGGATCCCGAAGACGTAGGCGCCGTGACTCTGGAGCGTCGGGCGCTCCTCGTCGCCCGGCGTGGGCGGCCTCAGAAGCTGCCTGAACGCCGTGTCGATGAGGGGGACCGGCGCCTTGGCCCGCAGCTCGTCCGGGTCAGGGTCGAGGAGGTCGATCCACTCGGCCACGCAGCGAGGGTACGCCCGCGATCGGCTGACGCCGGTCGCCCGAAAGGGCCTGCTAGACCCCGGCGGGCTCCTCGCGCGGGGCGGTCGCGGCGGACGCGAGGTGCCCCTCCTGCTCGGCGAGGAAGCGCTCCGCGTCGAGTGCCCCCATGCAGCCCGAGCCCGCGGCGGTGATCGCCTGCCGGTAGACGTGGTCCTGGACGTCTCCGACGGCGAACACGCCCGGGACGTTCGTCGCCGATGAGCGCGGCTCCGTGATCAGGTACCCGCTCTCGTCGTGGTCGAGCTGGTCGAGGAAGAGCTTCGTGTTCGGGTCGTGCCCGATCGCCACGAAGAGTCCTCCGGCCTCGACGTCCCAGGTCTCGCCCGTCTGGGTGTTGCGGAGGCGCAGGCCGGTGATGAACTCGTCGCCGAGCACCTCCTCGACGACCGCGTTCGTGATGAAGTCGATCTTCTCGTTGCCGCGCGCGCGGTCGAGCATGATCTGCGAGGCGCGGAACTCGTCGCGACGGTGCACGATCGTGACCCTCGCGCCGAAGCGGGTCAGGAAGAGGGCTTCCTCCATCGCCGAGTCGCCGCCGCCGACGACGTAGATGTGCTTGTCGCGGAAGAACGCACCGTCGCAGGTCGCGCACGCGGAGACGCCGCGGCCCTTCAGCCGCTCTTCCGATTCGATTCCGATCCACCGCGCGCTCGCACCGGTGGCGATCACCACCGCGTTCGCGTGGTACTCGTCGTCGCCGACCCAGACCCGGAACGGCCGTTCCGAGAAGTCCACCTTCGTCACGTCGTCCGTGATGAACTCGGTGCCGAAGCGCTCCGCCTGCCGGCGGAACTCGATCATCATCTCCGGCCCGAGGACGCCGTCCGGGTAGCCGGGGTAGTTCTCGACGTCGCTCGTGATCATCAACTGGCCGCCCCACTGGAAGCCCTCGATCACGAGCGGCTCCAGGTTGGCGCGGGCCGCATAGAGCGCGGCCGTATAGCCGGCAGGCCCGCCGCCGATCACGATCACGTTGCGCACGGTGTCAGACAACTTTGTTCCTTCCGCCATTCTGTTTTTCCCACAGTAGTAAACGTCGTCGACCGGTCGGATGTTCCTCGTGCGGCGGGCGCGGCGGAGGTCTGCGCCCGCGGTCACCGCCCCGGATTCTGCCTGCATGCATAGAATCGCCGCGCACGGGCATCGCTGCGCCATGGCAACGTCGATCACCTGGGAGAACCTGAGGGAGCTGGCGGGATTCCGCACCGAGAACGGGTGCGCGATCAGCCTCTACGTCGACCTCGATCCCGGGGTTTCGCCGACGCCGCAGACTGTCGGTACGCGCGTCAACTCGCTGCTCGACCGGGGCGACAACGTCGACGGCACGTGGACCGAGCAGCGCAAGGCCCTCCGGGCCGACGTGCAGCGGATCCGCGAGTGGATGGACGCCGAGTTCGATCGCGACGGGGCGCGCGGGCTCGCGCTCTTCTGCTCGGGGTCGGACAACCTCTGGCAGGCGCTAGCCCTCGCCGATGCGGTTCCGGACGAGTTCCGGCTCGGGCGCGAGCTCTACCTGGCACCGCTCGTCCCGCTCGTCGGCGGCAACGAGGGCGCGCTCGTCGGCGTCGTCGGGCGCGAGCGCGGCGACGTCTACCGGCTGACGGCCGGCAGGCTCGTCGAGGTGGCCGAGCAGTACGACGACACGCCCGGGCGGCACGACCAGGGCGGCTGGTCGCAGGCGCGGTACGAGCGCCACATCGAGAACCTCGTCCACAAGCACCTGAAGGCGTGGGGCGAGCTGCTGGACCGGCGCGTGCGCGGCGTCAAGGGCGGCGCGCGTGTCGTCCTCGTCTGCAATGAGGACATGCGCTCCGAGGTGCTGGACGTCCTGGCCGCCGAGACCCAGGCGGCGATCGTGGGGTGGGCGTCGGCCGAGGCGCATGCGGGACCGCAGGAGCTCCTCGAGACCGTGACGCCCATCCTCGACGAGGCGCGCGCCAAGCAGGAGCGTGCGGCAGTCGAGCGCTGGCAGGAGGAGGCCGGCCGGGGCAGCCGAGCCGCCTCGGGTTGGCAGCAGGTGCTCGAGGCCGCCTCCGACGGGCGCGTCGACTGCCTCCTCTTCGTGGACGGCGCGTCGCACGAGGCCTATCAGTGCCCACGGTGCGGCCGCGGCTCCACCGAGGGCGGGGCTTGCCCGCTCGACGGGACGACCATGGAACGGCACGAGGACGCGCTCGACCTGGCCGTTCACCAGGTGCTCGCGCACGGCGGCTCCGTGCTCGCCGTCCGCTCGGCGTCGAGCCTCGAACCGGTCGAGGGGATCGCGGCGACCCTGCGCTTCTAGACCGGGTTCGCTTCTAGACTGGGTTCGTAGTGGGCTCGGCCCTACGCGGCGTCGGCCGCGCCGCCGGGGAGCTCCAGCAGCGTCTGCGACTCGGCCTCCGGCAAGAGCTCGGGCGCCACGATCGGCCTGGGCGCGCGCTCGAGGGGCGCCACTTCCGGGAGCTCCTTCGCGCCGAGGCCGTGCGCCTTCAGCCTGCGCGTGGTCACGAGCACCCGTGTCTCGAGCGAGCCGACCGCGTCGTTGTAGGCGCCGACGGCCGAATCGAGCGAGCGGCCGACCTTGGCCAGGTGCGTGGCGAAGACGCCGAGCCGGTCGACGAGGTGGCCGCCGAGCTCCGAGATCTCCCGTGCGCTCTCGGCGAGGTTCTCCTGCTGCCACGTGTAGGCGATCGTCCGCAGCATCCCGATCAGCATCGTCGGCGTCACGGGCAGCACGCCGTTGTCGGGCCCGACCTCGATCAGCGACGGATCGTGGTCGAGCGCCGCGCGCCAGAACGAGTCGTCCGGGAGGAACATGACCACGAACTCCGGCGTCGGCGTGAACTGCGCCCAGTAGCGCTTCTGGCCGAGCTTCGTCATATGGTCGCGCACCTGCCGCGCGTGTGCGACGAAATGGAGGCGCCGCGTGTCGTCGTCCGCTGCGGCGAGCCCGTCGAGGAAGGCCTGCAGCGGCGCCTTGGAGTCGACGACGATGTTCTTCCCGCCGGGGAGCTTGACGATCAGGTCGGGACGCAGCAGACGGCCGTCGGGGTCACGTTCGCTGCTCTGCTCCGCGAAGTCGCAGTGCGCGACCATTCCCGCGAGCTCGACGACGCGCTTCAGCTGGATCTCGCCCCAGCGGCCGCGGACGTTGGGGGCCCTGAGCGCCGTGACGAGGTTCCCCGTCTCGGTTCGCAGCCGCTCCTGGCTCTCCGAGAGGGAGCGGACCTGCGTGAAGAGCTCGCCGTAGGCCTTCTGCCGGCTCTGCTCCAGCGACTGCGTGTGATCGCCGAAGCGGCGCAGCGTCTCCTCGATCGGCTTCAGCTGGCTTTGCGCGAGCTCGAGGAAGCGCGACTGGTTCTTCGTCAGCGTCTCCGCCGAGAGCGCCTTGAAGCGCTCCTCCCACTCGATCTGCGTCCGCTCGACGAGCGCGAGCTTCTGCTCGGCGGAGGCCCGTTCAGCCTCGAGCGTCGCCCGCTCTGCGCGGAGCGCGCTCGCGAGGCGGGCGAGCCGCGCATCGTTCCGCGCCCTGGCGACGAGCCAGGTTGCGGCGACCCCGATGGCCAGTCCGAGGGTGAGTGCTGCGATCCACATCTGGACCGCAGAACGGTAGAGATGCCGTCGGACAGCACGCGTCCCGAACCCGGAACCGGCAGGAAAAGCCCGACAAAAATGCCAGAACCGGCGAGTCCGAAGACCTACCGGTTCTGACAGGGCCAATCTAGGGATGGGCCCCACAGCCGTCAAGCGCGCCGGAGGGAAAAGTCCGCTGTCAGCGATCTTTTCGCCCTGGCCCCGGCGAGGCCCGAGGGGAACATCCGTTCGGTCGCCTATCCTCTCCGCATCGAGAGTGCGACGGAGAGTCTCCTCGGCGCCGGCGGCGCGCTCGAGCGCGTTCTGCCCGGCTACGAGCCACGGCCAGAGCAGGCCCGGCTGGCCGCTGCGGTCGAGCAGGCGCTGGAGCGCGGCGAGCACCTGCTCGCGGAGGCCGGTACCGGAACCGGGAAGAGCCTCGCGTACCTGCTGCCGGCGCTCCGCTCGGGTCAACGGGTCGTGGTGGCGACAGCGACCAAGGCGCTGCAGGAGCAGCTGCTGACGAAGGACGTGCCCATCGCGGCCGCGGCGCTCGGCCGCGACGTCCGCGTCGCGGTCCTCAAGGGACGGCAGAACTACCTCTGCCGGAAGGCGCTGCAGGGGTTCGGCCTCCTCGGCAGCGAGCTGCTGCGCAACGAGGCGGACTCGTCGCAGTTCGACGAGCTCAGGCCGTGGTTCGACGAGACGGAGACCGGCGACCGGGCCGAGCTCGGCTTCGAGCCCACGCACACACTCTGGTCCGAGCTCGCCGTCGGCCCGGACCGGTGCTCGGGCCGGAGGTGCCCCTTCGTCCAGACCTGCTTCGCCGAGGCGGCGCGCGAACGGGCCGGGGAGGCCGAGCTCGTGATCGCAAACCACGCGCTCTACTTCGCCGACGTCGCGCTCCGGGGCGGCAAGGACGACGGGCCCCGGGTCCTCCCCGAGCACGACGCGGTGATCTTCGACGAGGCGCACCGCCTGGAGGAGTCGGCCGCGACGTGGCTCGGCGGGAGGGTCAGCGCCGCCGGGCTGCGGCGCTTCGCCGGAGACGTGGAGCGTGCCTGCCGCGAGGCGCAGCAGCCTGCCCCGGCGCGGGCGCTCGAGAAGCTGGAGCGCGCCGGCGACCGGCTGATCCGGGCCGTGGCGCCGCACGCCGGGCGCAAGCGGCTCCGCGAGCCACCGGCCGAGCTCGGCCTCGTCCTGATCGACGCGCTCGCCGGGCTCGCCGAGACCCTGGCCGGGGCGGGCGAGGAGCTCGACGCCCTCGGCCGCCGTGCGCTCGCGATCGCGGACACCGTGGACGCCTGCCTCGAGCCGGGCGACCTGGAGCGGGTCGTCTGGGCCGAGCCCGACGCGGTTGCCTGGGCGCCGGTCGAGGTCGCGGGCGATCTCCGCCGCCTGCTCTGGGGCGAGGGCCCGACGGCGATTCTCGTCTCCGCGACGCTCGCCACGGCGGGGCAGTTCGGCTTCGTCAAGAACCGGCTGGGGCTCGAGGAGGCCGCCGAGCTCGCCGTCGGCTCGCCCTACGACTTCCGCGAGCAGTCGCTCCTCTACGTGCCGAGGACGATGCCGGACCCGCGCTCCGCGGGCGCGATCGAGCGAGTCGCGGACGAGGTCGTGGCGCTGTGCTCGCTGTCCCAGGGGCGCGCGCTCGTGCTGACGACGTCGTACCGCGCGCTCGACGAGCTCGCGGAGCGCGTCCGGCCGCGGCTTCCCTACCGCGTGCTCGCCCAGGGCGACGCCCCCCGCGAGCGGCTCCTGGAAGACTTCCGCGCCGACGTCGACTCCGTCCTCGTCGCCACGTCGACGTTCTGGCAGGGCATCGACGTCCAGGGCGAGGCGCTGTCGCTGCTCGTGATCGACAAGCTGCCGTTCTCGGCGCCCGGCGACCCGCTCTACGAAGCCCGCTGCGAGCGCGTCGACGCGGACGGCGGCGACTGGTTCCGCGAGTACGCGTTGCCCTCCGCGGTCCTGCAGCTCCGCCAGGGATTCGGCCGCTTGATCCGCGGGCACGGGGACCGCGGCGTCGTCGCGATCCTCGACCCGAGGCTCCGCACACGCGCGTACGGGCGTGCCTTCCTCTCGTCGCTGCCGGCTTGCCCGCTGGTCGAGGACCGTGCGGCCGTCGCGGACTTCTTCGGCGTCGGAGCCGTGGCAGTCGGCTGATACGTTTCTGCGCCAATGGCCAGGAAGGATCGCGCACCGACGCCGCCGAAACGGACGCAGGGCCCGCGCCCGCGGACCGCGCAGCGCGACGACGACCAGCGCAGGCGCATCATCCTCTACGCGGCGGCCGCCTCCGGAGTGGTCGCGCTGATCGTGGTGCTCGTCCTCCTGACGTCCACGGGCGGCGGCGGGGCGACCGGCGACCCGACGAAGGCGCTGGAGGCCGCGGGTTGTACCTACAAGGTCTCCAAGGCGGCGAAGTACGGCCAGCACGTCACCTCGCTGCAGGCGAAGGTCCCGTACGCGACCTTCCCGCCCGCCAGCGGCAAGCACTACTACATTCCGGCCGTCTGGGGCTTCTACACCGCGCCGGTCTCGGAGCTCCAGGCGGTGCACAACCTCGAGCACGGCGGGATCGTGATGAACTGGGGCGCCAAGGTGCCGCAGTCGCAGATAGAGGCGGCGCAGCGCTTCTACGACGGGAGCCCGGACGCCATGCTCGGGTTCCCGCTGGGGAAGCTCGGCAGCAAGTTCGCGCTCGTGGCCTGGACCGAGAAGCCGGACGAGACCCTCGGGCAGAACCGGATCGCGATCTGCCCGCGCTTCGACGAGGCGGCGTTCAAGGCGTTCCGCGACGCGTTCCGCGGCAACGGCCCGGAGCGCTTCCCGGTCGACCAGCTCACACCTGGCACGTAGATGATTGATTCCTAAGTCCTGCACCCACGGTTGGGGTCCTGCACGCGGCGGATCGCGGCCGTCGTGTCCGGCACCAAGGCGTCCAGCCTTGGCACCGGACACGTCGTCCACGCTGCTTGGTGCATGCCCTCTCCGAGGGCACCCGACTTAGGAATCAATCATCTAGCCGCCACCGTCGCCTCGAGTGCCGGGGGAGGGAGTCGAACCCCCATGCCCCTTGAAGGGACAGCCGGTTTTAAGCCGGCCGCGTCTGACCAGTTCCGCCACCCCGGCGTGGTGTCCAGATTAACGCGCGCGCCCGCGGCGGAAAGACGGCGGGCCGGCCGCGCCGGCGATCCCGTGCCGGGCGACCCGACGGTCCGTACACTCCCAGCCGTGACGCAGGTCGAGCACGACGCCGCGTATGAAGCCTCGCTCGAGTGGGACGACCCGCTCTATCGGCAGGCCCGTGCGCAGCTCGACGCGGCGCTCGCCCACGCGGACGTCGGCGAGATGGTCTCCGAGCGGCTCCGCTTCCCCGAGCGGGCGCTGATCGTGAGCGTCCCGGTGCAGCTCGACGACGGCTCGTACCGGGTCTTCCCCGCGTACCGCGTGCAGCACTCGAGCGTGCTCGGCCCCACGAAGGGCGGCATCCGCTACGACGCGCACGTCAACCTCGGCGAGTGCGCCGCGCTCGCGATGTGGATGACGTGGAAGTGCGCGCTGCTCCGGCTCCCGTACGGCGGCGCGAAGGGCGGTGTGCGCTGCAACGCCAAGGAGCTGTCGCCGAAAGAGCTGGCGCGGATCACGCGCCGCTTCACCTCCGAGCTGATGAACTTCATCGGGCCGCAGCAGGACATTCCGGCGCCCGACATGGCCACGAACGAGCAGACGATGGCCTGGATGATGGACACGTACTCGATGCAGAAGGGGTACGCCGTGCCGGAGATCGTGACCGGCAAGCCGGTGCAGCTCGGCGGCTCGCTCTTCCGGCACGAGGCGACGGGCGCCGGGGTCGTGATGGTGGTCGAGCGCGCCTGCGAACGGCTCGGCTGGAACCTCGCCGAGCAGCGGTGCGTCGTCCAGGGCTTCGGCAACGTGGGCGGCATCGCCGCGAACGAGCTCTTCGACAAGGAGGCCCGCGTGCTGGCCGTGTCGGACCTCTCCGGCGGGATCTTCGACCCGGCCGGTCTCGACATCCCGGCAGCGCTCGCCTGGGCGAAGGAGCACGGCTCGCTGGAGGGCTTCGAGGCCGCCCACGACGTCGAGCGGATCACGAACGAGGAGCTGCTCGAGCTCGACTGCGACATCCTCGTCCTGGCCGCCCGCGAGGATCAGGTCACGGCCGCAAATGCCGGCAACATCCGTGCGCGGCTCGTGGCGGAAGGGGCAAACGGGCCGATTGACATCGACGGCGACCGGATCTTGAACGAACGCGGCATCCCGGTTCTGCCGGACATCCTCACGAACGCCGGCGGGGTGACGGTCTCCTACTTCGAGTGGGTACAGGATCTCGGGCGTCTGTTCTGGGACCGGGACGAGATCCGCCGCCGCCTCGCCGACAAGCTCGGCGACGCGTTCGACCGCGTCTGGGACCTGTCCGCCGAGAAGGGCATCCCGCTCCGCGAGGCCGCGCTCGTCGCGGCGATCCGCGAGGTCGGTGCGGCGCTCGAAGCACGCGGCATGTTCCCGTAGAGTCGCCGCATGAGCCTCGTTCGTGAAGCCATGGTCGCCCAGCCGCTCGCGCTCGACGCCTCCGCGAGCGCCCGCGAGGCCGGCGAGCACCTCGCGGATCCGGACGTGCGCGCCGTGCTCGTCTGCGACGACGGCCGCCTGCTGGGCGTCGTCACGCGGAAGACCCTGGTCCGCGAGGTCGTGGCCGCCGGCCGCGATCCGTGCGCCACGCTGCTGGGCGAGATCGCCGAGCCGCCGATCTTCACGCTCGACGCCGAGATGGACCTGGAAGAGGCGTTCCGGGCGCTGGAGGAGCGGGACCTCGAACGCGTCCCCGTGACGGACGCCGACCGGCTCGTGGGGGTGCTGGCGCGCGCGGTCGTCCAGCGGCGACTGGCCGAGGACGAGCCGCCGCCGGCCGAGGACTACGAGGGCTGAAGACTCAGAGCTACGGCCCCTGGACCGACCAGCCCTCGAGGTTCCCCTCGACGCAGTCGACGACGCCGTCTCCCTGGGCGACGCGGTTCGGGATCCCGCGGCGGCGGAAGTCGTCGGCCAGCCGCGTCAGCGTGAACGTGACGAGGACGTGGTTGTTGTCGTCGGCCGGCTGGACCTGGAGGTTCACGAGCCTCAACCGCTCGTGATGGCGGATGCGCTCGTCGACGTAGCGCATCGCCTTCGCCTTGGTCCTGGCGAGGAAATGTCGCTCCCCCCGGCCGCGACCGTCGTGCACCTCGAAGAGCCGCAGGTCGTCGGCGAGGAGCTTTTGGGCAGCGACCCGGTCGCCGCGCGAGACGGCGGCGAGGAAGTCGTCGACCACCGCCTCGGTCTGCTCGACCTCGCAGCCCGGCGGCAGCCCGCTCGTCGTCGTCGCCGCCTCCTTCGACGAGCCGCCGCAGGCCGCGAGCACGGACGCGGCGACCAGCAGGCCGATCGACCTCAGCAGCACGCGAACGCTCCAGGCGGTGCGTCGCCCTCGGCAGGCTCGGGCAGCTCGGCTGCCGCAAGCGCGGCCGCGTCCAGGATGTCCCGCTCGCTCGCCTCGATCCCGTCGAGCCCGAA
The DNA here is from genome assembly GCA_963704025.1 of uncultured Actinomycetes bacterium. Taxonomy (GTDB): domain Bacteria; phylum Actinomycetota; class Thermoleophilia; order Gaiellales; family Gaiellaceae; genus CAVPGP01. Next base: position 940,217 of record CAVPGP010000002.1, on the reverse strand, counting down.
CCGTGCAAGCACCTCGCGCAAGACGATCGCCCCGGCGACGATCACGCGGGCACGCTCCGGGTCGAGCGCGGGCACCTCCCGCCGCCGGGCGAGCGGCAGCGAGGCGAGGCGCTCCAGCTGACGCGCCGCGCCGGCCGCTGTGAGGCGGTGTCCGTGGACGAGCTCGCGGTCGTAGCGCTCCAGCCCGAGATCGAGTGCGGCCAGTGAGGTGACCGTTCCGGCGACGCCGAGCGCCTCGCGCGGCGCCAGCCCTTCCGGCACCTCGTCGGCAAGCAGGGTGCGAATCGCGCCGGCGCACGCGTCGAGCTGCTGCTCCGTGGGCGGATCGGAGCCGAGGAAGCGCTCCGTCAACCGCACGGAACCGATGTCGAGGCTGATTCCGCCGGTCGCCCAGGCGAGCTCGGTTGAACCGCCCCCGATGTCGACGACGAGCAGCCCGTCGCGCGCTTCCCGCCCGAGCGTCGCGCCGCGGAAGGAGAGCTCGGCCTCCTCCTCGCCCGCGAGCAGCCGCGTTGCGAACCCGTAGCTCCACTCGATCTCGCCCAGGAACGCCTCGCCGTTCTCCGCGTCGCGGACCGCGCTCGTCGCAATCAGAAGAGCGCGCTCGACGCCGAGGGACTCCGCCTCGCGCCGGTAGTCCGAGAGCACATTCCGGACTCGGGCGATCGGCAGGGGCAGCAGCCGCCGGCGCACGTCGACGCCCTCGCCGAGCCGCGTGATCACCGTGCGCCGCACCACTTCCTCGACTCGACCCTCTCCGACGTCTGCGACGAGCAAGCGGGTCGTGTTGGTGCCGAGGTCGACCGCCGCGACGCGGGTCACCTGCGCAGCACCGCAAGAGCGCGTAGGCGCATCAGCGGCGCACGCGCCTCCTGCAGCACAGCCAGCTCGATCCGGAGCACCTCGATGCTCTCGCGGAGCCGCTCGACCGAGCGGCGCATTCGCGGCCCCGCCGACTCGAGCTCCGCGGCCTTCTTCTCCGCGCGCGCGACGCTCTCGAGCAGCGGGCCGGTTGCGGCGTCGATCTCGGCGTTGAGCCGCTTGAAAGCTCGCCACGTGTCCCGGCCGCGCACGACCGCGAACGCTCCCCCGCCGAGCAGCGCGAGAAGCAGCACCGCCAGACCGATCCAGACGTACGCTGGCATCTGCGCGATGCTACCAATGGGCTTTAGAATGCCCTGCGATGGGACGCGTGCAGCGTGTCGCCGCGCGGCACTACGGGCTGACGCAGATCGCGATCGTGGTCGGGGGAGTGGAGCTCTACCGGCTCGCGCGGCACTGGATCGAGCCGAACTGGCAGGTCGCGACCGCGAACGCCCACAAGGTCGTCTCGTGGGAGCAGTTCATGCACTTCGCGTGGGAGCAGTCGCTGCAGCGGGCGTTTCTCGGCTTCCCGGAGCTCGTGAAGGCGATGAACGTCTTCTACTTCGTGGGGCACTTCGTGCTCACGAGCGTCTTCTTCCTCTGGCTCTACCACGCCAACCGGGTTGCCTTCCGCAGGTTCCGCAACGGCTTCCTGATGGCTACCGCGATCGCGCTCGTCATCCACTGGCGCTTCCCGACCGCGCCGCCCCGTCTCATCGGCGGCTACGTGGACACGCTCCGGCAGCTCTCGAACATCGACATCGGCTCGCCGACCTCGGCCTCGTTCTCGAACCCGGTCGCCGCCGTCCCGAGCCTGCACGCCGGCTGGGCGCTCGGCGTCGGCATCGGGTTGATCATCTACGCGCGGCCGCTCTTCTGGAAGGTGATCGGGGTCGTGTACCCGATCGCGGTGCTGTTGACCATCGTCGTCACGGGCAACCACTATCTCTTCGACGCGCTCGTCGGCTACGGGGTGATGGGGCTCGGCTTCCTCCTCACCAGCCCACGCGCGTGGCGGGCCCGCCCGTTCGCTACGTCGTCGGCATAGCGGTCGCATCTGCCGAGCGGCGCCGGCGCCGCCCCCGTTCGAGGAGACGGCGCGGCGCCGCTCTCAGCGCCCCGGCGAGATCGATGCAGAGGCCGATCAGCGCCAGCGCGAGGGCAAGGAGCACGAGGACGGCGACGAGGCCGCGCAACCGCAAGCTCACGACGTCGCAGGCGCTGCCTCGGGCACCCTCGGGACGTAGACCGGGCGGTATCCGCACGCGCGCCCGAGCGGCGCGCCGAGCGCCAGGCCGATTCGCTGGAGGAACGCCGGCGGAAACGGAAGGCGCACGGTGTCGAAGTGTGCCTTGGCGATCACGGCCAGCCGAAGCGGGTTCGGCATCCCCTTCCGGTTCGTCTTGCCGTCGGTCGCGAGGGCGAACATCGTCTCGATCAGGGACTCGAACTGCAGAGCGGGCCGGATCTCGCACACGAAGTACGCCACGTCGTCGCCTGCGTTCCAGAAGCGGTGCGCCGTCCCGGCCGGTACGGTGATCCGCTGACCGGGGCCGGCGACCAGCCGCTCGCGGCCCAGCTTGAAGCCGACGCTCCCGCGGAGGATCTCGAAGCGCTCCTCCTGGGACGGATGGACGTGGGCGGCGGCGACGAAGCCGTTGGGTTGGACGTAGGTCTCGATCACGACCGCCTCGCCGCCGGTCTCGCGCGATGTCTCTCGAAAGACGAGCCGCTCGCCGGTGATCGGGTTCTCGAAGGCGTCCCCTGCGTGGATCATGGTGTCTCCCTTTCTTCGCTCGGGCCGCTCGTACGGCCTCTGTGGAGACGGTGCGAAGACGCGCTTAAGCGTCGCCTAATGCGGGGTTAACGCCCTGGCGCGGCGGTGCGGCTCTCGCTCGCGGCCGCATCGGCCCGGGCCGCTAGCCTGTCCACGAGCCCGTCCACTAGCCCGTCTCGGTGGCGGGCCGCAGCTCCTCGAGCCGGTCGATGCTGGCGAGCGCCGGGAACACCTTGAACCAGACGGCCGCGAGCGCGATCGTCGCCATCCCCCCGAGCACCACTGCGGGCACGGCGCCGATCAGCGACGCGGCGAGCCCCGACTCGAACGCGCCCAGCTCGTTCGAGGCGCTGATGAAGACCATCTCGACGGCGTTCACCCGGCCGCGGAGCGCGTCGGGGGTCGCCAGGGCCACCGTCGTCGAGCGGATGTTCATGGAGATCATGTCGGCGAAGCCGCTCACCGCGAGCGCGACGGCAGAGAGGAGGAACGCACGCGAGAGACCGAACACGACCATCGAGGCGCCGAAGACGCCGACGACGATCAGCAGCGTTCGCCCCGCATGCCCCTGCAGCGGCCGCCGCGCGAGCATCGCCCCCGCGATCAGCGCACCCACCGCGGGCGCGCTGCGGAGGATCCCGAGCCCCGTCGGGCCGACGTGCAGCACCGAGACCGCGAAGACGGGCAGGAGGGCGACGGCTCCGCCGAAGAGCACGGCGAACAGGTCGAGCGTGATCGCGCCGAGCAGGACCGGCGTACGCCGCACGAACCGGATTCCCGCCAGCAGGCTCTCGAGGCGCGGCGGCGGCTCAGCGGCGTGGGCGCGCTCGACGGCTCCCTCGGCGCGGATCGCGACCGCGGCGACGAGCCCGACCATCAGCACGGCGACGGCGACGATGTAGACGAGCTCCGGCCGGATGGCGAACAGGATGCCGCCGAGTGCCGGTCCGACGATCACGGCCGCCTGCCCTCCCATCGAGCGCACGGCCATGGCCGTCGCCAGCAGCTCCGTCGGCACGAGCGCCACCGGCAGGGCGCGCGCCGCCGGTGAGCCGATCGCCGACGCAACGCCGATTGCGACGGCGAGCGCGAGGAAGGGCCAGAGCTGGTTCGCACCGGCGCGGGTGACGACGAGGAGCAGCGCGGCGACGCCGACCTCCAGCACGATCGACACCGCGAACACCCGGCGGCGTGAGAGTCGGTCGGCGAGCTGCCCCGCCGGCAGCGCCAGGAGGGGCAGCGGCACGAACTCGGCGAGCCCGATCAGACCGAGGTCGAACGGGTTGTGCCTGATCGCGTAGACCTGCCAGCCGATCGCCACCGCGGTCATCTGGGCGGCGAAGCCCGTGGCGACCATCGCCGTCCAGAGCAGGCGATAGTCGCGCAGCCGGAGGACGGGGGGCAGGAACGTCACCGCGCCACGGTATCCGCGGTGACTAGGCTGAGGCGATGGACACCTCGACACTCTCGGTCAGCGACAATCCTGCGGAGCTCCGCTACGAGCTGAAGCGGGGCGACGAGGTGCTCGGGTTCATCCGCTACCGCTTCGAGCCGGACGCCGTGGTGCTCGTCCACACGGACGTCGACCCGGCGTACGAGGGACAGGGCCTCGGCAGCATGCTGGTCGCGGGCGCGCTCGACGACCTGCGCCGGCGAGGGCTACGCGTCGTCCCGTTCTGCCCGTTCGTGCGGGACTACCTCCGCCGGCACCCGGAGGCGGCGGCGTGAGCGTCCAACCGGAGGTTGGCCGATGAGCGACGAGCTTGCCGCGGAGCGCCGGCGCCGCGGCGTAGCCCGGGTCTACGGGGACGACCGGATCGAAGTCGAGTGGGAGCCGCGGCTGTGCATCCACACGCAGCGGTGCGTGCATGCGCTGCCCGAGGTCTTCGACGCACAGGGGCGCCCCTGGATCCATGTCGAGGCGGCCGACGCCGACCGGATCGCGGAGACCGTCGCACTCTGCCCGACGGGAGCCCTCCATTTCCGTCGCCTCGACGGCGGCCCGCAGGAAGAGGCGCCCGCGGAGCCTGTCGTCGTCGCACGCCCGAACGGCCCACTGTTCGTCCACGGGCGAACCCGGATCGAGGATGCGGACGGCAACCTGATCCGCGAGGACACGCGCCTCGCCCTCTGTCGCTGCGGCGCCTCCCAGAACAAGCCGTTCTGCGACGGCAGCCACCGCCGGATCGGCTTCCAGACGGAGCCGTCTCAGACCGAGCCCGACAAGACCTGAAGTGCTAAAATCCCGACCGCGACGCGGGGTGGAGCAGTCAGGTAGCTCGCCGGGCTCATAACCCGGAGGTCGCGGGTTCAAATCCCGCCCCCGCTATGAGTTCTCGATAAGCCCCTGCTCACGCGGGGGCTTTCTTTCGGACTTGTTGGGAGGACGCTATGGACCCGCGACGGCTGCATCAGGCATGGGCGGCGAAGAGCGCGAACGATCCGCGAACCTCGATGTGCTGGTCGGCGAAAGTGTGTGCCAGTGCGCGTTCAAGGCCGCCGAGGTCGTCCGCGAGATTGGTGAACAGTCGCTCCCGGTTGTAGAGGGTCAGCACCCTTTGCGCGATTCGGCCATGCTCTACGCCGGTCCCGAGAATCGTGCTCCCGAAGACGACGCCACCGTCCTCGAGAAGTGGTTTCAGATTACGGAAGACGGACGCCTTTGCCTCCGGTGTAGTCGGGAGGCAATGGAGGACCCCGTTCAGCGCGACCGAGGCGAACCGGTCGGCCCCGAGCTCGAACGGGTCGAGTGCGCTCGCCTTGACGACTCGCGGCGAGTAACGCTCGAGGCGCCTCGTCGCCTTGCTCAGGCAAGCGTCGCTCGGGTCGAGAAGCGTGATCTGCGGCCGTTCCACTGGGAAGCGGCAGCGGTCGAGGAAAAAGCCGGTGCCGACGCCGATGTCGAGATGAGGGCTGCCGACGTGTCGGTCGTAGAGGTCGAGGAAGTGCCGCTTAGGGCACCTCCAGACGAGGCTGCACGAGACGCCGAGGATGAACAGGTCGTAGAGAGCGAGCCGTGCCGGCGTGTAGACCGCGACGCTCGGATGGGTCTCGAGCGCCGGCGTCACGGAGCCGAGTGGTTCGCTGCCCGCCTGGGCAGCGTGGTCATCGAAGCGCATGCTCATGCGCCTCGAGCGGTGTCGTCGGACCGGAGTCCCTGCCGGGGCGGAGGAGTGCGAGTGCGACCGCGATCGGCAGCGCGAGGATCCCGACGACGGCGAGGGCAATCTGCGCCGCCTGGCCGTCGAGGCCGAGTGGCTCGTCGGGGACGAAGAACACTGCGAACACCACGGCCACGCCGACGAGGAACATCGTCAGCTGCTTGCGCTCGTCGCCGTGCGAGCGGCGGGTGCGGACGACCAGCGACGCGAGCGACCCGACGGCGGCGAGGAAGAACAGAAGGAGCGCGACGACCTCGAGCGTGTCCGCCACGCCGCCTGCGCCTGCGAATCCCGAGCGGATTTGCTCCGGAAGACGGAACGTCCTCGTCGACTGGGCCCGGGCGGATCGCCATCGAGATGGTCGCGAGCACGAGCGACGCACCCGCGGCGGCACCGACGATCCACCAGCGCCTCGTCGGCGGGCGACCCGTCGGGAAGAGCAGCGGCACGAACGTGAGGCCGAGGACGAAGCAGCGGCACGAGCAGGATGTCGCTCACGAGCGACAGCAACTGTGGAGCCGGGAGCGAGCCGGGATGCGTGAACGTGCCGTATGTGCTGTAGGCGCCAGCGAACAGGCTCGCCTCGAAGCACAGAGCGACAAGGCAGAAGGCCCACCCGAACAGGTTTCCCGGCTGCCGCACGAGGATGAGCGCGCCGACGAGCGCAAACGCCAGGTCGAGGGAGGCGTCGACCACGTCCTCCGCCGTGGCCACCTCCAGCCCCGGGATGTCGGTCGGCGCACCGCGGACAAGGAACGCGGCGGCGGCGATGAACACGACCGAAAGACCGAGAAGCACCCAGCCCGCTCGCGACGACGCGTTCGTCGACTCGAGGCCGGTCGGCGGGTTTCTTGCCGTCATGGCAAAACCGTCTCGACCCGGTCGGAATGCTCGGGTCGGGCCTTGGGGACGAAGCGGTCCGGCCGGTCCCACTCGGCCTGCGGCATCCGGAGCACGATGGCTCCGACCCATCCGAGGGCGAGGACTGAGATCGGATCGGAGGCGATCGGCGAAGTGGCCAGGGCGCCGACGGGCAACGCCAGCGCCACGAGGGCAGGCACCCAGATCGGAACGATCCGCACGCGCCAGAGGCCGACGGTCAGCAGCAACTGACCGAAGAACGTTCCGGCGATCGCCGCGAGAATGACGACTACGACGCCGGTGTTCCCCTCCAGGCGATCGAGGACCGCCTGCATCTGGGCGCGGTCGGCGCCGCTTCTCAGGTTCTCGACGACAACGAGATGGAGCCCGCGCTGGGCGGCGAGACCGACGACGCCGATGATGGCCAGCGAGCCGCCGAGCCGAGCGAGCAGCGGCCGTGCCGGGCGCAGCAGGCGCACGAGCGCGAGCGTCGCCGGGACGAGCAGGACGACGGCGAGGAGCCCAATCATCGCCCAGGCCTCGTTCCTCCCGGGGCCGGGTGCGACTTTCGCCAGCTCGGTCTCCTCCGACGCGCGTGAATCGACCAGGTCGGCCAGCAGTAGGAGGGCGGGTGCAACGATGAGCGAGAGGCCTGCCACCCCGCGCTCCATGCTCATGGTGCTCGAAAGGCGTTTCATCGAATTCTCTCCTCCTCGCGGTCACGTTGCATAGGAGCGAGGCTATGTCGCACTCGGCGCACGCACATCGGCCGCGGCTCTCCTTGCGCTCAGCGCCAAGGACGATCCTGGTGCGGCCGAAATCAACCGCGGCGCTGATGCGGCGACGGTTCCTCAGCGCTACGTTGGTCGCATGAGCGGGCGCCGGATCCCGCAGTCATCCCGTCTGGGCGATCTCGCCCTTGCGGTCGGGCTCGCTCTGCTCGCGCTGGTCGAGATCTGGTGGCCGGGTGGCTTCGTCGCCACCGGGCCGATCGAAGGCAACAAGGCAGTTCTCATCCCAACGGCGCTGGCCATGACCTTGCCGCTCGCGCTCCGCCGGAGGTGGCCGCTGGCAACCGTGTTGGTCGTCTTCGCCGCGGCAGCGCTGCAGGAGCTCTTGACCACACCTCCGGACGGGCTCTCGGCGGTGATTGCGGTCCTCGTCGCCTCCTACTCGGTCGCCGCATACTCCGAGCGATGGAGCGCGGCCGCGGGTCTGGTCGCCGCGATTCTGCTGGTCCTCCCCGCCGGCGCCGGCGACGCCGCGTTCGCCTTGGTGCTGATCGGCGGTGCCTGGGGCGCGGGGAGATTCGTGCGCCGCCAGAACCTCCTGCTTGAGGCGCTCGCGCGCGAGCAGGCGGCGCGAGAGCGCGCCGCGATCGCCGACGAGCGAGCGCGCTTGGCGCGCGAGCTCCACGACGTCGTTGCACATAGCGTCACCACCATGGTCGTGCAGGCCGAGGCGGGCGAGTCGCTGCTCGAGCGAGATCCGGAGCGGGCACGCGAAGCGTTCGTCTCGATCACGAGCTCGGGGCGCCAGGCGCTCGCCGAGCTGCGGCGGATGCTCGGCCTCCTGCGCAGCGCCGACGGCGAACGTGCGCTCGGTCCGCAGCCCGGCCTCGCCCAGCTTCATGCCTTGGTCGAGGAGATGCGCGGCGTCGGCCTGCCGGTCGAGCTCACGATCGAGGGCCAGACACGCCCGCTTCCCGCCGGCGTCGACCTGTCCGCCTACCGAATCGTGCAGGAGGCCCTGACCAATACCCTCAAGCATGCAGGGCCCGCGCGGGCGCGGGTGACCGTTCGCTATCGCACCGATGACGTCGAGCTCGAGGTGCTCGACGACGGCCGACGGAGCACGAACGGGTCGCAGGGCGGCCACGGCATCGCCGGTATGCGCGAGCGAGTGCGGCTGTACGGCGGCACCCTCGAGACCGGGCGCGACGACGGTGGGTTCACCGTGCGCGCGCGACTCCCCGCCGGGACGGCGTGATCCGCGTCCTCATCGCTGACGACCAGGCGCTCGTGCGGGCGGGCTTCCGCGCGATCCTCGAAGGCCAGGACGATCTCGAGGTCGTCGGCGAGGCGGCGGACGGCGGCGAGGCCGTGACCATCGCGCGGGAGCTGCGGCCGGACGTGGTGCTGATGGACGTCCGCATGCCGGACGTCGACGGCATCGAGGCGACGCGGCGTCTACTTCAGGATGGCGACGCGCCGCGCGTCCTGATGCTGACGACGTTCGACCTCGACGAGTACGTCTACGAGGCGATGAAGGCGGGCGCTAGCGGATTCCTGCTCAAGGACGCGCCTCGCGACCAGCTGGTCGGCGCCGTGCGGACTGTGGCCGCAGGCGATGCGCTCCTCGCGCCTGCTCTCGTCCGGCGCCTGATCGAGGACTTCGTCCGTCGGCCGGGTCCCGGTGAGCGGCTGTCCGCCGAGCTCGACGAGCTGACCGAACGCGAGCTCGAGGTGCTCACGCTGATCGCGCGCGGTCTCGCGAACGCCGAAATCGCCGCCGTGCTCTTCGTAAGCGAGGCGACGGTGCGCACGCACGTCACGCACATCCTCTCGAAGCTCGGGCTCCGCGACCGCGTCCAGGCAGTGGTGCTCGCGTATGAAACCGGTCTTGTGCAGCCAGGCGGCTAACTCACGCCCATTTGACCAGTGATTGGACCTCAATCAACCGGTCGCTAATGGGTCCATATCGTGCCCCCGCTACTACGAAAGGCCCCGAAATGGGGCCTTTTCTCCGCAGATGCGGCCCTGCTCGTGAGGGGCACCGGGACGGAGGGCGGCGGACGCATCCGGATCCGCTGTGTCAGGCGTGGGCGGCGAAGAGCGCGAACGATCCGCGGACCTCGATGTGCCGTTCGGCGAAGCTGTCCGCCAGTGCGAGCTCGAGCCCGTCGAGGTCGTCGGCGAGGTTCGTGAAGAATCCCTCCCGGTTGTAATGGGCGAGGCGCCTTGCGTGCGAGCCGACTATGCTCGACCGCGCTCACGAGAATCGTGCTCCCGAAGACGACGCCGTCGTCCGCCAGAAAGGGCTTCAGATTGTGGAAGACGGCCGCCTTCGTCTTCGGTGTGGCCGGGAGGCAGTGGAGGACGCCGTTCAGCGCGACCGAGGCGAACCGGACGGCCCCGCGCTCGAGCGGCTCGAGTGCGCTCGCCTTGACGACTCGCGGCGAGTAAGGCTCCAAGCGCCTCGCCGCCTTGCGCAGGCAGGCATCGCTCGGGTCGAGAAGGGTGATCTGCGGGTGTTCGATCGAAAAGCGGCAGCGGTCGAGGAAATAGCCGGTGCCGACGCCGATGTCGAGATGGGGGCTGCTTACGTGCTGGTCGTACAGGTCGAGGAAGTGCCGCTTCGGGCATCTCCAGACCAAACTGCACGAGAGGCCGAGGATGAAGAGGTCGTAGAGAGCGAGCCGCGCCGGCGTGTGGACGGTCACGCTGGGATGGGTCTCGGGTGCTTGCGTCATGGAGCAGGTGGTTGATTGCCGGCGTGAGCGGGGTTGTCAGCGGAGCGCGAGTTCATTGGCCTCAAGTGTCAATGTCCGACGGGAGTGCTTGCCGGGGCGCAGGATTGCGATGGCGACCGCGGTCGGGAACGCGAGGATCCCGACGACGGCGAGGGCGATCTGGGCGAACTCACCGCCGAGGCCGAGTGGCTCGTCGGGCACGAACAACACCGCGAAGACAACGGCGACGGCGGCGAAGAAGATCTTCAGCTGCCGGCGCTCCTCGCCGTGGGAGCGGTAGGTGCGGACGACCAGGGAGGCCAAGGATCCCACGGCTGCGAGGAGGAGCAGAAGGAGCCCGACGAACTCGAGCGTGTCCGCCACGCCGGCTGCGCCTGCAATCCCGAGCGGATTCGCTCCGGCAGACGGAACGTCCTCGTCGACTGGGCCCGGGCGGATCGCCATCGAGGTCATCGCGAGCATGATCGCCGCACCCGCGGCGGCGCCGACGGTCCACCAGCGCCTCGTCGGCGGACGCCCCGTCGGGAAGAGCAGCGGCACGAACGTGGCGACGAGGACGAGGCACGGCACGAACAGCATGTCGCTCACGAGCGACAGCAACTGAGGGGCAGGCAGCGAGGCGGGGTGCGTGAACGTCCCGTAGGTGCTGTAGGCACCCGCAAAGAGGTGCGCCTCGAAGCAGAGCGCGACCAGGAGGAAGGCCCACCCGAACAGGTTTCCCGGCTGCCGCCGCAGGATGAGGATCCCGACGAGAGCGTACGCCAGCCGGAGGGAGGCGTCGACCACGTCCTCGGCCGTCGCTACCTCGAGCCCGGTGACGTCGGTCGGCGCGCCGCGCACGAGGAACGCGGCGGCCACGATGAACGCGATCGACAGACCGAGGAGCACCCAGCTCGCAAGCTATGTCGTCGCCGATCTCTGAATGTTCATGGCTGCTTCCTTTCCGCGGCGCACGGGCTCAGCGGGCGAGTGCGGCCGACGTGTCTGCTCCCTCGTAGGTCGCGGCGTAGCCGAGCAGGCGGCCGAACGGCGCGCCGAACGCCAGGGCGAGCCGTTGCAGCCACGCGGGCGGGAACGGCAGCCGCACGGTATCGAAGTGTGCGCGCGCGATCACGGCGAGCCGGAAGGGGTTCGGCATGCCCTTGCCGTTCGTCTTCCCGTCGGCCGCGAGCGCGAACATCGTCTCGAGCAGGGATTCGAACCGAAATGCGGGCTGCACCTCGCACAGGAAATGCGCCGTCTCGTCGCCGGCGTTCCGGAACGTGTGTGGAGTGCCGGCGGGAACGACGACGTGGTCGCCCGGCCCTGCCATGACTGTCTCGCGCCCGAGCTGGAGCTCCAGGCTGCCGCTCAGCACTTCGAAAAGCTCCTGCTGGCCCGGGTGCACGTGGGAGGCGGCGACGGAGCCGTGCGGCTCCACGAACACCTCGACGACGACGGCCTCACCGTTCGCGTCGGCGGCCGTTCGGCGGAAGACGACGCGCTCGCCGGTAATCGGATTCTGGATGGTCTGTCCGGCGCGGATCATGACTTCCTCCTTGTGCGGTCTCGATGCATGCCGGTCACGGTAGGTCGCAGTCGGCGTCGGGGCATCGGCCGCGGCTCTCGTTCGCGCTCAGCGCCGGCGACGATCTTGGTGCGGGGGAATCAACCGTGGCGCTGATGCGGGAGTGCTCTCGCCGGCGCTACGTTGGTCGGGTGAGGGGGCGCCGGGTCCCGCATGCGTCGCGTCTGGGCGATCTCGTCCTTGCGGTCGGGCTCGCCCTGCTTGCGCTGGCGGAGATCTGGTGGCCCGGAGGGTTTGTCGCCAGCGGGCCGATCGAGGGCAACAGGGCGGTGCTCGTCCCAACGGCGTTGGCGATGACCCTGCCGCTCGCGCTGCGCCGCCAGTGGCCGCTGATCACGGTGCTGGTCGTCTTCGGAGCGGCAGCGCAGACATCACTGCAGACGGCCCCGATCAGACATGGCCTCCCGCACTGACGTCCACGTTGCGGACGCGGTACCCGGCTTGCGACGGCACGGTTCCTTCGAGGACCTCGATCGCGTAGGACAGCCGTCCGTCCTCGAGCTGTGGCTCCTTGATCACGATCACGGCGTCCTCGGGCACGTCGGCGCCGGGCTCGACGAACGCGGGCACGGCATTCGGCGGATCGGCTTCGAAGCTGTTGTCTCCTTCGTCACAGTGGTCGACGAAGTCGGCGGTCGTCATGTGCCCGACGACAGTTGCGGGCGATCGGAGAAGTACAGAGTCGACGGCGTGATCCCCTGCAGGGTCAGGGTTGACCGGTCGCTCATGATGCCGTGCGCGGTCTGCACGAACATCGACTCCTCGGTCTCGAGCTGTTCGATCATCGTCTCGTCCATGGTTCTCGGACTCCGTCCCTCGGTTAGATCCCTGTCTGGGCGGCGATACGGCCGTCGCCGATCGCCGTTCCCAGTGCGGCGTAGTCGAGCTCGGTCTGGTCGGCGTAGGCGACCGCGAACTCTGCGAGAGCCTCGTCGAACTCGGCCGACTTTCCGAGGTAGCCGGCGATCAGCGCCGGGTCGCCGGTCCGCGCGTGGGCGTGTGCCAGCACCTGACCGCATACCTCGGCGCACCGGACAAGCTGCTTGCGGCTCATCGCCGTGAGGTCGACCGAGAGCTTCATGTCCCTCAGCTGGCGCACGTAATAGCTGCGGCCCTCGCTGCCCGACGTCCAGCCGAGCAGCGGGTCACCGGCGGCCTGCATCAGGCGCTGGCCAACGACTACGCGCTCGCCGGCCACTGAGAACGGGTCGGCGATCGAGACGTGCGGCTCGAGCACCGAGGCCACAGCCATCTTCACCTGCAGGAAGAGGGGGTCGCCGTCGGCGCTCAAGAGCAGCCCGAAGTAGGCGGGCATGCCGACGCTGCCGACCCCAACGACCTTGCGGGCAAAGTCGATCAGCTCATAGCGGTCGAGCAGCAGCTGGAGATCGCGGCGCAACCCGGTCTTGTAGTCCCCGAACCCCTCGCGGACGCTGCTCAGCTCGTCCTCGTCGGTGATCCGCGCCACCAGCGGCGGCTTCTCCTTGAGCACCCGCTTGCCGCCGACGAGCGTGGTGAGCTTCGGGAATGCGCCGGCGCTCGTTCGGGTGAGCGCGGCGGCGGCGACCTTGTCGATGCGTCGCTTCGAGGCGCCTCCGAGCGTCATCGCCTGTGGCACCGAGACGGCGGAGCTCCAGCGGCGCATCACACCGGTGTCGGCGAGGATCTGCATCGCGTTCCGGTATCCGGCAGCGCCGGCCGCGGCGGCACGTCGCCCCCCGGCGGTCCCGTCGCCGGTCTCTCGAGCGGCCAGCACAGCGCTGGTCACGAGACGTTTGAGGTCCCACTCCCAGGGGGCCGGATACGTCTCGTCGAAGTCGTTCACGTCGAACACGAGTGTCCCCTGGTCGGTGCCGAAGGCCCCGAAGTTGTCCAGGTGAGCGTCGCCGCAAGCCTGAGCGAGCCAGCCGGTCGTGGGTGTTCTGGCCAGGTCGCCGGCCATCACGATCGCAGCGCCACGGTAGAGGGAGAAGGGCGATGCCGCCATTCGCCCGAAGCGGATCGGCACCAGGCTGGAGATGCGGATCTCGTCCTGGCTCTGCAACAGTGAGACGGGATCCGGGCGGTCGGGAGCCGCTTCGTACTCGGCGTGCGAGGCGAGCGGCACCTCCTGCCGCATCTTCTTGCCTTCCTTCCGTCGGTCGCGGCTGTTCTTGTGGGCGGTGCGCTGCGACTGCTCGAGAAGCGACGTGGCACGAGGCAACGCCTTCCGGATGTCTTGAGCCCGTTTCTCGACGGTGCGCTTGGGCTTGTCGCTCGTAGCGGCCATGAGTGTCTCCCGATCTGTGGATGGGCCGGCGCCGTCCCGAGAAGGAACGGCGCCGGCCCGGCTGGTCATGCTTTGGCTGCCGCGGCCTTCGCCTGCTCGGCGCTCGCCTTGTCGACGTCGTGCTTCGAGACCTTGTCGGCCTTCGACAATGCCTTCTCGACGTCCGTCTCCCACTGCTCGTCGAACAGCGCGACGATCCCAGAGCTGCCGTACGGCAGGTCGTCGGCGACCTCGTCCTTGATCTCCGACTTCTCGGCATGGGAAACGAGCGCACCGGTCCCGGCGCCGATGCCCGCGCCGACGAGGCCCGAGACGAGCAAGGCGGGCGGGAAGATGAGGCCTACAAGGAGGCCGGCGCCCGCACCCCACGCCGCTCCGTGGCCGGTCGTGTGGTCGTCGTCCTTGACGCTGATCTTGCCGTCCATGCCGCGGCTCACGAGTACGAGCCCTTCGAGCTTGATCGTTCCGTCCTTGGCCAGCTCCTTGATGTCGTCCCAGTCGGCCTGGGCGGCGTTCGGGTCGGCGTAGGCCGCGATGTAGAGATCGACAGGCGCGTCGCTGTCGCTTCCCATGATGTCTCCCTTCGGATTGGTGGCACCCCAGGGCACGGACGCTACGACAGCGACAGCCGATGCGTCATCGACCAAAAAGGATGATTCGCCTCACCTCGACCAGGGGCGGTTCGCGACCTCAGGCGTGGTCCGGATCCGGGATCGTGACCTTGCTCTCTGTCGATCCGAGGCCGAGCTGGTCGATGAGCTCGACTGCCTGGGATCTGCCCGGGACGTCCAGCTTGGTGTAGATCGACTTGACCTGTTGTCTTGACGGTCGGGCGTGAGAGGTAGAGGCGATCGGCGATCTCCTGGAGCGAGAGGTGCGTGGGAAGGAAGTGAAGGAGACGGAGCTCGGCCGAGCTGAGGCCGTAGTCCTCCCCTCGCCTGATCCGTGAGTCGAGGTACTGGAGGGCTGGAAGCGTGCCGGCGTCGGGATATCGGCGCAAGGCGTCGCCGCGACCTCCGCGAGCTCGACGGCGCCGGCACGATCGCCGAGGTCGAGGCTGACGTTTGCGCAGCGCAACGCGAGATCGGCGTCGAACCACGGAGCACCACGGAGTAGTGGGCGGACGCGCCGTACGTTCTCGACCTGGCGGGCAGCTGCAAGGTGGTTGCCGCCCTCCAGCTGTGCCGCAGCTTCCGCCGTGTACGCCAAGGCACTGTACCCGTCCCCTCGAGGTGTTCCTCCGCGACTGCCCTGGTCGCCTTGGCGGCCCACCGACGTGCCTCTCGCCGATTACCTAAGTCTGCGGCCGCGAAGGCCAGATAGGCGAGGCCGACGACCTGCACGTGAGCGAGCTCGGAGTGGTGGCTCGAAAGAGCGAGCCGCTTCTACTCGAGTAGGACGATCGGGAGTAGCCAGCCAGGCGCTGAGTGAGGAATGGCTCCCTTGCTCTGACCATTAACAACGGCGGCGATGGTTCACGGCGTTTGTGCTGATCAGAGGCAGGATCGGAACAAAGGCAACCGGCACGCGCTGCGTCGCGTCCCGGAGGCTGTAGGTCATCCTGCCCGCTTGGTATGAAGCGCAGATGGCCGCGGCAGATTCCTCCTCGGGGGCCAGGGACACCGGTCGCCGCGGGGTCGATGTTTCGATATCGATCCGGACGATCCTGCTGGTCGCCGGCGCTGTCGCCATCGCGTGGGCGCTGGCGTCGATCGCGAACGTCCTGCTCGTGATCTTCGTCTCCCTCTTCAGCGTCGCCGTCCTCTTGCCGGTCGTGACTTGGATGGAGCGGCGGTTGGGCTGGAGCCGGCGGTTGTGCTCCACGGTGCTCGTGCTGGGGATCGTGATCGTCGTCGGTGCCTTCGTGCTGGTGTTGGTGCAGGCGATCAGCGGCGCTGTGCGCGGGTTCAGCGACGACCTGCCGCAGATCGTCGACAAGGTCAGGCACAGCGATCTGGGCAACTTCATCAACAGCGGGAGCAACTCGCTCGACACGTTGAGGAAGCATGCGAGCGACATCACCGGCGGGGTGGGCAAGGTGTCGGGCGGCGCCGCCCATCTCGGAGTCTCGGCCTTCGGGGCGGTCACGCTCGCCTTGTCGGTCATCTTCCTGACGCTTTTCGGGCTGATCGACGAACCGCGCTGGCGGGACCGGATCGGGAGCCTGCTCTATCGGGACAAGCGGGAGCGCTTCCTGCGGGTCACGGATCGGATCATCCACACGACCTCGCGCTACATGCTCGGCAACCTGGCCATCTCCGTGATCTGCGGGACGGTCTACGGCGTCACCGCGGTGATCCTCGGCCTTCCGTACCCGCTCGCCCTGGCGGTGATCGCGGGGATCCTCGATCTCATCCCCAACATCGGGGCCACGCTCGCCGGCATCATCACCGGGATCGTCGCGCTGTCGGTCAGCCTAGGAGCCTTGATCGCCTTCCTAATCGTGATCGTGGTCTACCAGCAGATCGAGAACTACATCCTGCAGCCGACGATCATCGGAAAGGCGGCCCAGGTCTCCGGCTTCACCGTGCTCGCCAGCGTCCTCGCGTTCGGGGCGCTCTTCGGGTTGATCGGGGCGATCATCGGCGTGCCGATCGCGGCCGGTCTCCAGATCGTCGCGGAGGAGCTCACCGCCGCCAGAAGAGCGCGCATCGCCGCCGCGGACGCTGCGGAGCGCAGGCAGTAACGGCGTATAGCAGGGCGGCGGATCCCGGCCGCCACGCTCTCGCCCTTCGTCCTACGCCCTGCTTGAGCCGCGCTACGCCGATGACGGCGCCGGCTGCTTCGCCGTGGCGACGGGTGCCGGTGCGTCCGATCCCGCGGTCTCGCGCAGCGGAACGTCCCGCAGCCGCCAGCTCAGGGCGAACGCGATGACCATCACCGCGGCCGCGGTCAGGAAGACCGGATGGAGCGCGACGGCGACGGCCGTGACGTACACCGCGTGGATTGGGGGCGGCAGGTGCTGGATGGCAGCGGGGCTCGCGTGCGCGGGCGCGTGTGCGCCGGCCGGGAGACGGCGTGTGAGCTCGCGACCCAGCTCGTTCGTGAAGATCGCGCCGAAGACGGAGACGCCGATCGAGCCGCCGACCTGCCTGAACAGCGTCGCGCCTGAGGTTGCGACGCCGAGCAGCCGGTAGTCGACCGCGTTCTGCGCGGCGAGCACGAGCACCTGCATCACGAGCCCGAGGCCGAGACCGAGGAGCAGCATGTAGCCGGCCGCGACCTCCGTCGCGGTCGCGACCTCGAGCGTCGAGAGCAGGTACAGCCCGACGGCCGCGATGGCCGTGCCGGCGATCGGAAAGGCGCGGTAGCGCCCGTAGCGGGAGATCAGGAAGCCGCTCGCCGTCGAGGTGACGAGGACGCCGAGCATCATCGGCGTCATCAGCAGCCCGGATTCGGTGGCGCTGTGGCCCTTGACGATCTGCAGGTAGAGCGGGATGAAGGTGACGGAGCCGAAGAGCGCGAATCCGACCACGAATCCGATCGCGCTCGTCGTCCTGAACGTCATGTTGCGGAAGAGCTCCGGCGGCAGGATCGGCTCTTCGGCGCGCGCCTCGATGAGCGGGAAGAGCGCGAGCAGCGCGACGCCGCCGCTGATCGTCGCGAGCATTCCCGGCGCGTCCCAGGCGTAGCTCGTGCCGCCGAGGCTGGTGTAGAGGATGACGCCCGACAGCCCGGCGGCGAGAACAATCGTCCCGAGCCAGTCGATCCGGTGCCGCGTCGTCACCTGCCGCGAGCGGAAGGCGGTCGCGATCACCGCCAGCGCGGCAAGGCCGAGCGGCAGGTTGATGTAGAAGATCCACCGCCAGGAGAGGTTGTCGACGAAGAAGCCGCCGAGCAGCGGACCGGCGACGACGGAAATGCCGAAGACGCCGCCGAACAGGCCCTGGTAGCGGCCGCGGTCGCGTGGCGCGACGAGGTCGCCCACGACGGCCATCGAGACGACGATCAGGCCGCCGCCGCCGAGTCCCTGGATCGCTCTGAACGCGATCAGCTGCGGCATGCTCTGCGCCAGCCCGCACAGCGCTGACCCGATGAGGAAGAGCACGAGCGCGACCTGGAGGACGCGCTTGCGGCCGTAGAGATCGCCGAGCTTGCCGTACAGCGGCCCGACCACCGTCGACGCCAGCAGGTAGGCCGTCACGACCCAGGACAGGTGCTGCAAGCCCGCCGAGGTCGCCGACGATCGTCGGCAGCGCCGTCGACACGATCGTCTGGTCGAGCGACGCGATGAAGAGGACGAGGAGCAGGGCGCCGAAAATCAGCCGCCGCCGGGAGGCGTCGGTCTCACTCACGGGGCTCACCTCGTCCACCGGACGACGCGAGCACCCCACGGGCGACGCAACGCCTTTGCGGCGGCGAGGCCGCCGAAGCCGCCGCCGACGATCACGACTCGACGGCGAGCGGTCATCGGCTCAACCGCGCGTTGACGTGCAGCGTCGCCGGCGGACGGATCATGCCGAACCGGCCGCTGCTCATCCCGAGCTGCCGCTGGTCGACCGTCGTGGTCGCCTCGATCTCGAGCGCGTCGTCGAGCCGCCGCACGGTGGCGGGGAACTCGAGCGGCACGACCTTTCCTGCTGCCTCGAGGTGGCCGACGACGTGCAGGATCTCGCTAGTCACCTGGTGGACGCGGCTTGACGTAAAGCGCACCTCCGGATGCGCGACAACCTGGAAGAAGTCGGTCGAGCGCAGATGCTTGTCGCGCGTCGCATGCCCGGTGTCGAGACTTTCGGCGTCGATCGTGAGCTCGATCGTGGTGCCGCCGGGGCCGTCCTCGTACCAGCCGTCGAACCGGTCGAAGCGGCCGTGAACCGTCATCAGGCCCCAGAACGTCGTGACGGCGAACTCGACCGACGTCGCGTCGCTGTCGAGAGTCCAGCGCGTCGGCGCGGCGGTGCGTTGCTCGATCTCTGTCGTGGTCATCGCAACTCCTTTCGTGGGTGTGCGACGAACGCTGGCCGACACCGCTGCCAAACCTCTGCCAGACTCGCCGGGCTCGGTGCCACGTGGTAGACGAGCGGCTACATGCCGAAGGGCCTCGAAGATCCGGACGGCGAAGCCCGCGGGACGCGCTCGTCGGCGAGAGCGCCGCTGCGCTACGCCAAGCGCGTCGTCCTGCTCCTGCTGGCCGGCGCATCGCTCTACCTCCTGCTCCCGAGCTTGCTCGCGGTGTTCGGGTCGTGGCGGTCGCTCTCGCACCTCGACTGGCCGTTCGCCGTCCTCGTCCTCGCCTGCGAGATCACGAGCTACGTCTGGCTCTGGCAGCTCGACCGGATCGCGCTCCGCACGAAGGGGTGGTTTCCGGTCGCGACGGCGCAGCTGAGCGGCAACCTGGCCGGACGAATCTTCCCGGGCGGCGGCGCCACCGCCGCCGCGCTCTCTGCCTCGATGCTCCACGACGCCGGGGTCGAGACCGGCGATGCGGTCGCCGCGTTCGGTGCATCCACGACGCTCCAGCTCGCGACGACGGCAGCGTTGCCGGTGCTCGCCCTACCGGCAATCCTCGGCGGCGCGGCCGTCAGCCACAGCCTCGCCACTGCCGCGTACCTCGGGGTGGGCCTGTTCGGCCTGCTGCTCCTCGCCGGAGCGGTCGTCATGACGACCGACCGGCCGCTCGAGCTCGCAGGGAACGCGATCGAGTGGCTCCTGAACGCCACGATCCGGCGCCGCCAACGCGTGAGCGGCGTCGCCCGCGAGCTGCTGGACGCGCGTGACTTCATCCGCAGCACGCTCGGAGCGCGCTGGAAGGCGGCGATGCTTGCCGCCGCCGGGAACACCGTCTTCGACTACCTGGCGCTGCTCGCGGCGCTCCGTGCCGTCGGGGCCGAGCCTCGGCCCTCGCTCGTGCTGCTCGCATACGTCGCCGCAGAGCTGCTCGCGCTCCTCCCCTTGACGCCGGGCGGCCTCGGCTTCGTCGAGGCGGGGCTCGTCGGGACGCTCACCCTTGCCGGCGTCTCCGGACACGACGCGCTGGCCGCGACGCTCCTCTACCGGATCGCGTCGTACTGGCTGCCGCTCCCGGCAGGAGCCGTCGCGTACGGGCTGTTCCGCCGCCGCTACAGCGCCGTGCGGACTTGAAAGACCGCGACGCCGACGCGTGGAGCCGGCGAGGTGGTCGCCGGCTCCGTGGACGTGCGGTTGTGCAGATTGGCGGTCAATGCGACGGCTGCGGAGTCGTCTTCGTCGACGTTCGAGGCGGCGCGAAGGTCTTCTTCGCCTTCCGCTCGAGCAGCTTCTCGCCGCCGATGGCGACGACGAGCTCCGTGACTCCGGTGACGAGCGCGAACGCTGCGATCAGTGCGAGCAGGGCGAGCGCGCCTGCACCCGGCTCCGCGAAGATGACGATCCCGAAGACGATCGACACGAGGCCGGTGAGGAGCATCGATGCCGTGTCGCGACGGTCCAGCGGGAGCCGGAACGACGCGACGACGGCGAGGATCCCGAGCGCGACGGCGTAGGCGCCGATCACGTAGAGCAGTGCGAGCGCCGAGATGCTGGGCCAGGCGAAGACAAGCACGCCGATGGTGATCCCAAGCAGGCCACGAAGGACCAGCCACGCCCGCTCCTCCTTGCCCCGCGAGGTGAACGCGGTGCCGAGCTCGACGATGCCCGTGGCGAGCGTGTAGGCGCCGAAGACGATCGTGAGCGCGTAGACGCTGATGCCGGGCCAGGCGAGAATGATCACGCCGAACACGACCGACGCCAGGCCGTGCAGGCCGAGCGTCCAGCGCATCTTCTTGAGCTGCGTCTGCGAAGTCTCTGCGACGCGATCGATCAAGGTGTCCATCTCCTACCTCCGTTCCGTGAATGACACTTGCACCACCGACACTGCGCGACGCCGATGCCACTCCACTGCCACTGCGGCGTTCCGTGCTGCCAGCTCGCGGCGTGCTTTACGACGCGGCCGCCGCCCGCGTCGAGCGCGGGCCTCTCGGGCGGTGGCTACGGCGTCGCGTCCACCGCGCCGCGCGCCGCAGGATCCGGTGCTCGTGCGGCAGCCGCCGGACCGGTGCCGTGGACGGCCTGGCCGCCTCGCGCCGGTAGAACACTCGCTTAGCGAGCTCGAGCACGAGCAGGTACGCGGGGACGATCGCGGCGATCGCGGCGACGAGGCCCACCGGCAGGCTCGTGAACCCGAGCGTGTGCGCGAGCGGCGAGAACGGCAGCGCGAAGGCGACCGCCACCACGACGAGCGTCGACGCGGTGAGCGCCGTGCTTGCTCGGCTCCGGAAGAAGGGGACGCGACGCGTGCGGATCGCGAAGATGGCGAGGCACTGCGTCGCAAGCGACTCGACGAACCAGCCTGAACGGAAGAGCGTGTGGCTCGCGTCGAAGCCGAGCAGCAGGATCGCGAAGGTGCCGAAGTCGAAGAGCGAGCTGATCGGCCCGAAGAAGAGCATGAAGCGCCGGATCATCGAGATGTCCCAGTGCGCAGGCCGGCGCGTTTGCTCCTCGTCGACGTTGTCGGTCGGGATCGTCATCTGGCTCGTGTCGTAGAGCAGGTTGTTGAGCAGGATCTGCGTCGGCAGCAGCGGCAGGAACGTGAGGAACATCGAGCCGGCGCCCGCGCTGAACATGTTCCCGAAGTTCGACGAGGTCGCCATCAACACGTACTTGATCGTGTTCGTGAAGATGCGTCGTCCCTCCCCGATGCCGGTCGCGAGGATGTCGAGGTCCTTCTCGAGCAGCACGATGTCGGCCGCGTCCTTGGCGACGTCGGTGGCGCTGTCGACGGAGATCCCGACATCGGCGTCGTGGAGCGCGACCGCGTCGTTGACGCCGTCGCCCATGAAGCCCACGGTCGAGCCGAGCGTGCGCTGCGCGTTGATCACACGCGACTTCTGCTCGGGCGTGACGCGTGCGAACACCGTGGTCTGCGGAAGCGCGGCCGCGAGCGCGGCGTCGTCGAGCGCGTCCAGCTGCTTTCCCGTCAGGACGCCCCGCACCGGCAGCGCCAGGTCGGCGCAGACCTTGCTCGCGACGCGGTCGTTGTCGCCCGTGATCACCTTGACCTCGACACCGAGCTCGTGCAGGCGGGCGATCGCGTCGGCTGCGTCCGCCTTCGGCGGATCGACGAAGGTCAAGAATCCGGCAAGCTCGAGCCCGTCCTCTTCGCGGCCCGAAAGCGTCGTGATCCCGCTCGCGTCGCGCGTGGCGACGGCGACGACGCGACTGCCGCGCGCGAATTCCGCGTCGAGCACCGACTGCGCCTTCGGCAGCACGTCGCGACACCGTGCCAGCACGAGCTCGGGTGCGCCCTTGACGATCACCGTTCGCGCGTCGTCCGGGCCCTCGACCAGGACGGAGGCGATGCGGCGCTCGTAGTCGAACGGTCTCTCGGCGAGGCGGCGGTACGACGCGAGGCCGATCCGCTGCACGCCGGGCGCCGTCCACAGCGCCTGGTCGAGCGCGGGCCCGCCGACGACCGTGCCGCCGTCGTCCACGATCGCGTCGGAGCAGAGCAGCCCGTCACGGAGAACCGCCTCGTCGTCCGCGCCCGTCGCGTCGAGCGCCGCCGCGAAACGGATGCGACCCTCGGTCAGCGTGCCCGTCTTGTCGGTGAAGAAGACGTCGATGTTCCCGAAGTCCTCGATCGCGACGAGACGCTTGACGATCACCTTCCGCTGCGCGAGCCGCCGCGCGCCGGTCGAGAGGCTGACGCTGACGATCGCCGGCAGCAGCTGGGGCGTGAGCCCGATCGAAATCGAGAGCGCGAACAGGACCGACTGGATCACGGGCCGGCCGAGCGCCACGTTGACGATCAGGATCGTGACCGAGAGTGCGCCCGCGAAGCGCACGAGCAGGATCGAGAAGTCGCGCAGGCCGAGCTGGAACGCCGTTTGCGGCTGGCGCTCCCCGAGCTGCATCGCGATCCTGCCGAACTCGGCCCGCCCGCCGGTCTGGACGACGAGCCCGACGCCGCTCCCGGCCCGGACGACGGTTCCCATGAAGGCGCACGACGGCAGTTCGAGCGGCGATTCCGGCTTCGCCACCGGCTCGACGTTCTTCTCCGCCGGCGCCGACTCGCCGGTCAGGACGGATTCCTCGCACTCGAGCCCCTCCGCCTCGAGCAACCGCAGGTCGGCAGGCACCACGTCGCCGACGCCGATGCGGACGACGTCGCCCGGCACGAGCTCGGTCACGTCGACGACGGCAGCTGTCCCGTCTCGTCGCGTGACGATCGTGTGTCTGAGCTGCGAGTGCAGCGCGTCGACCGCACGCGCGGAGCGGTACTCGCTCACGAACCCGAGCCCGACGCTGAGCCCGCTGATCAGGAAGATGATGATCGCGTCCGTCCGCTCGCCGAAGACCGCCGCCGCGACCGCCGTTGCGAGGAGCAGGAGCAGGAACGGGCTCCGCAGCTGGCCGACGAGGACGGCGATCGCGCCGGCGCCGTGGCTGCGAAGCGCGTTCGCTCCGACGCGCTCGAGGCGCGCTCGCGCCTCGGTCGACGAGAGGCCGTCGCTGCTCGAATCGAGGGCGCGCAGCACGTCCTCGGCAGGCATCGTGGCGGCGTCGGCCAGGTCGACCGTCCGCGGTGGAGCGTGCTGCTTCGTCCCGATTGCGTCAGGCGCTGCCATGCCTCGCCGCAGGCGGGGTCGAGTCAGCGTGAATCGCCTTCGTGAGGTCGAGGATCTGACGCGAGAGCTCGAGCAGCTCTTCGTTCTGCCTGTCCTCCTCCTTGACGGTCTGCCGTTGCTGGTCGGCGATCATCTGACGCTTCGCGTCCGCCCTGTTCTGGCTGATCATGACGAAGGTCGAGAGGAAGATCGCCTCGAGCGAGACGATCATCGTCAGCAGGCCGTACGGGTATCTCTCGACGCCGAATCCGATCCAGCAGCCGAACCAGGCGATGTGGATGTAGACGAACGGCATCGAGCCGGCGAACGCGGTGATCCGGTCGGCCACCCGGTTCTCGATGCTCTTCGCACGCTGGTCCGCCTGCCGGACGAGCGCCGGGTTCGGCTCGAGCCGGCGGGGCGAGAGCTCCATCACCGACGCCGCCGCCTTCTCACGCGCCGCGTCCGGAGCGGCCGCCAGGCGAGCTGCCGCTTCGCAACGCCCGCCTGCACCATCAGCGCCCCGACGCACATCGCGACGAGCGCGGTCACCAGAGCCGGGTCGATCGATTGCACGGTGTCCTCCTCCCTCTCACGTGATCTTCGCCGACAGCTCGTCGGCCTTCTGCTCGAGCTCGTCGCGGGCCGCGCTGACGTGGTTCCTCTGCACGTGCCAGGCGCCGTTGACGTCTCTGCGCGCCTGTGCGAGGCGGTCGTAGACCGCGATTCGCCGGGTGCGAACGTCGGCAATCGCCGCCTCGGCCCGCTCGCGCGCGCTCCCGTCCTTCGTCGCCGCCGTCGCCTGCAGCCGCTCGAGGTAGGTGTCCCAGCTGCGGAGCTCGTCCTCGACGGCCCCCGCGAACGTCGTCCACTCGTCGGAGACGTCTGCGACGACCGAGTTCTCGGCGACGGCGAGCCTCGTCTTCAGCTGCCCGAGCTTCTCGTCGAGCTGGTCGGGCGCAACCAGGACCGATGCCTCCTCCCGGCGCAGCGCGTCGACGTGGCGGCGGATTCGCGAGCCGTCCGCAGCGGCATCAGCCTGCGCGAATGCCTCCAGCCGGTCGATCCGGCGGCGGATCTCCGCAAGCTGGTCGTCGATCGTGATCGTGCTCATGTTCGGGCCTCCTGTTGGCTGTTCTCTGACATCACGAAGGCTCGTCGGCGCCGATGCCAACCCTCTGCCAGGCGCGGCGACGCTTCTGCCAGTGCTCTACGTGAGCGCGGTGCCGGAGCGGGACGCCGCGAGCTCGGCGAGCCCACGCTCCGCAGCGGTGGCCGGATTGCCGGCGAGCGCGACGAAGAGGCTCTCGCGCGCCTGGTGCGGCCGGTCCAGCGTCGACCACGCGATGACCTCGCTGTACAGGCGATCGGCTTCGTCCGCGTTGCCGGACGCCGCGGCGATCCGCGCGAGCTGGACGCGTGCCTGGGCCGCGACCAACGTCGCCTGGGCTTCCTCGGCTGTCGCAAGCGCAAGAAGCTGGAGCTCCTCGGCCTCGCGCAGGTCGCCGCTCGCGAGCGCGCTCGCTCCCAGTCCGACGAGGGCGAACGCCGCATGGTCGCCGAACCCGATTCGTCCCGCGAGCTCGTGCGCGCGCCGGTACGCATCCACTGCGGCCGCGTCCTCCCCGCCCCGCTCGGCCGCCCACGCTTCGAGCAGCAGCACGGGGGCGCTGAACGCGTCGTATCCGACCGCGTCCAGGTGGCGGCGGGCGACCGAGGCCGTCGCGGCGACGGTGGAGACGTCGCCCGCGTGCGCGGCGCCGATCGCGCGAATGAGGCTGCTCGCCGCGATGCCCCAGTCGTCCCGGGCCTCCTCGAACGCGGCGGCCGCGTCGTCGGCCGTCGCGGCGGCCCGTTCGGCGTCGCCCGATTGCCCGAGGGCAAGCGAGAGCATCAGTTGCGCGAAGCCGCGCTGCCACGGAGCCGCTGCGCTCGCGGCGAGCGAGACCGCGCGTTCCCCGGCCATGAGCGCCGGGTCGAGATCGAACTCTTCCGTTGCGATGTAGCAGAGGTCGGCGAGCTGCTCGATCCGCAATTCGACCGGAGCGCGGTGGACGGCCAGCTGCTGCAGCAGCGTCTTCTCGTCCCCGTGAGAAGGTCGTAGCTCCATTCGACGAGCCCCTGCAACGCGGTGCGGGCCGGGTCGGAGGCCGGGCTGTCACGCAGGAGCGCTGCGCGCCGCTCGAGGATGGAAACGAGCTCCCCGAGCCCGAGCACGTTCACGCGCGCAGCCGCGAGCTCGATCGCGAGCGGCAACCCGTCGACGCGCCGGACGATCTCGGCGGCGAGGGCGACCGCCTCGGCGTCCGGCTCGAATCCGGGTCGTGCCGCGCGCGCACGCTCGAGGAAGAGCTCGACGGCCGCGGCCTCGAGCGGCGCCACGGGGAGTCTCACCTCGCTCGCGACGTGGAGCGCCTCGCGGCTCGTCGCCAGGATCCGGGCCTGGGGACACTCCGCGAGGACGGTCGACGCGATCCGCGCCGCCTCGTCGAGCACGTGCTCGCACGCGTCGAGAACGAGGAGAGCCGTAGCGTGGCCAAGCCGTGAAGTCACGCGCGCCAGCGGATCGGAGCCGCGAACGTCGACGGCGTGTGCGAGGAGGCGGACGGCATCGTCCGCGCCGCCAGCCCGCGCGAAGTCGACGAGCCAGATGCCGTCCGGGAATTCGCCCTCAAGGGAACGCGCGGCCTCGACGGCGAGCCGGCTCTTGCCGACGCCGGGCGGACCGGTGAGCGTCACGAGGCGGTGCTCGTGCAGAGCGCCCGCGACCTGGGCGAGCTCGTCCTCGCGGCCGACGAACGACGTCGAAGGCGCGGGGAGATTGCCGCGGCGCCTCCGGTCGACAGGGACGGCGGCGATCGCGGGGTCGTGCGCGAGGATCGCCTCCTGGAGCCGCCGAAGCTCCGGCCCCGGCTCGAGCCCCAACTCGTCGGCGAGCACGCGCCGGGCCTCCTGGAACGTCTCGAGCGCG
This sequence comes from uncultured Actinomycetes bacterium, assembly GCA_963704025.1. Lineage (GTDB taxonomy): Bacteria > Actinomycetota > Thermoleophilia > Gaiellales > Gaiellaceae > CAVPGP01. The sequence goes on along the minus strand of CAVPGP010000002.1, from coordinate 913,712 downwards.
TCGGCCTGGCGGCCGCTGCGGTAGAGCGCCAGCATCAGCTGCCCCCAGAGCCGCTCGCGGAAGGGGTTGTCCGCGAGCGCCGAACGGAGCGCCGGCGTGAGCTCGCGATGCTCGCCGAGCGCGAGCCTGACCTCGAAGTCCTCCTCGAGCGCGTCGACATGCAGCGTCTCGAGCCGGCGTGCCTCGGCGGTGAACCACGCCGTGCCGGTCAGACCCTGCAGCGCCGGCCCACGCCAGAGGGCCAGCGCCGACGCGGCCGCGTCCGCCGCGGCAGGGGCGTCGCCGTCCCGCAGCGCGGAGCGCGTCTCCGCGAGCAGCTCCTCGAACCGGACCGCATCCACACGCGCGCCCTTCAGCGCGTACCCGTCGGGAAAGCCGACGACCGACTCCTCTCCGAGCGCGGCGCGGAGGCGGGCGATGTGATGATGGAGCGCGTTCCGCCGAGCGGCCGGGAGCTCCTCCCCCCACAGGCCGTCGACGAGCGCGTCGACGTCGACCACCCGGCCCTGCCGGAGCGCAAGCATCGCCAGCAAGGCTTGACGCTTCGAACCACCCACGTCCGCGAACCTCCCGTGGGCGAGAACCTCGAACGGGCCGAGAAGCCGGATCTCAAGCAGCTCCTGCATACGCGGCTCTTGCCTCCTCGGAGGAGTCTCGCACGCTCGGACGCCGGCATCCAGCGCCCCGGCGTTGGCACTGCGTTGGCATCGCCCCGACGGAGGCTCCCGTCGACCCGACAGAGAAGGAGAGAATTCAATGAACCCGTCCGAGACCGACGACAACTCGAACACGAAGCCTCGGATCGGCCGGCGCGAGATCGGCGCCTTTCTGCTGCTGCTGGCCATCAACTGGACATTCGTGCTCCTGTTCTACGGGGCAGCTGCGCGGCAGCGCGTCGCGATCCCGTATTCGCCGACCTTTCTCGCGCAGGTGCACTCCGGCAACGTCTCGACGATTACGGCGCAGGACGCCGCGATCCAGGGGACGCTCAAGCGCGCGATTCGCTACCCCGCGCGCGCGAAGAACGCGCGGCCGGCGATCGAGTTCTCGACTCGGGTACCGGACTTCGCCGACACAAAGGCGCTCGACACGCTGCTGCAGAGGAAGGGTGTCGTCGTGACGGCGAAGGCGCCGCCGGCGACGCCGTGGTGGGAGACGCTGCTCGCGGGTTTCGGCCCCACGATCCTGTTCTTCGCGCTCTGGTACTGGGTCATGAGGCAGTCGGGCAGCAGCAGCATGTTCTCCTTCGGAAAGACGAAGGCGAGGAAGTACGAGCCGACGAAGGAGCGGGTCACCTTCGCCGACGTCGCCGGCATCGACGAGGCCAAGGAGGAACTGGCCGAGGTCGTCGACTTCCTCCGCGACCCGGACAAGTACCGCAAGCTCGGCGCCCACATCCCGCGCGGCGTGCTGCTAACCGGCTCCCCGGGCACCGGCAAGACGCTGCTCGCGCGCGCGGTCGCTGGCGAGGCAGGCGTCCCGTTCTTCTCCATGTCGGCGTCCGAGTTCGTCGAGATGATCGTCGGGGTCGGCGCCTCGCGCGTGCGCGACCTCTTCGCCCAGGCGAAGGCGGCCGCCCCGTCGATCATCTTCATCGACGAGATCGACGCGATCGGCTGCTCGCGCAGCTCGGGAGCGTACAGCGGAGCCAACGACGAGCGCGAGCAGACGCTCAACCAGATCCTGACCGAGATGGACGGCTTCGACGCCTCTACCGGCGTCATCGTTCTCGCCGCCACGAACCGCCCCGACGTGCTCGACTCGGCGCTGCTGCGGCCGGGACGCTTCGACCTCCGCGTGCCGGTCCAGGCACCGGACAAGGACGGCCGCGCGCAGATCCTGCGCGTCCACACGCGGGACGTGCCACTCGCCCAGGACGTCGACCTGGACGCGCTCGCGGCGACGACGGCCGGCATGGTCGGCGCAGACCTCGCCATCCTCGCCAACGAGGCGGCGCTCCTCGCGGCGCGCCGCGCGCACGAGCACGTGACGATGGGCGACTTCACGGACACGCTCGAGAAGATCGAGCTCGGAACCGCACGCAAGCTGCTGCTCACCCCGGCCGACAAGCGCCGCACCGCCTACCACGAGGCAGGCCACGCGCTGGTCGGGATGCTCACTCCGGGCGCCGACCCCGTCCGGAAGATCTCGATCATCCCGCGCACCATGAGCCTCGGCGTCACCATCTCGGCGCCCGGCAGCGACCGCTTCAACTACGACAAACAGAGCCTGCTCGCCCACATCCAGGTCGCGACCGGTGGTCGCGCGGCCGAGGAGGTCGTCTACGGCGACGAGACGACCGCGCCCATCATGGCGCCGGCGCCCCAGCCGAGCAGAACACCAACCGGCCCGCCGAGGACGCCGATGAGCATCCCGATCAGCGAGCCGCTCGCCGTGCCGACGAGGCCGACGTTGTCAGCGCTCTCCGGGATGCGCAGCTCGCCAGTCGGCGTGCGCTCCACGACCGCCGCGGACTCCAGCCCGATGCGACCGTCGGCGTCGCACTCCTTCAGCACGCTCAACGCCTGGTAGGCCTTGCTCGGCTCCGTGAACCGAACGACCACCACGTTCTCCTCAGCCATTACTCCTCCCTTCGCTCGAATACCACTGTCGACGGCACTCTCACTCAGGTCGCTGCCAAACCGATGCCCACGCCCTGGCTCCCCGCTGCCATCAGGGCATGCACGCCGTTGGCAGCGCATCGCGACCTACGTCGCGCGCTCGGCGGGAAAGAAGTAGACGGGCGCGAACGGCAGCCTCACCACGACCGGCTGTTGGAGGACGCCCGCGCTGTCCCGAGTGGCGTTGGGAGATCTCAGTTACCGGATCGATCCGAGTCCCACTACCGGCTGGGGCCGTCGCTGGGATCCGCGAGGGAGCGTGTGACGAAGTGGACCTCCTTGGTCAGCGCCAGGATCTGCCGCGAGAGGTCGAGCAGTTCGACGTTCTGCTTGTCCTCTTCCTGAACCGTCTTCCACTGCTGATCGGCGATCACCTGGCGCCTGGCGTCGGCGCGATTCTGAGAGATCAATACGAAGGTCGAGAGGAAGATTGCTTCGAGTGAGACGATCATCGTCAGGAGGCCGTAGGGATAGTCCTCCACGCCGAAGGCGATCCAACAGCCGAACCAGATGACGTGGATGTAGACGAAGAGCATCGACCCGGAGAAGACAGTGATCTTGTCCGCGAGCCGGTTCTGCCTCGCAACCGCGCGCTCCCGCTCGCGCTCTAGAAGAGCCGGATTGATCGGTGGCCCCAGCCTGGGGACGGGACTGAGGAAGCGGTGCAGCCGTTGGCCCAGCGTCTTGCCGTTGGACCCGCCGTTGGACGCCGGACCGGCCGCGGTCTGCGATCTGTCTTGGATTGACATCGAGTCTCCTTTCAGCGTGGGCTCGGGACCCCTTTGTCGAGTCTCTCAGGCGGAACGAGCCTGCCGGCCGATCCCAAAGAGGCTCACTGCGGACTCCCGACCTGTCCGGCTCCCCACGACGAGCCGCCGTGTCATTCGACCGGACCGTGACCGAAAGGGGTCGCCAACCCCTCGGCCCGACATCGACTGGACGGCATCGACTCACGAGACTCGTAGTCGAATCAGGCGAGTGGCGCGCAGCGTGGCCACGCGCGGCTTCTGAACGGTGGACGGTTCGAGTCCGTCAGGGACGTCGCACCGTCAGGATCTCTTCGCGGCCCATTCGCGTTCGGCTTCCGCCTCCATCCGCTCGTAATAGTCGGGAAACTCCTTCATGTGGGCAAGCGCGATCTTTCCGGTCATGATCGGGTCGTCGCCGGTGACGTCCGTCTGCGGATCATACGACCCGTGCTCGAACTCGACGTCCATGCCGAGGCGGAGCTGTTCCAAGTCGAAGCGCTGCCAGTCAACCCCGATCGCATCGCCGACACGTCGAGCCTCTTCGATAGTGGTTCGCCTGGTTTCTGTCATGTCTCTGCCTCCTCACCGCAGCTAGCGCTAGCGAGCAGTGTGGACCAGAAGAAGCTCAAGCCGACGCTCATCGCCATGATCGCCCCGATAGTGAGCGCCGGTCAGATCGCCGACGGCACGCAGGACGGCGGCGGTGACGAGGAGGACGAGTAGGAGCGGATTGTGTAGCTGGCGCGCGAACATCTTCCACGCGCAGGTCTGGCAAGGCGGCTCCGGGAATAGAGTCAGCCGTAAGACCAACGGCACTGACCTTCGCGTCCAGACCGGCGTTTCGGTGCGCGCAGGAGGTCTCGCTCATGAACGACGGACCCGTGACCATCGTCCTCGCTGTGCGAAGCGTTGCCCACGGCGCTATGCTCCTCGACGACGAACGCGAAGCAGAGCGTCGCGCTCGCCGCTCCCTTAGATGCCTGATTCGGAACGTGGGATGTGGAAGTCGGAGACGTTAAGCGAATCGACGAGCCAAAGGAGGCCGCGAGAATGTCTCTTCCAGACGATTTCGCCAAGCTCAGGGAAAAGGTCGACAAGGCCGACCAGAGCATTAGGGCAGCTGCCGCAAAGGATGAGGCGGAGCTGAAGGCCATGGTCGACGACGCGCGCAAGAAGGCCGACGAGCGCGCTGCGGTGTCGCGTGCCAAGTCGGAAGAGGTTTCCGACAGCGCCGAGCGTCAGTGGCACGAGGTCCAAAGCGATTGGGACGAGCACGTCAAGCGGATTCGCGAGCGAATGGACGCCAAGAAGGACGCCCTCGACGCCAAGGTCGCCGAGCATGACGCAGAGTGGGCGGAGGCAGACGCCAACGACGCCATCGACTTCGCGTCGGCTGCGATCGAGGAGGCTCAGTACGCGGTGCTCGATGCCGTGTTGGCGCGAAGGAAGGCGGACGTCATGGCTGCCGCCGTATGACGCGGGCCGCGCACTAAACTGACCAGCACGCACGACCGCATCTACCGTGCGCGGCTCGCTGCGCGACGACAAGGGCGAGCCCACACGGTTTCCGCAGCCAGCGCCGGGCAAGGCGCAAAATCATTCCGACTGTCCGTTCCGGCCCCGGCCATAGCTCCTCGAATGACCGGCTCGCCCCCGGCGCCAAGAGGGCTGCGAAGCACGAGAGCAACAACGATGACGTCGTCAAGTTGCCCGGCGACCGGAATGAAGTCCGGGACGAGGTCGAACTGAAAAGCGCGAGGTGGCCGACAAGCGCGAACAGGAGCACCTTCCGTCGGCGGGGCGCGCGCGGTCACGCACCAATCTGCCTACGAGCACGATGCAGTCCGGTATGAGCGTCGCGAGCGCTCGCGCCTCCTCGCGGCGACCCGCGACGATCAACCAGGCGACGAACCCGGCATAGACGATCAGAGTCGATGCGAGGGCGACGAGGAGCCACTCCCACCAATTCACAGCACGAGATCAGCCCCGGCTCGAACTTCCTCGACGTCCTCCGCGTTCTTTACGAACGAACCCGCGAAGACCCAAAGAGTCGGCTGATTCGTTCTCTGCAGCGGTTTCTTTGCATGTGCGAGTGTGCTGTTTGAGCCGATGGCCTCCGGATCACGCATCCGTCCCAGGGCACTCGCCGACCGAGAGGAAACGCACCGAAGGGTCACAGATGGCGAGCGGCGCCGGTTGGACAATCGCGCCTGCGGCAAGAGTGAGAGTCAGAAGCAGGCAGACCAATATGCGGACAGCCTCTGCACGAGCATCTCGGTCTGGGAGCAAGAGGTGACGAACATCGTCGCGACCCTGAATGCGGGCAGCCCGAAGCAGGTGGCGCTGACGAAGTTGGAGCAGGCAAAGGCGGCGACGGCCAGTCTCTCGAGTGAGATCCAGGCGCTTCCGGTTCCTGACGTCGAGGGCGCCAGCGAAGCGAAGCAGAACGTCGACGAGTTCGTGACGAGCCCGCAGTCGGTCATCAGCACGATCGAGGCGGGCATCACCCAGATCAAGTCGTTCGGAACCGGCGCTGCAAACGTCGCAACCGTCGTCGTCCCGATCGCCGCGCAGCTGACCAAGCCCGTGGCCGATGCGAAGGCGACCGTCAGCAGCCTCGAGGCCGTGAAGGGCCCATTCGAAAGGCCGTCAAGGACTCCGACACCTGCCAGCGCTCATGCTGGACCAGAATCAGTGAGGAGCCCACCAGCATGAGCGAGGCGCTGCACGTGCGCGGTTCCGCCCGGCTGGATCGCCAGGACTGCGCCGCTATCGAGGCTCGTAGCGCCGACGCGCCAACCTAGGGCTCAGCGAAGAGGCGTCCTTCAGGCTGCGTTAGACGGCTTTCGCGTCCCGATTCTCCTAGTCGGTAACGCGGACGCCGTTTTCTCGCAGGAAGTTCACGATCCTCACGTAGTTCCGACCCATGGTCGTGAGGGTCACATCGCCGTCTTTCCGATGGAGCCGAATCCTTCCGCCCCAGCGATGCCGGCGAAGGACCGCCTCATCGATCTCGACGTAGGGCACGTCGAGTGTCCAGCGACCCAAGAGGACCGGTGTATACGCGTGAAAGCTGCGTTCGCGAAAATCGACTGGGCTCAGCGGCCAGTTCCATCCCGCCTTCGCAAACGGACTCTCGGGATGATGGTGAATGACACCGCAGAAGAACGACACTGAAGCGATCCTACGCAACGACCGGAGCGTCTCGTCCCCGCCGCCCTGGAAAGCGCGAATCTCCACGATGAGGCCGGCCGAGGCAGGGACGGGCGTGAGCTGGACGCGCTCACGCGTGTTGGAACTCGCGCACACGAAAGGCAAGCACGATGTCCCTGACACCGCGGATGATGGCGATCGCGGCCACCCATGCGACGAGGAGGACGGCGCTGCGTCCGTAGTAACCGGCCGCCCAGAAGCCGAGCAGAAGCTCGACGATGCCTCCGATCAGCTGTAACCACCACACTTCGATCTCGCGCCGGATGGAGATCGAGATGATGATGTCGAACGTCCCGGCGAAGATCAGGAAGAAGCTGAACACCGCAGCGAGCGCCAGGAAGGTGTTCCCGGGGTGGATGAACGCCACGATTCCGACGACGATGAAGACGAGCGCCATGAGTCCGTGGAGCAGCTTCCACCAGCCGTTGGCGAGGATCGTCACGCCGATCTCGAGCACGCCGGCTGCGATTGCGACGATGCCGAAGAGGATCGCGATCGCGGACACCGACGTGTAGTCGAAGCGGAGCACGATCAGCGCGACGAGCATCCAGCCGATACTCGTGATCAGGAATACCCACCATGGTGGCAACGTGCGTCCGAGGCTGCGCTGGGCAACGGCAAGCGAGGAGATGAGACCTCCCGACGTCGGCGTGAGGCCCAGGTATATCGCGGCTGCTCGAATGCGTCAATCGGCACATCTTCACCTCGAGACGAAGCCCTACCGACCGCGCACCGACGGCAAGGTCGAGCGCGTTCGCGCACTTCCCCACCGCTCGGAGAGATCTCGACTGTGCAAACCGGGACTATTTGGGACACACGTCGCCAATTGGCCAAACGGCATACGGCCGACGGCGATTGCCGCGAGCGCCCGGAGCCCGTCCCCCGTGCCGTCGGGCTCCATCGCCGACGGCGAGGCGCCGGGGTGCCCGGGCTATCCGGACCTTCAATGCGCGCGGTCGGGTGCGGAAGGTCAGCGGCGGCTCCAGCTGGGCGGTCTGCTCGCGATCGCCTTCGGCGTCGTCGCGCTCGTCTGGCCCGGAATCGGGCTCACGACGCTGATCACCCTGTTCGCCGTGTTCGCGCTCGCCGCCGGACTGACGGCGCTGTACGGAGCGTTCAACGCGCCGATTCCCCGCGGCCAAGGGGCGTGGCTCGGCGTCGACGGCGTGCTTGCGATCGCCGTCGGCGTCGTCGTTCTCGTCTGGCCCGACCTGTCCGCGCGCGCTGCTGTTCGCGATCGCTGCGTGGGCCGTCGCCTCCGGCGTGCTCGAGCTTGTGCTCGGCGCGGTCGTACTGCCGCTCAGCGGCGGCCGGTCGCTCCTGCTGATGCTGTGGGGGCTCGTCTCAGCCGCGTTCGGGGGTGATCATGTTCGTGAGCCCCGGCGCAGGTGCGCTTGCACTCGTGGCGCTGGTCGCGGCGTTCGCGATCGTGACCGGCACGGTGAAGATCGCGTGCGCGATCGAGCTCCGCCGCGCGGCCGGCGAGTTGGAAAGCCGTCTGGAGCCGCGGGCGACGGCCAAGCCGGTGACACACGGCTGACGAGCGCGAGGAGCGGATGATGCAAGTACACGACTCGTTTCTCCTCCCCGCGCTCGTCTCGATGGGCGCTGGGCTCTGGATGGTGCGCGCGGGCCTCGCCAAGCGCCTGCTCGCGTGGCGCACGATCGAGCGCGACCGGAGGTGGAGGCGATAGCGGGACGCTCTCGAGGCGAGGATGAATTCTCCCGAGCCTGGAAGCCGGTCGAGGACCTGGAGACGGTCGTCGACCGGTTGTGCGCTGAGTGCCGTCGTGGCAGTGGCGCCAAGCGCCCCGGCAGTCGCGGCAGCCGCAGAGCCTACGGTCGGCCCATCCTGCCAGTCTGGATCTCCTCCTTCGTCTACTCGCCTGTCTGGCGGTAGGCCATGGCCGTCGCCCCTCAGACCTAGCCGCAGAAAGATAGCGAGTTGGGCACGGAGCTACCGGCCTGAATCACCGCTTGTTCCGCCTACCCGTTACAGACAGATACGTCTATAGGTTAGCCACCATCTTCGTAATTTGCTGTGCGTTTTGGCTAGCCACTACACCCCCATCGACCGCCAGCCTGGCCGAGGCCGCGAGGGTTCGATCTACCGGAGACACCTGCACGGGCAAGCGCGGCATGAGGGATGTTACTGGGTTCGTTTGGCTCTTCATCGTTCGCTCTCCTTTCTGTCTTTGTAATCAGCCGACTCGGTGGGTGTGTGCCGTCAGAAGACGGGAACAACCGGCACTGCCAGAGTCGAGTGGGACGGCCTGCAACCAGGTGTTGATCTCGTAGGTTATGTGTGGGGGTTGTGGGGCGAAAAACCCAAAGGGCCCGCCCGGTCCACCCGGGCCAGGCCCAGGCCCAAAGGGCCCAAAGGGCCCAAAGATCCCGCCGGGCCCAGGCCCCTGCGCCGCCTGGATGCCAGCCCGGTCCCGGTGAGATCCGCTCATGAGCAGGTCCCTTTGGATCGGAGGACTCTGCACCGGTAATCTCATTTCAGTCTCCTTTCCTGTAACCCCGTCTGACTTGACGCTATACCGACCTGACTTGACGCTATGCCGACGACGGGGCTCCTGCCTGCGTCCACTGGTGAATTGGGCCGAGAGTCACAGGCATCTCATCGCTGACGTCCAGCGTGAACTGAAAGACAAGTCTGGCCTGAAGGACATTCACCGGATCGAAGAACACCAACTGCACGTCCCAGCAGTCCGAGTCAAAGCGGCAGTGGGGGCTCTTCGACACGGACACCGTGTCTAGCGTGTAGAAGCCCTTGCGGTCCTTTGGTGCCGGGATCAAGCCCGCCGTCACAGGGTCGATCGCCGACACAATGGTGTCCGCCGCTTGAAACGCATTCGTCGCGCTGAAGTTCAGCGCCCGGTCCGGGGACGTCTGCCCGAGGTTTCGGAACTGGTGGTACAGCTTCTCCAGGAAGTTGTGGACGAAGATCCGCGCATTCCGCTCATCTTCCGCCGATAGCTTCTGGGGCGGCTTCTGGGAGGCTTGTTTGGCCTTGATCGCCTCGATCACTGCGTCGGTCAGTTGCTGAGTGTTCCATGCGAACAGCCCACGAGGCTGCGCGACAACGATCGGCACCACTTGTCCCGAAAACAGTCGTGCTGTCCTATTCGTCAGGACACCTGGTACCGACACCCTCGAGACATGTTTCTCCGCATACTGCGGGTCGTCGGGAGCGAGCGATTCCCCTCGCAGCGCGGAGCGAAGAAATGAGTAGATATCCTCTGCATAAGCCAGCTCGGCCTCGATCGCGTAGATTGGGCTCAGCTCGAGGTTGAGCGTCCAGATCAACTTGGTCGATTCGGCGCGATTCGCGTCCAGGTAGTCGCATAACTGCAACGGGTTGTACGGATTTGCGGTCGGGCCGAACTGGTCGGTCATGAGTTGCTCGAAGGAGTCCCGCCGCGCCAGGGTCCCGAAATCGAAGCTGACGAGCCCGATGGCAAAAACGTATTGCTTCTTGCCATTAGTGCCGTCGCCGCAACTGCAGAATGCGGACGGGGCGACGCCGTTGCCGGCTGGGTGCTCAGCCGCTGCTCGCGTACCTGCTCGCCGCCTGCGGCGCCGAGCGCGAGGCGACCCAGCATCGCTCGCTTGCGGAGCGGCCGCCACAGTTTCACGAGAATTGGACATCGTTGTCTTTCCTCCGTTCTGAATACGGGAGTGGGCCCCAGGGATGTTGAGAGTGCCGGCCAGACAACGTGGATACTCGGGAGTCTTGCGCGGGTCACACGGCACAGCACTCTTGAGGAGGGCTTCGCGAACTGCGCGAGGATCCGGCTCTTCTCCCTTCAGCCGCTGAATGCTCAGAAGCAAAGCTGCGACGCCGCAGACGATGGCCGAGGCGAAACTACTGCCGGTGAGAAGAGTCGTGCCGCCGCCAGGAGCCGCCCCCCGGATATTCTGGCCGGGGGCAAGCACCCCGTTCTTTCCATAGGACTGTCCCCAGTTACTCGTATCCAAGGGCTGCCCGTTGGCGTCCATCGCGCCGACAGCAAGCACCCCTGGCAGAGCAGCAGGAACATGGAGGCACTCGCAACCGTCATTTCCGACCGCGGCGACAAGTAGAACATTGTTTCTTTCGCAGAGTCGAACCGCGCGGGCCAAGATCTCATCCGCCTGACCCCGCGGAGACCGCTCACCGCCGCTGACGTTGATGAGGTGTGCGCCTTCCTCCACTGCTCGCTCGATAGCCCTGGCAAGGTCCAGTTGGGAGAGGTAACCCTCCTGGTAGTCCTCAAATACGGGGAGAATGAGACCCCGGCATCGGGGGGCGACCCCGCAGACAGAAGTGCCTGGCTGTCCGAAGATCAGGCTGGACACGTGAGTCCCGTGGGACGCCATCGGTCCAGAGGAGGCTGCGTCCCTGACCAAGGTATTCAGGCGGGTGATATTGGCTTCCCTGAAGCATGGATGCGAAAGGTCGACGGGCCCGTCGAGTACGGCGATGCGTATTCCCGGGTCACCCAGAGACTCGGCCTGGAGTGACGCAAGTCCCGGAAGCAAACGCACTAATTCATTTGCCGATTGCGTCCCCGAGTGTGCCGTGAACACCATGCCGAGACTTCACTCCGCAGCGCTCAAGGAGCTGCACCGTCTCTACTGGTCCAAGGACTTGCCCATCCGCTAGATCGAACGCCAGCTGCCCATGGGCGAGACATAGGACCCTCCTGCGGTGAGCGTAACAGACGGTTCTCGTCACCGCCACCTACGGCCAAGCACGGGGTCGGGGCAATCTTTCGTAGCGGTGCGGTGGTGACACCAGACGTACCTGGTGCTGTGCCCCCGGTTCCGTAAGGTCCGGTGCGGCATGCGTGGCCGACCGACCTGATGCGCGAGGTCCATACAGCGTCGTATGGCAACTACGGCGCGAAGCGAGTGCACACCGAGCTCGCTCTCGGCCGCGGGATCACGGTCGGTCACAACGCGTTTGCGATGCTGATGCAGCGTGCCGGCATCGCCGGCCATGACGGCGCCCAGAAGCGCAGCGCTCCCGGCGCGCCGACGGCAGATGACCTCGTCGACCGGAGCAGCCGCAACCCGACACCACTGCAGCGGTCGCCTGAACCAAGAAACGCGACTCCACTGCAACCGGCGCACTCCGCGGTGTCAACGAGACAGGGTCAACTCGAGTTGTCCAGCACGGGTCGTTCGATCGGCGTTTGCGGGTGGCGCTGGTTACTTGCCTACATGAACGAAGAGAACATGGGGCGCAGAACCTGAAGTGCGGTCGTGGTAGTCACAGCGTGAGTCGACATTGCCTTCGATCGTCCTAAAGCCCGCCTTGGAGCCCGCTTTGAACATGCCTACGTGGTTGTCGCCTGTGCAGAAGTTCGAGCCATCCCAGTCGAAGCAGACCAGATCACCCGGCTTCGGTTCCAGCGTCACGGTAAGCCCATTGCGACCGGCGCGAGCATCTCCAACAAGTGTGGGGACATACTCATAGTTGCGACCACGAACAAACGCCTTTGATCCAGCAGAGACGTACGCCTTGGAGACGCAGCGCGCGCACCAAGCGACATCGCCGTGGCCCCACCAGCCGTTGATCTCCGGCACGTGGTTCGATCCTGCTGGCTGTTCGCAGATTCCGACGAACGTCTCCATCTGCGTTAGTGCCCTTTCGCGGAGCGGCTCTAGCTCGGCCTGCTTCTTCCGTTGAGCAATTCGCTTCTTCGCTTCCGGAGAGGGCTGCGCCTCTCCCAGGAGGAACTTCTCCAGATTGGTGCCGAACGACTGCGAGGGGTTCGCATAGCCGAGCCAGTACTGCGCCCGGTATGACGCCTGCGCTGACAGCGGTCCAAATTCGCCGTCGAGTGCGGCTGTGTAATACCCGCCTCGAGTCTCGAGTAGCTTCTGCGCGTATTTCACATCCTCGCCCATCAGGTGAGGAGACGTAAGAACCAGCGTTCTCTTCATGTCAACTCCCTTCAACTCGTAACGGCAGAGCGACGATAACCGCGGGTTGCGTGGGCTCGTCCATGAGGAGAGGATGCGCACGCGCATTGCCACGCCGCTGCCGCCTGCGGTCGAAGCCCCGCTTCGAGCCTGGCAGCAGGAGCTGACAACGGTTTGGGCCCGATACGCCCGGAGGCGTATCGTCTCGCACGTGGCCCTTCTCGGTCGTGACAGCGAATGCGCTGCCATCGACGTCGGTCCTCGAGGGTGCGCGTCACGGTAGGGGCGGTGCGCTGCTCGTCGGCGGCCCGGCCGGGATCGGCAAGTCGGCGCTGCTCGAGTACGCAACGCAGTCGGCGGACGATTTCCAGGTCGTCCGGGCGGCGGGCGTCGAGTCGGAGATGGAGTTGGCGTTCTCGGGGCTGCAACAACTCTGTGCGCCGCTGCTCGACGGGCTCCCCGCGTTGCCCGAGCCGCAGCGTGCGGCGCTCGAGACGGCGTTCGGCCTCGGGGGCGGCGCGCCGCCCGATCCGCTGTTCGTGGGTCTCGGTGCGCTCAGCCTGCTCTCGGCCGCCGGGTCGACGAAGCCGCTGCTGGGCGTCGTCGACGACGTGCAGTGGCTCGACCGCGCCTCCGCGCAGGCGCTCGGGGTCGTCGCCCGCCGGCTCGACGCGGACGCGGTCGCACTCCTTCTGGCGGGCCGGGATCCGGCCGAGCTGAAGGAGCTCAGCGGCATCGGCGAGCTGCACGTCGAAGGGCTCGCCGAGGCTGACGCCCGGGCGCTGCTCGCGAGCGCGCTGCCGGGCCGCGTCGACGAACAGGTGATGGAGCGAATCATCGCCGAGACGGAAGGAAACCCACTCGCGCTGATCGAGCTCCCGCAGGGCCTGACGCCTCGTGAGCTGGCAGGCGGCTTTCGGCCTGCTCGAGAAGCTGGGTCTGCCGGGTCGGATCGAGAAGAGCTTCCGCCGCCGCCTCGAGGACCTGCCGGCCGACACGCGCATGCTCCTCCTGGTGGGCGCGGCCGAGCCGGTCGGTGACGCGGCCCTGCTCTGGCGGGCCTGCGAGCTCCTCGGCATCGGACCCGGTGCGACAAAGCCTGCCGAGAACGCCGGCCTCGTCCGGATCGGCTCCCGCGTCCGCTTCTTCCACCCGCTCGTTCGCGCCGCCGCGTACAGCGCCGCGTCGGCAGAGGAGCGGCGTCAGGTGCATGCAGCGCTCGCCGAGGCGACCGATCCGACGCTCGACCCCGACCGGCAGGCCTGGCACCGCGCCGAGGCTGTCGAGGGGCCGGACGAGCGCGTCGCGGCGGAGCTCGAGCGTTCGGCCGACCGGGCGCGCACCCGCGGCGGCGCGGCAGCTGCAGCGGCCTTCCTCGAGCGATCCGTCGAGCTGACCGTCGATCCGGTGCTTCGCTCGCGGCGAGCGCTGGCCGCTGCGCACGCGATGCGCGCCGCGGCCGCTACCGAATCCGCGCTGGAGCTGATCGCGACCGCCGAGCTGGGGCCGCTCGATGCGTTGCAGCGGGCGCAGGCCGAGCGACTTCGTGCGCAGGTGCTCGTGCTTCGCACGGACCACGAACGAGGGGGCGCTCGAGCTCATCAAGGCCGCGGAGATGCTCGCGCCGCTCGACCCGGAGGCTGCCTCGGAGACCTGCGTCGAGGCTCTGGCGACGGCCCTCCATCGTGGTGGCGGCCCCAAGACCGAGGTGATCGGGCGGGTGCTCGCCGAGCTTCCGCTCTCGGAGCCGCCGACAGCGCGCCAGCTGATCCTCCACGGCTACGGGATCCTGTTCTCCAACGGGTTTCCGCACGGCACCGACGTCTCGTGGAAGCCGTCGCACGGTATGTCGCCGCTGCACCGGGCCAGGGCGACACCGTCACCGAGATCGGCGGGATCGCCGCCCGCACGGCCCGGATCCTCTGGGATGCTGCAGCGAGCCGTACTCTGAGCGCGCGCGCCCTCGCGATCGCACGCAGCTCGGGCGCCGTGGCGCTGCTCGAGGAGGCTCTCTACGCGTATGGGACCATCTGCATGGACCAGGGGCGGATCGCGGAAGCGACCGCAGCCCTCGCCGAGGAAAATGCTCTCAAGCATGCGGCCGGCCTGCCGCTCGGGCCTCCAGGACGTCGGGACGCTGGCGGTCCGTGCGTGACGACGAGGAGACCGCGCTCCGTCACATCGCCGACCTTCGGGAGCAGGTTCCTCCCGATGGCACCGGTTCCATCGTGACGCTCGACTTCTCGCTCTCCGTGCTCTACAACGGTCTGGGACGATTCCCGGAAGCGCTGGCCGCGGCGAAGCGCTCGTGTGAGGAGATGCGAAACGGATTCGCGCTGGCCGAGCTCGTCGAGGCGGCGGCCCGGTGCGGCGAGACCGACCTGGCGAGAGAGAGCCTCGACGACCTCGAGGCCCGCACCCAGCTCGCCGGCAAGGACTGGGGCCTCGGCATCCAGGCGCGCTGCCGCGCGCTCCTCAGCGACGGTGACGAGGCAGAACGCCTCTATCTCGAGGCCATCGAACGGCTCGACCGCGCCGACGTCCCGCTCCCACTCGCGCGCGCCCACCTCGTGTACGGCGAGTGGCTGCGGCGGAGGCGTCGCCGCACCGACGCCCGCCGACAGCTGGAGCGGGCACACGAGCTCTGCGACGAGCTCGGGGCCAGGTCGTTCGCCCAGCGAGCTCGACACGAGCTGGCGGCGACAGGTGTCACTGCACACAGCCGCCGCGACGCCACACTCGACGAGCTGACACCGCAGGAGGCACGGATCGCGGCGCTGGCGAGCGAAGGTCTGTCGAACGCCGAGATCGCAAGCCAGCTCTACATCAGCGCCAGCACGGTCGACTACCACTTGAAGAAGGTGTTCCGGAAGCTCGGCGTGCACTCCCGCGCGCAGCTTCACCGGGCTCCCGCCCTCAGCACTATGTGAGGGACCATGCGTTTCCGGGATGCGGGTGGGGCCGCCGCGGCTCTAGCCTCGTGCCATGACCTGCAACAGGCACGAAACCGCAATCGTCAGGGAGCCGACGGCCGCAGCCGATCCGAAGCCGCCCGAGCTTGCACGATCCCGCTCGTTCACCCATCGTCGAGCTGGCCGACCGGCACTCGAACGACCTCGACGTCGCGCTCTTCTGGGGCACGCGCACCGGTCGGCTCTGGGTGGAGGTCACCGACCGCCGTTCGGGGCGGACCACCCCGATCGCCGCGACGCCCGCAAATGCGCTCGACGTCTTCCACCACCCGTTCGCGTACGCGGAAGAGGGCGCCTGACATGCATCTCACCGCAGTCGACCCCGCGTCCCTCGGACCGGCAACGCTCGAAGTCAAGATGCTCGGCCCGTTCAAGGTGGAGCTGGGCGGCAGCGAGTTGAGGGTGCCCGGTGCCAAGCGGCGGTGCCTTGCTGGCGTCGCTCGCGCTTCGCGGAGGCAGGGTAGTCGCCATGGAGACGTTGATCGACGAGCTCTGGGAGTCGGACTTGCCGTGTGAGCCGCGGAACGCCGTTCACCATCATGTGGTGCGGCTTCGGTCGGAGCTCGGGCGGCAGTCGATCGCGGCGTTCCCGAATGGGTACGCGCTGCGAGATGCGTCCGTCGACGCGATCGAGTTCGAGCGACTGCTGAAGGCGGCGCGGGAAGCGCTGCGCGCAGGGCACCCGGCGGCTGCTGAGCAGTTGGCCTCGGAGGCGCTGGCCCGCTGGCGGGGGCCGGCGCTGCTGGGGCTGCCGCAGACGACGTCCCTCAGGGCGCAGGCTGCGCGCCTCGAGGCGTCCCGCGTGGACGCGCTGGAGGAGCAGATCGAGGCGGCGCTGGCGCTCGGACGGCACCACGAGGTGGTGTCGACGGTGCGTGAGGCCGTAGAGGAGAATCCGCTCCGCGAACGGTTGTGGGGTCAGTTGATGGTGGCGCTCTACTGGAGCGGACGCCAGGCGGACGCTCTCGAGACGTTCCGGGAGGCGCGGCACGTCCTGCGTGAGGAGCTCGGGTTGGAGCCGGGGCCGCAGCTACGACGCCTCCAGCAGGCGATCCTCGCCCATGACGGCACCATTCTCGAGCCACCCGACAACAGTCAGCAGCCCACCCTGGTGCCCGTCGAGGCCGCGTCGGACGATCGCGAGCACTCGCTTGTCCAGGTGCTCCGCCTTCTGCGCGAGCAGCTGCGCGGCGCCGAGGAGCTCTACGGGCAGGCGCTTGCAGCCGTCGAAGAAATCGTCAGCGTGTCCGCTCACCCGGAGCTCGAGCTCGAGCTGGCAGGTTCCGCGGAACGCCAGCAGGCCGTCGGCTAGCCCAGTTCGAGAGACGGCATCGACGGAGCGCCGGCAGGCTCAGCACGGGCGACGGCGGCGGGTCGCTTTCCGTCATTTCGCCTCCGCCAGATCAAGCGGAACATGGGCGTCGAAGACAGACGCACAGGACAGCCCCAGACAGCCCGCACCTCCATGGCAAGCAATCTGATGAAGGAGGGCCTCCCGCGGAGGCATGCTCCGCGCGTTGTTGTCTCGCAACGAAGGGAGGCTCGCGCATGTTTCACGTCGGATTGGACCTGAGCCGCAAGCAGGTCGCAAACTTCGGATCGATCTGGTTCATCTGCGGGTTGGGCGGGCCTAGCGTCGAGATGGTCGAAAACGGCGACGACACGAACCCCAACATCTTCGGCTTGCTCCGCTCGGGGGAGCAGGATGCGTCCGTCCAGGAGGCTGCCTCCGACAGCACCCACCGCGTTCCGCAGTTCTTCGTCCGCGTGGCGGACAACGATCCGCTGGGCGGCGCCTTGTTCGGGCAAGCGCGGACGACGGCGGATGGGACCCCACCCTCACGCTCCAGGGCTAAGCCGGCAATAGCATTCCTACCGCGGCCAGAACGGCGCGACAAGAGCAGTCCGTTCCTGGAAGCTGGTCGTAGTGGGGCGTCGCGATGCCTGAAGTGGCCTGTCACGCCGGAGGTCGCGGGTTCGAGTCCCGTCGCTCCCGCGACCCGGCGTGTCCCGGAATCGCGGACAGGCGCGCTCATCGCGCACGGCGCGGCATGACGAGGTGTGCTGCGCGTACAAGTCAAGTCCCAGGACGTGGTGTAACTCGTCGGCATGGTCGGCGGCTCAGGTCGCGGTGAGCTCGAGCACCTCCTCTTTGTCTTGCTGCTCGCCCCGCTCCTCGAGGAGCGGCGCGAGCGAGTCGAGGCTGAGGTAGCGGCGCCCGACGAGCCACTCGTCGTTCTGCTCGATCACGAGGCTGGTGGCGAGCCGGATCAGCGAGGCGTCGTCGGGGAAGATGCCGACGACGTCGGTGCGCCGGCCGATCTCGCGGTTGAGCCGCTCGAGCGGGTTGGTGCTACGCAGCTTGCGCCAGTGGTCGGCGGGGAAGGCGTAGAAGGCGAGCAGGTCCTCCTCGGCCCGCTCGAGCATCGCCGCGACCTTCGGCAGTGGCCGCTCGAGCGCGGCCATCGCGTCGCCGAGCAGCTCGCGCGCCTGCTCGCCGGTCTCGGCGTTGAAGATCGGCCGGATCAGCGCGGCCAGCATCGGCTGCTGCTCGCGGCGGGCGTGCCCGAGCGCCTCGCGCAGGAAGTGGACGGTGCAGCGCTGCCAGGGCGCGCCGAGCACCTGGGCGATCGCCTGCTTCAAGCCCTCGTGCGCGTCGGAGACGACGAGCTGCACGCCGGTGAGGCCGCGCTTGACCAGCGAGCGCAGGAAGTCGCGCCAGAACGCCTCCGTCTCGCACTCGCCGCAGTCGAGCCCGATCACCTCCCGTCGACCTGACTCGTGCACGCCGTGCGCGATCACCAGGCACTTGCGGACGACGCGGCCGCCGTCTCTGACCTTCTCGACCTTGGCGTCCAGCCACAGGTACGGGTAGCGGCCCTCGAGCGGCCGACTGCGGAAGGCCTCGACCTGCTCATCGAGGCCGGCGCAGATGCGCGAGACCTCGCATCGCGAGATGCGCAGGCCGAGCGACTCGACCAGCTGATCGACGCGACGCGTCGAGACGCCGCAGACGTACGCCTGCTGGACCACCGCCACCAGCGCCTGCTCCGATCGCCGGCGCGGCTCCAGGAAGCTCGGGAAGTAACTGCCGCGGCGCAGCTTCGGGATCGCCAGCTCGAGCTCGCCGGCGCGCGTGTCCCAGCGGCGCGGCCGGTAGCCGTTGCGGTGCGTCAGCCGCTCCTCGCTCCGCTCACCGCGCTCGGCGCCGATCAGCTCGGACACCTCCGCCTCCATCAGCTGCTGCACGACCCACATCAGCGACTCGCGCAGGAAGTCGACCCCCTCCTCTTCGAGCAGGTAGCTGACGACCTGCTCAGCCGTCATCCTCTTCGTCTCGGCCATCGTGGTGACTCCTCTCGTCGTCGTCCTGGAAGACCCGACGAGTCTGAGCGCCACGGTGGCCGGACTACCCGGCTCCGTCCGACGCGCTCCTACACCACGCTATGGGACGTGACCCGCGTACAGGTGCGCGTACAGGCTTGCCGCTGAAGAGCTCTATTGGCCTCACTAGGTTGCAACCAGAACCAGTGCGATTTGCAGCACTTTTCACCTTTGCTCGGCGCGCTTCAGCGCGTCGTTCTGGACTTGTAATCCCAAGGTCGGTTCGATCTCATCCCGCCGAGTCAAGCGGACTCGGAACTAGCCGATCGAGCTGGCGATTCGCGACGGCAAGGTCAGCCGCTACGAGATGCGGATCGTGGGATAGCGTCGAGATCAGGGGCCCTGCTCCCTGCGCGGTCGAGTCGGCCCGCCCGACTCCGTCGAACCGCAAACCACGATTAGCTGAAGCGCAGCGTCTCTACGAAGCGGTACGCCGTCGTTGATGTCTGTTCAGATTCTGCCCCGCTATGGAGAAGGAATGGAAACCCCGCCTGCGCGGGGTTTTCGTTTCGTGGGTGGTCAGCCTCCGCGGCGAACTGCGATCTACTTCGCGGCATCGGCGAGCTCGGGCTCGTCGACCGCAAGCGACGACGACAGGTCGCGGTAGGCACCGACCTGCGCGAGCAGCTCATTGGCCTTCTGCTCGACGGTTGCGACCGCGTCGGCGCCTGCAACCCAGCGCAGCGGCGGCTGCTCCTTGTCGACGAGGGTGACCAGGGCCTTCGCGAGCTTGGCGGGATCATTGGTCTGCTTGCCGCTCATCGCTTCCCAGGCGGGCCGGGTCTGGGCGGTGCGCTCGGCGTAGTCGTCGATCGACAGGTCGGCGTAGGCGGTGGATTCCTTCGTGAGCAGCTCGGTGCGGAAGAAGCCCGGCTCGACGATCGTCGTGTGGATGCCGAACGGCTCGACCTCGAACCGCAGCGACTCCATCCATCCTTCGAGGCCGAACTTCGAGGCGGCATAGGCCGAGCAGAACTCCTGCCCCACGATGCCGGCGGTCGACGTGATCGTGACGATGTTCCCCGACCGCTGCTTGCGCATCACGGGCAGGACCGCGCGCGTGACGTTCATCGGCCCGACAAGGTTCGTCGTCAGCTGCCGCTCGATCTGCTCCGGCGTCAGCTCCTCGAAGAAGCCGGCATAGAAGTTGCCGGCGTTGTTGACGAGCACGTCGACGCGGCCGAAGCGCTCGACGGCGGCCTGCACCGCCGCCTCCGCCGACGCGAGGCTCGTGATGTCGAGTTCGACGACGAGCAGGTCGTCCGCCTCGCCGACGGCCTCGGCCCCTTCGGTGTTGCGGCCGGTGGCGACGACCGCGTTTCCGGCGGCGAGCGCCGCCTGCGCGATGTCGACGCCCATGCCGCGGCCGGCGCCAGTGATGAGCCAAATCTTCTTGTCAGACATGTACTTCAATCCCTTCCTGCGGTTGTGCGTCGCGCTCGACTCACGCTTCGACCGCGGACGCTGCCGCGTAGTGCTCGTCCGTGAGGTAGTCGCGCGACGGTGACGTTGGCTGCACCTCGATCAGCGATCGATCATCCGCTGCTGGGCCTCCGCGTAGCGCGCGCCTTCCGCCGTGATCTGCGCTGCAGCCGTCTCGATCTCCTGCAGGTCGTCGTCGGTGAGGTCGACGTCGGCCGCAGCGATGTTCTCCTCGAGGCGGTGCAGCTTCGTGGTGCCGGGAATCGGAACGATCCACGGCCTCTGGGCGAGGACCCAGGCGAGCGCGATCTGGGCGGGCGTTACGTCCTTCCGCTCCGCGACCTGCTCGAGGAGCTCGACGAAGGCTCGGTTCGCCTTGCGCGCCTCTGGGCCGAAGCGGGGAATCGTGTTGCGGAAGTCCGTGCTGTCGAAGGTCGTCGCCTCGTCGATCTTCCCGGTGAGGAAGCCCTTGCCGAGCGGGCTGAAGGGCACGAAGCCGATCTCGAGCTCCTCGAGCGTCGGCAGGATCTCCGCCTCCGGCTCCCGCCACCAGAGCGAATACTCGCTCTGGAGAGCGGTGACCGGCTGGACTGCGTGCGCGCGACGGATGGTCTGCGCGCCTGCCTCGGAAAGGCCGAAATGCCTGACCTTGCCTCCGTCGATCAGCTCCGTCACCGTGCCTGCGACGTCCTCGATCGGGACGTTCGGGTCGACGCGGTGCTGGTAGAGCAGGTCGATCGTGTCTGTCCTGAGCCGCTTCAGCGAGGCATCGACGCTGCGCCTGATCGTCTCCGGGCGACTGTCGAGGCCGCCGCCGTGCCCCTCCTCCAGGTCGAATCCGAACTTCGTGGCGATCACGACCTGATCGCGGACCGGCTCGAGCGCCTCGCCGACCAGCTCCTCGTTCGTGAACGGCCCGTACACCTGTGCGGTGTCGAAGAAGGTCACACCGCGTCCGACTGCCGCCCGGATCAGGGCGATCATCTCCTGTCTGTCGGGGAACGGCGGGTAGCTCTGGCTCATTCCCATGCAGCCGAGCCCGACGGCCGAGACTTCCAGCTGACTGTCTCCAAGCGTGCGCTTCTGCATCGTCCCTCCTGCGTTCTTCGGCGATTCCGTCGCGAGCACTCAAGCACGCGCCGGTGCCGCGTGACCGGCCCTGTTGATCCAGGTACCCGGAGGCCCCCTCACCGTGCGCGGTGCGGGGCTACGCTCGTGTCGTGGATGCCAGGAAGGAGATGCGCGAGTTCCTGACCTCGAGACGCGCGAAGCTCGCGCCGGAGCAGGCGGGTCTGCCCACGTTCGGCGGTACGCGACGCGTTCCAGGGCTCCGCCGCGAGGAGGTCGCGCTCCTGGCCGGGGTCAGCGTCGACTACTACACGCGCCTCGAGCGCGGCAACGCAGGCGGCGTGTCGGAAAGCGTTCTGGAGGCGCTGGCGCGTGCGCTTCAGCTCGACGACGCCGAGCGCGCGCACCTGTTCGACCTGGCGCGCGCAACACAGATGTCGACGGTACCCAGACGCCGGCGTGTGCAGCAGCGGATCCGGCCGTCGGTGCAGCACATGCTCGACGCGATGGCGGGCGTCCCGGCGTTCGTGCGCAACGGCCGGCTCGAAATCCTCGGCGCCAACCGACTCGGCCGCGCCCTCTACTCAGGACACTTCGACAGCCCTGCGCAGCCGCCGAATACCGCTCGGTTCGTGTTCCTCGACGATCGCGCCACGACCTTCTACACCGACTGGGACCGCGTCGCGCAGGACGTCGTCGCCATCCTGCGCGCAGAAGCCGGTCGTGATCCGTACGACCGCGAGCTCTCAGACCTCATCGGCGAGCTGTCGACCCGCAGCGAGCTCTTTCGCACCCTCTGGGCCGCCCACAACGTCCGCAGACACGACACCGGTGTCAAGCGCTTCCATCATCCGCTCGTCGGCGAGCTGACCCTTAGCTTCGAGGCAATGGAAGTCGTCGCCGATCCCGGCCTGACGATGTTCGTCTATAACGCCGAGCCCGGCTCGAAGTCGGAGCAGGCGCTCAACCTGCTCGCCAGCTGGACGGCGACACCGGACGAGGAGACCACTCATGCAGATCACGAGAAACAGCCTCGACACCGCAGCGGGGCCTGAAGACTGGTTCACCGGCGCGGTCTACGTGGACACGGTCGCGGTGCCGTCGGGCTCCTCGGGCGTGAGCGCGAGCAGCGTCCACTTCACGCCCGGCGCACGCACCGCCTGGCACACGCACCCGAACGGTCAGACGATCTACGTCCTCGAGGGCGTTGGCGTCGCGCAGCGGCGCGGCGGTCCCGTCGAGGTCATCCGGCCCGGCGACCGTGTGTTCTTCGAGCCGGGCGAGGAGCACTGGCACGGCGCCGCACCCACGCGGTTCATGACGCACATCGCGATGCTCGAGGTCGACGACGAGGGGAAGAGCGCGACGTGGGGCGACCACGTCACCGACGAGGAGTACCAGGCGGCGCCGGCTATCGGCGGCTGAGGCGGTGAAAGCGGGGAACCGGAGGTTCCCCCGCTTTCGATCTGCCCTCCGGACGCGCTCGGTCGCTCGTCGCCGCGGGGCGGCGCTCAGGGTCTGACCTTGAACCAGAACTGATTGGAGCGTCCGAACAGGCTCGATCCCTGGACGTTGATCGTGCCCTGGACGTAGAAGACGCCCGCGAGCTTGTCGGGACCGCGTACCTGGCTGACGGCATCCGAGTAGCGCGTCCACCAATGCCAGATCGCGAAGTTCGTCCACTGGAAGGCCACGCCGTTCCAGTCGGTGTCCACGGTGGGCATGCTTAGTATTTCGTTGCCGGCCAAGATCCACCACGCGTGGTTATTCGGATCCTGACGCGGGTTCACGATCTGCCAGACGGCGTCGAAGAGCAGCCCAGCACCGAGAACGGAGCTGTCGACCTGAACGTCGAGTACGATCGCAAAAGGGTCGCTCGACATGAACGAGTTCTTTGCGACCCAGACGTTGCCCGGATCGGCGGTGCGGACGGCCGAGACGTTGACGAAGGCCATGGTTCAGCCGCTCTTCTCGGCTGAGGTTCCGCGCGAATCATTGTCGAACTCCTCGAATGGGATCTTGGCCGTTTCGAGTTTCCCCTCGATCCGTTCGGGCAGGTCGGCCTTCTTCAGGCGTCGGATGGCCTGTGCGAGGGTCTCCTCTGACTCTTCCGGCTCTTGACGTTCGCTCACGATTCCTCCTTCGCGGCAGATCGGTTGCCGCAGACGGCACCCGTTACGACGGTCGTCGTCTCGTCGGGAGGGCAACCTCCTTTCTGCCGCAGAACGCAACGCAGGCAGGAGCACAACGAGTCTAAACCGACGTCGGCTTCGGTCAAGGAGCCGGGTACTGTCCAGACGTCATCGCGTTTGTCCCTCGAGGAGGAGATCATGAGCGTCGCACATGAGGGTGGTTGCTCCTGTGGAGCGGTTCGCTACCGGCTGACGTCCGATCCGCTCTTCGTCCATTGCTGTCATTGCCTGAACTGCCAGCGGCAGACCGGAAGCGCCTTTGTGATCAACCTGTTGATCGAGGCGGACCGCATGGAGCTGCTCGCCGGTGTGCCGGTGCCGGTCGACGTGCCCCGCGAGGACGGCAGCAAGCAGCGGATCTTCCGCTGTCCGACCTGCCAGGTGGCGGTGTTCAGCGAGTACGGCCGGCCCGAGGTGCGGTTCGTTCGCGGCGGGACGCTCGATCAGCCGTCGGATGTCACGCCCGACGTCCACATCTTCACCAGGTCGAAGCTGGGCTGGATCACGCTCCCGGACTCGACGCCGGCGTTCGAGGTCTACTACGACAGGAAGGCCCTCTGGCCGGCGGCCAGTCTCGAGCGGCTCGACGCAATCCGATCTAAGGCGTGATGACGACTTTCGCCCGTGCGTGACCCGTCTCGACGTAGCGGATCGCCTCGGGTGCCTCGCGGAGCGGGTAGGTGCGGTCGATGACCGGCCTGATCTTGCCGGCTTCGACGAGCTCCTTCAGGACGAGCAGGTCCTCCCTGTTGATGTCCGCGATGAACGGCGCAAGCTGCTGACTGACGAACCGATTCACGACGAAGGCGGCGGCCAGATGACCGACCGGCCCCAGCAGTCGGCCGCCCTGTCCGCCGACGACGACGAGCGTCCCCTTCGGCGTCAGTGCGCGTCTCAGCGTCCGCACCGAGCGGTTGCCGACGTTGTCGACGATCAGGTCGTAACGCTTCCCGTTCCGGCTGAAGTCCTCGACGGTGTAGTCGACGACGTCGTCGGCGCCGATCGATCCGACCAGCTCGACGTTCTGAGTGCTGCAGACACCCGTGACGTCCGCGCCGAACGCCTTGGCGATCTGCACCGAGAAGGTGCCCACGCCACCGGCGGCCCCGTTGACCAGCACGCTCTGCCCCGCCTGGATCCGGCCGCGGTCGCGGAGCGCCTGCAGGGCGGTGACTCCGGCCACCGGGATCGCAGCGGCTTCCTCGAAGGTGAGCGTCGCAGGCTTCGGCGCGAGGCCCTGTGCGGCTGCCGATGCGTACTCGGCGAAGGTGCCGCGGGCCGCGCCGAAGACCTCGTCGCCGGGCTGGAGCTCGGTCACGTCCTCGCCCACCGCCTCGACCGTTCCCGCGACGTCGCCGCCTCGGACGCCGGTGTGCGGCCGCCGCAAGCCCCCCATCATGGGGCGGAAGAGAACCGGTTGGCCGCGCATGATCCGCCAGTCGCCGGCGTTGACGGACGCCGCGCGAACGCGGACGAGCACGCGGTCGGGCTCGAGGGTGGGCCTCTCGATCTCCTCGAGCTTCAGGTCGTCCGGTGAGCCGTATTCGGTGTTGACGATCGCTTTCACGTCTCCTCCTCCTCCTGCCTCGCGTACAGCGTAAGCTTACGGCGTAAGATATGCGTACAGCGTAAACTCGTCAAGCGATGCAGACGCAAGCCGACTCGAACGCCGCGCGCAGGGCACCCCTTAGCCGGGACCGAATCGTGCGTGTGGGCCTGAGCGTCGCCGACGAGGAAGGGGTGGAGTCCGTGACGATGCGCAGGCTCGGCGAGGAGCTCGGGTTCGAGGCGATGTCGCTCTACCGGCACGTCGCCAACAAGGACGACGTCCTCGACGCCATGCTCGACCTCGTCCTCGGCGAGACCGAGCCGCCTTCGGAGGCTATCCGTACGTCGCGGAGCACCGCGACCAGCACCTCGCCGAGGGTGCCCACCACGAGGTGAGCGCTTTCGAATTCGGGCTCGACCTGATCCTCGACGGGCTCAGGAATGTCCACCACGCGCCGGACCTCCGCTGAGGTCAGCCGGTAGCTGCTCCGCTTCGGATTCGATTGCGCCCCGCGTCGCCCGCGGCGGCCTCAGGAAGCAGGAGCACAGCCCCGATCAGGAAGCAGAGACCGCCGAACGCCGTGGTCAGGTTCGCTGCAGCGAGATCCACGATGCTCCCGGTGGAGGGGACGACGAACGAGGCGATTGCGGAGATGCCGAACGCGATGCACCCGAGGAGGTTTACCGCCGCGATCTGCCACTCGAGCTTCCGCGGCTGGCAGCACGCGAGACGGCCGCAGACCTCGATGTAGGCGAGGTAGCCGGACACGAGAAAGCAGGCGGAACCGACCGCGTCCGGCGCCAGCCGGTCGTAGGAGACGTCGGCGAAGCCCCGTCTCCATGGCGCGGAACGTGTCGACGTGGTGAACGGGCCGGCCGACCTTCGCGCAACGGGCGTCCAGCCCGTAGGCGTCTCGGGATACGCCGTTACGCTCCGATCACGAGGGGACGGTCACCCGCTATGACGGAGGTTGGGGCACGAACGGGAGCAACGCGTCCTGTCCCTCGCGAATGATTTCGCAGCTCGACTCGGGAACCTCGTTCCAGGCGCCCGCAAGGTCGCCCAGCGGCTCCGAGACGACGAGCCTCGTCTCGTCCGAGAGCCCGTGGAGCAGCGGGTTGTCCGGATACTGCGCGCGGAGGGTGCTCACGTCCGTCGAGTAGAAGAGGGAGCGCGACTTTCCCTCGCTCGAGTACCGGAACCCCCACACCTGGGAGCCGTCGGTCGTCGCCACCGTCATCTGGATCGGATGCTCGACGCCGTGTCGCCGCCCCGTCTCCTCGATGAGGCCGACCGCACGCTCGACGGCGCGCGGAGGGTCGTCCTCGAGCCCGAGCGTGAGCGCCAGGAAGAAGAACACCTCCGAGTCCGTCGAGCCCTCGATCAGCGGGTAGAGCGCCGGGTCGACCGCGAGCACGAGATCGCGCTTGACCTGGTGGAACTCCCTGATGAGCCCGTTGTGCATCCAGAGCCAGCGGCCGTGGCGGAATGGATGGCAGTTCGTCTGCTGGACGGGCGCCCCCGAGGAGGCACGGATGTGCGCGAACACGATCGGCGCCTCGATTGCGGCTGCGATGTCACGCAGGTTCCGGTCGTTCCAGGCGGGCTCGACGCTGTGGAAGACACCCGGCGCCTCGCCGGCCCCGTACCAGCCGATGCCGAACCCGTCGCCGTTCGTCGTCTCCGCGCCGAGCTGCGAGTGGAGACTCTGATCGATGAGCGAATGCTTCGGCTTGTAGAGCAGCTCCTCGATCAGCACCGGGGAGCCTGAATACGCAAGCCACCGACACACTGTTGGACTCCTTCGCTAGTGATGGAAGCTCGAGGCGGTCGAGCTGTCATGGATCGGTGCCGGCTGCTTCTGCAGGCGCGGCAGCTGTCGCTTCACGTCGTTCACGAGCATGTCCGCCAGATCGTGGGTGAAGCCGCGCCTGACCACGACCCGAAGGGCCGCGAGGTCCTCGCGGTTCTTCGGGAACGTGTACGCGGGCACCTGCCAGCCGTGCTCGCGGAGTGCGGTCGAGACGTCGAAGACCGTGAAGTTCTCGACGTCGTCGGCCAGCCTGAACGCGAAGACCGGGAGCTCGTCGCCTTTCGTGATCAGCTCGAAGGGGCTCAGCTCGGCGATCTGCGCGGACAGGCGCGTGGCGACCTCGCGCGCGTAGCCGTGCACCCTCGCGTAGCCCTCGAAGCCGAGGCGGAGGAAGTTGTAGTACTGGGCGACGACCTGGGCACCCGGCCGCGAGAAGTTGAGGGCGAAGGTCGGCATGTTGTCGCCCAGGTAGTTGACCCAGAAGATCAGATCCTCGGGCAGCGCGTCGGCATCGCGCCAGACGATCCAGCCCACCCCGGGATAGACGAGCCCGTACTTGTGGCCCGACGCGTTGATCGAGGCAACCCGAGGGAGCCGGAAGTCCCATTCGAGCTCGGGATCGACGAAGGGCGCGACGAAGGCCCCCGACGCACCGTCGACGTGGACCGGGACGTCGATTCCCGTCTCGCCCTGGAAGGCGTCGAGCGCGTCGCAGATCTCCTTGACCGGCTCGTAGGAGCCGTCGAACGTCGACCCGAGGATCGCCACGACCCCGATCGTGTTCTCGTCGCAGAGCGCGACCGCCTCTTCCGCAGACAGGTGGTAGCGCTCGCCTTCCATCGGCACGAGGCGCATCTCGACCGTCCCAGTAGTTCGCGAACTTCTCCCAGCAGACCTGGACGTTGATGCCCATGACCAGGTTCGGCTTGTCGGCGGGCTTGCCCTCTGCCCGGCGCGCCTGCTGCCAGCGGCGCTTGAGCGCGAGCCCTCCCAGCATCGCCGCCTCGCTCGATCCCGTCGTCGAGCAGCCCGTCGCGCTTTCGGCACCGGGCGCATGCCAGAGGCGGCTCAGGATCTCGACGCAGCGCATCTCGAACTCGGCCGTCTGCGGGTACTCGTCCTTGTCGATCATGTTCTTGTCGAAGCACTCGGACATGAGGCGCTCCGCCTGTGGCTCCATCCAGGTGGTGACGAACGTCGCCACGTTCAGGCGCGCGTTGCCGTCCAGCATCAGCTCGTCGTGGATGATCTGATAGGCGACGTCCGGCGGAAGCTCGCCCGGCGGAAGGTCGCGGCGCGGAATGCTCATGGTCTCGCGCGTGAAGAGCGGCGGCACCGACAACGTTCCGTCGGGCGTCTGCTTCGCGCGCGCTTTCGGATGATTGAGCGTCAAGGCACAGCCCCCTGTCTGGTGGAACGCGCAGTATCCCGCACCTGCGCTCCGGGTTCCGCGGTCGCAGTCTCCAGGGCGCCGAAGCCTTGATGTCAGGTCACATCGAAGGTGTCGATCATCCCGAGTTGCGCATGTACCGCCGGCGACCCGGGCTCGTTCAACAGGCAGACCGCGACGTATCGACCCGGGCTCAGATCGAACCTGACGTAGGCAGTCTTGGCGGGGTCGAGGACGCTCAGGAGCTCGACGACCGACGCCCACGCTGGCGGCTTGGTCGCGCCGGCGAGTACCAGGCTCAGCACCTCGTGCGAGGTGTGCCCGGGCTCGATGCGGACGAGGCTGATTTCGTGGCTCGTCCTGCCGACGTTCGAGATCTTGACGAGGCCACGTCCTGAGAATGCGTCCGGCAGGCGAAAGTCGAAATGGAAGTCGCGCAGGTCGATCTCTCCGACCGTCGCCGGCGGCATGCTGCCGCCTTGTGACGGCGCGACGTCGAAACGTCTGTACAGGCCGCGCTCGTAGTTCGGTTTGGGGCCGTTCCGGGCGAAGTCCAGGAGTGCGTACGAGCCGGCGCCGAGCCGCTCGGTCATCTCCCACCGACGGCCGGGCAGGACTTGCTGGATACCCCCGAGTGCCTCGAGGAGCGCACGGTTCTCGGCTGCGAAAGCCCGTAGAAGCTGCACGGTCGTCAGCGGACGCCGAAGCCGAACGAGCTCGAGCCCGTGTTGGCCGCGGCCGTTGTTGTGCACCTCGAGCCGGACGAAGCCCGCGTGGAGCGAACTGGCGCCCGTAACGACCAGGTGGGTGTCGCGTGTGCTCGCGGCAACCCGCTGCACAGGTTCCACGGCGGCCTTGGCTGAGGTGGTCCCAGCCGGGGAATCCGAGCCTCCGCAGCCGGCGACCAGAAGCGTCGCCGAAAGCAATGCGGCCGCGGCGACGGGCAAAAGCATCGGTTTCGTGGACATCCTGGAGTCCTTTCGTTGGAGCGCTGGAGCGCGTTTCACTGTGTCCGACGCTAGAGGGCTCTGGTGCGGCGGTCATCGGCGGGAGGTCCGATCCGCGCTCCTGCGCCGATGCGATGTGTCATACGGCCGTCTCGTCCTCGCGGAGGACACGGCTCGTCGTCTCCGACGATGCGCTGGGGCGAGTTCGGCGATACCGTCAGGTCATGGCCGGGAGCCGTTTCCGCAACCCGGAAGCTTTCGACGTGGCGCTCGCGCTCGTCTTCACCCTCGCGCTGCAACTCGAGATCTGGATCTGGTGGGTGCCGGAGGAAATGGGGCCGAAGGTCTTCGCGGCAGCCATGGGCCTCCTCCTGACGCTTCCGCTTCTCTGGCGACGCCGGGCACCGCTCGGTTGCCTGCTCGCGAGCATGGCCGTGCTTCTTGCATGGACGCTGATTGCTGTCCCCCAAGGCTCCCTCTTGCCGTTTCTGACAGCGCTCGCCCTCGTGTACTCGCTGGCGGTGCACACCACGACTCGACGCGCGGCAGCTGGACTCGGCGTCTCCGCTGCGGTCATGGCGGTCGAAGTCGCCTCGGCGACAAACAGTTTCGGCGACTACGTGTTCGTTGGGGCGTTCCTCGTCGGATCGTGGCTAGCGGGCCGAGCGGTCCGGGCGCGGCAGCAGCGCGCTGACGAGCTGTTCGCTCGCACTGTTCGGCTCGAGATCGATCGTGAGGAGAAGGCGCGCGAGGCCGCCGCGAACGAGCGCGCCCGAATCGCCCGCGAGCTGCACGACGTCATCTCGCACAGCGTCAGCGTCATGGTCGTGCAAGCTGGTGCCGCGGAGCAGGTGTTCGACAGCGACCCCGACGAAGCGCGGAACGCCCTCCGGTCGATCCAGGAGACCGGCCGGCAGGCCCGCCACGAGCTTCGCCGGCTCCTCGGTTTGATGAGAGCCGAAGAAGAATGGGCCACTCTGGCACCCCAACCGGGTCTCGCTCAGCTTCAGACTCTCGCCGAGCAGCTGCGCCAGTCCGGCCTCGAGGTCGATCTCGACGTGAGGTTCGAGCCGAGCACACTCTCACCCGGGCTGGAGCTTTCCGCGTATCGAATCGTCCAGGAGGCGCTGACGAACACACTTAAGCACGGCGGTCCGGGTCGCGCTCGGGTGCTCGTGCGCCACGATCGCGACGCGCTCGAGGTGGAGGTGCTTGACAAGGGGCGGGCTCACGCGGCGAGCGAGGACGGAGGTTTCGGCTTGATCGGGATGCGTGAGCGCATTGCTCTCTACGGAGGTGAGCTCGAGCACGGTCGGCGCAACGGCGGTGGCTATCGCCTCCGGGCCCGCTTCCCGTTGAGCGCGGGCGAACGGTGATCCGGGTTCTGATTGCTGACGACCAGGCACTCGTGCGCGGCGGCTTTCGTCTGATCCTCGACTCGCAACCGGACATGGAGGTCGTCGGCGAGGCAGCCGACGGTGCGGACGCCGTCGAGCGGGCGCTGGATCTGATGCCCGACGTTGTGCTGATGGACATCCGCATGCCCGTGGTAGACGGGCTCGAAGCAACCCGGCGGCTGGTGCAGAGCGCTCCAACTTCAGTGCACGTTCTGATCCTGACCACTTTCGACATCGACGAGTACGTCTACGACGCGATGCTCGCCGGGGCCAGCGGCTTCCTCGTGAAGGACGTTCCACCCGCCGAGCTCGCCCACGGAGTTCGCACCGTCGCGGGCGGAGACGCTCTACTTGCACCGACCGTCGTCCGTCGGCTGCTCGAGGAGTTCGTCCGCCGTCCGCCGCCGGGCTTGCGGAGGCCGCCCGAGCTCGATGAGCTGACCGAGCGGGAGCTCGAGGTGCTCAAGCTCGTCGCGCGCGGCCGGTCAAATGCCGAAATCGCCTCGGATCTCGTGGTGGCGGAGACGACGGTCAAGACGCACGTCACGCACGTCCTGCAGAAGCTGAGCCTCCGCGACAGGGTCCACGCGGTCGTCCTCGCCTATGAGACCGGTCTCGTGCAGCCAGGCGGCTGAACGGCCGGAGCAGCCCGGGTCGCGGATGATGGCCGGTCCCGAGTCAGCCGCCGCTGATCGCAGCGACGACGTCGACCCGCGAGCCGGCCGCGAGTGCGGTGTCGAGCGCCGCCCGCTCGCCGTCGACGTAGACGTGGATGTGGCGTCTGAGGATCGGGCCGGGCTCGCAGAGACGGTCGCGGAGGCCCGGCCAGCGCTCGTCGAGCCCGTCGATCGCCTCGTCGACCGTCGCTGCGTCGGTCTCGAGCCGCTTCGGCAGGCCGTGGAAGAGCGGCGGCAGGGTCCCGGGGAGATACAGGCTCGCCATGGTTACTCCAGGACCGCGACCTCGACCGAGGCGATCGCGGGGAGGTAGGCGGCGATCTCGCTCCAGCTCTCGCCCTCGTCGGCGCTTGCGAAGACCTGGCCGGTGCTCGTTCCGAAGTAGACGCCGGGCACGTCGTGCGTGTCGACGGCCAGCCCTTCGCGCAGCACGCCGAGGTATGCGCCTTCCTGCGGCAGCCCGCGACCGAGCCGTTGCCAGGTCTCACCGGCGTCGCGCGTGCGCCAGACGGCCGCTCGTCCCTCGAACATCGTCCGCCCGTGTCCGGCGTCGAGCGGGATGACATAGAAGCCGTCCCTTTCGTACGGGTGCGCGGCCGCGGCGAAGCCGAAGTCGGACGGCAATCCGTCGGTGACCTCCACCCACGTGCGGCCCGCGTCGTCGCTGCGGTGCATGCCGCAGTGGTTCTGCTGGTAGAGGCGCTCGCGGTCGGCGGGCGACATGACGAGCTTGTGGACGCAGTAGCCGACCTCGGCGTTCTCCAGCGGCCAGTCCGCCCGCAGCCCCTTGTTGCGCGGCGTCCAGGACGCACCGTCGTCGGTCGTCTCGAAGATGCCGACGCCCTGGACGACCGCCCAGAATCGTTTCGCCTCCTCGGGGTGCGTCAGAAGCCCCGGCAGGCCGAGATGACCGGGAGGCTGGTTCTCCGGTTCGTTCCACCCGTCCGAGCCTGGCTGCCCCTCGAGCGTGCTGAGGAGGGTCCAGGTCGCGCCCTCGTCGCGGCTCTCGAAGATGCCGGCCGCCTCGACGCCGGCGAGCACCCGCCCGTGCGCCGCCGTCAAGCCCGAGATCTTGGAGAGCTTCAGGCCGCCGTCGGCGTAGGCGAGGCCCTCGCTCGACAGCTCCCATCTCTCGCCCAGGTCGGCGCTGCGCCAGACGCCCGCGCCGTGCCACTCGCTCGCGGCGGCTGCATAGATCGCGCCGGACTCCGGATCGTGCACGGCGTGGTAGACCGGCCAGCCCTCGCAGAACGGGCCGCGCAGCTTCCAGTCGCGGCGCGCCTCGTCGCTCTCGAGCACGAAGCAGCCCTTTCGCGTTCCCACGAGCAGCACGGTCAGCGGCATCGACCTCACCTCCGGTTTCGACGTCAAGTCCTGTTGAAGCGTTAGACGGGGCCCGGGCTCGAAACTCATCGGCCGGCTCAGCCGGTGAGACGATACCCGCGGACGTAGTCGACGACGAACTCCTTCGGATACGCATCCGGCGCGCGCTCGGCGTCGGTCTCCCAGGAGAGCTCGTAGATGCCGAGCATCAGCTGCATAGGGTAGTCCGGCGCCTGTCCGACGGTCTTCACGAGCTCGCCGTCGACGAAGAACGCCACGCGTTCCCGCGTCCACTCGGCCGCGTAGACGTGGAACTCCAGAACGTCGATCGGAACCCGGATCGCGGAGAAGTCGTCGACGATCAGCGGGTCGCCGAACGGATGGACGCCCATCCCGATCGCGGCGTCGCTCGGGCGGACGTCGCGTCCGAAGATCTCGCAGACGCAGATCTCGGCCGAGCGCTCCGGCTCGTCCTCGTAGCCGATCATCCACAGGGCGACCATCGCGCTCGGATCGTCTTGCGCCTTCGCACGCAGCTCGATCCGGCCGTATTGCGGCGTGTAGAGCCGCGTGTTCCGTTGCGTCTCCCGAACGACGGCGTTCGCGTTGAACCGGTGCTGTCCGAGCGTGCTGCCGACCGGCCCGGAGAAGACGCCTGTCTGCAGCGATGAGACGCGGACGTCTCCGTCGAGCTCGGGGCACCATGGCTCCTGGTCGGCGGTGATGAGCAGCCGCAGGAGGCCGCCGTCGATCTCGTACCGGGCGGCGGAGCGCTCCCGGCTGCTCCAGTGCGGGAGGTAGTGGGGAAGCCAGCGACGGAGATCGAGGGCGTCTCCGTCGAACGTCTCCTCGAATTCGAGCTCGAACGGCATCACTCTCCCTCGCGGCGATGGGGACGTCCTGGCGCGTGACGCATCTGCCATCATCGTGGACGTGCGCCGCTCGGCGCCGGCAGAAGGGACAGCGGATCCGAGCCTTCACCCTCGACAGCTTCGACGCGCAGCCGGGCCTCCGAGACGAGATTGCGGAGCCCCACGTCGGCCACGGCCAGCTGCTCGTCCGCGTCCGCGCGTCCTCGGTCAACCCGGTCGACGTCTTCATCGCGGCCGGTGGGATGAAGGAGATCGCCGAACACGAGTTCCCGGTGATCCTCGGCCGCGACTTCGCCGGCGTCGTCGAGAAGGCCGGATCAGCCGTCAGCGGCTACGGCGTCGGCGAGGAGGTCTTCGGCTGGCTCCCTCATGCCAACCCGACCGTGCACGAAGGTACCTTTGCGGAGCTGATCGCGGTCGCCGAGGATGGCTCCCTGGCCGCGAAGCCGGGCACCCTGGGCTTCGCCGAGGCAGGTGCGGCGCCTCTCGCCGCCGTCACCGCGCTCGCCGCCTTCGACGCCCTCGTGCCCGCGGCGGGTGAGACGGTGCTCGTCGTCGGCGCGAACGGAGGCGTCGGCAGCTTCTTCGTCCAGCTCGCAGCCGACGCGGGCGCGAACGTGATCGCACCCGCGCTCCGCGAGGACGAGGACTACCTGCGCGGACTCGGCGTCGGCGAGGTCGTCGACCGGACCGCCGACGTGGCAGCGGCCGTGCGGGAACGCCATCCGGACGGAGTCGATGCGATCCTGGACGTCGCCACGCCGGCCCCCGACACGTCGCTCCTCAAGGAGGGCGGGCGGCTCGCGTCGCCGATCGGCGCCGCCGGCGAAGGAGCCGGACGCTTCAACATCATGGCCGATCGGTCGCCAGCGGCCATGCAGCGTCTCGCCGAGCTCCTGGACTCGGGCAGGCTCCGGGTTCCGATCGAGCGCAGCTTCGAGCTCGCGCAGGCAGGCGAGGCGCTTCAGGCGCTGCCGAGCACCCACACCCGGGGCAAGCTCGGCCTGACGGTCGCGTAGGGCTCGGGCCGCGGGAAATCCGCGGGGGCTGCCGCCGCGTAGTAGCTACCGCGGGTCCTACTGAAAGGAGTTCTGCGTGAGCAGAGCAACGCTACGCGGCGTCGTGGCCGCGTCCATTCTCGTCTGCCTCCTGTCGGCCGCGGCCGCCGGAGTCGCCACCGCAGCCGCCGGGCCGCTGGTGCGCACGGCCCACAACGCCCGGCTGAATGCAACGATCCTCGTCGCCAGCAACGGACGCACGCTCTATCACCTGAGCGTCGAGAAGAAAGGCCACTTCATCTGCACCGACCGGGCATGCCTCTCGTTCTGGCATCCGCTCGTGGTCTCGAAGGGCACGACGCCGAAGGGAACGGTCCCGCTCGGAACGGTCAGGCGTCCGGACGGTCGTGTGCAGGTCACGTACAAGGGCGGCCCGCTCTACACATTCGCCCAGGACGCGAAGCGCGGCGACGCCGGGGGCGAGGGCTTCAAGGACGTGGGGGTCTGGCACGCCGCCACCGTTCGGCGCACGGCGGCCACGACGTCATCGGGGTCGACCGCCAACGGAGGCTACGGCGGCTGACGGTAGGCATGGGGCCTCTCGCGGTCCGCGGCTTGCGCAGCTCGAGGGAAGGGGGCCGGCGAACCGGCCCCCTAAGAACGCCGGTCAGCCGCAGAGACCGGCCGGGTCGCTCGTCCGGCACAGGTTCCCGGCGAACACGTTGCCGCTTCCCGCGCCGTCCCAGACGAGGTCGAGCGCGTTCCCCCGGATCAGGTTGCCGCGAACCGCGTTGCCCGACGGCGGCGTTCCGCCGTCTCCCGTCGCGACGATGACGCCGCCGGCGACTTCTGTGTCGCCCGACGGCACGTTCCCGGTGACGAGGTTGGCGAGCACGGAGACGTCGTGCGCCCCGGCCAGCGCGATCCCGACGCCCGAGAGCGGGAACGGCGAGTCCTCACCCGCGGGGCACGCCTTCGTGTTGTGCACGATCGCGTTCCCTGTCAGCCTGAACGATCCGGTCGGGCCGGGTGCGTCCGCAAGCAGGGCGACGCCCGCGCAATTGTCGTGGATGGAGTTGCCCGCGACCGTCCCGTGCTCCGCGTTCCGGATGAGGATCCCGAAGAGATTCCCGGATGCCTCGTTGCCGATCAGCGTCGCGTCGGCAGTGGGAGAGTCACCGATGTAGAAGCCGGCCTCATCGGAGCCCGAGGCGCGGTTGAACAGCATCTTCGTCCCGCTCGAGGCGAACGCCGTGATGCCGTATTCGCCGTTGCCGGCTGCGACGTTGCCCGCGAACGTCGCGTCGTGCGCCCCGAACGAGACGATCCCGAGGTCGAATCCGCGGATCGCGAAGCCCGTGACGGTGACGTTTCGCACCTCGCGGACGACCTCGCCCGCCTCGAGGTCGAGCGTGCCGACGACGCAGACGCCGTTGACGTCCGTGAAGAACTCGCCGTCGAAGCACGCGTTCAGCTGCGGGGTCGC
This sequence comes from uncultured Actinomycetes bacterium, assembly GCA_963704025.1. GTDB lineage: Bacteria > Actinomycetota > Thermoleophilia > Gaiellales > Gaiellaceae > CAVPGP01. Next base: position 877,723 of record CAVPGP010000002.1, on the reverse strand, counting down.
CGGCCGCTCGAGCGCGGCGCCGACACCGTGGAGCGTGATCCCGTCGGTCGCGATCGCGACGTTCTCGCGGTGCGTGCCGAGGACGACGATCGTGTCGCCGGGTTTCGCCTTGTCGACCGCCGCCTGGATCGAGTCGCCGGGGCCGACGACCTTCTGGCCTGCGAGCGCCGGATCCGCCGCGGCGCCGACCATCACCGCCAGGGCGACGAGCAGGGCGAAGCGCCTGGAGAGAGTCATTCCGATCCTCCTCTCGCTCGTGAAGGACTCGGCGTCGACTCTACGCCTGCAGGCGAGACGGTCAAGGCACTCAGCCGAGCCCCAGCAGCCGAGCTGAAAACGGCACCTCGTCAGAGACCGCCTCCAGCGCCTACCATGACCCGAGTGCAGGAGTCGTCGCGCACCCTCAACCGTGACACCGAGGGGCTCGAGCGCACGCTCGAGCAGCACGCGGCGATCGTGATGATCGGCGTGTTTTCGATCTTCGGCACGCTCTCGGTGCTCTTCCTGAAGCAGTTCGGGATCGGCCTCGCGATCGCCGTACTGCTCGACGCCACGATCGTGCGCGCGATCCTGCTGCCTGCATCGATGAAGCTGCTCGGCGACTGGAACTGGTATCTGCCGAAGTGGCTGGAGTGGCTGCCCCACCTCGACCACGGCAGCCACAGCAGCTCGGACGAGAAGGTCGAGGTGCCCCCGGCGATCGTGCCCTCCGGCTAGCCGGATGAACGACCCTGAGAGATGCCGATAAGAGCCGCCCAGCGCGAGACGACGCTCGCCTTGGTCGGCATCGTCGGCATCGCCGTCCACGTCCTCGACGACAGCTTTCTCCAGCCGCAGCCGGGAACCTCGTCTACCGATCACTTGGTCAGCGGCCTTGTTCCGCTCGCCGCGCTCGTCGCCGTGGCGGTGGCGTACCCACGTCTGCGTGCGGGTCTCCGCGCGACGATCGCACTCACGGTCGGGCTCTTCGGGATCGTGGCCGGCGTCGGCGAGGCCGGCTACTACTCCCTGAAGGTCGGGCCTTCCGGCGACGACTACACCGGGCTGCTGGCGATCGCGGCCGGCCTGCTCCTCGTCTCGCTCGGGGCCGCCACCCTCTGGAGGACGCGACGGAGAGACGGCACTCTCCTCCGCCGGTGCCTACGCCGGCTCGTCTTGGTCGTGGCGGCGGTGGTCGCCACATACGTCGTCGTGCTCCCCTTCGCGATCTCGTACGTGTTCACCCATGCCGCGCGCGCAGTTGTCCCTCCTGCCAGGCTCGGCGCGCCCTACGAACGGGTGTCGTTCACGACCGGCGACGGGTTGACGCTCAGAGGCTGGTACGTGCCGTCGAGGAACCGCGCCGCCGTCATCGCGGCTCCCGGCCGGTCGGGATCGCAGCGGGCCGCGCGGATGCTCGTGCGCCACGGCTACGGCGTCCTGCTCTTCGATCGGCGGGGCGAGGGAGAGAGCGAAGGCGACCCGAATGCCTTCGGCTGGGCGGCAGACAACGATCTGAAGGCCGCCGTCGCGTTCTTGCAGCACCGCCGCGACGTCGACCGCGACCGGATCGGCGGCATCGGGCTCTCCGTCGGCGGCGAGACGCTCCTTCAGACGGCGGCCGAGTCCGACGGCCTCAAGGCGATCGTGTCCGACGGCGCGGGAGCCCGTTCGGTCCGCGAGGATCTTGCGCGGTCCGGCTCCGCAAAGTGGTGGGAGATCCCGTCGTCGCTCGTCGTCTCGGCGGGAACCGCCGTGTTCTCGAACCAGGCGCCGCCCCCGAACCTGAAGGACCTCGTCCCCCGCATCGCGCCCCGACCGGTGCTCTTCATCTACGGGGAGCACGATCAGCCGAACGTGGTCGAGCTCACCCCGGGCTACTACGCCGCCGCGGGCGAGCCGAAGGCGCTCTGGGAGGTCCCGGGCGCGTCGCACACGGGCGGGATCGACAGCCGTCCGGCCGAGTACGAGCGGCGCGTGATCGCGTTCCTCGACGGCGCACTCCTGAAGGACGCGTGATCCCGGCACGTGCCGGAGAGCCGAGGAGACGCCTCCCTCGTCGGAGCCTCCACTCCAGCGCCTACCATGCCCTGGTGCAGGAATCACAGCGCACCGTTACTCCCGGCTCGGGCGATGTGGAGCAGGCGCTCGAGCAGCATCGAGTCGAGCTGACCGCGTACTGCTACCGGATGCTCGGCTCGGCAGAGGCGGAAGACGCCGTGCAGGAGACGCTCCTCAGAGCCTGGCGGGGCTTCGACCGCTTCGAGGGCCGCGCGGCGCTGCGCTCGTGGCTCTACCGCATCGCGACAAACGTGTGCCTCGACATGCTGAACGGGAGGGAGCGGCGCGCGCGCCCCATGGACCTCGGGCCGGCGCAGGCTCCCGTCGAGTCCAACCTGAGGACGCTGCCCGAGGCGACGTGGATCCAGCCGATGCCGGATGGGCTCGTCGTGCCGGAGGGAGATCCCGCGGAGGTCGCGGCCGCGCGCGAGACGATCCGGCTCGCATTCATCGCGGCGCTCCAGCACCTGCCGCCGCGCCAGCGCGCCGTGCTGATTCTCTGTGAGGTGCTGCGCTGGCAGGCGGCCGAGGTGGCAGAGCTCCTCGACACCAGCGTCGCCTCCGTCAACAGCGCGCTCCAGCGGGCCCGGGCGACGCTCGCCGCGAGCGACGTCAGCGCGGCCAACACGTCGACCGAGCTCGACGAGGCGGAACACGCTCTGCTGACCCGCTACGTCACGGCGTTCGAGCACTACGACATGGACGCGCTCACGTCGCTGATCCAGGAGGACGCGACGCAGTCGATGCCGCCGTACGACATGTGGCTGCGCGGTCGCGGCGACATCCTCACCTGGTGGTTCGGCCCGGGGGCCGGCTGTCGCGGCTCGCGGCTCGTCCCGACGCTCGGCGCGAACGGGTCGCCTGCCTACGGGCAGTACAAGCCGAGCGAGGCGGGCGGCTACGACCCGTGGGCGCTCCAGGTCCTCCGGTTCTCAGAGGGAAGGATCGTCGAATTCAGCTTCTTCCTCGACACGGAGACGCTCTTCCCGGTCTTCGGCCTGCCTCCCCGGCTCGACGCGTAGGACGTCGGCGAGGCCGAAGAAGGCGAGCAGCTCCTGCAGCTCGCGCGAGGCGTTGCGGATGCGGATCTCGAGGCCACGACGCCGGGCGGCGAGCTGGAGCCGGGCGAGTGCGTCGATCGTGACCGCGTCGGGGCACAACGCTCCCACGTCGCAGACGATCATGCCTGGACTCCACCCGGCCATCGGTAGAGAGACCGTTTCGGCCGGGGAAACTCATCGGAGCCCGACCGATGAGTTCGGCTCCGGGGGGCGGTCCAACTTCGAACGGAAACGAGTGATCGAAAGGAAGAGACGAGACCGATGACCTTGGACAACCGCACCCGCTGGCTCGCGCTGATCGTCCTCTGCCTCGGCGACCTGATGATCGTGCTCGACACGACGATCGTGAACGTCGCGCTGCCGTCGATCCGGGAGGATCTCGGCTTCTCGCAGACCTCGCTCGCCTGGGTCGTGAACGCCTACCTGCTCACCTTCGGCGGCTTCCTGCTGCTCGGCGGCCGGCTGGGCGACCTCTACGGGCACCGGCGGCTGTTCCTGATCGGCATCTCGCTCTTCACGCTCGCCTCGCTCGCCTGCGGCCTCTCGACCACGCAGGGGCTCCTCGTCGCTGCGCGGGCGGTGCAGGGGCTCGGCGGCGCGATCGTCTCGGCGGTCGCGCTCTCGCTGATCATGAACCTGTTCACCGAGCCGGCCGAGCGGGCGAAGGCGATGGGCGTCTTCGGCTTCGTCATGGCCGGCGGCGGCAGTCATCGGCGTGCTCCTCGGCGGTGTCCTCACGGACACGCTCAACTGGCACTGGATCTTCCTCGTCAACGTGCCCGATCGGGATCGTCGTCTTCGCTCTCTCGCTGAGGCTGCTGCCGGCCGCGCGCGGCACGGCGGCGGCCGGGCGCCTCGACGTCGCCGGCGCGGTCACCGTCACGACCGCGCTGATGCTCGCCGTCTACGCGATCGTGAACGGCAACGACGTCGGCTGGACGACTCGCGCAGACGCTCGGCCTGCTCGCGGCCGCCGCGGCGCTGCTCGCTGCTCTTCCTCGTCATCGAGGCGCGCGTCCGCTCGCCGCTCGTGCCGCTCGGGCTCTTCCGGCTGCGCAACGTCGCGACCGCGAACGTCGTCGGCGTCCTCTGGGCCGCGGCCATGTTCGCCTGGTTCTTCCTCTCGGCGCTCTACCTCCAGCTGGTGCTCGGCTACAGCCCGCTCGCAGGTCGGCCTCGCCTTCCTGCCGGCGAACCTGATCATGGGCGGCGTTCTCGCTCGGCCTCTCCGCGAAGCTCGTCATGCGCTTCGGCATCAAGCCGCCGCTCGCGACCGGCCTGCTCCTCGCCGCCGTCGGGCTCGCTGCTCTTCGCGCGCGCTCCGGTGGACGGCAACTTCGTCGTCGACGTGCTCCCGAGCATGATCCTGCTCGGCTTCGGCGCCGGCATGGCGTTCAACCCGGTGCTGCTCGCGGCCATGAGCGACGTCGAGCCGAGCGAGTCCGGGCTCGCCTCCGGCGTCGTCAACACCGCGTTCATGATGGGCGGCGCGCTCGGCCTCGCCATCCTCGCCAGCCTCGCCGCCTCCCGCACCGACAGCCTGCAGCGCCTCGGGCGACGGTCCGCTCGCCGCGCTCAACGGCGGCTACCACGCCGCGTTCCTCGTCGGTGCGCTCTTCGCGGCCGCGGCGGCCGCAGTCGGCGCCGTCTTCCTCCGCGCAGGTGTGGGATCGCCGGCGGCGGAGCACGAGGGGGCGGCGGGCGCTCCCGCCGTCGCGGAGGCCGACTAGAGGCGCGCGCTCACGTGCGTCGCAGATAGGCGTCCGAGCCGTCCAGCCAGTCCTGCCGCGGCGGGCAGAAGATGTCGACGTCGAGCGTCCGCTCCAGCGCCTCGGCCTTGTGGGGCAGAAGCGAGGGGATGTGGAGCACCTCGCCCGCGGACACGTCGATGAGCTCCGACTCGTCGTCGCCGAGCCAGAACCGGAGCACCCCTTCGAGGATGTAGGTCAGCTGCTCGTTCTCGTGCGCGTGCTTCGGGACGATGCAGCCCTGCTCGAGATACACGTGCGCGAGCATCATGCGCTCCGTGGAGATCAGGCGCCGCTGCAGGTCGGGCTTGAGCGTCTCCTTCGGTATGTCGTCCCAGCGGTAACGGGTCGCGCTCTCCTTGGCCGCACTGTGGTCGGTCACGTGTCTCTCCTCTCGTCCCCGCGGAATCTATAGTCGGGTGATGGCGGTCACGCCGGAGACGCGACGGTGGCATGAGCTCTTCGCCGCCAGGACGCGCGGGGACGTAGGTGAAGGAATCGCGGCGGTGCTCGCGTTTCTGGGCGTCCCCGGCCTGATCTCGTTCGCCGGGGGCTTCCCCGACCCCGCGACGTTTCCACGCGAGCGGGCCGCGGCGCTGCTCGAGGAGTTCGCCGCGGGAGGCGAGGCGAGCGCGTTCCAGTACGCGCCGACGCGGGGGCTGGCCGGCCCGCTCGACGCGCTCGCGGGCAGGCTCGAGACGGTGCAGGGACGACGTCCGGCCGCGGACGAGCTGCTGATCACGAGCGGCGCGATCGAGGCGCTCCAGCTCGTCGGCAAGTCGTTCCTCGACCGCGGCGACCTCGTGATCGTCGAGGGCCCGACGTACCTCGGCGCGATCATGGCGTTCCGCGGCTTCGAGGCGGAGGTCGTGGCCGTGCCGATGGACGAGGACGGCCTCGAGGTCGAGGAGCTCGAGCGGCGTCTCGCGCACGGGCTGCGTCCCAAGCTGGTCTACACCATCCCCGACCACCAGAACCCGGCGGGCGTCAGCCTCTCCCGCGAACGGCGCGGGCTCCTGGTCGAGCTTGCGCGCCGGTACGGCTTCCTGATCGTCGAGGACGTCGCCTACCGCGAGCTCGGCTTCGAGGACGACGCCGCGCCGAGCCTCTGGAGCCTCGCGCCAGAGGTCATCGTGCAGGCGGGCACGACCTCGAAGACCTTCTTCCCCGGCGTGCGCCTCGGCTGGGCCGTCGGCCCGGCGGAGATCTCGGCGCAGCTGGTCGCGGCGAAGCAGACAACCGACCAGTGCGCCGGCGCCCTGGGACAGCGCCTGTTCGAGGAATACGTACGCCGCGGCTGGATCGACGAGCAGCTGGCTCAATCGCGATCGCTGTACCGGCGCAAGTGCGAGCGCCTGCTGGCAGCGCTGGAGCGCTCGATGCCGGCGGGCACGCGCTGGACCTCGCCGCGGGGCGGCTTCTTCTCGTGGCTGACCCTGCCGGACGGCGTGGACGCGGGAGATCTCGCCAGGCGGGCAGTCGAGCACGGCCTCGGCATCGTCCCCGGCACGCCGTTCTATCCGGACGGGCGCGGCGGGGACAACGTCCGCCTGTCGTTCAGCCTCGTCGACGAGGCGCAGATCGACGACGGCATCGAGCGTCTCGCCTCGTTCGTCGCGTCCTAGCCTGAACCGCTCCGGGCCGGCACCGAACCGACCTGCTGCCGCGCGCGAAGCAGTCCTGTCAACGCGCCGAAGGAGGAACCGATGGAACGCTGGACCAAGGCCCTGACCCGCCCGGAGTGGCTGCGCCTCTCGTTCTTCGGTGGCGCGGTGCTGTTGCTGCACGTGGTGGGCTGGGGGCTGTTCCTCTTCTATGCGCGGCGATACCCGGCGCTGGCGGGGCTGGGGACGCTGGCGTACACGTTCGGGTTGCGGCATGCGTTCGACGCCGACCACATCGCCGCGATCGACAACACGACGCGGAAGTTCCTCCAGGACGGGAAGCGCTCGCTGGGGGTCGGCTTCTTCTTCTCGCTCGGGCACTCCACGATCGTCTTCGCGCTCGCGAGCGGGTTGGCGGTGGCGGCGGCGACGGTGAACACGGCCATCCCGGCCTTCCAGAACTACGGCGGCTCCATCGGCGCATCCGTCTCGGGCACGTTCCTGCTCCTGATCGGGATCCTCAACCTCCTCGTCCTCTTCGACATTGTCCGCGTCTTCCGGCAGATGAAGACGGGCCGCTACGACAAGGAGCAGCTGGAGCGGCGGCTGCTCGACCAGGGGCTGATGAGCCGTTTCTTCCTCAAGCGGCTCGGCGACAGGATCGATGCCAGCTGGAAGATGTACCCGCTGGGCGTCTTGTTCGGGCTGGGCTTCGACACCGCGACGGAGATCGGCCTGCTCGCGCTGGCCGCCGGCGTCGCGACCCACCACGTGCCCTTGCTCGCGATCGTCTCGCTTCCGGTCATCTTCGCCGCCGGCATGTCCCTGATGGACACGGCAGACGGCGCCTTCATGAGCCAGGCGTACGGCTGGGCGTTCTCGAACCCGGTCCGCAAGGTCTACTACAACATCACGGTCACCAGCCTCTCGGTCGCCGTCGCGCTCCTGATCGGGACGATCGAGCTGCTGCAGGTCGGGGCGGCGAAATTCTCGCTCAACTCCGGCTTCTGGCGCGCCCTCGACAACCTGGACTTCGGCCGGATCGGCTATGTCGTTGTCGCGCTCTTCGTCGCCACGTGGCTTCTATCGGTGGTCGTCTGGAAGACCCGCCGGATCGAGGAGCGCTGGGGACGCATGGTCGAGCGCATGGTCGAGCGCGGCTAGTGCCGGGCCGTGCCGGGCCGGGACGCGCTCGCCTGCTCGCTCGCAGGCGCTGCGATCATCCGACGTCCGCCGGCTCGCGAGCAGGGCGAGTGCGGCGTGGCTCGGGCGAGGCTCCGTCCGACCGCGCCGCCGCGTACCCGCCCGAGCGCGAGCTGACGTTCCCGCAGCCTCGGGAGCCGCACGAGCTTTCGTCGGAGCAGCGGGTCACGGCCGCCGGCGCTGTGGAAGCGCCTAGCCGGTTCGGACGGCGCGCCGCAGCGACTCGGCGAGCAGGAGGGCGACGGCGACCGGGAGCAGCCACCAGGCGTCGATTCCCTCGTGAGTGAGCAGTGAGGTAAGCCCGAGCGCGACGGCGATGCCTGCGGCCACGCGCCAGTCGTCGCCGACGATGAAGTTCCACCAGAAGCGGCCGAACGAGCGGAGATACCTCATGCCTCGGCCTTTGCGACGACGAGCACGGTCCGCCGGCGGCGAAGAGCACGCACCAGCGCAGCCGAGACGAGAGCGAAGAAGACGATCACACCCACCAGGGACAGCTCGTCGCCGGGCCAGCTGACGCCGACGCCCTCGGCGCTCCAAAAGCAGCCGAAGCTCGTCAGCAGCATGCCCACGCCGAACTTGATCGTGTTCTCCGGCACGCGCGAAAGCGGTCCCTGCGCGAGGACTCCCGCCACGACGACGACCACGGCCGCTGCCGCGGCGCCGGCCGCGGCGAGCCCGAGTCGACCCTGGGTGCTTCCGAACGCGATCACGATGAAGACCACCTCGAGCCCTTCGAGCAGCACGCCCTTGAACGCGACGGTGAAGGAGTACCAATCCAGCCCCGCCTTCGGCTCTTGTCCGGCAGCGGCGGCCCGTTCTCGCTCCTGTCGGAAGCTCTCGTCCTCGTCGTGCAGAGCCTTGTATCCACTGGAGCGCAGGATCGCTTTACGCAGCCACTGCAGTCCGAACGCGAGCAGCAGTGCGCCGACCACCAGGCGCAGCGTGCCGATCGGGATGTGACTCAGAGCAGGCCCGAGTGCTGCTACCAGCACCGCCAGCACGATTGCGGCGGCCGCGACGCCGATCAGCGTCGAACGCCAGCCGCGGACGACCCCGACCCCGAGCACGATCGTCAGCGCCTCCACCATCTCGACCGCGCTTGCGAGGAAGGCCCCCAGGAGGATGAGAGTCGTGCTCGCGCTCACGGCTCTCCTCCTGCGGCAAGGACGCTCGTGCCGAGACCCGCGGGGTCGTCATGGCGGCGGTCGTCATGAATGAGGCGCTGCAACACGGGTGTACTCTCGCCGAGATCGGTCGGTCTCGGCATCCGAAGACCACTCGATCGTCTGCGGCATCCGCGCAGGGGTCAACCTCGACGCGTCACGGCTCAAGCTCGGCTCAGGCGGGTACGGCAACGCAGCAGTGCGGAGTTTCCGCACTCGGTCAGCACGGTCACCGATTCGCGAGCGCGGCCCGCTGCGCGACATTCGACGGGTCAACACAACCTGGAGGTCATCGATGGACTCGTTCGTCGAAGAAGCCGCGCAGACAGCAGGTACCGAACTGAAGAAGATCCGGTGGGCGCTCGGGATCAACGGCGTTCTGTCGATCGCCTTCGGCATGGTCATCCTCGTTTGGCCCGGCGTCAGCCTGTCTGCGCTGACGATCCTGTTCGGTGCATATGCACTCGCGACCGGCGTCGTCGGGCTCGCCACGATCATCAGCGGGACGGTCAAGGAGGGACGCGGCTGGCTCATCGTCTCGAGCCTGCTCAGCGTCGCCGTCGGGGTGATTGTCCTGGTCTGGCCCGACATCTCCGCCCTCGCGCTGCTGTACGTGATCGGCGCCTACGCGGTGGCAATCGGGATCATCACCATCGGCGGCGCGTTCTTGCTTCCGCTGAACGGCGGCGACAGCGCGCTGCTCGTGCTCAGCGGCCTCGTCTCGATCCTGTTCGGGATCGTGATGTTCGCGAAGCCCGGCGACGGCGCACTCGTGCTGCTCGCCCTGATCGCAGCATTCGCCCTCGTGACTGGGGTCAGCGAGCTCGTGGTCGCGATCGGCGGCAAGCGTCTCCTCGAGCAGGGCGCCAACAGGCTCGTCACGCGACCGGAGCCGCAGACATCCCACTAGCCCGGAGGCGGCGCGCGTGCGTGGCCGGCGATGATGCCGGCCCGCCCGCGGGCCCCCTCGCCTTCACCCGTCAGTCAACCGAGCAACGAAGGAGGGAGAAGGGCCCGGTCTCTCGGGCCCTTCAACTGCCTGGGCGGGGACAGACGAACGGCGTCTCTAGATGTAACCGTCTCTAGATGTAACCGTTGCGCCGGAGCCACTGCATCGACACGTAGCCCCAGATCGGCGGCAGGTAGTACGTGCAGAGGCGGTGGGTGAAGGCGATCGCGAACGCCGTCGAGTCGTCGACACCCATGGCGACGAGTCCCGCGGTCAGGCTCGCCTCTGCTGCGCCGACGCCGCCGGGAGTGGGGATCAGCCCCGCGAACGCGGACGCCGCGGTGTTGACCAGGAGGAGCTGCGCGAAGCCGAGGTCGACGCCGTACGCCAGGCAGGCGGCCCCGAGGGTGAGTGCGTAGAGAGCTTCCGCGCCCAGGTTCCCGCCGAACAGTTGCAGGCGCTTGTGCCGGTCACGGGCCACGGCCCGGAGGCTCGTGAGCGCCTCGCGCATCGGGGGCAGCACCTTGGCGCGGAGGGACGGGACGGAGAGGAGCGCGACGACGACGAGCACAAGAACGCCGAGAACGGTGGTGATCAGCGGCCCGGACGGGGCGCTGAGCTTCAGGTCGCCTGTGTCGACGGCGATGTCGACGAGGGGGAGCGTGACGAGGACGAGCGCGACCTGGACGAGCGTCTCCGAGACGTCGTCGACTGCTCCGGCGGCAACCGCTTGCGAGGTCGGCGCACCCATGCGCTGCAGGAATCGGATGTTGATGGCGATGCGCCCGGCCGAGCTCGGCACTGTCAGGTTGATGAACTTGATCGCCGATTGCAGCACGACGCAGGGCAGCAGCGCGAGCGGCGTCGCCACGGCACCCCGGATTGACACCCCCTGTGCCACGAAGGTGAACTGGGCGACGATCAGCCCGACCACGATCCAGGCGATCTCGGCGTGCCGCAGCTCGTCGGCGATCGTGCCGAAGCCGATCTTGGCGAGCTGGGTGATGAGCAGGTAGGCGGCGACCCCGACCATCGCGGTGACCACGAAGTCCCGCGGGCGCATGCGACGCATCGGGACGATCGCCGGGACTTCCTGACCGGTGGCCTCGGCCGCGGCTGCTCGAAGCTCCTTGAGACCGATCTCGTGCGAGCGTGCAAGGTCCCGCAGATGCGGTGTGAGCGCGGCCCGCTGCAGGTACGGGAGCACGCGGCCGACGGCGTCGGCCCAGCCGCTGTCGACTGCACCGCCGAGCGCGCGCTCCGGCCCGACGAGGACGGTGCACGCAACCAGGAGCTCGGCGACGTCGATGTCGAGTGCCGACTGCGGGGCACCGAGCGTCGCGGCCGAGAGGTCGACCAGCATCGGCCCGTCGTCGAGCACGAGCACGTTGCTCAGGTTGAGCCTGCCATGAGAGATGCCCGCCGCATGCAGGCGCGCTACCTGCTGGCAGAGCTTCCCGAGCGTCTCGTCGCTCACCTGCTCGGGACTGGAGCGTTCGAGCGGCTCGACGTTCGGCCGGCGGGTGACGAGGAGCGCGTCGCCGTCGGGTGCAAGGGCGGCGATCACCACCTCGGGAACTCGGACTCCGGCCTGCGCGGCCATGAGCGTGGCCAGCGCTTCGTGCTCGACCTGCTCGAGCCTGCCGACGGCGGCGCTGCGGGGTGGGTCTCTGTAGGCCAGGAGACGCCAACGCCGCGCGAGCCGTTGCGTGTCCTGCGCATCGCGACCGAGCACCTTTGCCCGCAGGGAGCGCCCGCCCACGTCGTGGCCGACGTACTCCGCCGCACCGATCCGCTGCACCGACGAGGGTTTGATGTCGCTCACCTCGACCCCGAGAGCGACCAACGCGTCGCGCACCTGCACGGCCGGCGGTACGCCCGCCGCCGACCCGAACGCAACGCGAACGAGTGCGCCGGCGCCGACGCCGAGCGCCAACGCCGCAAGGGCTCCCGACGGGAGCGCAGCGCCGATCACGACGGCACCGAGCGACGCGAGCGGGACGAGCCACGTGGCCAGCACCCGCGCCCAGCGGACAAGCTCCGGTGCGACGACGACGACAACCGCCGTCGCCACCGCGAGCCGGAGCTCGGGATAGCCCCATCGCGAAAGCACGTGAGCCTCGACCGGGAACCAATCGGCTGCGACGACGCGACCAAGGACGACGCCTGCGACGGCGACGAGCAGCGCGGCCAGGAGCACGTCGCGTGCCAGCGCCCAGCGGCGGCGCACCAGCACATCGACGACGATCACGAGCGCAAGCCCGAGCAAGCCCACGAACGCCGTCCGCCAGACCACGTCTGCCCAGCCGAGAACCGTCGTCAACGCCTGGGCGACGTCTTCGTCGTGCTCGGAGGCAGACGATGCGATCACCGCGGAGAGACCGGCCACGACCGCCGCCGCAACCAGGAAGACCGCGTCGATCGTTCGCCTGTTCCTGCGTCCGGGCTCAGCCGCCGCCAACAAGGCGACGTTCCACGAACGGTCGCCCGAAACGGGATGCTCGTCCCGACCGCGGGTGGCCTTTCCCCAACGCCCCTTGTGTGATCCGAGACGATTCATCGCTCGCGCCTGCGGATTCAACCTCTCACAGGCAGCTGACAACCAAGGCAACCAACTCGGGCCTTCGGCTCGGGCTCGAGAGGCGATCCAGTTCCGGAAGAAGCGTAAGCTTGACCTTACGTTAGGAATCACTTACACTCGGGAACGTGGAAGCAGCGCTGAGAGCCATCGCGGGGCCGCGGAGGCGCCAGATCCTGGCCCTCGTCCGCGACGACGAGCTCTCGGCGGGCGAGATCGCGGTTCATTTCGACGTCACCCGGCCCGCGGTCTCGCAGCACCTGACGGTCCTGAAGGAGGCGGGGCTCGTGAGCGAGCGACGGAACGGCGCGAGGCGTCTCTACCGGGCCCGCCCGGAGGGCCTCATCGAGCTGAAGGCGTTCCTGGAGGAGTTCTGGGACGTGCGGCTCGACGCACTCAAACGCGAAGCGGAACGAGAGGAGTGGAAGCAGCATGGAGACGACGACTGAGGCGACGCTGGTGGAGCGGGAGGTCGCGATCGCGGCCGACCCTGAGACGGTCTGGGAGTTCCTCGTCGACCCCGAGAAGGCGACGCTCTGGATGGGCCAGGAGGCGTCGTTCGATCCGAGGCCCGGCGGGTCCTACCGCGTCGCGGTGATCCCCGGTCACACCGCGAGCGGCGCGTTCGTCGAGCTCGACCCGCCTCGCCGCCTGGTCTACACGTGGGGCTGGGAGCCGGGCGCGGACGGGCCCAACCCGGTGCCGCCCGGCTCGACGACGATCGAGATCGAGCTGACCCCGAACGGCGACGGCACGACCCTGCGGTTCGTGCACCGCGGACTGCCTTCCGCCGAGGCGGCCGAGTCGCATGCCCACGGCTGGGATCACTACCTCGAGCGTCTGGCCGTCGCGGCCGGCGGCGGCGAGCCGGGCGAGGACCCCTGGCTCAGCGGGGAGATGTAGGCGGAAGCGTGAAGGCGGGGAGGACGGCGTCGACGATCCGCTCGGCAAGGCCCTTGTCGAGCGGCGCGCCGCTCAGCAGCAGCCGGTAGTAGACGGGCCCGAACAGCAGCTCGTGCGCCAGCTCGGGGTCGGTGTCCGCGCGGAGGTGGCCGCGGTCGATCCCCCGCTGGATCACGCGGCGCACCTCCCCGAGCCGCATGGCGACGATCCGGTCCTGGAACGCCCGCGCAAGCTCGGGGTCGGTGGCGAGGTCCGAGACGAGGCCCTGCATCACCCGCCCCATCAGCGTCGTGCCGAGGATCGTCACCGCGGCGTCGACGAACGTCACGAGCTCCGCCCGGGTGTCGCCGAGATCCGGGGTCGAGACGACCTGCTCCACCATGTCGATCAGCACCGCGAGCGCGAGCTCGTCCTTGCCGCGCCAGCGCCGGTAGATCGTGGTCTTCGCCACACCGGCGCGGGCGGCGACACCCTCGACGGTCAGCTCGCCGACGCCCCGCTCCGCGAGCAGCTCGCGCGTCGCGTCGAGGATCGCCTTCTCGGTGCGCTCGGAACGGCTCGCCTTACCGCCTTCGATCGGGGCACCCGCGGTCGGGGCGCTCTCGGCGTCGAAAGCGGGGGGCGTCTCGGTTCTAGCCATAAAACGAAACGTAGCGTAGCGTAGCTCTGCCTGCTAGGGTCGAAACGCTACGGAGCGTAGCGAGGAGCAACGCAAGCGGAAGGAGACGGGATGAGCGACGAGATGAGCTTCGACCCGAGAGAGCCACGCAGGCCGGAGTACGCGGCGGTGCGGCACATCCTGACCAGCCCGGCGATCGCGGCCCGGTGCACGCCGCACGTGGGCGAGAACGACTTCGACTGGCCGGCGCTGCTGGCGGAGGGCGCGACCATGTCCGGGGGCGAGCAGGTGCTCGTGCGGGTGGCGTTCGACCTCTGGCAGTCCCAGGGGGTCGTCGGCGTCTGGGAGCTGCCGCAGCGCCTCGACCGGGCGAACTTCGAGCGGGTCGTCGAAGCCCTCGGCCTCTGCCGCGGCGACGGCGACGCGCACCAGCTGCTCCGCGATGCGGCGTAAGCTTTCGTGAATGCCGCACCGCCCGGCGAAAGGCGAGATCCCGCGAGCATCAGCATGGCCCGGCGCAAGCACATCGCGCTGATCGCGCACGACAACCGCAAGGCGGACATGCTCGACTGGGCCCGGTACAACCGCGACACGCTCGCGCAGCACGAGCTGCACGCAACCGGCACCACGGGAACGCTGATCGCGGAGGAGCTCGACCTGCCCGTGCACCGCTTCCTGAGCGGGCCGCTCGGCGGCGACCAGCAGATCGGCGCCGCGATCGCGGAGGGGAGGATCGACTTCGTGATCTTCTTCTGGGACCCCCTCGAGCCGCATCCTCACGATGTCGACGTCAAGGCTCTGCTTCGGATCGCGGTCGTCTACAACGTGCCGATCGCCTGTAATCGCGCCACCGCGGACTTCGTCCTCTCGAGCCCTCTGCTCGCAGAGGAGTACGCCCCCGCACCGACCGACGCCTGACGTCGGACCCGCCGGCGCCCGGCCCTTACGGCGTCAGGTGGGTTCAGGCCGCCGTCGGGCGGACGATGCAGCGGAAGCTGAGGTGCGAGGTGGAGGTGTCGATCGGCTGCCCCATCCGGGCGGCCGGTCGATAGCGGCGGCAGTAGTTCGGCGCGCAGAGGTGGGAGCCGCCCTTCATCACCCTGCGCGGGATCTCGTTCCCCGAGGACCCTTGCTGATCCGCCTCGCGGTCGCCTCCGCAACACGGGCTCAGGGCCGGCCGCTGCTCGGCGTACCAGGTCGACGTCCACTCCCAGGCGTTGCCGGTGATCTCATAGAGTCCGTAGCCGTTCGGCGGGAAGGACTGCACGGGTGCGGTGCCCTCGTGGCCGTCGAGCCTCAGGTTCTCGGTCGGGAACTCGCCCTGCCAGGTGTTCGCCATGAACCGGCCGTCCGGCGTGAACTCGTCGCCCCAGGCGTACTCGGCGCCGTCCAGGCCCCCGCGGGCCGCGAACTCCCACTCGGCCTCCGTCGGAATCTCCTTGCCCGCCCAGGCCGCGTAGGCCTCGGCGTCCTCGTAGGCGATGTGGACGACGGGATGGGTGCGGCGGCGCTTGAGGGCGCTCGAGCCGCCCGGCCCCTGCGGCCGCCGCCAGTCGGCGCCGGGGACGTATCGCCACCAGTTCTCGTGGTTCGCCAGATCGACCGCGTGCGCCGGCTTGGCGAACACGGCCGAGCCGGCGACGAGGAGCTCCGGCTTCGCGTCCGGATAGTCCTCGCTGCGCGGCGGGCGCTCCGCGAAGGTCACGTAGCCGGTCTCGTCGACGAAGCGGGCGAACTCCTCGTTCGTGACCGCGTGGGCGTCCATCCAGAACCCGTCGACCGCGGCGAGATGCGCCGGCGCCTCCTCGGGATAGTGGTCGTCGGAGCCCATCCGGAACGAGCCCCCGGGAATCCAGACCATCTCCTCGGAGGGCGGCCGCCCGGGGGGCGTCCCAACCCGAAGCTCACTCTCCGCCGCCATGTGACCCGAACGCTACGAGCGCGCGAGCCCCGCGCGCATCGTCCGAAGCGGATGAGCGCGGCGGATCATCCGATGGAGACGTCCACAGCGCAACCCTGCGGGCGACGGCCCCTGAGGCCGCCGCCCGCCGTCCCGGTCTCCGTTCCCCTACTGCTGCGCGAACGCGGCGCGGGCCTCGCGCGCCAGGTCGACGAACGCCTCGCCGCTGACGTCGACGAGGACACGCTTGATCGTGCCGCCGACGAACGCCCACGGCCTGTCGCCGTCGTAGTCGTCCGTGACCGGCTCCGCGCCCGAGCGGCCGACGACGAGGCCCTCGCCGCCGAGGCCGAACTTGCCGGGCTGGGTCATGATCTTCTGCTCGCCGACCTTCTCGTCCCGGATGTAGAGGCTCAGCGTGCCCTCGGTCGGCATGCCCTCGTTCTCCTTCTCGAACGAGGCCGAGAGGACGACGTGGCCGGTCGGGACCTCCACCTCCGACTCGACGGTCTGGACGCGCTCCCCGACCCAGTTGTAGACGTACTTGAGCTTGCCGTCCTTGACGTAGAGGGCGTGGCCGCCGAAGCGGGATCCCTGCGAGAAGAGCACGCCGCCCGCCTCCGGTGTCTCGATCTCCACCTCGGCGGCGATCGTGTAGGAGCGGTTGCGGATGTTCGGCGCCACCGACTCGGGCACCTCAGCGCCGCCCGGGTAGTAGATGTAGCGGTCGCGCGGCTTCGAGAGCTGCGGCCGCGCCGTGCCGAGGATCTCGATCGCGCCCCGCGATTCGAGCGGCAGCGCCTCGTGGCGCCCTGCCTCGGTCCACCAGAGCGCGATCAGCTCCTGCAGCTTCTCGGGGTGCTGCTCGGCCAGGTCGTGGCACTCGCTCGGGTCGGTCGTCGGTGTCGAAGAGCTCCCAGCGCTGCTGGTGGAAGTCGCCCCACGACTCCGGCGCCGCCGGGACGGCGGTCGCCGCCTTCCAGCCCTTGTGCCAGATCGCGCGGGTGCCGAGCATCGAGTAGAACTGCGTCTCCTTCTGCGTCGGCGCGTCGGCGTCGTCGAAGCTGTACTTGAAGCTGATCCCCTCGAGCGGCTTCTGCGTGTAGCCGTTGACGACCTCCGGCAGCTCGATCCCGAGGCACTCGTAGAGCGTCGGGACGATGTCGATGGCGTGCGTGTACTGGTCGCGGAATCTCGCCCTGCGGCCTTGATGCCCTTGCGGCCACGAGACGATCAGCGGGTCGGCCGTGCCGCCCTCGTAGTTCGCGTAGCGCTTCCACATCTTGAACGGCGTGTTGAACGCCCACGCCCAGCCGGTGGGGTAGTGGTTGTAGGTGCGTCGTGCCGCCGAGCTCGTCGAGTCAGTGCGAGGTTCTCCTCGATCGTGTCCGGGACGCCGTTGAAGAACTTGTTCTCGTTGACGGAGCCGTTCGGGCCGCCCTCGCCCGACGCGCCGTTGTCGGAGACGAGCACGATGATGGTGTTGTCGAGCTGCCCGGTCTCCTCGAGGTAGTCGAGCAGCCGGCCGAGCTCGTGGTCGGTGTGGCTGCAGGAAGCCCGCGTAGACCTCGGCCATGCGCGCGAACAGCGTCTTCTCGTCGTCGGACAGCGAGTCCCACGGGCGGACGACGTCGGTCGCGGACCACGGCTTGCCGTCGTGCGCTCTTGGTCGTCGGCGTACGGGTTGATCGGCGAGAGCTCGGCGCCCTCGCGGGACGATGCCCAGCTTCTTCTGCCGCTCGAACACCAGCTCGCGGTACGCCTCGTAGCCCATGTCGAACTTGCCCTTGTACTTGTCCGCCCACTCCTTCGGCGCGTGGTGCGGGGCGTGCGCGGCGCCGGGGCAGAAGTACAGGAAGAACGGCTTGTCGGGCGCGATCGCCTTCGCGTCGCCGATGAACTCGATCGCCTTGTCGGTGATGTCGACGGTGAAGTGGTAGCCCTCCTCCGGCGGACTTCGGCTGCGGCGACCGGGTGGTTGTCGTAGACCAGGTCGGGATACCACTGGTTCGTCTCGCCGCCGAGGAAGCCGTAGTAGCGCTCGAAGCCGCGGCCGAGCGGGCCACTGCGCTTCGACGAGGCCAGGTTCATCTCGTCCTCGGCGCAGCAGGTGCCACTTGCCGACGCATGTACGTGTTCCAGCCGTGCTCGCCGAGCACCTCGGCGATGTTCGCGCACTCGAAGGGGATGTGGCCGTTCGCGTTCGGGAAGCCGGAGGTCGCCTCGGTGATGCAGCGCCATGCCGTTCGTCGTGTGGTTGCGGCCCGTCATCAGGCACGAGCGCGTCGGCGAGCAGAGCGCCGTCGTGTGGAAGTTCGTGTACGTGAGGCCCATGTCGGCGATCCGCTTCATGTTCGGCGTCTCGATCAGGCCGCCGAACGGCTCCATCGCGGAGAAGCCGACGTCGTCGAGGACGATGTAGAGCACGTTCGGCGCGCCCTCGGGCGCCATCGGTTGCGTGTACGGCCCCCAGTCGGGGGTCGAGTCCTTGATGTCGATGTTGACGACACCCTTGAACGGAGCAGCCATCCTTTGCCTCCCCTGGTCGGCTAGCGGGCTTGGCTCAAGCCTCGCTGCCGGCAGTACGCTCCTTCATCATCCACAGCGGATGAACACGGGCGATGGACGAGCATGGAATGATCGAGGCTGGAATGACCGACCCTGAAACGACCGAGTCTGAAATGACCGAGCCTGGAGCGACCGAGCCTGGAACGACCGAGCCTGCGGCCGAGGCTGCCGCGGCCGAGCCCGGAGCGCTCGAGGCTGTCTCGCCGAAGGGCGGTCCGGAGCCGGCGCCGCGCGGACGGGACGTCTCCGTCGGGGTCGTGGTGGTCGCTGCGAACGCGGGTGCCTCGGTCGCGCGCCTGGCGCTTCTCCCGGCCCGCCTCGTCTCACGCTCGCGCGTCGTGCGACGGCAGGTCGACAGGCTCGCGGACACCGGCAGCGAAGCGGCCGCGCAGGGGCGCGAGCGGGTGGAGAGCGCCGTCGCCGGGTCCGCGGCGGACGAGGCCGCGCGCGTGCTCGTCGAGCACCACGTCGTCGAGCGGGTGCTCCGCCAGGTCCTCGCCGACCCTGAGCTCCAGGCGGCGATCGTCGAGTCCTTCGACCAGGAGGCGACCGAGCGGCTGGCCCGGCAGCTGATCGCGAGCCCGGCGTTCGAGAAGACGCTGCAGAGCCCCGAAGGGCAGCGGCTGATAGCCCAGGCGGCGTCGAGCCCCGGGGTCCGCGACGCCCTCACGAGCCAGACGGCAGGGTTCGTGCAGGACGCGTCGGAGACGGTCCGGGACCGGGCGGCACACGCCGACGACGCAATCGAGCGCGGGGCAAGGCACGCGCTTCGCCGGCCGGCGCCCGGAACCCAGGAGGCGTCCTATGCGGGCCTGAGCTCGAGGGCGGTCGCATTCGTGATCGACCTGCTGCTGGCCCTCGGCATCTACCTCGTCGGAGCCGGCGTCGTCGCGCTCGTTGCGTCCCTCGTCGGTGGCCTGCGTCCGCAGTGGCTCGCCGCGACGCTGGCGGCTGTTGGCTGGTTGCTCGTGGCCGGCGGCTACTTCGCCGGGTTCTGGTCGCTCGCGGGCCAGACACCCGGCATGGGGCTGATGCGGCTCCGCGTCGACCGCGCCGACGGCAGGCCGCTCGGGTTCGGCCGCTCGCTGGTGAGATTCGTGGGAGTCCTGCTCGCGATCGTGCCGTTCTTCGCGGGGTTCCTGCCCGTCCTCTTCGACCGAAGGAGGCGGGGGCTCGCCGACTACATCGCCGGCACGGTCGTGGTCCACGCGGATCGCAGCCCGGTGGAGGCCGGGCCGCAGCTTCATGCCGACGGGGTGATGCGCGCTGCGCCCACCGGGTGAGACCCTGGGTTCACACCTGTGCTCAGGGGAGCGACAGCCGCAACGAAAGGAGAACACGTGGCAATCGGACCTGTGCAACTCATCGTCCTGGGCTTCGAGAGCCCGAACTTCCACGGTGAGATCATCCAGGAGCTGGAACGCCTGAAGGAGAACGACACCGTGCGCGTGATCGACTCGCTCGCCGTCTACAAGGATGCAGACGGGGAGATCGAGATCGAGCACCTCAGCACCCTGACAAAGGACGAGGCGATCGAGGTCGGAACCGTGATCGGCGC
Organism: uncultured Actinomycetes bacterium; assembly: GCA_963704025.1. GTDB lineage: Bacteria > Actinomycetota > Thermoleophilia > Gaiellales > Gaiellaceae > CAVPGP01. Next base: position 857,826 of record CAVPGP010000002.1, on the reverse strand, counting down.
TCTGATCGGCCTCGGGATCGAGGGTGAGGAGGGAATGGAAGCCGGCGCCGTCGCCGGAGCGGAGGCGGGAGCCGAGGGCATCCACGCGTTCTCGGACGAGGACGCCTGGGACGTGATCGAGGACATCCCGAACGACTCGGCCGCCGCGCTCATCCTGCTCGAGCACCACTGGGCGGTGCCGCTGCGTGACGCCATCGCGCGCGCAGGCGGCTTCCGGATCGCCGACGGCTTCATCAGCCCGCTCGACCTCGTCGAGGTCGGGCTCCACACGGCCGAAGAGGCCAACGAGCTGCACGCGATGGAGCAGACCAAGGCCAAGGCCGGAACCACCACCTGACCCGAGGAGGAAGACGATGATCGGAGCACGTAGAGTCGCGCGGCGCACGAGCCGGCGCACCGCCCGCCGCCGGTAGAGCGCTCTACCGGCGGGCGCTCACGAGCCCGCCTACGCGGCGGGCTCGTGAGCGCCGGAGAAGACTTGCTCAGATCCGGCCAGGGTCAGGCCTGGCGCAGCCGGGCTCCCCCGTACACGGCGAGCGCGTAGATGATCAGCAGGTCGATGGTGAACATGGAGATCGCCCACCACGGGTAGGCCGCGATGAAGAAGAGCTGCCCGATGGCGTTCAGACCGGCAACGGCGATGCCGAACCACCGCGCGAGCTCGCTCCCGCCGACGAGGGCGAAGGCGGCCAGGAGCTGCAGGACGCCGAGGATCATCACGATCCAGCCCCACGTGCTCAGGCCGCTGAACACGAACGTCGTGTGCCCGACGTACACCCTGGAGCTCGCCGATGGCGAGGATGCCGTCGATGAAGTTCCACGTCCCTGCGAGCCCGAGCATGACTGCCGCGAAGAGGACCCAGCCGACTCCCTGCGGGGCCTGGTCCGCGTAGTTCCCCTCGATCGATGCCATACGCTTGACTCCTCCGTTCGACGATTTCCGTCCCGCGGGCGCACGTCGCCCCCGCGCGGAATACCCTCCGCGACCGAGGGCGCCGCGACATCATCCAAACCGGACGATGCGGCGGAAGCCGCTGCTGGCGACTCTCCGGGGATCGACATCAACCAAGAAGGAGCTTCAGGACGCGCTCCACGGCCGTCCCCGCCGCTTGACCGAGAAAGGAGATCTGAACCATGCAAGGACCCGGGCATCCTCACGGAGGAAGAGTTCGACCAGAAGGCCAAGCTGCAGGGGGCCTTGTGAGCACGGGCGAGGGGACGCTGCCGTTCGGCCCGGTGCAGATGCTGGTCCTCGAGTTCGACCGGACGCGGTTCGAGGGCGAGATCATGCCCGAGCTCCGCCGTCTCGGCGACGCCGGTATCGTCCGCCTGATCGACCTTCTGATCGTGGAGAAGCGCGTGGGCGGCGAGATCGAGGTCATCCAGTCGAGCGACCTGACCCCCGACGAGGCGGTCGAGTTCGGGGCGATCGTCGGGGGCCTGATCGGGCTTGGAGCACAAGGCGAGGAGGGACTCGAGGCGGGTGCTGCGCTGGGCGCCGCCGCACTCGAGGACGGCCATGTCTTCGACGAGGAGGAGGCCCGGTACCTCGCCGACGCCATCCCGGAGGGCAGCACCGCTGCGATTGCGCTGCTCGAGCACCGGTGGGCGATCCCGCTCAGGGACAAGATCGCCGCCGCGGGCGGCGTCCCGCTCGCCGACGAGTGGATCCATCCCACGGACCTCGTCGCCCTCGGCCTCGCGGCCCAGGCGGCCGACTCCGCCGAGTCGGCGTCGACCGGGTCGGCCGAGGCCTGATCATCGCAAGCGGGAGGGCGGCCGAGTGCTCTGGCCGCCCTCGCCTTGCGAGCGTGGAGCTCCAAAGCGTGAATCGTCCCATCCGGATGACGACCGCCGCGTGCTCGTGCCGGACAATTGCCGGGCCGTGGGAGCGCGCGACGATGGAGCGGTGAGGTCGTGGGAGCAGTGAGGTCGTGACCGGGTTTGCGATCGAGGACGCCGGGTGAGCCCGCTCGCGTCGACCACGGTCGACCTCGCACGCATCCAGTTCGCGACCACCTCGCTCTATCACTTTCTGTTCGTGCCGCTGACGCTCGGCCTCGCGCCGCTCGTCGCGGTGATGCAGACGCTCTGGCATCGGAGCGGGGACGAGGCCTGGCTGCGGCTGACCCGCTTCTTCGGCACCTTGATGCTGATCAACTTCGCGATCGGCGTCGCGACGGGGCTCGTGCAGGAGTTCCAGTTCGGGATGAACTGGGCCGTCTACTCGAAGTTCGTCGGCAACATCTTCGGCGCGCCGCTCGCGGTCGAGGGGCTGGCCGCGTTCTTCCTCGAGTCGACGTTCCTGGGGCTCTGGATCTTCGGCTGGAACCGGCTCTCGAAGCGCGTCCACCTGGCCACCATCTGGCTCGCGGCGCTCGGGTCGTGGCTGTCCGGGTACTTCATCCTCGTCGCGAACTCCTGGATGCAGCACCCGGTCGGCTACAAGATCGTCGACGGGCAGGCGCAGCTGACGAGCGTCTGGGATCTCGTCTCCAGCAAGTTCGCGCTCTGGGCCTTCGGACACACGATGCTGGTCGGACTGACGACCGCCTCGGTGGTGATCCTCGGCGTCGCCTGCTGGCATCTAGCGCGCGGGCGCGACACGGAGCTGTTCCTCCGCGCGGCGAAGCTCGCCCTGATCGTGCTGGTGCCGGTCTCCGCGCTCAACCTCTGGTTCGGAAGCAACTTCGGCATCGTGACGACGGAGCTGCAGCCGATGAAGATCGCGGCGACCGAGGCGCAGTGGGACACCTGCCAGCCGTGCGCCTTCTCGCTCTTCCAGATCGGCGGGTTCACGACGAGCGACCAGACACCGTCGTTCTCGATCGAGATCCCGCGCCTGCTCTCGTTCCTGGCCACGGGCTCGTTCAACGGGAAGGTCGTGGGGATCAACGAGAACCAGGACCAGGAGACGGTGAAGTACGGGCGCGGGAACTACATCCCGCCGCTCAGGGCCGTCTACTGGAGCATGCGGATCATGGCGTACCTCGGGACGCTCGTGTTTCTCGTCTCGCTGGTGGGTGCCTACCTCTACCGCCGGCGCAAGCTCGAGCACGCCCGCTGGTTCCAGTGGACGGCGGTGGTGACGATCGCGTTCCCGTTCCTGGCCGCGCTGGCCGGCTGGGTGCTGACCGAGGTGGGGCGCCAGCCCTGGATCGTGCAGGGGCTGCTGCGCACCTCCGACGCCAACTCGCCCAACGTCAGCACCGCCATGCTCGTCGCGAGCCTCGCCGTCTTCGCGTCGCTGTACGGCGCGCTCGCCGTCGTCGACTTCGTGCTCATGCGGCGCTACGCGAGCCCGAACGCGCCGACGGCGCCCGAGGAAGCTCCGGCGGCGGTGACTTACTGATGACGCTCCAGATCCTCTGGTTCTGCCTGATCGCCTTCTTCTGGTCGGGCTACTTCGTGCTCGAGGGCTTCGATTTCGGCGTCGGCATGCTGCTGCCGTTCGTGCCCCGCGACGAGCGCGAGCGCGGCATCTTCCTCGGGACGATCGGGCCGGTCTGGGACGGCAACGAGGTGTGGCTCGTGGTTGCGGGAGCCGCGACGTTCGCCGCCTTCCCGGCCTGGTACGCGACCCTGTTCTCCGGCTTCTACATCGCGCTGCTGCTCGTGCTCGTCTGCCTGATCGTGCGCGTCGTCTCGTTCGAGTGGCGCACCAAGCGCGACAGCCTCCGCTGGCGGGCGTTCTGGACCGGGGCCAACGTCTTCGGCAGCGTCGGGGCGCCGCTGCTCTGGGGGATCGCGCTCGCGAATCTCCTCCACGGCGTGCCGCTGGACTCGGACGGCAACTACGCCGGGGACTTCTGGGACCTGTTCAGCGGCTACACGCTGCTCGGCGGGGTCACCGTGGTCGTCCTGTTCGCGTTCCACGGGGCGACCTTCCTCACGCTCCGCACGAGCGGAGAGCTCTGCGAGCGCGCGCTCGAGACGGCGAAGCGGCTCTCTGTGCCGGCGGCGCTCCTGGGGGCCGTCTTCCTCGTCTGGACCGTCGTCGTCGCGGTCGATCGGAACGACAAGGACGTCTTCCCGCCTGTCCTCCCGGCGGCGCTCGCGGTGCTGGCGCTGCTGCTCGCCGTGCTCTTCGTCGCGCGCGGCCGCACCGGACGAGGCTTCACGATGACGGCCGTCGGCATCGTCCTCACCGTGGCGACGCTCTTCACCAGCCTCTATCCGCGCGTTCTCGTCTCGTCCCCCTCGTTCGACAACAGCCTCACGGTCTCGAACTCCGCCTCCGCCCATTACACGCTCGCCGTCATGTCGGTCGTCGCGCTGATCGTGACGCCCGTCGTCCTCCTCTACCAGGGCTGGACGTACCACGTGTTCCGCGGTCGCCTCACGGGCGAGGACGCGTCCGCCTAGGGTGCGCGCGCTCGACCCGCGGCTGCTGCGACGAGCCCGCGCGGCGCGCGTTCTGCTCGGCGTCGACACGGCGATCGGGCTGGCCGCGGCGCTTCTCCTGCTGGTGCAGGCCTCGCTGATCGGCCTCGTGGTGGCGCGGTCGTTCGACGGCGCCTCGCTGCGCGAGGTGAGAGTGCCCCTCGTGGCGCTCGCGCTCGTCTTCGCCGCGCGCGGCGGTCTGGCCTGGGGGTTCGAGGCGGCCGGCCGGCGCGCTGCGGCGACGGTGCTCTCGGACCTCCGGCTCGACCTGGTCGACGCGGCGGCTCCGCTCCCAGCCGTCGGCGCTCGACGGGACGGACGCGGCCGAGGTCGTCGCAGCCGCCGTGCCGGGAGTCGACGCGCTCGAGGCCTACTTCGCCCGCTACCTGCCGCAGGTCGTGCTCGCGTGCGTCGTGCCCGTCGCCGTGCTCATCTGGGTCGGCTCGATCGACCTCACATCTGCGCTCGTCATGCTCGCTGACGCTGCCGCTCGTGCCGGTCTTCATGTGGCTGATCGGCCGGCACACGGAGGAGCAGACGCGCAGGCGCTGGCGCTCGCTCAGCCTGCTCTCGACGCACTTCCTCGACGTCGTGCGCGGGCTGCCGACGCTGCGGGCGTTCAACCGCGGCCCGGCGCAGGCGGCGGCGGTCGCGGAGGTCGGCGACCGCTACCGGCGCGCGACGATGGCGACGCTGCGCGTCAGCTTCCTCTCCGGCGCGGTGCTCGAGCTGGCGGCGACGCTCGGCGTCGCGCTCGTCGCGGTCACCGTCGGCGTGCGCCTCGTCGACGGCGGGCTCGGCCTGCAGGCGGGGCTGACCGTGCTGGTGCTCGCCCCGGAGCTGTACGTGCCGCTGCGGCGACTCGGCGAGCAGTTCCACGCCAGCGCCGACGGCCTCGCCGTCGCGGAGCGGCATGCTCGCGCTGCTCGACGCGCCTCCCTCCCTCGGGCCCGGCGGTGCGCGCGAGGCGCCGAGCCCGGCGCCGTGCGGTCGTGCGGCTCGAGCGCGTGTCGTTCTCCTATCCGGCACGTGCCGGGCTCGTCGCTGGACGGGCTCGACCTCGAGCTGCGTTCCCGCGTGAGACCGTCGCGCTGATCGGCGAGAGCGGGGCCGGCAAGAGCACCGTCGCGTCGCTGCTGCTGCTGCTGGCCGCGCCGAGCGCTGGGCGGGTGACCGTCGGCGGCGTCGACCTCGCGGACGTGCCGGCCGGAGGAGTGGCGGCGGCTCGTCGCGTGGCTGCCGCAGCGGCCGACGCTGTTCCGCGGCAGCGTCGCGGACAACATCCGGCTCGGGCGACCGCGACGCCGTCCGACGAGCAGGTGCGCGAGGCCGCGCGGCGCGCGGGCGCCGACGGGTTCGTACGCGCGCTGCCGGACGGCTACGAGACGGTCGTCGGCGACGGCGGCCGGACGCTCTCGGCGGGCGAGCGCCAGCGGATCGCCCTGGCGCGGGCGCTCGCTGCGCCGGACGCGCCGCTCGTCGTCCTCGACGAGCCGACCGCGCACCTCGACCCGGAGAGCGCCGGGCTCGTCGCCGAGGCGGTCGAGCGGCTCGGCGGCAGCTGCACGCTGCTGGTGATCGCCCACCGGCCGGAGCTCGTGCGCGGGCCGACCGGATCGTCGAGCTGGCGGCCGGGCGACGGTCGGGGCGACGTCGAAGGCGGCCGCGTGAGGCGGCACTCGCGCTCGGACCAGCTCGCCTGCTCGCGCTCGCCGAGTTCGGCCGCCTGCGCTTCGCCGGCACCGTCGTCCTCGGCGCGCTCGCGATCGCGTTCGGCGTCGGGCTGATGACGACCGCCGGCTACCTGATCTCGCGCGCGGCCGAGCAGCCGCCGATCCTCTCGCTCACCGTGGCGATCGTGGCCGTGCGCTTCTTCGGCCTCGCGCGGCCGCTCGCCCGCTACCTCGAGCGGCTCGCCTCGCACGACCTCGCGCTCCGCTCGCTCGGCCGTGTCCGGGCGCGCTTCGCCGAGCGGATCGAGCCGCTCGCGCCCGCCCAGCTCGAGGGCTACCGGCACGGCGACCTGCTCGCGCGCATGGTCGACGACGTCGACGCGCTCCAGAACCTCTACCTCCGCGGGCTCGGCCCGCCGCTCGTCGCGCTCCTCGTCGGCTCGGCGTGCGTCTGCGCCGCCGCGGTGATGCTGCCGGCCGCCGGCATCGTGCTCGCCGCCGGGCTCCTCGCGTCGCGGGGTCGGCGTCCCGTCGTGGCGCGGCGCCTCGCGCGCAGCGCCGGCCGGCGCCAGGCCGCGGCGCGCGGCGAGCTCTCCGCCGAGCTGGTGGAGCTGCTCCGCGGCGCGCCCGAGCTGGTGGCCTACGGGCACGAGGAGCGAGACGCCTCGCGCGCGTCCGCGGCGCCGACGCGGAGCTCGTGCGCCTCGGCCGCCGCGACGCGCTCGCGGCCGGCGTCGCCGACGGCGCTCTCGCTGCTTCGTCGCCGGTGTCACGACCGCCGGCGTGCTGGCCGTCGCCGTGGCCGCCCACGACGCGGGGACGCTCGACCGCGTGCTCGTGGCGACGCTGGCGTTGCTCGCGCTCGTCGTCGTTCGAGGCCGTCGCGCCGCTGCCGGTGGCGGCGCGCGAGCTGGCCGCGACCACTGCGGCCGGACGCCGGGTGCTCGAGCTGCTGGACCGCGAGCCGCTGATCCGCGACCCGGCCGAGCCGCTGCCCGCGCCGCCCGCCCGGCCGCTCGATCGCCCTCGCAGGACGTCACGGCCCGCTACGCGCCGGACGAGCCGGCCGCGCTCCGACGGCGCGAGCCTGCGGCTCGAGCCGGGCCGGCGCGTCGCGCTCGTCGGGCCGAGCGGCGCGGGCAAGACCACGGTCACGAACCTGCTCCTCCGCTTCCTCGATCCCGAGCGCGGGCCGCGTCACGCATCGCCGGCAGCGACGTGCGCAGGTACCGCCAGGAGGACGTGCGCCGGACGTTCGCGCTCGCCGGACAGGACGCGCACCTCTTCAACACCTCCATCCGCGCCAACCTGCTGCTCGCGCGTCCGGACGCGACGGACGAGGCGCTGCACGAGGCGCTCGACCGCGCGCGGCTCGACGACTGGGTCGAGTCGCTGCCGGACGGGCTCGACACGCTCGTCGGCGACGAGGGGACGCAGCTCTCCGGCGGCCAGCGCCGGCGGCTGATCGATCGCCCGCGCGCTGCTCTCCGAGGCACCCGTGCTGCTCCTCGACGAGCCCACGGCGCACCTCGATTCCGAGACCGCGGAGCGCCTGATGGACGACGTCCTCGACGCGGCCGGCGACCGCAGCGTCCTCCTGATCACCCATCGGCCCGAAGGGCTCGACCGGATGGACGAGGTGGTCGCGCTCGCCCCGACCTCATGAGCTCGGTGGCTCGCCCGCATCCCTCCGCGGGTGAGCCTCGGCGAGTCGGTCTCGCCGCCTGCCCTCAGCGGGACGCGGCCGCCAGCACCGGCTGGTCGCGGTCGTAGCTCAGGAGCTGCGCCGCCTCGCCGGGGTGCACCAGACCGCCTCGTCGACCTCCTCGTGGGAGCGAACTCACCGCCTCGACGTCCATCGACCAGTAGCGCACGACCTTCGGCCGTCCGCGCGAGTCGGTGTACGACGTCGAGGGCAGCTCGTCCACAAGGCGGCAGCTGAAGCCGGTCTCCTCGCGCACCTCGCGCACGGCGCAGTCCTCGTCCGACTCGCCGTCGTCCGCCTTGCCCTTGGGAAACGTCCAGTCGTCGTAGCGCGGGCGGTGGACGACGAGGACCCGATCACCGCGCCGCACGACCCCGCCGGCCGCGCGGACGGGACCGGTCACCGCCACGTGCGCGCGCCGCTCCGCTCGAGCTCCCGCCACGCCTGCGGCCATGCGTTCCGCGCCTCCCGGCGGCGCACGCGCTCGCGCTCGATCAGGCGCCCGACGGCCACCGCGCCGCTGCGTGTCGCCCCCTGCGCCGAGCAGCTCGCGCAGGCGTTGCTCCGCGATGACGCCGTCCTGGTGCTCTCCGAGCACGTCCTGGAACCGCTTCGCCGGCTCCACGACGCGACGTCCCCCCTTGGCGGAGACCGTCGCCGCGAGCTCGGCCGCATACCGAAGACGCTTGCCGCGCTTGCGAAGCTCGTGGAGCACGTCGTCCGCCGGGTCCGGCCCCGCGGCCTTGACCTCCTTCCGCAGCTTGCGAAACTGGGCCGCCGCAACCGCGGGCAGCTCTGCGTCGTCTTCCTCCGACAGCTCGGCCGCCGCCCGCGTCAGCGCGTCGAGGAGGTCGAGATACCGGCTCGCGGAGAGCACGGTCGTCAGGTCGTGGCGGGCGGCGTCGCGCTCCTGCTCGAGCCGGCGCAGGAGCGGCTCGAACGCGAACCGCTCCTCGGGCTCGAGCGTCGCCGCCTGACCCCGGAGATGGTCGAGCAGCACGTCGTGGTCGCGGACGGCGCCGAGCGCTCCTCCGAGCCATCGGAGCTCGGTCTTCCACGGCTCGTCGCGGAGGACGGCCCGCAGCCGCCGGACCGCGACGCGGTGCTGGTGCAGGTCCTCGGGGTCCGCGCCGAAACGGGTCCCCGGGTCGTGCGCCAGGATCTCGGCGAGCTGCTTCGCCACCCAGCCGCGCCGGCCCCGCGCAGGAGGGGGCGGCTGCTCCGGGCCGAGCGCGCGATAGAGCTTCGGGGTCTGGTCACGAGCCTCGGCGCCGGAGCGCAGCACCACCTCCGCGACGCGGCCGAGCGAGGCGGCGTCCCCGGCCACGAGCTCGAGCTCGATCTCGTTGAAGACGGAGGCGACCTCTCCGTCGCGCATGACCTCCACCCGGTCGAGGACGACCTGCATCTGCGAGCCGTTCTCGCTCACGAGCACGCCTGACCGGTGCGTGCGCAGCTCCGCGACGGGTGAGACCCCGCCGAGACGGAGATGCGCTGCGAGAAGCCTCTCGAGCTCCGCGGGCAGCGCGTCGGACTCGCTCTCCGGCTCGAGCTCGAACCTGCTCTGCGCGCTCGGCAGCTTCAGCTGCCAGACGCCGGTGCCGTTCTCGACCCGACGGCGCAGCGTGATCCGGGCACGGCGGAGCGAGCCCGGCGGCGTGTCGTAGTACGTCGACGTGAACTCGCGGACCTCGAGCGGCTCACCGGGGAGCTCGGGGAGCTCGAACCCGTCCGGTGCGCCGAGCTTCAGCTCGTGCTCGTCGGTGACCTTCACGTTCGGGAACGGCTCTTCTTCGCCCGCTTCGTCGCCCCCGCCATCAGCAGCTCCTGTGCAGAGACCGGCCGCGTTCCCGGTGCGGGCCTCGTGCGATGCCAGACACCGTCGGCGTCCAGCTCCCAGGAGAGATGTGTGTCTGCGAGCAAGGCGTCGAAGATGTGCCCGAGCTCCGCGCGGAGCCGGGAGTCCTCCACCGGCGCGAGCACCTCGATGCGCCGGTCGAGGTTGCGCGGCATCAGGTCGGCGCTCCCCATCCAGGTGACGACCCGGTCGCCCGTCTGAAACGAGAGGAAGCGGCTGTGCTCCAGGAAGCGTCCGAGGACGCTGCGCACGGTGATGCCCTCGCTCAGCCCGGCGACCCCCGGGCGCAGCACGCAGATCCCACGCGTCACGATCTCGATCGTCACGCCCCGGGCGGACGCCGCGTAGAGAGCGTCGACGATCTCCGGGTCGGAGAGCGAGTTGACCTTGATCCGGATGCGCGCCTTCTCGCCTTCGTCCGCCGCCTCGACGACGCGCTCGATCTCGTGCAGGATTCCCTCACGGAGGAACCAGGGCCCGACGAGCAGCTTGCGGAAGACGGCCGGGTGCGCACGCCCCGTGACCGCGTTGAAGACGTCGGCGACGTCGGCCGCGATCGCCGGGTCCGCCGTGAACATGCTCAGGTCCTCGAACGTCGACGCGTTCGACGCGTGATAGTTGCCGGTGCCGATGTGGACGTAGCGGCGCAGGCCGTTCCGCTCGCGCCGCACGAGGAGCACCAGCTTCGCGTGCACCTTCAGGTCGGCCGCCCCGTAGACCACGTCGACGCCCGCGTGCTCCAGCGCGCGCGACCACTGGATGTTGCGCCGCTCCTCGAAGCGCGCCTTCAGCTCGACAAGGCAGACGGACTGCTTCTCGTCCTCGGCCGCCTGGACGAGCGAGGCGAGGGTCGACGACGGGTTGCCGGTCCGGTAGACGGTGGCCTTGAGCGCAGTCACCTTCGGGTCGCGCGCCGCGGCGGCGAACGCCTCGACCGTCGACTCGAAGCCGTCGTACGGGTGCTGGACGAGGATGTCGCGCTGCCGGATCTGAGTGAAGAGCTCGCTCACGCTGCGCTTCGCGAAGGGCCGGCGCGTCACCGGCTTCCACGGCTTGTACTTCAGCCCTGGACGGTCGAGGTCGGTCAGCTCGATCAGCGACGCGAGGCCGAGCGGCGCCCGGCGCGTGTAGATCTGGTCGTCGCCGACGCCGAGCTCGCGCTTGAGGAGCGCCACGAGCAGCTTCGGAGTCTCTGCGTCCAGCTCGAGCCGGACCACTTCGCCGAAGCGGCGCAGCCGCAGCTGCCGCTCGACCTCGAGCAGCAGGTCGTCGGCATCCTGCTCGACCGAGAGGTCCGCGTCGCGTGTGATCCGGAAGGCCGCACAGGCTTCGATCTCGCCGTCTCCGACGATCGTGGACAGGAAATGGCCGATCGCGTCCTCGAGCGCGACGAAGTACCCGTGGCCGAGGCTGACGAAGCGCGGCAGGTCGCTGGGGACGTTGACGCGGACGAAGCGGCGTTCGCGCGTGGCGGCGTCGCGGACGACGACGGCGAGGTTCAATGCCAGCGACGGGAGGTAGGGGAAGGGGGCGGCCACGCCGACGGCGATCGGTGTGAGCAGCGGCTGCACCTCTCGCCGGAAGTACTTCGTCAGGACGCGCAGCTCGCGGCGGTGAAGCGCGTCGACGGCGACGATCCTGATCCCCTCGTCGGCCAGCGCCGGCCGAAGATCGTCGAGCCAGAGCGCGTCCTGCTCCTCTCGCAGCTCCAGAGCCTTCGTCCGCGCGGCCGCGAGCGTCTTCGCGGGAGAGCGCCCGTCGAACGAGCGGCGGGTGATGCCGTCCGCAACCTTGCCGCGCAGGCCCGCGATCCGGACGGCGAAGAACTCGTCCAGGTTGGACGAGACGATCGCGCACAGCTTGACCCGCTCGAGCAGCGGGATCTGCGGATCGGCCGCCGCCTCGAGGACGCGGTTGTCGAAGTCGAGCCACGACAGCTCCCGGTTGGAGAAGCGGCGCGCCCTGAGGGACCCGGCCGCCGACGCGGGAGCGGTGTCCGCGACGCGGATGCGTGAGGCGCGGAGGGCTACAGGCCCTCCTGCACGGTGACCCGCCCGTCCTTGGCGGCCTTCGCCAGCGCCGCGTAGTCCCGCTCGTTCAGGTCCGCGTACGACACGGCGAACTCGGCCACCGCGCGGTCGAAGACGTCGCCCTTGCCGAGGTAGGTCGCGATCGCGACACGGTCTCCCGAGCGGGCGTGGGCCCGGGCGAGCGTCCAGCCGCAGATCTCGGCGTACTGGGCGAAGGGCCCAGGCCTGATCGTCTCCAGGTCGGCGGAGGTCTTCCAGTCCCAGAGCTGGCGGATGAAGAAGTCGCGGAGCTCGCCGTCGAGCCCCCGCACCCGGTGCCAGCCGAGGAAGATGTCGCTCTGGGCCTGCATCATCCGCTGTCCCTCGACGACGCGCTGGCCGTTGTTGTTGTAGTGGCTGCGGCCGAGATGCGCCTCCAGGACGGAGGGCTGCGCCTCCTTGACCTGGAGGAAGAGCGGATCGCCGTTGTCGCGGCCCAGCAGGAGCACGATCCAGGCCCGGGTGCCGACGCTGCCGACGCCGACGACCTTCCGGGCCAGGTCGACGACGCGGAACTGCTCGAGCAGCGAGCGCCGGTCGCCCTGCAGGGTGCGACGGTAGTTGCGGATGATCAACCGGAGCGCGTCCTGGAGCTCCTGGCGGCTATCGATGCCCCCGATTAGCTCGTCGATGGGGACGATCAGCGGCGGGTCGGAGACGATCCGCGGCTCGCCGTCGACCTCGTGGGTCAGCTTCTCGAACGCCTTCATGCTGTCTTTCGTCCGCGCCTTCGCGACCGTCTTCTCGAAGGTCTTCGTCGTCTTCTTGTCATCACGCTCCGCCTGCAACCGTGCCGCAAGCATGTCGGCGTCGAGCTGCGAGTACCAGACGGCGAGGTTCGCCAGCTGCGCGAACTGGCGGATCGACTCCCGGTAGGAGCGGGCGGCCGCGAGCACGGCCGCGCGCCGTTCCGCGTCGGAGAAGCCGCGGTCGCGGCCGGCGATCTCGAAGCTGGCGGCGAGCCGTTTCACGTCCCATTCGAATGGGCCGCGGAGCGTCTCGTCGAAGTCGTTCAGGTCGAACACGAGCCTCCGCGACGGTGAGGCGAAGCCGCCGAAGTTCGACAGGTGCGCGTCGCCGCAGAGCTGCGCCACGAGCCCCGACCGGGGTGTTGAGGCGAGATCCTGCGCCATGATCGCCGCGCCGCCGCGGTAGAACGCGAAGGGGGAAACGAGCATCCGGCCGTAGCGAATCGGGACGAGCTCGGGCACGCGCGAGGCGGCCTGCTCCTCGAGGATCGCGATCGGGTCGCGTTTCGCGGGAGCGTCGAGGTCGGAGTGAGCCGCGCGCGGCGTGTCCGCGCGCGCAGCCTTGCCGCGGGCCTCGCGCTCCGACGCGGTCAGGTGCACGGCCTTCTTCGGAGCCTTTACCACCCCCTCGCCTTTCGGCTGGTCGGCGATCACCTTCGCCAGAGACGGCTTGTCGCCGTCGGTCTGCCTCGGCGCGGGGGCGTCGGTCTCGGTCGTGCCGGCGTCCGCGTTGCCGTTCTCGCCGGCGGTGCCTACGTCGGTGGTCTCGGCGTCGCTCTCGGCGGCGTCGGTGATCTCGGTGGTGTCGCTGTCGGCGGTCATGTGCGCTCCTTCCTCAGGGCGCCCGTCTTGCGGGTTTCTGCAGGCTTTTCTGAGCGTCCCTCAGCGACGATTGCGCGAGCGAGACGCGTGCGCATCGTCCGGGTTGGATGAGTTGTCACGGGGAGACCGTTCATGCTATCGGGGTGATGCGGTCCTGTCCCGTCGATGTTCGAATCGTTGTGCGGCGTTTTCGCCGTACGGGCGGGAAGAGGGAGATGCAGGAGCCAGTCACCATCCTCGTCGGATACGACGCGAAGCCGCCGGCCGACCGCGCGCTCGACCGGGCGATCACGGAGGCGCTCCAGCGAAACGCCCGCCTTGTGGTCGCCACGGTCGCCGAGATGCCGCTGAGCCCGGAGGGCCCCCGCTTCTTCGGCACCCTCGACGACAGCAGGCCGGAGCTGATGCCGGTGACCCCGCCGCCGGAGCTCGAGCAGATCCTGCGAACGGCGCAGGACCGGGTGGAGTCGGCCGGAGCCTCCGCCGACTACGTCTGGAGCGCCGGCGACCCGGTTACGGAGCTCGTCGCCGTCGCACGCGAGCGGCAAGCGTCGATCGTCGTGCTCGGCTCGCGCCGCCACAGCGTCCTCGGGGGCCTCTTCGGGGCGGACGTCGTCAAGGGCGTCGAGCGCGAGCTCGAGGCGACGACCGTGATCGTCGAATAGCGCGCGGGCGCACCCCGCGAGCGCCACATCACCCGAATCGGACGATGCCGAGCCGACCCCGGCCGCGAGATGCTCGTTCCGGGTCGCTGTCAGCTCCAGAAGGCGGTCCAACCGCAATCCGACCGGGAGGGCTCAGTGCTCGCAACCGACTATCCGTTCCTGGACATCCTGTGGACGATGTTCATCTTCTTCGCCTTTGTGATCTGGATCTGGCTGCTGATCATGGTCCTGGCGGACAACTTCAGCCGCACGGACCACTCGGGCTGGTCGAAGGCGGCCTGGACGGTCTTCGTCATCTTCCTGCCCTTGATCGGCGTGCTCGTCTACATGATCGCGCGCCCGCCCGAGGAAAGGGCCTTGACGGGCTGATCGCATCGCCCTGCAGGCGTCCGCGGCCGTGAGCTCCGGTTCCGACCGGCCGCGGCGCCTCGGCTCGCGCGTCGTCCGGCTGCGTGCAAGCCACAGCTTCCGGCCGGTCCTGCTGTCGATTCTCGTGACGCTCGTCTTCGGCTTCTCGGCGCCGGACGACGTCTGGGCCCGGGCGCTGACGATCGTGCTCCTCTGCACGACGCTCCTGCTCGCGCTCTGGACGGCCGGGATCGGCGGCGACCGGCGCGTGCCGCTGATCGCCATCAGCGTGTCCGCGGCGGCGATCGCCGCGGAGATCTCGGGTGGGGGCTCGACGCGGCCCGGGATCGCTGCGCTGGTTTCCGCGGCGCTCGTCCTGGCGACGGCGGCGACGATCGGGATCGGGGTCGTCGACCAGGAGGAGGTGAACGAGCAGTCCGTCACGGGCGCTGTCTGCGTGTATCTGCTGATCGGCATTCTCTTCGCCTCCGTCTTCGGGACGCTCGCGTACCTCGGTACCGGGCCGTTCTTCGCCCAGGGGATGGACGGCAGCCCGTCGCTTCGCCTCTACTTCAGCTATGTGACGCTCGCGACGCTCGGCTACGGCGACTACACGCCGGCCGGAAACCTCGGCCACACGTTCGCCGTCTTCGAGGCGCTCCTGGGGCAGCTCTACCTCGTGACGGTGGTGGCCGTGCTCGTGTCGAAGCTCGGCAGGAGGGAGCGGAAGACCCAGGAAGATTCGAGGGGCCGGAGAGAGAGTCCCACGGAGTGAGCCGCGCGCGTTTCATCCTCTGAGGGCGATGCGGCGGCGAGCGCAACGGCGAATAGAATCGGCGCATGTCGCTCCGTCGCCACGGCCGCGGCCGGGTCTCGCTTGCTGCGCTCGCGCTGCTGGCGAGCTTCGCCGCGGGCTGCGGCGGCTCCGACGACGGCGGCGGCTCTGCCGCGGCGACCACGCAGGCCGCCACCCAGGCCGGCAACACCCGCCTCAGCGCCGCGGCCTGGGCCGACTATGTGGCGCTCAGCGCGGAGCTCGCGTCCGTCAACCAGGCGGCCACGAAGACCTTCGCGGTCTGCCGCCGCCTGGCAGCGCCGAGCAGCAAGGCCGACCCGGACAAGGTCAAGGCCTGCCTCGCCGGGACGACGGACAAGGTCGTGGCGACGGGTAAGAAGGCCCAGCCGGTGCTCGAGGAGGCGACGGCCGAGGCGCAGGGGGCGTGCGCGACCGCCGCCACGGACCTGCAAGGGGCCGTCCGCCTCTATCTCGCCTCCGTCCAGGCGCTTGGCTCTACCGTCGACTCGGGGAACCTCCCGGGCTCGACGACGCAGATCGACAACAGCCAGGAGGCGTTGAAGAACGCCCGGTCGGCCCAGGCGACCTTCGAGCAGGCCTGTAAGCCCGCGTGAGCGCCGCGGTCGAAGCGGTCACCCCCTTCAACGACCACTCGCGGAAGCGGCGGCTCGTGAAGGTCGGCGCGTGGCTGCTCGGGACCTTCGTCGTCGTCGTCGTCCTCAATCTCATCGGCGTCGATGTCACCGGCTGGCTCGCGGAGCTGTGGGACACCATGAAAGAGGTCTCCGTCCAGTCGATCGTGGTGGGGCTGGCGTTCCAGACCGTTCAGACGATGCTGACGGCGCTCGCGTGGTACTACATCCTCGCCGCCGCCTATCCGAAAGCGGAGATCAGGTACCGCTCCATCCTCGCGGCGTACGCGGCCGGCGTCGCCCTGAACGGCTTCCTGCCGGCCAACATCGGCACGTTCACCTCGCTGCTGATGTTCACGGCCCTGATCGCAGGAGCGACGTTCACCGGCGTGCTCGGCGGCATGGTCGTCCAGAAGATCTTCTTCACGGTCATCGGGACCGCGGTCTACCTCTACCTCTTCCTGTCCGTGCCCGGATCGTTCTCGCTCCAGCTCGGCTGGTTCGACGACCACCGGGGGCTCGCCGTCTTGGTGATCCTCGGCGGCGCCTTTCTCGTGGTGCTGCTCTGCCGCATCTTCTGGAACAGGCTGAAGGGCCTCTGGGAGCAGGCGAAGCAGGGCGGCGCGATCCTCGCCCGGCCGCGGGACTACTTCATCAAGGTCGTGCTCCCGTCGTTCGGCGCCTGGATCGCGAAGCTCTGCGTGATTGCGGTGTTCCTCGGCGCCTACGGGATTCCGGTCACCTTCCACACCGTCATTTCGGTCGTAGGCGGGAACTCGCTCGCGAACACCGTGTCGGCGACGCCGGGCGGGGTCGGGATCAACCAGGCCGTCAACGTCGCGTCGCTGAACAGCGTCACCGACACCGCGACCGCGACCGCGTATTCGATCGGTCAGCAGGTGATCGTGACTGCATGGAACGTCCTCTTCGGGACTCTGCTCGTCGTCTGGGCATTCGGCTGGACCGGGGGCAAGCTGCTCGTCGGGGGGTCGTACGCCGATGCGAAGACCAGGGTCGCGGAGCAGAAGGCGCAGCGGGCGGCGAAGAAGGCGGCTAAGCGGCAGGAGGGCGAGGAGGCCGCGCAGTGACCATAGGCCCCGAGAAGCTCCGCATCCGGCCGCTGCACCTGCTCCTGAGCTGGTTCGTCGCGTCCCTGTCGCTCCTCTTCGCGGCGTGGATCGTGCCGGGAGTCTCGGTCGAGGGCTGGGCAGGGGCGATCATCGCCTCGGCTGCGATCGCGGTGCTGAACGCGCTGCTGCCGCCCATCATCGCGGCCCTGCGCCTGCCCTTCACGCTGCCGCTCGGCTTCCTGCTCGTGCTCGTGGTCGACGCGCTCATGTTCGAGCTCGTCGCGCGGTTCTCGAACACGATCAGCGTCGACGCCTTCGGCTGGGCGCTGCTCGCCGCCCTCGTCGCGTCGGCTGCCTCGGTCGCCTTCGACGCCGTGCTGGGGACGAACGACGACGACACGTACACCCTGCGCGTGATCAGCCGCATCGCGCGGCGCTCCGGCGGGCAGGTGCGGACGGACGTGCCGGGCATCGTGTTCCTCGAGATCGACGGCCTCGCGCTGCCGGTGCTCCGGAGGGCGATGCAGGACGGCAGCGCGCCCGAGCTCGCGCGCTGGGCGGCCGACGGCTCGCACGTCCTGACGGAGTGGGAGACCGACCTCTCCTCGCAGACCGGTGCGAGCCAGGCCGGGATCCTGCTCGGCTCGAACGAGGACATCCCGGCGTTCCGCTGGGTCGAGAAGGAGACCGGCACGATGATGACGTGCTCGAAGCCACCGGACTGCGCGGAGATCGAACGTCGCCATGCGACCGGGATCGGGCTGCTCCGCGACGGCGGAGCGAGCCGCGGCAACCTGCTTTCGGGCGAGGCCGACTATGTGATCCTGACGGTGAGCCGGATCAACGAGGAGCGGAGCGCCAACCCGGGCTACCGCGCGTTCCTCGCCAACGGCTTCAACGTCACGCGGGCGCTCGTGCTCTTCGCGTGGGAGGTGATCCTCGAGCTGTCGGCGTCCTCGCGGGCGCGCCGCCGCGACATCCGGCCCCGCGGCCACCGCGGCGGGATCTACCCGCTGATGCGGGGGGCGCTGTGCGTCATCGTCCGCGACCTGATCGTCTACGGCGTCCTCTCAGACATGATGAAGGGCCGACCTGCGATCTACGCGACCTTCTCGAGCTATGACGAGGTCGCGCACCACTCGGGCCTCGAGCGAGCGGACACGCTGGAGGCCCTGCGGAAGCTCGACCAGCAGTTCGCCCGCATCTCGCGCGCGCGACGATACGCGCCTCGGCCGTACGAGATCGTGGTGCTCTCGGACCACGGCCAGACGCAGGGAGCGACCTTCAAGCAGCGGAACGGCTACGGCCTCCACGAGCTGGTCGAGCGCTCGCTCGCGAGCGGCTCCGCGACCTCGCTCGCCGCCGGGGACGAGGTCAACTCGCTGGTCGGGCAGGCCGTCGGCGAGGCGACCGGCCGCACTCCCGGCGACGAGACGAAGGACACCGTTGCGGCGGAGGGCGCGATCGTCCTCGGCTCCGGCAACCTCGGGCTCGTCTACCTGATGGACGAGCCCCGCCGCCTGACGCTCGAGGAGATCGATGAGCGCCACCCGGCGCTCATCACCGCCTTGCGCGAGCACCCTCATGTCGGCTTCCTGCTCGTCCGCTCGGGCGAGCACGGGGCCGTGGCGCTCGGAGCGCGGGGGGCCAACTACCTCGCGGAGGGCCGGGTCGAGGGCGAGGATCCGCTGGCGCCGTTCTCGCCGAACGCGGCGGAGCACCTGAGGCGCACGGACGGCTTCCCGCACGTCGCCGACATCATGGTCAACAGCTTCTACGACGCGCAGCTCAACGAGGGCTGTGCGTTCGAGGAGCTGATCTCGTTCCACGGCGGCATGGGCGGACCGCAGACGCGGCCGTTCATCCTGCATCCGACCTCGCTGCCGGTCCCCGAGGCGCCGATCGTCGGGGCCGCGCAGGTGCACGGGATCCTGCTCGGCTGGCGCGAGCGCCTGCAGCAGCCGGGAGAGGCCGCCGCGGCCGCCGAGGTCGCGGTCGCCGCGAGCGGCGACTAAGCCGGCGCCGTGACCGTGCCGGCGCAGGCTGCGGAGAGCGGCGGAGGCGGAGGCCGTTCACGTTGGAAGCTCGGCCTGGGCGGCCTGGGCATTGCGTTCGTCGTCGTCACGTTCGTCTTCTTCCTGCCCAAGATCGCGGACTACCGTGACGTCTGGGCCGTCCTCAAGCAGCTCTCCTGGCCGTGGATCGTCGCCCTCGTCGTCGTCACGGCGATCAACGTCGCGAGCTTCGCGCCGCCCTGGATGGTGGCGCTGCCCGGCCTCTCGTTCATCCAGGCGCTGGAGGTGACGCAGTCCGCGACGGCGATCTCGATCGTCGTGCCGGGCGGGCCTGCGGCCGGGGCGGCGAGCTCGTTCGCGATCCTGCGGAGCTGGGGGTTCATGGCGCGCGACGTGACGCGGGCCGTGACGCTCACGAGCCTCTGGAACCAGTTTCTCAACCTCTCGTTCCCCATCGTCGCGGTCTTCCTGCTCGCCGTGCACGGAGATGACACGAGGCTGCTGGCGCTGCCCGCGTTCATCGGTGCCGCGGTGCTCGGCATCGTCGTGAGCGCCTTCGTCGTCGCCCTGGTCAGCGACAACCTGGCGCGCGACGTCGGAGATCTGGCGGCCCGCGTCGCCGACTGGCTCCTCGCGAAGGCGCACCGCGGGCCGGTCGCCTGGGACGGCGGCAGCTTCGAGCGCTTCCGCGAGGACGCGGGCGACTTCGTCGCGCGCCGCTGGCACCTGCTGACGGCAGCCTCGCTCTTCGGCAGCCTGACGGTGTTCCTCGTCCTGCTGGTCTCCCTGCGGGCGCTCAACGTCCCGGCGACGCAGGTGAGCGCAGTCGAGGCCTTCGCCGCCTGGGCGCTCGTGCGGATCATCGCCTCGATCCCGATCACGCCCGGCGGGATCGGCGTCGTCGAGCTCGGCCTGACGAGCGCCCTCGTCGGCTTCGGCGGCAACAACGCCGGCGTCGTGGCCGCCGTGCTGATGTTCCGGTTCCTGACGATGGTGCCGACGCTCATACTCGGCGCCATCGCCGCCGCGACGTTCCGCCGCCACCGTCCGGCGGCCGCGTGAGAATGCCGCATCGCTGCAGGATCGCGGACGCTCGATTCATCCGTTCCGGACGATGCCGCTGAGGTCACGAGCCGCGGAGGATAGGTTGGCGCCCGGGCGGCGCCATCCGACGAAAGGATCACCATGGAGCTCGGAGGAAAGTTCTGGCTCGGACTCATCGGCGTCTGCATTCTCGGCGGCATCGGGGTATTGCTCGTCTTCCTGATCGTCGGCGCGGCCTGGGAGGCGTGGGGTGCGCTGGGCGCGCTCCTCTTCGTCTTCCTCGTCTTCGGGTTCGTCGCCTGGCTGATCGACCGACGAGACGTCAAACGCTACGACGACCTGTCGGCGTAAGGCTCCTGCCGGCCGAACCGGGAGACAAACATGGGAGCTTCCGTGATCGGGCCGGACGCGGACGCCGGCCGGCCGGCCGGCGTCCCGTCGCCGGTTCGGGCCGCCTTCGAGGCGCCGCGGGCGGCCGGCCTGGCGGGGATCGCCTTCGCGGCGCTCTTCGTCAGCTCGCTGCTGCTGCTCCGCCAGCGCCCCGCGCCCGGCAGCAGCGCCCAGGAGGTGGCCGCATGGTATCTGGGGCACGACGCGGGCAGGGTCGCCATCGTGGGGCTGTACCTCGCCCCGTTCTCCGGCATCGCGTTTCTGTGGTTCATCGCAGTGATCCGGAACTGGATCGGCGACCGGGAGGATCGCTTCTTCTCGACCGTGTTCGTGGGCAGCGGCCTGCTCTTCGTGGCGATGCTCTTCTGCTCCTCGGCGGCGGCCGGCGCCTCCCTCGCGGCGGTCAAGTTCCAGGGCGAGCCTCCACCCACCCCGGACACGGTCGTCCTCTCGCGCTCGCTCGCCTATGCG
This sequence comes from uncultured Actinomycetes bacterium, assembly GCA_963704025.1. GTDB lineage: Bacteria > Actinomycetota > Thermoleophilia > Gaiellales > Gaiellaceae > CAVPGP01. The sequence goes on along the minus strand of CAVPGP010000002.1, from coordinate 837,136 downwards.
CTCATGTTCGTCTGCGCGGTTCGCGCGGCCGGAGTCTTCATGATCGTGGTCTCGACGATCGCGCTCCGGAGCAGCACGATGCCCCGCTGGCTCGTGTTCGGCGGGTACGCGGCCGCGATCGTGCTGCTGTTCAGCGTCACGTACGTGGAGGCGGTCGTGCTGCTGTTCCCACTCTGGGTGACGTGTGTCAGCGTCGTGATCCTCCGCTCGGACCGGGCACGGACGGTAGCCGCGCAGTGAGGCCCGGCGAGGAGGGGCGTTGAACCTCCCGAAGCACGGGCGCCACGAACCGGGCGGTGATCGAGCCGCGGTCGTCGACGAGGCCGAGATCGTGCGCCTCGACGATGAGCAGCTGAGGGAGCTGTCGACGTACTTCACGCCGCCCCGCTGGCTGCGCGACCTCGGCCGCTCCTCGTGGTCGGTGCGACGCTCGACCTGAGCCGCCACCGGCGCCCGGGCCCAGGCCCGGTGAGTCTCCGGCCCCGGCCTGATCAGGTGCGGCCCCCGGTCGACCGAGCCTAGCCGGCTACCTCGCCGTGCGGCGCGACCCACGGCGGATCGAGCTGCTCCAGCGCCTGGCTGACGTCGTAGCCGACCGCCAGGCCGAGGTTCGGAGCCGCCGCCACGACGCGGCCGGTCCCGACGGCCGGCAGCACCGCGATCAGCGTCCCCACGATCTCGTCGATCGTGGCACCGTGACGGACCGCCGCCTCGATGGTCCACATGTAGGAGGCGGGCGCCGCGCCGATCGCGATCAGGGCGCCGATCCGGACGAGCGCGTGCGTCTTCGGATCGAGGCTCGAAGCCTCGACGTTCTCGTGCTCCTGGGCGATGATCGACGCTACGTACGCGTCGTCGCGAATCGCGAGCTTGCGGAGAATCTGCTCATGGTCTGGCACGCGGATCCTGCTCCGATTCCACCGGTTCCGCGGCGTCGAAGCATCATCCCGTGCGGATGAACCCTCGCGACCCGGACTCGGGGATACTCGGGCGCACAAGCCGTGCTCTTCGTCGTCGCCTTCGTCCTGCTGCTCCTCCTCCCCTCGCCGTGGGATCTCGTCGGGTTCACGCTGTGTCTCGTCCTCGGGATCGGCGAGCTGCTCTTCTGGAACCGCACGGTCAAGCGGCGCCGGGTGCGCACGGGCGCGGAGACGCTGATCGGCACGCAGGGGGTCGTGGTCACGCCGTGCCGACCCCTGGGGCAGGTGCGGGTGGCGGGGGAGATCTGGGCTGCGCGGTGCGTCGCGGGCGCCGACGCGGGCGACACGGTCACGGTGGTCGGCCGCGAGCAGCTGACGCTCCTCGTCGAGGCGGCGAACGGCGACTCCGGGACCGGGGCGGTCTGACCGTTTCATCCCGACGGGACGATGTGGCGGCTGCTGCGCCGTGGTGACATTCGCTGCATGGTCGATCTGAGCCCGCAACTCGCACTCGTCCTTGCCGTCACCACCGGTCTCGGAGTCGCCATGAGCCGCCTCGGGCTGAAGGCAGGAAGGCTCCAGCTCCGCGGAGCGGGGCGGCGCTGCCCGTCGTGCGGTCGGCTGATCGAGCGCAAGGCCTGCACGCACTGCGGGGGCGCATGACCCGGAACGGCTCGCTCTCCGCCGTCGCGGCGGCTCTCGCCGCGGGGGCGGTCGCCCTGCTGGCCGGGTGTGGCGGAGACTCGAGCTCGCCCGAGTCGGCGTCTGACTGGGCCAACGGCCTCTGCTCCTCGGTGACGACCTGGACCGACGCGGTCAAGGCCGCGACCGAGAGCGTGAAGCAGAACCCCAGCAAGGCAGGCGTCCAGGACGCCGCGGACTCCGTTCAGAGCGCCACGAAGACCTTCGAAGGGGACGTGAAAGATCTCGGCAAGCCGGACACGGACGCCGGCGACCAGGCGAAGACCACTGTCGACGGGCTCTCGAGCGACCTCTCGGACGGCGTCGACCAGATCCAAGGCTCCATCAACGACGTCTCGGGCGCCAGCGGCGTCATGGCGGCGGTGTCGAGCGTGAGCGGCACGCTCGCGACCATGCAGCAGCAGATCTCGTCGGCCTTCACGTCGCTGAAGAACCTCGACGCCAAGGGTAAGCTGACGCAGGCGTTCTCGGACGCACCCGCCTGCGCGCCGTACACGAGCTGACGCTCAGGAGCCGACGGGAACGCGGCCGCGGACCGTGGCGCCCGCGCCCGGCCGCGAGACGATGTCGACCGTCCCGCCGACCGACTCGATCCGATCCGTCATGCTCGCGAGCCCGCTGCCGGCCTCGACGTTCTCGGGCTCGAAGCCGACGCCGTCGTCCCGGACCTCGAAGCGCACCTCGCCCGCGCCCTCCCAGATCGCGACCGCGATCTCGGACTTGAGGCCGCTGTGCTTCGACGCATTCTGGAGCGCCTCCAGCGCGGCGAAGTAGACGGCCGCCTCGATCTCCTCGGGGTAACGCTCCGCGCCGACACGGGTCAGCCGCGCGTTCGGGCTCTTCCGCACCGCCTGGGCGAGGGCGGGGCCGATGCCGGCGTCGCGGAGGAGCGGCGGATACATGTCGTTGGCGATCGTCCGCACCTCGTCCAGGGCGTCGTCGAGCTCGTGCCCGAGCACCTCGAGGGCTGCACCGGCCTCTCCCGGGTGCCGGCTCGTCCGGTCCTGCGCGAGGCTGAGGTGGATTCGGAGCGCGATCAGCTGCTGCTGCGCGCTGTCGTGGAGGTTACGGGCGAGCTTGCGCCGCTCTTCGTCCCCCGCCGTCGCGAGCCGCGCGCGGGTGTCCTGGAGGTCGGCGACGGCCCGGCGGAGGTCGGCGTCGAGCCGGACCCCGTCCAGCGTCAGCAGCACGGCCGTCGCGGCGGCGTCGACGAGCTCGGGATCGTTGTCGAGCGCGTTGTCGTACCGCATCGCCGCCAGCGGCCGGCCCTCTCCCTGGATCACGTGCCAGCGCCGTCCGGGCGCGTCCTGCAGCGTCGTCTCCTCACCGGCCGAGTCGAGCCACTCCTCCCGTGACCCCTGCCAGATCGCAAGCTCGAGCGACGGGTCGCCGAGCGCGTCTTGGACGACGCGCTCGAGCTCGCGCCCCTTGGGCCGGAAGCGGAGACGCTGCATCATCCTCGTCAGCGACGCGCCCGCGAACAGCTGCGCGAGCAGGAGCGAGAGCACGAAGGCGAGCGGCAGCGCCACCCGGGCTGCCGTCAGGACCCAGCCGACCGTGTCCCACACCTGCTCGTCCGTGACGACGAGATACCGCATGGCGCCATACAGCCCGAACGGAACGATCCAGACCGCTCCCGCCACGTAGACCGGCGCGAGCAGGCGGCGCCGTGGCCGGCTTACGGTCGCCATGCGACCGACGAAGACTCCCAGGACGGCGAGCGCCGCCGCCACGCGGAGGATCTCCTCGGCGGTGACGAAATGCCCGGCGATGTCGGGGCGGTCGACGATCGCCAGCGCGTTGGTCGGGCAGCCCGCGGCGCAGCGCGCCAGCGGGGTTGCGCCGCCGATGTTCTCCGAGAGGAAGTACCAGGGGATGAAGCCGACCGCGATCGCCGCGGCCAGGATCGCGATCGCGGCGAGGCCGACCCGGTTCAGACGAGCCGACGGGAATGCGAGCAGCACGTAGAAGACGAGCAGCACGGCCGGAGCGTCGGCGAGCACCCCGAGCGAGAAGAGAAGCGACGACGACGAGCCCTGCAGCCCGGCGATCGCCAGGAGGCCGGTGAGCAGGAGGAGCAGCAGGCCGACGCGGCTCGCCGGCCGTCGCCGGAGCCAGAGGAGCCCGGCGGCCGCGAAGGCGATGATGGTCCAGCCGATCAGGAGCGCGAACCACCCCGGCCTGAGCAGCACGTCCGAGTCCACGATCAGCCCCGCGAGCACGGCTGCGAGGAGGCACGCTGCGCCGGCGATCGGCCAGGCGTGAGCCCACCGCAGGGTCGCGTGGTGCGAAAGTCCGTCGCTCCGGGGGTGAGCGACAGGCGCGAGAGCGCTCATCGCTCAATACTAGGGCGGAATCCGAGCGCACAAGAGCGGACGCGGCGCCAATTCGTTCGGAGCGGATGATGGCGCCGAGGCGCGTCTTGCGATAGAGATACTTGCGATGGCAAACGGCCCTGACCCTGCCGAAGGGCGAAATACGCGGCCGCCCGGCGGTGCGCGTGCCGAGCGCGACGGCACGGCGCCTCGCGTCGCCGGAGCGGAACGATGACGACGCCGGCAGTCCGCGTCGTCGTCGCAGAGGACAACTACCTCGTCCGTGAGGGGATCAAGCTCGTCCTCGACGGGGACGACGACGTGGCGGTGGTCGAGTACTGCGCGGACGGGACGGCGCTCGTCAACGCCATCGAGCGTCACGATCCCGACGTCGTGGTCACGGACGTCCGGATGCCGCCCACCCACACGAACGAGGGCATCCAGGTCGCCGTCGACCTGCGCGACCGCCGGCCGAAGGTCGGAGTCGTCGTGATCAGCCAGTACGCCGAGCCCGAGTACCTGCTCGAGCTCTTCGAGCACGGCTCCGACGGGCGCGCGTATCTGCTGAAGGAGCACGTCGGGAACGCCGAGCAGCTGGTCGGCGCGATCCGCGCGGTCGCCGAGGGCGGCTCCGTCGTCGATCCGCGCGTCGTCGAGGTGCTGGTCGAGGCGCGCTTGCGGGCGCGGAACTCCCCGCTCGCCGAGCTGACGCCCCGAGAGCGCGACGTGCTCGCCGGGCTGGCCGAGGGAAAGTCCAATGCCGCGATTGCGACCTCGCTCGTCCTGACGAAGCGGGCGGTCGAGAAGAACATCAACGCGATCTTCACCAAGCTCGGCATGCCCGACGACCGCGACGTCAGCCGCCGCGTCGTCGCTGCTCTGATGTTCCTGTCCGAGTGAGCATGGGGCGACGGGCGTCGCTAGGCCTTTTCGCCCTCGGTCTTTCCGCCCTCGCCCAGCTCGGCGGCGTCGAGCCCGACCTCGACGAGGTCCTTGGGGTCGATCCAGTCGTTCGTCAGCTCGATCCCGCCTGCGCGCTCGATCGCCTCGCGGAGCGGCAGCGCCCAGCGGTGCTCGATCAGCACCAGCGCGGCGGACATGCCGTTCGCGAGGGTCTGCTCGAGCAGGAAGGTGTCCTGCTCGTCGAAGATGTGGCCGTCCGCCATCTCCGCGGCCCCCTGCATCGCCCCGCGCTGCGCGCCCTGCAGCCCGCCGGCCCCGTAGCCCACGAGACCGCCGAGGTAGGAGCCGAAGGCGGTCGCCTCCTCCCAGTCGAGGTCGCTCGCCGTCAGGACGGCGATGCCGCCCATGGTGTCCTTCCGCACGACGAGCATGTCGATGATCCGGATGATGCCGAGCCGTTTGAGCCGCTCGAGCTCCGGCAGGATCTCCCCCTTGAAGGTGTTGCCGACGAATCCGATCGACCACATCTGAACTGGGCCGAGAGGAAGGGGCTCCCCGCCTGGTATCGACTCCGGCATGAGGAAAGGCTCCCGCTTTCGGGGCACGAGGGCAATCCGGTCCCCATCCCTCTTCGGGGGGTGTGCACCACCAGATCGGCGGGTGCCCGCACGCCGCCTGTGGTGGCGGCACGTCCGCGCTCTCGTGCGGGCACCGTGACGCAGGACGGGATTGAGGTCTAGCGTCGACGTTGCCTTGTCGGAAACCTTGACGATCGACTCCACCGACGCGCCGGCATTCGATCCGAAGCTGGCGGTCCCGGCCGTGCGTCGCGGCGCTCTCGTGCGCACACCGCTCGTCAACCGGCTGCGCGCGGCGGCCGGCACACCCGTCGTCGTGCTCGTCGCACCGGCGGGCTACGGCAAGACGACGCTGCTCTCGCAGTGGTCGATGCGGGACAAGCGTCCGTTCGCGTGGCTTGCGCTGGACGAGGGCGACAACGATGCGGCTGCTCTGACGGCGGGCCTCGCGTCGGCTCTCGACCTGCCCCGCAGCCCACGCCGCGAGGCGCTGCCGAACGCGCTTTCGGCGCTCGGTCCGGTCGTGCTGGTGCTCGACGACATCCATCTTCTCCGCGCACGCGCCTGCGTCGAGGCGGTGACGACGCTCGTCCCCTACCTGCCGTCCGGGTCGACCCTCGTGCTCGCCGGGCGCAGCGCCTCCCGGCTGCGCCTCGCTCGGCTGCGGGCGGAGGGCGCCCTCTTCGAGCTAGGGCGAGACGACCTCGCCCTGTCGGACCGCGAGGCGGCCGTCGTCGTCCGCGACGCAGGAGTCGATCTCGACGAAGAGGCCGTCGCGCGGCTGAACGCCAGGGCCGAAGGCTGGGCCGCCGGGCTCTATCTGGCGGCGCTCTCGCTCCGCGGCGGCTCGGGCGCCGAACCGGGCGGCTTCCACGGCGACGACCGATACGTCACCGATTACATCCGCTCCGAGTATCTGGCCGACCTCGATCCGCAGGACGTCCTGTTTCTGACGCGAACGTCGATCCTCGCGGAGTTGACCGGGCCACTCTGCGACGCCCTGCTCGAGCGCCACGATTCGTCGCGCCGGCTGGAGGCATTCGAGGCGGCCCGCCAGCTCGTCGTCCCCCTCGACCACCATCGCGAGCGCTACCGCTACAGCGGGATCCTGCGAGACGTGCTCAGATCGGAGCTCGAACGGCGCGAGCCGTCCCTCGTGGCCGAGCTCCACCGCCGGGCTGCCGACTGGCTCGAGGAGCACGGTCAGCTCGAGTGCGCGCTCGAGCACGTGAACGAGCTCGGCGACACGGATCGCGCGGCGCGGCTGATCGAGACGCTGGCGCTGCCGGCGTACTTCGCGGGCAGGATCGACACCGTGGAGCGGTGGCTCGGGCGCTTCGACCTGCCCCGGCTCTCACGGCACCCTGCCGTCGCGATCCTGGGCGCCTGGATGCATGTCGTGCGCGGCAGGGCCGCCGATGCGGAGTGCTGGCTCGAGGCAGCGCGCAAGGGCCCGAGCCGCGTGTCGCTTCCGGATGGGACGGCCTCGACGAGGCCGTGGATCGCGCTCCTCGACGCGGCGATGTGCCCGGCCGGGCTCGCGCAGATGAGCCGCGACGCGGCTGTCGCGGCCCGTGGGGTCGCGCCGGGCAGCCCGTTCGCGGCCGCAGCGCTCCTGCTTCAGGGGCTAGTCCTCGTGCTCGAGCGGGACCCGGGCGCGGACGACGTCCTCGCCGACGCCGTCGCGACCGCCCGGGCGGTAGGGGCGACCAACAGCGAGGCGACGGCGCTTGCGCAGCGGTCGCTGCTGGCGGAGGCGGCCGGCGACGAGGCTCTGGCCGAATCGCTCGCACACACGGCGCGGGTGCTCGTCGTCGAGCACGGCCTCGAGGGCTACTCGACGAGCGCAGTGGTGTTTGCCGCCTCGGCCCGCGTCGCGCTCCGCCGGGGCGACTGGGAAGGTGCGCGGGCCCACCTGACGGCGGCGGAGAAGCTCGTTCCCCAGCTCACCCACGCACTCCCCTGGCATTCGGTGCAGACGCTGATCGAGCTCGGTCGCTCGCACCTCGCCCTCCTCGACGTCGACGCCGCCCGGACGCTGCTCGTCCAGGCGGGCTCGATCCTCCGCCGCCGGCCGGAGCTGGGCGCCCTCGCCGAGGAGGCGGGCGCGCTGCGCCGCCAGATCTCGGTCGCCACGACCCAGCACCGGCACTCGAGCCTGACGGCCGCGGAGCTCAGGCTGCTGCCGCTGCTCGCGACGCACCTGTCCTTCAGGGAGATCGGCGAGCGCCTCTTCGTGTCGCGGAACACGGTCAAGACCCAGGCGATCTCCGTGTACCGGAAGTTCGGCGTCTCGAGCCGGAGCGAGGCGATCCTCCGCGCGGGCGAGCTCGGTCTCGTCGACGTGGCGCAGACGCGGTCGGCGGAGACGGTCTAGCGGACGTTCCGCCGGCGCCCCGTACCTGGTCGTGTACCAGGTACAAATTCTTTGGTTTAAAACGTGAAATACCAGCAAAACGTCCTTTTTTCGATTCGCCTCGGTGTTTTCGTACCTGGTCGGCGACCAGGTACGAACTCGCGTGAGGCTGCTGGTATTCGGGCCCACCGGCCCGTCCGGTATTCGGGCCCACCAGCCCGGGTGCACGCCGTGGATCGGGCTGACGGCCGCGAGCACGGCCCGGGACGTCGTCGACCGAACCGCGGATGATCCCCTTCGCGCCGCGAGCTCGCAGGCCCGCAGACGACCGTTCCCAGCCAGGCCGACTGAGCGCGCGACCGGGCCGGACCATGTACCGGACATGTGAACGTCTCGTTTACCGCATGGAATACCCGCTGCAAAAGCGGTAACGTCGAGGCACTCCGACGGGGGGAGCACATGAGGGAGGTTCAGACGATGCCCGAGGCGTCTGTCGTCGCACCGGCTGACACCCGATCGTCGGCCGAGCCGAACGGCACCGCGCCCGACGACGAGCGGCCCGCAGTCGACTCGCGTCTGGTCCGGAAGCTGGCGCCGCCGCGCGTGCCGCCCTCCGTCGTCGTGCGCGCGAGGCTGCGCGACCGGCTCGAGGAGGCCGTGCAGAGTGCGGCCGCGACGCTCGTGTCCGCGCCGCCCGGGTTCGGCAAGACCGTGCTCCTCAGCATGTGGGCCGCCGAGACGGACGTGGCTGTCGCCTGGATCAACCTCGACGGGGACGACGACGAGAGCGGGCGCTTCCTGGACGCCGTCACCGCGTCGCTGGCGACGGTCGCAGGCGGCGGTTCGCCCCAGGTCTCAGCCGGCTCGCTCGAGGTCGCGCTCGCTGCGGCCGTGGCGGCGAAAGAGCGCGTGGCGCTCGTGCTGGACGACCTCCACGAGCTGTCCGGACGGGAGACGCTGGCGTCGCTCGAGCGCCTGTGCCGGTACGCCCCTCCGCAGCTGCACATCGTCTTCGTGACCCGTGCCGATCCGCCGCTCCCGCTGCACCGGATGCGGCTCGCGGGCCAGCTCGCCGAGATCAGGGCAGCCGACCTCGCCTTCACGCCGGAGGAGACGGCGGCGCTCGTCGCGGAGCTCGCGCCCCAGCTGGACCCCCTGACGGTCGAGCTCCTGCACGGGCGTACGGAAGGGTGGGCCGCCGCGGTGCGGTTCGCCGCGCTCTCCCTCGCGGCCGCGCCCGATCCGCAGGCTGCGCTCGCAGAGGCGCTGGCCGAGGAGCGTGCGGTCGCCGACTACCTGCTTGTGGAGGTGCTCGGCGCGCAGCCGCCGGAAATCCGCGACTTCCTGCTGCGCACGTCTCTCGCCGACGCGCTCACCCCCGAGCTTGCGGAGGCGGTGACGGGCGATGCCGACGCGGACGGCGTGCTGACCGAGCTCGAGCGGCAGGGGCTGCTGCTTTCGAGCCTCGCCGGCGACGATCGCTGGTTCCGGTACCACCACCTGTTCCGCGACTTCCTGCGCTTCGAGGCGAAACGGCGCCTCAGGGCGGAGCTGCCGGAGATGCACCGGCGCATCGCGCGCTGGCTCGCGGCTAACGGTCTCGAGCGGGCCGCGATCCGGCACGCCGCCCTCGGACAGGACTGGGAGCTCGAGGCCGAGCTCGTGCTCGCGCACTGGCGCAGCCTGCTCCTCTTCGACAGCGCCCTGGAGATCGAGCAGCTCATGCGCCGGATCGACGCGAAGGCGCCGGAGTGTCCGGCACTCGGGCTGTTGAAGGCCGTGGCGCTCGCACGGAACGGCGAGCCCGTCGAGGCCGCGCGCTGCCTGGAGGCTGCCGAGGCCGCCGGCGAGCCCTCTGCCGATCTGACCGCGTTCGCGCTCATGTGCCGGTCCGCGATCGACCGGCTGGCAGGCGACACTGCAGCGTCCGCCGCCGCAGCCCAGCGTCTGCTGGACGTCGTCCCGATCGCGTCGCTCGGCCGGCACGAGCTGCGCGCCCAGCAACGTGCCCTCGCGCTGGGCGGCCTCGGCGTCGCGGAGTGCTGGGAGAACGAGCTGCGGGCCGCGACCGAGCACCTGGAGGAGGCGCTCGAGCTCGCCGAGCGGCAGGGTGCAAGCTCGGCGAAGCTCCGGTCGCTCGGGTACCTCGCGCTCGCCGACGCCGCAGCCGGGCGGCTGCGGCGGGCGGCGGAGCGCGCCGACCAGGCCCTCCGGCTCGCCGAGGCGCGCGGCTCTGCCAACGCGGCGGAGACACTCGGCGCCCAGCTCGCGCTCGCGTGGACCTCGTACCACTGGGACGAGCTCGACATGGCGACGCGCCACGTCGAAGGGGCCCTCGCGCTCGCGACGGCTGCGGGCGACCGGCCGGCCTGCTCGGCGGCGACGCTGCTTGCGGCTCTCGTCGATCCGAGCGCGGAGCGAGGTCTGCGGCGCCTCCGCGGCGCGGCGGGCGACGGCTGGCCCGCGCCGCCGTTGATCGCCCAGACGGTGTGGGCGACCGAGGCGCGGCTCCGCGTGGCAGCCGGGGACACCGGCGCGGCGGCGGCCGTGCTCGAGGGTCACGACGATCTCGACGCGGCGTCGATCAGGGCCCGACTCAGCCTGCTTGAGGGCCGGCCGTGGGAGGCGATCGAGCTGCTGGAGCGCAGTGGGGAGGAGGACGTTGAGGCGGCATCGCTGCCGGTGCGCATCGACGCTGCTCTGCTCGAGGGCGTGGCCCGGAGCGAGGTACGGGACGGGGACGGCGCGCGGCGGGCGATCGAGCGCGCCCTCGGCCTGGCGGCGCCGGACGCGCACCGCCACGTCTTCGTCGCCGGCGGGCCGGCCGTCCGCAGCGTGCTCATCGAGCACGTTCGCCGCGGCACGGCACATCGCTCATTCGTCGCGGACGTCCTCGCCTGCTTCGACCGGCGCGCGCCGAAGATCGACCTGACGCCGCCGCAGCTCCTCGAGCCCCTGAGCGCCCGCGAGCGCGCGGTCCTCGCATACCTGCCGACGATGATGTCGAACGGCGAGATCGCGAATGAGCTCTTCCTGTCCGTGAACACGGTCAAGACCCACCTGCGGAGCATCTACCGCAAGCTCGGCACGAGCCGCCGCCGCGAGGCGGTCGAGCTCGCGCGCAAGCTGCAGCTGGTCTGACGGTCCCGATCTGGGCGGTCCCCGGTCCGTTCATCCCGTCCGGGGGATGCCGAACGGGCCTCGCGCCGGAGAGCGTTCCGCCGTGGCCAACGCCATCGGCCAGATCCTGCCGCTCGCGGTCGGCGTCGCGGTCAGCCCGCTGCCGATCATCGCCGTCATCCTGATGCTCGTGACGCCGAGAGCCTCGGTGAACGGGCCGATGTTCGTGATCGACTGGCTCCTGGGGCTCGGCATCGTCGGCACCGTGGTCCTGCTGCTCGCGGACCCGGCCGGCGCGAGCGAGGACGGCGAGCCGGCGACCTGGGTCAGCTGGCTGAAGCTCGTGCTGGGCGTCCTGCTCCTGCTCGTGGCCGCCAAGCAGTGGCGCAGCCGGCCGCACGAAGGAGAGGACCCGCCGGCCCCCAAGTGGATGGGGGCGATCGAGTCGTTCGGCCCGGGGAAGGCGCTCGCTGCCGGCGTGATCCTCTCGGCCGCGAACCCGAAGAACCTCCTCCTGTCCATCGCGGCGGCCGCGGCGATCGCGGCCACGGGCATCTCCGGGACAGAGCAGGCGGTCGCCTACGCGGTCTTTGCGCTCATCGGCACCATCGGGGTGGCGGTCCCGGTCTTCATCTACTTCGCACTCGGCTCCCGCTCCGCGGAGCTCCTCGACCGCCTCAAGGGCTGGATGGCCGCGAACAACGCCGTGATCATGACCGTCCTCCTGCTCGTGATCGGCGTCAAGCTGATCGGCGACGCGATCAGCGGGTTGAGCTGATCAGCAGCCTCTACTAGAGCCCGAGCGGCCGGCCCGGCTGGACCCAGGCGCGTGCGATCAGCACGCCGCCCGCGCGGACGATCGCGTCCCGCAGCGGCACCGCCCAGCGGTGCTCGAAGAGCACGACGGCGGCCGTCGTGCCCGGGGCGATCTCGTCCGCGACCGCCCACATGTCCTCGTTGCTGATCACGTGCGCGGGGTCCTCGCCGATCGGCGGTTCGTCCTCTTCCACGTCCTCCGCGACGGTCAGGCTCGCCAGGCCACGCGCCAGCGCGCCCGCATCCTGGGCCTCCTCCAGCGAGAGGTCGCTCTCGCGGTTGACCTCGAGCTTCCCGTCGGCGCCCTTCCACACGACGACGATGTCCACGATCCGCACCGTCTTGTGCTCGCGCAGCCGTCGCAGCTCCGCCGCGATCTCCGGATGGCGCGCGGTGCCGTCGAACCCGATGATCAGGAGCTGGATCGGACCGAGGGTCATCCCCCGGGAGGCTACGAGCCGTTGCGGTGACGGGGGATCACCCGCCGCGGGTGGCGCGCCCGGCGGTCATCCGTCCGGGGTGAGGTTCCGTCACCCGCCGCCGACGGACGCTAGGGCGGTCGATGCCTTCGGGGAGCTACGAGATCCGCATCAAGGGCAGGGTCGGCGAGACGATCCTCGCGAGCTTCGATGACCTCGACGCCGAGATCGAGCCTGCCGAGACCGTCCTCCGCGCCGACGACCTCGACCAGGCGGCGCTGCACGGCGTGCTGGAGCGAGTGCGGGCCCTCGGTCTCGAGTTGCTGGAGGTCCGCCAGGTCAAGACGGGGAGGAACGGATGAGCTACAGCGCCCTGGAGCTCCAGGAGGCCCGCGATGCCGCGAGCCTCTGGTGGATCTATCTGATCACGGGGGCCTGCTGGCTCGTGTTCGCCGTCCTCGTCTTCCGCTTCGACTGGACGACCGTGTCGGCGATCTCGATCCTCTTCGGCGTCGTGATGCTGGCGGCCGGCGCGACCGAGCTCGTCGGCGTGTTCGTCACCCACGGCTGGTGGCGCGTCGTCTCCGCTCTCTTGGCGGTCGCGTTCATCGCGATCGGGATCGTGGCGTTCGTCCACCCTGGAAACACCTTCGCGGCGCTCGCCGCCGTGATCAGCTTCTACTTCATCATCAAGGGCGCCTTCGACATCGCGTTCGCGCTCGCCGACCGGAAGGTCGAGCACTGGTGGCTTCGCCTCGTGGTCGGGCTCGCCGAGATCCTGCTGGGGTTCTGGGCCGCGGGGTACTTCGGAAACGCCGTCATCCTGCTCGTCGTCTGGGTCGGCGCTGTCGCGCTGACGCGCGGGATCGTCGACATCGCCGCCGCCTTCGCGCTGCGTAAGGCCGCCGCTGCGGAGGATGAGGCTTGAGCAGGCGCGCACGCCTGATCACGGCGCGTGTGCTCGTCGTCCTCGGCGGGCTCCTCGCCGTCGTTGCCGCGTTCGCCGGCTACGTGCGCTATCAGGCGTTCGACGACTCGACCTTCGAGAACACCTCCCAGGAGTTGATCGCCGACCCGGTGATTCGCGAGCAGGTCGCCGCCACGATGGTCGAGACGCTGTTCACGAACGTCGACGTCTCGACGCTGCTCGCCGACCGCCTGCCCAAGGGGCAGCAGGGCTTCGCCGCCCCGCTGGCGGTCGCGCTCCGCGCCGCGGCCGACCGTGAGGCGCCCGACCTGCTCGCGCGCCCGCGTCCGCAGGAGCTCTGGGTGAGGTCGCTGAGCACGGCGCAGCACCAGCTGGAGCGGGTGCTGGACAACAAGACGACCAGGCTCTCGCAGCAGGGCGGCTACATCGTGATCGACCTGCGGCCGCTCCTGATCCAGCTGGGCGACCGGGTCGCGATCGCGGGGCGGCTCGCCCAGGAGCTGCCGGGCGACAAGGCGGTGATCCGGATCATGAAGGCGGACCAGCTGCAGGCGGCGCAGGACGCGACGCACGCGTTCAAGGTCGTGGCGATGTGGATCTGGATCCTGCCGCTCCTGTTCTGGGCGATCGCGATCTGGCTCGCGCGCGGGCGACGGCGCATCGAGGTGCGGGCCGTCGCGCTCTCGATCGCGATCGCCGGGTTGATCGTCCTGGTGACCCGGGCGATCGCCGGGCGGTACGTCGTCGACTCGCTCGTCGGGACGGAGTCTGTCAAGCCGGCGGCCGAGAACGCCTGGGCGATCCTGACGGCCCTGCTCGCCGACGGCGGCAGGACGCTGCTGGGGGTCGGCATCGCGGGCCTAATCGGTGTCTGGCTGGTGGGCCCCTCGGCGCGGGCGACCGCTGCTCGGCGCTGGCTCGGTCCGTACATCGCCAACCCCTGGTATGCCTACGGGGGCGGCGCGCTCCTCCTGCTGCTCGTGGTCTGGTGGGGCCCGACGGCCCAGACCCGCCGCCTGCTCTGGGTGACGCTCCTTGCGATTCTGCTCGCCGCCGGCATCGAGCTGCTTCGCAGGCAGACCGCGCGCGAGCTGGCCTGATGCGCATCACATGGCTCGGCCACGCGACCGTTTTGGTCGACTTCGACGGCGTGCGCGTCGTCACCGATCCGGTCCTCCGCCGGCGGGTGCTGCACCTGCGCCGGGCGGCCGCCTCGCCCGCGCCGGAGGGGGTCGACGCGGTGCTGCTCTCGCATCTGCACTACGACCACCTGGATCTGCCGTCGCTGCGGGCGATCGGAAAGGCGGCGCACGTCGTGGTCCCAAGAGGCGGGCGGCGCCTGTTGCGGGGCTTCGAGCGGGTCACGGAGGTGGAGTGGGGCGACGTGGTCGACGTCGGCGGCGTGGAGGTGCGGGTCGTCGAGGCGGACCACGACGGGCGCAGGCGGCCGCTGGGGGCGGGTGGGCGCGCAGTCGGCTACGTGCTCGAACGAGGGCGAAGCGTCTACTTCGCGGGCGACACGGACCTCTTCGACGGCATGCGCGAGCTTGCGCCGCTCGACGTCGCTCTGCTGCCGGTCTCGGGCTGGGGGACGGGCCTCGGCCCAGGCCATCTGGATCCGGCCCGCGCCGCGACCGCGCTGACGCTCCTCCGTCCGCGCGTCGCGATTCCCATCCACTGGGGCACGTACCGCGTGATCGGCAGTCGCGCGGATCCGGGCGACCCCGCAGCGGCGTTCGCCGCCGCGGCGCGCGAGGTCGCGCCCGACGTCGAGGTCCGCGTCCTTCCGGTCGGCGCCTCGTTCGAGCTCGCCGAGGTCTCAACGAACTCTTAGCCCGTTCTGTCGCAGGTCTTAGAGGGCCCGGCCATGGTTGACGAAGCGCCGATCGAGGCGCCTACCCAACCGAAAGGAGACAGGACGATGTTGAACGAGAAACACCCGAACAGGCTGCTGAAGGTGATGGCGACCGCCGCGGTCGCCCTCGGGCTCGCGGCCGGAAGCTACGGGATCGCCGGAGCCGCGACCGGCTCGAGCTCGGGCACGACCTCGACCTCGACCGCGGGCCGCGGCCCCGTCGACGGCCCCGTCAACGGCAGGGTCAGCTGCACCGGACCCGAGCCGTCCGTGGGGCGGCCAGCGAAGTGACGAGACCCTCCTGACCGGCGACGCGCTGGCCAAGGTCAAGGCGGCGGCGGTCGCCAAGGTCCCCGGCGCGACCATCGTCCGCATCGAGACCGATGCCGACGGCCACGCCGCCTACGAGGCGCACATGGTCCGAAGTGACGGCACGCCGGTGACGGTCTACGTCGACACGCAGTTCGACGTCGTCTCGGTCGAGACGCGCTAGCAGGTCGAAACTCGCCGGCCGGTCGAGACCCGCCGGCCGGCCGGGGCGCGGCTCAGTCCAGGACGGGTTGGTCGAGGACCGGGTCGCGCGCCGTCTCGGCGAGGGCGATCGCGCCGAGCACACCGGCGCGGTCGCCGAGGCCGGGCAGCGTGATGTAGCTCGAGGCGTCGTCGGGGACGGCGCCGTAGCCGTTCTGGAGCTCGACCACCTCCCGGCGGACGAGCTCGATCAGGCCCGGCGCGCGCATGACGCCGCCGCCGATCACGATTCGCTCGGGCGAGAGCACCGCGATCACGGCGACGAGGCCGAGAGCGAGGTACCGCGCCTCGAGCGCCAGCGCGGCGGGATCGTCGAGCGGGCTCGCGGCGCCGCTCCAGCGGGCCTCGATCGCGGTCCCGGACGCGAGCCCCTCCCAACAGTCGCCGTGATAGGGGCAGGTGCCCGGGAACGGGTCTGCTTCGGCGTCGTGCGGGATCCGGAGGTGGCCGAACTCCGGGTGGAGCAGCCCGTGCAGCAGCCTGCCGCCGACGATCGCACCGCCGCCGATCCCGGTCCCGACCGTGATGTAGCAGAAGGTGTCGAGCCCCTGCGCGGCGCCCCAGCGCTGCTCTCCGAGGGCGGCCGCGTTCACGTCAGTGTCGAAGGCGACGGGCACCCCGAGGCGCCGGCGGACCTCACCGGCGAGATCGGTGTGCGCCCAGCCGGGCTTGGGCGTCGTCGTGACATGGCCCCACGTGGGCGAGCTCGGCCTGAGGTCGACCGGGCCGAACGACCCGATCCCGACCGCCCCGACAGGGCCGTGACGCTTGAAAAACGCGACGGCCCGACCGATCGTCTCGTCGGGCCCGGTCGTCGGAATCCTCTCAACCGCGCTGACCCCGTCCGGGCCTGCCTCGACCTCGCAGACCGCGCACTCCCACTTCGAGCCGCCGGTCTCGATGCCGCCGAGGGCGCTCACGCCGCGTTCGCGCGCCGCGCGCCGCACGATTCTCGAATCACAAACCGGGCCGGGAGGACGACGACGTGCTTCCGCTCGGGGCCCCTGTGGCCGATGCGCTCCAGCAGCAGCTGCGTGCTCAGCGTGCCGAACGTCTCGGCAGGCTGCTCCATCACCGTCAGGAACGGATAGAGCCGGGAGGCGTACTCGATGTCGTCGAAGCAGACGAGGGCGATGTCGTCAGGCACCTCCAGCCCCGCGGCGCGCACGGCCTCGATCGCGCCGACGGCGACGAGGTTGTTGACGGTGAAGACCGCCGTCGGGCGCTCGACCTGTTCGAGCAGCCTGCGCATCCCGTCGAAGCCGCCGCCGGGGTCGACCGTCGCGTCCGCGACGAGCGTCGGGTCGAGCGGGATGCCCGCTGCGTCGAGCGCCGCCTCGTAGCCGCGCCGGCGGTCGCGTGCGGTCGAGACCTCGTCGGACTCGACGATCATCGCGATCCGCCGGTGCCCCAGCGAGACGAGATGCTCGACGAGGCGGCGCGCGCCGTCGCCGCTGTCGCCGAGGACTGCGTCGGCATCGACGTCCGGCACGGTCCGGTCGACGAGGACGAAGGGGATGCCGAACTGCCCGAGCCGGCGCAGGTGGTCGCGCGAGCGGTCGCTGACCGGGGCGATCACGAGCCCCTCGACGCGGTGGGCGATCATCTCTTCGATCACCTCGCGCTCGACGCCGAGGTCGGCGCGCGTGTCGCAGAGGATGACGCGGTAGCCGGCGCGGCGCGCCACGTCTTCGGCCCCGCGCACGATCAGCGTGAAGAACGGGTTCGCGACGTCCGGGACGATCACCGCCAGCGTGCCCGTCCGCTGCGCGCTCAGCCCGCGCGCGAGGCGGCTCGGGACATAGCCCAGCTCCACGATCGCCTTCTCGACGCGGCTGCGGGTGCCCGGCCTGACCTGCGCGCTCGCGTTGATCACGCGGGAGACGGTCATGGGCGAGACGCCGGCGAGCCGGGCGACGTCGCGGATGGTCACCGTCGGCACGCTCATAGCCTGTTATCAGTACCACAAAACCTGGTCATGGTTGATCGTCAAAGGCTTGACTTGTGCCCATCAAGTCTGTTATCGGTACCACAACTACTCGCCCCTCGTGGGAAGGGAGACCCCGTATGCGCCATCCGCAGTTGCGCTCTTCGAGACGCCGCACGCCGTTCGTGGCCGCCGCGCTGCTGGCCGTCGTCGTCACGACGGCCATCGTCGCGGTCGCCTCGGCCGGCACGTCGACCAGGAGCGCCGACATCAAGGTCGGACTGATCACGAAAGACGTCACGAATCCCTTCTTCGTCAAGATGAAGGCGGGAGCGACGGCCCAGGCGAAGAAGCTCGGCGCCGAGTTGGTCTACGCGGCTGGCAAGAGCAGCTCGGACAACGCAAGCCAGATCGCGGCGATCGAGAACATGACGACTGCGGGCGTCAAGGGCATCTTGATCACCGTCGCCGACGCGAAGGCGGAGAACGCGGCCATCGACAAGGCGCGGAAGGCGGGCGTGCTCGTGATCGCGCTCGACTCGCCGACCGATCCGACCACGGCCGTCGACGCCCTCTTCGCGACGAACAACAAGAACGCCGGCATCCTGATCGGGAAGTACGCACGGGCGGCCACGAAGGGCAAGAAGGTGACGATCGCGATGCTCGACGAGCATGCGGGCTCGTCGGTTGGAGCCCTCCGCCACAACGGCTTCCTGCAGGGCTTCGGGATCAAGAACGGCAACAAGCAGATCGTGTGCGTCGGGAACGGTCAGGGGCAGACGGCCCCGTCGCAGACGGCGATGGAGAACTGTCTCCAGAAGAACCCCAAGATCGACGTCGTCTACACGATCAACGAGCCGAGCGCGGCGGGCGCCTGGACGGCGCTGAAGAAGGCCGGCAAGACCCAGGCCGGCGTCACCATCGTGTCCGTCGACGGCGGGTGCGCGGGCGTCCGCAACGTCAAGGCGGGCGTCATCGACGCGACGTCCCAGCAGTATCCGCTGCTGATGGCCTCGCGGGGCGTCTCGGCCGTCGTCGCCTACGCGAATACCGGCAAGAAGGTCTCCGGGTACACCGACACCGGAGTCAACCTCATCACCGGCAAGCCGCAGGCAGGCGTTGCTTCCAGGAGCGTCGCCTACGGTCTTGCAAACTGCTGGGGATAGCGAGATCGTCGAACGACCGGTGACCGGGGCGCCGTGCGGTGCCCCGGTCACCGTCCCCTCGAATCGATGGCGACGACCGAGACAACGACACCCGAGGGCGCCGGCGCTCGTGCGCTGACCCTCGGCCGGCGGATCGCGACCGCGCCGACGGTCGGGCCGCTTGCCGCGCTCGTGCTGACGATGGCGTTCTTCTCCGTGAAGAGCGACAACTTCCTGCAGGCCCAGAACCTCTCGCTCGTCATGCAGCAGGTGATGGTGGTGGGCGTGCTCGCGATCGGGGAGACGCTCGTCATACTGACCGCCGGCATCGACCTCTCGTGCGGGACGGTGATGGCGCTCGGCCAGGTCGTGATGACGAAGCTGGCCGTCGAGAACGGCGTCCCGGCGATCCCCGCGATCATCCTCGGAATCCTCACCTGCGTCGCGTTCGGGGTGCTGAACGGAGGCCTGGTCACGGGCGTCCGCCTGCCGGCGTTCATCGTCACTCTCGGGACGCTCAACATCGCGTTCGCCCTGACCCACATCGTCTCGAACGACCTGACGTTCTCCGCGCTCCCGAGCCCGCTGCTCTTCTTCGGCCGGACCTTCCGACTCGGCGGCGCCGACTTCACGTACGGAGTCGTCCTGATGCTCCTGCTCTACGCCGTCGCCTGGTTCGCCCTGAGCCAGACCGCCTGGGGCCGGCACGTCTACGCCGTCGGCGACAACAGCGAGGCGGCCCGGCTCACGGGGATCAACGTCAACCGGGTCCTGCTCGGGGTCTACACGCTCGCGGGTCTCACGTACGGGATCGCGGCGATGCTGCTGGTGGCCCGCACGGAGCTCGGCGACCCCAACGCGGGGCAGACCACGGAGAACCTCGACGCCATCACGGCCGTCGTCCTCGGGGGCACGAGCCTCTTCGGCGGCCGCGGGAGCGTGATCGGGACGCTGATCGGGGCGATGATCGTCGGCGTCTTCCGCAACGGCCTGACGCTGATCGGGGTCGAGGTCATCTACCAGTACCTCGTGACGGGGATCCTCGTCATCCTCGCCGTCTCGGTCGACCAGCTGACGCATCGGAGGGCGGCATGAGCTCGCCGGAGCCGGCGCTCGAGCCGCAAGGATCGGCGGAGCCGATCCTCGAGGCGCACGGCCTCGTCAAGCGCTACGGCCACGTGGTGGCGCTGAACGGGGCCGAGTTCGAGCTCTACCCGGGCGAGATCCTCGCCATCATCGGCGACAACGGGGCCGGCAAGTCGACCCTGATCAAGGCGCTCTCGGGCGCGCTGCAGCCCGACGAGGGCGAGATCAGGCTCAACGGCCGCCAGGTGCACTTCCGCTCCCCGCGGGACGCGCGGCGCGCCGGCATCGAGACCGTCTACCAGGACCTCGCGGTGGCGCCGTCCCTCGACATCGCGACGAACATCTTCCTCGGCCGCGAGAAGCGGCGGCACGGCCTGCTCGGCGGCGGGCTGCGGCTCCTCGACAAGCCCGGTATGCGCCGCGAGGCGACGCGGCACTTCGCCGAGCTTCAGATCGGCGTCCAGTCGATGACGGAGGCGGTCGAGAATCTCTCGGGCGGCCAGCGCCAGGGCGTGGCGGTCGCGCGGGCCGCGACCTGGGCGGAGCGGCTCGTGATCATGGACGAGCCGACGGCGGCCCTCGGCGTCAAGGAGACCGCGCAGGTGCTCGACCTGATCCGCCGCGTCCGCGAGCGCGGCCTGCCGGTGATCCTGATCAGCCACGACATGCCGAACGTGTTCGAGCTCGCGGACCGGATCCACATCATGCGGCTCGGCCGGCGCGTCGCGGTCGTGACGCCGCAGACGCACACCATGTCGGAGGCGGTTGCGATCATGACCGGGGCGACGGGCGGCAACACGGACCAGCAGACGAGGGAGGAGCCCACATGACGTACGTTCCCGCGGACGACCGGTACGACCGGATGCAGTACCGCCGCTCCGGCCGGAGCGGGCTGCAGCTGCCGGCGGTCTCGCTCGGCCTCTGGCAGAACTTCGGCGAGGACGCCCCGCTCGAGCGCAGCCGCGCGATCGTGCGGCGCGCGTTCGACCTCGGGGTGACGCACTTCGACCTCGCCAACAACTACGGCCCACCCTACGGCTCGGCCGAGGAGACCTTCGGCAAGCTCCTGCGAGACGACCTCGCGCCGTTCCGCGACGAGCTCGTCGTCTCCACGAAGGCGGGTTACGACATGTGGCCGGGGCCGTACGGCGAGTGGGGGTCGCGCAAGTACCTGCTGGCGTCGCTCGACCAGTCGCTGCGGCGCATGGGGCTCGACTACGTCGACATCTTCTACTCGCACCGCTTCGACCCCGAGACGCCGCTCGAGGAGACGATGGGAGCCCTCGACGCCGCCGTCCGGCAGGGCAAGGCGCTCTACGTCGGGATCTCGTCCTATTCGGCTGACCGGACGCGGGAGGCCGCCGCGATCCTCCGGGGTCTGGGAACGCCGTGCGTCATCCACCAGCCCTCGTACTCGCTGCTCAACCGCTGGATCGAGCCCGACCTTGTCGACGCGCTGGGCGAGCTCGGCATCGGCTGCATCGTCTTCTCACCCCTGGCGCAGGGGATGCTGACCGACCGATACCTCGACGGCGTGCCGGAAGGCTCCCGCGCGAGTCGCCCCGGCTCTCTCTCGACCGACATGTTGACCGACGAGAACCTCGGGCGGATCCGAGCGCTCAACGAGATCGCCGCGCGGCGCGGCCAGAGCCTCGCCCAGCTGGCGCTTGCGTGGACGCTGCGCGACCCGCGTGTGACCTCGACGCTGATCGGCGCGAGCAGCGTCGAGCAGCTGGAGACGAACATCGCGGCGCTCGACAAGCTCGACCTGAGCGATGAGGAGCTGGCCGAGATCGACCGCTACGCCGTCGACAGCGGCATCAACCTCTGGGCCACGTCGAGCGAGGGCTGACGACGGCTAGATGATTGATTCCTAAGTCCTGCACCCACGGTTGGGGGCCTCCACACGGCGGATCGCGGCCGTCGCGTCCGGCACCAAGGCGTCCAGCCTTGGCACCGGACACGTCGTCCACGCTGCTTGGTGCATGCCCTCCCCGAGGGCACCCGACTTAGGAATCAATCATCTAGACCGAGAAGCGGTAGACGTGTGCGTCGTACGGCGCGAACCAGTCCGAGAACGCGCCGCCCGAGACGGCGACCGGACGGGGGACCTGCTCCCCGCCGGTCGGCGGCGGGAGCGGCTGCTGCACGTGCTCGAAAAGGACCTCGCCGCGTTCGACACCCGCAGGGAGCCCCCTGAACGTCACCTTCGACGCCGCCCCGCCAGTGCGGACGGCGATCACGTAGAGCTGCGTGGCCGTGCGACGCGTCACGAGCTCGATCTCCTTGCTCTGCGTCGTCGGAGTCTGGCCGGTCACCGCGGGGCCGGGCGGCGCGACGAGCGCCGGCCGCAGCTCGGGTGAGGCGAGTTCGCTGACGATCGGGCGGAGCACGCGGCGCCAGAACGTCCAGTTCCAGCCCGACGTGGCGTCCTCCGGCGTCATCACGCCCGTCAGGTGCCCGCCGAAGAAGATCAGCCCGCGCGCGCCGTTGACGATCGCCTGGTAGGCCATGAACCGCTCCTCCTTCAGCGACGGGAACCGCGGCACGACTTCGGGGCTCTTCTTCGTCGGCACGACGCCGCTCCAGGCGACCTGGAGGGTCATCCAGAACGGCTTCTCGCCGGCTGCCTGGCGGATCTTCCGCGCCTGCTGGCCGACCGCGGTGATGTCCCGGTTCGCGCCTCCGGCGTGGATCCCGGGCGGGTACGAGACGGGGTAGATGTCGATGCCCGTGACGTCGAAGGCCGGTCGATACGGCACGAGGTCCGTAACGCTCCCCCGCGGCGCCTGGATGATCACGACCGGGTGGTGCGGGTCGAGTGCGTGGATCTTCTCGTAGGCGCGGATCAGCCCCGCGGGCCGGATCCACTTGTCGCCGCGGGCCGGGTTGCGCGGCTCGTCGTACCCCTTCCACGCCAGGAGCGCCGGGTCGTTGCGGAACGCCGTCACCAGCTTCGTCAGCAGTTGCTCCTTCTTCGAGCCGGCGCTCACGGGCAGGTTCGGCGTGTCGCCGAGCCAGAGCCAGCAGTGCAGGCCGTGCGACAGGGCGGCCGCGTGCAGCTTCTTCTGCTCGGCGATCTGCCCGTCCGCGAACTCGACCGTCCAGTTCGGAATCCCCGTGCGCAGGAAGTTGACGCCGTTGCCGGCGACCTCGTCGAGGCCGTTCCGACCCGCCGGGGTCTTCGAAGTCGTCGGCGGCCCGTTCGAGAGCCCGATCGGAAAGAGCTTGCGGCCGCCGACGACGAGCGCGCCCGAGGCGTCGATCGAAACAGCGGTCACCGCTCGAGCACGACGATCCCGTCGTCGTCGCTGTAGAGCATCGTTCCGGGACGGAACGTGACGCCGCCGAACTCCACCGGCACGTCGATCTCGCCCGCGCCCGTCTTCGCGCTTGGGCGCGGGTTCGAGCCCAGCGCCTTGATCCCCAGCTCGAGCTCGCCGAGCGCTGCCAGGTCGCGGACGCAGCCGTGGACGACGAGGCCCGCCCAGCCGTTCGCGCGGGCGAGGCCGGCGACCTGGTCGCCGACGAGCGCGACCCGCAGCGAGCCGCCGCCGTCGACCACGAGCACCCGGCCCTCGCCCGGTGCGGATGCCCGCTCCCTGACGAGCACATTGTCCTCGTGGCACCGCACGGTGGCGATCTCCCCCTCGAACGAGCGCCTGCCGCCGAACTGCCTGAACCGGAGCTCGCAGACCGCCGCGCGCTCGCCGTGCTCGTCGAGGATGTCCGCGGTCGAGGTCACGTGGAGCGAAAGGCTACGCCAGCGCCGGGTTGAAGCGGCAGCGCGCTGCGCGTTAGCCTCCGCCCAGCCAGAAAGTGGGGGAAAGGGGAGACACATGTCGCACAGATCGTTCCTGGCTCTCGGGGCCGTCGTGCTCGCTGCTCTTGCGGGCGCCCCCGGAGCTCTCGGAGGCGGAGGCTTCTCGAACCTGCAGCCGGGCGTGAGGAGCGCCGGCCTCGCCGAGCGAGTCTCGGTCAACGTCGTGTTCGTCGGCTTCAAGCCGGGTCAGGTGAAGACATCGGAGTTCCTGGCCGGGCTGCCTCAGCGCTCGCGTCCGATCGTCCGCTCGCGCCTCTTCTACGGCGTCTCGGAGGAGCTCGGCATCGACTACGCGTACGACTACAACGTCAAGTTCACGAGCTCGTCGTGGGACGGCTCGTTCTTCTCGGCGCTCAAGGGGCTCGCCCAGCCCGCGCCGCGGACCGACTTCCAGGACCTCTACAACGACCAGGACGGCACGCGTGACGTCGGCCAGAACAACTTCATCGACGCACCGACCGTGGAAAAGTGGCTGATCGACCACGCCCCACCCGGGGTGGACACGCGCAAGGACACGATCTTCTTCGTCAACTGGTGGGGACGGCCGGACTTCATCGACCACGTCTACACGAAGTTCGGCGAGCCGGACCCCGACACGGGCTACGACTTCGGCAAGAACCGCGCGAGCCGCAAGCTGATCGCCTGGGGCGGCACGACGCCCGACGACGAGGAGACCGGCCTCGGCCGCCGCGGCGTCAACCGTGTCTGGTTCTTCGACCTCTCGGCCGGGCCCGAGGCCTGGGCCGGGAGCTACGACATCACGAGCCCGGACCTCGACGGCGACGGCGAGCCCGACTACCGGCTGCCGTCGGCGTGGGAGTACGCACCGGGCGGCTACCGGGCGCCCTCGGCGCTCTCGGGCGACCTGAGCAAGGTGGCCCGCTACGCGGCGATCAACCTGCTCTTCACGTCCTCGCCGCTCTATCCGCCGTACCTGACGCCGGAGCTGCTGCCGAGCGCGATCGACGTGAAGCTCAACACCTACGAGGGCTGGCCCGGCGTGAACGCGTCGGCCGCCTACGAGAAGCCGGCGTACTTCCTGAACGAGGAGCGCGAGCTCTTCCCGGCGGTGTCGATGACCGCACGCCAGCACGATCTCTCGTTCACCGGGAAGGCGAGGAAGTGCTACGAGCAGTGGATCGCGGACATCCAGTGCTACCCGGACCGGCCGCAGTACCCGGCGTTCGCGAACCTCTTCCTCTACAGCGCCCTGAACCTGGACGACCTGATCGGCCGCCAGGGCGGGCGCGACGACGAACGGAAGGGCGACGACGACTTCTCGAGGACGTACCCGGCGCCCGGCGCCGCGTACGCCACGACGGACGAGCTCGCCGCCGGCTTCCTCGGCTTCGCCGACGACAACTGGGTCGACGGGACGCAGAGCTTCGTCTTCAGCTTCGTCTCCCAGCTCGTCGTCGACCTCGGCTACGGGCTGACGACGACGGAGATCCACGAGTTCGGGCACCACTTCGGGATGAGCCATCCGCACGACGGGTTCGACCCGGAGACCGGCGTCGATTACGAGCCGACCGGGCCGTACTTCCTGGCGTGGTCGGGAGACGAGAGCAACTCGATGATGAGCTACATCGACCTGAACTGGGACTTCTCCCAGTTCGACCGCGACAACGCCGCGCGGCACCAGGCGGCGGGCTACATCATCAACGCGAACGTGATCGCCGGCCGCATTCTCAAGAGCGACGACGCACGCAAGGCGAAGGACGACCTCGCCGCGGCCGACGAGGCGATCGGCAAGGCGCGGGCCGCGATGGCCGCGCACGACTACAACGGGGCCTGGTTCGCGGCGCGGGCGGCCTACGAGGCCGTGCTGCACGGCGCCGACCGGGCGGACGTCAAGGTCAAGGCCAGCCACAACGGCTGGGCCGTCCAGCCCAAGGTGAAGCACAGGGGCCGCGACACGCGGAGCGCCGTCGTCACCTACGGCGGCTTCGACAGGATCGACCCGGGCTCGAAGCGCGGGCTGAGGTAGCGCCTGGACAGTCGAGGGCCCCGGCGGCGGGGCCCTCGACGCCTGGGCCTGCGACGACCGGGCCCGCGACGCGTGAGCGGCCCTCGAGAAGGAGCTGATTTCCCCACACTCTGCCCACGTTTTCGCGCCTTGCGCGCGTGATTAAGCACGGACCGCCTGGGTACGAAGAGGCAGCGTTCCCCTAAGCCCGAGTGGAGGAGAGTCACATGGCCGCGGAGCAGCACTACTGTCAGCGACACAACCGGCCGGCGGTGGCACAGCGGACCCGGAGGCTGCCGGACGGAACGGAGGTCACGGAGTACCTGTGCGAGATCGACCTCGCCGAGCAGCGGTTGGCGGGCCGGCTTGGCGGCCGCAGCCTCTTCGACGACTTCTTCTCGGACTTCTTCGGGGACGGACAGACTTCGGGTGGGGGCGCCGCACCCGCCGCTGCGCCCTCGCGCCCCGTCGAGCGGGTCGACGTGACGCAGTTCTTCAGCGACGCGACGCGCGAGCTGCTGCAGCGGGCGGCGCGGACCGCCCTCGACTGGGGAGGCCTCGACCTCGACAGCGACCACCTGCTCTACGCGGCGCTCCAGGACGACGTCGTCCGGCACGTGCTCGACCAGGTCGACGCCGATCCGGACGCGATCGCGGCGCAGATCGAGGAGGAGGCCGACATGGCCGAGAGCACCGGCGTCTCGCCCTCCCTCGCGCCCGACGCGAAGGCGACGCTGCTCGCCGCTTACGAGGAGTCGCGGGAGCTCGGCTCGTCGTACGTCGGGCCCGAGCACGTGCTGCTGGCGCTCGCCCGCGACGAGGACACGGAGGCAGGACGGATGCTGCAGCGCTTCGGCCTCCCGCACACGAAGCTGCGCGGCGCGGTGATCCGCGGAGTCGAGTCGGCGGGCGGCGCGCGCGAGACGTCGAAGACCCCGAACCTCGACCAGTACGGGCGCGACCTGACCGAGGAGGCCCGCGAGGGCAGGCTCGATCCGGTGATCGGCCGCGCCGACGAGATCGAGCAGACGATCGAGATCCTCTCCCGCCGGACGAAGAACAACCCGGCGCTGATCGGCGATCCCGGCGTCGGCAAGACGGCGATCGCCGAGGGCATCGCCCAGCGGATCGTGAACGACGAGGTCCCGGAGACCCTGGCCAACCGCCGGCTCGTCGCACTCGACCTCAGCTCGATGGTCGCCGGCTCGAAGTACCGCGGCGAGTTCGAGGAGCGCCTCAAGAACGTCATCGACGAGGTGCGGGAGAACGAGGGCAACATCATCCTCTTCATCGACGAGCTGCATACGCTCGTGGGCGCCGGCGGCGCCGAGGGCGCCATGGACGCCGGCAACATGCTGAAGCCGGCACTCGCCCGCGGCGAGCTGCACGTGATCGGGGCGACGACCCTCGACGAGTACCGCAAGGACGTCGAGGGCGACCCCGCGCTCGAGCGGCGCTTCCAGCCCGTGCTCGTGCGGGAGCCGACCGTCGACGAGACGATCGAGATCCTGCAGGGGCTGAAGGACCGCTACGAGGCGTTCCACCGCGTGCGGATCTCGGACGAGGCGATCGTCGCGGCGGCGGAGCTTTCCGACCGCTACATCCGCGACCGCTTCCTCCCGGACAAGGCCATCGACCTGATCGACCAGTCGAGCGCGCGCGTCCGGCTGCGGACGAAGACGAAGGACGACGACACGAGGCAGGCCGAGGAGGAGATCGCACGCCTGGGGCGCGAGCGCGACTCGGCTACCGCGGCCGAGGACTACGACCGCGCGGGCCAGCTGAAGGACGAGATCGAGGCGAGGCGCAGCGAGCTCCAGGAGCGCAAGAAGGTCCGCCAGCGCGCACCCGAGGTGACTGCGGAGGACATTGCGGAGGTCGTCTCGCGTGCGACCGGCATCCCCGTCTCGCAGCTGACGACGGAGGAGCGGAAGCGCCTGCTCGAGCTCGAGCAGCAGCTTCATACGAGGGTCGTGGGCCAGGATGCCGCGGTGCGTGCGGTCGCGGAGGCCGTGCGGCGCTCACGCGCCGGGCTCGGCGATCCGCGGCGGCCGATCGGCAGCTTCCTCTTCCTCGGCCCGACCGGGGTCGGAAAGACGGAGCTCGCACGCGCCCTCGCAGGCGTCCTCTTCGGGTCGGACGACCTGATGGTCCGCTTCGACATGAGCGAGTTCCAGGAGCGGCACACCGTCTCGCGCCTGGTGGGCGCGCCGCCCGGATACATCGGCTACGACGAGGCGGGACAGCTGACGGAGGCTGTGCGGCGCAGGCCGTACTCGGTGCTGCTCTTCGACGAGATCGAGAAGGCGCACCCAGACGTGTTCAACGTCCTACTCCAGCTGCTTGACGACGGTCGCGTGACCGACGCTCAGGGCCGGACCGTCGACTTCAAGAACACGGTCGTGATCATGACCTCGAACCTCGGCTCGCACCGGATCCAGGAGCACCAGCGCAAACAGGAGACGTTCGAGGACCTGAAGCGGGACCTGATGGCGACGCTGCGCCAGAGCTTCCGGCCGGAGTTCATCAACCGAATCGACGAGATCATCATCTTCAACGCGCTCTCCGACGACGAGCTGCGCGACATCACGCGCCTGCTGCTGGAAGGGCTCCGGCGGCGGATGCGCGCCCAGCACATCGACGTGGTCTTCACGGACGACGCGGTTCGGCTGATCGTCCGCGAGGGGTTCGACCCCGAGTTCGGCGCACGGCCGCTGAGGCGGGCGATCCAGCGGCTCGTCGAGAACGAGCTCTCGCGGATGGTGCTCGGCGGCGAGGTGGGGGAAGGCGACCGTGTGATGGTCGACGCCCACGAGGGTCAGCTGCAGTTCGAGGTCGAGCCCGGCGCAGCGTCCGACGAGGTGAAGGCCGAGCAGCCCGAGGAGGAGCGCAAGCAGGTCGCCGCGCACGCCTGACGCGGCCCGGCGGCGCCGATAGCCTCCGCGGAATGGCCGCGGAGGCTATCGAGCCCTTCTACGAGCGGATCGACGAGCGGCGGTACCGCGCGACCGAGCTGACGGAGGGCCCGTGGAGCCGCGAGCAGCAGCACGGCGGCCCGCCGTCCGCGCTCCTCGCCGGTGCGCTCGAGCGGACCCGGCCGCGGGACGGGATGTCCGTGGTGCGGATCGCATTGGACTTCCTGGCCGCGGTTCCCGTCGGCGAGGTCGAGGTCAGGACGGAGGTCGTGCGCGACGGCCGCAACGTCCAGCTGCTCGCCGGCGAGCTCGAGGCCGGTGGGCAGACCTGCCTGCGGGCGAGCGCCTGGCGCCTTCACGGGCATGCGCTCGGGACGGAGGCGCCGGCGCCGGAGCGGCCGCCGCCCCTGCCCGCGGTGGCCGCGGAGTCGCGGATCACGCGCTTCGGGTACGGCCGCGCCACGGAGTGGCGCTTCGTCGAGGGCGAGTTCGACAGCCCCGGCCCCGCCGTCGCCTGGTGCCGGTTCGAGCGGCCCGTCGTCGCCGGCGAGGAGCCGACGGGCCTGCAGCGAGTGCTGGTCCCGGTCGATGCGGCGAGCGGCATCAGCGCCGCCGTCGACTGGGATCTCTACGCCTTTCC
The DNA here is from genome assembly GCA_963704025.1 of uncultured Actinomycetes bacterium. GTDB lineage: Bacteria > Actinomycetota > Thermoleophilia > Gaiellales > Gaiellaceae > CAVPGP01. Next base: position 808,191 of record CAVPGP010000002.1, on the reverse strand, counting down.
GAACGTGGACCTGACGGTGCACCTGCACCGTGCGCCGGCGAGCGAGTGGGTCTGCCTGGACGCGCGGACCGTCCTCGGACCGTCGAGCGTCGGGCTCGCGCACACGACGCTCTACGACGAGCGAGGGTTCATCGGGGTCGCAGCGCAGACCCTCTTCGCCGCGGCGCGCTTCAGTTTCGCTCCACCAGCCGGGGAGGACCTCGGCGTCGCCCGGCCCCGTTCCGGGTGCGCCGAAGGCGATCAGCTCGAGCCCGTCCGGGCCCGCCTCGAACGCGCGCACCGTGTCGTGCGAGACCCGCACGGCGTCCCACGGCTTCAGCTCGACGATGTCGTCGCCCACCTTGATGCGTCCGCTGCCGCCGAGGACGACGTAGAGCTCCTCCTGCGTCGCGTGCCTGTGGCCGAACGGGCCCCGCACGTTCGGGGCGAGCCGCTGGTAGCTGACGCCGAACTCCGAGGCCTGCAGATCCCCGCGTCGCGAAACGCGCCTCGAGGTCGGGCGACATGCCGAACTTCGGCGCCGAGTCCTCGACCTCTTTCAGGTTCTTGACGGTGTAACCGCTCTTGGACTCCATGAGCGGATTCTGCCGTCGCGAGGCCAGCCTTGTCGCCTGCTGCTTGCCCGGGCCGGAGCCACGCCGTAGATTCGGCTCGGGGCAAGAGCATCAGATGAGGGGGTTTCACATGGCCGGCAAGCGTTTTGCGCGTGCGGCGACCTTCGCGTGTGCCGCGGCGCTCGCCGTGGCCGGCACAGCGGCCGGGGCGGGATTCACGCCCGGCTCGCCCGGGCTTGGCGATCCGTTCTTCCCGTTCGCCGGGAACGGAGGCTACGACGTCTCGCACTACGACCTGACGCTGAGCTACGACCCGGCGTCAAACCAGCTTGTCGGCACCGCCCAGATCGCAGCGACCGCCACGCAGAACTTGTCGAGCTTCGACGTCGACCTGCGTGGCTTCACGATCTCGCGACTGCTCGTGAACGGCCGGCCGGCGTCGTCCAGCCGCAGTGGTGACCAGGAGCTCGTGATCACGCCGAAGCAGGGCCTCCCGGACGGCAAGCCCTTCACGGTCGCGATCGACTACTCCGGCACCCCTTCGGTCGTTACGGATCCCGACTCCTCGATCGAGGGGTGGGTGCCGACCGAGGACGGCGCCTTCGTCGTCAACGAGCCGCAGGGCTCTCCTGCGTGGTACCCGGTGAACGACAACCCCCAGGACAAGGCGACCTACACGTTCAGGGTCTCGGTTCCCGCCGGCCTGACCGTGATGGCGAACGGCGTCCTCGTCTCGAACTCGACCACGAACGGCCGCACGACCTGGGTCTGGCGCGAGGACGACCCGATGGCGCCGTATCTCGCGACCGCGACGCTCGGCCGCTTCGATCTGACGCAGTCCAGGGTGGGCAGGATCCCGTCCTACGTGGCCGTCGACCCGCAGCTGCCGACGGGCCACGTGCTGACGAAGCTCCCGGACGTGATCGAGTTCTATTCCTCGATCTACGGGCCGTACCCGTTCGACGCCGTCGGTGCGATCGTCGACGACGCGGAGGACGTCGGCTACTCGCTCGAGACGCAGACGAAGCCGAACTTCCCCTCCGTTCCGGACGAGGCGACGTTCGTTCACGAGCTCGCGCACATGTGGTTCGGCGACTCGGTGACACTCTCGCAGTGGCCCGACATCTGGCTCCACGAGGGCTTCGCCACCTGGTCGGAGTGGATCTGGAGCGAGCACGAGGGGAACAGGTCGGCGCATCAGTTCTTCACGCGGCTCTACAACACCCCGGCCCATGACACGGAGTTCTGGAACCCGCCACCCGCCGATCCCGGTGCGCCCGAGTTCCTCTTCGACGGGACGATCTACGACCGCGGCGGTATGACGCTGCAGGCGCTGCGCGAGAAGGTGGGCGACTTCACCTTCAGCCGGATCCTGCGTGACTGGGCGCAACAGAACCGGTTCGGGAACGTCACGACTCCACAGTTCATCACCCATGCGGAGCGGATCAGCCGGATGGACCTAAAGCGGTTCTTCGACGCGTGGCTCTACCAGCCCGGGAAGCCGACGTCCTGGTGAGCGAGCCGGTGTACGAGCCGGTGATCGAGGCGCGGGGGCTGACGAAGCAGTTCGGCAGCCTCCGCGCGGTCGACGACCTCTCGTTCCGGCTCGACGTGGGCACGATTACCGGCTTTCTCGGGCCGAACGGGGCGGGGAAGACCACGACGTTGCGCGTGCTGCTCGGCCTCGCCTACCCCACGTCCGGCACGGCCGCCGTCCTCGGCCGCAGATACGTCGAGCACGACCGCCCGGCGCTCCGGATCGGCGCAGTTCTCGAGGCGACCGACTTCCATCCCGGCCGAAACGGACGCGACCACCTCCGCTCGCTCGCCTACGCCGCGGGCCTCCCGGCGAGCCGCGTCGACGAGGTGCTCGACCTCGTCGAGCTGAGCGCCGCGGCCAGGCGCCGCGTCAAGACCTACTCGCTCGGCATGCGGCAGCGGCTCGGGCTGGCGTCTGCGCTGCTCGGCGACCCGGAGCTGCTGATCCTCGACGAGCCCGCGAACGGCCTCGACCCGGAGGGCGTCCGCTGGCTGCGCGACTTCCTGCGCGAGTTCGCGCGCGAGGGCAAGACCGTGTTCGTCTCGAGCCACGTCCTCGCCGAGGTGGCGCAGACGGTCGACCGCGTGCTGATCATCAACCGCGGGCGGCTCGTCGTCGAGTCGTCGCTCGCCGAGCTGACGGCGCGGATCTCCGGCGGCGTCCGCGTGCGCTCGCCGCAGGCCGAGCAGCTGGCACGGCTGCTCGCGGGCGACGGCGTCGAGATCGACCGCAGCGGCGACACCCTGGTCGTCCGCGGCGCCACGAGCGAGCAGATCGGGGAGGCGGCGGCTGCAGCGGGCATCGTCCTGCACGAGCTGTCGCCGGCCGCCGGCTCCCTCGAGGACGTGTTCCTCGAGCTGACCGCCGGCTCGGAGCCGCGGTGACCGACCGGCTGCGCTCCGAGTTCCTGAAGCTGCGCTCGACGAGGACGACGCTGGGGCTCGCTCTGGCGATGCTCGCCTTCACGCTCTTCATCGCGCTCGTCCAGGGGTACTCGACCTCGAAGTTCTCGCTCGAGTCGGTGAGCGAGCAGCGAAACCAGTTCGGCGTCGGCGGGGTGGCGACGCTCTTCGCCGCGCTCGTCGGCGTGATGGCGGTGACGAGCGAGTTCCGGCACGGCACGATCAGGCCGACGCTGCTCTTCACGCCGCAGCGCCCCCAGCTGCTGGCCGCGAAGCTCCTGGCCGGGATGCTGATGGGCGCCCTCTTCGGGCTCGTCGCGGAGGGGCTCGCGTTCCTCGCCGGCGGGATCGTGCTCGGGACGCGCGGGATCGACTTCGCGCTCGACGGCGGGGATGTCGCCGGCATCGTCGCAGGCGTGATCGCCGCATCGCTCCTCTGGGCCGGGATCGGCGTCGGCCTGGGTGCGATCGTCCGCAGCCAGGTCGGCGCGATCATCGGCCTCTTCGCCTGGCTGCTCGTGGCGGAGAACATCCTCTTCGGGCTGCTCCCGAAGGTGGGCCGCTACTCGCCGGGTCCTGCGTCCCAGGCTCTGTCGGGCGCCAACGACTCGAACCTGCTCGACCCGGCGGTCGCCGGCCTGGTGCTCGTGGGATGGGTGGCCGTCTTCGCGGTGGCGGGCACCGTGCTCCTCGTCCGTCGCGACATCGACTAGCGATCAGGTCGGCGTCCGTCGAAAACCCGGTCGGCCCTTCGTCGTCGTAGAGAATGGAGCCCATGCGAACGAAGGAGGCACGATGGCGGATCAGGTCGTGTGGTTCGAGGTCGTCGGCAAGGACGGAAACGCGCTGCGCACCTTCTACTCCGACCTCTTCGGCTGGCAGTTCAGCGAGCCGGGCGAGATGAACTACGGAATGGTCGAGGGGAAGGACGGCGGCATCAGCGGCGGAGTCGGCCAGGCCCCGGAGGGCGACGGGCATCTGACGTTCTACATCAGCGTCGACGACCCGCAGGCGGCGCTCGACAAGGCGGAGCAGCTGGGCGGCAAGGTCGTGATGGGCGTGACGGAGATCCCGGACATGGTCACGTTCGCGCTCTTCACCGACCCGGAGGGGCACCTCGTCGGGTTGGTGAAGAATCGGCAGCCGTGAAAGGGCGGTACGACGCGTTGATCGACCGCCTGCGGGCCGCCGCGCGGCCGGGACGGCCGGTGCCCGCGGGGATGGAGGCCTATCTGGAGAAGGTGCGCCTGCACGCTTACCGCGTCACGGATGCGGACGTCGACCGGCTCCGCGGCAGCCACTCGGAGGACGAGATCTTCGAGCACACGGCCGCAGTCGCCGTCGCGGCGGGACTGGAGCGCCTCGAGGCGGCGAGGGCGGCGCTCCGGTGAGGCTCGAGGTCGTCGACCGGAACGCGCCGGAGGTCCCGCTCGGGGTCGTCAGGACGCTCCTCTACCGGTCGGAGATCTTCGGCCGCCCGTACTCGGACGCGCTCGACGCCGCCATGCGCGGGCCCTCGGACTGGAGCCCCGGCGAGCGCGAGCTCTTCGCTGCGTTCACGTCGCTCCTCAACCAGTGCCCGTTCTGAACGAACGCCCACGGCGCAGTTGCGTCGTACGCGCTCGGCGAGGAGGTGTGGGAGGCGGTGAAGCGGGACTGGCGCACGGCGCCGCTCTCGCCGCAGCTGCTCGCGACGCTCGGCTTCCTCGAGACGATGACGCTGCGCCCGGGCGAGCTCGGGCCGGCGGACGTCGAGGCGGTGCGGGCGGCCGGGGTCTCCGACGACGCGCTCGAGGACGCGATCCACGTCTGCGCGCTCTTCAACATGATCGTCCGCATGGCGGACTCGCTCGGCTGGGACGTCCCTCCGGTCGAGGCATTCGCGGCCCGCGCCGGCACGATGCTCGCGACCGGCTATCGCCTGGAAGGATGAGCGCGTGCGCATCTGCCTGATGATCGAGGGCCAGGAGGGCGTCTCGTGGGACGAGTGGGTCGCGCTCGCGCGCGCCTGCGAGGAGCACGGCCTCGAGGGCCTGTTTCGCTCCGACCACTACGCGTCGCTGATGCGCGAGGAGGAGCGCGGCTCGCTCGACGCCTGGGCGACGCTGGCGGCGCTCGCCGGCGTCACGCAGCGCATCCGGCTCGGGTCGATGGTCTCGCCCGCGACGTTCCGCCATCCGTCCGAGCTGGCGAAGGTCGTGGTGACGGCGGATCACGTTTCCGGCGGGCGGGTCGAGCTCGGGCTCGGCGCCGGCTGGAACGAGCGCGAGCACGCGGCGTACGGCTTCCCGTTCCCGGAGCTCGACACGCGCCTCTCCATGTTCGCGGAGCAGCTCGAGATCATCCACGGGCAATGGACGCAGGAGGTCTTCTCGTACGAGGGCCGGCACTACCGCCTCGACGCCGTGCGCGCGCTGCCGAAGCCGGTCCAGCGCCCTCGTCCGCCGCTGATCGTGGGCGGCGCCGCCAGGCGTGGAACCGTCGAGCCGGCGGTGCGCTTCGCGGACGAGTACGACACGACGTTCGTGGGGCCGGAGGAGGCCGGCCGGCGAAGGCGCCGGATCGACGAGGCGTGCGAGCGCGCGGGGCGCGACCCGGCGTCGCTGACGTTCTCGGTCATGACCGGGTGCGTCGTCGGCCGCGACCGCGAGGAGCTCCGCGAGCGGGGCCGCCGGCTGATGGAGCGGACGGGAGCGGCAGGCGACGTCGACGAGTTCCTGCGCGAGCGGTCGGGCCACACCGTCGTCGGCACCGTCGACGAGGCGCGCGAGCGCCTCGCCGCCTACGAGGCGGCCGGGGTCGAGCGGATCTTCCTCCAGCACCTCGACCACGCCGACGTCGACATGGTCGCCCTGCTGGCCACCCTCTAGAATCGCGCGATGCAGCAGCCGGTGGAGCCCGGGCGCGCCCAGCCCGAACGCGAGGTGATGACCTGGGACGAGCTCGGCTCCGGCGCCCGTATGCTCGCCGAAGCCGTCCACCGCGACGGGTACCGCCCCGACATGGTGCTCGCAATCGCCCGCGGCGGGCTCCTCGTCGCCGGCGCGCTCGCCTACGCGCTCGGCGTGAAGAACACCTACACCATGAACGTCGAGTTCTACACCGGAGTCGACGAGCGCCTGCCCGTGCCGATGATCCTTCCCCCGGTGCCCGACCTGGTCGACCTCGACGAGGCGAGGATCCTGATCGCGGACGACGTCGCCGACACCGGGGAGACGCTCGCGACGGTGCACGACTTCTGCGCAGGCAAGGTCGCGGAGGTGCGCACGGCCGTCCTCTACGAGAAGCCGCGCTCGGCCGTCAAGTGCGAGTACGTGTGGCGCCGCACGGACCGGTGGATCGACTTCCCGTGGAGCGCGCAGGCGCCGGTGCCGGAGGTCGGCACCGCGGCCGCGCTCGGGTAGCGCAACGGGGTCTGGTCGCGCGCCGACCCCTCCCGAATAGTCGCGCTCGCGGCCCGGTGGCTGGGGCGACTTGCCGGTGGTCGGGCCGATCCTCTTCGACCAGACGTGGCTCGTCTACGCGTCCTGGCTCTGCGTGATCGCCGTCGGCCTCTACCTGTCGCGGACGCGCCTGGGCCTCGAGGTGCGCTCGGTGGGCGAGGCGCCCGCGTCCGCCGATGCCGTGGGGATCAACGTGACGGCGTACCGCTACGGGCACACGTTGCTCGGCGGCGCGTTCGCGGGGATCGGTGGCGCGACGTTCACGCTTGCGATCACCCCGCAGTGGGTCGACGGGATCACCGGCGGCGCCGGCTGGATCGCGATCGCGCTGGTCATCTTCGCCTTCTGGCGGGCGGATCTCTGCCTCGTCGGCGCCTACCTCTTCGGCGCGTTCCAGGCGCTGCCGTTCGCGTTCCAGGCGCGCCGGATCCTGCACCAGGTGCCGCCGGAGCTCTTTCAGGCGCTGCCGTACGTCGCGACGATCGTGGCGCTCGCGCTCGTCTCGTCGAGCGGCGCCCGCCGGCGGCTCGGCGCTCCAGGGGCGCTCGGGGTGCCGTACGTGCGCGAAGAGCGTTGATCTCGTACCCCTAGGGGGTATGATCGAACCATGGGAACGCGGGTGGAGCTGCCGATCGAGGGGATGACGTGCGCCGGCTGCGCGGCCACCGTCGAGCGGGCGCTGAACCGCGTCGCCGGCGTCCACGCGACCGTCAACCTCGCGACCGAGGTCGCGTCGGTCGACTTCGACCCCGAGCTCGTCTCGCCGCCGGAGCTCGCCGCGGCCGTGGAGGGCGCCGGCTACCGGGCCGTGCTCTCCGACGACGAGGCGTCGGCCGCGCGACCGCTCGGACGGAGGCTTGCCGTCTCGGCGGCGCTGACCGCGCCCGTGGTGGCGCTGGGCATGATCCCGCCGCTTCGCTTCCCGGGCTGGGAGTGGCTGTCGTTCGCCCTCGCGACGCCGGTTGTCCTCTGGGGCGGGCTCTCGTTCCACCGGGCCGCGCTCCGCAACCTCCGGCACGGCGCGGCGACCATGGACACGCTCGTCTCGCTCGGCACGCTCGCCGCCTGGGGCTGGTCGGTCGTCGCTCTCGTTCGCGGCGAGGGCGAGACGTACTTCGAGGTGGCCGCGGCGATCACGACGCTGATCCTGCTCGGGCGCTGGCTCGAGACCCGCGCGCGCCGCCGCGCGGGTCAGGCGCTGCGCTCGCTGCTGGAGCTGCTGCCGGTCGCGGACATCCGAGTCGGCGACCGGTTCGAGGTCCGGCCCGGTGAGCGAATCGCCGCGGACGGGGTCGTCGAGGCGGGAGAGTCGGCGGTCGACCAGTCGCTCCTGACGGGCGAGTCGCTGCCGGTCGAGGTCGCCCCGGGAACGGAGGTCGCCGGGGGGACGCTCAACACGTACGGGCTGCTGGCCGTCCGCGCCACGAGGGTCGGCTCGGACACGGCGGTCGCCCAGGTCGCGAGGCTCGTGGCCGAGGCGCAGGCCGGCAAGGCGCCGGTCCAGCGGCTCGCCGATCGCGTGGCGGCCGTGTTCGTGCCGGTCGTGCTGGCGATCGCCCTCGCGACGCTCGCCGGCTGGCTGCTCGCGGGCGCGTCCGCGGCGGCGGCGTTCGAGGCCGCAGTGGCCGTTCTGATCATCGCCTGCCCCTGCGCGCTCGGGCCTCGCGACGCCGACCGCGCTGCTCGTCGGCACCGGACGCGGGGCGCAGCTCGGCGTGCTGATCCGGGGGCCCGAGGTCCTCGAGCGGACCCGGGCGATCACGACGATCGTGCTCGACAAGACGGGCACCGTCACCGAGGGGCGGCTGGAGCTGGCGGACGTCGAGCTCCTGAACGGCGCCGAGCGGTCCGAGGTGCTGCGGCTGGCAGGCGCGGTCGAGCACGCGAGCGAGCATCCGGTCGGCCGCGCGGTCGCGGCCGCCGCACAGAGCGAGCTCGGCGGGCTGCCGAGCGTGGAGTCGTTCCGCAATCTGCCGGGCCGCGGCGTCGTCGGCGTCGTCGACGGAACGGAGGTGCGCGTCGAGCGGCTCGTGGTCTCGTGGGGCGGCGTCGAGCGCGCCCGCCTCGTCGTGCGCGACACGGTCAAGCCGACGAGCGCCGAGGCCGTGCGCGAGCTGAAGGCGCTCGGCCTGACGCCGGTTCTGCTCAGCGGCGACGCGGAGGCGACCGCACGCCTCGTGGCCGACGAGGTCGGGATCGAGCGCGTGCTCGCAGAGGTGCTCCCGGACGGAAAGGCCGCCGAGATCCGGCGCCTGCAGGAGGCCGGCGAGGTGGTGGCCATGGTGGGCGACGGCGTCAACGACGCGCCGGCGCTCGCCCAGGCCGACCTCGGCCTCGCGATCGGCACGGGCACGGACGTGGCGATCGAGGCGAGCGACCTGACGCTCGTCTCGGGCGATCTGCGCGCCGCGGCCGACGCGATCCGGCTCGCGCGGCGCACGCTGGCCACCATCAAGGGCAATCTCTTCTGGGCCTTCGCCTACAACGTGGCAGCGATCCCGCTCGCCGTCGCCGGCCTCCTGAACCCGGTCGTCGCCGCGGGTGCGATGGCCTTCTCCAGCGTCTTCGTCGTCACCAACTCGCTCCGGCTGCGCCGCTTTCGGAGCCCCAGGGAGGATCGATGAGCCACGGCTACGCAAAGGACAAGGAGGCGCTCGCGAAGCGCCTGCACCGGATCGAGGGCCAGGTGCGCGGGATCGAGCGCATGCTCGAGGACGACCGCTACTGCGTCGACATCCTGACCCAGATCGCAGCGGTCTCGACCGCGCTCGAGTCCGTCGGCTTCAAGATCCTCGACGACCACGTCAAGCACTGCGTGGCCGGGGCCCTCGAATCCGGGGACCCCGAGGTCGTCGCCGAGAAGAGCGAGGAGCTCCTCGCCGCGGTGCACCGCTTTGCACGCACGACCTGAGTCGTCGAACCGGCTCGCCTTCCAGGCGACGGTGCACTGCCTGACCGGCTGCGGGATCGGCGAGGTGCTCGGCCTGGTGATCGCGACGGCGCTCGGCTGGGGCAACGGAGCCTCGATCGCCCTCGCCGTGGTGCTCGCGTTCGTCTTCGGCTACTCGCTGACACTCCGGCCGCTCGTCGGTCGGATGCCGCTGCGCCGGGCGCTGGGGCTCGCACTCGCCGCCGACACGCTCTCGATCGCGGTCATGGAGATCGTCGACAACGGGATCGTGCTGGCCGTCCCCGGCGCGATGGAGGCGGGCCTCGGCGACGCGCTCTTCTGGGTGAGCCTGGCACTCGGCCTGGCGGTCGCCTTCGTCGCTGCGTTTCCGGTCAACCGCTGGCTGATCGACCGGGGCCGCGGGCACGCGGTCGTGCACGCGCATCACTGAGCCGTAACGGATCGGCGTCCAACCGGGACAGAGACGCCACTCACGTTCCGAAGGGAGACGCAGATGCAGCACCGCACACCGGGGGTTTATGTCCAGACGAACGACGCGGCGGCCAATCAGGTCGCGGCGTTCGGCCGCAACGCCGACGGCACGCTCGAGCCGCTCGGCGCCTTCCCCACCGGCGGCGCGGGGGACGGGCGCCCGCACCTCACCTCGCAGGGCTCGGTCGTCCTGACGGACGACGGCTCGCACCTGCTCGTCACCAACGCGGCGAGCGACGACGTGTCGCTCCTCTCGGTCAGCCGGGCCGGACTCGAGCTCGTCGACCGGATCGCGACCGGCGGCACCGCCCCGAAGAGCGTCGCCGAGCACGGAGGGCTCGTCTACGTCCTCAACACCGGCGGCTCTTGCCTGACGGGCTTCCGGATCGCGGACGGCCGGCTCAGCCCGCTCGACGGCTCGCGGCGGCGCCTGTCCGCCCCGGACGCCGACGGGGCGCAGGTCTCGTTCACTCCGGACGGCACGATCCTGGTCGTCACAGAGCGTGGCACCGACGCGATCGTCACCTACGCGGTCGGCCCGGACGGGCTGCTGGGCGAGTCGCAGGTCCACCCCTCGTCCGGCCTGACGCCGTACGGGTTCGCCTTCACCTCGGACGGCACGCTCGTCGTCACCGAGGCGTTCGGCGCCCAGGCGGGCAAGGCCGCCGCCTCGTCGTACCGGATCGACGGCGGCTCCGTCCGAGCCCCGCACCCGGTCGGCCGGCAACGGGCTGAGCGAGATCTGCTGGGCCGTCGTGACGAAGGACGACCGCTACGCGTTCACCACGAACTTCGCGGACGGGAAGATCTCCCGCTACCGGATCGAGGCCGACGGCTCGCTCGTCCTCGAGGACCCGGCGGCGGCGGTCACGGTCGAGGACTCGGCCGGCGTGCGCGACGAGGGCCTGACCGCGGACGGAAGGTTCCTCTACGCGGTCGACGCCGACGCCCGCCGGGTCTTCGGCTACGCCGTGGGGCCGGACGGCGCGCTCGACGCCGGTTGGGTCGTGGGAGGGCCTGCCGGCGACGGTGGCCGGGCTGGCTGCTTCGTAACGGGCTCGCCGCTTCGTAACGGAAGCGAGACGATTCCGAGCCGATTCGCGCGCGGAGGGCGATGCGAGCCGGAGCGCGGGGTACGGTCGCGAGGTGCGCGGCCGTACCCCTGTTCTGTTCGTTGTCGCGCTCGTCGTCGGGGCGGGCGTGCCGGCCGGCTGCGGCGGAACGAGCGGCCGGCCGGCGCAGGTGGCGAGCTGGGAGCGGACGCCGGGCGCGCTCAACCCCGACGTGACGCAGACGACGCTGCAGTCCACTGTCTGCGTCCCGGGCTACTCGAAGTCGGTCCGCCCGCCGTCCAGCTACACGGGCACGCTGAAGCGGAAGCAGCTGCGGGAGTGGGGTCTCCCCGGCGGCCCGGCGGACTACCAGGAGGACCACCTGATCAGCCTCTCGCTCGGTGGGCACCCGACCGATCCGCGGAATCTCTGGCCCGAGCCGCGGCCGCGTGCCGACGAGGTCGACCAGATCGAGATCGAGCTCCACGAGAAGCTCTGCGCCGGTGAGCTGACCCTCGCCGAGGCCCAGACGCGCGAGTCGCGGCTCAAGCACACCGACGGGTGACCACGTGAGGTTGTCCCGCCGGGGGGTGTCCGTCAGACGCGCCGCTTAAAGTGCGGCCCGTGATCCGGAACACGCCACAGCGCGGGGGCTGGCTCGAGGTCGTCTGCGGGCCGATGTTCAGCGGCAAGAGCGAGGAGCTGATCCGCCGGCTGCGCCGCGCGGAGATCGCCGGCCAGAAGGTGCTGATCGTCAAGCCGCGGATCGACGACCGCTACGACGTCTCGCACGTGGTCAGCCATGCCGGGGCGAAGATGCGGGCCGTTGCGGTGGACTCGGCGACCGACGTCTACCGGCTCGCCGAGGGCTACGAGGCGATCGGCGTCGACGAGGCGCAGTTCTTCGGCGACGAGATCGTCCCGGTCGTGCAGCGGCTCGTCGGGCGCAATGCGCGCGTGGTCGCAGCCGGGCTCGACCAGGACTTCCGTGGGCTGCCGTTCGGGCCGATGCCGACGCTGCTGGCGCTGGCCGAGTTCGTGGACAAGCTGCAGGCGGTCTGCCACTGCTGCGGCGGGCCCGCGACGCGAACGCAGCGCCTCATCCTCGGCGCTCCGGCGCCGTTCTCCGGCGACACGGTCCAGATCGGCGCGCTCGACTCGTACGAGGCGCGCTGCGCCGACTGCTACGAGCCGGGCGTCGACGCCGCGCTCTCGGCCTAGAGGCTTGATATGAAACTGGGGTGCGTGCGGGGATGGGCCAGATCAAGCGGTTCAGCCGGATCGGGCGCAGCGCGTAGTGGTGCTACGGGCAAGCGCGGGCCGGTTGAAGCGCGCCGTGTCTGGCACACCAGCCGTGCGTGCCGGAGTGTCACATCAAGCCTCTAGTGCCCCGCTGGGCCGCGGCGCAGCTCGACGAGCTTCCCGACGTGCCGACGGCGACCGATCCCGGCGATCCCGCCTGGAAGCCGATCCGTCACTTCTTCGGCCTGACCGCCTTCGGGATCAACGCGTACGTCGCGAGGGCCGAGGGCGACACGCTCGTCGGCGAGCACGACGAGGCGGGGAGCGGCCACGAGGAGCTCTACCTCGTCACGGCGGGCCGGGCGCGGCTCACGCTCGAGGGGGAGGAGCTCGTCGCCGGGCCCGGCACGATCGTCGCCGTGAACGACCCGGAGGTGCGACGCTCTGCGACGGCGCTCGAGGCCGGAACGACGCTCTTCGCGGTCGGCTGCCGGCCGGGGTGCTTCGAGTCGACGTGGCGCGCGGAGCACTACGCCGGCCTCCCGACCGCCCAGTAGCTACGCCTCGATCGTCGCCGTGCGCAGGCCGGCGCCCGGTTGCCGCTCGTCGAGGCCGTGCCGCGGGTCCGGCTCGGCCTTTCCTTCGACGAGGTCGGCGACGTGCTCCCCGAGCGCCGGCCCGTGCTTGAAGCCGTGGCCCGAGCCGCCGCCGAGCAGCCACCAGCCGTCGCGCTCCGGGTGCGGCGCGATCACGAAGTGGGCGTCCGGCGTCAGGGCGTACTGGCAGGTCCGCGAGCCGACGATGGTGGTCAGCCCTGGAAAACGACGTGCGGCGTACTCGTGGGCGAGCTCGACGTTGGCGGGCGAGGCGAGCCGCTCGAGCGTGTCCGGGTCGATCGCCTCGCCGGCCGCGTCCGGGGCGACCTTGACGCCGAGGCCGCCGACCTCGCCGTGCCCGTAGAAGGCCGCGTCGTAGTCGCACCATCCCGGCGCGCGGGTCCAGTCCGCGCCGGCACCGAAGAAGAAGACGTCCCGCTTCGAGATCTTGATCCGCACGAGCTCCGGGAAGAGCTTCGGCAGCCACGCGCCGCACGCCCAGACGACGACGTCGGCTGCGGGCGGCGACGCGGGGTCTGCGCGACCGGCCTCGAGACGCCCGCCCTCGCGCTCGACCTGCTCGACGAGCGCCTGCGTCGCACGCCGCGCGTGCAGCACGCCCGCCTCCGGCTCGAGGAGCACGAACCGCAGGTCGTCGCCGGCCAGAGACGGGAAGAGGCGCCGCCCCTCCTCGGGCGTCAGCCGCTCGACCGCGATCCCGAGCCGGCGGAGGACGGGCTCGCTCTGCTCCTCGAAGGCGCCGTCGCCGCTGGCGAGCCAGGCGACGCCGCGCTCGTCCAGGAGCGACTGCCCGCTCTCGCGCTCGAGCTCGCGCCAGAGCCCTCTCGCCCGCCACGCGAGGGCCGTGTACCACTCCTCGTCGCCGTGCGCGAAGCGGATCAGGCGCGTGTCGCCGCCGGACGCCGAGCGCACGTGGCCGGGGACGTACTGCTCGACGAGCGTCACGTCCCAGCCCCGCCGCACGAGCGCGCGCGCCGTGGAGGCGCCGAAGACGCCGGCGCCGACGACGGCGGCCTTCACGGTGCCTTCACGGTGCGTTCACGGTCAGCTGCAGGACGTCCGGCCGGTGATAGTGCCCGGCCGGGTCGAAGCGCTGCCGCTCCTCCCAGAGACGCGCCGGGTCCAGCTCCGCGTAGAGGACGCCCTCCTCGTCGTAGAGCGGCCCCGCGAGATACGAGCCGTCGGGGCCGAGCACGGCGCTGCCGCCGCGGCCGATCACGTCGACGCCGTCGAGCAGGGCGCGAAGCGGGAAGTCGTCCGGGTACGACGAGGCGCGCTGGAAATGCGACGGTGAGACGACGAACGACCGCGACTCGCGGGCGATGTGGACGAGCGTCGCCTGCCACGCGTCGCCGTCGTCCGCCGTCGAGGCGATGTAGATCTCGACGCCCGACTCGTAGAGCGCGAAGCGCGCCAGCGGCATGTAGTTCTCCCAGCAGATCAGGCCGCCGATGCGCCCGAGCTCAGTCGGGATCGCGCGCAGGCCGCCGCCGTCGCCCTGACCCCAGACGAGGCGCTCGTGGTTCGTGGGCACGAGCTTGCGGTGCTTGTAGGCGAGCGAGCCGTCCGGCGCGTGATAGAGGAGCGTGTTGTAGAGCGTCGCCGGCCGCTCCGGGTCGACCTCCGTGACGCCGGTCACCATCCAGACGCCGTGCTCGCGGGCGATCGCGCCCATCCGCTCGACCGCCGGACCGGGCACCTCGACGGACTCGCGCGCCAGCAGCGCGAAGGCTTCCTTGGCGCCGTCGGCAGCCCAGCCCGCGAGCGCCCGTGCCCAGACAGAAGAAGGATAGGCGGGCACGAAACGCCTCGGGGTAGACGAGCAGCCGCGCGCCCTCGCCGGCCGCCTCGGCCGCGATCGCCGCCATCTTGTCGAGGGTCGCCTCGCGGTCGAGGATGACCGGCTCCGCCTGGATGCAGGCGACCTTGACGGGCTCGTTCATGCGGGCTCCTTCGCGTAGACGGAGACGTGGCTCTGGCTCGACGAGTCGTACGGCGCCCGCTCGAAGTCGGCCCACCGGTCGCGGAGCGCGAGGCCGGCGAGCTGCGCCATCAGGTCGAGCTCGGTCGGATACGCGAGGCGGATCATCACCGGGTAGAGCCGCGTCCCATCGGCCGAAAGCTCGACGTGCTGGCCCGTCAGCAGCTGCTGCGCGCGATCGACCTTCGTTGCCTCGAGCATCACGCGGTCGAGCGACGACGTCGACCGCGCCGACGCGCTGGCCGCGGTCGAAGCGCGTCAGGTCGGGGAAGAACGCCTGCACGAGGAAGACTCCGCCCGGTCGCAGATGGCGGGCGGCGCAGCGGAACGTCGCGACCTGCGCCTCCTGGGTCAGCGGCGCGAAGATCGTCGAGGAGACGACGTAGACGAGCTGGAACTCGCGTCCCAGGTCGAAGTCGTCCATGAGGCCCTCGTGGGCGACGACCCGGTCGCTCTTCTCACGCAGCCGGGCCAGCATCTCCCGCGACGGGTCGAGCCCGTGCACCTCCAGGCCGCGCTCCGCGAGCGGCGCCGCGACGCGGCCGGTGCCCACGCCGAGCTCCAGCACCGGTCCCTCGCCGGCGAGCTCCGCGAGCAGCTCGAGCTCTCCGGCCGGCGAGGGGGCGACCCGCTCGTCGTAGATCTCCGCCCAGGCGTCGCCGTAGGTGGACGGCGTGTACTCGCGCACCCGCCGAATCTACACCGCGACTCGCGCGTCCACGGCCTCGCGGAGGGAGCGCACGTAGTCGCGCAGCGCCGCGGGCCCCTCGTCGGCGACCTCGACGGCGCGCGAGCCGACGACGATCCCGTCCGCCAGCTCGGTCGCCGCGCGGGCGTGCTCCGGGGTCGAGATGCCGAAGCCTGCGTACACCGGCACGTCCGTCAGCGCCCGGGAGCGCTCGACGAGGCCCGCCAGGGCGGGTGAGAGGCCCGCACGCGCACCCGTCGTCCCGGCGACGGTGACGAGGTAGAGCCAGCCGTCCGTCTGCTCGGCGGCGAGGCGGATCCGCTCGTCGGTGGAGGTCGGCGCGACGAGCTGCACGCGCCGCAGCCCCTCGCGCTCCCCGGCGGGGAGGTCGGCGACGATCAGGCTCGTCGCCCCGGCGGAGCGGGCGTCGGCCGCGAATCGCTCCCAGCCGTACGCCTCGAGGATCGACGCGTAGGTCATGGGGATCAGCGGGACGTCGACGCGCCGTCGGGTCTCGGCCAGGCATTCGAGGCAGCGGCCGGTGCGCATGCCCTGTGCGAGCGCGCGCTCGCCTGCGCGGCGGATCACCGGGCCGTCCGCGAGCGGGTCGGAGAAGGGGAAGCCGAGCTCGACGATGTCTGCGCCGCCGTCGACGGCCGCCTCGGCGAGCGCCGGTGTCTCCGGGCCGGCCATCAGGTAGATGGCGATGCGCTTGCTCATGCGTCGCCGGCGAGCCGGGCGAAGATGGTGGCGTCCGCGTAGCCGCCGCCGTGGCGGAGGTAGCGGCGGCGGACCCCCTCGCGCTCGAAGCCGAGCCGCTCGAGCACCCGCTCGGAGGCGGTGTTCTCGAGTCGCACGTGGGCCTCGACACGGCGGATGCCCTGCGCGAACGCGTCCTCGACGAGGGCGCCGACGGCGCGGGTGGCGACCCCCCGGCCGCGGGAGCCGACGAAGAGCCAGTAGCCGATCTCGACCGTGTCGCGCATCGGGTCGAAGTGGTGCAGCGCGCAACCGCCGAGAATCGCGCCGTCCCGCGTGTCCTCGATCAGGTACGGCGCGAGCAGCCCGCGCTCGCGCATCAGCGGCAGCTGCTCGCGCAGCATGACGCGGAGCGTCTCCGCATCGACCTGCGGCAGTCCTGCTTCGCCGCCGACGGCCGGATCCAGGAAGGCGGGGGCCACGAGCTCGACGTCCGCCTCGGCGGGCGGCCGGACGAGCAGCTCGTCGACGCGCACGTCGTCCGGATAGCGGTAGCCGGAGAGCTGCCCGCGCGCCGGGTCGGAGCGCGTCACCGTGCCAGCACCTCCGCCAGATCCTTGTCGCCGCGGCCGGAGAGGCAGACGAGGATCAGCTCGGCGTCGAGGTCGAGCGCCCGCGCGAGCGCGTGCGAGGACTCGAGCGCGGGGATGATCCCCTCGGTGCGGCTGAGCAGCCGGAACGCCGCGAGCGCCTCGTCGTCCGTGCAGGTCACGTAGGCCGCGCGGCCGGAATCGCGCAGCGCCGCGTGCTCCGGGCCGACGCCGGGGTAGTCGAGGCCTGCGGAGATGGAGTGCGCGTCCACGATCTGCCCGTCCTCGTCCGCGAGCAGCGACGAACGGGAGCCGTGCAGGATCCCGGGCCGGCCCGTGCCGAGCGACGCGGCGCCGGCCGCCTCGACGCCGACGAGGCGCACGTCGTCGTCCTCGAGGAAGCCCGCGAAGAGGCCGATCGCGTTCGACCCCCCGCCGACGCAGGCGATCGCCGCCTCGGGCAGGCGTCCTTCCGCCGCGAGGATCTGCTCGCGCGCCTCGCGGCCGATCACGGCCTGGAGCTCGCGCACGATGGCCGGATACGGAGCCGGGCCGACGCACGAGCCGATCAGATAGTGCGTGGTCTCGACGTTCGTGATCCAGTCGCGGATCGCCTCGCTCGTCGCCTCCTTCAGGGTCTTCGTGCCGAACTCGACGGGGCGTACCTCGGCCCCCAGCAGGTTCATCCGCTCCACGTTGGGCGCCTGCCGGCGCATGTCCTCGGAGCCCATGTAGACGACGCAGTCGAAGCCGAAGCGGGCGCAGACGGTCGCCGCCGCGACGCCGTGCTGTCCCGCACCGGTCTCCGCGACGATGCGCTGCTTGCCGAGCCGGCGGGCGAGCACCGCCTGGCCGAGCGCGTTGTTGAGCTTGTGCGCGCCCGTGTGCATCAGGTCCTCGCGCTTCAGCCAGACGCGCTTCTCCGGCGCGAAGCGCGTCGCAAGCGTGAGCGGCGTTGGGCGGCCGGCGTACGAGGTGGCGAGCTCGTGCAGCTCGGCGCGGAAGGCGTCGTCGGCGAGCGCGTCGGCCCAGCCTTCGGTCAGCTCGTCGAGCGCCGGAATCAGGGTCTCCGGGACGTAGCGGCCGCCGTACTCGCCGTACGTGAGGCTCATCGCGCGGCCTCGACGAAGGCTCTGACCTTCTCGTGGTCCTTGAGCCCGGGCTCTCGCTCGAGGCGGGAGGCGGCGTCGACCGCCCAGGGCCGGACGGCGTCGATCGCCGCGCGCACGTTCGAGCCGTCGAGCCCACCGGCGAGCATCACGCGGCCGTCGGCGGCCCGGGCCCGGTCGAGGTGCGTCGGGTCGTCCTCGAGCCACGGCAGGTCGACGACGGTCGCCACGCGCTCGCCGCCGCGCAGCAGCTCGGCGTCGCGGCCGCGGTGCCCGTTCTCGCGGCGGTAGAGCTGGAGGAGGTCCGAGCCGGCGTCGTGCACGTCCTCGACGAAGACGGCGACCGAGAGTGCCGTGTCCGGCACGTCGAGCACGGCCTCGGCGCGGCGCGGGCTCTCCTCGGCCAGGATGAAGCCGAGCAGGTCGGCGCCGGCCTCGACGGCGGCGTCGACGTCGTCCTGGCAGGTGAGGCCGCACACCTTCACGAGTGGGCGGGAGAGCAGCTCGCGCAGCTTGGCCGCCGGGTCGCGCGCCTGCATCAGCGCGGTGCCGACGAGGACCGCGTCCGCGCCGGCGAGCTCTGCCGCGGCGCCCTGTGCGCGCGAGTGGACGGCGCTCTCCGCGATCACGAGCCGGTCCTTCGGCGCCTCCGCCACGAGCCGGAGCTGCGCCTGCCGGTCGACGGCGAAGGTGCTCAGGTCGCGCGCGTTGATCCCTATCGAGTCGGCGCCGAGCTGCACGGCGCGGGCCAGCTCGTCGGCGTCGTGCGCCTCGACGAGGGCGTCGAGCCCGAGGTCCCGGGCAGACGCCTGCAACGCGGCCGCCTGCCGGTCGTCGAGGTCGCGCAGGATCAGCAGCACCGCGTCGGCGCCGGCACGACGCAGGTCGGCCAGCTCGTCCTGCTTCCGGAAGAAGCCCTTGGCGAGCAATGGCAGCGAGGTGGACTCCCGCGCAGCGACGAGATCCGCGACCGAGCCGCCGAAGCGCTCGTCGACGAGCACTGAGACGGCGCTCGCGCCCGCCTGCTCGTAGCTCCGGGCGAATGCGGCGGCGTCGGCGCCCGGGCGGATGTCGCCCGCCGACGGAGACCGCCGCTTGAACTCGGCGATCGCGCCCAGCCCGTCGGCTGCGAGTGCCTCCCGCAGCCTCATGCGGTCACGGGCTCCTGGCGCGAGAAGGCGATCAGCTGCTCGAGGCGCACGGCGGCAGCACCGGAGTCGAGCGCCTCGGCCGCGTAGCCGAGCCCGTCCTTCAGATCCTTCGCGTGCCCGCCCGCGGCGATCGCGCCGGCCGCGTTGAGCAGGATCGCGGAGCGGCGGCCGCCGTTTGCGCCCTCGAACACCTCGCGGATCCGCAACGCGTTCTCCTCGGGCGAGCCGCCGCGGAGGTCCTCCGGCGCGCAGCGGGGGACGCCGAGCTCCTCCGGGTCGATCTCGCGTTCCTTGACGAAGCCGTCGACGACCTCGCAGACGAGGTTCGGGCCTGCGGGCGACAGCTCGTCGATGCCGAACGCGCCGTGCACGACGAAGGCGTGGTGCGCCCCGAGCCGCGCGAGCACCTGCGCGATCGTCTGCACCAGCAGGGGCGAGTAGACGCCCACGACCTGCGCCCGCGCGCCCGCCGGGTTCGTCAGCGGACCCAGCACGTTGAAGACCGTCCGTGCTGCGAGCTCGCGCCGCACGGGCGCGGCGTGGCGCATGGCGGGGTGGTGCGTCGGCGCGAACATGAAGCCGAAGCCGAGCTCGTCCACCGACTGCGCGACGCGCTCGGGCGTGAGGTCCAGCGAGAAGCCGAGCGCCTCGAGCACGTCGGCCGAGCCGGACTGCGACGAGACGGAGCGGTTGCCGTGCTTCGCGACCCCCGCCCCGGCGGCGGCGGCCACGAGCGCGGCGGCGGTCGAGATGTTGAACGTCTTGCCGCCGTCGCCGCCGGTACCGGCGGTGTCGACGAGGTCCGAGCGCTTCGGCCGCACGGGCAGCGCGTGCTCGCGCATCGCCTCGGCGCAGCCGGCGATCTCGTCGGCGGTCTCTCCCTTCAGGCGGAGCGCGACGAGAAAGCCGCCGATCTGCCCGGACGTCGCTTCGCCGGTCATGATCTCGTTCATGACGCCGCGCGCCTCCTCGCGCGCCAGATCGTGGCCGTCGAGGAGCCGGGCCAGTGCCGACTGGATCATCTGCCTCCGTCCAGGAAGTTCTTCGCAATCGCCGGGCCGACCGGCGTCAGGACCGATTCCGGGTGGAACTGCACGCCGTCGACGGCGAGCTCCCGGTGCCGCACGGCCATCACCTCTCCGTCGGGCGCGGTCGCCGTCACCTCCAGCACGTCGGGCAGGCGCGTGGCCGCGAGCGAGTGGTAACGGCCTGCGAGGAAATCCCCGTCCAGACCCGCGAAGAGCCCCTGGCCGTCGTGCGAGACCATCGTCGCCTTGCCGTGGACGAGCTCCCGTGCGAGCCCGACGTCGCCGCCGAAGACCTGCACGATCGCCTGGTGCCCGAGGCAGACACCGAGCACGGGGATCTTCCCGGCGAGCCGCTCGACGAGCGCCTCCGTCACGCCCGCGTCCTCGGGGCGCCCGGGCCCGGGAGAGATCACGAGCCGGTCGGGCGCCAGCGCCTCGGCCCCGTCGGGCGTGACTGCGTCGTTGCGGCGGACCACCACCTCGGCTCCGAGCTCCTCGAAGAGATGCACGAGGTTGTAGGTGAACGAGTCGTAGTTGTCGACCATCAACACTTTCATGCTTCCGCCTCCTCGATCGCCGTCTCGAGCGCGGCCAGCTTGCGCAGGCACTCCTCGTGCTCGGCGCGCGGATCGGAATCGGCGACGATCCCTGCGCCCGCCTGCAGGTAGGCGACGCCGTCCTGGAGCACGACCGTCCGGATCGCGATGCAGGTGTCGAACGAGCCGCCCGGCAGCGAGTAGCCGACGGCGCCCGCGTAGGGGCCGCGGCGGAAGCCCTCCAGCTCCGAGATGATCTGCATCGCACGCACCTTAGGCGCGCCGCTGACGGTGCCGGCGGGGAAGCACGCGCGGAGCAGGTCGAACGGCGTCACGCCGTCCTTCAGCTCGCCGGCGACCTCCGAGACGAGATGCGTCACGTGCGAGAACCGCTCCGGCTCGAGAAAGCGCTCGACCTTGACGGTGCCCGCCCTGCAGACACGCGAGAGGTCGTTCCGGCCCAGGTCGACGAGCATCACATGCTCGGCCCGGTCCTTGGCCGACGAGAGCAGCCGCTCGGCGTCCCCCTCGCCGGGCTGCGTCGTCCCCGCGATCGGGTTCAGGCTCGCACGGGCGCCCTCGGCCTTGACGAGCGTCTCCGGCGACGAGCCGACGAGCGAGATCCCGTCGAGCTCCAGCAGGAAGAGGTACGGCGACGGATTCACGCGGCGCAGCGAGCGGTAGACGTCGAGCGGCGTCACGTCCGTGCGCCGCTCAGCCCGCTGGGAGAGGACGATCTGGAAGGCGTCACCGGCCCGGATGTGCTCCTTCGCGCGCTCGACCGAGCGCTCGTAGTCGGTCTGCGAGGAGCGTTCCGTCGTCCCCGGGCCGGAGCCGCCGCGGGGTGGCTCGACGTTCCGCTCGAGGAGGGTGGTGACCTCGTCCACGTCGCCGACCAGTACCTCGGCGAGCCCCCGCGCGTGGTCGAAGCGGACGAGGACGTCGGCGACGACGAAGCGGCTCTCCGGCAGGTCGCGGCCCGCCTCGGGTAGCGGGACCGTGGGCTCGAGCACGGCGACGTGGTCGTACCCGAGGTAGCCGACGACCGCTTCGCCGCAGGCCTCCGCCTGCGCGAAGTCGACGAGGCGAGAGCCGCAGCCGACGAAGGAGTGGCGTCCCAGGCGACCTCGCTCGACCGACTCCAGCAGGAACGCGGCCCGGCCCGCGTCGCGCAGGCGGAGGTACGCCGCGAGCGGCGTCAGCAGGTCGGTTGCGATGGCGGTGGAGATGGTCATCGGGAACGAAAAAAGACCCTCGCGGGTCTCGGTCGAGCGGGCGTGGGATGGCTCAGGCCTAGGCCAGGCTCCCGCCCCGCTCGCGGCGCCAGGCCCAAAGGATCGGCTGGGGCGTCGGGGTCGGCGTAATCATCGTTTTCAGCCTAGGCGAGGGCGACGGCCTCCGCAAGTGATTGAATCGGCGCGTGCCGATCGCACCGCTGCTCCGCGAGCTGCTCACCATCCCGGGGCCCTCCGGCTACGAGGCTCGCGCGGCGGCGGCGTGGCGCGCAGCGGCGGAGCCGTTCGCCGAGGTGTGGACGGACGCCATGGGCTCGTCCTACGCGAAGGTCGCAGGCTCAGGCGGCGGTCCGCGGCTCGCCGTCCTCGGCCACATCGACGAGATCGGCGTCGCGATCACGCATGCCGACGAGCAAGGCAATCTCGCGTTCTCGGTCATCGGCGGCTACGAGCCGTCGACGCTCGTCGCCCAGCGGGTCGAGATCGTGACGGAAGGCGGCATCGTGCCGGGGCTGATCGCCCGCCGCCGGCTCTCGCCGGACCAGCGCAGGGAGGGCAAGAAGCCGGAGCTCGCCGACATGCACATCGACATCGGCGCCCGCGACCGGGACGAGGCGCTGGAGCTCGTCTCGGTCGGAGATCCGGCCGTGCTCGTCGGCCCGCCGCAGGAGCTGCCGAACGACCGGTTCATCTCGCGCGCGCTCGACAACCGGCTCGGCGCGTATGTCGCACTCGAGGCCGCGCGGCTCGTCGCGGAGGCCGGCGGCTCGGCCGGCGACGTGATCGCTGTCGCGACCGTGCAGGAGGAGGTCGGCGTGTACGGGGCGCGTGCGGCAGCGTTCTCGCTCGAGCCCGACGTCGCGCTCGCCGTCGACATCACGCCGTCCACGGACGCGCCGGGGGGCGACGTGAAGATCGGCGGCAGGATCGAGGTCGGCGCAGGCCCTGCGATCGCACGCGGCTCGACGCTGCATCCCGCCGTGTTCGAGCTGTTGCGCGGGGCGGCCGAGGCGGAGGGCATCGAGCACTCGGTCGAGGTGACGACGGCGCAGACCTCGACGGACGCCGACTACCTGCACCTGAGCCGCGGGGGCGTGCCGACCGGGCTCGTCTCGATCCCGATCCGCTACGCGCACACCCCGGTCGAGCTCGCACAGTGGAGCGACGTCGAGGGCGCGTCGAGGCTGATCGCGGCGTTCGCGCGGCGGCTCTCGGCGGACACCGATCTGGGCCGCTGAGCCGGATCGTCGTCACGCGCCCGACGCCCGCGCCCGCCGAGGAGCTGCTGCGGGCGACGGGCTGGGACGTGCGAGTCGGCGAGGACGTCGCAGGCGCGGACGGCGTGCTCGCCCACCTGACTGACCCGATCGACGACGCGTTCTTCCAGCGGGCGGGGCCGCAGCTCCGGGTCGTCGCGAACTTCGCCGTCGGCGTCGACAACGTCGACCTGGACGCGGCCGGCCGGCACGGTGTCGTCGTCACCAACACGCCGGACGTCTTGACCCGGGCCGTCGCGGAGCACGCGCTGGCGCTGCTCCTCGCTGCGGCGAAGCGGGTCGTCGAGGGCGACCGCCAGATCCGCGCAGGCGCCTGGACGGGGTGGAGCCGCAACCCGCTGCAGACGCTGGAGCTCGGCGGCCGCACGCTCGGGATCATCGGCATGGGCCGCACCGGCCGGGCGCTCGCGGCCTACGGCGAGGCGCTGGGCATGCGCGTGATCTCGGCGCGCCCGCTGCCGCTCGAGCGGCTGCTCGCCGAGGCGGACGCCGTCTCGCTGCACGTGCCGCTCCGGCCGGAGACGCGGCACCTGATCGGCGCGCAGGAGCTCCGCGCGATGAAGCCGGACGCGATCCTCGTCAACGTCTCGCGCGGGCCGGTCGTGGACGAGGCGGCGCTTGTGGAGGCGTTGCGCGACGGGCAGATCGGGGCCGCCGGGCTGGACGTCTTCGAGGACGAGCCGCACGTCCATCCGGGTCTCCTCGAGCTGCCGAACGTCGTCATGACCCCGCACATCGCCTCCGCCACGAGCGAGACGCGTGCGGCGATGGCGCGCCTCGCCGCGGAGAACGTGATCGCCGTGCTGAGGGGGGACGGGCCGATCACACCCGTGGGTAGGCTGGAGCCGTGAACCGGTCCGTGATCCTCTCCGCCGTCCGCACGCCCTTCGGCAAGCTCGGCGGCGCGCTCGCCGGCCACCGGGCGACCGAGCTCGGCGCGATCGCGATCGAGGCGGGCCTCGGGCGGGCCGGGGTCGAGCCGGGTGAGGTGCAGTACGTGATCATGGGTCAGGTGCTTCAGGGCGGTGCCGGACAGGCGCCCGCGCGCCAGGCGGCGGTAGGCGCAGGGCTGCCGGTCGAGGTGCCCGCCGACACGATCAACAAGGTGTGCGCGTCCTCGATCCGCGCGGTCGAGATCGCCGACTCGATGATCCGCGCCGGCGACGCCGAGGTGATCGTCACGGGCGGGATGGAGTCGATGTCGAACGCGCCGTACATCCTCCAGCAGGCCCGCTTCGGCTACCGCCTCGGCGACGGCACGCTGATCGACCTGATGACGCACGACGGGCTGACGTCGACGTTCGACGGCCTGCACATGGTCGTCCAGGCCAGCTTCGTCTCCCGCGAGCTCGGGATCCCGCGCGAGGATCAGGATGCCTGGGCGTACCGCTCGCACCAGCGCGCGGCCGCGGCGCAGGATGCGGGCCGCTTCGAGGACGAGATCGTGCCGGTCGGGGATGTGACCGCCGACGAGAGCGTCCGCCGCGACACGACGCTCGAGGCCCTCGCAGCGCTGAAGCCGGTCTTCGACCCGGAGGGGTCGACGACGGCGGGCAACGCGCCGGGCGTGAACGACGGCGCGTCATGCGTGGTCGTCGCGAGCGAGGAGTGGGCCCGCAAGCGGGGCCTCGAGCCGCTCGCGACCGTGATCGGCCAGGGCTACGTCGCGGACGACTTCGCGTTTCTGGCGCGGACGCCGGCCAGGGCGGGCGCCGTGGCGCTCGAGCGGGCGGGCAAGTCGATCGACGAGGTCGAGCGAGTCGAGATCAACGAGGCTTTCGCGTCGGTCGCGTGGAACTCGACCAGGCTGCTCGGAGCCGACGAGGCGAAGGTGAACGTCAACGGCGGCGCCGTCGCGCTCGGTCATCCGATCGGCGCCTCCGGCGGGCGCATCCTCGGCACGATGGTCCACGAGCTCCGGCGCAACGGCGGTGGGCTCGGCCTCGCGGCGATCTGCTCCGGCGGCGGCCAGGGCGACGCGATCTTGATCGAGGTCTGAGCTCCCGCATACGATCCCGTGGAGGAGGGCGCATGGACGACGAGGAGCGCCTGCGGCTGGACTACCAAGAGAGCGCGGTGCTCCTGCGGGGGCTGACCGACACGCGCTTCCGTCTGCTCGCCCTCGTGCCGACCATCGCCGGCGCCGCAGTCGGGTTCCTGACCGCCGGCCGGGCCGCCGTCGAGCTTCTGGCGCTCGGACTTGTCGGCTTCACCGCGACGTTCGGCATCCTCGTCTACGAGCTCCGTGCCGGCGAGATCATGACGTCGTTGAGGACGCGCATCCGTGTGCTCGAGACCGGGCTCCTGGCCTACGGTCCGCTCGTGCAGCCGAGTGGGCAAAAGCTGTTCGGCACGGTCGCGGTCTCGCACCGCCGCGGCGTGGCGATCGTCTTCGGCACCGCCCTGGGGGCGTGGGCCTACGTCGTGGGCTGGGGCGCGCTGCGGGCGCTCTCTCTCGCCCGGGCACGCGACGTCGGCCTCGTGATCGGCGTCGCGGTGGCGGCGGTCGTGTTCCTGGAGATCGAGCGCTTCGAGTCGGCGCCCGCGGAAGAGCCTTCGGCGGCGGAGCCACCTCAGCCGTCGGCGGCGCCCTAGCCCGAGCTAGCCGACCTCGGCGAGCCCGGAGAGGACCGGCCTGCCCGTCAAGAGCGCAACGGAGCGGGCGTAGACGTCCACGCGCTCGTCGTACTCGGGCGTGAACTCGACGGCACCGTTGATCTCCAGCACCACGAAGCCGTCGTCGACCGGGAGCAGGTCGACGCCGACCAGGTCACCGCGCACCGCCCTCGCCGCGGCCAGCGCGAGCTCGCAGGCGCTGTGCGGAGGCTTCACGGGCTGCCGGCGCGCGCCCAGCGCGACATTCGTCCGCCATTCGCCGGGCTGCGGCACGCGGCTGACGGCACCGACCACCCGGCCCGCGGCGACGACGACCCGCAGGTCGTGACCCGGCGGGGGCACGAGCGCCTGGACGAGCGCGCCGGTCGACCGGTACCAGGCCTTGTGTCGGATCGTCTCGAGTGCGTCCGCCAGCCCGGCGAGGGTGTGGCAGAGGACGACGTCGCGCCCCCAGCTGCCGAATCGCGGCTTCAGCACGACGGGGAGCTCGATCTCCGGCAGCGGGCCGCCCTCCCAGAGGTGCTGCGTCTGCGGGTGCGGCAGTCCCTCCTCGGTCAGGACGCGGGCCGTGATCAGCTTGTCGTGGGCGGCGCGGAGCGTGAACGGCCGGTTGAGCACGAGCACGCCGCGCCGCTCGAGCTCGTCCAGCGCCCAGACGCCGGGCTCGATCCCGTCGACGGTGGGGAGGACGTCGAGCCGGGCGAGCGCGATGTCGCCTCGACCGAGCTGGGCCACCGCCTGCGCAGGGGTCAGCACGGCCGAATGGACGACCCCTTGGAGGCGCTGGGCGGCGAGCCTGGAGCTCGTCCCCTTTGCCTCGTGCGCGACGACGGCGAAGCGCATCTCTGAGCGAAGTGTGTCGGCGGGCGGCGCCCATGCGCAAGGACGTTCACCCGTCTGTCACCAGATCGACTTGGCGCCACCACCGAAGCGACACGCCGGGTACCCTCCTGCGGCGATGGAGTTCGAGCACGTGCTCGTCGTCGGCGCGGGCCAGATGGGCGGCGGGATCGCGCAGGTGGTCGCCGCCTCCGGACGGCGCGTCTCGCTGCACGACCCGTTTGCGGGCGCCACCGAGCGCGGTCTCGCCGCGATCCGCAGGAGCCTGGAGAAGCTCGCCGAGAAGGGCGGCGCGTCCCCGGAGGAGACGCTTGCCCGCATCGACCCCGTCGACGAGCTCGTGCCGGCGGACCTGCTGATCGAGGCCGTCGTCGAGGACGCTGCCGTCAAGGAGGACGTCTTCCGCCGCGCGGACGCGACGCTGCCCGAGCCGGCGATCCTCGCGTCGAACACCTCGTCGATCCCGATCACGTCGCTCGCCGCGGTCACGAGCCGGCCCGACCGTGTGATCGGCATGCATTTCTTCAACCCGGTACCGGTGCTGAAGCTCGTCGAGGTGATCCGCGCCGTCCAGACATCGGACGAGACCGCCGACGCCATCGTCAGGCTCGCCGAGGACCTGGGCAAGACCCCGGCACAGGCGAACGACTTCCCGGGCTTCGTCTCGAACCGGATCCTGATGCCGTTCATCAACGAGGCCGCGTACACGCTGCTGGAGGGCGTGGCTGCGGCCGAGGACATCGACACGATCGCGAAGCTCGGTTTCGCGCACCCGATGGGGCCGCTCGCGCTCGCCGACCTGATCGGCCTGGACACGTGCGTCTCGATCATGGAGGTGCTGCAGGCGGGACTCGGCGACCCGAAGTACGCGCCGTGCCCGCTGCTCCGGCAGTACGTCCAGGCCGGACGGCTGGGGCGGAAGTCCGGACGCGGCTTCTACGCGTATGACTGAGAGGGCGAAGGTGGGGCGTTTGCAGGCATCTTTCTGCTGGTAGGGGCGAATGTGGCGGTCCGCGCGGCCGGACGCGGGCTGGGCCGACGAGACCTGGGCTAAAGCCTCGAGCCGTTCGTGACGACAGATGACGTGGGCCTCGCGCCGGAAGGGGGTGGGACTTGAGGCTGTTGCTGGTTGACGACGACGCAGGTCTGAGAGAGCTCGTCGCGACGACGTTCCATCTGGTCGACGTCGACGTGGACGAGGCCGAGAGCGCCGCGAAGGCGGAAGCGCTGCTGCGCGCCCGGCGCCCCGACGTGATCGTCCTGGACATCAACATGCCGGGCGAGAACGGCATCGACTTCTGCAAGCGGCTCAAGGCCGACCCGGACACGAGCGCGATTCCGGTCGTGATCCTCTCCGGCTCCGTCGTCTCGAGCTCACGCGCGGCAGCGGACGCCGGCGCCGACGCGTCGCTGCCGAAGCCGTTCAGCCCGCTGCAGCTGCTGGCGGTCGTCGAGCGCCTCGCCGGCGGGCTCGACCCCGTCCCGGTCGGCGACGCCGCGCCGGGTGGCGCGGACGCGCAGCTCCTCCTCTATGCCCGCGACCTGCGCAACCTGCTCGAGGTCGAGCGCCGGCAACGTGCCCTGCTCGAGAGCGCCTACCGCGACACGGTCACCGCGCTGGCCGGGGCGCTCGAGTCGAAGGACATCGGCACCCGCGAGCACTCGCAGCGGGTCGCCCGCTACGCGCTCGAGCTCCTGCGCTCGGTCGACGCCGCCCTGGCGGAGGACCCGAGCGTCGAGTACGGCTTCTTCCTCCACGACGTGGGCAAGATCGGGATCCCGGACGCGGTGCTGCAGAAGCCGGGCCCGCTCGACCCCGACGAGCGGCGCCTGATGCAGACGCACACCACCCTCGGGGAGCAGATGCTCCAGGGCATCCCGATCCTCAAGGAGCGGGGGCTCGAGGTCGTGCGGTCACACCACGAGCGCTGGGACGGCTCCGGCTACCCCGACCGGCTCGAGCAGGACGAGATCCCGCTCGCTGCGCGCGTCTTCGCCGTCGCCGACGCCGTCGACGCCATGACGAGCGACCGGCCGTACCGCCGTGCGCAGTCGTGGGCCGAGGCGGCGCTCGAGGTCGACCGAGAGTCGGGGCGACAGTTCGACCCGGCCGTCGTCAAGGCGTTCCACCGGATCGAGCCGCGCCTCCGCGCGGTCCACCTCACGCTCGCGCGCACAGGCTGACGATCACCCAGGCTGACGGCCCAGGCCCCGGCGACTCAGTCGCCGTCGGAGAGCCGGACGAACCGCTCTCCCTCGACCTCCTCGACGATCGTGTCCCCGTCGTGACGCAACTCGGTGATCCACTCTTCAGGGAACGTCACGAACTCGTGGAGCTCGCGCTCGCTGTGCCACTTTCCGTCTTCGAGCAGCTGGCGAATCCGCTGGTAGATCGACACGTTTGTCCTCCGGTTCGACGCGTTGGGACCAGAAAGCCTCCCTCTTTCCGTCGTGACGAGGTGGTGAACGAACGGTGACGAACCGGAGACCGCCGCGAGGGCTACGATCCGCTCTCGATGGGCGTCGAGCTCGCAGTCGTCCGGCACGCCCTCGCGGGCGACCGGTTGCGTTGGCAGGGCGACGACCGCCTGCGGCCGCTCGACGAGCGCGGCCTCCGGCAGGCCGGGCGGCTCGCCGAGGTGCTCCTCGCCGAGCTGCCGGTGGGCCGCGTCCTCTCCAGCCCGTACGTGCGCTGCGTGCAGACAGTCGAGCCGCTCGCGGAGCGGCTCGGGGTCGCGCTCGAGACGCGCGACGAGCTCACCGAGGGAGCCCCGGAGGGCGCCTGGCGCCCCCTGCTCGAGTCGCTGGCCGGCGAGAACGCCGTCGTCTCCGTACACGGCGACATCACGCTCGCCCTCGTGGGGAAGGCCGGGAAGAAGGGAGCGACCTGGCTCCTAGACGAGCGGCTGCGCCTGGTGCGGCGGCTCCCGCCGCCGGCCTAAGAAGCTCTAACAGAACGAAGCACGGGCTGTCTGAACGCGCTGGTCGGCGCGCCGCCGCGTCCTCGGTTGGGCCGGTAGCGCTGCTATCGGCCCGCCCTCCGTCCTCGCATCGCACTCGCCCAGCACGCCCAGCCAGCGCGTGGTCATTCAGTTAGAGCTTCTAAGCCGCCGACCGCAGCGACTCGACCCGGTCGATGCGCGTCAGGCTGACCGGGAGCCCGCGGCGCAGGTAGTCGACCAGCGCGTCCTCGTCGTGCTCGCACGGAACGAGCGTCTTCCAGGTGCAGAGGTGCTCGAGGCGGTGGAAGTCGCCGGTCGCGACCACTGGCAGGCGGGCCCGGCCGACCCAGGGGAAGACGTCGTGGCGGTTGAAGAGCTCGAAGCGGTCGACGGCCGTCCGTGCCCACTCGTGCTCGACCGCGAAACGCGCGGTGCCCCGCGCGGCCCTGCGCGCTGCCGCGAGTGTGTAGGGATGGACGCCGACCAGCGCCGCCCCGTGCGAGCGAGCCCGGGCGAGCGCCGGGTCGAGGCCGTCGTCGACGCCGACGAACTCGTGCAGGCCGAGTGCCACCGCGTGGGCCGCGCGACGTGGGTCGGGATCGTCGTCGGTCAGCTCGAGGCCGGGGACGAGCAGCAGCCCGTAGAGCGCCTCCGCCCGTTCGGCCTCCGCATGGATCTCGTCGAGATACGCCGCGTGGTTCGCCTCGTGGACGTGCTGCGGCGGCAGACCGCCGCTGCGGCAGGTGTGGTCGGTGACGGCGAGCACGTCGAACCGCGAGCGGCCGTAGAGGTCGACCAGCTCGCGGAGCGTCAGGGCGCCGTCGCTCCACGTCGAGTGCGCGTGGAGCTCGCAGAGCAGCGGTTCGGAGGTCATGGGACGACGTTCGCCGTGCAGGCGGCGAGTCCGTGCCAACGGCTCGTGAAGCTTCGGCAACGGACTCGTGAACGCGCTTGAGC
The DNA here is from genome assembly GCA_963704025.1 of uncultured Actinomycetes bacterium. Lineage (GTDB taxonomy): Bacteria > Actinomycetota > Thermoleophilia > Gaiellales > Gaiellaceae > CAVPGP01. The sequence goes on along the minus strand of CAVPGP010000002.1, from coordinate 777,810 downwards.
CGGCTCGCCGGGCGCGCCATCGTGGACCTGCGTGACCTAGGGCCGGCCGGGCGACCGACAGGGAGGGCGTCCGCCGCCGGGCCGGCCCGACTCGCTTACGCGGCTGCGGCGCGGCGGGCGAGGGTCAGCACGGCGCCGTCGCGGACGCCGCTGCGGCCCACCCGCATCGGCACGCCCAGCCGGCGTTGCACCTCGGAAAGGATCACCGTGCCGGCCGTGAGCGTTCGGGCCCGCGGCAGCGCAAGCCCGTGCGAGGCAGCGATCTGCGCAGATGCCCGCCGTGCCAGCCGCTGTTGCACGTCTGCGAGCGACCGAGCCTCGAGCGAGGGGCCGTTCAGCTTGCGGACGCCGCGTGCGCTGCCGCCGACCGCGATCGCCAGCTGGGGCACGGGCGGGGTGACGCCGGAGAAGAGCCTGGACACCTCCGTGACGGCCGCCGCGAGCTCGCGCGGCGTCGGCGGATCCTGCGCCAGCAGCCGGGTCGTCAGGCGCATCGAGCCGATGTCGACGGAGCGGCACCAGACCGGTCCGTCCTGCGGGGTGCCGACGACGATCTGCGTCGAGCCGCCGCCCACGTCGCAGACGGCCAGCGTCGACGGCTCGTCCTCGAGGCACGAGAGCGCGCCTTCGAAGGCGAGGCGGCCCTCCTCCTCGGCCGAGAGGACGTGCACGGGCACACGCGCCGCGCGCTCGAGCGCACCCACGAGCTCGTCGCCGTTCTCCGCCTGCCGGCCGGGGCTCGTGACGAGCACCTCGACCGCAGAGCTCTCACGACGGGCGCGCGCGACGAGCGAGCGGACGCAGTCGGCGGTCTCCGCCAGCTTGCCGACCGGGATCCGCCCGTGCTCCTCGACGGTCGCGCCCAGCCGCAGCGTGTGCTTCACCTGCTCGAGCGGCTGCACGGTGCGCCCGTCGCTCCAGGCGACGAGCAGCCTGACCGTGTTCGACCCCACGTCGACGACTGAGACTCGCACGCCGATCATTTTCCCGGGGGCATCGGCCGGCGCATGTTCAGGACCGGCCCGCCAGGGCGGTGACCCGCCGCTTGCGGCGGCGCATGACACTGACCTGCGTCGGTCGCCGACGCTCGCTCTTGCCCGGCGACTCGCGCCGCCAGGTTCCGTCCGGCTGCATCTCCCAGGCGGTCGTGTTGTCGCGACGGAGCGTCTCGAGGATCGAGTCGAGCTCGGCGCGGAGGCGGTTGTCGTCGATCGGGACGAGCACCTCGATCCGGTGGTCGAGATTCCGCGTCAACAGGTCGGAGCTGCCGATCAGGTAGTCGTGCTCCTCGCCCGCCTCGAAGTGGAAGAGGCGGCTGTGCTCGAGGAAGCGGCCGAGGACGCTGCGCACCTTGATGTTCTCGGTCAGCCCGGGAATCCCCGGCTGGAGCGTGCAGACCGAGCGGGTCACGAGCTCGATCCGGGCGCCCGCCTGGGAGGCGCGCACGAGCGCCTTGATGATGCCGGGATCGTTCAGGTGGTTGACCTTGATCCGGATGCGTGCCGGCAATCCCGCCTCGGCTGCATCGGCGACCCTCTTGATCCGCGCCACGAGGCCGGCCCGTAGGTTGATCGGCGCCACCAGCAGACGGCGGAACTTGTTCGGGCGCCCGAAGCCGGTGACGAAGTTGAAGAGGTCGGCCACGTCCGCCGCGATCTCCTGGTCGGCGGTGAACACGCCGATGTCCTCGTAGAGCCGGGCCGTGACCGCGTGGTAGTTGCCGGTGCCGATGTGGACGTAGCGCTGCAGCCCCGCGGCCTCGCGCCGGACGACGAGCGTCGTCTTCGCGTGGATCTTCAGGTCGGGGAACCCGTAGACGACGTGCACGCCGGCCTGCTCGAGCCTGCGCGACCACTCGATGTTCCGCCGCTCGTCGAAGCGGGCCTTCAGCTCGACGAGGCAGACGCTCTGCTTGCCGGCCTCGGCCGCGTCGATCAGCGCAGGCGCGAGGGCAGAGTCGCCGCTCGTCCGGTAGATGGTCGTCTTCAGCGCGACCGAGCTGGGGTCCGCGGCGCCCAGCGCGACGAACTGCTCGACGCTCGTCGCGAACGAGTCGTAGGGATGGTGGACGAGTATGTCCCCGCGCTGGATCTCCGCGAAGAGGTTTCCCTCGACGGGGTTCGCGAGCCGGGGCTGCGTGACGGGCAGCCAGGGCTCGTACTTCAGCTCGGGGCGCTCGAGCTCCGCGAGCTGGTGGAGGTCCGCGAGGTCGAGGATGCCGCGCTGCGGATAGACCTGCTCGCTCCCGATCCCGAGCCGGTCCTCGAGCCGCTCCAGCATGCGGCCGGAGACGCCGCTCGAGACCTCGAGCCGGACGACGTCCCCGAAGCGGCGGCGGCGCAGCTCCGAGCGGACGGCCTCGAGCAGGTCGTCCGCCTCGTCCGAGACCTCGAAGTCGGAGTCGCGCGTGACTCGGAAGACGACCTGCTCGACGAACTCCATCTCGGGGAAGAGCCAGGGGAGGAAGTGCGCGATCACGTCCTCCATCGGCACGAGGACGCCGCGCGTGCCGACCCGCTGGAACCGCGGCAGGCCCTCGGGCACCTTCACGCGGGCGAAGCGCTCCTCGCCGGTCTCGGGGTCGCGGACCGTGATCCCGAGGCTCAGCGACAGGCCGGAGATGTACGGGAACCGCTGCCCGGGCCCCACCGCGAGCGGCGTCAGCACCGGGTAGATGTGCCGGCCGTAGAGGCCCTCGAGCTCTGCGAGCTCCTCTTTCGTCAGCTCCTCGACGCCCGCGACGAGGATCCCGTGCTCGGCGAGCGCCGGCTTCAGATCCTTCAGCCAGAGCTTCGCCTGGCGGTCTCCGAGGTCGATGACGCGACGGCGGATCTCCCCGAGCGTCTCCTGGGCTGTCATCCCGTCCGCGCCACGCGCGACGAGCCCGGCCGCGACCTGGTCGAGCAGCCCGGCCACGCGCACCATGAAGAACTCGTCGAGGTTCGACGAGAAGATCCCGCAGAGCTTCACCCGCTCCAGCAGCGGCTGGTCGGGATCCGACGCGAGCTCGAGCACCCGTGATGCGTAGTCGAGCCAGGAGAGCTCCCGGTTCAGGAGCGGAAGCAGTTCGCGGCTCTCGGTCGAGACGGAGTTCACTCGGGTCTGATTCTCGCGCCCCGTGAGGTGTACGGGGGGTTTCGTTTTGGTGACGGGCCTAGACGATCGGCTAGAACGTGGCCTCGCGCCAGCCGCTGAGGATGATCAGGACGATCAGCGCGGCGACGACCAGCCGGTAGATCACGAACGGCGTGTAGTTGTGCCGGCGCACGTAGCCCAGCAGGACGTCGATCGCGATCAGGCCGACACCGCAGGCCGCGATCGTACCGACGACGAACGGCCCCGTCGACCCGGCCGGCAGCGGGTTCAGGACGACGTGCTTGAGCCCCTTGTAGATCACGGCGCCGAGCACGATCGGGATCAGCAGCAGGAACGACAGGCGCGCAGCGGCGTCGCGGTTGAGCCCGGAATAGCGGCCGGCGTGATCGTGATCCCCGAGCGCGAGACGCCCGGCATCAGCGCGAGGATCTGCGAGACGCCGATCAGGAACGACCGCTTGATCGACAGGTCGTCGATCGCGTACCGCTGGGGCCGCCGGTCCGCGAGCCAGAGCAGGATCGCGAAGGTCGACATGAAGATCGCGATCTGCCACGGCTGCCCGAGGTGCTTCTCGATCACGCTCTCGCCGAGCGCGCCGGCGAGGGCCGCGGGAATGGTGGCGAAGAAGACGCCCCAGGCGAGGCGCTCGTGATCCGTGCGGATCGCCCGGGCCCGGATGGACGTCACCCACGCCTTCACGTAGGAGACGATGTCGCCCCAGAAGTAGGCGACGACCGCGACGAGCGTCCCGAGGTGGAGTGCGACGTCGAACGTCTTGTTGAAGCTCGCATGCGTCTCGAGGTAGTGCCAGTCGAAGAGCCACGGGACGAGGATCAGGTGCCCCGAGGAGGAGATCGGCAGCAGCTCGGTCGCGCCCTGCGTGACGCCGAGCACGAACGCCTGCCAGTCGGTCAGCCGTCCGGGCTTCTCGCCGACCCCGAGGGCGGCGAGAACGACCGCCAGGAGAATGAGCCCGCCTGCGATTCCATAGACGAGCCGACGTGCGCGCAGGCCGGACACGCGCGGCAGCATATCCCGCAAGATCTTGCCGGCCGTCAGGGTGCTGACAGCTGTTCAGGAATCGTTCAGGAGCCGGTCAGGAGCCGATCTTGGCGATGGTCTCCTTGTCCCGCGCGACGATCTGCGGCGGCAGCGGAGCGAACTGCAGGTCCGGCGCGAGCAGCTGGCCCCGTGGTGACCGCGTAGGTCAGGAACGCCTTCAACGTCTCGGTCTTGGACGAGCTCTGGGGCACGATCGCGTACGAGAACGTCGAGATGGGATAGGCGTTCTTCGCCGAGGCGGGCGGGTCGACGATCGAGACGGCGTTGTCGGGTGGAATCGTCTGCACGGACTTCGCGGCGGCCTCGACGGCATTGATGTCCGGCAGCGTGAACGCCCCGGCGCGGTTCTGGATCGCGGCGTAGGCGAGCCCGGCCTCGGTCGCGTACGCCACGTCGACGTAGCCGATGCCCCCCTCGGTGCGCGTGAGGGCGCCGGCCATGCCCGAGCTCCCCTTGCCGCCGATCCCGACCGGGAAGTCGACCTGCGTCGCGTTCCCGACCTTCGACTTGAAGGCCGGGCTGACCTTGCCCAGGTAGTCCGTGAAGTTGTAGGTGGTGCCCGAGCCGTCCGAGCGGAAGATCGGGGTGATCTTCAGGTCGGGGAGGCTCACGCCGGGGTTCAGCTTGGCGATGCGAGAGTCGTTCCAGTTCGTGATCGTCCCGAGGTAGATGTCGGCGATCACGTCGCCGGTCAGTTTCAGGTGATCGGGGACGCCCGGCAGGTTGTACGGGATCGAGGTGCCGGCCAGCGCCCAGGGGATCTGGAGGCAGTCGTCGCACGCCGTCGCCTGGTCGGGCGTCAACGGCGCGTCCGAAGCGCCGAAGTCGACCGAGCGGCTCGTGATTGCCCCGATCCCGCCGCCGGAGCCGATCGGGCCGTACGTGACGGTGACGCCTTTCAGCTTGCTGTACTCGGCGCTCCACGTGGAGACGAGCGGGAAGACGAAGGTCGAGCCGGCGCCGACGAGCACCGACGAGGTGCCCGGCCCCGTCGTCGTGTCGGCGCTCGAGCCGCCGTCGCCCCCGCAGCCTGCGAGGGCGACGAGCGCTGCGCCTGCTGCGAAGAAGGCGGCTGTTCTCTTCATGCTTCCAGGGTGCCCGCTCGCGCCCGGCCTGGCACGTACAAAGCGGGGACCGGACTGTGACGATGTCGTGAAGGGCGCGCGCGGGGCGTCTAGTGCTCGGTGAGCGGCCGATCCGACGCGTCCGTGAACTCTCGGAACTCGCCGGTGACCAGGTACGCGATCTGCTCGCCGATGTCGACGGCGTGGTCGCCGATCCGCTCGATGCAGCGCGAGACGAAGAGCATCCGTAGCCCGTACTCGCGCGCCTCGTCCGGCAGCGCCAGCACGTCCTCGGCCGCCCGGCGGTTGGCGCGGTCGATCAGCTCGTCCAGCTCGACGAGCGACTCGGCCTTCGCCAGGTCACGGTCGCGCGAACGAGTCGAGCGCGACGCGGATCATCTCCTCGGCGCGCGCGCCCATTCCTCGGCCAGGGCTTCGACGATCCTCTCGTCGTGCGACTCGAGCCCGCTGCATCAGCTTCGTGAACTTCGCGATCGTGACGCAGTAGTCGCCCATCCGCTCCAGGTGGAGGTTCGATGTGCAGCATCGCCAGGACGAGCCGCAGGTCGACTGCGACCGGCGTCTGCCGCGCGAGCAGCGACTGCACGACCTGCTCGACGCCGAGGTAGCGCCGCGTCGATGTCGTCGTCGAAGCGGATCACCTCGTCCGCGAGCTCCGTGTCGAAACGCTCGAGCGAGTTGAGCGAGCCGCGCAGAGCCCGGAGGACGAGGCTGCCTTCCTCCTGGAGCGCCGCCTCGAGCTGCTCGAGCTCCTCCTGGAACGAGAGCCTCATCCGAAGCGTCCCGTCACGTAGCCCTCGGTGCGCTCGTCGGACGGGCGAGGTGAAGATCTTCTCGGTCGACGTCGTACTCGACGAGGATCCCGTGGCGTGAACCGTCCTCTTCGACCTGGAGGCTGAAGAATGCCGTCATCTCGGCGACGCGCGCCGCCTGCTGCATGTTGTGCGTGACGATGACGAGCGTGTAATCCTGCTTCAGCTCGTGCATCAGGTCCTCGATCGCCGCGGTCGCGATCGGGTCGAGGGCCGAGGCCGGCTCGTCGAGGAGGACGACCTCGGGCTCGACGGCGATCGCGCGGGCGATGCAGAGTCGCTGCTGCTGGCCGCCCGAGAGGCCGAGGGCGCTTGTCTTGAGGCGGTCCTTGACCTCGTCCCAGAGGGCGGCGCGCTTGAGCGCCCGCTCGACGCGGCCGTCGAGGTCGTCTTTCATGCCGAGGATGCGAAGCCCGTAGGCGATGTTGTCGTAGATCGACTTCGGAAACGGATTCGGGCGCTGGAAGACCATGCCGATCCGGCGGCGCACCTCGATCGCGTCGACTTCGCGCCCGTAGATGTCGAGCCCGTGGTAGAGGAGCTCGCCCTCGACCTTCGTGTTCGGGCACGAGGTCGTTCATGCGGTTCAGGCAGCGGAGGAAGGTGCTCTTGCCGCAGCCGGACGGCCCGATCACGGCCGTGATCGCGTTCTGGTAGATCTCGAGCGAGACGCCCTTGATCGCGGGCGTCTCCCCATAGATGACCGTCAGGTCTTCGATCAGGAAGACGGGCTCGCGCGAGGTCGGGGGCGGCGTCACATCCCTGACCCCCATGGGGGCGATCGCTTCGGCGGGCTTGTCAGAGGAGACGTCAGTCATGCGCACCCCGACGAGTGTCCCGTTCCGTCGCGCCCGCAGGGGTCGAAATGGTGTTGACATGATGTTACGCGATGGTGAATCGCGCCCTCTAGGCCGGGCGCTGATGATTTCCTAGCCGGGCGTGGAAGCGGCAACCCCCTCCGTCCGCCCGCTCGGCCGCACCCGGAAGCTCTACGACCGGATGGGCGACGGCGTGCTGCACGCGCTGACCGCCGCCGCCTCGGGGCTCGCGATCCTGATCGTGATCCTGATCGCCTATCAGGTCGTGAAGGCGGCCTGGCCGGCCGTCCAGGAGTTCGGGCTCCAGTTCATCGTCACCCAGGCCTGGAACCCGGTCACGAATCAGTTCGGCGCCCTCGACTTCATCTACGGGACGCTGCTGACCTCCTTCCTGGCCGTCGTGATCGCCGCGCCGCTCTCGATCGCCATCGGCCTCTATCTGAGCGAGCTCGCGCCCAGGGGCGTCCGAGGCGTGATCGGCTCGCTCGTCGAGATGCTCGCGGCGGTGCCCAGCGTCGTGCTCGGCCTCTGGGGGATCCTCGTGCTGGGGCCCTTCGTCGCGCACCATCTCGCCCCGTTCGTCAACCGGGTCCTCGGCTGGCTCCCGTTCTTCTCGGGCGAGCCGCCGCAGAACGGCTCCGGCTACATGTCCGCCGTGCTCGTGCTGACGATCATGGTGATCCCGATCTCCTCGTCGATCTGCCGCGAGCTCTTCCTCAGCGTCCCGCGCGACCTCAAGGACGCTGCGACTCGCGCTGGGGGCCACCCGCTGGGAGATGGTGCGCGGCGTCGTGCTCAACTACACGCGCGGCGGCGTCGTCGCCGCGATCATCCTCGGCCTCGGCCGCGCGATCGGCGAGGCGATCGCCGTCACGCAGGTGATCGGCGGCCAGACCGGCATCCACTGGTCGATCTGGGCGACCGGCGACACGCTCGCGAGCCGGATCGCGGCCCAGTACCAGGGCGCGGCCAGCAACCTCCAGATCGCCTCGATCGCGTACCTGGCCGTGATCCTGCTGGCGATCTCGCTGATCGTGAACTTCGCAGCGCTGCTGATCGTGCGGCGGTTCGAGGCGCAGCGGACGGGGAGTGCGTGAGCACCCAGGCACACCCGCCCGCGCCCTTCACGCTGAAGGCGGCGGACCGCAGCAGGCGGCGGCTGCTCCTCAACCGCGTGGCCGAGATCGTGGCGATGCTCGCCGCGCTGGCCGCGGTCGCGCTGCTCGCGCTGGTCGTCGGCTCGGTGTTCAAGAAGGGCGTCTCCGCGCTGAACCTGGACTTCCTGACCAAGACGCCCGTGACCTTCGGCGAGAGCGGCGGCGGGATCGCGCAGGCGATCGTCGGCAGCGCCATTCTGGTCGGCCTCGGGGCGTTCATGGCCGTCCCGCTCGGGATCCTCATCGCGCTCTACGTGAACGAGTTCGCGCCCCCTACGATCGTGCGCACCGTTCGGCTCGCGCTGGACGTCCTCAACGGCATCCCGTCGATCGTGATCGGCATCTTCGTTTTCGCCCTGCTCGTGTCCGGCCACCACCAGAGCGCCGTCGCGGGCGGCATCGCGCTGGCGATCATCATGCTGCCGCTGATCGCGCGCTCGACGACGGAGGTGCTCGAGCTCGTGCCCGGCCAGCTGCGCGAGGCGAGCCTCGCGCTCGGCGTGAGCCGCTGGCGGACGGTCCTGAGCGTCGTGCTGCCGACGGCGCTCGGCGGGATCATGACCGGGGCGACGCTCGCCGTCGCGCGCGCCGCGGGCGAGACCGCACCGCTCCTCTTCGTCTGCTCGGTGGCGCCGACGACGGTGTCGACCGACATCACCCAGGCCGTCGCCTCGCTCCCGGTCACCATCTTCACCTATGCCGAGGCGCCCGATCCGGCCCTGAACGCGCAGGCGTGGGGCGCGGCCTTCCTGCTGATCTCGTTCGTGCTCATCCTCAGCCTCGGCGCGCGCGCGGCGCTGGCCCGGAGCCGGCGCAAGCTCGGCGACACGCGCTGAGGGGGCGGTTCACAACTTCGTTACCACTCGGATCACCGAGTTTCAGCCCATGAACGCGCGGCGTAAGAGCAGTCTTCCAGCCGAACGTCTCTACCCTCGTACACGGAGAGGAGCACGACGAATGAAGCAGAGGGGTTTCATCCTCCTCGCAGCTGTGGCCGCCGCGCTGATCTCGGTCCTCGGCGCCACCGCCAAGGCAAACGACACGAGCCTGACGGGCGCGGGCGCAACGTTCCCGTTCCCGCTCATCTCGACATGGATCCCGGCCTACGACCAGGCCACCGGGGTGAAGATCAACTACAGCCCGATCGGCTCCGGCGGCGGCATCGCCGCGATCACGAACCGGACGGTCGACTTCGGCGCCTCCGACGGGCCGCTGACGCCGGACCAGTTCTCCGCCGCGGTCAAGGACGGCGTCGGCGTCGTCCAGATCCCGTGGGCCCTCTCGGCCACGTCCATCATGTACAACGTCCCGGGCGTGCCTCAGCACATGAAGCTGACGGGCAAGAACATCGCCGACATCTTCCTCGGGAAGATCACCAACTGGAACGACGCCGCGTTCAAGAAGAACAATCCGGGCGTCAACTTCCCCGACCTGAAGATCACTCCGATCTTCCGCTCCGACGGCTCCGGCACGACCTACAACTTCACGGACTACCTGTCGAGCGTCTCGAGCGATTGGAAGTCCAAGGTCGGCTTCGCCACACAGGTCAACTTCCCGGCCGGCGTGGGCGGCCGCGGCAGCTCGGGCGTCTCCGGCGTCGCTCTCGCGCACGGACGGCGGGATCACCTACGCCGACATCGCCTACGCGCTCGCGAACAAGTTCCAGTTCGCACGGGTTCAGAACAGTGCCGGCAAGTGGCAGGTCCCGGGCCTCCGCGCGATCAGGGCGGCCGCCGCGACCGTCACCAAGGTGCCGGCGGGCAACGAGATGCACATCGTCAACCCGCCCAAGTCGCAGCCGCTCGCCTACCCGATCTCGACCTTCACGTATGTGCTCGTGCCGAAGAAGACGGCGCAGGCGAAAGAGCTGCGCCGCTTCATCTTCTGGGCGCTGACTCAGGGCCAGCAGGCGAAGTACACCGCGAAGCTGCTCTTCGTCCCGATTCCGAAGCCCGTCCTCGTCGCCGCGGAGAAGACGCTGAAGACGGTCACGGCCGCGACGTAACCGACCTCTCCACGAGGGAGCGGCGAAAGGCGCCTTCGGGCGCCTTTCGCCGTTGTCGGTTCTTTACGAGGGAAACGAGCAGCGGATCACGAGGCCCTGTCCGCGGTCGCCGTGGGCCTCGGCGGCGCCGCCGGCCGAGCCGGCGATGTGCTTGACGATCGCCAGCCCGAGCCCGGTGCCGCGGCTCGCCCGCGCCTGGTCCGAGCGGTAGAAGCGCTCGAAGAGCCGCGGCAGGTCCTGCTGCGCGACCCCGACGCCGTCGTCTCTGCCCTCGAGCACGACCCCGCCTTCCTCTCTGCGGACGGAGAGCGTGAACGTCGATCCGTGGCCCGCGTAGCGGATGGCGTTCTCGGCGAGGTTCTGCACGAGCACACGCACCATCCTCGGCCGCAGGGGCAGGCGGACGCCGTCCTCCACTTCGGCGACGAGGAAGAGGCCTGCGCGGTTTGCGCGGTCGCCGAGCCCGGCGAGCACCTCCTGGACGAGCGGCTCGGCGAGCGTCGTCCCGAAGGCCACCACCTCCGTGCCGGTCTCGAGCTCGCTCAGGAAGAGAATCTCGTCGATCAGCTCCCCGGCCTGCTCGATCTCGGCCCGCGCCTGGTCGACGAGCGCGTGCACGTCCGAGCCCGGCAGCGTCGCGGAGTCGAGGAGCGCGAGGATCCGGGCCAGCGGAGTCCGCAGCTCGTGCGAGACGGCCGCGGTGAAGCTCATGCGCAGCGCGGCGTAGTCGTCGGGGCCTGCCGAGGTGATGCTGGCCTGCTCAGAGGGCTCCTCGACCGGCGCCGGGCGCTCGTCAGCGGACGCCTGGGCCTCGGGTGGGGGCGGCGGATGCTCCTCTGTCGCCCGATCGGACTGCCTCTCGGCCTCCCTGCGACGGAAGATCGGCGTCACCAGATGTTCACCCCCGGTTCACCACGAATCGACCCGCGGGCGCGGATCAGGTCGACAGTATGGTAGGCGCAAATGGCGAAGGTTCTGATCGTCGAGGACGACGAGGTCATCGCCCAGGGGATGGCCCGTCACCTCGATGCCGCCGGTTTCAATCCGGTGGTCGTTCCCCGCGGCGAGCTGGGGCTCGCCCGGCTGCGCTACGAGAAGCCGGAGGTCTGCGTCCTCGACCTGATGCTGCCGGGGATCGACGGCTGGAAGCTGATCGAGACCGCCCGCGCCGAGGGGATCGGGACGCCGATCGTGGTCGTCTCCGCGCGCGGAACGGAGCACGACCGCGTCCACGCGCTCGAGATCGGGGCCGACGACTACCTCGTCAAGCCGTTCTCCATGAAAGAGCTGGTCGCGCGGGTCGGCGCAGCCGCTCGGCGCGGCGCCCGGCCGGCGACGATCGAGCGAGGCGAGGAGATCGTGATCGAGGAGCTCCGCATCGACCCGCGCGAGGTGCAGGCCTTCGTCGACGGTTCGAGCGTCGACCTGACGCCGACCGAGTTCAAGCTGCTCTACACGCTCGCCCTCGACCGCGGCCGGGTCGTGACGCGCGACGAGCTGCTGCAGAAGGTCTGGGGCCGCCGCGAGACGCACCGCGACCGGACCGTGGACGTCTTCGTCCGGCGGCTGCGCAAGAAGGTGGACGCGATCGCGCCGCGGCACACGTTCATCCAGACGCGCTTCGGGGTCGGCTACCGGCTCGAGCCGCTGATGAAGGACTGAGCGGCTAGGCAACGGGGCCAGGCTGGGCGGCGGGGAGCTGGCGGAAGGCCACGATCCGCCCGTTCCTGACGGTGAACACGGCCGTCGTCGTCACGCCGGGCGCGTCGCAGCGGTGGTTCGGACGCTCGCCCAGCTCGAACGTCGCGGTCACGTCCTCGGCGCTCGCGTGTAGCTCGACGATCACGCCCGAGCACGGGAGCCCGGCGTTGAAGCCGATCCGCTCCTGCCGGCTCGCCAGTGTGTACTCGACGTCGCCCTGGGTGATCTTCGCCCCGTCCACGAAGAGCGATGCCGCGGTGCGGTTGTCGCTGCGGTTGAGCGCGGCGCTCCAGGCGCGCACGACCTGCTCGGGGGTGATCGGCTCCGAGCGCTGCTTGTCCGCGCTCTCGCCGCAGCCCGCAAAGAGCGCCGCGGCGAGCACGAAGACCGGGATGACCCTCACCGTGCGGCGACTATAGTCCGCTCCGATGGACTTCTCGCTTTCCGACGAACAGCGGGAGATCCAAGCGCTGACTCGCGACTTCGCGAACGCCGAGATCGAGCCGCACGCGTCCGAGTGGGATCGCGAGCATCGCTTCCCCCGCGAGGTGTTCGCGAGGCTCGCAGAGCTCGGGCTGATGGGAACGTGCATCCCCGAGGAGCTCGGCGGCGCCGGGGCCGACTTCCTCTCGTACGTGCTCGTTCTCGAGGAGCTGTCGCGCGCGGACGCGGGCGTCGGGGTCACAGTGGCGGTGCACACGTCGGCCGTGACGCTTCCCATCCTGACGTTCGGTACGGAGGAGCAGCGCGAGCGGTTCGTGCCGCCGCTCGCCCGCGGCGAGCACCTCGGCGCGTTCGCCCTCACGGAGGCCGAGGCCGGCTCCGACGCGGGCTCGCTGCGCACCCGCGCCGATCCCGACGGCGACGGCTGGAGGATCGACGGCGCCAAGCAGTGGATCACGAACGGCAGAGCCGCCGGAACGTTCCTCCTCTTCGCGCGGACGGACGCCGCCACGCGGGGAGCGCGCGGCGTGACCGCGTTCCTGCTGGACGCGGACCAGGTGCGGGTGACGCGCGACGAGGAGAAGCTCGGGCTCAACTCCTCGCTCACGAACGACCTCGTCGTGGAGGGTGCACACGTCGGGCGCGACCGGCTGCTCGGCGAGGAGAACCACGGCTTTCGCGTCGCCATGGCGACCCTCGACGGCGGCCGGATCGGGATCGCCGCGCAGGCGGTCGGGATCGCGCAGGCCGCGTTCGAGGTCGCCCGCGACTATGCGAAGGAGCGGCACGCGTTCGGCCACCGGATCGCCGACTACCAGGCGATCCAGCACAAGCTCGCGAACATGTCGACCGAGCTCGACGCGGCGCGGCTGCTCACCTACCGCGCCGCCTGGCTGAAGCAGCAGGGCGAGCCGCACACCGAGGCCGGTGCGAAGGCGAAGCTGTTCGCCTCCGAGATGGCGCGGCGGCAGACGGCGGAGGCGATCCAGGTGCTGGGCGGCTACGGCTACACGAAGGAGTTTCCCGTCGAGCGCTACTACCGCGACGCGAAGATCACCGAGATCTACGAGGGCACGAGCGAGATCCAGCGGCTGGTGATCGCCCGGGCCATCCTCGGCCGGCAGCTCGCCGTCCTGCCCACGCCCACCGAATCCAAGTAACAGACTGTTGCAAGGTCGAGAGGTGCCGGTTCGATGAGAGAGCGCGACGAGCCGGTTCGGCTGACCCGCATCTACACGCGCGGCGGCGACGCCGGCGAGACGTCGCTCGGGGACGGCTCGCGGGTGTCGAAGCTCGATCCGCGGCTGCGCGCCTTCGGCGCGGTGGACGAGCTCAACGCGGTCGTCGGCGTCGCGCTCGCCGCGGGGCCGCCGCCGGATGTGGCCGCGGTGCTGACGCGCGTCCAGAACGAGCTCTTCGACCTCGGCGCCGACCTCTCGGTTCCCTTCGACTCCGGCCCGGGCGCCGGGGAGGGGCGGCTGCGGGTCGAGCAGAGCCAGATCGACGCGCTGGAACGCGACTGCGACCGCTTCAACGCCGAGCTCCCGGAGCTGAAGAGCTTCGTCCTCCCGGGCGGCACGGAGCTCGCGGCACGCCTGCACGTCGCGCGGACGGTGTGCCGGCGCGCCGAGCGCGAGGCGCTGGCCGCCGCGAAGGAGGTCGAGCTCAGCCCGCTCGCCCTCGTCTACCTAAACCGGCTCTCCGACCTGCTGTTCATCCTGGCGCGCGTCTCGAACGGCGGTGGAGTCGAGCCGCTGTGGAAGCCTGGGAGGTCGCGCTAGCGTCCGGCGCTGATCGCCGTCGCCGTGGCGTTCGCGCTCGAGCTCGCTAGCGCGCGAGGCGCTCGATCAGCTTGGCGACGCGCGCCGGCGGCGTCGACCGCGGCACCGCGACCGCCGCGCCCGCACGGCGGGCGTCCTCGAGCTGGCGGCGGGTCGAGGCCAGCGCAAGCACGCGGACGCCGGGGAAGACCACGCGGACGCCGGCCACGAGTGCCACCCGGTGAAGCGAGAGGTCGATCACGACCACCCGGACGGTCCGATACAGGTCCGCGTTCTGGCGATAGGTCCCGTCGCGGGTCGCCAGGGTCAGGCGGGTTCCCAGGGGGAGCTCCTGCGCGATCAGGTCGCGCGTGGCCTCGGCGCCGGCGAGAACGACGTCCAGCCGTTTCGTCTCGACGGCGGCCCGCCTGTCGTAGATCGGCTGCGTCCGCCGGACGATCTGACCGCCCGCCCGGGCGACCCAGACGACCTGGTTCTGGCCGGGCCGCGGCAGCACGCCGGCCGGGACGCGGAGCCGCACGATCGAGGTGCCGGCCGCCACCTTGACGCGCCACGTGTAGAGCGTGACCCGCTTCGGGCCGTGCAGCGACGCCGTCACCTGAGCGGCCCTCGACACCCTGATGCGCGCGCCGATCGTCTGCCACGTCCTGGCGAGGCGCTTCGTGCCGACGACGTTGAACTTCAGCCGCGCTTGCTGCGTCGTCCCCGACGAGACGACGAGATCGACCGCGCCGCCCTTGACGCGCAGCTGCACGGGCGCCGGGTCGAGCACGGTGCCGACCGGAGCGGAGGAGACGCGGGTGGTGACGTCGCCGAGCGCGAACCCGCGCGCACCGAGCGCGCCGCGGGCCTCGTCGACGGTGAGGCCGACGAGCGCCGGAAGCGCCGTCAGCACCTTCGTCGGCCCGCTCTCGTTGCCGACGCCGTCGCGCTCCGTCAGCGTGAACTCGCGCGTGTCGCCGGCCTGCACGTCGCCGAGCTTCACCTCGAACTGCTGGGCGTCGAAGCTCTGGAAGGCCTCGCCGTTGACGTAGAGCCCGAAGCCTGCGATGCCCGAGGCGTCGTCCGTTCCCGGGGCCCAGCGAATCGTCAGCCCGTCGCCGGCGACGACCGCGGCGAAGCCCTCCGGCGGCGTCGGCGGCTCGAAGTCCCGCAGCAGCGCGAAGAGCGTCAGGTGGCGCGTCAGGATGTGGATGCCGTCCACGGCCCGGAAGAATCCGTCCGCCCAGACGGCGGGGAGGGTCGTGCCGCCGGCCGGAACCTGTGCGATCGCGCCGCCAGCGGCCTCCCGCGAAGGTCGCGGGGACGACGAAGGATCCGGACGAGTTCGGGAGCACGATCTCGAGCGGGGCGTCGAAGTCGTGCTGGAGGCTTCCGGCGATCGCCCACCGGGCGGTCACGTCCACGATCTCCGCGCCGGGAACGAGCGCTGCGCTCGGCAGCGTGCCGATCGGCGTCGGGTCGACCGTCAGAACGAGCCAGTCGCTCGGGTTCGACGCGGGCGAGACGTAGGCCGCCGCCGGCATCGTGATCGTCGTCGTCGCGTCGACAGAGGTCAGCGTTGTCGTCGTGCTCGGGTCCGTGTTCTTCGAGACGGGGGGCAGGTCGCCGCCGCCGGACGCCGGGACGAAGACCGTGAAGTGGACCTGGAAGCGGCGGCTCTGACCCGCGGCGTCGGTGAGGAAGCCCTCGAGCATGTGCGGGCCGTCGGCGAGCGCCCCGGTCGCGAAGCTCGCAGTCGGGCCGGAGATGGTCGGCGCCGGCGCGGGGGAGCCGTCGATGGTCGGCGAGGCGATCGACGCCAGCGCCTCGGATGCCGTCACGTCGATCGAGGAGGCGGCAGGGAGCGTCGAGCCGTCCTGCGGGGTCGAGGAGGCGAGCCGCGGCGCCGTGTTGTCGATCACGATCCCGGAGGCGACGACGTTCGAGGCGTTCCCGAAGCTGTCGGTGACCGTCGCCCGGAGGTCGACGGGGCCGTCCGGGACGACGCCGGTGTCGAAGGCGGCCGTGAACGGCGAGCTCGTGTCCGTGTCGATCGCGTTCCAGGCGCCGCTCCCGACCCGGTACTCGAAGAGCACGCTCGTTGCGCCCGGGCCGGTGATCGCGGTGCGGAGCAGATACGAGCCGGAGACGACCGGGTCGAGCGCGTTGAACGCCACCCCGGGAGGCGTCGAGTCGACGGTGACGAGCACCGAGGCGGAGACGGCCTGGTTGCCGAGGGCGTCCGTCGCGAGCAGGCGCAGGTCGTAGTCGCCGCTCGGGAGCGTCGTTGCGTCCAGCGTCGCGCCGTAGGGCGAGCTGGAGTCGGTCGCGATGTCCGTCCAGGCGCCCGACGAGGACGCGGACCTGACCTGGAAGACGACGGAGGCGACGCCGACCCCGGCGTCGGTCGCGCCGGCGCGAGCGCGACGGACGGGCCGCCGACGGTTGCGCCGGCGGCCGGCGAGGTGAGCGCGGAGGCCGGGCCGGTGTTGTCGACGCGCGTCGTCCTCGGCGCGCTCTGGCCCGTGTTCAGGCCGACATCGGTGGCGACGGCGCGGAGCACGAGATTGCCGTCCGGAACGGTGGTCGTGTCGAAGGTCGCCTGGAACGGCGCCGAGCTGTCGTTCGCGAAGGCGACCCAGCCGGCACCGGTCTGGCGCTCGAAGTCGACCGAGGTCGTGTCGCCCGAGGAGGAGGCGGTGAGGGCGATCGTGCCCGCGACGTCCGCGCCCGGATCAGAGAGCGTGACGACCGGCGCGTCGTTGTCGACGGTGACGGTCCGGATCGCCGTCACGAAGACGTTGCCTGCGAAGTCGGTGACCAGCGCCCGGAGCTCGGCCGGACCGTCGGGGACGCCTGTCGAGTTGAAGCCGGTCGAGTACGGGGCGGTCGTGTCGGTGGCGACGGTCGTGAAGGCGCCGGCGCCGGCACCCTTGACCTGGAGCGCCACGGATTGGACGCCCGCGGTCGCGTCGCTCGCGTTGGCGGAGAACGCGATCGTGCCGCCGACCACCGCGCCGTCCGCGGGTGCGGTGAGCGAGCCCGTAGGCAGGGTGTTGTCGACGGTCTTCGGCGAGAGCGGGAAGGTGCTCGAGTTGCCCGCCGTGTCCGTGACGACGAGCTGCACGCTGTAGGCGCCGTCGGGCACGCCGGCGGTGGTGTCCCAGTCGACCGAGAACGGCGCGGAGCTGTCGGTGCCGATCGTGGTGAAGGCGCCGCTGCTGGCCGCCGGGCGGTACTCCCACCTCACGGACTCGACGTCCGGGTCGGAGGGCGACGCGGTGAGCGTGACCGTGCCGCGGAGGAACGAGCCGGGGTCGACAGCGCCGCCGCCGCTCGGGGCGGTGGTGTCGATCACGACCGTGAAGGACTTCGCGGCCTCCTGGTTCGTGGCCGCGTCGGCCGAGCGGTACTTGACCGTGTGCGTGCCGTCGTTCGAGTGGTCGGCCGGCGCGAGGATGCTCACCGAGGAGCCCGGCTGCCACGTCGCGCCGCCGTCGAGCGAGTACTCCGTCGCGACGCCGCCGCAGCCGGTGCCGTCGTTCGCCGTCAGGGTGACGACGACGTCGCTGGCGCGCGAGCCGGACGGCGCGTCGTCGGCGGTGACGGGCGCATGGTTGTCGACGCAGGTCGTGGCGTGCGGCGAGAGGACGCCGTTGCCGGCGTTGTCGATCGCCTTGACGCGCACCTTGTACGGGCCGTCGGCGAGCGAGGAGGTATCCCAGCTCGCAGCCGTATCCGTCCAGTTGGCCAGCACCGACGGATCGGCCGCATTCGGGATCCACTGGTACGAGACGCTGCCGATGCCGGAGGCGGCGGGCGGGCTCGGCTCGGTGACCGTCGAGGACAGCGCCACCGTGCCGCGGACGATCGCGGCCGGCGCGGTCATCGTCGCCCCGGGCGCCTTCGTGTCGATCTTCACTGCGGCCGACCGCGTCGTCTCGACGACGCCCGCCTGGTTCGTCGAGCGGTACTCGACCGGTGAAGACGTGCTCGGTCGCGGCCGGCGCCGGGATGGCGACGGACGTGCCCGTCGTCCAGGACCCGCCGTCGACGCGGTACTCGGTCTGGGCGACGCCGGAGTCCGGGTCGGCCGCGGTCAGCGTGACCGTGACCGGCGCGTTCTGCCAGCCCGCGGGAGCATCGTCGCTCGTGATCGGCGCCGTGTTGTCGACGACCACGGAGCGGGTGGCCGTCGCGGCCTGGTTGCCGGCGTTGTCCTCGACGACCGCGCGCACGTCCCAGGTCCCGTCGGCGGGCGTCCAACTGGCCGGCACAGTCGCGAACGGCGGCCGCGCCCTGGCGGGCCTCGAAACTGCGTCGCCGCGGCGTTGACGCCCGAGCCGGTGTCGCTCGCGGTCGCCGAGAGCGCGATCGTCCCGCTGCGGAACGGCCCGGGTCGTCGAGTGTTCCGGCGGGCGGCGTGTTGTCGACGCGCACGCCCGTGACGACGTCCGTGCTCGTGTTGCCCGCGAGGTCGGTGACGAAGACGCGCAGGTCGTAGACGCCGTCGTCGGCCGGAGTGGTCGTCCAGGCGCCGGCGTAGGGGGAGGTCGTGTCACTGTCGACCGTCGACCAGGAGTTGGCCAGGTGCGCCGACTTCTGGAACGAGACGCTGCCGACGCCGCTCGTCGCGTCGGTCGCGGCGGCGCTCAGGGCGACGGTGCCGTGCACGTTCGCGCCGGGGCCTGTCAGGTTCGCCGCGGGCGGTGTCTGGTCGACCGTGACGTTGACCGTGTCGGAGCCGGCTCGTCCGTGCCCGTCGGAGGCGATGGCCCGGATCGCACGCCGGCCGTCGCTCGGAACGGGGCTCCAGGCTGTGCTGTACGGAGACGTCGTGTCGACGCCGACGGCGCTGAACGTGCCCGTTGCGCAGTCGAGGCTCGTGTTCGAGCACTCGTAGAAGGTGACCGACGCGAGGCCGGTGCCGGTGTCGGCTGCGTCCGCGGTGATCGTCGTCGCAGGCGTCGTCACGTAGGTGAGCGGCGCGGCGATCGCGACGGTCGGCGGCGGCGCGGCGACGCTGAACGCCCGCGAGGCCGTGGCGCTCTGGTTGCCGGCGCCGTCGGTGCCGCGGACCTCGAAGGTGTGCGCGCCGTCGAGCAGCGTGCCGTATGAGCCGGGCGACGTGCACGGGCCAAAGGGGGCGGAGTCGAGCGAGCACTCGAAGCCGACGCTCTCCGACGCGCTGAAGGCGAACGACGCCGAGTCGACCGCGATCGTGCCGGACGGGCCGGAGTCGATCGTCACCGTCGGAACGCCCGTGTCGCTCGTCCAGCTCCGGGTCGCGTCGGGCCCGGTCGCGCCGTCGGCGATCGCATGGATCGAGACGGTGTGGGCGCCGTCGGCGAGGCCGGAGTACGAGACCGGCGACGTGCACGGAGCGAAGGAGCCCGAGTCGAGCTTGCACTCGAACGTCAGCCCACCTTCGCTGCCGGTGAAGGCGATGCTCGCCGAGCTTGTCGCGACCAGGCCGGTCGGCCCGCCGGTGATCGAGACCGTGGCCAGCGGGTCGATGGTGAAGCTGGTCGAGCCGGCTGCGACGCCGCCGGCCGTCGCTGCGATCGCGATCGCGCCGGGGGTCGAGGCGGTGACGGTCTTCGAGGCGACGCCGTTCGCGGTCGTCGCGGCGCCGAGCCCGGTCACGTCACCCGGACCGGCCGTGCGCGCGAACGTGACCGTCGTCGAGCTGTCGCCGGTGAGGACGTTCTCGCTCGCGTCGCGGAGCTCGGCCACGAGCGTGCGCTGGTTCGTCTCGCGCAGGCTCGACGTGCCGCTCACGATCGTGAGGTGATCCGCGGTGCCCGCGACGACGGCGAAGGAGATCGCATCGGGGCCGAGGAGCGGTGCGGAGGCGGTCAGCGTGACGAGCCCGGCCGCGCCGCCGGCGACGGTCTTCGTCGCGATCCCGGACGCGACCGGCGCGGTGCCGAGCCCCGAGACGGAGCCGCCGCCCGCGGCCTGGCCGAACGTCACCATGGTCGTGTTGTCCCAGGTGACCGTGTTGCCGGCAGCGTCCTCGACGGTGGCGGTGAGCAGGCGATTCGTGCCCGAGGCGAGGTCGGCCGCCGAGCCGGAGAGCGCGATCGAGGCCGGCGCGCCCGCAACGACGTCGAAGCTCGTCGCACCCGACCCGAGGCCGGCAGCGGCGGCGCCGATCGCGAGGGTGCCGGCGGTGTGGCCGGTGACGGTTCTGGAGGCGACGCCCCCGGCGGCGGTGGCTGCGCCGAGGCCGGTGACGGTGCCGGTCCCGGAGATCTTGGCGAAGGTGACGGAGGTCGAGTTGTCGCCGGTGACGAGGTTGTCCGCGGCGTCGCGCACCTCGGTCGTGAGGATGCGGGCAGCGCCGCTCGCCAGGTCGGCAGTCGAGCTCGTGACGCTCAGGTGGTCCGCCGGGCCGGCCGCGACCGTAAACGTCGTCGAGCCGCCGCCCAGGCCGGCTGCTGCGGCGCCGATCGTGATCGTTCCGGCGGTCTGGCCGGTGACGGCCCTCGAGGCGATCCCGCCCGTGGCGGTGGCTGCGCCGAGGCCCGTGACGGTGCCGGCGCCGGAGGTCTTGGCGAAGGTGACGGAGGTCGAGTTGTCGCCGGTGACGAGGTTGCCCGCAGCGTCGCGCACCTCGGCGGTCAGCGTCCGGGCACTGCCGGACGCGAGGGTGCCCGTTCCGCTCGTGATCGTCACGTGGTCGGCGGCGCCGGGCTCGACGGCGAAGGTGGTCGAGTCGGCGCCGGGGCCGGCCGCCGTGGCGTCGATCGTGATCGTGCCGGCGGTCTGGCCGGTGACGGTCCTGGAGGCGATCCCGCCCGTGGCGGTGGCTGCGCCGAGGCCTGTGACCGTGCCGGTGCCGGCGGTCTTGGCGAAGGTGACGGAGGTCGAGTTGTCGCCGGTGACGAGGTTGCCGGCAGCGTCGCGCACCTCCGCGGTCAGCGTCCGCGTCGTGCCCGAGGCGAGGTTCCCGGTTCCGCTCGTGACGGTCAGGTGGTCGGCGGAGCCGGGAACGACCGCGAAGGTGGACGAGCCCGATGCGAGGCTCGCCGCGCTCGCGTCGATCGTGACCGCGCCCGCGACGGCGCCGGCGACGTTCAGCTGCGCGATGCCGTTCGCCGTCGCCGCGGTGCCGAGCCCGGTCACGGTGCCGGCGCCGCCGGTCTTCGCGAAGCTGATCGAGCGGCCGTTGTCGCCCGAGACGAGGTTGCCCGCGGAATCGCGAACCTCGGCGGTCAGCGTGCGCGTCGAGCCGGAGGCGAGGTCGGCCGTCGAGCTCGTGATCACGACCTGGGTGGGCGAGGTCGCAGGCACGACGTCGAAGGTGGTCGCGTCGCCGCCCAGGCCTGCGGCGGTGGCGTCGATCGTGATCGTGCCGGCGATCTGGCCGGTGACGGAGATCTGGGCGACGCCGCTCGCCGCCGTGGCGGCGCCGAGGCCCGTGACGGTGCCCGAGCCGGAGGTCTTCGAGAACGTGACCGAGGTCGAGCTGTCGCTCGTGACGAGGTTGCCGACCGCGTCTCGAACCTCGGCCGTGAGCGAGCGGGCGCCGCCGGACGCGAGGTTCGCGGCCGGGCTCGTGATCGTCAGGTGGTCGGCCGCCGCCGGCACGATCGTGAACGCCGTCGAATCGGAGGCGAGGCCTGCGGCGGTCGCCTGGATCGTGATCGGGCCCGCGAGCTGCGCGGTGACGCTCTTCGACGCCACGCCGGAGCTCGCCGTCGACGCGCCGAGGCCGGTGACCGTGCCGCGCGCCTGAGACCTTGGCGAAGGTCACCGCGGTGGAGCCGTCGGCCGTGAGCACGTTGCCAGCGGCGTCCCGGATCTCGGCCGTCAGCGTCCGGGCTGCGCCGGCCGTGAGGCTCCCGGTCGGGCTCGTGAACGTCACGTGATCGCCCGGGCCGGGGACGACGGCGAACGTGATCGCGTCCGAGGTCAGCAGCGGCGCGGAGGCCGTGATCGTGACCGACCCGGCGAGTACGCCGGAGAGCGTCTTCGTGACGACACCCGCGCTGACGGCGGCGGTGCCGGAGCCGCCCACCGAGCCGGCGCCGCCCGTCTGCGCGAAGGTGACCGCGGTCGTGTTGTCGGAGGCGACCGTGTTGCCGGCCGCGTCCTTCACCGTCGCGGTGACGAGCCGGTTCGAGCCCGACAGCAGGTCGGCCGTCGAGCCGGTGAGCGCGATCGAGACCGGCGTGCCCGGATCGATCGTGAAGCTGGTCGTGTCCGCGCCGACGCCGGCCGCGGTCGCCTGGATCGTGATCGGGCCGGCGGTCTGCGCCGGTGACGCTCCTGGAGGCGATGCCGTTCGCGGCGGTGCGGCGCCGAGCCCGGTGACGGTGCCGGTGCCCGCCGTCTTCGCGAAGGTGACGGAGGTCGCGTTGTCGCCGGCGAGGAGGTTGTCGTTTGCGTCGCGTACCTCGGCGGTGAGCGTGCGCGCCGCGCCGGAGGCGAGGTTGGCGGTCGAGCTGGTGATCGTGAGGTGGTCGGCCGCGCCCGGGACGACGGTGAAGGTGGTCGTGCCGGAGGTGAGCCCGCCGGCCGAGGCCGGTGATCGTGATCGAGCCGGCGGTCTGCGCCGTGACGCTCCTGGACGCGACGCCGCTGGCGGCGGTCGCGGCGCCGAGCCCGGTGACGGTGCCGGTGCCGGCCGTCTTGGCGAAGCTGACCGAGGTCGAGTTGTCGCCGGTGAGGACGTTGTCGTTCGCGTCCCGTACCTCGGCGGTGAGCGTGCGCGCCGCGCCGGAGGCGAGGTTGGCGGTCGAGCTGGTGATCGCCAGGTGGTCGGCCGCGCCCGGGACCACGGTGAAGGTGGTGCCGTCCGCGTTGACGCCGGCCGCGGTCACCTGGATCGTGATCGAGCCGGCGGTCTGCGCCGTGACGCTCCTGGAGGCGATGCCGCTCGCGGCGGTGGCGGCGCCGAGGCCGGTGACGGTGCCGGTGCCCGCCGTCTTGGCGAAGGTGACGGAGGTCGCGTTGTCGCCGGTGAGGAGGTTGTCGTTTGCGTCGCGTACCTCGGCGGTGAGTGTGCGCGCCGCGCCGGAGGCGAGGCTGGCGGTCGAGCTGGTGATCGCCAGGTGGTCGGCGGCGCCCGGGACGACGGTGAAGGTGCTGGTGCCGGGCGTGAGCCCGCCGGCCGAGGCCGTGATCGTGATCGAGCCGGCGGTCTGCGCCGTGACGCTCCTGGAGGCGATGCCGCTCGCGGCGGTCGCGGCGCCGAGCCCGGTGACGGTGCCGGTGCCGGCCGTCTTGGCGAAGCTGACGGAGGTCGAGTTGTCGCCGCTGAGCACGTTCTCGTTGGCGTCCCGCACCTCGGCGGTCAGCGTGCGGACGGCGCCGGAGGCGAGGTCGGTCGTCGCAGCTGGTGACCGTCAGGTGGTCGGCCGCGCCGGGGACGATCGTGAAGGTGGTGGTGCCGGACGTGAGCCCGCCCGCCGACGCCGTGATCGTGAGCGAGCCCGCCGTCTGGGCGGTGACGCTCTTCGAGGCGACACCGGACGCGGCGGTCGCGGCGCCGAGGCCGGTGACGGTGCCCGTGCCGGCGGTCTTGGCGAACGTGACGGAGGTCGAGCTGTCGCTCGTGACCACGTTGTCGGCCGCGTCGCGAACCTCGGCGGTGAGCGTGCGCGCCGCGCCGGACGCGAGGCTGGTCGTCGCGCTGGTGACGTTCAGGTGGTCGGCGGCGCCCGGGACGACGGTGAAGGTAGTGGTGTCGGAGGTGAGGCCCGCCGCGGAGGCGGTGATCGTGATCGAGCCGGCGGTCTGGCCCGTGACCGAGAGCGAGGCGACGCCGCTCGCGGCGGTTGCAGCGCCGAGGCCGCTGACGGTACCTCCGCCGCCCGTCTTCGCGAACGCCACCGAGGTCGAGTTGTCGGTCGTGACCACGTTGCCTGCCGCGTCGCGCAGCTCGGCGGTCAGCGTGCGCGCCGAGCCGGACGCGAGGCTCGTCGTCGAGCTCGTCACGACGACGTCGGCGGGCGCGCCGAGGACGACCGTGAACGTGCTCGAGTCGGAGGCGAGACCTGCCGCCGAGGCGGTGATCGTGATCGATCCGGCCGCCTGGCCGGTGACGCTCTTCGAGGCGACGCCGGACGAGGCGGTGGCGGCGCCCAGCCCGGTGACCATGCCGCTGCCGGCCGTCTTGGCGAAGCTGACCGAGGTTGCGTTGTCGCCGGTGAGGACGTTGCCGGACGCGTCGCGGACCTCGGCCGTGAGGCTGCGCGCCGTGGCTGCCGTGAGGTTCGCAGTCGAGCTCGTGATCGTGAGGTGGTCGGCGGCGCCCGGAACGACCGTGAAGGTGGTGGTGTCTGAGGTGAGGCCGGCGGCGGAGGCGGTGATCGTGATCGAGCCCGCCGTCTGGCCGGTGACGCTCTTCGAGGCGACCCCGGACGAGGCGGTGGCGGCGCCGAGCCCGGTGACCGTGCCGCTGCCGGCCGTCTTGGCGAAGCTGACCGAGGTTGCGTTGTCGCCGGTGAGGACGTTGCCGGCCGCGTCGCGCACCTCGGCGGTCAGCGTCCGCGCGGCGCCGGAGCCGAGGCTCGCGGTCGAGCTCGTGATCGTGAGGTGGTCTGCGGCGCCCGGGGTGACCGTGAAGGTGGTGGTGTCTGAGGTGAGGCCGGCGGTGGAGGCGGTGATCGTGAGCGAGCCCGCCGTCTGGGCGGTGACGCTCTTCGAGGCGACCCCGGACGAGGCGGTGGCGGCGCCGAGCCCGGTGACCGTGCCGGCCCCTGCCGTCTTGGCGAAGGTGACCGAG
Organism: uncultured Actinomycetes bacterium; assembly: GCA_963704025.1. Classification (GTDB taxonomy): domain Bacteria; phylum Actinomycetota; class Thermoleophilia; order Gaiellales; family Gaiellaceae; genus CAVPGP01. The sequence goes on along the minus strand of CAVPGP010000002.1, from coordinate 753,129 downwards.
GTTGTGTTGTCGCCGGTGAGGACGTTGCCGGCTGCGTCGCGGACTTCGGCCGTCAGCGTCCGCGCGGTGCCGGAGGCGAGGCTCGCGGTCGAGCTCGTGATCGTGAGGTGATCCGCTGCACTGGGGACGACGGTGAAGCCGAGAGAGTCGGACGTCAGGAGCGGGGCCGACGCCGTGACGGTCACGGAGCCGGCGAGCAGCCCGGTGACGGTCTTCGCCGCTACGCCGGACGAGGCGGTGGAGAAGCCGAGACCCGAGAGAGAGCCGCCGCCCGCGGTCTGCGCGAAGGTGACAGTCGTCGTGTTGTCCGAGACGACCGTGTTGCCCGCGCTGTCCTGCACGGTGGCAGTGAGGACACGGTTGGCGCCCGAGGTCAGGTTCGCGGTCGAGCCGCCGATCACGACCTTTGCCGGGGTGCCAGGGTCGACGGTGAATGTGGTCGAGTCGGCGGTCACGCTCGCGGCGCTCGCCTGGATCGTGATCGAGCCGGCGAGGTCTCCGGTGACCGCCTTGGACGCCACACCGGACGAGGCGGTCGAGGAGCCGAGGCCGTTGACGGTCCCGGCACCGGCGGTCTTGGCGAAGGTGATCGAGGTGGAGCTGTCGGCCGTGACCACGTTGTTGGCGGCGTCCCGGACCTCGGCCGTCAAGGTGCGCGCGGCGCCCGAGGCCAGGTTGGCGGTCGAGCTGGTGATCGTCAGATGATCCGCTGCGCCGGGGTCGATGGTGAAGGTGGTCGTGCCGGAGGTGAAGCTGGCGGCAGACGCCGTGATCGTGATCGAGCCGGCGGTCTGGCCCGTCACGGCCTTGGAGGCGATCCCGCTCGCCGCGGTTGCGGCCCCGAGTCCGGTGACGGTTCCCGTGCCGGCGGTCTTCGCGAAGGTGACCGAGGTGGTGTTGTCGCCGGTGAGGACGTTGTTGGCGGCGTCCCGGACCTCGGCGGTCAAGGTGCGGGCGCCGCCCGAGCTGAGGTTGGTGGTCGAGCTGGTGATCGTCAGGTGATCCGCTGCGCCGGGGTCGATGGTGAAGGTGGTCGTGCCGGAGGTGAGGCCGGCGGCGGAGGCGGTGATCGTGATCGAGCCGGCGGTCTGACCGGTGACGGCCTTGGAGGCGATCCCGCTCGACGCGGTTGCGGCCCCGAGGCCGGTGACGGTGCCGGCGCCGGCGGTCTTGGCGAAGGTGACCGAGGTGGAGCTGTCGCTTGAGACGACGTTGTTGGCGGCGTCGCGGACCTCGGCGGTCAGCGTGCGTGCGCCGCCGGACGTGAGGTTGGCCGCCGAGCTGGTGATGGTGAGGTGATCTGCCGCGCCCACGTCGATCGTGAAGGTGGTCGTGGCGGAGCTGAGGCCGGCGGCGGAGGCGGTGATCGTGATCGAGCCGGCGGTCTGGCCGGTGACGGCCTTGGAGGCGATCCCGCTCGACGCTGTCGCAGCGCCGAGCCCGGTGACCGTGCCGGCGCCGGCCGTCTTCGCGAAGGTGACCGAGGTGGAGTTGTCGGCGGCGAGGACGTTGTTCGCGGCGTCCCGGATCTCGGCCGTCAGCGTACGCGCGCCGCCGGAGCTCAGGTTGGCGGTCGAGCTGGTGATGGTCAGGTGGTCGGCGGCGCCGGGGTCGATGGTGAAGGTGGTTGTCCCCGCGGTCGAGGCCGGCGGCGGAGGCTGTGATGGTGATCGAGCCGGCGGTCTGCGCCGTGACGTTCTTCGAGGCGATGCCGCTCGACGCGGTTGCGGCGCCGAGGCCGGTGACGGTTCCCGTGCCGGCGGTCTTCGCGAAGGTGACCGAGGTGGTGTTGTCGCCGGTGAGGACGTTGTTGGCGGCGTCGCGGACCTCGGCGGTCAGCGTGCGCGCGCCGCCCGAGCTGAGGTTCGCGGTCGAGCTGGTGATGGTGAGATGGTCGGCGGCGCCGGGGTCGATGGTGAAGGTGGTCGTGCCGGAGGTGAGGCCGGCGGCGGAGGCGGTGATCGTGATCGAGCCGGCGGTCTGCCCGGTGACGGCCTTGGAGGCGATGCCGCTCGCGGCGGTCGCCGCGCCGAGCCCGGTGACGGTTCCCGTGCCGGCGGTCTTCGCGAAGGTGACCGAGGTGGTGTTGTCGCCGGTGAGGACGTTGTTGGCGGCGTCGCGCACCTCGGCGGTCAGCGTGCGCGCGCCGCCGGAGCTCGAGGTTGGCGGTCGAGCTGGTGATGGTCAGATGGTCGGCCGAGCCCGGGTCGATCGTGAACGTCGTTGCCGCCGAGGTCAGGCCGCCGGCGGAGGCTGTGACGGTGATCGAGCCGGCGACTACGGCCGTGACCGGCTTGGAGGCGATCCCGCTCGAAGCGGTCGCCGCGCCGAGCCCGGTGACCGTGCCCGCGCCGGCGGTCTTCGCGAACGTGACCGAGGTGGTGTTGTCGCTCGCGAGGACGTTGTTCGCCGCGTCCCGCACCTCGGCGGTGAGGGGGTTCGCGGTCGAGCTGGTGAACGTGAGGTGGTCGGCGGCGCCGGGGTCGATGGTGAAGGTGGTAGTGCCGGAGGTGAGGCCGGCTGCGGAGGCGGTGATCGTGATCGAGCCCGCCGTCTGCCCGGTGACGGCCTTGGAGGCGATGCCGCTCGCGGCGGTCGCCGCGCCGAGCCCGGTGACGGTTCCCGTGCCGGCGGTCTTCGCGAAGGTGACCGAGGTGGTGTTGTCGCCGGTGAGGACGTTGTTGGCGGCGTCGCGCACCTCGGCGGTCAGCGTGCGCGCGCCGCCGGAGCTGAGGTTCGCGGTCGAGCTGGTGATCGTGAGGTGGTCGGCCGCGCCCGGGTCGATGGTGAAGGTGGTAGTGCCGGAGGTGAGGCCGGCTGCGGAGGCGGTGATCGGTGATCGAGCCCGCCGTCTGCCCGGTGACCGGCCTTGGAGGCGATCCCGCTCGCGGCGGTCGCCGCGCCGAGCCCGGTCACCGTTCCCGCGCCGGCGGTCTTCGCGAAGGTGACCGAGGTGGTGTTGTCGCCGGCGAGGACGTTGTTCGCCGCGTCCCGCACCTCGGCGGTCAGGGTGCGCGCGCCGCCCGAAGCGAGGTTCGCGGTCGAGCTGGTGACGGCCAGGTGGTCGGCGGCGCCGGGGTCGATCGTGAAGGTGGTCGTCCCCGAGGTGAGACCGGCGGCCGAGGCGGTGACGGTAATCGAGCCGGCGAGGACGGCGGTGACCGACTTGGAGGCGATCCCGGACGCAGCCGTCGCGGCGCCCGTGCCGGTGACCGTTCCTACACCCGCCGTCTTCGCAAACGTGACGGAGGTCGAGTTATCGCCCGTGAGGACGTTGTCCGCAGCGTCGCGGACCTCGGCCGTCAGCGTGCGCGCGCCGCCCGAGCCCAGGTTCGCGGTCGAGCTCGTGATCGTCAGGTGATCCGCTGCACCCGGGACGACCGTGAAGGTGGTCGTGCCGGCGGTGAGTCCGGCGGCGGAGGCGGTCACGGTGATCGACCCGGCCGTCTGGCCGGTGACGGCCTTCGAGGCGATCCCGGAGGCCGCCGTCGACGCGCCGAGGCCGGCCAGCGTGCCGGCGCCTGCGGTCTTGGCGAAGGTGACGGAGGTGGAGTTGTCGCTCGTGCGGACGTTGTCCGCGGCGTCGCGGATCTCGGCCGTCAAGGTGCGCGCGCCGCCGGAGCTCAGGTTGGAGGTCGAGCTGGTGAAGGTCACGTGGTCGGCGGCGCCGGGGTCGATGGTGAAGGTGGTCGTCCCGGAGGTGAGCGCGCCCGCCGAGGCGGTGATCGTGATCGACCCGGCCAGCACGGCGGTGACCGGCTTGGAGGCGATCCCGCTCGCGGCGGTCGCCGCGCCGAGGCCGGTGACTGTGCCCGCTCCGGCGGTCTTGGCGAAGGTGACCGAGGTCGCATTGTCGGCGGTGAGGACGTTGTTGGCGGCGTCGCGGACCTCGGCGGTCAGGGTGCGCGCGCTACCCGAGCTGAGGTTCGCGGTCGAGCTGGTGATGGTGAGGTGGTCGGCCGCGCCGGGGTCGATCGTGAACGTCGTCGTGCCGGAGGTGAGCGCGCCCGCAGAGGCGGTGACGGTGATCGAGCCCGCCGTCTGGCCGGTGACGGCCTTGGAGGCGATCCCGCTCGCGGCGGTCGCGGCGCCGAGGCTGGTGAGCGTGCCGGCGCCGGCCGTCTTCGCGAACGTGACGGAGGTCGAGTTGTCGCTCGTGAGCACGTTGTTCGCGGCGTCGCGAACCTCGGCGGTCAGCGTCCGTGCGGCCCCCGAGGTCAGGTTCGCGGTCGAGCTGGTGATGGTGAGGTGGTCGGCCGCGCCCGGGTCGATGGTGAACGTCGTCGTCGCCGAGGTCAGTCCGGCGGCGGACGCGGTGACGGTGATCGAGCCCGCCGTCTGCCCGGTGACGGCCTTGGAGGCGATCCCGCTAGAAGCGGTCGCCGCGCCGAGCCCGGTGACCGTGCCGGCCCCTGCCGTCTTGGCGAACGTGACTGAGGTGGAGCTGTCGGCGGTGAGGACGTTGTTGGCGGCGTCGCGCACCTCGGCGGTCAGGGTTCGCGCTGCACCGGAGGCGAGGTTCGCCGTCGAGCTGGTGACGGCCAGGTGGTCGGCGGCGCCCGGGTCGATCGTGAACGTCGTCGTGCCCGAGGTGAGGCCGGCCGCGGAGGCCGTCACGGTGATCGAGCCGGCGAGCACGGCAGTGACCGACTTGGAGGAGATCCCGGACGCCGCCGTTGCCGCGCCGAGGCCGGTGAGCGTGCCGGCGCCGGCCGTCTTCGTAAACGTGACGGAGGTCGAGTTGTCGCCCGTGAGCACATTGTTCGCGGCGTCGCGAACCTCGGCGGTAAGCGTCCGTCCGGCGCCCGAGGTCAGGTTGGCAGTCGAGCTCGTGAACGTCAGGTGATCCGCGGCGCCCGGCACGACCGTGAACGTCGTCGTGCCGGACGTGAGCCCGGCGGCCGAGGCCGTGATCGTGATCGAGCCGGCGACGGAGCCGGTGACGGCCTTCGAGGCGATGCCGGACGCGGCGGTTGCGGCGCCGAGCCCGGTGACGGTGCCGGCGCCCGCCGTCTTCGCGAACGTGACCAAGGTCGAGTTGTCGCTCGAGATCAGGTTGTCGCCCGCGTCGCGGATCTCCGCGGTCAACGTGCGGGCCGCGCCGGAGGCGAGGTTGGCCGTCGAGCTCGTCACCGTGACGTGGTCGGCCGGGCCGATGACGACGGTGAAGGTGCTCGTGCCGGACGTGAGCCCGGCGGCGGAGGCGGTGATCGTGATCGAGCCGGCTGTCTGGCCGGTGACGGCCTTCGAGGCGACGCCGCTCGCGGCGGTTGCCGCACCGAGCCCGGTGACGGTGCCGGTGCCGGCCGTCTTCGCGAACGTGACGGAGGTCGAGTTGTCGCTCGTGACGGCGTTGTTCGCGGCGTCGCGGACCTCGGCAGTGAGCATCCGCGCCGAGCCCGCTGCGAGGTTGGTGGTCGAGCTCGTGAAGGTGAGGTGGTCCGCAGGCCCCGGGTCGATCGTGAAGGTGGTCGTGCCCGACGTGAGGCCGGCGGCCGAGGCCGTGATCGTGATCGAGCCGGCGACGGAGCCGGTGACGGCCTTGGAGGCGACGCCGCTCGCCGCGGTTGCCGCGCCGAGGCCGGTGAGCGTGCCGGCGCCGGCGGTCTTCGCGAAGGTGACCGAGGTGGAGTTGTCGGCGGTGAGCACGTTCTCGTTTGCGTCTCTCACCTCCGCGGTCAGGGTGCGAGCAGAGCCGGAGGCGAGGTTTGCGGTCGAGCTCGTCACCGTCACGTGGGTCGCGGCGCCGGGGTCGATCGTGAAGGTGGTCGTGCCCGATGTGAGGCCGGCGGCGGAGGCGGTGACGGTGATCGAGCCGGCGAGCACGGCCGTGACCGCCTTGGAGGCGACGCCGCTCGCGGCCGTTGCCGCGCCGAGGCCCGTGAGCGTTCCCGCTCCGGCGGTCTTCGCGAAGGTCACCGAGGTGGAGTTGTCGCTCGTGACGACGTTGTTCGCGGCGTCGCGCACCTCGGCGGTCAGGGTGCGCGCTCCGCCCGAGGTCAGGTTCGCCGTCGAGCTCGTGAACGTCAGGTGATCCGCGGCGCCGGGGACGATCGTGAACGTCGTCGTCCCGGAGGTGAGCCCGGCGGCGGACGCGGTGACGGTGATCGACCCCGCGACCGCGCCGGTGACCGCCTTGGAGGCGACGCCGCTCGAGGCGGTGGCCGCGCCGAGCCCGGTCACGGTCCCCGCGCCCGCCGTCTTGGCGAACGTGACGGAGGTCGCGTTGTCGGTGGTCAGGACGTTGTTGTTGGCGTCGCGTACCTCCGCCGTCAGCGTCCGCGCCGCGCCTGACGCCAGGTTGCCTGTCGAGCTCGTGACCGTCAGGTGATCTGCAGCGCCGGGCACGATCGTGAACGTGGTGGTGCCCGACGTGAGCGCGCCGGCCGACGCCGTGATCGTGATCGAGCCTGCGAGGACCGCGGTGACGGACAGCGAAGCGACGCCGGACGAAGCGGTGGCCGTCGAGAGCCCGGTCACGGTGCCTGTGCCGGCGGTCTTGGCGAACGTGACGACGGTCGAGCTGTCCATCGTGCGCAGGTTGTCGTTCGCGTCGCGGATCTCCGCGGTGAGCGTCCGTGCTGTGCCGGAGGTCAGATTCCCCGTCGAGCTCGTGACGACGACCTTGTTCGCCGCGCCGTACACCTTCACCGTCGTCGTCAGCGTGACGGTGTTGTCCACGTTGTCCTTGCCGGTGAGCACGTACTGGTAGCAGCCGACGGAGAAGGGGCCGGCCGCGTCGTTGCCGCCGGTGATCGTCACCGCCGTGGGCGCCCCGAACGTCCCGCACGCGTTGTTACTGAACGTCGCGAAGGCCCGCGTCAGAGTGCTGGCCTGGAGGCCTGAGGCCGTCGCGCTCTGCGTCTCGGCATAGTCGGTCTTGACGAGCGAGATCGTGCCGCTCGTGTTGATGCTCGTCGTGCCGCCCCCCGAGGCCGCCGTGCCGTTCGCCGTAAGCGCGCCGCCCGTCGGCGGCGTCGTGTCGTTCACGAGCGTGAAGGTCGCGTTCGACGTGAGCGCCTGTCCGTTCGTGGCGACGACCGTTTGGGCGCCGGTGGCGTTCGTCGACGCCGTCCAGTTGTAGGTCGTCGAGTACGGGCTGGTCGTGTCCGTGCCGCCGCCTGTCATCCCGGTGACAGCCGGGAACGCGACGTTGGCGACGCCGGAGTCGGTGTCGGCGGCCGCGTCGTCGACGGTGAAGCTGCCGGAGTTCGACCCCTGGGCGTTGTAGTAGAGCGTCGTGCCGTTTACGGTGCTGAGGCTCGAGGACTCGGAGACGGTGAGCGTCTGTGTCGGGGCACTCGTATCGAGCGGCGAGAACGCAGCGGCGACGGACGAGCTCCGGTTGATCCCGGTCTGCGACCAGGTCATCGTCGTCGCCCCGGCCGACGCGACCGGCTTCGTGCTCATGCCGCCCGACGTCGACGCCGCGCCCGGCGCGGCCCGCGTCCAGCGGGACGTCTGGCCGGCGGCAGCGGTCAGCGCATTGGTGAGGTTCTGGCCGCTGTCGACGAAGTCGACCACCCAGGTGTTCGGCCAGAGGGTCGTCAGGTTCACGACCGAGTTGGCACCGGCGCCGGCGGTCGACTTGTTCGACGCGTCCGGCGCGTTCTGGGAGACCTGGTAGAGCGAGACGCCGCCGGCGACGATGTCGACGGTGTTTGCGAACGTTGCGACCACGTTGTGCGCGCCGGTCGGCGGGTTCGCCATGTACCACAGGCTCGCGCAGTTGTACGACGGGCCCGTCGACGAGGGCAGCTGGTCGATGAGCGTCATCGCCACGCCGTTGTACGTCACGCCCGACGGGGTGCACTGCGTGTTCGTCGCGTACTCGGCGCCCACGCCGACGACCAGCATCCGGCTTCCGAGCGTCGTGCCGACGGTGTGCGACCAGGTCAGGCTGGTAGCGGCCGCAACGCTCGCCTGCGACGAGACGTCGAACGAGATCGTCGGGTCGATCACGTAGGGGAGCGGCAGCTTCGAGTCGTCGACACGCAGCGTCAGCTCGCTCCGGCCGTCGCGCTCCGCGACGTTCCACCGCGCACCAGGCGGCGTGATGTCGCGTCCTTTCGTGTCGAGGATCTTGACCGGGAGGATCTGGAACCGCTGCGGCTCGGCGCTCGTTCCGGCGAAGACGCGGCCGTCTCGCGACGTCCGCAACTTCAACTCACGGCTGAGCCCGAGTCCCCAGCGCCACGTCTTGACGCCCTGCCGCGTCGACACGGTGAGGAACTCCTCGGTCGTGCCGGGGTAGGTGGTGACCGTCTGGAGCCCGAACGGCGTTTGCCGGGAGACGCCGTGACGGAAGCCGTTCCAGCTTCCGTCACCGGCGCCCGTCACCGCGAGCGTCAAGCGGCTACCGCGACCCGACGCGCCGAAGCCCTCGCTGCGATCGACGCCGGCCGACCAGCCGTGCGGAAGCGAGCGGCGAAGCGGCGCATCCGTCTGGCGCGGGCCGAGCACGGTGGCGAGGAAACGGGGAGCGGACGTCGTCGTCTTCGAGCCGTGCCTGGCGAGCTGAGAGGCAGCGAAGACGGCTGTTGCGGCGAACGCGAGAAGCGCGGCGATTGCAAGCGGCGACCGAAGGCCTCCGGACATGCCGACGCGCACGGCCTTCGCCGAGCGCCAACCTGTCCGCAGTTTCGGGTTGCTCGCCATTTGCGTTCTCTCTCACGCGCAGATGCGCATCCGCACGCGGGAGACGACGTTCCTATCGGCGGAAGACCGGCGTTTCGACAGGCTCGAGCGGCGCAAATCGAGCGCCGGCGCGAAAGATCCCCCGATCAGGGGAGCGCCGGCTCCACGCCGCGATCGCGGCTTCGTCCGCCCTCGAACGAGCGATCACGCTCAGGTTGAGGGTTAGCCGAGGGTGAATTCTGCGCTCGTCGGCGGCTCGCTCTTACACTATGGGCTCGATGGCCACGACCGAGGATCCCCGGCAGGAGCTCAGCCGCGACGCACGCCTGGCGCGAGGAGCTCTACGAGCGACAGCCCGAGCGGCAGGGCGAGCTCTTCTCGACCATGTCGGGGATCGAGAACGAGCCCTCTGGCGACGCCGGAGTCGGTCGACGTCGACTACGAGCGCGACCTCGGCTATCCCGGGCGTCTATCCGTTCACCCGCGGCGTCTACCCGTCGATGTACCGCGGCAAGCTCTGGACGATGCGCCAGTTCGCCGGCTTCGGCACGGCGGAGGAGACGAACGAGCGCTTCCGCTATCTGCTCGACCACGGCCAGACGGGGCTCTCGACCGCCTTCGACATGCCGACGCTGATGGGCTACGACTCGGATCATCCGCGCTCGCTCGGCGAGGTGGGCCGCGAGGGCGTCGCCGTCGACTCGCTCGCGGACATGGAGACGCTCTTCGCCGGGATCCCGCTCGGCGAGGTGTCGACGTCGATGACGATCAACTCGCCGGCGGCGATGCTGCTCGCCTTCTACGTCGCGGTCGGGGAGCAGCAGGGCGCCGCTGCCTCGGCGCTGCGGGGGACGATCCAGACGGACATCCTCAAGGAGTACATCGCGCAGAAGGAGTGGATCTTTCCGCCCGAGCCGTCGATGCGGCTGGTCGTCGACATGGTCGAGTGGTGCGCGCGGGAGATGCCGCTGTGGCATCCGATCTCGATCTCCGGCTACCACATCCGCGAGGCGGGCTCGACCGCGGCGCAGGAGCTCGCGTTCACGCTCGCGGACGGGTTCGCGTACGTCGAGGCGTGCATCGAGCGCGGGCTCGACGTCGACGACTTCGCGCCGCGGCTCTCGTTCTTCTTCAACGCGCATCTCGACTTCTTCGAGGAGATCGCGAAGTACCGTGCGGCCCGCCGGATCTGGGCGACGCAGCTGCGCGACAAGTACGGGGCGAAGAACCCGCGCTCGTGGCTGATGCGCTTCCACACGCAGACGGCCGGCGTCTCGCTGACCGCTCAGCAGCCGGAGGTGAACATCGTCCGCACGGCGATCGAGGCGCTCGCGGCCGTGCTGGGCGGGACCCAGTCGCTGCACACGAACTCGTTCGACGAGGCGCTGGCGTTGCCGACGGAAGACGCGGTCCGGCTCGCGCTGCGCACTCAGCAGGTGATCGCACACGAGACGGGTGTCGTGAACACGATCGACCCGCTCGGCGGCTCGTACCACGTCGAGCAGCTGACGAACGAGCTCGAGCGTCAGGCCTACGAGTACTTCGACCAGATCGAGAAGCTCGGCGGCGTGATCCCCGCGATCAAGGAGAACTTCTTCCAGCGCGAGATCGCCGAAGCCGCCTTCCGCTACCAGTCCGAGGTCGAGCGCGGCGAGCGGATCGTGGTCGGCGTCAACCGCTACCAGCTGGCCGAGGACACCTCACCGGAGATCCTCAAGATCGACGCCAAGCTGGAGACGAAGCAGATCGAGCGCGTCAAGGCCCTGAAGGGCAGCCGCGACTCCGCGGTCGTGGAGCGCGAGCTGGCAGGGCTCAAGGACGCTGCGGCCGTCGAGGGCCGGAACCTGATGCCGATCATCCTCGACGCCTCGCGCGCCTACGTGACGATGGGCGAGATGTGCGACGCCCTCCGCGAGGTCTGGGGCGTCTGGCGCGAGACGCCGGTCTTCTAGGAGAAACCAGCTCTTCCAGGAGAACCGGTCTTCGTGCGTCGCCGTAACGCGGTTTTAATCCCGCGCTAACACAGGCCCGCGGCGAGTCGTCTACTCTGAGCCAGATGAGCGCTCAGCCCCAGACGTCGTCGCTGCGCACGCGACTCCAGTCACCACGCTTCCAGTCGCGCATCTTCTGGGCCGCGATCGTCGTCCTCGTCGCCGGGATCATCGTCTTCCTGGTCGCGTTCGTCGGCAACACGGGCAAGTCGGTCGAGACGCCGCTCTCGAACAAGCCGGCCGACGATCGCTCCGCGGTGCCGGACACGGTCAAGCTCCCTGCGGACGCGAAGAAGGTCGCCCGGGAGTTCATCCTCACGGCCGTCGCGCGGAAGAACCTGACGCGCGCCTACGCGCTCTCCGGCCCGCTGATCAAGCAGGGCATGTCGCTGAAGGAGTGGAACACGGGAGCGATCCCGGTCGTGCCCTACCCCGGCGACGCGATTGACTTCGCGCCCATGAAGGTCGACTACTCGTACCCGAAGGAGGCGCTGGTCGAGGTCGCCCTACTGCCCAAGAAGGGCTACAAGATCAAGCCCCAGATCTTCTTCCTGACGCTGATCAAGGTCGGCAAGGGGGATCAGGCGCACTGGCTGGTCAACGGCTGGGTGCCGCGCGGGAGCCCGCAGGTTCCGAACGGCTCCGCCAACAACGGAGCCGGCGGCTAGGGCTTCGCCAGGGGCGCGCAGGCGATGCGGGGGCGGTTGAGCTCACACCGGTTCCGTCGCCGTCTGGCCTGGGCCGGGGGCGCTCTCGCCGCGACCGGCGCCGCCGTCGCCGGCGCAATCTGGATCGGCGACACCGGCAAGTCCTACGAGAGCCGGCTGGCGAACAAGCCCGCCTGGGTCTACAAGGCGCCCCCGGCGGCGCACCTGACCAAGCCGCAGCGGCAAGAGGTGATGACGCTGATGGCCCGGTTCATCAAGACGGCCGTCGCCCGCAAGCGGCTCGCCGACGCCTACGACATGACGACCCGCGAGCTCCGCGGCGGCATCTCCCGCACGGAGTGGCAGTCCGGGAACATCCCGGTGATCCCGTTCCCGGCGGTCGGGATCTACGACATGACCCTCGACTACTCGTATGAGGGGGACGTCGCGTTCGACGTGGCCGTGATCGGCGACGGCGGCGGGATCAAGACGTTTCTGATCGAGATGAAGCAGGCCGGCAGCGGCAAGCACGCGCCGTGGAAGGTGGCCGCCTGGGTGCCGAAGGGGATCGGCGGCGGATCGACCCCTGTCGCAGAGCGACACCCGGAGCCGGTGGGGCCGCCGCCGACGTTCCGCGGCAGGCTCAGCGCGACCTGGCTGCTGCTGCCGTTCGGCGTCCTCGGGCTGATCCTCGTCATCCCGGCCGCGCTCGGCGTGCGCAACTGGCTGGAGGGGCGCCGCGCGCTGAAGGCCTACCAGCGCTCGCGCGAGCTCCCCCCGCTGCCCGAGAGCTACACCTCGAGCTCCAACCCGTCGTAGGCCTGCTCGAGCTCTTCGTCGAGCGGCAGCTCGCGCGGCCGGTGGGTGAGCAGGAGGCGCTTTGCCCCCGAGGCCGCGAATGCCGCCACCGCCTCCTCCGCGTCCAGGTGACCGCGCGGGTAGCCGTCGAGCTCGCCGCGCGCGAGGGTCGCCTCGCAGAGAAAGAGATCGGCGTCGTGCGCGAGCTCCGCCAGCCGTTCGCTCGGGCCGGTGTCGCCCGAGTAGGCGAGGGTCCGGTCGCCGCTCGAGACGCGCAGCCCGAAGGTCGTCAGCGTGTAGTGCGGCAGCCGGATCGCGGTCACGAGCAGCCCGGCCGCCTCGAACGGCTCGTGCTCGTGGTACTCGCGGAGCGTGAACGCGGACTCCCACATCTCCTCCCAGCCGAGCCGCGCGCCGAAGTCGCGCAGGCGCTCCTCGCCGTCCGGCGGCAGCCAGAGCTCGACCTTCGATACGTCGCGGCCGGGTCCGGCCAGCGTTCCCCAGACCCACGGAACGAGGTCGCCCCAGTGGTCGAGATGCCAGTGCGTGACGACGATCGCGTCGACGTGCGGCCAGCTGCCTCGGAGCTCGCGCAGCCGCGCGAGCACGCCCGGCCCGCAGTCGAGCAAGCAGCCGCCTCCCGTCCGTCTGGACGAGGTAGCCGGACTGTGCGCCGCCGGGGTTCGGCCACGCGGGTGAGGACCCGACGACTGTGAGCTTCACGTTCATATACTGACCCATACGGTGGCCAGGAAGATCAGAGTGGTGATCGCGAAGCCCGGCCTCGACGGGCACGACCGCGGCGCGAAGATCATCGCGCGGGCTTTGCGGGACGCCGGCATGGAGGTCATCTACACCGGCCTTCATCAGACCCCCGAGCAGATCGTCGAGACCGCGATCCAGGAGGACGCGGACGCGGTCGGCATCTCGATCCTCTCCGGCGCACACATGACCCTCGTCCCGCGCATCCTCGAGCTCCTGAAGGACCAGGGCGCGGAAGACGTGCTCGTCCTCGTCGGAGGCACGATCCCCGGTGACGACGTCACGGAGTTGAAGCAGCAGGGCGTCGCGGAGGTCTTCACGCCGGGGGCGCCGACCTCGGAGATCGTCGACTTCCTGAACGCGAAGGTCCCTGCGTAGTGCCGGTGGCCGTCGAGAGGGACGACGGCGTCGCCGTCGTCACCGTCGACCGGCAGGACGCGCTCAACGCCCTCGACGTGGCGACCCTCACCGAGCTGCGCGACCGGCTGCGCGAGCTCTCCGACGACGGGGCGACGCGGGTCGTCGTTCTGACAGGCGCGGGCGAGAAGGCGTTCGTCGCCGGCGCCGACATCAAGTACATGAGCGGGCTCGACGTCGAGCAGGCGAAGGCATGGGGCGCGCTCGGTCACGAGGCGGGGCGACTGCTCGAGACGATGCCCAAGCCGACCGTCGCCGCCGTGAACGGCTTCGCCCTCGGGGGCGGCTGCGAGCTCGCGCTCGCGTGCGACATCCGCTACGCGTCGTCCCGCGCCAGGCTCGGCCAGCCGGAGATCAACCTCGGGATCGTCCCGGGGTGGGGCGGCACCCAGCGGCTCGCGCGGGCGACGAACCTCGGCTTCGCGAAGGAGCTGATCTTCACCGGCCGGCTGGTGGACGCCGAGGAGGCGCTCCGCGTCGGCCTCGTCCAGGCCGTGCACGACCCGGTGCTCGACAAGGCGCTCGAGACGGCCAGGCTGCTGGCGTCGAAGAGCCCCGTCGCGTTGCGCACTGCCAAGGACCTCGTCAACCGCGCCTACGGCGGCGACCACGAGGCCAACCTCGAGAGCGAGGCGAGCTGGTTCGGAGAGCTCTTCTCGAGCGAGGACGCGAAGGAGGGCCTGACCGCCTTCGTCGAGAAGCGCGAGCCGAACTTCAGCGGCCGGTAAGCCCTCCTAGCGCAGCAGGACGCGCGCCGCCGCGATCGCGCTTGCTGCGCCGATACGCGCGGCCGCGGTGGCTTCCGCGGGGGTCGTCCAGATCGAGACCCTCTGGCCCGGGACGGCGGAGTCGAGCGGCGTCGCCACTTTGAGCATCTCGATGCCTGTGGTCGGTGTCTGCTGCTCGATGACGGCGTCTTCCGGCACGGAGAGCGTCAGCGTTCGGTTGACCTTCGACTGGCGCAGGTGCGACGGCCACTGACGGAGCCGGTCGACCTTGAGCGTCAGCGTCCCCGCGCCGGTCTTGACCACGGTCCCGTCGAGCACGAGCGTGAACTTCACGCCCTCCGGCTCGTAGAAGAGGAGCCGCACCGCCTTCTTCAGGTACGGGAAGGGACTCGACGGCCGAGCCGCCGTCGGGGTGCACCTCGAAGTGGAGGTGCGGGTGGATCCCGTTGGCGTCGCCCGAGTCGCCGACGAAGCCGACCGGCTGTCCGGCCTCGACCCGGTCGCCGCTCTTCAGGCCCTTTGCGAAGGCGACGCCCGGGACGCACTTGCCGCGGTTGTCGTTGCCCAGCGTCAGGTCGTTGTTGAGATGGATGTAGAGGTACATCGTCCCGCTGTCGCCGTAGAGGTAGAGCATGCAGCCGGCGTTCGCGGAGGTCGTCCAGAACTTGACCGTGCCGCCTTCGGCGGCGACCGCGAGGGAGCGCTTGGCCGCCATCAGGTCGTTGCCCTGGTGGCGGCCGCCCGGGCGCGGGTCGCCGAAGTCGTCGACGTAGCTGACCGGCCCGACGACCGGGAAGACGAGCGGGGTCGGCTGGACGGGGGCCTTTCGCGGCGGTTGGTTCCCTGCGCGTGCGGACGCGGCCGCGGCCGCGAGCGTCGCGGCGAAGATGAGGAAGAGGATCCCTCGGGCTGTCGTCCGGTGGCTGATCATGGCTCCGGTTCGCGCTCGAAGCGCCGCACCCTACCAGGCATCTGGACGGATCACTACCCCGCTACGGGGGCCGTCCCGGTGGATAGAGTCTCGCCCCGATGAAGATCGCCGTCTGCGTGAAGCACGTTCCGGACGCTGCCGCGACGCGGCGGATCGACCCCGGCACGAAGCGCCTCGATCGCTCGGGCGAGGGCGCGCTCAACCCGTTCGACGCGAACGCGGTCGAGGAGGCGCTGCGGATCAAGGACGCCGCCGGCGACGGCGAGGTCGTCGTCGTCTCGATGGGCCCGGAGAAGGCCGTCGGACTCGCTGCGGAAGGCGCTCGCCATGGGCGCCGACCGCGCCGTGCTCGTCTCCGACGACGGCGGCGGCGGGCTCGGATCTCGTGGCGACGTCGCCGCGTGCTCGCCGCCGCGCTCGAGCGCGAGGGCGCCGACCTCGTCCTCTTCGGGCAGCAGGCGTCCGACGCCGACGGCGCGGTGCTCTGGGCCGCGGTCGCCGACCGGCTGCGCCGGCCGCTCGATCTCGCAGGTCGCCGAGCTCACCGCTCGAGGGCGGCCGGGCGCGCGGCAAGCGCCAGACCGAGTTCGGCTACGACGTGATCGAGGCGCCGTTGCCCGCCGTCGTCGCCGTCTCCGACGCGATCAACGAGCCGCGCTATCCGTCGCTGAAGGGGATCATGGGCGCGAAGAAGAAGCCGACCGACATGCTGAGCCTCGCCGACCTCGGTCGGTCGAGGCGGGCGAGGGCGCGCTCGCGGACGATCGTGCTCGCGCTCGCCGATCCGCCGCCCGCGCGGTGACTCGCGGAAGCTCGAGGACGACGGCAACGCGGCCGAGGCGATCCTCGACTTCCTCGCGGAGAAGAAGCTCGTATGAGCGACGCTCGTCTTCCTCGAGCACCACGACGGCAGGCTGCAGAAGGGCTCGCTCGGCGTGCTCGCGAAGGCCGCCAGCTCGGGCGGCGAGGTCGCCGGCGTGATCGTCGGCTCGGGCGTGAGCGGGCTCGCCGACGAGGCGGGGAGGCACGGCGCCGGCGACCGTGTCCACGTCGTGGACGACCCTGCGCTCGAGGCGCCGCTGCCTCAGCCGCGCGTCGACGCGCTCGCCGCAGCTCGTGCGACGACAAGGGCTTCGACAACGTGCTCTTCGCGCAGTCCGTGCTCGCCGCCGACGTCGCCGCCGGGCTCGCCGCGCGGCTCGACGCCGGCCTCAACTGGGACCTCGTCGACGTCACCGCGGACGGCGGGCCTGACGGGGAAGCGCCCGGCGCTCGCAGACTCCGTGTCGCGGACGTCGGCTGGACGTCGACGCCGCGGCTGGCGCTCTTCCGCTCCGGCGCGTTCGACCCGGTCGAGACGGGCGGCTCCGCGGAGGTCGAGGACGTGGCGCCGTCGTTCGAGGACTTCTCGACCGCAGGCGACGATGGTCGAGCAGGCGCACGCCGAATCGACTGGCCCGTCGATCGAGGACGCCGACGTGATCGTCGCGGGGGGCCGCGGGCTCGGCGCTCCGGAGGGCTTCGCGCTCGCCGAGGAGCTGGCCGAAGGCGCTGGGCGGCGCCGTCGGCGCGACGCGCGCCGTCGTCGACGCGGGCTGGTATCCGTACGCGGCGCAGGTCGGCCAGACCGGCAAGACGGTCTCGCCCGAAGCTCTACGTCGCGCTCGGCATCTCCGGCGCGATCCAGCACAAGGTCGGCATGCAGGCCTCGAACGTGATCGTGGCGATCAACAAGGACCCGAACGCGCCGATCTTCGAGTTCTCCGACCTCGGCGTCGTCGGCGACCTGCACGCGATCGTCCCCAAGCTGGCCGAGCTCGTCCGCCAGCGCCGCGGATCGTGAGCGTCAGCCCCAGCGACTACCCGCCGCCGTTCGACTGGCGGGAATACGTCGGCGAGCCGACCGACCCCGTCGACGAGCGAATCGAGGTCGGGATCCTGATCGTCGGCGCCGGCCCGGCCGGGCTCGCGACGGCGATCCGGCTCGGGCAGCTGCTCGAGGAGGACCCGGCCACCGCCGAGCGGCTGGGCGACGTGCCGGTGGCGCTGCTCGAGAAGGGCAAGCAGCCCGGCTCGCACCTGCTCTCGGGCGCCGTAGTCGACCCGCGCTCGCTGCGGCGTCTCTTCAAAGACCGCGCACGGATCGACGAGATGCCGTTCTACGGAGCCGTCGACCGCGAGAGCGTCTACTTCATGACGCCGAAGCGGGCGCTGCCGATCCCGACGCCGCCGACCATGCGCAACCACGGGAACTACGTCGCCTCCCTCTCGCGGCTCGGACGCTGGCTCGCCGAGCGGGCCGAGGAGGGAGGGACGACGATCCTGCCCGAGACGGCGGCGGAGCGGCTGCTCGTCGACCACGGCCGCGTCGTCGGCGTCCGCACGGGCGACAAGGGCCGTGGCCGAAACGGGGAGGAGCTGCGCGAACTTCGAGCCTGGCGCAGACGTCAACGCCCGCGTGACCGTCCTCGCCGAGGGCACGCAGGGGCACCTGAGCGGGGTCGCCTTGCGGCGCTTCGGGCTGCGGAGCGAGAACCCGCAGGTCTGGGCGCTCGGCGTCAAGGAGGTCTGGAAGGTCGCCCGTCCGCTCGACCGCGTCATCCACACCATGGGGTGGCCGCTGCGTCCGCAGAGGCGCTACCGCGAGTTCGGCGGCTCGTTCGTCTACCCGATGGGCGACGACATGCTGACGATCGGCATGGTCGTGGGGCTCGACTACCGCGACTCGGAGCTGTCCGTGCACGATCTCCTCCAGGAGCTGAAGACGCACAAGCGGATCCGGAAGATCCTCGACGGCGGCGAGCGCCTCGCCTGGGGCGCGAAGACGATCCCGGAGGGCGGGTTCGTCGCGCTGCCGAAGAAGCTGCACGCCCCCGGTCTTCTCCTGACCGGCGACGGCGCGGGCTTCGTCAACGTGCCCGCGCTGAAGGGCGTGCACTACGCCGTCGAGTCGGGGCGGCTCGCGGCCGACGCCGCGTGGGCCGCGTTGCAGCGCGGCGCCTCGCTGCGCGCGCTCTCCTCGTACGACGAAGCGGTCGCCGAGAGCTTCATCTCGAGCGACCTGAAAGAGGTGCGCAACATGCGTCAGGCGTTCGGGCGCGGCTTCTACCGGGGCGGCGCGGCCGCGACGGTGCAGACCGCGACCAAGGGAAAGCTGCCTCCCAGGGACGCGCCGACGGAGCCGGACGCCGCGCAGCCGCTGACGCACACCGACCGGGCGAAGCGCTATCCGGCTCCCGACGGCACGCTCACGTTCGACAAGCTCTCCTCGGTGTTCGCGTCGGGCAACCGCACGCGCGACGACCAGCCGAGCCACATCCGGGTCGAGACCGACGTCCCGATCCGGCTCGCGCAGATGTGGGTGCGCATGTGCCCCGCGGCGGTCTACGAGATCCGGGCCGGCGACGAGGCGAGCGAGACGGTCGAGGTGCAGGTGACCGCATCGAATTGCGTCCAGTGCGGCGCGATCACCGCCAAGGGCGGCCGTCTCACCCCGCCCGAGGGCGGCTCGGGGCCCGAGTACCAGCTCACCTAGAGCCGGCGCCCGGAAGCCGCCTGTCGACTCGTCTGCGTCGTCACCCCGCGCCGAACCGCCAGACGTCCGCGCCTGCATAGCTCGTCACCCACATCGAGCCGAACGCGCGGAGCGCGTGGAACGCGCCGTCGCCGCCCGGGAACGAGTCGACCACCGTCCCCGTCACCGGGTCGACCCGGAAGATCGTGTCGAGCTCTTTGTCTGGGACCCAGATCGTCCCGTCGGCCGCGGCGGCCGGCTGCGCGAGGGTGCGCCCCATCCGCTGGGAGCCGACGACCTGCCGCGTCACGGGGTCGAGATGGACGAGCAGGTTGTCGTCCGCCTGGATCCAGAGGTCGCGCGTCCCGGCCGCGAACCAGCCCGGGCTGCGGGAGCCGATCTCGACGCGCGCGAGCTCGCCGGTCGCCGGGTCGAAGCGGGCGACCGCGGTCGCATCGCGGCCGAAGCCGACCCAGATCGCGCCGCCCAGCGCCCGCAGCCCTGCCGGGTGCGGCCCCACCTGCACGCGGCGGACGACCCGGAGCGACCGCGGGTCGATCGCCACGAGCTCCCCGTCGCCCCAGGCGGTCGACCAGACCTTCCCGCCCGCCACGACCACGTCGAACGGCGTCGAGCCGGTCCGGACGCTCCGCACCCTGAACGTGCGCGGATCGATCCTCAGCACTGACGACGTCTTGTAGTTCGTCGCCCAGACCGCGCCTGCGCCGGTGGTCACGGAGCACGCGCCTTTCTCAACCCGCACGCGCCTTCGCACGGACCCGGAACGCGGGTCGACCCGCGAGATCGTCCCGGAGTCGCTCGCGACCCACACCGACCCGAAGCCGGCCGCGGCGCCGCAGGGATTCGGCGCGACCGGGATCTGCACCGGAGCGGCGGCGAGCAGGAGTGTCAGCGCAAGAAGCACCACTCCACGCACTACCCCCGCCGGAGCGGAGAGGTTCCGTGTAACGATAGGGCCGTCGTCCGCTACTAATCGACCCATGCCACCGATCGTCTCCAGAGGCTTCCACGGGACACGCCGAGACGGACCGCGCGACCGCGTCCCGCCGGGCCAGTACCTGACCGACGACTTTCCCGTGCTCTCCGCCGGTCCGACGCCGAGGACGCCGCTCGCGGATTGGACGTTCTCGTTGACTGGCGCGCTCGACGAGCCCCTGCGGTGGACCTGGGAGGAGTTCCGCGCGCTGCCCTCCGAGGAGGTGACGGTCGACGTCCACTGCGTGACGAAGTGGTCGAAGCTCGATACGACCTGGGAGGGCGTCTCGCTCGACACGATCCTCGAGGGCGTCGAGACTTCCGCCGAGTACGCGCTCGCCTACTGCGACGGCGGCTACACCACGAACCTGCCGCTCGAGGACCTCATCGGCGGCAAGGCATGGATCGCCTTCGCCTACGACGGCGAGCCGCTCGACCCGGAGCACGGCGGCCCGGCACGGCTGCTCGTCCCGCACCTCTATTTCTGGAAGAGCGCGAAGTGGGTGCGCGGGATCGCGCTGCGCGCGGAGGACGCACCGGGGTTCTGGGAGGAGCTGGGCTACCACCTCTACGGCGACCCGTGGCAGGAGCAGCGGTACTGGGGCGACTGACGTGGCTCCCCGCTAGGGTCGTCGACCTCGTCGACGAAACGCCGCGGGTCCGGAGCCTCGTCCTCGACGTCGAAGGGTGGCCGGGCCACCGCCCCGGCCAGCACGTGGACGTCCGCCTGACGGCGGAGGACGGCTACCAGGCGGAGCGCTCCTACTCGATCGGCTCGATCCCGAAGGCCGAGCACCTCTTGCTGACCGTGGAACGGCTCGACGACGGCGAGGTGTCGCCGTACCTCGCGGGCGAGATCGAGCCGGGCGAGCAGTTCGAGCTGCGCGGCCCGATCGGCGGCTACTTCGTCTGGGAGGCGGCGCAGGGAGGGCCGCTCTTCCTGGTCGGCGGCGGGTCCGGGATCGTCCCGCTGATGTCGATGGCGCGGCACTGGGCACTCGCCGGGGCGGAGATCGAGGCGACGCTGCTCGGCTCCTGGCGGACGCTGGAGGACATCATCTATCGCGAGGAGCTCGAACGGCTCGCCGAGCAAGGGCTGCGCGTCGTGCACACCCTGACCCGCGAGCAGCCGCCCGGGCTGGAACGGGTACGCGAGGCGCGTCGACGCCGAGCTGCTCCGGGAGGTGGCCCCCCCGCCGGACGCGAAGCCGCACGTGTTCGTTTGCGGGCCGACGTCGTTCGTCGAGGCGGTGGCGGTCGGGCTGACGAACCTCCGCCACGAGCCGATGCGGATCAAGACGGAGCGGTTTGGACCGACAGGAGGCTGAGATGGAGGCGCTGGACGGAAACGCGGTCGGAGGCATCCTCGGCACGGTGTTCGCGTTCGACCCTACGACCGCCTCGAGTGTGTGCGGCGGCTGTGGAGCGGAGCGGCAGATCGCCGAGCTCGTCGTCTACGTCGGCGGGCCGGGTGCCGTGATCCGCTGCCGCGACTGCGAGCAGGTGCTGATCCGCGTCGCCGAGACCGGCGGGCGGGTCGTGTTCGACCTGCGCGGGTGCCGCAGCGTGGCGTTCGAGTAGCCGAGCCGGCAGCGAGTACGATCGGATCGTGCTGTCGCTCGAGGACGTCCAGCGCGCCCGCGAGGCGATCGGCGGGCGGCTGCACCGGACGCCGCTCTTCACGTCGCGCACGCTCTCGGAGCAGGTCGGCGCGACCGTGCGCCTGAAGGCGGAGCTGTTCCAGGTCACGGGCTCGTTCAAGCCCCGTGGGGTGCTGACGAAGCTCGCCTCGCTCACGGACGAGGAGAAGCAGGCGGGCGTGATCGCCATCTCCGCAGGCAACCACGCCCAGGCGGTCGCGTGGGCCGCCGCGTCGGAGGGGATCGACGCGCTCGTCGTCATGTGGCAGGGCGCGAGCGAGCAGAAGGTCGCCGGCGCCCGCGCCTACGGCGCGACGGTCGACACCGAGTCGTCAGGCTCCCCCGAGGCGTTCGAGCGGCTCGCGGCGCTCCAGGCCGAGACCGGGCGCACACTCGTGCATCCCTTCGACGATCCGCTCGTCCAGGCGGGGCAGGGGACGGTCGGGATGGAGATTCTCGAGGACGCGCCGGAGACGGCGACGATCCTGGTGCCGGTCGGGGGCGGCGGCCTTATCTCAGGCGTTGCCGCCGCTGCCGCCGGACGCGCACGAGTGATCGCCGTCGAGCCGGAGAAGTCGCCCGCTCTGCACGAGGGCCTGAAGGCGGGTGAGCCCGTGCCCGTGCAGCCGACCTCGATCGCGGACGGTCTCGGGGCCCCTTTCGTGGGCACGAACGCGCTGGCCGTCTGCCGGGCGCACGGCGTCGAGTCCGTGCTCGTGACCGAGCCGGAGATCGAGGAGGCGTTTCGCTTTCTCTACGGGCGCGCCAAGCTCGCGTGCGAGCCCGCCGGGGCAGCCGCGACGGCCGCGCTCCTCGCGGGTAGGGTGCATCTGGATCGGGGCTCGACGGTCACGGCTGTTGTCTCGGGCGGGAACGTGGCGGCATCGACGGCAGTTGCTATTCTGGCCGGGCGATGAAGCCTGAGATCCATCCCGAGTACGTCCTGGCGCACGTTCACTGCTCTTGCGGGAACGAGTTCACGACGCGTTCGACCAAGCCCGAGCTGCACGTCGAGATCTGCTCCAACTGCCACCCGTTCTACACGGGCAAGCAGAAGCTGATGGACACCGGCGGCCGCGTCGAGCGCTTCCAGCGCCGCCTCGAGCGCGCCCAGAAGGCCCGCGCCTAACCCGCCCGTGAGCGCACCGATCGGGGGCCAGGCGGTCCTGGAGGGCGTGATGATGCGCGGCCCTTCGAACTGGGCGGTCGCCGTGCGCCGGCCCGACGGTGGTATCACCCAGGTCTGCGAGACGATCAGGTCGCCGATGGCACGGAGCAGGCTCTTCCGCCTGCCGGTGATCCGCGGCATCGTCGCGCTCGGCGAGTCGCTGGCGATCGGCTTCCGCGCGCTCGCGATCTCGGCCAACGTCGCCGCGCAGGAGGAGAACCCGGAGACGGGTGAGATCCACACCGAGCTCTCGCGGGGCCAGCTCTTCTTCGCCTTCGCCATCGCGATCGGCTTCGCCGTCGCGCTCTTCAAGGTGACGCCCGCGCTGATCACAAGCTGGCTCCCGATCGAGACGACAGGCTGGTTCGTGATCGTCGAGGGCGTGATCCGCGTGACCATCTTCGTGCTCTATCTGTCGCTGATCTCGCTGCTGCCCGACCTGCGGCGCGTCTTCCAGTACCACGGCGCCGAGCACAAGGCGATCAATGCCTACGAGGCAGGCGAGGACCTCTCGCCGGAGCGGGTGCAGCGCTTCTCGCTCATCCACCCACGGTGCGGCACTGCGTTTCTACTCTGGGTGATGGTGATCGCGATCTTCGTCTTCGCGTTCTTCGGCCGTCCGACCTGGTACTGGCTGATCGCCTCCAGGATCCTGCTCCTCCCCGTGATTGCCGGGCTGGCGTACGAGCTGATCCGCTACGCGGGGAGGCACACCGGCAACCGCGTGCTGATGACGCTGCTGGCGCCGGGGCTGTGGCTGCAGCGGCTGACGACACGGGAGCCGTCGCTCGACCAGCTCGAGGTGTCGATCCGCGCGCTCAGGGAAGTTCTCGAGCGCGAGGGCCGTTTGGACGGGTCAGAGCGCAAAGTCGAAGTCATGGCCTAGGAAAGGAGAACCGATGGCGACCGATCGTCGTGCCGACGTCGTCTGGCAGGGGGACCTGATGAGCGGGAGCGGGCAGATCGGCTCCGTCACGAGTGGCGCACTGCCGCCGCTCGACGTCAGCTGGGCGTCGCGTGCGGAGGATGCGAACGGGAAGACGTCGCCCGAAGAGCTGATCGCCGCGGCGCACGCGTCCTGCTACGCGATGGCGTTGTCGAGCGGGCTCGCGAAGCTCGGCAATCCGCCGGAGCGCCTCGAGACGTCGGCAACGGTCACGTTCCAGCCGGGTGAGGGCATTACGCGCTCGGCGCTCAAGGTTCGCGCAACGGTTCCCGGCCTGACCGAAGGGCAGTTCCGCGCGGCCGCCGAGGACGCCAAGGCGAACTGCCCCGTCTCGAAGGCGCTCGCCGGCACGACCGTCGAGCTCGAGTCGGCCGAGCTGGCATAGGGGGGACGGCCCTATCCGGGCCAGTCGAAGCGTGTCGCGCTCTTGGGATAGTCGGCCTCGCGCCACGCGAAGGCCCGCCGCGGGCGGACGACATACATCTGTTCGGAGTCGGGCCGCCAGTCGTACTTGGCCTCGTAGTCGTCCCGAACCTGCCCCGTGACTGCACGGGTGTCGACGGTGCCCTCGAGGATCACAGCCTCGTCGCCGGACTCCGTGTGAGCGACGAGCCGGCCGCTGCGCTCGAGGTTGCGGCCCTTGACGGAAGCGGGGCTCGTACCGAACCAGAGCTCGCCGTCGACGACGACGCCCCAGACGGGCATCGCGTGCGGCAGGCCGTCCTCGCGGGTGGTCGAGATCCAGTAGTTCCGCGAGTCCGCGAGCTTCTCGACCGCCCAGCCCCAGTCGAGCATCCCTTCCTGCTCCTGGGCGATGCCGTACCCGGGGAAACGGGGGCGAGAGGCAATCGGCTCGCTCACCGGGTGAGCATATCTCGGTGAATTCGTGTCGATTCGGTGCTCGAATCGTTGCAATGGACGAGGTGATGGCTGTGTACACCTTCGTCGTGAGCCGCAAGACGCAGATCACCCTCACCGACCGCCAACACGCGTTTCTCCGTGCGGAGGCGACGCGAACGGGCCTCTCGCTGGCCGAGTTGGTGCGCCGTGCGGTGGACTCCACGTACCGGCCACACGCGCGTCCGCGGGTGCGTGGCTTCGAGGTCAGCCTCGGGCTCTGGCAGAGGCCGGATGAGGCGATCGTCGGCCGGCGACCCGACCGTCCCGCGGCGGAAGCAGCGGTACCCTTGCGAGCGAGATGGCAGCGACGATCGACAACCTGATCGACGAGCTCGAGCGTTCCTACGGCGAGACGCAGGAGCGGATGTCGGACCCTGCCGTCTACAACGATCACAAGGAGGCGGCCGAGGTGGGCCGCCGGCTGAAGGAGCTCGAGGGCCCGTGGAAGCTCGCCCAGGAGTGGCGTTCGACTCGCGACGACCTGGAGGCCGCGCGGGACGATGCCGACCTGAAGGAGCTCGTGCCCGAGCTCGAGGAGCGGCTCGCCGACGTGGAGGAGGAGTTGAAGCTCGCGCTCGTGCCCGCCGACCCGGCCGACTCGAAGGACGTGATCGTCGAGGTGCGGCAGGGTGTGGGCGGCGACGAGGCGGCGCTCTGGGCCGGCGACATCGTCCGCATGCTCACCCGCTACGCCGAGCGACGCGGCTACAAGTGGGAGCCGCTCGCCACGAGCGAGAGCGACGGCGGCGGCGTCAAGGAGTCCGTCTTCGCCGTCAAAGGCGACGGCGCCTACTCCGTGTTCAAGTGGGAAGGCGGCACCCACCGTGTGCAGCGTGTGCCCGAGACGGAGTCGCAGGGGCGCATTCACACCTCCACCGCGACCGTTGCGGTCATGCCGGAGGTCGAGGACATCGAGGTCGACATCAAGGACGAGGACCTGAAGGTGGACGTCTACCGCTCCACCGGCCCCGGCGGGCAGAGCGTCAACACGACCGACTCCGCCGTGCGCATCACGCATCTGCCGAGCGGCATCGTCGTCTCGATGCAGGACGAGAAGTCGCAGCTCCAGAACCGCCAGAAGGCGCTGCGCGTCCTCCGCGCGCGCCTCTACGAGGCCGAGCGCGAGAAGCAGCAGGCCGAGCAGTCCGCGGCGCGGCGTTCCCAGATCGGCACCGGCGAGCGCGCCGAGAAGATCCGCACGTACAACTTCCCCGAGAACCGGCTCACGGATCACCGGATCAAGCTGACGGTGCATCGACTCGACCAGATCCTCGACGGCGACCTCGGCGAGTTCACGGAAGCCATCACCTCGGAGGACCGCCGCCGGGCGCTCGAGCAGAGCGCGTGACGCTGCAGGAGGTCATCCGCGCCGCCACCGCGTACCTTGAGCGAAAGGGAGTCGAGACCCCGCGCCTCGATGCTGAGCTGATCCTCGCCCAGACGCTCGGCCTGACGCGGCTCGAGCTCTACACGCAGTATGACCGGCCGCTGACCGAGGCGGAGCGCGCGACCGCGCGCGGGCTCGTCGAGCGCCGCGGCAGGCGGGAGCCGCTGGCGTACGTCCTGGGGGCGTGGGGGTTCAGACGGCTGACGCTCACGACGGACGCGCGCGCGCTCGTGCCGCGGCCCGAGACGGAGGTGGTGGTCGAAGTCGCGCTGGCGCGGCTCTCATGCAGGGAGGCCCCGACGGTCCTCGACGTCGGGACGGGGACCGGCGCGATCGCGCTCGCGATCGCCGACGAGCACCCCGGAGCGCGGGTGACTGCGCTCGACCGCTCGCGGGAAGCCCTGTCGCTCGCAGCCGAGAACGCCGCGCGAACGCAGCTCGATGTTCGGCTCGTCGAGGGAGATCTGAACGGCGCCCTCCCGGCCGGACCGTACGACCTCGTCGTCTCGAATCCGCCGTACGTTCACGAGGGGGAGCTCGCGGAGCTTGAGCCGGAGGTGCGGGACTGGGAGCCGCGGGAGGCGTTCCTCGACGACGGTCAGACTGTCGCGCTGGCAGCCGCGGCCACACGCGTCCTCGCTCCGGGGGGTTGGCTCGTCCTGGAGATCCACGAGCGCGAAGGCGCGGCGGTGGCCGACCTCTGCGCCTCGCTCGGCTACGCGAGCATTACGATTCGGCCCGACCTCGCAGGCCGGGACCGGGTGGTGGAAGCGCAGTGGGAGTCGAGGATGCAGTCGCAGCACTGAGGAACGGCAGGGTCGTCGTCCTCCCGACCGACACGGTGTACGGGCTCTGTGCGTCGCCGTACCGCGAGGAGCCCGTGCGCGCGCTCTACACGTTGAAGGGGCGGCCCGAGACCCAGCCCACGGCGCTCGTCGCAGGCGACCTCGAGCTGCTCTTCGAATGCGTGCCCGAGCTGCGGGGCCGCGCCGGCTTGATCGCGCGGGCACTGCTGCCCGGCCCCTACACCCTGATCCTCGCGAACCCCGCGCTGCGCTACCGCTGGCTGACCGGGGCGACCCCGGACAAGATCGGCGTCCGCGTTCCCGAGCTGGCCGGCCCCGCGGCGCAGGTTCTGGCTGCGGTGGGGGCCGTGGCAGCGACGAGCGCGAACCTCCCGGGAGGCCCGGAGCCTGCCCGGCTGGAGGAGGTTCCAGAGATCCTCCGCAGCGACGCTGCGGCCGTGGTCGACGGCGGCGCGCTGCCGGGGACTCCGTCGACGGTGATCGACTTCACGGACGACGAGCCGCGGGTGCTGCGCGAAGGTGCTGCGCCGGCGGCCGAGGCGATCGACCGCGCTGCGGCCGCGCTCGCCTAGCGGCCGTCCCGCCGCGTCGCCCAGTACGATGGCTCCCGAACCTGGAGAGGAGCGCCATGGCTGTCGCACAAGAAACCCTGGACAGGCTCCGCACGGCGGGCCTCACGGACGTCGATCCCGAGATCGCCTCGCTGCTGACGCAGGAGCTCGAGCGGCAGCGCGGCCAGATCGAGCTGATCGCGTCCGAGAACTTCACGTGGCCGTCCGTGCTGGAGGCGGTCGGCTCCGTGCCGACCAACAAGTACGCCGAGGGCTACCCGGGGAAGCGGTACTACGGCGGTTGCGAGGTCGTGGACGAGATCGAGACGCTCGCGATCGACCGGGCGAAGTCCCTCTTCGGCGCCGATCACGCCAACGTGCAGGCGCACGCCGGAGCGCAGACGAACATGGCGGTCTACATGGCTGCGCTGCAGCCCGGCGACACGATTCTCTCGCTCGAGCTCGCGCACGGCGGCCACCTGACGCACGGCCTGAAGGTCAACTTCTCCGGCCGGCTGTACACGATCGCCCACTACGGCGTCTCCCGCGAGACGAACGTGGTCGACTACGACGAGGTGCTCCGGCAAGCCAAGGAGCACCGCCCGAAGCTGATCGTCTGCGGCGGCTCGGCCTATCCCCGCACCGTCGAGGCCGACCGCTTCCGCGAGATCGCCGACGAGGTCGGGGCGCTGCTGCTCTGCGACATGGCCCACTTCGCCGGGCTCGTCGCCGCCGGCCTGCACCCGAACCCGGTCCCGCACTGCGACTTCGTCACCTCGACGACGCACAAGACCCTGGCGGGCCCCCGGGCCGGATTCATCCTCTGCCGCGAGGAGCAGGCCTCGGCCGTCGACCGCGCAGTCTTCCCCGGCATGCAGGGCGGCCCGCTGATGCACACCATCGCCGCGAAGGCCACCTGCTTCAGGATCGCCGGGACCGACGCGTTCCGCGAGTACCAGACGCAGGTGCGCGCCAACGCCGACTCGCTCGCCGACGAGCTGCAGGCAGGTGGGCTGGACGTGCTCACCGGCGGCACCGACACGCACCTGCTCCAGCTCGACCTGCGCAGCACCAAGTGGACGGGCAAGGACGCGGAGGAGCGCCTCCACGACGTGAAGATGACCGTCAACCGCAACACGGTCCCGTTCGACGAGCGGCCGCCGACTGTCGCCTCGGGCGTCCGGATCGGGACGCCGGCCGCGACCATGCGCGGCTTCGTCGAGGAGGACTTCCGCGAGGTCGCCCGCATCATGGTCGAAGCACTTGCGGACGAGGCCGATGTCGAGGCTCTCGCAGCGCGCTCGCTCGCGCTCTGCGAGCGGCGCCCGCTGTATCCGGGCTTCCGCGGGTTCACCGCCTACAACGCGTGAGCACCGCCGAGAGCACCGTCACCGAGGTCCGCCATCCGCTGGTGCAGCACAAGCTCGGGCTGCTGCGGGACGTGGAGACCGATACGCAGCGGTTCCGCCAGCTCGTCAACGAGCTGACGCTGCTGCTCACGTACGAGGCGACGAAGGACCTCGCCGTCGAGGAGGTCGACGTGGAGACGCCGCTCGAGCAGACCCGAGCGCAGCGCATTCCGGGTAAGAAGGTCGCGGTCTGCCCGATCCTCCGCGCGGGCATCGGCATGCTGGACGGGGTCCTCTCGCTGATCCCGGTCGCGCGCGTCGGCTTCATCGGGCTCTACCGGAACGAGGAGACGCTCGAGCCCGTCGAGTACTACGTGAAGCTGCCGGCCGACATCGCCGAGCGCGACGTGATCCTGCTCGACCCCATGCTCGCGACCGGCAATTCGACCGCAGCCGCAGTGAAGATCGTCAAGGAGGCCGGCGCCGGCTCCGTGCGATTGATCGCGCTGATCGCCGCGCCCGAGGGGATCGCCCACATCACGGAAGAGCATCCCGACGTGCGGATCGTCGTCGCCTCGATCGACAGCCACCTGAACGAGAAGGGCTACATCGTCCCGGGGCTCGGCGACGCGGGCGACCGTCTCTACGGAACGAAGTAGACGCGGATGTGGCACCAGCTCCGCATCCATCCCGAGGTCATCTACGGCGCCGTACTCGCCTGCGTGATCGTGATCCTGCTCACGCCCGCAGTCGGCGGGATGGCGCGGCTGCTCGGCGTCGTCGACCGCCCTGGTGCGCGTCGCGCAAATCTGCGCACCGTTCCACGGCTGGGCGGGCTCGCGCTCTTCTTCGGGATCTTCGTCCCCGCACTCGCGTTTCTCGACTTCAGCAAGGAGACGCGGGGGCTGCTGCTCGGCATGGCCGTGGCCACGACCGTGGGGGCGATCGACGACTTCCGGGGGCTGCGCTGGTGGGAGAAGCTCGGAGGCCAGGGGATCGCCGCGGCGATCCCGGTCTCGGCGGGGATCTGGGTCGACCGCTTCACGTTCCCCTTTGTCGGCGTCCACGAGCTGCCGGCCTGGATCGGGATGCCGGCGTCGTGGCTCTGGATCATCGCGATCATGAACATGGTCAACTTCCTCGACGGGCTGGACGGCCTCGCCGCGGGCGTCTGCGCGATCTCCGGCTTCACCTTCTCGGCGATCGCGCTCTCGCTCGGGAAGCCGGCGCCGGCGATCCTCGCGGCGATCGTCTTCGGCGCCTCGCTCGGCTTCCTGCGGCACAACTTCTACCCGGCGCGAATCTTCATGGGCGACTCCGGGGCGCTGCTGCTCGGCTTCACGCTCGCGACGATCTCCATCCAGGGCCTCCTGAAGACGGCGGCGTTCGTGAC
This sequence comes from uncultured Actinomycetes bacterium, assembly GCA_963704025.1. Lineage (GTDB taxonomy): Bacteria > Actinomycetota > Thermoleophilia > Gaiellales > Gaiellaceae > CAVPGP01. Next base: position 723,568 of record CAVPGP010000002.1, on the reverse strand, counting down.
CCTTCTGCTGCCGCTCCTCGTGCTGGCGATCCCGATCCTCGACACCTCGTTCGTCGTCGCGAAGCGGCTCAAGTACCGGCACCCCGTGTGGACCGCCGACCGGACGCATCTGCACCACCGGTTCCTCGACATCGGCTTTTCGCAGCGCCGCGCGGTGCTGACGATGTACGCCTGGTGCGTGGCGCTCGCGGGCGCGGCGCTCGCGACGCGGTTCGTCCACCCGCGGCCACATGGCGACTGGCGCTTCTGGCCGACCTTCGCCGACGTGCTGATCGGCGTCGCGGCGATCGCCGTCTCGGTCGTGATCGTCTACCTGCTGGAGATCGTCAAGCTCGGCAACCCGGTGATCCGCCGGCGGGAAGACGAGGCGCGGCAGCGCCGGTCGGCCTAGGAGGGTTTGGCGGAATGTCGCTCGGTGGCAAAGACGTCATTTCGCCAAACCCTCCTGGCGGCCGCACTCGAGGCTCAACGCTGCAGGACCGCGACGACCGCGACGACCGCGGCGGCGCCGGCCAGCAGTGCGACATTTCGAGATCGCATCGAGTTCAGCGCGGCGCGCGCCGCGATCGCGCCGCACGCTCCATGCACGCCGCCGCCCGGATGGGCCGACGACGATGCGAGATAGAGCCGCGCGAACGGCGTCTCCGGCCGGCCGAGGCCCGGGACGGGGCGAAGGAACAGCTGCTGACGGACGCGCGCCGTGCCGCCGTTGAGCGAGCCGCCGGCGAGGTTCGAGTCCCGCGCTTCGAGCCCGTCCGGCGTCAGCACGTGTCGGCCCCGGATCAGGGAGCGGAAGCCCGGTGCATAGTCCTCGATCCGGCGCTCCACGCGATCGGCGAGCCGTTCCGCCTCTTGGCCGTCCCACGGCAGGCCGCGAGGGACCCGCGTGTACGCCCAGGCGGTCTCCGTGCCGTCCGGCGCGCGGGTCGGATCGGCGAGCGCGTACTGGCCGAAGACGAGAAACGGCCTCTCGGGGACGCGCCCGGCCCGGAGCTCCGCCGACCAGACGCGGAGCTCGCCGGGCGAGTCGGCGCCGAGGTGGACGACGGGTGACTGCCGCGCCTCCTCGGCGGCCCACGGCACCGTCCCGTCGAGCGTCCAGTCCAGCTTGAACGCCGCCGGATCCCAGCAGAACCGCCGCAGGCCGAAGCGGATCCCGGCCGGCAGCCGCTCCGGCCCGACGAGGCGGAGGTAGAGCGAAGGAGCGTCGACGTCCGCCAGGACGGCCCGTCCGGCACCGACCTCCACCCCGTCCGCCAGTCGCACGCCGATTGCGGCGCCCCGCCGGAGCAGGATGCGCTCGACCCGGCTGCCGCTCGTGACGGTGCCTCCCTTCGCCTCGAGCCGGCGCACGAGTGCGTCGGCGAGCCGGCCCGCGCCGCCCTCGGGGAACGGGAAGCCGACGTCCTGGCCGAGTGCCGTCAGCAGCCAGCCGAAGAAGCCGCTGCCGGCAGAGCCGGGCGGCACATCCGTGTGGAGCGCGTTGCCGATCAGCAGCCGTGCCGCGCCGACGCCGCGAAAGCGTCGCCGGACCAGGCTCGCGACCGGGAGCAGCGCGGGCTCCAGAAGCTGCGGCGTCGCGGCGAGCCTCGCGACGCCGCGCAGCGGCGGCATCGGCGTCACCATTGCGTCGAGGAGCGCGGGCGCTGCCCGCCGCCAGACACGGTAGAGCGCGCGCCACGCGTCGCCGTCGCCCGGCGCGAATCCGTCGAGCGAGGTCGCCGTGGCGTCGAGGTCGCGCGAGAGCACCGCGGCGGACCCGTCCGTCCCGGGATGCGCCAGCGCGTACCGGCCGCGCCGCCAGCGCAACCCCCAGCGCTCGAGCTCGAGAGCCTGGATCGCCGGTGAGGCGGCCGCGAGCGGGTAGAAGGCCGAGCAGACGTCGTTGACGAAGCCGGGCTCGACGAGCTCCTCCGACCTGACGGCGCCGCCGGGCTCGTTCTCCGCCTCGAAGACGCTCACGCTCCAGCCCGCGTCTGCGAGGTGGTTGGCGGCGACGAGGCCGTTCGGCCCCGCGCCGATGACGACGGCGTCAGGCATCCGCGTCGGGCGGACAGGAGGCGCGGCGCCTACGCCACCGAGGCCTGGACCTAGGTCCGGTCGAGGAAAGCACCAATGAGCTCTGCGAACCCGGGGGCCCGCTGGATCGAGTGGCCCGCACCGGGGCAGGTCGCGCGCTCCGCGCCCAGCCGGCGTTCCAGTTCGTCGCAGATCGCCTCGAAGGCCTCGCTGTGGCCGCCCGAGACGACGAGCTTCGGGAAGGGCGCCGCGGCGATCGCCGCGAGCGGCGGATCCGCCTCCCAGGGCCCGCGCTCCAACATGAGCGTCCGCGCGCCCTGCTCGAGCTCGGGCGGGAGCGGGTCCGGGAGCGAGCCCGAGCCGGAACCCACGCGCTCCAGAAAGGCTGCCAGGAAGAGCCGCGGATCGTCCGGCCCGTGCGACCAGAACCACTCGGCGCCCTCTGCGAACTCGGCCACCGCCGGCCGATCGAGCGCGAGGCGCGTCGCCGGCGGCTCCACGAGCGTCAGCGAGCGGAGGGCGTCCGGGCGAGCTGCCGCCGCGTAGAGGCAAACGACGCCCCCGTAGGAATGGCCGACGAGATGGTCGCCCGGCTCGAGCAGCCCGGCCACGAGCGTCCCATGCTCCTCGAAGTCGACCCGCTCGTCCGGCGGGTTCGGCGGGAAGCCTGGCCGGTTCAGGACGACGAGCTGGTAGCGGTCTGCAAGCGCCCGCAGCGGGGTCCAGCTCGAGCTGCCGTTGCCGACGCTGCCGTGCACGAGCACCACCCGAGGCCCGTTTCCCCAGCGCTCGACCTGCATCCGCGGAGCTTACAAGCGAGCACGGATTCCATGGAGACAAGGGGTTTGGCCTGTTACAAGCTCGGGCGTCTCGGTTGGTATGCTCACGCCGCATGGACGAGACGCGCCCCTCGCTGCCGCTCGCCGGCGCAGGCATGGTCCTGGTCGGCTACACGGGCGCGATCGCGGTAGTCGGGCTCCTGCTCGGCTGGGCTGCCGGGTCGGCCGGGATCGGTTTCCTGATCGGAATCCTGGTCGGCATCCCCGCCGGGATCTTCGGCGTCTACCGCCGCTATCGGAGCGCGCTCTCGTGAGAGCGGCGACGCTCCAGCCGCGCCCCGCGCCCCCGAAGCTGCTGCCCGTGGCCGCCGCAGGCCTCGTTGTCGCGTTCGCGCTGCCTGTCTTCCTGCTGGCCGGCTGGCGCGTCAGCGGGTGGGCGCTGGGAGCCGTCCTCTGGGTCGGCAGCCAGGCCTTCGGACTGTTGTTGGCGCGCCTTCGCACCGGGGCCGGTAATCTCGCCGCCTCGGGAGTGGTGGCCTTCGGAATGATGTTCAGGGCGATCGCCGTGATGGTGGTCGTGTTCGCAGTCGCGGTCTCCGACGCCTCGCTGGGCGTCGCCGCGGCTCTCGTCTACGCGCTCGCGTACACGGTCGAGCTCTCCCTCTCGCTGCTGACGTACTTCGGGAACCGGACCGCGTGAGGCGCTTCGTCGGCATCGTGACGACCCTGGTCGTGCTCGCCGTCCCCGCGTCCGCGTCGGCGAAGGGCGAGTTCCATCCCGAGGACGAGTTCGAGCTTCACGACTGGATCCCCATCCACCTCGGCCCGCTCAATCTCTCGATCAACAAGGCCGTCGTGTACCTGTTCCTCGGGGCGCTTCTGACCTGTCTGCTCGGGATCTTCCTGATGCGGTTCCGCCTCCGGAGCGAGCCCAGCCGGCGGCAGACGGTGGGGGAGATGGTCTACGAGATCGCCCAGACGCAGGTGGCCGAGCAGGGCCTGCCCACGAAGGCGATCGGCAGGTGGTTTCCCTACGTCGCAAGCCTGATGCTCTTCATCTGGGTGGTGAACATGCTCGGCTTCATCCCGCTCCCGATTACGGACGAGAAGTGGCACGGGCTGCCGGTATTCGGCATCTACGCGGCGACCGCGTCGATCTCCGTCACCCTTGCGCTCGCCCTGATGACATGGGTCTTCACGCACGTCGAGGGCATCCGCGCGAACGGCCCGATCCGCTACTTCAAGAGCTGGATCCCGAGCGGGCTCCCGAAGCCAGGCTTCTCGCCGACCGGTCTCCTTGCCGGCTTCCTGCTCGTGTTCATCGCGGTCCTCGAGGTGCTGGGCCAGTTCATGCGCCTCATCTCGCTGAGCGTCCGCCTGTTCGCGAACATGCTCGCCGGCCACATGCTGATCCTGACCTTCATCGGCCTGATCTTCGTGCTCGAGAACGTCTTCCTCGCGGTGATCTCCGTGCCGCTCGCGACGATCTTCTACCTCTTCGAGGTCGTGATCGTCGTCTCGATCCAGGCCTTCATCTTTGCTGCTCTGTCCGCCATCTACATCGGCTCGGCGATCGAGCCGGAACACTAAGGAGGAGTCACGTGGTAGGCACTCTTGTCGCAGCCGCCTCCGACGGCGTCGACGCCGGCAAGGCGATCGCGCTTGCGCTCGGTATCGGCCTCGGCGCGCTCGGAGCCGGCGTCGGCATCGGCAACATCTTCGGCTCCATGATCCAGTCGGTCGCCCGCCAGCCCGAGCTGCGCGGCGAGCTGCAAGGGATCATGTGGCTCGGCTTCGCCCTCACCGAGGCGGTCGTCTTCTACGGCCTCGTCGGCGGCCTGCTCGCCTACGTCCTGATCTGAGCCGTCGCCGATGCTGCTTGCCTCATCTGCACTGATCAAGGTCGTCCCCGGCCTGATGATCTGGACGCTGGTCGCGTTCGGGATCACCTTCTTCGTCCTCAAGCGGTATGCGTTCGGGCCGATCCAGAAGGTGATCGACGAGCGCCGCGAGCGGATCCGCCTGTCGCTCGACGAGGCTGACCGCGCCCGCGACGAGGCACGCGCGCTCGTCGAGGAGCACCGAGCCCTGATCGGCGCCGCCCGCAAGGACGCGGAGGAGATCCTGTCCGAGGCGCGGCACGTCGCCGACGCGCAGCGGGAGCGCGTGCGCGAGGAGACGGAGGCGGACAGGGCGCGCCGGCTCGAGGAGACGAAGCGGCAGATCGGGGCCGAGACGTCCAAGGCGCTCGGCGCGATCCGCGAGGAGGTCGCCCAGCTGTCGCTCCTCGCGGCCGAGAAGGTGACGCGGAAGGCGCTCACCGATGCCGACCAGAGGCGGCTGATCGACGAGGCGATCGCCGAGCTCGACTTCAGCGTCCTGGAGCGCGGGGCCTAGCGTGTCGATCGCGCACCGCATGTACGCCGGGCACTCTTCGCGGCGACGCAGGAGAAGAACCTCGTCGAGCCCGTGCGGGAGCAGATAGCGGACCTCGCCGCAGCCGTCGAGCAGGTCCCCGAGCTCCGCACCGTGCTCGAGAACCCCGAGCTGGAGCCCGAGGTGAAGGCGTCAGTCCTCGTCGACGTGCTCGGCGACGACGCCGACGAGATCATGCGCAACTTCGTCCGCCTGCTCGCCGAGAAGGGCCGCGCGGGCGAGCTGCCGGAGATCGCCCGCGAGCTCGAGGCGCTCGTCGCCGCCGAGCAGCGCGTGCTCACCGTCGAGTTGACCACCGCCTACGAGCTGTCGGATCCCGAGGCCGCGCAGATCGTCGAGAAGATCACGCAGGCGTCGGGCCGCCCCGTGGAGGCGACCCGCAAGGTCGACCCCGACCTGATCGGGGGCATCGTCCTCCAGGCCGGCTCGCTCCGCCTCGACGCGAGCGTGCGCGGCCGCCTCCAGAGACTTCGTCAGGAACTCACCAGTGCAAGGAGCTGACCAGTGAAGCTGCGCCCCGAAGAGATCACGTCCATCCTCAAGCAGCGCATCGCCGACTTCGACGTCGAGACCGACCTCGCCGAGGTCGGCACGGTCCTCCAGGTCGGCGACGGCATCGCCCGCATCCACGGCCTCGAGAACGCCGTCGCCCTCGAGCTGCTCGAGCTCGAGCACGGCGTCGTCGGCCTCGCCCTGAACCTCGAGGAGGACAACGTCGGCGCCGCCCTCTTCGGCGACTGGGAGCACGTCACCGAGGGCGAGCCGGTCAGGCGCACCGGCAACGTCGTCAGCGTGCCCGTCGGGGAGCAGCTGCTCGGCCGGGTCGTCGACCCGCTCGGCCGCCCGCTCGACGCGCAGGGCGCCATCGAGAGCACCGAGACGCGCCCGCTCGAGTTCAAGGCGCCGGGCGTCGTCGACCGGCAGCCCGTGAAGGAGCCCCTCCAGACCGGCATCAAGGCGATCGACGCGATGACGAACATCGGCCGCGGCCAGCGCGAGCTGATCATCGGCGACCGCCAGACCGGCAAGACCGCGATCGCGATCGACACGATCCTGAACCAGCGCGGCCAGGACGTGAAGTGCATCTACGTCGCCATCGGCCAGAAGGGCTCCACCGTCGCCGGCATCTACGAGAAGCTGAAGGACGAGGGCGCGATGGAGTACACGACCATCGTCACCGCTCCCGCCGCCGAGGCCGCGCCGATCAAGTGGATGGCGCCGTTCGCCGGCGCCGCCATGGGCGAGTACTTCATGTACAAGGGCGAGCACGCGCTCGTCGTCTACGACGACCTCTCGAAGCACGCCGACTCCTACCGGCAGCTCTCGCTCCTGCTCCGCCGCCCGCCGGGCCGCGAAGCGTTCCCCGGCGACGTGTTCTACCTGCATTCGCGCCTGCTCGAGCGCGCCGCGAAGCTCTCGGACGAGCGGGGCGCCGGCTCGCTGACCGCCCTGCCGATCATCGAGACGCAGGCGGGCGACATCGCGGCGTACATCCCGACCAACGTGATCTCGATCACGGACGGGCAGATCTTCCTCCAGTCGGACCTCTTCTTCTCCGGCATCCGCCCCGCCGTCAACGTCGGCACCTCCGTGTCCCGCGTCGGCTCGTCGGCGCAGACGAAGGCGATGAAGAAGGTCGCCGGCCGCCTGCGCCTCGACCTGGCGCAGTTCCGGGAGCTCGAGGCGTTCGCCCAGTTCGGGTCCGAGCTGGACCAGGCGACGCAGCAGACCCTGGCGCGAGGCGAGCGGATGGTCGCGACGCTGAACCAGCCGCAGTACGCCCCGTGGCCGATGGAGGAGCAGGTCGTCGCGCTCTACGCCGGCATCAACGGCTGGCTCGACGACATTCCGGTCGAGGACGTGCCCCGCTTCCAGGAGGAGCTGCGCGAGCACCTGCGCGCGGAGGGGACGGTCCTCGAGACGATCCGCGAGACGGGCGACCTCGACGACGAGACGGCGAAGAAGCTGGACGAGGAGCTCGCGAAGTTCAAGAAGGCGTTCTCTCCCAGCAGCGAGCTGGAGCCCGCGGCCGCATGAGTGCCCACTAGATGGCTTCCTTCCAGGACATCGGCCGGCGGATCCGCTCGATCCGCAACACGCGCAAGATCACCCGCGCGATGGAGCTCGTCGCCGGCGCGAAGCTGCGCAAGGCGCAGACGCGCATCGAGTCGATGCGGCCGTACGCGGACCGGATGACCGAGCTGATGGTCGGGACTGCGCGCGCCGCCGCGTCCTTTCGCAACCTGCCGCTCCTGCAGCGGCGGGAGAACGTGGAGCGCGTGGCGATCGTCCCGATCACCGGCGACCGCGGCCTCGCCGGCGCCTTCAACGCCCAGGTGATCCGCCGCGCGCTCGCGCTCGAGCGCGAGTTGCGAGCCGAGGGGAAGGACGTCACCTGGTTCGTCGCCGGCAAGAAAGGGGCGTCCACGCTCCGCTTCCGGCGCTACGCGGTCGGACAGGCCTGGACCGGATTCTCCGACAACCCGCGCTACGAGAACGCGCAGGCGATGGCCCACGGGCTCGCCGAGCTGTACTCGGAGGCCGAAGTCGACCGCGTCGTGATCGTCTACAACGCGTTCGTCTCGCCGCTCGTCCAGCGCGTCACGGTCACGGACGTGCTCCCGATCCCGGAGAGCGTGCTGGAGGCGGGCGAGGAGGCCGAGGCGCAGCAGCAGGCCCTGCGCGGCGACTTCATCTACGAGCCGGAGCCGGAGGAGATCCTGGCCCGGCTGCTGCCGGTCTACCTCGAGACGGAGATCTACCGCGCCCTGCTCGAATCCGCCGCCTCGGAGCAGGGCGCGCGGATGACGGCCATGCGGAACGCCACGAAGTCGGCCGGCGAGCTGATCGACTCGCTGACGCTTGCCATGAACCGTGCACGCCAGGCGGAGATCACACAGGAGATCCTCGAGGTCGTCGCCGGCGCCGACGCGCTCACGGGCTAGCGAGCTCTTAACAAACTCGCAACAAACGATCCCGCCTCGCCCGCGTCTCTAGCTGCAACGGCGCCGAGGGCGCCGGTATGCTCAGCGTCCCGCATGGCGAAGACCCAGGACACAAAGGATCTCGTCCCCGGCGGCATCGGCCTCCAGGGCGCCGTCGCCACGGAGTCGGGCACCGAGCTCGGCGAGGGAATCGAAGCCGTCAAGGCCCGCGGCTACTGGGAGCAGGTCTGGATCCGCCTCAAGCGCGACAAGGTCGCGATCGGCGGTGGCATCTTCGTGATCTTCCTGGTGATCGTGGCGTTCATCGGCGCGCCGATCGCCGCCGCGATCCTCGGGCACGGGCCGAACGACCTCTACTTCACCGCGGTCGACCCGGGGACCCTCCTCCCGGTCGGGCCGATGACGCGCGTCGACGATGTGCTGCATCCCGGCCAGACGACGCTCTTCATCCTCGGCGCGGACGGGACGCTCGGCCGCGACGAGTTCCTGCGGCTGCTCTACGGCGCCCAGGTCTCGCTCGAGGTCGCCGTTCTCTCGACCATCGGCGCCATGTCGATCGGGATCCTGCTCGGCTCGCTCGCCGGGTACTACCGCGGCGCGGTCGACACCGTGATCTCCCGCGTCACCGAGATCACGATGTGCTTCCCGTACCTGCTCTTCATCATCGCCCTCGCCTCGACCGTCGGCCCCCGGCTCGACAGCATCACCTTCGGCGGGTTCTTCGGCAAGGGCGTCTTCACCCTCGTCGTGATCTTCTCGATCTTCGGCTGGTTCTACCCGGCGCGCATCATCCGCGCCGTCGTGCTGAGCCTGCGCGAGAAGGAGTTCGTCGAGGCCGCCCGCATGGTCGGTGCAAGCGACTGGAGGATCATCCGCTCGCACGTGCTGCCCCACCTCGTGGCGCCGATCATCGTCTACTCGACGCTCGCGGTCGCCGGCTACGTGCTCGCCGAGGCCGGCCTCTCGTTCCTGGGACTCGGCATCAAGCTGCCGACGCCGAGCTGGGGCAACCTCCTCGCCGGCGCGCCCGACTTCTACACCACGCAGCCGTGGCTGATGGTGTGGCCGGGCCTCGCGGTGCTGGCGACGACGCTCGCGTTCAACCTGCTCGGCGACGGGCTGCGCGACGCGTTCGACCCCCGCTCGCAGCGCTAGCGCCGATCGCCGCAACCGGCTCCGCAAGCCGCTTCGGGCGCCTCCGGAAGCCCGTCCGGACGGCGCTCAACACTTCTCAACACACCTTCACGAACCGCTAACTAATATGCGCGCGCCTCGTCTGAGGCGACTGAGGATGCGTTAGCGCCTGAGTCGTCGGCACGCCGGCGGCTCGACCACATGAAAGGAGCAGCAGTTGAGCAAGAAGCTCAGCTTGTCGATCGCGTTCGTCGTGATCGGTGCGAGCCTTCTGCTCGCGGCCGGGTTTGCCCGGCCGGCGGATTCTGCATCGCCGGCCAAGGTGAGCAAGGGGCTCGCGACGGGTGGCACGCTCAACGTCGATCTCTTCACCGACGTCGACTACACCGATCCATCGCTCGACTACCTCTCGACCGGTTGGGAGCTCGAGTACAGCACCTGCCTGAAGCTGATGAACTACCCGGACGCCAACGGCGCCAAGGGCTCTCAGCTCGCTCCGGAGGCTGCGGCTGGATTCCCGAAGGTCTCGAACAACGGCAAGACGTACGACTTCACGGTCAACGCGTCGTTCACGAAGTTCTCGAACGGCGCGAAGGTCACGCCTGCGAACTTCGCCTACGCGATCAACCGTAACGCCAACCCGAAGATGCAGTCCCCGTCGACGCCGTTCATCTCGGACATCGCCGGCGCTCAGGCTGTCATCGACGGCAAGGCCTCGAACGTCTCCGGCGTGAAGGTCAACGGCAACCACCTGGTCATCAACCTGACCCAGGCCGCGCCTGACTTCCTCGCCCGGATCGCGATGCCGTTCTTCTGCGCGATCCCGACGAACCTGCCGATCGACCCGAACGGGGTCGAGACGCTGCCGGCCGCCGGTCCGTACTACATCTCGGACCGCACGCCGAACAAGTCGATCGTGGTCAAGCGGAACCCGAACTACAAGGGCAAGCGCCCGCACAACGTGAACCAGATCGTCTACACGATCGGGAACTCGCAGGAGGCGATTCGCCTGCGCACGGAGTCCGGCGCCACCGATTACGCCGCCGGCGGAATCCCCGCGGCCGCGTACTCCGAAGTCGCCCAGAAGTACGGGATCAACAAGGGCCAGTTCTGGGTCAAGCCGCAGCTCGGCGTGTCCTACCTGGCGTTCAACCACAACCGGCCGCTCTTCCAGAACAACGTGCCGCTGAAGCGGGCGATCGGCTTTGCGGTCGACCGCAAGGCCTGGCTCAACCAGGGCGGCTACCTGGCAGGGAAGCGGACCGACCAGATCCTGCCTCCGGGCATGGCCGGGTTCCGCGACGCCGACCTCTACCCGCTCAAGGCGCCGAACTTCACGTTCGCAAAGAAGCTGGCGCACGGGTCACACGAAGGACGGCAAGGTCGTCTACTACACCTCGACCGCGGCAGTGAACGTCGCGCGGGCGCAGATCCTTCAGTTCGACCTGAAGCAGATCGGCCTCGACGTCGAGATCAAGCAGTTCGCACGCGCGGTGCAGATCCAGAAGGAAGGCACCCGCGGCGAGCCGTTCGACATCACCGGTGAAGGCTGGATCGCCGACTACGCCGATCCGTTCGACTTCATCGACGTGCTGCTCAACGGCAAGAACATCCACGACTCGAACAACAACAACGTCGCGTACTTCAACGACCCCGCGTACAACAAGAAGATGGACGCGGCGGCGAAGCTCGCGGGTGCTGCGCGCTACACGGCGTACGGCAACCTCGACGTCGACCTCATGAAGAACGCGGCCCCCTGGGCTCCCGACCCACAACTTCAACGACCGCATCCTGGTCTCGAAGCGCGTGGGCTGCTTCACGTTCAACCCGATCTACTCGGTCGACCTGGCGGCTCTCTGCCTGAAGTAGTCGAACGGGACTAACGGATCGTCGATCGGGGCGTCGAATCTCTCGCAGGTTCGGCGCCCCGGTCAGTCTTCACGGCCCGCCGTTCTCAACCCACTCTCAACAAACGAACAGGTAATCTCCCGCGCGATGTTCCGGTACCTCGTCAGGCGACTTCTGTGGGCGGTCGTGCTCTTCATCGCCGTCACGATGGTCACCTACGTCATCTTCTTCATCATCCCGGCGAATCCCGCGCGTCAGGCGTGCGGCCAGCGCGCGACGCAGGAGTGCGTGGACCGCGCCGCCAAGTTCCTCGGGACGAACCGGCCGGTCTACATCCAGTACGGCAAGTTCCTCGGCCGGCTGCTGCCGGTCGGGTTCCACCCGGTGGGCGTCAAGCAACCCAACCTCGGCCGCTCGTTCACGAACAGGCAGAGCGTCAACCACGTGATCGCCGAGGCCGCGCCGGTGACCGCGTCGCTTCTCTTCGGCGGCGTCATCTTCTGGATGGCGCTCGCGGTGCCGATCGGAATCCTCTCGGCGCTGCGCCCGCGCTCGCTGCTCGACCGATTAGCCATGGTGTTCGTCTTGATCGGGATCAGCGCGCATCCCGTCTGGATCGGTCTGATCTTCGCCTACTTCATCGGCTACAAGGCAGGGCTGACGCCCATCACCGGCTACTGCGACTTCATCAACCCGTCCGGCGACTGCGGCGGGCCCGTTCAGTGGGCGTACCACTTGATTCTGCCCTGGACGACGTTCGCGATCCTCTTCGCGGCCATCTACGTCCGGATGATCCGCGCCAACGTGATGGAGGCGCTCACCGAGGACTACGTGCGCACCGCCCGTGCGAAGGGCGCGCCGGAATGGCTCGTCATGCGCTCGCACGTGCTGCGGAACGCCATGCTTCCCGTCGTGACGATGCTCGGGATGGACATCGGCATCGGCCTCGGGGGCGCCATCTTCACGGAGACGGTCTACGGCCTGCCTGGGCTCGGCAAGACTGTGATCCAGGCGATCGACACCGTCGACCTGCCAACTGTCCAGGGCATCGTCGTCTTCTCGACCTTCATGATCATCGTCTTCAATCTCATCGTCGACCTGCTCTACGCCTGGATCGACCCAAGGATCCGGCTCACCTAGTGCCCCTCCTCGAAGTCAAGGACCTGAAGACCCACTTCAGGACGGATGACGGCGTGGTCAAGGCCGTCGACGGCGTCACGTTCTCCGTCGAGCGCGGCCAGACGCTCGGGATCGTCGGCGAGTCCGGCTCGGGCAAGAGCGTCACCTGCCTGACGATCATGGGCCTGAACGCGAAGCGGAACACGATCACCTCCGGCGAGGCGCTCTGGAAGGGCGACGACCTGCTGACGATGGACGCGAACAAGCTGCGGGAGATCCGCGGCAACGAGATCGCGATGATCTTCCAGGACCCGATGACGAGCCTGAACCCGGTGCACCGGATCGGGAAGCAGCTGATCGAGGCGATCACGCTCCACAACGACGTCTCCGGGAAGCAGGCGCGCCGGACGGCGGTCGAGCTGCTCAAGGCGGTCGGCATCCCGCGCGCCGAGCGACGGATCGACGACTACCCGCACCAGTTCTCCGGCGGCATGCGGCAGCGCGTGATGATCGCGATGGCGCTGATCAACAACCCTGACCTGCTGATCGCCGACGAGCCCACCACCGCGCTCGACGTGACGACGCAGGCGCAGATCCTGAACCTGCTCGAGAAGCTGCAGCAGGACTTCGGCAGCGCGATCATCATGATCACGCACGACCTCGGCGTGATCGCCGAGATCGCCGACGACGTCGTCGTCATGTACGCGGCCGAGGTCGCCGAGGAAGGGTCGGTCAAGGAGATCTTCAAGCGGCCCCATCACCCGTACACGTGGGGCCTCCTCGGCTCGCTGCCCCGGCTCGACGCCGACGTCGAGCGCCTCGTCCAGATCCAGGGCCAGCCGCCGTCGCTCCTCAACCCGCCGAAGGGCTGCCGCTTCCATCCGCGCTGCCCGTACGTGATGGACGTCTGCAAGAGCGTCGACCCGCCGCTCACCCCGGTGTCAGGCTCGGAGAACCACCGGCAGGCGTGCCACCTCGACGAGGAGACCAAGGACCGCGAGGCGCAGAAGCTCCTGGCCGGCATGATGGCGGAAGCCAGCTAACGTGGTCGGCCACTGATGACGGTCGCAGGCGCAGAGGCATACGGCGGCGACGACCTGCTCGTCGTCGAGGACGTGAAGAAGCACTTCCCGATCACGCGCGGGATCATCTTCCAGAAGGAAGTCGCCTCGGTGAAGGCGGTCGACGGCGTCACCTTCACGGTCAAGGAGGGCGAGACGCTGGGGGTCGTCGGCGAGTCGGGCTGCGGCAAGTCGACCATGGCGCGCTGCGTGATGCGCCTGCTCGACCCCACGGCCGGCCGGATCCTGTTCCGCGGCCAGGACATCACCAAGCTCTCGCGCTCGCAGATGCGCCCGTTCCGCCGCGAGATGATGATGATCTTCCAGGACCCGTACGCGTCGCTGAACCCGCGCAAGCGCGTGGGCTTCATCGTCGCCGAGGCGTTGCAGGTGCACAAGCTCGGCACCGACGCCGAGATCAAGCGGCGGGTGCAGGAGCTGCTCGAGGTCGTGGGCCTCAACCCGGAGCACTACAACCGCTTTCCGCACGAGTTCTCCGGCGGCCAGCGCCAGCGCATCGGCGTCGCCCGCGCCCTCGCCGTCAATCCGAAGTTGATCGTCTGCGACGAGCCCGTCTCGGCGCTCGACGTGTCGGTGCAGGCGCAGATCCTCAACCTGCTCAAGGACCTGCAGCGCGACTTCGGGCTGACGTACATCTTCATCGCGCACGACCTGAACGTCGTCCGCCACATCTCGGACCGGGTGCTCGTCATGTACCTGGGCCAGATCGTCGAGGAGGCCCGGCGGAACGAGCTCTACAACGAGCCGAAGCATCCGTACACCGGGGCCCTGCTCTCGGCCGTGCCGATCCCGAACCCGGACATCGAGCGGAAGCGGATCGTGCTCGAGGGCGACGTGCCGAACCCGATCAACCCGCCGAACGGCTGCCGCTTCCACCCGCGCTGCCCGCGCTTCGTCGAGGGTCATTGCGACGTGGAGATGCCCCAGCTCTTTCCCGCGGGCTCCGGCCATGAGCAGCGCTGCTTCTACCCGCTCGAGCGCTGGCCGATGACCGAGGAAGAGGTCCGGCAGCACGGCACTCCGGTCTCGCCGCCGCCCCCTGCGCAACCGATCGAGCTCGAAGCCGAACAGGCGACGGCCTGATGGGAGCGGCCCTGCGCCGCTTCGGGGTGTTGGTGGCTGCGCTCATCGTCGGGACGGCGCTCCTGTCGCTCGCGGTGGGGCTCCTCTTTGGGGCCGGAGCGAGTCGCTCCGTGTCCCTCGGCTTCTACTCCGTCGGCTCGACGATCCTCATCCTCGGCTTCTTCGCCGGCAACCGGGGCCCCGTGCGCCAGAAGGGCGAGCAGGGCACCGGCTTCATCATCCCGCTCCCGGGCAGGATGCTGCGCTGGGCGAGCCCCGTCGAGCAGCAGGAGTCCCTGAGCCTGTCGGCGATCTTCGTCAGCGTCGGATTCCTGCTCATCGCCCTGGGCGTCGTTGCCGATACGCGATACACCTTGTTCTGAGCACCGTGTTCTGAGCACCGTGTTCTCGCGCAGGATGTCGAGGTGGCAGAAAGGTCTCCGCTAACTCCACGGCACTTGTGCCGTCAAAGGCTCGTAGATGGGTGAATCGAGAGGAAACGAGAGAATCGGGCAGCTGTGCGACCGCGCGCGCGAGTGGGCCTCGCTCCGGCTGGACGGCGAGCTCTCCGAGCTCGAGCAGGCGCTCCTCGACGCGCACCTCTCCCGCTGCGTCGAGTGCCGCTCCTATGCCGCGGAGACCGCGGCGCTGACCCTCGAGCTGCGCGCGGTCGAGCCCGAGCGACCGGCCATCCCGATCGCGCTGCCGCGCCGTGCGACCGGCGCGCTGCGCAGCCTCCAGACGGGCGTCGCCGCAGCGATGGTGATCGCGGCTGCAGCGCTCGGCAGCGCGCTCGGCGTGCTCGAGCGCACGCAGGGCTCCGCGACCCCGTCGACGCTGCCGGCGCCAGTTTCGACGATCGCGTACGAGGACAACGCGAACACGCTGCGCGTGCTGCGCCGCGACTCGCTGATCCAGCAGGGGCACGGGCCGATCCCTCGCAGCCTTCAGATCCCGGGCGAGTCGGTCTAGCCGGCAACGCAGGACCGTGCGGCGACACTAAGCTGTCGCTGTGTTCGGCACCCCGACACTCACCAGCTCCTACGTCTGACGCCTCGATCACGCCGAGCGTGTCTCGGTAGCGCTGAACGAATACCGCGGCCCGAAACAGCGCGGTAGAAGGGGCAGCCTCGCAAAGGGCTTCGATAGACTCGCGAGAGTGAGCGCGCGCCTCCGGCGCGGTCCGTCTCTTTCCCCACCGACCGCCCAACCCCCGCCTGCACAGGAGTCCAATGGCTGACCAGACCAGTTCGAACGGCCGCAACGTCGGCAAGGTGATCGAGATCAGGGGCGTCGTGGTCGACGCCGTGTTCACCGAGAAGCTGCCGGAGATCAACACGGCCCTCGAGATCCCCGTTGGGCGACCGGACACTCGTCGCCGAGGTGCAGCAGCTGATCGGCGACGATCGGGTGCGCGCCGTTGCGATGGACTCCACGGACGGCCTCGCGCGCGGCGTCGACGTGGTCGACACGGGCGGCCCGATCACGGTCCCCGTCGGACCGCCGACGCTCGGGCCGGGTCTGGAACGTGATCGGCGAGCCGGTGGACAACAAGGGGGCTCCTCCGGACGACGTCGAGCGCTGGTCGATCCACCGCGACCCGCCCGACTTCGCCGACCTGTCGGCGAAGGTCGAGATCTTCGAGACCGGCCTGAAGGTCGTCGACCTGATCGCGCCGTTCATTCGCGGCGGCAAGGTCGGCCTCTTCGGCGGTGCCGGACTCGGCAAGACGGTGCTGATCCAGGAGCTGATCCACAACGTCGCCATGCAGCACGGCGGCGTGTCCGTCTTCGCGGGCGTCGGCGAGCGCACGCGCGAGGGGAACGACCTCCTGCTCGAGATGACCGAGTCGAACGTGCTCGACAAGGTGGCGCTCGTCTACGGGCAGATGAACGAGCCGCCGGGCGCGCGCCTGCGCGTCGGCCTTTCTGCTCTGACCATGGCGGAGTACTTCCGCGACGACGGCCAGGACGTGCTCCTCTTCATCGACAACATCTTCCGCTTCACGCAGGCGGGCTCCGAGGTCTCGGCCCTGCTCGGCCGGATGCCGAGCGCCGTCGGCTACCAGCCGACGCTGGCGACGGAGATGGGCCAGCTGCAGGAGCGCATCACCTCGACACAGACCGGCTCGGTCACCTCGGTGCAGGCGATCTACGTGCCGGCCGACGACCTCACCGACCCCGCCCCGGCCAACACGTTCGCGCACCTCGACTCGTCGGTCGTGCTGACGCGGACGCTCGTCGAGCAGGGCATCTACCCCGCGATCGACCCGCTGGATTCGTTCTCGCGCGCGTTGCAGCCCGGGATCGTCTCGGAGGAGCACTACCGCACGGCCCAGGAGGTGCAGTCCGTGCTGCAGCGCTACAAGGACCTTCAGGACATCATCGCAATCCTCGGGATCGAGGAGCTCTCGGACGAGGACCGGCTGACCGTGTCGCGCGCCCGAAAGATCCAGCGCTTCCTCTCGCAGCCGAACTTCGTGGCGGAGCAGTTCACCGGCACTCCCGGCCAGTACGTGAAGGTCGAGGACACCATCGCCGGCTTTCGCGAGATTCTCGACGGCAAGCACGACGACCTGCCCGAGCAGGCGTTCTACATGGTCGGCTCGATCGACCAGGCCGTGGCCAAGGGCGAGCAGCTCGCGGGCGCCGCAGCGTGAGGAGTGGCTCACGCGACCCTGCCTTCCGGCGCCCGGCCCGCGATCACACGGCGCGCTGCGGCGTCCTCAGTCGCGGCCATAGCTCTCTCGCTATGGCCGCTCCCTGCGTCCTTGCATCGCTTGGTGCTCGCGAACCGGGCATCCGAAAGCAGGATCGCGTGAACCACTGATGGCGGACGGGCGCAAGACGTACGACCTCTCGCTCGTCACCCCCGACGGCCCGGTGTTCGAGGGAGAGATCGAGATGGTCGTCGTCCCGGGTGCCGCGGGTGAGATCGGCGTCCTGGCACGCCATGCGCCGCTCGTGGCCATGCTGAAGGCCGGGGCGATCCACGTGCACGTCTCGGAGTCCGAGATGCACGACTACGCGAGCGGGCCGGGCTTCTTCAAGGTCGAGCAGGACCGGGCGATCGCGCTCGTCGACGACGCCGTCAACGCCAAGGAGATCGACGTCGAGCGCGCGCGGCGGCAGCTCGAGGAGGCGCAGGCCGAGCTCGAGCGCGTCGAGGCGGGGGAGAGCACCGCCGACCGATGGCAGCTCGAGCAGCGGATCAAGCACGCCGAGAACCAGCTCGACGTCTCGGGGCACCTGGACTAGTGCCCCGTCCAGCAATTCACGTCCGCTTCTGGGCCGGGCACTGATGCGCGCCCGCGTCGCGGAGACGCGCGAGGTCGCGCTCGGGACGCTCTTCGTCACGTTCGACCTCGGCGGCGAGCGAGTCGACTGGCAACCGGGGCAGTACTTCTGGGTCGAGCTCGTCGACCCGCCCTACGACGACGAGCGCGGTCCGCGCCGCCACATCACGATCGCCACTTCCCCGACCGAGGGCAGGCTCGGCCTCGCGACGCGGCTGCGGGACACCGCGTTCAAGCGCGGGCTGGCGGAGCTGGAGGTCGGCGACCCGATCGACGTGGAGGAGCCGAAGGGGACGTTCGTCCTGCCGGGTGACACGGAGCGCGAATACGTCTTCGTCGCGGGCGGGATCGGGATCACGGTCTTCCGCTCGATGCTGCGTTTTATCGCCGACCGCGAGCTCCCGTACCGCGTCACGCTCCTGTACTCGAATCGCGACCGGGCCTCGACGGCGTTCCTCGACGAGCTGGAGGAGCTGGAGTCGCGGGTGCCGGGCCTGCGCGTGGTGGCGACGATGACGGCGGACCCGTCCTGGGACGGCGAGCGGCGCCGGATCGATGAGCGGTTTCTGCGCGACCATCTGGGCGACGACCGCGGCAGGTTCACCTACCTCGTCGCCGGTCCGCCCGGCATGGTCGACGGCACGAAGGAGCTGCTCGGCGGCCTCGGCCTGCCGGAGGAGCAGCTGCTCGCGCAGGGCTTCGCCGGGTACTGAGCCGTGACGGCGCGCCTGGCCGTGATCGCCGACGTGCACGGCAACGCGCCGGCGCTCGAGGCGGTCCTCGCCGAGGCCGGCGCGGAACGGGTCGATCTGCTCGTCTCCTGCGGCGACCTGACGTGGGGGCCCCTGCCGCGCGAGACGCTCGAGCTGATCGAGACGTGGCGCCCGCGGGCGCGCTTCGTCCGCGGCAACGCCGACCGCGCGCTCGGCGAGGACGACGGCGACCGCGCCGAGTGGCTGCGGAGACAGCATGGGGCGGCGGGCGTCGCGTTCGTGACCGGCTTCGAGCCCACGGTCGTCGTCGAGCACGACCGGCTGGGCGCAATCCGCTTCGCGCATGGATCTCCGCGCAGCGACGAGGAGTGCGTCACGGTGCGGACGCCCGAGGAGCGCGTGCGCGAGTTCCTCGCCGGCGTCGAGGAGCGGACGGTGTTCACGGCGCACACGCACGTGCAATACGACCGCGAGCTCGCCGGGCGCAGGCTCGTCAACGCGGGGAGCGTCGGCCTGCCGTACGAGGGCCGGCCCGGGGCGTACTGGGCGCTGGTCACGGAGGACGTCGAGCTACGCCGCACCGAGTACGACCTGGAGCGGGCCGTGGAGCTCTACCGCGCGAGCGGCGACCCCCGCGCGGCGGAGACGATCGAACTCCTGCTCTCCCCGCCCTCGTCCGCCGAGGTGATCGAGCACGCGGAGAGCGTCGTCTTCTCCGGCTGAGCCACGCCCGGCCGCTGCGCCGCTCCGTTCCTCCCTTGTAACAGACTGTTGCTTGGGCCTTCGGGCGTCGGCCATGGTCCAATTCCGGCATGACGGGGGACTGTCCCCTGTCGCCCGGCTGCTAGCCTTGGAGTCACCCGGAGAGCTTTGAACGGCAGCTTGGCGACCGGGTCACCAAACGCCTAAAGAGCCCGGGGCCAAGCGGCTCCCGACCCTCTACAGGCGGGAGCGAACACGTTGGCAGACACTGCGACAAGACTCAGGAGCATCCTCGACGAGCGCATCGCCGTCCTCGACGGCGCCTGGGGCGTGCTGCTCCAGAACCGTGGCCTCTCCGAGGCGGACTTCCGCGGCGAGCGTTTCGCGAACCATCCGCGCGACCTTCGCGGCGACCCCGACCTGCTCAACCTCACACGCCCCGACATCGTCGAGTCGATCCACCGCGCGTACTTCGAGGCCGGCTGCGACATCACGACCACGAACACCTTCACGGCGACGTCGATCGGCCAGGCGGACTACGCCCTCGAGGACGCCGTCCACGACCTGAACGTCGAGGGCGCGCGCCTTGCGCGCCGCGTCGCCGACGAGCACGGCGGGTTCGTCGCCGGCTCCGTCGGCCCGCTGAACGTCTCGCTCTCGCTCAGCCCCAAGGTCGACGACCCGTCCTACCGGGCCGCCACCTTCGACCAGGTCGTCGAGTCCTATGCGGAGCAGATCCGCGGCCTCCGGACGGGCGGCGTCGACCTCCTCCTGATCGAGACGATCTTCGACACGCTGAACGCGAAGGCGGCGATCGTGGCGGCGCAGGACGCAGCACCCGACCTTCCGCTGTGGCTCTCGTTCACGGCGATCGACCGCTCCGGCCGCAACCTCTCCGGGCAGACGCTCCGACGCGTTCTGGCTCTCGATCGAGCACGCCCGGCCGCTGATCGTCGGCGTCAACTGCTCGCTCGGAGCGACCGAGATGCGGCCCTTCCTCGAGTCGCTGGCGCGCGTCGCGACGACCTACGTCTCGTGCCACCCGAACGCCGGGCTGCCGAACGCGCTCGGCGGCTACGACGAGCACGCCCACGACACGAGCCGGTTCCTGCGCGAGTTCGCCCAGGACGGCCTCGTCAACGTGGTCGGAGGGTGCTGCGGCACGACCCCGGAGCACACGGCGGCGATCGCCGAGGCAGTGCGCCACAGCGCCCCGCGTACAATCCCCGGGCGCCCGCGGCGGCCGCGCTTCAGCGGCCTGGAGCCGTTCGAGATCGGCCCCGACACCGGCTTCGTGATGGTCGGCGAGCGCACGAACGTCACCGGTTCAGCACGCTTCCGCCGCCTGGTCGAGGCCGACGACTTCCAGGGCGCTGTCGAGGTCGCCCTCGAGCAGGTTCGCGGCGGCGCGAACCTGCTGGACGTCAACATGGACGCCGACCTGCTCGACGGCCCGCAGGCGATGACGACGTTCCTGAACGTGATCGCGACCGAGCCCGAGGTCGCGCGCATCCCGATCATGATCGACTCGTCCCGCTGGTCCGCCATCGAGGCGGGGCTCCGATGCGTCCAGGGCAAGGGCGTCGTCAACTCGATCTCCCTCAAGGAGGGCGAGGCCCCCTTCCTGGAGCAGGCGCGCACGATCCGCCGCTTCGGCGCCGGCGCGGTGGTGATGGCGTTCGACGAGCGCGGTCAGGCGGACACCGTCGCGCGCAAGGTCGAGATCTGCGGGCGCGCGTACGACCTGCTCGTGGCAGAGGGCTTCCCGCCCGAGGATCTGATCTTCGATCCGAACATCCTCGCCGTCGCGACCGGGATCGAGGAGCACGACGACTACGCACGCGCGTTCATCGAGAGCCTGCCGCTGATCAAGGAGCGCTGCCCCGGCTCGCTCACCTCCGGCGGCGTCTCGAACCTCAGCTTCTCGTTCCGCGGCAACGACGTCGTCCGCGAGGCGATGCACTCGGCGTTCCTGTACCACGCGATCCGCGCCGGCCTCGACCTCGGCATCGTCAACGCGGGGCAGCTCGTCGTCTACGAGGACATCGCCCCCGAGGTGCTCGAGCACGTCGAGGACGTGATCTTCAACCGGCGTCCGGACGCGACGGAGCGCCTCGTCGAGCTCGCCGGCCGCGTCCACGGTGAGGCGACCCGGCGCGAGCGCGACCTCTCGTGGCGCGAGGCCCCCGTCGAGGAGCGGCTCTCCTACGCGCTCGTGCACGGGATCGTCGATTTCATCGAGGAGGACACCGAGGAGGCGCGGCAGCGCGCAGAGCGCCCGCTCGACGTGATCGAAGGTGCGCTGATGGACGGGATGAAGGTGGTCGGCGACCTCTTCGGCTCCGGGAAGATGTTCCTGCCGCAGGTCGTGAAGTCGGCCCGCGCGATGAAGCGCGCGGTCGCGTACCTCGAGCCGTACATGGAGGCGGAGAAGGCGCGGGGCGGCAACGGGCGGGCGCAAGGCAAGGTCGTGCTCGCCACCGTGAAAGGCGACGTCCACGACATCGGCAAGAACATCGTCGGCGTGGTGCTCGGCTGCAACAACTACGAGGTGATCGACCTCGGCGTGATGGTCCCCGCGGACGTGATCCTCGACACGGCAGCGGAGCGCGGGGCAAGCGTCGTCGGGCTCTCGGGCCTGATCACGCCGTCGCTCGACGAGATGGTGTCGGTTGCGTCCGAGATGGAGCGCCGCGGCCTCGACCTGCCGCTTCTGATCGGCGGCGCGACGACGTCGCGCCAGCACACGGCAGTGCGGATCGCGCCCACCTACTCGAACGAGACGGTGCACGTGCTCGACGCCTCGCGTGTCGTCGGCGTCGTCTCCGACCTGCTCGACCCGGGCCGCCGCACCGGGCTCGACGACGAGAACCGCCGCCTCCAGGAACGGCTGCGCGAGCAGCATGCGGAGAAGGAGCGCCGTCCGCTGCTCTCGCTCGCCGACGCGAGGGCGAATCGCGAGCGGCTGGCCTTCGACGATCGACCCGAGCCCCCGTTCACGGGCACGCGCCTCGTCGAGCCGGAGCTCGCGACGCTACGCGGCTACGTCGACTGGCAGTTCTTCTTCCACGCCTGGGAGCTGAAGGGCCGCTTCCCGGCGATCCTCGACCGACCGGAGGCGCGCGAGCTGTACGACGACGCGCAGATGCTGCTCGACGAGATCGTCCGCGACGGCTCGCTGCAGGCACGAGGCGTCTACGGCTTCTGGCCCGCGCGGGCCGAGGGCGACGACCTCGTGCTCGGCGAGACGCGCTTCCCGATGCTCCGGCAGCAGTCGGCCTGGGGCGACTCCCGCCCGAACCGCTGCCTCGCCGACTACGTCGCCCCGGACGACGACTCCGCGGGAGCGTTCGCCGTCGCCGTCCACGGAGCCGCGGAGCTCGCGGCCCGCTACGAGGGGGAGCACGACGATTACGAGGCGATCATGGTCAAGGCGCTCGCGGACCGCTTCGCCGAGGCGTTCGCGGAGTGGCTCCACCAGCAGGCGCGCCGCGAGTGGTACGCGCCGGACGAGAGCCTCGGCTCCGACGAGCTGCTTGCCGAGCGGTTCCGCGGCATCCGGCCGGCGTTCGGGTATCCGGCCTCGCCGGACCACTCGGAGAAGGGCACGCTGTTCGAGCTCCTCGAGGCCGACCGGGCCGGCCTCGCCCTGACCGAGCACTTTGCGATGACTCCGGCCGCGGCGGTCAGCGGCCTTTACATCCACCACCCGCACGCGAAGTACTTCGCCGTCGGGCGGATCGCGCGCGACCAACTGGCGGACTACGCGGCCCGCAAGGAGATGCCGCTCGAGCAGGCGGAGCGCTGGCTACGGCCGAATCTCGCAGACGGGGGATAGAAACGCATCCGGACCAACCCTAGGCTGCGCCCGTGACCGGGAAGCTGCTCCTACTGGCGCTCGCCGCCGAGATCCTCGCGGCCGCCGTCCTGCGCTAGGACGCCATCTCGCACGAGGCCGGGCCCGCCGGGACGTCGGCTATCCTTGTCCGCGGCAGGCGCCTCTTCGAGAGGCGCCTCCTGTTTGCCGGATGCGTACAACACTCAAGAGAGGCATGGGCCGCGGCGCGGCCCTGAACGGGAACGGCAGCGTCCGCGCGGTCTTTCCGCCGGGCGTTCTGACGCCCGTTCGGACGTACCGCCAACCGCCGCCCACGCGGCGCAGCGGCCTGCAGATCCTCTGGCGGTTCATGTTCTGGACCCTCGCCGCCGTCGTCTCGGTGACCGGCGGCATCGCCGGCGGCGCGTTCCTCTACTTCCACCAGAGCGTCGCGGACGTGCGGGCGCACACGCCGGCGGTGAAGGCTGCGGCGAAGCGGCTCGACGTGACGCTGCCGGGCCACGCCGCAGTCGCGCTGATCGTCGGCTACGACAAGCGGCTCGGCGTCGACCACACGAGCGCAGCGGAGTCGCGCTCGGACACGATCATGCTCGTGCGGGCAGACCCGGCCACGAAGACGATCTCGCTGATCTCGTTCCCGCGCGACCTCTACGTCCAGATCCACTGTCCTGGGACGAAGTCGACACCCGATCGCACCTTCCATTCACGGATCAACGGCGCCTGGCCCGCGTGCGGCCCCCAGGGCGTGCTCCAGACCGTCAAGGACCTGACCGGCCTCCCGATCAACTACCTGATCACGGTCGACTTCCACGGCTTCAAGTCGATCGTCAACAAGATGCACGGCGTCTGGATGGACATCGACCGGAAGTACTTCAACAACGTCTCGGGCCCGTCCGGGTACGCCACGATCAACCTGCAGCCGGGCTACCAGAGGCTGAACGGCCAGCAGGCACTCGACTTCGTCCGTTACCGGCACACCGACTCGGACCTCTACCGGCTCGCACGGCAGCAGGAGTTCGTGAAGGCGTTCAAGCAGGGCGTCTCGCAGTCGATCTCCCCCTTGAAGCTGCCCGGCCTCATCTCCGCCGTGACGAAGAACGTCGAGGTGGGCGCGGGGGGCGGCAAGGCGCTCGACGACAAGACCGTTCTCCGCTACGCGCTCTTCGCCTACGACCTGCCGCCGGGCCACTTCTTCCAGGCGAAGCTCCAGAACATCCAGCAGAACGCGTCGTTCGACCTGCTCGCCTCGCCCGACGCCATCCAGTCGGCGATCCAGGACTTCGTCGACCCGGATGTCGACGCGCCCAGAAAGGCGCAGGCGGCCGCGCAGGGGATCCGGCTCAGGACAAAAGCGCCGAAGCCGAGCGAGACGACGGTGACGGTGCTGAACGGGAACGGCGTCGCCGGCTCGGCGTCGAACGCGGCGTATCAGCTGGCGCGCGACCACGGCTACGTGATCGTGCCGCCGCCAGGGAACGCGACGGCCAATGCCCCGACGCAGGACTACTTCCACACGAAGGTCTACTACGACCCGCGCGCGAAGCGCGCGCAGGCTGCGGCGAAGGCGATGCAGAACCTCCTGCAGCCGGCCGACGTCGCGCGGCTGCCGGCAAGCCCGGTGCTCCGGGGTCTCGCCCCCAACTCGTCGCTGCTCGTGGTCGTCGGCACCACCTTCCACGGCGAGATCCCGAAGCCGCGCCGCGAGTCGGTCCTCAAGCGGCAGCCCGCGTACGTCCGCTACGACGCGTCCGCTGCGTCGTCGCTGCGCGAGGTCCGGGTCAAGGCCGGCTTCCCGCTGATGGTGCCCACGGTCCTGGAGCACAGCTCGGCGCCCGACTACGAGCAGTTCGTCCGCGCCTACAAGATCGCGCGGGGCAAGGAGGCCGTGCGGATGGTCTACCGGACGGGCGCGACGGAGTACTGGGGCATCCAGCAGACGAACTGGGACGACCCGCCCGCGCTCTCCGACCGGAGCTTCCAACGCAAGCTGAAGGGCCGCACGTACGACCTCTATTACTCCGGGTCGCACCTGCACATGATCGTGCTGCGCCAGAAGAAGGCGAGCTACTGGGTCGTCAACACGCTGCTCGACTCGCTCTCGAACGAGACCATGCTGGCGATCGCCAAAGGTCTCAAACCCCTAACACGCGCGAAATAGGATCTCCGCCATGAACAAGAAGCGCATCGCCGTCTTCGGGGCCGGCTACGTCGGACTCGTGACCGGTGCGTGCTTCGCCGAGCTCGGCCACGAGGTCGTGCTCCGCGACGTCCTGCCCGAGAAGATCGAGGCGCTCCGTCGCGGCGAGATCCCGATCTACGAGCCCGGCCTCGAGGAGCTCGTCGAGCGAAACCGCGAGCGGTTGCGCTTCACGGTCGACGTCAGTGAGGCGATCGCGGGCGCCGACTTCCTGTACGTCGCGGTCGGCACGCCGCCCACCTACTCCGGCGACGCGGACCTCTCCGCCGTCTGGACGGTCGTGGACGAGTTGCCGCAGGTCGACGACCGGCTCGTGCTCGTGATGAAGTCGACGGTCCCGGTCGGCACCGGCGACAAGGTCCGTGCCGCACTCGACGCGCGCGGCCTCTCGAGCGTCCGCTACGTCTCGAACCCCGAGTTCCTCGCCGAGGGAACGGCGCTGCGCGACTTCATGAACCCGGACCGGATCGTGGTCGGCTCGCTCGAGCCCGACGACGCAGACGCGGTGATCGAGCTGCACGCCGCCCTCGACGCCCCCGTCGTCCGGACGGATGTCGCGTCGGCCGAGATGATCAAGATGGCCTCGAACGCCTTCCTCTCGACGCGGATCAGCTTCATCAACGAGATCGCGAACGTCTGCGAGCTCGTCGGCGCCGACGTGAAGGACGTCGCCGCCGGCATGGGCCTCGACCACCGGCTCGGCCGGCACTTCCTGCGGCCCGGGATCGGCTTCGGCGGCTCGTGCTTCCCGAAGGACGTCTCGGCGCTGAAGCAGCTGGCGGGCAACTCGGGCTATCACTTTCAGCTCCTCTCGGCGGTGATCGAGGTCAATGAGCTGCAGAAGCGGCGTGTGATCGGCAAGCTCCAGAAGCATCTCGGGCGGCTGCGCGGCAAGCGCGTCGCGCTGCTCGGGCTCGCGTTCAAGCCGGGTACCGACGACATGCGTGAGGCCCCGAGCCTCGTGCTCGCGTCGAGGCTGCTCGCCGAGGGCGCCGAGGTGAGGACATGGGATCCCGTCGCCTCGGCGCGCGACCTGCTCCCGTCGGCTCGGCAGTGCGAGACGATCGAGGAGGCCGTCCAGGGCGCCGACGCGGCGGTGATCGTGACCGAGTGGCCGCAGCTGCGGGACCTGGCACGCACCGAGATCCGCGCGCTGATGGGCCGGCCGCTGATCATCGACGGACGAAATGTCCTCGACCCGCGCGAGGCGCGCGAAGCAGGCTTCGCCTACGAGGGCATCGGGCGCCCGACGCGGCCGACCGACGTGCTGCTCGAGACGCGGGAGCCCGACGAAGTCGAGGCCTAAGGCCCTCGTGGAGGCGATCATCCTCGCCGGCGGGAAGGCCGAGCGGCTTGGCGACGCGGCCGGAGGCAGGCCGAAGTCGCTCGTCGAGGTCGCAGGCAGGCCGCTCGTCGCGTATCAGATCGGCCGGCTCGAGCGGGCCGGAGTGCGTCGCGTGATCCTCTCCGTCGCAGCCGGTCAGGGGGAGCTCTTCGAGCGCGAGCTCGCCGGCTCGGGCCTCGAGATCCTCTGCGCCGAGGAGCCGGAGCGGCTCGGACGCGGAGGCGGAATCAGGTTCGCCGCCGGGGTGCGTCGCGACTCGGGAGACGTGTTCGCCCTGAACGGAGACGAGCTCGTCGACGTCGACTTCCGCGGGCTCCTCGCGTGCCATCGCGAGTCGGGCGCCGTCGCGACGATCGCCGTCGCGCGGCCGAGGTCGCCGTTCGGGGTCGTCGACCTGGCCGAGGACGGCGCGGTCACCGGGTTCACCGAGGGCGGTCGCATCCCGTACTGGGTCAACTGCGGCGCCTACGTGCTCTCCGAGCAGGCGATCGAGCGGTTCCCGGAGAAGGGCGACCACGAGTCGACGACCTTCCCGGAGCTGGCCGAAGAGGGGACGCTGCGCGCCTTCCGCCACGAGGGGCTGTGGCTCACCGTGAACACGCCGAAGGAGCTCCGCCTCGCAGACGAGCACGTGGCCGCTCATCCTGAATGGTTGGAGGCTTAGAGTTGCCCGAGGTGGAGTCGCCGAACCTGAATCAGCTCGACGCCTGGGCCTTCGAGCCCCGCCGGGTCGAGAAGCCGTGGGGCCACGAGCTGATCTGGGCGCTCACGGGCGCCTACTGCGGAAAGGTCCTGTTCGTCAGGGCCGGCCACTCGCTCAGCCTCCAGTTCCACCGCGAGAAGGACGAGGCGTGGCTGATCCATTCCGGCCGGGCGAAGCTCGAGCTCGGCCGGGTCGGGGAGGCGGTCCTGAAGGAGGAGGTCGTGGGCGCAGGCGCCGCCTTCCACTACGAGCCCGGCACCGTCCACCGCGTCACCGCGCTCGAGGACACGACCATCCTCGAGGTATCGACGTCCGAGCTCGACGACGTCGTCCGCCTCGAGGACAGCTATGGTCGCGCGGGCACCACCGGGCCGTAGGCGTCTCGCTGGACCGCAGGCAACCGAACCGCGAGCACACGAGCCGCATCAATCGTCTCGAAGCCGGCACAGACACGTGACGGTTTCCTCGCTAGCGTTCCAGAAGGGGGGCGTCCTGCACCCCCGTTGGGGGCTGCAGCCAGAGCATGCGGTGGGCGGCAGAAGCTTGACACAAGTCTGATAAGGTTTCCCGCGTGGAGCCGCTGAACGTCTCTGCCGCCGCCGCGAGCACGGGCTGGTCCGCGCGTATGCTGCGCTACCTCGAGGCCCTCGGCCTTGTCGTCCCGCCGCGGAGGCCTTCCGGCTACCGCCGGTATGGGCTCCTCGAGCTCAACCAGCTGCGTACGCTCCGCGAGCTGCGGCGGCGGTTCGGCCTCGAGCTCGACGAGCTGGCCTTCGCCGCGCGCCTGCGACGCGAACCCGAGCTGCGCACGGCCGTCGACGCGTGGCTCGCAGGTGCCGACGACTCCGCCGCCTGGATGGACTGGGAGCAACGCAAGCACGAGCGGCTGCTCGCCGCCTGATCGCCACTAGACTGGCCCCCGACCAAGAGAAGAGGATTGATGGCAACCACCAAGAGATACGACGTGAAGGATCTGGCGCTCTCCGCCGAGGGGAAGCGTCGGATCGAGTGGGCCGACCGGCAGATGCCCGTCCTGTCCGCGATCCGCGAGCGCTTCGAGAGAGAGCAGCCGCTCGCGGGCATGCGCGTCGCGGCCTGCCTGCACGTGACGACCGAGACGGCGAACCTGATGCGCACGCTCAAGGCAGGCGGCGCCGATGCGGTCATCTGCGCGTCCAATCCGCTCTCGACCCAGGACGACGTCGCCGCGGCGCTCGTCGACGAGTACGACATCGGCGTCTTCGCGATCAAGGGAGAGGACAACGACACGTACTACTCCCACATCGAGGCCGCCGTCGACCACAAGCCGCACCTGACGATGGACGACGGCGCCGACGTGATCGGCGTCCTCCACTCGGCGCGCCGCGAGCAGCTCGGGGACATCGTCGCCGGCACGGAGGAGACGACGACCGGCGTCATCCGTCTCAAGGCGCTCGAGGCAGAGGGCAAGCTCGGGTTCCCGATCATCGCGGTCAACGAGGCGAAAACCAAGCACCTCTTCGACAACCGCTACGGCACGGGTCAGTCGACGATCGACGGCATCATCCGCGCCACGAACGTCCTGCTCGCCGGCAAGCGCTTCGTCGTCGCCGGCTACGGCTGGGTCGGCCGCGGCGTCGCCATGCGCGCAAAGGGCCTCGGCGCTCATGTGATCGTCACCGAGGTCGATCCGATGCGGGCGCTGGAGGCCCTGATGGACGGCTTCGAGGTGATGCCGATGGCGCAGGCCGCCGAGGTGGGCGACATCTTCTGCACCGCCACCGGCAACAAGCACGTGATCTCGCGCGAGCACCTCGCGTCGATGAAGGACGGGGCGATCATCTGCAACACGGGCCACTTCAACGTCGAGATCGACATCCCGGCGCTTCGCTCGCTCGCGACCGCGACCCGCGAGGCGCGGAACCTCGTCGAGGAGTTCCGCCTCGAGGACGGACGGCGCATCTTCCTGCTTGCGGAAGGCCGGCTCGTCAACATCTCCGCGGCGGAGGGCCATCCCGCGATCGTCATGGACATGTCGTTCGCGAACCAGGCGCTCTCGGCCGAGTACGCGGTGCAGCACGCGGCCGAGCTGGAGCGGAAGGTGTACGTCGTGCCGGAGGAGATCGACAACGAGATCGCCCGCCTGAAGCTCGAAACCATGGGCTCCACGATCGACAAGCTCACGCAGGAGCAGGCGAGGTACCTCGCCTCGTGGAACGAAGGGACCTAGAGCCCGAGCAGATCCTCCGCCTGGAGCCGGATTGCGTGGTTCTCCTCGACCAGCGCCGGCTCCCCGACGAGGAGGTCGAGCTCGAGTGCCGCACGACGGCTGAGCTCGCGGAGGCGATCCGCACCCTCGCCGTGCGCGGTGCACCGGCGATCGGCGTCGCCGCGGCCTACGGGTACGCGCTCGCCGCGGCGCGCGGGGAGGACCTCGTCCAGGCCGAGCGCACCTTGCGCGAGTCGCGGCCGACCGCCGTGAATCTCGGCTGGGCGCTCGACGTCATGCGGGAGGCAGACGACCTCCCCGGGACGGCGAGAAGGATCCACCGGGACGAGGTCGAGCGCTGCCGCAGCATGGCGGCTCACGCGGTGACGCTCCTCTCCCCTGGGACCCGCGCTCTCACGCACTGCAACGCCGGCGGGCTCGCGACGGGCGGGTACGGCTCGGCCGTCGGCGCGCTGCGCGCCGCGTGGGAGCAGGAGCTGCTCGAACACGTCTTCGTCGGCGAGACCCGCCCGCTCCTTCAGGGCGGACGCCTGACCGCGTGGGAGCTGGAGGCGGCCGGCATCCCGCACGAGGTGATCGCCGATTCCGCCGCGGCGTCGCTGATGCGGGCGGGCGAGGTCGACTGCGTCTTCACCGGCGCCGACCGGATCGCCGCGAACGGCGACGCCGCGAACAAGATCGGCACGTACTCGCTCGCCGTGCTCGCCGCGCATCACGGGATCCCGCTCTACGTGGTCGCGCCCAGCTCGACGGTCGACCTCGCGACCCCGAGCGGAGCAGAGATCCCGATCGAGCAGCGCGACCCGGCAGAGATCTCGACGCGGTTCCCTGCCCGGAATCCGGCCTTCGACGTCACGCCGGCGGAGCTGATCGCCGCGATCGTCACCGAGGAGGGCGTGCACCGGGCTCCCTATGCGGAGTCGCTCGCGGGGGTCGTCGCTGCGTGAAGGCGATCGTGCTGGGAGCCGGCTACGCGACGCGCCTCCGGCCGCTCACGGAGAACGTGCCGAAGCAGCTGCTGCCGGTCGGCGGGCGGCCGATCCTCGACTGGATCATGGACAACATCGACGGCGTACCAGGCCTCGACGAGGTCCACGTCGTCACGAACTCGCACTACGTCGACCAGTTCCGCAGCTGGGCCGACGAGCGGGGCGGCGTCACCGTCCACGACGACGGCACGACCACGAACGACGACCGCCGCGGTGCGATCGGCGACATCGCGTTCACCATCTCCGAGGCAGCCCTCGACGACCACCTGCTTGTGATCGCAGGCGACAACCTCTTCGACTTCGCGCTCGCCGACTACGCGGCCTTCTGGCGCTCCAAGGGCGTGGCGAGCGCTGTGGCCGTCCACGACGTCGGCGACGTACGGCTCGCGTCGCAGTACGGGGTCGTGGACGTGGACGAGGACGACCGGGTCGTCGGCTTCGTCGAGAAGCCCGCCGAGCCGCCGAGCACGCTGGCGGCGACCGCGCTGTATCTCTATCACCGCGACCATGCGAGGCTGATCCCCGACTATCTCGCCGAGGGGAACTCGCGCGACCAGCCCGGCAATCTCGTGGCATGGCTGCACACCCGCGAGCCGGTGTACGCATACCGTCTCGAGGGGGAGTGGTTCGACATCGGCGACCACGGCCAGCTCCTCGCGGCGGACAATCGCCTGCGTCGCCGCGCGGGTCTCCCGGAGCGCGCTGAGTACTCGCTTTTGTCGCAAAGTTGAGACAGACACGTGTGTCCCGGCCGCGTAGCGTGGCGGCATGGGCTCGCTCTGGCTCGTCGACCCGCTGATCGATCTCCTCTTTCCCCGTCGCTGCATCTGCTGCGGCGCGGCCGGAGCCGGTCTCTGTTGCAGCTGCTTGCGCCTGCTGCCACGACTCGACGGGCCGCTCTGCACACGCTGCGGCGCCCCGACCGTGCGGCCGGTCGAGCGCTGCCGCGAGTGCTCGGGACGTCGACTTGCCTTCGCGCAGGCCCGCGCCGCGGTCGCCTACGACGAGCGCGTCAAGAAGCTCGTCGCGGGCTGGAAGGAGCGCGGCCTGCGCCGCAGCGCAGAGCAGGCGGCCGACATCGTCGCCGAGGTCGTTTTGCGGCCCGACGCCGGTGCGATCACGTACGTCCCGCCGGATCGCGACCGCACGCTTTCGCGCGGCTTCCATCCTTCGGAGAGCCTCGCGCGCGCGCTCGGCGCGCGCTGGGAGCTTCCCGTGCTCTCGGTCCTCGCCAGGACGCGTCCGGCGGCGCGGCAACGAGGGCTTGCACTGTCGGAGCGGCGGCGTAACGTCAGCGGCGCCTTCGCCCCGTGCGGGCGCGGACCACCCCGGATCGTGCTCGTCGACGACGTCTACACGAGCGGCGCGACGGTCAGCGCGTCGGCGACCGCGCTGCGGGCGGGCGGCGCGCGCCTCGTCGAGGTGGTCACGTTCGCGCGAGCCGTTCGCTGGTAGATTCAGATCGACCACCACAGGGGAGGCTCGATGCGACTTCAGGTCAAGGGCAAGAACCTCGAGGTGAGCGACTCGATCCGGGCGTACGCGGAACAGAAGTCGCGCAAGCTCAGCCGGTTGGTGCCCGACCTGGCACAGGTCGAGCTCGAGCTTTCGGTCGAGAAGAATCCGTCGATTGCGGACGGCCAGGTCGCGGAGTTGACGATCTGGACGAAGGGCAAGACGCTCCGCGCCCGTGAGGCGTCTCCGGATATGAAGGCGTCGATCGACGAGCTGATAGCCAACATCGAGCGCCAGGTGAAGCGCTACAAGGAAAAGCGGCGCGGCCGGCCCGCGGTCGACCACCCGCTGGCGCGGGTGCCGGCCTCCGAGTCGGTCGCGTCCGAGCCGGAGACGCTGCCGTAGCGCTCTTCCGGCGTCGGAAGCCGTTGCACGAGCAGCTCGCCCTCGCCGGCGGGCTGGTGACGGGCGCCCAGGTGATGGGGTTCGCGGCTCAGCCTCCGGACATGTTCGGGCAACCGTCCCCCTTCGGCGAGCCGGGCGTGCACGGCGTGCCGCGGGCCAGGGAGTGGGACACCGTGGCGACCGTCGAGGTAGCCGGGATCAAAGGCGACGCGGTGCACTTCGTGGCGCTCCCGGACGGATCGCTCGTGGTCGAGGAGGACGAGCCGGACGGCTCCCTGGCGCCCCTCGCCGATGCGGTGGAGGAGGAGATCGCGGCGCCGTACCGGGCCGAGGCCGTTCGCCGGGAGGGGAACCTCTGGGCGGTCGCCGCGCGCCGTGTGCAGGTGGCGGAGCTCCCAGGTCTGGCCGGCGACGAGCTGGAGCTGACCGTACGCGGGCAGGAGCGCTCGCTCCGCCTCGACGGCGAGCGCGTCTTCGGGCTCGTACCCTCGCTCGAGCGCCTCATCCAGAGCGACTCGGTCGTCCGTGGAGAACGGATCGACGGCGACCTCTGGGAGATCAGAGTGGACGCCCTCTAGCCGCTACCCTGTCTCGGACGATGTCGCCGCAGCTCGGCAATCTGGAGAAGGCATTTCGCTTCGGCGAGGGCCGGCGCATGAAGCGCCTGCAGGAGCAGGCCGCCTACATCGCGACGCTCGAGCCGGAATTCCAGGCGCTCTCGGACGCGGAGCTGCGCGCGAAGACGGTCGAGTTCCGCCAGCGGCTCGACAACGGCGAGCCGCTCGACGAATTGCTCTTCGAGGCCTACGCCGCCGTTCGCGAGGCTCGCCTCCGCGAATCCGACCAGCGCATGTTCGACGTCCAGATGATGGGCGGCGTCGTCCTGCACGAGGGCGACGTCGCCGAGATGAAGACCGGCGAGGGCAAGACGTTCGTGGCGAGCCTCGCCCTCTATCTGAATGCGCTGCCGACCGTCCCTGGCCCGGAGGGGAGCCCGATCGGGCAGGGCGTCCACCTCGTCACGGTCAACGACTACCTGGCGAAGCGCGACGCGGAGTGGAACCGCGGCGTCTACGAGCGCCTGGGCGTCACCGTCTCGTTCATCGAGAACATGATGCCGTTCGAGGAACGGCGTCAGGCCTATCTCGCCGACATCACGTACGGCACGAACTCCGAGTTCGGCTTCGACTACCTCCGCGACAACATGGCGGTCTCGCTGGAGGGCGTGGTGCAGCGCGGTCACGCCTACGGGATCGTCGACGAGGTCGACTCGATCCTGATCGACGAGGCGAGGACGCCGTTGATCATCTCGGGCGAGCCCGAGGTCGCGGCCCAGATCTACTACGACTTCGCGCGCGTGGTGCGGCAGCTCGAAGGCGCCCAGACGAAGGGCACGAAGGCCGAGGACGAGGAGCTCTCCGCGCGCATGGACTACCTCTACGACGAGAAGCACAAGACCGTCGCGCCGGGCGAGTCCGGCATCGAGAAGGTCGAGCGCGCGCTGAAGATCGACAACCTCTACGACCCGCGCAACGTTCAGCTCGTCAACCACCTGAACCAGGCGCTGAAGGCCGAGAGCCTCTACAAGCGCGACGTCGACTACGTCGTCCAGGACGGCGAGGTCAAGATCGTCGACGAGTTCACCGGCCGGATCATGGAAGGCCGGCGCTGGTCGGAGGGCCTGCACCAGGCCGTCGAGGCCAAGGAAGGCGTCCCGATCCAGGAGGAGCACCAGACGCTCGCCACGATCACGCTCCAGAACTACTTCCGCCTCTACGAGAAGCTCGCCGGCATGACGGGCACCGCGAAGACGGAGGAGAAGGAGTTCGTCGAGATCTACAACCTGAACGTCGTCCCGATCCCCACGAACGTCGAGGTCGCGCGCGCCGACAAGAACGACCTGATCTTCAAGACGAAGGACGCCAAGTTCAACGCGGTCGTCGACGACATCGCGGAGCGCCACGAGAAGGGTCAGCCCGTCCTCGTCGGCACGATCGCCGTCGAGACCTCCGAGTACCTCTCGGAGCTGCTCAAGCGCCAGGGCGTTCCGCACAACGTCCTCAACGCGAAGGAGCATGCGCGCGAGGCCGAGATCATCAAGGACGCGGGCCTGACCGGCGCCGTCACGATCGCGACGAACATGGCCGGTCGCGGCGTCGACATCAAGATCGACGACACGGTCCGCAGCCTCGGCGGCCTCTACGTGCTCGGCACGGAACGGCACGAGTCGCGCCGGATCGACAATCAGCTTCGGGGCCGCTCGGGTCGTCAGGGCGATCCGGGCGAGACGCGGTTCTACCTCTCCGGGCAGGACGATCTCGTCCGCCTGTTCGCCGGGAACCGGATCTTCTCGATCATGGATCGCTTCAAGCTCCCCGAGGATCAGCCCATGGAGGCGGGAATCCTCTCCAAGCAGATCGAGACCGCGCAGAAGAAGGTCGAGGAGCAGAACTTCGTCGCCCGCAAGAACGTCCTCAAGTACGACGACGTGATGAACGTGCAGCGGCAGACGATCTACGAGCAGCGCCGCGCCGTGCTCGAGGGCCAGGATCTCTCCGACGAGGTCAAGGGCTGGGTCGAGGAGGTCGTCGAAGGCGTGGTCGCCGAGCACACGCAGGGCGACTACCAGGAGGAGTGGGACCTCGAGGAGCTCGTCCTCGCAATGAAGGCGCTCTATGACACCGAGATCACCGTCGACGAGCTCCGGGAGGATCTCGGTGAGATCTCACGTCCGGCGCTCGTCGAGGAGTTCACCCAGGACGCGCTCGACGAGTACGAGGCCAAGGAGGAGGGACTCGAGCAGGTCTCGCCGGGGATCATGCGCGATCTCGAGCGCTACATCGTGCTCCAGGTGGTCGACCAGCGCTGGCGCGAGCACCTCGAGAACATGGATTACCTCCGCGAGGGCGTGCACCTGCGCGCGATGGCCCAGAAGGACCCGCTCGTCGAGTACCGCCACGAGGGCCACCTGATGTTCGAGGAGCTGGGCGGCCACATCCGGCACGAGGTGCTCTCGATCCTCTTCCACGCCGAGATCGAGCCGGCCGAGGCCCAGGAGCTCCAGCTGGAGCAGGACGGCCGGGGCGGGAACGGACAGCTCTCGTACGAGCACGAGTCGCTTGCGGGCGCAGACGCCATCCTCGCTGCGGGGACGACGACGAGCGCCGGCGGCGTCTCGAGCGCCGGCGGCTCGGTCGCGACGACGGTGAGGAAGTCCGAGCACGAGGACATCGGCCGGAACGACCCCTGCTGGTGCGGCTCGGGCAAGAAGTTCAAGAAGTGCCACGGCGCCTAGCGCCCTGGCCGCGCGGCTGAGCTGATCCCTCGTTCGGGCGCCGATCCTCGACCTCTGGGGGAGGCGGCGGGTCGAGCGGTTCGCCACGATGAGCGAGAAGGCTCATCTGCGGCGATGTGTATTCGGTGTCACCTGCGCGAGGCGCCACAGGCGTCCGGCTACTGCTCGACCTGCGCGGTCCAGACGCGACTCGAAGTTGCCCGCGGACTGCGCGAGCTCGACCGGTACCTGCGGGCCTGGGCGCTCTTCGACGACTGGCTGCGCACCCGCGGCCGCTAGGCCGCGAAGCCCCGGCCGGCTCCGAGCGCGCCCGCGCGCCCGGGCGACCGAGCCGAGCCGCGCCGTGCCGTGCCGTGCGGTGCGGTGCGGTGCGGATTGTCGCAGTCCCGTCACTGACACGTGCGTCCGCCGGGGTTAGGATCGAAACCAGAGGTGGGGGCTCGGGGCATGCCCCAGTTACATATCTGGGTCCATCAGGCCCGAGCCGAAGTCTCGAGCCGGCGCTGCCAGGCCGGGTCCCCGAGGTACCATCGCCCCGTGTCCGAGAACGAACCGCTGAAGGATCAGCTCGAGGAGATCGGGGCCCGGCTTGCCTGGGTCCGTGATTACCTTTGACCCCGATCGCCTGAGGACGCGGCTCACCGAGCTCGAGGCGGACATGAACGAGCCCGGGTTCTGGGACGACCAGAGCCAGGCGGCGCAGATCTCGTCGGAGCACGCACGCGTCTCGAAGCGTCTCGAGCGATACGAGCGCCTGAACACGGAATACGAGGACGCCCGCGAGCTGGCTGCGATGGACGGCGAGATGGAGGACGAGATCGCCGAGTCGATCGCGCCGCTGCGGCGCGAGCTCGACCGCCTTCAGGAGGACGCCCTCTTCACGGGCGACTACGACGCGGGCGACGCGGTCGTGACGATCCACGCGGGCACGGGCGGCACCGACGCCCAGGACTGGGCCGAGATCCTGCTCCGCATGTACCTGCGCTGGGCCGCCGACCGCGGCTTCCAGACCGAGCTGATCGAGGCCAGCCCGGGTGAGGAGGCCGGACTCAAGTCGGCCACCTTCACCGTCAAGGGCGAGAACGCCTACGGGATCCTGAAGGCCGAGCGCGGCGTCCACCGGCTCGTCCGGCTGAGCCCGTTCGACCAGGCCCATCGCCGCCACACGAGCTTCGCCGAGGTGATCGTCGCGCCGCTCCTGCCGGAGGACGTCGACGTCGAGATCGACGAGGGCGATCTGCGGATCGACACGTACCGCGCGTCAGGCGCCGGCGGTCAGCACGTGAACAAGACCGACTCGGCCGTTCGCATCACCCATCTCCCGACGGGGATCGTCGTCCAGTGCCAGAACGAGCGCTCCCAGTCGTCGAACAAGGCCACTGCGATGCGCATGCTCACGTCCCGGCTGGTCGAGCAGGCCGAGGAGGAGCGCGAGGCCGAGCTCGCGCGCGAGCGCGGGGCGGCGCAGGACATCGGCTTCGGCTCGCAAATCAGGTCCTATGTCCTGCACCCGTACCAGCTGGTCAAGGATCATCGCACCGAGCACGAGATGGGGAACGCCCAGGGCGTCCTCGACGGCGACCTGGACGGGTTCATCCACGCCTACCTCTTGGCGAAGGCCGCCGGACGAGCGGTCTAGCAGGGCCCTCCGCTAGACTGTGGCACCTTCCTCTGACCCGGCGCGGCCTCTGCGGCCGCCCTCTGGATCTCCGGTGCAGGACCTCGACCTGAAGACAGAAGATTTCACCACGTCGCTGATCGACGTGCCCGAGCAGAACGGCGGCCCGCCGCAGCCCGGCCCGGGCTCGATGATCGTCTTCGACTCGGTGACGAAGATCTACGACCCCGAAGTCGTCGCGCTCCGCGACCTGGCGTTCCACATCGACAAGGGCGAGTTCGTCTTCATCGTCGGCGCGTCCGGCTCGGGGAAGTCGACGCTGATCCGGCTGCTGCTCAAGGAGCTGGAGCCCACCGAGGGGAGGATCATGGTCGGCGGGCGCGACCTGACGCGCCTCAAGCGGTCGAAGGTGCCGCAGCTGCGGCGCAACATCGGCTGCGTCTTCCAGGACTTCAAGCTGCTGCCGAACCGGACCGCGGCCGAGAACGTCGCCTACGCGCTCAAGGTGCAGGGCGAGAGCAAGTCGGCGATCCGCCGCAAGGTGCCCGAGGTGCTCGGCCTGGTCGGGCTGTCGCACAAGATCCACTCGCTCCCGGACGAGCTCTCCGGCGGCGAGCAGCAGCGCGTCTCGATCGCGCGCGCCTTCGTCAACCACCCGCCGCTCCTCGTCTGCGACGAGCCGACGGGCAACCTCGATCCGGACACCTCGGTCGGGATCATGCAGCTGCTCTACCGCATCAACCGTGCGGGCACGACCATCCTCATGGTGACGCACGACCGAGAGATGGTCGACAAGATGCGCAAGCGCGTGATCGCGCTGGAGAGCGGTCGCCTCGTGCGCGACGAGCGGCGGGGCGGTTACGGCACCGAATGAGATTCCGCCTGATCCTGGCCGAGGCCTGGCGCTCGCTGGCGGCCAACGTCTCCACCACCGTCGCCGCGACCATGACCGTGCTGATCGGCATGTTCCTGCTCGGGCTCTTCATCGCCCTGGGCACGTGGGTCGTCTCCTGGTCGAACCACGTGAAGCGGGAGCTCGTGGTCAAGGTCTACTTCTACCCGGACGCCTCGCCGCGGCAGATCAACGCGGTCGCGTCGAAGCTCGAGGCGAGCCCGCTCGTCAAGCCCGGCGGGATCCGCTTCGTCTCCCGCGACGACGCGCTCACGGACATGCAGAAGCGCTTCCCGGAGCTGACGAAGAACCTGTCGTCGAACCCCTTTCCCGCGTCCGAGGTCGTGACGCCTCTGAAGGCCGAGTACACGGAGCAGATCGCCGAGAGCCTGAAGCCGCTGCCGCCCGGGGTCTCGAAGGTCAACTACGGGAAGAAGACGGCGAAGCGGATCCTGCAGGTGGCGAAGGTGATCGAGTCGGTCTTCCTCGTCGCGGTGCTCGTGCTGCTGTCCGCGTCGACGCTGCTGATCGCGAACACGATTCGCCTCTCGATCTTCTCGCGACGACGTGAGATCGAGGTGATGAAGCTGGTCGGCGCCACGAACTGGTTCGTGCGCGGCCCGTTCATGCTCGAAGGGCTGATCTGCGGGCTGGCGGGGGCGCTGACGGCGGTGATCCTGCTGGTGCTCGGCAAGGAGATCGTCCTGCCTGCGATCCTCGGCCACATCAACGCGGGCTCGGACGTCCAGGCGATCTCGTTCCCGCTGAACGCCCTGATCATCCTGGTGGCCGGGCTCTCGCTCGGCGCCGCCGGCTCCGGATTGACGATCCGGCGCTTCCTCCGGGTGTAGCTCAGGCGTATACTCCGCCCGCTTGCGGCGCGCGTCCTGGATCCTGGGCCTCGCAGTGGCCGTCGTGGGCGCCTTCGCGCTCGGCCTTGCCGCGGTCGGCGGGCGCGTCGCCGGCCCGGGCCGCTCCACGAGCGTCGTCGACGAGGTTCGCGCCCAGCTCGCCGCGCACTACTACCGCCCCGTGCCGGAGCGGATCCTGCGCATGCACGACGTGCACGAGATGCTCGCCGCTCTCGACGACCCGTACACCGAGTTCCTCGACCCGGCGGAGTACCGCCTGCTGCAGCGGGAGACCGCGGGCTCCTACTCGGGCGTCGGGATCACGCTCCTGCCGGACCAGCACGGCCTCTACGTGACGCGGACGCAGCCGGGCCCGGCGCGCGTGGCGGGGATCCGGCCGGGCGACACGATCCTCTCGATCGACGGGCTCTCGGCAACCCAGCTGACGTACGAGCAGGCGCTGGGCCGGATCCTCGGCGAGCCCGGCAGCGTCGTGACCCTCCGCGTCCGGCGCGGCGGGCACACGCTCGTGTTCACCATCATCCGGGCTCGCTTCGCCGCTCGAGCCGTGCATTCACGCCTTCTCTCGTCGGGCGGCAGGAAGATCGGCCTGATCCGGATCGACAGCTTCGCCTCCGGCACCGCGCAGACCGTCACGCAGACGATCCGCAGGTTCGAGCGGGAACGCGCCGGCGGGCTCGTGCTCGACCTGCGCGGGAACCCCGGCGGGTTGCTCGACCAGGCAGTCGCGACCGCGTCGGTGTTCCTCGATCGCGGCGTCGTCGCCTCGATCTCCGGGGAGCATGAGCCGGACCGGGTCTTCCACGTGCGCCGGGGGCCGGAGACGCGGCTGCCGCTCGTCGTGCTCGTCGACCGGGGCAGCGCGAGCGCGGCGGAGGTCGTCGCCGCGGCGCTGCACGACAACGGTCGCGCGACGCTCGTCGGCGACCGAACCTTCGGCAAGGGTCTCGTCCAGGCCGTCCAGCCGCTCGCGGCGGGCGCGGCGCTGAAGCTGACGGTGGCGCGATACCTGACTCCGGGCGGCGCCGACCTCTCGCGCGGAGGCATCCGGCCCGATCTGTGGGCCCCCGACGACCCGTCGACACCGCGGGACGAGAGCCTCGCGGTGGCAATGCTCGGCTTCGCGATCCAGGCCTGAGTCGCCGCAGGCGGGTACGGTGCCCGCGGTGGCCCAGCTCGTCGTCGAGATCGCCCGGCGCGGGAAGCTCGTCGTCGGCGAGCCCTTCTTCACGCCCGGCGTGCCGCTGGTGCTGGAGAAGAGGGGCGTGGGGGAGGCGCATCCGGGCGACCTCGCAGTCGTCTCCGTCCCGGATCGCGGGCGCGCCCGGCTCGAGCGGGTGCTCGGACCGGCCGACCGGATCGAGAACGTCCTGCGCGGGCTTCTCGTCGAGCGCGGCGCACTGACCGAGTTCGAGCCTCACACGCCTCCCGAGCCGTCCAGGGAGGGGCGGGTCGACCTCCGCGACCTGGTCTCGTTCACCATCGACCCCGACACGGCGAAGGACTTCGACGACGCACTCTCGCTCCGCCGCGAGGACGACGGGATTCGCGCCTGGGTGCACATCGCGGACGTCTCCCACTTCGTCCCGGCCGGCACGCCGCTCGACCGCGGTGCGGCGGAGCGCGCCTTCTCGACCTACGTTCCCGGCCTCGTCGCGCCGATGCTGCCGCACGAGCTGGCGGACGACCTCTGCTCGCTCCGCCCGCAGGAGGAGCGTCTCTGCGTCACCGTCGAGATCGCCCCTGACGGCAGCGCCGACTTCTACCGGTCGGTGATCCGCTCGGACGCGCGGCTCACCTACGGTCAGGCCCAGCGGCGCGAGGTGCCTGACCCGGTGCGCGGGCCGCTGGAGCTCGCCGACGCCTACACGGCCGAGCTGCGGCGCAGTCGCTTCGAGCGCGGCGCACTCCGCATCGAGTCGCCCGAGATCGCCTTCGAGTTCGACGGCGACGGCGGTGTCGCGCGC
Source organism: uncultured Actinomycetes bacterium (assembly GCA_963704025.1). Classification (GTDB taxonomy): domain Bacteria; phylum Actinomycetota; class Thermoleophilia; order Gaiellales; family Gaiellaceae; genus CAVPGP01. Next base: position 682,649 of record CAVPGP010000002.1, on the reverse strand, counting down.
GCCTGGAAGGAGTCCGAGCCCGAGGCGCACCGCCTGGTCGAGGAGCTGATGATCCGGGCGAACGAGCTCGTCGCCGGGCTCCTCGCGGGCCGCCGCCGCGAGGCGCTCTACCGGGTCCACGAACGGCCGGACCCGCAGGCGATCTCGTTCCTGCTCGCGAAGCTGGCCGACCTCGGCGTGCCGACGCCTCCCGCTCCGGAGGAGCTCAGCCCGGGTCTCGCAGCCGAGCTCGCCGGGGCGATCTCGGAGCGGGTGATGGAGTACGTCAGGCAGTCCGGCCGGGGCGTCGAGGCGTTCCCGGCGCTGGTGCTGCGCTCGCTGAAGCAGGCGCGCTACGACCCGCAGAACCTAGGCCACTCCGGCCTCGCGAGCCCTGCCTACTGCCACTTCACCTCGCCCATCCGCCGCTATCCGGACCTCGTCGTCCACCGGGCCCTGCTTCGCGAGCTCGGAAGCTCCGACGAGCCGCTCCCGGACGACCTCGCCGAGCTCGCCGAGCACACGTCGGCGCGCGAGCGCGAGGCGGCGCAGATCGAGTACGCGGCCGACGCGATCTGCCTCGCCTGGCTCCTGGACGGCGTTCTCTTCGAGCGAGGGTGGGAGGAGCCGTTCGAGGGCGAGATCGTGGGACTGATCGGCTCGGGGCTCTTCGTCCGCTTCGGCGAGGTCTTCGAGGGATTTCTCCCCGCCCGCCGCCTGCGAGACGACTACTTCGAGCTGAACGCGCTCGGGACGGCGCTCCGGGGTCGTCGCGGCGGCCGGGCCTATCGCCTTGGAGACGGCATCGCGGTCCGGGTCGAGAAGATCGAGAAGAGCGACGGCAAGGTCGAGCTCTCGCCGGCCCTCTGACGGCTTCATCACCCGAACCAGGGATTGCGGCGAGGCCCGCGCTCCGCTTTGTTGAGCCGAAGAACAGAGGTTCTGGTGCGGGGCGGCGCACCAAAACAGAGTGGAGGTTGCGCCGTGAAGAAGGACTCTCCTCTGCGGCAAGAGCACGGCCAGGTGGTCGTTGCTTTCGTACTGTTGCTCGTCGGCCTGATCGGGATCGCGGGTCTCGTGATCGACGTCGGGCACGCGTACTACACACACCGCCAGCTGCAGGCGTCGGCGGACGCTGCTGCACTCGCCGGCGGCCAGGAGCTGCCCGACGCATCGAAGGCCGTCGCGACGGCGCGCCTCTACGGCACGGGCCCGGGGGCACGAAACCGCGTGCGTGAGTTCACCCCGACGGAGGTCGTCGCCGCTCGCTGCCTCACCTCGATCCCGGGGTGCAGTCCCGTCAACTCGGTCACCGTCGACGAGGAGGCGCACGTCCCCACCTGGTTCCTCCGCCTGCTCGGCGTCGACTCGTTCCGGGTCCACGTCCGCTCGACCGCGTGCTCGCCGTGCGGCGCACGCCCGGTCGACGTGATGTTGGTGCTCGACCGCACCGGCTCGATGTGCCAGGGGCCGTCCGGCGCGAACGATCCGGCCTGCACCGACCTGAACAACGCGAAGAACGGCATCCGGACATTTCTCGGGTACATGGACCCGACGACGCAGTGGGTCGGTCTGGCGGTGCTGCCACCGGCCAAGACCGTCGCCACACGCTGCGGGACGTCTGACCAGACCAACTACAACCTGACGAGCGCCGCGTACACGATCGTCCCGCTCTCGAAGGACTTCCGGATCAAGGGCGGGCCGCTCAACTCCTCCTCGGACCTGATCACGACGCTCAACTGCGTCCAGGGTGGCGGTACGACGTCGTACGCCAACGCCATCGAGGCGGCGCAGGCCGAGCTCGACAAGGACGGGCGGCCGACCGTCCCGGACGTGGTCGTCTTCCTCACAGACGGTGCCGCGAACACGGGCCCGACCTACTACAGCACCTCGTCGCCGTACCGGACGAAGCCGTGCCACCAGGGCGTCACCTCTGCCAACACGCTCAAGGCCCGCGCCACGCTCGTGTACTCGATCGGGTACGCGCTCGACGACGACACGGGCGGCTGCAAGTCGTACACCGGCAGCACGGAGTCCCCGGCGATCACGGTGCTGTCGGCGCTGACGCAGATCGCCTCGACCGGGAACTTCTACAACCGGCCCGACTCCGGCCAGCTGAACACCATCTACACGCAGATCGCCGTCGACATCGCCCACGGCAGATCCGGCCTCGTCGACAACGGGACCCAGTGATCTGACCCGCAGTGATCTGACCTTCTGCGCCTTCGCCGCGCGCCCCTAGACTGGGGCGCGTGGCGAAGCGCGAGGGTGAGAAGACGATCGCCGAGAACCGCAAGGCGCGGCACGAGTACCAGCTGCTCGACCGCTACGAGGCGGGGATCGTGCTGACCGGCACGGAGGTGAAGTCGCTGCGTGAGGGGCGCGCGACGCTCGCCCAGGCGTACGCCGACGTGCGGGACGGGGAGCTGTGGCTGCACGGCGCCTCGATCGCCTCCTACGACAAGGGCGGCTACTCGAACCACGAGCCGGACCGCCCTCGCAAGCTGCTGCTGCACCGGCGGCAGATCGACTCGCTCTACGGCAGCATCCGCGAGAAGGGCCTGACGCTCGTCCCGACCCGCCTCTACTGGAAGAACGGCCGGGCCAAGGTCGAGCTCGCGCTGGCGCGCGGCAAGGACGTGCGCGACAAGCGGCGCGACCTCGCGCAGCGCGACGCCGATCGCCAGATCGAGCGCGCGCTCAAGAGCAGGCGGTGAGCGACCCGCACGACCTGAACGAGGCCGAGCGGCTCGGCCCGGCGCCGCCCGTCCCGGAATCGGGCGTGCGGCAGGCTCGCACGGCTCGCAACGATCGACATCGGTCCGCTGCGGCGCCGGCGGGACTTCCGGCTCCTCTGGTTCGGGCAGGCGACCACGTTCTTCGGCTCGATGATCACGTACGTCGCGATCCCGTATCAGCTCTACCAGCTGACCGGGTCGACGCTCCTCGTCGGGCTGCTGGGGCTGGTCGAGCTGGCGCCGCTCTTCGTGACCGCGTTCGTCGGCGGTGCGCTCGCGGACGCGATCGACCGGCGCCGCATGGTGCTCGTGACCGAGCTCGCGTTCATGGCCTGCTCGGCGCTCCTGCTGGCGAACTCGCTCGCTGTCCAGCCCGCAGGCGTGGGCGCTCTTCGTCCTGGCGGCGGTGATGGCGGCGCTCGACGGCCTGCAGCGGCCGTCGCTCGACGCGCTCCTGCCGCGGCTCGTCGAGCGCGACGAGCTGCCCGCCGCCGCGGCGCTCAGCTCGCTCCGCGGCACCTTCGGCATGATCCTCGGCCCGGCCACGGGCGGCCTCCTGATCGCGACGATCGGCCTGCCTGCGACCTTCGGCGTCGACCTCGTCACCTTCGCCGTCTCGCTCGGCTGCCTCCTGCTGATGCGCGCCGTCCCGCCGCCTCCCGACGCGGAGCCGCCGAGCCTGCGTGGCGTGGTCGAGGGCTTCCGCTACGCCATGAGCCGCCCGGAGCTCGTCGGCACGTACGGCGTCGACATCATCGCCATGTTCTTCGGCATGCCGAATGCGCTCTTCCCCGCGTTCGCCGAGAAGCTCGGCGGCCCGGGCGTGCTCGGGCTGCTCTACGCGGCCCCGTCGTTCGGCGCCATGCTCGCGTCGCTCACGAGCGGCTGGACGGGCCGCGTGCACCGCCACGGCCTGGCCGTGCTGGTCGCCGCGGCGGGCTGGGGCGTGGGGATCGTCGTCTGCGGGCTCGCGACAAGCGTCTCCGTCGCCTGCGCCGGGCTCGTCGTGGCCGGGTTCGCCGACATGCTGAGCGGCATCTTCCGGAGCACGATCTGGAACCAGACGATCCCGGACCGGCTCCGCGGGCGGCTCGCAGGAATCGAGCAGCTGTCCTACTCGACGGGACCGCTGCTCGGAAACGTCGAGTCGGGCGTCGTCGCCGCGTTCGTCGGGCGTGCGTGCGTCGATCGTCTCCGGCGGCCTGCTCTGCATCGCCGGAGTCGCGGTCGCGGCGATCGCCCTGCCGGCCTTCAGGCGCTACGACGCGCGGGTGCACGCGCCCGAGCCCGTGCCCGCGCCGGCCTAGCCGGAACCCAAGACCGGGCTACAATGCGACGACACACATACGGGGGCGCCCTGGTTTCGACGTGGGCGATTCATCCGGTCGAGCTGCAAGCCGAGGTCTCCGGTCGGCCTCGTTAAACAACCGGAAACCAAACGCAAGTGCGGACGAAAACCTCGCACTCGCCGCTTAGTCTCAAAGGCTAAGTAGCGTGTCGCCCCGAGTTGGGCCCGTGACTCGGAAGCGGCATCAACAAACGGGCTGGCACCGAAGGAGAGCCAATCGCCGGAGGTGCGAGACTTCAGGATGGCTGGTCCGGCGGTAGGTCGGCTGCACACCAGCCGTCCGGGCGAGATCCCAAGGGCAGCCTAAGCTTGTAGACGCTCGGTCGGTGCGTCCGCGGACGCGGGTTCGATTCCCGCCGCCTCCACTTCCAAGGCCAAGAAACTCGGCGAACTCAGACCGACACCGGCGCCCGCACCCACAAGTCGATCACGCGAACCGACCCCTCGGGGCCCGAGGAAGCGACCGTGATCCCGGCGACGCTCTCCAAGCCCGAGCACGCCGCCTCCGAGTACGGCCAGGCGCTAAGCGACGCGCCGTGCGAGAACCGGATCGACACGAGCCGAGACCTCGGCGACGGCATCGACCCGGACCTACTGCCCTCCAGAACAGTTCCTCGAGTGACTTCGGCGCCTGCGACGCCGCCTGAAGGTCACGTGCAGGCTGCCGCGGTCGTCACGACCTCCGCGAACTCGTCCTGGAGGTTGATGCCGGTCATGCGCGCGATCTCGGCAGCCGGCACCACCTCGCCATCCGGCGCGGCGATGTCGAACGTGTGGGTCGCGTCGAGGACGAACCACACGTCGTACCCAAGGTCGGAGCCGATGCGAGCGGTCGTCTCACAGCAAAAGTTCGTCTGAATCCCGCACACCGCGATCGCACCGATCCCGCGCTCGCGCAGCCATGCGTCGAGATCGACATCTCCGTGAAACGACGAGTGCACTGTCTTGACAATGCGCAGATCGGGCTCGCCGGCGACGGACTCTTTCAGCTCGAAGCCGGGCGTGCCGCGCTCGAGCGGTCCACCCCGCCAATCGTGCTGAACGACCACGATCGGGTCGCCGCGCCGACGCCACGCGGCAATCAGCTTGGCGACGTTCTCCTCGGCATGGGGATTGTCGCGGGGTCCGAGCGCTGGATCCTCGAAGCCGCGCTGAACGTCGACCACCAGCAGCGCACGCTGCCCGATCATGCGGCTGACCCTACCGTAGGCCGCCCGCGGCGGCAGCATCAGTCGCTCGTTCGGACAGGTCGAAGGTGCCTTCCGGGAAGGAGACGATCCTCTTGCTCAGCTGATGCGGATCAGCTTCTTGTTGACGAACTCGTCGGCCCCGTAGCGGCCGAGCTCGCGTCCGAAGCCGGAGCGTTTCGTGCCGCCGAACGGCAGCTCGGCACCGTCTGCGCCGACGATGTTCACGTAGACCATGCCGGCGTCGATCCGGTCCGCGACGCGCTCGGCCTGCTCCAGGTCGTTCGTCATCACGTATGAGCCGAGCCCGAACGGCGTGTCGTTTGCCAGCGCGACCGCCTCCTCCTCCGACGGCACGCGATAGACCTGGGCGGCCGGGCCGAACAGCTCTTCACGGTAGATGTCGTTCTCCGGCGTGATGTCCGTCAGCACCGTCGGCTCAAAGTAGTTGCCGTTGCGCTTGCCGCCGGCGACGACCGTCGCGCCCTGCTCGACCGCGCGCCGGACCTGATCCTCGAGGCGGTCGGCCGCGACCTGAGAGGACAGCGGCCCGCACTCGGTCTCGCGCTCGCGCGGATCACCCTGCTTCACAGCGGTGAGCGCGGCCGTGAACTTCTCGAGGAACGGCTCGTAGAGCTCGTCGATCACGATGAACCGTTTCGCGCCGTTGCACGACTGGCCCGCGTTGTCGATCCGCGCGGCGACAGCGTCCTCGACCGTCTTGTCGAGGTCGTCAGTGCCGAGGACGATGAACGGGTCGGAGCCGCCGAGCTCGAGAACGACCTTCGTCAGATGCCGGCCAGCGATCTCCGCGACGGCGGCGCCGGCGCGCTCGGAGCCGGTGACGGATACGCCGCGGACGCGCGGATCGGCGATTACCCACTCGATCTGCTCGTTCGTGGCGTAGATGTTCACGTATGCGCCGTCGGGGAAGCCAGCATCGCGGAACATCTGCGCCATCGCCTCAGCCGACTGCGGGCACTGGGGCGCGTGCTTCAACAGAAGCGTGTTGCCGATGATCAGGTTCGGCGCCGCGAAGCGTGCGACCTGGTAGTAGGGGAAGTTCCACGGCATGATCCCCAGCAGGACGCCGAGTGAGCTGCGGCGGACGACCGCCGACCCCTCACCCGTCGAGGAGCTCAATCGCCTCGTCTGCCATCAGTGCTTCCGCATTGTCTGCGTAGAACCCGTAGATCGACGCACAGAAGTCGACCTCGCCCCGCGCTTGCCGTACCGGCTTGCCCATCTCGGCGACGATGATTTCCGCAAGCTCCTTCCGCCGTTCCGAGTGCAGCTCGCCGACGCGCCGCACGAGCGAGGCGCGGTCAGCGACAGTCGCAGCTCTCGACCACTCGCGGTGTGCCCGGTCGGCGCGGGCGATCGCGTCCCGCAGCTCGTCGTCCGTGATCGTCGGGTACTCCTTGAGCGTCTCGCCGGTCGCGGGGTCGACAACTGCGTACATGCTCATCACTTCGCTCCTCCGTCGGTCGGACTGAGGCCGACTCTACGCGCTCAGTCGGCACGATGATGTCGACTACCCCTCATGTCGGCGGGTCCGCCGGCGCACCTCCGCGATGAACTCCTCCGTCGTCGGCGTCTCGTAGTCCGGGCTGATCTGGTCATCTGGCATCAGGCGCCCAATCTCGCAGCCGAAGCGCGCGGAAGCACGTCCTCCACCGCCGCCAACCATGCCGCTGCCGTCCGGATCACGCGACGAAACGGACCGGTCGCGGGGGCAAGCTGCTACTGAGCTCCCCGTGGCACGGAAGGGCGGGAGAACCAGACACGTCAGGACGGTTTGCGGCGGAAATCTTCCGCGGGTTCGATTCCCGCCGCCTCCACTTGTTGGCCTAACCAAGCCGTTTCCCCCGAGTTCTTCGGGGGGAACGATTGGCGGGCTGCCTAACTAGAGCGACCCTCCAGCCTTCGCCTCGGCGTACCGCTCCATCGCGTGCTCGAGGTCGCTTGCGTCCTGGTGCCCGTGGATGGAGCTGGGCGGCGATGTAGGCGACGTCGAGCCCTTCGGTGATCAGACCGGCTCAGGATGCCTGAGCGTTCGTGTGGCGTGTGTCGCGGGCGGCGGCCACCGCCTCCTGGCGGTTGAGCCGGGAGCCGGCGGCGTAAAGCTCGTCGAAGCGGTCGGCCCCCAGCGCCTGGCGGATCTGGGCGACCAGCTCGATCTCCCCGGTGAGCGAGCTGAACACCTGCAGGCCGACCCGTCGGCGCAGGCCCTCGGCCGCCCCCGCCAGCAGCGCCGCCCGCTCCGCGTCGCCCTCCACGAACGCCAGCTGGGCGAACGCGGTCAGGCACAGGGTCACGTTGTGGGTGCTGTCGGTCGCCAGGCTGAGCTCCAGCGCCTCGTCGAGCAGCGCCCGGGCCTCGTCGAGCGAGCCGCGCACCAGCGCCAGGATGCCCAGTCGCACCCGGGAGGCGCCGGCGAGCCAGTCGTTGTCGAATCGCTCTGCCAGGTCGCGCGTCTCGATCAGGTGGCGGTGGGCGTCGTCGTAGCGGCCCACGGCCGTCTCCAGGCTGCCGACGGTGAGCAGGGCCATGGCCGTCCACAGCGGCTCGTCCTGGTCGCGGAGCTGCTCCAGGCTGGCCGACGCCTCCCTGAGAGCACGATCGAAGTCGTCGTACGACCGGCGAGGTCCACGACATGACCAGCTGGGACACCGCGTGGAGGTAGGGGTCCTCGATCTCGTCCAGCAGCGGCGCCAGGCGCTCGCGGGCCGCCAGCGCCGCCTGCGTCGTCGCCCACCTCGAGGGCGGTCACCGCGCGCCGTCCACAGCAGTTCGGCTCGGGCCTGGGGGTCGAGGGAGTCGGCGGTGGGCAGGAGCTGGTCGACCCAGGAGCGGGCCTCGCCCATGATCTCGTCGCAGCCCCAGAAGACCCACAGCACCCGAAGGGCCAAAGGACCCGGAACAGGTGGGGCAGCGGCCCGGGGTCGTGGGCCAGGTACCAGCGCACGGCGGCGGCCAGGTTGCCCGCCTCGGCCTCCAGCCGCTCGCAGCCACTCGCTCTGGCCGGCGCTCCGCAGCGGCCGGTCCGCCTGCTCGGCCAGCGCCCGGTAGTAGCTCGGCGTGGCGGCGCTCGATCTCGGCGACGTCGGGCCGGGCCGCCAGCCGCTCGGCGACGAACTGCGCGGATGGTCTCCAGCATCCGCGACCGGGGGCCGTGCTCGGTCGACGTCGAGGTGAGATGAGGCTGTGACGGGCCAGCGCCTCGGACAGATCCAGCGCCCGGTCCTCGTCCAGGCCGGCGACCTGCGGCCGCCGCCTCGACGGTCCAGCCGTCCACGAAGACGGCCACGGTCTCCAGCAGCGACCGCTCGGCGTCGTCCAGCAGGCCCACGCTCCACTCGACCGTGGCCCGCAGGGTGTGCTGCCGCTCGGGCAGGTCGACCGTGCCGGTCCCCAGAGCGTCCAGCGACGTCGCCAGCCGGCGACAGCAGCGCGTCGGGGTCGAGCAGCCGGGTGCGGGCGGCGGCCAGCTCGATCGCCAGCGGCAGACCCTCCAGCCGCCGGCAGATCTCGACCACCGCCGCGGCGTTGGCCTCGGTGAGGGCGAAGCCGGGGCGCACCGCGCGGGCGCGGTCGACGAACAGCGCCACCGCCGGCGAGGACGTCAGCGCCTCGAGCTGACACCGTGCCGGGGTCGGGCGGCAGCGGCAGCGGCGGCACCGGGTACTCCCGCTCGGCCCGCGAGCCCCAGCACCGTCCGGCTGGTCGCCAGGATCGCCACGCCCGGAGCAGCGGGCCAGCAGCTCGCCGAGGTCGCGGGCGACGTCGACCACCTGCTCCAGGTTGTCCAGGATGAGCAGCCAGCGGCCGTCGCCCAAGTGCTCGACCAGGGCCTCCAGCGGCGAGTCCGTCCCTGCCAGCTCGGCCCCCACCGCCCGGCCGATCGCCGGCCAGCACTTGCTCCGGCTCGGTGACCGCGGCCAGCGGGACGAACGCGGCGCCCGCATCGAAGCGGTCACGTACCCGGTCGCCCACCGCCAACGCCAGCCGGGTCTTGCCGACCCCGCCCGGCCCGGTCAGCGTCACCAGCCGTCCGTCGGGCCGCCCCACCAGCTCGGCCACCTCCTCGATGGCCTCGCTCCCGCCCGACCAGCGACGTCGCTGCCATGGGCAGCGGGCGAGGGCCGCGCGCTCGCGGCGCCGCCACCGGCGGGCGGCTGGCAGCCGCGAAGCGCTCGCTCAGCAGCGTTGCAAGGTCGTCGCGCACCAGCCGACCCAGCTCAGCAGGCGTGCGGAAGGTGCGGTAGGAAGCCTCCTGCCGGACGCGCGCGAGCAGGTCGGCGAGCCGCGGCTCGCGGTCGGGCGCCGGCGCCTTCACGTACAACAGGCGCGGCAACGCCCGCGACAGCTCGAACTCGTCCTCGAGGCCCGAGAGCTCCATGCCGGCGCCGACCTGCCCGTAGCGCTGCCAGTACAGTCCGATGAAGATGTCGCTCTGGGCCAGGTAGGCCCGGTACAGCTCCCGCGGCGGGTGCGGCCGCGCCCCAAGCTCGAACATCACCGGCGTCAGCCGCAGAGCCGAGATCGCGCGCGACACAGACCGACGCTCATCAGCTAGCTCGCCCAACGTCGAGCTCACGAACACCCGCAGACGCTGGTCGGGAGTCCGAATCACCGCGTCGCTCGCCAACGCCTCGCTGACCGATCGCCCTCAGTGAGCGTGCTATTCCGGTGCCATGTTGTCGTTGAACCGGAAGCGGTTGAACAGCTCATCGGCCACCTTCAGCGGAGAGGCGGTTGTGCCGCTCTCCATCGTATGCATCCCTCGACCGTCTAGATGACGGACCACGCCGTTCTGAACGGCTGAGAGAGGTCACACGTGTCGAGATCGACGAACGCGTCGGCGGCCACCACCGCAACTGGCAGGCACGCGCCAACGAAGATCACGGCACTCGCAAGAGCCCTCTGACGGACTCGAACCGTCGACCCCTCCTTACGATGGACGGAGTTCGACCGCCTCGTCGCTGGGAACGTTCGCGGGTTCGATTCCCGCCGCCTCCATCATCAGTGCGCCTCGAAGGCGGCGGCGAGTTCGTCGCTGGCGCAGTGGCCGCAGTGGCGCATCGTGGTCGAGAGGTCGGAGTGACCGAAATCCCGCGAGGCTCTCAGGTGCGCGACGGTCGAGGCGGTCACGAGCCGGTGGTGTCACCGAGCTTCTCGTCGGCCTTCGCTCCGGGCCAGACGCCGGTCACGCGGGCGAAGCCCGTCGCGCTGGCATGATCGACCAGCGCCTTCACGCCCCCAAAGACGGCACCCTTCACGGTGGCGGCAGCCACAACCTCGACCAAGCCGCGTCCCTGGACCTTGGCCTTCGGCGGGTCGCCCTCGCGACCCGCGAGCTTCCACGTCCGCTCGAACACCGCACCGGCAAGACGAGCGCCGACCACGCCCCCAGCGATGCCGATCGGCCAGTACAACAACTTCACAAGGATCATTGATGCATCCGGTCTCCCATCATCCCGGACTACAGCGCGCCGAGCAAGGATGCGGCTCGGACTGCCTCAGGGCGCACCGGCGCAGCCCCGCCTACGCGGCGGGTCTTCGGGCTCATCGGTCTCGTGGCGGCCCCTGCGCCTTCCTGCCAAGATCGAGAGGGCGTAGAGTCGCTCCCCCCGGGAACGAGCGCGCGCGGCCGTCTACCGGCGAGTCGCAGATGTCCCGGTAGCGCGCTCCGATCTCCCGGTCGTGCCGATGCTCTTCGCGCTTCGCATCGATCGAGCCGTATGCGGTTTGCATTGACGACTGCGAGAGGTTGACTTCGCGCTGCGGCGCGGTAGCCTGGCGCGACTGCCCGCTGTCAACACCCTGTCGTCCAGGAGGAAGTCCATGTCGAGAAGCCTTCTCGTGGCCGTGGTTGTGCTCGTTGCCGCGGCCACGACCTTCAGTGCAGCTGGGGCCCGCGGCGCCCGGGAGCTCGTACCCGGTTCCTACATCGTCGTCTTGAAGGCCGCCGCCGCCCGGTCGGACGACGAGACCCGCTCCACGCGTCCGCGGGTGTCGGCCTTGGCCCAGGAGCTGGCGCGGGCCCACGGTGGCGATGTCACCTCGGTCTACCAGTACGCGCTCAAGGGCTTCGCCGTCCGGCTGCCGGCCAAGCTGGCCGACGCCTTGGCCGGCGATCCTCGCGTCGACTACGTCGAGCCCGACCAGGTCTTCGAGGCGCTCGGTACCGAGAGTCCCGCCACGTGGGGGCTCGATCGCGTCGACCAGCGCGACTTGCCTCTGAACAACACCTACATCTACAACCAGACCGGCCAGGGCGTGAACGCATACGTGATCGACACCGGCATCCGGGCAAGCCACCAGGAGTTCGCCGGCAGGATCGGGAACGGGTTCACCTCCGTGAACGACGGAAACGGCACGAGCGACTGCAACGGCCACGGCACACATGTCGCCGGCACCATCGGCGGCACCACGTACGGGTTGGCGAAGCAAGTCACGCTCCACGCTGTGCGCGTGCTCAGCTGCTCGGGCTCCGGGTCGACGGCCGGCGTCATCGCCGGCGTGGACTGGGTGACTCAGAACGGCGTCAAGCCCGCCGTGGCCAACATGAGCCTCGGCGGCGGCGTGTCGTCGGCGCTTGATCAAGCAGTTGCCAACTCGATCGCGGCAGGTGTGAGCTACGCCATCGCTGCGGGCAACTCCAACGCCGACGCGTGCACCGCCTCTCCGGCCCGCGTTTCCTCGGCCAACACGGTCGGCGCGACGACCAGCACGGACGCTCGCGCCTCGTATTCCAACTACGGCACGTGCGTCGACATCTTCGCGCCGGGATCGAGCATCACTTCGGCCTGGGGCACCGGAGACAGCGCGACCAACACGATCAGCGGGACGTCCATGGCGACTCCGCACGTGGCAGGCGCCCTCGCTCTCTATCTCGAGACGAACCCGACGGCGTCGCCGGCGACCGCGACTCAGGCACTCGTCGCCAACTCGACGCTCGGCAAGGTCACGAGTGCGGGCGCGGGCTCTCCGAACCGGTTGCTCGACTCGCTCTTCGGGGCGGCTTCGCCGGCGGACACGACGCCTCCGACGACGTCCATCACCTCACCGGCGGGCGGCGCCACCGTGAGCGGAACCGTCACGGTCGCGGCCAGTGCCGGCGACGACGTCGGTGTCAGCCGGGTCGAGTTCTACGTGGACGGCGGGCTGATCGGCACTGACACCTCCTCGCCCTACGCGGCCTCCTGGAATACGGCCACGGCGACGAACGGCGGCCACGGCCTCCAGTCGAAGGCCTACGACGCCGCCGGAAATGTCGGCTCGAGCGCGGTCGTGAACGTGTCCGTGAGCAACGCCACCGGAGGCGGAGGCGGCGAGCTGATCGTCAACGGCGGCTTCGAAGGGTCGGCCACGCCATGGTCGCTCGCCGGGAATGCCTACTGGTCGACCGGCGGCTACGCGCACTCGGGCACGGGATACGCAATCCTCGGCGCCTACAACAATGCGAACGGGACCAGTTACCAGACGGTGAGCATTCCGTCGAGCAACGCGGCGAGTCTCACCTTCTGGCTCAACATCACCACGAGCGAGTCGTTGACGACAGCGTACGACTACCTCTACGTCGAGGTGCGGAGCACGTCGGGAGCTTTGCTGGGCACGCTCGGCAGCTACAGCAACCGCAATGCGACGAGCATCGGCTCCTACGCCCAGCAGTCCTTCAGCCTTGCCGGCTGGAGAGGGCAGACCGTACGGGTCGAGTTCCGGGCCACGACCGACTACAGCCTGCCGTCGAGCTTCCGCGTCGACGATGTGTCGCTGGACTAGGACATCTCGCCGAGGGTGGGCTTCCGATCCGGCGCCCACCCTCAGGTCCTCGCAGCTCGCCCGAGACCGTTGGCGATTCTGCCAGCCGGGATGCGCTGGACGAGGATGTCTCAGCTCGTCGGGAACCTTGCGCGGGTTCGATTCCCGCCTCCACTCAACATCTGACTCAAGCGTCGCCAACTAGGCGACGCTTCGACGCAGCCTGGCGGATCGGGGTAAATCGCGGATGTCCCGCTTGGAGCGGCCCTGCGCGCGGGGCCGCTCCACTCTTCGTTTTGCCTCACTAGCTCCCGGTGATCGCGCCCGTGCCGGTGACGCTCTTCGTTACGTCCTGCGGATTGCCCACGTAGAGGATCGCGCCCGATCCGGATACGGAGGCATCGAGACTCTTGGTCGCGGTGATGAAGATGCTTCCCGAGCCGCTCACGACTGCCCGCACGTCGTTCGCGACGAGCCGTGTGAACTGCACCGTTCCGGAGCCGCTAACCGTGACATCGAGCCGCGTCGCGGTTCCGCTTCCGGTGAGCGTGCCACTGCCCGGCAAGGTCACCTTGAGGCTCTCGGCCTCGATGCCGTCGACGACGATGTTGCCGCTGCCGGTGAGCGTCAACGCGTTGAGCGTCGGGACATTGACCTCGACGCTCATCGGACTCTTCGTCGTGAAGCTGCCGGGAGTGTTCGCGATGACGAGCTTGCCCGACTGCACCTCGGTCGTGACGCGGTCGAGGAGGTTGTCATCGGCCCTCACGACGACGGACTGCTTCTCGCCGACGCGAATCACGACGTTGTTGCTCCCTGCGAGTTCGACGCTGTTGAACGCGGCCACATCACGGGCCTGCGTCGCGGGTACGCCGGATCCCTCGGTGGTCGAGTTGGACGAGCCTCCGAACACGTCGGAGTGATACAGCAGCGCGACCGCCAGTCCGCCGAGGAGAAAGGCCAGGATCGCGACGAGCACCCACCGGGAGCGGTGCTGTTCTCGTCCGGGGTGAACTGATGTTGGGGCGACGGTCATTGCCCCTCCCTTCTCACGCGAGCGCCGAAGCGGCTTACCTCGGAATCGTCACAAGGCCCATTTTGAGTCGGCGCGACGCGTAGCTGTGCTTCATGAAGTCGCCACCAACATCCCCTGTCCATCGGTCAATCGGATCGGGTTCGCGTACTGAGTCGCATGTGGGAAAGCCGCAGGCTGAACCCGAAGGACAACTCGCCCCGGTGGCAGTGTGCGCAAGGCATCGTCGCCTCGCCCGCCTACGTGGTACTCCATCGCCGGCAACAGCCGCCGCTCGTTGGCCTATATCCGAGCTCCTTGACCGTGGCGGTCGAGCCTGCGACGCTCGATTCGCTATCGACAGCCCCGAACTGCCAGTGTGGAGCGCCATCCGTGCGGGCAGCGACAGCCTCTCCTTCGATGCCTACCGGGAGTGGATCGACACACTCGCGGTTGACGCCGACGCGTTCGAGAGGTCGTTCGCACCGCACGTCGTCGCGGGCTCGCTGAGGTTCCCCGACCTGAGTTCGTACGCGGCGCTGAAGCTTGCGACAGAGGCGTTCCTCCACGCTCGCATCGCTGTCCTCGGATCCGACGGCGCGGATGCGCAGTGGCGAGGCCTCCTCGGAAGCGCCTCCGAGGGCGCCCGCGGGGCTCACATCGAGGCGCCGCTCTATCTCGCGCTCCTGCGCAAGGAGCCGCCTACGCCTTCGATCGAGCTGAGCGCGCATGGCGAGCAGCAGGTCGCGCTCTGTCGCGAGCTGATCGAAGAGCGGTTGAGCTCGCCGGCGTTCCTCGAGCTGATCTGGTCGTACTGGCACGAGGAAGGAATGCTCGTGCAGTCGATGAATGCGATTTCGACGCGTTTCCAGAACCGCAGTAGTGGTCCGCGTGACCCGCTCGCGCACCTCGAGCTGGATCCCTTGCGGCCGTTGACCAACGTGCTCTGGGGTTACATCCAGGACGAGCCACACCGGCTCTCACGCGCGCGCCGCAATTTCGAATACGAGCATCACTACGGACTCACCCTCGGAGGTCGGGCCGTGCCCAAGCAGGCGGCGAAGCACCCGGGCGCGCGCTTTCCTGAGGCGTTCCAGAGACTGCTCGAGCGGACGTCGAGCTTCAACCGAGACGACGACACGAAGAGCGCCGACCCGCAGGCGGTGGAGCACGCGCTCCGCGAGATGAAGCAGATCCTCGCCGAGGGCCAGCACAACCAGTTCGGCGACCTCGCGTGGACGGCTCGCGCCGAGATGCTGATGCAGCAATGGATCCTCGCCCGGCCCGAGGTTCACGGCTTCCTGTCGGTGCAGCCATCCGACGGCGCTCCTGAGCGCTGGATGGACGTCGTCGACGCGATGAAGAAGCTCGAGCGGTGGACGAAGACGCCCGTGTGCCACTTCCGCGACCTGGCGGTCCTCGGTGAGAAGCTCCTGCTCTCGATCCGCGTCGGCGACCGCGGCGACAACGTCGAGCCTGAGCACGCTGTGAACTGGGCGCGCTACTGGCGTCCCGAGGTGCTGCGGTATCTCCAGGCGTACCACGCCGTCCGGGGGTAGCCGAGCGCAGGGTGAAGGTTCAGCTGCCGGATTCGCCGCGTTTGAGGACGGTCGTCGCCACTCTGACGCCGAAGCGGCCAGGCATGAGGACGACATCCCACATCTGGTTGACGACGCCGCCGCCGGGCACGTCCTCCGTGATCGATTCCACGATGTCGTCGGCGCTCTCGATGATCTCGTCCCCTGCATCGACCACACCGCTCGCCATGCCGGTCGCAACCGGTACGGCTGCCAAGGCGATCTCTCTGGTGATCGCCCCGGAAAGCCGCTCGAGCGTCTCCCGGACCGCCTGCTGCGCCTCCCCGCGCGCCTCTTCTGCGTCCTGCACCTCCCATCCCCTCACACGTTTGGCGCGCGCCCGCAGGAACAGGGCGAGTAACGCGCCGACCGCAGCCCACGCCGCGGCGAGCACGAGCGGCGCAGCCCAATCGGCGAGCGTGGTCGAGAGCGCTCGCACGGCCGCCGCGTTTGCGAGCCCGAACGCAGTGAGGAACGCGAGCGCGGCGACGACCGCGAAGGCGACGTCGCGGGCCGCACGGCGGAGATCCGGCTTGTGCCGGGAAGCGGCGAGCCGGGTCTCGTAGAAGACCAGCGCGCTCACGTCGCGCCCGAGCTGCTCCAGCAGCTCCGTTACCGATTGCCGGCCCTCGTCCTCCCTGGGAGAGGCGGGAGCCGGTTCAACCGTCTCTGCTGTGGCTACGCGGTCAACTTCCATGCGCTCGCTGCGCCGGCGAGTCTACCGTGCCTGCCGTCGCCGATCAGCGACTGGACGGCCGAGCGTAGAAGGCGCGAAACCGCGCGAACGCGCCTTCTCTCGATGCTTCAGCCGAAAGAGTGTGCTGGCCGTTCGTGCCTCGAGTCCTCGCTCGAGCTCGCTCGGCCTGCCGGCGTTCGCGGATCAGCTGAAGCTCGCGAGCGAACTCGTGCTGCCTGGTCTCGAACTGAACGACGTGTGGGTACATGGTCGACTCCTTCGTCCACGAATGCATCGCAACGAGGGTAGGGCCGCCAGAGGCGCGGCGAAATCGGCCGCACCGCCGGGATTAATGCGCCCGCGCTACTGAGAAACCGGCCGACCGGCTGGGCCGGAGTCGGCCTCGCGCGGCATGACGCCCTCGTTGGCGAGTCGCGCCGCGAGCTCGGTTCGCGAGCGGATGCCGAGCTTGCGGTAGATCTTCGACAGGTTCCACTGCACCGTCTTCGGGCTGATGAAGAGCGCGTCGGCCGTCTCTCGATAGGTCCGCCCCGACGCGATCAATTGTGCGACGCGCTCCTCCGTGGGCGTGAGCCCCGCCGCCGGCGCTCGGCCGCCGACGCGGGCGAGCTCAGCCTGCGTCTTCGTCGCCCACAGCGTTGCCCCGAGCTGGTCGAAGATCGCGAGCGCGTCCTCGAGGGCGTCGCGAGCGGCCCGTTTCTTCCGCCCGCGACGGAGGGTGCTTCCGAGCACGAGCAGCGTGCGCGCACGCTCGAACGGCTGCTGGAGTCGATCGTGCGAGTCGAACGCTCGCTCGAGCTCTTCGTGGGCGCGGCCGAGGTCGCCACGGGCAGCGCTCAGGAGCGCACGACTGCGACAGGAGATTGCCTGCCGCCCATGCGCTCTCGTGGGTCGCACCGAGCTGGTCGAGCAACGCGTCGGCTTCGTCCAACCGGCCGAGCATGACCTTCGCCTCGATCGCGTCGCCGTGGAAGCGGAAGAGCGCCGGCTCGCAGAGCCCCGTCCGCGCGACCGTCTCCGACAGCTGCCCGAGCGCTCGATCCGCGTCGGCCGCGTTTCCGAGCGACAGCTCGAGGAAGCCTCGGACCGCGAGCAGCTCGCACGCAGCCGGCTGCGTCCCGAACCTCTCCGCAAGGGCAAGGCCTTCCTCGATCTTCGCCCGGGCGGGCTCGACCACGCCGAGATGCGCGTCGACGAGCGCTTCGATCACAAGCGAGTAGGGAAGCTCGCTCGCCTGGCCGCTGTGCAGGGTCGTCTCACGCGCCTCACGCGCGTGCGTGCCGGCCGCATCCCAGTCGCCGATCAGGAGCTCCAGACGTGCGAGATGGAAGAGGATGAAGGGGAGCGAGTGTTCGTCGCCGTGGTCGACCGCGGCCCGGCGGAGCGCGTCGAAGCATTCGTGCGACGCGTCAAGCTCGCCGTGCCACTCGAGGAGAAGCGCATGGATCCAGTCCGGCCGACCGAGGATCTGCGACCACTCCGGCGCGTTCCCGAGTCCGACCGCGCGTTCGATCGTCGCAAGTGGGATCGCGCGGCCGGTCAGCGACTCGAGGAAGGCGACACTGGAGAGGGCGACCGCGAGCAGCGCCGGATCGCCCAGCAACTCCGCCAGCCCGAGCGCCGTGCGTGCGTGCGCTTCGGCGACGTCGAGACCGACGGTCGAGTGGAGGCACCACGCGAGCCCGAGCTCGATCTCGATGCACAGTGCAGGGTCGTCGGCGTCGCCGAGTGCATCGCGGAAGGCCTCCGCTCCGACGTTGAAGCCTTCCGTATGGGCGCGCACCCAGCCGAGCCGCGCCAGCGCTCGCGCCCGTGCGCCGCCAGGCGGCGACGCCGCGACCACCTGCTCGAGCAGCGCCCTTGCGCGGTCAGGGTCGCCGGCTTCGAAGTGACGCTCTGCCGCAGCGACCTGGCGTCGTCGCGCGTCGGACCCTCGCGAGGCCGGCGTCAGTCGGTTCGCCTGCTCCCAGAGCTCTGCCGCCGCGTCCGGCGCACCCCGCGCTGCCGCCCGGCGCGCGGCCTCGTCGAGCGCCGCGGCGACGCGCGCATCCGGGCTGTCCGTCGCCAGGGCGAGATGCCGCCCACGTTCCTCCGCGTCGTCGACGATCTGGGCGAGACGCACGTGCAGCTTCTGCGTCTGCTCGGGTGCGATCTGCGCGTATGCGACCGAGGCGAGAAGCGGATGAACGAACCGCACTCGCTCCCCGTCCAGCTCGAGGATGCCCGCGCGCGCCGCCGACTCGACCGCAGTCGCGCACGGTCCTTTGCCCATCATGGCCTCGAGGAGTCCCATCGTGGGACGTGAAAGCGCCGCCGCGATCTGCGTCGCCTGCTTGGCGGATCGATCGAGAGAGGAGAGGCGGTCGCCGCACGAGGTCCTGCAGGGTCGCCGGAAGCGGCAAGCCGGCGTCAGGCTCGAGCCCGCCGGGGCGCTGCAGCATCGCCCGTCCAATCTCCAGCGCGAAGAAGGGATTGCCGCCCGACATCCGCCGGAGCTGGGCGAGCGACCGCGTTGGAAGCTGCGCATCCAGCCGAGCGGCCAGCAGCCGGTCGACCTCTGCCGGCGCCAGAGGTCCGAGCCGCAACCGGCGTAGGCGACCTTCGGGGAGTGCCTGCTCGAAGTCGAGAGGCACTCGGGCCGGTCCCTCGACGCGTCTGGTGACCAGCAGCCCGATCGGCTCGTCCGTCAGACGGCGGGTCACGAACGCGAGAGCGCGCTCCGACGGATGGTCTAGCCACTGGACGTCGTCGATCCCGACGAGCATCGGGCTCTGCCGGGCGAGCGCGCGCAGGACGCCGAGCGTTCCGACCGCCACCGCCCGCTGCAACGGCTGCTCCCCACGGGCTCCCGCCGCAGGAGCGCCACCTCGAGTGCGCGACGCTGCGGCTCGGGGAGCTCGCCCAGGAGCTCGTCCGGTACCTCGGCGAGCAGATCGCCGAGCGCGGCGTAGGCGAGCTGCGTCTCCGCCTCGATGGGTCGACACGCCAGCACCTGATACGAGCGTGCTGCGGCAGCCGCAAGGCCCTCCTTCCAGAGCACCGTCTTGCCGATCCCGACCTCACCCTCAAGCAGGACGGCGGTGGGGCCGTCCTCGATGTCGCGCAGGAACCCCTCGAAGCCGCTCAACTCGGCTGCGCGGCCGATGATCGTCTGCGGGTCGCGGGACACCGTGCAATCGCTCCTGAGAGCGAAGTCAACCGCATCCGAGCCGGCGAGTCACGCGCGCGCGCTGAGCGCTCGAGGCGCTAGAGGTCGAGGAACGGGCTCACGCTCATGTACTTGAAGCCCGCGTCGACGGCCAGCGTGACGATCACTGCCTCGGGGCCCAGCCGCTCCGCGAGCCGGTGGGCGCCCACGACGTTCGCGCCCGTCGAGATCCCGGCGAAGATCCCCTCCTCGCGCGAGAGCCGGAGCGTCATCTCGAGCGCTTCCTCGTTCCTGATCGGCTCGACGTGGTCGACGCGGTCGGAATCCCAGAGCGGCATGATGAAGCCCGCCCAGCCCTGGATGAGGAACGCCCCCTGCGGGCCTCCGCCGATCGCCGCGGACGAGGCCGGCTCGTGCGCCTGGATGAAGACACCACGCGGCCGCAGCGCGTCGGAGACGCCGATGAGCGAGCTGGCGGTCCCCAGACCCTGGCAGAACGCCGTGACAGATCCGCCGGTCTGCTCCCAGATCTCGCGTCCGAGGCGGTCGCGGTGGTCGGGGACGATGTACGGGTTGTTGAACTGGTCGGTTGCGTAGTGCCCCGGCCTGGCGCTGAGCTCGGCCGCCCGCTCGACCATGTTGCGGATGTCCTGCGGCGTGACTTTCGGGCGGCCCTCGACCGAGGGCACGACGTCGATCTCCGCTCCGAGTGCCCGCGTCAGGAGGAAGCGCTCCTCGGTGAAGCAGTCGGCCATCACGATCAGCGGGCGGTAGCCCTTCGCCCGGCAGACGAGCGCGAGCGCCGGCCCGGTGCTGCCGCCGGTGTACTCGACGACGGTGTCGCCCGGTGAGACGAGCCCGTCTCGCTCGGCGCCCTCGATCATCGCGAGCGCCATCCGGTCTTTCATCGAGCCGCTCGGATTCCGATACTCGAGCTTCACCCACACCTCGGCGCCGTTCGGTGGAGCGCAGCGCCGGAGGCGGACGAGCGGTGTGTTCCCGATCGTGTCCAGGATCGACGGCACGGGAGAATCATTCACGGGAGGGCATTCTCCCGCAGCGCCGTTCGCTCAGCGCGGCGTGTGCACGAGGTCGTCGGCGAACTCGCGGTTGATGCTCGAGCCGAGCACGGAGATGTCGTCTCCGTAGAGGTGAATCGAGATCGCGAGCTCCGTGCCGCAGTTCTCCACGCGATGGATGTCCTCTTCCGGAGGCACGAGCACCGAGACGTCGCCGGGCGCCGTCACGGCCGACCCGCGCGTCACGAGGTACGGCGAACCAGCGTCGTCGAGCAGATCGTAGCTCGTCTCCCGCTCGAGCCCGCGCCAGACGCCCACGACGCACCAGCAGCGGTGGTCGTGGATCGGCGTCGCCTGCCCAGGCTTCCAGACGAGCGCGACGATCGAGTAGCGCCCCGCCGGATGAACGTGGACCAGGTGCTGGCGGTAGCGGTCGTCCGCCGGCTCGCAGTGCCGCGGCTCGAGGAGCGACGGGTCGGAGAGGGCCTGCCGCAGCAGCATTCCGGCCCGCGCCGCGATCGCGTGCGCGTCCGTGTCGGCGGCGACGAGCGCGTCCAGCGACCGGGTCAGCCGTCGGAGCGTGCGCGTCCGGCCGACCGGACGCTCCGAACCCGCGAGCTCGAGGGCGCGATTCCCCAGAGAGCGATTTCCCATAGAGCGAGTGTGCCCCGCCGGTCCTCGCGCGGCATCGGTCGCAGGGCCGAATCGCGTCCTCCGCACGGACGACCCTGGCGCCGTTCCCCAGGACGACGCGGATCGTCCGGCCGAGAGGTCAGACATGAGCAAGGACCCGGTCGAGCGGCCGGGGCACCTGGGAGGGCTCGAGCGCCTCGACGAGCAAACGCGCGTAGCGGATCTTGCGGCTGCCGCCGCTGCCCATGAAGCGCCGAAGCTGCTCCTCGTTCGTCCGCCCTTGCCACGCAGCCTGCTTTTGGAGAGTGCGGAAGGATCGCAGCTCCCCCTGGGCTTCGACCACCCGTTCCACGGAGGCGGCGCCGAGAGCGCGGATCAGCTCGTCCTCCAGGTCTGCCACGCAGACGTAGAAACCCAGCCGTTCCAGATCGACGCGGGTGAGGTGTGAGCCGAGACCGGCCCGCTCGAGACCGCGCAGGAAGTCGCCCTCCTCCGCGGCGTCACAGAGACCCGCCAGCCTGAGGTCGAGCCCCTGTGGGCCGAACAGATTCAGGAACCTCCCGATGGACTGCGCGCCCCCGATGGGCACGACGGAAATACCCTCGGCGGCGAGATCCCGGCCACGTCGCTCGGCGAGCGCTTCGACCGCGCGCTGGTCGCTGATCCCTTCGACGAGCACGACTGCGCGCGGCCCGACGCCTGTCTCGTCCACCGTCGTATCTTCACAGCTCACACGTCGATCGCCCGGTCAGGACTTGCATGGCGGATAATGGTGTCGGCCCTCCGTCGAGACGGGAGGGCATTCGACTGGAAGGGGAGATCGGATGGACGAGATCGGACCCGTCGACTACGCGGTGATCGCGTTCCCCGGCAACGAGTTCAAGGGGGAGATCACGCCTGCGCTCGCCGACCTCGTCGAGGCGGGCACGATTCGCCTCATCGACGCGGCGTTCGTCGGCAAGGACGAGAACGGCAACGTGGTCGCGTTCGAGCTCTCGGAGCTCGCTCCGGACGTGCAGGAGGCGCTCGACGCGCTGAACATCGAAGTGCAGGGGCTCTTCAACGACGAGGAGCTGCTGGCCGCCGGCCGGGAGCTCGAGCCGAACTCCTCGGCGGCACTCCTCGTCTGGGAGAACGTCTGGGCCCGAAGGGTCGCCCAGGCGATGCGCGACGCGGGCGGGATGCTGGTCGCATTCGACCGTGTTCCGCACGACGTCGTCCAGGCAGCGCGCGAGTTCGTGCTGGAAGAGGCCAACGCCTAACACGCCAACGCCTAACACACAGACACGGAGGCTCAGATGAGAGGACGCAGAGGTCCCGGGCTTATCGGGACGGCGGTCGTGGTGGGCGGGGCGGCTCACATGGGTGCGAAGAGCGCCCAGAGAAGCCAGGCCGCCGCGCAACAGGAAGCGGACCAGGACGCGCAGATCGCGGATCTGCAGGCTCAGCAGGCAGCTGCCGCTCCGCAGGAGGCACCGGCCGCAGCGCCGGCCGAGCCGGTGGAGCTCGACGACGCCGCGCAGATCCAGAAGTACGCGGCGCTGAAGGGGCAGGGCCTGATCACCGAGGAGGAGTTCCAGGCGAAGAAGAAGCAGATCCTCGGCATCTAGCCGCTCGATCTTCCGACGCCAAAAACGTTCGCGACAGAGTGGCGCCGGAGCCTGCGGCCACCTCGTGCCGGCAGGCTCCGGCGGTTGAGTTCCGACCCGTCATCGGCGGACGGGCTGCATCTGTCCTGCCCGCCGATGTGCGGCGGGGCCCAGCAGGCGGCGCAGGAGGTCGCGCAGCCGGTGCGTGCGTCGCCGGTCATCGCGAGCCCGGTACGCGTCGCGCGTCAGTTGTGCCACTCGCTCGCGGTGCAGCAGGTGGCGCAGGTCCGTGTCGTATTCCATGTCTCCTCCTCTCGGATGCGTCGTGGCGCTGCGGACTGAGCACTTCGGGCGTGCGTGTGTATTGACCCGACAACGGGTCTCCTTTCGTTCGTGCGACAGGTGGACTACGGGCGTTCGCCCCGGCCGGGCCCTGGCGCGGGTGAGGCGATCGAAGGCCGGCAGGCCTGTCGCGGGGACGGTCGCGGCCGTCCGGTTGTCAGCGCGTCGTCTGCGTTAGCAGGTGTGACGCGGGACGCCCTGGAGCCGAGGCCAAGTAGCGAGATTGAACGGGTCCAACTGTTCTGGCCTCCTTTCCGACGTCAATCGGCCTCGAAAGAGGCCGATCAGGAAGCCAACAAGTATGCGGGGGTGCCTTGGGGATGTCAAGCACTCTTAACTTGGCACTCTTGACACCTCGCACTCTTGACGTTCGCGCCACTGCCGCCGGCAGCCCACGCTGCCGGCGGCGAACCGCGCCCGACGCCGGCTCAGGGTGCGTCGAGCGCTGGATTTTGGTCGAAGAAGCCGTCTGGACGGAGAGAGAAGCCGACGCTCTCGGTCGTCATCACGGGGTATTCCTCGACCGAGGGATCGTGGGTGAAGCTCGCCGTGTACCAGACGACGAGGTCGCGTCCGGTGACGCTCGCGTGGTCGGCGATGTACTCGGGCAGGCCCTCTCCGGCCTGAGACTGGTTCGGGTAGTCGCCGACCGCATGGAGCTCTCCGCTCCGTTGTTGCGTGACCCAGAGCGCGTGCTTGGCGTAGGCGGCACGTTGCAGGGGCCCGAAGGTCGGGCTGGAGTAGGGCGGCGATGCCTCGCCCGGCTCGAGCTCGTAGCCGGTCGGGTTGCCGAGCGCGTTGTGGTTGGTCGTGCTCTCGACGACCCAGTGTCGGTCAGTCGCGGGATTGACGTCTCGGAACTGCTCGGTGCCGAGCATGGTCTCGCTCGTGACGAACGCGTTCCCGCTGCTGCTCGGGACGCTTTGCTGGTTTTCCTCGACGAGTCGGTTGCTCGTTCCGTCGACGTCGAAGTCGATCCGGAAGTTGAAGAAGTGCTGGTGGGTAGGTGCGGCGACTTTCGCGGCGACCGACGTCCCGAACTGGTCGCCTTCGGCGACCGAGTTGACGCCGCGGTTGAGCGTCGTGCCGGTCGACTTCGCATGCACGTCCATGCCGCCGTCCATCCGGAACACGTATTCGGTCAGGTAGGTGTAGTTCCCGTTGGCATAGCCGGCCGTGACGACGAGCTCGCGCGCGAAGCGGGCGTCCCGGTCCAGGGTCGTCGGGTCGGTTCGCTCCCAGAGTGAGCCTGCGTCTCGCTCGTAGACGGCGATTGCGTGCGACAGGTCGGCCGCGGCCGGGTCGCCGTTGCTTCCGAGGTCGCTGGGAGAGACCTCGTCGAAGAAGACGGCGTTGCCCGGTACGTCGATCCCGGCCTCGAGCGGCATCACCCACTGCGCGAGGTTGTACTCGCCGACGTCTTCTGCCGCACGCCAGCTCCAGTTGGCGTCGGGGAGCGCGTAGGGCACGTAGATCTCGTCGAGGGCGAGACGGTGGATGATCGGCCTGACGACCCCGTTTTGCTGGTAGCCGATCTGGTAGAGCACGAGCCCTTCGCGCCCGCTGTATCCGACCCGGAAGTGCCATCCCTGCCAGCTCACGGCGTTTCCCGCGATGCTGAAGCTCGGTCCGTCCGGCTGGCTGACGACGAGTGGCTTCAACCCTCCGCGTGTCGTATCGGCGTTCCCGGAGATCGTCCTGTTCACGGGCCGGGCGCCGCTGTCGATCACCTGCACGACCTTGAGCCGGTTCATGTCGATCGTGACGACGACGCCTTCGATCGGACGGTCGTATGGATTGGGGAGGCGCCCCTGAAAGAAGGAGAGCGCACGGAGGAGCCGCGTCCCCGGCTTGACGCCGGGGACGGTGAGGTCACCGACGGCCCAGCCGTCGTCGAGATAGACATCGTCGGGATCGATCCCACGGTCCCGCATGGCCTTCTGCCAGCGCTGGTCCGCGCGAACGAGCTCGTCGACCGTCGCGTACTCGCTCGCAAACACGGCAGGCTGTGCGTTCGGCTGCTCGGCCCAGGACACGAGCTTCCGTGCCCGCAGGTCGACCACGGCCTCGTAGACCCTGTTGCCGGCCTGGTCATAGACGTTCGCGAACGCTTCCCGAGCTGGATGCGCCTCGGTCTTCGAGGGCTCCTTCAACGTCACCAGCGGGAAGAACGCATCCTTCGGAAACTGCTTCGAGGCCTCGATGACCCGGAATGCGGTTTCGATCTCGTCGGCGCTCAGAGGATCGAACGGGCTGGCGTCTGCAGCGGCGATCGACGCGTTCGCGACATTCGAACGGGCTCCCGAGGAGGGAGCCGCCAACACGATCAAGCCGGCGACGACGGCGGCGAAGCATCCCGCGAGGAACGACAGGCGCGCGAGCAAGCGACGGCGATGGGGCACGGTACTCATCGTTCTCACACCTCCAGCTGGGTGACGATCTCGAGTTGCGTTTCAGGTCCGCTCAGGCTGTTCAAGCGTGATGTACGGAGCGGCCGGCTCACGGGGCCCTTTCGTGCCTCGCTGCCGAACCGGTCGGCGCCGACGAAGGTCGGCTTGCGGGCGATCACCGGTCATTCGCGTTCATGGGCCATTCGCGTTCATGCCGGGCAAGGCTACTGTCGGCCGACGTCCTGCGCATCGATGAAAACCACAGTCTTCGCGGGGCGGGGATCGCGGCTGCCGGTGTGCCGGAGGAACGTGAGCACGGCGTGGACCCGTCGATTCTCGCCCGCGTCCGCGGGGAGGTCGAGCTTGCCGAGGATGCTGCGAACGTGCGCCTCGACCGTCTTGGGCGTGACGACGAGCTGCGCGGCGATCCCGCGGTCCGTCTTGCCCTGTGCGATCAGTGCGAGCACCTCATGCTCGCGCGGCGTGAGGGCCGCGAGCGGGTCGCGCGCGGCGGGTGCGCCGAGCAGCTCGCTGACGAGTGAGGGCTCGACGACGGTTCCGCCGGCGGCGACCCGCTCCAGTGCGGAGACGAACTCGGCCACGTCGGCGATTCGGTCCTTGAGCAGGTAGCCGACCCGGCCGGATGCTCCGTTCACGAGCTTCAAGGCGTAGTCGACCTCGACGTACTGCGAGAGGACGAGGGTACCCACGTCCGGGTAGGCGCTGCGAATCTCCTGCGCCGCGAGCAGGCCCTCGTTCGTGTAGGTCGGGGGCATGCGGATGTCGACGACCGCCACGTCCGGCGGGTCGTCTGCGACGAGGCGCAGGAGCTCATCGGCGGTGCCCGCCTGGGCGATGATCTCGATTCCCTGCTCGGCCAGCAGCCGCGCGAGGCCTTCGCGGATGAGAATGGCGTCGTCGGCGAGGGTCAGGCGCATGGGATGGCGGCTGTGACTCGGGTGCCTGCGTCGGTGGGGCTTTCGATCTCGAGCCGGCCGTTGAGCGCTTCGACGCGGTCGCGGAGGCCGCGGAGGCCGGTGCCGGCGGGGTTGGCTCCGCCGGTGCCGTTGTCGCTGATGTCGATCGTGACGCGGCCGTTGAGGCGGGTGACCTGGATGCTGGCATGGGTGGCGTCGGCGTGTTTGGCGATGTTGGCGAGTGCCTCGGCGGCGACGAAGTAGGCGGTTGCCTCGACGGGGGCGGGGAGGCGCTCGGGGTGGACGGTCAGTTGGACGGGGCAGCTTGCGCGCCGGGCGAGGGTGGCGAGGGCGGGGGCGAGTCCTTCTTCGGTCAGGATCGCAGGGTGGATGCCGCGTGCGAGCGCGCGTAGCTCCTGGAGTGCCTCGACGACCTCGCTGTCTGCTTCGGCGAGGAGCCCCTCGACGGCCGCGTCGCGCTCGGTGAGATGGCTGCGGGCGAGCTGGAGTGCGAGCCGGATTCCGAGCAGGCGCTGTTGGGCGCCGTCGTGGAGGTCGCGTTCGAGCCGGCGTCGTTCGGCGTCGCCTGCTTCGACGATGCGGGTGCGAGAGGCGCGCACCTCCGCCAGCTGGGCGCGCAGCTCGGCCTGGAGGCGGGAGTTTTCGAGCGCCAGGCTGGCCGCGGCGGCGACGGCCTCGACCAGCTCGGGGTCGTCGAGGAGCGAGGGGTCGTGGACGAGCGCGGCGACCTGTTTTCCGCCCGGTGCGAGCACGGTGACGGCTCGCCCGGGCCCGGCTTGCGGGTGGAGCGGGTTCCCGTCGGGGTCGACGTAGCGCTCCTCGGCGGGCAGCCAGTAGGCGAGCTCGAGCGACTGGTCGCCCAGTGTTCGCGCGATCGCAGCCCGTACCCGCGTGGGCGGGGGCAGCGAGCCGAGCTCGACCACCAGCTCCGCCACTGCGGAGCGGTGCAGTCGAATCCGCAGCAGACCGACGAGGAACGCGACCGGGACCGCAGCGAAGGCGACGTCCGCGGCCCAGAGGAAGACACTCCCTTCCGTCTTCACCCCGAACGCGTCCACGACCACGACGACACCGAGCGAGACTGCAGCCGCGGCGGCGGCGAAGAGCACGGGAGCCATCGCTCGGCGGGTCGGCTCGGTGGCGGCGCGCACGTGGCGAACGAGCACGACCACGCCGATGAGGAGCACCGCGACGATGAAGAGGTCGCCGACGATCGAGACCACACTCCAGACGCCGGGATCCCGGTTCACCAGCAGGACGTTGCGGGGGCAGTCGGGGCAATCGGTGCCTCGGGCGTCCCAAAAGAGCTGCGACACGAGCGAGAGCAGCACCGTGGCGGCGTACGTGAATGCCACGAACGACCGCTCGAAGCGCGTGGCGAGCCGGCCGCTCGGAAACGCAAGGAAGAGGTGGACCGCGACCGGGAGCGAGAGAAAGGAGATGAGCTCGCCGATGGTGAACGGGAGCGCTGCATCCCAGTAGAAGAAGTGCGCGAGGTCGACGAAGCCGAGGGCCGTCATGAGCGGCCCCACTCGGTTCCCGGGGCGACGCTGCCAGGCGATCAAGCCGGTGGCGATCCAGATCCCGTCGGTCGCCACCTGCGCGACCTTCTCGGCTGGGCCGTACGGCTGGAAGTCGTGCGCGAAGAGAGCGAGCGCACCGGCGGCGGCCGTGACAGCCGCTCCGGCCAGAGCCAGCGCCACGAGGAGCCGGCGGCTCACGGAGGGTCGGCGGCGAGCCTGGCCAGAGCGGCGCCCGAGAGCTCGTCCTTGTGGATGAAGCCGCTCGCGGGACTCCGCTCGAGCCGCTGGCCGAAGTCCTCCGCCTCCCGGCTCGAGGTGAGGACGACGACCGGCCTCGCGACGTTCTCGGCGAGCTGCTCGGCGACCGCGAACCCGTCCGTGTCCGGCAGCACGACGTCCAGAAGGACGACCTCGGGTTGCAGCTTCTCGACCGCGGCCAGCGCAGAGGCTCCGTCCTCCGCCTCGCCGACGACGGTGAACCCGCCGGCTTCGAGGAGCCGGCGGGCGAAGCCGCGAAAGCCGGCATGGTCATCCACGATCAGCACCGTCTGCGGCACGTGGGAATCGTCTCATGCCAGACGGCTCGAAGCATTGGGGGAATCCCCAGTCTTCGGGCCGGGTCACGGAGGACCGGGGATTCCATCGATGCGGCTCGGCAAGTTGAGGCCTACCGTCGTCGCCATGAGCACCAACCATCTTCTGCGCATCGGGGCTGTCGCCGCAGTGGCCGGGGCGGGGGCGCAGCTCGTCGCGACGGTGCTCGAGCCCGACTGGGGCGGCGACCCCGGCAAGTCGGTCCGCATCGTCGCCGACAGCGGGCTGTGGACCGCCGACCGGCTGCTCGACCTGATCGGGGTGCTCCTGGCGGTCGGAGCGCTCACCGTCGCCGGCCGGACGTTCACGGAGGGAGCAGGGAGGGACTGGGCCCGTGCCGGCCAGCCGTTTCTCCTGCTCATGGGCGCGCTCGGCGCGGGCGCCGTCGTCGCAGGGGCGAACATGAAGGAGCTGGCGGACACGTGGGCGGGATCCGCCTCCGAGGCGAAGGGGTCGTACCTCGCTGCCTTCGATGCGACGAGCAATGCGACGGAGGACCTTTTCTTCGCCGCGTTTCTGGCGCTCGGCATCTACCTCGCCGCCCTTGCCGCGGCGATCCTGATGGCAGGCGTCCATGCGCGCTGGATCGGCTGGGCCTCGGCCGTGAGCGCGGCGCTCGTGCTCTGCGGCGACCTGATGGTGCTCGTGTCCGACGCCGCGTTCGTCGCCGTGCTCGCAGGCTTCGCGCTCTTCATGGCCGTGCTGATCGCCCTCGGTGTCTCGATGTGGCGGCAGGCGGCGGCGCCGCAGCCGTGCGTCGTCGAGAACGAGCCGCTCCGCGTCGGCGCGCCCTGACCCGAGGGATGGCCCGCGACGTTCCGCGGCGGGCTTCTGCACAGGCTGCTGCAGGACTAAGGTTCCGCCGATGCGACGCCCTGGAATGCGAGCAGGTGCGGTGGGCTCCCCCGCGGAGCCGGCGGTGGCGGGGCGAAACCTGCACCTCAGCCCGGAGGAGCGGGTCGCGAGGGGGAAAGCCGCGCGCGACAGGGCGCCGAGGTCGAGCCACGGTCGCTGGGAGGCCGCGCCGAACCGGCCGGACCCCATCGCCCTGCTCGAGGCGCAGGCGGAGAGCAGGGTTCCCGAGCTCGTCCCGATCCGACACGGACGGATGCTGGTCTCGCCGTTCGCCTTCTACCGGGGCGCTGCCCTGATCATGGCCGCCGATCTGGCGGCGACGCCGCGATCCGGAGTCAGGGTGCAGCTCTGCGGGGACGCCCATCTCTCGAACTTCGGCGTCTTCGCCTCGCCGGAGCGCCAACTTTTGTTCGACATCAACGACTTCGACGAGACGCTCCCCGGCCCGTGGGAGTGGGATGTGAAGCGGCTGGCCGCGAGCTTCGAGATCCTGGGTCGCGAGCGCGGGTTCTCCGCAGCCGATCGCCGTGCAATCGTCACGGGCTGCGTCGGTGAGTACCGGGAAGTGATGCGGCAGAGCGCAGGCATGCGGACGCTCGACGCCTGGTACGCGCACATGGAGATCGGGGAGGTGCTCGAGCTGGTCCGGGCCGAGGTGAAGAGCGAGCGGCTGGGGAAGAAGGAGGCGAATCGGGTGGATAAGGACGTCGCCAAGGCTCGGACGCGAGATCACCTGCGCGCGTTCTCCAGGCTGGCCGCCGAGGTCGAGGGCGAACTGCGGATCATGGCCGACCCGCCGCTCGTCGTGCCGATCGAGGATCTGGTGCATCCCGGTACGACGCTCGAGGACGAAGTCGGACCGATGCGTGACCTGATCCGTTTGTACCGGCGGACGCTGGCCCACCGGCGACACCCGCTGGAGGAGTTCTCCTACGTCCACATGGCACGCAAGGTCGTAGGTGTCGGCAGCGTCGGCAGCCGCGCCTGGATCGTCCTGCTGGTTGGACGCGACGACCAAGACCCGCTGTTCCTCCAGGCGAAGCAGGCGGAAGCCTCGGTCCTGGAGCGCTTCATCGGCAAGAGCGAGTTTTCCCAGCACGGGCAGCGCGTCGTCACGGGTCAGCGTCTGATGCAGGCGGCGACCGACATCTTCCTGGGCTGGCAGCGGGTCAGAGGCATCGACGGCGAGATTCGCGACTACTACGTTCGCCAGCTCCACGACTGGAAGGGCGGCGCCGAGGTCGACAGGGTGCTCGTGCCGGGAGCGACCCTCTACGCCCGGGTCTGCGGAGCGACCCTCGCACGCGCGCACTCGCGCTGGGGAGACCGGCTCGCGGTCGCGTCGTACCTGGGCAAGGGCGACACGTTCGACCAGGCGATCGCAGACTTCTCGGTCGCCTACGCGGATCAGAACGAGCGAGACTACGAGACCTTCGTCGGAGCCGTCGACTCCGGGCGGCTCGCGGCGCAGGCCGGCTTCTAGGCGGGACCACGGCGTCGGCGTCGGCTTCGGCTTCGCTCGGGAGGGAATGAATCGGCACCCGCAACGCGTTAGGCCCGTCATCGGCGCAAATCCGCGAGGGAGGGAGTCATTCCGATGGGTGTTCTCGACGAGGTCCTGTCCGCAAACGAGGACTACGCGGCGTCATTCGGCGCCAAGAGCGAGCTGGCGCTGCCGCCTGCCCGGCGGTTCGCCATTCTCACGTGCATGGACGCGCGGCTCGATCCGGCCAAGTACGCAGGCCTCAGCGAGGGGGACGCCCATGTGGTCCGCAACGCGGGCGGACGGGCGAGCGACGACGCGATCCGCTCGCTGGTCATCTCGTACAAGCTGCTCGGAACGCGCGAATGGTTCGTGATCCACCACACCGATTGCGGAATGGAGTTCTTCACCGACGAGGTCATGCGAAGCCTCCTCGAGCAGAGCCTCGAGACCGCAGAGCTCGGGGCCGATGGATTCCGCGACGTGGGCGACGGCCCCGGCGCAACGGAGGCCAAGTACATCGACTGGCTCACGATCTCCGACCGGGATCGGAGCGTCGTCGAGGACGTCGCGCGCATCCGGGCCCATCCGCTCGTTCCGCCGAGCATCTCCATCTACGGGTACGTCTACGACGTCAAAACCGGCCGGCTGATCGAGATTCCGGACGCCACGGCGGCCGGCCGAGCGTCGTAGGCGAGCGCAAGTCCCAGGAAGAACCCGGACGGTCCCGCCGTCTTCTTGATGACGACCGAAGGAGGGGGAGTCATCATCAGCCGGGGATCGGCGGCGGCGTTGAGGTCGACCGCGCGCGAACTCGCCGCTGCGGCCGGCGAGCGGGGCGGTCTGCCGTGGAGGCGAGCCGGAACAGCGACGTTCGAGCCTGAGGACGAGCCGGAGGCCCTTGCGGCCTTCCGGCGCCGCTACGCCGAGTTCGACACGACACGCGTCCTGGACGAGCTGCGGGCCACGGAGTACGCGCGCCTCGACGCCCGGGGGCAGGTCTATCTCGACTACACGGGTGGCGGCCTCTACGGCGAGTCGCAGCTGGACGCGCACATGGAACTCCTGCGCGAGAACGTGTTCGGCAACCCGCACTCGCTCAACCCGTCCTCCCTGGCCGCGACCGAGCTCGTGGAGCGGACTCGCGCCGCCGTGCTCGATCACTTCAACGCATCACCGGAGGAGTACACCGTCATCTTCACGCCGAACGCGAGCGGCGCGCTGAAGCTCGTCGCCGAGGCGTACCCGTTCGAGGCCGGCGGGCGGCTGCTGCTCACCTACGACAACCACAACTCGGTCAACGGCCTGCGCGAATACGCTCGCGCCGGCGGAGCCACGACGACCTACCTGCCGAGCACGACGCCGGAGCTCCGCGTCGACGGCACGGCGCTCGACGGATGTCTGCGCCAGGCCGACGGAGATCGGCACAACCTGTTCGCGTACCCGGCGCAGTCGAACTTCTCCGGCGTGCAGCATCCGCTCGAGTGGATCGCCGGCGCGCAGGCCGCAGGCTGGGACGTGCTCCTCGACTGCGCCGCATTCGTGCCGACGAACCGGCTCGACCTCGGCGCGTGGCGGCCGGACTTCGTCGCGATCTCGTTCTACAAGCTGCTCGGCTACCCGACCGGCGTCGGCTGCCTCCTCGTCCGCAAGCGCGCGCTGGCGAAGCTGCGCAGGCCCTGGTTCGCCGGCGGCACCATCGTCGTCGTCTCCGTGCAGGGCGACTGGCACCTGCTGGCTTCTGACGGGAGCGCGTTCGAGGACGGGACGGTCAACTACCTCACGCTGCCGGCCGTCGAGCACGGGCTCGAGTACGTCGGCGGGATCGGCATCGAGACGATTCACACCCGTGTCCGGTGCCTGACCGGCTGGCTGCTCGAGGAGCTCGCCGCGCTCCGCCACGGCAACGGCCGGCCCGTGGTGGAGATCTACGGACCGCAGACGACCGAGGCGCGCGGCGGGACGATCGCGTTCAACTTCCTCCGGCCGGACGGGCGATGGGTGGACGAGCGGGTGGTCGACCGCCTCGCCGCGGCGCACAGCGTCTCGCTCCGCACCGGGTGCTTCTGCAATCCGGGCGCGGCCGAGCTCGCCTTCCGCATCGGGCGCGAGAGCCTCCAGGGAGGCGTCGAGGACTCGTTCGTCGTCTTCGACGACTACGTCGATGCGGTCGGGCTCCAGACCGGCGGCGCCGTTCGCGTCTCGCTCGGCATCGCGACCACCTTCACCGACCTCTACCGGTTCATGCGCTTCGCGTCGGAGTTCCGCGACCGGGCCACACGCGACATCGGCCTCTCGCGGCGCGAGCGCTGCTAGACGTGCGCTGCGACGGCGCGCTTCCTGCGGTCAGCGCGTGAGGTCGTTCGGGCAGGGGAGCGTCTGCAGCTCGAACTCGACCCTGTGGCCCTGTGCGCCCTTCGCCGTGACGGCAAGCCGCTTGCTGCAGCGGTCGAGGACGAGGCTCGGGAACCTCGAGACGAAATGGCCGTCGGCTGTAGTCCGCAGCGTGCGCTGATACGTCTTGGCGCCGAGCGTCACGCGCAGGGCCACCCGCTCGCCCGGGGCGAATCCCTGCCCCCGGAGCTCGAGTGGATGGGTTTGCGTGATTCGCACGCGAGCCGGGCTGCCGGCGTCCGCCGCGAGGGCGGTGCCGGCGAGCACGAGTGGGATCACCATCACGAAGGTCCACATCCGAAGTCGCCCCACGACAAAAGTCTAGCCTTCGTCCAGTCTGTTGACTTTACGCGGCTAGGTCGTGAAGATCGCTTCCGATACCGGGGACGGGACGGAGAGGCCCGTGCCGGATTGATCCGCAACAGGGAGGCGAATCCTTTGAACGCCATGCTACGGCGCCGCGCGCTTGCGCTTGGGGTGCTCGCGCTCGCGA
The DNA here is from genome assembly GCA_963704025.1 of uncultured Actinomycetes bacterium. Taxonomy (GTDB): domain Bacteria; phylum Actinomycetota; class Thermoleophilia; order Gaiellales; family Gaiellaceae; genus CAVPGP01. Next base: position 648,943 of record CAVPGP010000002.1, on the reverse strand, counting down.
CGATCTCGCTCGGCATCGTGGCGGCGAGCGCTTCGGCGCAAGATGCCGCGACGAAACCGGGAAACCTGACGGCGACGCCGCTCGCGCCCGTCGAAACCATCGACGGCGCGAAGTCCGATGTCGCCAGGCTCGCGCAGACCGACCCGTCGCTGCTCGGACGCACCGACAGCACGCCGGTCAACGTGATGATCAAGTACGACTACGACGCGACCGCCTCGTACACGGGCGGCGTCGCCGGCCTCGCGGCGACCAGCCCGAGCGCGACCGGCAAGGACCTGAAAGACAACAAGGCTGCGGTCACGGCGTACGAGAGCTATACGGCCGGCGTCACGGAGAAGATCGACCGGGCCGTCGCCGACGCCGTCCCAAGCGCCGTCGTCAGGGAGTCGTACGAGACGGTCTACGGCGGCGTGTCGGCGCAGGTGCCTGCGAATGAGATCCAGCAGCTGCTCGACGTTCCGGGCGTGGTCGCCGTGCAGAAGGACGCGCTGCGCAAGCCGGACTTCGGCTCGGTGAACTGGATCGGTGCCCCGTATGTCTGGCAGAGCCTCGGCGGTGCCGACAACGCGGGGAAGGGGCAGATCGTCGGCGTGCTCGACACCGGCATCTACCCGGAGCACCAGTTCTTCCGGGACACGGGCCTGCCGGCTCCGCCCGGGACCTACGGCTGCCAGTTCGGCAGCGGGCTCGACCCGCAGCTCGGCGCTGCGTTCAGCTGCAACCACAAGCTGATCGGCGCCTACGCGTTCACGCAGACGTACATGTCCGTGATCGGTGCGGTGCCCGGCGAGTTCTGCAACAACGCCACCAGGCAGTGCTCGGCCCGGGACTCGGAGGGACACGGCACGCACACCACCTCGACAGCCGCAGGCGACGTCGTCGACACGGCGCCGCTCTTCGGCGTCGAGCGCGGCCCGGTGGCGGGCGTCGCTCCTGGCGCGTACGTGATCATGTACCGCGTCTGCCTCGCGCAGGGCTGCTTCAACTCCGACTCGGTGAACGCCGTCAACCAGGGGATCAAGGACGGCGTCGACGTGATCAACTTCTCGATCGGCGGCGGAGCCAACCCGTACTCCGACCCCGTGGAGCTGGCGTTCCTGGACGCGTTCAACGCGGGGATCAACGTCAACGCCTCGGCCGGCAACAGCGGGCCGGGCGCGGGCACCGCCGAGCACGGCGGCCCGTGGGTGACGACCGTCGGCGCCTCGACGTGGGATCACTTCTTCACGTCGACGCTGCACCTGTCGTCGACCGACGGCTCGAAGCTCGACAAGCCGGGCGTCACCATCACGGCGCCCACCGCCTCGCCGACGCCGGTGGTGCTGGCGAGCACGCTTCCGGGCCAGACGGCCATCTGCGACAAAGTCCAAGCGGCGGGCACCGCGGCGGGCAAGATCGTCGCCTGCCAGCGCGGCGGCAACGCTCGCGTGGACAAGGGCTTCAACGTCCTCCAGGGCGGCGCGGTGGGGATGATCCTCTACAACGCCATCTCGCAGGACGTCGAGACGGACAACCACTGGCTGCCGGCGATCCACGTCGACGGCCCGAACGCCGACCTGCTCGCATTCCTCGCGAAGCCCGGCGTCACGGCGACGTTCGCGACGGGCACGGAGTCGCCGACGCAGCCGGATGTGATGGCGACGTTCTCGTCGCGCGGCCCGGTCGGCGACTTCATCAAGCCGGACATCACCGCACCGGGGATCCAGGTGCTGGCGGGCATGACGCCACAGCCGACCGGCATCACGAACGGTCCGCCCGGGCAGCTGTACCAGGCGATCGCCGGCACGTCGATGTCGTCGCCGCACGCCGCCGGCTCCTCGGCGCTCGTGCGTGCAGCCCATCCCAGCTGGACCGCGGCCGAGGTGAAATCGGCCCTGATGACGACCGCGTTGCAGGACGTCACCAAGGAGAACGGGACGACCGACTTCGATCCGTTCGACGCAGGCGCCGGCAGTCTGCAGGTGATCGACGCTGTGGACGCGCCGCTGGTCTTCGACGAGACCACAGCGCACTACATCGCCTCGGCGGGCGACCCGCTGCACCGGATCGACCTCAACCTCCCGAGCGTCGACGCGACGACGATGACCGGCAAGATCACGACGCAGCGGACGGCGATCAACGTCTCGGGCAAGAACCTGAAGCTCGAGGTCCAGATCCAACAGCCCGACGGCGTCACGATCACCGTCGGGAACAACAACAAGCCGCTCCAGATCGACAAGGACGCCTCGCTCACGTTCCCGATCACGATCAGTGCACCGGCCGTGCCGAACGGGCAGTACTTCGGCCGGGTCACGCTCGTCCCGAACAAGGGCGAGCACAAGGTGACGATTCCCGTCGCCTTCGTTCGCAAGCAGGGTCTCGTCACGCTCACGCATGCGTGCGCGCCGACGTCGATCCCGACCAAGACAGGCCTCGCTCACTGCTCGGCCTCGGTCGCGAACCTGGGAAGCACGGCGGCGAACGTCTCGCTGTCGGTGGCGAACGACGACGGCGGCAAGCTCGACTACTCGAACGCGTCCCCGCCCGCCTCGATCGTGAGCAACGCGGTCACGTGGAGCGGAACCCTGTCGCCGGCGGTCCCGCCGCAGGTGACCTCGATCACCGCGGGCGGCTCGCCCGCCGGCTACCTGCCGCTGTCGGCCTTCAGCATCGCGCCGTTCGGGGCAACCGACGACTCGATCACGAACTTCAACGTCCCGCAGTTCTTCTACGGCGGCGAGCCGTACACGCGGGTCGGCGTCGTGTCGAACGGGTACCTCGTGATCGGAGGAGGCGTCGGTGCGGACATCGTGTTCACGCCGCAGCACTTCCCGAACGTCAACCGGCCGAACAACGTGGTCGCGCCGTTCTGGAGCGACCTCAACCCGCCGGCGGCTCCTGCCGGAGGCGGCATCCGGATCGGTGTGCTGGCTTCCGGCCCCGACAGGTGGCTCGTCGTCGACTGGAACCAGATCCCGAACTTCAGCAACGCCACGAACCACTCGTTCCAGATCTGGCTGCACCTGGGCACGACGCCCGCATCGGAGAACGTCACGATGGCGTACGGCACCGCAGGTGCCGGCGACCCGGCCTCGGGCGTCAACTGGGGTGCCGAGAACCGCGACGGGACGAGCGGCAAGAACCTCGCCGCCCTGCCGGCCAACGGCTCCGACTTCACCATCAACCTGACGCCGCCGACCGCCGGTGGCACGCAGACGATCACCTACGACGCCTCCAGCAAGAAGGCAGGCGTCTACACCTCGCTCGCCGGCATGACGTCGAACCTGACGCCGGGCGTGACGCAGGTGCCGCAGACGATTACGGTCTTCAACCCGTAGGGTCCGCGGAGGAGCGCGAAGAGTGCCGGGGCCGCCTCGCCGAGGCGGCCCCGGCCGCATAACTGAGCCATTCTGTGGCAACAGTTACGGACCTAAAGTTTTCGGCAGCTTTTGTCGATCTGGGGCCCTATGAGCGCACGGCCTCCGGACCAGGCCCGGTCCTCGAGCGTGCATCCCCGGTGGATCGACCGGTGGCTGGCCGCGTGTCACGACCTCGCCGAGCTCGAGCGGTCGAACCCGATGACGGATGCCGTCATCGACGAGATCGACGGGCGCATGATCCGGATCGGCGACCAGTGGCTCGCCGATTTCGCCTCCTGCAACTACCTCGGCTTCGACCTCGACCGCGAGATCATCGGCGCGGTCCCCGAGTATCTCGAGCAGTGGGGGACCCATCCCAGCTGGTCGCGACTGCTGGGGAGCCCCGTGCTCTACGAGCGGATCGAGGAGCGGCTGACCGCGCTGCTCGGCTGCGAGGACACGCTGGTGCTCCCGACGATCACGCTCATCCACCTGTCGGTGATCCCGATCCTGGCCGGCGACGGGACGGTCTTCGTCGACCGCCGCTCGCACAAGACGCTCTACGACGGCTGCCAGCTGGCAGCCGCCCGCGGCGCCACGCTCAAGACCTTCCGCTTCGAGGACCCCGAGGATCTCGAGCGGCTGCTCAAGCAGGAGCGGTCCGGAGCACGCCTTGTCTGCATGGACGGCGTCAACAGCATGACCGGCAACGCGCCCGACCTGGAGGCGTTCGTCCACGTCGCCCGCGAGCACGACGCGCTGCTCTACGTCGACGACGCGCACGGCTTCGGCGTCATCGGCGAGCACGCGCCCGACGAGCCGAGCCCGTTCGGGATCAGCGGCAACGGCGTCATCCGGCACTTCGACCAGACGTACGACGGGATCGTGCTCGTCTCCGGCTTCTCCAAGTCCTACTCGTCCCTCGCCGCCTTCGTCGCCTGTCCGACCGAGCTGAAGCGACTGCTGAAGACCGCCGCCTCGCCGTACCTCTACTCGGGCCCGTCGCCGATCGCCTCGCTCGCGACCGTGCTGGCGGGCTTCGACGTCAACGAGCTGCGCGGAGAGGCCGTTCGCGCGGATCTCTGGGCGAAGACGGCGCAGGTGCTCGACTGCCTCGATCGCCTGGGCGTCCACACGCCGAATCATTCCGGCTTCCCGATCATCGAGGTTCCGCTCGCCCGCCACGAGGACATCGGCGACGTCGGACGCTTCCTGTTCGAGAACGGCATCTACGTCACGCTCGCGGCCTACCCGCTCGTGCCCAAGGACGAGGTCGGCTTCCGCATCCAGGTGACGGCGGCCAACACCCAGGCCGAGATCGAGCGGCTGAACGACGTGCTCGGGAAGCTGGTCGAGTCGTTCGACCTGCAGCCCGCCCGGCGCCGGGAGTACGCGGCGTGAGCCGGCTCCCCGTGCAGCTCGACTGGCGCCGCCACACGTGGGCCGTCTATCTCGCGGTGGGCGGCCTGCTCACGGCCGCCTACGTCGCGGTGCCGCCCGTGCGCGGCAGCGGCCCGCTGATCAACCTGCTCGGCCTCTCCTCGGCGGTCGCGATCGCCGTCGGCATCTGGATGCACCGGCCGCGGGCACGCGCGGCGTGGGTGCTCTTCATCATCGGCCAGGTCCTCTTCGTCGCCGGCGACCTCTACACGTACAGCTACCCGAAGCTCTTCGGCGCGGACGTCGAGTTCCCGTCGCTCGGCGACGCGCTCTACCTGTTGGTCTATCCGGCGCTCGTGGCCGGGCTGATCGTGCTGATCAAGCACCGCAACCCGACGAGAGACCGGCCGGGCGCGATCGACTCGCTCATCCTCAGCGTCGGCGTCGCCCTCCTTTCCTGGGTCTTCCTCGTCGCCCCGAACGTCCACCTCTCCGGTCTGACGCTGCTGGAGAAGGGCGTCTCCGCCGCGTATCCGCTCGGCGACATCTTCCTGCTCGCAGCCGCGATCCGTCTGGCGGTCGACACGGGCAAGCGCGCGCCGGCCTTCTATCTCCTGGTCGGCAGCATCGTCTGCCTGCTCGCGACGGACTCGGGCTACACGTACGCGCTGCTCACGAACTCGTACGACCACCAACTCGGCTACGACATCGGCTGGATCTCGTACTACCTGCTCTGGGGCGCGGCTGCGCTCCACCCGTCGATGCGGACGCTCGAGGAGCCGGCGCTCGAGGTGCGCACGCGACTCACCCCGCTTCGCCTGTCGCTCCTGGCCGGCGCCTGCCTGATCGCGCCGGGCATTCGCTTCGTCCAGCAGTTCGACAACCCTGACGTCCTCGTCGTCATCGTCGCCTCCGCCGTGCTCTTCCTGCTCGTCGTGACGCGCATGGCCGGCCTCGTTCGCCAGGAGGAGCAGACCGTGGCGCGCGAGCTGGCGCTGCGTGGCGCGGGCGTCGAGCTCGTGGCCGCCGCCGGGGAGGAGCAGGTGCACGAGGCCGCGATCGCGGCCGTCAGCGCGCTCCTGCGGACGAAGGCGCAGGTGCGGCTCGTCCTGCTGCGCGGGGAGCGGCCCGTCGTCGCCGCCTCGTCCGAGGGCGAGCGCGACTGGCCCGTCTCGGAGGACGTCCGAGCCTGGCTGCTCGACTCCGCCAAGGCCACCGCGCACGTTCCGCTGCAGACCGTCCCCGCGACGGTTCGCAGCGAGCTCCGCCTCTTCGACGGCGAGACGGCCCTCTTCCTGCCGCTCACCGTCCGCGACGACACGCGAGGCCTGCTGGCGATCTCATCTCCGGTCGGGGTCCCCCGGCAGCTCGTCGACTCGCTCGAGTCGCTCGCCTCGCAGGTCTCGCTCGCCGTCGAGGGCGCCTCGCTCGCCGAGGATCTCCACCGCCGCCAGAGCGAGGCGCGGTTCGGGTCGCTCGTCGCGCACTCGAGCGACCTGATCACCGTCCTCGACGCCGGCGGAGCCGTCACCTACCAGAGCCCGTCCGTCGCACGCGTCCTCGGGTACAGCGTCGACGAGATCGAGGGAACGGAGTTCAGCCGGCTCGTCGCCGAGTCGGACCGGCCGCGTCTGGTCCAGATCGTCGAGGGCGCCGGCGAGGCGTCGGCCGACGCCCCTCCCGAGACGCGTGCCATGGAGTGCTCGCTCCGGCACCGCGACGGCACCTGGCTGCAGTTCGAGGTCCAGCACACGAACCTGCTCCACGACGAGCACGTGCACGGCATCGTGCTCAACAGCCGCGACGTCAGCGAGCGCAAGGCGTTCGAGGACCAGCTCGCGCACCAGGCGTTCCACGATCCGGTCACGAACCTCGCCAACCGCGCCCTCTTCGCCGACCGCGTGCAGCACTCGCTGATGCGCTCGCTCCGCGGCGGACCCGTCGTCGGGGTGATGTTCATCGACCTCGACGACTTCAAGACCGTCAACGACAGCCTCGGCCACGCGGCCGGAGACACGGTGCTGCAGGAGGTCGCGCGGCGCCTCGAGTCTGCCGTTCGCCCCGCGGACACCGCCGCGCGCTTCGGCGGCGACGAGTTCGCGATCCTGCTCGACGGCGTCCGGGACACGCAGGAGGCTGCGGACATCGCCGAGCGGATCCTGCGCGGCCTCGAGCTGCAGCTGGGGATCGACGGCAAGCAGGTCTTCCCGCGCGCCAGCGTCGGCATCTGCCTCGCCGATCCCGACGCGGGGCTGCCGGACGCAGAGGAGCTGCTGCGGAACGCCGACGTCGCCATGTACATGGCCAAGCGGGACAGCAAGGGCAGCTACCGGGTCTTCGAGCCCGCCATGCACGAGCGCGTCGTCGAGCGCCTGGAGCTGCGGGCGGAGCTGCAGCGGTCGCTCGAGCTCGAGCAGCTCGAGGTCTACTACCAGCCGGTCGTGCGGCTCGACGAGCGCGAGATCCACGGCGTCGAGGCGCTGCTGCGCTGGATGCACCCGACGAGGGGCACCATCGCGCCCATGAACTTCATCCCGCTCGCCGAGGAGACGGGGCTGATCATCCCGATCGGCCGCTGGGTGCTCCTGGAGGCGTGCCGGCAGGGCGTGCTGCTCCAGGAGCGGTTCCGCCGCGCCCGGCCGCTCACGATGAGCGTCAACCTGTCTGTCAAGCAGCTCCAGTCGGAGACGATCGTCGCCGACGTGCGGGAGGCGCTCGAGCTGAGCGGGCTGCCGTCTGAGACCCTCGTGCTCGAGATCACCGAGACGGTGATGATGGCCGACACGGATCTCGCCGTCCGGCGGCTCCGGGACCTGAAGGAGCTCGGCGTCCGGCTCGCCATGGACGACTTCGGCACGGGCTACTCGTCGCTCAGCTACCTCGGCCGCTTCCCGGTCGACATCCTGAAGATGGACCGCTCGTTCCTCGCCTCGGGCGAGGCCGAATCCGGGCTGCCGGCGGCGATCATCGCCATCGGCGACAGCCTCAACCTCGACGTCGTCGCCGAGGGGATCGAGCGTCCCGACCAGATCGCCTCGCTTCGCGGTCTGGGCTGCGAGCTCGGCCAGGGATTCCTGTTCGCGAAGCCGATGAGCCAGGAGGCGCTGTTCGAGTTCCTCGTCGAGGACGAGAAGCCCGAGTCCCGGCTGGCCGGCCACGCGAAGTCGAATGCTGCATAGCCACGAGGCGCTCGACCGGCCCGGCGGCCTTGCCCGGGTGAACCTGCTCGCGCCGCTGCGCCATCGTGACTTCCGCCTGCTGTGGACGGGGATGACCGTCTCGCTGCTCGGCGACGGGATCTTCCTGGTCGCCATGGTGTGGCAGGCATACGACCTGTGGAACGCGCCGGCGGCGCTCTCCATCCTCGGCGTCGGGATGACGGTGCCGACGATCGTCTTCCTGCTCCCCGCCGGGGTGATCAGCGACCGGTTCGACAGGCGTCGGCTGATGCTGTGCGCCGACGTCGGCAGGGCCGTCGTGATCGCGGCCCTCGCCGCGCTCTCGATCGCCGGCGTCCTCACGTACTGGGAGCTCGTGGGGCTCGTCGCGCTCTACGGCGTCGGCACGGCGTTCTTCACGCCGGCGTTCGACGCGATCGTCCCCGACCTGCTCCCGGCCGCGGAGCTTCCAGCGGCCAACTCGCTCGACCAGTTCGTCCGGCCGATCGCGCTTCGGCTGGCAGGCCCCGCGCTCGGCGGCTGCCTCGTCGCCGCGTTCGGCCTCGGGGTCGCCTTCGCGGTCGACGCAGCATCGTTCGTGGTCTCCGCCGCAGCGCTCTTCGTCATGCGCTCGGCCAGGCATCCGCGACCCGAGGACGTGGGCTCGGCCGTCGCCGCAGTCCGGGAAGGGCTGCGCTTCGTCCGCGGCCGCGTCTGGCTCTGGGGCACGCTGCTCTCGGCGGCGGTCGCGTACCTCGCGTTCCTCGGCCCTGCCGAGGTGCTGCTGCCGTACCTGGTGAAGAACGACCTCCACGCGTCCGCGGGCCAGCTCGGACTGGTGTTCGCCGCGGGCGGCGTCGGGGCGGTCGGTGCCGCGCTCGTGATGGGCCAGCGTGGCCAGCCGCGGCGCGACGTGACGTTCATGTACACGTGCTGGACGCTCGCCACGCTCGCGGTCGCGGGCTACGGTCTGGCAACCGCGACGTGGCAGCTGATGGTCGCCTGCCTGCTCTTCAACGCCCTGGAGACGGTCGGCACGATCGTCTGGGCGACCATGAAGCAGCGCCACGTGCCGGCGGCGATGCTGGGCCGGGTCTCGAGCCTCGACTGGCTGATCTCGATCGGGCTTCTGCCGCTCTCGTTCGCGCTCACCGCCCCCGTGGCCGACGCGATCGGCGCGCGCGCCACGCTGATCGCCGCCGCCGTCGTCGGCGGCGTGTTCACGCTCGGCGCGCTCTTCCTTCCCGGGATGCGCGATCTCGAGCGCACGCCGGGCGGCGACGAGCCTCGTGCCGAGCCTCGCCCGCACGCGCCGAGGGATGCAGCAGCGGCACGACCGGCTGCCAGCCCCCGCGTAGCACCTCGACGAGCGAGGGAGGCGTGACTAGCAGCGCCCGCCCGCATGCCGGTCGCGGGCTGCGCGCCTCGTAGCCCGCCGGCGTCCAGCGCAGGAGCTGCGACCCGAGCACGAGGCACGGGGTCTCACCCACGAGCACGAACGTGCCGTCCGGGAGCTCGTCCAGCGAGGCGTCTCGCCGCAGCTGCGCACGCGTGGCCGGGTCGACGCGCTCGAGGTGGAGCTGCGCGTCGATCTCGTCCGCTCTCGCCTGACCCGGGTGGAGCCGCGTCCAGCGCTCGACGAACCTGTTGTAGTCCTCGCGGCGGCAGAGCGCGCAGGGGCGATGCCCGGCGGCGAACGCCGTCGCCTCGTCGAGGAAGAACAGCTCGGTGAAGCGACCGGGCTGCAGCAGCGGCGCGCGGTGCCAGCAGCGGAATCGCAGCCGGCAGGCGATCCAGCGCCTGCCGTTGTAGCGCCGGCGGATGCGTCCCGTCTCGTCGTGGAGGCAGCCGCGATTTCCGTAGACGAGGCCGCGCGCGGGGTCGGCAACGAGCTCCCCGAGCGGCGTGACCCGGTTCTGCAGCGGCATCCTCAGATCAGCCGCCGCTCGTGCGCCCAGCGGGTCAGCTCGTGGCGCGACGAGAGCTGGAGCTTGCGGAGCACGCTCGAGACGTGCGCCTCGACGGTCTTGATGGACAGATGGAGGCGTGCCGCGATCTCCTTGTAGCGGTAGCCGCGCGCGATCAGCTGCAGCACCTCCCGCTCGCGCGGCGTCAGCACGTCCAGCTCGGCGTCGCCGCCGACCCGCTCGCCCGCCTTGAAGGCGTCCAGGACGAATCCGGCCAGGCGCGGGGAGAAGACGGCGTCGCCCTCGGCCACGCGCTCGACCGCGTCGGCGAGCTCGGCGCTCGAGATCGTCTTCGTCACGTAGCCGCGCGCGCCCGCGCGGATGACGCCGATCACGTCCTCCGCGGCGTCCGAGACGGAGAGGGCCAGGAACTTGACGCCGGGCCGTTCCTGCGCCACGCCCGCGATCACGCCCTCGCCGCCGCCGTCGGAGAGGTGCACGTCCAGCAGCACGACGTCGGGATCGAGCTCGCGGATCAGCGGCACTGCCTCGGCCACGCTGCCGGCCTCGCCGACGATCTCGACGGCGTCGCCGAGCTCGCCCCGGACGCCTGCCCGGAAGAGCTCGTGGTCGTCGACCAGGACGACCCGCCGCTTCACCGCGACCCCCGCTCGAGCGTCAGCTCCACCTCGGTGCCCGCACCGGGCGCGGTGACGATGGCCGCGCCGCCGCCGGCCCGCTGCATCCTGCCCTCGATCGACTCGGAGATCCCGCGGCGATCGGCGCTGACGGCCTCCCGGTCGAAGCCCGTGCCGCGGTCGCGCACGAAGACGGCGACGCCGTCCAGACGGGTCTCGGCGTAGACCGAGACCTCGTCCGCCCCCGAGAACTTCGCGGCGTTCGTCATCGCCTCGCGGGCGGCGAGCACGAGCTGGCCGAGCGCTTCCCCGAACGCGTCGTCGAGCGGGGCGTCGCCCGAGCTCGCGAGCTCGATCCGGACGCCGTGGAGCTCCTCGACGTCCGCAGCGGCGTCGGCCAGGGCGTCGACGAGCGACGCCGCCTCGGCGACGCCGCTTCCGTAGAGCCAGCGCCGCAGCTCCCGCTCCTGACGCCGCGCGAGCGCGGCGACACGGGCGGGGTCGTCGGCATGTCGCTGCACCAGGGCGAGCGTCTGCAGCACCGAGTCGTGGACGCGCGTCGCGACCTCGGCGCGCTCCTGGAGGCGGATCCGCTCCGTGCGCTCGGAGGTGAGCTGCCAGATCCACGGCCCGACGACGAGCACGAGCGCGCCGACGACGGCCCCCGGCGCGATGAACGGGCCGGCGGAGCCGTTCCGGTCCAGGAAGGTGACCGCGCCGGCGATCATCAGCACGACGCCGAGCACCGGCAGCGATCCGCCGGGCCGCAGCGAGCCGCCGCGGACGAGGACCGTCGCCAGCCCGGCGACCAGCAGCGTGGCGCCGAGCACCGCCATCGGGGAGAGCCCGAGCGCCAGGAGCAGCATCGCCGCGGCGGCTGCGACGAGGGCGGCGGCCGTCCAGGTGCGCCGCCCCTCGCCGTACACCCAGAGCGCGAAGTAGAGAAGGATGCCGGCGCCGCCTGCGAGCGCGAGCAGCGCGAAGACGAGCCGGACGAGCGTGGCGTCGACGCCGAGCCGCGCGGCCAGCCCGCCGCACACGCCTGCGATCACGCGATCGCGCCCGCTGCGCTCGAAGAGCAGCGCCGACATCTGGCTCATCGTACGGCGCGCACGACGTCGATCCGTCCTGCACCCACCCTGGCGTCGATCACGAGCAGGCCGCCGGAGCCCGTCTGCACGTCGGCGTTCCGGCCGTCGTCGTGCCGGCGGAGCACGTACACCTCGCCGGCCTTGGCGTGGGCGTCGACAGCCACCGAGGCCGCGGCCGGCACGATGATGCGCAGCTCGCCGACGCCGACCTTGGCCGCGACACGGGTCTCGTGCGTGACGGGGCCGATCCGCGAGAGATCGAGCCGGAGGTTGCCGACCCCGAGCTTGTACGACGGCTTCAGGGCGGCCGCGGTCGCCGGGGCCTCGACGCGGTCACCGACGCCGTCGCCCAGCCCCACGTCGAACCACGCGAAGGCGACCACGATCGCCACGATCGCCGCGGCGACCACGGTGGCGAGAGCGGCAGCGGAGACGCGAAGGATCCGGCGGGAGCGCCGGTCGCCGCGCCGTGCGTCGTACGACCAGAGGATCGCGAGGCCGGCGAGCAGGACGAGCACCCAGCCGGCGCCGGCGGCGGGCCAGAGCGTCGCGCGGGAGAGGAGGACGGCCAGGGCGACGGCGGCGAGGCCGAGCCCGATCAGCGGCCAGGGCCGCTCACGGCGGCCGGCGAGCGCCTCCTCGGCGATCGACCGGTCGGCGCCTTCGTCGGGCATGACGAGCACCGCGGCGAGGTAGATGAGGATCCCGGCGCCGCCGAGCAGCGTCAGGACGACGAACCCGATCCGGAAGAAGGCCGGGTTCAGGTCGAAGTAGCGCCCGAGGCCGCCGGCCACCCCGGCGAGCAGGCGGTCGGAGGAGCGCTCGAGGCGCTTGATGTCCGGAGTGTGTGTGGTGTGTTCGCTCATGCCTCCAGGGTGCCGACGGGCGGCCCGCGCCACCATCCGGAATCACCCTGGACCGACCCTACGCCGCCCGCCCCGACCCCTACCCTCCTCAGCCTGCCTTGGCGATCGGCTCGCGCGCCGTCTTGGCCCAGTCGCGTCGGCGCGTCAGCTGGCGGAACCCCGCGCCAGCACGGGCCAGATCAGCCACGAGTAGGCGGCGTACAGCGGGACGATCAGGAGGCTGCGCAGGATCCCGCCCTGTCCGGCGCGGGCGCCGCGGGCGATGCAGCCGAGGACGACGCCCCCGTAGCCGAGCACGAAGAAGAACGCCAGCTGCCACCAGCCGCCGTCACCCCAGAAGCTCGCCACGTCGAGCACCACGAGGACGATGCTGACGGCGAACGCGATCCCGATCAGCGCCTGGAGAAACGGTTGCAGGAGGTACGCGGACTGGTCGAGGCGCAGGAGCCAGGGCAGGTCTGCGCGCCAGATCCGGCGCAGGTGCTGCATCGCCTGGAGGTTGCCCTGTGCCCAGCGGGTGCGCTGACGGAGCAGTCGGAGACGGTCGCGTCACGGCCCGCCGGGCTCCGGCTCGGCAACCGCATCGACCGCCGTCAGGCGGTTCTTCTCCCCGGCGCCCCCGGGCGGAGCATCACCCGCTGGGGATGACTGACGGCCGAGCCGCCGGTCGGACGGGAGCTCAGGCCGGCCAGCGAGGGCGGCTCGGCTCCTCCGGGGCGATCGCGGCCCAGTCGTCCCGTCCCGGCGCGAAGACGTCGATCACGACGGCGCCATCCGGTCCCGTGCGAACCTCGTGCGGGACGTTCGCGGGGATCCGCCACGTGCCACCGGGGCCGAGCGTGCGCGACTCCTCGCCGACGCGGAAGACGACGGATCCGCTCAGCACCATCCCCAACTGCTCGTTCTCGTGCCGGTGCTCGGGCACGACGCTGTCGGCATCGAGCTCGACCACGCCGAGCGTGAGCCGGTCGCCGTGCACCGAGCGCGCGAGCACGCCGTCCCAGATCCTCTGCGGCCGCAGCTCGCCCAGCTCGTCGAAGGCGCCCATCGCCGCAGCTTACGCCGGGAAGAAGAAGCGCCGCTGCTCCGTCTGGTGGGTAGTCCTGCGGCACGGAGTGGGCGAGGGCCGTCGCGGTGCGGCGTCGACGCCGCCTCGAGCCCGCTCGGCGCAGCGAGAAGCGACGCTACCATTCGCCGCGAGAGGGTTTCCAACCCTTCCCTCTCACAGAGAACGCCGCCTGGTAGGGCGGCGTTCTGCGTTGCCCGGCGAGGGCGGCCGCGGTCACTCGCGCCGCTCGACCCGTCGGGCGCGGATCATGCGCTGGCCGACGATGTCGCCGAGCACGGTGCAGATCCAGATGATCAGCGTGGCGAGCACGTATGCCTGCACGCCGTGGATCTTCACCCCGCCGATGACGATGTTGACGACCACGAGAGCCACGACGGTCGAGGCGAGCGCCAGGAGGCCGGCGAGCGCGACCGACGGCGTCCGGACCAGGATCCGGAGGGAGACGAACTGGACGACGACGTGGACGACCCAGAAGAGGAGCGTCGCGGTGACGAACGCGGTGACGCTGATCGAGAAGCCGCCGAGAAAGGAGGCCGAGAGGAGAAGGCCCAGCGCGATGCCCGCGAGCGAGGTGGCGATCCTGATTCCCCAGCGGGCGAGCACGCACGGATCCTAGTCGCCGCCTGGCCGCGACCCAAGCCCGGGACCCGGCTGCTGCAACAAACCCTTGACTCCGGGCCGGTTCGAGCCGATATACACGAATGTGGAAGCGGCCCACATCCCTTGGCGTCCTCTCGGCCGGTTGCTCGTCGAAAAGGGCCTCCTCAGCGACGAGGAGCTCGAGCTCGCGCTGGCGCGCCAGGCGCTGACAGGACGGCGCCTGGGCGAGATCATCGTCGAGCTCAGATTCGTCTCGCGCCCGGCGCTCTCACGGGCCCTGGCATCCCAGTACGGGATCGAGCTGACGGCGGAGACCGGTTTCGGAACCGGCCTGCGCGCCGAGATCGAGCGGCGCCACGACGGCGAGCGGGGCCGGACGTTCGAGCCGCCTCCGGCGATCGCCGAAGCCCCCCCGTTACAGGAGCTTCTGCCCGAGGTTGCCGACCCCCCGGCCGCGGAGCAGGTCGCCAAGGACTCGCTTCTGGCACATCTCGAGGAGCAGTGGGCGAAGCTCGCGGACGCGGAGGAGCGTCTGGCCGAGCGCGATGGAGAGCTCTTGGCGGCCGCAGCCGAGGCCGAGCGCCGGCGGGCTCAGGCGGTGCGGCTCGCCGGGCGGGCGCGCCGGCCGGATGCAGCGCTCGCCGCGCTCCTCGAGGCGCGTGAGCGGGAGCTGGCGGAGACTGTTCGCACCGTGGAGGCGCTGCGGCAGGAGCTGCAGCAGCGCGACGAGCTGTTGGCGGCGAGCGAGCGAGATCTGTCGGGGCTCGTGTCAGCGTTCGATGTGCAGCGTGAGCGGCGCCGGGCGCAGCTCTCGCGGTTCGTGGGCAGGGTTCGTGAGCGCGACGCGGTGGTCGAGGCGCGGGAGCGGGAGCTGGCGGAGGTCACCCGCACCGTGGAGGCGCTGCGGAATGAGCTCGTGGAACGTGAGGAGCGTCTCGGCGCGAGCGAAGGAGAGCTCTGGCGGCTGTCGTCTGCGTTCGATGTGCAGCGTGAGCGGCGCCGGGCGCAGCTCTCGCGGTTCGTGGGCAGGGTTCGTGAGCGCGACGCGGTGGTCGAGGCGCGGGAGCGCGAGCTGGCGGAGGTCGCCCAGTTGGCGGAGGCGCTGCGGCAGGGGCTGCAGGAGCGGGACGAGCGTCTGGCAGAGCGGGAGGGAGAGCTGTCGAGGCTCGCGTCGAGGTTCGATTCCCAGCGTGAGCGGCGCCGGGCGCAGCTCACGCGGTTCGTGACCAGGGTTCGTGCCCGGGACGCGCTTGTCGAGGCGCGTGAGCGGGAGCTGGCGGAGACCGCCCGCACCGTGGAGGCGCTGCGGCAGGAGCTGCAGCGGCGTGATGAGCTGCTGGCGGAGCACGCAGGCGAGCTTTCGGTGCTCGCTGCGAAGGCGGACCGCCGGAGGGCGCAGGCTGCCCGCCTGGCCGGGCGGGCACGCCGGCGCGATGCCTTGCTGGGTGGACGCGAGCACGAGCTGGCGGAGATCGCCCGCGTCGCGGAGGCTCTGCGGGTGGAGCTCCAGGAGCGCGACGCGCGTCTGGCGGAGCGTGACGGAGAGCTGTCGAGGCTGGCGTCCTCGGTCGATTCCCAGCGTGAGCGGCGCCGTGCACAGCTCACGCGGCTCGTGGCCAGGGTTCGTGACAGGGACGCGCTGGTCGCGGCGCGGGAGCGGGAGCTGGCGGAGACCGCTCGCAGCGCAGAGGCGCTCGGGCAGGAGCTGCAGGACCGCGACGAGTTGCTGGCCGCGCTCGCCGCCAAGGCGGACCGCCGGCGGGCGCAGGCAGCCCGCCTGGCCGGGCGGGCGCGCCGCCGCGATGCCCTGCTGGGCGGACGCGAGCGGGAGCTGGCGGAGATCGCCCGTACCATGGAGGCGCTGCGGCTGGAGCTCCAGGAGCGCGACGAGCGCCTGGCGGAGCGCGAGGACAAGCTCTCGGCCCTCGCCGCGAAGGCAGACCGGCGGCGCGCGAAGGCAGCGCGGCTCGCCGCCCTCGTCGAGACGCACGAGCGCGAGCTCGCGGAGGCTGCCCGCGCGGCCGAGGCGCTGCAGCAGCAGGTCGAGGCATTGAGTCAGCAGGCAGCGAGCCGGGAAGCAGCGAGCGGGGAGGCCGGAAAGAATCTCGAGCCGGAGGCAGAGCGTGCGACCGAGCCGCCGGGGAGCCATCTCGTCTTCGTCCAGCTCGCCGAGCGGTATGCGCTCGTGGTCCGCGACGGCGGACCGCCGGAGCCCGATGCCCGGCTCGAGCTGCCCGATCTCTGCGCCGGCCCCCTGCTCGTCAGCCGGGTCGGCGGCTCGCCGCTGCCCGGCGATGCGCGTCCGTGCGCGTTCGTCGAGCAGCTGCCTGCTGCGCTCGCCCTCGATCGGTAGCGGGCCAAGCGGCCGCGCCGAAGGGTTGGGCGCCGGATCGCTAGCGTTCGCGAGATGCGCCTTATGCCCGGGTGGCTCGCCCTCACCCTGCTGATCGCATGCTCGACCGCATTGCGTGCCTGGGGAGCGCTCGACGTTCCCATGCCCTGGATCGAGGTCGACGAGACGCTCTACGCGAAGCTCGGGCAAAGCCTCTACCGGCACGGCTCGCTCGAGCTGCTGGGGGCGCCGAGCGGCCTCTACACCGTCGTCTACCCGGCGCTCGTCGGTCTGCCGCTCGGCCTCGGTGGGCTCGAGCACGGCTACCACGCGCTGAAGGTGCTGCAGGCGCTCGTGATGTCCCTCGCGGCGGTCCCGGTCTACTGCTGGACGGTGACGCTCGCGTCGAGGCGGGCCGCGCTCGTCGCCGCCGCGCTCACGCTCGCCGTGCCCGGGCTCGCCTATTCGGGGCTCGTGATGACCGAGGTCGCCTTCTATCCGCTGCTCGTGCTCGCGGCCTGGCTGTCCGCGCGGGCGCTCGCCCAGCCGACGCTCCAGCGCCAGGCGCTCGCCGTCGGCTCGATCCTGCTGGCCTGCGCGACGCGCCTGCAGGCCGTCGCGCTCCCGCCTGCGCTCCTGGGGGCCGCCGTGCTGCTGGCGCTCGTCGAGCGGAGCAGACGGCCCGTGACGCGTCTGCTGCCGACCTGGCTTGCGTTTGCGGCGCTCGGCGCTCTTTGGGCGCTCTGGCGGCTGATCCGGGGCGTCCCGCTGCTCGGCGCCTACCAGGCGGCGGCCGAGAGCTCGTACGGCCTCGAGGACGGCCTGCTCGCCATCGTCCGTCACGCCGCCGACCTCGTGCTCGTGACCGCGGTCGTTCCGGTTGCGGCCGTGGCGCTCTTGGTGACCGAGGTGCTGCGGCGCCGCGAGCCCTCGGCCGATGTGCGTGCGTACGCCGCGGTCACGACGGCGTTCACGGTCACAACGGTCGTCCAGGTCGGGCTCTTCGCCTCCCGGCACGTCGGCTACATCGCGGAGCGCAACGTCTTCAGCGTGGCGCCGCTCTTCTTCGTCGGCTTCGCGGTCTGGCTCGAGCGAGGAGCACCGCGCGCCCGTCTCGCGGCGGCGATCACAGCGCTCCTGACGGTCGGACTCGTGCTGACGATCCCGATCGAGCGCACGCTTTCCCCGCGGCAGCTGCCGTTCTCGTTCACCGCCATGGCGCTCGAGCGGCTGCTCGGCGGGAAGATGCTCGAGACGCAGGAGCTCGTCGTCTTCGGCGCCGTGGCGGCGCTGGGCGCACTGTTCGCGCTCGTGCCGCGACGGCTGGCCTGGCTCCTGCCCCTGGTTGTCGCCGTCGTCCTCGCAGGCGTGTCGGTCGTCGCCACCCGCGCGCTCGCCGACGCCTCCCGCACCCAGCAGACGAGATTCGTCGGTCCGGTGAAGGACTGGGTCGACCGCGCGCACGCAGGGCCGTCGTTCTATCTCTACGACGGAGACCGCGACGTCGACGGGGTCTGGGCGAACCTCTTCTGGAACGACGACATCCGGCGCGTCTACGACCTCGCCGGGACGAGCGTGATCGGGCCGCTGCCCCAGCGTGAGGTCACCCTCTGGCCTGACGGGACGCTTCGCCCGGCTCCGGCCGAGCGGGCGGTCGTCGCCTCGTCGAGCTTCACGTTCGTCGGCACGCGGGTGGCGCAGGCGCCGCAATCCATCCCGGGCCAGACGGGGCTCGGCCTCTGGAAGCTGGAGGGCAGGCCCCGGGTGTCGCTGCGCATCCACGGCTTCCAGCCGAACGGCGACGTGTACGCGGGCACGACCGGGCAGGCCTTCCTCTACGGCTGTGCGCCCGGCGACCTGCACGTCACCGTGCTGGTCAAGCAGCCGCAGCGGCTCGAGATCCGACGGGACGGGCTGACGTGGCGCACGCTCGTGTTCCCCAAGGAGACTGTCTGGGACGGGAGGATCCCCGCCCCGCCGGGTCACCACGGGAAGGATGTGTGCAGCTTCGAGCTCGTCCCGCAGGGCCTGATCGGGACGACGGTGGTCGAGTTCGAGCCGGGGGCGTAGGCTCGCGAGCATGGATCACCTCGCCCTCGGTGTTCGCGATCCGGAGCGCTCGGCTGCGTTCTACCGCGACTACTTCGGCTTCGACCGCGGCAGGCGCTGGTACGACGACGGCAAGGTGCTCTTCGTCTACGACGAGCGCGGCTTCGCGCTGGCGTTCGGCCCCTGGAGCGAGCCCGTGCAGCTGCCGGCGTTCCTCCACTTCGGCATCGGACTGCCCGCGCCGGCGGACGTGAAGGCGCTCCGCGACCGCTTCGCCCGCGACGGGGTCGAGATCGTCGAGTGGTGGGAGGAGCCCGGGTACGTGAGCGTCAAGTGCCGCGACCCGGACGGGTACGTCGTCGAGGCCTCCTGGGAGCCCGGGTAGGCTTCATCCGTGGCAAGAACCTACGAGGTCGTCGTGCAGAACCGGGCGGGCAAGGAGCGGGTCCACCGCTACACGACGGACGACACGCTCGAGCCGGGCTCCGTGCTCGTGCTGGAAGGGCGCTGGTGGCTCGTCGAGCGCGTCGAGGACGCCGAGCCCCCGCGCGCGCTCGCGAAGCCGGCGCGCTACCGGATGCGGCTCGTCCATCCGGACGGCCGCGAGGAGCTCGGCGCGTTCCGCCGCTACCGGCCGGACGGGCCGAGGCTCGGCCACGCGTTCACGACGCTGGAGGACGGTCGTCCGATCAGCTGGCAGGTGACCGAGCAGCGCCTCGCGGTGGACGACCAGGGCGAGCCGTACCTCGATCTGGTCGCCGAGCGCGACTACGCGGAAGAGGGTGGGGAGCTGCCGGACCACGAGCTCGAGCATGCGCTGGCGCGAGACGACGGCGACCTGCCCGAGGAGGCGCTCGCGACCCTCACTCGGGCCGCCGAGTCGGGGCTGATGGTCGAGCTCGTGTCGCTCGATCCCGGCGAGGCCTCCGATTGGGAGGAGGCCGAGCGCTACATCGACGCGCTGATCCTCGAGGAGATCGAGGACGACCTGGTGGAGCAGTGCGGGGTCGATCCCGATCGCGACCCGCGCGAGACCTGGCTCCAGATCGTCAAGGAGCGCCTCCGCGAGGACCTGCGGCGGTTCCGCGCGGACATCGAGGGCGACCACGACGAGATCGAGGAATGGGACTTCCGCGGCGGGCGGGTCTTCGCCTCGGTCGGCAGCGAGGAGGACGAGTCCAACCGGGACAGCGGGCACGGCTGGATGTGCCGCCTCCTGGATGCGAGCGCGCTCGGCGCCGCCGGCTTCGAGCGGGTGCGCCGGGCCTCGCTCGTCTAGCTCGGCCCAATAGACCGAAGCACGGGCTCTCGATTGGCCCGGCGAGGCAAGCTGGCATGATCGCGGTGTGGGCCTCGTCACCTTCGCCTCGACCGCGCTTCGGCGCCTGACTCATCATCCGGACCGCAAACGGAAGCCGCGGCCCGCGCCGGCCGGTCGGCGGAGGAAACGGAAGCGCTAGCGGCTCTCGCCAGCATCGCCGTTGAGGACCGGCTCCTCCTGATCGGGGGAATCCTCCTCCTGGGCGTGCTCGCCGCCATCGTCTCTCGGCGGCTCTCCGTCCCGATCCTGATCGCCTTCCTCTGTGTCGGGATGCTGCTCGGCTCGGACGGGCCGGGCGGCATCTACTTCGACGACGCCGAGCTGGCGCGGACGATCGGCGTGCTGGGCCTGATCGCGATCCTCTTCGAGGGCGGTCTGACGGCGGACGTGCGCGAGCTGCGGCCGGTGGCCGTCCCCGCTGCGCTGCTCAGCACGGTGGGCGTCGCGATCACGGCGCTCGTCGTCGCGATCGGGGCGTACGCGTTCTTCGACTTCTCGCCCGCAGAGGCGCTCCTGCTGGGCGCCGTGGTCGGGCCGACGGACGCGGCGGCGGTCTTCGCGACGCTCCGCTTCGCGTCGCTGCGCCAGCGGCTCGCCCATCTCCTCGAGGCGGAATCCGGGCTCAACGACCCCACCGCGGTCGCCCTGACGCTCGGGCTGATCGCCTGGATCACCGAGCCGCACGAGACCGTCGGCGACGTGGTGCTCCTGCTCGTCCGGCAGCTCGGGCTCGGGCTCGTGATCGGCGTGGCGATCGCATTCGCGGCGGTCAGGCTCTTTCCGCGCTTCCCCCGCGACGTGGCCCCGTTCGCGCCGGTCGCGACGCTCGCGCTGGCCGCCTTCAGCTACGGCGCCGCAGACGCGCTGGGCGCAAGCGGCTTCCTGGCGGTCTACGTGGTCGGGCTCGGGCTCGGCTCCGTCCGCTGGACGTTCAAGCGCACCGTGACGACGTTCCACGAAGGCCTGGCGTTCCTCGCGCAGGTCGTGCTGTTCGTGGTGCTGGGCCTGCTGGTGTTCCCGAGCCAGCTGCCGGGCGTCGCCGCCTCCGCGCTCGCGCTCACCCTCGTGCTGCTTTTCCTGGCCCGGCCGATCGCGGTGTTCGCGTGCACCGCCGTCGGCAGCTTCGCACTGCAGGAACGTGTCTTCCTGAGCTGGGCCGGTCTCCGCGGTGCCGTGCCGATCGTGCTCGCGACGTTCGCCATGTCGGAGAACGTCGGCTCGAGCACCACGATCTTCAACGCCGTCTTCTTCGTCGTGATCGTCTCGACGCTGCTCCAGGAGCTGACGCTCGACCCGCTCGCGCGCCGGCTCGGGCTGACCTCGGAGCGCTACGGCTTGGAGACGCCGACGCTGAAGGCGCCCGTGCCGGAGACCCGGGTGACCGAGACGCGGTAGGCACGCACCCCGCAGACGGTCGCCTGCAGCGTGCGCGAGCGGCCCGTGAGCGTCGTGACGGCATGGCCGACTCGCGTTGAGCCGGCGTAGAGGTCGAAGGCGAGCTTCGTCTTCGGCGGCGCGTGCAGCGTCGCCTTGAGCGTCCCGTCCAGCGCCGTCGCGACGCTGAACGAGCGGCTTCGTGCCTTCGCGCTGACGGTGCCGCGCAGCGTCGCCGCCGTCGTGCCGGGCCAGGGCGAGACGACGTCCTGCTCGAGCAGCGACAGCGAGATCGCGTCCGGGTAGAGCGCCTGCGACACGATCTCCCAGGGCACCTCGGCGAGCCCCGCGCGGCGCTCGTTCAGGACGCGGTACTGCTCGGCGAAGCCCTCGCCCGGGTTGAGCTGGTAGTTGCGCATGTCCTCTGCCCCCGGGAATAGCGCCCCCTGGCCGGTCTTCTGGCAGACCTGGAGGTACGAGGCCCAGCGCTTCGTGCCGGTGTCGATCGCCGTCCAGGGGGCGTTCGACCGGTTTGCGGCGATGTGGTGTCCGTACTCGTGCGTCACGACCGCCTCGGCCGAGACGTCGGCGTCGACCTGCTCGCCCGGAGCGACGAGCATCGACTGCGCGGAGTCGTAGCAGGCGAGCGCCTGATCACCGCAGTAGCTCTGCACCTCGTCGATCGGCGCCAGGTAGACCGTCAGATCCGAGAGCTCCTTGCCGTGGACGAGCGAGTCGAGGAAGTTCGCCCACTTCTGGGGCAGTGTCTCGTCCTGCGGATAGGCCGTCGAGACGAGGATCTGGACCGAGGCGCCGCTCGGCGTCGTGTAGAAGCCGCCCCAGGACGGGCCGGCCGCGATCGAGCGCGCCGCGTGCGCGGAGAGCTTCGAGTCCCTGATCAGCAACGGCCCTTCTCCGAGGCGTGCGACGCTGGGCGAGGCCAGCCGCAGACCGGGCGGCAGGTTGTGGGTCTCGCCGGCCGCCGTCGGCGCGACGAGCAGGGCGGCGACGACCATGGGGACGATTCGACGGAAGCGCACGAGCCGACCTGACGATGGCAGGGTCACCTTAAGGACGCCTAAGAAATGCGTTCGCGGGCCGTCAGCGGCGCTTCTTCCGGCCGCTCTTGCCGCCGCTGCTCTTCGGGCGCGCGGACCGGCTGCCGCCCTGCGTCTGCCCGCCGAGGCGCTCCAGCTGGCGGCGCTGCTGGCGGTTCACCGGCTCGGCTCCCTCCTGCTGCTGCTCGCCCGCGGCGGCGAGGTAGGCGCGCCGTTCCTCGGCGGTGAGCCGGCTCATGAACTTCTGCACCTGCTCCGGAGTCGTGGGAGTCCCGTAGAGCTCCGCCTTCTTCATGGCGCTCGCGAGCGGCGGGTTCTCACGCTCGAGCGCAGCGACGGACGCCTTCATGATCCAGCGCCGGATGAAGCCGACCTTCGACACCAGGCGAATGAGCGGGCGCAGGTACTTGCCGCCTCGGAACCGCGAGAGGAGGATGAAGACGCCGAAGAGGACGAGGATCGTCAGGAGGACGATCAGCGGCACGAGGACGTACGTCACGAGCTTGATCGTAGCGGGCAGCCCGGGCTACTGCGCCGCCCGCAACGGGCACGGGCCGAGGGTGGAGCCCGTGTTGCGCTCCACCCTCGCGACCCGCGTTGCTAGCCGAGCCGGTTGACCGTCTCGCAGTCGGCCGCGACCACGTCGTTGGCGCGAACCCAGACGGTGTCGTTGCCGGGGCCGCACGTGACGTTGTCGACGAGGTTGTCGATCGACGTCGCGTAGAACATGTCGTCGCCGTCGCCCAGGTTGACAGTGCTGCCGCCCGAGCTGACGTTGACGAAGTCGTTCCCGGCGCCCGCCGTGACGGAGTCCGCGCCGGCGCCGGTCTGGATCCGGTCGTCGCCGTTGCCGCCGTCGACCGTGTCGGCGTTCGGGCCGCCGGCGATGGCGTCGTTGCCGTCGCCGCCGTTCAGCGTGTTCGTGCCGCCGATGTCGTTCAGGTGGTCGTTTCCGGCCCCGCCGGTGAGCTGATCGTCGCCCATGCCGGCGGAGAGCCAGTCGTTGCCGGCGCCGGAGACGAGGACGTCGTTGCCGGCGCCGCCGTAGAGGCGGCTGACGCCGCCGACGGCGAGGTCGGTGACACGGTCGTTGCCGTTGTCGCCCGAGAGCCAGTTGTTCCCGGAGGAGCCGTTCAGCGTGTCGTCGCCGTTGCCGCCGTAACCGCGGTCGTCGCCAAGGCCCCCGTTGAGGGTGTCGTCGCCGGCATTGCCGTACATCTGGTCGTTGCCGTCGTCGCCGTTGACGGTGTCGTTCCCGTCGTCGCCGTAGACGCGGTCGATGCCATTCCCGCCGCTGACGGTGTCGTTGCCGGCGTCGCCGTGGAGCCGGTCGTCGCCGTCGCCGCCGGTGAGCGTGTCGTTGTCGAGACCGCCGAACAGCCCGTCGTTGGCGTCGAGGCCGCTCAGGTTGTCGTTGCCGGCATAGCCGTACAGCACGTCGGCGAGCGCTGTTCCTGTAAGCGTGTTCGGGTTCGCATCTCCACGGAGCGTCTTCGCCGCCGCCGTCGATGCGAACACGAGAACGCACACTCCGAAGAGCATGAGCCATCTTGTGCGGTTCATGTGTTGTCGAACCCCTGCTTTCTGCCGCAGCTCGTGTTTTTGAGTTGCCAGACTGAGGTCGCCCGAACGCGAGAAAACTTGCCCAGAAACACTCGAACGAGTGATGCCCGTTCGGGGGAGGTCGACCAGGGTGACTAGCGTGTCTGCGGCCGGGCATCGACGTCGTCTGTACGCCTGCGGTTCGCTGCTCGGCTTTCCGGCGGTGTTCGTCCTCTTCGCCTGCTTCGAGCGTCCCGGCCTCGGCATCGGTCACCTCTACTACCTGCCGATCGCCCTCCTGGCGCTCGGCACAGGGCCGTTGGTGGGCGCGGCAGGCGGGGGCGCGGCGGCCGGCTTCTATGCGGCCGGGCTCGCGGTCAACCCGCACGTGACCTCGGTCGACGCGTGGGAGCCCACGCTGATCCGGCTCTCCACCTTCGTCGCGATCGGCGCGGCCGTCGGCTGGTTCGCCTCCTCGAAGCGCGACCTCGTCGCGGAGCTCCGGCTGCTCGCGACCCGGGACACGCTGACCGGCCTGCCGAACACGCGCGCCTTCGAGAGCGCGATCGGCCGGCGTCTCGCGTCGCGTGACCCGTTCACGCTCCTGGTCGGCGACCTCGACGCGCTCTCCCGCATCAACGAGGAGCACGGTCTCCGAGAGGGCGACGAGGTGCTCCGCCGGCTGGCGGAGCTGCTCGGTCGGGGGCTGCAGCCCGACGACGACATCGCCCGGGTCGGGAGCGACGAGTTCGCTCTCGTGACGGGGCTGCCGGACGACCCCGCGAGGCTGGCGAACCGCCTCGAGGGGCGCCTCGGCGAAGAGGGGTGCGCGATCACCTTCGGCTGGGCGTGCTTCCCGCGGGAGGGCGAGAACGGCCTGTCGCTCTACCGGGCGGCGAACGAGCGCCTGTACGTGCGCAAGCTGGCTCGAGGGCGACGGCGCGGCGGCGACGGGGCGCCGGCGTCGCTCCGGCTGGTCGACGAAGCCTGACCGATTTCCTAACAGATCGTTCAAACAGGGAGCGGCCGCGGTCTGCTAGCGTCTTGCAGAGTTCGCTCGGCGCTAGCCACCTGCTGGCACTCCGGTTCAGCGCTCAGAGCATCCGCCCGTGAGGGGCCGTCCTGTAAGCGGCAGAGGGGAATGCTTGCTCAAGCTGATCGCGACCGGCGTCGTTCTGTGCGCGCTCCTGCTCGCGATCGCCGTGCGCACCGACGCCCCGAACGCGGCGCCTCGGGCGCAGCACGCGGCCGCCGCCCAGCAGGTTCGCGCCGCGGAGCTGCTCGACGACGTCAGGCAGTTCCGCGCCGAGACCTGGCGCTGGCAGCGCCTGATGGGCGTCCGCCGATCGCCGACGCTGGATTCCGCCGCCGGGTCGCGCGACCTCTCCTACCGCCTCCGGGTGCGCGAGCTCTGGCGCAGGCGCGCTGCCGCCGCACGCCGCAGTGCTCTCCATCCGCCGCACAGGCGCCAGTGGAAGTGCATCCACAGCTACGAGGGACATTGGCAGGCGAGAACCGGCAACGGCTACTACGGCGGCCTCCAGATGGACATCTCGTTCCAGCGCCGCTACGGCTCGTGGCTCCTGCACAGGAAGGGCACGGCCGACAACTGGTCGCCGCTCGAGCAGATGTGGGTGGCGGAGCGGGCGCACCGGTCCGGCCTAGGATTCTTCCCCTGGCCCAATACCGCGCGATACTGCGGTTTGATCTAACGGTTGATCCGCGAGCGCTCCGGGAAGGGGGCGGATATGAACCAGGACCAGATCGCGCGCCTGCTGGAGCACGGTGAGGAGCACGGCTGCATCCATCTCACCGAGCTGAACGAGATCGTGCAGACGCTCGAGATGGACGACGAGGAGATCGAGGCGCTGTTCGAGCGCATCGAGGCGGCGGGCATCGACCTGACGGACGACTGCCAGCGGCGTCTGCACGAGGGTGAGCGCAGCGACACGGTGTACGTCAACGGCGATCTCGCGGTGACGACGACCGATGCGCTGCAGCTCTTCCTGAACGAGGCCGGCCGCTATCCGCTGCTCACGGCAGCCGAGGAGGTGGAGCTGGCGAAGAAGATCGAGCGCGGCGACAAGCGGGCGAGAGACCGGATGATCAACTCGAACCTCCGCCTCGTCGTCTCGATCGCCAAGAAGTACCAGGGCCACGGGCTGTCGCTCTTGGACCTGATCCAGGAGGGGATCATCGGGCTGATCCGCGCCGTCGAGAAGTTCGACCACCGGAAGGGGTTCAAGTTCTCGACGTACGCCACGTGGTGGATCCGCCAGGCGGTGCAGCGCGGGGTCGCCAACAAGTCGCGCACCATCAGGATCCCGGTGCACATCGTGGAGCGCGAGCAGAAGATCAACCGCGCCGAGCGCGAGCTGACGGCCGAGCTCGAGCGTCCGCCGTCAGACGAGGAAATCGCGAAGCGATCGAAGCTGCCGCTCAAGCAGGTGCGCGAGGTGCGGAACGCGGCGCGTGCCGTCACGAGCCTCGACAAGCCGCTGTCCGGCCACGAGGACTCCGCGACGCACGGAGAGCTGATCCCGTCCGACCAGGCCCCCGTGGAGGAGGAGGTCAACGTCGGCCTCACCAATGCGGCCCTGCACCGCGCCCTAGGCGAGCTGCCGGAGCGCCAGGCGCTGATCCTCAAGCTGCGCTACGGGTTGGATGGCGCCGAGGAGCCGAAGTCGCTTGAGGAGATCGGCCGGACGCTGGGGATCACGCGCGAGCGGGTCCGCCAGCTGGAGACGGACGCGTTGAGGCGCCTCGCGGAGAAGCGGGAGCTCGCCGGAGTCGGCGCCGCCATGTGACGGCGGGGGCGGGCCGTCGTCTAGTTGGTGCGTTAGTTGCCGACGACCTGGACGAGCCAACGCCGGTCGCGCTCGCGGTCAAGCTCGATGAAGAGCACACGCTGCCACTGGCCGAGGGAGAGCTCGCCGTCGCGGACGGGGATCGACTCGCCGGCGGAGCCGAGGAGCATCGACATGCAGTGCGAGTGGCCGTTGCCGAACTCCATGTCCTCCTCGCAGATGTTCTCCGTGCGCTTGTCCCAGTCGTCGTGCGCGTAGTAGCCGTCGCTCGGCACGAGCCGCTTCAGCATCAGGGCGAAGTCCTCGAGGAAGCCCGACTCGAACTCGTTGACCCGCACGCAGCAGGTGGTGTGCGGCGAGTAGACGCAGGCGATGCCGTCGCGAACGCCGCTCTCGCGCACCACCGCGTTCACCTCGTCGGTGATGTCCGAGATCTCGAGACCTCGAGACGTGCGGAAATGCTTCTCGTGTTGGAAGACCTTCACGCGCCGGAAAGTCTATGCGAGGCGCTCCGATCCGTTCCGTGGAACCGTGCTGTACGGTGAAGCGCGAGCGGGCCCGTAGCTCAGTTGGTCAGAGCAGCGGACTCATAATCCGTCGGTCCCTGGTTCGAGTCCAGGCGGGCCCAACAAGAAAAGCCCCGCATGTCGGGGCTTCTCTTTCTCCCCCTAGAGGCTTGATGTGAAACTGGGGTGCGTGCGGGGATGGGCCAGATCAAGCGGTTCAGCCGGATCGGGGCAACGCGTAGTGGTGCTACGGGCAAGCCCGAGCCGGTTGAACCGCGCCGTGTCTGGCACACCAGCCGTGCGTGCCGGTGTTTCACATCAAGCCTCTAGTTCCCCTTGTTGCCCGAACCACGACTCTGATCGACCCGAGGTCGATCGAGATGCTGCCGATAGAGGGACACTTGCTCGGTGTAGAACGCGTTCCAGCGACGCTCGGCTTCCGAGAACTCGAGCTGGTAGCTCATCTGTGCCGCGACGGTGCCTGAGACTCCCATGGAAAACCGTCAGCTGTGCGGATACACGCCCGCCATCGCTGAACAGTACTCCCGGCGTCGCGAGATTGAAGCACCGGCGCGGCAAGGGCGTCGGTCCCGGCTCGCCTATTCGCCTGCGACGTCGCGGCGGAGGAAGACGAGGTACGCGCCGGCAAGCGCCACGCCGATGTAGAGGGCGCAGACCCAGAGGGCGCGGATTACGGGCGTCCAGTCGGCGGGCGTGCGGAGGAAGCCGTGCCAGGCTTCGAACTGGGTGCCGAGCAGGTACGCGCGGAAGCTCTCGGTACCGGGGAGGACGCCGAGCAGCTGCATCAGCAGCGCGAACATCAGCGTCCCGACGACCGAGGCCGCGCTGTTGCGCGTGACGGTCGAGAGCAGGATCCCGAAGGCGGCGATGCCGACGAGCGGGAGCGTGTAGATCGCCAGGCTGGCGGCGAGCAGCGCAAGTCCGTGACCGGCCGGAACCTTGCGTTCCCGAGAGAGACGTGAGTGGGTGGAAGCCCCAGGCGATGGTGCCGGCGACGACGCCGACGAGGCCCATCGCGAAGACCACGACGAGCGTATAGCTGATCGCGGCGAGCACCTTGCCGGCGAAGACCTCTCCTCGCGTGCGCGAGCGGGTGAGGATCGTCTTCAGCGTGCCGTTCTGACTCTCCGAGGCGACGATGTCGCCGGCGACGAGCGCCGTGATCAACGGGAAGCCCCAGATCGACAGGAAGAAGAGGACGACGAAGGGGACGGCGAGGCCGGTGTCGCGGATGTAACGGCCGAGCGGGACGTCGTTGGGCCCTCCGGTCTGGAGCACGAGCACGACGACGAAGAGGATCGGAACCAGGATCGCGGCGCCGAGCCCGAGGTAGGTGCGTTTCTGCGCGAGCAGCTTGGCGATCTCCCAGCGGTAGACGTTGGCGACCGCGCTCATCAGGCGACCGCCACGCGATCGTGGTCGCTCGACTCGCCGCCGGTGAGACCGAGGAAGAGCTCCTCGAGGCTTGCGGTCTCGGGTACGAGCGCAGTGACTCCAATGCGGGCCTGGCCGAGCGCGATCGAGAGCGCGGCGACGGACTCTTCGTCCGCCTTGAAGCGCACGTCGCTGCCGTCGAGGCTGACGTCCTTGACTCCTGGGTGGGAGAGGCAGAGCATCCGTGCTCGCTCCGGCTCGCTCGACCGGAGGCGGTAACCGCTGGCCGCGGTCGCCAGCAACTCGAGCAGGCGCCCCTCGTACACGATCCGCCCCGTGCGGATGATCGCGACGCGGTTGCACAGCTCCTCGACCTCGTTCAGGAGGTGGCTGGACAGCATGATCGTGATTCCGTCGCCGGCGAGGCGCCGCACGAGATCGCGCATGTCGCGCATTCCTGCCGGGTCGAGGCCGGTGGTCGGCTCGTCGAGCAGCAGCAGCTTTGGTTGGCGCAAGAGAGCGGCGGCAATGCCGAGCCGCTGCCGCATGCCGTGCGAGTAGCCCCCGACCCTGTCCCTCGCCCGGTCGCGCAAATCGACCAGCTCGAGCATCTCGTCGATCCGCAAGCCCGAGCCGGGCTCGTCGTAGTCGGCGAGCAGGCGAAGGTTCTTGCGGCCTGAGAGGTAAGGGTAGAAGCGCGGACCTTCGACGAAGCCGGCGACGCCGTCGAGCGCCTTCGCGCCATCGACCAGCGGATCGCGTCCGAAGAGGCGTGCCGTGCCGGCAGTCGGACGGATCAGGCCGAGCAGCATGCGCAGCGAGGTCGTCTTGCCGGCCCCGTTCGGGCCGAGATAGCCGAACACGTCGCCCGGCTCGACGGTGAGGTCGACCTGGTCGACTGCGACGATCTCGCCGTAGGTCTTTGTCAGGCCGCGGGTGGCGACTGGTGGGGCGCCGCTCATCTGAGGCTGCGCGCCGCCGCCTCGGCTGCGGCCGGTGGAAGCGACCCGGCAAGGACGTAATCGACGCCGCCGTGCTGCCACTCGAGGACCGCGCCGAGCTGGGTCGCGAGCTCGTGGGCAGTGACGCCGTCAAGCGACACCGTCGGGAGGCTGGACAGCGGGCTGCCGCTCCCGCCGCTCGTCGTGTCCACCTTGCGCTCGACGACGAGGATCGCGCCGAGCCCCTGGCCGTATGTCGCGAGGGCCGCCGGCTCGGAGCCGCCCACGAGCCGGATGTCCTTGCGCGGCAGCCCGACGAGCGTGTCGGGGGCCGTCACCGGGAAGCCCGCGGCCGCTTGGACGGCGGTGAGGCCTGCCGGCGGCGCGCTGTCCTGGCCCTCCTTCGAGGACGCGTTCTTTCCGAGCGGGCCGAGGTCGACCACCTTCGCACCGGCGGGAGGCGGGACGTCGACGTCGTCGTCGGCGACATGGCCGTACGAGATGTCGGTCGCCTGTAGCTCGAGTACCGGCGACGCGCTTCCCTGCGCGGAGATCGCGAGCCGGAGCGGCACGCCTTGAGTCGCGTCCCAGGCGAGCTCGGCGGAGGCGAGCAGGCCGCCGTCGTGCTTGGGCGACAACGTGACGCTGTAGGCCGGCTGCCCGGCGACGTTGGTCGGCTGAGCCGTCGAGATCGTCGGCGTGTGCGCGGAGCTTGCCCAGGAAGTCGTCGATCTCGGCGAGCGCCGGTGGCGTGCCACTGTCGCTCGCGCCGGACGCGCCATCCTCGTGAGCAGGCAGGGCCGCGCGATAGACGGTGTTCGAGGAGGCGTCGTAGACACTGACCGTCGTCGGGCTCCAGACGATCTGCGCGTCGCCGGCGTCTGACTGCAGCTCGATCCGGCCACGGCCGTCGTTCGTCACCCAGAGCCGGCCGGAGGCGCCCGACATGAGCGCCGAGCCGACGTTGCCAAGCAGCGCGCCGGACGGGAAGAGCTTGTTCGTGAACGTGACCCGCGCCGTGATCCCGGCAGGCTCGGGCGCCGAGAGCGCGTCGTGGATCGCCTGGTCGAGCGGCTTCGCCTCGGGCGTCGGGCCGCCCCCGCCCGCGGCGACCGCGATCGCGGCGGCGCCGCCCGCGAGCACGAGAACTGAGGCGATCAGGATGATCAGGCGCGGAGTCGACAGTGTTCGCAGGAACCTCACGATGCTCCCTTCGGTGGCTCTTCCGGATCAGTTGTAGTCGTCGACTCTGAGAGATCTCTGAGAGCCGGAAGCTCGAATGTGAACCGGGAACCGTCTGCATAGGCGTGGCCACCGTGCCGCTCCGCCGTCGCGAGCACGATCGCCAGACCGAGGCCGGAGCCGGCCATGTCCCCGCGTCCCCGCCAGAAGCGCTCGAACGCCCGACGCGCCTCGTCCGGTTCGAGCCCAGGCCCCTCGTCGATGACGCTCACCCTGGCCAGGCCGTTCTCGGCCTCCGCTTCGACGGTGATGCGTCCGCCGGCCGGACCGTGACGGTGCGCATTCTGAAAGAGGTTCGCGAGCGCGCGCTCCAGTGCGGCGCGATCGCCGAGCACGCTGACCGGCGCGACCGCGATTACGTCGACCGCCGGATCGCCGCTCCCAAGCTTGGAGGCGAGCTCGTCCAGCCGCACGACCTCGTCGGGGAGAGGCGCCGCCTCCTCGCGGGAGAGCGCCAGCAGGTCGTCGGCGAGCCTCGCAAGTCGGCGCGCGTCCTCCTCGAGATCGGCAACGAGACCGTCGCTGGGGCCGTGCTTTGCGAGATAGGCGACGTTGCCGAGCAGCGCGGTCAGCGGTGTGCGCAGCTCGTGCGAGGCATCCGCGAGGAAGCGCCGCTCGCGCTCGCGCGCCTGCTCGAGGCTCGTCAGCATGCGGTTCAGCGTCTGTGCGAGCCGGCCGATCTCGTCCGCGGCCGCAGGCTCAGGCAACCGTCGATGTGCGTCGCCGGTCCGCTCGATCTCCGCCGCGGCCCGCGCCAGCCGTGCGAGCGGAAGCAGGGCCCGCCGCATCAGCCACGCCAGCACGACCGCGGCGGCGGCAGCCGCGACCAGCGCAGCGACGAGCACGAAGAGGCGGACGCTTGCCCGCGTGTCGGCGAGGTCGCGCGTCGAGGCCGCCACCGCGACTGCCCCGCCCGCCGCCGGGCCGCCCGAGTCGGCCAGCGGCGCCACGTAGACCCGAAGGTGGTCCCCGCCCAGCTTCGTGTCGGCGTAGCGTCCCCGGCCCCCGGCGACGACGCCGCGGACGACCTTCTCGAGCGGGAGGACGCCGCCGCCGAGCGCGAGCGAGCGGGCGACGATCCGGCCGCGGCGGTCGACGACCTCGACGCTGATCTGCTCGCCTCCGAGCGGCGCGTCGAGCGCGCCCGGTGAGGTCAGCAGCGCCGGTGCGGACGCGCTCAGCTGCGCGACCTCGACCGCGCGCTCGCGCAGCGAGCGGTCGAGCGAGCGGTGCAGGTGCCGGCCGACGAGGATGTCGACGCCTGCGCCGACCACGACGAGCGCGAGCAGGATCGCGGCCGAGGCGGCCACGATCGAGCGAACGCGGAGCGAGCGCGGGATCATCGGTCGAGCACGAACCCGACGCCGCGCACGGTGTGGATCAGCGGCGGTTCGCCGAGCTTGCGGCGCAGGTACGAGACATACCGGTCGACGACATTGAGGCTCGCCGCAGCCGCGCTGCCCCAGACCCGATCGAGTGCCAGCGTGCGGCTGACGACCTGGCGAGGATTCCGCAGCAAGAGCTCGAGCAGATCCGCCTCACGCGCGCTCAACGGAACCTCCGAGTCCCCCCGACGCGCCGTGCGCGATCGCACGTCGAAGACGAGGTCGTCGAAGGTCAGCAGCTCGCGCGGCTCGCGGCCGCGGCGCAGGAGCGCGCGGGCGCGAGCCAGCAGCTCTTCGGGCGCGAACGGCTTGACGAGGTAGTCGTCCGCCCCGGCGTCGAGTCCGGCGACGCGGTCGGACACGGCATCGCGCGCCGTCAGCAGCAGGATCGGCACCGCGAGACCCTTCCCGCGCACCTTGCGGCAGACAGCGAGGCCGTCGAGTCCCGGTAGACCGATGTCGAGTACGAGGAGATCCGGCACGGCTCGCTCGATCACCGACAGCGCCCCGCCTCCGTCTGCTGCGACGGAAACCCCGTAGCCCTCGGCGGCCAGCGTGCGCTCGAGCATCCGGCGAATCGGCCCGTCGTCGTCGACGACGAGCACCGCAAACGTCGCGTAGGCAGCGGACCCGCATGCCGAAGAGGGTTCAGGCGACACGGAGCGCGATCATGAGCCGGCGGGGGCGTCTCGACCCGAAGGCGCAGCGCAACGAGCTCATCGCTAGCGCAGGATCCCGGTGTGCCCGAGCGAGTAGCGGCCGGGCTGGGGCCAGACGCAGAGCCCGTGCGGTCCTCGGCCGACCGGGATGCGCGCGAGCAGGCGGCCGCTCGCTCGTCGAGATCGCGTAGACCTCGGCGTTGTAGCGGCCGGAGAGCCAGAGCACGCGCCCGTCGGCGGAGACGCCGCCCATGTCGGGGCTGCCGCCGCCCGGGATCCGCCAGGTCGTCACGCACCTTCCGCGTGCGGAAGCTGATCACCGAGATCGACCCCTCGCGGCGGTTCGTGACGTAGAGGAGCTTCGCGTCGCGGCTCGGGTAGAGCCCGTGCGCGCCGCGACCGGTGCGGAGGAAGCCGGTCACCCGCAGCCTCGCGGCCGTCGATCTCCCAGACGCCGCCCGCGGTCATGTCGGCGACGTAGAAGACGCGCCGTCGGGCGAGAGCTTGACGTCCTGCGGCATCGCGCCGGCCCGTCGGGCAGCTGGAGCGTGCCGACGACGCGCTCGCGAGGCGACGTCGACCTTCAGCATCGTCCCGGAGAACTCGCAGCTCGCGATCAGGTAGCGCCCGTCCGCGGAGAAGTCCATGTGGTCGACGCCCGCGCAGGGCACGTGCAGCGAGTGGTGCAGCCGGAAGCTGCTGCGGGTCGCGGAAGTCGAGTCGGTGCAGGCGCTCGGCGACGACGATCGCGTAGCGGCCGTCGGCGTGAAGTACAGGTTGTAGGGGTCGTCGACCGGGATCGGCCGGCCCGGGCCTGGCCGGTGCGCGGGTCGATCGGCGTGAGGCTGTTGCCGGCGTCGTTCGTGCACGTAGAGCGTCCTCAGGTCCCACGACGGCGTCGACGTGCTGCGGCAGCGCGCCGACCGGGAAGTGGGCGACGACCCTGTAGCGTGTTCGGGTCGATCACGTCGACCGTGTCGCTCTCGCTGTTCGGGACGTAGATCCGTGGCAGCGCGCCGCGCGACCGCCGGGCGCGAGCATGGCCGGCGCCGTCGGCGGCGTAGACGTTTCGCGTCGACGCGGACGCGGCGGCTGCGCGGTCGCGGCCGCGCGGGGCCGGTAGCCGGCGGCACGAGCTCGGAGAGCGTCGCAGGTCCCGCGCGTCGTCGCGTCCGCCGGCGAGCGGATGCGCGCCTGCAGCGACCGCGGCGAGATCGCGAGCGCGGCGCCTCAGCCGGCCGCAGGCGGATCGTCCGGCGGCGCGGGTCGACGGCGACGATCCGCGCGGTCGGCGTGCCGACGAGGCGCCGCGGCCGCCGATCACGTAGTCCGACGCCGCCGAGCGTCGCGGCCGCCGCGTGGGTCGTCGGCGCCGGCAGACGGCCGATGCGGCGCACGGGCCCGCGCGCCGGCTCGAAGTGCGAGACGGCAGCGCTGGCCGTCCCGTCCGGGAGCGACCCGCCGGCGACGACGAGCGTGCCCGCCGACGGCCGTCACCGCGGCGTACCGCACCGGCCTGGGAAGGTGCGCGACGACGCGCGCCGGAGCGCCCGGCTTCCACGCGACGACCGTGTCGAGCCAGCGCGCGCCCGTGTAGCCGCCGACGACGTAGGCCGTGTCGCCGATCACCGCGGTCGAGTGGTCGGAGCTCGGTGCCGGCAGCCGCCCAACGACGCGCGGCTGCCACGTCACCGGGTCGATGCGGACGATCTCGTCGTGTTGCGCCACACCGTCGCCGCCGCCGAAGAGATACGCGGCGTCGGCGAGCCGGGCGGCGGACGCGTCGTGCAGCGCTCTCGGGAGGCGAGCGACCAACCGGTCGCGGCCGCCCGAGACGAGGCGCACGTCGGCGGTCGAGGTATCGGCCGCCGTCAGGCCTCCAAGCAGCACGGCGCGGTCGGCGCCGAGCGAGGCGGCGGCCGAATCCTGCAGCGGCGCCGCGAGGTGCCCCCGCGCGATGGGCACGACGCGGAGCAGGCCGCGCGCGCGGGCTCGATGCATAGTCATGCGCATCGTGGTCGTCGCGTTCCCTGCGGCTTTCTCGCGGGCCGGCTCGCGGAAGAGCGCGAGAGCGAGGCCGCCGGCGAGCGCGGCACCGCCCAGCGCGAGTGCGAGCGTGAGGATCAGCCGCATTCCGGGTGGCGGCCGGCGACCGTCGCGAGCGCCCGCTGGGGTGTGACGTCGAAGGAGAGGTGCGCGAGCCCGGCGCGGTGCGAGGTCAGCTCGATCATCCCGTCGTGCGACCGCGCGACGCAGCCGGCATCGATCGTCCAGTAAGGAGACCAGCGGAGGGCGACGTGATAGCGGCCGGGGGCGGGGAGAGCCAATGTCGCCTTCGTGCGGCCGAGCGAGAGGACGTCGGCGCCGCGCACGATCCCGTCCGGGTGCAGAACCCTGAACACGGTCGTGTGCGGGCTACGGAACACGGGCCGCAGCCCGGAGTGGCCGCCCTTCAGGAGCTCGACCTCCTCGCGAGCGCTGTAATCTGGCGGCGCGTCCGTCAGCACCACGTAGGCGATCCCGAGCCGGTGCAGCCAGCGGGTGTACGCGGCTCGACGGAGCTCCTGGCGATAGAGCACCTGGTTCTGGGGGAAGTCGTCCTGCCGGTACCAGCCGCGCGCGATCGGGATTCCGGCGCGGGCGAGGTAGACGGCCTCCCAGTGCCCCGACGTGGCGACCGCTTCGACGCGGTAGTTCGGCGTCAGCGACGATTGCAGGAAGGCGACCGGCGGTTGCCAGTACTCCGCGCTCGCAGACGGATCCTGGGCGGAGCGGACGACGCTGAACGCGAGCGGCGTCACGTTCCACGACGCCGCGAGTGCGAGCGCCGCCAGCGTCGGCAGGAGCGGCCGCCAATGTCGGAGCGAGAGCGCGAGCACCGCGACCGGGACGGCGACGAAGCGCAGGCGGGCGACGTTCTCGCCGAGGGCGGAAGGGATGACGAACGCCGTCAGGCACGCGAGGGCGTAGAGGGCGAAGAACGCCCGCAGCACCGTCGCAGTCGGTACACGCCAGGTGAAGGCCAGCCCCAGGGCGCAGAAGACGAGGCTCGCGGCGAGCTCCTCGGTCGAGAACGGGAAACGGCCGCCGCCCGGGAACGCGCGCCAGAGCGCGGCGCCTACGATCCCGGTCAGGACGACTATCGCAGCGGGCGCGGCCGTCCGCGGTCGGCGGGAGGTGGCGGCCGCCGCGAGGATCAGACCGAGCAACGCGAACGCGAGCGGGCTCGCCGCGAACGTGAGCACCAGCGGAACCGCGAACAGCCGCGTGTGCCCGCGGGCGATCGCCAGCAGCGCGAGCAGGCCGATCGCGACGCCGAGCGCGTACGGAAAGGCGCCGGTGACCACAGCGGCGGCCGAGACGACGGTGAACGTCCGCGCGGGCCAACTGCCGGCGGCAGGCCACTCGCGGTCGACCAGCACCGCGAAGGCGCCCGCCGCGACCGCAGCGCTGGCGACGGCAAGCAGCTTGATTCCGACGAGCGCCGCGAGCGGGTAGTAGATCAGGCTGTAGGTGACGTAGCTGTAGCGGCCGGCGTACCAGAGGTTGTTCCAGAGCGCGAAACCGTGCTCGAGGAAGAGCGCCCGCTGGTAGACGTGCGCGGCGAGATCGGCCCCGGGCGGCGCGAACCAGGCAAGGGCTGCCGCGCCGAGAGCGGCGCCGGCGGCGTGAGCACCTGCGAGCCGAGCCGTCCGGCTCAAACGACGTCCTCGGTCAGCAAGCCGACGGCCGTCGCGACGACGGCGAGCCCGACCGCCACAGCGACGCCGCGGCCCGCACGCGGCCGTGCGATGGCCAGGGTGCCCGCCAGCCCGAGGCTGATCCCGACGAAGGTCTCGACGGCGTGCAACGCGATTCCCGACGAGAGCGCCGCGGTCAGCGCAACGTGATGCCGCTGCAGTGCGAGAGTGACGGCCGCGCTCGTGACGCCGATGTTCGCGGGCAGCAGCGGCACCATCGTCGCCAGCTCGAGCGCCGCGACGACGACGGCTCCCGCGGCGACCGGATCTCCGACTCCGAGCGCGGCACAGCAGCAGGCACAGGCCGCGACACGGGCCGCAGTCGACGCGCACACCCACCCGAGAAGGCGCAACGCCACGCGAGGTGACTCCCGCAGCGCCCGACCGGCGTCGGCGAAGTGCTGGAGGCGGCCGCCGCGGCGGCGCTTCCCGACGGCGAGAACAACCCCGCCGACGAAGAGCACCCCTGACAGTGTCGCGACGGCGGCTACCCGGCCGGCAGGCGACGCGAACGTCGCGGCCGCGAAGAGCACGGCGACAACCCCCGTCCGGACGAGCGCGACGGCGGCCCAGACGCCGCCCGCCGTCAGCGCGCCGCCCGGCCGTCCGACCAGCCTGCCGACCAGCGCGATCCGCGCCGCCTCCCCGGCGGGAGGTGGAGCTAGCGAGTTCGCGAGGCCACCGACCGCGTAGCGGGCGACGACGTCCAGCCGCCGCAGCCGGACACCGCAGCCGTCGAGCACCGCGTGCCAGGCGAGCGCGGAAGCGACCGCCCCGGCGAGAAACGCGCCGCCGGCCGCGACGAGCAGGACCGGGTCGGCGGCACCGATCTGCGAGACGCTCCGGTGGAGCGCGCGGATCGTCCCGGGAAGCACGACGAGCGCCGTCACGCCCGTCGCGGCCACGACCACGGGCACGGCGGCGCGCCAGAACCACCCGGACCGGAGCGCGGCCATGCGCCGATCGTCCTCCGCCGAAGGTGAACGCGACCTGAACGCTAGGGCCGATCACGATGGGTGCGGCGCTAGCTTCAATGCTTGACGACCTCGCCTGCGAGGGAGCGCTTACGAACGGGATCGGGCCGTCAGCGCCTGCCCGCGGCGAGCCGTCGCCGCAGCGCCAATGCCAGGTAGACGACGATCAGCACATTGACGAGCAGCCCGCCCGCCTTCCAGAGGCTGGGGCGAATCGCCAGCTCGTAGAGTTCAAACGGGATCAGCAGCGAGGTGGCGGTGAGGGTCAGATACTCGGCCCAGAGTTGGTCGAGCCAGAGGCCGACACCCTCGACCAGCTCGAGCGCGCCGTAGCCGATCGCGGCGATGCCGGCAATCCGCAGCTCGTGTGCCTGCAGGCGATGCAGGCGTGTGACGACGCGACGGAAGAAGTGCTGGCGAGGGTCGATATCGATGCTGCGCATGATCCGCTCGGCGAGGCGTCCGAAGTCGGTCGAGAGATGGAAGAGCAAGTACGTTCCGGCGACAAGCAAGAGCACTCCGCGCACCGAGCGCTCGATCGCGATCAGGCGAAGGACAAGGCGTGTGCGCGGAGGGTCACCGGCCCGCATCGAGAAAAGCCTAAGCACCTCAGCGCGCCGCTCACTCGTCGCGTGCAGTCGTGAGGTTCAGATCGTGAGCGCAGGCATCTACGCGGCGTCCGCAACATCGCGGCAGCCCGTCCGAGCGACCGGGGCGGAACCGCCGCGATCAGGCACTGCTGACCGCTAGAACTCATTGCGATGGGAAAGTGCCCGCGCGACCCGTCGGCCGCGCTGGACTTTCGCCTATCAGGGCGAGAAGACGGCCTAGCGATCGTCGCCGTCATCGCACGCGCACACGGCGGAGTGGCCGAGCTGCGGAATCTCGACGACGGCGCCGACGCATGGATCGCGCTGCCGCAACCCGAGCGAATCCTCGACCATTGTCGCTGCGACTCCGACTGACGTCGTTCGGCCCCAACCAGTCAGGGCCACCACCACGATCAGGTTGCGTTCGGGTGATCCAGCGGCGCTCTCGACATCGCTGCTTTCATAGGATTGAACGCGATCGATACTCACCCAATCACCGAGTCCTGCGGCGTGACGAGAGGAGCTCCCGTGGCAGAGGTCTTCGAGGGAACGGTGGATATCCAAGACGACGCCGGTACGAACGTCGTCATCACGCTGAACGGGAATACCGGTGACGCACGCCTGGGCGGCAACGGCCAGGCGGGCGATCTTGTCATTCGCGACGCCGCCGGCAACGAGCGCGTGCGTATCGAGGGCGCGACCGGCGACATCAGCGTCTTCGGTGATGCCGGGACAGAGGTCCTGCGGCTTACCGGAACCGGTGACGTGCGCACGGGCGGCAACGGCGCCAACGGCACGCTCACGCTCCAGAGCACGGATGGAAGCGACCGTATTCGTCTCCAGAGCGGCAATGGGAACGCGTGGGTTGGGGGCAACGGCGCGGACGGTGACGTGGTGCTGTTCGCGACGTCAGGCGACAACGCGACGCTCGAGGAGAGCACGATCCACCTCGGCGGCGGTGCCGGCGACATCCGGGCGGGCGGTAGCGGCACCAGCGGAGCGGTCACGCTCCAGGACACGCAAGGGAGCGATCGCATTCGTCTGCAAGGCGGCAGTGCGAATGCGTGGCTTGGGGGCAACGGCGCGGACGGCGACGTGGTGTTGTTCGCGGAGGGCGGTGACAACGCGACCTTGGCCGAGAGCACGATCCAC
This sequence comes from uncultured Actinomycetes bacterium, assembly GCA_963704025.1. GTDB lineage: Bacteria > Actinomycetota > Thermoleophilia > Gaiellales > Gaiellaceae > CAVPGP01. Next base: position 609,829 of record CAVPGP010000002.1, on the reverse strand, counting down.
CTCGGCGGCGGTGCCGGCGACATTCGGGCGGGCGGTAACGGCGTCAACGGCACGCTCGCGCTCCAGGACACTGGAGGGATCGATCGCATTCGTCTCCAGGCCGGCGATGGGCAGGTCCTGCTGGGAGGCCAGGGGGTCGACGGCGACCTCCTGTTGTTCCCGGAGGGCGGCCTCCAGCGGTTCACGGATACGGCGAGCATCCACCTCGACGCAGCTGCGGGCAACTTGCGGATGGGCGGCGAGGGCCAGGACGGCGATGTCATCCTCCGCGAGGCCTTTGGCGACGATCGCATCCGCCTGGACGCCGGCGAGGGCAACATCTTCCTCGGCGGGAACGGGGTGGACGGCGACCTCGTCATCTTCGCCGACTCCGGCGACAACGTGACCTTCGAAGAGGCCACGATCCACCTGAACGGGCAGGACGGGGACATCATCCTGCGCAACGCCGACTGCGCGGAGGAGTTCGACCTGGCCGCTGACGATGCGCTTCCAGGCACGGTCGTGGTGATCGGCGGTGACGGCAGGCTGCACGCGAGCACGACCGCGTACGACCGCCGTGTCGCCGGCGTGATCTCGGGAGCGGGTGCGTGCCGGCCCGGGATCGTCCTCGACAGGAACCCGTCGACATCGCCACGAGGACCCGTCGCCCTGATCGGCAAGGTCTTCTGCAAGGTAGACGCCGACTACGGGGCCATCGAAGTGGGCGACATGCTGACCACGTCTCCGACCCCCGGGCACGCGATGAGAGCCGAAGACGCGGCCCGAGCGTTCGGAGCCGTGATCGGCAAGGCGCTCGGAACTCACGCGTCAGGGCCGGGTCTCATCCCGGTCCTGGTCGCGATGCAGTAGGAGCGGGACGATGGCCTCGCTCCGCGACACGGCTGCATGCATCGGCATCACCGGGGACTTCTCGGTCGTCGGCGACTTCTACGGCTACCTGGCGAAGCCCGACGATCCTTCGCCGGACCCCGGCTTCCCGGACCTCTCGGTGCTGATGCAGGTCAGGCTCTTGCAAGGGCGCCACGTGCACCTCAATCTGATCCGGGTCGGCATCGAGTCCTTCACACCCGACGACGAGGCGGAGATCGACGGCGCCGTGCAGCTGACGCGCGATCTCTACGAGCAGGTCAGTCTCGGCATCGGCCGCGTGCTCCGCTTCTTCGTCACGACCGCCGATGCCAACGGCCATGAGCACATCGGCAGCAATGCGGAGGCAGAGGCCTTGACGCACGACTGGACGGTCCCCAACGACGCCATCGACGTGTTCTTCGTACGCAGTTTCTTGGTACAGGGTTTCATTCAACCGACGGGGCTGTCGCCAATCGAGGGGCCCTGTGACAAGAACGGCGTGCGCATGAACGGCTGCGTCGTCAGGATGATGGGCGACTCGCTCTTCACCGGCTTCGTGCTTGCCCATTACGTAGCGCAATACCTCGGTCTTCGCGACAGCGACGACAACCAAAACGTCATGTGGAACACGGTTCCAAACGGTGGCGAGTTGACCCCGTCCCAGGGGTCGAACATGCGCGACCACTGCTTCGTGAATCACGGGTGCTAGCAGGATGTCGGCCGGGATCGAGCCCCCATTCGAACTGCCGCCGCGGATTCACCTCCAGAGGGCTGCACGTCCCCCGACCGCCGAGCTCGCGCAGCTCCGCAGGATCGTCCTCGGGCAGGAGGGCGGCTTCCCGCGCGCCGCAGCGATGGCCCTGCTCGCGGAGACGGATTACCCGAACGTGCACCGCGACCTCGAGGAGGTTCTCCTCAACGACGTGGAGGCCTCGGGAGTGCGCGTTGCCGCCGCCATGACGCTCTGGCGGCTGCAGTCCGTGCAGGCGGCGGCTGTCCTCGAGCGGGCGTTGGCGGTGAAGGACGAGAGCGCTCTGGCCGCCGTCTTCACGGCGCTCGGGCGGATCGGCCCGCAAACGGCGCTGCCGGCGATCGTGCAAGCGCGCCGGCGTGCAAAGGGTCTGGCTCGAGCACGAGCCGACTTTGCGGCGACGCTCATCGCCCACCGCTTCGGCTTGCCCGGACACGTCGTGCCGCCACCGAGCTCGAAGGAGCTCCTGGCTGTTCCCTCGGGCGTGGGGCGGACGTTCCGCGTCGCCCGGGCCGACGCCGCGGAAGCCGAGCTCGGCCTGCGCTCGCTGGCGCGGGAGCCCGTCGGCGTCGACCTTTCCGAGGACGCCTACTTGCTGCGCTGCGACGGCAACGACTGGCTGTTGTTGCTGAGCGCGGATCTCTCCGCGGAGGGCGCGTCGGGGCTCGCGGAACGGAAGGCGGTGGCGGCGGTGGTCGCGAGCAAGCAGGAAGCGACCGGCCTCTACTCCACGGGGTTCCTGGTGCTGACCTCACCGGTGCGTGGAAGGCGCTCGGCCGCCATCACCGTCCATCGTGGGACAGGCGAGCTCGCGTTCGCCGGCGAGGCCAAGGTCGAGGGTGACGAGGTCGAGTTCGCGGTGCAGGCCGTCAAGGTGCAAGGAGCGTTCCCGCTTCGGTTCGGTGGGATCTGGACACCCGGCCGGTTGACCGCTCGGGAAGCCGTGCACGGCCCGTTCGTGAGCGTCCGTCGAGCGCCGAGCCCCGGCATCGGGCCTTCCGTGGAGAACGAGCCGTCACAGGCGTCCGCAAGACCCGCCGGCCGCCGGAAGCGCCGTACCTCCTGAGCGCGCGCGGCGCCTGCCGACGTGCGAGGGCGACCGCGGCGGGCCGCGCCCTACCGGGCGAGATCCGCGAGCGCTTCGACATCGCAGACGGCGCGCTCCGTGACCGGCGCGCGAAGCTCTCGCCAAGCTCGGGATCGCCTACACGCAGCAGGGATCAGCGTCGGTCTACGTCGACGTCTCAGCCCGCAGTCGCACCCGCAAGGTGTGGGTTCGGGGTCAGAAACAAAAGCGCTGCAGGGACCAGCTTTCCTCGAGATGAGGAGCGCGCGCTGCGGCGGGACACCGGCGAGGTCGCGGCCGGTGTCCCGCCGAACGTCTCGTCAGCCGGCTGCCCGGAACACGTCGGGGGGAACCGTGACTCCCGCATCCAGCTTGACGATCTGGGCGAGCGTCTGCCGGTAGTCGATGCCGAACTGGTCCGCGATGACGCGGAGCGCGGGATCGTTGAGATAGAAGAACCTGTCTCCGTCCCGGAGCGCCGCGAACTGGTTCGTCCACATCGCGAGCTGCAGCTCCCCGAACTCCGTCCCGCGGACGTGCCGCTCGGAGACCATGCCGACGAACGCGTCGATGTTGTCGACGCTCCCGTAGATCGCGTGGAGCCGCGCCGCGAGCGTCGTGCGCCGGGTCGCCACGACGGCCTCCTCGCCGGCCTCGTCGCTGTCGAGCGGGACGACCTTGCCGTCGCCATCCCGGAGCTCGACGACGTCGAGGATGTCGGGATCGTCGATCGGGTCGCGACGGTCGATCCGCCCGTCGGTCGGGCGGCGGTCGATCGGGTCGCCGCGGTCGAACCGCTCGTCGGACGGGAGGCGGTCGAACCTGTCGCGACGGTCGGTCCTCCGGTCGGACGCGAAGCGGTCGGACGGGTCGCGACGGTCGACCTTTTGGTCGGTCGGGAAGCGGTCGGTCGGCTCGCCGGTGATGTCGGTGAACGAGCGCTTGGGTGCCAGCCCGTACGCCTTCCGCAGCTCGTTGTAGCTCGGCATCCCGTGGTCGCGGCCGCGTGCGATGTCGATGGCCCCGAGGTCGGCGACGCCGCGGAAGCAGTTCGGGTTCACGGTCGGCTGCGCGCAGGTCGCCGGGTCGGGGGCTCCGGGCTTCGGGATCTGGAAGAGCACGCTCCGGAGCGATTCGTCGATCTGCTCGTCGTTTCGGTATTGCACCTCGCCGAGGCTCTGGAGCACCGGGCCGAGACCGAGTGAGTGCAGGAGGCCCGGATTGCCGAAGGCGGTGTTGAGCGGGACGACGAGCGTGAGCGTGCCGTCGCCGTTGTCCTCGACGGCGATTCCCTGCGCCTTGAACGCATTGAGCTGCGCCGGCGAGTAGGCCCCGATCGGCACGAGCGGCTCGAACTCGCCGTGGATCTGACTGTGCGCGCGGTAGCCGACGACGGCGAACTCGTTGCTGAGGCTCGCGTCGACGTGGTCGTCGTAGCCGCGATAGGGAGGAAGCCGGACGCCCATCGCCGGGAGGAACTCGTTGTACGTGACGTATTGCATCTCGGCGCCGACCACTCGGCGCGCGATCTGGAACTTCTCCTCGTCGGTGAGCCGGCTCGGGAGAGCGGCGACGATCCGGTTGTGCTCGCGTGCGAACAGCGTGTGGAGCGCCGTCAAGGCGATGTTCTCGTTGGCCCGCACGTCACCCGCGACGATCGCATTGCCGGGCGCCGCCATGAGCGCTCCCATCAGGTCCATGGGCGGCGCGGGAACGGTTCCTCGCGCGTTGACCTGCGGCAGGTAGCCGTCGCTCGTCAAGAGCAGCTTCGCGCGGTTGTTGGTGGGGTTCCCGTCGACCGGCCCCTCGCGGAGCCAGTCGAGCCGGGCCGCGGTGCCGCCGTACACGTTGAAGGCGTCGATGTAGCTGCTGACCGTGTTGATCTGCTCCCGCGGCCGGCTGATGCCCGTGTCGGGCGCGGCCGGAGTCCGGAAGAAGTCGATCATCTTGAGGTCGTTCGTGAACCGCTCGAGCGGGTCGTTGGCTGCGAAGGGGATCGGCGTGTGCTCGGCCGGGGTCTCGTCACGCAGTCCGAACGTGTGATCGAGGAACTGGCCCCACGCCCAGCCCCACTGCGTGACGCCGTTCTCGGAGAACAGGTTCTGGCCGACGTCGTTGAAGACGCGGTTGCTGACGTACCGCGGATCCGGTCCGGTGGCGGGCTCGTGGATCCCGTCCGCGTACGCCGGCTGGGCGACGCGCCGGTACTCGGTATTCGTCTGGCCCCAGTCGGGATGCTTGAGGTTGTTGCCGCTGCCGTCGAGGCTGCGAATCGACGAGGGGGTAGCGCCGCCCGGCAGGACCGAGATGCCCAGGGCGAGGCTCAAGAGCACGATGACAGTCGCGGTCTTCCGCATTCCTATCTCCTCCTCGGCGGGGTGAGAGGCCGCCCGTCGCACGCACCGACGCCGCATCGTTTGTCGCCCGGCGCCGGGAAGATCGGCGGCACGGGGCGCCTGGCCTTTGCGCCCATCCTCTCTCGCTCGAGGCCGCGGTCAAGCTCGCCGGCTAAAGCGGGGCGAACGATTTCCTAAGAATTCGCACTTCCGTGACGGAGGACGTACCCGATGCCTCTCACCGTATGGATCAGTCGGGGACGTCCGCCCGCTTCGACCTTCTGTCTCAGGAGGCCCACGTGCACGTTGAGGGCATTCGACCGGGAGCCGGCGTCGAAGCCCCAGAGATTGTGAGAGATGAGGGAACGGTCGAGCACGGTCTCGGGGTTGCGGAGGAAGAGCTCCAGAAGGCTGTACTCCGTCGGCGTCAGGCTGAGGAGCTGCGTGCTCCGGGTCACCTCTCGCGTCCGGCGGTTCAGGATCAGATCCTCGAACGCCAGGTGCTCCGAGGCGAACGGCGACTCGAGCACGTCGTCGGCGACGACCTCCTCGACCGGCTGCCTGCGGCGGAGCAGTGTTCGGATCCGGATCAGCAGATCCTCGAGGGTGAAGGGCTTGAGGAGGAAGTCGTCGAGGCCGTTCCCCAGGCCGTCGGCCATCTGCTCGATGTCGGGGGCGGCGCCCAGCAGGAGGACGGGGACGTCGCTGCCGCTCTGACGGACGCGGCGCCGGACTCTGAGGCCGTCGACGCGCGGCCCGAGCAGGTCCACGATGACGGCGTCGGGGCCTTCGTACTGGATCCGCCGCAGCGCGTCGAGCTCGTCCTGCGTCGCCGCGACCTCGAATCCCGAGAGCGAGAGGGCCCAGCGCAGATCTTCGCGGGCTCGCGGTTCCTCGTCGACGACGAGCAGGCGCGAGCCCCGGTCCAGGCCGGGCACGGGCCCCGGCTCCGGGACCGAGGAGTGATCTTCCTGTTGCCGCTTCGCCATTGACCCTCAGAGACCCCTTGGTCGCCGGCGTGCCCTCGCCCCTGGGAAACTCAACCAGCCAGAGCCATCGAGCCCTGCTGGCGCGCAACGCAGATCGGGGCATTATGGCGAAAAATCGCGCGCCGTTCCCGGGCAGCGATTTCGGCCCATTCTGCGTCAGCCGTTCTGGTCGGACTCGAGCTTCTGCAGGCGGGCCTCGGCCTGCTGGAGCTCGCGGGCGGCTCGCTCCGCGGCGCGCTGCGCGTCCCGTGCCGTCCGGCTTGCCGCAGCGGCCGCTTCCCGCAGCTCGCGCACCCGCCCGCGCTCCTCGTCGAGCCTCCGCCGGTCCGGCTTCGGCTTCGCAGGAGCGCGCGAAGGCGCGGAGGGCGCTGCGACCGCGATTCCGACCAGCGCGTCGAAGCCGCCCGGCTCCACGTCCGCCGTCAGCCGTCCGCGCTCCAGCAGCGGGCGCGCCGTTGGATCGCCGGCTGCCGCGCGCAACGTCGATCCGACCCGCGCGATCGTCGCGTCGCTCGCGGCCGGCTCGAGCTGCCGCGCTTCCGCCACGAGAGCGTCCACCGCCTCCCGTTCGGCTCCCGCCGCCTTGCGGAGCGCGTCGCCGCCCTTCGCATGGGCGGTGCGGAGCGCGTCGCCCGCCTCGAGGAGCGCCGCCATCCGTTTCGGCCGTTCCCTGGCGAGCCGGTTGACGAGCGCCGCGGGCGCAGACGGCTTGCGGAGCGCCTTCACCTGCTCGCCCTCGTCCGTCTGCCCGGCGGCGCGCAGCCGCTTCGCCAGCTCGTTCCGAGCCGCGGTGAACTCGTCTGCGGCGAGCGCGTAGAGGTCGTCGAGCTCCTGCTCGAGATCGGGCACCGCCGCCAGCCGTGGGCGCGACCTAGGCAGCCTTCCTCGCGGCCGCCTTCCGCCCGGTCGGCGCCTTGCGCTTCGCAGCGGTCTTCCGCGAGCCCTTCGAGGCCTCCAGGCTCGCGCGCAGCGCCTCGAGCAGATCCGGCGGCTCCCCGGCCTCGCGCTTCGCGGCGCGATGGACCTCGTCGCCCTTCCGCTTCGCCTCGATCACCGCAAGCAGCGCCTCGCGGTAGGTGTCGGCGTACCGCTCGGGCTTCCACTCGGACCGGAGGCTCTCGATCAGCTGGCTCGCCAGCTCAAGCTCCCGCTTGTCGACCCTGGCCTTGGTCGGCCGCAGCTCGTCCACCGGCAGGATCTCGTCGGCGAAGTACAGCTCCTCGAGCGTGAGCACACCCTTGCGGACGCGGATGGCGCCGAGGTGCTGGCGGTCGCGCAGGACGAACTTCGCGATCCCGGCCAGCTCGGACTCCTGCATCGCCCGGACGAGCAGCGAGTAGACCTTCTCGGCGCCGTCCCGGGGGCCGAGGTAGTACGTCTTGTGAAAGTAGATCGGGTCGATGTCCGCGGACGGGACGAAGTCCGTGAGGTCGATCGAGCGGACGCCCTCGGCCTGCGCGGCCTCGAAGTCCTCGTCCTCCAGGTAGACCCAGTCGCCCCTCCTGAGCTCGAACGCCTTCACGATCTGGCTGTCGGGGACGGGCTTCCCCTCCTCCTTGCAGATCTTCTGGTAGCCGATCGGGCTCCCGTCCGGGCGATGGACGAGCCGGAACTGCAGCTTGTGCTCTCTGACGGCGCTGTAGAGCCGCACCGGCACGTTGACGAGACCGAAGGTGATCGAGCCCGACCAGAGCGCCCGCGGCATGGCGGCCTGGTTCCCGTCCCCGTGCTCCAGGAAACGTCGCAGTCGCCTCACCTCCTGCTGCGCTCGAGCACCTCGCGGATCAGGTCGCGCGCCTCGCCGTCGGGGATCTCGAAGCTGCCGGCCCCGACGGGGATCTCGAACACGTGCCAGCTGGGCGACGTCGTCGGGAAGAGGTTTCCAAAAAGGTAGACGCCTTGCTCCTCGGCCACGTCGAGGGCCGCATCGATCAGCCGCTCGCGGTCGCCGCGGAGGAGGACGTGGAGCATCGGCGCCTGCGGCGGGTCGGGGACGACCTCCAGCCCTTCGAGCTCCCCGAGCGCAGCGGCGAGCGACCGCGCCTTCGCGAGGTATTCCGGCATGCGCGGCAGCTGCTCGTCGAGGCCGAGCTCGGCGGAGACGACGTACGGCGTCAGCGTGACGAGGTTGCCGCCGTGGCGCCGCTGCCAGACGCGGGCCTCGGCGACGAGGTCCTCCGGCCCCGCGAGCGCCGCGCCGCCGAGGCCGGCGAGGCCCTTGTAGAACGAGACGTAGACCGAGTCGAAGAGGCCTGCGATCTCCGCATAGGGCCGTCCGTAGAAGGGGCCGGCCTCCCAGAGGCGCGCGCCGTCCATGTGCAGGGCGATCTCACGCTCTCGCGCCCAGCCCGTCTGCGCGACGAGGTCGTCCCATTCCGGCAAGCGGCCGCCGAGCTCCCGCTGCGGCAGCTCGAGCAGCAGCGCCGCCACCGGTTCGTGGATCTGCTCGAGGTCGTCGAGCGAGATCAGAGTCTCGCGGTCGCCCACCAGCCTGCCGTGCAGCCCGTGCAGCAGCTGGTAGCCCTTCTGCTCGTGGAGCTCCAGGTGGCACGTGGGGTGGAACGCGACCGTGCGCGTGCCCTTCCGCTCCGCCCAGATGCGGAGCGCGATCGGCTGCGCCATCGTCCCGCTCGGCATGAAGACGGCCGCCTCCTTGCCCAGCAGCTCGGCGACGCGCGCCTCGAGCCGCTCGATGCGGTCGCCCTCGCCGTAGACGTCGATGGGCTCGTCCTCCGCGAGCGCCTGGGCGAGCCGCTCGAGGAGCCCGCGCGCCAGCCGCGGCCCGCGCCAGACGAGGGTCCGCTCGCTTGCGGCCTGGACGCGCTTCCGGCGCTCCTCGTCAGCCATCGCGTCCCGGGTAGACGACGCTCGTGAAGGGCCACCGCTCCGCGATCCACGATCGCACCGTCCGCTCCAGCTCCGGGTCGAGCCCGGCCTCCCACGCGGTGCGTCGCACCCACATCAGCACACGCGCATCCGCAGCGTCGTCGGGGTAGAGGTACACGCAGCCCAGCACCTGCGACTCGTCGGGCGCGACGACCGTGTACGCGAACGAGCGCCGGAGCTGGAACTCCTTCTCGTGCCAGCCGAGGTCGACGAGGTTCTGCTCCAGCGTCAGCTCCGAAGCGGGGCGCGGCTCGCCGTCGGGCGAGACGCGGTCGTGCATCGCCTCGAAGTCGGGCACGACGTGGCGGACGGAGAGCATGCGCAGGCGGAAGCGGTCGGTCTCCAGGCCGGCCGGCACCTCGAAGTCGTCGGGGACAAGAGCCACTGGGGGGATCGTAGGCCGCCGCGGCGCGGGCTAGGGCGCCTCCCTCCGGTGCCAGGCACCGTCGTGAGGTGTGACGAGAGCCTCACGGAAGACGCAATTGCGCCGCAGAGACGCAGGGACGAAGGCGCCATGTCCGGTGCCAGGCACGGCCTGAGGCGCGCGCGCGTCCCGTTTGCAGACGAACATATGTTCGTCTAGCCTCTGGGGAGTGCAGCTGACCCTGGACGCGGCGGACCGGCTGATCGAGCTCGTCGAGGAGCGGCGGGGGCCCGTGCCCGCCGAGGAGGCCGCCCGGCACCTGTTCGCCCTCGCGTCGGCGCCGGTCGGGCTCGCGCGGAGCCTGCTCGACGAGGCGGTCACGGCGGACATGCGGCTCGCCTGGCGCGGCGACCGCGTCGGCCTCGCAGCCCCGCCCGGCGCGGAGACCCGGCTCGAGCACGCGGCCTTCGTCGTCGTCGACCTGGAGACGACCGGCCTGCGGCCGGGCCGCGCGCAGATCTGCGAGATCGGCGCCGTGCGGATCGAGGCGCTCGAGCCGGTGGCCGAGTTCCAGACGCTCTGCAATCCGCGACAGCCGCTCGGGCCCGGCGTCGAGTCCCTGACGGGCCTCCGCGACCGCGACCTGCGCGGAGCGCCGCCCGTCGCGGCGGCGGTCGGGCGCTTCCTGGCATTCGCGGGCGACGCGGCGCTCTCCGCGCACAACGCGCGCTTCGACCTCGCCTTCCTCGACCGCGAGACGCAGCGACTCCGCGGCGAGCGGATCGCCGCGCCGGTGATCGACACCGTCGGCCTGGCGCGGCGCCTGCTCGCAGGCAAGACGACACGCTTCTCGCTCGCCGGGCTGGCCCGCTTCATCGGAGCGGACGTGACGCCCTGTCATCGAGCCTTGCCGGACGCCCAGGCAACGGCGGAGCTGCTCGTCGCGCTGATCGGCCTCGCCCAGGAGCGCGGGGCGGAGACCGTCGCCGACCTGGTCGACCTCGCCGCCACGCGCACGCGGCGCGTCTACGACAAGCGCCGGCTCGCCTTCGGCGCCCCGACGCGACCCGGGGTGTACCTCTTCCGAGACGCCCACGACCAGGTGCTCTACGTGGGCCGGGCGCGCGACCTCCGGGCCCGGCTCCGCTCCTACTTCCGCTCAGAGCGGCAGCGGCCTGCCGTGGAGGCGGCGCTCGGGGCGCTCGACCGGATCGAGTGGCGCATCCTCGGCTCCGAGCTCGAGGCGGGCCTCGAGGAGCTGCGCCTGATCCGCACCCTCCGTCCGCCCGCCAACGCACGCAGCGCTCGGCCCGACCGCTACGCCTACCTCCGCCGGCGCGGAGAGGCGTGGGTCGCCTCGTCGCAGCCCGGGCCCCTCGGCCCGATCCGGAGCCGCAAGCGCGCGCAGCAGGCCGCGCGGGCCCTGCGTAACGCACCGGAGCTCGAGACGGCGGTCCCGCGGCTCCGCGCTCGCCTGCAGCGGCTCGCGCGCGAGCTCCGTTTCGAGGACGCCGCCCGGCTGCGCGACCGCCTCACCGCGCTCGAGCGTGTCCAGGCCGAGCTGCAGCGGCTCGAGCGGCTGCGGTGCGCGGAGCTGTGCCTGCTCGCGCCCGCGCTCGAGGAGGGCTGGAAGCGCGCCTTCTTCGTCGCCGGCGGGCGGGTCGTCGACACGCGCACGCTGCCGCCGGGAGGCGGCGCCCGCCTCGAGTGGGAAGCCGGGCTGCGGGCCGTCGACGGCGCCGAGATGACGTATGCGCCGGAGGCTGCGGACGAGCTCCTGCTCGTCTTTTCGTTCCTGCGGCGCCCCCCGCCGGAGCTCGAGGTCGTCCCGCTGCGACAATTGCGGGAATGGAGGAGCTCCGCAGGGAGGCCGGCCGCCTAGGCACATGGCGCAAGCTCGTCGTCGGCACCGTGACCGCGACACCTGTCGAGCTGAGACGAGGCCGGGCCGTCAAGCTCGTCGACGGTGCCCGCACCGAGACGGTCGAGGCGGCCGAGTGGCCCGCGCGGCTCGAGTCCCTGCTCGAGGAAGCCGACCGCGTTCACCTGCTCTCGCCCCACGGCGACGTCCACGCTCGTCGGACGAAGAAGGGGCGCTGGCTCCTCAGCCGCGGCCGCCCGTCCGCGGCCACCGCGGTCGAGCTCGCGCACGACGAGGCGAAGCGCTATCCCCTCGCCCAGGACGACCCGCTCTTCGTCGCCATCGGGCTCGTGTCGCCCGAGGGCCGCCTGCGCAAGCAGCACGCCGACAAGTACCGGCAGGTGCAGCACTACGTCGAGCTGCTGCGGCCGCTGAGGGTGTGGGAGGAAGAAGACGTGCACGTCGTCGACGCCGGCGCCGGCAAGGCGTCCCTCTCGCTCGCGCTCCTGGCGTGGGCGCGCAAGCACGGCAGGACGGCGCGTCTCACGGCCGTGGACGTCAACCCGCAGGTGCTCGAGTCGGTCGAGCGCGTCGCCGCGCAGCTGGGATTCGAGGTCGAGACGGTCGCCGCGCCGGTCGTCGAGTACCAGGGCCCGTGCGACCTGCTGGTCAGCCTGCACGCCTGCGACACGGCAACCGACGAGGCGATCGCCGCGGGCGTCAAGCTCGGCGCGGACGCGATCGTGGTCGCCCCGTGCTGCCACCGAGAGCTCGCCGGCCAGATCGCCGGGCGGCCGAAGGACGCCCTGCTCCGACACGGACTGCTGCTCGGCCGCCAGGCCGATCTTCTCACCGACGCGCTGCGCGCTGCGGCGCTCGAGCTGCACGGCTACCACGCCGAGGCGATCGAGTTCGTCGCCGCCGAGCACACGGCCAAGAACCTGATGATCCGTGCCGAGCGCCGCGAGGACCCCGCCGCGCGCGAGCGCGCCGCCCGCGACTTCCGCGAGCTCGCGGACGCCTGGGGCGTGGAGCCCGCCGTCGAGCGGCTCCTGGCGCCGCACCGGCCCGGGTAACCGCTTCGTCCCTGGTAGGACCGGACCGGCAGCGCGGATAGGCCGTCCGGCGGGTAGCCGGGCGGCCGAACCGCGTCTACGGTTCGGGGGTGGGAACGTCCGCACACCCGCCTGAGCTGGCGAGCGCCGATGGCGCGTCCGCGCTGCCGCGCCTGGGTGGCATGGCCCGGCCGGACGGGGTCGTGATCGTCTCCGAGCGCTACTGGGCGTTCGCCCGGACGGACGGCACCGTCAGCGAGGGCTCGATGCCGCATCCGCCCGCCTGGGCACAGGGCATTCCGCTGGTCCGCGGGCTGACACGGCTCGGGATGTCGCTGTCGCCGCTCTTCTCGCGGAGCGGCACGACCCAAGTCAAGGAGCGGCTCGCGCTCGGCGTCGCAGTGATCGCGCCGTTCGGGCTCGTCTTCCTTCCCGACCGGCTCGCGTTCCTCCTCGGCATCGCGCTCACCGTTGCGCTGCTGGTGATGATGCTGCGCGGACGCGCGCTCGCACTCCACGGCGCGGAGCACCGGGCGATCGCGGCGGTCGAGGAGCGGCGTCTGATCGACACGTGGCGCGGGGACGCGAGGCCGACCCGGTTCTCGCCGCGGTGCGGCACGAACTTCGCCGCGATCGCGCTGCCCGTGACCCTCGTCGCGGACCGGCTCTGGCCGCTCGCCCCGGCGCTGTGGACGCCCGCCGTCGTCGCGGCCGTGTCGCTCGCGCTCTCGATGGAGCTCTGGCGCTTCGTCCAGGCATCCGCCCGGCGGCCGGTGCAGGCCCTGCTGCTGCCCGGGCTCTGCCTGCAGCGGCTGACGACGCGCGAGCCGAAGCTGAACGAGACGCGCGTCGCGCTCGCGGCCGTCGCCTCCGTTTTGCGCCGCGAGCTGGCGTAAGCTCACCCGGTGCTGCCCGCGTACCGCCTGGAGGGGTCCGGCCCGCTGCTCGTCTGCCATCCCGGGGGCCCCGGCTTCGACTCCGGCTACTTCCAGGACCTGGCCGGGCTGGGCGCGGCCCGTACGCTCGTGCTCGTCGATCCGCGCGGCACCGGCGCCTCGGAGACGCCGGCCGATCCACGTGCGTACAGCACGGAGGACTACGTCGCAGACCTGGATGAGCTGCGCGCCGGCCTAGGTGCCGAGCAGCTCGACCTGCTCGGTCACTCGCACGGGGGCGTCGTCGCGATGGCGTACGCCGCCGAGTACCCGTCGCGCGTGCGCAAGCTCGTGCTGGCGAGCACGCTGCCGCGGTTCCAGGAGCCGCAGCAGCAGGCCATGGAGGCGCTGATGGAGTCGCGCTCGGCCGAGTCCTGGTACGACGACGCCCGCGCCGCCCTCGAGGCGGAGCAGGCGGGCGAGTTCGAGTCGGAAGCCGATCTGGCGGCGCTCGTCCAGCGGGAGCTGCCGTTCTACGTCGCGCAGCTCGGCGGCACCGAGCGGACGTATCTCGACGCGATCGCGGAGGAGCGGCCGAACCGGGACGCGCTCAAGCTCTTCAACGAAGAGATCTTCGAGTCGTTCGACCTGCGGCCTCTGCTCTCTCGGGTGGAGGCGGACACACTCGTGATCACCGGAGAGCTCGACTTCATCTGCGGGCCGGTCAGCGCGCGCGAGATCGCCGACGCGCTTCCCGCCGCCGAGCTGGCCATTCTCCCCGGCGTGGGCCACTTCGTCTTCGTCGAGGCGCGTGACCGCTTCCGGGACACGGTGGAGCGATTTCTCTCCGGCTAGACTGAGGCCAATGGCCGAGATCGGAACGCTCAGGGTGAAGACGGGCCTCGCGGAGATGCTCAAGGGCGGGGTGATCATGGACGTCGTGGACGCCGAGCAGGCCCGCATCGCCGAGGACGCCGGGGCGGTGGCGGTGATGGCGCTCGAGCGCGTCCCCGCGGACATCCGCCGCGACGGCGGCGTCGCCCGCATGTCCGACCCCGGGATGATCCGCCAGATCCAGGAGGCCGTCACCATCCCGGTGATGGCGAAGTGCCGCATCGGCCACTTCGTCGAGGCGCAGATCCTGGAGTCGCTCGAGATCGACTACGTCGACGAGTCCGAGGTGCTGACACCAGCCGATCTCGAGCACCACGTCGACAAGTGGCGGTTCACGATCCCGTTCGTCTGCGGCGCGACGAACCTGGGCGAGGCGCTGCGGCGCATCTCCGAGGGCGCGGCGATGATCCGCACGAAGGGCGAGGCGGGCACCGGGGACATCGTCAACGCGGTCACGCACATGCGCGCCGTCTTCGGCGGCGTCCGGCGCCTCGGCTCCCTGCGCGCGGAGGAGCTCTACGCGGAGGCGAAGGAGCTGCGTGCGCCGCTCGAGCTCGTGCGTTGGGTGGGCGAGAACGGGCGACTGCCGGTCGTGACCTTCACCGCGGGCGGGATCGCCACCCCCGCCGACGCGGCGCTCTGCATGCAGCTCGGCGCCGACGGCGTGTTCGTCGGCTCGGGCATCTTCAAGTCGGGGGATCCGGAGAAGCGCGCGAAGGCGATCGTCGAGGCGACGACGCACTTCCAGGACGCGGACGTCCTGGCCCGGGTGTCCGAGGGCCTCGGCGAGGCGATGGTCGGCATCTCGACTGCCGAGCTCGCACCCGAGCAGCTGCTCGAGACGCGCGGCTGGTAGCGGACCGGGTACGACCCCGACCCGTCGATACAGTGGCCGTGAGATGGACGGCTCACCCACAATCGGCATCCTCGCCCTGCAGGGCAACTTCCGCGAGCACGCGGCCATGCTGCGCCGTCTCGGCGCGGACGTCGTCGAGGTCCGCAAGCGGGAGCAGCTCGACGGGATCGACGGGCTGGTGATTCCCGGCGGCGAGTCGACCGCGATCATGCGGCTGGCGCGGCTGTACGGAATCGACGAGGCGTTGCAGGGGTTCGAGCGGCCCGTCTTCGGCACCTGTGCCGGGATGATCTTGCTCGGGCGCGACGAGCTCGGACTGATCGACGTCTCCGTCGAACGCAATGCCTACGGCCGCCAGGCCTCGAGCTTCGAGGCTGAGCTCGTCCTCGCCGGCGACGAGCGGCCGCTGACGGGCATCTTCATCCGCGCCCCGCGAATCTCGCGGCTCGGCGACGGGGTGGAGGTCCTCGCGGAGCTCGACGGAGCACCGGTCCTCGTGCGGGAAGGGCGTATCCTTGTCGCCGCGTTCCATCCCGAGCTGACGGACGACACGCGGGTGCACGAGCGCTTCCTGCAGCTGGTCGACGAGGAGAGGTATGTCCGGGCATAGCAAGTGGTCTTCGATCAAGCACAAGAAGGGCGCGGCCGACGCGAAGCGCGGCAAGCTCTTCTCGAAGCTCTCGCGCGCGATCATCGTCGCCGCGAAGGAAGGCGGCGGCGACCCGGACAACAACCTTGCGCTTGCGAACGCGATCGAGAAGGCCCGCTCGTACTCGATGCCGAAGGACAACATCGACCGCGCGGTGGCGAAGGGTACCGGCGAGGGCGCCGACGCCGCGACCTTCGAGATCGTGGTCTACGAGGGCTACGGGCCCGACGGGGTCGCAGTGATCGTGGAGGCCCTGACGGACAACCGGAACCGCACGGCGGCCGACGTCCGGCACCTCTTCTCGAAGCACGGCGGCAACCTCGGCACGACGGGCGCGGTCGCGTGGCAGTTCGAGCGGCTGGGAGTCGTGCTCGTGAGCGTCGACGGCGTCGACGAGGACGAGCTGACGCTCGCGGCGGCCGACGGCGGGGCGGACGACGTCGAGCTCGACGGGAGCACCTACCAGGTGACGGCTCAGCCCGAGCAGCTCCAGGCCACCCGGGCGGCGATCGAGGACGCAGGTTTCACGGTCGAGTCGGCCGAGCTCGCGATGATCCCCCGGCAGACCGTCGAGGTCGCCGACGAGGGCGCCGCCAAGCGCGTCATGAAGCTGATCGACGCGCTCGAGGACCTCGACGACGTCCAGGACGTCTATGCCAACTTCGACATCCCCGAGCAGGTGCTCGAGGCGGTCGCCTCCTAGCCGGGAGAACCAGGCGTCCAGCGGGAGCGTCCGGCGACCACGTGCCCGGCCCGTCGAGCCTCCCCGTACCTGGTCGGCGACCAGGTACGAGAGCAGCGCGGTGGCAGCAAAATCGCGTTCTGTGCAGGATTTTCCAGTTTTGAGACCAGAATTTCGTATCTGGTACACGACCAGGTACGCGGGGGGGGTGGCTACGCTTCGTCGTCGCCGCTGTCCGGCAGGCCGGCGACCCATTCGCCGAACAGCGGATCGACCAGCGCGTACGAGCCCGACTCGTTCGTCTCCAGATCCGCGCTCTCCAGCAGGCTGCGGACGGCGTCCCGGGTCGTGCCCTTGCTGATGTCCAGCTGGCGGAGATCGCGGACGCGGTACGGCGAGCCCTCACCCGCGAGCACGGCCCGCACGGCCTTCTGCTCGTTCGTCGAGAGGCGGCGCCAGTGCGCCTGGAGCTCCGGGCCGAGCTCCGCCAGCGCCGTTCTGCGGACAGCGGCCCAGTCGGCGAGCGTCCCGGAGCCGCCGCCGGCCACCTCTACCCACAGCCGGTGAGCGAGCAGCATCGCGCGCTGCGGGTGGCCCTTCGCCGTCGCGATCAACGGGTTGAGCGCCTCGCCGACGCTCCGCCCGCTCTCGCGGAAGCGCTCCGTGATGTATGCCGCGAGATCCGGGTCGGCGAGCCGCCCGAGCCGCATCGGCACGGCCTGGCCGTACAACGGGCGCTCCTTCTCCTCGAAGAGCTCACGCATCAGACCGGGCTCGGAGCCGGCGAAGACGAACGAGGCGACCTCGCCCTGGTACTGGATGTGGCTGCGCAGCAGGGCGTCCATCTGCTTCACCTTCGTGATGTCCTGGAACTCGTCCAGCACCACGAGCGCCCTGAAGCCGCCGCCCTCCTCAAGGCGCAGCGGCAGGTCGAGCAGCGCGTGCAGGGCAGGAAGGGCGTCCGCCTTCGGCTCGAGCTGAAGCCGCGCGCTGATCCCGAAGGCCCCGAGCGAGAGCCCGAGCCCCGTGCTCTGGAGGAAGTCCTCGATCTTCGACCGCACCTTCCCCTGCAGCTGCCGCGCGTAGGCGCGCTCGAACCGGACGGTCACGTCGGCGATCGAAAGCACCCCGTAGAGGTCGACGAGGATCGGGACCATTCCCTCCTCGCGCTCTGCGTCGCGGAGCACGCGGCGCAGCAGGCTCGTCTTGCCGTACTTGCGCGGCGCGTAGAGGCGCGTGTAGTGCCCGCCGAGCGCGTTCTGGAGCAGCTGCGCGGTCTCCGCGTCCCGGTCGACGATCTCGTCGGGCGCGATCGGGCGCGAGTAGACGAAGGGGTTGACGTCCTCGATCACGGTACGGAGAAATCGTACCAGCAGGTACGACAATTCCGTACTAATGGGTACGGCCACCCCGTACCGGCTCCGGCAGGGAGGAACGTCCGAAGAGGCGCTTAACCTCTCGTCGTGAAGGTCATCGGCATCGATCCAGGCACGGCTGCTTGCGGATACGGAATCGTCCAAGGAAGCGGAAACCGCCTCAGGGCGCTAGACCACGGGTGGTGGCGGACGTCCGCGCGGGAGCGCCCGGAGGTCCGGTTAAAGACGATCTACGTCGAGGTCACGCGACTCATCGAGCTGCACTCGCCGGATGCCGTCGTCCTCGAGGAGTCGTACGTCGGCGCCGACGCCCGCATCGCACTCTCTGTCGGGCAGGCG
Source organism: uncultured Actinomycetes bacterium (assembly GCA_963704025.1). Taxonomy (GTDB): domain Bacteria; phylum Actinomycetota; class Thermoleophilia; order Gaiellales; family Gaiellaceae; genus CAVPGP01. Next base: position 592,001 of record CAVPGP010000002.1, on the reverse strand, counting down.
CGAGGCGCCGTCCTCGTGGCGTGCGCGCTCGCCGGCGTCGCCTGCGCCGAGTACGCGCCGGCCCGCGTGAAGAGCACGGTGTGCGGCTACGGCCGCGCCGACAAGGCGCAGGTGCAGCGGATGGTGAAGGCGATCCTCAGGCTTCAGGAGCTGCCGACGCCGAACCATGCGGCCGACGCGCTCGCGGTCGCGATCTGCCACGCGCTGGCGCCGCCGCTCCTCCGGGAGGCGTCGTGATCGCCCGCCTGCGCGGCAGGAACGGCGGTCTGACGACGGCCGGCCTCGTGCTCGACGTGAACGGCGTCGGCTACCTCGTGCACGCCACGCCGTCGGTGCTCCGCCAGGGCGGGGAAGAGCTGACCGTGGAGACGTACCTCCACGTGCGCGAGGACGCGCTGCAGCTGTACGGCTTCGCGAGCGCCGACGAGCGAGACCTCTTCGTGCACCTGCTCTCGGTCAACGGAGTCGGTCCCAAGGTGGCGCTGGCGATCGTCTCCGGCTCGTCGCCCGCGGACCTGCGCCGCGCGATCGCGCTCGAGGACACCGCCCGCTTCGAGGCGATCCCCGGGATCGGCAAGAAGACGGCGCAGCGGGTCGTCCTCGAGCTGAAGGAGAAGCTCGGCGCGGTGACCGAGGGCGGGAGCGCCCCGTCGGTCGAGCTCGTTGCCCGGGACGCGCTCGTCGAGCTCGGCTGGTCGGTCGGCGACGCCGAGCGTGCGCTGGCGCAGGTCGATCCCGGCCTGCCTGCGCAGGAGCAGGTCCGGCTGGCGTTGCGGCAGGCCGCATGAGCACGCAGTTCCTCGCGCCCGACCTGAAGCCGGAGGACGACGAAGTCGAGCGCTCGCTCCGGCCGCGGAGCCTGGACGAGTTCGTCGGGCAGGAGCGGATCAAGGAGCAGCTGGACATCGCCCTCCAGGCCGCCAGGGCCCGCGGCGAGGCGCTCGACCACGTGCTGCTCGCCGGCCCGCCCGGGCTCGGCAAGACCTCTCTCGCCTACATCGTCCGCGAGGAGCTCGGAGTCGGCCTCCGCACGACGGCCGGGCCTGCGCTCGAGAAGAAGGACATCGCCGCGATCCTCACGTCGCTCGAGGAACGCGACGTGCTCTTCGTCGACGAGATCCACCGCCTCAGCCGCACCGCCGAGGAGATCCTCTACCCGGCCCTGGAGGACTTCCGGATCGACATCGTCATGGGCCAGGGCGCCGCGGCGCGCACGCTGACTCTCGACCTGCCGCCCTTCACGCTCATCGGCGCAACGACACGCACGGGGCTGCTCACGACGCCGCTTCGCGACCGCTTCGGGATGACGTTCCGGCTCGGCTACTACGAGCAGGACGAGCTGGGCTCGATCGTCCGCCGGTCCGCCGCGATCCTCGCGGTCGAGATCGAGACGGACGCCGCCGAGGAGATCGCCAGGCGCTCGCGCGGCACGCCGCGGATCGCCAACCGGATCCTCCGGCGCGTCCGCGACGTCGCCGAGGTGCGGCACGAGGGCCGGATCACCGAGGCGATCGCCGCCGAGGCGCTCCAGCTGCTCGAGGTCGACGCCGTCGGGCTGGAGCGGATCGACCGAGAGCTGCTCGGCGCGATCGCGCACAAGTTCGGCGGGGGCCCCGTCGGCCTCTCGACGCTCGCCGTCGCGCTCGGCGAGGAGCCGGAGACCGTCGAGGACGTCTTCGAGCCGTACCTGCTGCAACTCGGCTTCATCCAACGGACGCCGCGCGGCCGCACGATCACCGAGCTCGGATCGGCTCACCTGGGCGCGGCGGACGACACGCGCCTCTTTTGACTAGATCTGCTTCAGCGGATCGAGGTAGACGTCGTCGACCTGCCAGCTGTCCGAGAGAGCGGTGCAGCGGAACGAGATCGACCAGGTCAGCGGTGACGTCAGATTGCAGAGGAAGTGCTGATCATCAACAAGCCCGGCCCGCTCACGCCCGAGGAGCGGGCTGTGATCGAGACGCACATGGTCGAGTGCGAGCGACTGCTCGCGCGCGCCGGCGGCCTGCTCGGCGACGTGGGTCGGATCGTCCGCTCGTGTCACGAGCGCTGGGACGGCGGCGGCTACCCGGACGGGCTCGCCGGCCAGTTGATCCCGCTCGCCGCCCGGATGTCATGTGCTGCGACGCACTCAACGCGATGACGACGGATCGAAGCTACCGCGCCGCGCTTCCCCTCGAGGAGGCCCTCGCGGAGCTGCGCAGGAACTCCGGCACGCAGTTCGACCCGGCTGTCGTCGACGCGCTCGTGCGCGTTGGCTCAAGCGAGCCAGGAGCGGTGCCGATGAAGAGTTCGTGACCTCCACCGCGCAGAGCCCTGCGCTGCAGGGCGTCCCGAGCGAGATCGAAGCTGCGCGCGCACGTGCGAGCCGGCGCCTGCGCATGCGCGAGCGTGCCGCGACGCTCGCTCTCGGCCTGGGCTTTGCCGCGGTCGCCTTTCCGCTCGCGCAGGGCGCCGTCTCGGAACGCGCGCCGTCGTTCTGGCTCGTCGCGTTCCTGATCGTCGCCTACGCCGTCGCGTCGCGGATCGAGGTCGAGGTGGGCGGAGCGCTCGCCCTGCCGACGCAGCTGGCACTGGTGCCGATGCTCTTCCTCTTCCCGGTCGCGAAGGTTCCGCTCTGCGTCGCCCTCGGGCTCGTGATCGGCGCGCTCCCGGATGTGCGGCGCGGCACTGTGCCACCGGAACGGCTGGCGACGATCTTCACGGGCGCTTGGCATGCGCTCGGGCCGGCGTTTGTTCTGCTCGCCGCCGGCGAGCCCGGCCCGCATGCCGCGCGCTGGCCGGTCTTCGTCGCCGCGCTCGCCGCCCAGTTCGGCATCGACCTCGCGGTCCGCTCGCTCCGGGGGTGGCTCGGCTACGGGCTCTCCCCGATCGAGCAGCTCCGGTGGCTGCCGTGGCTCTACGGCTTCGACGCGGCGCTGTCGCCAATCGGGCTCCTCGTCGCGTGGCAGTCGGCATCCCAACCGTGGGCCGTGCTCTGGCTCGCCCCGCTGCTGGCGATGTTCGCCGTGATCGCGTGGCGTCTGCCCCCGACGGCGACGTCCCTCGTCCACGACGCCCGGCCGGGAGAGGCGGTCTGGCTCTCGCTCGCGGTGGCCGAAGCGCTCGGCCTCCACGGCCGCGACCGGCGCGCGGTCGAGCTGACCGCGCTCCTGCAGGGCGTCGGCAAGACCCGCCTCCCGCGCGAGATCCTCGACAAGCCGGGACCGCTGACCGCCGAGGAGTGGGCCGTCGTGCACACGCACACGGTCGAGGCCGAGCGCATGCTCGTCAAGCTGGGCGGCCGGCTGGGCGAGGTCGGTACGCTCGTCCGCTCGTGTCACGAGCGGTGGGACGGCACCGGCTATCCCGATCGCCTCCGCGGGAGGGACATCCCGCTGGTCGCGCGGATCGTCGCCGTCTGCGGCGCATACGAGGCCATGACGAGCGAGCGCAGCTACCGGCAGGCGCTGACGCCGGCAGAGGCGTACGACGAGCTGCGCCGGAACGCGGGCACGCAGTTCGACCCGAAGGTCGTCGACGCGCTCCTGCGGCGTGTCGGGGCGCCGGTCTAGGCCTCCGCGGGCACGACGCCCGCGGGCCGCCGGAGCCGGCGGACCAGCTCCAGGGCGAGCGGTGCGGTGAGCAGCGCCATCACGTCGAACCAGATGTAGCCCGCGGCCACGCCCGAGGGCGGGTTGCCGTCCGGGATCCCGAGGCCGGGGAGCTCGGCGGCCCACCGCCAGGTCCCGATCGCCGTCCCGTAGAGCTCCAGGCCGCCGACCACGAGGAAGACGCCTGCGTACACGGCGCGGAACCGTGACCGCCAGAGGAAGACGAGCAACAGCGGCACGCCGACGGCACCGGCGACGTCGCGATGCGGGAGCAGTGCCAGTCCGAGCACCGCCCACGTGGCCGCCGCCGCACCCGCCGCGACCACGAGCGCCCGCGCGTGCCGCGCCATGGCGATCGACAGCGCGAGACCGGCGAGGAAGACGAGCCCGTGCGCCGGCGGGATGAAGAGCGGCAGGTTGTGCAGCCGGTACGAGTAGACACCCCAGACGAGCGAGCCGGTCACCTCGCCGATCGTCGCGAAGCAGACGACGCCGAGCGCCTGTGCCCGCCGCGAGGCCGAGAGCGGCACGAGCGCCGCGGCGAGAACGAGCCAGGTGAGCAGGCCGAGCCCGAGCTGTTGCGGATAGGCGGCGCCGCGGTCTATCCAGAGCAGCCCCGCGATGTAGGCCGCGAGCGCGGCCGCGGCTAGCGCCGGAACTGCAGCTCGTGCCACGACGGAACCGGGGCGAGCTCGAGCAGGGCCGGGCCGCCGTGTGGGTCGCGGTAGGCGAACTCGGAGCTGGGGTCGTCCCAGACGACCTCCAGCAGGCCCTGTTTGACGCGGTGGTCGAGCCAGGCGCCGCGGAAGATCAGCTTGCGCAGCCAGTAGACGAGCGACTCTCCGTCGACGAGCGAGATGCGTTCCCAGTGGCGGACGAGGTACTGGCCGAGACCGCTCGCGGGGGCCTCGATCCGGCCCTGCGCGGCGAGCTCCACGAGGTCGGCGGTCTCGTCCTCGTCCAGCTCGTTCGCCTCCAGAAGGCCGAGCTTGACCGCGGCTGCGGTAACCCGCTGTTCGAAGTCGCGCGCGTTGAAGCTGAAGCGATAGCCGAGGAACTCGACGATGAAGTCGTTGCCGGAGCTGTAGTTCGCCTCCACCCGTCTCAGGATAGCCTTCGCAGGCGTGAGCGCCCGTCTCGCCGTGATCTCACTCTCCCTCGCCGCCGGGATCTCGCTCGCCGCCGCGTGGCTCTTCGAGCTGCCGCTCGAGCGGGCGGTCGTGCTCGCGCCGGCGATGGTCTTCGGGCTCGGCATCGCGGCGGCGGTGTTCGTCCTCCTCGCCCGCGCCGCAGTCGAGTCGATCCGCGAGGCGCGCCGGCCCGGGCTCGTCGTCGGGCTGATCGTCGGCCTCGTCGCGCTGATCGCCGTCTTGACGTTTCTCGGCGTCGAGCTGCCGCGCGAAGGCGCCTAGCGAAGGCGCATCACGAACCGCTGAGAGAATTCACAGAACTGTTTCGAGGCTGTGCGCTCCAGGGCGCTAGCGTCTCCTTTGATCTCCCCGGGTGGGTGGGGGCTAGGGATGGGGCAAGAGTGCGTGCTGGTCCCGAGCAGGAGTCCTCTCCGGACTTGTCCTGTCCGGGTTAGGCGATCGAGACCGGAGTCCCGACGCGCACGTGCGAGAAGAGCCATTCCGCGTCGGGGATCTGCATGCGGATGCAGCCGTGCGAGGCGGAGTAGCCGATCGAGGCGGCATCGGGCGTCCCGTGGATGCCGACGCCGGGCGCGGAGAGACCCATCCAGCGGGTGCCGAGGGGGTTGCCGGGGCCCGGCGGGACCGGCTTCAGACCCCGCGCCCAGTCCGACTGCGGCGGCAGCCACCAGGGATTCTGCTGCATGTCCACGATCGCGAACGTGCCGGACGGCGTCGGGTACTCGCTCCGGCCGGTGGCCACCCGGAACTGCCGCACGCGGTGCGTGCCGTCCCAGAGCGTCAGCGTGTTCGCGCCGCGGACGATCGAGATCACCGGCCCGAAGGCGGCCTTCGTGACGCCCGGCTCGACCCGTCGCACGAGGACGGGCAGCGGCGCGCGGATGCCGACCTCGAGCGCGCGCGAGAGCAGCTTCGCCATCGCCGAGTGCTCCACCGCGGCGCCCTGCGTGGCGTCGGTGATCACGGGGCCCTGGCGGCTCATGGCCACGAAGCGGGCGTCGACGGCCGGGCGCGAGTAGCGCCGTGAGAGCCACGTCACGAAGCTCGAGATGGAACGCCGGTCGTAGGTGACCGCGAGGCGCACGCGCTTCCGCGGAGGCGCGCGGAGCGCGCGGGCTATCGCCGCGTCGATGCCCGCACCGGCTCCGAGCCGAGTTGGGCGGACGGGGATCCGCTCCCGGCCGTGCAGCAGCACGATCGGCCGGTCGAACGACCGCGCGAGGGCAGTGCGCGCCGGTTCGGAGGCGAGGCCGCCGACCGGCACCCCGCCGACCACGACTCCGGCCTCGATCACCGCCGTGCGCTGCGCCGAGGGCGTGGCAACGCATGCCAGGGCGATCACGAGCACGGCTGCGGCGGCGACTCTCTTCACTACGCGGGAGATTGAAGCATGGGAACCGGGTGGTTTCCAGGACTTTCCCCCTTATCGGAAAATCACGCCTCGAACGCGAGGGCGAGCGCAGCGACGCGCGTCGCCTCCGCGACGGCCGCGGCCGCGAGCCCGGAGCCGAAGGTGGCGCGCGCGACGCCGAGCGTGGCAAGCTCGGACACGGGCGGCGTGCGCCGGCTCAGCAGCACGTTCACCGGCCCGCGGACGCCGCGGACCAGGGCCTCGATGTCGTCGCGCGAGGACGCGGCGATCGGATAGACGCAGTCGGCGCCCGCCTCGAGATACGCGTTCCCGCGAGCCACGGCCTCGGGGACGCCGCCGGCCTCGAGAAGGAACACGTCGATGCGTGCGTTGAGCACGAGCTCGGGTGCGGCGTCACGCACGGCGCGGATCGTCTGGACCTGTTCTCGACCCGCCTCAGCCGTCCGGCGACGGAGTCCTCGAGATTCATCCCCACGGCGCCCGCCTCGACGGCGAGCACCGCCGTCCCCGGAGGATTGCCGTAGCCGGCCTCGAGATCCGCCGTCACCGGCTGCGCGACGGCCGCGGCGATACGCCTCACCGCCTCGATCATCTCCGCGCGCGGCGTCCGCTCGCCGTCCTCGTAGCCGAGCGACCGGGCGACGGCCGCGCTGGACGTCGCCAGGGCCCGACACGCCGGCAGTGCCGCCAGGGCCACCGCGCTCGCGACGTCCCAGGCGTTCGGGAGGACGAGCAGCGGGCCGTGGTGCAGCCGCCGGAATGCCTCGGCCTTCTCGGACACGCCGCGGGCCTACTCCGCCGCGCTCCGTCCGGCGCCCTCCCTACGGTGGACTGCCCATGCTGGATGGACGCTGGACGATCCGTGAATGCGACGCCGCCGCCGTCCGCCGGCTGGCCGAGGCCGTCGACGTGAGCGAGACGACGGCGTCCGTCCTCGTCCGGCGAGGGCTCGACGACCCGGCGGCTGCGCAGGCCTTCCTCGAGGGCGCGCTGCCCCGTCACGACCCGCTCCGGCTCGGCCACATGCGCGAGGCGGTCGAGGCGATCCGCGCGGCCGTCGCGGCCGGCAAGAAGATCTGCGTCCACGGCGACTACGACGTGGACGGCATCTGCGCCACGGCCCTCGCGGTGCTGATCCTGGAGGAGCTCGGCGCAGACGTCTCGTGGCACCTGCCGAGCCGCTTCGAGGAGGGCTACGGGCTGAACGGGAACACGCTGGCCCGGCTGGCCGACGAGGGATGCCAGTTCGTGCTCACGGTCGACTGCGGCATCACGGGCGTCGACGAGGTCGCGGCCGCGAAGCGCCTGGGGCTCGAGGTCGTCGTCACCGACCACCACCGCGCGGGCGAGGAGCTGCCCGACTGCCCTGTCGTCGCGACGCTCGTCGGCGACTATCCGTTCCCGGGCCTGTGCGGCACCGGGGTCGTCTGGAAGCTCGGTGAGGCGCTCGGCTCGCAGACGCTCGACCGGCACGTCGACCTCGTCGCGCTGGCGACGATCGCCGACGTTGTGCCGCTGCTCGACGAGAACCGCGCGCTGGCGCTGCGCGGGTTGCGTGCGCTCGCGCGCACCCAGAAGCCCGGCCTGCGTGCGTTGATGCGCTCCGCGTCGGTCGACCCCGCCATCGTCGACGAGGGCTCCGTCGGCTTCCGGCTCGCGCCGCGCATCAACGCCGCCGGGCGGCTCTGCCGACCCGAGGCGGCGCTTGAGCTGCTGCTGACCGACAGCGAGGACGAGGCCGGGCGCCTCGCGCACGACCTCGAGACCCTGAACCGCGAGCGGCAGGCCGTCGAGGAGCGGATCCTCCGCGAGGCGATCGCCCAGATCGAGTCCTGGCCGCCGGAGCGTCAGCGCCGCCGCGGGTACGTCGTCGCGGACGAGGGCTGGCACGAGGGCGTGATCGGCATCGTCGCGTCCAGGCTCGTGGAGCGCTACAACCGGCCGGTCGTCCTGATCGCCGGCGCGCAGCCGCTCTGGAAGGGATCCGGCCGCTCCGTCTCGTCGTTCGACCTCCACGGCGCGCTCGGAGCCTGCTCCTCGCACCTGGCCCGTTACGGCGGCCACCGGGCCGCGGCGGGCCTCGCCATCGAGCCTGGCTCCGTCGACGACTTCGCGGCCGCGTTCGGCGCGCATGCCGATGCCGTGCTCGGCGACGAGGATCTTCGCCAGCAGACGACGGTGGACGCGGTCGTGCCCGGCTCGTCGCTGACGCTCGAGCTGTGCGCGGAGCTGGCCCGGCTGGCGCCCTTCGGGCTCGGCAATCCCGGGGTGCTCCTGCTGCTCGGCGGGTGCGAGCTCACGGATCTGAGCACGGTGGGCGACGGCAGGCACCTGCGCTTCCGCGTCCACGACGGCGGCCGCGACGCCGGCAGCGCGATCGCCTTCGGAATGGGCTCCCAGCTCGACCGCTTCCGGCGCATCGGCTCGTACGACGTGGCGTTCCGCCTGCAGGAGAACCGCTGGAACGGCACCGTGGCGCCACAGCTGGTCGTGCGCCGGATCTTCGACGCGCCCGACCGCTACCGCGAGCTGCGCGCGCGCTTCGCAGCAGAGTTCAAGGCCGGCGCCGAGGCGTGGAGCCCGGAGGCGAGAGAGGTCTTCGCCGAGCTCGGCCTCGACCGCCCCGAGCCCGTCCGGCGCAGCCTGCTCGAGTCGCCGGCCTTCCGAGCCCTGCTGGCGGACGCTCCGCCGCTGGCGGAGGCCGCCTAGAGACCGGCTCGGCTGAGCGAGAGCGTCGTCTCGCGGCGGCGGCGCTGCGGCCGGGCGGACTTCGCCTGGGCGTCCAGGTCACAGAGGATGCGGGCCAGCTTCTCGGCCTTGCGGGCGTTGCGGCGTCTGCGGAACACGGACCACATACGTTCCCTCTTCTAACGACATTCCCTGCCCGTCCCGCGACGCCCAAGCGGGGGATTGGTGCTCGGAAGCCGGGAGTACACTGGTTGTAATGGCCACGCTCGAGACCTCAAGCCAGCATCAGCACCTGATCGACGAGCTGATCGCCGACGTCGAGCGCTACAAGCCGGACGTCGACCGCGAGCTCCTGACCCGCGCGTTCCTCTACGCAGCCAGGGCGCACGCGGGCCAGCAGCGCCGGAGCGGAGAGGACTTCGTCATCCACCCCTGGGGCGCGGCGAAGATCCTGGCCGAGCTGCAGCTGGACGAGGCGACCCTGGCCGCGGCGCTCCTCCACGACGTGGTCGAGGACACCGAGGCCGAGGCCGACGATATCCGCGCGGAGTTCGGCGAGGAGATCGCGAAGCTCGTCGAAGGGGTCACAAAGCTGACGCGGATCCAGTTCCAGTCCCGCGAGCACGCCGAGGCGGAGAACTACCGGAAGATGATCGTGGCCATGGCGGAGGACGTCCGCGTGATCCTGATCAAGCTCGCCGACCGCCTGCACAACATGCGCACGATCGAGTACCTCGGCAAGCAGAAGCAGGTGCAGAAGGCGAAGGAGGTGCTGGAGGTCTACGCGCCCCTTGCACACCGGCTCGGCATCCACGCCATGAAGTGGGAGCTCGAGGACCTCGCGTTCCAGACGCTGCACCCGCGCAAGTACGAGGAGATCAAGGCGATGGTCGCCGAGCGCCGAGCCGACCGCGAGGAGCACGTCCGCGAGGCGTCGATGGTGCTGCAGAAGGAGCTCGACAAGGTCGACATTCCGGCCCAGATCTCCGGCCGGGCGAAGCACTTCTACTCGATCTACGACAAGATGGCCCGCAAGGGCCGCGAGTTCAACGAGATCTACGACCTGACCGCGATGCGCGTGATCGTCGAGCGCACCGGCGACGAGGGTACGCGCGACTGCTACGGCGCGCTCGGTCTCATCCACTCGCTCTGGAAGCCGATGCCGGGGCGGTTCAAGGACTTCGTCGCCATGCCCAAGCTGAACCACTACCGGGCGCTGCACACGACCGTGATCGGCCCGCAGGGCCGTCCGCTCGAGATCCAGGTGCGGACGCGGGACATGCACGAGACGGCCGAGTTCGGCGTGGCCGCGCACTGGATCTACAAGCGCAGCGGCAAGAGCCCGCAGTCGGAGGAGTGGTCGGCCTGGGTGAAGCAGCTGATGGACTGGCAGGCCGACGAGGCCGATCCGCGGGAGTTCATGAAGCAGTTCCGCACGGATCTCTTCGACGACGAGGTGCACGTCTTCACGCCCAAGGGCCAGGTGAAGACGCTGCCACAGGGTGCGACGCCGATCGACTTCGCCTACGCGGTGCACACCGACGTCGGCCATCGCACCGTGGGCGCGAAGGTGAACGGACGCATCGTCCCGCTCCACTACAAGCTTCGGAACGGCGACTTCGTCGAGATCCTGACCGCGAAGTCCGGCCGGGGCCCGTCACGCGACTGGATGAACTTGGCCAAGTCGTCCCGCGCGCGCAACAAGATCCGCCAGTGGTTCTCGCGCGAGACGCGCGAGGACCTCGAGCAGAAGGGCCGCGACTCGCTCGAGCAGGCGTTGAAACAGCAGAACCTGCCCTACCGGAAGCTCCAGGGCTCGGCGGTGCTGGCCCAGGTGATCCGCGAGACCGGCTTCAAGAAGGCCGAGGACTTCTACATCGCCCTGGGCGGCGGCAAGCTCCAGCCGGGGCAGATCGTCAACAAGGTCCTCCAGCGCCTGAAGACAGAGGAGGCGGTCCCGGAACAGCCGGTCGTCAAGGTCCACAAGGCGCGCGACACCGTCTCGGGCGGCAGCGCGGGAATTGTTGTCGAGGGCGTCGAGGACGTGCTCGTCCGCCTCGCGAAGTGCTGCACGCCCGTACCGGGCGACGCGATCGTCGGCTACATCTCGCTCGGCAAGGGGATCACGATCCATCGCGGCGACTGCCCGAACGTGAAGGCGCTGAAGCGGAATCCGGAGCGGTTCACGCCGGTCGAGTGGGACACGTCGACGCGCTCGAAGAGCTTCCGCGTCCAGATCGCGGTCGACTCCTGGGATCGGCCGCGGCTGCTCGAGGACGTCGCGCGCACGTTCGCCGAGCACGGCGCGAACATCGTCTCGTACGGAGGCGTCGTCGAGGACCAGCTGGCGAAGAACTGGTACACGGCGGAGATCGGCGACGTCAAGTCGCTCCGGACGCTGCTGAACGCGCTGCGCAACATCGAGGCAGTGTTCGACGCGTACCGGGTCACGCCGAGCTGAGCTCCGAGGGGCGAACCCTCGATCGAGGGATCATCCCCCGTTCGAGGGGGGTACCGCGTTCGAGGGATTGCCGTTTCGGCCGGGCCGACTACAACGAGAGGACAGGGGAGAGGGTCGAATTCGGGCGCGCGTCCCGTCCGAGGGCGGGTCGGGACGCGGCACCCGACCCTCGAGGGCTTTCACTGCGGTAGGGCGCTGCGGAAAGCCCTCACCCCTGTTCGCGTCCGACGTCCTCCCAGGGGATGCCGCCGGTATCCCAGCCGACGAGGCAGTGGGCGGAGATCCGCGTCGCCACGAGCTCCAGCAGCTCCGGGTCCGGAGCAGCGCCGGCCACGGCGAGCCGCGCGACCTCGGTGCCCTGCCAGCGGACCGGCGTCTCGTGGACCTCGGCCGGCCGCTCGCCGCCCGCAGTCGGCCCGAGCAACCAGTCGCCCTCTTCGTGGAAGACGATCCCGACCCACGGGTAGAGCCGCTCCTGCAGCACGCTCACCACCTCGGCCAGCACCTCGTCGGCGTCGCCGCCGCGGTTCAGGATCCGGTCGATCGCCTCGACCGAGCCGGTCGCGTCGCTCACGCGGCACCTCGCTCGAAGGCCTCGATCCGCTCCCGCAGTGCGTCGGGGACGGGGGTCGGGCGCCGCTTATCCCGTGAGATCAGCACGAGGACCTGCTTCGCGGTCACCATCAGCAGCGCGTCGTCGAGCCGGTAGGCGGCGTGGTCGTAGGTGACGCTCGACGTCCCTATCCGCTCCACGCGGACGAACACCTCCAGGAGGTCGTCGAACCGCGCCGGAGCGTGGTAGTCCGCGTGCGAGGCGCGCATCACGAACTCGGCGTCGCCGACCTCGACGCGCCCCAGGTGCCGGTGGTACTCGGTGCGGGCGTGGTCGAAGTAGGGGAGGTACCGCCCGTAGTAGACGACGCCCTGCGCGTCCGTGTCGGAGAACCAGACGCGCGTCAGCGCCGAGTACCGGAACGGCGGCCGGCGGTCGGTGACGCGTCCCAGCTCGAAGGTCACGCGGCGATGCTAACGGCGGCGTCTCCGGCGGGCCGCCCGTGCCGCGTCGGCGACGAGAGGAGGGGCATGGACGAGCGCGGCCGGCGCCCACCTTCGGTGCCAGGCACCGTGGTGGAGGTGCAACGAATGTGAGACAAAAGACACCGGTCCCGGGCGATCGCGCCTCGCTGCTCGTACCCTCGAAACCATGCCGAGGCGACCGCGAGCACACGAGCCGGGAGGCATCTATCACGTCACTACGCGGGGGAACAACCGCGAGCCGATCTACTTCGACGACGGCGATCGGACAGCGTTCCGCTACCTGCTGAGTCGCACTGCTCGACGGTACGAGTGGCGGATCTACGCGGAGTGTTTGATGCCGAACCACTACCACCTCGTCGTCCAGATCGGCGAGCGCGGCCTGTCAGACGGGATGTGCGAGCTCAACGGCGGCTTTGCCCGGGCGGTGAACTCCGCCCACGGCCGGTGCGACCACCTCTTCGGGAAGCGGTACGACGACACGCCGATCGAGTCTGACTCCCACTTGCTCGAGGCCTCGCGCTACGTCGTCTTGAACCCGGTTCGCGCGGGCCTGTGCGCCGACGTGGGCGAGTGGTCGTGGAGCAGCTTCCGGGCGACGGCCGGCAAGGAGCACGCACCCGCGTGGCTCGCCGCCGGAGAGCTCCTGCAGCTCTTCGGAGCTGATCCGCCGGCAGCTCGCCGCGCCTACGAAGCATTCGTCCGGGAGGGACATGTCCGGTGCCAGGCACCGGAGGACGGTGCTCTGGCGGGCGCCGCACGCGAAAAGAGCCGGCTCCTCAGCGGCGCCGGTGCTCGTAGCGGGAGATGACCTCGACGAGCGCGGCGTGATCGAGCGCATGCGCCGTGGTCCCGCCGCGCCCCGTTGTCGTCTCGGCTGCGACGAGCGCGTTCACGATTGCCTCCTCGGTCGCCTCGATCGTGGCGTAGAAGAGCGGGTCGATCCGGTCGTTCGGGAGCATGCGCAGCGGATGCGGCTCGACCGCGCTCTCGTCGACCGCGTTGCCGACGGCGAAGGCGAGCACCAGGTCGCCGCTCGAGTTCTCCCCGGCGCCGCCGGTGCGGCCGACGCCGAGGCCCGCCCGCACGGCCAGCCGGTCGCACTGTTGGGCGAGGAGCGGCGCATCGGTCGCGACGACGACGATGATCGACCCGTCGCCGTCGCAGTCGCCTTGGCCGTCGCCGTCGTCCGGCCGAGGCGGGAGGGGGATCCGCTCCGGGCCGAGCTCCTGCCCGACCGGCACGCCGCCGACCACGAGCCGGGACCGCCGCCCGTGGTTCGCCTGCACGAGCACGCCGACGGTGCCCGCCTCGGTCATGCGCGAGGCCGTCCCGATGCCGCCCTTGAATCCGTGGCAGATCATCCCCGTGCCGCCGCCGACCACGCCCTCGGCGACCGGCCCGTCGGAAGCGGCGTCGATCGCCGACCAGACATGCTCCGGCCGCACGTGCATGCCCTCGATGTCGTTGAGCACGCCGTCGTACGTCTCTCCCACAACAGGGAGATGCCACCGGCCGCGGCCGGCGTCGTGCTGGGACGCCACGATCGCGTCGCGGACGACGCCGACGGAGAACGTGTTGGTGATCCCGACCGGCGTCGTCAGGAAGCCCGACTCGCGCAGCCACTCGAGCCCCGTCAGCTCGCCGTTCCCGTTCAGACGGTGCGCGCCCGCGAAGCACGGCGAGCCGTTCGCGGTGGGGAGCACGACCGTGACGCCCGTCCGCACCGAATCGCCCTCCACGAGGGTCGTCTGCCCGACGCGCACACCCGGCACGTCCGTGATCGCGTTCAGCGGGCCTGGCTCGAGCTCGCCGAGGACGATGCCGAGATCGCGGGCCCTCACGCGGCGATCGTAACGCCGCGCCGCCGCGAGAGCAGCGCGAGCGCGAGGCCCGCGCCCGCGATCAGCCCGCCGATCAGCACGAGCACGTGACCGTCCGAGAAGCGGCCCGACGTGCGCTGGAGCACGATCGCGTAGCCCATCGCCCCGGCCTGGACGGCCACCGCGGCCACGGCGGGAGCGACCCTCCCGAGGACGGCGAAGGCGACCGCGGCGAGCGCTGCGAGCGCCGCGACGACCCCGCAGACGAGCACCGCGCGCCATTGCCACGAATCGACGAGGTCAGCCCAGCCGGACGCGCTCGCCGGCGTGGAGCAGCTGTCGTCGCAGCGGAGCGCGTTCGCGAGGAGCGAGTAGAGGAGCCACACGCCGGTGCCGGCGAGATACGCGAGCCCGATCAGCATCCGTGTCATGACCGGACCGTAGGCGCCTCGGGCCGAGACGCCAGTCTCGCGTCGCCGAGCGGCCGCTCCGGGTCGACGAGCGGCCGCGCTAGCCGTTGATCACGTGCAGCACCTCGTCGCGCTTGGTCAGCATCTCCCGCTCGGTGCGCGCCTCGAGGTTCAGCCGTAGGAGCGGCTCCGTGTTCGACGGCCGGACGTTGAAGTGCCAGTCGTCCGCCTCGACCGAGATCCCGTCCAGGTGCGTGATCAGCCCCTGCGGGGCGAAATGCTCCTTCAGCTCCTGCAGCTTCAGCGCCACGTCGGGCACCGGGGTGTTGATCTCCCCGGTCAGGAAGTACTGCTCGCGGAACGGGCGCAGGATCTCCGACACCCGCTGGCCCTTCTTCGAGACGACCTCGAGGAAGAGAAGGAACGGGACGACGCCCGAGTCGGCCTGGAAGAAGTCGCGGAAGTAGTAGTGCGCGGACACCTCGCCGCCGAAAAGCGCGTCCTCCTTGCGCATCCGGTGCTTGATGAAGGCGTGCCCGACGCGGTTGACGAGCGGCACGCCGCCCGCCCGTTCGATCGTCTCGGGCACCGCCCACGAGGCGCGCACGTCGTAGATCACCTTCGCGCCCGGCTCGCGCTCCAGCATCGCCTCGGCGAAGAGCGCCGTGACGAAGTCGCCGGGGATGAACTCGCCCTGATCGTCGACGAAGAAGCAGCGGTCGGCGTCGCCGTCGTATGCGACGCCGAGGTCGGCGCGCTCCTCGAGGGTCGCATGCACGATGAACTCCCGGTTCTCCGGCAGCAGCGGATTCGGCTCGTGGTTCGGGAACGTCCCGTCCGGCTCGAAGTTGAATCGCACGGCGTCTACCGGCAGCCGCGCGAGCACCGGCTCGAGCATCACGCCGCCCATCCCGTTGGCGGCGTCGATCACGACCTTGAGCGGACGGATGGCGGAGACGTCGACGAGCGAGAGCACGTGCTCGACGAAGCCGGGCCAGATGTCCTCCTCGCGGACCTCGCCCCGCTTCTCGACCGGTCCGAAGCCGGCCCGCGCCCGGTCGCGCACGTCCAAGAGGCCGGAGTCGCCGCCCACGGGCAGCGCGCCGCGGCGGACGATCTTCATCCCGGTGTAGGCCGCCGGATTGTGCGAGGCGGTGACCATGATCCCGCCCTCGAGCCCGAGCTTGCCCACCGCGTAGTACACCATCTCGGTGCCGACCATCCCGACGTCGAGTACGTCTGCGCCAGCGTCGGCCGCGCCCTCGATCGTCGCCTTCTGCATGGCAGGCGCCGAGAGGCGCATGTCCCTGCCGACGGCGATGCTCCGCGGCTCGAACTGCTCGACGTACGCGCGCCCGATCGCGTAGGCGCCCTCCTCGTCGAGCTCGCTTCCGTAGACGCCCCGGACGTCATACGCTTTGAACACCTTCGGGTCGAGCATCTCGCCTCGATGCTACGGGAACCCGCTCGCCGCGACCGGGGTAAGAGCCGTGACCCGACGAGGAGGCACCGATGAAGAAGCTGCTGCTCCCGCTCCTGGCGCTCTGCGCGCTCGTCCTCGTCGCGCCGGCGCTTGCGAAGGAGCCCAAGCAGGCCGCCGTCTGCGGGTCGGACGGCTGCGAGACGACCACGGACCGGCAGGGCCTCCTGAGCCTGCTGGACGGCGGCGACCCGATCCCGCCGCCCCCCGCGGGCGCCTACTACAAGGTCACGATGACGATCGACGTCCCGCCGGACGCGGGCGCGCCGCCGAAGGTGCAGTGGTGGTACGCGCCGGACGGAGCGGCCATCCGCCCGGTCAAGCTCGATCCCTCGGGCGTCTCGCCCTGGTACCACCTGACGGCCGAAGGCCGTGCGCTGCTGGCCCGGGTGACCGAGAACGTCGAGCCCTTCCCGCTGCCGACCGTGACCCGGGCGACGATCGCGGGCGAGGCCGTCGCCGACCCGTCTTCGTACCTGCGCCTCTTCGGCCAGAAGAGCGTCGCGCCGCCGAGAATCGACAAGGGCGACTGGCAGAGGATCGTCTTCACGGGCCCCGCCTCCCCCTGGACGGACAACGCCGTCGAGCTCTCCTACTCGCCGAGCTCGCAGACCGTGCTCCGCGGCTTCGATGCGGCGAAGGTGCCGCCTGCGATGGCCTCGAGGATCGAGTCCCGCTCGAGCCTCGACGCCGGCTCGTCGTTTCCGTGGCTTCCCGCAGGGCTCGCCCTCCTGACCTTGGCCGCGGGGGCGATGCTCCTCCTGCGCCGGCTCCGGATCGGCCGCGCCGCGGCGAGGAAGCTCGCCTTTCCGCTCTTCGTTGTCGGCGCGCTCGCCGCGGCTGCGCCGGCGCTCGCGAAGGAGCCGAGCATGGCCAGGCTCTGCGGCGCGAGCGGCTGCGCGACGACCCACGACAGCCGGACGCTGACGACGCTCCTCTCCCAGGACGGGACCTCGCCCCCCGCGCCGCCGCCCGCCGCCTTCTACCGGATGACCGTCACGATCGACGCTCCTCCCGACGTCGGCAGCGCGGCTCGGTCCGAGTGGACATACGTCCCCTCGGCCAACCTCGTCTTTCGGACCGGGATCTTCGGCGGCGGCATGGACACCTGGTTGAAGCCGGGCGCCGCTGCGACCGCGCTCCTCCAGCGCACCGTCCGTGGGATCAAGCCGTACGACGTGCCGGTGCCGACGAAGGCCACCGTGGGCAACCGGGAGGTGAAGGATCCTGCGTCGTACCTGCGGCTGCTCTCGCAGCAGAGCGTCGGCCGGCGGATCCCGAGCGCCGGCGACTGGCAGGAGATCCATTTCTACGGCGCCGCGTCGCCGTGGACCGACGGCTCGCTGGCGCTCGCTTTCTCCGCCAAGGACGGGCTGCTGCTTCGCGGCGGCGAGGTCGTCACGCTGCCGGCCTCGATGGCGGCGAGGATCGCCGACGGCTCGAGCCTCGGCGGTGCGGACGAGGCGTTCCCATGGCCGCTGCTCACGGGTGCGGCGACGCTCCTGCTGGCACTAGTCGCCGCGGCCGCGCTCGCCCTGCTCAGGCTCGGCCGGCGCCTGCCGCGTCCTGGGAGGTTCCAGCCCGAGTCATGAGACCCGGCGCCCTGCTTCTCACGGTCTTCGCCCTCGCGCTCCCTGCCGCGCAGGCCGGGAGCGCGGGCGTCGCAGGGAGCGCGGAGCCCGTGCTGGGCCGGGACTGGAAGACGAAGACCGTGGCCCGCTACGACCCACTGACGCTCCAGCGCGTCGGAGGGCCGTCCGCTCCGGCCGGCTTCTTCACGGGCCCCTGGGCCTGGGACGCGGCGCGGGCGCGGCTCGCGCTCACCCGCTACGACCTGCCGCAGCTGCGCATCGTCGACGCGGTGAAGATGAGGGTCGTGGGCGACGTCAAGCTGCGCCGCTTCCTCGTCGGCGGCGGGGCCGACGCCGTCACGTGGGTGGGACCGAGCCGGCTGCTCGCCCTGACCCGCGGCGTCGACGGCCTGTCGTTCGCGCTCGTCGACGCGCAGAAGCTCGCGGTCGCGCACACGAGCTCGGTGCACGGGGCCCTGTTCGGCGTCGAGTCGACCGTGAACGGCCTCGTCGCGCTGATCGGCCCCGAGCACGGCATCGGCCGGGCCCGTCTCGTCCTCGCAGGCGCCGACGGCTCGCTCCGCACGCTTCCGCTGCCCGGAGTCTCGGTCGGCCGGCGGACGCTGAGCCCTGCCGGGAGCGACCCGCGAGTGCGCTCCGTGATCCCCGGCTTCGCCGTCGACCCTGCCGGCACGCTCGCGGTCGCCGTCACTGGGACCGGCACGGCCGTCGCCGTCGACCTGCGCACGCTTGCGGTCGCGACACACGATCTCGTGGAGCGCCGGACCCAGCGCGTCCAGAAGTCGATGGAAGGCCCGCAGCGGTACGCGCGCTGGGCAGGCGACGGCCTGATCGCGGTCTCCGGCTCGAGCTGGAGCGTCGGTCCCGGCAACCGCGTCTCGGCGCAGGCCCTTGGCGTCCGACTCGTCGACACGCGTACCTGGACGACACGGACGCTCGACCCCGGCGCGTCGTCGTTCTCGCTGGCGCCCGGCGTCGTGCTCGCCTACGGCGGCAGCTGGAGCGGGACGAAGAGCACCTACACCGGCGTCCACGCCTACGGGCTCGACGGCGCGCTCCGCTGGTCGTTGTACGAGGGGCAGGACGCCTACGTCCCGGTGCGCGGCCCGCTCGCCTACGTCCAGCGCCACGTCGGCTCGAATCGTCCGCTTCAGATCGACGTGGTCGACCCGGCCACCGGCGCGGTGCTCAACTCCCGCACGTGGCCGAACGGCCAGGCGCCGCCCACGCTCTACGCCGACGCCGCGGGCACGTTCTAGCCCGAATCAGGTCTGCCCGGGTCTCGTCGCCCGTCCCAGGCGGAGCGGCGCGGCCACCAGCCGGGGACGGCGCGGCAATAGGCCTCGTACTCCTCGCCGAAGGCGCGGCTGAGCGTCGGCTCCTCGTAGAGACGCACGAACGCGACGACGGCCGCCGCGAACAGGGCCGCCTCGAGCAGCAGCACCGGTCGGCCGAGCAGCAGCGCCTGGCCGACGATCGTAGCTCCGACAGCCAGGTACATTGGGTTGCGGACGTAGCGGTAGAGCCCTCCCACCACGAGGCGCTCCGTCGGAGCCACCGGAGCTGGGGTGCCGACTCCCTCGACGACGAAGCGTCCGAACGCCGACACGAGCACAGCGACGCCCGCGACGATCAGGATCGCGCCCGCCCAGCGCACGGGCGGCCAATCGGGCAGCGGCCCGCCCGCCTGCCAGCCCGTGAGCAGCCAGGGGATCAGGCCGGCGACGACGCCTGGCGCCAGCACCAGGAAGAGGAGGCTCCCCGCGGCGGCTCTCGCTTTCCCCACCGGCGCATTCTGGCTCCGGGTCACCTCGGCTCCGTACAATTGGGAGGGTGGAGCGCAAGCTCGCTGCGGTGTTGTTCGTGGATCTCGTCGACTCGACGGCGCTCGTCGCGAGCGCCGATCCGGAGGTCGTCCGGCGCCGTGTGACGCAGTACTTCGAGCGCGCGTCGAGCTGCATCGAGCAGCACGGCGGCACGGTCGAGAAGTTCGCCGGCGACGCGGTGATGGCCGCGTTCGGCGTCCCGCGCGCGCACGAGGACGACGCGCTGCGGGCCGTCCGTGCCGCCTTCGCCGTGATGACGTCCGTGCACGAGCTCGGGCTCGAGGCCAGGGTCGGCGTCGAGGCCGGCGAGGTCGTCGTGGACGAGGCGGACTCGACCTTCGCGACCGGAGAGGCGGTCAACGTGGCCGCGCGGCTGCAGCAGTCCGCGAAGCCGGGCGAGATCCTGCTGGGGCCGGGCGCGCGACGGCTCGCCGCCGGCGCGGTCGAGGTGGAGGATGCCGGCGCGCTGGAGCTGAAGGGGCACGAGCGCGCGCTCTGGACGTGGCGGGCACTGGGGGTGCTCGACACCCGCCGCCGTCTCCCCGCGGCGCCGTTCGTCGGCCGTGAGGCGGAGCTGGAGCTGCTGGAGAACACCTTCGCGCGCGCCGTGCGCGACCGCCGTGCGCAGCTGCTCACGGTCTACGGCGAGCCCGGGGTCGGCAAGTCGCGCCTCGTCGAGGAGTTCACCGCCGGCACCGAGCGCGCGACCGTGCTCGAGGGCCGGGCGCTCCCCTACGGCGAGAGCGTCACGTACTGGCCGCTCGCCTCCATGATCAAGGCCTCCGCAGGGATCCGCGACGACGATCCGGCCGCCGACGCCTTCGAGAAGCTCCGCGTCTCGTGCGAGAGCGACGCCGTCGCCGACCTCCTGGCTGCGGCGCTCGGGGTGCTTGGAGCCGCCGAGGAGTCGCACAGCGGACGGGAGCTGCAGTGGGCAGCGCTCCGCTGGGCGGAGCAGCTCGCCGAGGCGGCGCCGCTCGTGCTCGTCTTCGAGGACGTCCACTGGGCCGAAGAGCCGCTGCTGGACGTGATCCAGCGGCTGGCGCAGTCGCTCGACTCCGCTCCGGTGCTGATCCTCTGCGTCGCCCGGCCCGAGCTGCTCGACCTGCGGCCGTCGTGGGGAGGAGGGAACCCGCGCGCGAGCGCGATCGACCTCGGTGCGCTCGCCTCGGCCGAGAGCGAGGAGCTCGCCGATGCGCTTCTCTCGCGCAGCGCCGTGCCGCCGGCGCTGCGCGCGCTGCTGCTCGACCGCGCCGAGGGCAATCCGCTCTTCCTGGAGGAGATCGCCCGCATGTTCGCGGATGCCGAGGGCGCAGAAGTGGTCCGGGAGCGGATCCCGGGCACCGTGCAGGCGTTGATCGCCGCGCGCATCGACCGCCTCGAGCCCGAGGAGAAGCGGCTGCTCCAGCGAGCAGCGCTCGTGGGCCGCGTCTTCTGGCGCGGAGCGCTCGACCGTCTCTCCGACGGCGAGGTCGGCGGCGTGCTCGACACGCTGCTCGACTGCGACTTCGTCGTCCCGGAGGAGCGCTCGACGATCTCCGGCGACCGGGCCTTCCGGTTCAAGCACGTGCTGATCCGCGACGTCGCCTACACCGGCATGACCAAGGCCGACCGCGCCGACGGCCACCGCGACTTCGCCGCCTGGGTCGCCGAGCGCGCCCCGGACGAGCTGGCCGAGATCCGCGCGTACCACCTCGAGCGGGCCGCTCGTCTGCTCGGTGAGCTCGAGGGTGCGCCGCCGGCGGAGCTCGCCCGGGAGGCTGCCGCCGCTCTGGAGCTGGCCGGGAACCGGGCGCTCAACCGCGAGTCGTACGCGAGCGCGCGGCGGCTGCTCCTCCGGGCGTCCGAGCTGGAGCCGACGCTCTGGCGGCGCTATCTCGCGGCCCGCGCCGCCTGGCTCGTCTCCGACCCGCTCGCCGCAGAGGAGATGGGCCAGCTCCTCGAGAGCGCGCGGCATGAGGGCAACCGCCGGCTCGAGGGGCGCGCGCTGATCGGCCTGGCCCTCGTGGCGCTCTACGGAGACAACGACGTCCCGCGCGCGTCCGAGCTGGCGGAGGAGGCGCTGTCGGTGATCGAGCCGGACGACGAGCGCTCGCGCTACGAGGCGCACTCAATGCTCTCGACGATCGACTGGTGGCGCGGCCGCCTCGAGGATTCCACCCATCGGCTCGACGCGATGGTGGAGATCGCCCGCAGCCTCGGTCGCAACGACCTCGAGGCCAATGCCCTCGCGTTTCTCGGCTCCGTCCACTCCGAGCTCGGCGACCCCGGGCCGGCGCGCGAGCTGGCGGCGGCGGCGATGGCTGCCGCGGAGCGGTCCGCGACACTGGAGGCGCGTGCCCGTGCGCTGGCGACGCACGGCCAGGTCGAGTCGCGGCACGGCAGCCGCGAGAAGGCCCAGGCCGCCTTCGACGAGGCGCGGGTCCTCTACGAGCAGATCGGGTCCGCGGCGGAGGCCGCGTGGATGTCCACGAGGATCGGCCGGATGCAGCTCGAGGCAGGGGACCCCGACGGCGCGGAGCAGACGGCGCGGCGGGCCCTCCGGCAGCTGACCGGCGTGCCCGCGGCCGGCCGGCTCGTCGAGGTCCGCCGGCTGCTCGCCGAGGCGCTGCTGGCGCGCGGCCGCGTCGACGAGGCCGAGCGCCAGGCCGCCGCGGCGGCGGAGTCCGTCAGCCCCGAGGACACGTGGTCGCACGCAGCCTCGCTCGGCACGCTCGGGCTCGTGCGCGCGGCGCAGGGGCGCCACGAAGAGGCGGACACGCTCCTGCGCGCGGCGATCGCGATCGCGGCCGGCACGGACTACGTCTACCTGCAGCAGGACCTCGAAGAGCGTCTGGCCGAGGCACAGCGCGCCACCGCCACCGCCGGCTAGCTCCGCGAGCCGAGCAGCGCCTCGCGGATCGCGACGCTGGACTCGACGTCGGGCGACTCGCTGATCACCGTCGCCGGGCGGTCGAACCGAGCGAGCGCGTCGCGCAGCGGGCCCGCCCGCAGCGTCCCCTCGCCGTAGGGCAGGTGCTTGGTCTCGTTCCGGTTCGCGTACTGGATGTCGCTGAAGTGGATGTGGAACGGCGCCCCCCGCTCGAGCACGCCGTCCGTCTTCGCGAGCGCCGCCGCGAACGGCTCCACGTCGAGGAACGCCCCGTCCGAGGTCGCGTGCATGTGCGCGAAGTCGACCACCGGCCGCACCCAGCCCGTGCGGGACGCGATCTCGACCACGTCGTCCAGGCTCCCGAGCTCGCGGACCCGACCCATCACCTCGATCCCGAACGGGACGGCGCGGCCCTTCTGCTCGAGGCGCTCGCGCAACTCCGCGAGCTGCTCCACGACCGCATCGAGCGCCTCCTCGCGCGTGCGCCCGAGCAGGAAGCCCGGGTGGAAGACCACGAGCTCCGCGCCCGCCGACTTCGCGATCCCCGCCGAGTGGTCGAGCATCCCGAACGCCATGTTCAGCTTCTTGCCGCGCTCCGCGTGCCCGACGAACCCGGCGAGCGGCGCGTGCACCGAGAGGACGATTCCCGCGTCGCGTGCGAGCTCCCCGAAGCGCTCCGCGAACGGGTAGTCCATCCAGAACTTGCCCTCGAAGTCGATCTCGCAGGCGCTCCAGCCGCCCTCGACGAGCAGCGCGACCGCCTCGTCGGGGGACGACTGGGAGGGGACGCGCGCCGGGCCGATCCTGATCTCGCTCACCGTTCCTGCAGGCTACTCGAGTCCGTCCGATCCTTTTCCTACCCTGGTCGCATGGCACAGAACCCGTCCAGAATCGACCTCCTGGAGCTCGACATCGATCTTCGCCTCGCCGACCTCTGGCGAGAGTCCGCGACGATCGACGACTGGAACCTCGAGGTGGTCGCCGCGTTCATTCGCGCCGCGTACGGCAAGGGCTACTGCGACGCCCTGACCGAGGACGAGCCGGGGTCGCTCTGCCACGAGCACGGGTACCGGATCCCCGCCCGGAAGCCCGCGCCCGCAGACGCGTAGCAGCCGGGGCCCGGCTTGCTCGGCGGGCGAGACTCGCGAGGCGGGCTACACTCTCCGCGTGGCCCGGAAGCGCAGCCCGGCGCGTCTCGTGATCGCGCTCTCGGTCGCGATGCTGCTCGCGGTCTTCCTGCTCTACACCTCGATCGCGGGCGACGCGACGGCCCAGGTGAAACCGAGCCAGCTGGCGGGCCACGCGGGCGTCGTGGCGCTGACCGGCAAGGTCGTCGGCACGCCGCGCGGCGACGCGCACGGGGCGGGCCTCCGCTTCGTCGTGCGCGACATCGGCGGCGGCACAAAGACGGTGCCGGTGCTCTACAAGGGCACGGTGCCGGACATGCTGAAGCAGGACGCCGACGTGACCGTCCGGGGCGAGCTCCGGAACGGGGTGTTCGTGGCGAAGCGGGACACGCTGATCACGAAGTGCCCGTCGAAGTACCAGCCGGCGCAGAAGAACTCGCTCTCGTAGATGGCCGACCTCGGTCGCGCCGCTCTCGTCACGACCCTCGCTCTCGTGCTCTACGCGCTCGTCGCCGGCGCGACGGCCGCGTACCTGCGCCGGCGGCGGCTCGCCGACTCCGCCCGCAACGCGCTCGTTGCCGCCTTCTGCTCGACGCTCGTCGCGTCGATCGTCCTGGCGGCCGGCCTCCTCCGGCACGACTTCTCGCTCACGTACGTCGCCGACCACACGAGCCGCTCGCTGCCCTGGGCCTATGCGCTCTCCGCCTTCTGGGGCGGCCAGGAGGGCTCGCTGCTCCTCTGGCTGCTGATCCTGACCGGCTACGGCGCGGCAGCGGTGCTGCTCAACCGCCGGCGCGCCGACCTCGTCGCGTGGGTCGTTCCGGTCATCGCCGGCGTGGCGACGTTCTTCGCTTTCCTCCTCGTCGCAGTCGCGAGCCCGTTCGAGACGCAGGTGGCGCCTCTCGACGGCGCAGGGCTGACGCCGAGCCTCCAGAACCCGTACATGGTCGCCCATCCGCCGATGCTCTACCTCGGCTACGTCGGCCTGACGATCCCGTTCGCCTTCGCGATGGGGGCGCTGCTCTCGGGGCGCACCGACGAGCGCTGGATCGTCGCCACGCGGCGCTGGACGCTGTCGGCGTGGGCGTTCCTCGGCGTGGGCCAGCTGCTGGGGGCGCACTGGGCGTACGTCGAGGTCGGCTGGGGCGGCTACTACGCCTGGGACCCGGTCGAGAACGCGGCGCTGATGCCCTGGCTCGCCGCGACCGCCTTCCTGCACTCCGTGATGATCCAGGAGAAGAAGGGGATGCTGAAGGTCTGGAACATGGTGCTCGTGGCGCTGGCGTTCTGCCTGTCGATCTTCGGCACGTTCCTGACGCGGTCGGGCGTCGTCAACTCGATCCACTCGTTCACGCAGAGCTCGATCGGGCCCTGGTTCCTCTCGTTCATCTGCGTGACCACGGTCTTCGCCGTCACGCTGATCCTCTGGCGGCTGCCGCTGCTGCGCGCGCGGACGCGCCTCGAGTCGCCGATCTCCCGCGAGGCGGCTTTCCTCTACAACAACCTGCTGCTCGTGGCGCTCTGCCTGACGATCCTCTGGGGCGTCGCCTTCCCGATCCTCTCAGAGGCTGTGCGGGGTGAGACGCTGACGATCGGCGGCCCCTACTACAACTTCTTCCTGCGGGTGTTCGGGCTGCCCCTGCTCCTGCTGATGGGGCTCGGCCCGCTCGTCGCCTGGCGGCGCCAGTCGCTCCGCGCGCTGGGGGCCGCCGTTGCCTGGCCGGCGGCGATCGCGCTCGTCACCGGCGCCGTGCTCGTCGCCTTCGGCGCGGGCTCCTCGCGCCCGGGGCTCGTCGCGTACACGTTCTCCGCATTCGTGCTCGCGGCGATCGGGCTCGAGTTCTGGCGCGGCACCGAGGCGCGGCGCGCGCTGGCGCACGAGAGCCGTCCGCGCGCGTTCTCGTCGCTCGTTGCCCGGAACCGGCGCCGGTACGGGGGCTACGTCGTCCATGCGGCGATCGTGCTGCTCGCGCTCGGCGTCGCCGGCTCGAGCGCCTACGGCTCCACCGCGGAGCGGAAGCTCCGGCCGGGCGAGACGCTCTCCGTGGCCGGCTACGACGTCACCTACAAGCGGCTGACCCGCGAGCAGGCCGCCAACGCCACGGAGGTCCGGGCCGTGATGGACGTGCGGCGCGGCGGCGACCGGCTCGGCGAGCTCCGCGTCGGCAAGAACCGGTACCCCGTCGAGCAGATGACGTCCAACGAGGTCGGCATCCGCACCGACTGGCCGCGCGCGGAGGATCTCTTCCTGATCGCCGAGCAGATCAACCCGGACGGAAGCGTCTACTTCAAGGCACTCGTCAAGCCGCTCGTGAACCTGATCTGGCTGGCGGGAATCGTCTTCATCCTCGGCTCCCTGATCGCGCTCTGGCCGGACGCGCGCGAGGCGCGCCGGCTCGCCCTGCGCTACGCGGACTCGCGAGCGGACGCAGGGGCGGACCCGAGCCTGCCGGCGGGGACGTGACCCTCGCGCTCGTCCTCGGGGGCCTCCTGGCGATCGGATGCGTGCTGCTCGTCGCGCGGCCGTTCCTGCGCGAGCCGGAGCCGGCCGACGACAGGCTCGGCGAGCTCGACTCGATCGAGCGGCGCCGGCTCGAGCTCGCCGAGGAGCGCGACCGGGCGCTCGCGGCGCTGAAGGAGCTCGAGTTCGACCACCGCACAGGCAAGATCGCCGACGAGGACTACCGCATCCAGGTCGGCCCGTTGCGCCGCCGGGCGGCGGACGCGCTGCGTGCACTGGAAGCGGGGGCGCCGGCCGCGAAGGAGGCCGAGACGACGACGATCGCGACGCGGGCCCGGGAGCGCGTCGCCGCAGGCCGGGACGAGACGGAGCAGACCGAGCTCCTGGAGCCTCCCGCCGTGCCGGATGTTCCCGAGCCGTATCCCCCGCCCGACGAGGGCACGCCGCCCACGCCGCCACCCATCCCGGAGCCGTATCCGCCGCCGGACGAGGGCACGCCGCCGGTGCCGGATCCTGAGACGCGAGTCCGCGCACGCGGACCGGGGGAGAGTGTCCGGGGAAACCCGGAGGTCCCCCCTTACGGAGCGGGCTAGAGAGGCTTGATGTGAAACTCCGGCACGCACGGCTGGTGTGCCAGACAGGGCACGGTCTGGCCCATCCCCGCACGCACCTCAGTTTCACATCAGGCCTCTAACTGCAGGGACGTCCGGCCCTCCGACGAATCTCTGCCCATGAAGCGCCTCGCGTTGCTGCCGCTGCTCGCGCTCGTGGTGGCGTCGCCCGCCGCAGGCGAGGACATCCAGGGGCACAAGCGCTCGGTCGACGACCGGATCGCTCAGCTCCACGACCACATCCACGCCACGCAGCAGCGCGAGGACGGGCTCCGCAACCAGATCGCAGACGTGACCTCACGGATCCGGACGCTCGAGCACGAGGTGGGCGACGTCTCGACGCGGCTGCAGAGCCTCGAGGCGGACCTCGCACTCCACCAGGAGCGGCTGGACAAGCTGACGCAGCTGTTCCGGCTGCAGACGAAGCGGCTTCACTTCCTCGAGCGCCAGTACAAGGCGTCGGTCGAGCGCCTCAACCAGCGGCTCGTCGACATCTACCAGACCGACGACATCGACACGCTCGCCGTGGTCTTCGCGGCGGACAACTTCCAGGACCTCCTCGACCAGATCGACTACCTGAAGCAGATCGGCTCGCTCGACAAGCGGATCGCGCGCGCGGTCGGCGAGTCGAAGCAGCAGATGCAGCAGGCGCAGCAGCGAACGCGGAAGGTGAAGGATAGCGTCGAGTCCGAGACGCGCATCATCTCCGCGCGGGCAGACCAGCAGCGCTCGGTTCGGGACGAGCTCGTCTCTGCGCAAGGCCGGCTCTCGACCATCCGCCGTGACCAGAAGATCTCGCTGGCGAGCCTCTCCGCGGAGGAGCGCGCAGCGGCCGGCGAGATGGACGCGCTGCAGGTGCAGAGCGCAAACCTCGCCGCGCAGATCCGTGCGGCGCAGCAGAGGAGCTCGCCGACGACGTCGCCGGGCGATACCACTCCGTCGGCCGCCGGCCTGATCTGGCCCGTCGCCGGGCCGGTCACGAGCCCGTTCGGCTGGCGCTGGGGCCGGTTGCACGAGGGGATCGACATCGGAGTCGCCGCCGGCACCCCGATCCACGCTGCCGCCTCCGGGACGGTGATCTACTGCGGCTGGATGGAGGGCTATGGCAACCTCGTCGTCATCGACCACGGCGGCGGCCTCGCCACGGCCTACGCGCACCAGTCGTCCATCGCCGTCACGTGCGGCCAGAGCGTGGGTCAGGGATCCACGGTCGGCTACGTGGGCTCGACCGGCCACTCGACGGGCCCGCACCTCCACTTCGAGGTACGGATCAACGGCTCGGCCGTCGACCCTATGGGTTACCTCTAGATTTGGCTGGCGTCCAAGCCGGACGCTTGCTGCGCCGGCCCAGGCCGGCGCATTCCCTCGTGGCAAGCGGAGCCCGGCACGAGGGGCAAGCGACCGAGTGCGCACGAGAGCGGCGGACCAGCTGAAGAAGGAGTCGGCTCTCAGCGCGAAGGCGCTCAACCGGGCCACGCTCGCGCGCCAGCACCTGCTCGAGCGGAGCACGCGACCCGCGCTCGAGGCGGTCGAGCACCTCGTCGGGCTGCAGGCGCAGGAGCCGCTCAACCCCTACTTCGGCCTCTGGTCGCGCCTGGAGGCGTTCGACCCGGAGGAGCTCGCGAAGCCGATCCTTCGGCGCCGGGCGGTGCGTGTGGCGCTGATGCGCTCGACGATCCATCTCGTCAGCGGGCGGGACTGCCTGCGCCTGCGCCCGCTCTTCACGTCGTTCCTCGAGCGGAGCCTCTTCGGCAGCGCCTGGGGCAGGCTCCTCGCGGGCGTCGACGCCGACGCCGTCGCGGCGGAGGGGCGGCGGATCCTCGACGAGGAGCCGCGGACGCTCTCGCAACTCGGCAAGCTGCTGGCCGAGCGCTGGCCGGAGCACGACCCGGCGGCACTCTCGTATCTGATCCGAAATACCGTCCCGCTGGTGCAGATCCCGCCACGCGGCGTCTGGGGCCGCAGCGGGCAGACCGTCTGCGCAACGGCCGAGACCTGGCTGCGGCGTCCGCTGGACGGCGGCGGAACGCTCGACGAGCTGGTGCTTCGCTATCTCGGCGCGTTCGGCCCAGCGGCGAAGCAGGACGTCCGAGCCTGGTGCGGCCTTCCGGGTCTCGGCGACGTGGTCGAACGGCTCCGGCCGCGCCTGGTGACGTTTCGCGACGCGCGCGGCAGGGAGCTGTTCGACCTCCCGGACGCGCCCCGTCCGCATCCGGACACGCCCGCTCCGCCGAGGTTTTTGCCGGACTTCGACAACGTTCTGCTGGGGCACGCCGATCGCACCCGCCTGTTCGTGGGCGACCTCCAGAGGCGGATCGGGATCGGCAAGCCCACGGTGCTCGCCGACGGCGTCGTCGCCGCGATCTGGAAGCTCGCGCGGACGCGCGGGGCGGCGACGCTCCGGATCGAGCCGTTCGGCCGGCTTCGCAAGACGGATCGCGAGGCGGTGGTCGAGGAGGGCGAGCGGCTGCTTGCCTTCGCCGCCCCCGACGAGGCGGCCGGGAGCGTCGAGTTCGTGACCTGACCAGAACTGAGGCCCGAAGGCCTCGAGCTACGCGACGCCGAATGTCTGGGCGAGCAGGAAGGCGTTCAGCGAGATGATCACCGCGGCGATCACGATTGCAGCGGCCGTCGTCACCCGACGGTTCACCAGTCCGCCCATGATGTCGCGCCGGCTGGTGAAGATGACGAGCGGGACCAACGCGAACGGGATCCCGAACGAGAGCACGACCTGGCTGATCACGAGCGTCCGGGTCGGATCGACCCCGAGCCCGATCACGACGAAGGCCGGCAACATCGTCACGGTGCGGCGCACGAAGACCGGGATCCGCCGGCGCACGAAGCCCTGCATGACCACCTGCCCGGCGAGGGTGCCGACGGCGGAACTGGAGAGACCCGAGGCCAAGAGCGCGAGAGCGAACAGCGTGCTCGACGCGCTGCCGAGAATCGGCTCCAGCGTCCGGTGGGCCGTCTCCAGCGAGTTGACGTTCGTCAGCCCGGTCTTGTAGAACGTCGCCGCGGCCATGACGAGCATCGACACGTTGATCAGCCCGGCGATCGACATCGCAATCAGCACGTCGAAGCGGGTGTAGCGGAAGAGCGTTCGAGCGTCCTCGTCGCTCTCCGGCACGATGCGGTCCTGCGTCAGGGCGGAGTGCAGGTAGATCACATGCGGCATCACGGTTGCGCCGAGGATCCCGACCGCGAGCAGGACCGACTCTGAGCCCTCGAACTGCGGCACGACGGCGTGGTGTGCGACCTGTCCCAGGTCGGGGTTCGCGAAGATGAGCTCGGCGAAGTAGGCGCCGCCGATCACGCCCACAAGGCCCGCGATCACTGCCTCGAGCGGCCGCCAGCCCCAGCGCTGCAGGCCGAGGATGCCGAACGACGCGATCCCGGTGACGACGGCGGACGGGAACAATGCCCAACCAAAGAGCAGCTGGAAGCCGATCGCCGCGCCGAGAAACTCGGCGAGGTCGGTCGCCATCGCGATCGCCTCCGCCTGGAGCCAGAGCAGGAAGGACGTTCTCCGTGACCACTGCTCGCGACAGACCTCGGGGAGATTCCGTCCCGTGGCGATGCCGAGCTTCGCCGAGAGTGTCTGGATCAGCATCGCCATCAGGCTCGAGGCGACGATCACCCAGACGAGCATGTAGCCGAACTGCGAGCCGCCCGCGATGTTCGTGGCGAAGTTGCCCGGGTCCATGTACGCGACGCAGGCGATGAAGGCAGGCCCGAGGAAGGGAAGCAGCCGGAAGCGGGTCCGGTGGAGCGCCTCGTCGACCGTGCGCAGCCCCTCGGGGAGCGCGGCGTCTGGACGTGCCTCTGGCCGCGCCTCAGTCCGCGTCTCTGTCCGCGTCGTCATCACGCCTAAAGTTTAGCCATGGCTAAACTTCGTCTGCAACCGACCGCACCACATGCAGGTCGGGGAGGTTCCGCCAGCGCTCGTCGAGGTCGAATCCGTAGCCGACGAAGAACTCGTCGGGGATCGTGAACCCGAAGTAGCGGAGCGGCAGGTCTTCGACGATGCGGCGGTACGGGCGGTTGAAGAGCGTGACCGCGTGAAGCGAGGACGGCCCGCGAAGCGCGAACGTGCGTGAGAGGAAGTTGAGCGTCAGGCCGGTGTCGACCACGTCCTCGACGATGAGGACGTGCCGGTCTTCGATCTCCTCGTCCAGATCCTTGAGGAAGCGCACCTGCCGGTGGCCGCCGGTCTCCGCGCCGCCGTACCCGGCGAGCTCGATGAAGTCGAGGTGGTGGAGGATCGGAAGCGCCCGCGACAGGTCGGACGTGAACGGGACGCTCGCCTTCAGCAGCCCGACCAGGATCGGCTCGAGCCCGGCGTAGTCCGCGGCGATCTCCTCTCCGAGCTGGCGGACGCGCCGGGCGATCTGGTCGGCGGGGAGGTACACCTCCCCGATGCGCGGGTCAGGGTCGATGGTCGCGCTCGGGCCGGGCGCCCGCCGGCACGCGGTTCGCCGGCTCGCTGGTAGCTGGCACGCTGGTAGCTCGCACGCGGTTAGCTGGCACGCGGTTAGCTGGCACGCTGTTAGCTGGCAAGGTCGAGCCCGAGCCCGAAGTGGCGGGCAAGCCGCTCGATGTCCCGGCGGTAGAAGAGCTTCACGCGGACCTCAGGGTACAGTCGGCGGAGCTTGCGGAGCTTCCGGTTCTTGCGCGTGACGAGCGACTGCTTCATCACGGTCATCTCGATGTAGAGGTCCTGCTCGGGGAGGTAGAAGTCGGGCGCGAACGCCTCGACCACGCGGCCGTCCTCGCCCCGCTCGAGCACGAAGGTGGTCGGCTCGTACTGCCAGGGAATGCCGTAGTAGTCGAGGATCTTCGCGCACGCGAGTTCTGCCTCGTTCGCGAAACGCGGCGGCTCGTCCCCGCAATATGCCTGGAAATCCGGGATTTCTGAGGGCACCGAAATCACCTTAGCAACAGGCTCGGATGCCGTAGACTGCCCGCATATGGGGGCCGGCGAAACGCCCTTCACGATCGCGCACTTGTCCGATCTTCACTGCGGCGGGCCCTATTTCCTGCCGGATCTGCTGGATCGCGCCGTCGGGGAGATCAACGAGCTCGAGCCCGACATCGTCGTCTGCTCGGGCGATCTGACGACCTTCGGGTTCAAGGAGGAATACGCGCAGGCGAAGGGATACCTCGACCGGATCGACTGTCCGAACTTCGTCGTCATCCCGGGGAACCACGATTCGCGGAACGTCGGCTACGTCCATTTCGAGGAGCTGTTCGGCGCCCGGAACTCCGTGCTCCGGGTCGGCCCGGTGACCGTGGTCGCGGTCGACTCGACCGAGCCCGACCTCGACCACGGGCAGATCGGCCGGGGCCGCTACAGCTGGATCGAGGAGCAGTTCGAGCCGGAGGCCGACCTACGGGTCTTCGTCTGCCACCACCACCTGCTCCCGGTGCCCGGGACCGGGCGCGAGCGCAACGTGATCTACGACGCAGGCGACACCATCGAGTGCCTGCAGCGCGCCGGAGTGAATCTCGTGCTCTCGGGTCACAAGCACGTCCCGTACGCGTGGCGGCTCGAGAATCTGTTCGTGATCAACACGGGCACCGTGTCGTCGCTGCGGCTTCGTGGTCACACAAGGCCCTGTTACAACATCGTCGAGATCTCGGGCAGGCACGTGGACGTCTGGCGCCGCTACCCCTTCCACGGCCAGGAGAAGATCATCCAGTTCAACATGGACACGCTCGCCTACGAGAAGTACACCGCGCGGATCGAGGGCGAGGTCACCACGAGGTGAAGGCCGTGGCGCTGATCGACGGGGAGCACTACGCCCCTGTCGTGCGCGATGCACTGGCCGAGCTTCCGTATGACTTCGTCGGAGCAGTGCTCGTCGGCGGCACGGAGAAGCTGCGCGGCGGCGATGACTACGGAGTGCCGCTCGTGGAATCGTTCGACGGCGCAGAGCTCGTGGTCGATCTCTCGGACGAGCCGGTGCTCGGGCCCGCCGAGCGCATGCGCTGGGCCAGCCGTGCGCTGGCAGACGGCCTGCCCTACGTGGGCGCGGACTTCCGCTTCGACCCGCCGGCGCTCGAGCCCTTCCCCCGGCCCTCGATCTCGGTGATCGGCACCGGCAAGCGGGTCGGGAAGACGGCGGTGACGTGCCACGTGGTTCGCCTGCTGGCGGAAACCAGGCGCGTCGTGGCTGTCGCAATGGGACGTGGTGGCCCCAAGATGGGGCTGGTGTACACCAGCCCCACCGTGGACGATCTCGTCGAGGTGGCGTCCCGCGGCGAGCACGCGGCCTCCGACTACCTCGAGATCGCCGCGCTGACGGGAGTGCCGACGGTCGGTTGCCGGCGCTGCGGCGGCGGGCTTGCCGGCGCCGTCTTCACGTCGAACGTCCCGGACGGCGCCGCCCGGGCTCTCGACCTGGACCCCGACGTGGTCGTCTTCGACGGCAGCGGCGCCGCGATCCCGCCCGTCGAGACGACTGCGAGGATCCTGGTCACGCGCGGCGACGCGACCGGGTACCTGAACGCCTACCGTGTGCTCGTCTCGGACCTCGTCGTCGCGTTCGGCGATCCCGGCCGCGTCGCGGACGTGAAGGACGTCCCGGTCTTCCCCGGCGAGCTGCGCCTTCGCGCGTCCGGACCGTTCGAGGGGCGCGTCGCCGTCTTCACGACCGGTGCGCCGGCCGACGATCTGGAGGCTGACGTCGTCCATGCCTCGCAGAGCCTGGCCGACCGCGCCGCCTTGCGCGCGGAGCTGGAGCGCGTGGACGCGGACACGTACGTCGTGGAGATCAAGGCCGCGGCGATCGACATCGTTGCCGCACACGCGAAGGAGCGTGGCGCGAGGGTGGTGTTCGCGGAGAACGAGGTCGTCGCGGACGGCCTCGACGAGGCGGTGCTCGGCCTTGTCTGAGCGGCGTCACGGGGAGCCGCTCCCGCTCGGCCAGGACGGGCTGCCCTACTCGAAGGGCTTGATGGCGCGTGCGTTGATCGCGGCCGGAGTCTCCGCCGAGCGTGCGTACCAGCTGGCGCGCCGGATCGAGCTCGATCTGGCCGAGCGCAACGCCTTCATCGTCGAGCTCGATCGGGTTCGCGAGCTGGCGCGCCAGGTACTCGGCGAGGGCGAGGGCGACCAGGCCGTGAGCCGGCTCCAGCGCGTGCAGGAGCTGCAGAACCTCGACCTGCCGATCGTGATCCTGATCGGCGGCGCAACGGGCACGGGCAAGTCGACGGTCGCGACCGAGGTCGCGCACCGGCTGGGGATCACGCGCCTGACCTCCACGGACTTCATCCGCCAGACGATGCGGGCGTTCTTCTCGCAGGAGTTCATGCCCTCGATCCACTACTCGAGCTTCGACGCCGCCGCATCCGTTGCCGACTCGGAGACGGGGGATCCCGTCCTGCTCGGGTTCCTGGACCAGACGCGCAACGTCGTCGTCGGCGTGCGCGCCGCCGTCGAGCGCGCCTTGGAGGAGGGTTGGTCGATGGTGCTCGAAGGCGTCCATCTCGTCCCGGGGATGCTCGAGCCGCTGGAGCACGCGCTCGTCGTCGAGTGCGTGCTCGCGATCTCGAACGAGCAGGTGCACGCGAGCCACTTCTGGGTGCGGGATCTCAGCTCCGAAGGTGTCAGGCCGGTAGAGAAGTACCTCTCCCAGCTCGCGGAGATCCGTAGGATCCAGAGCTACATCGTCGGACGCGCGCGAAAGGCCGGCGTGCCCGTGGTGGAGAACGTGAACGTCGAGCTCGCGGTCGGCACGGTGATCGAGCTCGTGCTGGCCGCGGCGGAACGAGTGGAGGCGGTGCAGAGGTGACCCAGACGGAGGCCGACCGGGCGGAGCGGGGCCAGGCTGCCCGGATTCCCTGCTCCTGCGAGGCCTATGCACGTGTGACCGAGCGCTCGGCGCTCGCCGCCGCGCGGTGGCTGGGACGGGCCGACCATGACGGTGCCGAGGATGCCGCCTTCTCGGGGGCGCGGCTCGCGCTCGACGGCCTGCCGATCAGCGGCCGGATCGTGATCGGGGGACCGGAGGACTCCCAGTACCTGCCCGTGAACGAGGTCGTCGGCGTCGGTGGCGAAGAGGTCGACCTCGCGCTCGACCCGCTGGAGGGACGCGGCGTGGTCGCGCGCGGCGGGAACAACGCGATCTCGATGATCGCCGTCGGGCCGCGCGGGTCGATGCCCTCGCTCCCGGACATGTACATGCGGAAGATGGCCGTCGGCCCCGTCGCGCGCGGGCGCATCTCGCTGGCCGAGTCGATCGCGGAGAATATCCGCTCGATCGCCGACGCCTTCGGCCGCACGGTCGGTGACGTGACGACGATTGTCCTCGACCGCCCCAGGCACCACGACCTGATCGAGGAGATCCGCCAGTCGGGTGCGCGCATCAAGCTGATCCAGGACGGGGACGTCACCTCCGCGATCTCGGCCGCCGTGCGCGGCACGAACGACCATCTCGCCGTCGGGATCGGCGGCACCCGGCAGGCCGTGCTCGCCGCCGCCGCGCTTCGCTGCCTCGGCGGCGAGCTGCAGGCTCAGCTGTGGCCGACGTCGCGAAGCGAGATCGAGGACGCGCATCGGCAGGGCTTCGAGGACATGGAGCAGATCTTCACGATCGACGACCTTGCGCCGCAGGACGTAATCGTCGTCGCCACAGGCGTCTCCAACGGGGACCTTCTGCACGGCGTCCGCTACCTCGCCGACAGCGCTCGCACGCACACGCTGATCATGTGCACCCGCTGCAACTGGGTCCGATTCGTCGACGGCACGCACTTCTTCGCGCGGGAACGACGCGAGCAGGTGCGGCTGCCGGGCTTCTAGCGGAGGGGGTTAGCCCTCGCGCCGGTCGCGGCCGCTCCGGCGGTCGCCGCCCGAGCGCCGTTCCCGGCCGCCGCGGCGCTCCTCGCCGGGTGGGACGCCCTCGTCCTGCTGACGGCGATCCCCGCCGCCGCGGCGCTCGCGGCCCTTGCGGCGGTCGTCGCCGGATCGCTTCTCGTCCATTCGCCCTCGGTTCGACCCCCGGGGCTACACTCCTGGCATGCCTTCGAAGAACGAGGTCGTCGAGGCGCTGCGGACGGTCGAGGATCCCGAGCTGGGAATGGACATCGTCGAGCTCGGCCTCTTCTACGACACGGAGATCGACGGCGCGAAGGTCAAGGTGATCCACTCGCTCACGTCGATGGGCTGCCCGGCCGGGCCGATGATCATGGAGGACATCGATCGAGCCGTGCGCGAGATCCCGGGCGTCGAGGACGTGGAGGTAGAGCTGACGTGGAGCCCTCCCTGGACGCCTGACCTGATGTCGGATGACGCGAAGTTCATTCTTGGCTTCGGGTAACGGTTTGCGACGCATCTGAGCCTCGCACGGAAGGTCGGCCTTGTCGCACCCGCGGGCGTCCACCAGCCCGAGCTTCGACACGGCGGCTCTCGTGGCGTCCTCGACGCGCTCGAAGTCGCGCGCGGTCGGTCTCGGATCGTGATGCGCGCCGAGCGGGACCCGCGTCACCCTTCCTGGAGACGTCGAGCGCGCGCCGCTCTCAGCTGCGTCGGAGAGCGATGGCCCGAATTCTTAGCTCGTTCCTAGGTCCCTCTCAGATCGCTCTTCAGAAGCTCCGCTCTGATCGTGAGACGCATTGACGGACACACGCGCCCGTCTCGACCGAAAGGACGGCACGTCATGAACGCACCGCACGAATCCCTTCCGCCGGCAGAGCCGCAGTCCGGGCGGCTTCGGGCTGATCTCGAGCCGACTACCCGCGCCGTCGCCGGCGCGCATCTCGGGCAGCTCCGGGCGGCGCTCGATGCCGACGGCTGGGAGCGCCGGGGGCTCCTTGGCCGGCTGACGCGGGTCAGCCGGGCGGATCTGCACGACCGTTAGGGCGGTCGAGCAGCGCGGCCGCGAGCGACGGATCCCGCTCCGCGGTCTCCAGCAGGCAGCGGGCGATTCCCGCGGCGACCGCGTGCGCCGCCTGCGCGACGGCCTCCACAGCGTCGGGGTCGACGCCGCGCAGACGTCCGCGCGCCCTCCGGAGCTCTCCGGAAGCCACGGAGGCGGCATGCTCAAGCAAGGCGTCGGCGTTCATCGGCTCAGCACAGCGGGGACGGGAACCGCGTCGCTCCGCGTGACGGGTGCGCGGCGCGGCCTCGCTCCGGCGAGCTGGAAACCCATGAACATCAGCGCGATTCCGACCAGCTCGCCGGCGTAGACGAACGAGTAGGCCCCTGTGCGCGACAGCCCCGTCGCGAGCGCCACCACCAGCGCGCCCGCTGCGATCCACGCGTTCGGACGGATCCGCTGCCCACGCGCGATCGAGAGCAGCGATCCGCCGACGAGGACGAGCGTTCCCGCGGAGTTGAGCGTCACGGCCCACAGGAATGCGTGACCGCCGAGAGCGCCGTTCGCCGGCGGCCGACCCTCGGGAGCCTGCGCCAGCAGCCCCGCGTCGACGGGCGCAAGCAGGATCGTGGTCACCGCGGCTGCCGTCGCAGCGCCCAGCGCGCCGAGCAGCAGGTCCCTCCCGCGCCGCGGAAGCAGCAGCCAGGCCGAGCCCGCGCCGAGGTAGGCCACGGTCAGGACTCCCCCGGCGAGGTAGTAGACCCGGAAGAGCGCCGGCGACCAGCCCGTCCGCTCCGCGACCGCCTCGCTCGCGGCCGCGACGGCGAAAAGCGCGAAGCCGACGCCCCAGAGCGCCTTCGATCCGAGCGGTCGCCGCACGAACGATCGGCCGAGCAGGACCGCGAAGAGCAGGGCGAGGAGTGCAGCCGCGACCGGCGGAAGCGATCGTGCAACGGCCGGCGCGGTCCCCTGGCCGTCGCCGATCGCGGTCACCGGGCCGCCCGGAGGCACGATCGTGAAGTAGGAGAAGTCCTTGCCGCCGAACATCCCCTCGTGGGTCGAGACCAGCGCGTAGCGCGCAGGTCGCAGGGGCCGGCCCGGCGCGAGCCGGAGCACCGTCGGCGAGCTGCGCCGTACGGCGAGCGGAACCGCGCTGCCCCGGCCCAGATCGAAGAGCCGATAGGCGTCGGGACGGTCCACGGCCGCGGCGCGAAGCAGGATCGACGTGGCGTCCGCCGCGTGAATGCGCAGCGCGT
This sequence comes from uncultured Actinomycetes bacterium, assembly GCA_963704025.1. Taxonomy (GTDB): domain Bacteria; phylum Actinomycetota; class Thermoleophilia; order Gaiellales; family Gaiellaceae; genus CAVPGP01. The sequence continues at coordinate 554,425 of CAVPGP010000002.1, read as the reverse complement.
CGCGTGGGTACGGCGACTGCGGGTCCGGCCACGAGAAAAGCTTCACCGCACCCCGAGGTGTTGCGAGGAACTGCCCCGTCACCTCGCGCGTGAACGTCCGCTCGTAGCTGTAGCGCACCGCGCTCGAGCCGATCCCGGCGACCGCCGGTACGAAGGGAAGCGAGACGAGCAGGAGTCCGAGCGATCCCGCCGCGACGCCCACGCGCGTGCGGTACGAGCGGTGGCCGCGGCGGGGGCGCCGCGGTGGAGCGCCGCGCTCCCGGGCCCGGCGGCGCGTCTGGGCACGGTACAGCGCGGCGGCCGAGAGCAGCGCGGTTGCGGGCAGCCACGCGAACTCGATCTTCCAGCCGATCCCGCGCAAGGGGCCTTGGCCGTACGGCGAGAACGCCGCGGGTACGACGGCCCAGGCGAGCGCCGGGCCTGCGAGGAGGAGAATCGACGCCGTGAACGGAAAGCCTGCGAACAGCCAGCCGAGCCCGGGGAACCCGAGCAGGCCCATGGGCAGCTCGTAGCCGACCGCGGCCGCGGGGCTCCGGCGGACGACCCGGCGGGGCACCTTGCCCGTGTACGCGGCCGGGGCGGCCGCGATCGCGGCGAGCCCCTCGTCCACCTGCTTCACCGTCAACGGCCAGACGGCCGCAGCGTAGGCGAAGAACCCCGCGCAGACGGCGAGCGCGGCGGGGACGAGGACGAGCGCCTGCCACGGCTCGGCCGCCGAGACGGCCGCGGCGAACGTCGTACCGCCGCGGATGCGGTGCGCCTCGAAGGCCGCGAACGCGATCCCAGCGCCGTAGTAGCAGGCCGTTCCCGCCGCGACGCCGAGCACGGCGAGCCTGGCGGGGCGGAGTCGCCACTCGTCGGCGGAGGTCCGTACGAGCACGGACAGGGAGAGGCCGAGCAGCACCACCATCAGGCCCCCGATCATGTTCAGCTGCGCATGGAGGTTGACGATCACGTCGCCTGCGTCTCCGCCTCGGTCGAGCAGCTCGTTCACCGCCGGAGTCGCCTGGATCGGCCCCTGCAGCGTTCCCACGGCCAGCGCCGCGCAGCCGGCGAGGACGAAGAGCCGGACCGGCGACGATGCGTTCCAGGTCGAACGAACGACGAGCACGAGCAGGAACCAGAACGCGGCCAGCATGGCGATTCCGGATGCCATGATCAGATACGGGTGCAACGCGGTCGCCTCCTCCGCCTGCTCGGGCGAGAGACCGCGGCTCACGACCAGCCGGCCCTCGTGCAGGCCGAGGTAGAGTGCCGCGCCGTAGAAGGCGAGCGAGCCGCCGAGCAGCGCGAAGAAGCACCGGTCGGCCGCGCGGCGGGAGGGCGCTTGGCCGCCGATCAGCGGGGCCAGGAAGAACGCGGCGCCAGCGACGAGCATCGTCAGCCCCGTGACGAGGTTGACGTGGGCGTGGCTGATCGGGTCGATCCACTCGCCGGCGTGTCCGGCCCGGTAGAGCCAGGCGGCGTTTGCCGGCTGCACCTGGATCACGCCCTGGACGGTGCCGACGGTGAGCGCGAGGGCACCGGTGACGAAGAACTTCCAGAGGTGGCCGCTCGGCTTCGGAATCCGGACGAGGCGCGCCTGGAAGACCGTCAGGACGACGTTCGCCGCGAAGCACCAGTAGCCCAGGCCCATCACGCCCGCCCCCGCGCCCACCGGTGCTCGGTACCACTGCCCTCGTGCCTGCTTCGCGGTCTCGTAGTCCATTCCGTGCTGCACGAGCCGGCCGATCGCGATCCCGTTGCCGACCAGGGCGGCGTAGAAGACCGTGAGCCCGCCGGCGGTCAGCCAGAACGCGGCCTGCGCGAGGCCCTCGCTCGCGAGCGGCCGGCCCACGACACGCGGGAGCGCGTACCACGTTAGTCCGGTCGCGATCAACGTGCCACCGCCGACGATGATCAGGTGCGTGTTCGAGAGGTCGCGGACCAGGTGGCCCGCGTACCCTGCGCGGGCCAGCCACTCGGCGGTCCACGGCAGGTTCTTCAGCACCATGTGCATCCCACCCAGCAGCAGGAACGCGGCGCCGCCCAGGAAGTACTTCCCGAGCTTCCGGTCGTGCCCGCCGAGAACTGCGTCGGGGTACGGCTCGTTGCGGCGCGGCGCCTCCTTCCCGGGCACGAGCTTGAAGATCGCAGCGATCACGACCGCGAAGAAGGCGACGTACGTCAGGAACTGAAGCGACGAGAGGTGCTTCAGGTACACGGCCGACGCGGCCCCCTAGCGGAGCCCGGGCTCGAGGAGGAAGACGATCAGCGTCCAGACGAGATAGAGCGCGATCATCACCGCGAGGATCAACCAGGCCCGCCGGACCGCCCGCGGTCCGTGGCGAACGTCCTCGCCGACGTCGCGATAGCCGAACAGGGGGCGCGCCGGCTGCCGGGGGCGCGCCATCAGAAGACCTTCTCCATCACGAGGCTCCGGTCAGGGTCGAGCCCGCCCAGGTCGGCCAGGAGCCGCTCGAAGGTGTAGCCGCGCTCGAGAAAGGCCTCGAGCTGGACCTGCGTGTCCCAGACCGTGTAGCAGTGCACGCGCACTGCGCCGTCCGGCTCGGCGCGGACGAAGACGTCGAAGCCCTCGCAGCCGGGGTACTCCTGCACATGCCCCTTCAGAGCCTGCAGCGAGGCGTAGAGCGTCTCCCACTCGTCGGCCGGGACGACGACCTCCGAGAAGCTCGAGTAGGAGACGAACGGGAGTACGGTGGACATCAGAACTTCTGTCCCCAGACGATGTGGCCGACGATGATCGCCACCGCGAACGCGGTGAGGACGGCCGTGATCAGCAAGAAGAAGCGTGTCGCCGGCCCGGCGAGCTCGCTCGTGTAGCCGCCCCAGCGGTCGACCGGATACATCCCCGTGCCGTGCTTCGTCGTCCGGTACTGCCAGATCCACCAGAGCAGCGCCAGCACCAGGACGATCACGAAGCCCCAGAGCCACGCCAGCGAGAACCAGTCGACATGCCAGGTCGCGACACGCCCGTCCGTCTCGTGGTGGCCCTGGAGGTAGAGGTAGTAGTTCTTGACCTCCTGCGGGCTGTCGCCGCTAGGCATCGACATCGGTCCACTCCTCCTCCTCCAGCGCCCAGTCGGGCGTGTAGTAGTCCTCCTCCGGGACGAACAGCGGGATGCTTGCGTGCGTGTCGAGCTCGTGGAACATGCCGGCCTTCCAGGCCGCGAGGAAGGCCACGAGCGCCAGCCCGCCGAAGATGAAGAACAGGTCCATCATCCAGTCGGTCATCACCCACTTCGAGCGCTCGCTCTCGGGCGCGTCGTGGGCGACCGCCACCGCCGGGAGCACGAGCGCGAGCACGAGCGCGCCGGCGAGAGCTGCGGCGGCCCGTTTCACTGCTGCCCCGGGACGGTCGGGGGGATGTTCTTCTGCGACTCGGGCGGCAGCTTGTCCCCGCGGCCGCCCGCGTCCGCCCAGCCCGTGTCGAGCAGCTGCTCGTAGATCGCCTTGATCTCGCGGGCCGCGTCCTCGAGCGAGAGCCGGGTCTTGCCGTCGTTGATCAGGAAGCTGTCGCCCGGCGCCAGCCCGGGCATCACGCGCATGGCCTCCTGCATGAACGGGTCGGTGACGGCCCGCTCATCGAAGGCGGCGTTCTCTTCGAGCTTCTGTCGGCTCTTCACCCAGGCGAGCAGCTCGTCGGTCGGCTGCCACGTGATGTAGTCCTGGGGCTCCGGCACGCGGTTGTCCGCCAGCGTCCCGTTCGGGATGGTCTTCACGAAGAGCACCACGCGCCAGATGTCGTCGACGGAGAGACGCTCGCCGAAGTTCTCCATGGCCGTGCCCGGCCAGCCGCGGAGGATCCGGTAGTAGAAGTCGCCCGGGCCGGTGTCGCCGCCGCAGCACGCGTCGTCCTTGTCGGTGAAGTCGGCGGGCGGCGGTGACATGAACGTCGCGCCCGGGCCCTTGCCGTCGCCGGCCAGCCCGTGACAGCCGACGCACCGCTGCAGGAAGACCGTCTTGCCGCGAAGCAGGTTCTGCTGCGTGACCGGGAGGGGATCGCCGGAGAGCCAGTAGCCGCGGTCGATCTGGGCCAGGTTGGGCGCCTCCTCGAGTTGGCCGGCGGGCACCTTCGGCTCCTCCTCGCTCTCCGGCACGATCGGGTTGTGTGCGCCCTGGAAGCCGGTGTAGGGCTCGGGGAAGCCCTGGTTCGCGAGCACGATTCGCTTCGAGTACAGCTGGCCCGCATAGCGGAGGAGCCCGGACTTGCCGCTGCGCGTCTCGACGTACGTGACCAGCTGGTCGATCTGCTTGTCGGAGAAGAGCGACTTCATCGGCGGCATCAGCGACATCGGGTCGACGTAGCGTGGGTCGTAGAAGTGCGCGCGCTGCCAGTCGTCCGGGTGCCAGCCCGACTCCTGCGACAGATCCGGCCCGGTGCGCTCCGTCCCGAGCAGGTTCGGCGACTGGTCGGAGCCGAAGAAGTCGCCGGGCTCGGAGACCTTCGGGTAGAGGAAGTAGAGGCCGTAGCGGACGTCCTGCGGGCGCGAATAGCCGGAGTGGCAGACGTAGCAGCCGTTCGACGCGAAGAGGTTACGGCCCTTGACCGCATCGTTCGAGAGCGGCGCCCAGTCGTCCGAGGCGGGCGGGTCGAATGTGTGCACCGGCAGCCACACGACGACGAAGACGACGCAGAAGAAGGCGAGCAGGCCTCCCAGCCCGGCGATGAGGGGGGTGATCAGCATCCGCTCCGGCGGATGGCGGGCCCAGCCGCGGGGGACGTGCCTGGTGTCCTGCGAATCGGTCATCCGCTCACCCGCCGACCGGCGGAGCGATCGCCTCGGCAACCGCCAGCGTCTCGCGACGCCTCCGCTCGTTGGTGTCCGTGAAGATCGTCAGCCCGATGTTCGCCATCTGGACGATCCCCGAGAGGACGATCATCGCCCCGAAGATCCCGCGCGCGATGTAGTAGGCGTGGAGCTGCGGGAGAACGTTGACCTCGGGGATGCCCTGCTCCCAGCTGAAGCCCTGCTGGAAGCCGGCCAGCGTCAGCACGCTGAAGAAGCCCGTGAAGCCGACCGTGACGAGCCAGTACTGCCACTCCGTCAGCGCCCGGCTGAAGAGCGGGCGCGCGTAGACCTGCGCGACGATGTAGTCGATCACCCCCATCCCGAGGATCGTGAAGGCGCCGAGCAGGGCCAGATGGGCGTGGGCGACGACGAAGTTCGTGAAGTGCGTCAGCTTGTTGAACGGCTGGATCGCCTCGAACGCGCCCTGGACGTTGACGAGGAAGTAGAAGAAGAACGCGGTCAGGGTGAAGCGCAAGGGCAGGTTCGTGAAGAACTTGTCCCAGTTGCCCTTCATCGTCCCGAGGATGTTGATCGTGAAGGCGAAGACGGGGACGAGCAGCATCCAGGACGAGACCTCCGCGATCGTCTTGAGCCAGGCGGGGGTCGGCGACTGGAGGATGTGATGGTCGCCGACACCGGTGTAGAAGAACGCCATGCCCCAGAAGCTGATCAGCGAGAGCGTGTAGCTGTAGAGCGGCGTGTTGGTGACACGCGGGACGATGTAGTACGTGAGCGCGAGCAGCATCGGCGTCAGCCAGAGGCCGAACAGGTTGTGCGCGTACCACCAGTTCAGCATGGCGTCGGAGAGGCTGTTGACGAGCGCGCCGGACGGGGCCCCCCAGATGTGTCCCGGGCGCCAGATCACGTTTCCGATTGCGTAGTCGACAGCGAGCCAGATCGGGCTCGCGATGAAGAACCAGACCGAGACGTAGAGCGGGCGGATTGTCCGGATCTGGATGGTGGCGAGGATGTTGACGATGTTCGCGCACCAGACGACGAGCAGCAGGATGTCGAGCGGCCAGATCAGCTCGCCGTACTCGCGTCCCTGGCTGTGGCCAGTCAGGAGCGCGATCACGCCCAACAGGAACATTCCGTTCCAGGCCCAGGCGGACCAGACGCCAAGACGCTCGCTCCACATCGCGCGCGTGCCGACCAGGCGCGGGAGCATGTAGAAGAGCGCCCCGAAGTACATCATGGTCAGCCAGGCGAGGATCACGCCGTTCACGTGCGACGGCCGCACCCGGCTGAACGAGAGCCACGAGATCCCGCCGAACGCCTCGGGCGTGACGAACTCGGTCGCGAGCACGAGCCCGAAGAGGTCGACCACGGTCAGCCAGACGATCGAGGAGAGGAGCCAGTGGCGAGCCGCCCGGTCGTCGAACGGTGCCGGCCTCGCCGCACGATCCGTTAGCGGGGCGGGCGCCTCGGAGACCAGCTCCCCGGGGGTCGAGACATCGGCCATGGGCTCCGGCCGGAGAACCTACGGCGCCGCTGCGGACGGCGCCGCGAACATGACACGATTGTCACTTACGCGTCATCCTGCGGTCATCTGGGTATATGGTCGCGCGCAATCCGATGAGGATTCTTGTGATCGAGGACGAGCCTCGGATCCGCGTCTTCCTGGCGCGCGGGCTGGAGGCGGAGGGCTATGCGGTCGACGAGGCGGGCGACGGGCAGGCGGGCCTGCGGCGCGCGGCGCTCGAGCGCCACGACCTCGTCGTCCTCGACCTGCTGCTGCCCGGGATCGACGGGCTCTCCGTTCTGCGCGAGCTGCAGCGCCGCCGGCCGGAGCTCCCGGTCGTGATCGTCTCGGCGCGCTCCGATCTGCCGACCAAGCTCCGCGGTTTTGGACTCGGCGCGCGCGACTATCTCAGCAAGCCGTTCTCGTTCGACGAGCTGCTTGCGCGGATCCGCGTTCACCTCGCCGGGTCGGGAGGAGAGACGGGCGGGAACGTGCTCCAGGCCGGCGGGCTGACGCTCGATCTTGCCCGCCGGCAGGCCCGGATCGGCGACCAGGTCGCCGCGCTCTCCGACCGCGAGTTCCGTCTGCTCCATCATCTCGCCAAGCACGCGGACGAAATCGTGAGCCGCGAGAGCCTGCTCTCGGAGGTCTGGGGCTTCCATTTCGACCCGAGCTCGAACGTCGTCGAGGTCTGCATGCGCCGCCTGCGCAAGAAGCTCGGCCCGGCCGCGCCCATCGAGACCGTTCGCCATGCGGGCTACCGCCTTCTGTCGGCGTAACCGGCGGCGAGCTCGCCTGGCTCGGGTTCGCCCTCGCCAACCTCGAGGCGATGCTGCTCTGGCCGACCTGGGAGACGGTCCCGTTCCACCTGATCTGGATCAGCCTGACCGTCCTCTCGGGCTTCCGGATCTGGGCGGTCGCGCGCGACGGGCGCCGTGCTCGCCGGGGTCGCGGTGGCGACCGGCGTCCCGATCATGACGTTCGCCCATCACGGCACGCAGACCTGGGGCGAGCTGTCCGAAGTGCCCTTGATGTCCGCCGTGTTCCTCGCCATGGCCTGGCATGCACGCCGCCGCCTGGAGACCATGCGGCTGGTCGAGGCCCAGGCTCGCCAGCAGGCGAGCCTGCTGGAGCGGCAGGAGCGCTTCCTCCACGACGCGTCGCACGAGCTGCGCACGCCCGTCACGATCGCGCGCGGTCACCTCGAGGTCCTCCGCCGCCTCGACGGGGAGGCCGCCGGCGTCGACGTCGTGCTCGACGAGCTCGCCCGGATCGAGCGGATCCTCGAGCGCCTGCTGCTGCTGGCGAAGGCGGATCAGCCGAACTTCGTCGTCGAGACCGAGATGGAGCTCGACACGTTCCTCGAGGACATGTTCCTGCGCTGGTCCGAGGTCGCGCCCCGCGTCTGGCGGCTTGGGGAACGCACGGGGGCGATTCTCCGCGCCGACTCGGACGGCCTGCGGATCGCGCTCGACTCCCTGCTCGAGAACGCGGTCAACTACACCGTGCCCGGCGACGCAATCGAGCTCCGCGTGCTATGGCGGGCCGGGGACGTCGTGATCGAGATCGAGGACGAGGGCTGCGGCGTGCCCCCGGAGGCGCTCGACCTGATCTTCGAGCGCTTCTCGCGCGCCGACCCCGCGCGGACGCGCGCGAAGGGAGGCGTGGGGCTGGGCCTGGCCATCGTCGACGCGATCATGAAGGCGCACGGCGGTCAGTGCGAGGTGGCGACCAGCGACGGCGGGTCGACCTTCGGTCTCCGTTTTCCGAGTGCCCGGGTGACCTGCGAAACGCCGGCGGCGCACGTGGCCGCTCCGCTTGGCGTCGAGCCTGGACGGGTCGACGCGGTCGCGACCACGCCGCCCGGAGCGACCCACGTAGATCGAACGGGGCGGGATCGTCCGCCCCCGCGCCGGAGCGCCGAAAGCACCCCCGCGGGCCACTCGAGTCAAGGCGCCGAGATTTGAACTCGGGGACCTCCAGTTGTCGTTCCTGAGCATTCCATCCGGGGCTCCCTGGAGGCTGAGCGCTCTGTCGGATGACGCAAAGTTCATCCTCGGCTTCGGCTAGCCCGCCTCGGCGCGTCCTCGCCCAGGGAGTGAGCGGTAGCGGCAAGTCGACCCCCTCGGTCGCCAGATCGCCGAGCGCATCAACGCGCCGTACATCGAGCTCGACGCGCTCCACCACGGGCCGAACTGGACGGAGGCGACCGCGGAGGAGCTCCGGGCATGCGTCCGGCCGCTGGTCGTGCAGGATCGCTGGGCGATCGACGGCGGGTATCGCACGAAGCTCGGGGACATGGTGCTCGAGCGGGCCGAGATCGTCGTCTGGCTCGACCTGCCAATCCGGATCTGGCTACGGCGGCTCACCGTGCGCACGTTCTCACGGATGCTGACGCGTGAGGAGCTCTGGAACGGGAATCGGGAGCGCTTGAGCTTCCTCTTCACCGAGCGGCCGAGCCTCTTCGGCTGGGCCTGGCGACGGCATTTGCTAGTCCGGGATGCGGAGCACGACCTTGCCGAGCTGCTCGCCGGACTCGAGCCGCTCGTGCGCGGCCCGCGCGTCCGCGAGCGGGAAGACGGAGTCGACGACCGGCTGCGCGCGGCCCTCGGCCACGAGCCGGTACGCGCCTTGGAAGTCCGCCTGCGTGCCCATCGTCGAGCCGAGGATCGCAAGCTGCTTCCACCAGACGCGATGCAGGCCCGCGGGCGGGTTCGGGCCGGTCGTCGCCCCGCAGACGACGATGCGGCCGCCCTGCGCGGCAACGTCGAGGCTCGTCCGCCAGGTGGCCTCGCCCACGTGCTCGACGACGACGTCCACGCCGCGCCCGCCCGTCAACTCCTTGACGCGCGCCTTCACGTCCTCGGACGCGTGGTTGACCGTCGCGTCGGCGCCGAGCTCCCGCGCGCGGGCGAGCTTCTCGTCGCTCGACGACGTGACGATCACGCGCGCGCCGAGGGCCTTGGCGATCTGCAGCGCCGCCGTCCCGATGCCGCCGCCGATCCCCCACACGAAGACCGTCTCGCCCTCGCGCAGATCCGCCCGGGTGACGAGCATCCGGTACGCCGTCTCGAACACGAGCGGAAACGCCGCGGCCTGCTCGAACGTGAGCTCCGCCGGGATCGGGTAGACCTGCTCGCGCGGCAGGGCGATCAGCTCCGCGTGCGTGCCGTCGAAATGCTCGCCCACGACGGAGATCCGCCCGCCGTGCTCGAGCCCCGGATTGATCACGACCCGCTCGCCCGCCGGGAAGCCGTCGCCGGAGACGACGACACCGGCTCCGTCCGCGCCGAGGATCCGCGGCTTCGGGACGGAGGGGAGCCCCTTCCGGATCCACAGGTCGAGGTGGTTGAGCGACGCGGCACGCAGCTCGATCAGCACCTCGCCGTCCCGCGGCTCGGGGTCGGGGACGTCCTCGTAGCGGAGCACCTCGGGCCCGCCGTCCTCGTGGATCCGGATCGCCTTCACGGCGGCCGATGCTATCGGCGTCACAATGACCGTGTGAGAGCGGCGGAGCTGCACCGCATCGCCGAGGAGCTCGGCCTGGACGCCGTCGGGGCGACGGCGGCCGCGCCCTACGAGGGCACCGAGCTCGCCATCCGGGAACGCCGCGCGCGCGGGCTCTTCGCCGACATGAGGTTCACCATGGCCCGGCCGGAAGTCTCGTGCCACCCGGAGACGCTCGTCGACGGGGCGCGGACCGTCGTCTCAGCTGCGCTCTGCTACTACGCCGACGAGCCCCGGCTGCCGCCTGCCCACGGGCGGCTCGCGCGCTACACGTGGAGCGACGCCTACGAGGAGCTCCGCGCGAAGCTCGATGAGCTCGGTCGCCGCCTCGGCGGCGAGTTCCGGGTGCTCGTCGACGCCAACCAGCACGTGGACCGCGAAGCGGCCTACCGGTCAGGCGTCGGCTTCTACGGCAAGAACACGCTCCTGATCACGCGTCGCCACGGCTCGTGGGTCGTGCTCGGCACCCTCGTGACGACGGCGGAGGTCGAGGCGGGCGAGCCGCTCGCGCTCGACTGCGGCTCGTGCCGCCTTTGCATCGACGCTTGCCCAACGAGAGCGCTCGACGAGCCGGGGGTGCTGGACTCGACCCGCTGCCTCTCGTACTGGACGCAGGCGCCGTCCGCGATCCCCGAGGCGTACCGCGGCGAGCTCGGCGCCCAGGTCTACGGCTGCGACATCTGCCAGGACGTCTGCCCGTGGAACCGCGGGATCGAGAAGCGCCTCGTCGGGCGGCCGCCGGCCGCCGGCGCAACCCCGCACGTCAGCCTCGTCGATTGGCTGGAGGCGGACGGCGAGCAGCTCGTGGAGCAGTTCGAGCGACTCTACGTACCGCGGAACGATCCGCGCTGGCTTCGCCGGAACGCGCTCGTCGCGGCCGGCAACGTCGGCGGCGAGGAGCTCCGCCCGGCGCTCGAGCGTCACGCCGCGGGCGAGGACGAGCTGCTGCGCGAGCACGCCGAGTGGGCGCTCGCCCGCCTCGGCGCGGCAGAACGCTGACGATCAGGCCTTGACGCGGGCGCGCGGCCGGACGTGGAGCTCGCGTGCCAGCTCCCGTGTCCGCTGCGCGACGTGCTTGCGGAGGTCCGCCGGCTCGACGACCACCGCCTCGCCGCGATACTGGAGCACCTCGCCCGCGAGCCACTCGAGCCCGCCCGCCGGCCGCTGCTCGACCGCGCTGCCGTCGGCGAGCGGGCGCGCGCCGCGCTCGACCGCCCAGCGCGCGACGGCGGGCGAGTACCAGAGCGTCACCGTCCTCGCGCCCTGGAACTCGCGCGGCTCGAAGCCTTCGCGCGGCTCGAACTTCTCCTTCAGGAGCTCCGCGTTCCGGACGCGGTCGAGCCGGAAGCTCCGCTCGCCGTCGCTCGTGCGGCTCCAGGTGTGGACATACCAGTCCGGCAGCTTCCGCTCGAGCTTGTACGGCTCCACGATCCGCGCCGACGGCGTCGTCTCGCCCTCCTTCAGATACTCGAGCCGGACGAGCCGGCGGCGCAGGATCGCGTCCGAGAGGATCGCGACGAAGTCGGCGCCCGCGGGCGCGTGGGGGCTCGCCGTCTGCCGGTCGTCGAACTCGCCGAAGGTCTCCTCGAGCTTGCGCCGCACCCGCTCGAGCGGTGAGTGCGCGTCGGCGGCGATCGAAGGGCCGACGTACTCGAGCGCAAGGCGGATGGCGCGTGCCTCCAGCGGCGTCAGCCGCGGCGGGCGGCGGAACGTGTCGCCGTAGAGCTCCTTGTCGACGTGCACCTCGTCGTCCTGCAGCTCCGCGTAGACGGCGTAGCAGCCGCCGCCGAAGTTGACGAGGTTCAGCAGCGAGAGGTGCTCCTCGAGCTGGTCCGGCGGGATGTGGAACCGCTCGGTCAGCTCCGCGGCGGGGATGACCGCCTCCTTGCTCGTCGCCGCACTCCGCGAGCAGGTAGGCGAGCAGCGCCTGGAGCACGGCAAAGCGCTCAGGCGCCACCGGGCTCGCCGGGCGCTCCAGCTCCTCGACGGGCTCGCGCAAGACCTCCGCCGCGAGTGTCTCGGCCGCGCCGTCATGGCGCTCCCGTGCCACGTAGAGGCCTTCCGCGACGAGCTCGCGCAGCGCCTTCGGCTCGACGGGCACGGCGCGGCCGTCCTGCTTCAACACCCAGCCCGCGAGCTGGCCGAGGTCCGAGTACTCCGTCGTGAAGACGCCGTCCTCGACCGTTCCGCCCTTCGGGAACGTGCGCTCGATCCACCAGGCGGTGTCGCTCGCGACCTCGAGCTTCGCCTTCCCCCGCGGCTCGCCGATCAGCCACTTGGGGCGGTCGAGGAACTTCGAGACGTCGAACTCCGCCGGGAGCCGGAAGTCGCGCTCGCGGCGGGTCGCGAAGCGGATCTCCCCGCGGATCCGCGAGACGCGGAACGTGCGCTCGTCCTTGCGGTCGAGATCCTCGCCAACGACGTACCAGGCGCCCCGGTCGAGGTAGAGCGCGAACGGGTTGAGCGTCCGCTCTTCCTCCTCGTCCTTGTAGATGGCCCAGTAGCGGAACTTCACGGTGCGCTGCTTCGCGATCGCCGTCTCGAGCTTGCCCAGGCGGCCCGCAAGCTCGGGCGAGTAGTCCCGGTCGACGACCTCGACGCGCGCCGCCGTGCCGGTGGGCGGCTCCGCGAACCCGGGGCGGCCGAGCGCGAGGTTCTGCAGCGCCAGGCGCAGCGGCTCGGCGTACGCGAACTTCCCCTCGAGCATGTAGAGCGACGTCTGGAGCGCCGCGAGCTCGTCGTTCGAGAGCTGGAGCTCGTTGAGGAAGTAGCGCTCGGATCGCAGCGTGTACAGCTCCTCGCCGGTGAACTCGTCGCGGTTCGAATCCAGCGGGACGCCAAGGGCCAGCAGCTCCGCGCGGTCCGAGTAGAAGCGCCGCGCGAACGCCTCGTCCGACATCTCCTGATAGCCCTCGACGTTCGACTTGACGTCGCGCGCCGTGATCGGCCGCCGTTCCGCCATCAGGAACGCGACCAGCGAGAGCTGGCGGATCAGCTTGTCGGTGTCGTGGCTCACGCGAAGGCGAGCCTAGCGGATGCTAGGCCGCGACCTTCGACCGCTCGAGATGCTGGTGCGAGGGGCAGTAGTCGCGCTCGGGCAGCGGTGTGCGCTGGCACGGCTTCCCCTTGCGGGTCGTCGCCCGGCAGCGGGCCACCCCGCCGTCGAACGCCCCGGCCTCGATCTGCTCCTCGATGAAACGGACGCCCGCGGCGACGCCTTCGCGCACCGTCCAGGCGACCTGCGCCTGCGTGGTGATCGGGAAGTAGCGGCGGATGTCCTGGAAGAGCGCACGGTCAGGCTTCGCGAAGTAGTGCGGGTCCTTGGCGAGGCGCTCCATCGTCTGCTCGCAGGCGGTCAGCACCTCGCGGCAGTACTCGAGCCGTGTCTCGGTGTCGACGTATGGATCGATCAGATCCTTGATAGAGCGGTAGATCGCTCGCGAGTACTGATACATACAAGCCTGGATCTGAAGGATTTGTTCGTCCATGTCAGTCAGTCGCACCCCTCTGGGATCGCGGAAAAACAACGGTTAAAAGCGGTAAACGCGTGCTCCAGGCGCGTTGCTCTCGATCGAGTCTAGCGATTGGCAAAGCGTGTTACAAACTTTGAGCTTACGTTTGCAGGACGGAAAACGGACAACACCATTTCCAGAGCGCGCTACCCGGGTCTTCGATCCTTACACCTAGCCCCCTGCGCTCAGCGCGTGACGGGGCGCTCGTACGCGCCGCCGAAGCCGTTCGACCGTGCGGTGCGCCGCCCGGCCTGGGCCAGCTCCCTCGAGTCGTAGACGCCGCTGAAGACCACGTAGTAGCCCGGGTGGAGGCTCGAGTAGCGCGACGAGACGAGCACCCCGACCTCCGGCAGGCCCTTCTTGGCGGCGTCCTGCGCCTTCTGCAAGGCGGTGTCGCGACCGTTTGCGATCGGGTAGGAGACGAGCACGACGGTCCAGCCGTTCTTGCCCTCCGGCCACTCGGTCTTCCCGTTCGGCGGCCCGGACGGCGTCGTCGGCGTCGAGCTCGTGGGCTCCGGCGGCGCGGGCAGGGTGGTCGTCTCGACGGTCGGCGCAGTCGGCGTCGTGGAGGTCGGGGTCGTCACCCTGACGGGCGGGGACGTCTCGACGAACGTCGTGCCCGTGTTCCCGGCGCCGCGCCCCGGGAGCCAGATCGCCGCGGCCGTGCCGACGATGGCGATCAGGAGCGCGAGCAGCGGATTCCAGACCCAGTCGCCGGGATACCAGCCGAGCCGGCGCACCCAGCGCCGCCGCAGCGAGGAGACGGCGCCCTGCGTCGGCGGCAGGCGGAGGCCGCACTCGACGCAGTACTCCTGATCGGGCTCGCGGGCGGCTCCGCACCGCGGGCAGGCGTCCGAGTCGACGTGCTGCCCGTTCCTCACGGGTCGACCTCCGCTTTGGCGTTCACGAGGCTTCGGCCGGCGGCTCGATCATCGTCTCCTCGCCCGCCTGCTGCGGCGCCAGCGGCCGCCCGCAGTTGGGGCAGAAGCGCGCGCCGGTGAGCGCCGGCGCGCCGCAGACGCAGCGCCGGCCGGGAGCGCGCCGCGGCGAGAGCAGGCGCTCGATCTCGGTCACCCGGTCCTCGATCCCGACGAGGTCGGCGCAGCTCTCGGCGAGCAGCTCCTCCCGGAAGATGCCGCGACGGTACATCTCCACCATCAGCCCGCCCAGGTCGCGGAGCCGGCGTTCGCGGAGCCGGAGCAGCGCGCGGCGCTCGCGGCGGAGGACGCCGCGCTGGGGTGGGCGGCCGGGGTGGGGGAGAGGCGGCGGGGGCGCGGCGGGCACCTCCGCACGGCGACGCGACAGCAGCGGCAGGCGGGCCATCCGCCTCGACTCTAACAGCGGCTCCGGTGGGCTACGGGTGCGGCTCGGGCGTGCGCCTGAAGAAGCTCACGACCGCGGCGACGAGCAGGCCGAGACCGATCACGCCGATGACGAGGCCGGCGCCGGGGAAGAGAACAGGGCGTCAGGACCCCGAGCAGGATCAGGACGATCCCGACGAAGAACATGGTCTGGGTACCCGGCCCGCGGGCGCCGAGACTACACCTGGAGCACGACGATCCGCTCCTCCGTCATCTCGCGGATCGTGTACGCCGGGCCCTCCCGGGTGTTGCCGGAGTCCTTGACGCCGCCGTACGGCATCTGGTCGGCCCGGAACGTCGGCGCCTCGTTGACGGTGACGCCGCCGAACTCGAGCCGCTGCGCCGCGTTCAGCGCCAGACGGATGTCGCTCGTGAAGACGCCCGCCTGGAGCCCGAAGCGCGTGCCGTTCGCGAGCTCGATCGCTTCGTCGAAGGAGTCGACCGCGGTCACCGTGCAGACCGGCCCGAAGACCTCGTCGCACGAGACTTTCGCGTCCGGAGGGGGATTGCCGATCACCGTCGGCCGGATCAGGCCGTCGTCGGTGACGTCGCCCCCGGTGAGGATCTCGCCGCCCGAGCCGCGGATCCACTCCAGGATCCGGTCCCGGTTGTGCTCGTCGATCACCGGCCCTACGTCGGTCTCCTCGTCGGCCGGGTCGCCGAGCTTCAGGGCCTCGACCCTCGACACGAACGCCGATACGAAGTCCGCGTAGCGGTCACGCTCGACGTAGATCCGCTGCACCGAGATGCAACTCTGGCCCGCGAACGAGAACGCGTTGGCGGCGAGCTTGTCCGCGGCCTCCTGGAGGTCGGCGCCGGGGCCGAGGACGACCGGAGTCGCGTTGCCGAGCTCGAGGCGGACGCGCTTCTTGGGCGCCCGCTCGGCGAGCCCCCAGCCGACACCGGACGAGCCCGTGAAGGAGATCAGTTTGACGCGATCGTCCTCGACGAGGACGTCGCCGATCTCGGCCGCCGGGCCCACGAGCACGTTGAGCCAGCCGGGCGGAAGCCCGGCCTCCTGCTCGAGCTCGGCCAGCAGGAGAGCCGAGAGCGGGGTCGCGGTCGCAGGCTTCAGCACCACGGGGCAGCCGGCCGCGAGCGCGGGGGCGATCTTGTGCGCGACGAGGTTGAGCGGGAAGTTGAACGGACTGATCGCGCCGACGACCCCGATCGGCACCCGGAGCGTGAAGGCGAGCTTGCCGACGCCGGCCTGAGACGCATCCATGGGCACGACCTCGCCTGCGAGCTTCCGCGCCTCGACCGCCGAGAAGGTGTACGTCGACATCGCGCGGGCCGCCTCCACCCTGGCCGTCTTGAGCGGCTTCCCCGCCTCCTCGCAGATCGTCCGCGCGACCTCTTCGTGGCGCCGTCCGAGGAACCCGGCGACCCGCACGAGGATCTCTGCCCGCTTGTGCGCCGGCAGCGGCTCGGCGAGCGCAGCCTGCGCGGCATCCAGCGCCCGTCGCGCCTCGTCGGCGCCGGCCTTCGGCACGCGGCCGACGACCTCGCCGGAATAGGGCGAAGTGACGTCGATCCACTCGCCGGTCTCGACCCACTCGCCGCCGATCAGCAGCTTCCGCTCGGTCGCGGTCGTGGCCATGACGCGAGTCTAGATGGTTGATTGGTAATTGCCGTCGTCGCGGGGAGGGTCCTGCACCGAGCGCGGCGGTCGACTCGGCCGGTGGCAAGGCCCGGTGGGCCTTGGTGTCGGTTGAAGCGGGCGCAGCGCGACGTGTGCAGGCCCCCAGCCGCGGTGGCGTCAATTGCCGGTCAAGCATCTCGGGTGCGAGGATCGCGGGGTGGGCTGCCGTGAAGTCGCTTGACGCCGTCCGGCCGCACCTCGTCGGCGAGGTGTTCTGGGAGGGGCGCACCGGCCAGGTGTTCGTGCACTCGATCGAGCACGAGTCCGGGACCGTGCTGGTCGACACCGGCTGGTTCGGCGGGCACCCGGATATCGAGGAGTTCCGGCCGGTGGCGCTGGACTGGCCCGAGCTCGGCGAGGTCGTCGCCGTGATCAACACGCACCTGCACTTCGACCACTGCGGCGGCAACCGACGCTATCCCGGCGTCCCGATCTTCGTCCAGCGGGCAGAGCTCGACGCGGTCGACCGGCCGGGCTTCACCATCCCCGAGTGGGTCCGCTTCGACGGGGCGCGCTACGTCGAGCTCGACGGCGAGGCGGAGGTGCTGCCGGGGATCCGTGTGCTGCCGGTGCCCGGGCACTCGCCCGGCCAGCAGGCGGTCGTCGTCGAGACGGACGAGGGCCGGGTGGTCGTCGGCGGGGACGTGACCTACCGGATCCAGGACTTCGACGGGTCGGACGACCCGAACATCGAGCGGATCCTCGCGCTCGAGCCGCGCCGCATCTGGATCTCGCACGCGCGGCGGTCGTGGGAGCCGCGCGTAGGATGAGGGCATGGCCGATGCTCTGATCGTCGACGCCGTCCGCAGCCCGATCGGCAGGCGCAACGGGCAGTTCGCACAGGTCCGTGGGGACGACCTCGCCGCCCAGGTACTGAACGGGCTGCTCGAGCGAAACGACGTCGATCCGGCCGAGGTCGAGGATGTCCAGTTCGGCTGCGTCACGCAGGTCGACGAGCAGGCCTGGAACATCGGCCGGAACGTGGCCCTGGCCGCCGGCTGGCCGGTCTCGGTCTGCGGCACCACGGTCGACCGGCAGTGCGGCTCGTCCATGCAGACGAACTTCAACGCGGCGGCGGCGGTCTGTTCCGGCCAGCTCGATCTGGTCGTCTCGGGCGGGGTCGAGATGATGAGCCGCGTCCCCATGGGCGCGAACAACGGCTCAATGTCCGACGCCGTGCTCGACCGCTTCCAGATCGTCCCGCAAGGGATCTCGGCGGAGCTGATCGCCGACAAGTGGGGGCTCTCGCGCAAGGAGCTCGACGAGTATTCGCTCCGCTCGCATCGCCGGGCCGCCGAGGCGATCGACGAGGGGCGTTTCGCGAACGAGATCATCCCGATCGAGCTCTCGAACCCGCATGTGGGGGTGCTCTACGACACCGACGAGGCCGTGCGCCGCGACACCTCGCTCGAGAAGCTCGCATCGCTGCAGCCGGCGTTCCTGCCGGACGGCAAGGTCACGGCGGGCAATTCCTCGCAGGTCGTCGACGGCGCCGCCGGCGTGCTGATCGCCTCGGAGCAGGCTGTGTCGCGGCTCGGGCTGAAGCCGCGTGCGCGCTTCGTCTCGTTCGGCCTCGCCGGGGTCGATCCGACCCTGATGCTGCACGGGAATCCCGAGGCGTGCGAGAAGGCCCTGCGGAAGGCTGGTCTCGCCTGGGACGACATGGCCGTGATCGAGGTCAACGAGGCCTTCGCGTCGGTGGTGCTCCAGTTCCTGCAGGACACCGGGCTCGGCGGCCGGATCGACGACGTCAACCCGAACGGCGGCGGCATCTCGCTCGGCCACCCGCTGGGAGCGACCGGCGCGCGGATCACGGCGACGCTCGTGAACGAGCTCGAGCGCCGCGACGCGCGCTACGGGATCGCCTGCATGTGCATCGGCTTCGGCCAGGCGATCGCCGGCATCGTCGAACGGATCTAATCGTCGAACGGATCTAGCAGGGTTCGCCCGGCCGCTCGGCCGGCTGGCCCGCACTCAGGGCAGGAGCGGCCCGCGGAACCCGATCGAGGTCGTCCGGAGCTCGAACCCGAGCGCCGCGTGCACGCGGGCGATCGTCTCGCTCCGGCGCCAGGAGATGATCCGTTCGATGCCGAGCTCCCGCGCGCGGTCGGCCTGAGCCCCGGCGAGCGCAGTGGCCACCTCCTCGTGCCGCGGCCCCTCCTTCACGATCAGCCGATGCCGGCCGGCGTTCAAGGCAGGGAGCCCGATCAGAGGCGAATAGCCGACCACCTCGCCCTCTTCGATGGCGATCGCCGTCAGCTCGAGCCGAAGCGACGGCTCGCCGAGCTCGTACATCTGCCAGTCCTCCAGCGTCTCGGCCTGCCGTGCGGCGCGGTAGCTCAGCCCCGGGTATGCGGCACGCGCGACCTCGTGCATTCCCGGGACGAGATCGGGCCGGTCGGCGAGCCAGACCACCTCGGCATCGTCTCGCCGCAGGGGCTTCTGCGCGGCGGCCAGGTCCAGTGCGTACTGGTCGGTGCGCGCCACCTCGACGTAGGCGCGACGCTCGAGGAAGGCGACCGAGGTCGGATCGTCCACGCGCGCCTCGCAGACGAAGCCCAGCTTGCCGAGGCCGCGCGCGTGGCCGGAGAGCTCCTCGAAGAGCGCGGTGCCGACTCCGCGGCCGCGGTGCCCGGGGAGGACGCTGAACTCGACGTACGGGTGCGTCGAGCCGACGGAGTGAGGATCGCCCGCGAGCATCGCCGTGCCCACGATCTCGCCGTCGTAGAGCGCCAGCAGGTCGACATGGTCGATCTCCGTGGCGCGGATGAGCGCCATCATCTGGGCGTTCTCGGGGTCGTCCGGCAGGGCCTGGTTCCGGACCAGCACCCATTGCTCGAGCTCCTCGTACCCCGAGACGAGTCGCACCTCGACCGACATCGGACCATCCTGGCGAAATCGGCCCTACCGCGCCACAGGTGTCGACCACAGGTGACTAGAGTCGCCCGAGTGACGCGCTGGCTGCTGGTGCGCGGGCGGGGCAATCGCCCCCTGGCGGCGACGGTCGTGCCGCAGGAGATCCGGGCGCACTCGTCGAGCCGGCGTCCTGCCGTCGTCCCGGGCGAGCTGGGCATCCTCTACGCGGCCGTCTGGCAGGCCGTCTTCGCCGTCGTCGAGGTGACGGGCGAGCCCGAGCACGACCCGCGCCGCGAGCGGTGGAGCTGGAGTTTCGGGATCCGCCCGCTCGCCTGGGTCGGCGACCTGCATGACGCGCCGCCGGTCGAGGCGGCCGGCGTCTGGCCCCAGAGTATCTGGCGCCATTCGCACATCCGGCTGAGCGAGGAGCAGTTCGCGGCTGCGCGGACGCTCGTGGAAGCCGCCGGGTAGGATCGCGCGCCATGGCACGGGAGGTGAAGCGGGTCGGCGTCGTCGGCCTCGGCACGATGGGCGCGGGGATCGCCCAGCTCTGCATCGAGGCGGGCGTCGAGACCGTCGGGCGGGAGATCTCGGCCGAGCTGGGCGAGCAGGCCAGGGGCCGGATCGCCCACTTCCTGCAGCGGAAGGTCGAGAAGGGCCAGCTCGAGGCCGGCGAAGACGAGTCGGCGGTGGCGCTCCTCTCGCTGACGACCGAGCTCGCCGACCTCGCCGACTGCGACCTCGTGATCGAGGCCGCCTACGAGGATCTGGCCGTCAAGCAGGAGCTGTACCGGGAGCTGGAGGCGGCCGTGCGCCCCGACACGATCCTGGCGACGAACACCTCGGCGCTCTCCGTGACGGAGATCGCCTCGGCCTGCGAGCGGCCCGAGCGCGTCGTCGGGATGCATTTCTTCAACCCGGCGCCGTTGATGCCGCTCGTCGAGATCGTGCGTGCGGAGCGGACGGACGAGGACGTGCTCGAAACCGCGTTCGCCTTCGCGGAGCGCCTCGGCAAACAGCCGATCCGCTGTCACGACACGCCGGGCTTCGCGGTCAACCGCGTGTTGATCCCGCTGCTGAACGACTGCGTCCGCGTGCTCGACGAGGCGGGTCTCAGCCCGGAGGATCTGGACAGGGCGATGACGTTCGGCGCCGGCTGGCCGATGGGGCCGTGCACGCTCGTCGACCTGGTCGGCATCGACGTCCACGTGCACGCCTCCGAGGCGCTCTACGAGAAGCTGCGCGAGCCGCGGATGGCGGCGCCGCCGCGCCTCGTCCGGATGGCGCAGGCCGGCAAGCTCGGCCGCAAGTCCGGCCAGGGCTTCTACTCGTACGACTGACCAGGGCCGGCGCCTCTGGGGAACCTCCCGGTTCCCCAGACCCCTCCACCGGTCCGCTTCGCGGACGGCCCCTTCCGGGGCGCCGTCCGACCGCGCGCCTAGCGTGCGTCCATGGCGATGTGCCATGTCTGCAGGCGGAATCTCCTCACCGGAGAGCGCTTCCGCCTCTGGCAGGACAGGCCGTCGCGGCCGCGGACCGTCTGCCTGCTCTGCGAGGACACGGCGACCAGGCTGCGCTGGATCCGGGTCGAGCAGCCGGTCGAGCGCGTGAACGCCACCGGGCTCGTGCGGACGGTCCGGAAGGTGGCCTAGGCAGGGAAGGCCTAGGCCGCGGCCTCGAGCGCCGCAGGCGTCCGCGACCCGGTCGCCGACGGTCGCGCCGGTCCAGGTGCGCGGAGCTCCTCGCGCAGCGCGAGCGCGAGGAGGGTCGCGATCGAGGCGAGCTCGAGCAGGCGGGCACTCTCGGGCTCCGGTGCGCCCGCCCGGCGGAGCGCGCCCGCGAGCCCGTCGATCGCGCCGGTCAGGAGGGCCGCGCGGGAGTCCATCGTCAGGCGATTCGCGTTGCGTCCGCGGGCTCCTGCGAGTCGCCGAGGCGCCGCTCGAGCCAGTCGGCGCCGACGGTGTCCGTCAGCCCGTGGGCGACGATCGAGGCGAGGACGACGTACGACGCCACGGTGAAGACGAGCGAGCGGTCCGGCGCGTCGGACGCCAGTACGAGCAGCGCGAACAGCATCGACGCTACGCCCTTCGGCCCGAACCAGGCGATGAAGAGCTTGTTGTCGAAGCGAAGGCGGATGCCGATGAAGGACAAGAGCACTGCCGCCGGACGCGCGATCAGCAGCGTGAAGACGATGAACACGGCGACACGGGCCAGATTCTCCGGCCAGCCGAGCGAGACGATCAGCGCGCCGAAGACCGTGAACGTGATCACCTGGAAGAGCGCACTCAGGCTCTCGTTGAAGCGCGAGAACGTCGCCGGCATGTCGTGCCGGACGAGCGCCAGCGCGATCCCCGCCACGAACACCGCGATCAGGCCGTTGCCGTACGTCACCTCGGAGAGCCCGAAAGCGGCGAAGCCGAGTCCCAGCGCGTAGATCCCCACGTACTTGCGGGTGATCCCGCCGCCGGGCAGCCGTCGCGAGAGCAGCGCGCCGGCGACGGCGACGGCGGCCCCGATCACGCCGCCGGCGACCACCTCGCCGCTCACGTGCACCGCCTCGGAGACGGCGCTCGTCGCCCCGACTGCCAGCGCGAGGAAGAAGAGCACGAACGGCAGCGCGAGCCCGTCGTTCAGCCCCGACTCGAGGTTGAGCGTGTGCCGGACCACCGCCGGCACCCGTGCGGAGGTCACGACCGACGACGACACCACCGGGTCGGTCGGCGAGAGCACCGCGGCGAGCAGGAAGCACTCGCTCCAGGTCAGGTCCGCGAAGAGCGCACGCGCCGCGAGCGCCAGCAGAACCAAGGTGATCGGCATCGCGATCACGAGCGCCCGGGCAGGCGCGTGCCACTCCTTCCGGACCAGCTCCCGCTCGGCGTACATCCCGTCCGAGAACAGCGTCAGGACGAGCGCCAGCTCGACGGTGAAGAGCACCGATGTCGCCCCCGGGTCGACGTCCAGCACGCCGGTGAACGAGAGCAGCATCCCGGCCGTGACCGAGAGCACCGAGACCGAGAGGACCGTTCCGCGGAGCCAGCCCGAGAGCCCGGCGGCGGCGGCGAGTAGGATCCCCAGTGCGAGCAGCGCCTCCGCAAAGCCGATCTCCATCGGCGGAGGCTACAAAGTCGGGCGGGCAGATCCCCGGGGCATGGTGGTGGCCGATCCGCCCTTTGCAAACCGCAAACCCGAATTACACTGTCTTTACATTTCCTTCAATCGCACGACAAACCGGCGGTCGATACTTCTTTCACACGTGCGGAATACCTTTTTTATCCTGCTCGCGCTGGCGAGCATCGCAGCCCCTGCAGCACTTGCAGGGGGCTCGGCCAAGGGCGACGGCACGCTGTCCGTCAGGGACGGCAACGGCCGCGTGACGCTGACCGGGCGGGTCTCCGCCTTCGGCCGCGTCGACAGCGGGCGCATCACGTTCACGAGCCTCGACCCGCTGGACGAGACCGTGCCCGACCTGTTCGACACGTGCGACCGCGTCAAGCTGCTCGTCGACGGCTCGACGCAGTGCACCGGCGCCAAGCTCCGCTTCCGCCTCCTCGGGACTCGCTACAAGGTCGTGATCGTGGGCCGCGGGATCGACCTCTCCGTGGTCGGCAAGGGCCAGGCCACGCTGCAGGGAGCGGAGGCGACGTTCGACGACGGCGACTATTCGCTCAACGGGGCGCTGTTCAAGCTCTTCCCGCCGGATGCGGTCACCGTCGCATTCGGGCAGGCGTCGACGCCGGCGACGCCGTAGGGAATGGCGACGAAGTCGCAGCAGACGGTCCTGGTCGTCGAAGACGAGACCTCGATCGCCTCGTTCGTCTCGCTCTACCTCAAGAACGCGGGCTACACGGTCCGGACCGCCACCACGGGCGGCGAGGCCCTCGCACAGGTGAACGCTCAGCTCCCGGACATGATCGTCCTCGACCTGATGCTGCCGGACATCGACGGGATCGAGATCTGCAAGCGGGTGCGTCAGCGCTCGGACGTCCCGATCCTGATGCTGACGGCGCGCGACGAGGACGTCGACAAGATCATCGGGCTCGAGGTGGGGGCCGACGACTACCTGACGAAGCCGTTCAACCCGCGCGAGCTGGTGGCGCGCGTGAAGGCGATCCTCCGGCGGGCGACCCCCGAGCGGCGCGAGCTCGAGAGCGCCGTGCTGAGCCACGGCGACCTGACGATCGACGCGGGCCGCCGCGAGGTGAAGGTCGGCGAGGAGGAGATCCAGCTCGCGCCCAAGGAGTTCGACCTGCTCTGGGAGCTGCTCGACCACCGCGGGCTCGTGCTCACGCGCGACCAGCTGCTCGAGCGCGTCTGGGGCTACACCTTCGCGGGCGACACGCGCACGGTCGACGTGCACGTCCGGCAGCTGCGCCGCAAGCTCGGCGACGCCTCGCCGATCGTCACCGTCTGGGGCGTCGGCTACAAGGTCTCGCCGCAGCGGGAACCCGCCGCGACGTCGTAGGCGGACCGCATGCGCTCGCTCCGCTTCCGGCTGCCGGCGCTCTTCCTCGCGGGGCTGGCGCTCGCCGGCCTCGTCTCGATCGCGATCGCCGGCCGCCTGTTCGCGGACTTCGCGCACGACCAGGCGCTCGCCGAGCTGAAGCGCGAGTCGCGCGGGATCACCGCGCTCTACGAGCGCCAGGCGAACATCGCGCTCGAGCGCGGCGACAACGCGCCCGGCTTCGCGGCAAAGAACCTCGAGACGGTCACGAACGACCGGATCTACTACGTCGGCGCCGACCCCTTCCCGGGTGGGGGCAACTCGGGGCTGAAGCCGCTCCCGCAGGACACCATCGACTGGACCTCCGGCGAGGAGCTGACGTTCGAGTTCAAGCCGCCCGGTGAGAAGCGGACCTTCCTCGCGGTCGCGCATCCGTTCTCGCTCGGGAAGTCGGACGCGATCGGGGCGCTCGTCGTCGCGAAGCCGCAGGCGGAGCTGCGCGCGAACTGGCTGCGGCTGTCGGAGCTGCTCTCGCTCGCGTTCCTGATCGGGCTCGTCCTCACGGGGATCCTCGCGTGGTATCTCTCGCGGCGGATCACCGAGCCGGTGCTGGCGCTGTCACGGGCGGCGGACGAGGTCGCCGAGGGCCACTACGACGTCGAGATTCCGGAGGTGCCGGGCGGCGGCGAGGTCGGTCACCTCGCGGAGCGGTTCGGCGAGATGGCGGTCAGGCTGAAGGAATCGGAAGAGCTCGAGCGGAACTTCCTGATGAGCGTCTCGCACGAGCTGCGGACGCCGCTGACCGCGATCCGCGGCCATGTCTCGGCGGTGCGCGAGGGGCTCGTCGAGGACCCCGAGCTGCGGGACGAGTCGCTCGGGATTGTCGAGGTCGAGGCGACGCGGCTGGAGCGGCTCGTCGGCGACATCCTCGACCTGGCGAAGCTGGGCGCGCGGCGGTTCACGGTCCTGCACGAGGAGGTCGACATGGAGCGGCTCGTC
Source organism: uncultured Actinomycetes bacterium (assembly GCA_963704025.1). Taxonomy (GTDB): domain Bacteria; phylum Actinomycetota; class Thermoleophilia; order Gaiellales; family Gaiellaceae; genus CAVPGP01. The sequence continues at coordinate 529,852 of CAVPGP010000002.1, read as the reverse complement.
GACCGCGCCTACACGAGGTTCAGCGACGAGGCGCGCCGGCGCGAGATCGACTACCGGCAGGAGATCAAGGACGCGCCGACCATCACCTCGGACGGCGACCGCGTGCTGCAGATCATCTCGAACCTGCTCTCCAACGCCTTTCGCTGGACGCCGGACGGCGGCCGGATCGGCATCGAGCTCGCGCAGCGGAACGGCGTCGTCTCGGTCGCCGTCGAGGACACCGGTCCCGGGATCGATCCGGCCGAGCAGGACCGAATCTTCCGGCCGTTCATCTCGAACGACGGGCACACCGGGACCGGCCTCGGGCTGGCGATCGCGCGCGAGCTCTCGGCTGCCCTCGGCGGCCGCCTCGCAGTCGAGAGCGAGCCCGGGCGAGGGAGCCGCTTCGTGCTCGTGCTCCCCTCGCGCGGCTGAGCGCGGCTGAGCGCGGCTGAGGCGCGGCGGGGCGCGGCGAACGTTTACACGGAGGACACGATTGGCGAGGCAGACTGAACCGATGTCCGCCGGGGTCATCCTCATCGTGGTCCTCGCCGTCCTCACGGCGCTCGTCCTCGGCGGCCTCTGGATCGGCGGGCGGTCCTAGAGGCTCGCTCAGGCGACGCGGCGGATCAGCCCGGACGAGAGGGACTCCTCGATCCGGTCGAGCCGCTGGTCGACGCTCTTCCAGCCCTCGCCGATCAGCTCGACGAGGACGGTCAGGTCGTCGACGCGCGCGTTGCGCTCGGCGAGGAAGTCGCCCTCGAGCCGCTCCAGCCGGCCGATCACGCGGTTCATCAGCCCGCGGACCTCCGCGAGCTGCCTCGCGACCGGGGCTGCCTCGGCACGGAGGCCCTCCCGGACCGCCGAGCCGACCGACTCGGGGAGCGCGGCCTGCAGCTCGTCCGCGGTGGCCGCGAGGGCCTCGATCTGGATCCGCGCCCGCTCGAGCGCGGCGTCGACCTCCGGGTCCCGCTTGACGGTGAGCCGCTCCGCGGCCGAGTCGACTGCCGAGTCGACTGCTTGTGCGCATTCGATCGTCTCCATGAGGGGACGGTAACGTCCGCATCGGATGAGATCCGCCGAGTTGGACTACGAGCTGCCGCAGGAGCTGATTGCGCAGCAGCCGGCGGAGCGGCGGGACGAGTCGCGGCTGCTCGTCCACGAGCGCTCGGGCGGCGAGACGCGGCACCGGCGCTTCTCGGCGCTCCCGGACGAGGTTCCACCGGGGACGCTCGTCGTGGTCAACGACACGAGGGTCCTGCCGGCGCGGATCCGGATCGAGCGGCCCCGCGGCGAGGTGCTGCTCCTCGAGCGGCTTCAGGGCGACGAATGGCTGGGGCTGGCCCGGCCGACGCGCAGGCTGCGGGCGGGCGAGACGTACGGGCCGGTCGAGCTCGTCGAGCACCTCGGCGAGGGGCGCTGGCGCCTGCGGCTCGCAGGCGAGCCGGCGGGGGAGATGCCGCTGCCGCCGTACATCACGGAGCCGCTCGAGGATCCCGGCCGCTACCAGACCGTCTATGCGCGCGACCCGGGCTCGGCCGCCGCGCCGACGGCGGGCCTCCACTTCACGAAGGACCTGCTGGGCCGCTTCGACGTCGAGCGCGTGACGCTCCACGTCGGCCTCGACACGTTCCGCCCGCTGCAGGCCGAGACGCTCGAGGAGCACGAGCTGCACGGCGAGCGCTACGAGGTCCGCCCCGAGTCGTGGGCGCGGATCCGCGCGGCCGAGCGCGTGCTCGCCGTCGGGACCACGACCGTGCGCGTGCTCGAGACGCTCGCGCGCGGCGGAGAGCTCGCCGGGCGCACGTCGCTCTACGTCACCCCGGGATTCGAGTTCCTGCGCGTCGACCACCTCCTGACCAACTTCCACCTGCCGCGCTCGACGCTGCTCGCGCTCGTGATGGCCTTCGCGGGCGTCGAGCGGACCCGCGGGCTGTACCGTCTCGCCGTCGAGGAGCGCTATCGCTTCTATTCCTTCGGCGACGCGATGCTGATCCTGTGAGCGCTGATCCTCTGAGCGCATGGACCCCCGAGGCCGCCGACGGCGCAGCGCGCGCAGGGACCCTGCGCACGGCACACGGAGACGTGCCGACGCCGGCCTTCATGCCCGTCGGGACGAAGGGGACGGTGAAGTCGCTCCACCCGGACGAGGTCGCCTCGCTCGGTGCCGCAATCGTGCTCGGCAACAGCTATCACCTGCATTTCCGGCCCGGGGAGGACACCGTCGAGGAGCTCGGCGGCCTCCACCGGTTCATGGGCTGGGACGGCCCGATCCTCACCGACTCCGGCGGCTTTCAGGTCTTCTCGCTCCGCGACACGCTGCTGGGCGTCGACGACGGGGGCGTCACGTTTCGCTCCGTCTACGACGGGTCGCCTGTGCGCTTCACCCCGGAGCTCGCCGCGGAGATCCAGCGGCGCCTCGGCTCTGACGTCGCCATGTGTCTGGACGTCGTCCCGCCCTCGGACGTTCCCCGTCGCGAGCTCGAGGAGGCCGTGCGGCGTACGACGCTGTGGGCAGAGCGTCAGCGGAGCGCCCCGCGCGCTCCGGGCCAGCTGCGCTTCGGGATCACCCAGGGCGGGGCGGACCCGGAGCTGCGGCGCCGCTCGGTCGAGGAGATCGTCGCGCTCGACTTCGACGGCAACGCGATCGGGGGTCTCGCCATCGGCGAGGACCGGGGCGCGATGTTCGAGACGACCGCCTGGACAGCAGCGCTGCTGCCGGCCGACAGGGCCCGCTACTTCATGGGGATCGGCGATCCGGAGGGGATCCTGCGGGTGATCCAGGCCGGCGTGGACATGTTCGACTGCGTGCTGCCGACGCGCACCGCGCGTACCGGCTCGGCGCTCACCTGGGAGGGCCGGCTGAACCTGCGCAACGCCCGTTTCGCCCGCGACCCGAGGCCGCTCCAGGAGGGCTGCCCCTGCCCGGCCTGCGTGCGCTTCAGCCGCGCGTACGTCCGCCACCTCGTCAACCAGCAGGAGCTGCTGGGCCTGCGGCTGCTGACGCTCCACAACCTCCGTTTCGTGCTCGACCTGACCGCCGGCGCGAGGCTGGCTATCGTGGGCGGCGATTTGTCGTCTTACGTCGAGGAGTCGCTCCGGCGGCTCCGGGAGAACGCATGAGCTTCCTCTTCATCCTGATCGCAATCGGCATCGTCTTCTGGTTCGTGGCCATCCAGCCGCAGCGCCGCCGCCAGCAGGCGCATCTGCGGATGCAGGACGCCGTCGTCGAAGGCGCGCAGATCATCACGGCCGGGGGCCTTCACGGCACGGTCGTGGAGGGCGGAGACGACGTCATCCGCCTCGAGATCGCGCCCGGAACCGTCGTCCGCGTCGATCGCCGCGCCGTCGCGGCGGTCGTGCCGCCCGAGGAAGAGGAGCTCGAGGACGAGGAGGTCGAGGACGCTGTCGAGGCGGAGCCCGAGGAGGACGGGGAGGCGGAGGACGAACCCGTCGAGGCGGACGCCGGGGAAGCGCACGCGCCGGTCGCGGAATCCGGGCGCGGACAAGAGGAAAAAGCCGGGTAACCTTCCGACGCGGTGTCCACTCGTCGCTCCCACCTGATCCTGATCGGGCTGATCCTCGCAGGCCTCGTCGTCGTGGGCATGATGGCGATTCCCGGCTCGCCGATGCACAAGAAGCCGACCCTCGGCCTCGACCTGCAGGGCGGGCTCGAGGTCGTCCTCAAGGCCGAGCCTGAGCGGAACCAGAAGCTGACGGCGGCCGACCTCGACCGGTCGGTCTCGATCATGCGGAACCGCGTCGACAAGCTGGGCGTCTCCGAGCCCGAGATCCGCAAGCAGCCGCCCGACCAGATCGTGATCGAGCTGCCGGGCGTGAAGAACGCGAACGACGCCTCGAAGATCCTCGGCAAGACCGCGCAGCTCGAGCTCTACGACCTGGAGACGTCGCTCGTCCCGCCCTCGATCTCCGCCGCCGGCGTGCCCGTCCCGTCGGAGAGCCTCTACACGCTCCTGAGCCGGGTCAAGTCGCAGACGGAGCAGGGCCGCCCCGAGGCGTACTACCTCTTCGACGCGAAGCACCGCCTGATCGCGGGTCCCATCGACACGAAGGCGCAGCTGGAGGCGCGGGCGAACGCCGTGCTCGCACAGCGGGCGACCGCCGCGAAGGCGAAGGGGACCCCCTATAGAGGCCCGACCTCCGTCGACCTGCAGAACCTGCCGAAGGGCTGGGAGGTGCTGGGCGTCCCGCCGAAGACGACCGTCGTCTCCTGCTCCGCCGAGACGTCGGTGGTCTGCCCGCCGGGCCAGACGGCGGGAAACACGGTCTACTACCTCTTCAAGCGCGACCCCAAGTCGACCGACCGCGCCGGCCCGTTTCCGCAGATGACGGGTGACATGCTCAAGCTCTCCGGCACGCGTCAGGACTTCGACCCGCAGACCGGCGAGGCGATCGTGACGATGCAGTTCACCGGCAAGGGGAACAAGCGTTTCCGCGACATCACGCGTGCCGAGGCCGTCCGGGGCGCGACGCTCGGCTCGCCGCAGCATTTCGCGATCGTGCTCGACAACGAGATCCGCTCCTTCCCGCAGATCGACTACACGAAGTACCCGGACGGGATCGACCCGACCGGGGGCGGGGCCCAGATCACGGGCATGGCGTCGACGCAGGAGGCGAAGAATCTCGCGATCGTGCTCCAGACGGGCGCACTGCCGGTCAAGTTCCGCACCATCGAGCGGACCGACGTCTCGGCCACGCTCGGCAAGGACTCGCTCACCCAGGCGTGGAAGGCGGCGGTCGCCGGCCTGATCCTCGTGGCGATCTTCCTGCTCGTGATGTACCGCTTCCTGGGCCTCGTCGCGGTGATCGGGCTCGGCATCTACGTCGCGTTCCTCTACGGCGCGATCCTGCTCCTGAACGTGACGCTGACGCTGCCGGGCTTCGCGGGCATGATTCTGACGATCGGCGTCGCGGCGGACGCGAACATCGTCATCTTCGAGCGAATCAAAGAGGAGTCCCGTGCAGGGAAATCCGTTCGAGCCGCGATCGCCGCCGGGTACGCGAAGGGCTTCCACACGATCATCGACGCGAACGTCGTCACGGCGATCACCGCGCTGATCCTCTTCGCGGTCGCGACCGCAGGCGTGAAGGGCTTCGCGCTGATGCTGCTGATCGGCACCGCGCTCTCGCTCCTCACCGCCGTGGTCGCGACGCGCGCGATGCTCGGCCTGCTCGCCGGCTTCTCGTGGTTCGACAACCCGCGGTTCATGGGCGCATCGCCGACCCAGCACGGCAGGTGGCTGCAGATCGACTTCATGCGCCGTCGCAACCTCTGGTTCGCGATCTCCGGGGCGATCATCGTGATCTCCATCGTCTCGCTCAGCGTGCGCGGCCTGAACCTCGGCATCGACTTCAGGGGCGGAACGCAGATCACCTTCAAGACGGCCGAGCCGACCTCGCTCTCGGACGTCCGCGACCAGATGAAGAGGATCGGCAAGGCCGACGCCGTCGTCCAGGGCCGCGGCAAGCAGAGCGGCTCGGAGAGCTACAAGGAGTTCCAGATCCGGACGAAGTCGCTGACGCCGGCGGAGACGACGACGATCAGCCAGGACCTGGAGACACAGGTCAAGGCGGACTCGCTCGGGATCAAGAACGTCTCGTCCAGCTTCGGCCGCCAGATCGCGAACCAGGCGATCCTCGCGATCATCTTCTCGATCATCCTGATCATCCTGTACATCGCGATCCGGTTCGATCTCAAGTACGCGGGGCCGGTGATCATCGCGATGCTCCACGACGTGATCATCACGATCGGCTTCTACTCGCTCGTCGGCCGGGAGGTGACGGCGTCGACGGTCGCGGCCATCCTCACGGTGCTCGGGTACTCGATCTACGACACGATCATCATCTTCGACCGCATTCGCGAGAACGTCCCGCTCATGCGGCGCGCCTCGTTCGCGACGATCGCGAACGTCTCGCTCTGGGAGACGATCCGCCGCTCGCTGGCGACCTCGTTCATCACGCTGCTGCCGGTCGCGTCGCTCTTCCTCTTCGGCGGTGCGACGCTGAAGGACTTCGCGTTCGCGCTCCTCGTCGGCATCACCGCCGGCGCGTACTCGTCGATCTTCATCGCCGCGCCGATCCTGACCATGTTGAAGGAGCGCGAGCCGGAGTTCGCGCGGCGCAAGGACGTGCCGATGGAGGGTGCGCAGGGCGAGGCACTGCTCGAGGAGGCCGAGGCGGCCGCCGCGGCCGAGCCGGCGCCCGAGGCGATCACGAACCCCGTCGCCGCCGCGGAGGGCGTGATCTCCGCCAACCAGGCGAAGCGCGAGCGCCGTCGCCAGCGGAGGCGGGCCCGCCCGCACGGCCGTGCCCGCTAGCGACTCCGCGGAGCGGCTGATCCTGGCGGCCTTCGGCGCCCTCTCCCTGTCCGCCGAGCGGATCGACGCCCTCGCGGACAGGATCTCGGAGCTCGGCGGCATCCGCCGCGACGAAGCCCGGTCGGCGCTCGAGGACCTGCAGTCGCGGTGGCGCGGGGACGCGGTCCGGCTCTCGGAGCGGACCGGGAAGACGCTCGAGCGCGCCTTCCAGGAGCTCGGTCTCGTCTCGCGGCGCGAGTACGACGAGCTGGAGCTCCGCGTCGCCCAGCTCGAGCACAGGGTGCGCCTCGTCGAGAGCTCCGCCGACGGCGCGCCGACCGACCTCGAGCCGCCCCGCTAGGCGCGAAAACCCGCTACAGTCATGCGCGAAATCGTGAGGACGAGTACCGGTCGCCACTGCGCTGCCTGCACCCGTTCGTGAAAGTGGTGAAGGAGGTGTACGCATGGCAACTGGAACCGTGAAGTGGTTCAACGACGCGAAGGGCTACGGCTTCATCGCGCCCGAGGACGGAGGCAAGGACCTCTTCGTCCACCACACCAACATTTCCGGCGAGGGCTTCAAGTCCCTCCAGGAGGGGGCGAAGGTCGAGTTCGAGGCCCGCGAGGGCCAGAAGGGCCCCGAGGCGACGAACGTCACCGTCGTGGGCTGACCCTGGCGTCGGCTGGACTTGTCTGGTCGGGCGGCCTGCGCCGGTGCAACTGGCGCAGGCCGCTCGCTATGCTCCGAATGAGCAGATGCCGGAGAAGGAAGACAAGATCGAGATGGAGGGCGAGGTGATCGAGGCCTTCCCGAACGGGAACTTCAAGATCGCCCTCGAGAACGGGCACGAGACGCTCGGCTACACCGCCGGCAAGATGCGGCGCTACCGGATCCGGATCTTCCCCGGCGACAAGATCAAGATCGAGCTCTCCCCGTACGACCTGACGCGCGGCCGGATCGTCTACCGCTACCGGTAGACGCGTCTCACCCCAGGACGTAGAAGGCGATCACCGCGTACTGGCAGCCGACCGCGGCGATCACGAGCACGTGGAAGAGCTCGTGGTACCCGAACACGTGCGGCACCGGATCGGGGCGCTTGAGCGCGTAGACGACGGCGCCGACGGTGTAGAGCAGGCCGCCGACGAGGAGCAGGACGAGCGCGACCACGTCGAGCTTCAGCAACTCGGGAAAGGCGACGACCGCGATCCAGCCGAGGGCGATCCCGAGCACCGCGGAGAGCCATTTCGGCGCCTGCACCCAGAAGAGCTTCAGCAGGATCGCCGCCACGGCGCCGGCCCAGACGATCGTCAGCACCGGAATCGCCCAGCCGGTCGAGAGCACGAGCAGCCCGAACGGCGTGTACGTGCCGGCGATCAGCAGGTAGATGCCGGCATGGTCGAGCCGCGCGAGCCACGAGCGGGCCCGCGGCTTCCAGGTCGGCCGGTGGTAGAGGGCGCTCGCGCCGAACATCAGCGCCACACAGCTCGCGAACACGAGCGCGGCCAAGAGCGAGCGGGAATCCTCCGTGGAGATCGTAAGAGCGACGCCGAGCCCGACCGACACGGCGAACGCCAGCTCGTGCGACACGCCCCGGAGACGCGGCTTCACACGCGGCGGCGGAACGGTTGCCATACGAGGAACTTAGCTGGTTCCGTGCAACACTGACGCTCATGGCGCGGACGACGACGAAGAATCTCGGGCGCCTCTCGGAGATCGCTCAGGTGGCGGTGAAGCACGGGTTCGGCTATTTCTTCCAGAGCCGCGGACTCCGCGACCTGTTGCCGGGCGGGACGGCGATCGACGCCTCCGAGAACGGCAACCGGTCGGAGCGGGGGCGGCATCTGCGGGAGCTCCTGGACGAGCTCGGGCCGACCTTCGTCAAGTTCGGCCAGCTGCTCTCGACCCGCCCGGACATCGTCCCGCCCGACGTCGTCGTCGAGCTCCGCGGCCTCCAGGACGACGTCCGCCCCTTCCCCTATGCCGACGTCGAGCGGGTGGTCGAGGAAGATCTGGGCCTCTCGATCGACCGGCTCTTCCTCGAGTTCGAGCAGGAGCCGCTCGCGGCTGCCTCGATCGGCCAGGTGCACCGTGCGGTGCTCCCGAACGGTCGCAAGGTCGTCGTGAAGGTGCAGCGCCCGAACGCGCCGCGGCAGATCGAGGCCGACCTCGCGCTCCTCTACCAGGCGGCGCGCCTTGCGAAGGAGCGCGTGCGCGCACTGGATTTCATCGACTCGCGCGAGATCGTGGACGAGTTCGCGCGGTCGATCCGGCAGGAGCTCGACTACCGGCTCGAGGCGCGCAACGCCGACCAGTTTCACAAGAACTTCGCAGGGCACCCGCACGTCGCCGTGCCGAAGGTCTACTGGAGCTACACGCGCGCTCGCGTGCTGACCCTCGAGCGGCTGGAAGGCGTCCAGCTCGCCGACCTGGAGCTCGACCAGTGGACGCTGGAGCAGCGCCGCCGGCTCGCGTACCTCATCACCGAGGCGTGGATGACGATGATCTTCCGCCACGGCTTCTTCCACGGCGACCCGCATCCGGCGAACATCATCGTGCTCGGCCGCGAGCGGATCGGGCTCGTCGACTTCGGGCTCGTCGGCAAGCTGACCGACGAGGACATGTCCAAGATGACGCGGCTCTTCATCGACGCCGCGTCGGAGAACGTCGACGCGCTGCCCAAGCGGCTGGCGGAGCTCGGCGTCCAGTACCCCCGCGAGCGGGAGGAGGAGTTCTCGCGCGAGCTGCGGGAGCTCTACTACCGCTACTACGGCGTCAGCCTCTCCGAGATCGACCCGCTGCAGGTCATCCGGGAGGCGTTCGCGCTCATCTACTCGATGAACCTCCGGCTGCCCACGCGCTTCGTGATGCTCGACAAGGCGATCGCGACGCTCGGGTCCGTCACCGTCGACCTCTACCCGGACTTCAACGTCTTCGAGGTTGCGAAGCCGTTCGCCCGCAGCCTGATGGTGGACCGCTTCACGCCGCGTCGCGTGGCCAACCGGGCGCGCAAGGAGACCGTCGAGCTCGTGCGGATCGGGCGCGAGCTGCCGTACCAGGTGCACGACATCCTCGAGGAGGTCCGCGACGGCCAGATCGAGGTCGGCTTTGTCCACAAGGGGCTGGACGACTTCATGCAGGGATTCAACGTCGCCATGAACCGCCTCACGGTGGCGCTCGTCGTCACCGGCGGGCTGATCGGCTCGAGCTTGATCGGGATCTTCGCCCAGGGCGGCCCACACGTCTTCGGCCTGCATGTCGTCTCGGTGCTCGGCTTCCTCCTCTCGGGCATCCTCGGCGCCTGGCTGATGATCGGCGTCGTCCGGTCCGGACGGCTGTAGAAGCTTCGTCACGCTTTCGAAGCAAAGGACATCTGTCGGCGGCGACGAGGCCGCGCTAGCGTCGTCTGCATGTCCGCCGCACTGCTGATCGAGGAGCCCGAGCCGCGTTTCCGCGGCTACCTGGCCCGTCATCTGGCGCTCGACGGCTTCGAGATCGTCGAGACGCCGGGCCCCGCGCCGCCCGCCCTCGTGCTGGCCGGCGACCCGCGCGCCGTCGAGCGCTGGTCGCCGGACGTGCCGGTGATCGTGCTCGGCCGGGGCGACGAGGATCCCGTCGACCGGCTACGCGCCTTCCAGCACGGCTGCGACGACTGGGTGCCCCGCCCGGTCCCGTACGACGAGCTGCTGGCGCGTATCCGCGCCGTGCTGCGACGCACGCGGCCCGCGCCGCCCCAGGTGATCGAGGCGGGGCCGCTGCGCGTCGACCGTGCCACTCGCTCGGTCGCCGTCGGCGGGCGCCGGGTGCACCTGGCGCTGAAGGAGTTCGAGCTGCTGCTGGCGCTGGCCGTCGAGCCGTACCGGGTCTGGACGAGAGCCGAGCTCCTGCGCGACGTGTGGGGCTACCGCTCGCAGGGCCGGACCCGGACGCTGGACGCGCACGCCTCCCGCCTCCGGCTGAAGCTGGCCGACGGCGCGCGGCCCGACGTGGCGCTCGTCGTCAACGTGTGGGGCGTGGGCTACCGGTTGCTCGATCCGCCGCTTCGCTAGGGAGAGCTCCGATTCCGGCACCGTTTCCAGCACAGCCTCTCGAACTGGTAGGACCCGCACGTGCCGGCCGTGCTCGTCACCGGGGCCTCGTCGGGGATCGGCGAGGCGACCGCCCTGCGCCTTGCGCGCCGCGGGCTGCGCGTCTTTGCCGGCGTGCGGCGCGAGGAGGACGCGGTCCGCCTGCGCGCGCAGGGAGTGGAGCCGGTCTTCCTGGACGTCACGGATCCGGAGCAGATCGCCGCGCTCGACGTGGGCGAGGAGCTCGCCGGGCTCGTCAACAACGCCGGGGTCGCCCTCTCGGCGCCGCTGGAGTTCGTCCCGGTCGACGAGCTGCGGCGCCAGCTCGAGGTCAACGTCGTCGGCCAGGTCGCCGTCACCCAGGCCGTGTTGCCGGCGCTCCGGCGTGGCAGCGGGCGTGTCGTCTTCGTGGGGTCGATCGCCGGCAAGAGCGCGCTGCCGTTCCTCGGGCCGTATGCGGCGTCGAAGTTCGGGCTCGAGGCGATCGCCGACTCGCTCCGCGTGGAGCTCCGCCCCTGGGGGATCGGCGTCTCGATCGTCGAGCCTGGGTCGATCAAGACGCCGATCTGGACGAAGGGAGCGGAGCGGGCGAGCCGGCTGAGCACCGCCGCGGTCGACGAGCTCTACGGCGAGTCGATCGAGCGGTTCCGCAGGCTCGCCCTGCGGCGCGGCTTGAACGGGATCGAGCCGGACGAGGTCGCGAAGGTCGTCGAGCACGCCCTGACCGCCTCGCGGCCGAAGGCGCGGTACGTCGTCGGCCGGGACGCGAAGATCCGCGCCAGGCTGCAGCGGCTCCCGACGCGGGCGCGCGACCGGGTGATCGCGCGCCTGATGACCGGCGGCTGACGCCACCGCCCGAGCTCGCTCAGAGCCGGGCGCCCTCCAGCCGCAGCAGCGCCTCCTTCACGTGGAGGCCGCCCCCGTAGCCGGTCAGCGAGCCGTTCGAGCCGACGATGCGGTGGCATGGGAGCACGATCGGAATCGGGTTGCGGTTCATGACGCCTCCGACCGCGCGAGCGGCCTTCGGCCGGCCGACCCTGGCAGCGAGCTCGCCGTAGGTGGAGACCGTGCCGTACGGCACGTGGGCGAGCTCGTCGAGCACCTGGCGCGGAAAGCCGGTCGCGTGCAGGTCGAGCTCGAGGTCGAAGTGCTCGCGGCGCTGCTCGAAGTACTCGTCCAGCTGCCGCCGCACCGGGTCGAGCCGGCCGTGCACGCGGAGCACCCGGCGGCCGAACGTGCGGGCGAGCTCGTCGACGTCCGGGCGGAACTCGATCGCGCAGAGCCCGCGCTCGGTCGAGGCCAGCAGCAGCTCGCCGATCGGCGTCTCCGTCAGGTCGTAGACGACGTCGAGGAGTCCCGCGGCGTCGGCTGCCTCCCTGAACCGGTGGTCGAGATCTGCGGAGACGGTCATGCGATTCCTTTCTTCCTCAGGCGGCGGACGCCGGACGAGGCGGCCGCGCGCGCGGCGTCGGGCGATGATCCGAGCGCCGTGGCGATGGTCTCGTAGGGGAGGTCGTACCCGTAGCGGAGGACGACGGCCGCGCGCTCCTTCGGCGGCAAGCCGTCCGTGAGGTGCGACAGCTCCTGGTATGACGGAGGCGCATCCGCAGACTCCACGTCCGGAACCTCGGTGCCGTGCCAGAGCGGCCGGCGGTGGTGGTCGATGGCAACGCGGTTGGCGATCGTCAGCACCCAGGCGCGGAGGTTCTCCGTGTGCCTGAGGCGCCCGTACGCATGGAGGGCGCGGAGGAACGTCTCCTGGAACGCGTCTTCCGCAGCGTCGCGGGGCAGCAGCCGGCGGAGCACCCGCAGGACGACGTCTCGGTGCTCCTCGTAGAAGCGCTCGAACGGCGGAACGGCCATCGCCTCCATCATCCGTTGAAACGCGCGTTCGCGCAGAATCGTGAGATGAAGATCGTCCTGCGCCCATGGGAGCCCGGCGACCGGGCTGCCGTCGAGGAGGCCGCGCGCGACCCGTACGTCGCCGAGATCGAGCGCATCGAGGGTCCCCGCGAGTGGCTGGAGCGGAAGGCGGCGCGCGGCGGTCTTGCGATCGTCGCCGACGGCGAGGTCGCGGGCGGGGTGGACGTCGCCGGGCGTCACCCGCGTGTCGGTGAGCTCGGCTACTTCGTGCTCGAGCGGCTCCGTCGGCGCGGCATCGCGACGGCGGCCGCGTCGCTCGTCGTGCGGCGAGCACTGAACGACGAGGACTACGTCCGCGTGCAGGCGACCGTCGAGCCCTGGAACGTCGCCTCCCGGCGAGTGCTCGAGCGTGCCGGTCTGCGGCATGAAGGGCTGATGCGCTCGTTCGTCGTCTACGGCGACCGGGTGGCGGACGCCCATTTTTACGCAGCGGTCCGCGGAGACGTCTGATGCGGGCCGCGGTCGTCGGACACGTGGAGTGGGTCGAGTTCGTGCGCGTCGAGCGCGTGCCCGCTCCCGGCCAGATCGTCCACGCGGAGGAGGTCTGGGCCGAGGCGGCCGGCGGTGGAGCCGTCATTGCGGTCCAGCTTGCGAAGCTCGCGGGCGGCTGCGAGCTCTACACCGCGTTCGGAGACGACGAGCTGGGTCGCGCATCGGCCGCGCAGCTCGAGCGGCAGGGCGTGACGCTCCACGTGCAGTGGCGGGAGGAGCCGACGCGCCGCGCCTTCACGTACCTGGACGGCGTGGGGGAACGGACCATCACCGTCCTCGGCGACAAGCTGCGTCCGCACGGCGACCTCCCGATCCAGGCCGAGGCGACGTTCTTCGTCTCCGGCGACGTCGTGGCGCTCCGGGCGGCCCGCGACGGCTCGCGGTTTCTCGCGGCGACCGCCCGCGAGCTGGAGACCCTACGCGCAGCCGGAGTCCAGCTCGACCTGCTGGTCGGGAGCGGCGGCGACGCCGGCGAGCGGTACACGGCCGGGGAGCTCGATCCGGTTCCCCGCCTCGTCGTCACCACCGCGGGCGCCTTGGGCGGCTGGGCCCAGCCCGGCGGCCCGTACCGGGCGGCGCCGTTGCCCGGTGCGATCGAGGACACGTACGGCTGTGGCGACTCGTTCGGCGCCGCGCTCGCGTTCGCACTCGCCCGCGGCGACGACCAGGACGAGGCGCTTGCCTTCGCGGCCGGGTGCGGCGCCGCCGTCCTGACCGGACGCGGGCCGTACGCGGCCCAGCTCGGCGGCTGAAGGTTCCAACCCGCCCGATCATCCGATCAGGACGATGCGGCCGACGGGGCACGCTGCTCCGATGCCGCGATGACTCCGTCCCGCACCTTCCCCGCGCTGCTCGCCCTCGTCGCGTGCGGCCTGCTCGCGGGCTGCGGCGGCTCCGGCGACGGCAGCGCGCTCACGGGTGCGACGGGACTCGCTGCCACAAGGCCGGCGACGACCGGGATCGAGGCGCCCACCCAGACCGAGACGACCCGGACGGAGACGACACGAACGGAAGCAACGCCGACCGTTACCGCGCCGACGGCGACTGCCACCGAGCCGACTGCCACCGAGCCGACGCCGACCGAGACCGTCACCCAGACCGAGACCGAAACGCAGACCGAGACCGAAACGCAGACCGAGACCGAGTCGCACACGACGATCATCCAGGTGACTCCCACCACGACCTCCGGCGGCGAATCCTCGAGCGACGGGCCCTGGGGCTGGATCGTCCTCGGCGCGGCGCTCCTGCTCGCGGTCGTGATCGGGGTCGTGATCTCGCGGCGGCACAAGGCCGCAGACGCCGCCTCCCTCGCGAGCGTCGAGGACTTCCGGAGTCGCTGCTTTCTCGCCCTCGACGCCGTGCTCGCCCGCGGCTCGGTCGTCACGGGCCAGATCGAGGCGCTCGCAACGGAAGCGCGGTCGCTCGAGGCACGAACGAACGACGAGCCGGCGCGCTCCGAGGTCGGCTGCCTGCGGGCGAGCCTCGAAGCCCTGGCGGGGGCGCTCGAGAGCGACCGGACGCTGCGACTGTCTTCGCCGCCTCCGAGCGGAGACCAGCTCGGCTACTCGACGGCGGTCATCCGCCAGCACGTGGAGCAGGTGCAGGCTGTGCTCCGCCCGCCGCCCGCGCCGCCGCCGACGACGCAGTAGCTCCGGCATCGCGCTTAGTCGAAGGCAAGGCCGTCGAGATCCGGGAATCGCGCCTGGACGCCCCAGCCGCCGAAGTCCTCGGAGACGGCGACCACCAGCTCGTTCTCCCCTTCTCCCAGCGGCAGGTAGAGCGTGTCGTAGTAGCCGATGCTGCCGAGGAAGCGGTAGTCGCGCGACCGGTAGGTGTCGTCGCCGGAGTAGAGCGCACGGCCGTTCAGGTAGACGACGGCGCGGTCGCTGAAGCCGAGCTCGAGCCGTTTCGTCTGGGCCCGGGCCGAGTGGACGACCGCCCGCGCGAACGTCGTGTTTCGATCGCCGTGGATGCCGTTCACCCGGGCCAGGTCGACGAGCCCCGACGGCTCACTCCGCAGCTGCGTCCACGTCCTCTCTTCGAGTCGGCCCGGGTCGAGGACGGGAGCGCCCGTCTCCGCCTCGGGGAGCGCGTCCGAGATCCACCAGGCCGGCACGGCGCCGTCGATCGGCGGGCGCAGCGGCGGCGCAGGTCTCGTGAACGTGGCACTGCGGCCGTGGGCGAACCGCGAGACGTGGAGGTCGGGCCCGCCGACCTGGATCCCGACGCGGCCCGGCTCGGCCGGCAGCTTGAGCTCCGGGATCTCGAGCGACGGCTCGTCCGAGTCGCCCACGTAGACCTCGCCCCGCGCGCCGGAGAAGACGACGCGAACGGTAAACCAGTCGTCGATCGGGAACTCGATCGGCGCCCAGAAACCCGTCCCGTGGTAGAGCTGCCACGCGGAGATTCCGTTGAACACCGGCGTGTACTGGACGGCGTCGGGATTCCCGACCTGATGGGGCCGCACGTAGAAGGACTCGAAGTTCTCCGTGTCGTGTACGCGCCAGACGACGCCGGGGAAGCCGCGCTCCGACCCGACCGCGAGGTCGAGCTCGATCGCTCCGTCGGCGAGCTCGACGTCCTGCAGGATCGCCGTGGTGTCGGCCAGGCGGACGCACTGCCGTCCGAGGTGCTCGGTCGGCGTCGGCTCCGCGTCCCCCCAGCTCCAGCGCCGGGAGTCGAACGGCACCGTCTCCATGACGCCTACGGACGCCGGCCGGGCGCGCTTGTTAGGCGGATCGCCGGTTGCCGGGACGACAGGAGCGGTCGCGCCCGCGTCGAACCGGCTGCCGTGGGCAACCGATGGGAGACGGGGCGGACCGAGGCGTTCAGCGACGGCGTCTTCGCGATCGCGATCACGCTCCTCGTGCTGGACATCCGCGTTCCTCCGACCGCATTCGACGACCTGTGGAGCGGCATCGTCCATGAATGGCCCGCGTATCTCGGCTACGCGACGAGCTTCCTCACCATCGGCGGGATCTGGCTCGCCCACCATGGCATCTTTCGCCGCCTGCAGTACGCGAACGACCAGGTCATGCGGCTCAACCTGCTGCTGCTGATGGCGGTCTCGTTTCTGCCGTACCCGACGAGGCTCGTGGCCGAGGCGATTCGGGAGCCGGACGCCGAGCGCGCCGCGGTCATCTTCTACGGCGCCTCGCTGCTCGCCATCTCGCTGGTGCTCAGCTCCCTCTGGGGCGTGGTCGCGCGCGACCGCTCCCTGCTCAGGCCCGAGGTGAGCGACGAAGAGGTGAATGCGATCCTGGTGGCTACGACGCCGAGCATCGGCTTCTACGCCGGCGTCATCGTGCTCGCGATCGTGGCCCCGCGTGTGGCGGCGTTCGGCTATCTGGTGATCGCCATCGTCGGCGTGCTGCGGGCGCGTGGCGACAAGTTGGCTCCGGCCACCGCCGCCGAGTCCGCCTGATCCTGCGTCCGCGGCGCCGCGGACGCGCGTCTGCCGCGGCGTCCGCCCGGTAGCTGCCGGTCGGTCCGGCGCCGCGCATCGCACGCGTCGGGGTCGAGAGAAATGACGTTTCAAGGGTGGACAAGTGGGGGAAAGTGGTCTACTGTGGGGCGAAGTGGACCATGCTACTGGGTGAGTTCGAACACACCATCGATGACAAGAACCGCCTCACGCTGCCGTCGAAGTTCCGCGAGTCGTTCACGGACGGAGTCGTCGTCACGCGGGGGATGGACGGATGCCTGTACGCGTACACGCGTCCGGACTTCGACCGCCTCGTCGCGAATCTTCGTGAGCTCGACCCGCTCAGCCGTGAGGGTCGCGTCATGAACCGGTTCTTCTTCTCCGGCGCCGCCGAGGCGGAGCTCGACCGGCAGGGGCGGATCAACCTCCCCGCGGCGCTGATCGAGAGCGGCCGGCTCAGCCGCGAGGTCGTGGTCGCCGGCGTCTACGACCACGTCGAGATCTGGGACCGCGCCTCCTGGCGGGAGCACCTGAAGGAGGTCGAAGGGAGTGCCGAGCATGTTGCCGAACGTCTTGCGGCCAAGCGCGACTGATCACGTCCCGGTCCTCGCGGACGAGGTGCGCGAGCGGCTCGCCGTGCACCCGGGCGAGACGGTCGTCGACGCCACCTTCGGCGCGGGAGGGCACGCCGCCGTACTCGCGGCCGACCTGCAGGGCCGCGGCAAGTACATCGCAATCGACCGCGACCCGGATGTGCGGCCCTACTTCGACCGCTTCAAGAAGCAGACGGGCGTGCAGGCGCGGCTCCTGCGCGGCGACTTCTCGCTCGTCCTCCGGCAGCTCGCCGGCAACGGCGTGCGCGCCGACGCGATCCTGATGGACCTCGGCATCTCGTCGATGCAGCTCGACCGGCCCGACCGCGGCTTCACGTACGCGGTCGACGCGCCGCTCGACATGCGCATGGACCCGTCGGCCGACGTCTCGGCGAAGGAGCTCGTCAACGAGCTCGACGAGCGGGAGCTCGCCGACATCTTCCACCGCTACGGCGAAGAGCGGTACGCGCGCCAGATCGCCAGGGCGATCGTCCGCCGGCGCCGGCAGCAGCCGTTCGAGCGCTCAGGCGACCTTGTCGAGACGATCAAGGCCGCGATCCCGGCGCCCGCGCGCTTCGGGGAGGGGCACCCGGCGAAGCGGGTCTTCCAGGCGCTGCGGATCGCCGTCAACGAGGAGCTCGGCGCGCTCGAGGCCGCGCTGCCGGCCGCCTTCGAGATGCTCCGCCCGGGAGGCCGGCTCGCGGTGATCTCCTTCCACTCGCTGGAGGACCGGATCGTGAAGCGGTTCCTGCGCGACAAGGAGCGCGGCTGCATCTGCCCGCCCGACTTCCCCGTCTGCGTCTGCGGCCACGAGCCGGAGATGCGGGCACTCGAGCGCAAGGCGGTCCGGCCGAGCGCGCGCGAGACGGCCGCGAATCCGCGCGCTCAGTCGGCCCGCCTGCGGACGGCGGTGAAGGTTGGCTAGCTGGTCCCAGGAAGCCGTCTCCGACGTCCCCAGGACCCGGGCGCGCCGCAGGCCGCCGGCCGCGAAGACGCGGGCCAGGGCGCGCCCGAAGCGGATGACGAGCGGCGCCCACTGGATCGTGCTCGGGGCGATCCTGCTGGCGGGCGTCGTCGCCCTCAACGTGGCGGTGCTGCAGCTCAACCTGCGCCTCGACTCGCTGGGCGAGAAGCGGACGAAGCTCCGCGCCGAGAACGCCGGCCTCGCCTCCCAGATCTCGAGCGCGGCCGCGAACGCGCAGATCCAGTCGCTGGCAGCGCGGCGGCTCGGGCTCGTCCCGGCCGACCCCGCCGAGACGACGTACATCCAGCTCGGGAAGTGAGCCTCCGGTGAGCCAGAAGCAGGCGAATCGCAGAATCCGCCTGCTGCTCGTCGTCTTCCTGCTCGCCTTCGCCGCGACCCTCGGCCGGGCTGCGTGGCTGCAGGCGGTCCGGGCGGAGACGCTCTCGAAGAAGGCATCCGCGCAGCACCGCGAGGTGCGGACGATCGCGGCCGGCCGGGGAACGATCTTCGACCGGATGGGCGTGCAGCTCGCCATCGGCCAGCAGACGACGACCGTCTACGCCGACCCGCGCCAGGTGACGGACGCGCGCGCGGTGTCGACAGACGCGGCCGCGGCGCTCGGCGTCCGGGCGAACGATCTCTACGCCCAGCTGCAGGATCGCTCGACGGCGTTCCTCTACGTGCAACGGAAGGCCGACCCGAAGGCGGCCGCGGAGCTCGAGGCCAAGGGCCTGCCGGGGCTCGGCTTCTACCCGGAGGAGCGGCGCGCGTATCCGCAGTCGAGCGTCGCCTCGGCCGTGCTCGGCTACGCGGGCGTCGACAACACGGGGATCGCCGGGCTCGAGCTCGAGTACGACCGATACCTGCGCGGCACGGCGGGCAAGCAGATCGTGGTCAAGGATCCCTTCGGCCGGGCGATCGACACCATCTCGTCGACGCCGGAGCGCGAGGGCCGCGACATCTACCTGACGATCGACCACACGATCCAGGCGAACGCCGAGGCGGTGCTTCGCCAGACGGTCCACGACTGGCGCGGCAAGAGCGGCACCGCGGTCGTGCTCGACCCCCGCACCGGCGCAGTCCTCGCCATGGCCTCGGCGCCCGGCTTCGACGCGAACGCCTTCGGGCGGACACCGCCGGAGCGGACGAAGAACCACGCGGTCACCGACGTCTACGAGCCGGGTTCCACGTTCAAGCTCGTCACTGTCGCCGGCGTCCTCTCCGACCGGCTCGTGACGCCCTCGACCCGGTTCACGCTGCCGTACTCGATCCGCGTCGCAGACCGTGTCATCCACGACGCGGAGATGCGCGGGACGGAGACGATGTCGGTCGCGCGCATCCTCGCCCAGTCTTCGAACGTGGGCGCGATCACGCTCGCGGAGAAGCTCGGCGAGACGCGGCTCAAGCACTGGATCGGACGGTTCGGCTACGGGAAGGCGACGGGGATCGACTTTCCCGGCGAGAGCGCCGGCATCCTGCCCGCCGAGCCCTGGTCGGGCTCGACGATCGGGAACGTGCCGATCGGCCAGGGCATCGCCGTGACGCCCGTGCAGATGGCGGCGGCGTACGCCGCGATCGCCAACGGCGGCGTCTGGCACCAGCCGCACCTCGTCGAGAGGATCTCCGGCAGGAAGCGCCCGAAGGTCGCCAGGCGCCGGATGGTGTCCCCGACGATCGCGGCGGAGCTGAAGGCGATGCTCACGAACGTCGTCAAGGAGGGGACGGGCACCCTGGCGGCGATCCCCGGCTACCGCGTCGCGGGCAAGACCGGCACCGCCGAGAAGCCGGACCCGCGGACAGGCGGCTACGCGACGGGCCGTTACGTCGCCTCGTTCGTCGGCATGGTGCCGGCCACGAACCCGCGGCTGATCGTCCTCGTGGCAGTCGACGAGCCGCACGGCGCGATCTTCGGCGGCGTCGTGGCGGCGCCCGCGTTCCGCGATATCGCCAAGTTCGACCTCCAGTACCTGGAGATCCCGCCGGACGCGCCGCAGACGGCCGCACCGTCTGGCTAGAGTCGGTTGGCGATGGAACTCCGGCGGCTCGCCGCGGTCACGGCGGCGCGCGTTCTGGGCAGCGACGAGGTCGAGATCGCCGACCTCGCCTACGACACGCGCGGCGTCGCGCCCGGAACACTCTTCTTCTGCGTCCCCGGCAGCCGCGTGGACGGGCACGAGCTTGCCGCGGAAGCCGTCGGGCGAGGCGCGGTCGCGCTCGTCGTCGAGCGTGAGCTCTCGGTCGACGTCCCGCAGCTTGTCGTCGAGGACGTGCGCCGCGCGATGCCGCAGGCCGCCGTCGAGGCGTTCGGTGACCCGACCCGGCAGCTGACCGTCGCCGCCGTCACCGGCACGGCCGGGAAGACGACGACGACGTACTTCCTGCACGCGATCCTCCAGGCCGTGGGCCGCCGGCCGGGCCTGCTGACGAACCTGGAGCGCCGCGTCGGCCGAAAGCAGCTGCCCGCGGACCTGAACACCCCGGAGGCGATCGACCTGCAGCGGCTCTTCCGACAGATGCTGGACGCGGGGAACACCGCCGTCGCCATGGAGGCCACGTCGATCGCCCAGGCCAAGCACCGCCTCGACGGCACCCGTTTCGCGGTGCTGGCGTTCACGAACCTGAGCCAGGACCACCTCGACTTCCACGGGACGATGAAGGCGTATTTCGACGCGAAGCGGCGCCTCTTCGACCAGGCCGACCTCGCGGTCGTCAACATCGCCGACGAGTACGGGCGGCGCCTCGCGGACGAGCTCCCGGCGGCGATCCGGGTCGACCCGACCGAGCCGCTCGACGCCGAGCTGCAGGTGCGCGGGTCCTTCAACCACGCGAACGCCGTCGTCGCGGCCGCGACGGCGCGCGCGATGGGCGTCGATGAGAACGCGATCAGGCGCGGGCTCGAGTCGGTGCGCGGGGTTCCGGGCCGCTTCGAGGAGGTGGACGAGGGCCAGCCGTTCGCGGTGCTGGTCGACTACGCGCACAAGCCCGGCTCGCTCGAGCACGTGCTGCGGGCGGCGCGGGAGCTCGCCGCCGGCCGGGTGATCTGCGTCTTCGGCTGCGGCGGCGACCGCGACCGGGGCAAGCGGCCGGTGATGGGCCGCATCGCGGCTGCGCTCAGCGACCGGGCGATCCTCACCTCGGACAACCCGCGCAGCGAGGACGCGCAGACGATCATCGACGAGGTGCTCGCGGGCGCACCGGAGCTGGAGGTCGAGCCGGACCGGCGCGCCGCGATCGAGCTGGCGCTCGACGGGGCGCGCGAGGGCGACGTCGTCGTGATCGCCGGCAAGGGCCACGAGCAAGGGCAGGAGATCGCAGGCGAGATCCATCCGTTCGACGACCGGCAGGTCGCACGCGACGTGCTACGGCGCCTGGGGGCGCACGCATGATTCCGATCGCGATCGACGAGCTGGAGCCGCTCGGCGAGCTGCTGCGGGAGCCGTGGGCGGACGAGGTCACGGGCGTCCAGATCGACTCGCGCCGGATCGACGAGGGCGACCTGTTCGTCGTCGTGGGCGACGGCCGCGCCTACGCCAAGCACGCGTTCGCGCGCGGCGCCGTCGCGGTGCTCGCGCCGCGCGACGCACACGAGACGCTCGCCTGGCTCGGCCGGACCGTGCGCGGCCGGTCCTCGGCGCGCGTCGTCGGCATCACGGGCTCGACCGGCAAGACGTCGACCAAGGACATCCTCGCCGCGCTCTGTGCGCCGCATGCGCGGACGATCGCCAACGAGGGCAACTTCAACCAGGAGCTCGGCGTCCCGCTCACCCTCTGCCGGCTCGAGCCGGACACCGAGATCTGCATCAGCGAGATGGCCATGCGGGGACTCGGACAGATCGCCTACCTGGCGGAGATCGCCCGGCCGGACATCGCGGTGATCACGAACGTCGGGCCGGTGCACCTCGAGCTCGTCGAGACGGTCGAGAACGTCGCCCGCGCCAAGGCCGAGCTGCTGGACGCGCTGCCGCCGGGCGGCGTCGCGGTCGTCCCGGACGACCCGCTCCTCGATCCGTACCTGGTCGGTGACCAGGTACATGTGAGGCGGTTCGGCGCCGTCCAGGAGCCCGGCGTCTTCGACGTGGGCGGCCGCACCATCCGCCTGACGACGAACCTGACCGCGCCATACCACCAGCAGAACCTGCTCGCCGCGCTGCACGCAGCGGACGCGCTCGGCCTGCCGATCGAGGACGGCGCGCTGCGCGTCGAGCTCTCGGCCCTTCGCGGCGAGGAGCTGCCGCTGCCGGGCGGCGGCGTGCTGATCAACGACTGCTACAACGCGAACCCCGTCTCGATGCGGGCCGCTCTCGCCCATCTCGCCGAACTGTCGGCCGAGCGAGGCAACGGCGGCCGGCGCGTGGCGGTGCTCGGCGACATGGCCGAGCTCGGTGCCGACGGGCCCGCGTATCACCGCGAGGTCGGCGAGGCGGCGAGGGATCTCGGCGTGGACGAGCTCGTCGCCATCGGCGAGCTGGCGCGCGGCTACGTCGAGGGGGCCGTCGGCGTCCCGGCGCGCTGGGCGCCCACCCTCGACGAGGGCCTCGCGGCAGTACAGGACGTCCTCCGGCCGGGCGACGTCGTGCTCGTGAAAGGGTCCCGCTCGATGGGACTCGAGGCAGTCGCGGCGAACTTGAGCCACTAATGGTCCGTGTCCTGCTCGCAGGGCTGATCGCGATGGTGATCTCGATCGTGATCGGCCCCCGTTTCATCAGGTTCCTGCGCCGCAAGGAGTACGGCCAGCACATCCGCGTCGAGGGGCCGGCGCATCACGCGGCAAAGCAGGGGACGCCGACCGCGGGTGGCGTGCTGATCCTGCTCGCCGCGCTGATCGCATTCCTACCCCTGACCTTCCGCACGCTGCCGGCGCTGACCGTCGCCTTCACGGCGGTCGCCTGCGGCACCATCGGCTTCATCGACGACTTCATCAAGCTGACCCACCAGCGCTCGCTCGGCCTGCCGGGCCGCTGGAAGATGCTGCTGCTCGCGCTCACGACCGCGGCCGTCGCCGTCGCCACGAACCACCAGCAGCTCCGCCACGCGATCTACATTCCGGTCGTGGACTACTGGCTGCCGCTCTCCTACGGCTGGTACGTGCTCCTGTTCCTGATCATCGCCGGCACGGCGAACAGCGTGAACCTCGCCGACGGGCTCGACGGGCTCGCCGCCGGGACGTCGATCATCGCTCTCTTCGCCGTCGCCGCGATGTCGGTCACGTACTACCTTCGCTCCGCGATCGTTCCGTCGCGCCGGATCGAGACGCGCCTCGACATCGCGATCATCGCCGCGGCGCTGATCGGTGCGGCGATCGGCTTTCTCTGGTTCAACGCGTTCCCCGCCGAAGTGATCATGGGCGACACCGGTGCCATGGCGCTCGGCGGCGCGATCGCGGGCGCTGCGATCATGCTCAAGGTCGAGCTGCTGCTCGTGCTGATCGCGGGGATCTTCGTGATCGAGGCGGTGTCGGTGATGCTGCAGGTCTTCTCGTTCAAGTACTGGGGCAGGCGCATCTTCCTGATGGCGCCGCTGCACCACCACTTCGAGATGAAGGCCTGGTCCGAGACGAAGATCGTGGTGCGCTTCTGGATCGTGACCGCGATCCTCTGCTCGGCAGGCTTCGCGCTCTTCTACAAGTACTACGCCGTCCCGCACTGAGGTGAGGTACCTCGTCTACGGCCTCGCGCGGTCGGGCGTCGCCGCCGGCGAGGCGTTGGAGCGCCGCGGGGACGAGGTCGTCCGCGTCGACCGGTCGCTCGGCAACGAGGAGGAGCTCGCGCTCCTGGACGGCGTCGACGTGCTGGTCAAGAGCCCCGGCGTCCCGGGCGAGCGCCCGCTCGTGGCTGCGGCGCGCGCCCGCGGGATTCCGGTCTGGTCGGAGGTCGAGCTCGGCTGGCGGCTGCATCCCGAGCGTGCGCTCGTCGGCGTCACCGGGACGAACGGCAAGACGACGACGACGGAGCTGATCGGCGCCATGTTCCGCGCCGCCGGCCGGGACGTCGCGGTCGCCGGGAACGTGGGCGCCCCGCTCACGGGCGTGGAGAGGGCCGACTGGGTGATCTGCGAGCTCTCGTCGTTCCAGCTGGAGGACGTGCATGAGCTGCGCTGCCGCGTCGCCGTGCTGCTCAACCTCGAGCCAGACCATCTCGACCGGCACGGGAGCTACGAGGCGTACCGGGCGGCGAAGCTGCGCATCTTCGAGCGGGCCGACACTGCGGTCGTCCCGCGCGGGCTGCACCTACCCGGGCCGGAACTGTCGACCGTCGAGTTCGCCGCGGACGACCCGCTGCCGGCCGAGCCGCTGATACCGGGCGCGCACAACCGCGAGAACGCGTCGGCCGCGACCGCCGCCGCGCGAGCCGCAGGGATCGGCGACGACGCGATCGCCGAGGCACTGCGCACCTTCCCCGGCGTGCCGCACCGGCTCGAGCCGATCGGCGAGGTCGACGGCGTCCGCTACGTCAACGACTCCAAGGCGACGAACGTCGCCGCCGCGCTGCGCGCGCTCGCCGCCTACCCGGACGCGCTCGTGATCCTCGGCGGCTCGCTCAAGGGCGAGCCGTTCGAGCCGCTCGCCGCGCACGTGCGGCGCGCGTTTCTCGTCGGCGACGCCTCCGACCGGCTGGCGGAGGTCCTCGGTGGGAGAGCGGTGCGCGCCGGGACGCTCGCGCGCGCCGTCGAGCTCGCGTCGGCCGAGGCCCGCGTAGGCGACGTGGTCCTGCTCTCGCCGGCCTGCGCGAGCTACGACCAGTACGCGAACTTCGAGGAGCGGGGCGAGGATTTCAGGAGGCTGGTGGCGAACCTCTCCCGATGAGGGAAAACCCAGCGAGGAAAACCTCGTCGAGGAGAACATGAGGAGCATGTCGTGAAGCGCGGGGAGCTCGAGTCGAGGCTCCTGATCCTCGTCACGCTCGGGCTCGTCGCCTTCGGCCTCGTGATGGTGTACAGCGCGACATCGGCTGCCGCGGCCGTCGGCGGCAACGACCCGAGCTACTACCTCAAGCGCCAGGGCGTCTACGCGCTGATCGGCATCGGGGCGATGCTGCTCACCGCACGCTGGGACTTCCGCGCCCTCAAGCACCTCGCTCCCGGGCTCGTGCTCGCCGGGCATCGGGCTGCTGGTGGCCGTGCTCGCGATCGGCACGACCGTGAACGGCGCGCGGCGCTGGATCTCGTTCGGCCCGGCCGCGTTCCAGCCCTCCGAGTTCGCCAAGTTCGCGTTCTGCGTCTGGGCCGCGGCGCACCTCTCCCGCCGCCGGGCGCCGCAGACGCTGAAGGAGCTGGCGCGGCCCATCGGTCTCCTCGCCGGGGTGTTCGCGATCCTGCTGCTCGCCGAGCCCGACCTCGGCACGACGATCTCCCTCTTCGTGATGCTCGGCGGGATGCTGCTCGTGGCGGGGGCGCCCATTCCCGTGCTGGGCGGCGCCTTCGCCATCTCGGCGACGCTGGGCGTGCTCGCGATCTGGTACGAGCCGTACCGGCGAGCCCGCGTCTTCGCCTTCCTCAACCCGTGGGACGACGCGCAGGGCGCGGGCTTCCAGATCGTGCAGGCGATGATCGGCATGGGCTCCGGCGGCGTCTTCGGCGTCGGCCTCGGCCAGGGCGTGCAGAAGATCTTCTACCTGCCCGAGGCGCACACGGACATGATCTTCGCGATCGTCGGCGAGGAGCTCGGGCTCGTCGGCGTGACGGCCGTGATCGCGGCGTTCTCGCTCTTCGCCTATGCGGGGCTGCGGATCGCGCTGCGGTGCAAGGACCCGTTCGGGAAGCGTCTCGCGGCCGGGCTGACGGTGCTCGTGTGCGGCCAGGCGGCGGTCAACCTCGCCGCGGTGATGGGGCTCGCGCCGCTGACCGGGATCCCGCTCCCGTTCGTGTCGTACGGCGGCACGGCGCTCGTTGTCTCGCTCGCCGCCGTCGGGGTTCTCCTTAACATCGCGACGAACCGTGCAGCAGCCAGAGAGACTCAGGTGCCTGATCGCCAGCGGGGGCACGGCCGGCCACGTGCTGCCGTCGCTCGCGGTGGCCGAAGCGCTGCAGGAGCGCGGCGTCAGCGTGACGTTCGCCGGGTCGCCGGATCGCGTCGAAGCGCGTCTGGTCCCTGAGGCGGGCTACGAGCTCGACACGTTCGCGATCAGCGGCTTCCCCCGCCGGCCCTCGCTCGCGCTGCTGCGTGCGCTCGCGCTGGCCGGCAAGGCGCCGTTCGCCTGCCGGGAGATTCTCGAGCGCCGGCGGCCGCACGCCGTCCTCGGCGGCGGCGGCTTCGTGGCCGGTCCGATGGTGCTGGCGGCCGCCACGAAGAGGATTCCGGCCGCGTTGACCGAGGCGGACGCGCACCTCGGGCTCGCGAACAGGCTCGCCCTGCCGTTCGCCCGACGGGTCCTGCTCGCCTACCCGCTGGAGGGGCGTGAGAGCGAGAGGTACCGCGTCGTCGGCCGGCCGATTCCGCGCCGCTCCTTGACGATGGCGAAGGACGAGGCGCGACGCCTCTTCGCGCTTCCCGCGCAGGGACCGGTGCTGCTCGTCTACGGGGCGCTCGCCGGCGCGCGGTCGCTGAACGAGCTCGCCGTCGAGACCTTCGGCGAGGTCGGGCCGCCGGTGCTGCACCTCTCCGGCGAGCGCGACTACGAGTGGGTGCGGCGGCGCGTCAGGCGCGACGACTACAAGCTGCTCGCCCACACGGATCACTTCGGCGCCGCGCTGTCGGCGGCGGACCTCGTCGTGGCGCGGAGCGGCGGCACGGTGTGGGAGCTCGCCGCGGCGGGGAAGCCGGCGATCCTCGTCCCGTATCCGCACGCGACCGGCGACCACCAGGCGAAGAACGCCGAGCACTTCCAGCGCGCAGGCGGCGCCGTCGTCGTGCGCGAGACGTCCCTCGGCACGGTGCCGGAGCTGATCCGGTCGCTGCTCGACGATCCGGTACGGCTCGAGCGGATGAGCGAGGCGATGCTGCAGGCTGCGCGGCCTCATGCTGCCGATGACGTCGCGGAGGAGCTGATCCGGCTTGCAACTGCTCGCGGGTAGGCGGCTCTGGTTCGTCGGCATCGGCGGCGCCGGTCTCTCGGCGTACGCGCGCCTCGCACGCGAGTGGGGCGCGGAGGTGGGCGGCTGGGATCGCGTCGAGACGCCGTTCCTCGACGCCCTCGCCGGTGCGGAGATCCGCATCTCGCCCGAGCCCGAAGCCCCCGCCGGCTGGGAGGCGATCGTCTCGTCCGCGTACCGCTTCCCGGGCCGGCCTCGCGGTGAGCTGCTGGCGGAGCTCGTGTCGCTGCGGCGGGCGATCGTCGTCGCGGGTGCGCACGGCAAGGGCACGACGGCGGCGATGATCGCGCTCGTGCTGCGCGAGACGGGTCGCGACCCGGCGTTCCTGATCGGGGCGCAGGTTCCCCAGCTCGGCGGCAACGCTGGCGCGGGGGAGGGCTGGCTCGTCGTCGAGGGGGATGAGTCCGACCGGTCGGCCTTCGGCCTGCGCGGGGAGATCGCCGTCGTCACGAACCTCGAGCTGGATCACCATTCCGAGTACGCCTCGGAGGCGGACCTGCGCGCGGAGTTCGAGCGGTGGCTGGCGGAGTTCCCGCACGTCGTCCGCGACGCCGAGCCGGCGGGCTTCGAGCTTGCCGTGCCGGGCCGGCACAACCGCCTGAACGCGGGCGCTGCGCTCGCGGCCCTGGAGCTCGCCGGGGTGCCCCCGGCGGAGGCCGAGCCCGTG
This sequence comes from uncultured Actinomycetes bacterium, assembly GCA_963704025.1. Classification (GTDB taxonomy): domain Bacteria; phylum Actinomycetota; class Thermoleophilia; order Gaiellales; family Gaiellaceae; genus CAVPGP01. The sequence goes on along the minus strand of CAVPGP010000002.1, from coordinate 502,401 downwards.
CTGCGCGGGTTCCGCGGTGCGGTCCGTCGCTTCGACGTCCGCGAAGTGGACGGCGCGACAATCGTGGACGACTACGGCCACCACCCGACCGAGGTGGCGGCCACCCTCGCCGCGGCGCGCGAGCGCTGGCCGGGCGCCCGCCTGCTCGTTCTCTTCCAGCCGCACCTCTACTCGCGCACGCGTCATCTCGCCGGCGAGCTCGGGCAGGCGCTCGCTGCGGCCGACGTCGTCGCCGTCACCGACGTCTATCCCGCGCGGGAGGAGCCGCTGCCGGGAGTGACGGGGAAGCTGGTGGCCGACGCGGTCTCCGACGCCGGCGCGCTGCCCGCCTGGACGCCGACCGTCGAGGAGGGTGTCGCGTATCTGCTCTCGCGCCGCCGGGACGGCGACGTCCTGCTCACGATCGGCGCCGGCGACGTCGACCGGGCGCCGGGCCTGCTCGCGGCGGCTCTCCCGTCCTGAGCGGGTCTCGCCGGGCGCGCCTCTCACACGCGCCCGGCAGACAGGCGGTCAATCCGCGGGTGGGATGTTCCAGTTGACGTGGAAGACGTTCTCCGGGTCGTACGCCGTCTTCACCTGCCGCAGCCGGTCGTAGTTGTCCCGGTACGAGGCGCGGAGCCGCTCCTCCGTCGAGTCGGAGATGAAGTTGATGTACGCGCCGCCGTCGCTCTTCGAGTACGGGAGCACGGCGTCCGAGTACGCCTTCGCCCAGTCGCGGAGCCGGTCGATGCTGCCCGGCTCCGGATCGACGGCGAAGATCACCTGCGCCCACCTGGCGTCCCGGTAGCTCCAGGGGGTCGCGTCGGGAGCGATCCGCCCCGCGGCGCCGTCGATGGGATAGAGGTGCACCGTCGAGAGCGGCGACGGCAGGTTCGAGCCGTGCTCGACGTACGTGCGGATCGCGTCGGGGCCGAGGTCTGCGATGAAGTCGCCGCGCCAGTACGACTGCAGTCCCGGCGGATAGAGCGCGTCGAATGCAGCCTGCAGGGCCGGAAGCGGCACCTCTCCGACGCCGTCGAGCGCCGGCGGCCCGTACTCGCGCGCCGGACGGAGCGCCTCCTCGGCGTCGGCGGAGTCGCCGGTGAAGCACCAGACGACGCCGCACATGGTCTTCCCGTGCAGCTCCTCGGGGAACGGCGGGCCAGGAGGGACGGTCAGGAACGCAAAGAAGCCGTTGACCTCGTCGGGCGCCTGCGCCATGAAGTCGCGATAGAAGGCCATCGCGCCCTCGGCCTCGTCGATGTGCCAGAGCGTCGGCCCACCCACCACCGTCGTGTGGTCGTGGGCTTGGAACGTGAACGCCGTGACGACGCCGAAGTTCCCGCCGCCGCCCCGGAGGGCCCAGAAGAGATCGGCGTTCTCGGTCGCGCTCGCGCGGACGAAGCTCCCGTCGGCGAGCACGACGTCGGCGCCGAGCAGGTTGTCGATCGCAAGCCCGTGCTGCCGCGTCAGGTGACCGACCCCGCCCCCGAGCGTGAGCCCGGCGATCCCGGTCGTCGAGAGGACGCCCATGGGAACCGCAAGCCCAAAGGAATGGGTCGCGTGATCGACGTCGCCGAGCGTGCACCCGGCGCCGACGCCCACCCTCTTCGACTCCGGTTCGACGCGCACCCAGTTCATCGGCGACAGGTCGATCACCAGACCGTCGTCGACGGAGCCGAGCCCGGCCGCGTTGTGGCCTCCGCCGCGGATCGCGACCTCGAGGCCGTCGCGCCGCGCCGCCGCGAGTGCCGCCTGGACGTCTGCGACGTCGCGGCACCTGACGATCACCGCCGGCCGGCGGTCGATCGAGGCGTTGTAGAGCTGTCTTGCTTCTTCGTACCCTGGATCGTTGCGTGCGAGCACGTCTCCCCGGACTGCCGCGCGGAGCTCGTCGAGAGCCGCCGGCGTGGTGAGAGCCGCCATCGTGCACCTCCTTGTGGGGTCACCATGGTCTACCACGCGGTCGTCCCCGGCAACAACATGCGAAGCTGATACGAGTTCACGCGGATGCAGGTCGAGCAGCACGTCCCCCTGTCGCGATTCACAACCCTCGGCACCGGCGGTCCGGCGCGTTGGTTCGCGCGGCCGGCGTCGGTCGACGAGCTGCAGGAGCTGCTTCGCTGGGCGGAGGAGAGTGGGAGCCATGTCGAGACGATCGGGCTCGGCTCGAACCTCCTGCCCGCGGACGAGGGCGTCGAGGCGCTCGTGCTGAAGCTCGGCGGCGGGCTTGCGCAGGTCGAGACGCACGACGGGCTGCTCGCCGCGGGCGGCGGTGCGCCCAACGCGGTCTGCCTGCACCGCGCGCGCGCGGCCGGGCTCGGCGGGCTCGAGTTCGCCTGCGCCATCCCCGGCACGGCCGGCGGCGGCGTGAAGATGAACGCCGGTGCCTACGGCGTCGACTGGGCGCGGATCCTCGAGCGCGCGCTCGTCGTCGACGCGGCCGGTGCCCGCTGGCGGACGGCCGACGAGCTCGACCTCGGCTACCGTCACTCGGCGCTGGAGCCGGGCCAGGTCGTCGCCGCGGTCGAGTTCCGGCTCGTTCCGCGCCCCGAGCCCGAGATCAAGGCTCTGGTCGCCGAGCTCGTCGCACGGCGCAAGTCGACACAGCCGACGAACAAGCGAACCTTCGGGAGCGTGTTCAAGAATCCCGAGCACGAGCACGACCTTGGTGCGGGCCGCCTGCTGGAGGAATGCGGCCTGAAGGGATACAAGATCGGAGGGGCGATGATCTCGCCGATGCATGCCAACTTCATCGAGAACGCCGGCGAGGCGACGTCGGCCGCTGCGATCGCACTGATGGCGGAGGCCCGGCGCCGCGTGAAGGAGCAGTTCGGAATCGAGCTCGAGCACGAGGTCAAGTTCCTCGGCGACCTGGAGCTGCCGCCGCTGTGAAGCTCCCCTGGAGGCGGCGCGACGAGCCGGACGAGCCGCTGATCTTCGCCGGGTCCGCGAGCCCCGTCCTCACCCGCGCGATCTGCGACGACCTCGGCGTCCCGGTGAGCCCGGGCGAGACGCTTCGGTTCTCCGACGGCAACCTCTTCGTCCGCGTGCTCGAGAACGTTCGGGGCCGGACCGTCTACATCGTCCAGTCGACGGTCTTCCCGGCGAACGACAACTTCATGGAGCTCCTCTTCTGGATCGACGCCTTCTCGCGCGCCAGCGCCGAGTCCGTGACGGCCGTGGTGCCGTACTTCAGCTACGCGAAGGGCGACAAGAAGGACGAGCCGCGCGTCTCCATCCGCGCCCGCGTGTGCGCCGACGCGATCGAGGCGGCGGGCGCGGACCGTGTCGTCACCATGGATTTGCACGCGCCCCAGATCCAGGGCTTCTTCCACGTGCCGGTGGACGATCTCTACGCGGCCGCGACGCTCTGCGAGGCGATCCGAGGCGACGGGCTCCAGGATCCGGTCGTCGTCTCGCCCGACGCCGGCTTCGCGAAGAAGGCGCGCCGCTTCGCACGCCGCCTCGGGGCGCCGCTCGCGATCGCGGACAAGGAGCGCTCGGCGCACGACGAGTCACCCGTGGTGGTGGAGATCATCGGCGAGGTCGCCGGCCGGGACGCGCTCCTGGTCGACGACTTCACCGTCACCGGCGGCACACTGGTGGAGGCTGCCGAGCAGCTTGTCGCGCGCGGTGCGCACTCAGTCAGCGCCGCCGTCACGCACGGCGTCTTCGCACCGGGCTGCATGGCCGCGATCGACGCGAGCCCCATCTCGCGCCTCTATGCGACCGACACGATCGAGACGCAGCCGGAACCGTTGAGCTCCAAGGTGCGCGTCGTGACGGTGGCGCCGCTCTTTGCCGAGGCGATCCGGCGGATCCACAGCCGCGAGAGCATCAGCTCGCTCTTCCCGGAGTGACCCTAGGCGACGCGGAACCTGTGGTCGCTGAGCTTCTTGTCGATCAGCGATCCGTTCAGCGCGCGCAGCTCGAAGAGGACCCAGTAGAGCCCGGGGTGGGTCGGTGCGGGCACCCAGACCTCGTCGCCGCCGCTCTTCATCCCGCCCTCGCGGATCCGGGCCGCGGGCTGGTCGCGAAAGCCGGGGACCTCCTTCTTGCTCACGTCGTCGATCAGCGTCCAGTTGAGAAGCAGCTCCTTGCCCTCGAGGCCGACTGCCGTCAGCGACACCGTTGCGACGACGCCCGAGTGGTCGAGCTGGCCGTGTGTGTAGCCGCCCATGGGCTTGTGGATCCGCTCCAGGTACTCGCGCAGCGTCACCCCTTTCTCCAGCGCGACGCCGTCGAGGTGCACCTCCTGCTGGACGACGGTCGGCGTCGTTGCCGTCGTCCCTCCGCCGCCGTCGTGATGGAAGACCGCGACGAGCCCGAGGATGCCCGCGATCAGCCCTACGACCGCGCTGGCTCCGGTCGCGATCTTCGGGATTTGCGCGATCCGGTCGACGATGCTCGGTCGCCGGGTGCGCCGCTTCGTGGTCAGAACCGGACCTCCACGCCGGACAGCTTGTCGCGTTTCGGATCGACACGCGCGCGATCCCGCCCGGGACCGCCCACGATCCGGTCGCGGACGCCGTCGCGGGCCCAGATGGTGTCGGCACCGCCGCCGGTCGAGATCGTGTCGCTCCCGGGGCCGCCGATCACGACGTCGTCGCCCGCGCCGCTGCGGATCGTGTCGGCTCCGCCGAGGCCGCAGATCACGTCTGCATAGGCCCCTCCCTCGAGCTGGTCGTTGCCGGGTGTGCCGACCTGGGTGCACACCCGCCCGCCTGCTTCGGCGACGACGGTCGGGAGGACCAGCGTGATGTCGAGCGGGACGCGGCGCTGCCAGTCGGCCGCTCCCGCCGGGGCGGCCGCCGCGCTCAACTGCGTCTGCCCTGCGCCGGTTGCCTGCATCACCCAGAGCTCGCGCCCGCCGCTCCGGTCGCTCGTGAACGCGATGCTGCGTCCGTCGGGAGACCAGACCGGCTCGACGTCGTCGGACGGCGTCACCGTGAGGCGTCCGAGACCGGTGCCGTCGGGCTTGACGAGGTAGACATCGCCGGCCCCGCCGTCGGGCGTCCGGTCGAAGGAGAGCAGCGAGCCGTTCGGGAACCAGGACGGGTGTCGCTCGTCGCCGCCGGTCTTCGTGATCCGCTGGGCGCCGCTCCCGTCCGCGTTCATGACCCAGATGTCGAATGTGCCGGCGCGGTTGCTCGCAAACGCGATCCGCTTGCCGTCGGGCGACCACACGGGATCGGCGTCGACCGCCGGGTCGTTCGTCAGCCGGCGCTTGTCGTTCCCGTCGTCCTTCATGGAGTAGATCTCCCGGTTGCCGTCGCGGTCGGAGACCCAGGCGACCCGGTGCGCGTTCTCGTCGGGGGACCAGGTGGGCTGCGTGTCGACCGCGGCGACGCCCGTCAGCTGGTGCTCGTTCGAGCCGTCCGCGTCGATCACGTAGATGTCGCTGTTGCCGCCTCGCGTGCTCGCGAAGGCGATTCGGCCGCCGTCGAGATCGGGGGACCAGGCGGGCTCGATGTCGTCCGCGGTGGGCGAGTTGGTGACGCGGGTCACCGTGCCGGTCGAAGGATCGACGACGAACAGGTCGCCGCTGCCACCGCGTGCGCTCGAATAGACGACGGGCCCGACCCGCCCCGGGAACGTGGCACGTGCGCCGTCGGCCGAGCCCAGGACGGCCACCAACGCCGCTGCAAGCAGCGCGCAGGCGCCGCAGGATGAACGCGCCGCTCGCCTCATGCGTCCTCCTCGTCCTTTGAGCCGACCTTAGAGCGGCCCCGGCGGGAGGTCAATCGGGCGAAACGGCGAAGAGACCCCCGTGTCCGCGCGCCGCAGGAGCCGCCCGACCGCCCGTGCCGCGGTGCTGCGACTGCCGCATCGCAGCGGCATCGCCGCGGTCGCTCCCTCCGGTCGGTCGATCGCGGCCGGGCTCGGTCTCCTGGTCGCTGCGGTCGGCCTCTACGGCGCCGCGCGCGAGACAGCCGTCTTCTCCGTCCAGGGGATCGAGATCCGGGGTGCACCGCCGCGGGTGGAAAAGGCGGTGCGAAAGGCGTTGCGGGACACGCAGGGAACGAGCCTCGTCAGGATCGACCCCGCGCTGCTTGCGGCGACGCTCGCCGACCAGGTGCCGGAGGTCGAGTCCGCCGAGGTCGACCGCGCGTTCCCCCACACGCTGCGCGTCGTCGTCCGCCCGGAACGGCCCGTCGCCGTCCTCCGCCGGGGGGCAGAGTCCTGGGTCGTCTCGGCGCGCGGCCGGGTCCTGCGGACGGTCTCCCACGGAACGCTTCTCTCGCTGCCGCGGATCTGGCTCGGCCGGGACGCGGAGCCTCGCGTCGGGGCACGCGTGGAGGACCAGGGCGGCGCCCGCGCCGTGGCCGCTCTCGCGCCGCTCGCCGGCGGCCGCCTCGGGCTCCGGCCGCGCTACGTCCGCGCCTCGGAGGATGAGGTGACGCTCGTGCTCCGGAGTGGGCTCGAGCTTCGCCTCGGCGACACCGGAGACCTTCGCCTGAAGCTCTCGATCGCCCGCCGCGTGCTCCGGACCCTCGGCGCGGTCGGGCCAGGGTCGTATCTCGACGTCAGCGTCCCCGAGCGGCCCGTGGCCGCCGCAAACCCTCAAGTCGGAGGTTGAGGTTGAGCGTTAGCCCGATCGAGAGCACATCGATCCCCGTTGACAGGTGCGTCAACTGCCCCTACTCTGGCGAAGGAAGGAGGCGCTCGACGACCCCAACCTCCATGGAAGCTTGAGGTCGAGCGAACTTCAGATGAGAGATCGCAGCGGGAACTACCTCGCCGTCATCAAGGTCGTCGGAGTCGGCGGCGGCGGCACGAACGCCGTCAACAGGATGGTCGACGCCGGCCTGTCCGGGGTCGAGTTCATCGCCGTCAACACCGACGCCCAGGCGCTCATGATGTGCGACGCCGACGTGAAGATCCACATCGGCGCCAAGGTCACCCGAGGGCTCGGCGCCGGCGCCGACCCGATCGTCGGCCAGGCTGCCGCGCAGGAGAGCCGCGACGAGCTGAAGGAGGCGCTGAAGGGCGCCGACATGATCTTCGTCACCGCCGGCGAGGGCGGCGGCACCGGCACGGGTGGGGCGCCGATCGTCGCGGAGCTCGGCCGCGAGCTCGAGGCGCTGACCGTGGGCGTCGTCACGAAGCCCTTCTCGTTCGAGGGCCGGCGGCGGGCCCAGCAGGCGGACCAGGGGATCGCCGACCTCTCGGAGAAGGTCGACACGCTGATCGTGATCGAGAACGACCGCTTGCTCCAGGTCGTCGAGAAGCGGACGTCGATCGTCGACGCGTTCAAGATGGCCGACGATATCCTCCGCCAGGGCGTCCAGGGCATCACCGACCTGATCACGGTGCCCGGGATCGTCAACCTCGACTTCGCGGACGTGCGCACGATCATGCGCGACGCCGGCTCGGCGCTGATGGGGATCGGCGTCTCGCAGGGCGAGAACCGCGCGACCGAGGCTGCGCGCACCGCCGTCTCGAGCCCCCTGCTGGAGGCGTCGATCGAAGGCGCGACGGGCATTCTGCTCAACATCACTGGCGGCCCCGACCTCGGCCTCTTCGAGGTCAACGAGGCGGCGGAGGTCGTCACCAGTGCCGCCGATCAGAACGCGAACGTCATCTTCGGCGCCGTGATCGACGACTCGCTCACGGACGAGGTGCGCGTGACGGTGATCGCGACGGGCTTCGGCGCCGGACGCCGACGCGGGCGCGCCCGGGCCGGCACAGAGGTGCCGGCGGGTGCTGAGGGCCGTGACTTCGACTCGTTGCCGGACGTGCTCGACGTGCCGTCGTTCCTCCGGGACGACTGAGCTGCCGCCCGATTCGCGGACCCGCTCTCCAGTGGGGGCCGCGGCCGGTTACGGGTCGTTAGCATCACCCGGGTGCAGACGCTCCTCCGCACGCCCCTCTACGAGCGCCATCTCGCCGCGGGCGCGCGCATGGTCCCGTTCGCGGGCTGGGAGATGCCCGTCCAGTACGAGGGCGTCATCCCCGAGCATCGCGCCGTCCGGACGGACGCCGGCGTCTTCGACGTCTCCCACATGGGCGAGCTCGAGGTGGAGGGGATGCAGGCGCGCGACCTGCTCCAGCAGACGCTCTCCAACGACATTGACAGGCTCGAGGTCGGGGACGCGCAATACACGCTGCTCACGAACGAGCACGGCGGCATCGTCGACGACCTGATCGTCTACCGGACGGACGACTATCGCTACCTGCTGATCGTCAACGCCTCCAACCGCGCCCGCGACTACGAATGGCTGAAGGAGCGCGAGATCCCCGGCTCCGACGTCAGGGACCTCTCCGAGGAGTATGCGCTGCTCGCGGTGCAGGGGCCGCGCGCGCTCGAGCGGCTCGGCCTGGAGCCCGCCAAGGCGTTCACCTGGGCGATGGGCGAGCTCGACGGCGTCGAGGTGATGGTCAACCGCACCGGCTACACCGGCGAGGAGGGCGTCGAGCTGATGACGCCGATCGAGGACGCCGTCGAGCTCTGGGACGCGGTCGTCGCACGCGGCGTCGTACCGGCGGGCCTCGGCGCGCGCGACACGCTCCGGCTGGAGGTCTGCTATCCGCTGCACGGCAACGACATCGACGAGGACACGGACGCGATCTCCGCGGGCCTCGGCTGGGTCTGCGCGCTCGAGACCGACTTCGCCGGCGCCCACGTGCTCCGGCGGATCAAGGAGGAGGGGCCGCGAGAGCGGCTCGCGGCCTTCGTGATGACCGAGAGGGCGGTTCCGCGCCAGGGGATGCCGATCGAGGGCGGCGGCCGCGTCACGTCCGGTTCGCACTCGCCGATGCTCGATGTCGGCATCGGCCTCGGCTATGTCCCCGCCGAGCGGGCGCGGCCCGGCACAGAGATCACGGTCGACGTCCGCGGCAGGCCTCGCGGCGCACGCATCGTCGAGAAGCCCATCTACACGAAGGAGCGCTGAGTGGCCGCCGCCGAGAGCTACCCCGACGATCTGAAATACCACCCCGAGCACGACTGGGCTCGCATCGAGGGCGACGAGGCCGTCCTCGGCGTCACCTGGTACGCGCAGGACGCGCTCGGCGAGCTCGTCCATTACGAGGCGCCGGACGAGGGTGCCACGATCGCCAAGGACACGGCATACGGCGAGGTCGAGTCGGTGAAGGCCGTTTCCGACGTGATCGCGCCGCTCTCGGGCGAGATCCTCGCCGTCAACGAGCAGGTCGTCGCCGAGCCGGAGCGGGTGAACGACGACCCGTACGGCGAGGGCTGGCTGATCCGGATCCGGCTCACGAACCCGGCCGAGCTCGCTCAGTTGCTCGACGCGGCGGCGTACAGGCAGCTGCTGGCGGATCAATAGCTTGAGCAATCCCTACATCTCGCTGACCGACGGAGACCGCGAGGCGATGCTCACCGCGATCGGCGTCGACTCGATCGAGGAGCTCTTCCGCGACGTCCCGGCCGGTGTGCGTCTCGACCGCGAGCTCGACCTCGAGCCGCCCCTCTCCGAGCAGGAGATCACGGCGCATCTCGAGGAGCTCGCAGCCCGGAACTCGGTCGAGCTGTCGTTCCTCGGCGCCGGGATCTACGACCATTACGTGCCCGCGATCGCAGACACCGTGATCCAGCGCGGCGAGTTCCTCACCGCCTACACGCCGTACCAGCCCGAGATGAGCCAGGGCGTCCTCCAGGCGATCTTCGAGTACCAAACGGCGATCTGCGAGCTGACGGGGATGGACGTCTCGAACGCGTCGGGCTACGACGGGACGACGGTCGCTGCCGATGCCTGCTACGTCGCGAAGCACGTCACAGGCCGCGCGAAGGTGGTCGTCACCGAGGCGACGAACCCGCAGGTGCGCCAGGTGGTGAAGACGTACGCGCCGGGCTTCGGGATGGAGGTCGTCGAAGTGCCGCACGAGTACGGCTGGACCGACCCGGAGGCGGTCCGCGAGGCGGCCGAGGACGCCGCCTGCGTGATCTTCCAGCAGCCGAACTTCTTCGGCGTGCTCGAGGCGGCGCCGGAGCTCGCGGCCGCCGCGAACGACGCAGGCGCGCTGCCGGTGGCGCACGTCGACCCGCTCTCGCTCGGCGTCTTCGAGGCACCGGGGAGCTACGGCTGCGCGATCGCGATCGGCGAGGGCCAGTCGGCGGGCAACCACCAGAGCTTCGGAGGTCCGCACTACGGCTTCCTCGCGGCGAAGCAGGAGTACGTCCGGCGGATGCCCGGCCGGATCATCGGCGAGACGACCGACCTGGACGGCAGGCGCGCTTATGTCCTGACGCTGCAGACTCGCGAGCAGCACATCCGCCGCGAGAAGGCGACGCACAACATCACCACGAACCAGACCCTGCTGGCGCTGCAGGGGCTCGTCTACCTGTCGTGGCTCGGCCCGCACGGGCTGCGCGACCTGGGGGAGACCTGCATGAGCCTGGCCGCGTACGCGAAGGAGCGGCTCGGCCTGCCGCTCGTCTCTGGCGACCGCCCGACCTTCAAGGAGTTCGCGGTGCGGCTCGACCGGCCCGCGCAGGAGGCGATCGAGGCGGCGCGGACCGAGGGCGTCCACCCGGGCTACGCGCTCGGACGCGACTACCCGGGGCTCGACGACGCGCTGCTGATCGCCGTCACGGAGAAGCGCTCGCCCGCGGACATCGACCGCCTCGCGGAGGTGCTTGCACGGTGAAGCTGATCTACGAGAAGAGCGTCCCCGGCCGCACGGCCTACACGCTGCCTGCGTACGACCTGCCGAGGCCGGAGGTTCCCGCCGAGCTGCAGCGAAAGTCGCGGCCGCGTCTCCCGGAGCTCGCCGAGCCGGAGATCCTCCGCCACTTCACGCAGCTCTCGACGCGGAACTTCGGCGTCGACACGGGCTTCTACCCGCTCGGCTCCTGCACGATGAAGTACAACCCACGGGTCAACGAACGCGTGGCGATGCTGCCCGGCTTCGCGAACCTGCACCCGCTTCAGGACGAGGACGGTGCGCAGGGGGCGCTCGAGCTGATGTGGCGCCTGCAGGAGATCCTGAAGGAGGTGACCGGCCTGCACGCCGTCAGCCTGCAGCCCGCCGCCGGCTCGCAGGGCGAGCTGACCGGCCTGCTCCTGATGCGCGCCTACTTCGCCGACCGGGGCGAGCCGAACCGGCGGAAGGTCGTGGTCGCCGACACGGCCCACGGGACGAACCCTGCCTCGGTGACGATGGCCGGCTTCGAATTGCAGAAGGTCGACACCGACGCGCGCGGCAACATCGACGTCGAGCACCTGCGCGAGATGGTCGACGGGGACACCGCCGGCCTGATGCTGACGAATCCCTCGACGCTCGGGCTCTTCGACGAGCATGTCGAGGAGATCGCCGCGATCTTCCACGCCGCGGGTGCGCTCATGTACTACGACGGCGCCAATCTGAACGCCGTCTGCGGGATCTCGCGGCCCGGTGACATGGGCTTCGACATCGTCCACATCAACCTGCACAAGACGTTCTCGCAGCCGCACGGCGGCGGCGGCCCGGGCGGCGGCCCGATCGCGGTCCGGAACATTCTCGAGCCGTTCCTGCCGGTGCCGCAGCCGGTCAAGGACGGTGACCGGTTCCGGCTCGACTTCGACCGCCCGAAGTCGATCGGCAAGGTGCGCGCGTTCACAGGCCCGTTCGGCGTCTTCGTCCGCTCGTACGCGTTCATCCGCTCGTGGGGCAACCGCCTGCGCGAGATGAGCGAGGTGGCGGTCCTGAACGCGAACTATCTGCTGGCGCGGCTGAAGGACTCCTACGAGGTGCCGTACGACCGGCTGTGCATGCACGAGTTCGTGCTCTCCGCCCGGAACCTGAAGCGCGACCACGGGATCACCGCGCTCGACGTCGCGAAGGGGTTGATGGACTACGGCTTCCATCCGCCGACGGTCTACTTCCCGCTCGTCGTCCCGGAGGCGCTGATGATCGAGCCGACCGAGACGGAGGCGAAGGAAACGCTCGACGAGTTCGTCGAAGCGATGAGGCAGATCGCCCGTGACGCGGCGGAGGATCCGCAGAAGCTGAAGGACGCCCCACGGTCCCGTCCGGTCCGCCGGGTCGACGAGGTGAAGGCCGCGAAGCAACCGGTCCTGAGGTATCAGTTCGACCGGCACCCCGACCCGCACGCCGCCGGAGCGCAGCAGCTCGAGGCACCGAAGGGCGCCTAGGGCCCGTGTACCTGGTCGCCGACCAGGTACACGTTCCGTGTTTCAACGAGTAAATCGCTGCTCAAAGCAAAATCGTCCGTCGAGCCGTACCTGGTCGCCGACCAGGTACGCGCCGGGTTGGGCCGCGCAGGCACACTGCCCGGAGCGACCCGGAAGCGACGAGGGAGGACGGATGGAGACCCGCAAGCTGCGCGACCTCGAGGTCAGCGCGATCGGCCTCGGCTGCATGGGGATGTCCGAGTTCTACGGGACCGCGGACGAGACCGAGGCGATAGCCACGATCCACCGCGCGATCGAGCTCGGCGTCACCTTCCTCGACACAGCCGACGTGTACGGCGTCGGCCGCAACGAGGAGCTCGTCGGGCGGGCGATCGCCGGCCGGCGCGAAGAGGTCACGATCGCGACGAAGTTCGGCAACGAGCGCGCCGAGGACGGCTCGTGGCTCGGGATCAACGGCAAGCCGGAGTACGTCAAGTCGGCCTGCGAGGCGTCGCTCCGCCGCCTCGGGGTGGAGACGATCGACCTCTACTACCAGCACCGAGTCGACCGGAACACTCCGATCGAGGACACCGTCGGCGCCATGGCGGAGCTCGTGGCGGAGGGCAAGGTGCGCCACCTCGGCCTCTCGGAGGCCGCCCCGGCGACGATCCGCCGCGCGGAGGCCGTGCATCCGATCACGGCGCTCCAGTCCGAGTACTCGCTCTGGACGCGGGACGTGGAAGCGGAGATCCTGCCCACGTGCCGCGAGCTCAGGATCGGATTCGTCGCGTACAGCCCGCTCGGGCGCGGCTTCCTCTCCGGGCGCTTCAGCTCGCCGGACGACCTCGGCGAGGGCGACTTCCGGAGCAACTATCCGCGCCTCCAGGGCGAGAACCTCGAGCAGAACCGGCGGCTCGCCGAGCTCGTCGAGCAGTTCGCGCACGAGAAGGGCTGTACGCCTGCCCAGCTCGCGCTCGCCTGGGTGCTGCACCGCGGCGAGGACATCGTCCCGATCCCTGGGACGAAGCGCCGCGAGTTCGTCGAGCAGAACGCCGCTGCGATCGAGGTCGTGCTGACCGAGGAGGAGCTTCGCCGCCTCGACGAGGCGTTCCCGCCGGGAGTCGCAGCGGGCGACCGGTACGCCAGCATGGCGTCGATCGACCGCTGAGAAGAGGAGAGCCCTCCGGAGAGGGCTCGGGCGTGCCGCCTAGCGAGAAACGATCTTGGCGATGAGGTTCGCGGCTGGGAAGTTCCGGAACCTCGTCTTCATGTGATCCGCAGTCATTCTGAGTCTCCGCAGTTGGGGGGGCAGTTAGGTGAGAGGCGGCTCCGCCGCAAGGAGGCCGCCTCTCACGATCTCGTCCCTGTCGCTCGAGCCCCGCCGCATCGGGCTCGGTGACGACGCGCCAACTCTGTTCGACCGCGAGCGCTTGACTCGTCCCCTTTTGGTTGGTTCACCCGGGTTCTTGACTTCACTCGATCGAGGGAATCGGTTCTCGAGCCCACTGCCGACAATGTCAGTGTTACGTCGCTGGCCGCAGACGACGTGACCAGACAAAGAGCAGTGGGAAGCCGCAGCCCACTACTCGGAGAACACGAAGCCGTCGGTGCCTCTGGTACCGGCGGCTTTCTCTTTGCAGGCGTAATGATCCGCGGGTCGGCGAGACTGTAGGGCGACCCCGAAAAAGGAGTGAATTGGAGAAGGTTCGCAAGACAGAGGCGGAGTGGCGCGCCGAGCTCTCGCCCGAGCAGTTCCACGTGCTGCGCGAGAAGGGGACGGAGCGGCCGTTCACGGGCGAGTACGACGAGAGCTTCGAGCCGGGCACGTATCGCTGCGCCGGCTGCGGGGCCGAGCTCTTCACCTCGGAGGCCAAGTACGACTCCGGTTGCGGGTGGCCCGCATTCCACTCGCCCGCGAGCAGCGAGGCGATCGACGAGGAGAACGACACGACCTACGGCATGATCCGCACCGAGGTGACGTGCGCCGCCTGCGGCGGCCACCTGGGACATGTGTTCCCGGACGGGCCTCACCCGACTGGGCTGCGCTACTGCATCAACTCGGCGTCACTCGACCTGGAGGAGGAGTAATTGGAGACCAAGAAGGCAACGTTCGGCGCGGGATGCTTCTGGGGCGTCGAGGCCGCGTTTCGCCAGCTGGACGGCGTCACGGCCACGCGCGTCGGCTACGCCGGCGGCCACCTGGAGAACCCCACATACGAGGACGTCTGCTCGCACAGGACTGGACACGCCGAGGTGGTCGAGGTCACGTACGACCCGGCGGAGATCTCGTACGACGAGCTGCTCCAGGTCTTCTGGCGCAAGCACGACCCGACGCAGCTGAACCGCCAGGGCTGGGACATCGGCGACAACTACCGCACGGTGATCTTCTTCCACGACGAGGAGCAGCGCGCGGCGGCCGAGGCCTCGAAGCAGGCCGAGCAGGCGAGCCACCGCAAGCCGATCGTGACGCAGATCGAGCCCGCGCAGACCTTCTACGAGGCGGAGGACTACCACCAGCAGTACCTCGAGAAGCGCGGCCGCTCCAGCTGCACGCCGCGCCTCATGCAGACCGCGTAGCGCGAGGGCGATAGGGTCGGGCCGTGAAGAGCCGTGAATGGCGCCTCGCGGCCCGGCCGGGCGGGATGCCGCGTAACAGCGACTTCGAGCTCGCCGAGGTCGACGTCGGGGATCCGGCGGACGGCGAGCTCGTCGTCCGGAACGCGTTCATGTCGGTCGACCCGTACATGCGCGCGCGGATGAACGACGTCAAGTCGTACGTGCCGCCGTTCCAGATCGGCGAGGCCCTCGAGGGGGCCGCCGTCGGAGAGGTGGTCGCGTCGCGCAACGAGCGGTTTGCCGAGGGCGACTGGGTGACGCACCGGCTCGGCTGGCGTGAGCTCGCTGTGTCGGACGGGCGCGGCGTCCTGAATGTGAATCCGGAGCTGGCCCCGCCCGAGGCCTACCTCGGCGTGCTCGGTATGCCGGGCCTGACGGCGTACGTCGGCGTGCTCGACATCGGGCAGGCGAAGCAAGGCGAGACCGTCTTCGTCTCCGGCGCGGCCGGTGCCGTCGGCTCGATCGCGGGCCAGATCGCCCGCATCAAGGGCGCACGCGTGATCGGCTCGGCCGGCTCGGACGAGAAGGTCGCCTGGCTCCGCGACGAGCTCGGCTTCGACCAGGCGTTCAACTACAAGACGGCGTCGTTGCGCGAGGAGCTCGCCGACGGGATCGACGTCTACTTCGACAATGTCGGCGGCGAGCACCTCGAGGCGGCGATCCACGCCATGCGCCTGTACGGGCGCATCGTCGCCTGCGGCTCGATCTCCCGCTACAACGACACCGCGCCGAGCCCGGGGCCGCGGAACATGCACATGATCACGACGAAGCGGCTGCGCATGCAGGGTTTCATCGTCTTCGACCACAACGACCGCTATCCGGACTTCGTCCGCGACGTCTCCGGCTGGATCCGCGACGGGAGCCTGAAGTACCGCGAGACCGTCGTCGAGGGGATCGAGCACGCACCGCAGGCGTTCATCGGCCTCCTCGAAGGCGAGAATGTCGGGAAGATGCTGGTGCGGCTGGACGGCGCGTAAACGCAGGCGGACGCTCAAGCAAGCTCCATCGTGCAGGCTTCGAGATGCCCAACGAATGCGTAGGCGGGACGGACGCGGCCTACGCCCGGCACCGACTGAGCCGAAGGAAGGACACACGGACGATGAAAGTCACACTCGTCGCCCTCGCCACTCTCGCGCTCGCCGTGACGGCGCAGGCGAAGCCGCTCCCAGGCAAGCTAGTCAAGGCCGGCCGCGCGTCGGGGCAGTTCGCAGTCACGTCGATCAGCGCCGACGTGAAGCATCCGAAGGCGCTCTACGGTCGCGCCACCGGGCACGTGTCGAGCACTCAGTTCGTCGTCTCCTGCAGCCGAGGCTTCACGATCACCTCCAACTCGCTCAGCCGTCGCAGCGCTGGCCTCTGGAAGCTGCCAATGATGAGCCGCCCGGACTCCTGCACCGTGATCGCTTCAGTCGGCGGTAGCGGCAAGGTCACGATCGAGATTCGCGCGATCCGCTAGGCCCGGAGGATTGTCAGTGGGCCCCACGCTCGGCGCAGACTGCGGTATGCCACTGGTTCGAGTGGGTCTTGGAAGAGAACCGCCGCCGCGAGGGGGTTCGAGCTCGAAGGAGGCCGGCGTGCTTGATCAACGCCGTGGCGTCAAATCACCTAGCGCGTAGCCGCCAGCTGTCCGCACGCCGCGGCGATGTCGCGGCCGCGCGTGAGACGCACCGTCGCCGGCACCCTGGCCCGGTCGAGCACCGACTTGAAGGCGGCGATGGCCTCGCGCGACGAGCCGTTGTACATCCCGGTCGGGTGTGACACCGGCTAATCGGCCATGCCTGAAACACTCCTGAGGATGGGGGAACTACTCCACACTCAACTCGGGGGTCACTGAGTGATGGAACGGCGTCGCGCAGTGTTGGTGACCGGCGCATCGAGAGGGATCGGCGCAGCCGTTGCGCGCGCGTTCGCGGCCGCCGGTGATCGGGTCGCGGTGCATTACGGTGCGAACGCCGACAAGGCTCACGACGTAGCTGCGTCGCTATCGGGCGACGGGCATGTGGTCGTCGGCGCCGACCTGAGCGACGCCGATGCTGTTCGCCGGATGGTCGACGAGGCGGCTGCTCATCTTGGGAACTTGGACGTGCTCGTGAACAACGCGGGGGTCTTCGAACCGCATCCGATCACGGAGACGACATACGACGAGTGGCAGCAGGCGTGGCGGCAGACACTTGCCGTCAATCTCGTCGGTGCCTCGAATGTGACCTGGTGCGCAGTGCAGCACATGATCCGCGGCGGCGGTGGGCGAATCGTCAACGTCTCATCGCGAGGCGCGTTCTGCGGCGAGCCTCGCCAGCCCGCGTACGGGGCGAGCAAAGCGGGACTGATCGCGTTCGGCCAGTCGCTCGCACGCGCCCTTGGTCCGCACGGGATTTCCGTCGCTGCTGTTGCTCCCGGGATCACCGAGACCGACATGGCCGCTGATGCGCTCACCGGCGAGAAGGGCCAGGCTCGCCGGGCCGAAAGCCCACTAGGTCGCCTCGCGACAAAGGAGGAGGTGGCTGCCGCCGTGGTCTTCCTTGCCTCCCCGGCGGCCGAGTTCGCGAGCGGGTCGGTGCTCGACCTGAATGGAGCGTCCTACCTACGAATGTGAGGTCGCGACGCGTTCGCACCTTGGATCGGCGACAACGTGGGGCTGGGGCTACGCCGTAGTGCGCTCGACCGCCAACTGCCCGCACGCCGCCTGGATGTCGCGACCCCTGGTCAGCCTCACGGTTGCGGGAATACCGGCGCGGAGCAGTACGCTCTTGAAGCGCTCGATGTCCTCGCGTGGGGATGCCTCGTAGGGGGATGTCCCCTTGTTGTCCAACCCGGTCGGGTTGTACGGGATCAGGTTCACCTTGAAGACCTTCGGGTCGAGCAGCTCGGCCAGCTCGCCTGCGTGCCGCGGCGAGTCGTTGACGCCGCGGAGCAGGACGTACTCGACGAAGACCTTCCGGTGCCGGAGCTCGTGATAGCGGCGGCACTCGGCGAGCGCGGCCTCCAGCGGGTAGCGCTCCTCCACCGGCATGATCCGCGCGCGCAGCGCCGGGTCGGCGGCATGGACGGAGAGCGCCAAACGGATCGGCTCGGCGACCTCGTCGACGAACCGCGTCAGGCCCGGCAGCCAGCCGACGGTGGAGATGGTCGTCCGGCGATGCGTGATCCCGAGGTCGGGCAGGCGCCGGGCCGCGGCGAGGACGCCGTCGAGGTTCAGCATCGGCTCGCCCATGCCCATGAAGACGCAGTGGTCGACGGCGTCGAGCCGCCTGAAATGAAGCGCCTGGTCGACGATCTCCCACGGCTCGAGGTTCCGCCCGAAGCGCATCTGGCCGGTGGCGCAAAACGTGCACGTGAGCGGGCAGCCGGACTGAGACGAGACGCAGACGGAGCGGCGTCCGTCCCGGTAGCGCATCAGCACGGCCTCGACGGGGTGGCCGTCCTCCGTGCGGAAGAGCGTCTTCACCGTGCCGTCCTTCGAGACCGCCTCGTGCTCGACGCTCAGCGACGAGAACGGCACGTGCTCGTCCAGCCGCGCCCGCAGCTTCGCCGGCAGATTCGTCATCTCCGCGTAGGAGGCCGCACCGCGCGCGGTCCACTCCCAGACCTGGCGCGAGCGATAGGCAGGCTCGTCGGCCAGCGTCTCCTGGAGGAGCTCTGTGTTCACCGGGACACGGTAGCGCCGCCGCCTGCTTCCCCCGCCTGCGCGTACACCAGAACGATGTTGGCGACGGCGACGGCGCCGAACGCGATCCCGAGCCAGACCGACCCGGCGACTGCCAGGGCGAGGGCGGCCAGCCCGAAGAGCACGAGCTCGAGCGGGATGCGCTGC
Source organism: uncultured Actinomycetes bacterium (assembly GCA_963704025.1). GTDB lineage: Bacteria > Actinomycetota > Thermoleophilia > Gaiellales > Gaiellaceae > CAVPGP01. Next base: position 483,912 of record CAVPGP010000002.1, on the reverse strand, counting down.
CGCATGGGGAGCCGGTGCCTGGCACGCGGCGCGAGCAGCCGGCCCCAGATGAGGATGAAGAGCCCCGGCGCGCCGAGCGCGAGGAGCCAGCTGACCGCGCCGCCTCCCGTCTGCGTGCCCCAGTAGAAGAGTGCCGCTATGGCGCCGAGCTCGAGCAGGAACCGGATCGCGAGGTTGACGGCCGTGAACGTCATCCGACCCGGATGATGTCTCGCGGCCCCGGCGGATGCTTCGGTAATCGAAGATGAGCCCGCTCGTCGACCTGCTCGTGCTCGCCATCGGCGCGGCGTTCTACCCCACGCTGCTGGCCGTGGTCGTGATCCTGCTCGGCCGTCCGCAGCCCGCACGGCTGCTGCTGTTCTTCCTCCTGGGGGCGCTCTCGATCAGCGTCACGATCGGCCTCGCGGCCGTGTTCGTCCTCCAGCCGGAGAACTTCGGCGGGCACGAGCACAGCGTCGGCGCGTGGGTGAACCTCGTTGCGGGCATGCTCGCGCTCGTCGGCGCGGCGCTGCTCCTTCGGGCGCACCGGCGCGCCCGGATGCGCGGGCCAGCCCCGGAAAGCACGCCGTCCCGCTCGCAGCGGGCGCTCTCGCACGGCTCGGGCTGGATCGCCTTTGCCGCCGGGATCTTCCTCGACCTGCCGAGCATCTTCTACCTGGTCGGGTTGAAGGACATCGCGCTCGGCGACTACTCGGCGCTCGAGTCGGTGCTGCTCGTCCTCGGCTTCAACCTGATCATGTTTGCGCTGATCGAGGTGCCGCTCGTGGCGTATGCAGTCTGGCCCGAGTCGACGCAGGCCCGCGTGCAGCGGCTCAACGACTGGCTCTCGCGCAACGGTCGGCTGCTGGGCGCGGCGATCGCGGCCACGATCGGCGTCTTCCTTCTGGTGCGCGGGCTCGCGGTGCTTCTCTGAGCGCTACGACGCCTTCGCGGTGATCGCGCCCCACTCCTCGGGCGAGACGTCCTTGACCTTCTGCGCGAAGAACCAGTGGTGGCCCTCGGGATCCTTGGCGGCGTAGCGCCGGTCGCCGTACTCCTGGTCGGCCGGCTGCTCGAGGATCTCCGCCCCGGCGGCTTTCGCCCGCTCGAAGTGCGCGTCGACGTCTCCGTCGAGCTCGACGTGGAGCGACACGGTCACTCCGCCGAGGTGCGCGGGGCTCCGGTAGTCGTCCCCCGGGTCGCCCAGGTAGACCGTCGCGCCGCCGAGCTGGAGCTCGGCGTGCCAGACGGTCTCGCCGTCGGGGGCAATCGAGCGCAGCTGCTCCTCGAAGCCGAATGCCTTCGAGAGCCAGTCGATCGCGCCGGCGCAGTCCTCGTACAGGACGTAAGGAATCACGGTTGCCATCAGTCGCTCCTCTCTCGTGCGAGCCAGTCCAGGACATCCTGCGCGTTCCGGTCCGGCGGGAAGACGGGGTAGAACACCTTGACGATCCGGCCGCGCTCGGCGACCCACGCGAGCCGCCTGTAGAGCGTCAGCGCTTCGACGACCATCGTCGGCAGGCCGAGCGCTGCGCGCAGCCGCAGCTCCGGGTCGGCGACGACCGGGAACGGCATCCGGTTCTGCGCGGCGAACTCCCGCTGGTCGTCGAGGTCCTGCGCGGAGAGCCCCGCGACGGTGGCGCCGAACGCGGCGAGCTCGGCGGCGTGGTCGCGGAACTCGCACGACTGCGGCGTGCAGCCGCGTGCTCCGGGAATCCTGTCCCAGCCGTCGAGCGCGGGACGGCCCGGCCGCCCGGTGCGCGGGTAGACGTAGAGGATGCCGCGCTTCGCCGAGAGCGCCGCCAGGTCGACCGGGCCCAGGGACGACTCGAGCACGAGCGACGGCACCTCGGCGCCCAGGAGATGATCCGCGCCGCCGTCGTCCTCCGGCTCGGGGAGACCCTCGGGGAGCGTGTAGACGTCGTCGCTCAGAGCCGCCCCACGAGTTCGCCGTACACCGGCTTCAGCGCATCGAATCGCTCCTGCCAGCGGTCCTCGATCTTGCCGCGGGACCCGAGCACGTCGCCGAGCGCGGCCAGATGCGCGTGCCAGCCCGCGCCGGTGCCGATCGCGGAGGGGCGCGTCAGGCCGCGGTGGTCGAGGACGAGCACGCACCCCTCCTCGGATGCCGAGATCTCCACCCGCAGCACCGACTCCACGTCCGATTCGTCCCAGCTTGCCTCGAAGACGTGCGGCGGCTGCCAGACCAGCACCTCGCCGCGCGCGGCGTCCTCGCCCCACCGGAGCTCGAAGGCGCCGCCCGCCCGGGGCTCGACGACCGCCTCGGCGAAGAGCCAGCGCCGGATCGAGTCGGGCTCGGTGAACGCGGCCCAGACCTCCTCCGGCGTCGCGGCGTAGCCGCGCACGTAGCGGAGCGCCGCCCGGTCGCCGTCGGCACGGACATCCCCGACGCCGAGGCTGTCGCGGAGGCGCTCGAGGTGGCGATGCCAGCCCTGGCCGTACGCGCTCGCGGCCGCGCGCTCGAGCCCCCGGTGGTCGACCGCGAGCCGCGTGCCGACCCCATCCTCCTCCAGTTCGAAGCGGACGATCGAGGGCGGCTCGCCGGGATAGTTCCACTCGAGCTCGAGCAGCCGCTCGGGCTCGACGGCGCGCACGCGTCCGTTCATGCGGGTCAGCTCGCGGTCCGGGAAGTCGAGCTCGAACACGCCGCCCTCGCGCGGCTCGACGCGTCCGGCCTGCGCCAGCCAGCGGCCGAGGCTCGAGGGGTCGACGAGCGCCGCCCACACCTCGGCCACGCTCGCGTCGTAGCGGCGCTGGACGCGGACGCCGCCGCGGTTCACGCACCCTCCTTCCGCCGGCGTCGGATCTCCGTCTCGAGCGCGTCGAGCCGGGTGGCCCAGAAGCCCCGATAGCGGGAGAGCCACTCGTCGAGCTCGGCGAGCGGCGTCGGGTCGAGCGAGTAGAGGCGCCGCTGCCCCTCCTCTCGCGCGCGCACGAGCCCGTGCTCGCGCAACACCCGCAGGTGGCGCGAGACGCCGGGACGGCTCGTCCGGAACTCCGAGGCGATCTCGCCTGCGCTGCGCTCGCCCTCGGCGAGCAGCTCGACGATACGCCGCCGCGTCGGGTCTGCGAGGGCCTGCATCGCCTGCATGCCCGTCTTTGTAACACTGCTGTTACGTAACTGTCAAGTTACACAGACTGCCGTACCTGGTCGCCGACCAGGTACGGGGACGCTACAGCCGTCTCGCCAGCGAGACGAAGCGGCCGAGCCCGACGTCGGGAAGGTTCGGCCCTGACGCGCTCAGCTTCACGCCGCGGAGGCAGCGCCACGCCGTGGTGCCGTCCCAGTACACGCGGTTGCCGTCGAGCTGCAGCGTCTTCAGCTTGCCGGCGTCGCAGGTGCCGTGGTAGCGGGCGGCGGCGAAGAGCACCGTGTGCTTCGCGGCGTTGGGGTACCTCGGGTCGACAAGGCGGATGGTGAGCCTCCCGCCCCGCCACGCATACGAGCGGTAGCGGTAGCCGAACCCGCGCGTCGGCGCATAGGCGCGCTCTCCGGCCTTGCGCTTGACGATGTGCTGGATGAAGGGCGGGACGACCGGTGCCGGCGTGGCGACCACGGACCGAGTCTCGCAAGGGCCTGTGAGGAAGGAATCAAGATCCTGTATAGCCTTCCGCCGTGATCGACCTCCGTTCGGACACGAAGACCCTGCCGTCGCCGGGAATGCGGCAGGCGATGGCGACCGCCGAGGTGGGGGACGAGCAGCGCCGCGAGGACCCGACCGTCATCGAGCTCGAGCGCCGCGCGGCCGAGCTGCTCGGCCACGAGGAGGCCGTTTACCTGCCGACCGCGACGATGGCGAACCAGATCGCGCTCGCCATCCTCGGCGAGCGCGGCAGCGAGCTGATCGTCGAGCAGTCGGCGCACATCATGGTCTGGGAGCTCGGCGGGGCGGCCCGCTTCTCGGGCATCCAGACACGGGGGGTGACCGGCACGCGCGGGCTCTTGACCCCGGAGCAGGTGCGGGCCGCGCACAGCGCCGGGAACGAAAGCCACACGCCGCGCACGACGGTGCTGGCGCTGGAGAACACGCACAACGACGGGGGCGGCAAGGTGTGGCCGACGGAGCAGCTGCGGGACGTGGTCGCGACGGGGCGCGAGCTCGGCCTAAGGCTCCACCTGGACGGGGCGCGGCTCTTGAACGCCTCGGTCGCGAGCGGCGTCCCGGCCGCCGAGCTGGGAGGCCTCTTCGACACGGTGCAGCTCTGCCTCTCGAAGGGGCTCGGCTGCCCGCTCGGCGCGATCATCGCCGGGTCCGGCGAGCTGATGGCGCGGGCGCGGCGCGAGAAGCACGCCTTCGGCGGCGCGATGCGTCAGGCCGGGATCGTCGCGGCGGCAGGGCTGTACGCGCTCGACCACAACGTGCAGCGGCTGACCGAGGACCACGCACGCGCCAAGCGGCTGGCGGTCACGCTGCACGAGCGCGGCGTCCCGGTCGACCCGGACGCGACCGAGACGAACTTCGTTCAGGTGGACGTCGCGGCGCTGGGGCTGACCGAGGCGGAGGCGCTCGCGCACCTGTGGGACGCCGGCGTCGGGCTCTCGATGACGAGGCGTTCGGGCGTCCTCCGGGCGGTCACGCACCTCGGTGTCGACGACGACCACGTCGATCGCGCCGGAGAGCTGATCCCGCAGGCGCTGATCCCCCAGGCACTGGGTGCCAGTGCCCGCGCCTGAGTCGCTCCAGCGGGACCTCTCGCGGAAGCTGCGCGAGGCGCAGGCCGAGCGCCTGCCGAGCGTCTCCGCCGCGGTCGTCCAGGCCGGGGAGGTGTTCTGGGCCGAGGCGGTCGGGCTCGCGAACATCGAGGACGAAGCCGCCGCGACGCCCGAGCACCAGTACCGGATCGGCTCGATCACGAAGACCTTCACAGCCGTCTCGATCATGCGCCTCCGCGACGAGGGCAAGCTCGACCTGGACGACCGGCTCGAGCGGCACGTCCCCGAGGCGCATCACGGCTCGCCGACGCTGCGCCGTCTGCTGGCCCACCTCTCCGGGCTCCAGCGGGAGCCCCACGGCGACATCTGGGAGTCGCTCGAGTCGCCGGGGATCGAGCAGCTGTTGGCCGACCTCGAGCGGACCGAGCAGGTGCTCCCGCCGCACGAGCGCCACCACTACTCGAACCTCGCCTACGCGCTGCTCGGCGAGGTCGTCGCGCGGCGATCCGGGATGTCTTGGCGCGAGTACGTCGAGCGACAGATCCTGCACCCGGTCGGACTGACCCGGACGACGTACGACCCGGCGGAGCCGCACGCCCAGGGGTACCTGGTCTCGCCGTACACGCAGACGGCCAGGCGCGAGCGGCACAACGACTCCCGGGGGTTCGCGCCGGCCGGCCAGCTCTGGGCGACGCCGACAGACCTCGTGACCTGGCTGACGGTGCTCGCGAAGGGCCGGGAGGGGGTCCTCGCGGCCGAGACGGCGAAGGCGATGTGGTTCCCGCAGACGATGTGGGACCCCGATGCATGGACGCTCGGCTGGGGTCTCGGGCTGATGCTCTACCGTCGCGAGCAGGGCATCTTCGGCGGCCACAACGGCGGCATGCCGGGGCATCTCGCCGGCGCATACATCCATCCGAAGCGGGAGATCGGCGCCGCCGTGCTGATGAACGACGGCGCCGGCGGGAACCCCGACCTGCTGGCGCTGCAGCTTGCGGAGACCGCGCTCCAGGCGCTGCCGGAAGAGCCGACCGAGTGGCGCCCGCAGGCGGCGCCGCCCGCGGCGCTCGAGTCGGCGCTCGGGCGCTGGTGGTCCGAGGGCTCCGAGTTCGTCTTCTCGTGGAACGACGGCCGCCTCGAGGCGCGGGTCGCGTCGCTCCCGAAGGAGCGGCCTCCGTCGGTCTTCGAGCCGGCGGGCGAGGATGTCTTCCGCACGGTCTCCGGCCGCGAGCAGGGCGAGCTGCTGCGGCTCGTCCGCGACGAGCACGGCACGGTGACGCGCCTCTACTGGGCGACGTACCCGTTCACGCGGCAGCAGGAGATCTTCGGCTCGGATTTAGAAGCTCTAACCGAATGACCACGCGCTGGCTGGGCGTGCTGGGCGAGTGCGATGCAAGGACGCAGGGCGGGCCGATAGCAGAGCTACCGGCCCAACTGAGGACGCGGCAGCGCGCCGACCAGCGCGTTCAGACAGCCCGTGCTTCGTTCTGTTAGAGCTTCTTAGCGCCCTGTTAGTGCTGCGGGGCAGATTCCGCGCATGCTCTCCGCGCTCGCAATCCTCGTCCCGGCAGCTCCCGTTCAGCGGCGCACAACGCCGTTCAGCGGCGGAATCGCGCCGCTCGGCGAGTCTTCTGTGGATCCTCGTGCCGTTCGGCGCAGAGTCGGCGCATGACGGTCCACGTGTCGGAGATGACGCTCTCCCTCGGCTCCGGCTGCTCCGGGTGGTGCGGATGAACGGACGCGGGACACGCGGGCTCGCGACCGCCTGGACGGTGCTTGCCGGCTCGCTCTGGCTCGTGAGCCTCTACGAGATCGTCGACCAGCTGTTCGGAGCGCCGGCGGCGGCGCTCTGGGTCGTCGCGGCGCTGCTGCACGCCGTGCCCGACGTGCGGGAGATGTGGGACGAGTCCAGGCCCCCGCGGCGCGCGTGGTGGGTCTCGTTCCGCTGGTGGCTCGAGTCGTTCGCGGCGCCCGTGTTCGCGGTCGTGCGCCTGTGGCGTCCCCTGAGCACGCCCCCGCGGAGCACGGAGCCGTCGAACGCCGACGCGACGACGCTGGCGTCGCTCGAGCGGCGCCTGGGCCGGGTCGAGTCGGAGCTCGCCGAGCTGCGCGCGCTCACCGTCTCGGCGCGGGTCAGCGGGCCTGCGCCTGCGGCGGAGCCGGAGCCGGCGGTGACGGAGCCGGCGGCGGTCGAGCCCGAGCCGGTGATCGAGCCCCTGCCGATCCCGATCCCGACGATGCTGGATCTCGCGGTGCCGCCGTTGACGCGTGCGCCGGAGGGTCGTCCCGGACCGGTCGCGGCCGCCGCCCCGCCCCGGCTCGAGCCCCGGGAGGCGGAGCCGTTCGCCCGGCCGTACCTCGACCGGCTGCGTTCGATCGAGACGTCGGATCTCCTCGGCGCCCGCGTGCTCGCGTGGGCCGGCGGCGTCGTGACGCTGCTCGGGATCGTCTTCTTCTTCGTGCTGGCCGTGAACCGCGGCTGGATCGGGCCGGAGATCCGGGTTGCATGCGGCGGGCTCGCGTCGGCGCTCTGCTTCGGTGCCGGCGCCTGGCTGCACCGACGCTACGGTGACGTGTACTCGGCGCTCACGGCCGCAGGCGCCGGGATCGCCGGCGCGTACGCGACGCTGCTCGCGGCCGCGGTGCTGTACGACCTGCTGCCGGCGCTCGTTGCGCTCGCCTGCGCTGCCGGGATCGCCGCGGTCGGCGCCTCCACGGCGCTGCGCTGGGACGCCGAGTCGCTCGCGGGTCTGGGGCTGATCGGAGCGATGCTCGTCCCGGCGGCCGTCGTGTTGCAGGGCGGGGTGACGCCGCTCGGGACCGGCTTCGTGGCGGTCGTCTTCGCCGCCGCCGCGTACGTCGCGATCGAGCGTCGCTGGCTCGTGCTGCTCGTGCTCGGCATCGTGGCCGGCCTGCCGCAGGTGGCGCTGCTGGTCGCGCAGGACACGGCGACGGGCTCGGCTGCCGTGGCGGCGGTCGCGACGGCCTTCTGGCTGCTCTATCTCGCCACTGCGACACGGTGGCACGCGCGCCTCGGCGGCGGCGAGCTCGAGCCGGGGCCGGCCGGCCTCGTCGTCACGGCGTCCGTGCTCGCGACCACCGCGGCCACGCGGATCTTCGACACCGCCGACGGCGTCGCCCTGCTCGTCGTCTTCGCAGTCGAGGCCGCGCTCGCGGCTGCGCTCTCCCTGCGGCCTCGGTTCCGGGGTCTCGCCGCTGTTGCAGGGATCGGTGCGCTGACCGCGCTGGCGATCGCGAGTGCTGTGCTCGCCGGCGGCTCCGCGCTGACCAGCGTTTGGGCAGGCGAGGCCGCTGCGCTCGCGTGGCTCGCCGCGCATGTGTCTGAGCGGCGGTTCCAGCTCGCGGCGTTCGGGTATCTCGGGCTCGCCATCGGGAACGCGCTCACCGTCGAGGCACGTCCCGGCGACCTGCTGGTCTCGACGCCTCACCCGGGCGACGGAGCCGCGAGTGCCGGCGCGATCGCACTCGCGGCGGGCGCCGTGGCGGTCTTCGCGCGGGAGTGGCCCGATCGCCGGCGCAGCGGCGGCGTGCTCGCACCGCTCGACCGTCTCGTGGATGCGCTCGGATCCGTTCAGGGGACCGTCCGCACGGTCGCAGGCTGGACGGCGGGCGCGTTCGCCGTCTATGCGGCCTCGCTCGCGCTGCTCGAGCTCGGCTTCGAGGGCGGGCAGACCGGTGTCACGACGCTCTGGTCGGCGCTCGGGCTCGGGCTGGTCGCCGGCGGCCTGCGCTCCCGGCGGCAGCAGGTCCGTGTTGCCGGGCTCGTGCTGCTCGCGGTCGCGCTCGTGAAGGCATTCGAGTACGACGTCCACCGGTTGTCCCGCGAGCTCGAGTCCCTCTCGCTCTTTGCGGTCGGGATCGCCGCCGTGCTCGCGGGGGTCGTGGAGCAGCGGCTCTCGCCACGGCCGTGGCGGCTCGAGCCTCAGGCGGCGATGTTGCTCGCCGTCGGAGTATGCGCGACAGCCGCCGGCACGGTCGGCCTCGGCGGCCAGGTCTGGCTCCTGGCTCCGGCTGCCGGGCTCGCGCTGATCTGGGCGCTCACCTTCACCGGCGTGGACTCGCGCGATCTCGCGGCTCTGCTCGCGGTGCCGGCGCTCACGTTCGCCGGCGCCGCCGCCGCCGACGCGCTCGACGGCACCTGGCTGGTGCTCGCGTTCAGCGCGGCGGCCGTCGCGCTCGCGGGCGCTGCGTCCGGGCTACGCGAGCCCCGCTTCCGGCTCGCCGCGCTCGCCTTCGCCGGGCTTGCGCTCGCCCACGTCCTGGCGCTCGAGGCCCGCCCGGACGAGCTGTTCGCCGAGCACGATCCTGCGGGCGGCATCCCCGCCGTCCTCTTTGCCGGCGCCGCGGCGCTCGCGCTCGGCGTCGAGCTCCGGCGCCGCTACGCCCGTCGCCCCGACGAGGCCCAGCGCGGCCGCGACTACGACGAGGTCGTCCGCGCGCTCGAGTGGCTCCGCCCGTACGGTGCTGTTGCCGCGCTCTGGACGGCGGGGACATTGGCGGTCTACGCAGCCTCGCTCGCCCTCCTCGCGATCGACTTCGACGATGCGCAGCCGGCCGTGACCGCTCTGTGGTGCGCCGTCGGCCTCGCGTGCGTCGCCTCCGGCCGCTATCGCTCCGCGCTTCGGCTCGGCGGGCTGGCCTTCCTCGCGGCGGCGCTTCTCAAGGCGCTGGTCGGCGACGCTGCGCTCGACGACACGCTGCTCGGCCTCTCGTTCGCGGCTGCGGCAGCCGGGTGGGCGCTGGCCGACTTCGCGGACCAGCGTCTCGACCGGCGGCGCGGCCTCGGCGGCGCAGCGGCGGCGCTCCTCTGCGTAGGCGCGATCCTCTCGGCGGAGGCGGCATACCTCCTAGGTGTAGTTCCTGAGCACGTTGGTTCCATCCGGGCCGCCTTGGAGGCTGAGCGCTGTCGAGGCAGCTCAAGCCCCAAGGAGGCACTCGGATGGATCTGCACGGTAACGCGGCTCTCAGCTGGAGCGGTCGGCGTCGTCTGGCCGAGCGGGTGATCGAGCAGGGATGGACGTTGAGGGCGGCTGCTGCGGCCGCCGGTGTGAGTGTGCGTTGTGCGCGCAAGTGGGTCGGTCGCTATCGCTGCGAGGGAGAGCTCGGGCTTCGCGATCGCTCCTCGGCGCCACGGCGGGTCGCCAATCGCACCAGCGGGGAGCGGATCGAGGCGATCGTCAAGCTGCGGCGGCTTCGTTTTACGGCTGCCGAGATCGCTGAGACGCTTGGGATGGCGCTCTCGACTGTCTCCGGGATCCTGACCCGAGTCGGGTTGGGCAGGCTCGGCCGGCTTGGGCTTGAGCCAGCCGTCCGGTACGAGCGTGCGCGGCCGGGTGAGCTCGTCCACATCGATGTGAAGAAGCTCGGCCGGATCGAGGGCGGCGCCGGCAAGCGCGTCGGCGGCCGTCCACCAGGCCGTTATCGCCCGCGCCGCAAGGACGCCTCCGGCCAGGCGCGCGGCACGATCGGCTCGGAGTACGTCCACGTCTGCGTCGACGACTACAGCCGTCTCGCCTACGCTGAGGTCCTCGCAGACCAAAAGACGACCACGGCGATCAGCTTCCTCCGCCGCGCGATCGCCTTCTATCGCCGCCACGGCATCCAGGTCGAGCAACTGCTGACCGACGGATGAAAGTCAAGTGGACGCTTGCTGTGCCTGGTGGGATCCTTTCTGCTGGGTGCGGGTGACTGACGGAGCGAAGCGCAGACCTGGGGCTTATGGAGTCTGCCGCGCGGCTTGGCCCTTCGAGGGCCTTGAAGATGCGTGCCCCGGTGTCGCGCCCGCACCCGCTTTTGCCGGGCCGGTTGAGCGCCAGTCGCTGACGAGCCGCTGGTAGGCGGCCTCGGCTTGGCGGGAGAGCTCGCGCTCGGCGTCGAAGACCGCTTTCGATTTGCCGCCGGCGATGCCGTGCCGTCCTTTCTGCGCTGGGGCGCCGGCGAGCAGCTCGAGTCGGCGGATCTTGTTGCGGGTCATCGCCGGGCGTGCGAAGGCGTAGTCCTCGCCGCGGGTGAGCAGGTGCCAGAAGAGGACCGCGAGCTTGCGGGCGGTCGCGGTCGCGGCGATCTGTGGGCCGCGGCGCGTGCGGATCCGCTCGAAGAAGGCGTGCAGCGGGCCGGGCGTCTGCATCACCTTCCAGGCGACCTCGCCGAGCATGTGCCGCGCCTCGGAGGCGCCGGCCTTCGAGATGCGGCCGTGGCGGGCGGCTGTGTTGCCGGACTGGCGCACGCGCGGGTCGAGGCCGAGGTAGCTGACCAGCTTGCCGCGGCGAGGAGAAGCGGCCGATGTCGCCGATCGCGGCCATGAAGGTCGCGGCCGTCTGCAGGTTGACGCCGGGGACGCTCATCAGCCGCAGCACCTCCGGCCACGCGAGTGCCTGCTTGGCGATCTCGCCGTCGAGCATCGCGATCTCGCCGTCGAGGAAGTCGACCTGGCGGAGACAGCCGTCGAGGGTCAGCCGCTCGTCGAGCGGCAGCTCCAGCCGGGCCAGCCAGCGCCGGCCGCCCTTGCCGAAGGTGTCGGTGACGGGCGGCCGCTCGCAGAGGTTGCGCGCGAGCACGCCCTGCGCCTCATTCTTGGCGCGGGTGCGGGCACGGACGAGCCGCTCGCGCCGGTTGGTCAGCCTGCGCAGCGCCCGCGTCCGCTCGTCGGGCGTCCACACCTGATCGAGCAACCCGGAGGCGAGCAGCCGTGCCAGCGTCCGGGCGTCGAGCCGGTCTGTCTTCGCCTTCGCCTCGGTGATCGAGCGCAGCTTGCGCGTGTTGGCGACCACAACCCGGATCGCCTGCGCCTGCAGGATCGAGACGATCTCGATCCGCGCCAGTCGTCGCCTCGAGCGCGACGACGTCGCCCGCCGCCAGGCTCTGCGCGAAGAGCTCGAGCGAATCGACTCGCGTCGCGATCCGACCCGCCGAACGCACCTCGCCCTCCTCGGCGATCGCGACCTCGCAGAAGTCGCGGTGCACGTCCAACCCAAACGCCCGCATCACTCTCCTCTCGTCGACGGGCCGGGAGCGCGGTGGGCTACGCGACAGCGACGGATACGTGCTCTCAGCACACCCGGGCAAGTCGCAGGGGCGGCCACGAACAACGTCGAGCTCGCAGCTCATCAGTCAGAACGGCCTGCCCATCCGCGCCTCCCATCAACAGCCCCTGTCCCGGGAGAGCGATCCTCCCGGGTGGGCCGGACGCAGTTTCATGCCGGGACAACGGCAGCGCCTACGTCTCGAAACGGCACGCACTCGCCTGCCACAGCCTGCGCATCCGACATCTCCGCACCCGCCCCTACCGGCCACAAACCAACGGCAAAGCAGAACGCTTCATCCGCACGATGCTCAACGCCTGGGCCTACGGCGCCATCTACGGCTCCAGCAGCGAACGCACCGCGGCCCTTGACGGCTGGCTCTTCCACTACAACCATCGACGCCGACACTCAGCCCTCGGCCATCAACCCCCGGTCAGTAGAACCAACCTGCTCGGGTCCTACACCTAGGCGGCACGGGAGCGCTGCTCTACCCGGCCGCGGGTTTCGCGGTCCTCTGGGCGGCCGCGTTCGTCCGGGAAGACGAGCGCGATGCGGCGACCCTGCTCGCCGGGCTCGCGCTCGTTCTCGCGACGGCCGGTGCGGCCGCCCTGCTCGACGGCACGTGGCTCGTCCTCGCCTGGACGGGCGCCGCCGCCGGGCTCGCCGCCGCCTCCGCCCTGACGAAGGAGCCGCGCTTCCGGGCGGGCGCCCTGGTGCTCCTCGGGCTCGGCCTTGCGCACACGGCGCTGTACGAGGCGCGTCCGGACGGCTTGTTCGTCGCCGAGCGGCACCCGGGCGGCGGGGTCCCGGCCGTTGCGCTCGCCGCGCTCGCGCTCGCGGCCGCCGCGCTCGAGCTCCCCCGAGTGGACGGCTACCGCAGCCTCCCGGACGCTGTCGCGGCACGGCTCGCGCGCCTCGGCGAGGTCGGGCTCTACGGCTCGGGCGTCCTCGCGGTCTACGCGCTCTCCCTCTCGATCCTCGAGCTCGCCCAACGGATCGCCCCGGGGACCGTGCACGAGAGCTTCCAGCGCGGCCAGGCCGGCGTCAGCGCGTGCTGGGGGCTCGTCGGCCTCGGCCTGCTGTACGTGGGCCTTCGGCGCCGCTCGAGCAGCCTGCGGGTCGGCGGCCTGGCGCTGCCTCGGCGTCAGCCTCACGAAGATCTTCGTCTACGACCTCGCGAACCTCAGCTCGATCACGCGGGCGCTCTCGTTCCTCGCCGTTGGCTTCGTCCTGCTCGCCGGCGGGCTCGTCTACCAGCGGCTAGCCGCCTCCGAAGGCAGCGAGCGCCTCGTCATGTAGACGCCCGTTCGACGAGACGACTGTGCCGCCGTCGAGTCGCCGCTCGCCTGCGATGTCCGTGAGGCGCCCGCCCGCCTCCTCGACGATCGGCTGCAGCGCAGCGAGGTCCCAGAGCGAGACGGTCATCTCGAGTGCGACGTCGACCGCACCCTCTGCGACGAGCACGTGCTCCCAGAAGTCGCCGATCCCGCGTGCGGTCCACGAACGGCCGGCCAGGTCGAGGAACTGCGGTCCGACACCCTTGTCGAAGAAGTCGCGCGCGCTCGTGTAGGCGAGCACGGCATCTTCGAAGCGGGTCACGCCGGAGACGTGGATCGGCTCGCCGTTGAGCCAGGCCCCGCCGCCTCGCTCGGCCCACCAGCGGCGGTGAAGCGCGGGCGCGGAGCAGACGCCGAGCACGATCTCGCGCTTGCGCTCGAGCGCGATCAGCGTCGCCCAGATGGGGATTCCGCGCGAGAAGTTGCGCGTCCCGTCGATCGGGTCGACGATCCAGCGCGCGCCGCGGCCCTTGTGCTCCCCGGTCTCCTCGCCCAGGAACGCCTCGCCCCGGCGGACGCGCGAGCGGAGCAGCTCCTCCACCTCGCGGTCGGCCGCGGTCACCGGTGTCTGGTCGGCCTTCGTGTCGACCTGGAGCGAGGGGGAGCGGAACCAGCGCATGCTGATCTCGTCGGCAGCGTCGGCGAGAGAGAGCGCGTACTCGAGGTCAGCGGTCACCGGCAACAGCGTACGCCGCCACGACGCAGGCATAGACGCTGATCAGCAGCGCGCCTTCCCAGCGGCGTGACTTGCCGTCCCAGACGAGGAGCGCCACGAGGACGGCGGAGCCCATCATCGTGGCGAGCTCGATCGGGCGGAAAGCGAGCGGCACGGGCGGCGTCACGATCCACGAGAGCAGCGCGACGGCCGGCGCGACGAACACGGCCACCTGCGCCGACGAGGCGACCGCGATCTCCGTCGCGAGCTTGATCTTGCCGCGGCTCGCGATCACGATCGCGCCGCCGTGCTCGGCGGCGTTACCGACGATCGCAACCACCACGGCCGAGATGAAGAACTCGGAGAGGCCGACCGAGTGTGCGAACGACTCGAGCGAGTGGACCATGATCTCGCTGACGAGCGCCGTTGCCACCGTGGCAGCTCCGAGGGCGGCGAGCGAGACGGAGAGCGTCCAGGCCCCGGCGGGCGCGACGCCTCGTTCGGTCTGCCGGTGGATGCGGAGGTTCCGCATCGTGACGGCGACGTAGCTGAGGAGCAGCAGCACCGAGACAGGAATGGTGAGCACCGCGAGCGAGTGGCGCTCGGGGTCGCCGCCGTTCCAGCTCGGGATGGCGACGAGCAGGCAGAGGAGGCACGCTCCGATCACGAGAGCGAGCTGGAGCCAGAGCGAGCGGCGATCGAGCTCGCCGACGCCCGGATGGACGAGCAGCGCAAGGCCCAGCACGAGCAGGATGTTCGAGACGACTGAGCCGGTGATCGAGCCGCGGACGACGTCGGGGAGCCCGTTCTGGACCGCGAAGAGCGCGATGATCAACTCCGGAGCGTTGCCGAAGCTCGCGTTCAGGAAGCCGCCGACCCCAGGCCCGGTGTGCTCGCCCGCGTGCTCCGTCGCCTCGCCGATCAGCCAGGCGAGCGGAATGAGCGCCGCCGCCGCCAGCACGAAGAGGAGCGTGTCGTCGGCGTGGAAGACGAACCGCGCGAGGACCGCGACAGGTGCGAGGGCCAGCGACGCCCAGAGGAGGTTCCGGCCCACGGCGGTACCCTAGCGACGGTGCTGAGGGCCGTTCTCTTCGACTGGAACAACACACTCGCGCGCTTCGAGTGGGACGACGAGCTCCTCGCCGAGGGCCATCGCGCCGGTCTCGCGACGATCGGACGCGACGGCGCCGAAGAGCTCACGGCGAGGTTCCGCGGGCTCGAGCTCGTCCCCGGCTCCGACTACCGGGCGACGTTGCGGAGACTGCTCGGCGTCGCATCCGACGCCGAGCTCGACCGGTTCGTCGCCGCGGAGTTCGCCGTCTGGGAGCCGGCGCGGCAGCTCGCCTCGACGACGCACGCGCTCCTCGAGGCTCTGCGGCGCCGCGGGCTGAAGCTCGCGGTCGTCGCGAACGCCTGGCCCGAGCCGGCGCAGCTGCTTCGCGGCGAGCTCCAGCGGCTGGGCGTCGCGGAGCGGATCGACGCGGCGGTGTTCTCGGACGAGGTGGGCGCTCGGAAGCCCGAGCCGGCGATCTTCCGGCGGGCCTTGTCGGAGCTCGGCGTGCCGGCCGAGGAGGCGCTCTTCGTCGGCGACAAGCTCCGTGAGGACATCGGCGGAGCGGCCGCGGTCGGGATGTCGACGGTGCAGGCGCTCTGGTTCGCGGCGGACGATTCGTCCGGTGCTCCGGAACCCGACTACCGCGCGTTCACGCAGATGGACGTGTTGAACGTCGTTGGTCGAGTGGGGGCCGCGGCGTAGCGCGCGAGCACGTCTCTGTCAAGTCTTGCGGGCATCCCCGGACGTCCCCACAATCCCGTCATGGAGCATCAACAGCAGGCACCGTCCCAGCCCGGCGCGCTACCGCTGCGGCCGCAGGACGAGGTCGAGTGCCGCCGCTGCTCCGTCCACTGCGACAAGGTCGTCTACCCGGCCGCCTGCCTCGAGCGCGCCTGCCCGTTCGTGTACGCGTACGAGGAGTTCGGAAGGCGCTACGTGGGCTGCATGCAGAAGGTCTACGAGGTGGAGATCGACGTCGAGCTCCTGCGCGAGGCGGAGCGGCGCAGGCCCGGCTTCGGCGCCATCCGCGCCGTCCGCCGCCCGCTGCCAATGTGCCGAGCCGAGGTCGAGCCGACCTACCCGCACCGGCTCGACGCGATCGGCTGCCGGAACCCGGAGTTCTCCGAGCTCCCGCAGGGATCGCCGACCTTCAAGGTCTTCAGCCGGCTTCACTGAGGGCCGTTCGCGGTCGTCAGCCGGTTTCGCTGAGCAGCCGCTCGTCGCGCCGCCGGCGCACGAGCCGCCAGACGAGCCAGCCGAGCAGGGCGAGCACGATCACGGGGCCGCCGACGATCACGCCGTAGAGCGCGCCGATCCCCATCCAGGCCAGCGCCGTCCAGGCGCCGTCCAGCGGGCTCGACTCGTGCTTCTTCGCCGGCTTCGCTGGCTCACGGGTCGTCATCGCCAGATCGACCGTCGCGAGGCGGGCCTGGCGAACCGTGCTCGCGCGGCCGCGCTGCAGCCGCTCGACCCGCGTGGTCAGCGACGAGATCTGACGCTTGACCGTTGCGGTCTGCTCCTGCGAGCGGAGGACGGCGAGCTGCTTCTGCAGGCGGGCGATCTGCTTGTCGACCGCGTCGACGCCGGCCTGGAGGTCACGGATCGCGACGCTCTCACCGGTGATCGTCCCGAGCGCGGACAGACGCTCGACCGCGCGCTGCACGTTCCCGACGGGGACGCGCAGGCGGATCGTCGCGTCGCCCTCGCCCTTCTCGACCTCGACGTGGACCGCGCTCGCGTAGCCGCCCAGCGACCGCGCGACCGCCAGGGCGCGCTTCGTCGCATCCGAGAGCGCGCTCGCGTCCTTCACCTTCAGGCTGAGCGTGGCGTCGTAGTCCTGCAGGCGGGAGCGGCTGGGCGGGACGGCGAGGCCCCTGTCGAGCGCGGTGACGGCCGGCAACGGGCGGGGCGCGGACAGGGGCGTCGTCTCTGCCTTTCCGGCTCCCCCCGCGGCCGCCGGCACGGCGGTCTCGCGGTCGCCCTGCCGCCCGCCGCCGGAGAGGACGATCCCGCCCACGACGACGGCGATCGCGGCAGGCACGAGCACGGCCAGCGAGCGCCGCAGCGTCAGCGAGGGCAGGGCGATGCGGCGGCCCGACGGCTCCCGCCTGCGAGCCGCGATCTTGCGCACGTGCTCCCGCACGGCCGGCGGCGCCGCCGGGCGCGTGCGCCGGAGCTCGGCGGTCAGTTCAGGCAGCGACGTCGTCACGGAGGGCCTCCTCGAGCTTCTTGAGAGCGCGGGACAATTTGGTGGAGCACGCGGTCGGACTGATCCCGAGCGTGCGGGCGGCGGCGGGGCCGTCGACCTCCAGGACGACGCGCAACGCGATCACCTCGCGCTCGCCCGCCGTCAGCCGGCGGAGCGCACGGTCGAGCGCGGGCGAGAGCCCCTCGGCGAAGCGCGGCTCCTCCGCGTCCGCGTGCTGCATGGCGTAGACCTGCTCGCGGCGCTGGCGGCGCTTCTCGGAGCGGAAGTGGTCGAGCGCGGTTGTCCTGGCCACCTGGCAGAGCCAGGTGCGAGCGCTGCCGCGCCGCTCGTCGAACCGGTGCCAGAGGCGGAAGGCGCGCTCGAACGTCTCCCCGGTCAACTCCTCCGCGGCACCGCGGTCGCCGGTCATGTAGAGCAGGTAGCCGAAGATGTCGTCGAGATGCGCTTCGGCGGCTCCCTGAAAGGTCGTCACACACTCATTACGCCGCACGATGCGGGTGCTGTCACACCTTCTGGCGCTTCAGGTACTTCGCGCGGAGCTTCCGGGTCAGGGTGAGCTGGGCCGCGTCGGGGCCGTGCTTGTCCTTGCCGGGCGTCTCCAGAAGCGCGGGGAGCCCCTGCAGGCTGGGGTGCGCGAGGAACGTGCCGAGGCCGTCGCCCATCAGCCCTTCGCCGACGTTCGCGTGCCGGTCGCGATTCGAGCCGAGCGGCATCTCCGAGTCGTTGACGTGCAGCGCGCGCAGCCGGTCGAGCCCGATGCCGCGGTCGACCTCGGCGAGCGTCCGGTCGAGCTCGGAGCGCTCCGTGACGTCGTATCCCGAGGCGTAGAGATGGCACGAGTCGAGGCAGAGGCCGAGGCGCGGGTGGCGGTCGAGCCGCTCCAGGAGGGTCTCCAGCTCCTCGATCGAGCGCCCGATCGTGCCGCCCGCGCCGGCGGTGTTCTCCATCAGCAGCCACGTCGTCTCCGAGCAGCGCTCGAGACAGCTCGCGAGCGCCGGGACGACTCGCTCGAGACCCGCGTCGAAGCCGGCGCCGAGATGCGAGCCGACGTGGAAGATGACGGCCTCTGCGTCGATCCGGCACGCGACGTCGACGGTGTGAGCCAGCGCCGTCACGGACTTGTCGTAGATCGCGTCGTCCTGTGCGGCCAGGTTGATCAGGTAGAGCGCGTGGCAGACCACGGGCACCCCGAGCTCGGCCCGTCGCTCGCGGAAGCGCTCGAGATTCGCCTCCGGATGGTCGGTGGGCCTCCACATGCGGGGGCTCTGCGTGAAGACCTGCACCGTCTCGGCTCCGATCTCCGCTGCCCGGCCGAGCGCGGTGTGGATCCCGCCGGAGGACGACACGTGCGCGCCGATCAGCATCGCGACCAGCCTAGCGGGAGAAGATTTTTCTGGAATCGTCACATCTGCGTGACAGTTGCGCGGCCCGGCCGGCGGTAGCATCGATCGTGAGGGCGGAGGGATTGCGGCCCCACCCTGAGGGTGGGGTGCGCGACTGGCGAGTGCGACTGGCGGGTGCGACTGGCGGTCGCAACTGGAGTGCGACGTCGCCTGAGCCTGCGTCTCCACGATGCGCCCAGTCTCACAGCGAGCCTCTAGCATTGGCCGCATGCCGATCCGCGTGCGCATGGCGCCGAGCCCGACGGGGTTCCTGCACATCGGGAACGTGCGCACGTTCGTCTTCAACTGGCTCTTCGCGCGCCACGAGGGCGGCGAGATCCGCCTCCGGATCGAGAACACCGACACGGCCCGCGAGGTCTACGAGGCGACCGACTACATCAAGGAGTCCCTCACCTGGCTCGGCATCGACTGGGACGGTCCGGTCACCTTCCAGCTCGACTCGATCGAGGACTGCCAGCGGGTCGCGCGGCAGCTCGTCGAGGAAGGCAAGGCGTACGAGGACGACGGTGCGATCCGCTTCCGCATGCCCGACGACGGCGTCACCGTCTGGGACGACCTCGTGCTCGGCCGGATCGAAGTGCCGAACAAGGAGCTCGAGGACATGGTCATCCTCCGCAGCGACGGCCGGCCGCTCTACAACTTCGCCTCGCCGCTCGAGGACGCCCAGGATGAGATCACGCACGTGATCCGCGGCCCGGACCACGTCTCGAACACGCCGAAGCAGATCAACCTGCTGCAGGCCATCGACGCGCCGCTGCCCATTTACGGCCATGTCCCGAACGTCCTCGGCCCCGACGGCAAGAAGCTCGGCAAGCGCCACGGCTCGGTCGGGGTCGGCGAGTTCCGCGCGGAGGGCTACCTCCCCGAGGCGCTGCTCAACTTCCTGGCGCTCCTGGGCTGGAGCTACGACGACAAGACGACGATCATGAGCCGCGAGGAGCTGATCGAGCGCTTCACCCTCGAGCGCGTCGGCGCCAGTCCTGCCGTCTTCGACTACAAGAAGCTCGCCTGGATGAACGGCGTCTACATCCGGTCGCTCCCGGTCGAGGAGTTCGCCGACCGGCTGGTCGCCTACCTCCGCGAGCAGGGCTACGACTGGGACGAGGAGCTCGTCCGCAAGACCGCGCCGCTCGTGCAGGAGAAGATCGAGAAACTCGGCGACTACCCGGCCTTCGCCGGCTTCTTCTTCCAGGCGCTCGAACGAAACGGGCAGGCGGTCGACCCCGACATCGTGCGCGCCGCGGCCGAGGCGCTGGAGCCAATCGAGCCGTTCGAGGCCGCCGCGATCGAAGAGGCGCTCCGCGGGCTCGCAGACCAGCTCGGGTTGAAGCCGCGCGAGGCATTCCAGCCGATCCGGATCGCGGTCACCGGGTCGAAGATCTCACCGGGGCTCTTCGAGAGCCTCGAGGTGCTCGGCAAGTCCGAGTCCCTGGCGCGGCTCAATACCGCGGCTGACGCAACGGCCTAGGCGGCCCGCCATGCCGTGAGCCGGTACTGAAGGCTCGGCTGCGGCACGGCCGGCGGCGGTACGCGTCGGTCGGCGCCCTTGCCGCTGCGCCGTCAGGGGCGGTAGATCGCGAGCCCCGCGACGACGCAGACCATCCCGGCCGCCCAGACCGGCCAGGCGCCGGTCGTCGCGCCCGTCGCGAACGCGATTGCGCCCATGAGCGCCAGCAGGAACGCCGCCAGCGGCACGGCGACGGACGGCGTCGGCGGCGGCGGAGCGACCTGCCGCGGCGCCGCGGGCCCGGCGAGGCGCATCCGCGCCAGCCGTACCCGGAAAAGCGCACCTCGCCATTCGTGCACCAGCCCTGCAGCAGCGTCCGGGCCGAACGCCTCGACACCGGCGATGATCTCCGCGGTCGCGTCGCGCGCCTCCTCGAGCGCCGCCGCCAGCTCGTGGTGCGGGCCCTCCGCGACAGCCGGCGGCTCGAGCCCGTACGCAAGCTCCGCGGCTCGATGGAGCGAGTACTGGAGCCCCGACAGCTCGACCAGCACGAAGTCGTCTTCGAAGGTGGACTCCGGATCGCGCGCCAGCTCGTCGAGCCGAGCCAGGGTCTGCGCGAGGCCTCGCCACAGCCCAGCCACTGCGGTGGCATAGACCTGCAGCTCGCCGGTGCCGGCCTTCGACGTCACCACCCCGATCATAGCCACCGGCACGACGCCGGTTTTCGTTACCGTGCGATCGTGTGGGAGGGTCAGCCCACCGTCCTCATCGTCGAGGACGATGCCTCGCTGAGCCTGCTCTGCCGGGTGAACCTGGAGCTGGAGGGCTTCCGCGTGCGCGAAGCGCCGACGCTCCGTGAGGCCCGCGCGGCGCTCGCCGAGGGCAACGACGTCGTTCTGCTGGATCTGCACGTGAAGGGCGAGGACGCGCGGCCGCTGCTCGAAGCCGCCCGCGAGGCGCCTGGGCGGCCGACGGTGCTCCTCTTCACCGGCACCGCAGAGGTCGACTCCGAGCTCCGTGCCCTGGCCGACGGCTCGGTTCCGAAGCCGTTCGAGGTCGAGGCGCTGATCGCTGCCGTCCGCGGCGCGGTCCGCCTCTGAACGGATATCGTCCGAGCGGTATGAGCGCAACGGCCGTCGCCTCGCCCACCGAGTTCGAGTCCCGCCTCCAGCGCTATCTCTTCGAGCGCTCCGAGGAGGCGCGGGCCGTCCGCGTGGGCGAGAAAGAGACCTCCGAGCAGGCCAAGATCGTCGAGCGCTACGCCGACCTCTTCTCACGCGAACAGCTCGACGCGCTGCGCTCGGCCGAGGAGGACGCGAGCGGCGACGAGCGGGAGCTTCTCTACCGGCTGCGGAAGACGTGCGAGTCAGGCCTGATCGCCGCAGAGCTGGCCGTCCGCGAGGACGAGCTCGAGAACAAGCTGCTCGCCGAGAAGATCACGTTCAAGGGCGAGGAGATCGACCTCAGAAGCGCGTTGGCGCGGCTGGCGGTGCTCGACTCGTACGCCGACCGCGAGGAGCTGGGCGAGCTCCAGGCCGAGGCCTCGGCGAAGTTCAACGACGATCGGCTGTCGCTGCTGACCACGAGCGAGGAGCTCCAGGCCGACCTCTCGGGCGAGCCCGACCCGATCGCGCGCAACGAGGAGGAGAAGGCGATCTCGCTGACGGAGCTCTCGCGGGTCCTGAAGCTGACCGCCGACGATGCGGCCGACGCCTACGAGGCGCTCCGCGGCCGCTGGTTCGAGCGCCTGCTCGGCCCCGACGCGCCCGCGGTGCCGACGTCCTTCCATACCTCGTACATGCGGCGCCTCTCGCCGCTCGAGTCGACGTACACGAAGGATCGTGCGACCGAGATCTGCGTCGAGACCCTGCGGGCGATCGGGCTCGACCTCGAGGCCGAGAAGGGCATCCGTGCCGACCTGGACGACCGCCCGCGCAAGAATCCGCGCGCCTGCGTGATCGCGTCCGACCCGCCGAGCGTCGTCCACCTGATCACCCGCGCGCAGGGCGGGCTTCACGACTACCAGGCGTTCCTGCACGAGGCCGGCCACGCCCTCCACTACGCGGGGTGTGACCCTGCACTCCCGTATACGTACCGTCGCCTCTCGCGCGATCACGCGCTGACCGAGATCTACTCGTACATCTGCGAGGCGATCACCCGCGAGCCGGCCTGGCATGCGCAGTACTTCGGCCTCTCCGAGGCGCAGGCCGATGAGAACGCCGAGGCGACCTCGTTCCTCGAGGCGCTCCTCTACCGCCGCTACGAGGCGAAGCTCCGCTTCGAGCTCGACTTCTGGGGCCGCTTTGCCGAGGACGGCGGCACGCCGGACGGCTACGAGGAGTGTCTGACCGGGGCGACAGGCGTCCGGTACCGCTCGGATGCGTACCTCTCCGACATGGACTCGGGCTTCTACTCCGCGGACTATCTCCGCGCATGGATTCGCGCCGCGCAGCTCCGCCGCCATCTCGTCTCCGAGATCGGCGAGGACTGGTGGCGCCGCCCCGAGACCGGCGACCTGCTCCGCGGTCTCTTCCGCGAGGGCACGAAGCCGACGAGCGAGGAGATCGCCGGCCGCCTCGGCTTCGACCCGCTCGACACGAAGCCGCTGCTCGCAGAGCTCGGCGCGTAGCCCGGGCCGGCTAATCGCGTTCCGCCCCCGTTCACAGTCACGGCTGGT
The DNA here is from genome assembly GCA_963704025.1 of uncultured Actinomycetes bacterium. GTDB lineage: Bacteria > Actinomycetota > Thermoleophilia > Gaiellales > Gaiellaceae > CAVPGP01. The sequence goes on along the minus strand of CAVPGP010000002.1, from coordinate 461,433 downwards.
CCCTTCCCGCGACTTCGCCTTTCGGCCAGTAGCAACGGGCTCGCGGCGCACGCAGAATCGAGCGATGGAATCGCGCAGGGAGCGCACTGCCGGCGTGGACCCGCTCACGTTCTGCTGCCGCGAGTGCGCCGGCCTCGAGCTCGGGTGAAGACCGCCGGCATCGTCGCGCTGCTTCTCACGCTCCTCGCGACATCCGCGCTAGCAGCGGCAGGGCCGCTCGAGATCATCGGCCAGAAGGCGGCGAGCGGGAACCGCGCGACGGTCGTCCTGGGGGGAACGGCGGAGAAGCCAACCGAGATGATCATTCGCGTCACGTCGGTGCCCGTGCAGAAGATCAAGGGGACCTGGACGCTCGTGTGCGAGAAGGCTGCAGGCAAGAAGAAGATCAAGACCGGCTCGAAGAGCGGCAAGCTCGCGGGGCGGACGCCGGTCACGCGGCTCCTCCGATTCCCGATGAAGAGGCCGGACAGCTGCACCGCGAGCGCCATCAGCAGCCTGGCCAGGTCCGGTCGCATCACCGTCACGATCTACTCGCGATAGCGCAGAGGTAATACGAGGGCACACGCGGAGCCTGACTGCGAAAACGCAGCGGGCACTCGGGAGGGCGGCGCCCACTCGCGTGGCAAGCGGGCGCCGCCCTCCTCCGAGAACGCTAGTCGCGCATCGAGACCAGGCCATTCGTGCTGGCCGGAGCGGGACCGGCGTCGAGCACGTCGCCCGTCTCCGTCGCCTGCCCCTGTGCCTGCGGACGCTCCTCGAGTTCTGCGAGCAGCCACTCGGGCGGTCCACCCGCGCCCGTGGCGGCGATGTCGGTAGGGCCCTCCTCGGCGGGCATGACACTGTCGCCGCCGGGCCGTTCGAAACGCACCTCACTCGTCTTCTCTTCCTCGATTGTGATCGTCAGTTTCATGGCGTCGTATCCTTCACGTCGCGGGCGATGGCCTACCAGCCGAGCACGGCATAGCGAGCCTCGATGCCGACTTCGTCGCCGGTCAGGTTCGTGATGGAGATCCAGTACGTGATGTAGGCGTCTTCGGCCCGCTCGACGCTCACCGACCAGGAGATCTGGGGTGCACCCGGTCTGGGCGTCGTCGGGACGACGGTCCAGAGAACATGCCAGTGGGCCGGCCAGCGGAAGGTGAACCACCTTCGCGTCTGGTTGGCCGGCACCGTGCCCTCGAACTGCACGCCCACCCACTGGCCGGTCTGCAGCGCCGCCGGGATCAGCTGCCTGAGGTTCGGCCGGTTGCCGATGCGCTGGCTCCGCGGCCTGCCAGGCCCGTCCTGTTGCGGCGAGCCGGTCGCCCGCAGCAGCTGCCTGCAACGGGCGGGGCTGAGCGGAATGCGGCCTTTTGCCCTGAGCACGCCCTGGACGCAGGCCACGGCGCCGACGACGATCGGCGAGGCGCTGGACGTGCCGGAGAACTCGTCCGTGTACCACTGGTTCTTGTTCGAGTCGGGCGGCACCGCGGCGCCTTGGAGGTCGCCGTACCCCGTGGTGGCGACAAGCCACCCCCAGCCCTGGGCGTCGATCCGGCTTCCATAGTTCGAGAAATTGCAGCGGGCGCGGTCGACGAGCACGTCGCCGCCGTATTGGGTCATGCCGAACGTTCCGGAGGGCGGGTTCCCCGCCCCGGCCATGACCGCCCCCGAGGACGGGTTGGCGGGGTTCAGCGGGTTCCGCCAGGTCGCCGGGAAGCCGGCCTGCGGGGTGTTGTAGAACGGGTCATCGAGGTTCTCGCCGCCGTTCCCTCCGGCCTCGACGACGATGATGCCCCTGCCGACGGCGTAACGGATCGCGTCGAAGTCGGCCGGCCACCATTCGATCGGCAGCCACTTGCCGCGCGGTCCTACACGGTGAATCTCCAGGAGGATGATGTCGCCATGGCCCAGGCGGTCGGCGGCCTCCTTGATGGCCGTCGGCGTCGCCAGCGTCGTGAAGGAGACGGCGCCTACCCAGGCCTGATCGGCGATGCCGGTGATCCCGAACGGGTTCCGATCCCCGCTGATCTCACCGAGGACGGCGGTCCCGTGGTTGTCGTTCGTCGAGTTGCTTCCGGCCAGCACGCCTCCCTGCGACTGGATCAGGTCCTCGTGCGTGAAGCGCCAGCCCCATTCGCAGTCGATGATCCGAACGCCGCTTCCGCGGCCCCCCGGCAGCGTCCACGCGTACTGCGCGTCGATCCCGGTCGGCGCAGCGGTAAGGTAGCCCTGCTTCGCGGTGAAGTCCGGCGTCACGATCGGCGGCGCCTCGGCGGCCGGCGCCATCTCGTTCAGCCGCGCCAGTTCGACGTCGTCGGGCGACAGCGCGATCATGTGCTCTTCGGCCGTCGTGGCCACGGCCGGCGGAGCGCTGATCGGCTGGACGTACGCTCCCTCGATCTCCTCCATCGCCGCGAACTGCTCTGCCAGCTCGGGCAGCCGCTCGGCAGGCGCGGAGACCCGGTAGTAGACCGACAGATCGGGCGGCTCGTCGAGCTCCGTGCCGACAGGGGCGCTCGCCGCTTGCGCCTGCAAGACCTCCTCGCTCGCACCGAAGAGCGGTTCGAGCTGCAGGCCCTCCTCCGCCAGCATCGTCGAAAGCATGCCGACGTCCGCTCCCGACGCCGACGCCACTCCGTCCGGGTGTGCACGCAGGCCGATGTCGCGCTTCGCGATGACGATCAGCTCGGGCGGAGTGAACAGTTCCTCCGAGCCTGGCCCTGTCGGACCCTGGTCCTTCTCCCCGCGGCGACGGCTGCCGCGCGAGCGTTCGCCGCCGCCCTTGCTTTCATTTTCATGTGCGGACATCGCACTCTCCTAGCTCTAGGCGGGCTCTCTGCAGACGGTGCTCATCAGTTCAGTGGCCATCACCGCCCTTCGTGTGGCTTGGTGGACGAGGCGTTCATGCAGGCGGCGCCGACAACGGCTCGACGTATGCGCTCTCGACCACGGGTGACTCGCCCAGCGCCCTGACAACGCGCTCGGCGGTCATTTCGTCCTCGACCGAGATCCGGAACCAGGTGGCGAGCGAGCGGTCGCGCGCGCCGGGATGCAGCGGCTCGAGCACCAGCCCCAGCGGTTGAAGGCTCGCCTCGGCGTCACGCAGCTCGGGCGGCAGTTCGCGGCCACCCTGAACGACCTCGGCCGCCTCGGGGGCGAGCTGCACCATCACGCTGACCACGTCGGCAAGCTTCTCGTCGACAGTGCAGCCCGTGAGGCGCGAGGCATCCTCGACGAGAGTGCCGCAGCAACGACCTGCCAGGGTGAAGCCATCGCTCCCTGCTCGTTGCTTTTGCTCGTTGCTGTCCCTTCACATCGAAGGTCGCAGAGCGGTGAACGCCCGTCAAGGCCAGGCGAGGGCGGGAGGGCGGACATTGCGCCCTTTGCGGTTCGGTCCGTCCCGTCGCGGCAGCCCATTGAAGCCAGAGAGGTATAGCTCGGCGTAAAGACGCATCAGGGGCCGTGCAATGGAGCGAACACGTCCCCTACGGGAACGCCTCCCGTTCAAGGCCGCTGGCCGCCCTACCTCTCACCTGAACGTGCGGTCTGGCAACGGCCTTCCGACTCTGAGGTGTCGTCGTCGGGCAGGGCTGTCCGAACCTAGACGCACGCCACCCGACGGCTGCTCGGCGCCTGCGGCTGGAAGACCGTCGTCTCTTGGTCGGTCGAGCTCAGCTGCGGGTTGGTAGACGCCGCTCGTTGGCTGCGTTGTACGTGAACCAGCGCGCTCATCGTTCGAAGGCGGTGGAGGAGTCCGAGACCTCTCTTGGGGAGCCGGGTTTCGGACGAATGCAGAAAAGGCGCATACGGGATTCGAACCCGTGCCGGGTCACGTCCCATAGCGTGGTGTAGGAGCGCGTCGGACGGAGCCGGGTAGTCCGGCCACCGTGGCGCTCAGACTCGTCGGGTCTTCCAGGACGACGACGAGAGGAGTCACCACGATGGCCGAGACGAAGAGGATGACGGCTGAGCAGGTCGTCAGCTACCTGCTCGAAGAGGAGGGGGTCGACTTCCTGCGCGAGTCGCTGGTGTGGGTCGTGCAGCAGCTGATGGAGGCGGAGGTGTCCGAGCTGATCGGCGCCGAGCGGGGTGAGCGGAGCGAGGAGCGGCTGACCCACCGCAACGGCTACCGGCCGCGCCGCTGGGACACGCGCGCCGGCGAGCTCGAGCTGGCGATCCCGAAGCTGCGGCGCGGAAGTTACTTCCCGAGCTTCCTGCAGCCGCGGCGGCGATCGGAGCAGGCGCTGGTGGCGGTCGTGCAGCAGGCGTACGTCTGCGGCGTCTCGACTCGTCGCGTCGATCAGCTGGTCGAGTCGCTCGGCCTGCGCATCTCGCGAAGCGAGGTCTCGCGCATCTGCTCCGGCCTCGATGAGCAGGTGGAGGCCTTCCGCAGTCGGCCGCTCGAGGGCCGCTACCCGTACCTGTGGCTGGACGCCAAGGTAGAGAAGGTCAGAGACGGCGGCCGCGTCGTCCGCAAGTGCCTGGTGATCGCGCACGGCGTGCACGAGTCAGGTCGACGGGAGGTGATCGGGCTCGACTGCGGCGAGTGCGAGACGGAAGCGTTCTGGCGCGACTTCCTGCGCTCGCTGGTCAAGCGTGGCCTCACCGGCGTGCAGCTCGTCGTCTCCGACGCGCACGAGGGGTTGAAGCAGGCGATCGCGCAGGTGCTGGGCGCGCCCTGGCAGCGCTGCACCGTCCACTTCCTGCGCGAGGCGCTCGGGCACGCCCGCCGCGAGCAGCAGCCGATGCTGGCCGCGCTGATCCGCCCGATCTTCAACGCCGAGAGCGGCGAGCAGGCGCGCGAGCTGCTGGGCGGCGCGCTGGCCGCGTCGCTCGAGCGGTCACTGCCGCGCGTGGTGGCGCTGCTCGAGCGGGCCGAGGAGGACCTGCTCGCCTTCTACGCCTTCCCCGCCGACCACTGGCGCAAGCTGCGTAGCACGAACCCGCTCGAGCGGCTCAACCGGGAGATCGGCCGGCGCACGGACGTCGTCGGCATCTTCCCCGACGACGCCTCGCTGATCCGGCTCGCCACCAGCCTTGTGATCGAGCAGAACGACGAGTGGCTGGTTGGGCGCCGCTACCTCAGCCTCGACTCGCTCGCCCCACTCCTCGAGGAGCGGGGCGAGCAGCAAGACAAAGAGGAGGTGTTCGAGCTCACCGCGACCTGAGCCGCCGACCATGCCGGCGAGTTACACCACGTCCTGGGACTTGACTCCGTGCCGCCGTGAGAGGGCGGTGCCCACCCCGCGTTTGCAGGGAGTTTGCACGCCCTCTCGTGGCGGTGGGGCAATCGTGGAGCAATCAACCGCCCCGAGCTGCTCGCCACGCGCCAACGGGCCGCCCACTGGCTGACCCCGTGCTGATAGGCACCGCTCAGGCGCCCTGGAGTCGGGGCCGCGCCTCGGCTCCGCAACCGTTCCTTCGCCCCCGTTTGCCGTGGCCGTGTTCGGGCTGATCCACTCTCTGGGGAGCGGACGGGCGTGCGGGCTACGCGGTCGCCGCGCGCGCAGGCACGTCGGCCGAGACATCGAGGAACGACCGAGCGCCGTCGGTCTGGTCCCCGAACGCGAGCATCCGCGCGTGGTAGTTCGGGTCGTCCTTCATTGCGGCGCGCACCGGATCGCCGTCCGGCCCGCGCAACCACTCGCGCACGTTCTCGACCAGCTTGGCCGTAAGGTCATCAAGTGGCGCGTTGTGCGCGATCACCCACAGCTTCTCGCCGGTCGTTAGGTCGAGGCGTGTGATCAGCTCCGAGTTGTTCTCGTAGCCCTCGGCGGTCGGGAAGCCGCGCTGGCCGCGTGCCGCGCCCGACTTCGAGAGCAGCACCGTGAAGTTGGTCACCTCGCCGTCGGGTGCGCGCGGGAGCCACACTGCCTCGCTCCCCTCATACCGCCCGGGAGCGGCAACCACCTCCGAGCCCGGCACAAGGATGACGAACGCGCGCGTCCACCCGGGCGCGAACTCGGGCGGGCGTTCCCACACGCTCCGCTTCCGGTCCTCGCCAGGCGCGAGGAACGGCGACCCCTTCTTCACGTGATGGTCAGTAAAGCCGTAGTACCAGTAGTCCGGGTGCAGGCTCACCTTCAACTCGCTCGCGAGGCCTCGCGCCGCGATGTACACGTCGTCTCGGCGCTCGTTCATCCATACGCGCCACACCGCCGAGCGAGGGCCATCGGGCATCCCGACCGCGAAGCGGACCCCGCGCGCCTTCTTCCCGATCCGCCGCGCGAGCTCCGCACGGCGCAACCGCTCCGGTTCCGCGAGGGCCACACTATTGAACTCGACGAACACGACCGACTCGCACCGCGGGCAGATGTACGAGGCGTCGTCGCCGAGCTTCTCGCGGATCAACCGCTCCAGCTCCTTGCGAGTCGTCGTCGCCGGATCGACCTTGATGCCGAACCAGAAGTTGCAGCCGCACTCGCCGCAGTGAATGACGATGTCGGAGAGGTTTGCGGGCGCCACCTTCGCAGGGTAGTTCGCGCGCCGATTCGGCACTGCGCGGCCGGTCAGGTTTTCGAAACCACTACCGGCTCCTGCACGGTCAGCACGATCTCGTTGCCGATGTTGAGCGAACCCTTGAAGTGCGTCTCGTACTCGGTGCCCGCTAGGTCGCTATAGCGGAGCACCCCTTTTGCGCTGCCCCAGTGCTGCACTCCAGGCTGCCGCAGCCGAGCGTCAAGAAGATCGCCCGCCGCGATCGTCCCAGCCTCAAGCTCGCGCTCGTACGCCGTTGCATCGGATCCTGTGGCGATGACGCTGCCGCGGACGTTGAGTGCTGGCCCTCGGCCGCCGTTTTTCAGCGGCAGCACGCGCGCATTTCCGGTCCGGTACCGGCTCCCTTCCTGGGCGTACGCCCAATCCGGCAGCGCGACCGGGTACACGACAGGCCGCTGGGCGGCCCACTCGCGCGCCCACTCCGTTTCGATCTGCTCCTTCCGGTGCACCTCCTCGCGCCTGATCGCGTTGCGGTTCGTCCAGTACCCGAGGACTGCGACCGTGAGCCCGCCGGCTCCGATGAGCAAAGACACATCCACGCCCCGAAGCTACCCCGCAGGGTGGACGGCGGCTGCTTAGTCGGCTCCTGCGGCCATGTCTAAACGCGGCAGGCGGGCGCCTATGGCCGTCCAACACATGTCCCTCTACGGGCCGCCGCGCTCCATCTGGCGGATCTCCTCCCGCCACGTGCGGAACTGCGACTCGTGCGAGGCGCCCTGTGCCCACGCGTGGAAGCTCGCGGGGTTGCCGCCGGCCGCCGCCCAGCGAGCCTCCAGGCGAGCCTGCTCAACCTGGATCGGAGGCCACGGGTAGCCGGCGGGCTGGTCGCCGACCGAGTGCCGCGAGCCCGTGGACTCAAGCAGGTACTCCAGCTCTCCCTCGCGCTCCTCGATGCCAAGGATCGCGACCGTTCGCCCGCCACGCCCGGGATGCGGATGTGCGCAAGCGGCCGCCCCGCCTCGTCCGTCCCGTCCACCAGCTCGAACTCGTGGTCCTCGGGCAGCACGAACGCGAAGGTCTCGCCGCTCCTGCGGATGACGGTCTCACGGGCGGGCGCGTTCACGAGCGCGAGGATACCGAGGCGCCTCCCCACCACCGGGAGGCGGAAGCCGCGGCGGGGTTTTGCCCCGCATACCGCTCGCACCGAATAAACGGTGGGGGCGGCTCTGAGCGCGAACTCACGCAAGTACAGGCCCCCCTACATCCGGCGTGATGGTCGGACTGCTAAGTACACGACCTCCACGAACTCGCCATCAAGCACGGCCGCCGCCGCGCTTATCCCCTCCTGTATCACCTCGGGGTCGGGGTCCTTTGCTTTGGTGTCGGCGTCCAATTCGCTGAGCACTGATAAGAGTCGAGCCAGGGTGAGGCCTACTGCCGACTCCGGGCCGAACAGCAGCTTCGCTCGTGCGAAGACTCCGACGGCCACGTCGCCTGCTTCGCCTACTTGCTTGACCGCCTTCTCGACCGCCTCCTCGGAGGTCGCCTCCTGCGCTGCATTACGCACCCCGGCGGTCGTCTTGAGGAATGCGTTGGTCGTTGTGATGCAGTCGTCGGCCGCCGCGATCAGCCGATCACGGTGCCGCTCCCAGCGCTCGTGGCGTGCTGTCAGCCACGACGCCGCCACCGCTCCGAATGCGCCGCTAGCAAGCGAAACGACAACGAGTACCCAAGCAGGCGCGGAGGCGTCGCCAACCACGCGCGGGATCCTATTCCTCGCAGACAGACCAGCCGGCCCGCAGCACCCACTGGCCCGGCCCGCCGAGCTGGAAGAGGTAGGCGGTGCCGTGGGCGTCGAAGGTGACGGCGACGTACTCGCCTCGGGGCTCGTCGAAGCGGTAGCCGGCGCCGGGTTCCCAAATGAGGCGGGCGACTCCCACCTGGTCGTGGGCGAGCGCGTCGAAGAAGAGCCGCTGTGGCTCGGGAGGCATGAGCGGGAGCAGGTAGCGCAGCTCTGCGTCGGCCGCTTCCCAGCCGGCCTCGTCGAGGTACACGCCCCAGGGCAGTGGGTCCTCGGTCACGCTTCACCTCCCTGAGCGCTCGCCTCCTCGGGCGGTAGTAAGCCGAGCGGCGAGTGGAGCGGCCGCGGCTCCGCGGGCTCCATGACCATCGTCTCGGTCACGGCGACAACGCCGCGCGTCGGCGCGGAGCCGGGCTCGCGGGGTGAGCAGCAGCGCCTCCCCGTAGCAGTCGGCGTCTTGCTCAGCCTTCTGCGCGAGCGTGACCAGCGGGTGCGGCCGAGGCTGCCCGTTGTACCCGGCCGCGGTCAGCGGCGCGCCCTGCTCCTCCCACTCGGCCCGCGCTCGGGCGGCGAGTTCGGCGGCGCGCACGTCGCGCGCCACGGCATGCACGTCGGCGCGGGCGAGCAGGCCGCGGCTGCGGAGGTGCTCGCACACGTCACGCCAGAGCCGCTCGCCGGCGGCCGTGAGGTCGGCCGGGGCGCGGGGTACGGGGGCTCCGGGGTCGCCGACGGGCCGCCGCCGTGTTTCCCCGGAGAGTGGGCCGCGTGCACCCACCGGGCTAGGTGAACGTCGGTGCGGCCAGCCCGGTGCCGGTCACCTTCGCCACCGCGGCGGGCTGCCGGTTGGGCAGGCAGCCAACGTACTGGCGGGCCTGCACGCGCGCCTTGAGCGAGCCCGACTCCGCGATGTCCACGATCACGTTGATGATCGGCGGGCCGAGCCAACGCGAGCCTAGAACGAGAAAACCCCGCGTGAGCAGGGCTTTCGTGAGGAGGCGCATACGGGATTCGAACCCGTGTCCGGAGAGACGGACGTTCCGGAGCCGCTTCGCCGCAAACTCGATGAGCTGAGAGCGCAGGGCAAGAAGGCTGCGGATGACTGCAGCTGATCGGCTCATCCGGAAGGCGCACGACTACGAGGTGCTCGCCGCGTCACACTCCGAGCGCGGAGCGCTCGAGGGAGGCGGCGAGCACCTTGCAGCTGCGACGGCGTTCACTGTCGCCGCGATCATCATGCGTGAGATCGCTCACGCGCTGGATGAGGCAGAGGCCGCATGAGTCGGCCGCGCTGGTTCCATCGCTGCTCGTGCGGTCGAGCGATTCCGGAAGGCGTCGTGCGCTGCTCCTCGCGGACGTGTCCGGAGTTCGCTCCTACCTGGGCGCGCGATACGAGACGTCGGCTCTTTGAGAACCTCCGGACGATCCCGCTTTCGGTCATGTTCTCGGTGACAGCACCGGGTGCTGACCTGTTCCCGTTCGACGCGCGCTGGTGCTCGCATCCTGCGGATGCGAGATGCTCGGGGCGGACCGGTTGTCGGGTCAACCCTGAAGCGGCGCGCGCGTTCAATCAGAAGGCTGGGCGATGGTGGTCCGAACTGAATCGCGTGGCGAAGCAGCGGGCGGATCGTGCGACGGGCTTCAAGGGCGGCATTGCGGCCCGAGTGTGGGAAAAGCAGAAGCGCGGCCTAGCGCATCTGCACGGCGTCGTGTCTGTGTCGACGCCCGAAGAGCTGGCGTGGGCGAAGGTGTACGTCGATGCTCTGGTGGAGCTCGCGCCGAGCAAGGGATTCGGATTCGTTGACGGGTGGCACAAGATCGGCCGCAAGTTCTGGCCTGGCGTCCAGGCCGCCGCGTATCTGTCGAGCTACTTCGTCGGGAGTGCGAAGAAGGCCAAGTTGACCGAGAACGTCATGGACGGGGATCTTCCGAGACTCGTTGTCTTCGTGGCTCGCCGCTTAACCTCGTCGACCCGGTGCACAATGCGGAATCTTCGGGTCGCTCGGACGGTCTGGGCGTGGGAGAACGGCCTCATCGATTCGCGAGCGCTGTCTGAGGGCGAACTCCTCGTGGCGCGATGCCTACTGGCGCGCGTGCGGGTTCCGGCGCGCGCACCCTGAACGCGCCTGGCGGCGACGCGGCTCGTGTCGCCGACGCGACCAGGCGCATCGCCCAGTCTCTGTCCGCCCTTCGTTGCGGCTCGCTCCGGCCGCCTTGGCGGACTACATCGGGGGTGGCGGAAAGCGTCCGCCGAGGCGGCCGGGCAGCCAGGGTGCGGGAATGTCACCCGAATCGCTCACGACGGATCGCAATGTGTGACGAAGCAAAGGCTGTAGCGAACCGCGAGGGAGGCACCGAATAGCACAGGGACAAGTACGGCCGCGACCGTCGCGTACTCCGCCGAGGTGCGTCGGCCTCGCCTTAGCGCAAGGCAAGACGCCGCTGTAATCGCTGCGGCGATGGCGCAGAAAAGCCCCAAAGTCCGGAGAAAAGCCGAGTCCTCCAGGTCGTAGTGATCGCGTACGAGGACGAACGTGGCCGCAGCGACCAGGGCAGCAGACAGAGGTGCAAAGCGCGTGTACGCCTTGCTCGCCCATCGCACCGCGGCCAACGCTCCGACGAGCAGGGCGACGTCGAGGGCGAGGATCTCCATTCCCTGCGCATCGGCGTTGCAGCTGCACGAGTTGAGCTGGCGGCGCTTCCGTCGGCTGCGCGAGCGTGCCGGAATGACCCCTGACCACCTTCCCGTTGCGCACGCTTATGATCGTGGCATCCGGGTCGGAGGGAGAAAGAATGTCCGTGAGAGATGGTCGTGTTGAACGCTACGCCGAGCTACTGCTCGATACGTGCCTGGGCGTAGAGCGCGGCTGGCAGGTGATGGTGTGGAGCACGCCGTTGGCTCGGCCGCTGCTGGAGGAGGTCATGAAGCAACTGGGCGAGCGCGGCGCCTACCCGCTCCTGCGCCTCACCTTCGGCGGCGGCCCGGCGATACCACCGAGCCTGGCTGCGGCATGCACCGCTCGACGTGATCTCCGAGCCGGCAACGATCGAGGTACACACGCGGGAGCAGTGCGATGCGTGGCTCGGCGTGCTGGCCCCGGAAAACACCCGTGACGGCGCGGACATCCCGGCCGAGCGAACGCAGCGCCTCGGGAAGGCGTATCGCGACGCCAGGTCACGCCTCCACCGACAGTGGACACTCCCGCGGTCATGTGCTGGTATCCGACGCCGGCGCTGGCCCAGGACGCCGGAATGACGCTGCCTGCGTTCGCCGACTTCCTCTACGGCTCGTGCCTGATCGACTGGAAGAGCATGCACGAGCGGATCTCGCGTCATGCGCAACTCCTCGACGAGGCGGAGGAAGTCCGGATCGTCGGCGACGAAACGGATTTGCGGCTGTCCGTGGCCGGTCGGCGCGCGGAGTCGACGCCGGCACCGGCAACATGCCGGGCGGCGAGTTCTTCGTCTGCCCGGTCGAGACGTCGGCCGAGGGAACGATCGCATTCACGGAGTTCCCTGCGATGCGGGGCGGCCGCGAGATACGGGGCATTCGTCTTCGCTTCTCGGAAGGCCGCGTCGTCGATGCGTCAGCCGACAGCGAAGAAGACTACCTGATCGAAACACTCGACACCGACGAAGGGGCACGCCGCATCGGCGAGCTCGGGATCGGCTGCAACCCCGGCATCGACCGCTACATGCGGAACGTCTACTTCGACGAGAAGATGAACGGAACCATCCACATCGCGCTCGGCGACGGGCGAGTTCCTCGGCGGCGCGAACGTCTCGGCGATCCACTGGGACATCGTCAAGGACCTCCGTTTCGGTGGGCGCATCGAACTCGACGGCAAGGTCGTGCAGGAAAACGGCGGCTGGGTCGCCTGAACCGCAGCACCCGAACGCTGGCCGACGCGGGAGCCTCGCCGTACCCACGTTCGGTTTGGTGGGATGAGCGGACTCGTCGTCAGGCCGGCGCGCGAAAGCGACGCGGACACGGTGGCCGCGACATTGATCGCGGTCTTGAGACCGTGCCGTCGCTTGGGCCAGTGCTCCGGAATGACGCCTGAGGATTACCGCGAACGGCTCGCGCCCCAGGGCAGGCGTCGCCAATACGGCGGCCGCTCGCGGCGGAACCTCTCGGCCGTCGCGTACACCTGCTCTGGATCGGAGGTCTCCGTCTCGACACTCGCGCCGTAGCGCGCTGCGAGATCCGACACTGGATACCGCACCTCCGGGCTGAGGTGGGCGCCAACCATCAGGATCACGCACGGCTCGTCGCCAGCTCCCACGAAGGCGTGCTCGGTCCAGGGCGGCGAATGGAAGAAGTCCCAAGCTCGGAGAGGCCGCTCCTCGCCCTCGACGATCAACCTGCACTCTCCCGCCAGGACTAGGAACGCCTCCTGATTCGCCTCGGCGTGGTAGACGCTGCTCTGCCCGGGCTCGAGGACAGTGACGTTGATCCCTAGCTGCGGGAGCTCGATCGGAGGCTCGCCGTACTCGTTCGCGAACCAACACGCCGCGCCCCTCGTGTCCGAGGAGAACCATTCGGCATCGCGCACGTTGACGACGAACCAACCCTCAGTGACGGGGGCAAGCCCGGAGCCAGCGTCCTCAAGCCTCGCTTCGTTCACGCAGCCGATTCTCGCAGTCCGAAGCGATAGCTGTTCGCCTGGGCCAGTGTTCTGGAATGACCCCTGAGCGGCCCGCCATACTGGCGAGCGTGCAGGGAGACTACGGGGGTGGCCGGGTGGAGTCGGAGCAGGGCGGAATCGTTCTCCGGACAGGGCGACTGAGCCTCCTCCCCCTGACGGGGCTCGATGAAGCCGAGCATGCCCGTGCATCGAGGAATGTCGAGGACGCTTTGCGTGACACTCGCGCCGCCGAGCCGCAGTGGCAGGAGCACGGCTTCGGGCCGTGGGCAATCCGGGACAAGCGTGACGACAGCTTTCTCGGCTGCGCCGAGCTGCGGTTTGCCGGTGAGGGGATCGAGGGCATCGCGGCGGATGAAGTCGAGGCGGGCTGGTGGGTGACCGAGGAGCGGCGGAACGAAGGGATAGCGACTGAGGCGATGGAAGCGGCGATCGATGATCTCTGGAGCCGCACCGACGTTCAGACGATTACGGCCTATATCGAGGACGGGCAGAACGAACCATCTCGCCGCGTGGCGGCCAAGCTCGGATTCGCCGTCCGCAGTACGGGACGGGGGCGGTCAGGCGAGCCGATGATGGTGTACACCCTTCGCAGAGACGACTGGCGTCGACGACTCTGAAGCGTGCGTTGGAGACTGGCCTGCGCGAGCGTCCTCTCGCCTGACTTGATCTAGTAGACCACCCCGGTACCGTTCTTGACGTATTTGTAGTTTTCGTCTACAACTAGCGACATGGGACGGCCGAGGAAGCTGGAGACCCTCACAACCTCCGTGAGCGGACGCATTCGAACCGAGCAGGCCGAATGGCTGAAGGTACAGGCCGAACGGCGCTTCGAGGGTGAGATGAGCCGGACGCTTCGGTGGGCGCTCGACCAGGCTGAGGTCTTCGGCCTGATCCTGAGCCGGGACGATCCGGTCCAGGCACTTGACGAGATGCTATATCCCGAAAAGTACGAGGAACCGCATCCCGAGGATGAGGTTCTTCAGGCTGAGCGTGAACTCGAAGAGTGGAAGCGCGAGCAGGCGATCAAGCGTGCACGCGGGAAGAGAGCGAAGTGAGGCTCTCGCGGGCCGTTGATCGGTGGATGGGCGAGTTGGCACGCGGCGGCCGAACTCCGAGCACGCGCGCGAGCTACGAGCGGTATCTCTTCAAATTTGTCGACCAGCTCGAACGGCAGAGGCCGGACATTCATGCTCGCGACGTAAGTGCGAACGACTGTCGCGCTTTCCTCGACAACTGGATCGGCAAAGCCGCTTCGACCGTCTGCACGATTCACAGCGCTCTCAATGGTCTGTTCGGCTGGCTCTACTTGGAAGGCGAGATTGACGCCAACCCGATGGTGCGAATCCCGCGACCCCGTCGGCCTCGGGCCGAAGACGTCGACGTGGTGATCATCACCCCGACCGATGTGGAACGGATGCTTGCCGCGACAGAGGGCTGGCAGGAGTTCCTCTGCCTCTCGGTACTTGCGTACCTCGGGCCGCGACGTGACTCGGCGAGTCGTCTTCGCTGGCGCGACGTTGACCTCGTGGGGGGGACGCTGCGATTCCGCGAGAAGGGCAACAAGGTCGCGGTGAAGCCGGTGCCATACGACCTCCTTGCGATCCTCCGCGCCGCCTATGAGTCGAACGAGGTTCCGTGCGGGCCGAACGACTATGTGATTCCGAATCGGCGGCCGGCGAGCGTCCGTCGGGCCGAGCGGTCGAACAAGGTGATCTGGGAAACGGTGGTCAAAGTGGCGTCGCGCATCGGCGTCAAGGCCACGGCGCATGCTCTCCGCCGCGCCTTCGCCGTCGCGTTCCTGACGAGCCACCCAGGGGCGCTGGAATCGCTCCAAGCGCTGATGAATCACTCGCGCGTAGACACGACTCAGGTGTACCTCCGAGCGCTCAATCGATCCAAGGCAATGGAGGCCGTCCGAGACCTCTCCTGGGGAGCCGGGTTTCAGACGAATCGAGGAAAGGCGCATACGGGATTCGAACCCGTGCCGCCGCCGTGAGAGGGCGGTGTCCTAGGCCACTAGACGAATGCGCCCCGGAACGGCGATCAGTGTAGCGGCTCGCCTGGCTCTGCGAGCCTAGGCAGTCGCTCGCCGCACGGCGGCCGCCGCCGTTGCGGCTGAGTGCTCCGCGCGTGCGACTCGCTCGTCTCCCGGGCCGGCGCCGAGGTTCGAGGCGACGAGAACTGCGGCCGTGCGCGCAGCGGACTCCGCCAGGGCCGCGCCGCCCTCGACGTCCGGCCGCAGCTCCTGGGCGCCGCGTTCCGCGACCTCGGCGGCGAGATCGGCGACGTCGGCCGCAGCCTCGGCCAGCTTCAGGAGCGGCTCCATCGCCCGCTCGAGGGCGCGGCCGAGCGCGAAGTTCCGCCTGTCCGGATCCGGGTCGCGGGGCTCGTCGAGATCGGCGAGCGCCTCGGCGAAGGTCCGTTCGAGCGGCTCGCGCAGCGCGAGGATGCGCGCGCGGAGCGCCTCCGCCTGGGCCGCGGCCGCCTCGGCCTCGCGCCACACCGCGCCCGAGTAGCGCGCGCCTCGGGCGACCAGCGCGGCACCCATGGCTGCGGTGAACGCGGCCGCGGTCCCCGCACCGGGAACGCGCTTTCGCTCGGCGAGCTCGTCCAGGAAAGCCTCCACGGCCCGGATTCTTGCGAAACCCGGGCCGTCGAGGCGGTGCGATGCGAGGACGGCTACGACCGGTGCAGACGATCCCGCAGCGCTTCGAGGAGCGGCTGGTCGGGCTCGTAGCCCGCCTCCGCAAGCGCCGACTCGAGGTCTGCGACGAGCCTGGCGCGGAACTCCGCATCCGCCTCAGCCCGAGCGACGATGTCGTCGAGCCCCCTCCGGGCGAGCGGCAGCTCCTGCGCAGCGCTGACCCACGCAGCCGGCGCGACAGGGAGCGCGCGGAGCAGCTGGGCCAGGCGTTCTGTCTCGTCGTTCATCCGAGTCACCGTCCCTCAGGACGCGGTCGCATCGATGTTTCTTCCCTCGAGCTCGAGCTTCAGCTTGGCGAGGCAGCGCGAGATGCGGCTGGCGATGGTACCGGCCGGCAGGTCGAGCGCCTCTCCGATCGTGCGGTAGCTCTCGTCGCGCGCGAAGAACCGGTCCAGGATCTCGCGGCAGTCGCCGCCGAGCCGGGCGAGCGCCTCGTGCACCGTCAGCGCCTCGTCCAGCCGGGCCAGGGTCTCGTCCGTGTCGGGGGGCTCGAGCTCTTCGTCCGAGAGCGTCTCGCGCGAGCCGGCGCGGAGGCGGTCGATGCACGTGCGGCGCGTCAGCTGCGCGAGCCACGGCCGGATCGCGTCATCCGCGCGGAGCCGCGGCAGATACTCGTACACCTTGGCGAAGACGTCCTGGAAGACGTCCTCCGCGTCGTGCTCCGACAGCCGGAAGGCCTGAACGCAGATGGCGTAGACGTAGCGCGAGAAGCGGCTGACGAGCTCCTCCCAGGCGGAATCGTCGCCCGCGCGGCAGCGCGCGACCAGCTGTCCGTCCGGAAGTGCGGCGAGAGACACAGTCGGTAGTTAAACGGTCGGGGGAGGACGGTGTCCTCCCCCGACGCGCATCCGTTGCGATCCGCGCTAGGCGGCCGCGACGAGGGTGACGGGCGGCACGATCACCTTGTACTCCTTCGACTGTCCACCCTTGACCTGGTAGATCGTCACGGGGTTCGCCGTGGTGTCGCCGTTCTTGTTGATCCTGAACGAGCCGATGATGCCGTTCGTGACCTTCGTCTTGAAGAGGTTCGACGTCACCGACGCCCGGGTCCCGTTGGACGTCGCGATCGCGTTCAGCAGCACCTGCGCCGCCTGAGCGGCGTAGACCGAGTACGGATCGGCCTTCTTCTTGACGACCTTGCCGAAGGTGGCCAGGAACACCTTCCCTGCGCCCTTCAGCTGGGAGTTGGGGAGGCCCGCAACCGAGACCGTCATGTTCTCGGCCGCGTCGCCCGCGCCCTGCACGACCGCCGAGACCGGCGTGAAGCCGTCCGGAGCCATGATCTTGACGCCCGTGCCGGCACCGGCGCGGATGTCCTTGACGAGCTTGCCGCCGTTCTCGCAGATCAGGCCGCCGAGGAAGACGCCGGTGGCGCCCGACGACTTGATCTTGGTGGCGAGCGCCTCGTAGCTCGAGGCCTTGCCGTCCCACGCGTCGAAGCCGGCGATCGTGATCCCGAGCTTCTTGGCGGCGTTCCGGTAGTTCGTCGCGACGCCGAGGCCGTAGGCCTCCTTGTCGTTCAGGATGTAGACCTTCTTGATGCCGAGGTTCTTCGTCAGCACCGCGTCGGCGGCGCCCTGGAAGTCGTCGGCAGCGACGATCCGGATGTAGTTCCGCTTACCGGTCGGGTAGTACTTCTGCGGCTCGCCGGCGGCCGTTCCCGGGCCGGAGTGCGTCAGACCCACGTAGGTGTTCGCCGGGCTGACCATGCCGAGCGGACCACCCGAGGCGCGGTTCAGGACCGGGATCTCGATCTCCGCACAGCCGGAGTTGAACGTTCCGATGACCCCGATGACCGATGTGTTCGATGCGTACGCCTGAGCATTCTGCGAGCACTTGCCCGAATCCCACTTGCCGGCCTGAGCCGTCGAGTCGTCACACGACTGATACGCGACCGTGTACTTGCCTGCCTTGTACGCGCGCGACTTGAGAATGAAGCCGATCGCCTTCGTCATCTCCACCGTCTGCGTCCGTCCCGCTCCCTGAAGCGGAAGGTCGGACGCAATCAGGAACTGCGCCGACTTCGAGCCGACGATGGGTCCGCACGAAGACGAGGGCAACGCGGTCAAGCCCGATTTGCCGACCGACGCGGTCACTGAGGCGACGATCGCCAGAGTGGCCACGGTCCCGGCCAGCAACGCGACCGCGAACATGCGCTTCTTCACTCGTCCTCCTTACCTTGTCGAGGGGTGCTGCAGCGCCGCACCAGTGCTGCAACGTGGCGGGAAGTATTGAGACAATCGGCCCGACGGTCAACTGTCGGCTCCCGTGCGTACGCTGTGAGAATGGTGGAAACCCCGTTTTCGAGCGCCGTTCCGACGGGCCGCTCCGGGGGAACGGCTCTCTCCTACGGCTATCTGGCAGCCGGCGTCGCCGCGACAGGGGTCTACTTCCTG
This sequence comes from uncultured Actinomycetes bacterium, assembly GCA_963704025.1. GTDB lineage: Bacteria > Actinomycetota > Thermoleophilia > Gaiellales > Gaiellaceae > CAVPGP01. Next base: position 443,466 of record CAVPGP010000002.1, on the reverse strand, counting down.
CTCTCGGGTCGTCCGCAGGCGATCTGGTATCAGGTCATCGGCTTCTCCGCGGTCGCCGCGATCGTCGTCGGCGCCCGGCGGTACCTGCAGGAGGGCCGCGCGCCGTGGTACTTCTTCGCCGCCGGCCTCGGCGCCTGGGCGATCGGCGACGCGATCTTCTCCTACTACGAGCTGCAGCTCGGCAGGGAGCCGCCGCTGCCGTCCGTGGCGGACGTCCTCTACCTCGCGGGGTATCCGCTGCTCGCCACGGGGCTCGTCCTGCTGCTGCGGCGGCTGGGGGCGATCGAGGGCCGGATCGCCCTCCTGGACGCGGCGATCATCTCGATCGGCCTCGCCATCGTCCAGTGGGTCTTCGTGGTCGACCGGTTCGCGCAGGGCAGCGGCATGAGCGTGGGGGAACGAATCGTCGGCGCCGCCTATCCGGCGATGGACATCCTGCTTCTCGCCGCCCTGACGCAGCTGCTCGTCTCACCGGCCTGGAGGCTGCGGGCGTTCCAGCTCCTGGTCGCCAGCCTCGCGTTCACGATCGCCGCGGACGAGCTCTACGTCCACTACTCGGACACGTACGTGTCGGGCAGCTGGATCGACGCGTGTTACCTGCTCGGCTATGTCCTCTGGGGCGCCGCGGCGCTCCATCCGACGATGGCGACGCTGGCCGTCCGCGAGCGGCGAGCGGCGCCGCGCCTGACGACGGCCCGCTTCCTCCTCCTCTCGATCGCCCTCCTGACCGCGCCGACGGTGCTCGTGATCGAGCGGATCCTCTCCCATCACCTCCACGGCCTCCTGCTGGGATTGGCCGGAATCGTTCTCTCCATCCTGGCCCTCTTCCGGCTCGTGGGTCTCGTCCGGAACGAGGAGCGCGCCCGCATCTCGGAGCGCCAGGCGCGGCGCGAGGCCGAGAACGCGCAGCGGCTGCTCGCCACGCAGAACCGCGAGCTGCTCGAGCTCGACCGCCTGAAGGACGAGTTCGTCTCGCTCGTCTCGCACGACCTGCGCACGCCTCTGACCTCGATCCAGGGGTACGTCGAGCTGCTGCTCGAGGAGGTGCCGGACGAGGAGCACCGCGAGTACCTCGCCGTGGTCGCTCGGAACACCGAGCGGCTGCAGAAGCTCGTCGACGACCTGCTCTTCGCCGCGCGGCTGCAGTCGGGTCGGCTCGAGCTTGAGCTCGGCGATGTCGACCTGGCGGAGATTGCCTCGCACACAGTGGAGACGCTGCGCCCGAGAGCAGAGGCGGCGAGCGTCGCACTCGAGCTGGAGCTCGAAGGCTCGCCATCCGTCCGCGGCCAGGCGAGCCGGCTGGCGCAGCTCCTCGACAACCTCGTCTCGAACGCCGTCAAGTTCACGCCTCCAGGCGGCTTCGTGCGCGTGCGGATCACGGAGCTCGAGGCCAGGGCACTCGTCGAGGTCGCGGATTCCGGGATCGGGATCCCGGAGGCGGAGCGGGACCGGCTCTTCGAGCGCTTCTACCGCACCTCGGTGGTGACCGAGCGGCAGATCGAGGGCACGGGGCTCGGTCTCTACATCACCAAGGCGATCGTCGAGGCGCACCACGGCAGGATCAGCGTCGAGAGCGAGGAAGGGGCAGGCACGACGTTCCGTGTCGAGCTGCCACTCGAGGAGGCCGCGTGACCCCGACCCCAGAGCCGCTGATCCTGATCGCCGACGACGACGAGGACATCCTCGCTCTCGTCCGCATCCGGCTGGAGCGGGCGGGATACCGCGTGGTGTCGGCGCGGAACGGGGAGGAGGCGCTCGAGCTCGCCCGAGCCGAGCGGCCGAGTCTCGCGGTCCTCGACGTGATGATGCCCCGCCTCGACGGGTACGGCGTGCTCAGGGCCCTTCGCGACGACCCCGAGCTCTCGACGACGCCGGTACTGATGCTCTCGGCGCGCGTCCATGCCGACGACGTCGGGCGCGGCCTCGACGCGGGTGCGGACGACTACCTGCCGAAGCCGTTTCGCGCGGAGCGGCTGCTGGGCGCAGTGCGTGAGCTGCTGGCCCGCGCCACCGAGTAGAGCGTCGCGCTTAGCTGCGGCGGTAGCGGTAGCCGAAGCCGCGGACGGTCTCGACCGGCGTGTCGTCCGGAGCGTCCGGGCTCAGCTTCTTCCGCAGGTAGCCCACGTAGAGCTTCACCTGGTCTGCGGAGACGCCGTACGGGTCGCCCCAGACGAGCTCGAGCAGCTGGTCGCGAGACAGCACCTGATTCGAGTTCTGCGTGAAAGCCGAAAGGAGGCGGAACTCGAGCGGCGTCAGCGACACCTGCCGCCCCTGGACGTCCACGGTCCGCTGCGCGAAGTCGATCGAGAGGAACCCGTCGGCGTACGTCTCGAGCGTCTTCGTCTGGCCGCCGGTTCGGCGGAGCAGCGCCTGCACGCGCGCGAGGAGCTCCTGGCGGCCGAAGGGCTTCGCCACGTAGTCGTCCGCGCCCGCGGAGAGCCCGCGGACCTTCTCGAGCTCGGCCGTGCGGGCCGTCAGCATCATCACCGGGACGTCGGAGAGGTCGCGAATCCGCTCGAGGGTGGCCCAGCCGTCCAGCTCGGGCATGGAGACGTCGAGGATCACCAGGTCCGGCGAGGCGGCGTAGAACTGGCGGAGCGCCGCCTTGCCGTCCTCCGCCTCGTCCACGAGGTACCCCGCACGCTCGAGGAGCGTCCGAAGCAGATCGCGGATGTCCTGGTCGTCGTCGACGACCAGGACCCGCCGGGCACGCGCGTTCATACGGGTTTCATACCATCACGCGGTCCCTTTCCCTGCGCGCCCCCACGACGCTGTGCGCGTGGCACGAGTCCTGATCTGCGAGTCCGAGCCGGATGTCGGCGCGCTCCTGGCGCTCCAGCTCCACCGGCTCGGCCACGAAGCAGTCATCCACAACGCCTCCTGGAGCTCCCCTCTCGAGGCGATCGACGTGATCCTGATCGAACCGGGTGGCGTCGGGATGGGACTCGCGCGTGAGCTCCGTCTTCGGGCGCCCGACCTCCCCATGGTGTGCTCCTCGATCTACCCCCCAAGCCCGGAGACGGATGCTCTCGCGCCGGCCGCCTACCTCGTGAAGCCGTTCCCTGCCGCCGCGCTCGACGTTGCGATCCGCGCCGCCGTCGGCAGGACGCCGCGCGCCGTCGCGTAACGCCGATCCCCCTTTGATCCTCGACGGCCCCGCTTGTAGCCGTCGTCATTTCGGGCGAGCGAGAATCCTCCTGGCAGCCGACCCGGATCGCTCTCGCGGCCGATGCATCCTGGCCGGGACGCCCGTACCGTGAGTGAAGTCGGAGTGGGCCGTCCGGGGGCGGCCTCACCGGACCATCGTCGAAAGGATCGCAGATGAACGTCAAGATCGGATCTCCCTCGCCCGCGGTGCACGCGGAGGCGTACGTCCGGGACGTCGGCCAGCCCGTCGACGTGCGCCTCGACGCCCTTCGCGGCTCGTGGGTCGTCCTGTTCTTCTACCCGGGCGACTTCACCTTCATCTGTCCGACCGAGCTGAGCGCCTTCGCGCAGCTCGAGCCGCAGTTCGCAGACGAAGGAGCCGTCCTCGTCGCCGCCAGCACGGACAGCTACTGGAGCCACAAGGCGTGGTTCGAGACGCACGCGAGGCTAGGGCAGGTCGGCTTTCCGGTGATCGCCGACACGTCCCACGCCGTCGCCGACGCGTTCGGCGTCCTCCTCGACGACGGGTCGGCGCTGCGCGGCACCTTCGTGATCGACCCGGACGGGATCGTCAGGCACGCCAGCGTCACCGACCAGAGCGTCGGCCGCAGCCCCGACGAGACGCTCCGCGTGCTCCAGGCCCTGCGGACCGGCGCGCTCTGCCCGGTCGACTGGCGGCCGGGCGAGCCCACGATCAAGGCCGCCTGAACCGCAGATGATCGCTGCCGGATCGGCCTCCGGCGAGCACCGGCCAGTCTCGCGGCCAAGCTGAAACTAGACCTACGTCGCAGCCGGTCCGCGCTTTACTTGGACGGTGAGGCTCTTCTTCGGTCCGAGGCGGGTCGTCGCTGGTGCGGCTGCCGTCCTCCTGGCCGTCACCTGCGCCGCTGCCGCGCGTGCGGAAGGCGATCCGGCCGCGGAGCACCTCCAGACGCGGAACATGTTCACGCCGTATCCACGGGGCGTGAACACGCTCCCGCAGCGACGCCGGCTGAAGGAGAGCATCGCGCGCGTGTTCGACAGCCACCAGCGCGTCCGGGTCGCGGTGATCGCGCAGGTCGAGGATCTCGAGACGTTCCCGCAGTTCTTCCGCAAGCCGCGCGCCTACGCCCGCTTCGTGGGCAAGGAGATCAGGCCGTTCTATCGCGGGCCGTTGCTGATCGTGATGCCGAACGGCTTCGGCTTCTACGACGGCGGCCGCCCGACCGGCGCCGCGGAGCACGTGCTGTCGCAGCTCCGGATCCGGAGCACCAAGGTGACGGCGCTGATCGCGACCGCGGCGCACGCGGTCGACCGCCTTCACCGCTCCGGCGCCCTCGCCGCGCCGGACACGGTGGCGCCGAGGGTGTACCCGGAGGTGCCCTTCGGCCGGCCCGGGACGGCACTGACGATCGCCTACCACGTGCTCGAGGACAGTCAGGAGTCGACCGAGGTGGTGACGGTGGTCTCCGGAGCGCAGGAGTTGGCGCGGATCGAGTCGCCGTTCAAGTCGGCCGTCTACAAGTACGTGCACCGCGTGACGTGGCGGATGCCGAAGCCGGCGCCTCCGAACCTCGAGTACTGCGTCGTCGCGACCGACCGCAGTGGAAACGAGAGTCCCAAGGTCTGCACACCGATCAAGCTCCTTCCGGGCAGCTGACGTCCTGGCTCGGCGGCGCGCTCGCCGTGGGCGTCTAGCGCTCCCCGAGCGAGAGCGACTCGGCGGCGACGCCGACGGACTCGTAGAACGGCAACGCGGCGTCGGGCTCGCCTGCGAGCAGCCGGGCGTACGCCTCGTCGGGCAGCGAGCCGATCTCCGCGTAGAGCGCCGCGGCGGCGCGGAAGTCGCCGTCTGCGACCGCGCGCGCGGCTTCGAGCCATCGTGTCTCGGGCTGCTCCCGGGCGGCGAGCTCGCCGACGTCGTCGGCTCGGCCCAGCACGAGTGCGGCGACGACGAGGTCGGCGAGCCAGTACGCAGGCAGCGGTCGACGCTCGGCCCAGTTGACCAGCACCTCGTCGACGAGCGCCGAGCCTTCGGCTCTCCGGCCGGTGAGGACGCCGGTCCGCGCCGCGAACGCCATCGACGGATGGACGAGCCACTGATCCTGCGAGGCACGCGCGATCTCGAGTCCCTGGACCGCGTCCGACCAGGCCGCGTCGAGCTCGCCGCGCGCGAGCCTGACGTGGCCCCGCGCGTAGCGGCAGACGCTTTCCATGTAGTGCGGCGAGCCGCCCGACGACTCGGCGATGAACTCGTCGGCGGCGCGCACGGCCTCGTCCCAGCGACCGGTGCGGTAGAGCTCGGTGGCGTACTCCGCCCGCAGCCAGCGGCTGTTGAAGGCGTCGCCGAAGCGGTCGGCGGCACGGCGCGCCTCCTCCATGTAGCCGAAGCTCCGAGGGAGATCGCCGAGCAGCGCGTGGGCGGCGCCGAGGTGGCGAAGCCCGCGCACCATCTCCGCCGAGTTGATCTCCTTCGCGATCGCGATGCAGTGCTCGATGTCGGCGAGCCCGCCCGAGTCACCGCCCGTGATCCGGGCGGTCCCGATGGCGGCGAGGGTGTGCGCGCGGAGGTCGTCGAGCCCGAGCTCCTCGGCCATGGCGAGGCTCTCGCGCCCCGCCCGGATCGCCTCGCGCTCCTCTCCCTCGAGCATCAGAAAGCGCGACGTCGTTCCCAGGACGACCGCCTTCGAGCGTGAGGGCGCCTCGTCGCGCACGAGCTCCTGCGCCCGTGCCAGATGCTCGCGAGCCAAGTCGCCGAGACCCTGATTCGCACGCAGGCCGGCCAGCAGAACCTCGGCCTCGGCCGCGAGGTGGCGGTCACCTCGCGCCAGCAGCTTGTCCCGCGCCTCGGCGAGGATCTCGGCGCCCTGCAGCCGCGCGTGGAAGAGCGCTCGACCGTAGCGGAAGAGCACGTCCGGACGCGCCGGGTCGCCGTCCGGCGTCAGCTCCAGCGCCTCCCCGTAGAAACGCGCCGCCTGCCCGAACGCGTCGAGCGTCTGCGCGCGGTCGCCCGCTTCGCGGAGGGCCGCACACGTGCGCTCGGCGAGCCCGGGCGGCTCCTGGTGCACCGTCCGCGCGAGGCTCAGGGCACTCGAGTAGTGGTGCGCAAGCGTCTCCGTGTGGTCCTCGGACCGGCCGAGCGACTCGAGCCACTCTGCGGCGAGCCGGTGCTTCTCCGCCCGGCGCGCCCGCGACATCTGGCCGTACGCGACGTCGCGCACGAGCACGTGACGGAAGAAGTACTGCACGTTGCCGTTGGACTCCGCGTCGCGCTCCCGCCGGAGGAACTCCTTCCGCTCGAGGGACCGCAGCAGCTCGTCGACCGCGCGCGGAAGCGGCGAGCCCAGCGCTTCGACGGCCGGGAGCCGGAATGTCTCGCCGAATACGCTGGCCCGCTGGAGGATCGCCTTCTCGTTCGATTCGAGCGCGTCGATACGCGCGGCGATGATCGCCTGCACGGTTGCCGGCAGCGGAAGCTCGGCTCCCGGCCTCAGGTGCCAGCCGTCGCGCGACCGCTGCAGGAGGCCTGCGCCGACGAGCATTCGCACGTACTCGCCGGCGTACAGTGGGTTCCCGCCCGCCCGCTCGAGCAGCGCACCGTGCGCGTCGGCCGGCAGCGTCGCCTGTTCGAGGAGCGCCGCGAAGAGCTCCGCCGTCTCCTCGGTGGAGAGCGCGCGAAGCGAGATCGTGAGGGCGTTTCGCTTCCCGCCGCCCCAGGCCGGCCGCCGCTCGAGCAGCTCCGGGCGCGTCGTCGCGACCACGACGAGCGGGACGTCGACGGTCCAGGTCACGAGGTAGTCGACGAAGTCGAGCAGACCGTCGTCCGCCCAATGGAGGTCCTCGAAGACGATGACGAGCGGCGTCCGCGCAGCCGTCGCCTCCAGGAACCGCCGCCAGGCCGCAAAGGTGTCCGTGCGCCGGTCGACCCCGACCTCCTCCTGGCCGCCGAGTCCGACCAGCGTCAGCAGGTGGCTCTCGACCCAGCGGGCCTCGGAGCCTTGCTCCAGCACGCGGCTCACGGCGAGATGGATCTTCTCGCGGGCCTCGGCGGCCGGGTCGCTCACGATCCCGGCCCGCTTCTTCACCATGGCCGACAGCGCGCCGAACGTGACGACGTCGCCGTACGGGAGCGACCGCCCGAGCAGCGAGGCGACGGGCCGCTCCGCCTGCCGACGCGCCTCGAGCAGCTCGAACACGAGCCGGCTCTTGCCGATGCCCGGCGGGCCGACGAGCGTGATCAGCTGCGCCGTCTGCTCCTGCTGCATCCGGTCGACCGCGTCGAGCAGGAGCTCGAGCTCGCGCTGGCGACCGACGAGCGGTGCGTCCGGCCCGAGCGCGGACTGTCCCGGTGCGGTCGCGTCGAGCACGAGGAACGCCGGAACGGGCTCGCGCTTCCCGCGCGCGTCGACCTCGAGCGGCGAGTACTCGACGGCGTGGCGGGTGGCGGCCTGGGTCGCCTCGCCCACGAGGATGCCGCCCGCGGGCGCGGCCGTCTGGAGGCGCGAGGCGGTGTTGACGACGTCTCCTGCGGCGATGCCCTCGCCCTCGCTCGGGCGCGCGCCGAGCGAGACGACCGCCTCGCCGGTGTTGATGCCGATGCGGACGGCGAGGTCACGCGAGGGATCGGCCTCGTTCAGCGCCTGAATGGCGTCCAGCACGGCAAGTCCGGCCCGGACGGCCCGCTCCGCATCGTCCTCGTGCGCGACGGGAGCGCCGAACACGGCCATGATTGCATCGCCGATGAACTTCTCCACCGTCCCCCCGAAGCGCTCGAGCTCCAGACGCACGCGTGCGTGGTACGGGCTCAGGAGGAGGCCGACCTCTTCCGGATCGAGCTCGGACGCGCGGCTCGTGAAGCCGACCAGGTCGACGAAGACGACGGTGACGACCTTCCGCTCGTCGCCGGTCTCGCCGGCCGGCCCGCCCTCGACCTCCGCGAGGCGCGCCCCGCAGGTAGGGCAGAACAGGAAGCCGGGCGCCGTCGGCGCGCCGCACGAGGGGCAGACGAGCCCGAGCGACTCGCCGCAGCGGGCGCAGAAGCGCGCCGCGCGGTCGTTCTCGAACGCGCACACTGGACACGCGGCCACGCCTCGATCGTACGTTGCGGCGGGGTGCTAGGACTCCCTGCTCTTGCTCACCGTTGACAACACGGCCGTCGTCCTGGCGGGCTCCGATCTCCTCGACGCGCGCGCGCGGCACGCGAACTGGCGGATGGTGCCGTTGTACGTCGAGCTGGGCGGTCGCAGCTATCGGGACGGCGTCGACATCACGCCGGACGAGCTCTATCGGCGCCTGCGCGTCGAGGGAGGCTTCGCGCACACGTCGCAGCCGAGCCCGGCCGACTTCGAGACCGCCTTCTCCGACGCCGCGGACTACGAGCACGTCGTGGTGATCACGATCTCGGACCGCATGTCCGGCACGTACGAGAGCGCGCGGATCGCCGTCGAGTCGAGCGGGGTCGAGCACGTGACGCTGCTCGACGCAGGCATGGTCTCCGGGGCGCTAGTCCTGCTCGGGGAGGCCCTGCAGCGCCGGCTCGAGCCGGGGACGACCGAGGAGGCGATGCTGGCGCTCGCGGAGCGCTTCCGACGGGAGGCGCGGTACCTGGTCGTGCTCGACACGCTCGAGTACCTCGTCCGCGGCGGTCGCGCAAAGCGCGTGCCTGCGCGCTTCGGCGCCTTCGCGAACATCAAGCCGCTGGTGCAGATCGTCGCCGGCGAGGTCGTGCCGCTCGCCCGGAAGCGCGGTCGCGCGCGATCGCTGGCGGCGCTGGAGGAGATCTACGACGCGGATGCTCCGCACAGCCACGGCCTCCGCTTCGGCGTCGCACATGCCGACGCCGCGGAGGAGGCGGACGGCGTCGCCGACCGCATTGCAGCGCTGCGGCCGGAGGCGACGATCGAGTTCTTCGGGCCGTTCGGCCCGGCCGTCGGCGCCCACTCCGGCCCGGGCGCGATCGCGCTCTTCTGGTTCGACGACGACGCTACGCCGTCGTAGCGGCGCCGACCGCGTCGTCCTCTCGAGCCTCCAACGATTCGAGGTAGGTGCGGGTGAGCGGCAGCCCGCTCCTGCCCTCGTCGAGCCGGGAGAGCACGACCTGATGCACGCCAACGTGTCCGCTGGCGTTGGCGTACGCAGCGCCCGCGGTCCAGAGCCGCCAGAGCCGATAGCCGTCCTCGCCGAGCAGCCGGACGACCTCGTCGCGGTTCGCCTCCACGTTCCGGCACCAATGCGTGAGCGTCAGCGTGTAGTGGTCGCGCATACTCTCGACGTCGCGGACCTCGAAGCCTCCCGCCTCGGCCGCGTCCAGTGCCTCGCTCACGGGCACGATCACGCAGTTCGGCCAGACCCACCGCTCGATGAACGACTCGCCCCGGCGGGCGACGGTCTGGTCGAAGTCGATCCGCCGGACGATGCCCTGGTTCAGGAAGAGGCCGCCGGGCCGCAGCAGCTCGTGGATGTGCGCGAAGTAGTCGTGCAGCTGATGGGGCGCGACGTGCTCGTACATCTCGATCGAGGCCACCTTGTCGTACGGCTCGCGCACGTCGAGGTCCCGGTAGTCGCCGCCGTCGAAGCGAACGAGGTCGCCGACGCCCGCCGCCTGCGCCCGCTCGCGCGCGAGGCGGGCCTGCGGCTCGCTGAGCGTCACGCCGTGGGCGCGGACGCCGTAGTGCTGCGCCGCCCAGATCGAGAGCGAGCCCCAGCCGCAGCCGACGTCGAGCAGGCGCTCACCCGGCTCCAGCTGGAGCTTGCGGCAGATCAGGTCGAGCTTGCGCTCCTGGGCCGTGTCGAGGTCCTCCTCGGGCGAGCCGAAGTAGGCCGACGTGTAGAGGAGGTAGCGCCCGAGGTAGAGCGGAAAGAGCTCCTCCGGGAGGTCGTAGTGGGAGGTGACCGCCTGTCGGTCGTACTCCTTCGAGTACTTCCGCGCCCGCAGCCTCGGCGCCCGACGCCGGCGCCCCGTCGGCGGCCGGGGGAGCGAGCGCAGCCGCCGCGCGAGCCGAAGCGACGCGCGCCTTCCGAGCGGCCGCTCGCGCAGCAGATAGTCGGCCAGCGGGAAGACGCCGAAGATGTCCCCCTCGATGTCGACGTTGCCGTGGACGTACGACTCTCCGGCGCTCAGCTGCGTGGGCGGCAGGAGCATCGCCCGGAGCGAACCGGGGTGCCGGAGCACGAGCGTGAAGCGCGGCTCGCCCGTGTCGCCCGGCCACGTCGTCCCGTCCCAGAGCCGCACCTCGAACGGCTGCGGGTAGCTTCCGAGCAGCTCCTCGAGGATCGCGAGCGTCGTCTCGCGCGGGTCAGGCATGCCAGTCCTCGCGGGTCAACGGCAGCCCGCTGGCGCCGCGGTCGGGCTTGAGCAGCAACGTCTGGTAGAGGCCCACGTACCCGGCTGCGAAGTTGTGCGCGCAGCCGGCCAGGTAGACCCGGAGCATGCGGTAGGTCTCTTCCCCGACCGCGTCCACGGCCTCCCGCTCGTGCTCCTCGAGCCGCGCGCGCCAGTGCCGCGTGGTCAGCTCGTAGCTCTCGCGCAGGCACTCCACGTCGCGGACCTCGAACCCCGCCTGCTCGGCCGCCGTGAGCGTCATGGGGAGCGGAGCCAGCTCGCCCTCGGGAAAGACGTAGGTCGTCATGAACGTCGCCCCGGGCCGGGGCGTGCTGCGCGTCGGCTTGGCGATCCCCTGCAGCAGGAAGGCGCCGCCGGGACGCAGGAGGCGATACGCGCGCTCGAAGTAATCGGCGAGGCCGTCGCGCGGGATGTGCTCGACCATCCCGACGCTGACGAGCTTGTCGTAGGTCTCCGACCCGTCGAGCCTGCGGAAGTCGCGCAGCTCGACCCGGCAGCGCCCCTCGAGGCCGGCCGCCGCGATCCGCTGCTCGGCGAGCTCGAGCTGCTTCCGGCTGATCGTCACGCCGAGCGCGTCGACGCCGTACTCCCCGGCTGCGTGCAGCATGAGGCCGGCCCAGCCGCAGCCGATGTCGAGGAGCCGGTCGCCGGACTGCAGCCGGAGCTTGCGGCAGATCAGGTCGACCTTCCGCGACTGCGCCGCGTCGAGATCCTCGTCGGGGGACGCGAAGTGCGCGCAGCTGTACTGCATGCGCGGGTCGAGAAAGAGGGCGAAGAGCTCGTTGGAGAGGTCGTAGTGGTCGGCGACGACGCGCGGGCGGTCGACGACCGCGCGGGGCGGCGCGGGGAGGGCGAGCAGCCGCGTCAGCAGCCGCGGGCCTGTGCGGCGGCGTCCTCCGAACAGGTACTCGGCGAGCCCGATCGCGGCGTCGAGGTCTCCCTCCACGTCGAAGGCGCCGCGCACGTACGCCTCGCCCAGCGTGTTCTCCCCCGGCGGCCAGAACATGGCCCGGAGCGACCAGGGATGCGCGAGCACGATCGTGAACCGGGGCGGACGGTCGCCCGGCCAGATCGTTCCGTCCCAGAGCCGCACGTCGAAGTCCCGGGGCCGGTACTCGCCGAGCACGTCGCCGAGGACGGCCAGGGTGGCGCGAGCCGGCTTCCTCGCCGCCTGCTCCTGGACCTCCGGCGCCCGGCTCACTCGGTCACCATCCGGCGACGGTCGACCGCGGCGGCGGACGGTGTGTTCACGTTCCAGGCGAGCCGCAGGCGGACGAGGAGCCGGATCACGAGGGCGGTCAGGTCGGGCTGGCGCCAGCCTCGGCCGTGGAACGCCATCGCCGGGAACGCGTGGTGGTTGTTGTGCCATCCCTCGCCCAGCCCGATCAGGCCCATGAGCCAGTTGTTGCGGCTCTCGTCGCGCGTGTCGAAGTCCCGCGAGCCGAAGGTGTGGCAGACGGAGTTGATGGCGAAGGTCAGGTGGTTCCCGACCGCGATCCGGACGAGGCCGCCGTACAGGAGGCCGATCCAGCCCGCCACGAGGTAGGGGACGAGCAGGCCGAGCAGGACCCAGAGCGTCGTCGTCCGGTCGACGAAGACGACGACCGGATCCGCGAGCAGCCGCTTGCAATAGCGCTCCCGCTTCGCCGGAGTGGCCTTGAGGATCCACCCGACGTGCGCGTGCCAGAACCCGTCGAGCGGGCTGTGCGGATCGCCCTCCTGGTCGGAGTTGGCGTGGTGCTCCAGATGCCAGGCCGACCAGTTGATGACGCTCCCCTGGAGCGCCATCGAGCCGAGGACGAGGAAGAAGCCCTTGACGACGGGCCCGGTGTCGAAGCTGCGGTGCGTCGCCAGCCGGTGGTAGCCGAGGGTCGTCCCCAGCCCCGTCACGGCGTACATGCCGACGAGCAGCGCGACCTCGCGCCAGCCCACCGGGTCACGCCAGAAGAGAACCGTCGCGTACACGGTCGCGACGAGGGGCGCGACGACCCCGGCCAGCAGCAGCAGCCTGTACGCGGTACGCGGCAGGCGCCTCTCGACGAGCTTGAGGGCGGCGGCCGCGAAGACGAGCCCGACCAGTACCCACTCCATCTTCTCCCCCTCTCGGCGGCACCCGGAGTCTGCTGGCCGCGCCCGGGGCCTGTCAAGGCGCGTCCGTCCCAGCAGTCACCTTGGCGCGCGTGGGCCGCCCTCGGACGGGAGGTGGTGCAGCGGGGGCGGGCTGCCTCTGCCGCCGGCGCACCGCCCCTTACTCGTCATGGTCGACCGGAGCCCTTCGCGCGCCACCCATCAGTTCAGAATCGCAGGCTGGTCCGGCGAATCGTGGCAAGACGGGGCTCGAGGGTCGGCCGTCGCCTGTCCGATAGCTTCGGCCGCACATCGCTCGGGTAGGCTCGCCGCGATGTGGGCCGACCGCATCGGTGTGACCGCCAGGCCGATGATCGTCGGCCGTGTCGTCACCGCGACCATCACGCTCGTCTGCGTCCTGATCGTCTACGACGGCTGGTCGAATCTCCGGCTTCGAGATGCCGTCTCCATCGTCGTTGCACCGGTGATCGCGATCTTCCTGTCGCACGTCTTCTCCGCCATCCTCGTCGAGCACATGGAGCTCGGAAGGGCGCTGCACGGGCGCGAATTCCTCGCCATCGTCGGCTTCGAGTCGCGGTTTCTGCTGCTCGCGGCGCCGCCGGTGGCGATCCTGGTGGTTCTCGATCTCGCCGGGGTCTCGCTCAACGACGCGATCGGGGTGGTCATCCGGCTCGAAGCGCTCTCGCTGACCTTCTGGGCAGGCCTCGCCGCGCGGCGCGCCGGCCTGCACGGCCGGTCGTTTGCCTTTGCCCTGGTGGCCGGCCTGATCGTGAGCAGCCTCGTCCTCCTCCTGCAGGTGGTTCTCGAGCCCGGGACCGTCGAGGAGGGCAAGGCGGGAGCCGTCGCGTCGCTCGGCTGAGGTGCCGTAAGCGTCCGGCGTGACAATTCGGCGCTCGGCGGCGTATAACGGGAGTGATGAGGCTTCGGACGTACGTCGGGTTCTTCGCAATGGTGGCGTTCGTCGCAGCGGCCGTGGTCGGGGCGACCGCCGACCGCTCGGCCGCCGAGGGTGCTCGCGCGGGAGCTGCGACGAAGGCCGACCGCCTCGTCGCGTTCCGCTCGTGCGGCGAGCTGCTCGGCTACGCGAAATCGCGGGTCGCCCGCTCCGTCGGTCCGTGGGGGCTCGGCGGAGCCGTGGGGACCGGCGTCGTGCCGCCGGGCGGGCCTGTGCCCGTCGCCGCCGCGGCCAAGGACGGGTCGCCGCAGCAGGGTGTCGACTTCTCGGGCACGAACGTCCAGGAGGAGGGTGTCGACGAGCCCGACCTCGTGAAGACGAACGGGACGACGCTCTTCGCCGTCGGGAACGGAAGGCTGAACGCCGTCGACGTGAGCGCGGCGAGGCCGCGGCTCCTGGACACGCTCAAGCTCGATGCCGGATGGAGCCACGAGCTGCTCCTGCACGGCGACCGCCTGCTCGTCCTCTCGCGCGGGGGGTACTGGGCCGAGCCGATGCCGGCCCTCGCTGCACGGATGATGCCGTACGCGCCCGCGCAATCGGTGCTCGCCGAGGTGGATGTCTCGAACCCGAAGGCGCTGCGCCTCGTTCGCACGTTGACGCTCGACGGCGCCTACGTCGCGGCGCGGCTCGTCGGGGGTAGCGCGCGCATCGTCGCCTCGTCGCAGATGCCCGGCAAGCTGCCGTTCGAGACGCCCGCCGGAACGACGAAGGAGGAGCTCGACGCCGCAAGCGACCACAACCGCGCCGTCGTCGCCTCGTCCGGGGTGGCGAGCTGGCTGCCGTCGTACCGGATCGCGCGCCCGGGTGCCGGAGCGACGAAGAAGCGTCCGCTCGTCCAGTGCCGCCACGTGCGCCGGCCGGCCGCGTTCTCCGGCCTCGGCATGCTGACCGTGCTCACGATCGACCTCGACAAGGGACTCCAGCCCGTCGACTCGGTCGGGCTGATGACCGACGCGCGGATCGTCTACGCGGCGCCCGAGAGCCTCTACGTCGCGACCGAGCGCTGGTCCGACCGGCCCGATCCGGCCGCGCCCACGGCAAAGCAGAACGGCGTCCTCACCGCCATCCACAAGTTCGACATCTCCAGCCCGTCGCGAACGCAGTACCGCGGCAGCGGCCAGGTCGCCGGCTTCCTGCTCAGCCAGTGGTCGCTCTCGGAGTATCGCGGCGTCCTCCGTGTCGTCAGCACCGAGACCCCTTCGTGGTGGGGAGAGGGAGCGGAGAGCGAGTCGTTCCTGACGACGCTGCGCCCGAAGGACGGCGCCCTCGTCCAGGCCGGCCGGATCGGCGGGCTCGGCAAGGGGGAGCGCGTCTACGCGGTGCGGTTCGTCGGCGACGTGGGGTACGTCGTCACCTTCAGGCAGGTCGACCCGGTGTACACGATCGACCTCGCCGACCCCGAGCGTCCCCGCTTGCTCGGCGAGCTCGAGATCTCGGGCTACTCGGCCTACCTGCACCCGGTCGGCGACAACCTGCTGCTCGGCATCGGCCAGGACGCGAACGAGCAAGGCCGCCCGCTCGGCACGCAGGTGTCGCTCTTCGACGTCGCCGACCTCCGGCACCCGAAGCAGCTGTACCGGAAGTCGCTCGGCGCGGGCTGGTCCGAGGCGGAGTTCGACCACCACGCCTTCCTCTTCTGGCCGCCGACCGGGCTCGTCGTCGTCCCGTTCGAGCAGCGGGCGGTCGGTCTCCGGGTCGGACGGGCTCGTGGCATCGACCAGGTCGGGCGGGTCGAGCACGACGCCGGGAAGCTCCAGGTCTCTGCGGCGATCCGACGGTCGCTGGTCGTCCGCGACGGCGTCCTCACAGTCTCGGACGCGGGCGTGAAGTCGAGCAGCGTCGCATCGTTTGCGGACCGCGGCTGGGCCGCGTTCCCGGCTCCCGAGCTCGCGGGCTCCAAGCCCGGCGGGTAGACGCGGCGATTCGGCGTCCCGCAGGCGGTACGATCCCAGGGTTGAGGGTTAGCGCTCCAACCGGCGGTGCCGCTCCTCGTGTCCTCAGGCGCGTGACCTGGCTCCTACGCCGGTTCGTGGCGATCGCGCTGTGCGCCCTCGTTGCGCACGCGGTTCTCTACCGGTCGGTCTGGCCCCGAGACGGAGCGCACGGCTACCTCGGCTGGTACGCGCTCGTGATCGGGGCGTTGTCGGTCGCGGCGCTCGTCTTCCTGCCGCTCGCGCTCGCCGCGGGGGCGCTCGCCGAGACGGACCGTCCACGCTGGGTGAGCGCGCTGCTGCCGGAACGGCGTGCCGGCGGCGCCACGCGCGAGATCGCCAGGCTCGCGAGCCTGGCGGCGGGCTTCCTCGTCCTCCAGGAGACACTCGAACACGTTCTCGAGGGCGGGGCCGTGCGACCGCTCGAGACGTTCGGTCCCTCGTCGTGGCTCGTGCTGGCAGTCGTCTTGACGATTTCGGCGGCGACCGTCGTCGGCGTGCAACGGACGGTGGCGGCGCTCGTCGAGGGGTCGGGACCGGCCGCCGAGTCCACACCTGCGGAACGCCCGGCCTGGGCCGCGACGGTCGCGCGCATCGCCCGCCCGCGACCGCTCGCACTGCACGCCGCGCTCCGCGCACCTCCCCTTCCTCGGTGACCGGAAGCGCACCCCTTCCGGGATGCGCATCGTCGGCCATCGAGGAGGTCAATGGACACATCGCAGCGGCGGCATGCGGACCCGCGACGGTTCCGCAGCTGCCTCGTCATCGGAACGACCCTCTGCGCGCTTGCCCTGCCGGCAGCTGCGCAGGCGCACGGAGCTTCACCCGTCATCGCGCTCGACTACCGGGCGCTCCCCTCGGCGGGCGGGGCCGTCGCGCCCGGCGTCGACGCGAAGGTGATCGACGGCGATCGCAAGCTCGAGCTTCGCGTCGGGTCGCGCCGCGAGGTGACGGTGATCGGGTACGGCGGCGAACCGTTCCTTCGTTTCTCCTCGCGCGGCGTCGAGGTGAACGAGCGCTCGCTGACGGCCGTGACGAACAGACTTGCCCGCCGCGATGCGGTGCCGGCGGTGAGCGCCGCGGCTCGTCCGAGCTGGGCGCTCGTCACGAGCGGCCACCGCTTCGCCTGGCACGACCATCGGCTCGGGCCGCTCCCCGGAGTGCACACGGGGACCGGCCTTGTCGGCACGTGGTCGATCCCCGTCGTCGTCGACGGGACGCGGAAGCAGATCGCCGGTCAGCTCTGGCGTGCGAGCCGGCCGGCGCTCGCGCCCTGGCTTGCTCTCTGGGGCCTGGCGCTGATCTTCGGCGCCGCGGTCGCCCGGCGTGCCCGCGGACGCAGCCGGCGTGTCGTCCTGTACGTGTCCGCTGGACTGAGCGCGGCGCTGGTGCTGGTCGTCGGCGCGAGCTTCACGCTCGAGTCCGCGCAACCCGCTGCGGACAGGTGGATCGGTCTGGCCCTCCCGGCGGCGATCGCCTCGCTGGCAATCGCGGTCTTCGTGCGGAGACGCCGGTACAGGTTCGCGGTCGTGGCGCTCTCTGCCGCACTGGCATTTACCGACGCGCTCGAGCACGTCGCCGTCTTCCGGCACGGTTATGTGATCTCTGCGCTGCCGGCGGGCATCGTGCGCCCGGCGCTCGCGACGGCTCTCGGGGCGGGCGCGGTCGCGCTCATCGTCGTCTTGACGCAGCTCTTCGGCGAGGAACACGGACTCGAGCGATTCCCGCCGCCCCAGCGGACGGAGCGCCCCAAGCTCGCGGTTCCCAAGGGGAAGCTGCGATGAGGTCGGGTCGCGCTCCCGGCCACGGTCGTCGCTACGCCGGCTACCGCTTCGAGAGAGGACTCCGGGTGACGCTGAACCGAGCCGGACTCCTCTGCGTCGCCGCCGTGCTGGGGGTCACGGCGATCGCAAGCGCCGGCTGCGGATCGTCGTCCGGCCCGGTCACGCCCACCATCGGCGCGGCGAAGACGTACTCGCTGGCGGGCTTCCAGCCGGACGGAGCGATCGCCGCGGGCAAGCCGACGCGGCTCTCGTTCACCATCCAGCAGCCGTCGGGCGGTGCGCTCACCCGGTACCGGCGGGGGAGCGGACCCCACACCGGAGTCCACGTGATCCTCGTCCGCGACGACCTGAGCGGCG
Organism: uncultured Actinomycetes bacterium; assembly: GCA_963704025.1. Taxonomy (GTDB): domain Bacteria; phylum Actinomycetota; class Thermoleophilia; order Gaiellales; family Gaiellaceae; genus CAVPGP01. The sequence continues at coordinate 425,880 of CAVPGP010000002.1, read as the reverse complement.
CGCTCATCCACAAGCATCCGCCCATCGCTGCGGACGGGCGCATCGACGAGACGGTGGTGTTCCCGACGCCGGGCCGTTACCGCCTCGTGGTCGACGCCTATCCGGGCACCGGCGCACAGCGGAACTTCCAGCTCTTCCGCTGGGTCACCGTCGCGGGAGCGCCCCCGAACGACCCGCTGCCGGCTTTCAGCCCGACGACGACCGTCGACGGCTATCGCTTCGTCTTGCACGGACGGCCTCACCTGAAGGCGATCGAGCCGGAGCTGCTCGAGCTCTCGGTCTCGCGGCCGGACGGCAGGCCGGCGCGCTTCACGCCCTGGTTCGGCGCGCTCGCGCACGCGATCTTCTTCCGCGCCGGCACCCTCGACTACTTCCACACGCACGTGTGCGGCGCCGGGGCGTTCGGGGCGTGCGGGTCGATCCTCGGCTCGGCCGGCATCACGGGCCGGTCGGCCGCGCCGGGCAAGCTCACCGTGGGCGTGCTCATGCCCGTGGGCGGAGCCTGGCGCCTCTTCCTCCAGACCCGTGTCGACGGCCGCGTGCTGACCGCTCCCTTCACGCTCAGGGTGGCGTGAGCGCGCTGCCCCGTACCGGCCTTCGCCTCTGCGGCCGGCTCGTCGTGACGGCGTGTGTCGTCCTGGCGGCACGCGCGCTCGCCTACTCGCTCGAGCCCCGGACGCCGCTCGGCGCGCGACTCGCGGGCGAGACGGGCGGGCCGTCGGTCCTCGCTCTCGGGCTCGCCCTCCTCGTGCTCGCGTTCGCCGCGTCGGCCGTGATCGTCGCGACCGCGGCCCTCGCCGTTGCCGAGAGGAGCCGGCTCGAGCCGCTCGCGATCTCGGCGTCGTCCCGGATCCGGCCCTGGCACGTTGCCGGGCGCGCGGTCGTTCTCTGGCTCGCGAGCTCGACCGGCTTCGTCCTGCTCGAGTCGTACATCCACTGGCGCGCGGGACTGGGCTGGCACGGGTTGCGCTGCCTGCTCGGCCCGGTGCACCGCGACGCGGTGCCGTTTCTCGCGGCGCTCTCGCTCGTCGCCTCCGCGGTCGTCGCGGCGGCAGGCCATGTGCTCGGTTGGCTCCGTCGCGTGGTCAGACGCGTCGCGGCGCAGGTCCCGGCCGTCTGGCCCTCCGCACTCGCGCCGCTCTCGACCGGCCGGGGCCACGCGTTGCCCGCATGGAGCGGAGCCCGGCCCGGAGCCCGCGCCCCTCCACGCCCTCTCCTCGTCCTGCAGGCAGCGCCGCTCGCCTGCGCACTTCAACCGACAAGGAGAACGCACACATGACTGTCTCGAGGAAATCGCGCCTGCTCGTGCTCGCCGCCGCCTCTGCGGCCGCGCTCGCCGTCGCCGGCGGCGCGTGGGCGCACGCGGAGGTCAGCCCGCCGGTCGCCGAGGCCAAGGCGGCGGCGGTCTTCACGCTGGCGGTGCCGACCGAGAAGGAGGACGCGACGACGACGAAGATCGAGTTCACCCCGCCCGTCCGGCTTCTCGATCGATTCCTTCGCGCCCTCGCCCGGCTGGAAGCGAGACGTCCAGGCGACCGGCTCCGGCGAGGACGCGGTGATCCAGAAGGTCGTCTGGTCGGGCGGCAAGGTGCCGACCGGCGAGGACGCGTTCTTCCAGTTCCTCGCCACCCCCGACTCGAGCAAGACGTACACCTTCCAGGTCCGGCAGACCTACTCGGACGGGACCGTCGTCGACTGGACCGGGCCGGAGTCGTCCGACACGCCGGCACCGACGATCGAGGCGAAGAGCTCGCTCGGCGGCGGGGGCAGCTCGACCCTCGCGATCGTCGCGCTCGTCGTCGGCGCACTGGGGCTCGTGGTCGGCCTGGTGGCGCTCTTCGCCGGGCGGAGGTCCCTCGCGTGAAGCTGCGCGGGCGGACGACGATCGTCCTCGCGGCGGCGATCGCCGGAACGCTCGCGCTCCCCGCCTCTGCCTGGGCGCACGCGGCGCTGCTCCACACGTCGCCCTCCGCGAGCGGCATCGTCAACGTCCCGCCCGCGCAGGTCAGGCTCACCTACAGCGAGGCGGTCGAGCCGCGGTTCGCGATCGTCTCCGTCACCGATGCGGCCGGCCGTCAGCAGACGGCCGGCCGCCCGCGCCGCTCGCCGGCGAACCCGGACGAGCTCGACGTCCCGCTCCGACGCCTCGCGCAGGGCTGGTACCTCGTCTTCTGGCGCGTCGTCTCGGTCGACGGACATCCCGTGCGCGGCGCCTTCACCTTCGCCGTGGGTCCGAACCCGGGACCCGCGCCGCAGTTCGCCATCCCCTCGATCAGCGAGACGGCGGCCACGCCGAGGCTGCTCGTCGCGCGCTGGACCGTCTTCCTCTCCCTCATGGCCGCGGTCGGACTGTTCACGCTCCGCATGCTGATCGCGCGGCCGCTCCTCCGCCGCGTGCCGGGCACGTCGCTGAAGGCGGTCACGGTCGCCTTCGGGATCGCGATCGCCGTCGCGCTGGTCGCCACGCCCGTCTACGTGCAGCTCGCGACCGCGCAGTTCGCGCTCCGGTCGGCCTTCGACCTCGGCGACCTCGTGCCGCTCGCGCGCGCCTCCGCGTTCGGGCGCGGCTACCTCGACCTCGAGCTCGTGCTGGCGCTCTTCGCCGTCGCCGCGCTCGTCGCGATCCGCATCGACCGGCCTGAACGGCGCGAGCGCTCGGTCGCCGAGCTGCTCGCGCTCCTCGGAGCCCTCGTCGCCGCTGCGGCCGCCCTGCTCGTGCCGGGCCTGGCCGGGCACGCGGCGCAGACCTCGCCACGCGGCCTCTCGCTTGCGCTCGACTGGCTGCATCTGGTCGCAGGGTCGGTCTGGATCGGCGGACTCGTCGGCCTGCTCGTCGTCTGGGCGAGCCTCGGCGCCGGGCGGCGCCTCGCCGGGCTGGCGGTCGTCGTGCCCCGCTTCTCGCGTGTCGCGTTCACGGCCGTGATGCTGCTGATCGCCTCCGGCACCTGGGCCGCCGTCCTGCATCTGCCGACGCTCTCGTCGCTCTGGCAGACGTCCTACGGCAAGGCGCTCCTGGTCAAGATCGCGCTTCTCGGAGCCGCGATGCTCCTCGCCGCGGGGAATCTGGCGCGCAACACGCCACGGCTCCGGGCCGCCGCTGAACAGCCGGCGCTCGCACTCGGCGCGTCGCGGCTCCTCCGTGCGCTCGTCAGCGGCGAGGTGCTGCTCGTGGCGGGTGCGATCTTCGCCGCCGCCGTGCTCTCGAGCCTCGCGCCGCCGGCGAAGGCGCTGGCCACCGTCGGCCAGGCCACCGCGCACGTCGGCCCGGGACCCGTCACCGAGGTGGTGGTGAGGAACGGCTACCGGCTCGAGTTCCACGTCAGCCCGAACCGGGCCGCCGTCCCCAACGGCTTCGCCGTCCGCATCACGAAGAACGGCAAGCCCGTCCGGGACGCGGACGTGACCACGACCTTCACCATGCTCGACATGGAGATGGGCCGGCTCGCGTACCACCTGCCCGAGACGGGCCCCGGCCTCTACCAGCGCTCGGCACCGGCCCTCGTCATGGTCGGCCACTGGGGGCTCGGGTTCGACATCCGGCCGCCCGGCGGCCCGCCGCTCAGCGTCCTCCTCGTCGACAAGGCGAACGGATGACGTCGCCGCTCCTCCGCCTGACCCTCGCTCTCGTTGCGCTCGCCGCGGGCGCCGGTGCCGTCGTCGTGGTCGCTCTGCTGGGAGCGAGCACGCTTGGCTAAGCGAGCACTCTGCTTCCTGGCGCCGCTCGCGCTACTGGGGAGCCTCGCGGCTGCGTGCGTCGCTCCGCAGGCCCGCGCGGACGGCGATCCGGCCAGCGACATCCTCTACAGCACGAACGTCTTCTACTCGTGGGACGAGCCGCCGTCGGCCGCCGCTCGGCAGCGGCTGAACGGCGTCGTGGCGGCGGCGACGAAGGCCGGCTACCCGATCCGCGTCGCGCTGATCGCATCGCCGGGCGACCTGGGCGCGGTCACGGCTCTCTGGGGCAAGCCCCGGCGGTATGCGAGCTTCCTCGGCGTCGAGCTGACGCTCGCGTACAAGGGCTCTCTGCTCGTCGTCATGCCGGACGGGCTCGGCTTCTACCACGTCCGCCACAGGCCCGACGCGGCCTACCGGGCGTTGCGGCCGGTGCAGATCGGGACCGCGGGTGACGCCCTGGCCGATGCAGCGGTCGAGGCCGTCGCCAACCTCGCCGCCGCGGACGGCCGTCCGGTCGCCGTCCCTCCTCCGGCAGCGAGGACGAGCGGCGACTCGGCCGGCGCAGACCGGCTGAGGCTCGCGCTTGCCTGCACCGCACTCCTGCTGCTGGCGGCCGTGGGCTACGCGATCGGCCGGCGCCGACACGCCTAGGGCGTTGTGCCCTGCGCGCGCTCACGACGAAGGCCCGCTCCGGCGGGCCATCTTCGTCTTTCTCACGCTGTGGCGCTACGTCTCTACTTGACCGTGAAGGTCCCTTCCATCACCGATTCGTGCGGCCGGCAGTAGAACTGCCACGTGCCGGACGTCAGCTTGATCTTCACTGTCTTGGTGCCGGTGAAGGGGACGGTCGTCAGCTCTTTCTCGAAGGTGCCGCCCTTCTTCTTCTCGAGCACGAAGTTGTGGATCGACGCCTTGTCGGTGACGACGAAGCTGTAGCTGCCCGCCTTCAGGCTCTTGACCGGCTTGCCGTTCATCTTCAGCGAGATCGTGTAGCCGGGACCGACGGTTCCCTTGAGCGTCGGCGTCGCCTGCGACGCAGACGAGGCGCTGCCGGTTGCGACCAGGGCGGCGAAGGAAAGAAGTGCGAATGCTAGTGGGCGACGGATCAAGACGACCTCCTCGATGGTGCATGGGCACCGGTTCATACGAGTGGGCGCCTTTCCTGGATTTGCTCTCGCAGAAGACGCCAAGGTCTTCGTGTTTTGAGCCAAGCGGTGGCCGTTGAAACGGCCACCGCTAAGGCGTAGATTCGCGCTTGTGGCGACGGACGCTCCCTCGCGCGCGTCGTAGCGTCCCGCGGACGCACAACCGGCCAAGGAGGTGCTCCACTCCTCGTGGGCGCCGTCGCCGGCTCCGTTACGACGCCGATCTGGCGCTGCACGCCTTTCGGCGCGTGCTGCGCGCGGTTGTGAAAGGGGGAAGGATGAAGAGTCGGCGTTCGCTGACGGTGAAGTTGGCACTCGGGACGGCGGCTTTCGTCCTCTTAGTCGCGCTGGGGAGCGGCGGCACTCTCATCACGGGAGCGAGGGGCGCCGGTACGGAGGGGCGTGACGGGGACGAGCACGCGTGCGCCCTGGCCAGCCTGAAGGGACCCTACGCATACAACGTGACGGGCTCGGTGCAGTCACCGTCCGGGACCGAGGTTGCGGATATCGCGGCCGCCGGCCTAGCCGTTTCCGACGGCAAGGGCCACGTCACAGGCCACGACTGGGCCTCGACCAACGGTGTGACAACGGCCCGCACGCTGACCGCTACATACACGGTCGACCGCGACTGCACCGGGACGGTGCACATCGTGTTCACACCGGGCGGCGCGGTCGATGTGTTCTTCGTGCTCGCGGATGGAGGTCGCGCCTTCAAGGCGATCCAGAAGGACCCGGGGACGGTCATCTCGGGCGACGGCGTCCGCCAGTAGGGCGGGCACTGCGGCGCACGACCGACGGCGACCCCCGACGGCGGCGGGGTCGCCGGGTCGGTCGGCGTAGGCGTCTGCAGGATCACCGGCACAAGGGCGAGACGTCAGCACGGACTGTTCCTCCGGCCGCGTGACGGCGGCTGAACTACGAGCTTGTGGTCGTCACCTACGGCCTGAGAGCCGGAGACGCGCTTGTCCTTCTAGCAGGGCGGCGATCTCAACCACGCGAGCCTCGCGGGGCTCAGCCGAGCTGCTTCGGAACAACGTACGCGGCGAGCACGGCGTCCGCCTGGGACAGCTGGGTCCACGTTGCGTTCGGAATAGTGAGCGTCGCAAGCGCCGCCGTCGGGAACTTCGCCTCGAGCCGCTCCCGCTCCGCACCGGCCGATGCGAGGAGAAGGGCGAGATCCTGAAGGCCGGGGTTGTGCCCGATCACCATCAGCGAGGCGACCGGCTCGGGTACGGCTCGAATACGCTCGAGCAGCCTGCCGGCGGAGGCGGCGTACAGCCCCATCTCCAGCATCACCGTCGAGGTGGCACCGAGTGCGGGCTGGATCAGCTTGAGCGTCTCGCGTGTCCGCTCGGCGGAAGAGCAGAGGAGAAGTTCAGGCTCGATTCCGAGCTGGGCAACGTGCTTGGCGATCCGCTTTCCGTCCCGGCGACCTCTTGGCGCTAGCGGCCGCTCGTGGTCGAGGAGGGTTGGATCAGCCCAGCTGGATTTTGCGTGCCGTAGGAGGTAGAGGGTATGCATTGCTCGGCTCTGTCGGCACCTCGCGTGTTAGCGGCGTATCGGCCACAGGGGTCGTGGCCGTGGGCGTCCGCACGGACGGATACCTGCGGCTCCTCATTCTCCAGTAGCAACAACTGACACGTCTGACGATCGAGCAGCGACGCCGTACCGCGCGTTCGTTGAGGCAGCTCGGTAGTTAGGGAGCAGTTAGCGGGGCTGCGCGAGATGCGAGGCGCGTCTGGATCCCCAGACCGCGATCGCGTAGATGGCATCGCCGCGACCGAGTACGTCGGAGGCGCGTTCGGTTCGCGCGCGCTGCGCACGACCAACGAGATGCCGACCGCGATGCCGATCGTGCCCACGAGCCACTCCATGACGACGCTCGACGGGCTGGGGCTTGGACGCTCAGTCCCCCGCGTCTTCGCCTACCCGATTTCGCCTGGGTGGTCCATCATGGTGCGGACAGCGAACCAGGGAAGAGAGGGGCAAAATGGCAAAGGCCCTCAGGATCGGAGGCTTCGTCTCCGGCGCGATCCTGATCGTCTTCGGCGTGATCGTGATCGTGCTCGCGATCAACGGCCGCTCGACGGTGACCGACAGCCTGAAGGACGAGAAGATCGTCGGCTCGCCCGACATGAACCCGTCAGGCATCGAGGCAGCGGTGAAGGAGGCGGGGCTCACCGGCGTCGACATTCCGAGCTGCGACGTCGCGAACGATTCGATCGACACGGGGGCGGAGGCCCGCTGTTTCGCGGAGTACATGCGCATTCACGCGCTTGAGGCCTCGGGCGGCCTGACCTACGCCGAGATGGGGCGCTACGCGACCGAGAACGGCGACGCCAAGGGCACGAACGACCCCGAGCAGGCAGTGAACGACGACAAGGGGCAGCCGGTGTCGAACTCCGCTCGCAACCTTTGGGTGACAGAGACCGCGCTTTCGACCGCGCTCAACGTCAGCTACATGGCCGAGCAGCTGTCGCTGTTCAGCCTTGTCGTCGGCATCGCTCTGCTTCTCGCGGGTGTCGGCTTCATCGTGCTCGCTTACGCGGCGCTGCGTCCGTCGCCATCAGGAGCGGCCAGCTCTCCCGGCACCGCCTGAGTGCGTCCCTTGCCGCGTAACGGTGACCTGACGGCGGGGCGGGATGGTCACCGCCAGCCTCCCGACGGACATGTCCGGAAGAGCGTCTGGGCTGAGAGGCCCAGCCTTCGCGCTGCACGCCGACTTTGCGGCGGGTTCTCCGCGGTTCTAACCACCGCTGACGCGGTGGCCACCACCTCCTCGTGGTGAGTGGTCGGCCTCGTGGTGAGTGGTCGGCCGGGGCGGAGAACGCGTAGTACGGGCTGCCACAGCGGCTCGCGCGCGACGTGACATACTCGCCGGGCCGTCCGCCCTAAGAGAGGTGAAAGAGATGTCTTGGCTTTGGATCGTTCTCATCGTCATTGTTGTGCTAGCCGTCCTCGGCTATCGCAACCGGGGACGCTTCTCTAGGTAAGCCCGACCGCCGCTGCCACCGCCCCTCCGCTGCAGCGACCGCGGGGGACCCGCTACGCCGGCCCGTGGGAACATGTGTTCGTGGGAAACGCCGGCTCAGCGAGCGCCGTCTTCGCACGCTCGATCCATGCCCGGAACCTCATCGCCGCCGAGGCCGCAGCGCGCGAGCTCGGCCAACTCTCGCTCGCGGACGCGCTCGACCTGACGCTCCTGATTGCCGAGAAGGACCCGCGCCGTTACCCGCGGGCGGCGCGGCGATGGCTCGAGCGGTACGTGGTCGAGACGCGCGCGCCGGTCGAGCTCGTCCAGCTCGCCGCCGCTGCACTCTCTGCCCCGGCGCACGGGGGGAATCAGTTGCGCGCGCTCATCGACCGGACGGCGCGTCAGCTACGCGACGCTGGCTACCGTGGGCGGTGAGGGGCGGGCGCCTTGCCGCCCTCTCCCGGCGTCCGCCCCTTTTCATTCAACGCGCACCGCCCGTTCAAAGTCCCGGGTCGCATTTCGGCGCCTGCCCCCTCCGGCTCGTACCCGCTTTTTAGCAGGCGTCGCAGCAGCCCTCGCCGCGCCAGCTCGACCGTCCTTCCTGGACGGCAACCCCGGCGATGACGAGCGCGGCGAGCGGATCGGCCCACCACCAGCCGAGGAGCGCGTTCGAGCCGAGGCCGAGCAGCAGCGCGATCGAGAGGTAGGCACACAGCTGGGTCTGTCCGGCCTCCTTGACTGTTGCCGACGAGTGCAGTCCGGTGCCGACGTGCCGCTTCGCGGCCGCAAGCAGTGGCATCGTCGCCGCCGTGACGACGGCAAGGCCGATCCCGATCCAGCTCACTTGCGGATGGTCGCCGCTTACGAGTGCGCGGGTTGCCTCGACGCCGACGTAGGCGGCGAGGATGAAGAAGGTGACCGCGATCAGGATCTGTGCGCGACGTTCGGCAGTGTGCGAGCCGCGCCGGTCGCCGGTGAACAGCCAGACGACGACGAAGCCGGCGAGCGCCTCGATGAGGCTGTCGGCGCCGAAACCGATCAGCGCGATCGAGCTTGCGGCGATACCGGCGCCGATCGCGATCGCGAACTCGACGACGTGCCAGGCGATCCCACCCCAGGCGAGCAGGCGCGCCCGACGTTCGAGTCGGTTCCGCTCGCCCGATGATGGCCGGATCGCGCCCAGTGGGACGAGGCCAGCGCCCTGCTCAGACACGAGCCACCGTGAGCGACAGGACGGACGTTACGAGTGCGCGTCCCTCCTCCGTCAGTGCGTACATGACCATTTTCCCCTCGCGGCGCGACCGAACGAGCCCGTTCGCCCGCAAGGCCCGCGCGTGATGCGATACGAGGTTCTGTGAGCGCTCGACGATCCAGGCGAGGTCGCAGACGCACAGCTCGTCTGCGTCGAGCAGCGCCGCAGCAAGCGTCAGCCGGGTCGGATCGGCGAGCCCCTGCGCCCGCGCCGCCCCTGCTTCAGCCCTGCCGGCGGCGAGACGCCGTTGCCGGAGCCGCTCCGCCGTCGGAAGGTCGAGACAGAGCAGATCGCAACGGTCGTCGGACACGAGGACATCCTAACGGACGTTCGATTGTTCTCCACCGACTCTGAAGCTCAGCCGGTTCGCCTCGACTCGGCCCTTTCGGCCAGTAGCGCGGCCGGCGCGGCAAAGACAGAATCTCCCGCCAGGAGTCGCGCGAACACCGCACCGTCAACGACGTGCACTTGCTGGCCTGCGTCGAGTGCCCGCGGGTGAGCGGCTTCTACGCTCGCGGCTGGCGGGCGGTGCGAGTCGACCTGCCCGACGAGGACGACGAGCCGCGGCTCGCGTTCTACTGCCCGGAGTGCGGCGAGCGCGAGTTCGGCTACCGGTGACATCAGTAGACCCGGCCCGCATACGCGATTCGCTTCCGGAAACTCGGTGTTCGTTCGCGCGCTGTCGGGCTCACGCATAGCCAGCCCTTCCACCGGTACGTCGCGTGGTCAGACGGGCATGTGCGACGCGTGTGGCAGCCGCTACGGTGCGCCGAGGCGGGGCCGGGAGTCGCGGCGAAGATCAGCGCTACGGTGAGCGCGCCGAAAACAGCAAGTCGGATCACGGGCGAGCAGCGTATGCCTCGGCCCACGACGAAGTCCATTCTCCGTTGCGCGCCACGAGTCCATCGTTGCCGTCGAGCCGTCGTGGCGGGTCGCTAGCTCGGGCGGACGCCGAAGACGCGCTTGTAGAGCGCCTGCCATTAGAGGCGATCCCATGCTGTGCCGCCCGCAGGCTGATCGACCCTTCGCAGACCATCCGGTGCAGACGATTCTCGAGCTTGTCCTTGACGCCAAAGCCCGGATGCGCGTTTCGCCTTCTCCGGGAAAAGGTTCGCGATGTCATTCGAGCCGCCGAGCTCAAGCGAGACGATGTGGTCGATTTCGAGTGTTCGCCCGTACGGCTTCGGTGCCATCCCATACTCGATCTCGACCTGGTGCTTGACGGAATCGGTCACGTGCCGCACCGCGCCTGTCCGGAAGGTCGACGCGCACAGAACCGCTTTCGTTAATCCGCTGTAGTAGGCGCCCGGTGAGCTGCGGCGATCGGGGTTCGGCCCGAGCACGCAGCCGCCCTTCTTTGTGCGTGGCGCAAGAAGGACGGTACGCCCGAGCTTGACGCTCCCGGGTGCGTAGTGCTCCCATCTTTCGGAGGCGAGGTCGTTGTCGTCCTCGGCGTCGTGGTCGTCCCCGTCGAGGTCGTCGTAGGCGCCGTTGTCGTCGCACTGGTGGTCGTCGTCGTACCCGCGCTGCCGGCGGCGTGGCAGTAGTAGGTGAGTCCGTCGTAGACGATCTGGGTGGTGTCGACGCCGGGCTTGTACTCGGACGCAGTCGGCGACGAACAGTCCCATCCGTGCCCGCCTGAGTCGAACCAGACATAGGTGTGGTGGTCAGACGGGCACCTGTGTTGCGAATGGCATGGATTGCTGTGCGCCGCCGCCGCGCCGGTCAGTGCGAGAGCAGCGAGCAACCCTCCACCCGCCGAGCAGAGAAATCCGAGCGCGACGACCGCCTGCCGCTTCAGACCCCGTGGCACTCGCTGACCCTAGGAACAGACGGTTCTGTGCGTGCTGGGCGAGGCGGGCCGACCCAGCGTTGGCTCCGGCTCGTACGATGAGTGGATGGAGCGCAAGGTCGCGACCGTGCTCTTCGCCGATCTCGTCGACTCGACCGGGCTCGTCGCGAGCGCCGATCCGGAGGTCGTCCGCCAGCGTGTCAGCCGCTACTTCGAGGTGGTCTCGGGCTGCATCGAGGCGCACGGGGGAACCGTGGAGAAGTTCGCCGGCGACGCGGTGATGGCCGCCTTCGGCGTCCCGTTCGCGCACGAGGACGACGCGGCCCGTGCCCTGCGTGCGGCGCTCGAGATCGTGCCGAAGGTCGAGTTGCTGGAGCTCTCGGTTCGGATCGGCATCGAGTCAGGCGAGGTCGTCGTCGAGGACGGCGACTCAACGTTCGCGACGGGCGAGCCGGTGAATCTCGCAGCACGTCTGCAGCAGGCGGCGAAGCCGGGGGAGATCCTGCTCGGGCCGGCGGCCCGCAGGCTGGCGGCCGGCACGGTAGAGGTCGAGGACGCCGGACCGATCGAGATCAAAGGTCGTGCAGAGTCGATCTGGACATGGCGCGCGATCCGCGTGCACGACCTGACGCGCGCGGCCGGCGCGTCGTTCGTGGGCCGCGAGCCAGAGCTGGAGCTGCTCGAGAACTTGCTTTCGCGCTCCGTACGCGATCGCCGGGCGCAACTCGTGACCATCTTCGGCGAGCCAGGGCTGGGGAAGACACGGCTTGTGACCGAGTTCGTCGACAGCCTCGAACGAGTGACGACCCTCTCGGGGCGAACGCTCCCCTACGGCGAGGGCGTGACCTACTGGCCGATCGCCTCGATGATCAAGGCGAGCGCCGGAATCACCGACGACGATCCTGCCAACGACGCGTTCGAGAAGCTGCGCGTCTGCTGCGAGAGCGAGGCCGTCGCCGACTTGCTCGCGGTCGCACTGGGTGTCCTCGGCGCCGCGGAAGGCGAGCGCACGCCGGAGCAGCTGACCTGGGCCGCGCTGCGCTGGGCCGAGCAGCTTGCGGACTTCCAGCCGCTCGTCCTCGTCTTCGAGGACGTCCACTGGGCGGAGGATGCGCTGCTCGATTTGATCGAGTATCTCGCGCGCTCGCTTCGCAACACGCCTGTGCTGATCGTCGCGGTCGCGAGGCCGGAGCTGCTCGACACGCGTCCCTCCTGGGGCGGTGGCATCCGCAGCGCGAGCGCGATCGATCTCGCACCGCTCGATGCGCACGAGAGCGAGGAGCTCGCTGACGCGCTCCTGAGCCGCAGCGACGTGCCGCCGGCGCAGCGGGCGCTCCTGCTCGAACGGGCCGAGGGCAACCCGCTCTTCCTCGAGGAGATCGCGCGGGCTCTCGGCGACGACGAAGGGCTCGAGCGGATCCCGGACACGGTGCAGGCGCTGATCGCGGCCCGGATCGACCACCTCGCCGCGGACGAGAAGCGCGTCCTGCAAAGCGCCGCGCTCGTCGGTCGCGTCTTCTGGCGTGGCGCGCTCGACCGGCTCGCGCCTGACCTCGACGCGGCCGCGTTGCTCGACGGGCTGCTGGAGCGCGAGTTCGTCGTTCCGGAGGAGCGCTCGAGCATCCCCGGCGATTTCGCCTTCCGTTTCAAGCACGTGCTCATCCGCGATGTCGCGTACAGCGGGATGAGCAAGGCCGAGCGCGCAGAGCAGCACCAGTCCTTCGCCAAGTGGGTCGGGGAGCGTGCCCGCGACGAGCTCGCGGAGATCCGCGCGCACCACCTCGACCAGGCGGCCGAGCTGCTCGCGGAGCTGGACGGCGAGGTCCCGCGCGAGGTCGCGCGAACGGCAGCGGAAGCGCTGGAGGAAGCCGGGCGGCGCGCGCTGCGCCGCGGCGCGCTGGCCGTCGCCCGCCGGACGCTGTTGCGCGCAGACGAGTTGGAGCCGAGCCCGGGCCGGCGCTACCTCGCAGCGCATGCGGCATGGCGGCTCGCGGATGTTCCAACCGTCCGGGGCGAGGCTGAGGAAGCGCTCGCGGAGGCGCGTGCCGCGGGTCTCCCCGACGTCGAGGGGCGCGCGCTCGTCCTGCTCGCCGACCTCGCTCTCCACACGGACAGCAACGTCGTGCAGGCGCACGATCTCGCCGACGAGGCGCTCGCGATCCTGCCGGAGGACGAGCTGGCGGGCCTCTACGACGCTCACTCGCTGATCGCGACGATCTTCTGGTGGCTCGGCAACGCCGACGGGGCTACGCGCCACGGCGAGGCGATGCTCGACCTCGCGCACCGAGCCGGACGGCCGGAACTCGAGAGTCTCGCGCTCACGCAGCTCGCCAGCGTGGCGGGCGTGCGTGGGGACGTTGCGGGCTCGCTCGCGCTGCTCGAACGCGCGGAGGCGCTGGCCGAGACGAGCGGCAGCCGCGAGGCGATGGCGTACGCGCTCGCCGTTCACGGACGCCGCTTCGGCAAGGCCGAGTCCGACGAGGCTGAGCGGTACCTGCGCGAGGCCTTGGAGATGTTCGACGAGACCGGCGCCGCAGGACGCTACGGCTGGACGCTGTCCAACCTCGCCGGGATCTACCGGCAGCGCGGCGACCTCCCCCTGGCAGAGAAGACCTTCCGGGAAGCCGTCCGGCGGCTCCGAAGGACGCACGAGCAGGGATTCCTCGTCGAGGCCGAGCGTGGGTTGGCTGAGGTGCTCGTCGAGCGGGGCAAAATCGACGAGGCGGACCGCCTCATCGCCGAGGCGCAGCGCCGTGTTGGTCGCGGGGACGTCTGGACGCGCGCGTCGATGCTGCACGCGCGCGGTCTCGTCCGGGCCGCGCAAGGCCGCACAGACGAAGCCGAGGCCACGTTCGTCTCGGCGCTCGAGATTATCGAGCCGACGATGTACACGATCCTGACGCTTGATATCCGCGCCTCGCTCGAGTCGTTGCAGACCCGCGCTGCCGCCCCGGCGCCCTCCTGAATCGGCCGCAATCGAGCTCGATGTCTTCGCGGCGCTCGCACGGCTTCGTCGCCAGAGGCGCACGGCAGCGATCCCCGCTGCGGCACGTACTACACGAACGTCGCGATCAAGTGGCACGACGAGTTCACCCGGGCGAGGCGACGTACTTTCGTGCCGCTTTGGGTTCCGCGCACCGCCCGCCAGCCGCGAGCGTAGTGGACCGCTCCCTTTCCGCGTTGACGGTTCAGGCCGCGGTTTTCTGTAGAGCTCCTTGCCCATCGTCCCCATGTGGCGCGCACTTCGCGCGGCGTGCGCACGTCCGACACGAAGCCGCCGCCCGAAACAGGACGGCGGCTTCGTGTACGCCTCGTAACAATGGGTGGAAACCGCCACGTCGTCAGAACCGCAAGCGCAGAGCTTTCATGACGTCGCGCGGATCATCGTCTGGCCCGAGCCCGCCCAGTCTCGGGCGCGTCCAGGCCAGCATGTAGCGGCCCTGAAACTTGATCAATCCGAGTTCCCACTCCGGGTGCGGGCACTTCTCCGAGGCTTCAGCAAGCACGCGATTGATCTCCTCGGTCACTTCCATGAGCACCCGGTCATGTACTTCTGTGGGTCCTTCCGCCTCCCACAGCTTCGAGGTCACGGTCTGAGTGTTTCCTCCCTTGAAGCAGTCGATTTGGTGTGGGGTTTGCGCCCAGTAGTAGTTCCAAGTTGGTGCGGGTTTTGGTTCTGCCATTGCTTGCCTCCCTGTCAGATGGCGCGGGACGGAGACGGTTCGCGAAGACCGAGCGCACGAGCGACGGTCGCAGGGTCATCGTGGGCGGTGAGCGCGTCGCGCTCTGTCTTCGACCAGGCCAGGAACGGACGGCCGAGGAACTCGATGAAGCACAGCTCCCGTTCCTCATCAGGAGTCTTCTCGGCCGCCGACGCGAGAAGCCGGTTGATCGTCTTGGTTGCCTCCATGAGCGTCTCGTCATGGAAGGGTCTCGCCTCCTCAACCTCCCAGAACTGGTGGACGATCTGGTACGACTCGTCGCTCACGGCGCAGTTGCATTTCCCTTCGAAGATCCGCCACGTATAGGTCGTCTTCTTGCCGTTCTTCTCAGCGGCCACCTGCATCTCCGCCATCTCTCTCTCCTCCTTCTCGCTGCCTGTGGGAGACGGTCGAGTCGACGCCCCCCAGGACCCCGCCGGTCGACCGTCGCCGAGCGTGATGTCATTCGAGCTTCCCACCAGGCCAGCACTCGCACAAGACCCGGATCTGTCGTACTCGTTCGACCGTCCCTCGCGCGTACGCGCGTGCACGATAAGGGTGGATTTCGTCAAGCTCGCGCCTTCGGTGCGATGCGACTGAGGGCGTGCTGGAGGTTGCTGGCACCGCACCGCCGATCAGTGCCGCAGCGCACGCTGAGCTCGTGCTCGACCTGGTCGACGAGCTGCGCGACCTGGCCGTCCGCTGTGACGGGCTGTAGCTCGGGTGTGAGGTGGGGCGGAAGTTCGGGCCGCGGTTCGAGATGAACGCCGCTGCTCTCGAGCGTGTCGCCGCTCGCGATAGCTGGTACGCGGACGAACTCGACGAGGCCGCTGCGCTCGTCGAGGCCGAGACGCGGTTCTCGTGAGCGTCGGCGCGTTTGCATGTGGTTTGCAGCGTCCGGCTATCCCGCTCCGGGTGCGGGGTTTGCGAGCCCGGACAGAAGTGCCGCTTCTAGTGCTGTGCGCACGAATAAGGTGGAGGCGGGTCGACTCCGCGCGCAACGAGCCAGGAACCTTCGCCGCGATCGTTTGTGATGGCAGCACTGTCCGTTCCCTCGACTTCATCTGGAAGCGGAGCCGTGGCCCTGTCACGGCCCGGAGTGGGTACCCGCAAGCCGGTTCGATCTGTCAGCATGAGAGCGTCGGACTCAGCACCGGCCGCGAAGCTCAGGAAGCCGCGGGCATGATCAAGCAGTTCGAGAAGCTCGTCATAGGGCCGTCTACCTCTCCGCGGCGAAAGGCACAGCCAGGCGCGTTGCTCCAGATGCAGCACGTAAGGTTGCTTTGGCGGGGCCTCCCCGCCCACGAGTTCAGCCTCGGTGCTGATCATCGTTCCCCGAAAACGACCGAGCACAAGTGGCGACGGTCTCGCGTAAGCGATGGTGCCGGCCCGAGGAAATATGCCACTCGTTGTTCAATGCCCGGCGTACCGAGCCATTCCGCAAGGTGCGAGATCCTCGCCTTGAGCGTGTGCAGACGAAGCTCCGCCTCCGACGAAGCATGCATGCCGACGAAGGCCTGGTTGACTACGGCGCTCGCCTGGATTCCGCCGGGCATCCTGTGTGACCAGTTCGTAACGTGGCAGCCGCGGAGGGTCACCCGGCGGCCGTGGACGGTCAGTCCGAGCATAAACGGAACGGAGATCTCCCCAAAGGGCGGCGCGTTAGATCCCGAAATCGTTTCTACCTTCTGTGCGTCTGCCGTGCGGGCACGTTAACGGATGTTGCCCCGCGTGTTGCCCCAGTCCGAGCCACGTTGCTGATACATAAGACGAAAGCCCCGCGTTTGCGGGGCTTTCAAGAGGCTGCGGGACTAGGATTCGAACCTAGACTACCTGATCCAGAGTCAGGCGTCCTACCATTAGACGATCCCGCACCGGGTGATCAGGGCGTAAGTGTAGCGCTCAGATTTCCAGCCTGTAGAGCGGGACCAGGCGCTTTTCGGCCTCCGTGTCGATGTGCGCCTCGACCTCGACGTAGGGCTCGAGACCCGAGCCTTGCAGCTTCGCCTTCAGCAGGCCGTCGACCTGGTAGATGCCCGACGAGTTGTTCATGGTGATCTCGATCTTGATCGGGCGCGTGTCGCCGTCGGTGATCGAGACCTCCTCGATCGCGGCCGCCGAGAGGGAGTGGATGCCGATCTTCCCGTGCTCGAACGGGATGCGCGAGCGGCCCTTCGCCATGTCGAGCGCGTCGGCCACGCGCAGGATGCCGGCCTCGAGCGCGAGTGGCTCGCCGTCGGCGCGATGGCTGATGATCCCCTGCAGCACCTCGGAGACGATCACCGTCAGGTCGGGCTCCTCGTAGAGGCCCTGGAGCAGCTCGCGCAGCTTCGGTTCGGCCAGGAAGAGCGAGAAGTCCTCGTGCCCGTGCCGGTGCACCGACATGCCGACACAGTGCGTGAGCGCGGTCAGCACGACGACGACCTCGGCGTCGTCCTGCGTGTAGCCGTAGTCGTGAACGACCGCCGGCTCGACGCCGTGCTTCGTCAGCTGGCGCAGCAGCTTCAGCGCGATGTTCGTGACGATCTGGATGTGCACCCAGGAATGGTCGTTGATCTCCATGCGCGCGACGGCGTTGACGTTCGAGACGTGCCACCAGCCCTTCAGCTGGCTGTCGGCGTTGACGCGCTCGATCAGCTGGCGGAGCTTGCGGTTCCCGCGCTCGGGCACGCGGATGCGCATCGACTCGACCGCCTGGGCAGGCGTGAGGCGGGTCTCGCGCTCGGCCTCCTCGGAGACCGGATCGTCGATTCGATCCTGGGTCTCCGGGTCGAGCTCGCTCACGGGGTCAGCGGCTCGGCGGACGGCTCGAGAGTCGTCGCCGGCTGCGCGAGGCGGAAGTACATGATCGTCCAGGCGAGCGCCAGGAACGGCACGGCGAGGCAGTGGACGATCAGGCTGCCCAGCCATGCGCCGAGGAAGTCCGGCAGGAGCGCGCGGAGGATGCCGCCGACCAGCGCGCCGCCGATCAGGTAGATCAGCAGCGAGACGACGATCACGCCGAGCACCTTCCAGCGGTGTCCCGCGGTCAGCTCGCTCGAGCGGGTGAACGACTCACCGGCGCTGCGGCCCTCCAGCACGATCGAAGGCGTGATCAGCGCCCAGCGCGTCAGGAGGTAGAGGCCGGGAGCGATGAAGAGGATCAACCCGATTCCGATCCCGATCGACGCGAGGATGCCTGCGACGATCAGGGCCGGCAGCCGCGGGCGCGTGCGCGAGTAGAGCTCGCCGATCGTCGTGTCGATGCGCCCGTCGCGGACGTCGTTGACCGCCTCGGTGAGCGCGCCCTGCACCCAGAAGGTGCCGACGATCGAGAGCACGACGCCGATCAGCGCCCACAGGACGCGCCCGGAGTCGGAGCTCGCCGAGGCCCCGAGTGCGGCGATCAGGTCGAGCACGACGAAGACGACGGCCGCGGTCGCGACGAAGCGCCAGAAGAACCGCTGGTAGAGGTCGAGTGCCTCGTTGAGGACGTCGCCGACGCTCATTGCCGCGAAGCCTAAGCGATCGGGCGAGAGCGGGTCGAGTGGGTGGGCCCGGAGGCCCACCCACGGGAGTTCGAGCTATTCGTACTGCAGCGCGTTCAGCACGTTCAGCCGTGCGGCGCGCCTCGCGGGAAGGATCGCAGCGACGACGCCGGCGACGATCGCGATCCCGACGAAGATGCCGAGCGACCTGTACGGAACGGCGAACACGATGCCCTGGTCGGACAGCGCGTGCGTGACGATGCCCGCGAGGAACATGCCGACGGCGATCCCGAACGTCGCTCCGATCAGCGCGGTGACGATGCTCTCGTGCCGGATCATCCGGCGCACCTGCCGGCGGGTCATGCCGATCGCCCGCAGCATCCCCAGCTCGCGCGTCCGCTCGAAGACCGAGAGGACGAGCGTGTTGACGATGCCGAAGAGGCTGACGATGACGGACAGCCCGAGCAGGGCGTAGACGATGTTGAGCGCCTTGCTCAGCTGGGCGATCTGGCCGTCCTTGAACTGCTGGGCCGTCTCGACCTGCGCGTCCGGGAACGCCTTCAGGCCGTTCTCGATCCGGGTGGTCGTGTCCGCAGACGCGTCGCCTTTCACGTTCAGCAACGTGAAGAAGTTGTCGTGCGTTGCGAAGGACCGGTCGAACGTCCGCTTCGAGATCGAGACGTCCCCGAACGGCGAGCCGCCCTTCGGCTCGTTGAAGATCCCGACGAGGTGGAGCCGCAGCACGGCGCCCGTCGGGGTCTTCACGGTCAGAGGTGACCCGACCGCGAGCTCGTGCTTCTCGGCGTACCGCTTCTTCACGAACGCACCGTCGGAACCGAGCTTCGCCGGCACGTTGCCGGAGCCCGCAGACCACTTCATGGCGACGACCTGCTGCAGGTTCTCGTCGACGCCGTTGACGGTGATCGACTTGCCGTTGAGCGTGCCCGAGCCGTCTCGGATCTCCGAGACGACCTCGACGCCGTCGACCTTCGCGGCCGCGGCGGCCGCCTTGCTCGACAGCGGAGCGTCCCCCGCGGTCAGCGAGTAGTCGGCGATAAAGAGCTCGTCGACCGCTCCGCCGAACGAGGTCTTGACGCCCTGGCCGAGCACGGCGACGAACGTGATCAGCGAGAGGCCGATCATCAGCGCGCCCGCGGTGGAGGCCGTGCGAGACGGGTTCCGCATGGCGTTCTGGCGGGCGAGCGACCCGGCCGAGCCGCCGAAGCGGGCGCCGGGGGCTCCCAGCGCAGACGCCAGCGGGCGGATCAGCTTCGGGGCGATCATGGAGACGCCGCGGAAGAACAGCAGGACGCCGACGCCGAGCGCTGCGAGGAGCGCCTTGGTCGACAGCCCGCCCGCCGTGGTCCCGTAGAGCATCAGCCCGAACCCGGCGGCGAGGAAGAGCGAGGCCCGCAGGGTGACGGTGCGGTGGAACCGCGACGGCGGCAGCTCGGAACCTTCGCGGACGGCGGCGATCGGCTGGATGCGGGTCGCGCGGATCGCGGGCCGGAGGCTCGCGAAGAGCGCGATCAGCGTGCCGACGGCGATGCTCACCACGACCGTGCGGGTCTCGAAGACCAGACCCTGCTTCGGAAGCTCGACGCCGGTCGCGCCGAGGATCACGAAGAGGCCCTTGGCGATCCCGAGCCCGACGAAGAGCCCGACGATCGACCCGATCAGGCCGACGACGACCGCCTCGACGACGACCGAGCGGAGCACCTGCCGGCGCGACGCGCCGAGCGTGCGCAGCGTCGCCAGCTCGCGGATCCGCTGGGCGACGGTGATCGAGAGCGTGTTCGCGATCACGGAGCTGCCGACGATCAGTGCGATGCCGCCGAAGGCGAGCAGGAACCACTTGAACGACGAGAGGCCCTTCTGAGTCTCCTTGCTGTCGGCGGCGGCCTGGGCCCTGCCGGTCTTCACCTGCGCGGTCTCGGGGAGGAGCGGGGCGATGCTCTTGACGAGCTGGTCGTCGGAGACGCCCGGCTCGGCCCTGAGGCGGATCAGGTCGAGCTTGCCCTGCTTGTCGAAGAGCCGCTGGGCGGTCTGGAGGTCGAAGACGGTGATCGTCGAGCCGGCGATGGTGTCGACGTCGCCGAAGCGGACGATGCCCGTGACCGTGTACTTCTGCACTGGCCCGTCGCCGAAGGCGCCGACGGTGTCGCCGACCTGGAAGTGCTGCTCCTTCGCGACGGCCTTGTCGATGGCGATCTGATGGTCGCCGCGGGGCCACTGCCCGCTGTCGAGCTTGATCGGGTTCAGTGTCGGGTCGGCGGAGCCGTCGAGGCCGACGGCGATACCCGTGCCGGGACCGCCGATCGCCCTGCCGTTGGTCTTGACGAGGCGCGCCTCGTCCTCGATCGAGCCCTGGGCTTCGGCGACGCCCGGGATGGTCTTCGCCTTCGCGAGCGCGGCGGCGGAGAACGACGGAGCCTGGCTGTCGCCGTCTCCCGTCGAGATTGCCTCCTTCGGGCTGACGACTGCGTCGGCCTCCTTGTACGACTGGCTGTAGACGCCGTCGAAGCTCTTGCCGACGGTGTCGGTGAGGACGAGGCTGCCGCTGATCATGGCGACGCCGAGGACGATCGCGAAGGCGGTCAACGCGGCACGAAGCTTGCGGCCCAGCAGGCCCTTGATCGCAACGCGAATCATCGGACGGTCACTTCCTCGAGCGTCTCGAGGATCTCGTGCGGCGAGGAGGGGCCGAGGTCCCTGACGATCAGGCCGTCGGCAAGGAACAGGATGCGGTCGGCGATCGCGGCCGCATGGGCGTCGTGGGTGACCATGACGGTCGTCTGCCCGTAGCTCGAGACGGAGTCGCGCAACAGGTCGAGGATCTCGCCGCTCGTGCGCGAGTCGAGGTTGCCCGTCGGCTCGTCGGCGAACATGACGGTCGGCTGCGAGACGAGGGCCCGGGCGATCGCGACTCGCTGCTGCTGGCCGCCCGAGAGCTCCGAAGGGCGGTGCGTGAGCCGGTCCTGGAGGCCGACCTTCGCGGTCAGCTCTGCGATCCAGGCGGGGTCGGGCCTCTCGCCGGCGAGCGACAGCGGCAGGACGATGTTCTCGCGCGCCGTCAGCATCGGGAGGAGGTTGAAGAACTGGAAGATGAAGCCGATGTGCTCGCGCCGCAGCTTCGTCAGCTGCGTGTCGTTCAGCTCGCCGATCGACGTGCCGGCGATCCAGACCTCGCCGGCTGTGGGCCGGTCGAGACCCGCGAGGATGTGCATCAGCGTCGACTTGCCGGAGCCGGAGGGCCCCATGACGGCTGTGAGCTGGCCGCTCGGGACCTCGACGGAGACGCCGCGGAGAGCGTCGACAGCCGTGTCGCCGTCGCCGTAGCGGCGGCCGAGATCCGTGGCTTGGACGACAAGAGGGCTCGGAACGGCTTCCCAGGTGTTGTCCTGGATTGCTACTGCCTGCATGACGGGGCTCCTAAGGCGGGGGGCGGAGGACACCTGCTGAGAGTCACAGCCGGCAGCCCTCGCAACCAGGGAGCCAGTCGGCGTCCCGTGGTGCGGAAAGTCGAACCCCCGCCGGGGGGCAGCACCTTTCGGATCAGGGCTCGCCGGCTCTTCAGGCGACGTCGGCGGCCCAGTCGCCGTACAGCGACGTGTACAGCCCCGGGTTGGCGAGCAGCTCGTCGTGCGTGCCCTGCTCCACGATCTGCCCGTGCTCCAGGACGACGATCAGGTCCGCGTCCCGGATCGTCGAGAGCCGGTGCGCGATGATGAACGCGGTCCGCCCGGCGAGCAGCCGCCGAAGGGCGGACTCGATCTTCCGCTCCGTGCCGATGTCGACGGATGAGGTCGCCTCGTCGAGGATGAGGATCCTTGGGTCGGCGAGCAGCGCGCGTGCGAACGCGACGAGCTGGCGCTGGCCGAGCGAGAGCCGCGTGCCGCGCTCCTGGAGGTTCGTCTCGTAGCCGTCCTCGAGCCGCAGGATGAAGTCGTGGGCGCCCACCGTCTGCGCCGCGGAGACGATCTCCTCCTGGGTCGCGTCCGGGCGGCCGAACGCGATGTTCTCGCTGACGGTGCCGGCGAAGAGGAAGCCCTCCTGCGGGACGATCCCGAGCTGCCGGCGGAGCGACTCCTGGCGCGCGTCGCGGAGGTCGTGGCCGTCGATCGTGATCCGCCCTTCGCGCGGGTCGTAGAAGCGGGCGATCAGCTTCGCGATCGTCGACTTGCCCGCGCCCGTGTGGCCGACGAGCGCGACGGTCGTCCCGGCCGGGACGTCGAGCGAGATCCCGTGGAGCACCTCCGGCCCTTCGCCGTAGCCGAAGCGGACGTTCTCGAAGGCGACGTCTCCCTCGACGCTGTCGAGGTCGAGAGCGCCGTCGCGGTCCGTGACCTGCGGCTCCTCGTCGAGGACGTCCTGGATCTTGTCCAGCGCAGCGACCGCTGAGAGGAAGGTGTTGTAGAGCTGTGAGAGCTGCTGCACGGGGTCGAAGAAGTTGGCGAGGTAGCCGAGGAACGCCACCAGCACGCCGATCGTCATGTTCTCCTGGAAGACGAGCCAGCCGCCGTAGCCGAGCACGACCGCGGTCGCGACTGCGGAGAGCAGGTCGACGAACGGGAAATAGAGGCCGTTCAGGATCACCGTCTCGTGGTTGGCGCGGCGATACGCGTCGCTGACCTCGCGGAAGTTCCGCTCGGCTGCCCGCTCGCGCGTGAAGGCCTGGACGACCCGCATGCCGGCGATGTCCTCGGCAAGCGTCGCGGTCACGTGTCCGAGCGACTCGCGGACTGCGCGGTACGCGCGGCCGGAGCGCTTGCGGAAGATGGCCGTCGCGGCGGTCATCAGCGGCATCACCGTCAGCGTCGCGAGGGCGAGGCGCCAGTCGAGGAAGAAGAGGACGACTGCTGTGCCCACGAGCACGAGCGTGTTCTGGACGAGGCTCGTGACGCCGTCGGTGACGAGCTGGTCGAGCGCCTCGACGTCGTTCGTGAGCCGGCTGATGATCACGCCGGCGCGGTTCCGCTCGAAGAAGCCGAGCGACAGTCGCTGCAGGTGGCGGAAGAGATGGTTGCGAAGGTCGGCGAGCATCCGCTCGCCGGTCCAGCCGGTCAAGTACGTCTGGGCATACGAGAAGGCGATCCCGATCACGCCCGCGGCGACGAGTGCGACGACGATCAGGCCGAGGTCGGACGTGCTGCCGCTGCTGACCTCGTCGATGGCCCGCCCGAGGAGGTACGGCGGCGCCAATGCCGCGAGCGTCGCGCCGAGGAGCGAGACGATTGCGAGCGCGACACGTGCCCTGTACGGGCGCGCCAGGCGATAGAGCGTCCGCAGCCGGCGCTTGGTCTGCGCCCAGGACCAGTCCTCGACCTTGGCGCCGCGCGTCTGGCTCAGGTGCGAGCCCGGCTGCCAGACCCTCATGCGACCTCCTGCTCCGCGATCACGCGCTCCAATAGGCCGTGGTCGTGGATCTCGCGGTAGATCTCGCTCGTCCCGATCAGATCGTCGTGCGTGCCGCGCGCGGCGACCCGGCCGTGCTCGAGGACGACGATCTCGTCCGCGAGCGCGATCGTCGAGAGCCGGTGCGCGATGATGATCGTCGTGCGGCCCTTCATGGCCTCGCGCAGGCCCTCGCGGATCTTCGCCTCGGTCGTCGCGTCCACGGACGCGGTCGCGTCGTCGAGGATCAGGATCCGGGGGTCGATCACGAGCGCGCGGGCGATCGCGACCCGCTGGCGCTGGCCGCCGGACAGGGTGATCCCGCGCTCGCCGATCACCGTGTCGTAGCCGTCCGGGAGCTGGGCGATGAACTCGTGCGCCTGTGCATGGCGCGCCGCCCGCTCGATGTCTTCGGCCGTCGCGTCAGGGCGGCCGAACGCGATGTTCTCACGGACGGTCGCCGAGAAGAGGAACGGATCCTGCGTGATGATCCCGATCTGGGCGCGGAGCGAGTCGACGGTCACGGTCCGGACGTCGGTGCCGTCGATCGTCACGCGACCCTGCTGCACGTCGTAGAAGCGGGGGACGAGCGAGGCGAGCGTCGTCTTGCCGGCGCCCGTGTGGCCGATCAGCGCGACGATCCGGCCGGCGTCCAGGTCGAGCGCCACGTCGTGGAGCACGGGGCGCTCCGGGTCGTAGCCGAAGGCGACGTCGTCGAAGCGCACGACACCGGGCCCGGGTGGAAGCGGCTGCGCATCCGGAGCGTCCTGGATCTCCTCCGGCTCGTCCATCACCTGGAAGATGCGCTCCCCGGAGGCGGTCGCACGTTGGGCCTGGCCGATCCACATGCCGAGCATCCTCAGCGGCATCACGAGCATGCCGAGGTAGAGGTTGAAGCGGACGAAGTCGTCGAGCGCCAGCGACCCGCCTGCGACCATGCTCCCGCCCACGAGCAGCACGGCCGCCTGCGCGAGGAGGGGCAGGAACGCCAGCACAGGCACGTAGAAGGCGCGCTGGCGGTTCGCCTTGACGCTCTGCGAGAAGACGGCCTCCGAGCGGCTCTCGAACTTGTCCTGCTCGGCCTGCTCCTGCGCGAACGACTTGACGACGTGGACGCCGACGATGTTCTCCTCGGCGACCGTCGCGACGTCCGCCATCCGCTGCTGCACGTCGCGGAGCAGCGGATGGGAGACGTGGCTGTAGCGATACGCGACCACGATCAGCGCCGGCGCGATCGCGAGCGTGATCAGGGCCAGCTGCCACGAGATGAAGAAGATCAGGAGGGTGACGCCGAAGATCGTGAAGATGTGCTGGAAGAAGAAGATCAGCCCGTAGCCCAGGAAGAAGCGCACGCCCTGAAGGTCGACGGTGGCGCGCGACATCAGCTGACCGGTCTGGTGGCGGTCGTAGTAGCCGAAGGAGAGGCGGACGAGCTTTGCGTAGAGCGCCGTGCGCATGTCGAGCTCCACGCCGAGCGCCTGCCTGCCGGCGATCAGGCGGCGTCCGGACATCATCACCGCCCGGGCAAGGCCGACCGCGAGCACGATCGCCACGAGCCACGGCAGGTGGCTCTCCTCGTCGTTGCTGATCGCGTTGATGACGTTGCCTGACAGCCAGGCGAGCACGAGCGCCGCCGCCTGCGAGCCGATGGCCAACACGATGGAGACGAGCATCGACCAGCGGTACGGTCGCAGGAACTCCAGCAGACGGCGAAAGGTTCGGCGATACGGAACGCTCGTTTCCATCAGCGCAATCTAGCCGTGGCGCCCGATCTCGTCGCCGCGCCGAAATTGGTGAGCAATCGTTGCAGTCGCGTGCGTCGCCGGCGCCTACGCTGAGGGCGGAGCTTCACCTTGTTCCCCGGGGTGGGTGGGGGTTTGGGATGGGTTCGCCGCGCGCGCGTGCGCGCGCGGCGAACGGAAACACGGCGCGCGCATGCGCGCGCGGAAGAGAAAGCAGTCACCCGGCCAGGCCGATGCGCCCGAGCTCGTCGCGGACGAGCGCGAGCGCGCGCTCGAGGAGCTCGCGGTTCGCAGGGCGGTTCAGCCACCCGCTCGCGCCGGACGGGTGCGGCAGCGGTATCGCGGTCACGCCCCGCAGGTCGTAGCGCCGGCCCACGCATTCCGTCACGCTCGTCAGTCCGAGCAGCCTTCGTGCGGCGAGGCCGCCGACGACGAGGATCACCTCCGGCTGAAGCAGCCGGAGCTCCCATTCCCACCAGAACGAGCAGAGCGCCTGCTCGGCCGGCGCCGGCGTCCGGTCGCCGCGGCCCAACGGCGCCCTGCCCGGGTAGCAGCGCGTCACGGACGCGCAGTAGAACGTCGCGTAGAAGCGTTCCTCGTCCATCTCCAGCCAACGCCGCAGCGCCTGCCCTGCCCGGCCCCGCCACGGGCGCCGCTCCTCCGCTTCCAGGACGCCCGGCGCCTGCCCGAGAATGTAGGCCTGCCGGCCCTCGTGCCCCTCGAACACCGGCGGCGATTCGATCCGGAACCCCGCTTCGGCGCAGGCACGACACGCCGCGTTGTCGCGCTGCAGAGACCGGAGCGAGCGGTACGAGGATCGTCGGCGTGTCACAGCTTCACCTGATGCGTGCTGACGCAGAGGAACCCGGTCGCCTCGCCGTCGCGCGTGAAGCGCCCGAAGACGAGACGCAGCGGAACTCCGGTCGGCAGCCGTCCCCGTCCCGAATAGGTGCCGGACGTCGTGTGCGGTCTCCCGATTGAGACCGGCTCGCCGTCGTTCGCGACCTTCGCGTCGATGCGCCACCGCGCCCGCTCGACGGTGAGCCGACCGATCTCGATCCGGACGCGCGCGCAAGATGGCTCCTGCTAGCCGAGCCGTATGCCCTGGGGCGGCGCCCATGAGCCCGGCGTGACGGTGCCGCACCCGGCCACCAGAACGGCCGCCGCCACGCCATTCGCGTCACGCGCGGACGACGACGAACCAGCGGCCGGCGTGGAGAACCTCGCCGCCGTCCAGCTCGGCGAGCAGCGCTTCGGGCTCGAAGCACCGTTTCAGCACCGACCAGCGGGAGCCGTTGTTGAGGACGCGCGTCTGGACCTCCTCCGCGACGTTGTCCTCGCGCAGCGCCGAGTCGGCGACGACGAGCTCGGGTGCCAAGCGACGCGCCTCGCGCAGGAACGGCTCGCGCTGCGTGGGGTCGAGGTGGCCGTAGAAATGGCCGGCGAAGATCCGGTCGAACGAGTCGTCGGGAAACGGCAGCTCGAGCGCATCGCCGCGGACGAGCTCGGCGCCGGGCGCCTGCCGCCTCGCCTGCTTCAGCATGCTCGCGCTCTGATCGAGTCCCACCACCTCCCCGTGGAGGTGCCGGGTGAGGAAGCCGGTGCCGCAGGCGACGTCGAGCGTGCGCGCCGGCGGCAGGCCTGAGATCACTTCGATCAGTAGGCCCACCTCCTCGTCCCAGCCGGGCCGATCGCGCTCCACGAACAGACCGGTGCCGTTCCACCAGTCGTCGTACTCGGGAGCGCGGGCGTCGTAGTAGGCCTTCACGGCTTCGTAGAGTACGCGCGTGGAGCTGCCGCTCGAGTCGGTCCCGAACTTCTCCGAAGGGCGGAACGAGGAGACGATCCGGCGCCTCGGCGAGGCGTTGCGGGCGCACGCGAAGCTCCTCGACGTGCATTCCGACGCCGACCACAACCGCTCGGTCTTCACGCTCGTCGGCACCGTGAGCGAGCTCGAGGCTGCACTCCTGGCCGGGATCGCGGTCGCCCGCGAGCGGATCGACCTGCGCGCGCACGAAGGCGCGCATCCGCGAATCGGCGCTGCCGACGTCGTGCCGGTCGTACCGCTCAAGCAAGAGGACATGCAGCGGGCTGCCGGCGCCGCGCGGCGGCTCGGCGAGCGGATCGGAAGGGAGCTCGGACTGCCGGTCTTCCTCTACGGCGAGCTGGTGCCCGGCCGCGGGCCGGCGTTCTTCCGCCGGGGCGGCCCCGGCGAGCTGCAACGCCGGATCGACGCAGGCGAGGTGACCCCGGACTTCGGGCCGAGCCGGCTGGACGAGTCCGCCGGCGGCGTGATCGTCGGGGCGCGACGGCCGCTGATCGCGCTCAACGTCAACCTGCGTGGGACGGTCGACGCCGCGCGCGAGATCGCATCCGTCGTGCGCGAGCGCGACGGCGGCTTTCAGGGAGTACGCGCGCTCGGCCTCGAGCTGCCGCGAGCCGGGGTCGTCCAGGTGAGCATGAACGTCGAGGACTGGGAGGCCGCGGCGCTCCACGTTGTCGTCGCGCGTATCGAGACGGAGGCCGCGGCGCGCGGCGCCGAGGTGCTGGGCACGGAGCTCGTCGGCCTGATGCCCGCGGGAGCTGCCGCGGCAGCGGCGGGCGCGCAGCTCCGGATCAAGGGCTTCGACGCGTCGCGCGTGCTCGAGCTACGCCTGCTCGATTAGCCGCCGGTAGAGCTCGAGCGTGCGCTCGGCGACCGCCCGCCACGTGAACTGATCGAGCACTCGCTGCCGTCCGGCCTTGCCCATCCGACGTGCGCGCTCGGGATCACGCAGCAGCTCGTTGACCGCCGCCGCGAGCGCAGGCGGGTCGGCCGGCGGAACGAGCAGCCCGGTGACGGGGTCCTCGACCACCTCCGGGATGCCGCCGACCCGTGACGCAACGACCGGCGTCTCGCACGCCATCGCCTCGAGGTTGACGATGCCCATCGGCTCGTAGACCGACGGGACGACGAACACCGCCGCGTGGGTGAGCAGCTGGATCACCTCGCGCTTCTCGAGCATCTTCTCGATCCAGATCACGCCGTCGCGGACCGCGCGGAGCCGCTCGACGCCCTCGATCACCTCACGCTCGATCTCGGGCTCGTCGGGTGCGCCGGCTGCGAGGACGAGCTGGGCGCCGGGATCGAAGTCGTGCGCGGCGGCGAGGAGGTGCACGATCCCCTTCTGGCGGGTGATCCTCCCGACGAAGAGCACGTACGGACGACCGCGGTCGACACCGTACGCGTCGAGGACGCCCGTGGCCGGGTCGGGGCTGTATTGCTCCGGGTCGATCCCGTTGTGGATCACCTCGATCCGCTCCGGGTCGACGGCAGGGTACGCCGCGAGGATGTCCTCGCTCATTCCCTTGGAGACGGCCACGACTGCGTCGGCCGCCTCGATCGCCGTGCGCTCGCAGAAGGACGAGAGCGCGTAGCCGCCGGCGCCCAGCTGCTCGGCCTTCCAGGGGCGCCCGGGCTCGAGGCTGTGAGTCGTCAGCACGTGCGGCACCCCGTGGAGCAGCTTCGCGACGTGCCCGCCGAAGTTCGCGTACCAGGTGTGGCTGTGGACGAGCTGGGCGCCGTCGAGGTCGGCAGCCATCGCGAGGTCGACGGACATCGTCTGCAGCGCCGGCCCACCGGCGGCCACGGCTTCCCACGGCCTGAACGCGCGTGCGTCCGGGCGCTCTTCGCCGAAGCAGCGGACGTCGACTTCGGCCAACGCGCGCAGCTCCCGCGCCAGGTACTCGACGTGGACGCCCGCACCTCCGTAGACCTCGGGCGGGTACTCCCGCGTCATGATCGCGACCTTCACGCGGGCATCATCGCCGCTGGGACGCGCCGTGCGCGCGGCTAGAGTCTCGGCGTGCTCGACACGCGCGGGCTGACCGGCGAGGACCTCACCGTCGACGACGTCTGGCACGTCGCGGTCGAGGGAGGTCACGCGTCGCTCACCGACGTGGCGCGTGAGAAGATGCAACGCGCCCGCGAGCTGGTCGAGCACGCGGCGCACGGGTCGCGCGAGCACACGTACGGGGTCAACACCGGCTTCGGCCGCTTCGTCTCGAAGTCCATTCCCGAGGAGCTCTCGGAGGAGCTGCAGCTGCGGCTGCTCCGCTCGCATGCCTGCGGTGTCGGGGACCCGTACGCCCCGGAGATCGTGCGCGCGGCGATGCTCCTCCGGGCGAACGCGCTCGCCAAGGGCTACTCGGGCGCTCGCGTCGAGACGGTCGAGCTCCTGCTCGAGTGCCTGAACCGGGGCGTCCTCCCGTACGTCCCGAGCCGCGGCTCGGTGGGCGCCTCGGGCGACCTCGCCCCCCTCGCGCATCTCGCGTTACCGCTCGTCGGGGAGGGGGAGGCGTGGCTCGACGGCGCGCGCGTGCCGGCGGCGCAGGCGCTCGAGCGGGCCGGCCTCGAGCCGGTCCGGCTCGTCGCGAAGGAAGGGCTCTCGCTGATCAACGGCACCCAGTTCATGGCTTCGACAGGGGCGCTCGGACTCGCGCGAGCGCGGCGGCTCGCGAAGGCGGCGGACCTCGCGTGCACGCTTTCCGTCGAGGCGCTGCAGGGTTCGCGCAACTCCTTCCTCCCGCAGATCCAGTCGCTCCGTCCGCTCCGCGGCCAGGCGGCCTCAGCGGCCAACGTGCTCCGGCTGCTGGACGGCTCCGCGATCAACGAGGCGCACCGCTGGTGCGACCGCGTCCAGGACGCCTACTCGCTCCGGTGCGCGCCGCAGGTGCACGGCGCGTCACGCGATCTCCTCGACTACGTCGACTACACCGTTTCGACCGAGCTGAACGCCGCCACGGACAATCCGCTCGTCCTTGTCGACGACGGCTTCCTCGTCTCGAACGGCAACTTCCACGGCCAGCCGCTCGCGTTCGCGCTCGACGCGCTGGCGATGGCCGTCTCGGAGCTGGCGAGCATCTCGGAGCGCCGGGTCGAGCGGCTCGTCAACCCGAATCTCAGCGACGGCCTGCCCGCGTTCCTGATCGTCGAGGGAGGGCTCAACTCGGGGTTCATGATCCCGCAGTATGTTGCCGCGGCGCTCGTCTCCGAGAACAAGTCGCTCTGCCATCCCGCGTCGGTCGACTCGATACCGACGAGCGCCGGGCAGGAGGATCATGTGTCGATGGGCAACGCGGCCGGACTGAAGGCGTGGCAGGTCTTGGCCAACTCCGAGCGCGCGCTCGCGATCGAGCTGCTCGCGGCCGCGCAGGGAGTGGAGTTCCTCGCCCCGCTCGAGCCGGGTCTCGGCGCGCGCGCCACGCATGCCTTCATCCGCTCGCTGTCGCCCCGTCTGCGCGAGGACAGGCCGCTCTCGGCAGACATCGAGTCGGTCGCCGCATCGATCCGCGACGGCTCGTTGATCGTGGCCGTCGAGTCGGAGACGGGGGTGCTCGAGTGAGGCGCCTCCGCTGGGAGATCGAGGCGGCCGAGGGCGCGCCGCGTCATCCCTACCGCGACTCGGCGATCTTCTACGCCGTGCTGTCGGGAGTGATCGTCGGTGTGGCGCTCCTGACGGACGGGAGCATGGCGCGGGCGTTCCTCTTCGCCGGCGTCTTCTTCGTGCTTGCGACGTCCTGGAGCTGGTGGAAGTGGCGGCAGCGGCTCGCCGAGCAGGCGGCCGAGGCGGAGCGGCGTCGAGCGGCGATGGAGCGGACGGGCCCGTGAGCGCCACCGAGACGCTCGAACAGCGGGTCGACGAGCTCTGCGGCGACCTCTCGGCGATCCGCGCGCCGCGGGGCGTCGCGCTGAACGCGCGCTCGTGGTCGACCGAGGCGCCGCTCCGTATGCTCCTCAACAACCTCGATCCGGAGGTCGCGGAGCACCCGGAGGAGTTGATCGTGTACGGCGGCTCCGGGAAGGCTGCGCGCAACCCGGCAGCGCTGCGGGCGCTCGTGCGGACGCTGCTCGAGCTCGGCGACGACGAGACGATGCTCGTCCAGAGCGGAAAGCCCGTCGCGGTCTTCCGGACGCATTCGTTCGCCCCCCGCGTGCTGATCGCGAACTCGCTGCTCGTTCCCCGCTGGGCGACGTGGGACGAGTTCCGCCGGCTCGAGGCGGAAGGGCTGACGATGTTCGGCCAGATGACGGCGGGCTCGTGGATCTACATCGGCACCCAGGGAATCCTCCAGGGCACGTACCAGACATTCGGAGCGGCCGGCGAGCAGCACTTCGGCTCGGCCGACCTGCGCGGTCGGACGATTCTCACGGCGGGGCTCGGCGGCATGGGCGGGGCGCAGCCGCTGGCGGGGACGATGGCCGGGGCGGCGATCCTCTGCGTCGAGGTCGACCCGTCGCGCATCGAGCGGCGCCTCGAGACGCGGTATCTCGACGAGGCCACCGACGCGCTCGACGATGCCCTGGCGCGCGTACGGGCGGCGGCCCGCGAGCGGCGCCCGCTGTCCGTCGGCCTGCTCGGCAACGCGGCCGACATCGTCACGGAACTGGCACAAAAGGGAGAACCTTTCGACCTGGTGACGGACCAGACCGCGGCGCACGATCCGCTCAACGGCTATGTGCCCTCGGGGCTGAACGTCGCGGAAGCCGCATCGTTACGCGCTTCCGACCCGGACGAGTACCTCCGCCGGGCCCGCGAGTCGATCGCGCGGCACGTCGAGGCGATGCTCGTGTACGTCCGAGCCGGCAGCTACGTCTTCGACTATGGCAACAACCTCAGAGGTGAGGCCCGTGAAGCTGGCGTAACGGAGGCCTTCTCATACCCGGGCTTCGTCCCGGCCTATATCCGGCCGCTCTTCTGCCGCGGCATCGGACCGTTCCGCTGGGCGGCGCTGTCCGGTGACCCGGCCGACATCGCAGCGATCGACGAGGCGCTCAAGGAGCTCTTCCCGGGCGACGAGCTTCTGCAGCGCTGGCTCGAGCTGGCGCCCGGGCGGGTGGCGTTCCAGGGGTTGCCCGCGCGCATCTGCTGGCTCGGGTACGGCGATCGGGCCCGCGCCGGGCTTGCGATCAACGAGCTGGTTCGTATCGGCTCGGTCAAGGCGCCTGTGGTGATCGGGCGGGATCACCTCGACGCCGGTTCGGTTGCCTCGCCGTACCGCGAGACCGAGTCGATGCAGGACGGCTCGGACGCCATCGCCGACTGGCCGATCCTGAACGCGCTCGTCAATACAGCTGCGGGCGCGACCTGGGTCAGCGTCCACCACGGCGGCGGCGTCGGAATCGGCAACTCCATCCATGCGGGCATGGTCGTTCTGGCCGACGGCTCCGGCGACGCGGCGGAGCGCCTCGAACGCGTGCTCACGACCGATCCCGGCATGGGTGTGATGCGGCACCTCGACGCGGGCTACGCCGAGGCCGCTGACGCGGCGCGCGAGCACGGCTTGCGTGCGCCGATGCAGCCGGGCGACTGACGCGCCGTGGGGCGCCTGCTCGTCCGCGACCTCGCGCAGCTCGCGACTCCCTCCAACGCGCGCGCGCCGCTCCGCGGGTCGGATCTCGCTGACGTCCAGGTGCTGGACGACGCCTTCGTCCTCTGCGACGGCGATCGCATCGAAGCGGTCGGACGCATGCGCGAC
Organism: uncultured Actinomycetes bacterium; assembly: GCA_963704025.1. GTDB lineage: Bacteria > Actinomycetota > Thermoleophilia > Gaiellales > Gaiellaceae > CAVPGP01. The sequence goes on along the minus strand of CAVPGP010000002.1, from coordinate 393,220 downwards.
CTCGAGCCGCTGGACGGCGAGGTGGAGGAGTTCGACGGCCGCGGGCTGAGCGCGATCCCCGGCCTCGTCGACTGTCACACCCATCCCGCCTGGGGCTGCGACCGCGTCGAGGAGTTCTCGCTCCGCGCCGCCGGTGCGGGGTACGAAGAGCTTCACGCTGCCGGCGGCGGGATCCTCGCGACCGTCCGCGCGACGCGTGCGCTCGGCGAGGACGGTCTCCGCCGCCGAGTCGAGCGCCACGCCGGGTGGATGCTCCGTCACGGGACGACCGCCTGGGAGGGAAAGTCCGGCTACGGACTCGACCGGGACACGGAGCTCGCCTCTCTGCGCGCGATCCGTGCTGCCGGCGGCTCGCCCACGTATCTCGGCGCACACGCCGTGCCGCCGGAGTTCGGCGACGCGGACGCATATCTGGACTTCGTGCTGGCCGAGGTGCTGCCCGACGCGGCGACGATCGCCGAGTCCGCGGACGTCTTCCTCGAGCGTGGCGCCTTCGACGCGAAGCAGGCGCGCCGCTATCTCGTGGCGAGCCGCGATGCAGGACTCGCGTTGCGGTTGCACGGGGACCAGTTCACCGAATCGGGCGCGATACCCCTCGCGGTCGAGCTCTCCGCGCGCTCCGTCGACCATCTCGAGGCTACGGGCCCCGACGGCATCCGTGCGCTCGCCGCGAGTGCCGTCGTGGGCGTGCTGCTGCCTGCGAGCGCCCTCTTTCTCGACCGCCCGATGCCTTCCGCGCGGACGCTCGTGGACGCGGGGGCGGCGGTCGCACTCGCGACCGACTTCAACCCGGGCAGCGCCTTCACAGAGAGCCTGCCGCTCGTCTCCTCGCTCGCATGCACGCAGCTGAAGCTCTCGCCGGGCGAGGCCCTGAGCGCGATCACCGTCAACGCGGCGCACGTGCTGGGCGACGACGAGATCGGCGTGCTGGCGCCGGGCCGTCGCGCCGACCTCGTCCTCCTCGACGCACCGGACTGGCGGTACCTCGCGTACCACCTCGGCGGCGACGTGGCGGCGGCGGTCGTCAGGGGCGGGCGGCTCGCGTGGCGGCGCTAGGCTTGCCACATGCCGACGCGGAAACAGCGCCGCCGCCGCCAGAAGAACTTCCGGCACGAGTACGAGTACGCCGAGGTCTATGTCGACCCGGAGACGGGCGAGGAGGTCGAGGTCGAACCGGAGGACAGGGACGAGCGGGACGAGTCCAAGCCGAAGAGGCAGCCGAAGGCCGCGGCGAAGGCGCGGGGGGCGAAGCAGTCGATGTGGAGCCGGAAGGGGCGGGTGGTCCAGCCGCCGTCGTGGGAGCGCGTGCTCCGGCGCGGGGCCATCTTCGCGCCCTTCATGTTCCTGACCGTCTACCTGCTGGCGCCGAAAGACAACCGCCCGATTGCGGCGCTGCTCCTCCAGACCGGGGTGCTCCTCGCCTTCTTCGTCCCCTTCAGCTACTTCATGGACCGCCTCACATACCGCACGTACCTGCGGCGGAGCGACGGATCCGAGCCGAAGCCGAAGCCGAAGCCGAAAAAGCGCTAGCCGCTCGTGTCGCCGCGGTAGTGACCCTCGCCGGGCCAGGGCGCCAGCAGCAGCAGGATGCGCGCACCGCCTTCCGAGCGGAGTGCGTGCCGTTCGTCCGGATCGAAACGCACGAGCGTGCCGACGCCTGCCACGACCGTCTCGAGACCGGCCTCGATCTCGACCGTTCCTGCAACCACCGTGACCCACGCGCACTCCTTCACCTGGTGCTCGCCGAGCGCCTGCCCCGGCTTCAGCACGATCAGCACCGCGCGCGCCTCGTTGCCCGAATGGATGACGATCGGGTCGCGCGTCCCGTCCGGAGCGTCGATCTCGAGCAGGCTCCACTGCTGCACGAGGGCGATCCTATCGCCGTCTAGACTCACTCGTCCGTGCCGCTCGTCGTCGACCGCTATCCGCTCGGCCCGTACCAGGCCAATTGCTACGTCATCCGCGCCGCCGCCGGTGCGGATGCCGCCGCGGTCGTCGACCCGGGCGCCGAGGCGACCGAGCTCCGCCTCGAGCTCGCTCGGCTCGGCACGTCCTGCGCGGGCATTCTCGTCACGCACACCGACCTCGATCACATCGGCGGCGTGGCCGAGCTGGCCGCCGGCACCGGCGCGGAGGTCTGGTGCCCGGCCGGCGAGGCCGACGTGCTCCGCGACCCGACGCTCGTTCCGCGCGCCGGCGGGGTCCCCGCCTACGACCCGGAGCACCTCGTCGAGGACGGAGACGAGTTGGAGGTCGCCGGCATCGCTTTCGAGACGATCGCCGTCCCGGGGCATTCTTCCGGGCACGTCGCGTACCACGCGGGAGGATCGTTGTTCTCCGGCGATCTGCTCTTCGCCGGCGGGGTCGGGCGGACCGACCTGACCGGAGGAGACTGGGAGTCCCTGCTGGCGTCCATCCGGACGCTCGTCGAGCGCTTCCCGCCCGATACGGTCGTCTACTCGGGGCACGGCCCGCCGACGACCCTCGGGGACGAGCTCGCGCGCAACCCGTTTCTCGCCGAGCTCCGCGCGGCTGCCCCGTGACCAAGCTGTGACGCCGTGACCAAGTTCCAGGCGCCGCGCGGCACGCACGACGTCCTGCCCTCCGAGCAGCCGCTCTGGCAGAAGGTCGTCCGCACCGCGGAGGAGGTCTCCCGCCTCTACGACTACGGACGGATCCAGACGCCGGGCTTCGAGGACACGGAGCTGTTTCTGCGAACCTCCGGCGGCGGCTCCGACATCGTCCAGAAGGAGATGTACACCTTCGAGGACCGTGGCGGCCGCTCGCTGACCCTGCGCCCCGAGGGCACGGCGCCGAACGCCCGCGCCTACCTCGAGCACGGCCTGCACCGCGAGCCACAACCCGTGAAGACGTACATGATCGCGCCGATGTACCGCTACGCGGCGCCGCAGAAGGGGCGCTACCGCGAGCACTACCAGTGGTCGGTCGAGGCGGTCGGCTCCGCCGACCCCGGCGGTCGACGCCGAGATCATCCAGCTCTACGTCGAGTTCCTCCGCCGGCTCGGCGTCACGCGCTACTGGATCGAGTTGAACTCGATCGGCGACCGGAACTGCCGCCCGGCCTACGTCGAGCGGCTGAACGCGTGGCTCGACGAGCATGCAGACGTCCTCGACGAGGATGCGAGGCAGAAGCGCGCGACGAGCCCGCTGCGCGTCTTCGACGTCAAGAACCCGCGCGTCCGCGAGGCGCTGCGGGACGCCCCGAAGATCGGCGAGTCGCTCTGCGCTGACTGCGAGGAGCACTTCGAGCGGGTGCGCTCGTACCTCGACGCGTACGGTGTCGAGTACCGGCTCGTGCCCACGCTCGTCCGGGGGCTCGACTACTACAGTCGGACGACGTTCGAGTTCATGGGCGACGCGCTGGGCGAGCAGACGTCGATCGTCGGCGGAGGGCGATACGACTACCTCGTCGAGGAGATCGTCGGCCCGCCGACCCCCGGCATCGGCTTCGGCGCCGGCATCGAGCGCCTGATCATGCAGCTCGAGGAGGAGGGGATCACGGCGGAGCCGCACGCGATCGACGTCTTCTTCGTCCTCGAGGAAGGGGCTCCGCGCGAACGGGTGCTCGCCGTGCTGGCCGAGCTCCGCCGGGCCGGGCTCGCCTGCGACACGGACTACGCAGGCCGCTCGGTCAAGGGCCAGCTCACCCAGGCCGGGCGCACCGGAGCGAAGACGACGGTGATCGTCGGCCCCGCGGAGGCGCGCCTCCGCCGTGCGGGCGAGGCGGATGTCGACGTCGCGCTCGACGACCTCGTCGCTACGCTCACCCCTCGATGAGCTGGCGCACGCACGGCAGCGGCACCCTTCACCCGGAGCTCGCCGGCGAACGGGTCACGCTCGCCGGCTGGGTCGCGCGCCGCCGGGACCACGGGGGCCTCGTCTTCATCGACCTGCGCGACGAGACCGGAATCGCGCAGCTCGTGATCAATCCGGAGCGCGCTCCTGAGGCGGCCGAGGCGGCGCACGGGATCCGCAACGAGTTCGTCCTCCAGGCGACCGGCGGGGTCGTGAAGCGCTCGCCCGAGACGGTGAATCCGAACATGCCGACCGGTGAGGTGGAGGTTCAGGTCGACGAGCTGAGGATCCTCTCCACCAGCACGCCGCTCCCGTTCCAGCTCGACGAGGAAGGCGTCGACGAGGGCCTGCGGATCAAGTACCGCTGGCTCGACCTGCGCAGGGACAAGATGCAGCGCAACATCCGCACGCGCGGCCGCGCGGTCTCGATCATCCGGCAGGAGATGGAGTCGGACGGGTTCGTGGACATCGAGACGCCGATCATGGGCAAGCCGACCCCCGAGGGCGCGCGCGACTTCCTCGTGCCGACGCGCTTGCAGAAGGGCCGCTTCTTCGCGCTGCCCCAGAGCCCGCAGATCTACAAGCAGCTGCTCGTCATCTCCGGCTTCGAGCGCTACTACCAGATCGCCCGCTGCTTCCGGGACGAGGATCTCCGCGCCGACCGGCTGCAGGAGCTGACGCAGCTCGACGTCGAGCTCGCCTTCCCGGACCAGGAATACCTCTTCTCGCTGATCGAAAGGATCGTCGCCCGAATCTGGAAGGAGCTGCGCGGCGTCGAGCTCGGGACGCCGTTCCCGCGGATGACCTGGCACGAGGCCGACCTCCGCTACGGCTCGGACAAGCCTGACCTCCGCCTCGGGCTCGAGATCGAAGATGCCACCGAGGTGACGCGCGGCTCCACGTTCGGCGTCTTCGGGAGCGCTGAGGCGGTCCGCTTCCTGCGTGTGCCACAGGAGCTCTCGCGCGGCGACCTCGCCAAGCTGGAGGAGATCGCGAAGGAGTGGGGGGCGAAGGGGCTCGCCTATCTCGTCTACGGCGAGGACGGCGAGGTCCGCTCGCCGATCTTGAAGTTCCTCTCCGAAGAGGAGCTGCAGGCGCTCGGCTCCGATCCGGGCACGACGCTCATCTTTGCGGCCGACGAGCCGGCCATGGTCTCTCGGGTGCTCGGTGCGCTGCGCCTTCACCTCGGCCGGGGGCTCGGCCTGATCGACGAGGACGCGTGGAGGTTCCTCTGGGTGACGGACTTCCCGATGTTCGAGTGGGACGAGGAGGAGGGGCGCTGGACTGCCGTGCACCACCCGTTCACACGCCCCACGCCCCAGAGCGAGGCGCTGCTCGACACGGACCCGGGCAAGGCGACCGCGATCGCGTACGACCTGGTCGGCAACGGGCTCGAGCTCGCCGGTGGGTCGTTCCGGATTCACGAGCAGGCGCTGCAGCAGAAGGTCTTCGAGCTCCTGCACATCTCTGATGAGGAGCAGCGCGCGAAGTTCGGCCACCTCCTGGACGCCCTCTCGATGGGCGCGCCTCCGCACGGCGGGATCGCATCGGGGATCGACCGGATGTGCATGGCCTTGCTCGACGAGCCGTACATCCGCGACACGCTGGCGTTCCCGAAGAACCAGGCGGGCGTCGACCCGATGACCGGCGCGCCGACGGCAGTGACGCAGGAGCAGCTGAACGAGCTGGGGATCGCGGTGGTCGTCGAGGTCGACCCGCAGTAGCGGCCCGTGCCGGCGCGCCTCCCCGCCGCCTCGGGAAAAATTGGCGCTGAAAAGTCACGGTCCGGCGCGATTTTCAGTGGTAGCGTCGATCGCCGTGGGCGGCGGGAACGGCACCCCACCCCGAGGGCGGGGGTGCGCCGTACGAACACCTGAAGCTAAACGCGGGACGGCCATCCGCCGATGGAGAAGGCATACTTCCGGCAACCGGCCTGCAGGGGCCGGTCCCTCGCCCGTGAACTGAAGGAACAGATGTCCACACAGGAACCCGGACGCGCACCGCAGTCGCCCACGCTGACCTCGCTACCACGCCTCGAAGACATCCCGCGGCTCGCCGACGGCGGCTTCGACGAGGAGAAGGTGCGCGAGGCGTTCGATGCGTTCCGCAGGCACTCGCTGCAGCTGCAGGCGCAGCTGCGTGTACTGCAGGCCGCGGGCCAGAGCGCACACGTCGATCCGACGGGCCACGCGGTCCGGATGGACGCCCTGCATCTGATCCGCGCCGCGGCGGAGTTCGCCGACGCACTCGAGCGCGACGCCGCCAACGCCTCCGCTGCTCAGCTGGGCCGGACGGAGGAGGAGGTGCGCCGTCGCCAAAACGAGCTCCAGCGGCGCGAGGCCGAGATCAACCGCTTCCGTGAGGAGAGCGAGCGGCAGCGCGCGGAGATCCTCGCCGCCGCGAAGAAGGAGTCGCGCGAGATCCTGGCGCAGTCCAACGAGGAGGCCACGCGCGAGGTGCGCGAGTCCGAGGCGCGGGCCGCCCGGCTCCTGGAGCAGTCGCGGCACAATGCCACCGAGCTGACGAACGCCGCTCGCGCCGAGGTGGAGCAGACGCTCGAGTGGGCGCGTGCACAGGCGGGCGCAGTGATGGCGCGCGCCCAGCAGGGCGCAGAGCAGCTGCTGGCCGCGGCCGGCATGGGGCCGGAGCAGCTCCACGAGGTCAGCGGCGCGATCGTCCGCGCCGCCGAGGCGTCGCTGGAGTCGAGCCGTGGTCGCCGCGAGCAGGAGCCGCCGCTCATGAGCTCGCCCCGCCCGGTCGAGGCGGCCGAGGAGATCGACCAGGGCGAGGAGCCGTCCTCGAACACGGAGCCGGACCAGCCGGTCGACGACGCCCCGCTGCCGCCGCCCGTCTCCGCACCTCCCCTGACGACGCCTCCGGCCGATTCCGCGGAGCCGCAGTCTTCCGAGGACGAGCAAGACGTGATCGACGAGGACGGGACCGACGACGAGCGCGAGCCAGAGGCGGACGGGGACTCCGCCGGCGGCGACGACCGGTCTCGAGACGGCGACTAGCGCGGGAGGCCGCGAATGCCAGACGGTCGCGGATGGCGGTTCGCGCTCGAGGTGGCCTTTCTGGTCGCGCTCGCGGCCGTGCTCGGCGTCGCCCACGTCGGCACGACGATCATCGTCCTCGTGATGCTCGCCGGTTGGCTGCTCGTCGCGCTGCTCGAGTGGGCGGCGTGGCGCGAGGAGCCTCACTGGGGCAGCGGCTCGCCGCCGCGGTACTACGTCCCGCCGGCGGCGATCCCGCCGAGGCATCCCGTCGACCAGAGCTTCGGCGGTCAGGGGTACCCGGCCCAGCGCGAGCCGGAGGCGCCGACCTGGATCGCCACTCCCGAGATGCGCGCCGCCGCCCTCGGCGACTGGCCCGCACCCGCGGCCGACGCGGAGGAACGGGTCGATCACGCGGCGGCCGTACCTGCCGGGCAGCCGCCGGCACCCGAGGTGGTGCAGGCGGAGAACGCCGCCGTCGCAGGCGGGGAGCCGCTCGAAGAGGCGCTGCTGCACGAGGCGTCGACCTCGCTCGGAATCGAGGAATCGGCGGTTCCCGTGAGCGGACGGGCCGGGAACGGGGCCGATCCGTGGGAGGTGCAGTCCTTCCCCGGCGAACCCGTGACGGAGTCGCGCCGGTCGACGCACCGCATCGACCCGCTCGTCGAGACGGAGGGGCGCCGGCCGTGGCGGCGGGGCGGCAACGGCCCGGCGGCGGAGTTCCCGGCCCGGCCGCGCCATGCGGCGCTGCCGCGTCGCGGAGAGGGCGGATGATGGCGGTCGTCCGCCGCGGGCCGGTGCGCTTCGGCGCCGAGGTGCTCTTTCTCGCGGCTATCGCGGCGGTCGCCGGCTGGCAGCAGCTCGCTTGGTGGACGATCGTTGCCGTGATGGCGTTCGCGTGGCTGCTCGTGGCCGCGTTCGAGCGCTGGTTCGGGGCGCGAGCCCGCCGTTCGGCTTCGGCGACGACAACCGCCGGATCGCGGCCTGAGCACGCAGCGCAGGCTCGGCAGCGCGAGCGCGTGGTCGGGCGCGGCCGGGGTGCGAGGCCGACGCCGCCGACAGAGGTGGAGCAAGCGTCGAAGCCCGAGCCGGAGGTGGTCGCCGAGACCGTCGAGGTGATCGAGATCGAGGTCGTGGAGGTCGCGCCGATCGAGGCTGAGCAGCCGGATCACATCGTCGTCGAGGAGGCCAATGGAGCCGGCGCTGACGGAGCCGGGACCGACGAAGAGCCAGAGCCAATCGTGCCCGGGCCGGAAGCCGCGACCGAGCCCGTCGACCCGGAGCCCGAACCAGAGCGCGAGAGCGACCCGGAGACGCGTTCAGAGCGTGTGGTCGAGAATGAAACGCAAACAGAGCCGGAGATGCAGACCGCGACAGAGCCGGAGCCAGAGGGAGAGACGGAGACGGAAGCCGAGGCAGAGCCAGAAGCAGAGCCAGAACCGGAACCCACGCCGGCCGCCCTTGCCGCTGCGCCGGACGCGGCCTCCGAGCCCGAGCTCGAGCACGAGGCCGCTCCGCCACCGCCCGTGCTGCCGGCCAGGCTGCCGACCGTGCCCCGCGAGTGGAACATCTGGAGCCTCGAGCGCGCGCTGCGCGACCACGGCGACGCGGACGAGGAGGAGGAGCTGGCGCTCCTTCTCGTCTACCTGCGCGACTACGCGGCGCCCGACGGCTCGCTGCCGCTCGACTTCGACGACCTCGTCCGCGAGTCGTTCGGCCACCTGCTGGAGCTGGAGGGCGTTGCGTGACGCCGAGACTCGCCCAGCGCGAGATCGCGCTGGCGGGTGTCGCCCTGCTCGCCGCGGTCGTCTCTCTCGCACTGACGAGCGGCCGAGCAGAGAGATCGACGAAGCTGCCGCAGCCCGCCGGCCCGTGGTACACGGCGCTCGCCGGCGCACGCGGCCCGGCCTCGATCGGCAAGCGCACGGCGTGCGGACACGCACTCACCGCGGAGACGGAGGGAGTCGCCCACCCGGTGCTGCCTTGCGGCGCGAAGATCTACGTCGCCTTCGGCGACAAGCACGTCCTGACCCAGGTCGTCGATCGCGGGCCGTACGTCCCCGGGCGGCAGTTCGACCTCACCGACGCGCTCGCGACGAGGCTCGGCGTCAGCGGCGTCCAGCAGATCGAGTGGGCGTACGCCAAGAAAGGGTGATCGCCCGCAGGGGCGAACCACGCTACAGTGCGACCCGGCGCCCGACTCCGTTCGTGCTCCGCGCATCCATGTAGAACCAACACTCCGTGAAAGGGAGCCCGATTCGGTCAAGGCGTCTTGCGCTGCGGCCCTGACGGCACCCACCTGGTTTGGCCAGGTTCACACGGGCGCGGATCATCGGCAGAGTCAGGGCGCTGTTTTTCTCGGCCGCTGTTGAAATCCGAGAATTTCGCGGCCTCTTCCTTCGGTCGGCGGTGACGAGCGTGTACGGGCGGAGCCCGCACACGCGGCGGTCGCGGCTACGCTGCCCTGATGCTCGACGTGCTGGGAAACTCGTCGCGAGGGACCGACTTCGCGCTTGTGCGGCTCACCGTCGACGGCGACCGGATCGTCTCGGCGGACGCGCCCCGGATCGGGCGGCGGCTCGAGGGTCTGACGCTGCTCGAGGCGGCCGCGGTCGACGGGGACGAGCTGGCGATCGACGCGCTCGCCGACGCAATCGGCCGAGCCTTCCGCGCCGAGCCCGACCCCGAGCGCGTCGCCGTCGCGATGAGCGGCGGGGTCGACAGCGCCGTCGCGCTCCTCCGCTCGGGGCCGAAGGCAATCGGCGTCACGCTTCGCCTCTGGCTCGACCCCGACGGGCCCGACGCCGAGCGTGCCTGCTGCTCGCCCGAAGCCGTGCTCGCCGCTCGGCGTACGTGTCACGAGCTCGGCCTTCCGCACGTGACACTCGACCTTCGCGAGGAGTTCCGCCGTGCCGTCGTGGAGCCGTTCGTGCGGGGCTACGCGCGCGGCGAGACGCCCAATCCCTGCATCGGCTGCAACGGCAGCTTCCGCTTCGCCGAGCTCTTGGCGTTCGCGAAGCGCGCCGGCGCTGCGACGCTCGCGACCGGCCACTATGCGCGCATCGCCGAGCACCGAGGCCTGCTTCTGCTCGCGCGTGCGGCCGACGCCGGCAAGGACCAGACGTACATGCTGGCGCGACTCGACCCGCGCTTCCTCGAGCGGATCCGCTTTCCGCTCGGCGCGCAGTCCAAGGATGACACCCGCGCGGAGGCGGCCGCCGCCGGCCTCGACGCCGCGCGGCGCGCGGAGAGCCAGGAGGCCTGCTTCCTCGCCGGCGACGACTACCGCACATTCCTCGCGCGGCACGGCCTCCGGTCGCGCCCGGGGCAGCTCGTCGGCGAGGACGGCGCATCGCTCGGCGAGCACGACGGCTTCTGGCGCTTCACACCCGGTCAGCGCCGCGGCATCGGGATCTCCGCACCCGAGCCGCTGTACGTCCTCGGCTCGGAGCCCGGCACGAACCGGGTCGTCGTCGGCCCGAAGGCCTCCCTCGCGCGCACGAGGGTCACGGCGCGCGGCCGCCTCTACGCCGACGCCGCCCGCGCCGACGTCAAGCTCCGGTACCGCTCGCCCGTCGTGGGAGCCGAGGTCGAGCGCACCGAACGGGGATTCCGGCTGCGGCTCGACCGGCCGGCGCACGGCGTGGCCAAGGGACAGGCCGCGGTTCTCTACGAGGGCGACGCGGTCGTCGGGGCCGGTCTGGTCACGTCCGCCGCCGCCGCCGCCTAAGATCGGGGGCCAGTGCTCGTCGCAGACTTCACGCCCAGCGACTTCGCCTACGTCGCGCTCGCCGTCTTCCTGCTGGCGGTCGGCCTCGGCCTCGGCTACGCGTTCTTCCGTCTGGGCGGAACCTTCCAGCGCCTCTCCTCGTTCATCAGGGGAACGGAGGTCGAGCTGCTCCCCGTGATCAACAAGGTCGGCGGCTCGGTGGATCGAGTGAACCTGCAACTGGACAAGGTGGATCAGATGACGGACAGCGCCGTCGACGCGGTCGACCAGATCGACGCGACGGTCCGTACCCTCAGCTTCGCGATCCGCCGGCCTGTCCAGAAGATCGCGGGGTTCACTGCGGGGGTCTCCCACGGCGTCGCCACGTTCAAGGTCAAGCGCGACTGGAACGAGGCGATCCGCGCCGCGAAGGAGGCAGCCGCGCGCCGCGAGGCGGATCTGGCGGAAGAGCTGCGGCGAGAGCGCGCCGAATGACCGACGCTGTCACGCTGACGATCCCGCGTGACAGGGAGTTCCATACCGTTGCGCATCTGGTGCTCGGGGGCCTCGCCGCCCGGCTCAACCTGACCGTCGAAACGCTCGACGACATCCAGGTAGCGCTCGACGCGCTTCTCGAGCGGCGCGAGGACGACGAGCCGGTGACGCTGGAGATCCGAGTGGTCGACGACCGGCTCGAGACCGTCGTCGGGCCGTTCGCGAGCGACGCGCTCCGCGCCGACCTCGAGCCCGTGGCCGACACGGAGCTCGGTCTCCGTCGCGTGCTCGAGACAGTGGCGGACGACGTCGAGCTCGACGAGCGCGAAGGCGCCTCGTGGGTGCGACTGACGAAGCAGCTCAACTCGGTGGGAGCTGCCTGATGGCGCAGAACGACCGGGAGCTGCTGCGCCGCTACCACGAGGAAGGAGACCTCTCCGCGCGGGAGCAGCTGATCGAGCAGTACATGTCGCTCGTGCGCTCGCTGGCCCGACGCTACTCGTACCGCGGCGAGCAGCTCGAGGACCTCGTCCAGATCGGCGCGATCGGCCTGATCAAGGCGATCGACCGCTTCGACCTCGAGCGCGGCGTCGAGCTGACGACGTACGCCACCCCGAACATCATCGGCGAGATCAAGCGCCATTTCCGCGATCGCGGCTGGTCGGTGCGGGTCCCGCGCGGCCTGCAGGAGCTGAACGTCCAGCTCTCGAAGCTGATCGAGCAGCTGACCGTGCAGCTGTCGCGCTCTCCGACGATCCCGGAGCTCGCGAAGGCCGCCGGCGTCGAGGAGGAGGAGGTGCTCGAGGCGATCGAGTCGGGCCGTGCCTACTCCTCGCTCTCGCTCTCGCAGGGGAGCGGCGGCCTCGACGACGACGGCGACGACCTCGACCCGCTCGAGTCCCTCGGTACGGAAGAGCACCAGTACGAGGTGTCCGAGGACCGTGCGGTGCTCGCGCCCGGGTTCGCCGTGCTCGACGACCGTGAGCGCACGATCCTGCACCTCCGGTTCTTCGAAGGCCTGACGCAGTCGCAAATCGCCCAGCAGGTCGGGATCTCGCAGATGCACGTCTCGCGCCTGATCCGCCGCGCCCTGGAGAAGATCCGGGACGAGATCGCCGCCGAGGGCGAGCCCGCAGCCGAGCGTCGGATCGCGCGCGGCTGACCTTTTGTCGCGCTCCTCGTCTGAGCGGGCGATGCGGATGCTGGAGGTGGAGGACGCGAGCATCGCCGTGCGTGAGTGGGGCCCGGAGGACGGGACGCCGATGCTCTTCTGGCACGCGCTCGGCCCCGCGGCGTCCGGTGCGACGATCGGCGAGGTGGCGCCAGTGCTCGCGGGCCGCGGTTACCGCGTCGTCGCGGTCGACGGGCCCGGCTTCGGGGCCTCGCAGCTGCTGCCGCCGGAACGGTACGAGCTCGAGCCGCTCGTCACGCTCGTCGACGGGATCCTCGCGGAGCTCGGCTGGGTGCGGCCGGTGCTGATGGGGCATTCCTGGGGCGGTGCTCTTGCCGTGCAGACGGCTGCGCGGCGGCCGGTGCGGGCGCTCGTGCTGCTCGACAGCGGCCACATCGACTACGGCGCGTTGCCCGACGTCGATCCGGATCTGCCCTGGGCCGAGTGGCTGGCCATGGCGAGCCGGCGCCAGTCCGAGTGGCCGAGCCGCGAGGCGTTCGAGCTCGACCTCCGCGAGGGGACGACCCGCTGGTCCGATGGGCTGCTCGCCTGCTTCCTGCCGGGACTCCACGAGCGGGACGGACGGCTGGTCGGCGCGCCGGCCGAGGCGCGCGCCGCCGCGATGGCGGGCCTCGCCCGCTCGGACGTGAGCAGCGCGTGGCCGGCGCTCGCGTCGGTGCCGGTCCTGCTGATGCTCGCGACCGGCGATCCGTGGGGCGCGCAGAACCGCGAGCTCGTCCCGCGCTTCGAGACGGCGGTGCCGCACGCGGAGATCCGCTGGCTCGAGGGAGCGACGCACGCCATTCCGGCCGACCTCGGGCCGGCGCTCGGCGACGAGCTCGCCGACTGGCTGGACGCCGTGTAGGACCATTGCGCCACCTGGAGGCGCCTGAGACCATCTCGGCGTGGCGGCCACCCCTGAGCGTCCGCGCGGCACGGTGACGTTCCTCTTCACCGACATCGAGCGGTCGACCCAGCTCGCGCGCGAGCTGGGGCCGGGGTTCGGCCCGCTGCGCGCCGAGCATCGCCGGCTGCTGCGGGATGCGTTCACACGTCACGACGGGCACGAGATCGACACCGCCGGCGACGGCTTCTTCGTCGTCTTCGACCGCGCCGGCGATGCGGTCGCTGCCGCGGTCGACGCGCAGCGCACGCTCGCGGACGCCGAGTCGGGAATGCTTAGGGGCCGCGTGCGGATGGGACTGCACACGACCGAGCCGTACGTGCACGACGAGAGCTACGTCGGTGTCGGCGTCCATCGGGCGGCGCGCATCTGCGCTGCCGGGCACGGCGGCCAGATCCTGCTCTCGAATGCGACCGCAGGAGTGCTCGAGGACCTCGGCCCACAGGGCGTGGAGCTCCGCGATCTCGGCGAGCATCGGCTGAAGGACATCGAGCGGCCGCAGCGGCTGTTCCAGCTCATGGTCGAGGGGCTGCCGACGGAGTTCCCCCCGCCGGCGGGCGTCGACGGCCCAGCCGGCCCGGCGATCGTCACGCTCGTGCTCGTCGATCTCGCCGGCTCGCGGAGCATCCTGCGCTCGCACGGCGACGACACCGTTCGCGAGCTGACGCGGCGGTACTTCGACCTCGCCCGGCGAGCGGTCGAGGCGCACGGCGGCCGCGTCGCCGAGGCCGTGGCCGACGCCCTGCTCGCCGTCTTCGACCACCCGGCGGACGGCCTCCGGGGCGCGGCGACGATCCGCGACGACATGCGCTCGGAGAGCTGGGCTGTCCGACCACGGGATCGGCGTGTCGATCGGCGTCCACTCGGGCCGCGTCACGGACGCGACCGCTCCTCAGTCCGGTGCGGCCAGCCTGCACAGCTACCGCCTGTGCGAGGCGGCCGAGCCGTGGCAGATCCTCGTCTCGCATGCGACGGAGGCGCTGCTCGAGGGCCAGCTCACCGAGCTCGAGCTGCGGGACCTCGGCGAGCGGACGCTGCCAGACTTCGAGCGGCCCGCGCACGTGTACGAGCTCGTCGACCCGTCCGAGCCGGGCTAGTCGGCGAGCCGGGGCAGGCGAGCAGAGCGCCGTACACTAGGCGCATGCAGACGCTCGTCGCGCTCCGCGAAGGCTTCCTCTCGTTCTTCGAGGAGCGAGGCCACAAGCGGTTTCCCTCCTTCTCGCTGATCCCGCCGCCCGACGATCCGTCGACGCTCTTCATCTCGGCGGGGATGCAGCCGCTGAAGCCGTACTTCTCCGGCGCGAAGACGCCCCCCGCACCGCGCTTCACGACCGTCCAGAAGTGCCTGCGCGCCGGCGGCAAGGACACCGACCTCGACGAGGTGGGACTGACCGCGCGGCACGCCTCGATGTTCGAGATGCTCGGGAACTTCTCGTTCGGCGACTACTTCAAGGACGGCGCGATCGACTATGCGTGGGAGTTCGTCACCGAGGAGCTCCAGCTCGACCCGGAGCGGCTCTGGGCCAGCGTCTTCGCGGGCGACCCGGAGCTCGGCCTCGGCGAGGACGAGGTCGCCGTCCGCGGCTGGCTCCGCACGGGGATCCCCCGGGAGCGGATCGTCCCCTTTCCGCGCTCGGACAACTTCTGGGGGCCGGCCGGCGAGACGGGCCCCTGCGGGCCGTGCTCCGAGCTGCACTACGACCGCGGCGAGGAGTACGGCTGCGGCGAGCCCGACTGCGGCCCGAACTGCGGCCGCTGCGACCGCTACATCGAGTTCTGGAACCTCGTCTTCATGGAGTACGACCTCGGCGCCGACGGAACGCTGACGCCGCTGCCGAAGCAGAACATCGACACCGGCATGGGCCTCGAGCGCACGGCGATGCTCCTCCAGGGCGTCGAGACGATCTTCGACACGGACGGCTTCCAGCTGATCATGGACTGGATCGCGCGCGAGTCCGGGGTGGCCTACCACGACTCCCAGCAGGCCGAGAAGGCGCACCGCGTCATCTCCGACCACGGCCGCGGCATGACGTTCCTGATCGCGGAGGGCGTGACGCCGTCGAACGAGGGCCGCGGCTACATCCTGCGCCGGCTGATCCGTCGCGCGGTCACGCAGGCGCGCCGCATCGGGCTCGACGACGTCTACCGCCTGCCTGCGATCGTCGTCGAGCAGGTGGGCCTGTGGTACCCGGAGGTGGTCGAGCACGCCGGTGAGATCGAGCGCGTCGTCCGCGCCGAGGAGGAGCGCTTCCGCGAGACGCTGGAGCGCGGCCTGAAGGAGTTCGAGGCACTCGCGGGCCGGGAGGTCATCACGGGCCGGGAGGCGTTCACGCTCGCAGCGACGTACGGCTTCCCGATCGAGCTGACGGTCGAGCTGGCCGAGGAGCGGGGACAGGCCGTCGACGTCGACGGCTACCGCGAGGAGATGGCGCGCCACCGCGAGATCTCCCGCGCCGGAGGAGAGAAGGGCGAGCTGCTGCGGGCGGCAGAGTTCAGCGCTACCTCTGGCTTCCGCACGGAGTTCGTCGGCTACACGAAGACGGAGGTGCTGACGCAGATCGGCGCCCTGCAGGAGCTCGGCGACGGAACGTTCTTCGCCAAGCTGCGCGAGTCGCCGTTCTATCCCGAGGGCGGCGGCCAGGTGTCGGACAGCGGCCTGATCGAGCATGAGGAGACCGGCGCGAAGGCCGAGCTGCTCGAGGCCTTCCGGTTCGAGGACGACCAGGTGCTGCGCTTCCACGGCGAGGGCTTCGCCGCCGGGGACCGCGTCAAGGCGACCGTGCCGTGGGTCGTGCGTCACCCGACGCAGGCGAACCACACGGCGACGCACCTGCTGCACAAGGCGCTGCAGGAGGTGCTCGGCGACCACGTGCGCCAGGCGGGCTCGGCCGTCCGCCCGGACAAGCTGCGCTTCGACTTCACCCATCCGCAAGGGCTCAGCGAGGAAGAGCGGCACGAGGTCGAGCACCACGTCAACGAGAAGATCTTCGAGAACCTGCGCGTCCGGACCTTCGTGACGCCGATCGAGGAGGCCCGCAAGCTCGGAGCGATGATGCTCTTCGGCGAGAAGTACGGCGACGAGGTGCGGGTCGTGGAGATCCCCGGCTACTCGCGCGAGCTCTGCGGCGGCACGCACGTGCGGACGACGGCCGAGATCGGCGCCTTCGCGATCCTCAGCGAGGGCTCGGTGGGCTCGGGCGCGCGCCGGATCGAGGCGGTCACGTCCGGCGAGGCGTACGCGCTGCTGCATGCTGCGGCGCGTGAGGCCGACGAGCTGCGCGAGGAGCTCGTCCGGGAGCGCAAGGAGGCGAAGCGGAAGCCGGCGCGGGCAGAGGCGGCGGAGGTCGACGCCGAGGTGAAGGTCGTCGGCGGGGTGAACGTGATCGCGCAGGCGCTCGACGGGCTCGACGCCGACGCGCTGCTGGATCTCTCGGACCGCCTCAAGCAGCAGCAATCGCCTGCTGCGGTCGTGCTGGGATCCCGCGAGGACGGCAAGGTGCACCTCGTGGCCAACTTCGACTCGAGCGTGGCGGAACGGATCGGCGCCGGCGACGTGGTGCGTGAGATCGCGCCGATCGTCGGAGGAGGAGGCGGCGGCCGCCCGACGATGGCGCGCGCGGGAGGCAAGGACCCCGAGAAGCTGTCCGACGCCATCGCGCGCGCGGCGGAGCTGCTCGAGAGCGCCCTGGCCGGCTGACGTGCGCGACCGTCGCGAGGAGCTGACGACCGAGCCGCGGCTGCGCGCGCTCGAGCAGTCCGGGTTGCTCGACTCGCCGCCCGAGGAGGCGTTCGACCGGCTGACCCGCCTTGCCTCGGCCGTGCTCGACGTCCCGGTCGCGCTCGTCACGATCGTCGACGGCGACCGCCAGTTCTTCAAGAGCGGGATCGGCGTGCCCGAGCCGTGGGCCTCGAAGCGCGAAACGCCGCTCTCGTACTCGTTCTGCCAGCACGTGGCCGCCGACGGAACCCCGCTCGCGGTCGAGGACGCGCGGCTCCACGAGCTCGTCAGGGACAACGAGGCGATCGTCGAGTTCGGCGCGCTCGCCTACTGCGGCTTCCCGCTGCGCAGCCCGTCCGGCGAGGTGCTGGGGTCGGTGTGCGTCATCGACCTGAAGCCGCGCGAATGGAAGAGCCGGGAGCTCGACATCGTCCGCGAGCTCGCCGACTCCGCGACGACCGAGGTCGCGCTTCGCGAGGCCACACGCAAGGCGGAACGCCAGAACGAGGAGCTGCACGCGCTCCTGGACGAGCGGCAGGTGCACGCGGTCGCGCTGAACGACGACGTCATCCAGGGGCTGACCGCGGCGCGGCTCGCGCTCTCGCAGGGCCGGGACGAGGACGCCGCCGCCTCGGTCGAGCTCGCCGCGACGAAGGCCAGGACGCTGCTCAAGGACCTGCTGGCCGACGCGAAGCCCGAGGTCATCGACCGCCTGCGGAAATCGTGAAGGTGCTCGCGCTCGACTACGGCTCCGCCCGCACCGGGGTTGCCGTCTCCGACCCGACCGGCGCTATCGCGCGGCCGCTCGGCAACGTCGAGCGGGTAGGGGATCCGGACGGATTCGCGAAGCTGCTCCAGGTGATCGAGATCGAGCAGCCGGAGAAGATCGTCGTCGGCCTGCCGCTGACGCTACGCGGCGAGCGCGGCGATCAGGC
Organism: uncultured Actinomycetes bacterium; assembly: GCA_963704025.1. Taxonomy (GTDB): domain Bacteria; phylum Actinomycetota; class Thermoleophilia; order Gaiellales; family Gaiellaceae; genus CAVPGP01. The sequence goes on along the minus strand of CAVPGP010000002.1, from coordinate 375,479 downwards.
GCGCGAGACGGAGCGGTTCGTCGAGTCGCTCAAGGAGGTGCTCGAGCTGCCGGTCGAGACCTTCGACGAGCGGTTCACGACGTCGCTCGCCCAGCAGTCGCCGGGCCGGGGCGGCGGCGACGACGCGCCGGAGGACGCACGCGCCGCGGCGCACCTGTTGTCGAGCTATCTCGAGTGGTCGAGCCGCGCGGCCCGCTGATGCCGGTCCCGGGGAAGCCCGGGCCGACGCGCGAGCAGGTCCGGCGGCGCCGCCTGATCGCCGCCCTCGCGCTGCTCCTGGGCCTCGCCGGAGCGGGGCTCCTCGCCAAGGCGGGTCTGAACGCCGTCCGCGGGGACTCGACGCCGGCGGTGACGCAGGCAGCGCCGCCGCCCAAGCCGCTGCGGATCGTCTTCCCCGAGGGATTCACGCGCGAGCAGATGGCGGAGCGGATCACCGCGGTCAACAAGATCGCCCGCCAGAAGCGCAACATCCGCCCTCGCCTCTCGGCGAAGGCCTACCGCGCCCTCACCGCCCGGTCGAGGCTGCCCGGCAGGTTCGCCGGCGACGGGAAGGCCCGCTCGCTCGAGGGCTTCCTCTTCCCGGCCACGTACGAGTTCCTGGGCAAGACGACGACGAGGCAGCTCGTCGACAAGCAGCTCGGCGCGTTCGACCGCGCCTGGAAGCAGGTCAACATGGGCTATGCGCGCAAGAAGAACCTGACCCGCTACGACGTCCTGATCATCGCCTCCATGGTCGAGAAGGAGACGCTCGCCCCGGACGAGCGCCCGCTCGTGGCGGCCGTGATCTACAACCGGCTGAAGGCGCACATGCCGCTCGGCATCGACGCGACGATCCGCTACGGCCTGAACGTGCCCGGAACTCAGGCGCTGCGGGAGTCGCAGCTCAACTCGAGCAACCCTTACAACACGCGCAGGTTCCCCGGCCTGCCGCCGGGGCCGATCGCCAACCCGGGCCTCGCCTCGATCCAGGCGGCCGCGCATCCGGCGAAGGTCGATTACCTCTACTTCGTCCGCAAGCCGGACAAGGTGCATCACTTCTTCACGGCGAAGGAGTCCGAGTTCTTCAAGAAAGCCTGCCAATACGGCTACGGCTGCGGCTAGCTCGCGCACCGGCCGGCGATGGGCTCACGCCGGGCGGAGCCCGGCTCCGCCGACCGCCTCGCGCCGCTGGGCGCCCTCCGGTCGGAGGCCCGTGCAGAGCACTGTTCCCCCTCCCTACGGTCACCCAGCGACGCGCCGGAGCACGAGCAGCGAAACTCCCGCGCGTGACTACCTTCGTCGCGCTCCTCGGCCACCCCGTCGCGCACTCGCGCTCGCCGCGGATGCAGAACGCCGCCTTCGCGGCGCGGGGGCTCGACTGGCTCTACGTCGCGTTCGACGTCGAGGACGTCGCGGCGGCGATCGGCGCTCTGCGGACGCTCGGCTTCGCCGGCGCCAACGTCACCATCCCGCACAAGGAGGCGGCGGCGGCGGCATGCGACGAGGCCGAGGGCGACGCCGTCAACACGCTCGTGTTCGCGGACGGGCGCGTGCTGGGATTCAACACCGACCGGGAGATCCTGGCCGGGATCGAGGCCCGGACCACGGTCCTGATCGGTGCCGGAGGCGCCGCGAAGGCGCTGCTCCCGGCGCTGCCCGCCGAGACGCGGGTCTTCTCCCGCAGCGGGGACTGGCCGCCGCGCGCCGAGGGCGCCGACCTGATCGTGAACGCGACGCCCGTCCGCGACGAGCTGCTCGTTGCGCCCCAGGCCGGGCAGACGGTGGTCGACCTCGCCTACGGCGACGAAGAGACGGCGCTCGTGCGCGCCGCGCGGGAGGCCGGCTGTGAGGTGGTGGACGGGCTGGAGGCGCTCGTCCGCCAGGGCGCAGCGAGCTTCGAGCGCTGGACGGGCGTTGCCCCGCCGGTCGACGTCATGCGCGCCGCCGTAAGGTCCCCGGCGTGACGCTGCAGCTCTCCTCGGCCGGCGAGTCGCACGGGCCCGCGCTCGTCGCCATCCTCACGGGCCTCCCCGCCGGGCTCCTGCTCGACCGCGAGGCGATCGACGCCGACCTGCGCCGCCGCCAGCAGGGCTACGGGCGCTCGCCGCGCCAACAGATCGAGACGGACGAGGTCGAGGTGCTCGCCGGGCTGCGCCACGGCCGGACCCTCGGCACGCCGCTCGCGCTCGTCGTGCGCAACCGCGACCACAAGAACTGGACGTGGGGGATGAGCCCGTGGCCGCCCGAGGGTGAGCCCGCCGGCAAGGGAACCAAGCCCGTGACGCTGCCCAGGCCCGGGCATGCAGATCTCGCCGGCGTGCTAAAGCACGGGCTCTCCGACGTGCGGGACGCGCTCGAGCGGGCCTCCGCGCGGCACACGGCCGTGCACGTGGCAGCGGGTGCGGTCGCGAAGGCGCTGCTCGCCGAGATCGGAATCGCCGTCGAGGGGGCCGCCGTGGACGAGGACGACCTCCGGCGCCGCGTCGACGAGGCGCGGGCCGAGCGGGACACCGTGGGCGGCGTCGTCGAGGTGCGGGCGCGCGGAGTCGTGCCGGGGCTCGGCACGTACGCAGTCAAGGAGGACCGCCTCGACGCACGCCTCGCCGCGGCGCTGATGGGGATCCAGGCCGTGAAGGGCGTCGAGATCGGCGACGGGTTCGCGCTGGCCGGGCTGAAGGGCTCGGAGGCGCACGACGAGATCCGCCCGGACCGGCGGCGCGACACGAACCGAGCAGGCGGGATCGAGGCCGGCGTCTCGAACGGCGAGGAGATCGTGGTGCGGGCCGCGATGAAGCCGCTGCCGACGCTGATGAAGCCGCTGGCCTCGGTCGACCTCGAGACCGGCGAGCCGGCCCAGGCCCTCGTCGAGCGCTCCGACGTGGCCGCCGTCGAGGCGCTGGCGGTCGTGGCGGAGGCGAGCGTCGCCTGGGAGCTCGCGCGGGCGGCCGAGGAGAAGTTCGGCGGGGACGCGCTCGGGGACTTCGTAGGCGCGTGGAATGCGTACCGGGAGCGGATCGGCTGGAACCTTCCCCGTTGAACGGGCACCTGGCGCTGATCGGCTTCATGGGGGCCGGGAAGACGACGCTGGGCCGGGAGGTGGCGGAGCGGATCGGACGGCCGTTCGTCGACCTCGACCAGGAGCTCGAGCGACGCACCGGCAAGACGATCGTCGAGCTCTTCGAGCCGGGAGAGGAGGCCTTCCGGCTCCTCGAGGAGGAGGTTGCGGCCGACGCGCTGTCGGGGCCGCCGGCCGTCCTCGCGCTGGGCGGCGGAGCCGTTCTCTCCGAGCGGACGCGCGCAGCGCTCCGCACGCGGGCGACGACGGTGCTCTTGGACGTTGCAGCCGACGAGGCTTGGGCGCGCGTCGCCGGCTCGGACCGGCCGCTGGCGCAGGGTGAGCAGGAGTTCCGCCGCCGCTACGAGGAGCGCAGGCCTCTGTACCGCGCGGCGGCCGACGCGGTCGCCCGCGACGCCGACGACGCGGTGCTGGCGGCCGGAGGCGTCTCGATCGCTCCGCTCGAGCGGCTCGGCGAGCTCGTCGACGGCCCTGCGGCGCTCGTCTCGGACGCCCACGTGGCCGGGATCCACGGCCCGACGGCGCAGATGGCGCTCGGCGCGAACCTCGTCTCGCGCCACGAGCTGCCGCCCGGCGACGCGGCGAAGACCCTCGACGCGGTCGAGCGGCTCTGGCACGAGCTGCGCCTCGACCGTCGCGGCGCCGTTGTCGCGCTCGGCGGCGGCGCCACCACGGACGCGGCGGGATTCGCCGCCGCGACCTACCTCCGCGGCGTCGCGTGGGTCTCGGTCCCGACGACGCTCGTCGGGCAGGTGGACGCTGGTCTCGGCGGCAAGACGGCGATCAACATCCCGCAGGGAAAGAACCTCGTCGGCGCCTTCCACTGGCCGCGGCGGACGCTGATCGACCCGGCGGTGCTGGCGACGCTGCCCGACCGCGAGCGGGCCGAGGGGATGAGCGAGGTCGTGAAGACGGGCCTGCTCGCAGGCGAGCCGCTCTGGGAGCTCCCCGACCAGGAGCTCGTGCGCCGCAGCGCTGCGTACAAGGTCGCTGTCTGCCTGCGGGATCCGACCGAGCAGGGCGAGCGCGCGTACCTGAACCTCGGGCACACGTTCGCCCATGCGCTGGAGGCCGGCTCGGGCGGATCGGTCACGCACGGCACGGCGGTCGCCCTCGGCCTGCTCGCCGCGCTTCGCCTCTCCGGCCGGGACACGTCGATCGTGGACGAGATCCTGCGCCCGCGTCCGGTGCGCGCCGACCGCGAGCGGGCCTGGCAGGCGCTCCTGCGCGACAAGAAGGGCGCCCTGCGGCTCGTCCTGCTCGGCGACGAGGGGCCGAGGCTCGTCGACGTTCCCGCTGAGGACGTGCGCATCGAGCTGGACCGCCTCATCGCGTAACGTTCCGGCTCCGTGCAGATCCTCGTCCTGAACGGCGTCAACCTGGACGTCCTCGACCGCCGCGACACCGGGATCTACGGCGGGGTCTCGCTGCACGACCTGGAGACGCGCATCTACGACTGGGCGAACAAGCTCGAGCACACGGCGCGGTGCCGGCAGACGAACAGCGAGGGTGAGTTCATCGACTGGATCCACGACGCCATCGACTGGCAGGGCGGGGTGATCGTCAACCCGGGCGCCTGGACGCACTACAGCTACGCGATCCGCGACGCGCTGGAGCTCGTCCGCTGCCCCTGGGTCGAGGTTCACCTCTCGAACATCGACGAGCGGGAGCCGTGGCGGCGGGTCTCGGTCGTCTCGGACCTGGCCTCGCACCGCATCGTCGGCAAGGGGCCCGACGGCTACAGGGAGGCGATCGAGTGGCTCTCGGCGAACGCCTGACGAGGCTGCGCGAGCGGCTGGAGGAGCCCCTGCTGGTGACGACGCCCGCGAACGTCCGCTGGCTCACGGGCCTCGAGAGCTCGAACGCGGCGGTGCTCGTCGAGCCGGACGACGTGACGCTCTATGCGGACTTCCGCTACGCACCGGCGGCGCGGGCGGTTGAGGGCGTGGAGTTCATCGAGACGAAGCGCGCCCTTCTGCACGACATCGCCGGGCGGCTCATCGGCCCGATCGGCTTCGAAGCCTCGCACGTGAGCTACGCGGGCTGGGAGACGCTCGGCTCCGGCGAGGCGGAGCTCGTGCCGACGTACGGCCTGGTCGAGGGGCTGCGCGCGGTCAAGTCGCCGGACGAGCTCGATGCGATCCGGCGCGCGCAGGCGATCGCAGACGACGCGTTGCGGGAGCTGCTCGAGGAGCCGTGGCTGGGGCGAGCCGCCCGCGACCTGGCGCTCCGCCTCGAGCAGCTGATGGTCCTGCGCGGCGCCGAGGGAGCCTCGTTCGAGACGATGGTCGGGCCTGCCGTGCTCGGCGCGAACCCGCACGCCCGCCCGGACGGCACCGTGCTCGAGAAGGGGACGCTCGTGGTGGTCGACTGGGGCTGCGTCGTGGACGGCTACTGCTCCGACTGCACGCGGACGTTCTCGACCGGTGAGCTGCCGGACGAGCTGGAGCGCATCTACGAGGTCTGCCATGAGGCCCAGCAGCGGGCCGTGGCCGGGATCGAGCCCGGGCTGACCGGGGTCGAGGCGGACCTGCTGGCGCGCGAGCCGATCGAGGCCGCCGGCTACGGTGCCGAGTTCGGGCACGGGCTCGGGCACGGCGTCGGCCTGCTGGTGCACGAAGCGCCGCGCCTCTCGCCCGAGTCGAGCGACGTCCTCGTTCCGGGCAACGTCGTCACGATCGAGCCGGGCATCTACCTCGACGGCGTCGCGGGCGTGCGGATCGAGGATCTGGCCGTCGTGACGGACGGAGGGGTCGGCGTCTACACCTCGCACACGAAGGAGCTCGTCACCCTCTCGTGACGCGCCCAGCCGCGGTCAGGATCCTGCTCGGCGCCGCGGCGCTGACCGTGATCCTCGCGGGTGCGGGCGGCGCCGCCGGTAGCGACCGGGCTCTCGCCGCATCGTGCCGCGCCCCGCGCGCCGGGCCGGCGTACAGGGCGAAGGTGCTGCGTGCGCTCCGCTCCGGGCGGGACGTCTGGGGCGAGCGCCTGCTTCACGCCCGCCAGGGCCCGACCGCCGCGGGCGCCGCACGCTTCCTCGCTCCGCTCGTCCTCGCGCGTGCGGCACACGGCCCGCTGACCGGATCGGGGGTGTACGCAGTGCCGTTCTCGCAGCCGCTCGGCGCGCAGGGCGCCGGTGCGGTCGCGCTCCACGCGGCGGACGGGAGCGCGATCTCGTCCGAACGGGCCGACGGGCCGAGCCTGCGGGTCGTCGTCGGCGACGAGCCGTACGGTTCGTGCCTCGCGCGGCTCGGCCGTCCGGCGCTTGCCGAGGGCTGGCTGCCGATCCTCCGGACGCGTTACCGCGACGCCGCGGGCCGCCGTTTCGCGCAGGAGTCGTTCAGCGCGCGGCTCGACGGCGGTCGTGGGCTGACGAGCTTCGTCCGGCTGACGCTCCAGTCCGGCCCGCGCGTGCGGGCCTGGTTCTCGACGGGAGGTCGGACGCTGTCGGCGCAGCTCGCGGCGGGCGAGACGGCCTGGGTCGCCTGGCCGGGGCACGGCCCGGCGCGGCTCGTGGACGCCGCCGCGTACGAGGGGCCCCGCGCTGCACTCGCGGCCTACTGGGAGAGGCGCCTCGGCGAGGCCGCGCTGATCGAGGTGCCGGAGCCGCGCGTGCAGGACGCGGAGCGGGCTCTCCTCGTCCAGAACCTCGCCCTGACGTGGCGCTACAGCATCGGCAACGCCTACGAGGAGTTCTCGTTCCCTGAGGGGGTGAACAACGCCGAGGTGGCCGCGGCGTACGGCCTCGACCCGGTGGCGCGCTCGATCCTCCGCACGTCGCTGACGCGCAAGCCGACGCCGTATCCGAACTGGCGGATGGGCGAGAAGCTGCTCGGCTTCGCGCTCCTGTACCGACTCGGCCGCGATCGCGCCTTCCTCGATCAGGCGACCCCGACGCTGCGCGGCTACGTGAACGCGCTTGGCCGGCAGATCGAGCGGAGCCCGACGGGACTCCTGGGCCGCGAGCAGTACTCGTCGGACGTGCACCAGTCCGTCTACGGCCTCCACTCCCAGGCCGTGGTGTGGCAGGGCCTGCGGGAGCTCGGCGCGGCGTGGGCGGACGCGGGCAAACCGGAGCTTGCGGCACGGTGCCGGACCCTCGCCGCGCGACTCGGCGGCGGACTGCGTGCCGCCGTGCGCTCCTCGTCCCGGCGGCTGCCGGACGGTTCACTCTTCGTCCCCGTCCGGCTGCTGGACGCCGAGCTCCCGTACGACGCGCTGACGGCGTCCCGCGGCGGGAGCTACTGGAACCTCGTGATGCCCTACGCGCTCGCGTCCGGGCTCCTCGCGCCGGGAAGCGCCGAGTCGCGCGGCGTGCTCCGCTACCTGCTGACCCACGGCTCGCGACTCCTCGGAATGGTGCGTGCGGCCGGGTTCGCGCTCTACAAGACGCCGGCGTACCCCGTCTCCGGCACAGACCAGGTCTACGGGCTCAACATGGCGCGCTTCCTCGCCGACGAGGGCGAGGCGGACCAGCTCGTGCTGAGCCTGTACGGGCAGCTGGCCGCCGGGATGACGCCCGGCACGTTCGTCGCCGGCGAGGCTGCGAGCGTCGCCCCGCTCCGGGGCGCGCTGCTCCGCTCGATGTACCTGCCGCCCAACAGCACGAGCAACGCCGCGTTCCTCGAGACGCTCCGTCTGCTGCTCGTCCACGAGCGCCGGGCCGCCGACGGCCTCCCGCGTGGACTGGAGCTGGCGTACTCGACGCCTCGTGCCTGGCTCGAGCCCGGCAAGCGGATCAAGGTCGAGCGGCTGCCGACGAGCTTCGGTCCGCTCTCCTACGAGCTGAACGCGACGGCCGACGAGATCCAGGGCACCGTCGCGGCGCCGTCACGGCAGGCCCCCGCCTCCCTGCGGCTCCGCCTGCGCCTGCCGGCCGGCGGCCGGCTCAGTGCGGTCGAGGTGGAAGGGCGGCCGTGGACCCGATTCAATGCGCGCACGGCCACGATCGACCTGTCGGGGAGGACGGGCACCATCACGTTTGCGGCGCGGTATGCGAAGCACTAGACGCGGGACGGCAGCCGTGCTCTTCGGGCTGGCGGCGCTCCTGCTTCTCCCGGGCTCCCCGCAGGCCGGAAGCTCGCCGAACTCGGTACGCGTCGTCAAGATCCACTATCGCGCGCACAACGGCGCCCGCCGAGCCGCGTTCGTCGTGCTCCCCTCGCGGTACGTGTCGGGCCGCGACGCGGCGCTGCCGCTGGTGATCTCGCCGCACGGCCGCGGTGTCGGCGGACGCGCCAACGCCAGGCTCTGGGGCAACCTCCCCGCCGTCGGCTCGTTCATCGTGGTCAGCCCGGACGGCCAGGGGCGGAAGCTGCAGGGGTACTCCTGGGGCGCGCTGGGCCAGGTCGAGGACCTGGCGCGCATGCCGATGATCGTCCGTCGCGCGCTCCCCTGGCTGAAGGTCGACATGTCACAGGTCTACGCCTTCGGTGGGAGCATGGGCGGCCAGGAGACGCTCCTGCTCGCGGCGCGTCATCCGGAGCTGCTGGCAGGCGCGGCCGCGTTCGACTCGGTGGTCGACTTCTCGCGCCAGTATCACGCCCTGTCGCGGCTCCGGTGCAGCGCCGCGTGCCGCAGAGCGTGGGACGGGGAGGTCGGCAAGGTGCTGCAGCGCTACGTCCGCGAGGAGGTCGGCGGCTCGCCGCGCGCGGCCCCGTACGCGTTCCGGCTCCGGAGCCCCATCACCTACGCCAGGCGGCTTGCCACATCCTGCGTGCCGCTCGAGCTCTGGTGGAGCAACTCGGACCGCGTCGTCGTCGACCAGGCGGCGCAGTCCCGCCGCCTGTACAGGGCGATCCTGCGCGCCAATCCCGCGGCCGACGTGCACGCGTTCAGCGGACGCTGGATCCACACCCGGGAGATGCATGCCGACTCGCGGCTCCCCCTCGCGCTGGCGACGTTCGGCCTGCTCCCGGAGCAGTACTCCTGGCGTCCGACCGCGCTGCACGTCGAGGGCCCTGCGGGCGTCGAGCCGCCGTGCACCCAGACGGGCTGACGCACGCACACGGGATAGACTCGCCGCCGGAATGGCCGAGACCGTCTCCACGAACCAGTTCAAGAACGGGATGCACATCGCCCTCGAGGGGAACGTCTGGCGCATCGTCGAGTTCCAGCACGTGAAGCCGGGCAAGGGCGGCGCGTTCGTGCGCACGAAGCTGAAGGCGCTCGACACGGGCTCCGTCGTCGACAAGACCTTCCGCGCCGGCGAGAAGTTCGAGCGCGTCCGCACCGAGCAGAAGAACATGCAGTACCTCTACGACACGGGCGACGAGGTCGTCTTCATGGACGAGGCGACCTACGAGCAGCTCTCCCTGCCGCATGCGACCGTCGAGGACGCGCTCCCGTACCTGCAGCCGTCGAGCTCCGTGCAGGTGCTGTTCGTCGGCGGCGAGCCCTCCGGAATCGAGCTGCCCGGCTCGGTCGTGCTCGAGGTGACGGACACGGAGCCCGGCGTCAAGGGCGACACGGTCTCGAACGTGACGAAGCCGGCGACGCTCGAGACGGGCGCCGTGATCCAGGTGCCGCTCTTCGTCAACGTGGGCGACAAGCTGAAGGTCGACCCCCGCGACGGGCGCTACATCCAGCGCGCCTGAGACTGCCGGCCGGCGAGCGCCGCCACGTCTGGCGCGACCGCGACGGCCGCGCGAGCTGCATCCGGATCCTCCACGCTAAGGTCCTACACCGCGATGCCGAAGCTCGTCGACACCTCGATCCGCCTGCTCTCGCAGGAGCCGCTCGCCGGGCGGATGCCGACCCAGCAGCTGCTGCAACTCGCAGAGATCCTCGACGGGGCCGGCTTCGCCTACCTCGAGGTCTCCGGCGGCGGTGTCTTCGACAACGCCGTGCGGCGCGGGGTCGAGAGCCCGTGGGAGCGGATCCGCGCCCTGAACGCACGCACGCAGACGCCCCTGGCGCTGGCCCTGCGCGGGCGGTTTCTGGTCGGCTCGCGCCCGGTCGGGGGCGACTTCGCCCGCCGCTTCGTCGCCTCGGCGGCGGAGAGCGGGATCGAGGTCTTCCGGCTCCACGACCCGCTGAACGACGTCTCCAACCTGCGCGAGGCGGCCGAGGCGATCACCGAGGCCGGGCGGGAGTTCGACGCGAGCCTGCTCTACGGCTCCGGGCGGATCGGCTCGCTCGTCGAGGCCGCGAAGCAGCTGCCCGAGCTGGGTGCGGCGCGGGTCGTCCTGCACGACGCCTCGGGGGTGATCCCGCCGCACCGGGCCGCCGAGCTCGTCGAGAACCTCGCCGAGGCGAGCAGCCTCCCGGTGGGGCTCTACCTACAGGGCTCGGCCGGGTTCGCGACCGCCGCGGCGCTCGAGTCGGTGCGGGCCGGCGCCGACCTGATCGCGACGGCCGTCTACCCGATCGCCCTCACGGTGCACCGTGTCGCGGGCGAGACGATGGCGACGGCCCTCGCCGGGCTCGGCCGGGACACGCGGGTCGACGTCGAGCGCCTGTGGCAGGCGTCCGACCTCGTCGACGAGTTTCTCGGCGACGACGTCGTCACGCCGGTGGCGCCGAGGATCGCCGTGCGCGCCGCGCAGTACGGCATCCCCGTCGGGCTCGTCGGCGCCGTCGAGGCCCACCTGCGCGCCCATGCCGCGGCCGACCGGCTCGAGGACGTGCTCGACGAGCTGAAGCGGATCCGCGAGGAGGTCGGCTGGCCGCCGCTCGCGGCGCCGATCGGCCAGATCCTCGCGTCGCAGGCGCTGCTGCACGTCCTGGGCGCCACGCGCTACACGACGATCGTCGACGAGGTGCGCCAGCTCGTCTCCGGCCGTTTCGGCAAGACGCCCGGGCCGATCGACCCGGCGGTGCAGCGGGCCGTCGAGCTGACCGGCGGCGCCGGCGCCGAGGAGCAGCTCGTGGACATCGAGTCGCTCCGCGACGACGCAGAAGGGCTCGCGGCGAGCGAGGAGGAGCTGCTGCTGCTCGCGCTCTTCGGCGAGGAGGCCGAGCCGCTCCTGCGCGCGATTCGCAGCCGCGCAGCGGGCGACGACGAGCTCGTCGGCGGCCAGGTCGACCAGGCGCGCGCCGAGCGGATCCGCGAGGTCGTGCGGATCGTCCAGGAGACCGGGGTGGGGGAGATCACGATCGAGGAGTCCGGCACCCGCGTCACCGTCCGGCGAACGCAGGAGCCGAGCGAGCAGCGCACCGACGGGCCAGGCGCCGCTGGACGAGAGCGAGCCGTCGCCGGTCCCCGCGGCGCCGCCCGCAGACGGCCTCGTGCGGATCGAGTCGCCGATGGTGGGCACCTTCTATCGTGCACCTCAGCCGGGCGCGCCGCCGTTCGTCGAGGAGGGCGATCCGGTCGCGGTCGGGCAGACCCTCTGCATCCTCGAGGCCATGAAGCTGATGAACGAGATCAAGGCCGAGAGCGAGGGCGTCGTGCGGACGATCCACGCCCAGAACGCGCAGGCCGTGGAGTACGGCCAGCTGCTGTTCGAGCTCGAGCCCGTCAACGGCCGCCTGCTCGACGCGCTCTGATGTTCGGCCGGGTCCTGGTCGCGAACCGCGGCGAGATCGCCGTCCGTGTGATCCGCGCCGTGCACGAGGCCGGCGCCGAGGCGGTCGCGATCTACTCGACCGCCGACGAGGACGCGCTCCACGTGCGCATGGCCGACCACGCGGTCAAGATCGGGCCGCCGCCCGCTTCGGAGAGCTATCTCCGGATCCCGAACGTGATCGCCGCCGCCACCACGACGGGCTGCGAGGCCGTCCACCCGGGCTACGGCTTCCTGGCGGAGAACCCGGCCTTCGCCGCGGCGTGCGCCGACAACGACCTCGTCTTCGTCGGCCCGGGCCCGGCGGTGATGGAGCAGATGGGCGACAAGATCTCCGCCAAGCGGGCGATGGACGCCGCAGGCGTGCCGACCGTCCCCGGGACGGAGGAGGCGGAGTCGCTCGACGAGCTGCGCGCCGCGGCGTCGGCCATCGGCTACCCGGTGCTGCTGAAGGCGTCGGCCGGCGGCGGCGGCAAGGGCATGCGGCTGGTGCTCGCGCCGCACGAGCTCGAGTCCGCGTTCGCGACGGCTGCGAACGAGGCCGACGCGGCGTTCGGCGACGCGACGCTCTACCTCGAGAAGGCCCTCGTGCCGGCGCGGCACGTCGAGATCCAGGTGCTCTGCGACGCGCACGGAAACGTGCTCACCATGGGCGAGCGGGAATGCTCGATCCAGCGCCGGCATCAGAAGCTGATCGAGGAGTCGCCCTCGGCCGCGCTCACGCCCGAGTCGCGCGAGCAGATGGAGGCGGCCGCGGAGCGCGCGTGCAGGGCCGTCGGCTACCTGAACGCCGGCACCTTCGAGTTCCTGCTCGGGTCCGACGGCTCGTTCTACTTCATCGAGCTGAACGCACGGCTCCAGGTCGAGCATCCTGTGACGGAGCTCTGCACCGGCATCGACCTCGTGCGCGAGCAGCTCCGCGTCGCGGCCGGCGAAGAGCTCCGTGTCGCCGGCCGTGCTCCGCGCCGCGGGCACGCCATCGAGCTGCGGATCAACGCCGAGGATCCCGCCCGCGACTTCCTGCCCGCCCCGGGGACGATCACGCGCTTCCGGCCGCCGCTGGGCCCGGGCGTCCGTCTCGACACGGGCATCGTCGAGGGCGGGGCCGTGACTCCGTACTACGACTCGCTGATCGCGAAGCTCGTGGTCTGGGCCGAGGACCGGCCGGCTGCGATCGCGCGCGGCCTGCGCGCCCTGGGCGAGCTGGAGCTGGAGGGAGTGCCGACGACGCGGGAGCTCGCCGCCGACGTCCTCCGCAGCGACGCGTTCGCGAGCGGCGACTACTCGACGAGCACGCTTGCCGATCAGATGGTGCTCGCGTGAGCGTCCAACCGGGGGTGGGCTCGTGAGTCATGTCGAGGCGTCGCCGCAGGGAACGGTCACCATTCCCGCGGCGGTGATCGAGCAGATCGTGCGCCGCGCGGCGGAGTCGGTCGACGGCGCCACCGTCCGGCGCCGCGGATTGACCATCGAGGGGCGGCGCGTCTCGCTCCTGCTGAACGCCCGCTACGGGACCGTGCTCCCCGACCTCGCGCGCGAGGTGCAGACGCAGGTGCGCGACAGGCTCGCCGGGATGTGCGGCATCGAGACGGCCGCAGTGGACGTGCGCATCGAGGAGCTCGTCTGATGCGCCAGCGCCAGCAGTCCCGTAAGGCCGCTCGGCGCACGGCCCTGTTCCTCCTCTACCAGTGGGACCTGACCGGCCAGCCGCTGGCCTCGCTCTACGACGGAGAGGCGGACGAGTGGGCGTACGAGCTCGCCGAGGCCGTCGCCGCACACGCCGAGGAGCTGGACGCGAGGATCGACGCCGCCTCCGACGCCTGGGCCGCGAGCCGCCTCGGCGCCGTCGAGCGGAGCATCCTGCGGATCGGCGTCCTCGAGCTGGAAACCGTATCCGTGCCGAAGGAGGTAGCCATCAACGAGGCGGTCGAGCTCGCGAAGCGCTACGCCTCGGACGACGCGGCTAGGCTCGTGAACGGCATCCTGGGGCGGATTGCACGAGAGGAGGAGGAATGACCGCGGAAGAGCGGCTGGTGCGTGCGGAGGACCTGCTCGGCAAGCTCGAGAGCGCGCGCGCCCGGCTCGAGAAGACGGACGATCCCGAGCAGGCGCTCGAGATCCTCTCGGAGCTGGCCGAGATCGCGAAGCAGGTCGAGCAGGAGATCTCGGCCGCGAAGCGCGAGGCGGATGCGGGCGCCTGACGAGCTGCGGGCGCTCGCGGAGCGCTATCTCGAGGACCTGGCGCTGACGCCTGAGCTGGGCGGGCTCGCCGAGTCGATGCGCTACGCGCTCGTCGGCGGCAAGCGGATCCGCGCCACGCTTTGCCTGGCGACCGGCGAGGCCGTCGGCGCCGAGGCCGAGGAGCTCTTGCCCGCGGCCGGAGCGCTGGAGCTCGTGCAGGCGTTCTCGCTCGTCCACGACGACCTGCCGGGGATGGACGACGACGCGGAGCGGCGCGGCCGCCCGTCCACGTGGGCGGCCCACGGCGTCGGCGTCGCGATCCTCGCCGGCGACGGGCTGCTCGCCGAGGCGTTCCGGCTCGCCCTGACCGTACCCGACGCCGGCCGTCGCCCGGGAGCTGGCGGCGGCGACCCTCGGGATGATCGGCGGCCAGTTCCGCGACATCGGCGGCGACCACGACGACCGCGACGCGTTGAACCGCCTGAAGACGGGCTCGCTCTTCACCGCATCCGTCTGCTGCGCCCTCTGGGCGGCCGAGGTTCCCGAGCGGGCGCACACGCCGTGGCGCGCGTTCGCCGAGGAGCTGGGGCCGCTCTTCCAGATCGTCGACGACCTCCTCGACGGGGACGGCTACGTCCTCTCGCACGGCGAGGAGGCGGCACGGGCGCTCGCCGAGGAGGCGGCCTCGCGGGCACGGGAGCGGCTCGCGGCGATTCCCTCCGACACGTCCGTGCTGGCCGAGATCGTCGACGGACTCGCGACGAGGGCGGCCTGAACGCGGCGTAGTTTGCAAAGGATCCTTTGCAGAGATATCTTTGCGATGTGCCGGAGACGTTGCCGCGCCGCGAGATCACCGTCGAGGAGCTGAAGGCACTCGCGCACCCGCTGCGCCAGCGGATCCTGTACCACCTCGCCTCCGTCGGGACGGCGAATGCGACGGCGATCGCCGCGGCATTCGAGGAGAGCACCGGGTCGACGAGCTACCACCTGCGCCAGCTCGAGCGCTTCGGGTTCGTCGAAGAGGACGCGGAGCGACGATCCGGCAGGCAGCGCTGGTGGCGGCTCGTCCCGCTCGACATCCGTGGCCTCGCCGACGGCGAGCCGCACACGGCGGAGGGGCGACAGACGGGGGAGCGCCTGAGCCGCATGCGGCTCGAGCGCGACCGCGAGCTGGTCGACCGCTATCTCGCGAACCGGCACCGCCTCGCAGAGCGGGAGGACGCCGCGATGTTCTCGAGCTCGATCGCGCGTCTCACCCACGACGAGTTCGAGCGCTTCACCGAGGAGTACGTCGAGCTGCTGAAGCGATACTGGCGCCCCGCGGAAGAGCTTCCGCCCGACGCCGAGCCCGTCTCCGTTCTCTTCTACGCGTTCCCGTGGACGGGGGAGCCGGGCAGCCGGTGATCCGCAACCGCTCGATCCTCGCGCTGCTCGCAGCCGAGATCGTCTCCGGGCTCGGCACGCAGATGACGTGGCTCGCCCTGCCGTGGTTCGTGCTCGTCGAGACCGGCTCGGCGACGAAGATGGGCCTGGTCTACGCCGCGGAGACGCTGCCGATCGCGGTGCTCGGCATTCCCGCCGGCTCGCTCGTGCAGCGGCTCGGAGGCCGGACGACCATGCTCGGCTGCGACCTCGTCCGCGCGCCGCTCTTGGCGCTCGTGCCGATCCTGCACTCCGCCGGTGTGCTGTCGTTCGGCGTCCTGCTCGTGCTGGTCGCGGCCATGGGGGTGTTCACGACGCCGTACTTCTCGTCGCAGCGGCTGATCCTTCCGCAGGTCGTCGGCGACGACGTGGCGCTGCTCGGCCAGGCCAACAGCCTCGTCGAGGGCTTCCAGCGGCTCTCGACGCTGATCGGCCCGGCGATCGCGGGCGTCCTGATCGGCGTCATGGGCGCGGCGAGCGTCCTCTGGCTGGACGCGGCGTCGTACCTCTTCTCGTTCGTCGTGGTGCTCCTCTTCGTTTCCGCGAGGGCGCCGGCCCCGGTCGAGGAGGGGGCCGAGCGCGGCTGGCGGGCGGCGCTCCGCTTCGTCGCGCGCGACCGGCTGCTCCTGCGCGGGGCGATCGCGAGCTTCACGTTCGGCTTCCTCTTCCCGCTCCTCTTCGCCAGCTTCCCCGTGCTCGCGTACCAGCGCTACGACCAGAACCCGCGGGTCGCCGGCGCGCTCTTCGCAGTCTGGGGAGCCGGCTCGGTGGCGGGGGCGATCCTCGCCTACCGGCTCGTCGTCCGCGTCCCGCCGCTCCGGCTCGCCGGGATCGCCGGGATCGCGACCGCGCTGCCGCTCTGGCTGCTCGTGCCCGACCTGCCCCTCTGGGGCGTCGGCCTCGTGCTGTTCGTCTCCGGCGGGGCGATCCCGGCGATCAACGCGCCCTACATCTCGCTGCTGCAGACGCGGGTGCCGCCGGGGCTGCGCGCGCAGGTGTTCCAGACGCTCGTCACCGTCAACACGCTGCTCGCGCCGCTCGGCTTCGCGCTCGCCGGGCCGCTGCTCGCGTGGCTGGGCGTGCGCGGGCTCTACGTGATCGTCGCGGTGCTTGCGACCTTCGCGGCTCTGGTGTTCCTCGACGGCACGCGCGGGGAGGTCGTGGCGGTTGCCGAAGAAGCGGCTTGACGTCCTGCTTGTGGAGCGCGGCCTCGCCGAGAGCCGCGCGCAGGCGCAGGCGCTCGTCATGGCGGGCCTCGTGCCCGGCTACGAGAAGCCGGGCCAGCAAGTCGACGAGTCGGCCGGGTTGACGGTCGAGTCCCCGCCGCCCTACGTCTCGCGCGCGGGCCACAAGCTCGCGAACGCCCTGGACGCGTTCGGGATCGAAGTCGCGGGCCGGGACGCGCTCGACGTGGGCGCCTCCACGGGCGGCTTCACCGACGTCCTCCTCCAGCGCGGCGCCGCCCGCGTGATCGCGCTCGACGTCGGCTACGGCCAGCTCCACGGCAAGCTCCGCGCCGACCCGCGCGTGACGGTCCTGGAGCGCACGAACGCCCGCAACCTGGCGGAGCTGCCTTTCGCGCCGCAGCTCGTCACGTGCGACGTCTCGTTCATCTCGGTGCGGAAGGCCCTGCCGCCGGCGCTCGCGCTCGCGGCGCCCGGGCTGGGAGGCGCTCGTGCTCGTGAAGCCGCAGTTCGAGGCGGGGCGGGCCGAGGCGCCGAAGGGGGTCGTCCGCGACCCGGAGGTGCAGCGGCGCGTGATCCGGGAGGTCGCCGACGCGGCGCTCGGCTGGGGGGCGGAGCCAGCCGGGGTCGTAGACTCAGGCCTGCCCGGCCCGAAGGGGAACCGGGAGTTCGTCCTCCATCTGGTCGACCGGGAGAGCCCGAATAGCCCAGACAGCCTCGAATCCTGGATCGATGACGCAGTCGGGTGAGCCCGTGCGGCTCGCGGCAGTGGTCACGCACGGGAAGAAGGAGGCGATCGGGCCGGCATTCGAGCGGCTCCAGGCGCTCGCGGCCGAGGCGGGAGTCGAGCTCATGATCCCGGCGGAGGAGCGCGCGAAGCACGGTCTGGCGCCGGACGGCCAGGACGCCGCGGATGCGGACATCGCCGTCGTCCTCGGCGGTGACGGCACGATGCTCCGCGCCCTGGGCGGGTTCCTCGGTACGGGCGTGCCGGTGATCGGCGTCAACTTCGGGCGGGTCGGCTTCCTCACGTCGCTCGACCGGGACGAGCTGGAGACAGGCCTGCGGCGCGTGTTCGCCGGTGAGTTCTCCGTCCTGGAGCTGCCCACGCTCGGGGTCGAGTCGGAGGCGGGCAGCTGGCGCGCCGTGAACGACGTCGTCGCCACGAGCGCCACGTTGGGCCGGATGGTCGAGCTCGACTGGTGGATCGGGGGCGAGAAGCTGGGCAGGCAGCCGTGCGACGGCCTGATCTGCGCCACGCCCTCGGGCTCCACGGCGTACAACCTCTCGAACGGAGGGCCCGTGCTCGTCTGGGGGCTCGAGGCGATGGTCGTCACCTTCGTGGCGCCGCACTCGCTGTCCGCCCGGCCGATCGTCGTCCCGCCGGGGCTGGAGCTGCGGGTGATCAACCGCACCGACGGCGTCGACGTGCAGGTGCTCGTCGACGGGCACCCCGCGACGACGCTCGCGGACGACGGCGAGGTGCGGATCCGCATCGGGCAGGAGCGCACGCTCCTGGCCTCGCTGCCGGAGTCGACGTTCTTCACGCGGTACAGCGCCGCGTTCACCCCGCACTGACCCAAAGCGCCCATGGGCGCGGTCAGCCGGCCCGGCTAGCATCGGCGTGTGCTCCGCCGGCTGCGCATCGAGAACCTCGCCCTGATCCGCGAGGCCGAGCTCGAGTTCGCACCGGGCCTGAACGCGGTCACGGGCGAGACGGGCGCCGGCAAGACCATCTTCGCCTCGGCGATCGGGCTGCTGCTCGGCGCCAAGGGCGACGCCGCCGCGATCGGGGCGGGCGCGCCCGAGGCGTACGTCGAGGCCGAGTTCGACCTCCCTGACGGGTTCCTGGACGACGAGGCGGTCGAGGCGCTGGCCGAGCTCCGGCCGGAGGACGAGCCGGGGCTGGTGGTCGCGCGGCGGATCTTCCCGGACGGGCGCACCCGCGCATACGCCTGGGGCCGCGCGGCGGCGCGGGAGGACGTCGCGGCCGCGACGGAGCGGCTGGTGGCGATGTCCGGCCAGTTCGAGCAGCGCCGCCTCTCGCGGCCGGCCTACCAGCTCGACGTACTGGATGCGTACTGCGGCAACGGCGACCTGCGCGACCGCGCGCGCCTCGCCTGGCGGGAGCTGCAGACGGCGCGCCGCCGGCACGACGAGCTGACCCGCGACGCCGCGGCGGAGGAGGGGCGTCTCGAGGAGCTGCGCCTGCTGGCGGCGGCGACGGAGAGCCTGGAGCCGGACACCGAGGAGGAGCTGAGGGCGCGGCGCGAGCGGCTCCGGCACGTCTCGGAGCTCGCCGAGGCGACGCAGTCGGCCGCCGAGGCGCTCTCGCCGGACGAGGGGGAGGGTGCCGTCGACCGGCTCGCCGCCGCCGAACGGGCGGTCGCGCCGCTCGAGCGCATCGCCCCGGAGCTGGAGCGCGTGGGCACGGAGCTGCGGGACGCGGCGCTCCGGCTGCGCGAGACGGCGACGGAGCTTCGTGCGTTCCTCGCGTCGCTCGACGCCGAGCCGGGCGCGCTCGAGGAGGTCGAGGCCGAGCTCGACCGGATCGCCGACGCGAAGCGCCGCTTCCAGGCCCCGTCCTATGAGGCGCTGCTCGCCGCAGCGGAGGCTGCGCGCACCGAGCTCGCGGCGCTCGCCGAGGGCGTCGACCCCGCGGCGGCCGCCGCCGAGGCGCTCGCCGCCGCGGAGCGCGCGGTCGAGGCGCTCCACCTCGAGCTCTCGAAGACGCGCCGGGCCGCCGCCGCACCGTTCGGCGCAGCCGTCGCCGCCAACCTGCGCGGGATCGGCATGGGCGACGGCGAGCTCAGGGTCGAGCTGCGCGAGCGCGACCCCGGCCCCGCGGGTGCGGACGAGGCGGCCTTCCTGATCCGCCCGAATCCCGGCTTGCCCTTCGCCCCGGCCGCGGAGATCGCCTCCGGCGGCGAGCTCTCCCGGGTCGCCCTCGCGATCGCGGCGGTCGCCGGCGGCGAGACGATGGTCTTCGACGAGATCGACGCCGGGGTCGGCGGCGTGACCGCGAACGCCGTCGGCGAGCTTCTGCGCGGCCTCCGTGCGCAGGTCGTCACGATCACGCATCTGCCGCAGATCGCGAGCCTCGCGGATCGCCACTTCCGCGTCGAGAAGGTTGCGGGCGACCCCACGCACACGCGGATCGAGCAGCTCGACGAGGCCGAGCGCCGCGACGAGCTCGAGCGCATGCTCGGCGGCCGGGAATTCCTGGCGACACTCGGTAGCTGACGTCCGGGCGGCTCACGTGCCGCCCTAGAATTCCGGCGGGATGCCGTTCGTCGAATTCACGGGCAGCGCCCGCCTCGGCAGGCGGACGAAGCAGCTGACGCGGCGCCTGAGCGCCGACGACATCGCGATCATCGACCACGCGGATCTGGACCGCGTGTCGGCGGAGGAGCTGCTGGAGTCCGGCGTCCGCGTCGTCGTCAACGTCGCCGACAGCCAGACCGGCCGCTTCCCGAACCCGGGCCCGCTGCTGCTCGTGCGCGGCGGGGTGCGCCTGATCGACGCCCCGGGCGCCGCGCTCTTCGACGAGGTCGACGACGGCGAGCTCCTGACCGTCCGCGGGGCGAGCCTCTTCCGGAACGGCACCTGCCTGACGACGGGGAGCATCCTCGGCGAGCGCGATCTCTCGAGGGCGCTCAACGACCAGCGAGGCCGCGTCACCGAGGCGCTCGAGCAGTTCGCCGAGAACACGATGCGCTACCTGCGCGACGAGGGGCGCCTGCTCGCCGAGGGCGTCGATTTCCCGCCGTTGAAGACGCGCTTCCGCGACCGCCACGCACTCGTCGTCGCGCGCGGCCCGGGGCACAAGCGCGACCTGCGGATGGTGCGCCCGTACGTGCGCGACTTCCGGCCCGTGCTGATCGGCGTGGACGGCGGCGCCGACGCCCTGCGGGAGGAAGGGCTGCGGCCGGACGTGATCGTCGGAGACATGGACTCCGTCACCGACGAGACGCTGCGCAGCGGCGCCGAGCTCGTCGTCCACGCGTATGCGGACGGCTCCGCGCCCGGTGCGGCGCGCTGCGAGCAGGCGGGCGTCCCGCACCAGGTCGTCCAGGTGCCGGGGATCAGCGAGGACATCGCGTTCCTGCTGGCGTACGAGAAGGGCGCCGAGCTGATCGTGGCGGTCGGAACGCACCTGAACCTCGTCGAGTTCCTCGAGCGCAACCGCGCCGGAATGGCCTCCACGTTCGTGACGAGGCTGAAGGTGGGCGAGATCCTCGTCGACGCGAAGGGCGTCTCCCGGCTCGTCCGCGACCGGCCCGCACTCTGGCCGCTCGCGCTCCTCTGGCTCGCCGCGCTGGCGGCGATCGTCGTCGCGATCGCGCTCTCGCCTGGCACGCGCCACGTGATCGAGCTGCTCGCGCAGAAGCTCTTCGGCTAGGGTTCGCACCGGTCTCGTACCGGGTTCGCACCGGTCTCGTACCTGGTCGCAGACCAGGTACGAAAAACGGCTCTAAAACGCTAAATGCCTGCAAATTGGCCAGCACGTCCGCCGAGGGTGGTGACTCGTACCTGGTCGGCGACCAGGTACGGAAGGGAGGTCTCCCGCTGCCCAGCGCAAGCGCCGAACGGGAGCTGCTCGCCCCGGTGGAAGACGTGTGGCGCTTCCTCGCCGAGCCGTATCACCTTGCGGACTGGTGGCCCGGGGTCGCCGCCGTCGAGCCCGACCGGCGCGGGTTTGCCGTCGGCGCGCGCTGGGCTGTCCGCGGCACGGGGCGCGCCTCGCTGCTGCGCCGCCCCGGGAGCGAGGACGTCGTCGTCATCCGCGAGATCGACTCGCCGACGCGGCTCGCGTGGCACCACGTCAAGGCGCGGCTGGACGTCGAGCTCCTGCTGGAGCCGACGGGCAGGACGACGGTCGCACGACTCTCCGTCGCAGGCCCCTGGCTCGTCGGCTTCGCCCGTTCGCTCCCGCGCGAGGCGCTCGGCCGGCTGCACGCGCTGATCGACACGGCGTCTAGGCTCTGACGCGGTGTTCGACTTCCGCTACCACGTCGCCTCGCTCGCGGCGGTCTTCCTCGCGCTCGTCGTCGGGATCGTCGTCGGAGTCGGGATCTCGGGCAAGGGGATCATCGACAGCTCCGAGCGGCAGCTGCTCCAGAACCAGATCCAGGAGCTGAGGGCGCAGGTCGACGCGACGGCCAAGGAGTCCTCGGATCTGAAGACGCGGCAGGACATCGCGGACGCGTTCGCGGCCGCGGTCTACGAGCCGCTGATGGCGAACCGGCTGCACGGCAAGAAGGTGACGGTGCTCGTCGTCGGGCCGGCGGGCGGCCGCACGCACAAGAGCGTGGACCGCGCCCTCGACGACGCGAACGCGACCGAGTCGCTGCGCGTGGTGCGGGTGCCGGCCGACCCGGAGGCGATCCGCGATGCACTCCAGACCACTCCTGTGCTCGCGCCGACGACAGGGAAGGACTGGCTGCGCAATCTCGGGCAGTCGCTCGGCGAGGAGCTTTCGGCCGGGGGTCAGACGCCGCTCTGGGACCGGCTCTCGGGACAGCTCCTGTCGGAGAAGCAGGGGCGCCTGCGGCCGGCCGACGCCGTGGTGGTGCTGCGCACCGCAGGGCCGCAGCGGGGCCCGAGCGCCCGCCTCCTCGACGGCCTCTACCGCGGGCTCGGGTCGGCCGGCGCGCCAATCGTGGGCGTGGAGACGACCGACGCGAAACCGTCCACGGCCGCCGTCTGGCACCGGTCCGGCTTCTCCAGCGTCGACGATGTCGAGACCCAGATCGGCCGGCTCTCGCTCGCCGTCCTGCTCGCAGGCGGCGAGCAGGGCCGCTACGGCGTGAAGAAGGACGCGGACGCGCTCCTGCCGCCGGTCCAGCCCGTCACCGCCACGACGGGTGGCTGAGCCGCTGACCATCCTCGTCGCCGCGCGGGACGAGGCAGGCTGGATCGGCCCGACGATCGAGGCGCTGAGAACGTCGTTCCCGGACGCGGAGGTGATCGTCGCGGACGACGGCTCGTGCGACACGACCGCGGCGGAGGCCGAGCGGGCCGGCGCCTTCGTCCTGAGGCTCCCTCGGCGCGGCAAGGGCCAGGCGCTCTCCGCGGCGGAGCGGGTCGCCCCGCCCGGGCGGCTGCTGCTCGCCGACGCGGACCTGCGCGGGGAGCTCGCGCCGCTCGCGGACTCGGACGCGGATCTCGCCGTCGCCTCGTTCGCCCACGGGCGAGGCGGCGGCCTCGGGCTCGCAAAGGGGACCGGCCGGGCGCTGATCCGGTTGCTCGGGGGGCTCGAGACGACCGAGCCGCTCTCGGGCCAGCGCGCCTACTCGGCCCGCGCCCGCGCGGCCGTGTTTCCGCTCGCGCCCGGCTTCGGCTGCGAGGTCCGGGCCACGATCGACGCCGCGCGCGCCGGGCTCCGGGTCGAGGAGGTGGAGCTCGACCTGGAGCACCGGGCCACCGGGCGCGACCTCGCAGGCTTCGCGCACCGCGGGCGGCAGCTGCTCGAGCTGCTGCTCGGCGCGGGGCCGCTCGCGACGAACTACCGGGGGCTGCGCCTGCCGCTCGTGGGCTGGGCGCTCGGCGCGCGCGTGCCCGTCGTGGCCGCGATCGGCCTCGCCGACGACCTCTGGTCCGGTCCCGAGCGCGGCTTCCGCGCGCACCTCCGCAAGGGCTCGACCACAGGCGTCGTGAAGCTCCTCGGCATTCCGCTCTACGGGCTCTGGCGCACGCGCAGCCTCTCCGGAGCGGTGCTCGTCGGCCTGGCGGCGAACGTCCTCAACCAGCTCGACACGCGACCGGGCCGCGCGTTGAAGGCGTACCTCGCGGCGGCGCCTGTGGTGGACGCGCCGGTGGCCGGAGCCGTCCTGCTGCTGCCCTACGATCTTCGCGAGATGACGATGCTGGGAGACGCGGGGTCGAACGCGCTGGGGGCCATGCTAGGCTTGAGATCCGTGAGTCGCCTCACGGGCACGGGCCGGATCGCAGCAATCATCGCTCTCGCAGGCCTGACCATCCTCGGGGAACGTCGATCTCTCGGCACGCTGATCGAGCGGGCGCCGATCCTGTCCGATCTCGATCGCCTTGGGAGGCGAACATGAGCGAGGCGCGTACGAGCGTCCAGCCGAAGGTTGGCCAGAACAGCACCAAGTACGTCTTCGTCACCGGCGGCGTGGTGTCGTCGCTCGGCAAGGGAATCACGGCCGCGTCGCTCGGCCGCCTCCTGAAGGCCCGCGGGCTCAAGGTCCAGATGCAGAAGTTCGACCCGTACCTGAACGTCGACCCGGGCACGATGAGCCCGTTCCAGCACGGCGAGGTCTTCGTGACCGAGGACGGCGCCGAGACGGATCTCGACATCGGCCACTACGAGCGGTTCGTCGACGAGAACCTCTCGAAGGCCGCGAACCACACGGCGGGCGGCGTCTGGGACCGCGTGCTGCGGCGGGAGCGGAAGGGCGAGTTCCTCGGCTCGACCGTTCAGGTGATCCCGCACGTCACCAACGAGATCAAAGCCCGCATCCGCTCGGTCGCCGAGCACACCGACACGGACGTCGTCATCTCGGAGATCGGCGGCACCGTCGGCGACATCGAGTCGCTGCCGTTCCTCGAGGCGATCCGCCAGTTCCGCCGCGAAGCGGGGCCGGAGAACGTGCTCTACCTCCACGTCACGCTCGTGCCCTACATCGGGACGGCGGGGGAGCTGAAGACGAAGCCGACGCAGCACTCCGTCAACGAGCTGCGCCGCATCGGTATCCACCCGGACGTCGTCGTCTGCCGGTCGACCGAGGACCTCGGCACGGACATCCGCGACAAGATCGCGCTCTTCGCCGACGTCGATCCCGAGGCGGTCGTGACGGCGATCGACGTGCCGGACGTCTACCTGGTGCCGAAGGCGCTGCAGGAGCAGGGGCTCGACCGGCTCGTCTGCGAGCAGCTCGGCTTGCGTGCCGGCGAGGCTGAGCTCGGCGAGTGGGACGAGCTCGTCGAGCGGCTGGACCAGCGCGACACCACCGTCCAGATCGCGCTCGTCGGCAAGTACGTGAAGCTCCACGACGCCTATCTGTCGGTGCACGAGGCGCTCAAGCACGCGGGGATCCATCACGGCTGCCACGTCGACGTGCGCTGGGTGGACGCCGAGAACATGTCGCTCGAAGAGGCGATCGCCGAGCTGGAGCAGGTCGACGGCGTGCTCGTGCCGGGCGGCTTCGGCTCGCGCGGCTGGGAGGGCAAGATCACCGCCTGCCGCGTGGCACGCGAGCAGGAGATCCCGTATCTCGGTATCTGCCTCGGCATGCACGTGGCCGTCTCCGAGTTCGCGCGCCACGTCTGCGGCCTCGACGGCGCGAACTCGACGGAGATGGATCCGGAGACCCCCTTCCCCGTCATCGACCTGCTGCCCGAGCAGAAGGAGGTCGAGGACCTCGGCGGCACGATGCGGCTCGGCGCCCAGGCCGTGGAGCTCGTGGAGGGGACGCGCACGCGGGAGGTCTACGACGACGAGTCGGTGATCGCCGAGCGCCACCGGCACCGGTACGAGGTGAACAACGCCTACCGGCAGAAGCTCGTCGACGCGGGGCTCGTCGTCTCGGGGACGTTCCAGGAGGGGCGCCTGGTCGAGATCGTCGAGCTCCCTGACCATCCGTGGTTCGTCGCGAGCCAGTTCCACCCCGAGTTCAAGTCGCGGCCGACGCGTCCGGCGCCGCTCTTCCGGGAGTTCGTGGGCGCGGCGCTCTCGCGCGCCCGCGGCCGGTCGGGCGCGCAGGTCGCGGCGGCCTGAGGCGCTCTCGTCCGTGGCACAGACGCCTCTACAGAGCCGCACCCTCGCGCTCTTCCTCGAGCTGGCCGCCATGCCCAGCCCGCCCGGCGAGGAACGGGCGGTCGCGGACCGCGTCGCCGCGGAGCTGCGCCGGCTCGGGCTCGACGTGGACGAGGACGGGGCGGGCGCCGAGATCGACGCGACGGCCGGCAACCTCTACGCCCGGCTCGCACCCAGCGCGGCCGGCGAGCCGCTCTTCTTCTGCGCCCACCTGGACACGGTGACGCCCGAGGGGCCGATCGAGCCGTTCGTAGACGAGGACGGCGCGGTTCGCAACGCCGCGGGAACGATCCTCGGTGCGGACGACAAGGCGGCGGTCGCCGCCATGCTCGAGGGCGTCCGCCGGGTCGTCGAGGAGGAACGGCCACACGCGGGCATCGAGCTGTTGTTCACACCGAAGGAGGAGGTCGGCCTCCGGGGCGCCTACGCATTCGACGCCACCCGTCTGCAGGCGCGGACGGGGTACGTCTACGACCAGGCGGCGCCGGTGGGGGAGGTCGTCCTCGGCGCTCCGCACGCGCAGTCGTTCGAGGTGCGCTTCCACGGGCGCGCTTCGCACTCCGGGATGGCGCCGGAGGAGGGGCGTTCGGCGATCGCGGCCGCCGCGCGCGCGATCGCGGATCTGCGGCTCGGGCGCGTCGACGAGGAGACGACCGCAAATGTCGGCACCATCTCGGGCGGCACGGCGACGAACATCGTCCCGGAGTGGTGCACGTTCACGGCGGAGGCGCGGTCGCACGACGAGCAGAAGCTCGCCGGGCTCGTCCAGGAGATGCTGGACGCGTTCACGTTCGCTGCCGGCGTCGCGGA
This sequence comes from uncultured Actinomycetes bacterium, assembly GCA_963704025.1. Lineage (GTDB taxonomy): Bacteria > Actinomycetota > Thermoleophilia > Gaiellales > Gaiellaceae > CAVPGP01. The sequence continues at coordinate 349,538 of CAVPGP010000002.1, read as the reverse complement.
GTGCGAGGTCGAGACGACCGTCCGGCGGAGCTATCGCGGCTACCGCTTCCGCAGGGACGACGTGCCGGTGCGGCTCGCCGTGAAGGCGCTGGCGGCAGCGGGCGTGACACCCTCGTTCGCACTGTCCGGCGGCGGCGCGGACGCGAATGTCTTCAACGAGCGTGGCCTGCAGTGCGTGAACCTCGCGAACGGCATGACCGACATCCATACGCCCGCCGAGCGGATAGCCGCGGACGATCTCGACCTGATGGTTGACGTGACGCTCGCGCTCGTCGATGCCGCTCTCGCTTAGGCGCGGCACCGTGTCCGCCGTGCTGGAGCGCCTCGACGGGCTGGTCCGCCTCGAGGTCGACGGCTCTGCCTGCGTCGCCTATCCGCGGCTGACGGGCGACGTCGAGGAAGGCGACGAGGTGCTGGTCAACGTGCAGGCACGCGAGCTCGGCCTCGGCTCGGGCGGGTTCGACGTCGTCCACGCGAACCTGACACGAGGGCTCGGCCTCGCGGGGGCGGAGGGCGCGCACGTGATGAAGCTGCCGTACACGCCGCTGCAGGTCGCGGTGCCGCATGCCGAGGAGGCGGGCGCGCTCGCCGCCGCGCTCGAGGGGATGCCGGTCGTGTGCTGCTCGCTCCATTCGCAGCTCGCGCCCGCCTGTGCCGCGCTCGCGGGGCGCCGCGTGGCCTACGTGCAGCTGGAGGGCGGAGCCTTGCCGGTGTCCCTCTCGGATGCTCTGCGTGCCGTGAAGGAGCGGGGGCTCGTCGAGGTTTCCGTCGCCGTCGGCGCGTGCATCGACGGCGACGTCGCGTGCGTGACGCCGTGGTCGGCCCTCGCGTGGGCGCGGGGCCAGGGCTTCGACGCGGTCGTCTCGGCGATCGGGCCGGGGATCGTCGGCACGGCGTCCCCGCTCGGACACGGCGGCGCGGCGGCGGCAACCGCCGCGAATGCGGCCTCCGCGCTCGGCGGGCGTCCGGTGATCGCACCGCGGATCTCGGACCGCGATCGGCGCGACCGCCACCGTGGGCTGTCACACCACACGCTCGCCGTGCTCGAGCTCTGCCTCGGCGAGGTCCAGCTCGCCTGGCCCGCCGGGTACGCGATCGCACCACCGGGCGCCGTCGAGGTCGACGCGTCCGGCTGGCGGGAGGCGTGCGCCGGGCTCCCGCTCTCCCACATGGGGCGCGGCCCGGACGAGGAGCCGTGGTTCTTCGCGGCTGCCTTCGTCGCCGGCAACCTCGCCGCCGCCACGCTGGCCGGCGCCTGAGCCCTGGGGAGAAACAGTCACACTCGCGTGACACTTGGTCTGACCAAGGGAGCTTGCCGAGTGCCGCGCCAGGGCGCATGAATCCAGGTTTGTGGAAAGTCCGTGCACCGCTCTTGCGTCTTGGTCTGACCAAGTGGGGCGGGGTCGGCGGGCGGTCGCGCGGGACGCAGCGCCCCGCCCGCCGCGTAGAAGACGCATGGACAGGCGCGCCTTCCTTTCCGGCGCGGCGGCGCTCGCGCTCGCGCCGGATGCGGTCGCCCGGCGGCTCAAGGGCACGCCGACGGCCCTCGTCACGGCAGACCTCGAGGAGCACGTGGCGACCATCGACCTGCTGAGCGGCAACGTCGTGCGGCGGATTCGCACGCTGCCCGGCCCGAGGAGCATCGAGAGCGTGTTCGCGTCCCACTCTGTCGTGGCGCACACGCAGGAAGGCGCGGTGACGCTCCTCGACGGACTCGAGGTGCGGCTGGTGCTGCGCGGGTTCGCGGAGCCGCGCTACACGGCCATCAGCCCGGACGGCGCCTACGCGTACGTGACCGACTCGAAGCTCGGCGAGGTGGCGGTGATCGACCTGGGCGCCGGACGGGTCGTCCACCGGACTCCGGTCGGCGCCCACGCACGGCACGTGACGCGCGACCCGCTCTGGCGTGGGCTCTGGGTCGCGCTCGGTTTCAGCGCCGAGACGATCTGGTCGTCGATCTCGCCGACCCGGCTCGCCCGCGGGTGGCGGGCCGCATCCGGCCGCCGTTCGCGGCGCACGACGTCGCCTTCGAGCCGAAGGGCCGCCAGGTCTGGGTCAGCGCCGGCAAGGAGCAGCGTCTGGCCGTCTACGACTCGGCCGGTCGGCTCCTCCGGCTCCTGCGCGCGGACGATCCGCCGCAGCACGTCACCTTCGCCGCAGGCCGCGCGTTCGTGGCCTCGGGAGAGTGCGGGATGATTCGCGTGCACGCGCTCCACGACGGCCGCCTGCTGCGGACCACGCCGGTCGCGATCGGCTCGTACAACGTCCAGGAGGGGATCGGCTGTGTGGTGACGCCGTCGCTCGACCGGGGCACGCTCGCCGTGCTCGACCGCTCCGGGAGTGTCCTGCGCGAGGTGCGCGTCGCCCGGTCGTCGCACGACGCAACAGTCGTCACCGCGGCGTAGCCGCCTGCCGGGCCGGTACCGTCGGCGCCGTGGAGGAACGCCGCCTCGGCCCGGTCGTCGGCCTTGGAACCTGGAACACGTTCGCGAGCGATGCGCAGCTGGCGCGCGAGGTCGTCAACGCCGCCCTCGATGCGGGCACGCGCGTGATCGACACCTCCCCGATGTACCGCGGGGCCGAGCGCTCGATCGCCTCGGCGCTCGGCGCACGCCGTGCCGAAGCGACGATCGCGACGAAGATCTGGGCGTCCAGCCTCGCGGCAGGTCGGACGCAGTTCCGCGACCAGCTCGCGTGGTACGGGCGGGTCGAGATCGAGCAGATCCACAACCTCGTGCTCTGGCGCGAGCACCTCGAGTGGATCGAGCGCGAGCGCGACGAGGGCAAGGTCGACCGAATCGGCGTCACGCACTACGACGCGGGCGCCTTCCCGGAGCTCGCCGAGGCGATGCGCACCGGGCGATTCGACACCCTCCAGGTCCCGTACAACCCGTGGGAGCGCGAGGCCGAACGCGAGCTGCTGCCGCTCGCTGCCGAGCTCGGCGTCGCGGTGATCGCCATGCGGCCGCTCGGCGGCTCGGGGAACGCCGCGCGCAGGCGCCGCGAGCCGAGCTCCGCGCAGCTGGCTGCGCTCGGCGTCGAGACGTGGGCCCAGGCGTTGCTCGAGTGGGCGCTGTCGGACCGGCGGGTCGACCTGGTCATCCCCGCGACGAGCAGGCCGGAGCGAACGCGCGAGAACGCGGTCGCGGGCGAGCCCCCGTTCTTCGGGCCGGACGAGCGCGCCGAGGTCGAGCGGCTGGCGGGGCCGTGAGCAGGATCGCCTTCGAGGGAAGGCAGTTCCGGGTCGAGGTCGACGAGCGGGGCGGCAGGGAGATCGAGATCGTCCGCCACGTGGACGCAGCGGCGATCGTCGCTGTGCACGAAGGCGACGTGGTGCTCGTGCGGCAGTACCGGCACCCGGTCGCCGCGGGCGTGCTCGAGCTTCCCGCTGGCAAGGTCGACGCCGGCGAGACGCCCCTCGAGACCGCGCAGCGCGAGCTGGAGGAGGAGTGTGGCCTCCGCGGCGGCGACTGGCGTCACCTGATCTCGTTCTGGACGACACCCGGCTTCTGTGACGAGCGGATGCATCTCTTCCTGGCGGAGAGCCTCGAGCCCTGCGACCCCCGGCCGGAGGACGACGAGGTCCTCGACGTCGTCCGCTGGCCGCTCGGCGAGGTCGCCGGCCGGTTGGCCGAGGTGGAGGACGCGAAGACGCTCGTCGGCCTGATGCTCCTGTTGCACGGTGGCGCTGCGCCGGGCGATGTATCGTTCCGCCGCTCATGAAGATCGGCGTCGCGAAGGAGATCAAGACCCACGAGTACCGCGTCGCGCTGACCCCGGCCGGCGCGCGCGAGCTGATCCAGCGCGGCCACGACGTGACGATCGAGACCGGCGCCGGCAACGGCAGCTCCTACCCGGACGAGACGTACACCGCCGTCGGGGCGGGCATCGGCTCGGTCGACGAAGTGTGGGAGACCGCGGACCTGCTCCTGAAGGTGAAGGAGCCGATCGAGCCCGAGTACGCACGACTGCGCGAGGGTCTCGTGCTGTTCACGTACCTCCACATCGCCGCGGACGAGCCGCTGACCCGGGCGCTCGTCGAGAGCGGCGTCACAGCCGTGGCGTACGAGACGGTCGAGACAGACAACCGGCAGCTGCCGTTGCTCGCGCCCATGAGCGAGGTTGCCGGCCGGCTCGCCCCGCAGGCAGGTGCGTACTTCCTCGAGAAGCCGCTCGGCGGCCGGGGGCTCCTGCTCGGCGGGATCGCCGGCGTCGCCCCCGGCAAGGTGCTGATCATCGGGGGCGGGATGGTCGGCTACAACGCCGCGGTGATCGCCCTGGGGCTCGGAGCCCAGGTGACGATCCTCGAGCGCTCGATCGACCGGATGCGCCATCTCGAGGAGGTGCTCTCGGGCCGCGTGACGCTGCTCATGTCCTCGACGCTGCAGATCGAGTCCTCGGTGGAGGACGCCGACCTCGTGATCGGCGCGGTGCTGGTTCCGGGCGCGCTCGCGCCGAAGCTCGTCACCCGCGAGATGATCGCGGGGATGAAGCCGGGCGCCGTCGTCGTCGACGTGGCGATCGACCAGGGCGGCTGCTTCGAGACCTCGCGGCCGACGACGCACGACGAGCCGGTCTACGTCGTCGAGGGCGTCACCCACTACTGCGTGGCGAACATGCCGGGAGCGGTGCCGATCACCTCGACGCGCGCACTCACGAATGCGACGCTCCCGTACGTCGAGGAGATGGCCGATCTCGGCCTCGCCGAGGCGGTCGCCCGCGACAGAGGCCTCGCGCGCGGTGTCAACGTCATCAACGGCAAGGTGACCTATGAAGCGGTTGCCGACGCGCACGGCCTCGAGTACACGCCGCTCGACGACGTCCTGCCGCTCGCGCGGGTCTAGGAGGGTTTGGCGGAACGGTGCTCGACACAGCCGCTGTTTCGCCAAACCCTCCTAGTCTGCGCTGGCTCTACGCCGCGATCAGCTCGAGCGCGCCGGGCGGGACCTTTCGCACACGCACGGACGACTCGCCGAGGAGGACGAGCTTCGCGAACCGGTGTGTGCCGTCGAGGATCGTCCAGCGGTGGCCGCGCCTGGTGACGTCGAGCGGATGCGAGAGGTCCACTCCGTTGATCCGATCGCGATGCCATGGATGGAGGTCCGGTGCGCGAAGCACCTCGCGTGGACGCACCGTGAACGGCCGCCCGTCGGCGCCCCGCCAGAAGAGCTCGTCCAGATGCCATTCGAGCTCGCACACGGAGAGCTCCTCCACCGGCAGGTCGAGCGCGCACAGCCGTTCGAGATCCAAGGCGAAGTCCAGCAGGAACGGTGCGAGCTCCGCGGGAACGAGCGGCGCCAGATCCGCCCATGTCTCAGCCCACGTGTCCGCCCATGCCTCCACCCGCATACGGTGCCGGGTGGGCCGGACGGTGCCGCACGGTGCCGCACGGTGCCGCGCGGTGCCGCACGGTGCCGGACCGCGCGCTACGCCGAGTCGGGCTTCTTGCCGCTCGGGAAGAACCGCACGACGGACCACGTGACGCCGTACGCCAGCCCGATGACGCCCGAGATGAAGATCGCGATCGCGATGAGTCCGAGAATCGTGCCCACGGGTTGATAAGAATAGCCTCATGCCGCGCGCGTGCGTGATCGTGCTCGACGCTGTCGGTGCGGGAGCGCTGCCGGATGCGGCCGACTTCGGAGACGAAGGGTCGGACACACTCGGGAATGTCGCCCGCGCCGTCGGCGGTCTCGACCTGCCCACCATGGAGGCGCTCGGGCTCGGAAACGTCGAGCCGCTGGAGGGCTGTGCGCCGCAGCCGGCCGCGCAGGCGGTCGCGGGGCGCCTCGTCGAGCGCTCGAAGGGCAAGGACACGACGACCGGCCACTGGGAGCTCATGGGCGTGGTGACGCCGACGGCGATGCCGACCTACCCGCACGGCTTCCCGCACGACGTGATCGACCCCTTCATGCACCGCACCGGCCGCGGCGTCCTCGGCAACAAGCCGGCCTCGGGCACCGACATCATCCAGGAGCTCGGCGAGGAGCATCAGCGCTCGGGCAAGTGGATCGTCTACACCTCCGCCGACTCCGTCTTCCAGATCGCCGCCCACGAGGAGACGATCCCGCTCGAGGAGCTGTACGAAGGCTCGCGGATCGCGCGCGAGGTGCTGAACGGGAAGCACGCAGTCGGGCGCGTGATCGCCCGGCCGTTCGCCGGCTCGCCGGGGCACTACGAGCGCACGCCGAACCGGCACGACTTCTCGCTCGTGCCGAAGCGCCCGAACTACCTCTCGGTCGTCCGCGACACGGGGAAGCAGGTCTTCGGCGTCGGCAAGATCTCGGACATCTTCGCCGGCCAGGACATCGACGAGTCGTTCCCGACGAAGTCGAACGTCGAGGGCATCCAGCGCACCGAGCAGCTGCTGCGTGAGATCGACGAGGGCTTCGTCTTCGTGAACCTCGTCGAGACGGACATGCTCTGGGGTCATCGCAACGACCCCGTCAACTTCCACCGCTGCCTGCAGGACTTCGACCGCCGGCTGCCCGACATCCTCGATGCGCTGCGCCCGGGGGACCTGCTCGTCCTCACCTCGGACCACGGCTGCGACCCGACGACGCCCTCGACCGACCACTCGCGCGAGTACGCGCTCCTGCTCGCCTACGTCGAGGGGCGGAGCGCCGCCGGGCAGATTCACAACGGCGAGTTCGCCGACGTCGGCGCGACCGTGAACGCCTGGCTGGGCGGGAAGCCTGCTCCGCGCGGCGTCCCGGGGCAGCCGTTCCTGCAGCCGTGACCGAGCCCCCTGTCGACCCGCGCGGGAACCTCCTGCCGCTCGACAACCCGCTGCTCGTGCACTGGGAATACGCGAGCGAGGAGCGACTGGCGACGCGCAACCGGATCTACCGCGACCTGATCGAGGGAGAGAACGCGGAGGACGTCGTCTTCGAGGCGGTCCGCGAGGCCGCGGCGCGCCGGGTGCTCGAGGTCGGCTGCGGCCAGGGCGAGCTCGCGAAGCGGCTCGTCGACGAGCTCGGCGCGGAGGTCGCGGCGGTCGACCTCTCGCCGCGGATGGTGACGCTCGCGCGTGAGCGCGGCGTCCCGGCCGAGATCGCGGACGTGCAGGCGCTCCCGTTCGAGGACGGCGCGTTCGACTGCGTCGTCGCGGCGTGGCTCCTCTACCACGTCGCCGACCGCGAGCAGGCCATCCGCGAGCTGGCGCGCGTGCTGCGCAAGGGCGGCCGTCTCGTGGCCTCGACGGTGGGAACCGACAACGTCCAGGAGCTGTGGGAGCTGCTCGGCAGCGGCGTCGAGGCGGAGCTGTCGTTCGGCGGCGAGAACGGCGCCGCACAGCTCGCAGGTCATTTCTCGCGTGTCGAGCGGCGGGAGGCTCGCGGCACCGTCGTCTTCCCCGACTCTGCCTCCATGCGCGCGTTCGTCGCCGCGAACATCACGCGCGCGCACCTCGCCGGAGCCGTGCCCGCCATCAGCGAGCCGTTCCGGGCGCGCGCCCGGCACGTCGTCTATGTGGCGGAGAGATGAGCGCGCCGCTCAACGACCCGGAGGCCGTCCGCCGCGAATACTCGACCGACACGAGGCTCGCCGCGCGCGCCGCGGCGCACCGCTTCGGCAGCGGGCCGGACGCGGTCGAGCTCCTGTTCGACGCGATCGCGGAAAGCGCTCCCCGTCGCGTGCTCGAGGTCGGCTGCGGCCAGGGTGCGCTCGCCGAACGGATGCAGCGCGAGCTCGGCGCCGAGGTGACGGCGCTCGACCAGTCGGAGCACATGGTCGAGCTGACGCGCGCCCGCGGCGTCGAGGCGCTCGTCGGGGACGTCCAGGCGCTGCCGTTCGCAGATGGGATGTTCGACTCCGTGGTCGCGGCCTGGATGCTCTACCACGTCCCCGACGTGGAGCGGGCCCTCGCCGAGATCAGGCGCGTGCTGAAGCCCGGCGGCCGCCTTGTCGCGGTGACGAACGCGCGCGAGCATCTGCGTGAGCTGTACGAGCCGCTGGGGCTGGAGCGCGTGGTCCCCTTCCGCTCGGACGAGGCCGAGGGACTGCTCCGCGGGCGGTTCGCGTCGGTCGAGCGGCGCGACGCCTTCGGCTGGACGAACTTCCCCGACCGCGCCGCCGCTCAGGTCTACGTCGACGCATCGCAGAGCAGCTTCGGCCTGCGGCAGCTGCCGCCGTTCGACGGCCCGCTGCGCGTCCGTCGAGCACCCACGATCTTCGTCGCCGCAAAGTGATCCGCGCTGCCGAGCTGATCCAGCGCAAGCGCGACGGCGAGGAGCTCTCGAACGAGGAGCTCGCCGAGCTCGTCCTCGGCTACACGCGCGGGGCGGTGCCCGACTACCAGATGGCGGCGTTCCTGATGGCGGTCTACTTCCGGGGGCTCTCGGGACGCGAGACCTTCGCGCTGACCGACGCGATGATCCGCAGCGGCGAGACGCTCGACATGCGCTCGGCGCTCGGGCGGAAGGTCGTCGACAAGCACTCCACCGGCGGAGTCGGGGACAAGACCTCGATCTCCGTCGGGCCGATCGTCGCGGCGTGCGGGGTGCCGATCGGGAAGATGAGCGGCCGCGGCCTGGGCCACACAGGCGGGACGCTCGACAAGCTGGAGTCGATCCCCGGCTATCGCGTCGAGCTCTCGGTCGACGAGTTCGTGGCCCAGGTGAAGGAGATCGGCTGCGCGATCATCGGCCAGACCGGCGATCTCGCGCCCGCGGACAAGCTGCTCTACGCGTTGCGCGACGTGACCGCAACCGTCGACAACCTCTCGCTGATCGCGTCGAGCATCATGTCCAAGAAGATCGCCGGCGGCGCCGAGGCGATCGTGCTGGACGTCAAGGTCGGCGACGGAGCCTTCATGAAGTCGGTCGACGACGCGCGCCACCTCGCCGAGGCGATGATCGAGATCGGCCGCCGTTTCGAGCGGGAGGTGGTCTGCCTGCTCACGGACATGGACCAGCCGCTCGGCCGCGCAGTGGGCAACGCGCTCGAGATCGCGGAGGCCGTGGAGACGATCCGCGGGGCGGGGCCGCCGGACTTCACCGAGCTCGTCCTCGACGCGTGCGCGAAGCTGCTCTCACTCTCGGATCTCGGCGTCGACGAGGCCGAGGGTCGCCGCCGCGCGGAGGCCGCGGTCGCCGACGGCACCGCGCTCGACGCCTACGAGCGGTGGATCCGTGCGCAGGGCGGCGATCCCTCGCTCGACGCGCTGCCTGCGGCGCCGCTCGTGCGCGAGGTGGCGGCATCCGGAGACGGGTACGTCGCCGCTCTGGGGGCAATCCGGGTCGGGGTCGCAGCCCTGCATCTCGGCGCAGGCCGGAGAACGAAGGACGACGTCATCGATCACGCGGTCGGGATCGTCTGCCTCAAGAAGCGCGGAGATGCAGTGGCCGCCGGCGAGCCGGTCGCGCGCATCCACGCGCGTGACGAGGCGTCGGCGGCGGAGGCGGAGCAGGAGTACCTGGCGGCGCTGCTGCTTGCCGACGAGCCGCCCACGAGGCGTCCCGTTCTGCTCGAGGTGCTCTCCGACGCCTGAGTTTCGCGATGCCTGAGCTGCCCGAGGTCGAGACGGTCCGGACGGAGATCGCCCCGCTTCTGGAAGGGCGGCGGCTCGAGCACGTGGAGATCCACGACGTCCGGCTCACGCGGCCGGAGGATCCCCACGAGGTCGCGGCCGAGCTCGTCGGCGAGCGCGTCGACCGCGTCGACCGCCGCGGGAAGTACCTCGTCGTCCGCTTCGCGAGCGGCCGCGCGCTGCTGATCCACCTGCGCATGACCGGGTCGGTGCGCGAGGGGGAGCTGCCCGACGACGCGCACCGTCGGGCCGTCGTCCGCCTCGACGACGGTACGCACCTCTCCTATCGCGACGTGCGCCGGTTCGGCACGTGGCTCCTGCTGGAGCCGGGCGAGGTCGACTCCTATCTCGACGCCCGTCTCGGTGCGGAGCCGCTCGAGCGCGGCTTCACGACCAAGGCGCTCGCGGCACGGCTCGCAGGCCGTCGCGCGCCGATCAAGGCGGCGCTCCTCGATCAGCGGACGGTGGCCGGGCTCGGGAACATCTACGTGGACGAGGCGCTCTGGCGGGCGCGCATCCATCCGCTCACCCCCGCCCGGGATCTCCGGCCGGAGCAGATCACGGCGCTGCGGCGGGCGATCCGAACGGCGCTCGAGCTCGGGATCGCACGCCGGGGCTCGACGCTCCGCGACTACGCCCAGCCGAACGGCGCCTCGGGCTCGATGCAGGACGAGTTCAAGGTCTACGGGCGGGGCGGCGAGCCGTGTTCGCGCTGCGGGACCCCGATCGAGAAGATCCGTCTGGCCGGCCGCGGGACGTGGTTCTGTCCCGGCTGCCAGCTCTAGATGGTTGATGCCACGGGGCTAGGCGGTGTAGTCGGCGATTGCGCGGCTGGGTCGCTCGAGTTGGTGGTTGAGGGTGATGCAGGCTGCGAGTGCGAGCAGGCGGATGGCGACGCGGGCGAAGATGTTGCGTGGTGTGCGGGCGCCGTGCCGTTCGAGGTTGAGGAGGTCTTTGCAGGTGAAGAAGACCGATTCGATCCGTTGACGGATCGGCGCCAGCTGTGGCGTTTGCTGAGGCTCGCCTTTTCGTGGTGGTCGCAGCACGCTGGCGCCGAGCTCGGCGACCGCTCGCGCGAACTCGTGGCCGGCGTAGCCTCGGTCGCAGACGATCGTTTCGCCGCCTTTGAGCGCCCGCGGCAGCAGGGTGAGTGCGACCTCGCGTTCGGGCCGGTCGGCCGCGGTTAGCGCAGCCGCCCGGGGCGTGCCGTCGGGGGCGCAGGCGAGATGGAGCCGCATTCCCCAGAACCAGCGCGAGTGACTTGCCGAGTAGCCGTAGCCGCACACCTCGGCGAGCTGTGAGCGACGGCTTGTCTCGAGCGAGCGGCCGCACTCAACCGGGGTCGAGTCGAGCAGCAGGAGATCGTCGCTGGCGCCGGGGCTTTGCGCCGCGAAGACGCCGATCAACCACTCGATCGTCTCGGCCAGGCGAGCGCGGCGCTTGTGGATGCGTCCTGGCTCGGAAGCCTGGGAAACAAGTGGCCAAGCTGACGGCGGGCGGCCCGCAGAAAGCGACGATCGCTCGGGATCCCCATCAGCACCTGCGCGACGCAGAGCGTCACGATCTCGGCGTCGCTCAGTCGCCGGCGGGCGTTAGGCGACCGCTCCGGCAGCAGGTCGTCGGCTGTGCAGTAGACACTGATACAGAGCAGGTCGAGGTCGGCGTGCATCGTCGCCTCCAGGTCGTCGACGCTTCAGCAGCGCCGACTTCGACCTGCATTCCTTGGTCCCTAGCCACGACCAAAGCCGTGGCATCAATCATCTAGCGCCTGGCGAGGCTTCGTACCCTTCGTACCTGGTCGCCGACCAGGTACGAAGCGGGCGGTGGTCGAGACAGTTCGCACTCTGTGCAGGCATTTCCAGTTTTGAAGCGAGAATCCCGTACCTGGTACGCGACCAGGTACGAGGGAGTGAGACGGCTCGCCTCGCGGTCAGACGCCGAAACTAGACTGGCCCCGTGGCCCGCACGCAGAAGACCGAGGCCGTGGTGTTGCGCTCGTTCCGCTTCGGCGAGGCCGACCGGGTGCTGCACGTCTACGCGCTCGACCGCGGCCGGGCCGGTGCCGTCGCGAAGGGGGTCCGCAAGACGAAGTCCCGCTTCGGGGCGCGGCTCGAGCCGCTGAGCCACGTCGAGCTGCTGCTCCATCAGGGAAGCGGTGAGCTCGGCACGGTCACGGGCGTCGAGCTAATCCGGCCGCACAGCGCGGCGCGCGAGGACCCGTACCGGCTGCAGGTCGGCCTGACCGGAGCCGAGGCGATGCTGCGGCTCTTCACGGAGCCCGAGGCGAACGACCGAGCCTTCCACGCGCTCACGCGCTTCCTCGACCTGCTGGACGACCTCCCTGTGCGGCCGGCGGAACGGCCCTCGCTCGAGCCGCTCGCGCTCTCCTTTCAGCTGAAGCTGCTCTGGCTCTCCGGCTATCTGCCGCACATCGGCAGCTGCGCCGAGTGCGGGGAGGGGACGCTCGTCGGCTTCTCGCCGCAGGCGGGCGGCGCAGTCTGTCGCGAGCACGCGCCGGGAGCCCTCGCGCTCTCCGCCGACGGCCTGGCCGGGATCGAGGCGCTGCTGAGGCGTCCGCTCGCGGAGGCCCGCGAGGCGGCGCTCTCCGAGCGCGCCCGGCGCGACGCCCTCTCGGCGATCACGTCGCTGTACGAGTTCCACGGCGGCTTCCGGCTGCGCACGCTCTCTGCGTGACCGACCCCGGCGCGGCTCCTCCGCCGGCTACGAGGCCCTGCTCCGCAGGCGCCGGACCGCCCGGACGACCACCGTCGACTGCGGCAGCAGGTGGCGATACCGGAACGTGGCCGCGATCAGCGCAGGCATCAAGACGAGGATCCCCGCCAGGACCAGCACGTCGGCGAGATTGAAGGCGACTCCGTGCGCGTGGTCGCCGATCAGGATCGGGTCGGGCACGCCGCCGGCTCGCCAGGCGGAGACGAGGTTGCCGAGCACGCCGCCCGCCAGGAGCGAGGCGCCGACCGCGACCGCGCGCGACGGGATCCAGACGAGGAGCACGGAGCCGGCGAGGAGCGCAGCGGAGAGCGCGAACCACGCGCCCGAGCGGTGATGAACGTCGCCGGCAGGTGTCCGGACGAGCGCCTTCACCGCCAGGTCGGCGCCCGCGAGCACGAGGCAGACCGTGATCGCGAATGGGCCCCGCTCCCGCATCAGCTCGGCTATCGGCATGGCAAGGTTGGCTCATGAGACGGCAGCTCGCAGGGGGCCTGGAGCTGGACGACGACAAGGCGCGCCTCGACGTCGCGGAGGTGCACCGCTGGCTCTCGCACGAGGCCTACTGGGCGAAGGGCCGCGAGCGGGAGGTGCAGGAACGGCTCGTCCGCGAGGCGCAGCGCGTCGTCGGGCTCTACGAAGGCGAGCGGCAGATCGGCTTCGCCCGGGCGTTCGGCGACGGCGTCTCGTTCATGTACCTCGCCGACGTCTACGTCCTCCACGAGTACCGCGGTCGAGGGCTCGGGGTCGAGCTCGTCCGCTTCATGGTCGACGACGGCGCGTACGCCGACGGACGCTGGCTCCTGCACACGCGCGACGCGCACGCCCTGTACCGCAAGGTCGGGTTCGGCGACCCGGGCGGGCGCCTGATGGAGCGGCCGAAGCGCCCCTAGATGGTTGATGCCACGGGGCTAGGCGGTGTAGTCGGCGATTGCGCGGCTGGGTCGCTCGAGTTGGTGGTTGAGGGTGATGCAGGCTGCGAGTGCGAGCAGGCGGATGGCGACGCGGGCGAAGATGTTGCGTGGTGTGCGGGCGCCGTGCCGTTCGAGGTTGAGGAGGTCTTTGCAGGTGAAGAAGACCGATTCGATCCGTTGACGGATCGGCGCCAGCTGTGGCGTTTGCTGAGGCTCGCCTTTTCGTGGTGGTCGCAGCACGCTGGCGCCGAGCTCGGCGACCGCTCGCGCGAACTCGTGGCCGGCGTAGCCTCGGTCGCAGACGATCGTTTCGCCGCCTTTGAGCGCCCGCGGCAGCAGGGTGAGTGCGACCTCGCGTTCGGGCCGGTCGGCCGCGGTTAGCGCAGCCGCCCGGGGCGTGCCGTCGGGGGCGCAGGCGAGATGGAGCCGCATTCCCCAGAACCAGCGCGAGTGACTTGCCGAGTAGCCGTAGCCGCACACCTCGGCGAGCTGTGAGCGACGGCTTGTCTCGAGCGAGCGGCCGCACTCAACCGGGGTCGAGTCGAGCAGCAGGAGATCGTCGCTGGCGCCGGGGCTTTGCGCCGCGAAGACGCCGATCAACCACTCGATCGTCTCGGCCAGGCGAGCGCGGCGCTTGTGGAGAGCGTCCTGGCTCGGAAGCCTGGGAAACAAGTGGCCAAGCTGACGGCGGGCGGCCCGCAGAAAGCGACGATCGCTCGGGATCCCCATCAGCACCTGCGCGACGCAGAGCGTCACGATCTCGGCGTCGCTCAGTCGCCGGCGGGCGTTAGGCGACCGCTCCGGCAGCAGGTCGTCGGCTGTGCAGTAGACACTGATACAGAGCAGGTCGAGGTCGGCGTGCATCGTGGCCTCCAGGTCGTCGACGCTTCAGCAGCGCCGACTTCGACCTGCATTCCTTGGTCCCTAGCCACGACCAAAGCCGTGGCATCAATCATCTAGAGTCCCGCGGGCGCCTGAAGCCGCTCGGCCAGGAACGCGAGCGAGAGCGGGTAGCGCCACTCGATCCCGCCGTGGGTGCCGTCGAAGAGCTCGAAGCGGATCGCGTCGTCCGGGACCCCGATCTCGGCGAGCACGTTCCGGAAGGCGGTCGCGCCCAGGTCGAGGAAGTACTCGTCGCGGTTGCCCGCGTCGATCCAGATCGCGCGCAGCGACCGCAGCGCGTCCGGCACGGTCCGGGCGCGCCGCACCGGGTCCCACTCGAGCCAGCGGTCGAGCACCTCCGGGCGGAGCTCCGCGGTCTCGAGCTCCCAGGGCAGCTCGACGGTGCCGTCCGGGTTCGGCGAGTAGGCCGCGGCCATGCAGTACGTGTTGAGGAGCACGGCGCTCGGATGCGAGCCGCTCGTAGGGGGGTCGTTCTCGAGCTCCTCCCAGAACCGCTCGTACGAGCCGCCGTACTTGTCCCTGAGCGCGCGGGCGGCGGGCGCGAACTCGTGCTGGTAGCAGGCCTCGAAGAGCGCGTCGCCGGCGTGCGTGGCGAGCCCGCCGAACAGGTCGGGGCGGAGCATCGGCGTGATCATCGCCCCATAGCCGCCGGACGACTTCCCCTGGATGCCGCGGTGCTCCCGGGCCCCGAGCGTCGGGTACTCCGCGTCGACCCACGGAACGATCTCGTCGCAGAGGTACGTGTGGTAGTCGCCGATCGCGGGCGAGTCGAGGAACTGCGAGCCGCCGAAGCGCGTGAACGCGTCCACCAGGACGACGACGCAGCGCGGCCCGAGCTCCTCGATCAGCTGCGGATAGCTCTTCGTGAACGGCCGCACGTTGAACCACGCGTCGACCATGCCGGTCATTCCCTGGATCACGTAGACCGACGGAAACGGCCCGTCGCCGTCGGGCTGCCACACGTGCAGCGGCCGGACGTGGGGGTCGCCGAGCGGGTTCCTGCGCAGCGCCTCGCTCTCGAAGTCGTGGCGCCGCCAGGATCCGCCGATACGATCAGGCCCCATGGCCGCGCCAACCTACCAGGAGATGACCGCCCGGCTCGAGGCCTACTGGCGCGAGCGGGGCTGCGTCGTGATGACGCCGTACCACACGGAGGTCGGCGCGGGGACCTTCAACCCGGCGACGTTCCTCCGCTGCCTCGGCCCGAAGCCCTGGAAGACGTTCTACGTCGAGCCGTCGATCCGCCCGGGCGACGGCCGCTACGGCCAGAACCCGTTCCGCTTCCAGCAGTTCTACCAAGGCCAGGTGATCCTCAAGCCGGCGCCCGACGACGTGCTCGACGTCTACTTCGACTCGCTGGCCGCGGTCGGGCTCGACCTCGTCGCGCACGACATCCGGCTCGTCGAGGACGACTGGGAGGGGCCGACGCTCGGCGCGTGGGGTCTCGGCTGGGAGATCTGGTGCGACGGGATGGAGATCACGCAGTGGACGTACTTCCAGCAGGTCGGCGGGCTGGAGCTCGACCTGGTCCCGGCGGAGATCACCTACGGCCTCGACCGGATCGCCATGATCATCCAGGGGGCGAAGACCGTGCCGGAGCTCGAGTGGGCGCCCGGCGTCACGTGGGCGGACGTCTTCCTCGAGAACGAGCGCCAGTGGTCGGCCTACAACTTCGAGGTCGCGCCGGTCGAGGTGCTGATGCGCCACTTCGGCGACTACGAGAACGAGTGCACCCTTCTCCTCGACCGAGAGCTGCCGATTCCGGCCTACGACATGGTCCTCAAGTGCTCGCACGCGTTCAACCTGCTCGACGCGCGCGGGGCGATCTCCGTCACCGAGCGCGCGGCGTACATCGGGCGCGTGCGCAACCTGGCCCGTCGCGTGGCGCAGCTCTACCTTGCGCAGCAGGAGCAGAAGGAGGAGGCGACGGCCGTTGCCTAGCCTGCTCTTCGAGATCGGGTGCGAGGAGCTTCCGGCCGGGGCGTGCGCGGACGTGGCGAACCAGCTCGTGCCGCTCGCGGGCGACCAGCTGGGCGTCCGGCCGGTGGAGATCTACGTCGGGCCGCGCCGGCTCGCGTTCGTGCTGCCGAACCTGCCGGAGCAGACGCCCGACACGTGGGTGCAGGGGCCGCCGGAGCACCTGCGCGACAGGGCGGCCGACGGGTTCGCCCGCAAGCAGGGCGTCTCGGCCGCGGAGCTCGAGGTGCGCGACGGCTTCCTTGGGATCGAGGTGCCGGGCCGGCCGATGCGCGACGTCCTCCCCGAACGGCTGGCGGGGATCGCGCGCGGCCTCCAGTTCACGAGGACGATGCGCTGGCCCGGGACCGACCTGCGCTTCCCGCGGCCGGTCCGCTGGTTCTGCGCGATCCTCGGCCACGAGCCTGTCGAGGTCGCGATCGAGGGGATCCCGTCCGGCCGGGTCACGTACGGCAAGCGCTTCACGGGCGGGCCGATCGAGGTGCCGCACGCCGAGCTCTGGCTCGACCTCCTGCGCGCGCAGGGGATCGAGCCCGACCGCGCGCACCGGTACGAGCAGATCGTCGCCGGGCTCGCGGAGCTCGGCGACTGGCGCGACCCGTACAACGTGCTCGACGAGGTGCTCTACCTCGTCGAGAGCGTGCGCGTCCAGGACGGCGAGTTCGACCCGCGCTTCCTGCGCCTGCCGGAACGGCTGGTCGTGACGACGATGCAGAGCCACCAGCGCTACTTCCCGCTCGGCGGCAACCGGTTCGCGTTCGTCGCCAACGGCGGCGACCCGGAGATCGTCCGCGAGGGTAACGTCCGCGTGCTCGAGGCGCGGCTCGAGGATGCGGAGTTCACCTTCGAGCGCGACGTCGCGGCCGGCATCGACGCGCTCGCCGAGCGCCTCGCGTCGATCACCTTCCTGGCCGGGGCGGGGTCGTTCGCCGACAAGGCGGCGCGGCTGGTCGAGCTCGTGCGAAAGCTCGGCGGCGACGACGACGCGCTCACGGCCGCGCGTCTCGCCAAGGCCGACCAGGCGGCGGAGCTCGTGCGCGAGTTCGCGGAGCTCGAGGGCCACATCGGCGCCACCTACGCGCGGCTCGCCGGCTATCCGGAGAGCGTCGCACAGGCGATCGACGAGCAGTACCTGCCGGACACGGCCCGCGGGCCGCTTCCCTCGACCCCGGCCGGAAGGCTGCTGGCAGCGGCGGACAAGCTCGACAACCTCGCGACCGTCTTCGGGCTGGGCAGGCGCCCAACAGGCTCCAGCGACCCGTACGCGCTGCGGCGCGCTGCGATCGGACTCTGGAGGCTCGCGATCGAGGGAGGCGTGAAGATCGAGCGCTCGCTGCTCGAGGGCGAGGCGCGGCGGTTCCTGGAGGAGCGGCTGGAGGGGCTGCTCGACGTCCCGGTCGAGTTCTCGCGTGCCGCGCTTTCGTCGCGCGCCTCCGACCTCGCGGGCGTCGCCCGGCTCGCGCGCGTGCTGCACGAGCAGGCGTCCTCGCCGGAGTTCGGGGCCGTCTACACGGCCTACGACCGGGCGCACCGCCTGGCGGGTAAGCGGGACGACGCCGCTCCCGCCGTCCGGGACGAGCTGCTCGAGGACGACGCCGAGCGCGCGCTCGCGGAGCAGGTCCGCGGGCTCGAGCTCGATCCCGACGGCGACCCCGTCGTGCAGCTCCAGCGCGCGGCCGAGGTCGGGCCGGCCGTCGAGCGCTTCTTCGAGGACGTGCTCGTGATGGCCGAGGACGGCGCCACGCGCGCAAACCGCCTGCGGCTGCTGCTCGACCTGCGCGACCGCCTCGGCGCGCTCGGCGACTTCTCCCAGATCCCGCGCTGACCGCGTTGAGCACCGTCCCGGACATCGTCGCCTGGCGCCGCCACCTGCACGCAAACCCGGAGCTCTCGTTCGAGGAGCACGAGACGGCCGCCTTCGTCGAGGAGCGCCTGCAGGAGTTCGGCGGCCTCGAGCTGTCGCGGCCGACGCCCACGAGCGTCGTCGCCCGGCTGCGCTGCGGCGAGGGGAAGACCCTCGCGCTCCGGGCCGACCTGGACGCGCTGCCGATCGCGGAGGAGAGCGGCCTCGAGTTCGCGTCGACCCGCCCCGGGGTCATGCACGCCTGCGGGCACGACGGGCACACCGCCGTGCTCCTCGGGGTCGCGCGGACCCTCGTCGGGCGGCGCGACGAGCTCGGCGGCGAGGTGCGCTTCCTCTTCCAGCACGCCGAGGAGCTGCCGCCCGGCGGCGCACGGGAGCTCGTCGCGGCAGGGGCGGTGCAAGGCGTCGACGCCGTCGTCGGCTGCCATCTCTTCGCCTTGGTCGAGACCGGGATCGTCGGCGTGCCGGACGGCCCGTTCATGGCGGCGCCTGACACCTTCGCGCTGACGGTGCATGGGCGCGGCGGCCACGCGGCGATGCCGCACACGGCCGTCGACCCGATCGCGGCGGCCGCGCAGATCGTCACGGGACTCCAGCACGTCGTCGCGCGCGAGACGAACCCGATCGAGCGCGCGGTCGTCAGCGTGACGACGATCCACGGCGGCACGGCCGACAACGTGATCCCGGAGACCGTCGAGCTGCGCGGGACCGTGCGGACGTTCACGCGGGACGTCCAGGACGCGACGCGCGCCGCGATCGAGCGCATCGCGACGGGGATCGCCGAGGCGCACGCCTGCACGGCCGAGCTCCGCTACGAGGAGGGCTACCTCGCCGTCTCGAACGACGAGGAGGTCGCGGCGCTCGTGCGCCGGAACGTCGAGCCGGAGCGGCTGCGCGAGATCGAGCCGGTGATGGGCGGCGAGGACTTCTCCGCGTACCAGCAGATCGCCCCCGGCTGCTTCTTCATCGTCGGCGCGGGCGCGCCGGACCGGTTCCCGCACCACCACCCACGGTTCACGATCGACGAGCATGCTCTGCCCGTCGCGCACGACGTCTTCGTGCGCACCGCGCTCGACTTCCTCGGCCCGCGCTAGCGATCGTCCGCGTCTGTCTCGTCGCCGGGATCGCGATTCGTGATCGGCGGAAGCATCCGTCCTCCTCGATGGCTCTCTCGAAGGTAGGACGGCCGCCGGACGATAGCCTCCCGCCGATGACGGGCAATACCGTGACCGGCGATACCGTCGAGCTGCACATCGTCAGCGACTCGACCGGCGAGACCGCTGCGCGGCTCGTCCTCGCGCTCGAGGCGCAGTTCCCGGAGCAGGAGTTCGTCGAGATCCGTCATCCCCGCTGCGAGTCGGCGGCCGACCTCCAACTGGCCGTCGACCGGATGAAAGGGCGGCCAGCGGTCGTCGTCTACACGCTGGTCGAGCCCGAGCTCCGCGAGACGATGCGGACGCTCTGCCGCCGCGCGAAGCTTCACTACTGCGACGTGCTCGGCCATCCGATCGAGGCCGTCGCAAAGGTCTCCGGGGTGGCCGCGAAGATGAAGCCCGGCTCCAGGGCGCCGCTCAACGAGCAGTACTTCCGGCGCATGTCCGCGATCGAGTTCGCGGTCAAGTTCGACGACGGCGTCGGCTCGGGCCTGAAAGATGCGGACATCGTGCTCGTCGGCGTCTCGCGCACGTCGAAGACGCCCCTCTCGATCTACCTCGGCTACCAGGGCTACAAGACCGCGAACGTCCCGATCGTGAACGCCATCGAGCCGCCGAAGGAGCTCTTCCGCATCGAGCCGGAGAAGATCGTCGGGCTCACGATCTCGGCCGACCGGCTGGCGGAGATCCGCACCGAGCGGGTCCGCTGGATGCGGGGCGGGCGGCAGTACTCGAACCTCGCCGAGATCTACGACGAGCTGGACTACGCCTCGGCGATCCACCGCCGCCTCGGCTGCCCCGTGCTGGAGGTCTCCGAGCTGTCGATCGAGGAGATCTCGCTCCGGATCATCCGCCTCGTGGAGAACCGCCGCGCCGGGGTCGCCGCCCCGTGAAGCCGAAGCCGCCGGTGCCGGCCTGGAGGTGGAGCGTCTGGTACAGCGCCCTCGCCCTCGCGCTTGTCCTCTTCTACGTGGTCTTCGCCCCGTTCTGGTTTGGCTTGCGGCTCGCCGCCTGGGTTGCGGAGTTTCGCGCCCGCAGGCGGCGAACCGTCAAGCTGGGCCGCGTCAACACGACGGGCGACTAGCACGGCTTCTTCCCCCTGCTTCGTGGAAAGATCCGCATCCGTGACCGGGACCCGCTACGTCTACGGCTTCGATGAGCCCGCCGAGGGAGGCCGGCGGCTCCTCGGCGGCAAGGGCATCGGCCTCGCGGAGATGACCCAGCTCGGCGTGCCGGTTCCGGCGGGCTTCACGATCACCACCGACGCGTGTCGCGCCTACCTGGCCGGCGGCGGTGTGCCTGACGGGCTGGAGGCCGAGGTCGCGGAGCACGTTGCGCGGCTCGAGCAGAAGACGGGTAAGCGGTTCGGCGACCCCGGCGACCCGCTCCTCGTGTCCGTGCGCTCCGGCGCGGCCGTCTCGATGCCGGGGATGATGGACACGATCCTCAACCTCGGCCTGAGTGACGAGGCGACGGAGGGGCTCGCGCGCAGCACGGGCAACACCCGTTTCGCCTACGACTCCTTACGGCGATTGATCCAGATGTACGGGGAGGTCGTCGACGGCGTCGACCCGCATCGATTCGAGCAGGCCCTCACCGATCTGAAGCAGGCGAAGGGCGTACGCAACGACACGGATCTGGACGGTGACGACCTGCAGGGGTTGGCCCGGACCTTCAAGGAGATCTACGCGGAGGAGCTCGGCCGCCCGTTCCCGGACGACGCGCGCGAGCAGCTGTCGCGTGCGGTGCGCGCCGTCTTCGACTCCTGGAACACGCCGCGCGCCCAGGTGTACCGGCGCGCGAACGCGATCCCGGACGACCTCGGCACGGCGGTGAACGTCGTCCAGATGGTGTTCGGCAACAAGGGGGACGCCTCGGCGACGGGCGTCTGCTTCACGCGCGACCCGTCGACGGGCGAGAGCGGGCTCTACGGGGAGTTCCTGCTGAACGCCCAGGGCGAGGACGTCGTCTCGGGCATCCGGACCCCCGAGCCGATCTCGGCGATGGAGGAGCGCCTGCCGGAGGCGTTCCGGCAGCTGCTCGACACGATGCGCCGCCTCGAGGAGCACTACCGCGACATGCAGGACATCGAGTTCACGGTCGAGGACGGCAGGTTGTACATGCTCCAGACGCGCACGGCGAAGCGCACCGCGGCCGCCGCGCTGAAGTGCGCCGTCTCGATGGTCGAGGAAGGCCTGATCTCGCGCGAAGAGGCGGTGTCGCGTATCGACCCGGCGCAGCTCGACCAGCTGCTGCACCCGATGATCGATCCGGCCTCGGCGCTCCAGCCGGCGGCCAAGGGTCTCAACGCCTCGCCCGGCGCGGCGTGCGGTGCGATCGTCCTCGACGCCGACACGGCGGAGGACCGCGGCAAGACCGGGGAGAGCGTCATCCTCGTCCGCTTCGAGACGACGCCGGACGACATCCACGGGATGATCGCGGCACAGGGGATCCTGACCGTGCACGGCGGCATGACCTCCCACGCGGCGGTGGTCGCGCGGGGGATGGGCAAGCCCTGCGTCGCCGGCTGCGAGGGCGTCACGATCGACATGGACGCCAAGACGGCGACGATCGGCGGGGAGCGGCTCGCCGAGGGCGACGTGATCACCATCGACGGCGGCACCGGGGAGGTCTTCGTGGGCGCGGCCGAGCTCGTCCCGCCGCAGATCAACGAGGACTTCGAGACGGTGCTGGAGTGGGCGGACGCGCTCAGGCGCCTCAAGGTGCGCGCGAACGCCGACACGCCCGACGACGCGGGCAAGGCCCGGGAGTTCGGCGCCGAGGGGATCGGGCTCTGCCGGACGGAGCACATGTTCTTCGGCGACGAACGGCTGCCGGTCGTCCAGGAGATGATCATGGCCGACGACGAGCAGGGGCGTCGCGCGGCACTCGAGCGCTTGCTGCCGTTCCAGCAGTCCGACTTCGAGGGGATCTTCGAGGCGATGGCCGGGCTGCCGGTGACGATCCGGCTGCTCGACCCGCCGCTGCACGAGTTTCTGCCGACCGAGGAGCAGGCTTCGGACGAGCGGATGCGCCACCGCATCCGGGCGCTCCGCGAGGCGAACCCGATGCTCGGCACGCGCGGCTGCCGGCTCGGCTTGATGTTCCCCGAGATCTACGAGATGCAGCTGAGGGCGATCATGCGCGCCGCGCTGGCGGTGCGCGGGCGGACCGGCGAGACTCCGCTCGTCGAGGTCATGCACCCGCTCGTCGGTTTCGCCGAGGAGCTGCGCAGGCTGCGTGAGCTGACGGTGCTTGTCGCCGAGGACGAGGGGTTCGCGGACTATCTCTGCGGGACGATGATCGAGCTGCCGCGCGCGTGCATCCGGGCGGACGAGATCGCCGCACACGCCGACTTCTTCTCCTTCGGGACGAACGACCTGACGCAGACGGCGCTGGGCTTCTCGCGCGACGACGCGGAGGGGAAGTTCCTGGCGGCGTACCTCGCGGACGGCGTACTGGAGCGCAACCCGTTCGAGACGCTCGACCAGGGCGGTGTCGGCGAGCTGATGCGGATCGCGGTCGAGCGCGGGCGCTCCGTCAGGGAAGAGCTCAAGCTCGGCATCTGCGGCGAGCACGGCGGCGAGCCGAAGTCGGTCGCTTTCTGTCACGAGCTCGGGCTGGACTATGTCTCCTGCTCGCCGTACCGCGTGCCGCTCGCGCGCCTCGCCGCGGCCCAGGCGGCGCTGAGCGAGTCGGGCGTCGAGGCTGCGGTGGCGGGCGGCTGAGCATTCCGGCATCCGCCGACAGTCCGCAGATCTGGCGAGGGCGGTTCACCCGAAGCGGCCATTGTGGTTTCGGCCGGGTGCTGCCACGATCTGCGCTTCGTGAAACGGCTTCTCGCAATCCTGGTTGTGGCCGTCGCCCTCGTCGGTGGTACGGCTACGCACGCGCCGGCTGCGCCGGTGAAGGCGTGCGGCCTGGGCTACGTCCACGCGAAGCTCAGCTGGGGCGAGAAGTGTCTTCGTACAGGGCAGTTCTGCAGGATCAGGGGCGACGCCGAGTACCACCGATACGGCTTCCACTGCCACACCGGCCGCTTGCGGCGCTCGTCCGCCGGCGGGAACTCGGCGGGCAGCGGCTGCCAGCCGGGCTACTCGCCGTGCCTGCCGCGCGTCGCCGACCTCAATTGCGCCGATATCCCGAGCTCGAAGAAGCCGATCCACGTCACCGGCTCCGACCCCTACCGACTCGACGGGGACGGGGACGGCTTGGCCTGCGAGTAGCGCGTGAGCCTTCGCTACCAGCGTCGCAAGAAGTTTCTCCCCGGCGTCACGCTCAACCTCTCGAAGCGAGGCGCCGGGGTGGGAGTCGGGCCGCGCGGGGCCAGGGCGAGCATCGGCCCGCGCGGATTGACGGCGACGCTGACGCTGCTCGGGACCGGCCTGTCGTACGTCTGGCGGCGCCGCCGGCGCTAGGCTGCGAGCCCGCTAACGCGCCAGTACGCGATCGCGACCGACAGCACGCCGATCGCGACGACGAGGGCGTACGAGAGCAGCGGCTGGCTGCGGAGGCGGTACATGACGTACATGGCGACACCGCCGCCGATCAGGCCGCCGATGTGACCGCCGATCGCGATGTTCGGGATCGCCAGCGAGATGACGAGGTTCAGGATGATCAGCGTCAGCGCGCTGCCGCCGAAGACGTAGTGCCTGTGCCGCTCGAGCACGAACCCCGCGCCGAAGATGCCGAAGATGGCGCCCGAGGCGCCTACCGTCGGTGCGAGCGGCTGGTGGATCAGCGCGCCGGCGGACCCTGCCAGCGCCGAGACGAAATAGATGAGCGCGAACCGCACCGGGCCGACGGCGGTCTCGAGCGGCCGCCCGAACCACCACAGCGCGAGCATGTTGAAGGCGATGTGGAGGACCGTGTAGTGGAGGAACGCCGAGCTGATCAGGCGCCACCAGTCGCCGTGCTCGATGGCCGGTCCGTAGAGATAGCCGTGCAGCCAGAGCCAGCCGCCGCCGCCCGAGATGTTGCTCTGCGAGACCTGGACCAGGTACGCGAGGACGTTCAGCCCGATCAGCGTCTTCGTCACGATCGCGGTCGCCGGGTCGTACGCGAGCCGCCGGACCGGCGCCGCCACCCGTCCGACCCCCGAGGGCTTGCCGGAGTGGTCGGGGCACCGGATCCCGACCGGCGCGAAGGTGGCGCAGTCCGTGCACACCGGCCGGCCGCACTCGGAGCACGAGAGCCCGGTCTCGCGATCCGGGTGTCGGTAGCACGTGGCCATGGAGGGCCAGACTATCCAGCGCATACGATCACACCGTGGCCGAGCCGGCCCTCTGGCACGCGAGCGAGGATCCGGGGATCACGGTCTTCACGCCGCATCGCGCGGCGACCGCGCTGACCGAAGTGGAGCTCGTCTGGGCGATCGACGACGAGCACGTGCCGTCGTACTGGTTTCCCCGCGACTGCCCGCGCGCGACCTTCTGGGCGGGGCCTGAGACGACGGCCGAGGACGCGGAGCTCCTCCACGGTGCGCCGCGCGTGCACGCGATCGAGTGGGGCTGGTGGGACCGCTTCTGCGAGGCGCGGATCTTCCTCTACCGGCTCCCGCGCGATGCGTTCGAGCCGCACGACGAGACCGCCGGCTACTGGGTGGCGCGCGAGCCGGTCCGGCCGGTCGACCGCGTCGCGCTGACGAACCTCGTCTCCGAGCACGCAAGGGCCGGGATCGAGCTTCGGCTGACGACGAACCTGTGGCCGCTCTGGAACCGCGTGATCGAGTCGACGCTCCACTTCAGCGGCATCCGCCTGCGCAACGCGCGCCCGCCCGAGTAGGGTTCGCCGCCGTGCGCGTCCACGTCGCCTTCACGCCGGCCGAGGAGGCCGCGGCACCCGTCGGGATCGTCGTCGACGTCGTCCGGGCGACCTCGTCGATCGCCCAGGCCCTCGCCGCCGGCTACGAGCGCGTGCTCTGCTGCGCCGAGATCGAGGACGCGCGCGCTCTCCGTGAGGAGCTCGGCGACGAGGCGATCGTCGGCGGCGAGCGCCGCGCGGTCGTCGTCCCCGGCTTCGACGTCGGCGCGTCGCCGCGGGACTTCCTCGAGCCGCGGGCGGAGACGCTGATCCTCACGACCACGAACGGCACGCAGGCGATCCTGGCCGCGGCGCAACGGTGCGAGACCGTCCTGCTCGGGAGCCTGCTGAACCTCAGCGCCGTCGCCGGCGCAGCCTCGGGACGAGACACGGCCGTCCTCTGCGCCGGCTTTCAGGGTGCCTTCGCCCTCGATGACGCCTACTGCGCCGGCCGAATCGTCGAGCGCCTCGGCGGCCGGAACGACGCGAAGCGCTCCGACGCCGCGATCGCCGCCGCGCTCGTCGCCGACGCGTATCCGGACGCGCATGCCGGGCTGAGCGCACGCACGTACGGCCCGCCCGGGCTCGAGGGCGACATCGAGTACTGCGCCCAGGTCGACCTGCTGGACGTGGTGCCGCGCTTCTCGCAGCTGGTCGGCGCGGCGGCGGAGATCGTGGCGTAGGCTGAAGCGATGGCGGGCGAGAGGCAAGAGCACCTGACGCAGGCTCAGAAGGACCAGCTCGAGGCCGAGCTGGCCGAGCTGGAGGGCCCGCGCCGGAAGGCAGTGGTCGAGGCGATCGCACATGCCCGCGGCTTCGGCGACCTCTCCGAGAACTTCGAGTACCACGCAGCGAAGAACGAGCAGGGCCTCCTGGAGCGCAAGATCACCATCCTTCGCTCCAGGCTCGAGAACGCGGTTCTGATCGACGAGGCGGCCGCCGCGGCGACCGGCGAGGTCGCGATCGGGTCGACCGTCGCGATCGAGGACGAGCGCGGCGAGTCGATGACCGTCGAGATCTCGAGCGTCGGCGGCGTCTCGCCGGATTCGCCGCTCGGCCGCGCGCTGATCGGCGCCAAGGTGGGTGACAGGGTGAAGATCGAGGCGCCGAAGGGCGCCTGGACCGCGACGGTCGTCGCGATCGGGCGGTAGCGTCGTGACCACCGCCCCCGGCCCGGAGATCACCGTCGAGGAGCTCGGCCTCGCCGCGCGGAACCACGCGCTACCGCTGGAGGCGCTCCGCCACGAGCTCACCCCGGTCGGGCTCCACTACCTGCTGATCCACTTCGACATCCCGGCCGTCGACGCCGTGACGTGGCGGCTGAAGCTCGGCGGCGAGGTCGAGCGTCCGCTCGAGCTTTCGCTTGACGACCTGAAGGCCCGCCCCGCGCGGACGCTCGCCGTCACGCTCGAGTGCGCGGGCAACGGGCGCTCGCTGCTCGCGCCGCGGCCGGTCAGCCAACCGTGGTTGAGCGAGGCCGTGGGCACCGCCGAGTGGACGGGCACGCCGCTTGCGCCGATCCTCGCCGAGGCGGGCGTCCTCGGCGGCGACGAGGTCGTCTTCACCGGGCTCGATCGCGGCGTCCAGGGAGACGTGGAGCAGGACTACGAGCGAAGCCTCCCGCTGGCCGACGCGCGCCGCGACGAGGTGCTGCTCGCCTGGGCCGTCAACGGGCAGGAGCTGCCGCCGCAGCACGGCTTTCCTCTCCGGGTGGTCGTCCCGGGCTGGTACGGGATGACGCACGTGAAGTGGCTGCGCTCGATCACCGTCGTGCGCGGGCCGTTCCGCGGCTGGCAGCAGGACGTCTCGTACCGGCTCCGCCAGTCCGAGGAGGAGCAGGGCGAGCCGGTGACCCGCATCCTGCCTCGCTCGCTGCTGATCCCGCCGGGAATCCCGGAGTTCCTCTCGCGGGCGCGGCGGCTGGGGCCCGGGCCGTGCCGGCTCGAGGGGAGAGCGTGGTCGGGCCGCGGCCCCGTGGAGCGGGTCGAGGTGAGCACCGACGGCGGCCGCAGCTGGGCGGATGCGCGGCTCGGCTCCGCGCCCTCGGAGTTCGCGTGGCGCGGCTGGGCCCATGACTGGGATGCGGAGCCCGGCGAGCACGTGCTCTGCTCACGAGCCACCGACGCCGCCGGCAACACGCAGCCGCTCGAGCCGGACTGGAACCTCGACGGCTTCTGCAACAACGCCGTCCAGCGCGTGCCGGTGCTGGTGGCGTAGCGGCGCGGGTCAGGCCGCGAGCGATTCGAGCAGCGAGCCGAGCCGTTTCATCGCCGTCGGGTCGAGCGAGTAGAGGATCTGCGTCCCCTGGCGTCGCGTCTCCACGAGCCCGGCCTCGCGGAGCACCTTCAGGTGCTGGCTGACCGTCGGCTGGCTGACGCGGAAGATCTCAGCAAAGTCGCATGCGCAGGTGCCGCCCTCGTCCGCGAGCCTGATCGCGATGCCGAGACGGACGGGGTGCCCGAGCGCCTTGAGCTGGGCCGCGTGTTCGTCGGCGTTCCGCAGGTTAAGGGTTTCCTTGGCGTTCCGCACGTTGACACTCTATCGTTAAATCCTTATATTGTCATTTACCGATGCAGAGCCGCGACGAGCTGCAGGAGCTGATCACGCTCCAGACCGGCGACGAGAAGCACGAGTCGAGTGCGACGTCGACGCTGGACGTGATCCAGGTCCTGTACGACCGGATCCTGCGCTATCGCGCGGACGAGCCGGAGTGGGAGGAGCGCGACCGCTTTCTGCTCAGCAAGGGTCACGGGCCGATGGCGTTCTACGCCGTCCTCGCCCAGAAGGGCTTCTTCCCCCGCGAGCGCCTCTCGCGCTTCCTGGAGCGCGACGGGATCCTCGGTGGGCATCCCGACCGGAACCACGTCCCGGGCGTCGAGGTCTCGACGGGCTCGCTCGGCCACGGGCTGCCGATGGGCGTCGGCGTCGCCTACGCGTTGCGCGCGAAGGGCCTCGCCGATCAGCGTGTCGTCGTGCTGACGGGCGACGCAGAGCTGAACGAGGGCACGAACTGGGAGGCGATCCTGCACGCGGGCACGGCCCGGCTCGGCAACCTGACCCTCGCCGTCGTCGACAACCAGAGCGGCACGATCCCGATGGGCTGGATCGCGGCGAAGCTGCAGCCGTTCGGCTGGGACGTCGAGACCGTCGACGGCCGCGATCAGGACGCCCTCGAGGCGTCGTTCCGCCGCCGGGGCGAGCAGCCGACCGCCGTCGTCGCCAGGGTCGCCGCCTGATGTCCCGCGAACCGATGCGCCGCGCGGCGAGCGAAGCCGCGGTCGAGATCTTCCAGGAGGATCCGCGCGTCGCCGTCGTGCTCGCGGAGATCAGCACCGACCTCTTCGAGCCGGCGTTTCGCCACGACCCGCGCCGCGCTGTCAACGTCGGGATCATGGAGCAGTCGATGGTCGGCGTCGCCGCCGGCTTCGCACTCGAGGGGTTCGTCCCGGTCGTGCACACGATCGCCCCGTTCCTGGCCGAGCGCGCGCTCGAGCAGCTGAAGCTGGACTTCGGCTACCAGGGGCTCGGCGGCCTCTTCATCAGCACAGGCGCCTCGTACGACTACGGTACGTCCGGGTTCACGCACCACTCGCCGGGCGACGTCGCCGCGCTCTCGACCGTGCCGCGGATGGAGATCCTCGTGCCCGGAGCCGCCGGTGAGGTCGGCGCCCTCGTCCGGGCGACGTACGCGAACGGCCGGCCGACGTACGTGCGCACGACGAAGGCGGAGAACGCGTCGGCGCGGGAGCTCGCGCCGGGCGGGCTGACGCCCGTGCGTCGCGGCGGCGAGCTGACGGCGATCGCCGTCGGTCCGTTGCTCGACCGGACCCTGGCCGCGCTCGATGGGATCGACGCGACCGTGCTCTACTCGACGACGGTGCTCCCGCTCGACGCTGCGACGCTCGCGGCCGAAGCCTCGCCGTCCACGGACGTCGTCGTCGTCGAGCCGTTCTTCGAGGGCACGCTCGCTGCGCAGGTCACGGCCGCGCTGCAGCACCGCGCGACGCGGCTGCTCTCCGTCGGCGTCCCCCGCCGGGCGATCACGAGCTACGGGACGCTCGAGGAGCACGATCGGGAGCTCGGCCTCGACGTCACCGGCATCCGCGATCGAATCGCCGCATTCCGCGGCGCGGCCGGCCGCCGCGCCGCGTAAGCGGCTCCCGGCCTCCACGCTCCCGCAACGGAGATCGTTCGGGCGCGCGCGCTCGACGGCACTCCAGCTCTGGGCTCGGCGACGAGGCGACCGCGCGAGCAAGCTCCCGCGGCCCGCATCCACGGGGCTCGTCGCATCTCCGGAGCGAGCCGGCGGGCGACCCCGAACTCGGTGTCGGCTCGAAATGCGGTGCCGGCTCGAACTCCGGTGCCAGAACTCCGGTGCCAGGCACCGTCGCCAGGTGTCACGAGAGTGGAACGAAAGCATCCGTTCCCTCGGAGCGGGGTGGGGTCCCGCAGGGGCAGACACGGCCATGTCCGGTGCCAGGCACGGGGTTGGGCGGCCGCATCGTCGGCCGCCGCTCTAGGAGCGGAGGCGGGCGATCGCATCGACGAGCCGCTCGAGCTCGGCGTCGTCGTTGTAGTAGTGCACGGACGCGCGGACGAGCGACTCGATGCCGCGCCGGTC
Organism: uncultured Actinomycetes bacterium; assembly: GCA_963704025.1. Lineage (GTDB taxonomy): Bacteria > Actinomycetota > Thermoleophilia > Gaiellales > Gaiellaceae > CAVPGP01. The sequence goes on along the minus strand of CAVPGP010000002.1, from coordinate 320,044 downwards.
GAGGTCGAGCCGCGCGTACGTGGACGGCGAGACCGAGACGTTGATCCGCTGCTCCCGCAGGGCGAGGAGAACCTCTTCGGCGGCGAGTCCGTGCACGGTGAACGTGACGATGCCGCACCGCTCGACGCCGAGGTCCTGCACGGTCACGCCCGCAAGTGAGTCGAGCCGCTCGCGCAGCGTCGCGGCGAGTGCGTACACACGGTCGCGGATCGCCGCGAGGCCCCACCCGAGGGCGTACTCGACGGCGGCTCCCAGCCCGAGCTTCGCCGCGTAGTTGGCCTCCCAGCTCTCGAACCGGCGTGCGTCGGGCCGGATCCGGTAGCTCCCGTCGGCCTGCCACTCGGCCGCGTGCAGGTCGAGCATCGGCGGCTCGAGCTCCTCGAGCAGCCCTCGCCGGACGTAGAGGAAGCCGGTACCGCGTGGGCCGCGCAGGAACTTCCTCCCGGTCGCGGAGAGGATGTCGCAGCCGAGCTCGCCCACGTCGAGCGGGAGCTGGCCGACGGACTGGCAGGCGTCGAGCAGAAGCGGGACTCCGGCGGCGCGCGTCACCGCGCCGACCGCGGCCGCCGGCTGCACCAGACCGCCCTGCGACGGGACGTGCGACGAGCGAGACGAGCCGCACGCGCTCGTCGAGCATCGCCGCGAGCGCGTCGACGTCGACCTGGCCTGACTCGTCGTCCGGGACGACCTCGATCGAAACGCCCCGCTGACGGAGCGCGATGTAGTTGCTCGCGTACTCCGCCTGCGTGGTGAGGACGCGATCGCCCTCCTCGAAGCGGAACGCGTAGAACGCCATGTCCCATGCACGCGTTGCGCTGTCGAGCACCGCGATCTCGTCGCTCCAGCAGCCGAGGAGGCGCGCCAGGGACTGGTATACGCGCTCGACGTCCTCGGCTCGGGCGGCCGCCGCCTCGTAGCCGCCGATCTCCGCCTCCAGCCGCAGGTGGTCGACGACGGTGTCGAGCACCTGCTGCGGCGGCAGCGCGGCGCCGGCGTTGTTGAAGTGCGCGACGTGCGCGCAGCCGGGGGTCTCCAGGCGCGCGCGCTCGAGGTCGATCCCCGTCACGGGCGCGAGGCTACCGCTCGTCCGCCGCCGCGGGCAGCCGAACGTCCCCGTCAGGCCGCCGCGCGCAGCGCGGTCATGAGCGTGGCGGCGTCGTAGGTGCCGTTGTGGCGGATGCCGTTGACGAAGAACGTCGGCGTGCCGTTGACCCCGCTTCGCACCCCCGAGAGGAAGTGCTCGCGCACGCGGCCGGCGTGGGCGGCGTGCGTCTCGAGGTCCTCCGCAAAGCGCGCCAGGTCGAGGACGAAGAGCGCGCGCTCGCTCATCCCGAGCTCGCTGTCGTAGACGCCGTACGTCCGGGCCACATCGCCCTTTCGGCTCGAAGTCGGCGAGCAGCGGGAAGCGAAGCAACACGCGCCTCGGTCGTGACGGGCATTGCCCGCCGGAGATACTGCGAAATGTGTACGCCGCCGAACACCGGGCAGACCACCGGCGATGACCGCGCCGCCCGACCCCGAGGAGCTGGAGGCCACCGGCGCGCCCGCCGCCGCCGAGATCGACCCGGCCACGACGGTCGGCCCGGTATACCTGACGGTCGCGGATCTCGACCGCTCGATCGGGTTCTACGAGCGGGCGATCGGCCTGCTCGCGCTGGAGCGCGACGGCGCCCGCGCCGCGCTCGGCGTCGGCACGCGCATGCTGCTGGAGCTCGAGGAGCTTCCCGGCGCGCGTCCCGCTGACGGCTACACGGGCCTCTATCACTACGCGCTGCTCGTGCCCCGGCGGGTCGATCTCGCCCGCTGGCTCGCCCACGCGGCGCGGGAGCACGTGCCCCTGACGGGCGCCTCGGATCACTTCGTGAGCGAGGCGATCTACCTGAACGATCCCGATCGCCACGGGATCGAGATCTACTGCGACCGGCCGCGGGAGCTCTGGCAGGGGCAGGTCGGCCGGATGGGCACCTGGCCGCTCGACGTGGATGACCTCTCCCGCGAGCTCGACGATCCGGCCACCGCGCCGTTCGACGGGCAGCCGGGCGGGACCGTGATGGGTCACGTCCACCTGCGGGTCGCGGAGCTCGGGGGGATCGTCTCCTTCTACCGGGACGTCGTCGGCTTCGGCCTGATGGCGCAGCTGGGGGCGCAGGCGGCGTTCCTCAGCGCCGGCGGCTACCACCATCACCTGGGCGCCAACATCTGGGAGAGCGCCGGCGCGCCCCCCGCGCCGCCCGGCACGGCGGCGCTGAGGCGCTGGACGATCGTGCTGGCCTCCGACGAGGAGCGCACCCGCCTGCTGAACCGAGTCGCCGACGCAGGACACGAGGTGGGCCCCGACGGAACCCTTCGCGACCCGTCGGGGAACGCCGTCGCGCTCGAGGTCACCTCAGGCTAGAGGCTTGATGTGAAACTGGGGTGCGTGCGGGGATGGGCCAGACCAAGCGGTTCAGCCGGATCGGGCGCAACGCGTAGTGGTGCTACGGGCAAGCCTGAGCCGGTTGAACCGCGCCGGTCTGGCACACCAGCCGTGCGTGCCGGAGTTTCAGATCAAGCCTCTCGGCGAGGAGGTCGACCCACTCCGGCTCGAGCTCGACGAGGACGTCCACGCTCGCCCACGAGACGAAGCTCCTCGCGTTTACGCGGCGCCGCACTGCACAGAAAGGGAGTCAGGAGCCGACATGAAACCGGGGAGGAGAAGCGCATGGCGCATGCGGGGTCCGACTGACGTCTCAGCGCCACGTGCCGCGCTCCAGGGGCTCCGTCTTCAGCTCGTCCAGGCGGAGCCGCAGGTCGTGAAGGATGTCGGAGTGCTCGAGCGCCTCGCTCTCGGCGTCGAGGTCGACGTCGAGGTCGTCCGAGACGTCCTCGGCCGCGCCGATCAGGACGAGCTCGGCGCCCTCGAAGTCGAGCAGGCTGGGTGGGTCGACCAGGCTGAACCGCCTGCCGTCGAAGCGCTCGAGGAACTCGGGTGGGTAGTCGGCCCGCTCCCGGGGCGTGAGACCGGCCCCGGGCGGCGCCGGCGTCTCCGGGTTCCTGACGGCGATGATGTAGCTCGCCTCCCGCTTGATCCGCAGCTCGCGCTGGACCGGCCCCGGCTCGGACGGAAGCTCGAGCGCGTACGCGAAATGCGTGTGGCGCTCGTGCTCGACGATCGCGTAGCGCGCCTCGCCGGCGGGCCGGGCCTCCGGCAGAACGCGCACGCCTCGCGTCCCCGTCTCGGAGGCCTTCGTCTCGTAGGTCGTCGGCTCGAGCTCGCGCCGCATCTCGGCCGGATCGTCGGTGACCAGCGCGACGACCCCCCAGCCGCGCTCGTGGCTCTCGGGATCAGGCAGCCGCTTCCGCCCGATCACGATCTGACGCAAACGCTGCGCGCCGTCGGGCTCCAGGACGAAGAAGAAGCGCTGAACATCGTCCGCGCCAGCCGCCTCGTCGGCCTCGTCGCCCTCGACCCGCGGCCGGTAGAAGAAGAAGAGGTCGCCCCGTTCCAGCACTCGACCCATGACCTTCACCTCCCCGGCGCTGCACTCGGTAAACGGCGGCGCTGGCCACGGAGACGCCGACGCGCTAAAAGAGCGGAATGCCCGCACCACGCAGGAGCCCGCTGAGGTGACGGAGACGCGCGACGAACGGCGCGCGAGCGGCGGTGGGCCGGCGCCGCGCGGATCGCCCGCGACGCCACCCCCGCCGACGGGGCCGCAACTGCCGCGCTTTCGCCTCAGCCGCCGCTGGCTTCTCTTCGCCGCTGTGCTGCTGGCCGCCAACTTCTACTTCGCCTCTCGGGCGATGGAGCCGGAGTCCCGCGTCCGGGTTCCGTACAGCCCCTTCTTCCTCGAGCAGGTGGAGGCCGGGCACGTGAAGGAGATCACCTCGAAGGGAACGGCGATCCAGGGCACGTTCAGCCAGAAGCTGCAGTACGCGGGGTCGAAGCCGACGACGCGCTTCCGGACGGAGATCCCCGCCTTTGCCGACAACGACGCGCTGTCGGCCCTGCTCCAGAAGAAGGGCGTGGTGGTGAACGCCGAGCCGCTCGATACCGGCGGTCCGTGGTGGCAGAGCCTGTTGCTCGGATTCGGCCCGACGATCCTCTTTGTCTTCCTGCTCGTCTGGCTGATGCGGCGTGCCGGAAACGTGCAGGGTCTGCTCGGGTCGTTCGGCCGCTCGCGCGCCCGCCGTTATCAGCCGTCCGGCGACCGGGTCACGTTCGCGGATGTCGCCGGGATCGACGAGGCGAAGGCGGAGCTGACCGAGGTGGTCGACTTCCTGCGCCACCCCGAGAAGTACCGGCGGCTCGGCGGCCGGATTCCACATGGCGTGCTTCTCTCGGGGCCGCCGGGCACGGGCAAGACACTGCTCGCGCGGGCGGTGGCGGGGGAGGCCGACGTCCCGTTCTTCTCCCTGGCCGCGTCCGAGTTCGTGGAGGCGATCGTGGGCGTCGGCGCATCGCGCGTGCGCGACCTGTTCGCTCAGGCGAAGGAGGCCGCCCCGGCGATCGTGTTCATCGACGAGCTCGACGCGATCGGCCGATCACGGACGTCCGGGGTCGCAGGCTTCAGCGGCGGCAACGACGAGCGCGAGCAGACGCTCAACCAGATCCTCACGGAGATGGACGGGTTCGACTCGTCGACCAGCGTGATCGTGATCGGGGCGACCAATCGGCCCGACGTCCTCGACGCGGCGCTGCTCCGTCCCGGTCGCTTCGACAGGAGGGTTGCGGTGCAGCCGCCCGACCGGGACGGCCGCGAGGCCATCCTCAAGGTGCACACGCGCGGCGTGCCGCTCGCGCCGGACGTCGACCTGAGCCGGATCGCGGCGACGACGCCGGGCATGGTCGGAGCGGATCTCGCGAACCTCGTCAACGAGGCGGCGCTGCTGGCGGCGCGGCGGAATCACGACGTCGTCGAGGAGTCCGACTTCACCGACGCGCTCGAGCGGATCGTGCTCGGCGCCGAGCGCCGGGTGATGATGAGCCTCGAGGACCGGCGCCGCACCGCCTACCACGAGGCCGGCCACGCCGTTGTCGGCATGCTGACCGACGGCGCCGATCCGGTGCGCAAGGTCTCGATCATCCCCCGCGGCCTGGCGCTCGGCGTCACCTTCGCCGCGCCCGACAGCGACCGTTTCAACTACCGCGAGCCCGAGGTGCACGCGAAGATCAAGGTCGCGCTGGGCGGGCGGGCCGCGGAGGAGGTCGTCTACGGCGAGACGAGCACCGGCGCGGAGTCCGACATCGAGCAGCTCACGGCGATCGCCCGCCAGATGGTCGGCCGCTGGGGCATGAGCTCGGCCATCGGCCCGGTCACGGTGATCCCCCGCGACGGCACCGGCCCGTTCCTCCCGGGCGCCGCAGAGGTCTCCCCGCACACCCAGCAGCTCATCGACGACGAGGTGCGCCGCGTGGTCGACGAGTCGCACGAGCAGGTGGTTGCGCTCCTGCGGGAGCATCGCAGCAAGCTCGACTCGCTCGCGACCGCGCTGCTCGAGCACGAGACCCTCGACGAAGACGACGCCTACGCGGCCGCAGGCGTGCCGCGAACCGCGACGGCGAGCGCCGACCCGCTCGCGGCGGCGGCCCGGTCGCGGATCGACGGCTAGATCGGCTGCAGGTCAGGCCTGCAGTGCGGTCAGGAGCGCGACGCCGAAGACGATCGCGGCCACGCCTGCAAGCTGCACGCGGGTGAGGCGCTCGTGGAAGAGCACGTACGCGCCCACGGCCGACAGGGCCGCGAACTGGGACGCGAGGACGGCGCTCACCGCGAGCCCGTGCCGCGCGCCGAGCGCGAACGACGCGACGCCGATCACCTCGAGGAAGCCGGACGCGACGACGAGCGGGAGCGCAGCGCGGGTGATCCGCAGGCGCCTCGCGGCGGCGAGAGGCAGGGCGACGGCGACGACGCCGACGACGCGCGCCGGGACGAGGGCCCAGACGAGCGGCAGCTCCTCGCTGATGCGTCCCGTCGCGTAGAGGCTTGCGCCGAAGCAGAGCGCCGCGGCCGCGGCGAGCAGCGTCGCCCGCAGCGGGTCGCCGGAGCCTGCCGCCCGGCCCGATACTGGCGAGCACGACCCCGATCGTGACCAGCGCCAGCATCGCGCCCGCTCCGAGGCCGACCGTCTCGCCTGCAGCGATCGCCAGCACCGCCGCCATCGCGCCCTCGGTCGAGACGATGGGCATCACGATCGAGACCTTTCCGACACGCAGCGCCCCGTACTCGAGCAGGAGGCCTGCGACGTTCCCCAGGCCGGCGACGGCGAGCCACCAGAGCTCTCGCCCGCCGAGATCGGACGGCACGCCCTCGATGACTGCAAACGGCGCCGTGACGACGAACCCGGTCAGCATCACCCAGGCGAGCACCGACGGCGGCCCGATCAGCCTCGTCGAGCGCGACGCGCACAGCGCTCCCACCGCCCAGGCGGCGGCCGCGCCGAGGCCTCCGAGGACGGCGATCACCAGGCGCCGAGACTACTGCTTGGCTGGCGCGGCGAGCCACGCCCTGCACATCTCGCCGACGTGGCGGTGATCGGTGCCGCAGCAGCCGCCGACGACGGTGACGTTCCGCAGCGTGCCGCGGAGCGCGGCGTAGCGGGCGCCGAGGTCGGCGGGGTCGCCGTCGTCGAGCTCCTCGGCCTCGTCCAGCTCGGCGTGGCTCTTCGTGGACGCGTTGGCGCGCACGCCGCCGATCCGTGCGACCCACGGCGCGTCCGCGTCGAGGACGTGCTCGAAGTGGGTCGGGTGGGCGCAGTTGATCATGAAGTACTCGACGGCGCCGCCGCTCTCGGCGTCGACCTGCTCGATCGCGTCTCCGAGCGGCTGCCCGCTCGGCAGCCGGCCGTCGGTCTCGACCGTGAAGGAGACGACGACGGGAATCTCGGCTGCGCGCGCGGCCCTGACGATGCCCACGGCCTCCTCGGCATACGTCATCGTCAGCGCGCTGACCAGGTCGGCCGACGTGCCGGCGAAGGTGGCGACCTGGGGCGAGTGGTACTCGGCCGCCTCGTCGGGCGTCATCAGCGCCTCGGCGCGGTAGCCGTCGCCCCGAGGCCCGACGCAGCCGCAGATCACGACCGGCGCGTCGCTCTCTGCGCGGAGCTCTTCGAGGAGCGCGACTCCCCGGCGATTGACGTCGTCGAGCGCCTCGGCCGAGTAGCCGAGCAGCGCGCCCCAGTCGGGATTGGCCCGCCAGGTGGGCGTGTCGAGCACCAGCCCGACCTCGTGCTCGCGCGCGACCGCGACGTACGGCTCGAAGTACGCACGGAGGGCGGCGCGGCCCGCGTCGTCTTCCAGAAGGACGAAGGACGCGAAGTGCGGCAGCTCGAGGCCGTCGTGGAAGATCAGCGTCGTCTCCATGCCGCCGTCCGTAATGAAGACGCCGCCGGCGAGCTGGGGAAGAGTCGCGCGGGTGTGCACGTGATGATTGTTACCCGAGATCGGCGTTACCATCATGACGATGGTGCTCGTCGGCGATCAGGAGCGCGAGAACGCGGCCGTGGAGCTGCGGCGCCACTACGTGGCCGGCCGGCTCAGCGAGGCGGATCTGTCCGAGCGGCTCGAGGGCGTGCTGCAGGCGCGGAGCCGCCGTGAGCTGCAACGCGCGTTGCGCAGTCTCCCGCCCCGGTGGGCCCAGCCCGAGGAGCTGGGCGGAATCGCTCTGCGCGTCCGGCACGTGCTGCTCGTCGCGGTCGTCGCGACGATCTGGCTGATGCTCTCCGCCGCGATCCTCGTCGCCTTCCTCGGGTGGGTCGTCGCGAACGGCGTCACGCTCGGCGGGCTGATCGCGTTCCCGCTGGTCTGGCTCGCGCTGAGCGCGCTCCTCTACCGGCGCATGGCCCTCAGTCGGCGACGGCTTCGCCGTCCGTAGGGCGCGAGCCCGCACAGGTGCGAATCCTGTTCGCCTTCACGGGCGGTCGCGGCCACGCCGATCCGCTCGTCCCGGTCGCCCGCGCCGCGGAGGCCGCGGGTCACACCGTGGCCTTCACGGGGCGGCCCGCCGTCGTCCCGGCCATCGAGGCACTGGGGTTCGCCGTCTTCGTCACAGGGCCGGATGCCCGCAACACACCGGCAGCCCGGATCCCGCTGCGCGAGCTCGACGCCGAGCGAGAGGAGCGCGATCTTCGCGACGGCTTCGCCGTTCGCAACGCGCGCGTGCGCGCGGCCGACATGCTCGAGCTCTGCGACGGCTGGCGGCCCGACCTCGTCGTCTGCGACGAGGTCGACTTCGGGAGCATGGTCGCGGCCGAGCGGCTCGGGCTTCCGCATGCGAGCGTGCTCGTCATCGGCGCAGGCTCCTTCCTCCGGCGCGACCTCGTCGGCGACGCGCTGGCCGCGCTGCGCGCCGAGCACGGGCTGCCCGCCGATCCGGAGCTGAAGATGCTCAGCCGCTATCTCGTCCTCTCGCCCTTCCCGCCCGCCTATCGCGATCCCGCGTTTCCGCTGCCCGCGACCGCCCATTCGTTCCGCTCGTTCGCGGCCGACACATTGCAGGGAGGCAGCGAGCCGCCGTGGACGGTCCGCGTGCCCGGGGCGCCGATCGTGTATTTCACGCTCGGCACCGTCTTCAACCTCGAGTCCGGCGACCTGTTCGAGCGGGTGCTCGCGGGACTGGGCCGGCTGCGCGTCGACGTCGTCGCGACCGTCGGCAGCCAGATCGACCCCGAGGAGCTCGGGCCGGTCCCCGGGAACGTCCACGTCGAGCGGCACATCGACCAGTCGCTGGTGCTGCCTCACTGCAGCGCCGTCGTGTCGCACGGCGGGTCGGGCAGCGTGCTCGGCGCGCTGGCGCACGGGCTGCCGATGGTCGTGCTCCCCATGGGCGCCGATCAGCCGCTGAATGCCGCGCGGTGTGAGGCCCTCGGGGTCGCACGGGTGCTCGACGCGGTACGCGCCGCGCCGGAGGAGGTGGCCGAGGCCGTGTCGGCCGTCCTGGCTGAACCGGCCTACCGCGCGGCGGCCGCGGCCCTGAGGGACGAGCTCGCCGCTCTTCCGGGGCCGGAGCACGCCGTGGTGCTGCTGGAGCGGCTCGTGTCGGAGAGACGCCCGCCCGTCGCCTGACGCGCGAACCGGGCGGGGGTGGTGACGTCCAGTCGACGTCCTACGGTGTCGGTCATGCTCCGTCTCGGGATCGTCGGTCATCGCGCGCTCGACCCTGGGGCGGCCGCCTTCGTGCACGCCGAGAGCGCCGCCCTGCTCGCGGGCGAGGCGGCGGCCTCCAGCGGGGTCGTCGCCGTCTCGGCTCTCGCGGAAGGCGCCGACACGCTCTTTGCCGAAGCCGCGCTCTCGGCAGAGGTCCCGCTCGAGATCGTGCGGCCGTTCAGGCGGTACGAGGACGAGTTCCCGACGGAGCACAGCCGGACGCGCTACCGGGCGCTCGTCGCCGCGGCGCGGCGGGAGACGCGGCTTCCCTTCGCGGCCGGCTCGCCCCGTGCCTACGAGGCGGCGATGCGATGGGTCGCGGACGCATGCGACGTTCTCGTCGCGGCCTGGGACGGCGCGCCGCCGCGCGGCATCGGCGGCACCGCCGGCGCCGTCCGCTACGCCGAGAGCATCGGCCGACCCGTCGTCCACCTCGACGTCGTCGCGCATCGAGTGGTCGCCCGGGGAGGGACAACGGGATGACGGGCGGCGGCTGGCGAAGCCGCGTCGGGCTGACGCAGCCGGTGGTCGTGGTGCTCGTCCTGCTGGTGGTCGGTGCGATCCTCGCGATCGCCTTCGTGCTCCAGTCGCGCGCCGAGCGAGGCGCCCTCACGCCGGTCGGCGTCGGTGCGAGCGTTCGCAACCAGCGGGAGATCGACAAGCTGGACGCCGAGATCAGGCAGATCCGCAGCGACACGAGCGGCAGCCTCTTCTGGCTGAAGATGGCCGGCGTGTTCGTGACCGTCGGGGCGGCCGTGGGCGGCTACCTCCTGGGTCAGACGCGGACGAGCCGCGAGCGCGCGGACGCCGAGCGTCAGACGGTTCGGGAGCGCCTGGAGTTCGAGCGCCGCCAGAACGTCGACGCGACCTACCACGCGATCGTCCAGGAGCTCTGCGTCGAGTCATCGCCCCTGTTGCGAGTCGCCTCGGCGAGCAAGCTGGGCAAGCTACTCCAGTCGCCGCCCGTGGAGTGGCACGTGACGGAGGACCAGCGCGTCGAGCTGACCGAGCTGACGAAGCAGGTGCTCGCGGCGTCGCTCGCGATCGAGACCCAGCCCAAGGTGCTGAAGGCCCTGACGATCGCGATCGCCCTGCACGCCCCCGAGGCCGAAGGCGCCGACCTGCGCGGCCTCGACCTCTCCGGCGCACGAGCCCAGGACGCCTACTGGGCTCGCATCGACTTCCGCTACGCAGACTTCTACCGGGCCGACCTCACCGAGGCCTCGTTGCGGAAAGCGGTCCTCGAAGGGGCCCAGTTCCGGGAGACCGTGCTCACGAACGCCGTTCTCGTGGAGGCCGCCTGCGCGAACGCGAACTTCAAGCTCGCCGACCTCCGCGGCGCGAATCTCTCCGGAGCCGACCTGCGCTCCGCGAACTTCGAAGGCGTGAAGGCCTTCGGCGCCAGGCTCGACGGGGCACTCGCCGGCGAGAATCCCGACTGCCGCGTCGACGTCTCGCGCGAGGGCGACGGCTCACAGAGCCTGCCGGTAGGGGAGTGGCTCGCGGCCGCGTCGAACGGCGGCGGCCGGCCGACGGAGGCCTAGCCCGCGATCAGGCCCGTGACGTACATCACGGTGATCCCGGCCACGAACCCGCCGAGGACGAACGGGGACGTCATCCCGCCCGGTGCCTTGCGGGCCACGTAGCGGCCGACCTCGGTCACGACCTGGAAGGCCGCACCGGCGGCGGCGGCGAAGAAGACGACCGCGAGGAGGTCGCTGGTGACGAAGCCGCCGAGCCAGGCGCCGAGAATCGCCGGTGCGCCGGCAACGAGCGCCAGCGTCGCCAGCCGTGTGACGCCGGCCGACCTGCCACCGCCGGCGATCGGGGCGGCGATGCCGAGCCCTTCGGTGACGTTGTGGATCATGAAGCCGACGATCAGGAACGTGCCGAGCGCGAGCTCGCCGAGGGCGAACGACGTGCCGATCGCGAGCCCTTCGCCGAGGTTGTGGAGCCCGATCCCGATCGAGACGAGCGTCGCGAGCGCGAGGCCGCCGATCGCGCCGCCCCCGCCCGGCTGGCGCCCGGCCAGCGTGTGCGAGACCGCCGTCAGCCCGAGCCAGCTGGCGGCGACGCCGAGCAGGACGAGGCCGGCGCCGCCGAGCGCGCTCGGAAGCGCGGCCTGGAGCGCGAGCGCCTCGGAGAGCGCCTCGACCGCGAGGAAGGTCAGGAGGCCGGCGGTCAGGGCCATGAACGCGGCGAGCCACTGCGGGGCGGCGCGGCGAAGCCACGGCAGCCAGAGAAGGCCGAGCGCCACCGGCACGACGCCGACGAAGAAGCCGATGATGCCGTAGCCGGCGGCGCGCTCGATCGACGGGCCGGGGGTCTCGACGGCCGCGGGGATCTCCTCGACGGTCTCGATGCCCGTCGAGCTGGTGACGCCGACGGCGACGGGCTCGTCCTCGACCCAGTCGTAGGGGACGACGATCGTGGTCGAGCGGAGGCGGCCGAGCGTGGCCGGCCCGTCGAGGGTGAACGGGACGATGGCGTCGTCGACGGTGAGCGAGGCAATCGTCAGATCGTCGTTCTGCGGGTTCGTCACCTTGATCCGGATCTCGCCCGGCTTGAACGCCACTCGACGGATGTCGAACCTGTCCGCAGGCGGCGGGTTGCGGCCGAGCAAGCCGGTGACGGAGCCGCCCCACGCCGAGAAGCCGGCGACGACCGCGACGAGCAGCAGGAGGGGCCCCAGCGCCCAGAGCCGCCACCGCGCGCCGCCCGAGCCGGTGTCCGCGCGCGCAACCATCAGTCGGTGACGTCGAAGAAGCCCATCCAGCCGAGCTCGGTGAATTCGGACTGGTGGGCGTGGAACATGAAGAGGCCCCTGTTGGCGAACTCGATCTCGATCACGCCGCGCTGGCCCTGGCACTGCATGACGGTGTCGGTGTACTCCCAGTGCTCCCCGGTGCCGGTGGGCTGGTAGTGGAAGAAGTCGGCGTGGAGGTGGAAGCTGTTGATCGGGTCGAACTCGGTCAGGTTCACGAGGTAGAGGCGAACGCGCTTCGAGCGCCTGACCGCGATCGGATACCTCGCGTAGTAGAAGCTGCGGCCGTTGACGGTGTAGAAGTTGTTGCTGCCGTCCCCGTCGGTGTCGTAGCCGTTCATCACCAGCACCAGCTCCTGGGCGGGCGGCCGCGGTTCCCTCGGGTCGATGATGAAGGCGCCGTAGAGGCCCTTGTGGATGTGCTTCTTCAGCGGTGTCGAATGGCAGTGGTAGAGGTGGACGCCGGCCGGGCGCGCCTCGAACTCGTAGGTGAACTCGCCGCCCGACTGGACGATCTCGAAGACGCCGTCCATGTCGGCGGGGTGAATGCCGTGGAAGTGGATCGTGTGCGGGTGCGAGCCGGCATTGACGAAGCGGACGCGGAGCAGGTCGCCCTCGGTCGCCCGGATCACCGGCCCGGGAACGGTTCCGTTGTACGTCCACGCCGGGAAGAAGACGCCGGGCGCGATCTCGATGTCCTTGTCGATCGCCGTCAGCGTGTACTCGCGAACCCGCCCCGGCCGGTGCGGGAGCGGCTCTGGCGGGTACAGGAGGGCGTCGAGGTCGTGCGGGCCGCCGACGGCAGGAGCCTGGTCGCCGATCATGGCAGCATGCCCTGTCGCGGCGTGCTCGTGGCCCATGTGGGAGGCCAGGTGCTCGTGCTCCGCGTGCCCGTCGGCGAGGGCGAACCTGGCGAGCGGACCCGCCGCGAGGAGCGGTGCCGCGCCGGCGATGAGCCCTGTCCGCGTCAGTTTGTTAGCCAAATCTAAATCCCTGACGCAGGGTAAACTAATCCTGTCATGAGCGCAAAGACCACCGAGCCGCTGACCGAGGCGATCCAGCACTACGTGCGCGAGATCTACAAGCTCGAGTCCGCCGGCGCCCGCGCCACCACGTCGAGCGTGGCCCAGGCGATGCAGGTCAGCCCCGCGTCGGCGAGCGTGATGCTCAAGCGCCTGGCGGCCCTCGACCTGGTCGAGCACGTGCCGTACCGCGGCGTCGCGCTGACGGACGCGGGACGCCGGGTCGCGCTCGAGCTGATCCGGCACCACCGCCTGCTCGAGCGGTACCTCGCCGAAGTCCTCGGCGTCCCGCTCGACCAGCTCCACGCGGAAGCCGACCGGCTCGAGCATGCGCTCTCGGAGGAGCTCGAACGGCGCATCGATGCGTTGCTCGGGTACCCGACTCACGATCCGCATGGCCATCCGATCCCCGACGCGAAGCTCCGGCTCGCTCCCGCCGCAAGCGATCGGACGCTGCTGTCGCTCGAGCCGGGCGAGGCAGCGGTCATCGCGCACGTCCCCGACGGCGACGCAGAGCTCCTGCGGTACCTGCACGGCCTCGGACTCGTCCCCGGCCGCAGGATCGAGGTGACAGCCCAGGCACCCTTCGGCGGTCCCGTGACGCTTCGTGCCGGAAAGGGAGAGCACGCCATCTCACGCGAGCTCGCGGAGGCGATCGGGGTCGGCTGAGCCTGGCGCCCCGGGCTTGGCGATCATCCCTTGACAGGGGAACGTGTGTTCGTGTAGAACATACGTTCCCGTGATCGCCTGCATCCTCATCCCCGGCTTCGCGTTGCGCGCGGCGTTGCGGGCCCGGCCGGAGCTCATGCTCCGGGCTGCCGCACTCGCGCCGGAGCCGGGAAGGGAGCCGCTCCTTGGTCCCGTGACGGCGATCGCGGAGAACGCAGGGGTCCGTCCCGGCATGCGGCTGGGAGAGGCGCTTGCGACGTGCCCGGAGCTCGTCCTGGTCGACCGCGACCCCGCGGCCGTCGAGCAGGAGTGGGAGGGGCTGCTCCGCCGGCTCGAGGACTGTGGCTTCGCAGTCGAGCCGGACGAGCCGGGCACGGTCTACTTCGAGACGGACGGCGTCGAGCGCCTCTACGGCGGTCTCGACCCCGCGCTCAAGCGCGCGCTGCGCGCGCTCGGCGAGCCGTGGGAGGCCCGCGCGGGCGCCGCCGAGCGCCGCTTCGCCGCTCTCGCCGCGGCGTCGGTGGCGCGGGGCGGCCAGGCGTTGATCGTCTCGGACAAGCCGGCGCGCGAGTTTCTCGCACCGCTCCCGCTGACCCTGCTCCCGTTGGAGCGGGAACGGTACGAGGAGCTCGAGGAGCTGGGCGTGCGGAGGATCGGGCAGCTTGCCGGGCTCCCGGGTGGCGCCGTTGCCGAACGCTTGGGGCCGGACGGCCGGCGCGCCTGGAGCCTGGCGAGAGGAGAGGACGACGGCGGCGTCAACCCGCGCCGCCCGGTCGAGCCGCTTGCGGAGTCGCTCGCCTTCCCGGAGTCGGTCGGGAACGAGCTGACCCTCCGGCGCGGGCTGGGCGTCCTGATCGAGCGCGTGCTCGCCCGCGAGGACCGGCACGGGAAGCCGCCGCGCAAGCTCGGCCTCCAGGCGAAGCTCGTCGGCGGCGGCTCCTGGCGCCGGACGATCACGCTGCGCGAGCCGACGGCCGAGCCGGCCCGGCTGCGCCTGGTGGTGATCCCGAAGCTCGCGGAGCTGCCGGGCCCGGTGACGTCGCTGCAGGTCGAGCTGCTCGAGCTGGCCGAGCACGAGGGGCAGCAGCTCGAGCTGCTCAAGGCGGGCCCACTCGGAGAGACGAGCAGCGACGACCTGCGCGGCCGGCTCCGAGAGGGATTGCGCCAGGTGCGGTCGAGTGTCGGCACGGGCGGGGTCTCGTCGGTGGTGGAGGTGACGCCGTGGTCGCGCATCCCGGAAGCGCGCGCTCTGCTGGTCCCGCGGGACGAATGAATCCCGGCCGGGCGACGACTCGACGGCTGAACGAGCCGCGGGCTGCGCTCGTCGAGGCGGCGGTGGACGGAGCTCCGCGACTGGTCGACCGCTGCGCCGTCGCCGTGCTGCGCGAGGAGTGGCGCGTGGTCGACCGCTGGTGGACGGACGAGCCGATCAGCCGCCGCTACTTCGACGTCGTGCTCGAGGACGGGCGCAACGCCGTCGTCTTCCACGACGGCGGGGCATGGTTCACGCAGCGTGCCTAGGGACAACGTGTGCCTAGGAACAGACATGTGCCTAGGACCGCATCGCCGTCGACTAACCGGCGCTGTGATTTGTAAACCAGAATCCGTACCTGGTACCCGACCAGGTACGGGCGAGGCAGGAATTCCGCCTGTGCGGGCATTTCTCTCTTGAGAACCGGAATCGGTACCTGGTACCCGACCAGGTTGGGGGGACGTCTACTGGTTCCGCACCGAGCCGGCAAAGCCGGCGTCCGGCGCGTGCAGGTTCAGCACCCGGGCGCGGCTCGTTCCGGCGTTGCGGAACCCGTGCAGCGTGCCTGGCGGCGCCGCGAAGAACGCGCCCGGGCCGGCGTGGAGCGTCTCGTCGCCGCGCGCGAACTCGACCTCGCCGTCCAGCACGTAGAACGAGTCGGTCTGGTCGTCGTGCGAGTGCGGCGGCACCTCGAACGAGGGGTCGAACGCGATCTCGAGCAGCGAGAGCTGCGGCAGGTCGAAGAGGATCGTGACGACGCGGTTGCCGCGGTCGAAGCGCTCCCCGCCGCCTCGCCGGACGACGACGGGATCGCCGCCGGGCGCATCCTCCGCCGGGTACTGGTCGTACGCGGCGGCGTCGACGTGCTTGCCCGCGTGCATGCGGCGCAGGTACTCGACGAACCGCATCGACGGCGCGTGGACGTTCAGCAGCCGCATGGGCGCGGACGACCGGTTGCGGAACCCGTGCACGACGCCCGGCGGCACCGCGACCGCCTCGCCCGCCTGCAGCGTCAGCGGCTCACCGGCGGTCAGCACCTCGAGCTCGCCTGCCAGCACGATGAACGAGTCGACGTGCTCCGCGTGGAAGTGCGGGCCCGCACCGGGCGTGCCCCCGTCGCGGAGGAACTCGAACACGGCGACCTGCTCGAGGTCCGCCAGCACCTCCGTCCGGCGGCCCAGCCGCTCCAGCACGTCGCTCATGCGGAGATCGTATGAGCTCCGTCGAGCGCTACGTCGAGCTTCACGCTCACTCCTCGTACTCGTTCCTCGACGGGGCGTCGCTGCCCGAGGAGCTCGCCGCGCGCGCGGTCGAGCTCGGATACGAGGCGCTCGCGCTCACCGACCACAACGGCGTCTACGGCTCGCTCGAGTTCGCGTATGCGGCGAAGCACCTCGGCCTGCGCGCGATCACCGGCGCCGAGGTGACGCTCAGCGGCCGAGGCTCGACGGAGCCGCCGAAGAGCGGAGGTGCCGGCTTTGCCGGCGCCGGAGCGGGATTCAGCGGCGGAGGTGCCGGCTTTGCCGGCGCCGGAGCGGGATTCAGCGGCGGAGGTGCCGGCTTTGCCGGCGCCGGAGCGGGATTCAGCAACGACACGCACGTGACGCTGCTCGTCGAGTCGCGGCGCGGCTACGAGAACCTCTGCCGCATCCTCACCGAGGCGCACGCGGGCACGAGGCCGGAGGGGAAGGAGCACCGTGTCCTGCTCGAGCCGTCCGTCTCGCCGTCGTTCGTCGCAGAGCACGCGGACGGGCTCGTCTGCCTCTCCGGCTGCGCCCGGCACGGGCTCGGCGTGCACGACCCGAACGGCGCGGCAGCTCTCGCCGGCGCCTTCGCCGACCGGTTCTACGTCGAGCTGCAGCGCCCCTACGAGCGCGGGGACGCGCGCCGGAACGCCGCGCTGCACGACCTCGCCGAGGCATTGCGCGTCCCCGTGGTCGCCACCGGCGACGTGCACGCGCACCACCCGCGCCGGGCGGCGCTCCAGGACGTGCTCGTCGCGATCAGGAACCGCACCTCGCTCGACGGCTGCGAGCGCGAGCGGCGCGGCAACCACGAGTCGGTGCTGCTGCCGGCCGAGGCGATGCTCGACCGCCTGCCGCGCGACGCCGTCGAGCGCACGCGCGAGATCGCCGAGCGCTGCACATTCGACCTCACCCACGAGCTCGGCTACCGCTACCCCGACTTCTCCGACGGCCCCGATCCAGCGGACGTGCAGCTCCGCCGCATCTGCGACATCGCCTTCACGGAGCGCTACCGCGATCTCAACGGTCTGAAGCGCGCCGCGCGCGAGCGGCTCGAAGACGAGCTGCAGCTGATCGCCAAGATCGGCCTCTCCGGGTTCTTCCTCCTCCACTGGGAGGTGCTCGAGCTCGCCCGCGAGTGCGCGCTCGAGGTGCGCGGGCCGGGCTCGCCGCGGCACGTGCTGCCGCCGGGCCGCGGGCGGGGCAGCTCGGTCGGCTCGATCGTCTGCTACCTGACCGGCCTCTCGCACGTCGACCCGGTGCGGAACAACCTTTCGCTCGGGCGCTTCATCAACGACGAGATGTCGTCGGTGCCGGACATCGACCTCGACTTCCCGCGCGACATCCGAGAGAAGCTGATCGTCCGCGTCACCGAGCGGTACGGCCGCAGGCACGCGGCGCTCGTCGCGAGCTTCGCCACCTACCGGAGCAGGGGCGCGATCCGCGACGTCGGCAAGGCGCTCGGCCTGCCCTACGCCGAGTTGGAGCGGCTCGCCCGCGTCACCGACGGCTGGCACGCGCAGGCGATCCCCGAAGAGCTCGAGCGGCTCCCCGACGCGAGGCGCAAGCTCCTCTCGCCGCGGTGGCGTGCGTTCGCCGTGCTCTGCAAGGAGATCGCCGGCCTGCCGCGCCACGTCTCGCAGCACCCGGGCGGGATGGTGATCTCGACGCGGCCGCTGATCGACCTCGTACCGGTGCAGCCCGCCGCGATGGCCGGGCGCCAGCTCTGCCAGTGGGACAAGGACTCGTGCTCGGATGCCGGCTTCCTCAAGATCGACCTGCTCGGCCTGGGGATGCTCTCGGCCGTCGAGGAGTGCGTCGACCAGATCGCACGCCTGCGCGGCGAGCCGATCGACCTCTCGCTCATTCCCCTCGACGACAAGCCCGTCTACGCAGAGATCCAGGCCGCGGACACCGTGGGCGACTTCCAGATCGAGTCGCGCGCGCAGATGCAGTCGCTGCTGCAGACGCGGCCGGAGTCGCTCGACGACCTGACGGTCCAGGTGGCGCTCGTCCGGCCGGGGCCGATCCAGGGCAAGGCGGTGCATCCCTACATCGAGCATCGGCGCCGGCTGCGCGCCGACCCGTCGTTCGTCTGGCCCGTCGAGCACGAGTCGCTGCGCGAGCCGCTGCAGGACACGCTCGGCGTCGTCGTCTTCCAGGACCAGGTGCTCGACGTGGCGATGGCGTCCGCGGGCTTCTCGATCGGCGAGGCGGAGGGCCTGCGCCGGGCGATGAGCCGCAAGCGGAGCGAGGAGGCAATCGAGGCGTTCCGCCCGCGGTTCGTCGACGGCTGCCGCGCCAACGGGATCAACGAGGCGACGGCGCACGTGATCTACGACAAGCTCGTCGGCTTCGCCGGCTTCGGCTTCCCGAAGTCGCACGCGGCCGCGTTCGGCCTGCTGGCGTACCAGTCGGCCTGGCTGCGGCACCACTATCCGGCCGAGTTCCTCTGTGCGCTGCTGAACGCGCAGCCGATGGGCTTCTATCCACCGGCGTCACTCGTCCGGGACGGCCAGCGGCGCGGGGTGGAGGTACGCCCGCCTCACGTGAACCTGTCGGAGGCCAAGTGCTCGGTGCAGGAGGCGGCGGTCCGCGTCGGGCTCGGCTACGTCAGCTCGGTCGGCGAGGACGAGGCGCTGACGGTCGCCGCCGGCCAGCCGTACCGCGACGTGGCGGACCTCGCACGCCGCGCCGAGGTGGACAAGGCCGCGCTCGAGGCGCTCGTCGCGTCGGGCGCCTGCGACGAGTGGGGCCCCCGCCGCGAGCTGCTCTGGCGGCTGGGCGTGGCGCCCCGCGGCGAGAGCGCCGGCCACGGCAACCGCCAGCTGACGCTCCCGCTCGAGCCCACCGCCGAGGTGCCGGAGCTGCCGCAGCAAACCGAGTGGGAGCGGATGCTCGCCGACTACAAGCACACCTCGATCTCCGTCGGGATCCACCCGCTGACGCTCCTGCGGCCCCACCTGGCCGGCGGCGTCCTGTCGAGCGAGGAGCTGCTGGAACAGGCGCACGGGCGGCGTGTCGCCGTCGCGGGGATGGCGATCGCGCGCCAGCGTCCGGCCACGGCGAAGGGGGTCGTCTTCATGCTGATCGAGGACGAGTTCGGTCAGATGAACCTGATCGTCCCGCCCGACGTCTACGAGCGGTATCGCGCCGTCGTCCGCGGCGAGCCGCTGATCCTTGCCCGGGGGCGCTACGAACGCGTGGGCGACAACCGGAACGTGCTCGTGAGCGAGCTGCAGACGCTGGGCCCGCTCGCGCGCAAGGTCGCCGCGACGGCGGAGGTCGGAGCCGCACTGCCGGCGGCCCATCACTTCGGGCATCGCTAGGCCAGCTCCGACCGACGCGCCGCTAGGACGCTCCTTCGACGCTCTCAGGCTCGGCGGTCTCGGGCATCGGCGCGCCGCTGCCGGGCCGCGCCAGGTTGTACGCGCTGTTCACGAGCGCGATGTGCGAGAACGCCTGGGGGAAGTTGCCGAGCAGCCGCCGCGCGTCGGGGTCGTATTCCTCCGACAGCAGCCCGAGGTCGTTCCGGACCGCCAGCAGCCGCTCGAAGAGCTCGGTGGCCTCATCGATCCGCCCGTCCAACGCCAGTGCATCCACGAGCCAGAACGAGCACGGGAGGAAGACGCCCTCGCCGCTCGGCAGCCCGTCGACACCGTCCTCCGAGCGGTAGCGGAGCAGGAAGCCGTTCCACGACAGCCGCTCCTGGACAGCGTGCACGGTGCCCCGGATCCGCGGGTCGTTCGGGGGCAGGAAGCCGACGAGCGGCAGCAGCAGGAGGCTCGCATCGAGCTCGTCGCTGCCGTACGACTGCGAGAAGGAGCCGAGGTCCTCGTTCCACGCGTGGCGGCAGACGTCAGTCTGGATCTCGTCGCGGACGGCCCGCCAGCGCTCGACCGGGCCCTGTCTGCCGAACTCCTCGCAGAGCTTGATCCCGCGGTCGAACGCGACCCACGACATGACCTTCGAGTGCGTGAAGTGGCGCCGCTCGCCGCGGATCTCCCAGATCCCCTCGTCCGGCTCGCGCCAGCGCCTCTCGAGCAGCAGCAGCATCTTGCGCACGAGCTCCCAGCCCGGCATCGACCCGTGCAGGCCGCGCGTGCGCGCCGTGTAGAGCGCATCCGCCACCTCGCCGTAGACGTCGATCTGAAGCTGCTCCGCGGCGCTGTTTCCCACCCGGACCGGCCGCGAGCTCTCGAAGCCGGGGAGCCACGGGATCTCCCACTCGAGCAGCCGCCGCTCGCCGGCGACCCCGTACATGATCTGGAGGTCGTCCGGATCGCCCGCGGCCGCGCGGAGCAGCCATTCGCGCCAGGCGCCCGCCTCGTCGATGTAGTCCGCGTTCAGCAGGGCGAGCAGGGTCAGCGTCGCGTCGCGCAGCCAGCAGTACCGGTAGTCCCAGTTGCGGACACCGCCGAGCCATTCCGGGAGGGACGTGGTCGGCGCGGCGACGATGCCGCCCGTCGGCTCGTACGTCAGCGCCTTCAGCGTCGCGAGCGACCGGACGACCGCCTCGCGGTAGGGGCCTTCGTAGGCGCAGCGCGACGTCCAGTCGGACCAGAAGCGCTCCGTCTCGCGGAGCGCTTCGTCCGGATCGAAGGCCGCGGGCAGCTCGCGATGGGAGGGGAACCACGTCAGCGTGAACGGCATCCGCTCGCCCGCCTCGAGCTCGAACTCGGACACGGTCGTGAAGTTCTCGCCGTGGATCGGAGCGGGCGTCCGAAAGCAGAGCGCATCCGGGCCGGCCGTCGCGACGCGCGCGCTGTCCACGCGCCGCACCCAGGGGACGATCTTGCCGTAGCCGAACCGGATCACGAGCTCCGAGCGGATGCGCACGCGGCCGGAGAGCCCTTCGACGATGCGCACGATGTCGGGTGCCTCGCCGCGCGGCGGCATGAAGTCGACGACGCGGACGCTTCCCTGCGCCGTCTCCCACTCGGTCTCGAGCACGAGGGAGGAGTCGCGGTACCGTCGGGTGGGGACCGCCCGCCCGACCGGTGCGACGAGCCAGCGGCCGTGACGCCGGTGCCCGAGCAGCGTGGCGAAGCAGGCGTCCGAGTCGAAGCGGGGGAAGCAGCACCAGTCGACCGACCCCCCGCGGTGAATCAGCGCCGCGGTCTGGAGGTCCGAGATGAGCGCGTAGTCCTCGATCAGGCGTGGCATCCGCGCCCAATCGTCACACGTCGCTCGGCCCGAGTGCACGGGCAGGGACAAGGGCGTGCACGCGCGGCAGCCCTTCGTGAGCGTCGGGCTGGTCGACGATCACCGACAGGCCCGCGACGACGCCGCCGCACTGCTCCACGAGCGCGACCGCCGCGCGGGCCTGGCTGCCGCGCTCGGCCCAGTCGTCGACCAGGAGAACACGGTCGCCCGGGCGGATCGCGCGCCGTTGGAGGCGGAGGACGTTCCGGTTGCCGCGGTAGTCCGGCTCCGTTCGGAGCTCGATCTTCGGCCCGGGATAGAGCCCGTCCCGCTTGCGAATCGCGGCGAAGCCGACCGAGAGCTCGCGTGCGACCGCGCCTCCGAGGATGAATCCGCGCGACTCGATGCCGCACACGACCGTCACCCGCTCGTCGCGGAAGGGATCGGCGAGCGCCTCGGCGATCCTCCCGAACAGGACCGGGTCGCCGAAGAGACGCCACATGTCCGCATGGCCGTCCACCCAGGCGAACCGCTCCGCGATCTCGTCGGCGAGCGTCACCGGTTTTCGATCTCGAGCGCGAAGCGCGGGAGGCGCTTGCCGACGGCGCGGTTGAACTCCGCCTCGTACTGCTCCGCGTCGGCCTCCGCCAGCGTCGAGCCGTAGCGGTCGCGCATGTCGGCGAGGAGCTCCGTCCCGGTCTCGACCGCGTCCACATAGTCGCCGTAGAGCTCCTCCGCCTCGTCGCGGTCGGCCGCGTTGTACGCCGCAAGGCGCTCGTCCGTCTCGTCGATCACGTCGGTGTGGTCGTCGACGAACAGGTCGAGCTGGCGCTCGATCACGTCGCGAAAGCGGCTGCGGCGGAAGATGCTCACTGGAGCTCGCGGTAGAGGTCGAGGTGTGCGGCGGCCGCCGCGTCCCAGGTGAGTGTCGCACGGGCGCTGGCAGCCCCGGCCCGGGCGGCCTCGAGCGCGGCCGGATCGTCGAGGAGCTCACGCGCGGCCGCCGCCATCCCCTCGACGTCTCCCGGCCTGACGACCCGTCCCGCTCCGTAGCGGCCGACGAGCTCACCGAGGCCGCCGACGTCGTAGACGACAGCCGGCACCCCGGCTCCGAGCGCGCGCAGGAGCGCACCGCTCTGGTCGAGCTCGGCGCGGTAGGGGAAGAGCGCGACCGTCGACTCGCCCAGCGCGCGGTCGAGCTCGGCCTCCGGCAGAAAGCCGAGCCGAAAGTCGGCGCGGTCGCCGGCAGCCGCCCGGTACGGCTCCATCGGCTCGGTGGGCTCGCCCGCGACGACGAGGTGGGCGCCGTCGATCCGCTTCGTCGCCTCGATCGCGTCGGCCAGGCCCTTGTAGGGACGGATCAGGCCGAGGCTGATCAGGGTGCGGCCGTCGTCGGCGCGCGGCGGGTCGCTCGGGAAGACGGGGTGCGCGATCACGCGCGCGTCCACGCCGAGCTCGGCCAGCGTCTCGCGCCCCCGCTCGCTGTGCACGACGACGCGGTCGAACCGGGCCAGGAGCCTGCGCCAGAGATCTCGCTTCGACGCGGTCCGCCGCGGGAGGAGGTCGTGCGCGGTGAAGACCGTCGGCCGCCGCACGAGCAGCAGGTGCTCGTCGGCCTGCGGCGCCGTCAGCCACTGGAAGTGGACGACGTCTGCCGGCCGCCGCGCCAGCCGCAGCATGCCCAGCGGGTGCTCGGCCGCCTTCAAGGGCAGCCGCAGGCGCGAGCGCCTGAACGCCCGCGACGAGAGCGGGTAGAAGAGCTCGCTGCGCACATAGCCGTCCGGCCGAGGCGACTCGCCGAAGCGGAAGCGCGACGTGACGAGCTCGACGTCCGCGCCCGCACGGGCCAGGGCCGCGGCGAGCTCGTGGTCGTACGGCGGCGTGAAGGCGCCCGGGTCTGCGATCACGAC
The DNA here is from genome assembly GCA_963704025.1 of uncultured Actinomycetes bacterium. Lineage (GTDB taxonomy): Bacteria > Actinomycetota > Thermoleophilia > Gaiellales > Gaiellaceae > CAVPGP01. The sequence goes on along the minus strand of CAVPGP010000002.1, from coordinate 296,914 downwards.
GCGCATGCGCGACTAGCCTAGTCCGGTGCTCGTCCGGAGCTGGAACCTCTTCCACGGGAACACGAAGCCGCCGCAGCGGCGGGCGTTCGTCCGCGCGATGATCGAGCTCGCGGTCGCGGACGAGCCGGATGTCGTGGCGCTCCAGGAGCTGCCGGTGTGGGCGCTCGAGCACCTCGCGGCGTGGAGCGGGATGCAGGCGGTCGCAGACGTCGCAGCGCGGCCGATGCTCGGGCCGCTGCCGTGCACCGCGACGATCGGAAGGGCGCTCACCGGCCTGAACCACGGGCTCGTGCGTTCCGCCTTCTCGGGCCAGGCGAACGCGATCCTGCTGCGTCCCGGGCTGCGCATCCTCGCGCATCGGGTCGAGGCGCTGAACCCGCGCCGCTTCCGCGTCGCGCAGGCACGCCGGCTCGGGCTCGACGTGATCGCGCGGCTGGCCTGGGCCAAGGAGCGGCGGATCGTCCAGGCCGTGCACCTCGGCCTCCCGGACGGGCGGACCGCCTGGCTCGGCAACCTGCACGCCACCAGCTATCCACCGGACCAGCGCCTGCCGGACGCCGAGCTGCTGCGCGCGGCCACGTTCGTCGACGGGCTCGCCGCGCCGGAGGACGTCGTCGTGCTCGCCGGCGACTTCAACGTCGCGTTCCTGCGCTCGCGCACGCTCCACGACCTCGTCGGCCCGGAGTGGGGCTTCTCGAATGCCGGCCCCGGCATCGACCACGTGCTCGTTCGCGGTGCGACGTCCACGCCGGTGCAGCGCTGGCCCGACGAGCGGCGTGAGGTTCAGGGCAGACTGCTCTCCGACCACTCGCCGGTGGAGGTGACGATCGAGTGACCGTGGACGCAAGGGTGCAGGCAGGCCGGGCCAGGTTCCCGTTGCTCGAGCGGGTCGCGTATCTGAATGCGGGCACCTTCGGCCCGCTCGCGCAGGCGACGATCGACGCGGTCGACGCCCAGCAGCGCGCCGACGTCCAATGCGGCCGCTCGGGGAAGCCCTGGTTCGACGCACTCGTCGAGGCGCGCGACCGCGTACGTGTCCGGCTCGCAGAGCAGGTCGGTGCGCAGCCGGAGCAGGTCGCGCTCACGCGCTCGACGACGGACGGAGTCAACATCGTCGTCGGCGGCCTCCGTCTCGGCCCGGGCGACGAGGTCGTGACGACGGACGTCGAGCACTTCGGCCTGATCGGGCCGCTGGTCGCTTCCGGCGCCCGCGTCGAGGTGGCGCACCTGCGCGGGCGGCCGGCGGCCGGGGCGTTCGACCTCATCCGCGCGAAGATCACGCCGCGCACCAAGCTGCTCGCCCTCTCCGCGGTCTCGTGGCTGACGGGCAACGCGCTTCCGGCAGCCGAGCTGCGCGCGGCGACGGGCGTCCCGACCCTCGTCGACGGCGCCCAGTCCGTGGGCGCGATCCCCGTCGACGCGACGCTGGTCGACTTCACGACCATCTCCGGCCAGAAGTGGCTCTGCGGGCCGGACTCGACGGGAGGCCTCGTCGTCCGCGAGCCCGAGGCGCTCGGCTTCTCACAGGTCAGCTACTTCGCGGCCGAGACCTACGACCTCGAGGCGGCGACCTTCGAGCCGAAGGCCGGCGCCGCCCGCTTCGACCAGGGCTGGATCCCGTCACCCGCGCTGGCCGGGATGGAGGCGGCGCTGACCGACCTGCCAGAGGATCGCCACGAGTGGGCGGGCGAGACGGCCGGCCGTCTGCGCGCGCTGCTGCTGGACGCCGGCCTCGACGTCGTCACCGACGAGAACCAGGCGACGCTCGTCTCGTTCCGTCCGGAGGGCGACCCGGCAGAGACGGTCAAGAGCCTCGCCGCGCAGGACGTCGTCGTCCGCGAGATCCCCGGCTCCAGCCTCGTCCGCGCCTCGGTGGGCTGGTGGACGAACGAGGACGATCTACGGCGACTGCTCGACGGACTGGGCTGACGCGTCCTGGGCTGACTCGTCTTCGTCCTGGGACGTGCGCAGACCGAGCTCGGCCGCGATCGGCTGCAGTGCCTCGATCACGTTGCGGATGTGGTCGTCGAGCGCGAGCCCGAGCAGGTCGGCGCCCGCGTAGACCTCGTCCCGGTGCACCCCCGCCGCGAAGGACGGCTGCTTGAGCTTCTTCTTGACCGATTTCGGCTCCAGGCCGTCGAGGCCCGTCGGGCGCACGAGGCCGCACGCGTGCACGAAGCCCGACAGCTCGTCGCAGGCGAACAGCGTCTTCTTGAGCGGCGTGTCGCGCGGCAGCCCGAGGTGCTCCGCGTGTGAGAGCACCGTCTCGATTAGCCACTCGGGATAGCCCTCCTCGCGCAGGAGCGGGGCGCCGTCCTGCGGGTGCTTGTCCAGCGTCGGGTGGAGCTCGTAGTCAAAGTCGTGCAGGAGCGCCGCGTCTCCCCAGGCCTCCTCGTTCTCGTGGAAATACCGTGCGTACCACCGCGTCGAGGCCTCGACGGCGCGCGCGTGACGGAGGAGGGATTCGCTCTTGGTGTAACGAGTGAGGGTGTCCCAGGCCTGCTCGCGAGTGGGGACGTCCATGTCCGCTAGCCTACCTCGGTGCCCGAGACCGCTGTCGCTCCCGCACTGATGGAGTCGTTCCTGATCGAGGGCGGCCGTCGCCTCTCCGGAACGGTCCGGGCCGCCGGGAACAAGAACGGGGCGCTGCCGATCCTCGCTGCCTGCCTGCTCACGAGCGAGCCGGTGACGCTGACGAACGTGCCCCGCATCCGCGACGTCGACACCATGGTCGAGCTGCTGGTCGACCTCGGCGCCGACGTGACCTGGACGGGCGCGAACGACGTCCGCGTGCACACCGCCGACGTCGAGAGCTGGACACCGGACGAGCGCCTCTGCAAGACGATCCGCGCCTCGTTCCTGCTCGCCGGCCCGCTGCTCGCGCGCTTCGGGCGCGCGACGATGCCGCCCCCCGGCGGCGACGTGATCGGCCGCCGCCGGCTCGATCCCCACATCCACGCGTTCGCCGAGCTGGGCGCCGAGATCGAGCTGGCCGATCGCTACGAGATCCGCGGCGAGAGCCTGCAGGGGAAGCACATCTTCCTCGACGAAGCGTCGGTGATGGCGACCGAGAACGCCGTCATGGCCGCCGTGCTCACGCCCGGCGAGACGGTGATCGGCAACGCCGCCTGCGAGCCGCACATCCAGGATCTCTGCCGCTTCCTCGTCTCGCTCGGCGCGCAGATCGAGGGGATCGAGTCGAACGTGCTCCGGATCGCGGGCGTCGCCGCGCTCCGCGGCGGCGAGTGGAGCATCCGCACCGATCACATCGAGGTCGGGAGCTTCATCGGCCTTGCCGCCGTCACCGGCGGGGAGGTGACGATCGAGGAGGCCGAGCCCACCGACCTGCGCTCCATCCTGATGGCCTTCGAGCGCCTCGGCGTGGCCGTGGAGGTGGGCGAGACGACGGTGCACGTCCCGGCCGAGCAGCAGCTGCTCGTGCAGGACGACCTCGGCGGTGCGATCCCGAAGATCGAGGACGGCCCGTGGCCTGCGTTCCCGGCCGACCTGACGTCGATCGCGCTCACCGTCGCAACCCAGGCGTTCGGCACCGTGCTCGTCTTCGAGAAGATGTTCGAGAGCCGCCTCTTCTTCACGGACAAGCTGGTCGCGATGGGGGCGCGGATCATCCTCTGCGACCCGCACCGCGCCGTCGTCACCGGGCCTGCGAAGCTCGTCGGCCAGCGGATGGAGAGCCCGGACATCCGCGCCGGAATGGCCATGCTGCTGGCGGCGCTCTGCGCCGACGGCCGCTCGACGATCGGCGCGGCGCATCAGATCGACAAGGGCTACGAGCGCATCGACGAGCGCCTGCGCGCGCTCGGCGCGCACATCGAGCGCGTCCCCACCTAGAGGCTTGCGGCTACCGCTTCGACGTCCGGAGCAGCTTGGGCTGCCCTCGGCCCGGGCCGACGGCGTACGGGGACGACGTCGCCACCGGCGCGCCGCCTGCGTCGAGCGCGTCGACCGTGAAGGTGTACGCATGACCTCCCAAGACCGTGTAGCTCGCCGACGGCCGCGGCCCCGTCGGGACGAGCTGTGCCGCGCCTCCGTCGACGCTGACCTTCAGGCGGTAGCTCGCCGCCCCGACACCCGACCAGCCGAGACGCAGCCGGTTGCCGCTGCGACTTCCGTCGAGCCGGACGGCGGGGGTCGCAGTCCCTGTCGTCGCGCCGGCGAGCGTCACCGCGCCCGCGACGTCGAGCACGCCGTAGCCCGTGTCCGGGTTCCAGGCGCCGCCTCCTGTCGCGCTTCGCCGGAGCACCTCGGCGACCTGCGCTGCGGTGAGCAGCGGATTCGCCGCCCACACGAGCGCGGCTGCGCCGGCGACCTGGGGCGCCGCGTACGAGGTGCCGCTGCCGTAGCCGTACCTCCCCGCGTGCGATCCTGGAAGAGCGACGCGCTGGAACGAGAGCGTCGAGGAGGCCGCGATCGCGCCGAGGACCGACGCGCCGGGAGCGACCAGGGAGACCGTCGAGCCGGCGTTCGAGAAGGAGGCCCGAGCGCCGCTGCGATCGGAGGCACCCACGGAGAGCCCTGTCCCGGGGGCCCCGTCGGAGCCGACCGGCTGCAGCAGCGCGGCCGGGTACTCCGGCCTGTCGCCCTGTGCGTGCCCGTTGCCCGCTGCCGCGACCAGCAGCACGCCGTTCGCGACCGCGTACTCGATGGCGCTGCGCTCCACATTCGAGGTCTCCGGCCCGCCGAGGCTCAGGTTGACGATCCGCGCGCCGTGGTCGACGGCCCACACGATCGCAGTCGCCTCGTCGACGTCGTCGAACGAGCGTGGGCCGCGGTTCGCCTTCAGGATCATCAGGTGGGCCTCGCCTCCGAAGCCGGCGATGCCCTCGCCGTTCGAGATCGAGCCGGCCGCGAGCGAGGAGACGAAAGTGCCGTGACCGACGTCGTCTCTGACCCGGGTCCTGCCGTCGACCACGTTGAACGTGGTTGGCGACTTGGCCGCGAGGTCCGGTGCCTTCAGGTCGGCGCCCGTGTCGACGACCGCGATCGTCACGGCCGCGGCGGCCTGCTCCACCCAGAGCGGCACGCGGTCGGCGTTCGTGGCGCTGTACTGCCACTCGAACGGAAGCGCCTGCGCCGCGTCCATTGGCGAGAGCGCCGGCTCGGCGGCGGACACCCGCGTCTGCGCCTGCTCGACGAAGCGGATCGCGCGCTCGCTGCGCAGACCGGCCGGGTCCGTGGTGCGAACCTCGACAGCGCGCAGCGACGGCAGGCGGCGGAGGACGGCCGCGTCGTGCCGCTGCAGCGCCCCTCGCAGTCCCCCTTCGGAGTGATAGCCGACCACAAATGTGCACGCCAAAGGGCTCCTCGCCGCTGAACCGGGCGCGCAGAGGAGGAAGGCGACGACCGCCGCAAGGTACGCCCTCCATGGCCGCATAGACCGCACAGCCGACGTTAACTCCGGTCATCGCCTCCGGCATGAGCCGGAAGGCCCATCGTTGAAAGTCGTAAAGTCGCAAAGGGTAGGCTCCATGCGGAATGGAGACCCGGGCGGAGGTACAGGTTTCGCGCGGTCCCGGTCGCGCGACGGTCTCGACCGGCGTCGGAGTCCTCGATCATCTCCTGTGGGTGCTCGCGCAATCGGCGCCGATCGAGCTGACGCTCGAAGTCCAGCCCGGGACCGCGGACGACGAGATCGCCGCCGCCGGTCGCGCCCTCGGCGAGGCGTTCGCACCGCTGCTACGCGCGAACGGCGCGGCCGGGCGGGGCTGGGCGGTGCTGCCCGCGGACGAGGCGCTCGCAACCGTCGCGCTCGAGGCGACGGAGCGCCCGCTCGTCGTCTCGAACGTCGACCTCACGGACCAGCGCGTCGGCGGCCTCGGCACCGATCTCGTCGCCCGCTTCCTCGATGCGCTCGCGCACGGCGCACGGCTCAACCTGCACGTGCGGCTGCTCGAGGGCCGCGACGCGGAGCACGTGCTCGACGCGATCTTCAAGGCCCTCGGCGCGGCGCTCGGCCTCGCTTGTCGTCCACGTGAAAGGGAGTGAGAGGATGGAGAAAGCCGTTGTCCGCACGGAGTCGGCGCCCGCCCCGTTCCAGGGCGCGCCCTACTCGCAGGCGATCAAGGCGAACGGCCTCGTGTTCGTCTCCGGGCAGCTCGCCCTCAAGCCGGGCGACAAGGAGCTGACGGGCGGCTCGATCGCCGAGCAGACCGAGCAGGTGCTCGCGAACCTGCGCGCCATCCTCGAGGAGGCCGGCTCCAGTCTCGGCCGCCTCGTCAAGACCACCGTGTTCCTCCAGAACCTCGACGACTTCGCCGGCATGAACGAGGTCTACGCGAGGCACGTCGGCGACGCGCCGCCCGCGCGCTCGACCGTCGAGGTCGCGAGGCTCCCGTCGGGCGCCCTCGTCGAGATCGAGGCGATCGCCCTCGCCTGAGCCAGAATGCCCGGATGCTGCCGGCGATCGAGGACTACGTCCGCTCCATCGAGCCCGGGGCCTATCTGGTCGGCGGCGCCGTGCGCGACGAGCTGCTCGGGCAGGACTCGAAGGACGCGGACTTCCTCGTTCCCGGGGTCGACACCGCCGGCCTGAAGGAGCGGCTCGGGCGGCACGGGCACGCGGAGGATCTCGTGGTCGCCGACCGGCTCGTCGGGGTCCGGCTCTACCCGCGAGACCCGGAGATCCGCGCGCTCGTCCCCGCGGGGATCGAGTTCGCGCCTCCGCGCCGCGAGGAGTCGACGGGCCCGGGGCGGCACGATTTCGTGATCGTGGCCGACCCCGGCGTCTCCGTCGAGGACGACATGCGCCGCAGGGACTTCACCATCAACGCGATCGCGCGGCGCGTCGGCACCGACGAGCTCGTCGACCCGGTCGGCGGGCGTGAGGACCTGCGGAACGGCGTCCTTCGCACCGTCTCCGAGCGAAGCTTCGCCGAGGACCCGCTGCGGCTCGTGCGTGGGCTCCGCTTCGTCTCGCAGCTCGGCTTCGAGCCCGACGAGGCGATGCTCGAGCAGCTGCGGGAGGAGGCTCCGAGCGTGCGCCTCGTCTCGGGCGAGCGCATCGGCGGCGGCCTGCAGGCGGACGGGATGGGCGAGCTCTCGAAGCTGCTCCTCGGCAGGGAGCCGGCCCGGGCGCTGCGGTTGGCCCGAGACACCGGCGTGCTGGTCGAGCTGCTGCCGGAGTTCGGCCCGGCGATCGGCTTCGACCAGGAGAGCCGCTGGCACGACCTGACCGTCGACGAGCACACGTTCGCAGTCGTGCAGGCCGCCGCCGATGCGGGCACTCCGCTCCGCGTCCGGCTCGCTGCGCTCTTCCACGACCTCGGCAAGCCGCACGTCGCTTGGCGAGGCGACGACGGGCGCCTGCACTTCTATGCCAAGCCGGGCAAGGCCGCGCAGGGGCACGAGGAGGTCGGTGCGGAGCTCGCCGCGAAGGCGCTCCGGCGGCTGCGCTACCCGAACGCCCTCCGCGCGCAGGTGACCCGCATCGTGCGCCGGCACATGCTCAACATCGGCAAGGGCGATGCGCTGCGCGCCCGGCGCCTGCTGGCGCGAAACGGCGAGCAGCTCACCTTCGATCTGCTCGACCACAAGGACGCCGACCTGCGCGGCAAGCGCCCCGAGGACGTCCCGGCGGCCGAGCTCGCCGAGCTCGCCGCCTTCCGCAAGGTCGTCGAGCAAGAGCTCTCGAGCCCGCACCGGCTCGCCGACCTCGCCGTGGACGGCTCGGACCTGATCGAGCTCGGCTACCCGGAGGGTCCTGCGATCGGCGCCGTGCTCGGGAAGCTCCTGGACGACGTCGTCGGCGATCCGTCGCTGAACCGGCGGGAGTGGCTGCTGCGCCGCGCCGAAGGGCTGAAGCGCTGACGAGGTCGGTCTCGCCTACGCTGTCCCGGTGATCCGCTGGGAGATTGCGGGGCCCTACGAGGTCGTCTTCACCACGCGGGAGGGAGGCGTCAGCGACGGTCCGTACGCGTCGCTCAACCTCGGCAAGGCGACGCAGGACGACCCGAGCCGCGTCGACGAGAACCGCCGCCGCGCCTGCGTAGCCGTCGGCGCCGATCCGGCGCGGCTGACGCTCAACTACCAGCACCACTCCGCCACCGTGCATCGGGCGGAGGCGGGCCGGAAGGGCGTCAAGGGCGACGGCCTCTGGACGGACGAGCCGGGGATCCCGATGCTGAAGCTGACTGCGGACTGCGTCCCGATCGCGATCGCCCGCACGGCCGGCGCGCCGGGCCTCGCCGTGCTCCATGCCGGCTGGCGCGGGCTCCTGGAGGGGATCGTCGAGGCAGGAGCCGCCACCCTCCGCGTTCCAAGCAACAGTCTGTTACAAGGCTTCGTGGGGCCGGCGATCGGGCCGTGCTGCTACGAGGTGGGCCTGGAGGTCGCCGAGCCGTTCGCGGCTCGCTTCGGACGGGACGTGCTCGAGCGGCGGAACCTCGACCTCTGGAGCTCGGCCGAGCGCGCGCTCCGCCGCGCCGGCGTGGAGCAGGTCGAGCGCGTCGACCTCTGCACGTCGTGCCATCCGGAGCTCTTCTTCTCGCATCGGCGCGACGCCGGCGTGACGGGCCGCCAGGGGGTGATCGGTGTCGTCACCGGCTGAGATCCGCGAGCGGTACAGGCGCCTGCAGGACGAGGTCGGAGAGGCAGTCACGATCGTCGTCGCCACGAAGTACGTCGACGCGGACGGGCTGGGCGCGCTCGCGGAGGCCGGCGTGGAGGTCGTGGGCGAGAACCGCGCGCAGGATCTCGAGGTGAAGCACGCGCGCTGGGCGGACGCGTTCCGCTGGCACTTCATCGGCCACCTGCAGTCGCGGAAGGCTCCGACCGTCAACGCGATCTGCGAGCTCTGCCACTCGCTCTCCTCGGAGTCCGCGGCGCGCAAGCTGACGATCCCCGCCCTGATCGAGGTCAACCTCTCGGGCGAGCCCACGAAGTCCGGCGTCCCGCCGGAGGAGCTGCCGCACCTGCTCGAGGTCTATCCCGACGCGCGCGGGCTGATGACCATGCCGCCGCTCTCGGACGACCCCGAGGCGTCGCGCCCGTACTTCCGGCGTCTGCGCGAGCTGGCCGATGAGCACGGCCTGCGCGAGCTGTCCATGGGCACGAGCCAGGACTACCGCGTGGCCGCGGAGGAGGGCGCGACGTACGTGCGGGTCGGATCGCGGCTGTGGAGCCCGTCTCACAACTCGTCTCACAATGAGCCTTGAACCGAAGCCGCATCGTGAGACGAGCCCCCGGCGCGGTTAACATCTTGGCGACATGGGCCTGGGCGATCTCTGGAGCCGCACGCTCGTCTACTTCGGCATCGCCGAGGAGGACGAGGACTGGGTGGACGAGGACGGCTACGCGACGAACGAGGCGCTCGAGCAGACGTACAGCGATCGGCCGAACGTCCGCCGGCTGACTCCGCGCCGCCGCGATCGGGACTACGACGACTGGACGGAGAGCGAGCCGGCCGCCGCGGCACCCGCCCGCCCGTCGCGGGGGCGCCCGCGCGCGGTCGAGTCGAGGGCACCCGCGCCCGCCCTCGCCGCGGTGGGCTCGAACGTCCGCGTCCATCTCGTGCTGCCGCGGAGCTTCAACGACGCCCAGCAGATCGCCGACCGCTTCAAGGAGGGGATCCCGGTGATCCTCAACCTCCAGAGCGCCGACCAGGAGCTCTCGAAGCGGCTGATCGACTTCTCCAGCGGCCTCACGTACGCCCTCAACGGGGGCATGCAGCGCGTGGCCGACAAGGTCTTTCTCCTGACGCCCAGGAACGTCGAGGTCTCGGCCGAGGAGCGTGCGCGCCTCCTCGAGCGCGGCGGCTTCTTCAACCAGGCGTAGGAAAGCGGGCCGGGAAACCGAAACGGGCGGGCATGGGCGTCCTCTCCGCCACGCTTCCACTTGCCGACGCAATCGACAGCATCCAGGCCTTCCTGGTCGTCTTCGTCTACGTCTACGCCCTGTTGATGTTCGTCTACATCCTGACGAGCTGGGTCCGGGTCCCGTACTCGCTGGCCCCGCTCCAGCGGTTCCTGCACGACGTCTGCGAGCCCTATCTGCGGCTGTTCCGGCGGTTTCTGCCCCCGCTCGGCCCTCTCGACCTCTCGCCGATGATTGCGCTGTTCGTTCTGTTCCTGCTGGCGCGCGCGTTGACCGCGGCGCTCGATCGACTCCACTGAGAGGAGCTCCGATGGCCTTCACTCCCGTCGAGATCAGACACGTCAGGTTCGGCCGACGCGTCGCCGGCTACAAGCGCGACGCCGTCGACCGGACGCTGTCCGAGATCGCCGTCTCGTTCGAGGACGTCTGGCGCGAGCGCGCGGATCTGGCGGACCGGGTCGAGCAGCTCGAGGCCGAGCTCGGGCGCCTGCGGGAGCGGGAGGACCTGCTCCGGGAGACGCTCATCTCCGCCGAGAAGAACGCCGCCGAGGTCAAGGAGGCCGCCGCCAAGCAGGCGGAGGTCGTGCTGGCTGAGGCCCACGCCGAGGCGCGCTCGATCAAGCGCGGCGCCTCGGGCGAGCGCGAGCGGCTGGTCATCGAGGCGCGGCGCGTCCGCTCGCTCCTCCGCTCGGCCCTGGACATCGTCGAGGAGACGCAGCCCGCTCCGGACGACGCAGCTGCCCCGCCCGCACAGCCGGCAACCGACGAGCGGCCGCCGGAGCAGTGGCCCCGGCGCGAGGACACACGTGAGTTCCAGGGCCCGCCCGGTCACATCCGCTCGGCCTGATCGGGTGCCGCGTCCCAGGGCTAGACTCTCCGCTGTGGCACAGACGGCGCAGGCACAGACGGCCCAGACCGCTCGCCTGAGGGTCCGCGTCGCGCCCGGTGCAAGGAGGACGCGGGTCGTCGGCCGGCACGGCGACGGCTGGAAGCTCGCGGTTGCGGCGCCTCCCGAGCGCGGCCGCGCGAACGACGCGGTCGTCGAGCTGCTCGCCTCCGCGCTGCACGTCCCGCGGCGCGACGTCTCCGTCGTTTCGGGTCACGCGGCCCGGGAGAAGATTGTCGAGTTGGCCGGGCTCGCGCCCGACGAGATCGACAGGCGCCTCGCCTCGGCCGTCGAGCCGGCGACCGCTGGAAAGGAGGGGTCGTGATCGAGACCGACACGTTCAGGATGGAGCTCGAGGAGGAACGCGCTCGCGTGGTCGCCGCGATCGAGAACCTCCACGAGCAGCACGCGGGCTCGATCGAGGACGAGACGGGGGAGATCAACGCGTCGGGCGCCGACAACCATCTCGGCGACACGGCCACCGCCACGTACGACCGCGAGCTCGACCAGGGGCTCGAGGAGAACGCCGAAGAGGTGCTGGCGAAGATCGACGCGGCGCTGAAGCGGATCGAGGAAGGGACGTACGGCATCTGCGATTCCTGCGGCAACCCGATCGGTGAGGAGCGGCTCGAGGCGATGCGGTGGGCGACGCTCTGCATCGATTGCAAGAGGCGAGAAGAGCGAGGGTGAGCGACCCGATCCGTGCTCGGCGGCCGGTGGACGTCCGGGTCGGCTCCTCGACGAACGGACTGGCGCCGATCTCCGTCGCGGAGCGCTCGCTGGCCGCCGGACCCGCGCAGTGGGCCGGGCTCGCCGCCGTGGCCGGGGCGGCGGTCCTCGCCGATCAGCTGACGAAGCACCTCGTCGCGTCGCGGCTCGCCCTCGGCGAGGCGGTCGACATCCTCGGGCCGTTCTCCATCCACCACGTCCAGAACTCCGGGATCGCCTTCGGCCTCTTCTCGAACTCGACCGCGATCGTGATCCTCCTGACCGCGGTCGCAGTCACGTGGATGCTCTGGTTCTTCGCCCGCTCGGGCGCACGCCATCCCGTCTTGCCGGCGGCGCTGGGGCTGCTGATCGGCGGCAGCGTCTCGAATCTCGTCGACCGCGTCCGGCTCGGCCACGTGACGGACTTCCTCGACCTGCGCTACTGGCCCGCGTTCAACCTCGCAGACACGTTCATCGTCGTCGGCGTCGCGATCCTCCTGCTCGCGCTCGTCGCGGCCGACCGACGCGCGTAGGTGGAGCTCGTGGTGCCGCCCGGGGCGGCCGGGCTCCGGCTCGACCGGTTCGTCGCCGATCACGTCGGCTCGCGGGCGGCGGCCGAGCGCGCGATCGAGGCGGGCGTCCTCGTCGACGGCGAGCGGCGCCCGAAGTCGTGGCACGTCACACCGGGGGAGCGGGTCGAGCTCGAGGAGCAGGAGCCCGAGCGTGAGCTCGCCGCGGAGGACATCCCCGTCCGGCTCGCGTACGAGGACGAGCACCTCCTGGTGGTCGACAAGCCGGCCGGCCTCGTCGTGCACCCGGGCGCCGGCCGCTCGACCGGGACGCTCGTGCACGCCCTGCTCGGACGGATCGCGGGCGGGGAGGATCGTGAGCGGCCCGGAATCGTGCACCGGCTCGACCGCGACACCTCGGGCCTCTTGGTGGTGGCCCGCACGCAGGAGGCCTATGAAGGGCTGCAGGAGCTGGTGCGCGAACGCGCGCTCGAGCGCGAGTACGAGGCGCTCGTTCGCGGCCGTCCGCGCTCGCGCCGCGGCAGGATCGAGGCGCCGATCGGGCGCGACCGCAACGAGCCGACCCGGATCTCGCTCGACACGGACACGCCCCGGGACGCGGTCACGCACTTCGAGGTCGAGGAGCTCCTGCCGCGCCACGCGCTGCTCCGGGTGAGGCTCGAGACGGGGCGGATGCACCAGATCCGCGTCCATCTGGCGGCGATCGACCTGCCGGTCGCCGGCGATCCGACCTACGGCGTTCCCGAGCCGGGACTCGGACGGCAGTTCCTCCACGCGGCCAGGCTCGCGTTCCCGCACCCGGTGACCGGCGCGTCCGTCGAGGCGGAGTCGCCGCTGCCCGACGACCTGCGCGCCGTTCTCGAGCGACTACGTCGCGACGAGCCCTAGCGTCGTCACGGCGATCGCCGCGCAGGCGGAGAGACCTGCCAGCGCCCACGCGGTCTCGGTCTCGAGCCCGCGCGAGCCGCGCACGGCGACGTAGAGCGCAGCGATCGTGGCGGGGAGGAGCAGGATCCCGATCGAGAGCGCCCCGAGCAGCGTCCACGCCACCAGCAGGAAGGCTCCCGTGTAGAGCGCCGCGGCGCGGGCGAGCGGCCACTCCAGCCAGCGCCACGAAAGCTCGAGCACGGCGACGAGGTAGAGCACCGCGGCGACGAACAGCTGCCGGCCGGTGTGGTCGCCCAGCACGAGGAGCCCGGTGGCGACCGCGGCGCTGACCGCGGCCGCGAGGAAGGCCGCCAGCTCAGCCGTGCTCGGGTTGCGTCGCACCATCGAGCCGCGAGTCTGCCAGCCCGATGCGCGTGCCCGCATCCCCCACATGGGATGGCACGGCCGCCGCGGCCGGCGCCCGCTGGGATCGCCGCCGGCAGGCGCCGGAATCCGTTTCGCTACCATGCTCTCGTCCCGTTCCACGACCCGGCGGAACCCGCCCGGGCGGTGGTGCCTCGCTCCAACTCTCGAGGGCTCGGCTCTCCAAGGTGCAGCGCGGTTCCGTCCCGGCCCGCCGGCGCACTTCGACCCAACCGAAAGGAAGCACTCATGGCAGTCGTCTCCATGCGAGACCTGCTGGAGGCCGGAGTCCACTTCGGCCACCAGACGCGCCGCTGGAACCCGAAGATGAAGCGGTTCATCTTCGCCGAGCGCGGCGGCATCTACATCATCGACCTGACGAAGACCTCCGAGCTCCTGGAGGAGGCGCACAACTTCGTCCGCAACATCGCAGAGCGCGGCGGCAGCATCCTCTTCGTCGGCACCAAGAAGCAGGCGCAGGACGCCGTCGAGCAGGAGGCCAAGCGCGTCGGCATGCCGTACGTCAACCACCGCTGGCTGGGCGGCCTGCTGACCAACTGGCGCACGATCTCCGACCGGATCGAGCGCCTGCACGAGCTGCGGCGCCAGCGCGACGAGGGCATGCTCGACCTGCTGCCCGCGAAGGAGCGGATCTCCATGCAGGCGGAGCTCGAGAAGCTGGAGGCGAACCTCGGCGGCGTCGCCGACCTGCGCCGCCAGCCGGACGCGGTCTTCATCGTCGACCTTCGCAAGGAGCAGCTCGCGGTGCGCGAGGCGCGCCGGCTCGGGCTGCCCATCATCGCCCTCGTCGACACGAACTGCGACCCGGACGAGGCGGACTTCGTGATTCCGGGGAACGACGATGCGATCCGCTCGTGCAGCCTGATCATTCGCGCCGTCGCCGACGCGATCGAGGCCGGCAAGAACAAGGTCTCGCGCGAGGAGCTGCAGGCGGCAGCCGCCAAGGCAGCAGCCGCCGCGGAAGCTCCCGCCGCCGCTGATTCCGAGGCAGAGTCGCCTGCGGCGCCGGCTGAGCCGGAGCCAACCGCCGAGGCAGACGTCGAGTCGGTGGTCGAGCCGGTGGTCGAGCCGGTCGTCGAGGCGCCCGACTCGGTACTCGTGAGCCGCGAGCCGGAGCCCGGCGAGGCCGCCGCCCCGGCCGAGGTCCAGGTCGAGGCCGAGGTCGAGGCCGAGGTCGAGGAGGGTGAGGACAGGTGACCGAGATCTCCGCAACGCAGGTCAAGGAGCTCCGCGAGGCGACGAGCGCCGGGATCATGGAGGCGAAGCGCGCCCTCCAGGAGACCCAGGGCGACTTCGACGAGGCGGTCAAGCTCCTCCGCGAGCGCGGCATGGCCTCCGCGCAGAAGCGCGCCGGCCGCGAGACGACGGAGGGCAAGGTCGTCTCCCGGATCGACGTCGACGTCGGTGCGATCGTCGCCGTCGGCTGCGAGACCGAGCCCGTCTCGAACAACGAGGAGTTCCTGCGCTTCGTGGGCCGGGCGCTCGACGCGGTCTTCGACGGCGAGCCCGTCGAGTCGCTCGACGAGGCGAGGCTGGAGCTCTCGGGCAAGCTGGGCGAGAACATCGTCGTCGTGGGCGGCAAGCGGATCGAGGCCGGTGCGGGCGAGTCGCTCGCCGAGTACGTCCACTTCACGCAGAAGGTCGGCGCGCTCGTCTCGCTGAGAGGCGGCGGCGCCGAGGTGGGGCGGCAGCTCGCCATGCATCTCACGTTCGGGCGGCCGACCTATACGAGCCGCGACGAGGTGCCGGCCGAGCTGGTCGGGGTCGAGAGAGAGATCCTGCTCAACTCCGACGCGGTCACCTCCAAGCCCGAGCAGGCACGTGAGAAGATCGTCGAAGGCATGCTGAACAAGCGCTTCTTCGGCGAGTCGGTCCTGCTCGAGCAGATCCACAGCCATCCCGACGCGGGCGGCGCCGAGGTGCAGAAGGTGCTGGCGGACGCCGGCGCCGAGCTCGTCGACTACGCCTGGTACTCGGTCGCCTGAGTTGACGAGCGTCGAGCCTGCGACCCGGGAGCCCGCGGCAGGGCGGTCGCCGTTCCGCCGAGTGCTCCTCAAGCTCTCCGGCGAGGCTCTGATGGGCGAGCGCGAGTACGGCATCGAGCCGGCGCGCGTGGCCGCCGTCGCCGCCGAGATCGCCGAGGTGCAGCGCAGCGGTGTCGAGATGGCGATCGTCGTGGGCGGCGGGAACATCTACCGCGGCATGGCGGCCGCGGCGACGGGGATGGATCGCGCCACCGCGGACTACTCCGGGATGCTGGCGACGGTGCTGAACTCGCTCGCCGTGCAGGACGCGCTCGAGAAGGCCGGGGCCGATACGAGGGTGATGTCCGCGCTCCACGTCCAGGAGGTGGCCGAGCCGTACATCCGGCGCCGGGCGATCCGCCACCTCGAGAAGCAGCGCATCGTCATCTTCGCGGCCGGCACGGGCAATCCGTTCTTCACGACCGACACAGCCGCGGCGCTCCGCGCGCTCGAGATCGGCGCCGAGGCGATCCTGATGGCGAAGCACGGCGTCGAGGGCGTCTACGACGGCGACCCGCACCGCGACCCGAACGCGCGATTCTTGCCCGAGCTGACGCACATCGACGCGATCGAGCGCCGGCTCGAGGTGATGGACACGACGGCGCTCTCGCTGTGCATGGACAATCAGCTGCCGATCCACGTCTTCCGCCTCGCCGACGGCAACATCGCCCGCGTCGCGCGCGGCGAGCGGGTCGGCACGATCATCTCGGCAGAGGGCATCCCGACAGCTGGAGGAAGTTGAATGGCGACGATCGACGAGTTCCTCACCGACGCGACCACGCGGATGGACAAGTCCGTCGAGGCGACGCACGAGCACTTCAACTCGGTTCGGACGGGCCGCGCGTCGGCCGCGCTCCTGGACCGGCTCCAGGTCGACTACTACGGGACGCCGTCGCCGATCAAGAACATGGCCACGATCGGCGTGCCGGAGCCGCGGCTCCTGACCATCCAGCCGTTCGACCCGACGCAGATCAAGGCGATCGAGAAGGCGATCCTGGAGTCCGACCTCGGCCTGACGCCGTCGAACGACGGCAAGACGATCCGCCTGCCGATCCCGCAGCTGACCGAGGAGCGGCGGCGGGACCTGGTCAAGATCACGAAGCAGTACGCCGAGGAGGGCCGCGTGGCCGTCCGCAACGTGCGCCGGGACGTGATGAGGCACCTCGAGGAGCTCGTCAAGAACGGCGACGTGGGCGACGACGAGGAACGGCGGGCCGAGGAGCGCGTCCAGAAGCTGACGGACGACCACGTCTCGCGGATCGACGAGCTGCTGAAGCGCAAGGAAGCCGAGATCATGGAGGTGTGAGCGCCGACGCGCTCACCGACGAGGTTCCGCGCTCCGTCGCGATCATCATGGACGGCAACGGGCGCTGGGCCGCGCAGCGAGACCTGCCCGTGGCGGCGGGCCATCGCGCGGGCACGCGGGCGCTGCGGCGTACCGTCGAGGCTGCCATCGACCTCGGGATCCAGGATCTCGTCGTCTACGCGTTCTCGACGGAGAACTGGACGCGTCCGCAGGGCGAGGTCGACGACCTGATGGAGATCTTCGCGGAGACGATCGAGCGCGAGCTGCCGGACCTCGCGAAGCAGGGCGTGCGGACGCGGTTCATCGGCCGCCGGCAGCGCGCGCCCGAGTGGCTGCAGGCGCGGATGTCCGCGCTCGAGGAGGAGACCGCCGGGAAGGACCGCCTCCACCTGTGGATCGCGTTCGACTACGGCGGCCGGGCGGAGATCGTCGACGCGGTGGAGCGGCTGCTTGCCGACGGCGCAGAGGTCGAAGAGTCGGCGCTCACCGCGCGCATGTATGCGCCTGACCTTCCCGACCCGGATCTCCTGATCCGCACCTCCGGCGAGCTGCGCATCTCGAACTTCCTGCTCTGGCAGCTCGCCTACGCCGAGCTGGTGTTCACCGACGTGCTCTGGCCCGACTTCGGCGAGGCCGAGCTCCGCCGGGCCGTTCAGGAGTACGCGACGCGGCGGCGAAGGTTCGGCGGGCGATGAGCTCGACGCTGAACAGGATCGTGATCGGGGCGGCTGCCCTGCCGATCGTGCTCGGGCTCGTCTGGCTCGGGGGTTGGTGGATGTTCGCGCTCGTCGCCGTCGCAACGGCGCTCGGGCTCCACGAGTACGCGGGCATGACGAAGCGCCTCGCGCCCCTGATGGCGGCGGCGTACCTCGGGGCTGCCCTGACGCTGATCGGCGAGCGCCTGGGGGGCATCGACTGGATGGTGGCCGGCTTTCTCTCGACGCTCGTCTTCGCCTTCGTGCTGAAGGGGATCGCCACCACGCGGCCGCCGACGACGGTCTCCGTCGGCGCGACCGTGCTGCCGGTCGCGTGGATCGCTCTCGGCCTCGGTTACGCGATGCTGCTCCGCGACATCCCGGAGCACGGACGGCTGGCCGCGTTCACGGTGCTGATCGCCGTCTGGGCGGGCGACACGTTCGCGTACTTCGGCGGACGGCTGCTCGGCCGGCACAAGCTCGCTCCGGCCGTCTCGCCCGGCAAGACGTGGGAGGGCTTCCTGTTCGGCTCGGCCGCGACGATCTTCGTCTGCTTCGTGGCGCTCTACGACCAGGGCTGGGTGCCGATCTGGGAGTCGCTCGTGCTCGGCGCGGTCATCGCCGTCGCAGGGCCGATCGGCGACCTGTTCGAGTCGGCGATCAAGCGCGACATGGAGGTGAAGGACTCCGGCCGCGCGCTGGGCGCCCACGGCGGGATGCTCGACAAGATCGATGCGATGGTCTTTGCCTGCGTGGCCGGCTTCTACACCCTGCTCGCGTTCGGCGCGATCTAGGGTCGCGGCTACGCTTGGTGCCGTGAAACGGATCGCCATCCTCGGTGCGACCGGATCGATCGGGCGCCAGGCGCTCGAGGTCTGCGACGCGAACCCCGAGCTCGAGGTCTGCGCCCTCGCCTCCGGCGCCTCGCCGCTCGACGCTCTCGGCGCGGACTATCCGGAGGCCGAGATCCAGGTCGGCGGCGAGCTCGCCGGACTGCTCGACCGGACGCGCCCCGACGTCGTGCTCAACGCCGTCACCGGCTTCGCCGGGCTTCCCGTCACCATGTGGGCGCTCGAGCGGGGAGTGACGCTCGCGCTCGCGAACAAGGAGAGCCTGGTCGCGGCGGGAGAGCTCGCGCTGGCGGCCTGGGAGCGCGGCGGCGGCCTGCTGCTTCCCGTCGACAGCGAGCATTCAGCCATCTTCCAGTGCCTGCGCGGCGAGCAGGCGGAAGGCATCGTGCTGACCGCCTCCGGAGGCCCGTTCCGCGGCCGGACGCGCGACGAGCTCGCGCACGTGACCGCCGAGCAGGCGCTCGCGCACCCGACCTGGTCGATGGGCCCGAAGATCACGATCGATTCCGCGACCCTCGCCAACAAAGGGCTCGAGCTGATCGAGGCGCACTTCCTCTTCGGGCTCGACTTCGACCGCATTGAAGTGGTGGTCCACCCGACCTCGATCGTGCACGGGATCGTCCGGTTGCGCGACGGCGCGGCGCTCGCCCACATCGGCTACCCCGACATGCGCGTGCCGATCTCGTTCGCGCTCAGCTACCCCGACCGCGCGCCCACCCCGGTGCCGCCGCTCGAGCTCGACCACGCTCGAGTTCGAGGCGCCGGATCTGGAGACGTTCCCGCTGCTCCAGCTGGCCCGCGAGGCCGGCGAGCGCGGCGGCACGTACCCCTGTGCGTACAACGCGGCGAACGAGGTCGCGGTCGCCGCCTTCCTCGAAGAGCGGCTCGGCTTCCTCGACATTCCCGGCTGCGTCGAGTCGGTGCTGGCCGCGTGGGACCGGGGGCCCGCCGCCGACCTGGTGGAGCTCGCCGACGCCGACGCGGAGGCCCGGAGGCTGGCCCTGCAGCCCGCATGAACGCGATCATCTCCATCTTCGGCCTCGCGCTCCTGATCCTCATCCACGAGGCGGGGCACTTCTTCACCGCGCGCGCCGTCGGCATGCGCCCGCGCAAGTTCTACCTCGGCTTCCCGCCCGCGCTTGCGAAGGTCAACCGGAACGGGATCGAGTACGGAGTCGGTGCGATCCCGCTGGGCGGGTACGTGAAGATCCCGGGGATGCACCGTCCTGCGGGCTCGGATCTCGAGGTGTACCTGGGGCGCGCGGTGCACGAGGCGCCCGAGCTGGCCGCGCCGCTCGCGCGCGTGCAGCGTGAGCTCGAGCAGGAGGACTTCGAGGCGGCGCGCGCCGAGTTGCCTCAGCTCGAGCAGCAACTCGAGGCCGCGGAGCTCTCGCCGCCGGCGCGCGCGCGCGCCGAGCGCGGGTTGCGAGAGGTCGAGGACGCGCTGGCGCCAGACGCGTACTGGCGGGCCTCGAGCTGGAAGCGTGTTGCCGTCATCTTTGCCGGGCCCGGCACGAACATCCTCTTCGCCCTCGCGCTCTTCGCAGCGGTGTTCATGCTCGGGACGACCCGCGCCACGCCGACGATCGAGAGCGTGCTGCCGGATCGTCCCGCCGCCGCGGCCGGCCTCAAGGCGGGCGATCGCATCGTCGCCATCAACGGCTCGCCGGTCTCGGCGAACGAGATCTCCCGAACGATCGCCGGCTCCGGCGGCAAGCCGCTCCGGATCGTCGTCGTCCGAGACGGCAGGCGAGTGGCGCTCCAACCCGTGCGGGCGAAGGAGGACGCGGGGACCTACCGGATCGGGATCGCGCTCCGGGGTGTGCCGGGCCCGGGCAAGTCGCTGCCCGCGGCCGTCGGCAGCTCGGTCCGCCTGACGGGTGACGTGACAAAGGAGATCGGGCGCTCGCTCCTCCAGCTCGGCTCCGGCAAGGGCCGCGACCAGATCTCGAGCCCGGTCGGCATCGTGCGAGGGTCCTCCGCTGCGCTCAAGCGCTCGGCCCAGGATTACCTCGCCGTGCTCGGGCTGATCTCGCTTTCGCTCGCGCTGCTGAACCTGCTGCCGCTGCTGCCGCTCGACGGCGGGCACATCGCCTTCTCGATCATCGAGGGAGTCAGGCGCCGCGCGGTGCCGCGCGCCGTCTACGAGCGCGTCTCGGCCTTCGGGATCGTCCTCGTCCTGCTGCTCTTCCTCCTCGGCCTGAACAACGATCTGGGGGGCTAGGCCCGGTCCGCCGACGGGCCTCCGGCGGCCGGGCGGCTCCCAGTCGTACCTGGTCGCCGACCAGGTACGCGAGCACGGACCAGTTTGTCAATACACCGTATATGCAGGTATTTCCTGTGTTGAAGCAATGACTCCGTACCTGGTACGCGACCAGGTACGAGGGGAGCGCCGGCAAGGCGATCCGCGCCGGCCCGGCGGAGCGAATCGCCCGGCCCGGAGGGCGGTACGCTTCCACCGTGGCCAGTGAGCGCCAGATCAGGGTCGGCGGCGTCGCCATCGGAGGCGGTGCGCCGGTCGTCGTCCAGTCGATGACGCTGACGAAGACGCACGACGTGCCCGCGACGACGGCGCAGATCGCCGCGCTCGCCGACGCCGGCTGCGAGATCGTGCGGGTCGCGGTGCCCAAGCTCGAGGACGCGCTCGCGCTGCCGAGCATCGTCCGCTTCTCGCCGCTGCCCGTGATCGCCGACATCCACTTCAACGCGAGCCTCGCTCTGAAGGCGATCGAGGCCGGCGTCGCTGCGGTGCGCATCAACCCGGGCAACATCGGCGGGGCCGACAAGGTGGAGCAGGTCGTCACGGCGGCGAAGCGGGCCGAGATGCCGATGCGGATCGGCGCGAACTCCGGCTCGCTGCCGAAGCACCTGGCGGAGCTCGCGCAGGCGGACCAGGCGGAGGCGCTCGTCGAGGCCGCGCTCGAGGAGGTCCGCCTGCTCGAGAAGCTCGACTACTACGACTTCAAGATCTCCGTCAAGTCGAGCCACGTGCCGACCATGATCCGCGCCTACCGGATGCTCGGCGAGAAGGTGCCGTACCCGCTTCACCTGGGCGTGACCGAGGCGGGCACGCCGTTCGCCGGCGCGATCAAGAGCGCCGTCGGCATGGGTGCGCTCCTGGTCGACGGCGTCGGGGACACCATGCGCGTCTCGCTGACCGCCGACCCGGTCGAGGAGGTGCGCGTCGCCTGGGAGATCCTCAAGTCGCTCGGCCTGCGCGAGCGCGGTCCGGTGATGATCGCCTGCCCGAGCTGCGGCCGCGACAACGTCGGCGTCCAGCGGCTCGCCGAGAAGGTGGAGGAGCGCCTGCATGCCTATCCGCAGGCCTTCGAGGTGGCCGTGCTCGGCTGTGCGGTCAACGGGCCGGGCGAGGCCGGCGACGCCGACTTCGGGATCGCCGGCGGCCGCGACGTCGGCTTCGTCTATGCGCACGGCCGGGTGCTGAAGAAGGTCGGCTCCGACATCCTGATCGACGAGCTCTTCCACGCGATCGACGAGTGGATCGAGTCCGGCATGCGGCGTCCGAAGCGGTTGAGGATGGCCAAGCCCGCGGCTCTCGCCATGGCCGAGGCCTCGCTGATCCCGCTCGACTAGTCTCACCGGACGACTAGTCTCACCGGACGACGATGATCCGGCGCGCCTCACACCTGTTTCTCCCGACCCTGCGGGACGACCCCGCCGACGCGGAGGCAGTCAGCCACAAGCTGCTGGTGCGCGGCGGCTTCATCCGCCAGGTCAGCGCCGGAGTCTGGACGTTCCTGCCGCTCGGCTGGCGCGTGCACCGGAAGGTCGCGCAGATCGTCCGGGAGGAGATCGACGGGATCGGCGGCCAGGAGATGCTGATGCCGGTGCTGACGCCCGCGGAGCTCTGGAAGCAGAGCGGCCGCTACGTCTTCCCGGAGGTCTTCAAGCTCACGGACCGGAACGGGCGGGAGTTCGTGCTGCCGATGACGCACGAGGAGACCGTCACCTACCACGCGAGGGAGATCCAGAGCTACAAGCAGCTGCCGCAGATCCTCTACCACTTCTCCGTCAAGGACCGCGACGAGCCGAGGCCCCGCGGCGGTCTGCTCCGCGTGCGCGAGTTCATCATGAAGGACGCGTACTCGTTCGACCGCGACGAGGAGGGCCTCGCCAGGAGCTTCGAGCTCCACCGCGGCGCCTACGAGCGGATCTTCGAGCGCTGCGGGCTCCAGGTGTACGGCGTGCAGGCGGAGTCCGGGATGATGGGCGGCAGCGAGTCGGTCGACTTCCTGGCGCCGTCCGGCTCGGGCGAGAACACGCTCGTGACCTGCGAGAACGGCGACTACGCGGCGGATCTCGAGATCGCCCGCGGCGTCCCGCGAGCGCCGGAGTTCCCCGAGCGTCTCGACGCGCCCGACGAGATCGAGACCCCGGGTGTGCGTACCTGCGAGGCGCTGGCGGAGTTTCTCGGGATCGACCTCGCCGCCACGACGAAGGCGATGCCGGTGACGAAGCCGGACGGGACGGTCGTGCTCGGGCTGCTGCGCGGCGACGACAGGCTCGAGGAGGCGAAGCTCCTCACGGCCCTCGGCACGGACTTTCGCCCCTCGACGGACGAGGAGATCCTGGCCGCCTTCGGCGCGGAGGGCGGATCGCTCGGGCCGGTCCGGTTCGAGGGGGAGGTGATCGCGGACGAGACGCTGCGGGACGGGCAGTTCGTCGCTGGCGCCAACCGCACAGGCTGGCACCTGCGGGGGGTCGAGCACGGGCGCGACTACACGGCGCGCTTCGCGGACGTCCGTCAGCCGAGAGAGGGCGACGCGTGCCCGAGGTGCGGCGGCCGGCTCCAGTTCCAGACGGCGATCGAGGTCGGGCACATCTTCAAGCTGGGCACCCGCTTCAGCGTGCCGCTCGGGGCGACGTTCCTCGACGAAGACGGCAAGGAGAAGCCGCTGATCATGGGCTCGTACGGGATCGGCCCCGGGCGCGTCATGGCGGCCGTCGTGGAGCAGCACCACGACGAGCACGGGATCATCTGGCCGGAGACGATCGCCCCGTACGACGCGCACGTCGTCGTCCTGCCGGGTGTCGACGAAGAGGCGGAACGGGCCGCGGAGGCGCTTGCGGCGGCGGGGAAGGAGGTGCTGCTGGACGACCGAGACCTGCGGGCGGGCGAGAAGTTCGCCGACGCCGACCTGATCGGCGTGCCGACCCGCGTGACAGTGGGCAAGAAGACGCTCGAGGACGGCAAGGTCGACGTTCGCGACCGGGCGAGCGGGGAGGAGGCACGTGTAGACGTCGCCGATCTTGGCAAGGAACGTGACCATGGCTAGGCGAAGGCGGTTCACAGAAGACGCATTCGGAGACGCGATCTCGCGACTCATGAGCGAGCAAAACGTCACGTACAGGGGCTTGGCGGCGGCGACGGGCCTTTCGGCGGGGTACCTGAACCATCTGGTGCACGGCAACCGCCCGGTGCCGTCCGACGACGTGATCGAGCGGCTGGCAGACGCTCTGGGGGTTGAGCCGGCGCACTTCCGAGAGGTGCGAATCAGGTTCATCTCCGAGCGGCTGGAGAGCAACCCGGAGCTGGTCGACCGGCTCTACCGGCGGCTCTCGAACTCGAGCGGCTCGCTCTAGAAGCGCGCTCACTCGAACGAGGGATTGCCGTCGGCGCGGTGCTCCGGTCATGGTGTGGGGGAACGAGGGCACGCTGAGGGGAGATCGTGCCCAAGCTGCAGACGAACACGGAACAGCTCTCACGCCGCATCGAAGCCGCGGCCGACGGCCTCGCCGAGAGCCCGCTTGTCCGCCTCTTCAAGGAAGACCGCGTCGGCCGCTGGTTCATCGCGGCGACGGCGGCCGGGGTGTGGTTCTCCGTCGGCCTGCTCGACCCCAGGGTCGCCGTCCTCGCGGCGGCGTGCGCCCTGGTCACCTGGATCCGCCTGCGCCGGCTGCCGCCGCCGCCCGAGCCGGATCCGGACGACTGGCTCTAGACCGCTCCTCCTGCCACGGGCGGCGCCGGGCTCGCCGGCGGCGCAGCGGCGGGGGTGCCCCGAGCCAGGTAGTCCTCGACGAGCAGCATGTTCGAGGTCGTCGCGCGGTCGATGATCGCGAGCAGTCCGGACATGCTCGCGACCTCCTCCCGCTGCTCCTCCAGGAACCAGCCGAGGAACTGCTCGCCCACGTGCTCGTCCTCCTCGCGCGCGATCCGGACGAGCGCGGCGATCTGCCCGGTGACGGTCTTCTCCTGCTCGAGCGCCAGCGCAACGGGAGCGCGCTCGTCGTCGAACGTGGTCTGCGGAGCCGGCACGCCGGGGATCTGGACCGTCGCGTCCGCGTCGAGGAGGTACTGGACGATCATCATCGCGTGATTCCGCTCCTCGAGCGCCTGGCGGTAGAAGTGCGCAGCGAGCTGCGGCAGCGTGAGAGCGTCGTAGTGAACCGCGACCGCGACGTACTGCTGCGACGCGGCGAACTCGTTCCCGATCTGCTCGTTCAGCGCCTGCACGAACCGCTCCATCCGGGCCTCCCTCGTCGGTTTCCCGGGGACGATAGTCGCCTCGGAACCGCCGCTTCGCCGGAGGTGCGGAAGGCAGCGCGGCAGGCGGGGCGAGGCGGAGCTCAGGCGCTGGAGCGGACGTTCGAGCGGAAGTAGAGCTCGCCTTCGCCTCCGGTCATGGCGCTGTCGAAGGGTCGGCCGAGACGCGGCGCTCTCGACCTCTCGAGGCATCACCGCGCCGCCGCTGCGGAAACCTCGATCGGCCGTCACTGTCGAGCGCGATCGCCGCGGCGAGGAGCACGACGAGGACACCGATCTGCAGTGCCGCCGACACCGTCGCTCCCACAGGAACCGCTGCGAGGGCGACGAGCGCCGCGGCTGCGCGGCTCGCACCGGGCCCGATCGCCAGCTGCTGACGGAACAACGCGTCGCCCGCGAGGAACACCGCGACGCCGCCGGAGAGCAGGGCTGCCCTCGACCAGCTCAGGGCCTCGACCGCGAGACCCGACGCGCCCACGCCGACCGCCACCACCGACTCGCCGATCGCGACGATCAGGACCAGCCCGTGCCGCTCGACGAAGTGGGACGACGCCACCTCGAAGCCCTGCAGGCCCCGGAGCGCCGGTGTCACCCAGTGCAGGACGACGGCCGTAGCCCAGAGGACGTACTGGGCGGTCCCGCCGAGCGCCCCGCCGGCGAGGACGAGCAGCGCCGCCAGCACGTTGAGCGGGAAGATGCGCAGGATCGCGTTCACGGCCCGCTCCGACGCAGCCCGCGTGAAGAGACCCGTGTGGATGCCCACGATCACGAGATACGAGAGGCCGAACGCGAGGCCGCTGCTCGAGAAGGCACAGGTCGAAGAAGAGCTCGAGCGTCGAAACCCGAGGCGCCTGGGTGCTCGCGGCCTCCATCGGCCGGTTCTACCCCGCGAGGCGGACTGATCCTGGCGGCCGGCACTGTCCCGTGGAATAACCTGCTTCGATCTGCGCGGCCTCGCCGGAGTCGAAGCCGGGCGGTTTCCCGGACGAGGCCAGACCGGAAGGAGATCGACGATCCTCAGACGCAGCCGCTCGACAGGAGGGTGACAGCCGAGGTTCAGCAACCGCCCTTCTCGGGGCGGACCGCCTGGGCGCGGAACCTGGAGACCCCGCTCCGCGAGTTCCTCCGCACCGAGACCGGCGGCGCGGCGGTCCTGCTCGCCGCGGCGGTCGCCGCGCTCGTCTGGGCCAACGTCGACGCGTCCTCCTACAGCAGGTTCTGGTCGACCACGCTGTCGATCGACGTCGGCGGGAGGGGCGTGGCGCTCGATCTGCGCGGCTGGGTGAACAGCGGCCTGATGACGTTCTTCTTCTTCGTCGTCGGCCTCGAGGCGCGGCGCGAGTTCGACCTGGGCGAGCTGCGCGAGCGGCGGCGGTTCGCCCTGCCGCTCGCTGGCCGGGCTCGTCGGGCATGGCGGTCGCGATCGCCATCTACCTCGCCTTCAACGCCGGCCGGCCGTCCGCGCACGGCTGGGGAATCGCCATGTCGACCGACACCGCATTCGCACTCGGCCTGCTGGCGCTCGTGGGGCCGCGCTTTCCCGACCGGCTGCGCGCGTTCATGCTCACCGTCGTCGTCGTGGACGACATCCTGGCGCTCGTCGTCATCGCGACGGTCTACACCGACCATGTCGCGGTCCGGGCATTGCTCGCCGCCGTCGCGCTGTTCGGCGCCGTTCTCGCCGCGGTGGCGCTCGGAGTGCGCGCGGGGCCTCGTCTACGCAGTGCTCGGGACGGCCGTCTGGGTTGCTTTGCTCAAGTCGGGCGTCGAGCCGGTGGTCGTCGGGCTGGCGATGGGGCTGCTGACCTGCGCCTACCCCGCCGGCGCGGTCGGAGCTCGAGCGCGCAACGGAGCTGTTCCGGGAGTTTCGCGAGCAGCCGACGCCGGAGCTGGCGCGCTCTGCCGGCGTCGGGCTCAGATCGGCGATCTCGCCGAACGAGCGGCTGCAGCAGCTCTACCACCCGTGGACGAGCTACGTGATCGTGCCGCTGTTCGCGCTCGCGAACGCCGGGATCGAGATCGACGGCGGCTTCCTCGCCCGGTCCTTCACCTCGCCGATCACGCTCGGCATCCTCTGCGGCTACGTCGTGGGCAAGCCGGTCGGGATCCTCGGCGCGTCGTGGCTGCTCACGCGGCTGACCGGCGGAAGGCTCCGGCCGCCGGTGGGCTGGGCGGCCGTCGCGGGCGGCGGCACGATCGCCGGCGTCGGCTTCACCGTCGCGCTGCTGTCGCGACGCTCGCCTTCGACGGCACGCAGCTCGAGGAGGCCAAGCTCGGCATCCTCAGTGCGGCGCTCGGCGCGGCCGTCGTCACCTGGCTCCTGTTCCGCGCCACCGCGCTGCTTCCGCGGCGTCTTCGCCTCCGAGCGCTGCTGGGCACCGCCGAGCCGCTCGTCGACCTCGACGTCGACGTCGATCCGGAGCGCGACCACATCCGGGGCCCGATCGAGGCCCCCGTCACCGTGGTGGAGTACGGCGACTTCGAGTGCCCGTACTGCGGCCAGGCCGAGCCGGTGGTCCGGGAGCTCCTCCGCGACTTCGGAGACATCCGCTACGTGTGGCGCCACCTACCGCTCAACGACGTCCACCCGCGCGCACAGCTCGCCGCCGAGGCCTCGGAGGCGGCGAGCGACCTGGGCGCGTTCTGGGAGTTCCACGACCTCCTGCTGGCGCACCAGGACGCGCTCCGCCCCGACGACCTGATCGGCTACGCCGAGCAGCTCGGGCTCGACGTGGAGCGCTTCGCGGACGCCCTCCGCGACCACGCGGGCGCCGTCGCGTGTCGCCGAGGACGTCGACAGCGCCGACCTCAGCGGCGTCTCCGGCACGCCCACCTTCTTCATCAACGGGCGGCGCCACCACGGCGCGTACGACATCGCCACGCTCTCGGCGGCCGTGAAGGCAGCCGGAGCGCGCACCGTGCTGGCGTCGTCCTGACGGTCGCACCCCTCGTGATAGTGTGCCGGGCAGCCGTGGCGTACATAGGTATTTCACAGGCGCGTGCCGATCCTGCACAGACGGGGCCCGCGGCGTGAGCCCCGGATTCAGCAGGACGCAGCTGCTGTCCCGGGGCGCGAAGGGCGGCGCTGTCGTGCTGCTGGCCGGATCGGTTGCCGGACCGCTCGCGGGTCAGGCGGAGGCCGACGCGATCCCGGACGGCGATCTCGCCTATGCACGCCTGCTGGTCGGCGCCGAGCTCTTGGCGGCGGACTTCTACGCGCGGGCGATCGCGTCGAAGCGGTACGGGGGCGATGCGTTGAAGTATCTGAAGCGGGCGCTCTTCAACGAGCAGGAGCACTACGACGCCATGGCCGGCGTCCTCAACGGTGCCGGGCAGCCGCCGGCCGTGGCCGAGGATTTCGACTTCGCGTATCCGAAGGGGGCGTTCGCCTCGAAGGCGTCGATCGCGAAGCTCGGCATGACCCTGGAGGCCGCGTCCCTGGGGGCGTATCTGGGTGCGGTCGACGGGCTGCAGACCGGCGCGCTGAAGGTGCCGGCGGCCCGGATCGCGGCCAGCGAGGCTCAGCACCTGAGCGTCTTCGCCCAGCACGCGGGACACGACCCGATCGGCATCTCCTTCCCGGCTCCGCTGACGATCGAGGCGGCCTCAGACGCACTGGATGCGTACACGAGCTAGCGAGAGGTGGACGATGCCGAGGGACTTCTACAGTGCGAGCGAGGCGGCCCGGACGCTCGGGATCAGCCTCGACACGCTTCGCCGCTGGGACCGCCAGGGGCGGATCGAGACTCGACGCGACTCGAGCAACCGGCGGATCGTGTCCGCGAGCGAGATCGAGCGCCTGCGGGGCACCCATCGCGCGGAGCATCAGATGAGCGCCCGCAACCGGTTCAGCGGGATCGTCAACGACGTGCGCGTGGAGGGGCTGATGGCGCAGGTGGAGATGGTGATCACCGAGCCGGCAGTTCTGACCGCGATCGTCACCGCCGACGCGGTCAACGAGCTCGGCATCGAGCCGGGCAACCACATCGTCGCGGTGATCAAGTCCACCTCCGTCATGGTCGAGCACTGACGAAAGGGGTGCCTCCGGTGCAGCTCGATTTCCATCGCCTCACGACGCGTCGCCGCACGGCCGTCCTCGTCGCGCTGGGCGCGCTTGTCGTCTCGCTGCTGGTCACGGCCGGCGCCTGGGCGCGTCCGAACGCGAACGCCTCCGGCCGTGTGACCGGGATCACCGTGTACGCGGCGGCGTCGTTGACCGACGTGTTCCCGCAGATCGACCCGGGCCCGAGGTACTCGTTCGGCGCCTCCAGCACGCTGGCCGCTCAGATCACACAGGGGGCGCCTGCCGATGTGTTCGCGTCCGCGAACACGACCATCCCGGATCAGCTGTTCGCGAAGGGGCTCGTCCAGAAGCCGGTCGTCTTCACGCGCAACCGGCTCGTGCTGGCCGTGCCGACCGCGAATCCGGCCGGGATCCACAGCGTCTACGACCTGAAAAAGCCGGGCGTGAAGCTCGTGATCGCGGCAAGTGCGGTCCCGGTCGGCAGCTACACCCTGCAGGTGCTGAAGCAGATGGGGCTGACGACGAGCGTGCTCGCGAATGTCGTCAGCCGGGAGTCGGACGTCCGCAGCGTGCTCTCGAAGGTCGCGCTGGGCGAGGCGGACGCCGGATTCGTCTACTCGACCGACGCCAGGACGGTCCCGGGCAAGGTGCGCGTGCTCAAGATCCCGGCCTGGGCGCAGCCGAAGGTCACCTATTCGATGGCGATCGTCTCGGCGAGCGGCAACAGGGCCGCCGCGCAGCGGTACGTCAACGAGGTGCTCGGCAAGGCAGGGCAGAAGAAGCTGCTGGCGGCCGGCTTTCTCCCGATCCCGAAGAAGAAGCCGGGTTCTTGAGCGCGGGCGAGGTACCGGCGGACTACGTCGGGTGCTGCTCGCGCTCGCCTACTTCGTGGCCAGCGGCCTGACCCTCGCGTTCCTGGCGCTGCCGATCCTGGCGATCTTCGTGCACGTTCCTCCCGGCCGGCTGCTCGACCAGCTCTCGAACCCCGTCGTCGTCGACGCGCTGGTCGTCAGCCTGAAGACGACGGTGGTCGCGCAGGCGCTGATCCTCCTCTTCGGGACGCCCACTGCCTACCTCTTGGCCAGCCGCCGCTTCCCCGGCCGGTCGCTCTGCATCACCCTCGTCGAGCTGCCGCTCGTGCTCCCGCCCGCCGTCGCCGGCATCGGCCTCCTCGCGGCGTTCGGCCGCTTCGGGCTGCTCGGGCTCGACGCTCAGCGCGTTCGGGATCACCATTCCCTTCACCCAGGCTGCGGTCACGATCGCGGTCGCGTTCGTCGCCAGCCCGCTCTACATCCGCCAGGCGATCGCCGCCTTCGAGGCGATCGACCCGAACCTCGTCGCCGCGTCCCGCACGCTCGGGGCCGGGCCGGGCCGCACCTTCTTCCGGGTCGTGCTTCCCCTCGCGAGAGGCGGCCTCGCCGCGGGGGAGGCGCTCGCGTTCGCGCGCGGCCTGGGCGAGTTCGGCGCCACCATCATGTTCGCCGGCAGCCTGCAGAAGGTGACCCAGACGCTGCCGCTGGCGATCTACGCCCAGTTCGAGGTCGACTTCGACGTCACCCTCGCGATCAGCGCCCTCCTCGTCGTGATCAGCGCAGCGATCCTGATCTCCCTCAAGCTGACGTCGCTATGGCAGCCCTCAGAGCAGACTTCGCGCTCCCGCTTCGGTCTTTTGAGCTGGAGCTAGCGCTCGAGGTCGACCGCGCCGTCGCCCTGGTCGGTCCCTCGGGCGCCGGCAAGACCTCCGTGCTGAGGGCGATCGCCGGGCTGGTCAGGCCCGCGAGGGGGCGGATCGCACTCGACGACGACGTCTGGTTCGACAGCGAGCGGCGGCTCTCGCGCAAGCCGGACGAGCGCCGCGTGGGCCTCGTCTTCCAGGAGTACGCGCTCTTCCCGCACCTGAACGTCAGGCAGAACGTCGCCTTCGCGGGCAAGGAGCGCGCCGACGAGTACCTCGAGCGCTTTCGCATCTCGCACCTCGCCGGCGCCAGGCCGGCTGCGCTCTCGGGCGGCGAGCGGCAGCGGGTGGCCCTGGCCCGGGCGCTCGCCCGCGGGCCGGGCGCGATCCTGCTCGACGAGCCGCTTTCGGCCCTCGACGCCCACACGAAAGGCACCGTCCGCGCCGAGCTCCAGGAGCTTCTTCGCGAGCTCGCCCTCCCGACGATCCTCGTCACCCACGACTTCGAGGACGCCGCGGCGCTCGTCGACCGGGTCGGAGTGATCGTCGACGGTCACCTGCGCCAGCTCGCATCCCCGAGCGAGCTCGTCGACCGTCCGGCCGACGCGTTCGTCGCCTCGTTCACCGGAGCGAACCTGCTCCGGGGCACGGCCCGCCGGCTCGACGACGGCACGACCGCCGTCCGGCTCGACACCGGCGAGCTCGTCTACTCGACCGACCAGGAAGAGGGCGACGTCGGCGTCGTCGTCTACCCGTGGGAGATCTCGATCGGCCGGCTCCAGCAGCAGGACTCCGCCATGAATCTGATCCGCGGCGAGATCCGCTCGGTCGTCCCCGTCGGCAACCGCATGCGCGTCCGCATCGGCCCGATCACCGCCGAGGTCACTCCCTCGTCGGCCGACAAGCTCGAGCTGGCCCTCGGCGGCACCGCCTTCGCGAGCTTCAAGGCGACGGGCACGCGCCTCGTCCCGCTCGCGCCTCGCAGCTGAGCTCCGCTTGCGGGCCGCCCGCGCGGCCCTACGTGAGCTCGGGCCGGTGGAGGGCGATCCCGGCCATCACGAGCGCCACACCTGCGAGCTCGACCGCCGACGGCATCTGTCGCAGGACGATGACGCCGATCACGATCGCCGTCGCCGGCAGGAGCGCGACGAAGAGCGCGTAGCTGGCGCGCGACAGTCGTGCCATCGCGAGCTGGTCGAAGACGTACGGGATGACAGAGGAGAAGATGCCGACGGCGATGCCGGCCGCCAGGGCGGTCGGATCGGTGAAGGCGGCCACGGCTCCGGTAAGGCCGATCGGCGAGACGAAGACGAAGGCGAAGAGCATGGCCGCCGCGAGGCCGTCGATCCCGCCCATCGTCGTGCGCCGCGCGACGCGGTGCGCGAGGACGATGTACGCCGTGAAGAGGCCGGCGTTCGCGAACGCGAAGGCGACGCCGACCGGCTCGCCGGCGAAGCGGACGTGGGCCAGCAGGTAGACGCCGGCGACGGCGGCGGCGACCGCCGCATAGTTGCGTCCGACGCGCGCGCCGATCAGCGCCAGCGAGATCGGCCCGATGAACTCGATCGCCGCCACCGTGCCCAGCGGCAGGCGGTCGATCGAGACATAGAAGCATGCGTTCATGACCGCGAAGACCGCCCCCAGTCCCACGAGCAGACGCCGGCCGCTCGGGTCCAGGCTCCGGAAGGTGCGCCACGGCCTCCGCCAGACGGCGAAGACGATCGCCGCCGAGGCGATGCGGAGCCAGGCGACGCCGAGAACGTCGACGCGGGCGAACAGGAGGACTGCGAACGACGGCCCCAGGTAGTGGAACACGGCGCTGCTCACGAAGTACGCCTGAGGAGGGACCGGCGTCCGGCTCGCGACCGGGAGGCGCGAGCTGAGCGAGGCCTGTTCCATACCGGTATTCAGTGTTCCCGAACGAACCGTGAATGGACATGCCCGATCGACGGCGTTACACTCGAATCGCCGCCGAAGGAACGGCGTTTACGGCGTCTTGGAAAGGATTGTTCCGCAATGGACAAGACCGACCGTCGAATCATCGAGGAGCTGTCCCGGGAGGGCCGGATCACGTTCGCCGAGCTGGGGCGGCGCGTCAGCCTCTCGCCGCCCGCGGTCGCCGAGCGCGTGCAGCGGCTCGAGCGCGCCGGGGTGATCACCGGCTACCGCGCCGAGATCGACCCGCGCGCCCTCGGCTACCCGCTGACGGCGATCGTGCGCGTGCGGCCTGCGCCCGGCCGCCTGCCGCGCATTCCGGAGCTCGCCGCCGAGATCCCAGAGGTCGGCGAGTGCCATCGAATCACCGGCGAGGACTGCTTCTACATCAAGCTCCACCTGCGGGCGATCGACGACCTCGCCGAGGTGCTCGACCGCTTCCTCGCCTACGGCGAGACGACGACGTCGCTGATCAACGCCTCACCGATCCCGCGGCGCGACCCGCCGCTCGCGCTCGCGGTCGCCTCCAACGGCTGAGCGGCGGAGTCAACACTGCGTGACCAGCTGCTCGACGCTCGAAGGGCCCGAGCCCGCCGGGGCGGCTCGAGCCCTTCGAGGTCGACCGTCTACGAAGCGGCCAGCGCCTCGGCCGCGTCGATGATGTCCTGTGCCTGGCGGATCCAGGCGCGGGCGGCGTCGTCGTCGATGCCGCGGTCGTGCCGCTCTCCGAACCACGCGTCGTTCAGCGCTGTCCTGATCGTCCCGGCGAGGTTGTCGCGCTGGAACGTCAGGTTCGCGATCTGCGACTCGATCGCCTCGTAGGTCAGGTCGCTCGGGCTCTTGAGCGCCTTCGTCGAGGCCGTCAACGTGTTCATGCCGAACGAGCCGAACGGCGCGTTCAGCTGCTTGTACACGTCGCCGAGCCGCTCCTCGATCCGCCCGTTGTCGCCGCGGTCCTTGAGCACCTGCGTGATCACGCGGCCGTCGCTCTCGTAGTTGTCCGCGAGGCCCGCGAGGGCGAGGATGGTCGGACGGGCGTCGGCGTGGTCTGCCCAGACGTCGTCGTCGACGCCCAGCCTGCGCACACCCGGACCCACGATGCCCAGGAAGTTGTTCGCGATCTCCTGCTGCACGTCACCGTGGTTCCATGCGAACTTCGGGTCGACGCACGTGACCTGCGTCGTCGCCGTTCCGCAGGACGGGTTCGTCACCTGGAAGAAGAAGTCCGGGTTGCCGAACATCACGAGCGTCGGCGTCCGCTTCGGGTCGTTGTTGATCATGTGGAGCGCCTCCATGCCGACCGTGTCGGCGAGCCGCTCCGCGATCGGGACCGCCGTAGCGCCCTTGTAGGGATCCACCGACGTCACGGCGCCGATGTCCTGTGCGAGCTTCCGCACCGTCGGGTCGAGCCGCGTCGGCTGCCCGTTCACGTAGATCGTCGGAGCCGAGTCGAAGTGGATGTCGAAGACCGGCTCACCCGCGGGCAGCAGCCCCTTGAGGTTCGCCGTGATCTCGCCGATCTGGTTCGACGGGCAGGCGGTGAGCGTCACGCACGCCGTGTGCGCATACGCCAGCGAGCCGTCGGGCTGCGGGATTCCCGGTCCACCGGCGTAGTGGTCGCCCTCGTCCGCCGTCACGACGAAGAGCGTGTTCTCCTTCGTGATCCCGTCCTTCGCGAGCCGTGTGAAGAACGTGTCGAACGCCTGGTCGTAGTCGGCGAGCTGCTGCTTGTAGTCCGCCTCGCCCGGCCCCGATGCGCGGGCGAGCGCGTGGTTGTCGTGCGCGTCGGAGATGTACGCGAACGTCACCGGCACGCCGTTCTCCTGCATCTGCGCGACCATGCCGAGCGTGTTCTTCGCGAGCGCCCCGTCGAAGCCGGGGAAGCCGCAGTTGCCGGCCGCGTCGCCGATGTTCGAGCCGTCGGTCGCCTTCACGCACGGCTGCCCGCCGGTGATCGCCGGGTTGACGTACTTCGCTCCGAAGAGCGCGCTGTAGCCGTGGTTCGAGCCCGGGACCGTCGTCTCGTCGTCCGGCTTCGCGTTCGGCGTGTCGCAGAGCGTCGAGCCAAGAGCGCAGTGGACGGCGATGCCCACGAAGTCCGTGAACGACTTGCTCCGCGTCGCCGGATCGTTGGCCTCGTTCCACTCCGGCGAGCCCTGGCCGAATACCCGGGTCATATCGCCGGTCGGCGCGGTCGAGTTGTTCTCGAGCTCGATGTTCGCCGCCGAGACGCCGCCGACGTCACAGCCGTTGTGCGTGAACGTGAGCCACGGCGCCGGGGTCGTCTGCCCGCCGTCGAACACCATGTTCGGCAGCGAGTCGTCGGTGCCGTCGACGGTGTCCGTCCAGTACTTGAACGAGGACGTGAACGTCGGCGTGCCGTTCGCCCGGTAGTAGTCGAAGCTGTTGGACACTGCCTGCCCGTTCCGGTCGGGATAGAGCCCGGTCATCGAGGACAGGATCCCGCCCGCCGTGTGCGAGATCAGGATCGTGTGGTCGTTCGTGAGCAGAGTGCCGTTGCCCTTGAGGAAGTTCAGCAGATGGGGCATCTGCTCGAGGTCCGACGGCACGCTCGGGTTGTCGCGCCGGTAGTGCACGTTGTCGAAGACCAGATAGATGATGTGTCTGACGGGCGACTTCTTCGAGCTCAGCACGCAGCTCGTCGAGGCGTTGGCGTTGGCGCTGCCGCCGCCGCTGAATCCGTCCGCGACCTGCACGCCCACGACGGTTGCGAGCGCCGCCGCCGCTGTGGCTGCAAGCAAGGTTCCTTTCTTCATCGCTCTCCCCTGGTTGCGGTGGATGTTTCCGCACGAGAGCCTCGTCCGCGCCATCCCCGGATTGGGCGACGAGGCGGTTACCGGGAGGTTACGAAATGACCACCGCGCCGGGCGGCACCAGCGTCGGTTCATCCGGCTCAGGTGATGTGTAAGGAGACGGGCTTTCGGGGACGATACGCGGGCCGCCGAGGGAGCGGCCGACGTTGCCCAACTAGTTGCCCAACTAGGAGTGTGAGCATGTCCGAGAACCCACGCAAGCTGATCGCCGCGACCTTCGACGCCGCCGACGGCGGCTCGCGGGCCGGCGGAGCGATCGCCGGCGCGATGCCGGACAAGATCGGCAACACCGCGGTGCTGTACGTGCGGCCCGACGGGAAGGCCAAGTTCGTCGAGTCGAAGGACTGGGGCGCGGGGCGCGGCGCATTGCTCGGAGGCGTGATCGGGATCATCGGCGGCCCGCTCGGCATCCTGGCCGGCGGTACCATCGGCGCGCTGACCGCCAAGCTGCGTGATTCCGGCTTCAAGAACGACCAGCTCGAACGCCTGGGTGCCTCGCTGACACCGGGGAGCTCGGCGGTGGTGATCGAGATCGCGGCCGATGCGGTCGACCAGGCAAAGCAGCTCCTGGAGACCCTCGGCGCGAAGGAGGTCGTGTTGCAGGACGTCGACTCGAACGTCGCCGAGGTCTTCCAGGAGGAGGCCGAGCCGGAGCCGGAGCCGGAGCCCGAGGCCGTCGCGTCGAGCTAGGAGCGCTTAGCGGCATTTCGCCAAACCCTCCTAGACCCGCGCCGCCTGCGCGGGTGCGCGGGAGCTCGACCACGCCGTTGCCACCACCACCGCCGTCGCAGCGGCGAGCAGCACCAGCACGTCGGCCACGGCGGCGACCGGGATCAGTGCCACGAGCGCTGCGACGGCAACCGGCCGCGTCAGGGGCACACGGCCCCAGAGCGCCCAATTGAAGAGCGTGTCCGATCAGGAAGAGAGCGGGCCGCCGAAGATCAGCCAGGCGGTGGCCGTCTGCACCTGGTCGCCGGGGTGGGCGATCGCCAGCTCGTAGCCTGCGGCGGCGACGATGATGCCGGCCACCATCGGAACGTGGAAGTACGTGTAGGCCGTGAGGCCGAGGCGTCCGGGGTCGGCCGACCTGACCTCGCCTGCTCGCTCGCCTTGCTCTCGCAGGTGAGCGGCGCGTCCGTCGCCTGCTGTGCGCCGGCCGGGTGTTGCGGTGACCTGATCCGTCATCGGTTCGTTGCTCCCGGCAGCGACCCTCCCTGCGTCCTCCCGGCTCGTCAAGTCCGAGACCGCGCCGCGGCGAGCGGGCTGGGCTGCGGGGGGAGGAATCCCCGCAGCCCAGCCCGAGGGCACTCCTCGGGCTCGCCGCGGCAGCCGAGCTCAG
This sequence comes from uncultured Actinomycetes bacterium, assembly GCA_963704025.1. GTDB lineage: Bacteria > Actinomycetota > Thermoleophilia > Gaiellales > Gaiellaceae > CAVPGP01. The sequence goes on along the minus strand of CAVPGP010000002.1, from coordinate 260,460 downwards.
CCGGCGGGGTATACGACGACGTTGCTCGGCGACGTGTTCGCGTCGGTCGGCGCCCCGTAGTCGTTGACGACGTGGTCGATCGTGCCGTGGTTGGTGATCGAGAGGGAGAGGATGTCGTGCAGCCTGACCCCGGGCCTCACCGGCACCTCGAAGGCGCGGCTCGCGTGGATGGTCGGGTCGACGTTGAAGAAGCAGTAGCTGCCCGAGGCCCCAGCCCTCGTGGGTCTTCACCCGGGTCGCGACCTTGTACGCCGCCCAGCCGAGGACGCCGTCGTGCTGCCAGGCGGCCTGGTTCGGCGGGTCGTAGGGCATCTCGTTCTGGAACATGATCGTCTTGCCGTTCTCTCCGTTCCAGACGACCTCGTACTGCTGGTAGTGCTCGACGAAGAGGCCTGTCGCGGTCACGTCGTCGCCGTTGACGACGACGCCGGTGTCGGCGGTGTTGATCGTCCAGCCGACGCCGTCGCCGTGGTCCGCGCGCCAGGCCCAGATGTCGTCGAGGATGACGTTGTCGCTGTTGACCTCGAGGCTGACGGTGGCCTTGCCGACGTGCGGGCCGCCGATGCGGAAGAACACGTCGTGGAGCGCGGTCGGGTCGGCCGCGTCGCCGTCGTGCCCGTGGTCGCGGCCGTCGCCGCCGTGCCCCGACCCGACCTGGAGCAGCACCGGCGAGTTGACGGGGCCGGCGTCGAAGATCAACCCGGAGATCTCGACGCCGCGCACGTCGGCGACGGTCATCGGCACGACGCCGTTCCGCGCGTCGAGCGTCGCCATGCCGAGTCCGAGCACGATCGTGTCGGCGCGCTTCACCTTGATCGTGCGATCGATGTGGTAGATACCGGGCGTGAAGAGAAGGTTCTGCCCGCGGGAGAGCGCATTGTTGATCGTCTGGACGTCGTCGGAGGGCTTGGCGATGAAGAACCGCTCGATCGGGATCGAGTGGCCGGCCGTCTGGCCGCCGCTCCAGCTCGTGCCCGAGGAGTTGAACCGCGCGTCGGGGACGAAGACGTTGTAGCGCCCGTTCGAGTCGACGTAGAGGAACGGCTTCTCGCGCGACACGGGGTTTGTGGCCGAGAGTCGTGTAGGGCGGGGTCGGGAACGACTGCGCCGGGGCGCCGTGGACGCCGGCGAAGACCTGGTTCCAGACGCCGTTGCTCCAGCCGGAGAGTGCGCTGTTCCTCACCAGGTACTGCTGCTGCGACCCGTTGACGACGGTGCTGTTCGTGAACTGCGAGTCGGCGATGAAGCCGCCGCTCGCGAACGACGGACCGGCGTGCAGTAGTCCATCAGCGTGGTCGCGCCGTCGATGTGCACGCGCCTCATGGGTGCTGCCTGCGAGGTGGCCCAGAACTCGCCGAACTGGCAGCCTCCCTTGCCTGCGACCTTGATGGTCAGGTTCGAGAGCGAACGCCAGAAGTTGACGAGCGCGGTGCAGTCGTCGGGGCCGAAGCACTGGTTGTAGGAGTCGATCGTGCCGTTCACGGTCACGTCGTTCGGCGACGCGCCGAGGCCGGCCACCTCCGTGTAGTAGCCGACCTGGAAGTTGAGCGGGTCGGCAGCCGAGCCGTAGGTGCCGGGCTTGAAGAGCAACGCGTAGCGCTGCGTCCCGAACTGGTTGGAGACCTGCTGGGCCGCGATCGCGTCGACGGTCGCCCTGATCTCGCTCGTCGCCATGCTCGGGTCGAAGATCTTCACGTTCGGGCCGAAGTCGGGCGCCGTCGGGGGCTGGTCGTGGAGCGAGGTTGCGGCGGCGGCACCGGAGATCGCGAGCGCGCCTCCGACGACGAGGAGCGCGAGGGCCAGGCGGCGGGCGAGCTCTCGTGGGGGACACACGAGGCCGCGTGCATCGGGATTCGAAGACATGTGGAGCTCCTTCGTTCGAGCAGGGCAGGAGGTCGAGCTCTTTCTTCGCGGAGATGACCCCCGCTCTCGTCGGTCTGCCCGGATCGCCGGATCTCATGCTCTTCAGGTTGGGGTCGACACGGACCAGATCAGGAGGTCGAGGATCCGCACCTCGGTGAGCCGGTAGCTGCGGCTCGCGAGCTCTTCCTGGATCTCATGCAGGACCGTCCGGTTGCGATCCAGGTCGTGTTTGTAGCCGCGGACGAGCGCGGTGGCGCGTTCCCCGAACGACCCCGACGGGCGCGTCGCGGGGTCGTCCTTCGTCAGGTATGCCTGGACGACGCTGTCGAGCATCGGGATCAGGGCCGGCCGTTTCCTGTGCAGCGTCTTCGTCATCTTCGAGAAGCCGATTCCGCGGATGTCCGCGAACGCGTCGAAGAGCCTTGTCAGCGGGAGCCACGGGATCGAGCTCGTCGCTTGCGTCAACGATGCGCTAGGGGGGACCGTGCCCAAGGCGCGCTCGATCTCGCCGCGGCGCTCGAGAATTGCTGCGATCTCGGCCGCCGAGATTCGGGCACCGCCCCGGTTCGCGAGCCTGAGGTCACTCTCGTCGAACGACGCGGTGCCCTGCGAGTCGTACGCCTCGTCGATGGAGTACGCCGCGAGGAACTCGAGCGCCAGCTCGAGTGGATTCTCGACCTCGACACCACCGCGAAGGATGATCGTGCTCATGCGTGCGACACATGATCGTCGCGACGAAGGAGTGGGGCGGGGGCAGAAACGCCTTGATACCGTGTCCAGCGTCGCGGGGCGTGGCGCAGCCTGGTTAGCGCGCTAGTCTGGGGGACTAGAGGTCCCGAGTTCAAATCTCGGCGCCCCGATGGCTCTATCAAGCGGAAAACGGCCCTCCCGGTGACTCGCAGGAGGGCCGTTTTGCCAAGGCCATCTACCACCCAGCTACCAGTTTTCCTGAGCGGGTCGTATTCGGCGGCGACGGCCGCGACGCGCTCGCGCCGGACGTGCGTGTAGATGCTCTTGGCCCGCCAGATTCCCTCGCGCGTGCGCGTCACGCGTGCGCCACGGAGAACGGCGGTGAGCGACCCGCGCACCCGCGAGGCGAACCCTCGGTGCCGCCAGGAAGCCACGGCAGTGGCCGGCCTGCTCGACGACCTGCGGGAGCTCGTCGCCCGTTGCGAGTCGGTGCGGATCGGTCGTGAGGCGGGCCTGAGAGCTACTTGGCCAGGCATGCGGCACGCCTCAAGCTGGAAGCCGTAGGCGATGACACCTCGACGAACCACCGCTCGAGGAGCCCAGTCGCGCTACGCGCGCCGGCGCTGGGCGATCTGCGAGTCGGCCGGGCGGACCATCGTGTAGACCAGCAGGCCGATGAACGGGACGACGAGCATGCCGATCGCCCACGCCGCCTTGCCTGCTCCGGAGAGGTCTGGCCGGCGGAACACGTCGAGAACGGCGCGCACCCACATGACGAGAAAGAGCACGATCACCGCGACGATGAGGATCCGCACGACCATTCCTTTGGTTGACTCTACGGCTTCGCCACGTCAAGGCGGGCCGAGCGCCTCCTTGACCTTGTCGATCGCCGCGGACTCGTCAGGGCTGAGGCCGCCCTTGGCGTTTGCCACGTGGTTGGCGACGCCCAGCACGAGCTGTCGGTACGCGCTCAGGTCGTCGGGTGCCTTCGATGCTAGGGTCGACGTCGCGGAACGAAGCGAACCAAGGGTTTCCGCCTCGACGTCCTGCGGCGAGGAGGTCAGTCCGAAGCCGCTTCCGCGCGTCTCAGCGAGCTCCCGGACGAGCTGGCTCTCGCTCAGTTTGTGCTGCTCGCCCAGGTATTTCGCGAGCGCTCCGACCTCGCCGAACGTGTCGGTGAAGTCGCGGTCGCTGAGAGAGACGAGCAACCCCACTCCCGTGACGCCCTTCTGCAACCCCTTCCATTCCTCCTCCGTGAAATCGGCCTTGCTCGCCATCGCGCCTCCTTCCCGTGTCAGCGTCGAGGTGAAGTGTCTCAGCCGCGGAGCTCTCGTGTCGCCTCGCATTCGTGAGCCTTGGCTGGCTACCCGGCGAGAGGCCGCGGCGCCGGGGCCCGTCGCCGTTCACTGAGGAGAGCTACCTCAGTTCGTTCGGCTTCGCCCGGGTCGAAGGGCGTTCGTGATCGAGAAGGCCCGCGAGACGGGGCGTGCCGGGTTGGAGGGATCGAGCGGACACCAACGTGCTCGAGTCCTACAGTTAGAACTTCCGACTGCGCTGATCCGTGCCGGGACCTCCGTACGGGTAGTCGGCGGCACCGGGGTCGCTGGCCTCGTCGAGGACGCGGGTCTCCTCCGCGGTGAGATGGAGGCCGGCGGCGTCGAGATTCTCCTCGAGCTGCTCGACCGTCCGGGCGCCGAGGATCACCGAGGCGACGCCGGGGCGGTCGACGAGCCAGGTGAGTGCCACCTGCGCCCTCGTCACACCACGGGTGGCGGCCACGCGGCCGACGACATCGATGACGTCCCATGTGCGCTCGACCCGACCACGACGGTCGTATGCCTCGACGCCGCGCCCCGGGTTCTCGCCAAGCCGGGTCGATCCAGTCGGCCGCTCGGTGCGCGTGTACTTCCCGGTCAGCCATCCTCCACCCAGGGGTGACCAGGGCAGCAGACCGAGCCCGTTTGCAACTGCGGCGGGGACGATCTCCCACTCGACCTCGCGCGCCAGCAGGTTGTACTGCGGCTGCAGGGACACCGGCGGCGCCCAACCGTGTCGCTCCGCGATCGCGACCGCCCGCTGCGTCTGCCAACCGGTGAAGTTCGAGAGGCCGATGTACGCCACCTTGCCGGCACGGACGGCGTCGTCGAGAAACCGGAGCGTCTCCTCGAGCGGGGTCAGCGGATCGAACGCGTGCACCTGGTAGAGATCGACGTGGTCGACCCCGAGCCGGCGCAGGGAAGCTTCGAGGGCGGCTCTGAGATGCTTCCGCGAAAGACCGACGTCGTTGGGGCCCGGCCCCGTGCTGAAGCGACCCTTCGTCGCCAGCACGACCTGGTCACGTCGCGCGACGTCCTGCCGAGCCAGCCACCGGCCGACGATCTCCTCGCTCGCGCCTCCGGCGTACACGTCGGCCGTGTCGACGAGCGTGCCCCCCGCCTCGACGAAACGGTCGAGCTGAGCGTGGGAGACCTCCTCGCTCGACTCGGCGCCGAACGTCATCGTCCCGAGCGCCAGCACCGATACGGCGCAGCCGCTGTCACCCAGCGTCCGGTACTCCATCGACTCGTTCACAGCGGCATCTTGTCACGGAAAAGAACGGCCGAGCCCGGCCGTTTACCGGCGGTTGTCCGTGGATTTCCGCGGCTGACGCACGCTCTCGATGTCTGATGAATGCACCATCGATGCGATCGGAACCCGAGGCGTTTGCCGAGTCTCTCGTCAAGCACGCGGCAGCCCTGCGCCTACCCTCCCTGTTCGGAGACTCGCGCCCCGACGCCGTGCATCAGGTGTTCGACCGCGCCGGAGTCTCGGTCGTGATGATCGAGACACGGGCGCTCTCCGAGCAGGAGCTCACCGCGATTCTGCGGTTCCGGCTCGCCCAGTACCTCGCGGCAGGGTTCGCGGATGCCAGCGTGATCTTCGAGCGCAGGCTCGAGCACGAACCGCTCGAATCGGTGGCGCCGTCGGACTTCCACGTCCTGGCCGGCAGCGCGGAGGACGGCGAGATTCTCTGCTACCTGACCGTGCGCGGATCCCGCCCGAGCTGGCCCGGCCAGCGGATGCGTTCTCAAGTCCGGCCCGCGTTCCCGGTCGAGGAGATGCACGGGATGGGAATCTACGACCGCCTCGCGCAGCTGCCGGACCTGCCGGTCGCGAAGGTGCGAGAGGTGGGCAGGTTCGTGAAGTCGCAGCAGCTCCACCGTCGTGACGACTTCGGCGTCCGCGGCCCCATCGAGGTCCTGCTCGCCCTCATCCGCGGGATGCTCGGCCCGCTCCGCCCGCGGATCGACGCACTCGTCGGCGAGGTGGAGGACGACGTCGTGAAGCGGAACCTCGACTTCTTCAACGTGCCGACGGTGCTCGTCCGCGGCACGGTGTCCTACGAGGCGCCGTCGTGGTTCAACGGCCACACCGGTCGAACCTTCTACCCGTTTGCATTGTCGATCGCGGACGTCGCTGCGCGTTCTGTCGCGCGAGTGGATGCGATCGAGCGGGCACTCGAGCTGCCGGGAAGAGAGGCCGTGCGCGCGCTCCTCGCACTCAAGCGGACGGCCGCTCCTCCCACGAGCAGGCTCGAGCCGCCCGGAGGGCTGCCGCCCCTGGCGACCGCCGTCGTTCCACACGCGAACGTCGCGATGCCCGTGCGCAGGACGATGCGCGAGCGCGGCGAGCGGCTCCGCTCGGTCGTCCCGTTCGACCGGCTGACGCCGAGCGAGGCGACGGTTCTGCGCACGTTGATGACGTCGCGCCTGCAGCGCGAAGGTGACGTCATCGCCCGCGAGGGCGAGCGCGGCAATGCCCTCTTCGTGATCGAGCACGGCGAGGCCGACGCGTTCGCGACCGCGCCGGACGGAACGCAACGGAGCTTCGGTCGCCTCCGTCCAGGGAGCTGCTTCGGCGAGATCGCGCTCGCCCTCGGCGTCTCCCGATCGGCGACCGTCGTCGCACGTACGTCGATGAGGCTCCTTCAGCTCTCCGCCGAGAGTTACCGGCGCTACCTCGCCACGATCGACGACGTCGATGCGGGGTTTCTGATGCTCGCGGTTGGACGATTGGCGGGCCTAGAGAGGAGACGAGATGCCTGACAACCCCTCGACCTTCGAGTTCGCGCGCGTCGACGAGGCCGACGATCCGTCCACCTTCGTCAGCTACCTCGACTCCGTCAGCCGGGCGCTGAAGCCGTTCAAGGAGCTCGCGTATCGGGCTCTGGACGTCTCCGAAGGCGACGTGCTCCTCGACGTCGGCTGCGGTCCCGGCGACGACGCACGGAGGCTGGCCGCGCTCACGGGCGACGCCGGGCGCGTGGTGGGCGTCGACACCAGCGACGCGATGGTCAGCGAGGCGCGCCGGCGGGCAGAAGACTCCGGACTTCCCGTCGAGTTTCGCACCGCAGACGCGCACCGGCTCGCGCTTCCGGATACCGAGTTCGACGCGGCACGCGCCGAGCGGGTCTTCCAGCACCTGACGAATCCCGCGCAGGCGCTCCGCGAGCTCGCGCGCGTCACGCGGGACGGCGGTCGCATCGTCATCGGACCGGATCCGGATTGGGAGACGCTCGTGATCGACTGCTCTGATCCGGAGCTGATGCGCCGCGTGAAAACCGCGCACTGCAAGCTGATCGCCAGTCCTGGCATCGCGCACGAGGTCCACGCGCACATGCGCCGCATCGGCCTCGATGCGATCGCCGTCACGGCCGGCGCTCTCGTGATCACGGACTTCGCGGCCGCCGACGCGATGTTCGCGCTCACCTCCGCGGCCGAGCGCGCACGCGACGACGGCGCGATCTCGAGCGGTGAATGCTCGAGCTGGATCCACGACCTCCGCCGAAGGGACGACGCGGGTGACTTCTTCCTCGCACTGACCGGCTTCCTCACGACCGGCCGCAAGACGTCCGCTCGAACGACTCCCGCTCCTCGGCAACACTCGAGGCCTATGAGCTTGTGCTTCGATGAAAACCGGCTCGGGCGGGAAGACCTCAGGACTCGATGATGCAAGCGCTCGACACTCATCCCAGCGTCACCGTGTACACGCCCGCACGGCTCGCGCTCTACGACCTGGTCATCCTCGGCCTCTCGTGCCGCCTGGTCTGGAGATGCCCGAAGCGGCACTTCCTCGACCTGTACGACCAGCATGTCGGCTCCCCACACCTCGACATCGGCGTCGGCACCGGCTATTTCCTCGATCGTTGCCGCTTCCCGAGCGACCGGCCGCAGATCACCCTTGTAGATCCGAGCGACGCCTGCCTGAGCAAGGCGGCGAGGCGCCTCGAGCGCTACTCGCCGCGAGTCGTCAAGGCGAGCGCACTCGAGCCACTTGACTTCGGGACGACCCGTTTCGCCTCGGTCGCGCTGAACGGAGTCCTGCACTGCCTCCCGGCTGCACCGGAGACGAAGGCAGACCTCTTGGCAAATCTGAGACCGCTTCTCCAGGAGGGTGGCGTCGTCTTCGGGAGCACGATTCTCGGGAGTGGCGTGGGGCATGGTGGGCTCGCGCGAACGGCGCTAGTTCGTTACAACCGCGAGGGATTCTTCACGAACCTCGCGGACGACCGCGCCGGCCTCGAGCGCGCACTCGCAGACTCTTTCGCCGATCATCGGATCGAGGTTCGCGGATCGTTCGCACTCTTCGCCGCGTCAGCCTGATGCGACCGGTGGAAGCGTCGGCTGGTACCCGGCGGCGCGAGTCGCCGAACGAGAAGTGGTGGCGGACGCCGCTGTCAGCCGATGATGCCAGGCGTCGCGAAAAGCCCTGCCAGCGCGGCAACCAGGATCGTCAGCTTCAGGGACACTCCCTCCTCATGCGAGGTCGCGTCAGCGGTCGCCGACGCTCGTCGCTGCGCCACCGGAGGCGCGGCACGGCGCCCTACCCCGCCTCCAGGACGCCCTAGAACTAGGCCGGGCAGGGCGGGAACCGGCGGGAGCGTTACTGGCCGCGCGAACGGCTCAACGGTGCGACATAGCGGGCGCCTCGATGAAAGAACCCGCTGGAAACGGCGGGTTTCTTGTTGAACGTCATGGATCGAGTCGCGCTGACCGGGCTCAGGTGACCTGCGCCCACCAGATCGGGTCGAGGAGCTTGCTGCAGGTCTGGCAGAGGCACTTCGCCGGCAGCCTGCGGACGTCGACCCCGTAGGCCTGCGCTTCGATGTACTCGACGCCCTCGCTCTCCGCGCAACCGGGATAGGCGTGCAGGATCAGACGGGCGTCCTCGCCTTCGCCTCGCACCTGCAGGTAGATCAACACGCGGCTGCCGCCAATCCCAGGCCTGTAGGTTGGCTGCGGGGCGGGGATGGCCTGGACGTCGCCCCCGCCCCAGCTCCAGCGGGCCGATGCTACGGGGTGGCGATCGCGGTCGCTAGTCCAGGATTTGGCCCCTACCCGAGAGCTATACGCGCGCCTCGATCCGGCTCCGGCCCCGTGAGCCGGAGTCGGTTGGCGGCCGTCAGCTCGTGAGCCGGCCGAGGAGCATTCGGGCGAGACGAACCTCGGCTGCCTTCACTTCCGTGCGGCCGGCGTAGGGGGCGGTCGTGACCAGGGCCAGCTCGCTGCGCCCCTTCCCGACGGCGACGAAGTCGACCATCACGCGCACGGTCGAGTCGTTGCTCGTCACGTCGACGAGTGTGCGGAACGCCAGCGTCTGCGCGGTCAGGCGTGGGAACGGCAGCTTGCTGACCGAGACGAGCTTCGACTGCGGATCCCCGAGCTCCTTCGCCAATGCCTGGCGAAGGCAGCCGAGCGTGCGCGGATGGACGACGGTGCGCTGCCAGTCGAGGTGCACCATCTGCGCGGTCCGGAGCACGTGGACCTCGCTGCCGATCTCCAGCCCGGTCGCTTTGAAATCCGAGGCGGCGGCGCCCGTCACGAGCAGATCCGACTGCTTGGGCTTCCAGTCGGCGCAGCCGGTGTCGGTGGAGAGATCGGGCTTCGTGGCGCCGCCGTGCCAGCCGGCGCCGAGGTCGGCGCGTTGCAGCACCGCCGCCTTCGCCGCCGCCTGATCGGCCGGGTTCGCCCTGAACGGCGTCCGCTCCGCGGCGAGCGCGGAAGCGGCGAGCACGAGCGAGAGCGCGAGCGCGAGCGCAAGAAGAAGAGCGGTCCGCCGCGCTGTGCGAACGGCCGGGCTGGCGGCGGTGGACACCCTAGCTGTGAACGGCATGTGGACCCCCCTGAAGTCGCGGCTTCGTCGAGGTCAAGATCGCCACGCGCCTCCGGAACTTGCCGCCAATCACTCGAACGAGGGAGAGGCCGTGAGCCGACGATCGAGGAGCGCGCTGAGCGACGGGACGACGCGCTCCGCGCCGAAGCCGCGCAGGACGTCTCCTTGGGCGCCGTCGCCGACGCCGACGACGGCGAGCCCGGCCGCGTGACCCGCGGCGACGCCGGCTGCGCTGTGGGTGAAGGTGACCGCGTCCTCCGGGCGAACGCCCAGGCGGCGGCACGCGACGAGCAGCAGGTCGGGGGCGGGACGAGAGCGCAGCCCCTCGGCGCGGATGACTTCCGCGTCGACTCGCTCCTCGACCAGGGTCACGAGCCCGGCGAGCTCGAGCATCGGCAGCGTGCTGGCGCTGGCTGAGACGACGGCGCGCTTGAGGCCGGCATGGCCGGCCGCCTCGAGGTAGCGGCGCGCTCCGGCGAGCGCCGCCACGCCGCGCCGGCGCATCCCTCGGGCGAGCGCGTCGCCCTTCCGGCTCGCAAGGCCGTAGGCCGTGTCGGCCCCGGACGGGTCCTCTGGTCGTCCTTCGGGGAGCCGGATCCCGCGGCTGGCGAGGAAGGCGTGCACTCCTTCCAGTCTTGGGCGCCCGTCGATGTAGGCGCGGTAATCGGCGTCGCTGTCGAACGGGATGAAGTGCCAGCCGGTCTTCTCGTCGAGACGGAGCAGGAACTCGTCGAAGACCTCGCCCCAGGCCAGGGCGTGCAGGACGGCGCTGTCCGTGAGGACTCCGTCGAGGTCGAAGAGGCAGGCGCTGACGGGCTCCAGGCCGAGCATCTTCGTCGTCACCGGGACAGGTGACAGCCAGGGCGCCGGGCCGACCCGGATCAGGCTCCCGAGGCGCGTGAGCAGCTCTGCCGTCTGCTGCCGCTCCTGGACGAGCCCGCGTCGCCGGCGCCCGAGCTCGGAGGCGGAGAGCGATCGGCCCGCGGCAGCGAGGGCACGCTGAGCGGCATCGAGCGCGAGCTGCCAGTGGGAGCTGAGCGTGTCCAGGTCGAACTGCTGCATCGCCGCGCTCTCGGCCTCAGGCGTCTCCGCGACCGGCGGGCCGGCGCGGGGTCGAGGGCGTCGGGCCGCTCGGCTGCCCCGTGGGGTTTCGACTGAGGCGATCATCGAGTTCAGCGTTCCCGCCTCCCCGGAAATCCGCATCCGCACTTGCTCGCGGACACGCTGCGGGCGGCTACCGACGGCCCGATCCGATTCCGCGAATCCCCCGATACGGCCGTCACCGGCGCAGGGGAGGGGACAGTGCGACGCACTCCGCAGATCCGCGGGCCTGCGTTCGCTTCGCGAAAGGAGGTTGTGATGGCAACTGTCGAGAAGGTGACATACGCGGCTCCGGGCCGGCCGGACAGCCCGGTCGAGCTGAAGGAGCGCTACGAGAACTTCATCGGCGGCCACTGGGTGGCGCCGGTTGCGGGCGCCTACACGGAGAACCGCACGCCCGCGACGGGTGAGCCGTTCACGGAGGTTCCGCTTTCGACCCCGGAGGACATCGAGCTCGCGCTCGACGCGGCCCATGCCACCAAGGTGGTCTGGGGCGAGACGTCGACGACCGAGCGTGCACGCGTGCTCAACCGGATCGCTGACGCGATCGACGAGCACCGGGAGATGCTCGCGGTGGCCGAGAGCTGGGAGAACGGCAAGCCCGTGCGCGAGACGCTGGCAGCCGACATCCCGCTCGCCGCCGACCACTTCCGCTACTTCGCCGGCGCGATCCGCGCCGAGGAGGGTCGGATCTCGGAGGTCGACAAGGACACGATCGCCTACCACTTCCAGGAGCCGCTGGGCGTGGTCGGTCAGATCATCCCGTTCAACTTCCCGATCCTGATGGCGGCGTGGAAGCTGGCGCCGGCGCTTGCCGCCGGGAATTGCGTGGTGATCAAGCCAGCCAGCCCGACGCCCTGGTCGCTCCTCAAGCTGATGGAGGTGCTGAACGAGATCGTGCCCGCCGGCGTGATCAACGTCGTCAACGGCCCCGGCGGCGAGATCGGCAAGGCGCTCGCCACCAACAAGCGGATCGCGAAGATCGCGTTCACCGGCGAGACCGTCACCGGGCGGCTGATCATGCAGTACGCCGCGCAGAACATCATCCCCTCGACGACCGAGCTGGGGGGCAAGTCGCCCAACATCTTCTTTGCCGATGTGATGGCCGAGGAGGACGACTTCCTCGACAAGGCGGTCGAAGGGCTCGTGCTGTACGCCTTCAACAAGGGCGAGGTCTGCACCTGTCCGTCGCGGGCCCTGATCGAGGAGTCGATCTACGAGCCGTTCATGGAGCGCTGCCTGCAGCGGATCGAGGGGATCCGCCAAGGTCATCCGCTCGACGAGACGACCCAGATCGGCGCGCAGGTCTCGACGGCGCAGCTCGAGAAGATCGAGAGCTACGTCGAGATCGGCCTCGGCGAGGGCGCCGAGCTGCTGACCGGCGGCGAGCGGGCGCACCTCGGCGGCGAGCTCGAGGGCGGCTACTACTTCCAGCCCACCGTCTTCAAGGGCCACAACGACATGCGGATCTTCCAGGAGGAGATCTTCGGGCCGGTGCTGGCCGTGACGACGTTCAAGGGCGAGGAGGAGGCGCTCCAGATCGCGAACGACACCATGTACGGACTCGGTGCGGGCGTCTGGACGCGGGACACCTCGAAGGCGTACCGGATGGGGCGGGCGATCAAGGCCGGCCGTGTCTGGACGAACTGCTACCACCTCTATCCGGCGCACGCGGCCTTCGGCGGCTACAAGGTCTCCGGCGTCGGGCGGGAGAACCACCGGATGATGCTCGAGCACTACAGCCAGACGAAGTGCCTGCTCGTCAGCTACGACCCGAAGCCGCTCGGGCTGTTCTAGGGCCATGAAAGCGGAAGCCGAAGGCGCAGGCAGCACCGCCGCCAGGATCGTCGCCACCGACGCCGCGCTCGCGGAGCTCCGGCGCCTGAAGACGGAGCACGGCCCGCTGATGCTGTTCCAGTCGGGAGGCTGCTGCGACGGCAGCCTCCCGATCTGCCTCCCCGACGGGGAGCTGGACGTTGGTCCGAACGACCTGCTGCTGGGGAGGGTCGACGGCTGCCCGGTCTACGTCGACGCCGACCAGTACGAGCGCTGGAACCGTCCGGCGTTCGTGCTGGACGTCGCCCAGGGAACGCCCGAGGGATTCTCGCTCGGCGGAGCCGCAGTCCACTTCGTCACCCGCACTCCGCCGCGAGAGTGATCAGGACGCGAATGCGGACGCAGGACAGCCGCGGTCGGTCGCGTCTGCCTGCACTGGGGCGGCGCGGCGAAGGCTGGGTGGCAGGCCAGGCTCTGCTCATCGTCGCCGTCCTGCTCTCCGCGTTCGCCGGCCGAGGCTGGTCAGGCGACTACGCGGTCGTAGCGTACGCGCTCGGAGGAACGCTGCTCCTGCTCGGCGTTCTGCTCCTGGCCGCCGGCGCAGGCCGGCTCGGGGGCTCCTTGACCCCGTTTCCCGCTCCGCGTTCGAGTCCGGCGCTCAGCACGACCGGCCCGTATGCGCTCGTCCGACACCCGATGTACGGGGGCGGCATTCTGATCGCCTTCGGCTGGACGATCGTCTTCGCGAGCATCGTCGGGCTCGTGCTCTCGCTGGCGCTGGCGCTCTTCCTCGACCTGAAGTCGCGCCGGGAGGAGCAGTGGCTGGCCGACCGGCTCGCCGACTACCCCGCCTACCGCCGGCGGACGCCGCACAGGTTCCTGCCGTTCGTCTATTAGACGCCCCTTGGGATCGCACCCGCCTGTGCCTGCGGCGCCGACGCTACGTTCGCCGGCGGCAGATGACCACGGGACACTCGGCGTGCTGGGCGCACTGCTGGCTGACCGAGCCGAGCAGGAGCCCGGCGAAACCCCCGTGCCCGCGTGAGCCGACGACGAGCAGGTCCGCCTCCCGGGCGACGGCGATCAGCTCCGCCGCGGGCGAGCCCGAGAGCACGACCGGGTCGATCACGACCCCAGGCTCGTCGCCCGCGACATCGTGGACGAACGCGTCCAGCACCGCTCTCGAATCGTCCTTCAGCTCGTTCGCGAGCTCGTCCGAGAGAGGCAGGCCGACCGTTCCGAACACCGGAACGGTGGGCCAGCTCCAGACCTTCACGGCGACGAGGCGAGCGCCGCGAAGCCTCGCTTCGTCCACGGCCCAGCGGAGTGCGTCCCTCGACGCGTCCGAGCCGTCGACACCGACCACGATGGTGCTCATGACCTGTCGATCGCCGTTCGTGCGCCGGCCTGCATCGGGTGGCTCACCGACGCGTGGTGGGGGAGCACCGAGTTGCGGATCAGTACTTGCCCGGATGACGTCCGGCGGGCCCGGCGCGACCATGGCTGGGCACTCATCGGAAGGGAGGAGTGATGCCGCAGAAGCCTCTACAGCGCCGTGCGCGCGTCGGTGACGTGGTCGAGGTCGCAGCACACCGGGTCGGGGAAGCCGGCCGGACGGGCGAGGTCGTTGCCGTCCTCGGCGAGCCGGGATCCGAGCACCTGCGTGTTCGCTGGGACGACGGTCACGAGAGCCTCTTCTACCCCGGCAGCGATGCAGTCGTCAGATCGCCTCGGCCCGCGTCGCCGGGCCGCGGAACGGCTCTCGACATGATGCAACAGCTCGCGCGGGAAGCGCTCGGCTACGAATTGATCCGGCACGAGCGGACCGAACGTGCAGTCGACGAGGCCGCAGCGGTCGGAATCGAGCCTGCCGAGGTCGCGAAGACCGTGGTTCTGGCGACCGACAGCGGGTACGTCCGCGCCGTCGTGGCGGGTTCCGACCGACTCGACCTGCACAAGGCACGTGCGCTGCTCGCCGGCGGCAAGAAGTCGTGCCGCCTCGCGAGCGAAGCCGAGCTCGCAGCTGCCTACCCGACGTTCGAGCTCGGCGCCGTGCCGCCGTTCGGCGGCCCTGCCGGCGACCGGGTGATCGTGGACAGCAGGCTGGCCCGGCGCGAGTGGGTGGTGCTGGAAGCCGGCTCGCACGACGAGTCGGTGAGGATGAAGACGCGGGATCTGCTGACGGTCACCAAGGCGGAGATCGCGAACGTGCACGCCGAATGAGTCCGAAGGAGGCCGGTCACCCGACGGCGGATCGAGCTGAGCTCCCGCCCGGGTGAGCGGTCGCGCTCTCAGGCAACCCCGTCGTCGCCGGCGAGTGCGAGAGCCCCCGCGATGTCGGCGTAGATGTCGCCGCCGGCACGCGCGTACGTCTGATCGAACTCGACCGCGCCGTTCAGCTCGAGCACGACGTGACGAGCTTCGGTTTCCCCGGCCTCGATCGGCATCAGGTCGACGCCGACCAGCTCCGCGCCGATCGCGGCGGCGGCTGCTCGGGCGAGCTGCTCCGCCTCCGGCGTGACGCGGACAGGGCGATGCGATCCGCCCAGCGACACGTTCGTCCGCCACTCGCCCGGTGCAGCCACCCGCTCGGTCGCGCCCACGACACGACCCCCGGCGACCACCACGCGGAGGTCGTGGCCGAGCGGGGGGATGACGTCCTGCACGATTGCCCCGTGACGCCGGAACCAGGGACGCTCCCGGATGGAGTGGAGGCAGCGGTCGAGCGCCCGGTCGTCCTCGCACAGGAAGACGTCGCGGCCCCAGCTTCCGAAGCGCGGCTTGAGCACGAGCGGCGGCCGGAGCGGCGGCGCGCGGCCGGCGGTGAGCGCCGCCGTCCGCGGATGCGGGACGCCGGCGGCGGTGAGCAGGCGGGCAGTCCGCAGCTTGTCGTGAGCGGCGAGCAACGCGGCCGCCGTGTTCACGACGCGGACGCCTCGTCGCTCGATCCAGAGCAGCGCGAGCAGTCCCGGCTCCACGCCGTCGAGGGTCGGAAGGACATCGAGTCGCGCCACGACGACGTCGCCCGGCTCGACCGTCGCCAGTGCTTCGGCCGCCGAGCCCGCGCGTGCAGGGAGGCCGAGCCGCCGCCAGCCTTCCACCAGCTTCAGCGTCGCCTCGTTCGACGCCGACCCGAGCACGCGGATGCCAGTCGGCCCCGTCCGCTTCGCCGGCCGGAGATCAGCTCTGGGTGCGGTCGAATGGCCCACCTTCATCGGCAACGCCTCCTCCGCGGCGCCTCCTTCGTCGTGGCCGCACTGTGCGCCCCTAGCCGCACATCGATGCGCCGGTCCGGGGGGCGGCAAGGATGCCGCCCCCCGAATCGACTACTTCGTCGCGATCTCGACCTTGCGTGGCTTTGCGAGGCCGGTCTTCGGCGCTCGCAGCGTCAGCAGGCCCTTGGAATACACGGCGTCGACGTGCTCGCCGTCGATGTCGCGCGGCAGCTGGAAGCGCCGCTCGAAGGTCTTCTCGAGCCGCTCGTGCAGCTGCACCGACGTCGCCTCGGTCCGGGTCGCCTCCTCACGCTCTCCCTTCACGCGGAGCGTGTGGTCGACCACCTCGACCTCGAGCTCGTGCTCGTCGAACCCCGGCACCTCGAGCTCGATGACGAACTCGTCGTCGGTCTCGTAGGCGTTGGCGGCCGGCGCGAACACCGGCACGATGCCGAGGTCCTCGAAGAAGCGTCGCATGCGCCGGTCCATCAGATCGAGCTCGCGGAAGGGCGTCCACTTCTCGAGCATGGGCATCGACTCACCTCCTTTGCTCAACGGAGCGATCTCCCAAGCGCCGTGCAGCGGGATCCGCGTATCCCCCGAATGTGCCGCGCCCGAGTACTGAGCTTCTCTCCCTCCTCAGCAGGGCTCCGCGTCGGGGTTGACGGCGAACGACCTGTGCCCGATCGGAACGGTGCGCGGCTCGCGCCTCGTTCGCGGCGCGTGGATCGCGAGTCGCCCGTGCTTGTAGAAGACCTCGATTCGCTCGGCGTCGGCGTCGTCCGGGAGGCGGAATGACTCCTCGAGTCGTTCGTGGAGTCGGAAGGCGAGACCCTCGTCCTCCGTCGTCTCCAGCTGGTCTCCCCGCACCGTGACCACTGGTCCGAGGGCCTCGACGCTGAGCTCCGACTCCGTGAAGTCGGAGACGTCGAGCTCGATCAGGTACTCGTGGTCGTCCTGGCGCACGTTGGCGTGGGGAGGCAGGGTGCCACCGCTGCCGACCCTCCGCATGACGGCCATGACCTCCTCCTTTCGTGGTGTCCAGCTCCTCGCCGGTGCGCCGCCGGAGGCGTTCGGGGAAGGCCCTCGACGGGGTGCGGTCAACTACCGAGCCCGGCGGTGGGCGCGCCAGAGCTCGTCCGCGCCCCAGACGACGACCGGGAAGGGAAGGAGCAGGAGGAGGGCATCCCACGGCGGCAGCGCCATGCCCAGCGGGACGGCGATCGGGGTGGCGACGACGACAGCTGCAAACAGGAGCTCGAAGGCGATGCCCCACAGCAGGAGCCGGTTGGTGAAGAGGCCGGTCTCGCGCAACGAGGCCCGCTCGGTGCGCGCCGCGACCGCTGTCCCGACCTGGCACGCGACGATGCCGAGGAAGGTCATCGTCGTCGCCTCGAGGTATGCCTGGTGGAGCGCCGACCCCTCGCCGGTGGGGTCGCCTGGGGACCAGCCGGCGCGGAGCAGCACGTAGAAGAAGCCGCCCATGACCAGGACGGCCGAGATGCCGCCGAGAAACAGCCACGCGCGGATGAGCATGGGTCGTCGTATGACGCCTTCGGTGCGCGGTCGCGGCGGCCCGTCCATCACGCCGGCCTCTGCCGGCTCCCGCCCGAGAGCGAGCGCAGGCAACGTCTCCGTGCCGAGGTCGACGGCGAGAATCGCGACCACGGTCAGCGGCAGCGGGATGAGGCCGCCCGAGAGCGCAAACGCGACGAACGGGACGACCTCCGGGGTCGCGTGGGCGAAGATGTAGAAGACGAACTTGCGGATGTTGGCGTAGACGCGCCGGCCGCCCTCGACGGCCTTGACGACGGTTGCGAAATTGTCGTCGGTGAGGACCATGGTCGCCGCCTCGCGCGCCACCTCAGTCCCGGCGACGCCCATCGCCACGCCGATGTCGGCGCGCCGGAGCGCCGGAGCATCGTTGACGCCGTCGCCCGTCATCGCGACGGTCTCTCCCTGTGCGCGCAACGCGTCGGCGATGCGCAGCTTGGCCTCGGGGGACGAGCGGGCGAAGACGAGCTCACGACCCTCGGCGAGCAGGCGGTCGAGGGTGTCGTCTCTCATCGCGTCGAGCTCGTCGCCGCCGACGACGTCGTCGCCGTCGACGTCGAGGCCGACCCGATGCGCGACCTCGAGCGCGGTGAGCGCGTGGTCGCCGGTGATGACGATCACGCGGATGCCGGCGCGATGGCAGGCGGCGACAGCGGCGGCGACCTCCGGCCGCGGGGGGTCGAGCAGAGCGACCAAGCCGACGAAGTCGAGCTGGCGCTCGACGGCCTCGCGTTCGAGAGCGACGCCCTCGAGACGCCGGCGGGCCAGAGCCAGCACGCGCAGGCCCTTGGCGGCGTACGTCTCGGCGCGGCCCGCTGCCTCGGCAGACTCGGACTCCGCGAGCAGGCACCGCGGGAGCACGCGCTCCGGCGCGCCCTTGGTGTAGGCGACGAGACCGTCGAACTCGTCGACGGTCGTCATGAGCTTCAGCGTCGAGTCGAAGGCGAACATCGCGCGTCGGCGCCGCTCGCGCGTCACCGCTCGAACGTCGCGACCGCGTGACTGGGCATAGGCCAGCAGCGCCACCTCGGTGGGGTCGCCGGTCTGGCGCGCTCCGTCAGGGCCGACTTCGGCCGTGCTGCAGGATGCGGCCACGTCGGCGAGCGCATCCTCGTCGCCGAACGTCTCGACGACGCGCATCGAATTGAGGGTCAGGGTCCCGGTCTTGTCGGTGCAGATGACCGTGGTCGAGCCGAGTGTCTCGACGGCAGAGAGACGCTTGACGAGCGCGCCCTCCCTTGCCAAGGCACGGACGCCGACCGCAAGCGCGAGGGTGATCGTCGGCAGCAGTCCCTCCGGGACGTTGGCGACCAGGAGCCCGACCGCGAACACGAGCGCGTCCGCGAACGGGAGGCCGGCGATGAGACCCAGCGGCAGGAAAGCCAGGCCGACCCCGACCGCGACGACGGCGATCAGCTTCGCGACGCGCCGCACCTGCAGCTCGAGCGGACTCTCCTCGCGGCCGACGCGCTCCGACAGCGCCGAGATGCGCCCGAGCTCGCTCTGCATGCCGGTGGCGAAGACGAGCGCGCGCGCCTGGCCGCCGGTGCAGCTCGTGCCGCTGAAGACCAGGTCGCGTGCCTCGAGCAGGATCCTCGTCTCGGGCTCGCCGGCGGCGCGGGTCACCGGCACCGACTCTCCGGTCAGGGCCGAGACGTCGACCTGCAGGCGGCCCTCGATCAGCCGGGCGTCGGCCGGGACGCGGTCGCCCTCGGCGAGCACGATGACGTCGCCGGGGACCAGCAGCCGCGCCTCGACCTGCTGTCGCTTGCCGTCGCGGAGAACCGCGACCCAGTCAGGGAGGAAGGCCGCGAGAGCCTCGACGGCGCGCTCGGCCTGCCGCTCCTGCAAGAGCGCGAAGACCGCGTTCAGGAGGATCACGGCCACGATCGCACCGGCGAGGATGGGTGTGCCTGCGAGCCAGGCGAGCACCGACGCCGCCCACAGGAGCAGCGCCAGCGGGTGGGTGAGCTGCGCAGCGACGTCGCGCCACCAGTGCCTGCGAAGGCGCCGGGTGATCTCGTTCGGGCCCCAGTGTGTGAGCCGCCGCTCGACCTCGCGGCTGGCCAGTCCCTCGGGGCGCGAGCGCAGGTCGCGAAACAGCATCCTCTCGGGCTCGAGCGGATCGGGCGACGTGATCGCCGCCACGCCCGCAGGAGGACGCGTGCTCCAGCCGTTCTTGAGCGCGCTCACGTCCCGAGCCGCAGCTGGAGGGCGAGCATCAGCACGAAGGCGATGACGGCGTCGACGACGACTGCGCGCCTGGGTCCCTGCGCGAGCGCCTCGGGCAGCAGCTCCCGGCCGACCATCCAGATCATCGCGCCGGCGGCGAAGCCGAGTCCGAACGGCAAGACGGCTTGGAACTGCTCGACGAACAGGAAGGCCGGCACCGCCAGGAGGGGTTGCGGAAGGCTCGAGAAGATGCTCCAGCCGGCGGCGGTGCGGACCCGTGTCCCGCGTGGGACGAGGACGAGGCTGATCGCCAGGCCCTCGGGAATGTTCTGGACGGCGATCGCCGTCGCGATCAGGAGCCCGAACGTGTCGGTGTCGCCGAACGCGGCACCGACACCGATCCCCTCGGCGGCGGAATGAGCCGTCATGACGCCGACGATCAGCAGCGCCTTGCGCCCGTCGGCGCCGCGCAGCCCTCCGAGCGTCAGCGTCTCGCGCTCGCCGACGAGGCGATACGCGGCGTAGACGAACGCGGCGCCGCCGCAGGCGCCGACCGCCGTGCGCCAGCCGCTTCGTTCCGCGCCCTCGAGCAGCAGGCTGGCACTCGCACCCAGCATGACGCCGGATGCGATCGCGTTCGCCGGGCCGAGCCAGGGCCCAACGCCGCGCCGATTGAGCGCGAACGGGAGCGCGCCGAGGCCGGTTGCACACGCGGTCGCCAGGGCGGCGGAGAAGACGAGGGCGGCGCCGGTCGCCGTCACGGCCGCGACTCGACTGCCGGAAGGCCGGACGAAGCCGAGGTCGCGTCAGCCTCGGCGGCGGGCGGTAGCGGCCCGCGTGCGAGGAGCGACTTGACGAGCTCGACCGCGACAAGGGGTGCGAAGGCGAGCACGACGCTGACAAGGGCCTCGGCGCTGCCGAGGGACTGCGTGGCGAACGCCTCGTGCGCCCACGGCAGGTAGACGACGGCTCCGACCAGCGCCGCCGATCCGACCACGCTCCACATGAGCCAGCGATTGGGCGGCAACCGCCAGGCCGGGGCCCGCGGCGAGCGCATGGCGAAAACGAGGGCGAGCTCGGACAGCGCGAGCGTCGTGAAGGCCATCGTCTGCGCGACGTCCCCGCCGAACGCGCGGCCGGCGGCGAACGAGGCCAGCGTCGCCCCGCCGACGAGCGCCCCGATCGCAGCGAGCGCGACCCACATCCCCCACCCGAAGAGCTGTCTGCCGCGACGCGGCGGCGTCGTCATCGTCTGCGCGCTCGCCGGGTCTCGCGCGAGCGCCACCGCCGGCAGGCCGTCCGTCACCAGGTTGACCATCAGCACCTGGATGACGGCGAGCGGTACGCCCATTCCGCTGATCACTGCGACCGCGAACACCAGCACCTCGCCGAGATTGGCCGAGAGCAGGAAGGCGACGAACTTGCGGATGTTGTCGCCGATCCGCCGTCCCTCCTCGACGGCGGCGACGATGGTTGCGAAGTCGTCGTCGGTCAGCACGATCGACGCCGCCTCGCGCGCCGCTTCGGTGCCGGAGCGCCCCATGGCGACGCCGACGTCGGCCCGGCGCAGCGCGGGCGCGTCGTTGACGCCGTCACCGGTGACCGCGACGACGTGGCCGCTCCGCTGGAGCTCCTCGACGAGGCCGAGCTTGTCGGCAGGCGTCGCGCGCGCGACGACCGCATCGTCGTCGAGGCCGAGCGCGTGGCCGATCGTGCGCGCGGTGGCGGGGTGATCGCCGGTCAGCATCCGAACCTCGATGCCCGCCGCGCGCGCGGTCGCCAGCGCCGGCGCAGCCGTGGCGCGCAACGGATCGTGCAGGGCGACGACGCCGACGAGGGTGTGGCCGTCCTCGACGTCCTCCGGCTCGCCGGCCACGCCGAGGACGCGGGTCGAGACGGTGAGGACGCGGAAGCCCTCGCCGGCCCAGGCCCGACTCAGCGCGGCGAGCGCCTCGTCGGGCGCCGACCGGTCGGCGACGACCTCAGGAGCGCCCTTCATGTAGGCGCGCAGGGTGCCGCCCTCGTCGTAGACCACCGTCATGCGCCTGCGCTCCGAGTCGAACGGCAGCTCGTCCACGCACCGGCGCCCGCTCAGGAGGTCGTCTCGGCGCAGGTCTCGCGCCCCGGCCGCGAGCAGGAGCGCCTGCTCGATCGGGTCGCCGATCGGCCCGATGCCGCTCTCGCGGACGCTCGAGGCGAGGACGGCGGCGCGAAGGAGCTCGCGCTCGTCGACGCCGTCGGCCGGCCGCAGCGCCGCGACCCGGATCCGGTTTTCCGTCAGCGTGCCGGTCTTGTCGGTGCAGATGACGCTCGTCTCGCCGAGCGTCTCGATCGCCTCCAGGCGCCGGACGATCGCTCCGCGCCGGGCCATCGCCCGCGCGCCGAGTGCAAGCGCGGCGGTGACGGTCGCCGCGAGGCCCTCGGGCACCGCCGCCACGGCGACGGCGACGCCGACCAGAAACGCCTCGTGCAGCGGCTCGCCGCGGAGCACCATCGCCGCGGCGAGCAGCACGGTGACGGCGATGCCGACGACCACCATCTGCCGGGCCAGGCGCCCGAGGCGCAATGCCAACGGCGTCGGGGGCGGCTTCGCGCCTGCCGCCAGCGCCTCGATCTGTCCGAGCTCGGTCGCCGTCCCGGTGGCGCAGACGAGCACGCGTCCGTGGCCGCGTGTGACGGCCGAGCCTGCGTAGACCATCGAGCTGCGCTCGGCGAGTGGGGTGGAGTGCCCCACAGGGTCGACGCCCTTCGTGACCGGCAGCGACTCGCCTGTCAGGGTGGACTCGTCGACCTCGAGGCCTCGCTCGTCGACGACCCTGCCGTCTGCGGCGACCCGCTCGCCCTCGCCGAGAAGCAACACGTCGCCGGGCACGACCTCCTCCGCGGCGATCGTCGAGAGCTCCCCGTCACGGACCACGACGGCCTCCTGGGTGAACGCCTCGGACAGCGCGCGGATCGCCCGCTCGGCGACGACCTCCTGCCAGAACCCCAGTGCGCCGTTCAGAACGAGAATGGCCGCGATTGCGATTCCCTCGACGACGTCCCCGATGGCGATCGACACCACGGCCGCGCCCACGAGCAGCAGAACGAGCGGATCCACGACCTGGTTCAGGAGCAGGCGGCCGTACGGCGGCCGGCGAGGGGGCCGCGGGCGGTTGGCGCCGCTGCTGATCAGCCGCGCCGCCGCCTCCGCCGCCGTGAGGCCGGTCTCGAGGTCGCTCTCGAGCGCGCGTGCGGCCTCCCCCGCCGAGAGGGCGTGGGCCGTGCGCATCTCCATCAGCTGCCCTTGGCGCGGACGACCAGCACCGAGCAGCCCGCCCGGTGGGCGACGCGCTCCGAGACCGAGCCAAGCGACCTGAGGCCGTGCAGGCCGCGGCTGCCGACCACGAGGATGTCCGCCTCTGCGCTCGCCTCGACGAGCGCGGGAACCGGATGGTCCGGGACTTCGACCGGTGTGCACATGCGTGCGCGGTCCAGGTCGACGCCCTTCCCGCCGAGCGCGGTCACAGCCGTCAGTGGAGCCGCGAAGCGATGCGCGAGGTACCGCGCTGCAGCGAGCGCCGTCTCAGACTGGGGTGAGCCGTCCACGCCGGCGACGATCGCCCGGGGAAACAGCGCCGCGTCCGTCGGTGACCGCGCGATCACCACCGAGCAAGGGGCCTTGTGCAGCAGCTCGCCTGCGACGCCGCCGATCATGATCTCCGACAGGCGGCTGTGACCGTGCGTGCCGACCACCGCGAGCGTCGCTTCCTTCTCCTTCAGCTCGTTCATCAACGTCAGAAACGGCGGCCCGTTCACCAGCTGCGACTCCGCCGAGGGCCCTGCGATCGCAACGGCCTCTCGGTGTGCCTCGCCGCTCTCGCGCTCGAGCTCGGCGGCGATGCGAGGCCCCGACCCGCCGGCAAGGGTCGCGCCGACCAGGTAGACGGCGGTGAACACCTCGAGCCAGCCGCCGGGATCGACGAGACGCACCGCCTGCCGAACGGCCTCGAAGCCGGGCTCGCTGCCGTCGACGCCGGCGACGACCCGCCCGAAGACGGCCGGCCCGACGCCGGTCGCTGCCGTCGAGACCATCATGCGCACGCCTCCTTGTCCGACTTCTCACGAAGGAGATCTCTCGAGCCTTGCCGGGCGCCTGCCGCACGGCATCGGGTGTCGCCCGGGTCTGGATACGGAGAAGTACGCACCGTCCGGAGCCGGGACTGCCCTCACTCCAGCCCGGCAGCGCCGAGATCGACGTCGACGGACACGGCGTCCGCCGAGGCCGGCGGCGAGAGGATCGCGCCGGCGTGCTCGGCGAGGAAGGGCGCCAGGTGTCGGCCGACGATCTTCCCGGGCGGCCACCAGAGCGGCTCGCTCCACGCAGTCGACGTCTCACCGGCGCCGCTCGCCAGCTCGCTCCGCAGGTAGGTGGGGGACGAGCCGGTCAGCAGGAGGCCGCGGAGGACAGGGCGGAAGGGCCGGGGCGTGAGGTCAGCACCTGCCTCAGCGGCGATCGACTCGGCCGCTGCGCCCGCCTGCTGCGCCGCGATGCCGCCCTGCTTGACGGGGAACGACGTCGCGTCGCCCGCGGCGAACACGTCGGTAACGCCTCTGACCCGCCCGTGGACGTCGGTGGGGAGGAAGCCGTTCCGGTTGCGCGGCAGGCCGGCGATCGGTCGGCCTCGGAGGCGGGGGAGCGCGACGACGCGGTCCGCCGGCACGCTTCCGTTCGGTGCGAGCTCGAGCGTTCCGGCGCGCACCTCCTTCGGGAACTTCCCCGCATGCACGGCCACGCCCCGTTCTCCGAGCAACTCTGCGACGGCGGCACTCGCCTGGGCCCCGAAGAGCCCGAGCGGCGCCTCCTCGGGCGTGACCAGTGCGAGCTGCGTGTTCGTCTCCGGCCGCCCGGCGAGAAACGCCGAGGTCAGGAGCGCCAGCTCGTAGAGCGGCAGCGGCCACGTGATGCCGCCGGGCACGGCGAACACGAGCTGGCGGACCGCGCCGGATTCCAGCTCGTCGAGGAGCGCGCGAAAGGCGACGTTGTCGGCGGGGCCCCGGAACGTCATCGCTCCCGGCAGCGCCGGCGTCGGTGCCGCGCCCGTTGCGACGAGGAGCACGTCGTACTCGATCTCGCCGCCGGCCGCAGTGCGCGCGACGTGCAGGGCAGGATCGACCGACGCGAGCGCGCCCAGCGTGACGCTGGCGCCGCAGGCCGCGGCGAGCTGCGTGAGCTCGAGTCCGTGGAGATTCCCGGCGGCAAACGGCTCCACGACCGCGAGCGGGCGGTACCAGAAGCGCGGCTCGGCGGCGAGCAGCTCGACCGAGACCCGCTCCTCGGCCAGCTCCCGCAGCGCCAGCGCCGCCTCGAGCGCCGCGACTCCGCCGCCCGCGATCAGAACACGAAGCGCCGCGCGGCGCGTGCGACGCGCCGGGGACGGCTGTTCGGTCATCGTGCGCTCCTTGGTTCGGCCTCGCTGTGAGGGTCCAGGCTGTGCCGTCCGAGCGTGCGCCGGGCGCGCGCCTGCGCCATCGGGCGTGGCCCTGACCCTCGTTGCCCGCTTCCCACGGCCGTCCTGCGGGATGTCCGCAGCTCCCGGCGGATGGGTAGTTCCCCGCGGTGGTCGTCCGCGACGCGCCCGATGTCCGCGGCGCCGGGCTCGACGACGCTTCTCCGAGAGGGACCAGAGGAGGTGCCGCGATGACGATCCTGTTCGACGAGGCGGTCGTGACCCCCGGGAACGGCGAAGGCGGCTGCTGGACGCCGGACTACCTGCTCCGCCACTGCGAGGGCTACCTGGTCGAGGGGCCCGAGGGCCACGTCGGGATCGTGTCGGAGGTCGTCGAGCTCGAGGACTCGCTGGAGCTCGTGGTGGCAGGAGCCTCCGGCGAGCTGCGGGTCACGCCCCGGGCTATCCGGCGGTTCGACCCCGCCGCCGAGCGGATCGCGATCACGTTCCCGTTACCCTGAGAGGGATGGGCAGGGTGCGCGCGACGTCGAAGTCGCCGCCGGCGAGGCGCTCGCTGCCGCGCGCGCTCGACCGCCGGTTCGAGGCGGTCGTCTTCGACTGGGACGGCACGGCGGTCGCCGGATCGCCAGGCGGACGCCGGCGAGCTGCGGGCGCTCGTCGAGGAGCTGTCGCGCGCTGGGGCTCGACCTGGCGGTCATCACCGGCACGCACGTCGGCAACGTCGACGGCCAGCTCGGCGCCCGGCCGCCCGGGCCGGGGCGGCTCCTCTTCTGCGTCAACCGTGGCTCCGAGGTGTTCGAGGCGGACGCGGACGGGCTCGCGCCCGGTCTTCCGCCGCGAGGCGACGGCCGACGAGGACGGCCGCGCTCGATGCAGCCGCGGCCGCGACCGTCGCGGAGCTCGGCCGTCGCGGCGTGGACGCCGAGATCGTCTCGCAGCGCCTGAACCGCCGGAAGATCGACCTCATTCCCCGATCCCGAATGGGCGGATCCGCCGAAGGCGCGCATCGCGCGAGCTGCTCGCCGCGGTCGAGGACCGGCTGCACGCTGCCGGGCTCACGGGCCTGCCGAGCGCCGTCGAGATCGCGCTCGCGGCCGCGGCGGACGCAGGCCTGCCGGATCCGCGGGTGACGAGCGACGCCAAGCACGTCGAGATCGGCCTCACGGACAAGGCGGACTCCGCGCGCTGGGTGTTCGCGGAGCTTGCGCGACGCGGGATCGGGCCGGGCCTCGTGCTGGTCGCCGGCGACGAGTTCGGGCCGCTCGGCGGCCTGCCGGGCAGCGACTCGCTCCTGCTCGTGCCGGAGGCGGCGCGGGCGACGGCCCTCTCGGTCGGCGTCGAGCCGACCGGGGCGCCGGCGGAGGTGCTGGAGCTCGGCGGCGGGCCGGGTCGCTTCCTGCAGGTCCTCGCGGACCAGCTCGAGCGCCGGCGCCGCGGCGACGTCCCGCGAGCTCGACGGCGATCCGCAGTGGACGCTCGCCGTCGAAGGATTCGACCCGCGGCTGGAGCGCGTCCACGAGTCGCTCCTCACGCTCGCCGACGGGCGCCTCGGAACGCGCGGCGCGCCGCTCTGGCGGCGAACGGATCGGCGCGCGCCGGGTGTCGTCCTCGCCGGGTGTCTACGACGGGGAGGGAGCTGCCGCCGAGCTCGCCGCCTGTCCCGACTGGACGCGCATCGGGATCGAGCCGCGGCGGCGGCGGCGCGTGACCCGTCGGCTGGATCTCCGAACCGGGCTGCTGCGCGAGGACGGGCCGGTGACGGCGCTTCGCCTCTCCTCGCTCGCGCGGCCGGGCACCGTCGCGCTCCGTGCCCGGGCGACGCCGGAGTTCCCGCGCCGGTCTGGCCGCCACCGACGTCGAGACGGCCGCGGCCGCGCTCCTGCTCGACCGGCGGCACGGTTCGGTCTTCGAGCGTCTCGGCGCCTACGACGCGGAGCGAGGGCGTCGCGCGGGCGGCGCTCGCCGCCGCGGAGGAGGCGGGGTTCGAGCGCCTGCTGGCGCGAGCACCGCGAGGCGTGGGCGCGGCGCTGGCAGGAGGCCGACGTCGTGATCGAGGGCGACCCCGAGCTGCAGCGGGCGATCCGCTTCGCGCTCTTCCACCTGATGGCGTCGGTGGCGAGACGACGGCGAGGCCGCCGTCGGCGCGCGCGGCCTCAGCGGCCCGGCGTACCGCGGCCACGTGTTCTGGGACAGCGACGTCTTCGTGCTGCCGTTCCTCGCGGCGACGCACCCCGCGGCCGCGCGCGCGATGCTCGAGTACCGGGTCCGCCGGCTGCCGGCGGCGCGCGAGGCGGCGCGAGCGCTCGGCCGCGAGGGCGCGCGCTTCCCCTGGGAGTCGGCCGCGAGCGGCCTCGACGTGACGCCGACGGCGGCGCGGCTCCCGACGGGCGAGCTCGTGCCGCATCCGGACGGGCGAGCTCGAGGAGCACATCGTCGCCGACGTCGCGTGGGCGGCTGCCTGCTACGTCGACTGGACCGGGCGACGAGGCGTTCGCCGCCGGCCCCGGTCGCGACCTCCTCGTCGAGACCGCCCGCTACTGGGCCTCGCGGGTCCGCCTCGACGCGCGACGGGCAGCGCGCACATCTACGGCGTCATCGGGCCGGACGAGTACCACGAGCCGGTCGACGACAACGCGTTCACGAACGTGATGGCGCGCTGGAACCTCCGGCGCGCCGCGGCGGCTCGGACGGTGTCGACGACGACGAGCGGCGGCGGTGGCTCGCCGTCGCCGACGCGCTCGTCGACGGCTACGACCGCGCGAGCGGCATCTACGAGCAGTTCGCCGGCTTCTTCGAGCTCGAGCCGCTGGTGATCGCGGAGATCGCGCCGCGGCGGCCGATCGCCGCCGACCTGCTGCTCGGGGCCGAGCGGACGGCGGCGGCGCAGGTGCTCAAGCAGGCCGACGTGCTGATGCTCCACCACCTGGTCCCCGACGAGGTCGCGCCGGGCTCGCTCGTCCCGAACCTCGACTTCTACGAGCCGCGAACCGCGCACGGCAGCTCGCTCTCGCCGGCGATCCACGCGGGCGTTGCTCGCCCGCGCGGGCCGCTACCGGCGACGCGCTCGACGCGCTGCGGATCGCCGGCGCGGATCGACCTCGACGATCTGACCGGCACGCACGGCGGGCGGCCTCCACCTCGCGACGATGGGCGGCCTCTGGCAGGCGCTCGCGCTTCGGGTTCGCCGGCGTCCGCCCGCGCGGCGACCGGCTGGTCGTCGAGCCGCACCTGCCGCCCGAGTGGAACGCGCTCGAGCTGGCGCTGCGCTTCCGCGGCGAGCCGCTGCGGCTCCGGATCGATCGCGACGGCGTCGACTGCCGAGTCTGCGGCGTGGCGCGTCCGTGCAAACCGAGACTCGATGGGAGGTCGTACCGACATGAAGATGAAGACAAGACCGTTCTCGCAGCAGCTGACAACAGCCTGGCGGGGAGGCCGGTGATCGCGACGGCGCTGCGCGCTCGCGGACGCTTCTCGGAGCGCGAGGTCGAGGCCGTCCACGTGGCGACCGACGGCGACGCACCGCGCGCAGAGCGCGGCCGACGCGGCAGGCGTGCCGCTGCGGACCGTCTCCGGCTCCGTCGTCGAGCGTCTGATCCTCGAGGCGGTGAGTCCGCGGACGTCGTCGCGCTCGCGATCGGCGCGCGCGGAACCCCCGGCGGCCGCCGTCCGCTCGGCGGCACCGCAGCGGCCGTCGCGACGAGCGCTGCTCAAGCCCGTGGTGATCGTTCCGCCCGACGCGGTCGTGCCGTCGGCGCTGCGGCGCGTGCTCGTCCCGCTCGAAGGGACGCTCTCGGCGTCGCCTCGCGCCGACGTCGATCTTCGAGCTCGCAGACGCAGCGAAGATCGACGTGGTGGCGCTGCACGTACTCGACGAGGACTCGATCCCGGCGTTCACCGACCAGCCACAGCACGAGCACGGCGCGTGGACGCGGGAGTTCCTGGCCGCGCTACTGCCCGGGCGGCCTCGGGGCCGTTCGCCTCGAGACCCGCGTCGGCCGGACGGCGGAGCTCGTGGCCGAGGTCGCCGAGCAGATGCGGCTGCGACCTGATCGCGCTCGGGTGGTCGCAGGAGCTCGCCCCGGGTCGCGCACCCGTCGTGCGCGAGACGCTGCAGCGGTCGCGCCTGCCCGTCCTCCTCACGCCGGTCCGTCCGGCCGGAGGCGATGACGAAGACGACGGCGAGGGCGAGGGTGACGGAGAGGCGAGCAACCGGACCTTCGTGACGGCCGGGGTATCCGGCGATCGATGATCGGCTTGCTACGCCGTCGCCTCGACCGCGAGCTCGTCGACGACGCGGTCGACCGCCGCGTCGACCGCGGGGCTGAGAGCGCCGCCCGCGACGAAGTCGGCCCCCTCGACGCCGAAGACGACGAGCCGCCGGGGCAGCCGCCCCAGCGCGCGGGCGAGCTCCACCGCATCCCCGATTCCGAAGGCGTGCGTCGACGAGCGAAACACGCGTGCCGGAACGTCGCCCTCGATCGCGTCGAACCGGTGCACCGTTCCGGGTTGCGCGCCCGAGGAGGCCGCATCGACGACGAGCGCGACGTCGGCGCCCTGCCAGGCGTCGAGCAGCCGGGTCGGCTCCTGCTCGCAGTCGACGACGGTGACGCCGTCGAGGCTGCGCGCCCGTAGCCGCTCGGCGACCGCCAGGCCGACCGCGTCGTCGCCGCGATAGGCGTTGCCGACGCCGATGACGACGACGCGGGTCAACCGCGCTCGATGTCCAGCGTCAGGAAATGCGTGGCGCACGAGATGCACGGGTCGTAGTTTCGGATCGTCTGCTCACAGATGTCCCGCAGCTCGTCGTCTGCGAGAGCGGCGTAACGGCCCACGACGGCGCGAAGGTCGTCCTCGATCGCCAGCTGGTTCTGCGAGGTCGGCGGCACGATCTTGGCGTCGAGGATCGTCCCCTCGTCGTCGATCCGGTACCGGTGGTAGAGCAGGCCGCGCGGCGCCTCGGTGACGCCGTAGCCGACCCCCGCCGACGGTTCGACCGGAACGGCGGGAGCGTCCGGCTCCTCGTAGGCGCCGATCAGGCGAAGGGCCTCGTCGCACGCGTACACGAGCTCGACACTGCGGACGACGATGCTGCGGAACGGGTTCCGGCACGGCCCCTCGAGGCCCGCCTCACGGGCGGCCTCCAGGCTCAGCGGCGTCAGCCGGTCGCCGTTGAGGGCGAACCGGGCGAGCGGACCGCAGAGGTACGTGCCGCCGCCGCGCCGCTGCGAGTGGAGTGCATTCGAGCGCTCGACGTGCTCCTCGACGAAGTGCTCGTCGTACTGCGACGGCGCGATGTCGAGGCCCTGGTCGGAGACGACGCGGCCACGCTCGATCGCGTAGTCCGCCGGGTCCGAGAGCGCGACCAGCTCACAGTCGACGTCGCGGTCGGGGAACTCGAAGCCGGCCGTCCACCGAACGGTCTCGAGCGCGGCCTCGCGCGCCCGCTCGAGCGGCTCCACCAGCTTCTGGAGCTCGCGGCGCGTCGGCGCCCGGTAGAAGCCGCCAACGCGAACGTTGATCGGATGCACCTCGCGTCCGCCGACGAGGGTCATCAGCTGGTTGCCGGTCTTCTTGAGCGCGAGGCCGCGCTCGACGGTCGCCGGCGCGTCCCGCGCGAGCGCGATCGCGCTCTCGTATCCGAGGAAGTCGGGTGCGTGGAGCATGTAGACGTGGAGCGCGTGGCTCTCGATCCACTCACCGCAGTAGAGGATCCGCCGCAGGATCCTCAGCGGCTCGGGAACCTCGACGGCGCACGCGTCCTCCATCGCCTGCACGGCGCTCATCTGGTAGGCCACAGGGCAGATTCCGCAGATCCGCGCGGTGATGTCCGGCGCCTCGAGGAACGAGCGGCCTCGCAGCAGCGCCTCGAAGAACCTGGGCGGCTCGAAGATGCGCAGCTCGACGTATTCGACTTTGCCGTCGCGAAGGCGAATGGTCATCGCACCCTCGCCCTCGACGCGCGCGAGGAAGTCGGTGCTGATCGTGCGTCGTTCAGCCATCGCTCCGGGCCTGCTCGAACGCCTCGACGTTGAAGGTGCGAAAGACGCGCTCGACGCTGCGGTCGTCCATGCCCAGCAGGCGCAGCTCCTTCGTCAGCGACACCGTGTTCGGCGTCTCCATCGGCCCGAAGCAGCCGTAGCAGCCGCGGTCGTACGCGGGGCAGAGTGCGCCGCAACCGGCGTGCGTGACCGGGCCGAGGCACGGTGTTCCGTGGGCGACCATGACACAGACGGTGCCGCGCCGCTTGCACTCCGTGCAGACGCTGGTCGACGCGATGTTCGGCCGGCGGCCGTGGAGGAACGCCGTCAGCACCTCGAGCAGCTGGCGCTTGTCGATCGGGCAGCCGTGCAGCTCGAAGTCGACAGGCACGTGCGCGGAGATGGGCGTCGATGTCTCCAGCGTCGACACGTACTCCGGCGACGCGTAGACGAGCGAGGTGAAGTCCCGGACGTCGGCGAAGTTGCGCAGCGCCTGGATCCCGCCCGCGGTCGCGCAGGCGCCGATCGTGACGAGCTTTCGCGAGACGCGCCGCACGTGCTTGATCCTCCGCGCATCGTGCTCGGTCGTGACCGACCCCTCGACGAGCGACAGGTCGTACGGCCCCTTCACCGTCGCCCGCCTCGCCTCGAGGAAGTACGCGATCTCGACCTCGCCTGCGAGCTGCAGCAGCTCGTCCTCGCAGTCGAGCAGGGAGAGCTGGCAGCCGTCGCAGGAGGCGAACTTCCAGACCGCGAGGCTCGGCTTGCGGCGCGCGCTCACAGCTCCCTCACCGCGAGCAGGGGCTCCAGCTCGCTCCAGCGGTAGACCGGGCCGTCTCGGCAGATCAACGTCGGCCCGAGCTGACAGTGCCCGCAGTGGCCCACGCCGCAGCGCATGTCGCGCTCCATCGAGACGGAGATCCGGTCGGGCGCAAAGCCGCGCTCGCGAAGCGCGAGCGCCGCGAAGCGCATCATGATCTCGGGGCCGCACACGAAGGCGGCCGCCGTCGCGGAGTCGAAGCCGGCGCCGGCGATCAGCTTGGGCACGACCCCGACCTTCCCGCGCCACCCGGCGTCGGCGGCATCGACGGTGATGTCCACGACGACGTCGCGCAGGCGCTCGAGCTCCTTGCGGTAGAGGAGGTCGCCCGGCGTCCGGCTGCCGTAGAGGAGCGCCACCCTGCCGTACTCCGCGCGGTGAGCGACGACATGGCGGAGCGCCGGCCGGAGCGGTGCGAGCCCGATGCCGCCGGCAACGAAGACGAGGTCGCGGCCGACAGCGTCCGCCAGCGGCCAGGCGTTCCCGAACGGGCCGCGCACGCCCAGCGTCGCTCCCGGCCGCGAGGCGCAGATCGCCTCCGTGACGGCGCCCACGGCGCGCACGGTGTGCACGAGCCGCCCGCGGTCGTCACCGGAGACCGAGATGGGCACCTCGCCGATGCCGAAGGCGTACAGCATCGTGAACTGCCCCGGCAGGGGCGCGAGCGGATCGCCTGCGGCCGGCTCGAGCTCGAGCGTCCACGTGTCGCGCGTCTCGCGCCGGCGACGGGCGACGCGGAAGGCGCGCGGGGCCGCGGCGGGAAGCGCCTCAGCGACCGCGGCCATCGCCGA
The DNA here is from genome assembly GCA_963704025.1 of uncultured Actinomycetes bacterium. Taxonomy (GTDB): domain Bacteria; phylum Actinomycetota; class Thermoleophilia; order Gaiellales; family Gaiellaceae; genus CAVPGP01. The sequence goes on along the minus strand of CAVPGP010000002.1, from coordinate 227,898 downwards.
AGACGTCGAGGAGCCGGAGCCTCGTCCACTGCAGGCGCTCGATCAGCACCTGGGCGAACCGGGACATGAGGTCGTAGCCGAGGGCGGGGTCGGTCTCGCACTTGCCGCGCAGGCAGGCGCCGTCGAATGCCGTCGCGCGCACCGGCGTCAGCGCACGCGCGTCGAAATGCCAGCGGTAGGGCGGGAAGAGCCACGACCAGCCGACGACCTCGCCCGCTTCGAGGGTCTCGATCGTCATCGCACCCCGGGCGGGCGCGAACGTCTCGAGCGCGACGGCTCCGTGCCGGACGAGGTAGAAGGTGTCCGCCGGGTCGCCCTCGCGGAAGAGGACGGCGTCCTCGTCGAAGTGGACGTTCGACCCGCACCCGGCGACCAGCGCCAGGCGGTCGTCCGCCAGGCCGCGGAAAACCGGTGCGTCGCGCAGCAGGGCTTCAATGGTCTCCACCGGCCACCTCCTCGATGCGGAGCGCAGTGAGCTCCTCGGTGACGTCGATCCCGACCGGGCACCACGTGATGCAGCGGCCGCAGCCGACGCACCCCGACGTGCCGAACTGCTCGTGCCAGGTGCCGAACTTGTGCGTCAGCCACTGGCGGTAGCGCGACCGGCCGGACGGCCGCACCGCGCCGCCGTGGATGTACGAGTGGTCGACGGAGAAGCAGGTGTCCCAGGTGCGGACTCGCTCCGCCTCCTCGCCGCCGAGATCGGTGGCGTCCTCGACGCTCGTGCAGAAGCAGGTCGGGCAGACCATGGTGCAGTTGCCGCACGTGAGGCAGCGCGAGGCGACGTCGTCCCAGCGTCCGTGCTCGAGCGTGCGCGCAAGCAGGCCCGGCAGGTCCGCGGTGTCGAGGGTACGGCCCATTCGCTCGGAGGCGCCGGTGACGGCAGCCTCGGCGGCGCGCAGGTCCTCCGCTGCGGCGGGGCGCCGCGGGAGCTCGCGCAGGACCTCCGCGCCGCCGTCGCTGCCGACCTCGACGAGGAGACGGTGGCCCTCGTCGAGGATCTCGGTCAGCGCGAGGTCGTAACCTGCCTGCGCCTTCGGGCCGGTCCCCATCGAGACGCAGAAGCAGGTTCCGCCGGGCTCGAAGCAGTTGACCGCGACGACGAACGTGTGCTCACGCCGTGCCGCGTAGTCGCGTTCGACGTACCGCCCGCCGAGGAAGACACGGTCCTGGACGTCGATCGCGTGCAGCTCGCAGGCGCGGACGCCGAGGAATGCGAGCCGTTCGTTGGCCACGGGCTCGTCCTCGACCCGAAACGCTCCGTCCTCGCCGCGGCGCCCCTTCCAGAGACGGACGCGGGGCGGAAACAGGAACTGCTTCCACGAGTGCGGCCCGACGGCGTAGCCGAAGCGGGCCTCGTCGTCGCGCCGTTCCAGCCGGTAGCGGCCCGGCTCCTGAACGTCGCGCCAGCCGATCGGGAGCTCCGTGGCCGACGCGAGGTCGTCGTAGACGATCGCGCCGTCACGGACCGTCGGCCCGAGGACGCGATAGCCCTTTGCGGCCAGGCTCTCCACGAGGGCGGCGAGCGCCTCCGGCTCGATCACGCTTGTCTCGACGACGTCGGGCAACGGCATCTCCCCGAATCGTTGGGGGACAGGCATGACCCTACATCGGTGAGTTCACCGATTTCGAGTTCCTACGCCGGAATCGGCTTCCGCGGTGCGCCCACGGCGTGGCCCAGCGTCGAGATCGCCCAGAGGACGACGATGTCGACCACGAGCAGCGACAGCGGCGTCAACGAGCCGCTCACCAGAGCGACGACTGCGAGCACGAGCGCCAGCGCCCCGAGCGCCGCGCACAGCGTCGTCGTCAGCCCGCGGCCGGATGCCGGTGAGCCGAGCGAGCAGGTCGCAACCCCGAGGAGCATGATTCCGCCGGCCGCCCACCGATGGCTCTCACCGACGAGAGGCACGCCCCAGCCCTCGTGCGTCGCGAAGAAGACGAGCACGACCAGGACCGTCAGCGCGGTCGCGGCGGCGTCCTTGCGCGTCAGCGTCATTGCGTCTGCACCTCCTTCGAACTCGGACCGTCGAAGCAGGATTGCCTCCGGCCGCCGCGGCCGGCATCCGCATCGCCGCGGATCTCGACCGCGTAGTTCGGAGCAACCAACTGCAGGCAGCTCATCGGCGACGTAGTTGTCCGTAGCGCGTTCAGTGAACGGCACGAGGCGCCTCGGGCGACGGCGGGCGAGGCTCCCACCAGACCGAAGGAGGGTCGCGATGAGCCTGACCGCAACCGCACGCTCCATTCCCGGCACGCTCCGGCAGGACGTCCTGATCGACGGCCACCACCGGCTCACGACCGACGAGCCCGAGCACCTGGGCGGTGAGGGCAGCGCCCCCGCGCCGCACGAGCTCTTTCCGGCGGCGCTCGCCGCGTGCGTCGCGACCACGCTCGTCATGTACGCGCGCACGAAGGAGTGGGACCTGGGGGACGTGACCGTCGACGTGGACTACGACCACCGCTCGACACCCCGCAGGTTCGGGATCGTCATCCGGCTGACCGGCGAGCTGAGCGGAGCCCAGCTCGACCGCCTGGAGAAGGTCGCCGCCGCCTGCCCCCTTCGGCGCTCGATCGAGAGCGGCGTGGAGTTCCACGAGCGGATCGAGCGACGCGAGCCTCCGTCGAGCTCCGAGGCCGCCGGTCGACATCCTCGAGCAGGGAGTGAGATTCATGCCTGAACGACAGAGCTTCTCCGCCGACGAGGCCCGCCGGATCGGCGAGCAGATCGGCATCGACTGGGCCTCGGCGTCCTTCGACGTCGACCAGTTCCGCCGCGGGATGGACGTCGAGCTCGAGCATGGGCTCCGCGACGTCCTCACGAACGTGACGGACGACGATCCGCTCGTCACAGGCAAGATCGCGCTCGCCCATCTGCACGAGTTCCCCGACTACTACGAGCGGCTCGAACGGATGGAAGAGCAGGCAAAGCGCGACCACGACGTCGCGTGACGTCGGCTCGGGCCGGTGGTCGTCTTCGCTGAAAGTCCCGCAAAGGCGGCAATTCGATCGGTTCCGGCACCCGGTCGTCCGGTCAGGAAATCCTGGTCTTGAGGTCCGTGGGGCGAGTCACGACACTCCGCCACATGCGGGTCCCGCTGGCAATCGTCGCCGCGCTCCTGGGGATCGCGGGCGCCACCTGGCTCAACACGCTCGAGCTGCGAGTCGGGGACCGGATGGCCGACAGCACCACCGACAGCGGGGCGCGTATGGTCGTCCTGGCGCACAAGGAGCACCCCGGCTGGGCCGACCCCGCCGCGGTCGCCCTCGCGGTCATCGGCGTCGGAACGGCCACGGTGCTCGTACGCCGCGCCGAGCCGAGCCCGGATCCGGGGTAGGCCGTCGGTCCCATTGTGCGCCGACCGTCCGGGTGAGATGATTCCGCGCGCCTCTCCCGGCCGTCCCTCTCACATGCGGCGACTCCTCGCTCTCGCGGTCTGCATGCTGGCGCTCTCTGCGAGCGGCGCCGGAGCTGCGACCCTGCCGGTTTCGATCTTCTACTACCCGTGGTACTCGACCGCGGGCCGGGACGGGGCGTACGTCCACTGGGCGCAACGCGGCCACTCGCCGCCGTCCGACATCGCCTCCGGCTTCTATCCCGCCCGCGGCCTCTACTCGGGCGCCGACCGGCTCGTGGTCGCGCAGCAGATGCTGCAGATCGCCTCGATGGGCGTGCAGCAGGTCGCTGTCTCGTGGTGGGGGCGGGGCTCGCTCGAGGACGAGCGCCTGCCGCTCGTCCTCGCGTCCGCGCGGACGCAGGGCCTGCGCGTCGCGATCCACGTCGAGCCGTATCGCGACCGCACCGCCGAGTCGGTCGGCGAGGACATCGCGTATCTCTCCCGGCTCGGCGTGCAGGTGTTCTACGTCTACGAGCCCCAGGACACGGCGGCGGCCGACTGGGCCGCGATGAACGACTCGCTCGACGGCGTGACGGTGCTGGCGCAAACCGGGATGGCGGGGTTCGCCGAGGGGGGGCACTTCGCCGGGCTGTACACCTACGACCTGCTGACCTTCGGCGGCCAGTCGTTCCGCCGCCTATGCGCGCAGGCCCACGCGAAGGCGCTGCTCTGCGCGCCGTCGGTCGGCCCGGGCTACGACGCGCGCCGGGGCTCGGGCGACCCGCGGGTCAAGCCGCGCCGCGAGGGCGCCACGTACGACGCGATGTGGAAGGCGCTCCTCTGCTCGGGGGCAGACGGCGTCACGATCACCAGCTTCAACGAGTGGCACGAGGGGACTCAGATCGAGCCGGCCGCCGCGACGCGAAGGCACGGCGCCTACCGCTACGCGACCTACGACGGGGCGTGGGGGAAGCGCGGGCGCGCGGCGGAGGCCGCCTACCTGGACCGCACTGCCTGGTGGGTGGGGAGGCTCGCGCTCGTGCGCGACCTCGGGTCGGCGTCTAGCCGATCGCTCTTCGGCCACTGAAGACGTCGGCGGAGCAGCCGAAGACCAGCGCCTCGCGGACGTCCAGCTCCGCGACGCCGCGGAGCTGGCGGTGATTCAGATCGACTTCGACGTCGTCCCACTCGTCGAGCCCGAGCGCCGCGGCGCCCTCGTCCGCGCCGAAGCGGAGCAGCGACTCGGGCGCGATCACGTTCCGCCTCCCTGTCTGGCGCCGCGCGATGCCCTCGAGCTCGCGCAGCTCCTCGAGCGGATCGATGCGCACGTTCGAGTCGGAGCCGATGCACATCCCGATGCCCCGATGGCAGATCCGGGCCACCGGGACGAACCCGTCGCCGAGGTTCGCCTCCGTGGTCGGGCAGACGCAGATCCGGCTGCCCGCGTCCCGGATCAGGTCCAGCTCGTGGCCGTCGGCGTGCGTGGCATGGACGACGGTACTGCGAGGCCCGAGGCACCCGGTGCGGGCCAGCAGCTCGATGGGTCGCACGCCGTGCTCGGCGAGGCACTCCTCGACCTCGCGCGGCTGCTCGTCGGCGTGCACGTGGAGCACGAGGCCCTCGCGCTCGGCGTAGCTCCCGATCTCCTCGAGCCAGTCGCGCGGGCACGCGCGTACGGAGTGGGGGGCGACCCCGACGGCGATCCCGTCCCCGCGGAGCGCCTCGACCTGGCGGAGGTACTCGGCGACCGAGTCCTGCCGGAAGCGCGGCGAGCCGCCGCGCGCGTAGGCGACGTAGAGGACGACGGCCCGGAGCCCTGCTTCCGCGGCTGCCTCGGCTGCCGCCCGCGCCTCGTGGAGGCCGAGATAGTGGAACTCGCCGACCGCCGTGTAGCCCGCTTCGAGGAGCTCGCGATACACCTCGACGTATTCGCGGCGGACCGACTCGGGAGTCTGTCGCTCCGCCTCGGCGATCATCAGGTCGCGCCAGGCCCAGAAGTCCGCCCCTTCGGCGCGACCGCGGAGCGCCCGCTGGAAGGCGTGCGAGTGCGCGTCGACGAACCCGGGCAGCGTGAAGGTCACGCGGCCAGCCTCTCGGTGCCGACACCGCTGATCAGCAGTCGCTCCCTGCGGTCGGAGAGCAGCCGCTGCGTCCAGTCGGTGAAGCCGCCGTCGACGAGGTTGACCCCGCCTGCGTCGATGGCGAAGCTTGCACCGGTGTAGTACGAGCGACCGCTCGTCCGTGCGTCGTCGATCCTCGCGCCGCGAAACCGCTCGAGCACCGGACGGAGCGCCTTGTCGAGCGGCGTCAGCCTGACGTCCGCCTCGATCCCGAGCGAGGCGAGCAGCCTGACGTAGAAGCCCAGGTGCTCGCCGAGAGCGGCCGCCTCGAAGCCATGCCCGGCCGTGCCGCGGCCTGCGGTGCAAAGCCCGAGGAGCGCGAAGTGCGCCGCGAGGGCCGGATCCGGGTAGGTCTGGCCGCGCAGCATCCGACCGAATGCGCAGAGCCGCACGAGCGGCGCGCCTGCGCGGCGCCGAAGCGTGCATTCCAGTGCGAGAACGTTCGTCGAGTCGCTCATCACCTCGCTGCCGCGAACCGTCGAGACGGACAGGTTCTGGCTCAGGCCGGCCAGCGCGGCCACCGCGCCGAAGGGAGCCACGGGCGACAGCTCCAGGACTTCGAACCTCTCCGGGAGCGCCTCGACCGCAAGCTGCTCGACGTGCCGCAGGCGCGCCGCATCGACTCCAGACGGCCGTACGAAGCGATCTTCCCTGTACTGGCGGAGCACCTCCGCCGGGGAGAGGCCTTCTGCACGCCGGCGCGCCACCTCCAGAAGCAGCGAGCGGAGATCGGCCGGTGCGAGCGCCGCCAGGCGGTCAACGACCCCCGGAGCCCCGGCCTCGCGCTCGATCCGCTCGACGATCCGGTCGGGCATTCGTTTTGCGAAGCTAGCATTCGTGCGGGACCGGCAGGAGGAGACCGACCGACGAGCGGATCCCAGCCAGGAGCTGATGGAGCTCCTGAACGAGCTGCGCGTGATCCTCCCGGGCGTCCAGGTGCTGCTGGTGTTCCTGTTCGCGATCCCGTTCTCGCAGCGCTTCGACAAGATCGGCCACCTGAAGAACGTCTACTTCGCGGCACTCCTCTGCACCGTCGTCGGCACGGTGATCCTGACGGCGCCGAGCGCGATCCACCGGATCCTCTGGCGCCAGGAGCACACCGAGAGGCTGCTGAACATGGTCAACACGCTGACGATTACCCGTGGTGGGCCGGAGCATTCGCAGCCGCCCTGACGGCGCTGCTGATCACGTCGCTCGGGTACGCGCTGCCACTAGCCCGGCGGGGCTGAGCGCCGTGCGGCTTTATCCTTAACGAGATGGCGACCCGTGCCGTGCCGGCTCCGCTGGCGCAGATCCCGAATGCGCTGACGATCGCGCGCCTCGCGCTGATCCCGGTCTACGTCTACCTGATGTCGAGCGCGGAGGGGGGCCGGAGCTGGCCGGCCGCGATCGTCTTCGGCATCGCAGGGATCACCGACCAGGTGGACGGGTTCCTCGCGCGACGCTGGCACGTCGAGTCCGCCTTCGGGAAGATCGCCGATCCGCTGGCAGACCGGTTGATGATCGACGCCGCGGTGCTCCTCCTCGTGCTGCAGCAGCATCGCCTGCCCTGGGTGGCGCTGCTGATCCCGGCCCGCGACGTCGTGCTCGTCGCCGGTTACCGGTTCGTCGTCGACCGCGGCTACGACTTCCAGGTAAACCGCATCGGCAAGGCGGCGACGTGGCTGCTCTACGCATCGCTCTGCTTCGTGATGGTGACGCACGAGGGCACGCGATGGCCGCTCGTGCTCTTCTGGGCGGGCTTCGCGCTCGCGGTGCTCGCGCTCGCGCAGTACGCGCTGAAGGCGCGGCGGGAGGTGCGCACATGAAGGCCGTCGTGATGGCAGGCGGGGAGGGGACACGTCTCCGGCCTCTCACGTCCAACCAGCCCAAGCCGATGGTCCCGATCGTCGGCAAGCCGTGCATGGAGCACATCGTCGAGCTGCTCCGCGAGCACGGGCTGAACGAGGTGATCGTCACCGTCGCGTTCTTGCCGCAGGCGATCCGCGGCTACTTCGGGAACGGCGACACGCTGGGCGTCGAGATCGAGTACTCCGTCGAGGAAAGCCCGCTCGGCACCGCAGGCTCCGTCCGCCTCGCGAGCGAGAAGCTCGCCGAGACGTTCCTCGTCATCTCCGGCGACGCGCTCTGCGACGTCGACCTGACACGGCTGATCGAGTTCCACCGCGAGCAGGGCTCGGCGGTGACGATCGGGCTCGTCTCGGTCGACAATCCGCTCGAGTTCGGGATCGTCGTCACCGACGAGGACGGCCGAATCGAGCGCTTCCTCGAGAAGCCGTCCTGGGGGCAGGTCTTCTCGGACACGATCAACACCGGCATCTACGTGATCGAGCCCGAGGTGCTGCGTCACATCCCGAAGGATCGCCCCTTCGACTTCTCCAAGGAGCTCTTCCCGCTGCTGCTCGAGATGGGCCGGCCCATGTACGGCTTCGTGATGGACGGCTACTGGCAGGACATCGGCAACCTCGACCAGTACCGGCAGGCGAACTTCGACGCGCTCGACGAGAAGGTGCGGCTCAACATTCCCGGGATCCGGCTCCGCGGCAACATCTGGATCGGCGAGGGCGTCGAGGTCGACGACCTCGACGGGGTGGAGGGCCCCGCGTACATCGGCAACTACTGCCGCATCTCACCGGAGGCGCGCGTCGACCCGTATTCCGTGCTCGGCTCGAGCGTGACGTTGCGGGAGCGCGCCCGCACGGCGCGATCGGTGGTCGACAACGGCTCCTACATCGGGCGCTCGTCGATCGTCGAGGGTGCGATTCTCGGCCGGAACTGCGACATCCGCTCGCACGTCCGCATCCACGAGGGCGTCTCGATCGGCGACGAGGTCTCGGTGGGGGCCGAGAGCGTGATCTTCCCCGGTGTCCGCATCTACCCCTACAAGGAAGTGGAGACCGGCACGCAGATCTACGAGAGCCTGATCTGGGAATCCCGTGCGACCTCGCGCCTGTTCGGAAAGGACGGGGTCGCCGGGCTCGTCAACGTCGACCTGACTCCAGAGACGGCCGTCCGCTTCGCGGCCGCACTCGGCACCGCCCTGAAGCGCGGCGCGCGCGTGGTCGCAAGCCGCGACGGCTCGCCCGCGTGCCGGATGATCAAGCGCGCGATGATCACCGGCCTCAACTCGACCGGCGTCAACGTGCACGACCTGCATGCGCTTCCGGCCGCGGTGGGACGTCACTTGCTGAAGGAGCAGGGCTACGAGGCGGGCTTCCACGTTGGCATCAGCGCCTCCGACCCGGAGGTCGTGAAGATCCGCCTCTTCGAGCCACCGGGCGTCGTGGCCGGGACCGCGCTCGAGAAGGAGATCGAGAAGCACTTCACCCGCCAGGAGCTCCGCCGCGCCTCGTTCGCGGAGGTGGGGTCGATCGACTATCCCGCCCGTGCCCGCGAAGGGTACGCGGCCGATCTGCTGGCCTCGACCAACGTAGAGGCGATCCGCAAGCGCGGCTTCCGGATCGTGGTCGATTACGGCTATTCGGCCGCCTCGACGGTCCTGCCGCTGCTGCTCGGGCCGCTCGGGGTCGAGGCCGTGACGGCGCACGCATTCGAGGCCGAGCCGCCGGGCGGCACGACGATCCGCCTGCGCGAGACCATCGGCCAGGCGAAACGCCTCGTGACGGCGGTGGGCGCGGACTTCGGCTGCGTCTTCGACCGCGCCGCGGAGCGCCTCTACCTCGTCGACGAGCGGGGCCGCGAGATCCCGGTCGACCAGGCGCTGCTGCTCTTCCTGAAGCTGATCGGCTCGAACGGCCGCAGCGGCAGGCTGGCGCTTCCCGTGACCGTGACGAGCCACGCGGACGACCTGCTCGAGGACAGCCGTCTCGAGCTCGTGCGGACGCCGCACTCGCTCGCGGATCTGACCAAGGTCGCCGCGGAGGGCGGCGTCGTCTTCGCCGGCGCGGTCGGCGGCGGGTATGTCTTCCCGGATTTCCTGCCCGCCTACGACGCAGTCGCGAGCCTCTGCAAGCTGCTCGAGCTGCTCGCGCCCGTTCGCCAGCCGCTCTCAGAGCTCGTCGCAGGCCTCCCGCGACCGACGCTCGTCCACCGGCAGCTCCACTGCCCCTGGAGCCAGAAAGGGCTCGTGATGCGCGTCCTGAACGAACGCCTCGCGGGGCGTGAGCTCGACCTGATGGACGGGATCAAGCTCTTCGACGAGCGAGGCTGGGTGCAGGTGCTGCCCGATCCCGACGAGCCGGTCATCCACCTCTATGCGGAGGGCCGCACCTCGGAAGAGTCGCTGGCGCTCGAGGCCGAGATGCGGACCGAGATCGAGGAGATCCTCGAGCCGGAGGAGTCCGGCACGGAGGAGACGCGGGCCAGAACTTGAAATCTCAAGTTGAGGTTGACCCTTCGGGGTACCTCGTGCAAACTTGAGGGGTCCGTCGCCCGCGACCGAAAGGCTCTCCTCGTGGAACCACTGCCCGACCTCGCCTCGCTGACCGACGCCGACCTGAAGGAGCTGATCGGCAACCTGCAGGAGGAGGAGCGCGAAGTCTCGTATCAACGCCGGCTGCTGCACGGGAAGATCGACATCCTGCGCGCCGAGCTCGTCTCGCGTCTGAAGGAATCCGGCGGGAAGAGCGTCCTCGACCAGGTCGACGTCGACCACCTGACCGCGATCCTGACGGGCAAGGCCGCTCCCGAGTGAGCCATCTCTACTGCCCCGAATGCGGCTTCCAGAACCCCGAGGCCGCCAACTACTGCGCGCGCTGCGGGGCGCACCTGACGCAGGGCGAGGCAGGCGACGAGACGCAGACATTCGATCCGGACGAGCTGGAGGAGGCCGGTGACGCGCTCGAGGAGGCAGGCATGGACGGCCCCGCGCTCGTCGTCCGCTCCGGCGGCGGCAGGGCGGGGGAGAGCTTTCACCCGCAGAGCGACCGCACCACGATCGGCCGCTCGCCGGAGTGCGAGATCTTCCTTGACGACGTCACCGTCTCGCGGAAGCACGCCGTGCTGGTACGCGAGGGAGGCCGCTTTCGCATCGAGGACCAGGGCTCGTTGAACGGCACCTTCGTCAACCGCAAGCGGATCGAGGCGGTCGACCTCGAGAACGGCGACGAGGTGCAGGTCGGCAAATACCGGATGACGTTCCTCGCCAAATGAGAGGGGTCGCGAGATGACGAGCACCGCCGCCGAGACGCCCGCTGCGCGCCGTGAGCGGCTGCTGACGATCGGTGCCGTCTGCCGTCGACTGTCGGCCGAGTTCCCCGACATCTCGATCTCGAAGATCCGCTACCTCGAGGATCAGGGACTGCTTGCGCCGAGGCGCACGCAGGGCGGCTACCGGCTCTTCTCGGACGGCGACGTGGAACGGCTGGAGACGATCCTCCGCCTCCAGCGCGACGAGTTCCTACCCCTGCGCGTGATCCGCGAAGAGCTGTCTTCGCCGGTTTCGAAGGAGCGGAAGCGGCGCCGTGCCGGCCTGACGGAGCCCGAGGACGAGCTCACCGAGCAGCAGCTCTGCGAGCAATCGGGGGCGACGGCCGAGCTCGTCAAGGAGCTCGTGGACTTCGGCCTGCTCGAGCCACGGACCGAGGGCGGCGATCGGCTCTACCCGGAGACGGACGTCGACGTCGCGGCCGCGTGCGTGAGGCTGGCCGAGTTCGGCATCGCGCCGCGTCACCTGCGCACGTATCGGACGGCCGCTGACCGGCAGGCCGCGCTGCTCGAGCAGCTCGTCGCGCCTGCGCTCCGGTCGCGCAACCCCGAGCGCCGCGCTGCAGGCCATCAGGAGCTGCAGACGCTCGCCGAGCTCTCGCAGGAGCTCGCCCAGCTGCTCTTCTGGCGCGACCTGCGAGACTTGGCGCGCACGTGAGCGTCGAAGACCTCAAGGCCAAGATCCGAGACGTGCCCGACTTCCCCAAGCCGGGGATCGTCTTCAAGGACATCATGCCGCTGCTCGCCGACCCGGAGAGCCTCCAGGAGACGGTCGACCTGCTGGCCGACTGGGCGAGGCCCCGCAAGCCGGATGTGATCCTCGGCGCCGAGGCCCGCGGCTTCATCACCGGAGGGGCGCTCGCATGCAAGCTGAAGAGCGGCTTCGTCGCCGCACGCAAGCCGGGCAAGCTCCCGTGGCGAACCGTGAGCGCGAAGTACGCGCTCGAGTACGGCTTCGACTCGCTGGAGCTCCACGCCGACGCGATCGTCCAGGGCCAGCGTGTGCTGATCCACGACGACGTGCTCGCAACCGGCGGCACCGCGAAGGCCAAGGTGGACCTCGTCGAGCAGCTGGGCGGCGTCGTTGTGGGCCTCGCATTCATCATCTCGCTCGAGTTCCTGAACGGGCGGGAGCGCCTGGAAGGCTACGACGTGCACTCGCTGATTCAGTACTGAATCCTTACGAACACTGTCCGCGTTGCCGATTAGAACTCGGAGAACACGATGTACGACGCGCTGACGACGGCCTACACCTTTGCGTGCCCGGCCCACGGGGAGACGCGCGTGCGCCTCTCGCGCTTCCGTCGCCTCGAGGAGCTGCCCGGCGCACAGCATCCGGCCGTCTACCGCATCGATTTCGACTGCGGCTGCGGCTCCGAGCACCCGGGGCTCGTCTCTCATGACGAGCTCGACTGGGCCCCGCTCGGCCTCCAGGGGGAAGGGACGTTCCTGAACCTGATGACGTCCAGCCACGACTCGGTCGCCGGAGAGCTCGGCGACCTCGCCGCGCGACGGATCCAGGCCGGCGAGTGGCCCTGGAGCTTCTACTGCTATCCGGAGGAGCGGCCGCGGCCCGTCTTCCCGTCCGCGTTCCAGCTGCTGGCGCCCGGTGGCGGAGACCGGGTCGGCGTGGCGGTCCGCTGTCCCGCCTGCGGGCGGGTGTCTGTGAATCTCGTCTCACCGCAACACGTGGATCTCCCGTTCGTGAACGACCGGGAGATCGGCGTCGTCGAGCACCTGTTCGACGAGGACGTCGCCTCGACGATCGAGTCGTTCCGCGCGGAGCTCTACTCCGGCAGCTTCGACGTCCGGCGCCTGGCGCTCGAGTAGCCCGCATCCGTCGCGCGAGCGCGTTCCCTCCCGTGAGTGATCGCGGCCCGTCGGGCCAGGTCGATACAAGGCGCGGATGATCGTCGCAGCCAACACGGGGTCAGGCAGGGGAGCCGATCTCATCCTCGAGCACTGCGTCGGCTTCCACGGTGGAGCCTTCGACGCTGCGGCCCTCGACGGTCCAGCTCTCGAAGGTGCAGCTGTCGACGGTGCAGCTGTCGACGGTCGTGGCGGCCTGAAGCCGTCGGCTGAGGAGCGTCTCGAACGGGAGCTCGGCCCCCTGGCGAGGCTGCTGCTGTTCGCGCTGACCGTTCGTCAGTCGCGCCGCGGCGCGTCTTCGCCCTGAAGCCGGACGTAGAGGAAGATCAGAAACGCCGCCACCGCCGCGAGGATGAACGCGGTCGGGCGCGATACGCCGACGGCGAGCATCCCGAGCCAGAGGAAGACCCCGAGGCCCAAAGCCCACAGGAAGGACACGATGCCGTGGTCGACCGAAGGCGGGCGGAGATGCATCGGGCCGGATCCTATCGGCCGCCGAGGCGCCGGCCGCGACAGGGAAGCCCGGCACCAAGAGATTCGCTCCAGAAAGAAATTCACCGAGCCGGTGGCGCTTTCGTCCACGGCCCTCGGAAACCTTCGCCTTGCGGCTACTGCCTCCGGGAGCCGCTTCGACCTACTCGCGCTCCGTGCTCGGTGCAAGAGGGAACCTAGGCGACCGGCGGAGGCACTGCAAGAGCTCCGAAAAGCCCGAGCCCGCAAATTGCGGATTTTCCGTTTCGCCCCGGCTGACTGGACTATCCCACAATGCACAACGGCCCGCGGACGAGGTGCCCACGAGCCGGCGAAGCGCGATCCTACACCAGTCGCCCCGGCCGTCAAACGCCAGCGTGCAGCGCGGACCGGGGCGCCCAACAGAGGTATCGATCCAGAGGAACTGCACAAAAATTCACCGAGCCGGTGGCGCTTTTGTCCACGTCTCCCGGGAACCTTCGCCTTGCGGCTACTGCTCCCTGGAGCCGCTTCGTCCTACTCGCGCTCCGTGCTCGGTGCAAGGGGGACAGTAGACCGGCGGGTGTGGGCTGGCAAGAGGCCGGCGAGGGCGCTTCACGCAAATTGCATGATTTTCTTTTCGCATCGCCGGAGTGGGGGTTCTTCCAACATGCAAAGGTCGGCACAGGCCGACCAGAGAGGGTCAGACGGGAAAGGAATTCGCCGAGCCGGAGGCGCTTTCGTCCACCTTCCCCGGTGACGTTCCGCTTCCGCGTACGGCCTCCAGGGAGGGTTTCGTCCTACTCGCGCTCCGTGCTCGGCGCACTGGGCAATCTAGGCTGTCGGACCTGGCCGTTCAAGGCCTCAAGCTGCGGAAAAGGGTGCTGTTTGCGCCCTTTCAGTTGTCCACATCTCCACGGGCGGGCTGCCGGCCTGTGGACAGCCGGGGCGGGCGAGCCGCCCCTCGCCGGTCTCGAACTTCAACTTGACATAACGCCGGTTATCGTGCGTGCGAAGCGGCAGCCCGCATGGCGGTTGGAGCGGCGTCTCGGTGAGGGTGCCGAATGCAAACCGATTGCTAACGAGGCGTCTCGTCGACGAGTCCCGCGAACGTTTCGACGGCCGCGCGTGACGCCTCGTCGATCGCGTGCGTGTAGTAGTGGTCGGTTGTCGAAACGGACGCGTGCCCGAGCAAGTCGCGGACGGTCTCGCGGTGCGCGCCGACCGTGAGCGCGAGATGCGTGCCGACGCCGTGACGGAGGCTGTGCAGCGTCGCGAACGGCAGGCCGGCGGCCTTGCGGCGAACGTGGAATGCCTGCGAGACGCCGCCGGGGTTGAGCGGCGTCCCGTTCTCATGGCAGAAAACGAGTCCGTCGTCTACGTACGCGTCGCCCCACGCGGCACGCTCGGCGTCCTGAGCGTCCCTGTGCGTGCGCAGCGCGGCCACGGTGCCCGGGTCCAGCCGGACCGTCCGTTCCCCGGAGGCGGTCTTGGGTGGCAGGAAAACGAGCTTCCCGCCGAGCGGGACGAGTTGGCGTTCGATCCGGCAGGTGCCGGCGTCCAGGTCGAGCGCGTACCACGTCAGCCCGAGGGCTTCGCCGCGACGGACCCCCGTCATTGCCATGAACCGCCACATCGACGCGAGCCGCTCCTCGGCAACGTGCTCGAGCGGACGCGGCGGTGGCGCGCTGAGAATCCCGGGTACATCGAGGCGTACAACGCGAGCCGGCGCGTGGGTCCGTTCCCGGCGACGTGCGCTGATTGCGGTGAGGAGTTCGAGGCGCGGGTGCGGTCGCAGGTTCGCTGCCCGGGTTGTCAGGCGTCGATGCGCAAGGCGCGAAAGCGGTGACTTTCCCACCGCTTGCCTATCGCCTAGGTCTGACGGAGCCAACCGACCTTGCGGACGTCGCGGCGGACGTCCGTTCCGAAGCGGTTGATTGCTGCGGTCAACTTGTCGTAGGCGGAATCGAGATGCTCCGCTGCGGTGGGCGCGCCCTCTTGCAACTCGCGGAGCGCTTTGGTCGCTTCCTCGACCGCCGACGAAGCGTCAAGTGCAGAGTTGACCGCCAACGAGCCCTCGTCGAAGAGAAGAGTGATTCGTGTGAGCTTCAGCAAGAGCTCCCAGCCCAGCTCCTCCAGATCTTGGAATGCGGCGTCGACTTGGTCTCGTGGCGGCTGATCGTCTCGTTTGAGCAACGTCATGAGATCCGTAGCCCGCCGAAAACTGATCCCGGCCGTCTGAAGGAACTCATCAGCAGCCGTGAGCATTCGCGTGCGGAACTCGGCGCCACGCTCGTGGCTGATGGTCAGCGCTGTGCCGACGAGCGTTCCGAGCACGCCCCCGACGAGGCCGATGAGAAGCGTTCCCCACAGCGGAACCTCGGTCGCCGCGACCATCGCGCGACTCTACGCCTGGCTCCCTTAGCTGTCAGCCCTGCGCGCGCGAGTCCGGACCGCTTAACGCGATGTCACCCGCTAGTCAGGCAGTGCCATAGACCCGGATGGTGGATCGGTCTACCGTTTGCCCCATGCCTACCGACACCCCTTTGCCGCCTCTGCTGCCGACCTGCGTTGGGCTACGGGCGGTGGACGTAGAGAACCTTGTGCCTGGGTCGTGGGTTTCAGCGTGATTTTGCGGGAGCTAGAAGACGAGATCAACGAGAGAATCCGGCTAGGAGATGAAGGCGACGACAATGGGTAAGGCCCTTGCCGTCCTCGCCGTCGTGCTCGCCGCGTTCGCTTTCGCTCCCGTAGCGTCGGCCGAACGACCCTATGCGGGACTGACACGCGCAGGCGCAATCAAGATGGCGAAGGACAAGGCCGTCGCGGCGGCGGTTGGGCTTGGCGGGATGAACCTCAAGCAGGCCGCGAAGTTCCGCCGGCAGCTCGACGCGCTAACGCCTGCGGCGACGAAGACGGTATGCAAGGGTTCGCGCGCCTGGAAGGTCGTTTGGAAGCGGTCGGACCCGATCTACGTCAATCGTGGCGGGATCGTCTGGAAATGCACGCTGGGCGGGTAGCGGCTGCTAATGCGTTTGCTAGCGAACGGGGACGAAGAGCCCGGATTTCGTGAACTCTCGCCCCCGTTCACGTTTTCAGATTTCGGCTCAACCATCGCACCAGACGGACAAAGGCGCCCCTCCGGCATCGTGGGGCTGATACGCCGGTTATCGTGCCTCGGGCTTGGGCGGTCCGTGGGACGGTGATATGACGGTGCAGAGCGAAAGAACGCCGCCCGGGCAGGACTCCATACACGAGAGGCCAGTTGTTCGTTTCCCGACGGAAGGGGTTTGGCATGGAAGCCGTGACGGAACCTTCACAGCGAGTGACCGTCGAGATCGATCAGCTGTTGCTCGGCGACGAACTGCGGGAGGTGCGCGAGCTGCTCGACGCGGCCGAGCAGAGCGGGTCGCTGCGTCAGTCTGACCTGAACGAGCTTCTCGAGCCCCTGCAGCTGGACGCGCTCGAGGCGGATGCGCTCCAGCGCGAGCTCGAGCAGCGGGCCATCGACGTCCTGGACGACACGCGGGACGAGCAGGAGCAGGAGGCGCCGTCTCAGCCTGCTTCGCAGCCCGTCGACTCGACCACGGACGCCCTCCAGCTCTTCCTGCGCGAGACCGGACGGCACCCGCTCCTCACTGCCGCGCAGGAGGTGGAGCTCGCCAAGCTGATCGAGCGGGGCGACACGCCGGCCAAGCAGCGGATGATCCAGTCGAACCTGCGGCTCGTCGTCTCGATCGCCAAGAACTACCGCAACCAGGGCCTTCCCTTCCTCGACCTGATCCAGGAAGGCACGCTCGGCCTGATTCGCGCCGTCGAGAAGTTCGACTGGCGCCGCGGCTACAAGTTCTCGACCTACGCCACCTGGTGGATCCGCCAGGCCGTCGCCCGCGCGCTCGCCGACAAGGCGCGGACGATCCGGATGCCGGTCCACATCGTGGAGCGAATGCAGAAGATGCATCGCGCGGAGCGAACCCTCTGGGCGACGCTGGGCAGGGAACCGACGCTCGAGGAGATCGCAGAGGAGGCCAGCCTGCCGCTGTCACAGGCCAAGGAGGTCCGCTCGGCTGCCCGTGCGTCGTCGTCGCTCGACCAGCCCATCGGCGACCAGGAGGATGTGACGCTCGGCGACTTCGTGGCGGGCGACGAGCCGCTGCCCGACGAGACCGTCGAGGTCACGCTCCGCTCGGAGATCATCGCGCAGGCACTCGACGCGCTGGACGAGCGCGAGCGGAGGGTGATCGTCTACCGCTACGGGCTCGACAACTCGGACCCGACGACCCTCGAGGAGATCGGCCGGCGGCTCGGGCTCACCCGCGAGCGCGTGCGTCAGATCGAGGTCGCGGCGCTCAAGCGGCTGGCGGCATTGCACGAGATGGAAGCGGTCGCGCCCGTTCCATAGCGGCGACGTCCACGGCAGCGACGGCTGCCAGCCCGAGTGCACTGCCGTCGAAGAGCCGCCGCGCCGGCTCCTCCCCCACCCGCTCGACGGCGAGCTGCCAGGCCGCGTCGAGGAACGGAGGCCGGCCGAGGCGATGGCCGTCAGAGGCGACAAGCGCCGCCCGGCCGCGTTCGACGAGGTCCCAGCCGATGCGTGCAGCCGCCGGGCCGTGTCGGTTCGTCAGGCTCGACGCGTTGACCTGTACCTGCCAGCCGCGCTCGGCGAGCTCGTCTGCGAGCGCCGGTCTCTGCTGAACCGACTCGGTCCGCTCGGGGTGCGCGATCACCGGCATCAGCCCTTCGTCCTGCACGTACTCGGCGAGGGCGAAGAGGAGATCCGCGTCGCCCTCGAACGGCACCTCCATCAACACGCGGTCCGTGCCCTCGAGGAGATAGCGACGCGGGTCCTGATCGAGGAGCTCGGGCGCCGGGGTCAGCTCGAAGCCGAGCCGCACCTCGAGCTTGGCCTGGGGACGCAGCTGGGCGAGGTTCGCCCGAATCCGGTCCTCACGCTGCGCCGAGAGCGGCAGGTGCGGGAACACGTGCGGTGTGCAGAAGAGGAGTCTCGTGCCGAGCCGATGCGCCTCGCGGCAGAGCGCGGCGGCCTCGCCCACGCTCTGCACGCCGTCGTCACCCGACGGAACGATGTGGGAGTGCGCGTCGACGAAGAAGCCTGCCATCTCCCCCAAGGTACCGACTCCGGCTCCGATTACTGCTGGAGGTAGAGCTGCAGACCGGGCGCGACGGTGCGCAGCTCGCGCAGCGCTCGCGTCTCGAGCTGGCGGACCCGCTCCCGGGTGATCCCGAGGCCGGCGCCGACCTCTTCGAGCGTCTGCGGCTTCTGGCCGTCGAGGCCGAACCGGCGGGCGAGGACGTGGCGCATCCGCGGGTTGAGCAGCTGCAGTGCAGCCGCGAGCTCGGTCGCGCGCATGTTGTCAGCGGTGGCCGTGTCCGGCGCCGCCGACTTCTCGTCCTCGATCAGGTCGCCGTAATAGCTCTCCCCGTCGCCGACGGGCGTCTCGAGCGAGACGGGCTCCTCGACGAGGTCGAAGAGCTCGCGGACGCGATCCGCCGTGAAGCCGCTCTCCTTGGCGATCTCCTCGATCGAGGGGTCGCGGTTCAGCTTCTGCGCGAGCTGGCGGCGCGAGCGCATCGCGCGGCGCACCTGCTCGGCCACGTGGACCGGCAGACGGATCGTCCGGCCCTGGTCGGCGAGCGCCCGCGTGACCGCCTGGCGGATCCACCAGGTCGCGTAGGTGGAGAGCTTGAAGCCCATCCGGTAATCGAACTTCTCGACCGCGCGGATCAGGCCGAGGTTGCCCTCCTGGATCAGGTCGAGCAGCGGGACGCCGGTCTTGGTGTAGTTCCGCGTGATCGACATCACCAGGCGAAGGTTCGACTCGATCAGCTTGCGCTTGGCGGCCTCGTCGCCGAGGTCCTTCCGCCGCGCCAGCTCGCGCTCCTCGGACGGGGTGAGCAGCCGCCCGTCGCCGATTGCGCGGACGTAGAGCTTCAGCGGGTCGTCCGTGACCGCCGGCTCGGCGCCGAACGCGGGTCTGACGGGCGCGTCGGACTCGTCGTCGTCCTCCTCGTCGACCTCTGCCTCCGCGTCGTCGAGCGCCGGCAGAAGCTCGAGCGGCGGTGTCAACTCGGGCTCGGGGATGTCGTCGGGGAGTGCCTGCTGCTCCATCTCGATCTCTATCGGCGCCCGGGAGCCGCGGCTTGAGGAGTCGTCTCCGGCAGAACCCGTACAGACCCCTAACTTCCTCTTTGCCGAGGGCGTCTACCTTGAGAGAGGGATGACGCCGCCCGGCGTCGTACCTAAGGTCAGGCAGGCGACATGTGCGGAATTGCGGGATACAGCTTGAGCGCGAGCCAGCCGCGTCGACCGGACGCTGGCGGCTCAGGCGCTGCTTGCGGGAATCGCCGAGCGCGGTGCGGACGCCGTGGGCTACGCGTATCGCGCCCCGGCCGAGGCGTTCAGCACGGTCGTGAAGCAGCGCACGCCGGCGAGTCGGATGCTCGAGCGGATCTCGGTGCCCGACTCGGTCTCGCAGCTCCTCGTGCACGTTCGCGACTACACGAAGGGGCATCCGTCGATTCCCGCCAACAACCATCCCGTCCGTCACGGGCCGGTCGTCGGGATCCACAACGGGATCATCCTGAACGACGACGAGCTGCTCTCCGGCCACGACTGCGCGCGCATGGAGGAGCGGATGACCGTCGACTCCGAGGCCATCTTCGCCCTCGCCGCGCATTCGCGAAACCGGGCCTGCGCGCTCGAGGAGCTCCATGGGTCGATGGCGGCCGCCTGGTTCGACGAGCGCGAGCCCGATGTCCTCTTCGCCGCGCGCGGAGTGGGCCGCCCCATGTGGGCCGGCCGCGGCAAGTCCGAGATCTTCTTCGCGTCGACGCGCACCGCACTCGAGGTCGTCGAGCGCTACGCGGGGGTGAAGCTGCGCAAGCAGGAAGTCGGCGAGGGCTCGCTGCTCCGCTTCCACGAGGGCACCCTTTTGCGCCGCGACGGCTTCTCGCCCGACACGAGCTTCGTCGAAGAGGACGATCTGCCCCCTGTTCGCGCCCCGCAGGAGGCCGTCTCCTGCCTCCGGCGCCTCCGGGCGCTCGCCGCCTAGCCCGCCCCGGGCTGGAGGCTTGATGTGAAACTCCGGCACGCACGGCTGGTGTGCCAGACAGGGCGCGGTTCAGCCGGCTCGGGCTTACCCGTAGCACCACTACGCGTTTCGCCCGATCCGGCTGAACGGCTTGATCTGGCCCATCCCCGCACGCACCCCAGTTTCACATCAAGCCTCTAGCCGACCGTCCCGTCCGGTCCGACCTCCACCCCGCTCTCGCGGAGGCGCTCCCGGATCAGGAACTGGAACGTCGACCACGCCCCACGGCGCGCGTCGAACATGCGGTAGACCTGCCACTCGGTCATCAGCGAGTCGTCCGCCTTGCGGGCGGCCGCCCAGTCGGCGAACTTCGGCAGCCGGCCGAGCCGCTGCGCGAGGCCGATGCCCTGCTCGACGGCGCGCTCCAGCCGCTCCTCCCCCACCGGCACGTCGAACCCCGCCTCCTTGAGTGCCTTCGTGAGCGAGCCGAAGGTGTGCCAGTAGAGCGACTTCGAGGGCATCGTGCCGCGGTTTGCGTCGATGTCCTTGGCGGTCGGCACGCGGCCGAGCTTCTCCCCCAGCCCCCGCAGGAGCGCGAGCAGCTCCTCACGCGTCGCGAAGCGGCGCGGCACGAGACCCGCGCGCCGCTTGGCCGCGTTCCAGGTGCCGAAATGCTCGATCACGGTTTGCGGGTGGACCGTCGTCCCACGGTCCTCGGCGAACTCCTTCATGGTCGGAGAGCGCCCCAGGCGCGCGGCGCACTGCTTCAGCTCCTCGACGATCTGGTCGTCCGAGTAGCGCTTGCGGATCCCGGCCTGGAAGCTGGCCAGCTCGTCCGGGTCGATGTCCGCGATCGCCCGGTAGCGAGGCGTACGTGCCATCGTCAAAAAGGATAGAGCATTTTCCTCAAGGCGCAAGAACGCGCTAATGCGCTCCTTGCTAGGAGGCGATCAGCTAGGAGGCGATCGGCTAGGAGGCGATCAGCTCCGCGGCGTTCTCGGCCGTCGGCTCCTCGCTCGCCGACGGCGCGATGCCGATGATCGCCTCGAGGGAGCTGACGCAGCGTGGGCAGAACTGCGAGCCGGCCATGCGGCGGAGCTCAGCGAGCGCCTCGTGCGCGGGCCGGGCCGGGCGGTAGACGCGGGTCGTGAGCATCGAGTCGAAAGCGTCGGCGACGTGGATGATGCGCGCACCGAGCGGGATGTCCTCGCCGCGCAGCCCGTCCGGATAGCCCTTGCCGTCGAACCGCTCGTGGTGATGGCGGATCGCCGGGACTGCGTCGTTCAGGAAGCCGAGGCGGTTGATGATGTGCGCGCCCTCCTCGGCGTGCTTCGCCATCAGCACCCACTCCTCGTCCGTCAGGCTCGACGGCTTGAGCAGGATGGCGTCGGGGATCGCGAGCTTGCCGATGTCGTGGAAGAGCGCCGCGTGGCCCAGCAGCTCGAGTTCCGCCTGCGACAGGCCGAGCTCCCGGCCGATCGCGAGGGCGAGCTGCTGGACGCGGCGCGAGTGGCCGGCGGTGTACGCGTCGCGCGCGTCCACCGTCGCCGAGAGCGACTCCATCGCGGCTGTGGAGCGCTCCTTGAGAAGCTTGTTCGCCTGCTCGAGCGAGACGTTCTGCGTCTGGATCGTCTCGGCGGCCTCTCGCAGCTTCTGCGCAGACCGCTGCGTGTGACGCAGGTATGCCTCCTGGGTCTTGCGCATCAGGAGCAGCGGCACGGAGAAGACGGCGAGCGCCCAGATGCCGACGGACACGTAGGCCAGGGCCATGACGCCGCCGATGAAGCCGTAGACGACGTAGTGCGGCATCAGCCAGAGGAAGCGTTCCCTCCAGGCCGTCCAGGGCCGCTCGTTGCCGCCGTCGAAGGCGATCGCGATGCTGAGCAGGCCCGTGTTGACGGCGTAGTAGACGCCGCCGGCGAGGAGGCTCGCGAGCACGAAGACGACGTTGTGGTACTGATCCTGCAGGCCCGACGCGAAGACTCCTGCCGCGGCCAGCGAGGCGATCGACAGGGCGCCGATGTTGAAGCTGACGTAGAAGATCGGGTCGCGGCGGACGCTCCACTCGACCACGGAGATCGTGATCGCGAGGGGGAGCGCGGCACGAGGGCCGAAGAGCGCTGCGCCCGCCAGCGCGCCGACGGCGCTGACGGAGATCGAGCCCCCGGCCTCCACCTCGAGCGCGAGAGCCTGCCCCACCCCGACGAGCGTCACGACGGCGATCAGGCCGATCACGTCGGTGCTCGTGCCCAGGATCGCACCGAGGACGCCCGCCGTCGTGCCGAGGATGCTGATCAGCGCCACGAGCACGCCCAGGCGCACGGGGATCGAGAAGAAGCGCGGCACGGCCGGCTGCGGGCGCGGGTTGCGCCGGCGCTCCTCGTCCGGCAGCACCTCGACGGCAGGCGGCAGCGGCGCCACGGGCTCCACGGGCGGCTCCGCGAGCTGGACGAGGCGCGGCTGGCGCGA
Organism: uncultured Actinomycetes bacterium; assembly: GCA_963704025.1. Lineage (GTDB taxonomy): Bacteria > Actinomycetota > Thermoleophilia > Gaiellales > Gaiellaceae > CAVPGP01. The sequence goes on along the minus strand of CAVPGP010000002.1, from coordinate 205,434 downwards.
GGGCGGCGACGAGAGCAGCATCTCGTTCGACGCGTCCAGGACACGGTTGCGCCCCTGGAGCTTGGCACGGTAGACGGCCAGGTCCGCCTGGTGGATCAGCTCGTTGGCAGTGACGCCGTCGCGCGGGAAGCCCGCCACGCCGATCGACACCGTGGCGCGAATCGGCTCGCTCGACGTCTCGACCTCGTAGGCCGACTCGGCGACCGCCCGACGGATCCGTTCCGCGATCTCGAGCGCGACCTCCGGCGTCGTCTCCGGGAGCAGGATGCAGAACTCCTCGCCGCCGAAGCGCGCCGGGACGTCGTAGTGCCGGAGCTGGCCCCGGAACACCTCGGCGATCCCGCGGAGGACGGCATCGCCGGCGAGGTGGCCATAGGTGTTGTTGATGTCGCGAAGCAGATCGAGGTCGGCCATGATCAGCGACATGGGGCGCTCGAAGCGGGTCGCCCGCGAGAGCTCCTCCGCCAGCACGGTTGCGAAGTGGCGGGCGTTGAAGAGCCCCGTCTTCGCGTCGACGCGCGCCTCCGCCTGCAGCTGGGGCACGGCGAGCGAGCGGTGGATGAGGAGCACGGGTGCGATCGCGAACGGGATCAGCCAGGGGTTGAACTTCCAGAAGGCGGCGACTCCGAGCCCGAGGGCGGCGAGGACGAAGTCGGTCGAGAGGCTTTCGAAGGAGAAGATCCCGGTGCTGCGGAGCGTGTGGCCCCGGCCGAGGTTGAGCAGCATCGGAGCCAGCAGGCCGTGGTTCAACGCCACGTAGACGGCGACCGCGACCAGGCCGGCTAGGGCAAAGCGCGCGTCGCCGTTCGAGATCGTGCCGTCGGCGTGCAGGATCAGGTGTCCCGCGGCCCACGCCGCCATGCAGGCGATCGCGTACATGCAGATGTTGAAGCTCTGCAGGTACCAGGCGTAGCGCTCCTTCAGCCACTCGGGGACGTGCTGGACCACCGCGATCAGGGCGACGAGCTCCGGTGGCAAAAGGAGCGCGGCGGGGATCAGGAAGACCGGTGTCGCGTGGTAGGCCTGCTCGTTGCCGGCGGCGCTGCGCACCACGAAAAGCTGCGCGAAGGCGGCCCCGGTCGCGAAGAATGCGAACGCAATCCAGTGGCCGGTGCTGCTGTCGGTCCGGACGAGGAACGGGACGGTCGCGGCAAGCGCGACCGAGGCGACCAGGATTCCGTAGAACCGCGCCGCGATCGGCAGCGACCGCTTCTTGTCGTCTTCCTCGTCGACCGGCAGCTGTAGATGCGTCGGGACAGCCGTCACGTGCCCGTGTACTCCCTTTGCCGCAGTGGTGCTCGCCGAGGGCGAGGCCGCACGCCTTTCATGCCGTGCCCACCGTATGCCGAGGCAGGGGTGTGGGCATCCCCCGTTCGAGGCACGCCCCGGTGAATCGCTCGAAAGGGTGACGAACCGTGTTGGACAGAGGTGCCGGGGCCCGCTCTGGGCCCCGGCACCTGCAGTCGATCGAGCCTACGGAGCGGTAGTCGGAGGCGTCTGCGTCAGCAGCGCAACCGCAGTTTCCGGCAGGACGTCGGGGGGGACGGCCAGGTCCGGATCGGCCATCATGTCGGCGACCGCAGCCGCGTCGAGCGCGACCGGCTCCGCCGGAGCATCGCCCTCGGCCGCGTCTTCCTGCGCCGCGTCGCTCCAGGAGACCGCGTCGCTCCAGGAGACGTCGCTCCAGGAGACCGCGCCCGCCGCAACCGAGCCGATCAGGGCAACGTCGCTCCAGGAGACGTCGCTCCATGAGACCTCGTTCCAGGAGACGTCGCTCCAGGAGACGTCGCTCCAGGACACCGCGTCCCACATCGGGTCCAGCTTGGCCGCCGCGTACCACGCCGGCCCGTCGAACGCGCTGGCTCCATTGAGGAGGTCAGGCGCGACGAACCGCATGAGCGCCTTGTTCGCGTCCGGCGGATTCGCGTTCTGGTACCGCGCCGCCACCGAGGCGAGAATCGAGCCGGCACCGGCGGGCTCTGCATCCCTCCAGACCTTGCGGGCCGTGAGCATGAGCGCCGCCTTCACCTGGCCCGGCGTCCAGTTGGGGTGCCGCGCGAGGATCTGGGCGACCGTGCCCGAGACCACGGGCGCCGCGAACGACGTCCCGGAGAGCTGGATCCGGTCGGTGCCCTCCATGTTGGCCTGCTTCACGACCGTCAGCGTGGAGCTGGGCGGGATCGGGCCGACCATGTACCGGCCGGGGGCCGCGACCTCGGGCTTGAAGAAGCCGTCGAACGTCCGCCCCCATGCCGACCACGGCGCGACGGTGTCGTCACTCGACCGGAAGCTCCGGCCCGTGTCGAGGGCGCCGACCGTGATCACGAACGGATCGTTGCCGGGTGCAAACGGCACGCCGCTCGGCCCGTCGGGTTTGCCGTAGTTGCCGGCAGCCGTGACGACGGTCACACCTGCGAACCACAGCTTCTCGACCGCCTTGTCCAGCGGATCGCGCCAGAAGTTGCTGGCAGACGTCGAGTGGAGCGAGAAGTTCGCGACCCGGATGTTGTACGTGTCCTTGTTGTCGTAGATCCACTGGGCAGCCGCGATGACGTCGCTCGTCCTCGCCATGCCGTTGTCGTCCATGACGTCGAGGCTGACCAGCTTCGCGCCCGGCGCTGCGCCGGCGAGGTTGCTGCCCGCGCCCGCCGCGATGCCCGCGACGAAGGTGCCGTGCCCGCGACCGTCGCCCACCGAGTTGCCCGTCAGGGTGCTCATGTTGACGTTGGCCAGGATCCGGCCGCCGAAGTCTGCCCGGTCGGCCTGGATGCCCGAGTCGACGATCGCAATCGTCGGGAGCGCCGCGGCGTACCGCGACTGGTCATCGGGCCAGAGCGCCGCGTTGCCCGTCTCGTACGGCCACAGCTCCTCGGAGCGCAGCGCCTGCTGCACGGAGCCGCTGACCTGCACCGGGGCGTCGTAGGTGATCGTGAGGCCCGGGATCTTGGCGAGCTTCTCGATCAGCTTCGCCGGCAGCTCGACCGAAATGCCGCCGACCAGGTTGAGGTCGCGATCGGGCCCGGTGAACCTGCCGTTGCCGGTGTTCAGGCCGCCGAGACCCCAGAAGGCCTTTTTGGCGACGAGCGTCCCGCTCTCGCTCGAGATGATCACGGGGATCTTCTTGTCAGGAGTCTTCTTCGCCTTGTCGAGGAGGCCCGGGTCGGCCCAGCCGTTGTGGAAATTGGCGCCGTACCCGTTCCCGCCGTTGTTGTTCCCGGAGCCGGAGCCGGCAGACGCGACGATCGGCGCCGCCAGCGCGAGCGAAGCGACGACCATCGTCAAGAAGCCGCGACCGCCCTTGCCCCAGAGAACGCTCGAGCGGGAGTCCCCGCCACGACTACCGGTGCCCCAGAGGGCGCTGCCGCGCTCGCCCGGAGCTCCGTGGCCACGTTCGTTCGTCTGTCCCATTTCCTCTCCCTCTGCCGCGCGCGAGGCGCGGACCGCAGTACCGCAGATGAACCGCAACGGGCGGAACCTATGGTCGCTTCGGGGCGCGGCCATCCCCCTTCAGGGGGAGGACCGGTCAAAGATCACTCGTCTGAGGGATCCATGGCTAGATTGCGCCGATGCGCCTGTCTGTCCCTCTTTCCGTGGAGGTCGCCGCGGCCCGCGCGGCCGCGGCTCTCTCGCGGCGCGTGGGGACCGGCGGGGGGACGACGGTGCCCGGCAAGCTGCTCTGGAAGCTCGATCCGGGCGCGATCGACCGCCTCGCGGCGCGGCTGCCGGCGGGCGCAGCGCTCCTCTCGGCGACGAACGGGAAGACGACCACGGCTGCGATGGCTGCGGAGATCCTCTCGGGTCGGACCCGGCTCGCGCACAACGCATCCGGCGCGAACCTCGTCTCCGGCGTGGCGTCGACCCTGCTCGCCGCGCGCGACGCCGAGCTCGGGCTGTTCGAGGTCGACGAGGGCGCGCTGCCGGAGGTGGCCCGACGCGTCCGGCCGCGCGCGGTGCTGCTGGCAAACCTGTTCCGCGACCAGCTCGACCGCTACGGCGAGCTGGAGCAGATCGCCGAGCGCTGGCGCGCGGCCGTGCGGGAGCTGCCGGCGTCGACGCGTCTCGTCGTCAACGGCGACGACCCGCAGGTGGGCGATCTCGCGCGCGAGCGCGAAGGGGCGCTCGTGTTCGGCCTGGACGATCCCGCGCACGCCCGGCCGGCGGTCCAGCACGCGGCCGACTCGAAGTACTGCCTGCGCTGCGGCACGCCGTACGACTACGCGGCCGCCTACGTCGGCCACCTCGGCGATTACCGCTGTCCCGCCTGCGGGCACAGCCGCCCTCCACTGCAGGTCGTGGGACGGGCGCTCGACCTGCGCGGGCTCGAGTCCGCCTCGTTCGACCTGAACGCGCCCGACGGGACACGGCGTGTCCGGCTTGGGCTACCGGGGCTCTACAACGTCTACAACGCCCTCGCGGCCGCGTCGCTGACGCTGGCGCTCGGCGCGACACTCGACGAGGTGGCCGCCGGGCTCCAGCGGTTCAGCGCGGCCTTCGGCCGCTTCGAGCGGATCGCGATCGGCGACCGGACGCTCCTGATCCTGCTGGTCAAGAACCCGGCGGGGGCGAACGAGGTGATCCGCACGCTCCTCGACGGCGGCGCTCCACGCCTCGTGTTGCTGGCGCTGAACGACGCGATCGCCGACGGGCGGGACGTCTCGTGGATCTGGGACGTCGACTTCGAGCCGCTCGCCGAGGGTCTCGAGACGCTCGTCGCCTCCGGCGACCGGGCCGCCGAGCTGGGGCTGCGCTTCGCATACGGCGGTCTCGACCGCAAGCGGATCGAGGTCGTGCCCGAGCTCGGCGAGGCGCTCGACCGCGCTCTCGGGCTGACTCCCGCCGGCGGCGAGCTCGTCTGCCTGCCGACGTACACGGCCATGCTCGCACTGCGGCGGCTCGTGGCGGCGCGCGGCTACGTGCGCAACTTCTGGGAGGACGCGGCGTGAAGATCGTCGTCGGCCATCTCTATCCGGACTATCTCAACATCTATGCCGACCGCGGCAACATCGCGGTGCTGACCCTGCGCGCGGCGCTGCGCGGGCACGAGCTCGACGTGCGGGCGATCGGGCTGGGCGATCAGATTCGGCCGGGCGAGCACGACCTCTTCTACGTTGGCGGCGGCCAGGATCGCGAGCAGGCGCTGATCGCGCCGGACTTCGCCGCGAAGGGCGAGCAGCTGCGCAAGGCGACCGGCGGCGGCGCGGCGGTGCTGGCCGTCTGCGGCGGCTATCAGCTCCTCGGCGCGTTCTATCGCGACCGGCTCGGCAACAAGCTTCCGGGGGCCGGGCTGCTGCCGCTGCATACCGTGGCCGGCGAGCGGCGGATGATCGGCGACGTGCTGCTCGAGTGCGCGTGGGCCGGCGGGCGGACGCTTGCGGGCTTCGAGAACCACGCGGGCCGCACTCTCCTCGAGCCCGGCGCAGAGCCGCTCGGCCGCGTCGTCGCAGGTTTCGGCAACGACGGCCGGAGCGGCGACGAGGGCTGCCGCTCCGGCCGGATCGTCGGCACGTACCTGCACGGGCCGCTCCTCCCGCGCAACCCCTGGCTGGCCGACTGGCTGCTGGCCGAGGCCGTCGCGCACCGCACGGGCGAGGAGCCCTCGTTCGAGCCGCTCCCCGACGAGCTCGAGCACGAGGCGCACGACGTCTCCGCCCGGCGGGCCCGCGCCCGCGGCGGCCGCGGCTAGACGGGCCGGGGCCGAAACCGCGCCCCCGCCCTGGGTGGGGCGCCGTCCCGCCGCCCTCGGCTGTGGACGCTAGCGAGAAAGTCCGCTCGCGTCTGTGACGATTGCGTCAACTCTTTCTCGCGCTTGCTCGCGCGGAGCTCGCGCGCGGCGCGGCACTGGCTCACGGCACCCAGAGAGCGCCGAGATAGGCGACGGGGTCGCCGGGTCGCCAACGCCGGAGGAAGCGCTGGATGGGTGGATGGAGCACGATCTCGTCGAGCTCCTCCAGGCCGAAGAGGCGATGACCGCGGACGGCCGCGTCGACCGAGGTGACCGTCTCGAGCGAGCGGCCGCCCAGGTCGCCCGAGAAGATGATGTGTACGACGTGCTTGCCGGGCAGGCCGCCCGGCGCGATCGAGTCCACGATCGCAACGGGGCCCTCGAGCGGCAGCTCGTCCTCGATCCCGACCTCCTCATCCAGCTCGCGGTTGAGCGCATCCGTGAGGCTCTCGCCCGCATTCACGCCGCCGCCGGGCAGCAGCCAGTACTCCTTCCCCGGCTTCTCGTGGCGGCAGAGGAGCACGCGGCCCCGCCAGCGGAGGATCGCCGAGACGCGAATCCGCGGCTCGCTCATGTCCGGGACGATCCGAATCCGCGCACGCCGCGCTCGGTCTCGGGTAGCTCATCGACCTCCACCGGCTCGACGGCCGAGACGGGGACGACGACCAGCTGGGCGATGCGCATGCCCGGCTCGACGACGAACGCCGCCTCGCTGTCCGTGTTGAGGAGGATCACCCGCAGCTCGCCGCGGTAGCCCGGGTCGACGAGGCCCGGCGTGTTCACGATCGTGATCCCGTGCGTCGACGCGAGCCCGGACCGCGGCTGCACGAACCCTGCGAATCCTTCCGGGATGGCGACCGCGAGACCGGTGCCGACGGTTGCGCGCTCGCCGGGGGCAAGCTCGACGCGCTCGCACGCGGCAAGGTCGAGCCCGGCGTCACCGGCATAGGCGTGCGCAGGGACGACCGCGTCCTCGCGGAGCCGCAGGATCGGGAGCTCGATCATGCAGTCGTGGACGCCTGCCGGCTCTCGGCGATCAGGAAGGGCGCGTACCGGCGAAGCTCGCGGCGCGGCAGGCGCGCGATCACCTCGACGCCGTCCTCGCGGTCGTGCCGCTCCTCGATCGGCGCGCCGAGTGCGTAGAGCTCGCCGAGGCGGCGTCCCTCGTCGTACGGAATCAGAAGACGGACGCGCTCGAAGCGGTCCGCGAACCGCTCCGCGATGCGCACTCGGAGCTCCTCCAGCCCTTCACCGGTGCGGGCCGAGATCAGCACGGCGCCCGGGAAGGAGTTCGCGAGCCGACGCCGCCGCAACGGGTCGACCGCGTCGATCTTGTTGACGACGAGCTCGATCGGCAGCTCTCGAGCGCCGATCTCGGTGAGTACGGCCTCGACCGACGCGATCATCTCGTCGATCCTCTCGTCCGGCGCCGAGCCGTCGACCACGTGGAGGATCAGGTCGGCCACGAGGGTCTCCTCGAGCGTCGCGGCGAACCCCTCGACGAGCTGATGCGGCAGCCGGCGAATGAATCCGACCGTGTCGGTGACGAGGTATCGCCGGCCGTCGTGCTCGAAGCCCCGCGTGGTCGGATCGAGCGTCTCGAAGAGGCGGTTCTCGACCGAGACCTCCGCGCCGGTGAGCGCGTTCAGCAGCGTCGACTTGCCGACATTCGTGTAGCCGGCGAGCGCGACGATCGGCGTCTCCGACCGGGTGCGCTCCCCGCGGCGGGTGCGGCGCTGCTTCTCCAGCTCCTGGAGGCGGCGGCGGAGCAGCGAGATACGGCGGCGTGCAAGGCGGCGGTCGCTTTCGAGCTGCGACTCACCCGGCCCGCGCGTTCCGACGCCGGCGCCGACGGTGCCTCGGCCGCCGCCCAGGCGCTCGAGGTGCTGCCACATCCCCCGCATCCGCGGCAGGTTGTATTCCAGCTGAGCCAGCTCGACCTGCAGCTTGCCCTCGGAGGTGACGGCGTGCTGCGCGAAGATGTCGAGGATCAGCTGCGTCCGGTCGACGACGCGCGCCTGCAGCGCGTTCTCGAGGAACCGCTGCTGCGCCGGTTCGAGCTCGTCGTCGACGAGCAGGGCCTCGCCCTGTGCGGCCTTGAAGGCGGTCTTCAGTTCCTCGAGCTTTCCCTTGCCGACATACGTGCGCTGGGCGGGCCGGCCACGATGCTGCGTCAGCCGCCCGGCGACCTCGACGCCGGCTGTCCGTGCGAGCTCCTCGACCTCCGCCAGCTCCTCGCCGGGATCCGTCCCCGGTGCGAGGACGGCGAGCACGAACCCCCGCTCGGGCTCGAGTCCGGGAGCGGCGTCGGGCTCGCGAGTCACGCGCCTAGTATGCCCCGAAATGGCCGCCGACCTCGCCCGCCGGACCCTCGAGCTCGTCGACATCGCATCCGAGAGCAGGCAGGAGCAGGAGGCGGCCGCGTACGTGCGCGACGTCGTGCCTCTCGAGCCCGACTACGAACAGGGCGAGACGCTCTTCTACCGCACGGGCCGCGGCGGGCCGCTCGTGGTGCTCGCGGGGCACCTCGACACCGTTCCCGCCCAGGGAAACCTCCCGGGACGGCTCGAGGACGGCGTTGTGCACGGGCTGGGGGCGAGCGACATGAAGGGCGGCGTCGCGGTCATGATCGAGCTCGCCCGCTGGGCGGCGGCGGCCGAGACCGGGCTCGACCTGGGTTTCCTGTTCTTTCCCCGGGAGGAGATCGCCGTCGGCGAGAGCCCGCTGCCGTCGTTCTTCGAGCGCGGGCTCGTCGACGCAGCCGAGCTCGTGATCGTGCTGGAGCCGACCGACCTCCAGGTGCACGCGGGCTGCCTCGGGAACATCGTCGCGCGCGTCGTCGTCGAGGGCGTCGCGGCGCACTCGGCCCGTCCCTGGACCGGCGTGAACGCGATCGACCTCGCCCTCCATGAGCTTCGCCCGCTGGCGGGGATTCCACCGATCGACGTGGAGATCGAAGGGCTGGTCTTCCGCGAGGTGATCTCGATGACGACGATCCACGGCGGCATCGCCGAGAACGTCGTCCCGGGACGCGTCGAGGCGACCGTCAACTACCGCTTCGCCCCGGGCCGCTCGACCGCGGAGGCGGTGGCGCGCCTGCACGAGATCGCCCCGGCCGCGGAGGTCGTGCACGCGGCTCCGTCCGCACACGTCGCGGTCTCCAGCCCGCTCGCCCGACGGCTGCGCGAGGTCGGCGGGCTCGACGTTGCGCCCAAGCAGGCGTGGACGCCCGTCGCCCAGTTCGCGGAGCGCGGCCTCGACGCGCTCAACTTCGGTCCGGGCCTGACGGCCTATGCGCACAAGGCGGACGAGCAGGTACCGGTCGAGAACCTCGAGCGGTGCTTCGAGACGCTCTGCCGCTTCGCCGCCGGGTAGCCTCAGCTCGTGACACGCCTCTCGCCCGTGCTGGAAGCGTTGCCGACGTATCCGTTCGTCCGACTCGACGAGGCTCGCAAGCGAATCGTCGACGCCGGGCTCGAGCTGATCGACTTCGGGATGGGCGACCCGCGTGAGCCGACGCCGGCGTTCATTCGCGAGGCGCTGCTGGCCTCCGTCGAGGAGATCTCCCAGTACCCGCGCGCCGTGGGCCTGCCGGAGCTGCGCGAGGCGATCGCCGGCTGGGTCGCGCGGCGATTCGAGGTCGAGCTCGATCCCGATGCGGAGGTCGTGCCGACGCTCGGCTCCAAGGAGGCGATCTTCTCCTTCGCGTCCGTGGTGGTCGACGCCGACTCGGACAAGAACCTCGTCGTCGTCCCGGAGCCTGGGTACCCCGTCCAGGAGCGAGGCGCGCTCTTCGCCCACGCCGAGCCGCGCGTGGTCCCGCTCCGGGAGGAGCACGGGTTCCTGCCCGACCTGGACGCCGTCGAGGACTGGGATCGGATCGCGATCTTCTGGGTCAACTATCCGAACAACCCGACCGGTGCGGTGGCGCCGCTCACCTTCTACGAGGACCTGGCGGCGCGGGCGCAGGAGCACGACTTCTACCTCTGCTCCGACGAGGCGTATTCAGAGCTCTGGTTCGACCGGCCGCCTGCATCGGCGCTCCAGGTCGGCGACCGCACGAACGTCGTCGTCTTCAACACGCTGTCGAAGCGCTCGTCCATGACGGGCTACCGGTCCGGCTTCGTGGCGGCGCCTGGCGGGGTCGTGGAGGCGTTGCGCAGGTTCCGGCCGACGGTCGGCACGGCGCCTCAGGAGTTCGTTCAGCGGGCCTCGGTCGCCGCCTGGAACGACGAGCGCCACGTCGAGAACGTGCGAGGCGTCTATCGGCGCAAGCGCGAGACCGTGCTCGCGGCGCTGGAGGACGTCGGCGTGCGGCCGGCCGGCTCCGCGGCCACGTTCTACCTCTGGGTCGAGGCGCCGGACGGCACTGCCGAGCGGCTGCTCGAGCGGGGCGTCGTCGTCACGCCGGGAGAGTACTTCGGCCCGGCCGGCGCCGGCTACCTCCGCATCGCGCTCGTGCCGACGCAGGAGCAGTGCGAGCGGGCCGCGGCGATCATCCGGGAGGAGCTGTGAGCGTCGAGCAGACGATCGCCGCGCTCGACCGAGGCGAGCTTCGCGTCGCCGAGAAGCGCGACGGGGAATGGGTGGTCAACGAGGAGGCCAAGCACGCGATCCTCGACTACTTCCGCGAGCGGACGATGGAGCCGCTCGAGCTGGGGCCGTTCGAGTACCACGACAAGATCCCGCTCAAGCACGGTTACGAGGCGCTCGGGGTGCGCGTCGTGCCGCCCGCGACGGCGCGGTTCGGCGCCTTCCTCTCGCGGGACGTGGTGCTGATGCCGTCGTACGTGAACATCGGCGCGTGGGTCGGTCCGCGCACGATGGTCGACACGTGGGCGACGGTGGGCTCGTGCGCTCAGATCGGCGCCGACGTGCATCTGGCGGGCGGCGTCGGCATCGGCGGCGTGCTGGAGCCGGTCAATGCGCGTCCGGTGATCGTCGAGGACGGCGCCTTCATCGGCTCGCGCTGCGTCGTCACGGAGGGGTGCCTCGTCGGCGAGCAGGCGATCCTCGGCGCCGGTGTCGTGATCACCGCGTCCGTGCCGATCCTCGACGTGACCGGCGCCACGCCGGTGGAGTACCGGTCGTTCGTCCCGCCGCGCGCGGTGGTGGTGCCCGGCGTGCGCGAGCGCCGGTTCCCGGCGGGGGCGTACGGCCTTCCGACGCCGCTGATCATCGGCTACCGCGAGGAGTCGCACGACCTGCGCGTGTCCCTGAACGAGGCGCTGCGCGAGTACGGCGTCAGCACCGGCTGAGTGGCTTTTCGGGCCGCGTCTCATCACGCCCCCACCCTTGGGTGGGGACCGCCTCCCACCGCCCTCGGCGGTCGACGCTACCGGACCGAGGCGCACGCGACCGAGCCGATTTCGTAAAAAGACCTCACGCGACGCGGACGGCGGGACCCGTCAGCCAGGCTCGGCCGTGTTCGAGGCGGACGCGGAGGTCGCCGCCCGGGAAATGCACGACGACCTCGCCCTCGCCGTGGGTCGCCGCGGCGACGGCGACGGCGCTCGTGCCGGACGATGCGGTCTCCCCCGCGCCGCGCTCCCAGACCCGCGCCGTGACCTCGCCCGGCGCGTCGATCCTGGCGACCTGGACGTTCGTGCGGCCCGGGAACCGCTCGTGCGCCTCGAGCATCGGCCCGACTCTCGGCAATTCGTCCGGGTCGCCGATCACCACCGCGTGGGGGTTCCCGACCGTGACGGGCGTCACGGTCAGGCCGGCCAGCTGCTCCGGCTCGGCGACGTCGACCTCGCCCATCTCCTGCTCGACGAGGTCGCCTCCGAGCATCCGTGCGACGACCTGACGCGGCCCGACGTGGACGCGAACCTCGTCCGCGCCGGCGCGCTCGGCCAGCCAGCAGGCCGCGATGCGGGTTCCGTTGCCGGACAGCTCGGCGGTCGACCCGTCTGGGTTCCAGATCACGATCTCGACGGCGCTGCCGTCGACCGAGACGATCTGGAGGATCCCGTCCGCGTCGCCCACCTGGGCGCGCACGAGCTCAGCCGTCAGCCCACGCTCCTCGGTGAGCAGGTAGACGTTCCCGTTGGCGTCCCAGCGCGACGATCTCATCGGCGATCTCGCCCGGCGGGCGGTCGCCGGCAACGCTAGCGAGACCGGGGATTCGACGCATCCACTTCCGCTGGTAGGCGGCAAGCTGGCAGGTCCGGAGCGCGATCCGCTCCTCAGCCTCCGCGGCGGGCAGCGTCCGGATCTCCTCGACGCCGAGGACGTTCGGCGCGACCTCCCCGGCGGCCGCCACCTCGGCGACGACCCCCTGCACGAACATCTCGCGCGTCCGGCGGCGGATTCGCTCGGCGACCAGCTCGCGGGGCACGTCCAGACCGACGACGACCGCCGGATGCCGCAGCTCGTCGGTCCACAGGCGCGACTCGGCCGGCGGCGCGAGGGACGAGCCGGCCTGCCAGAGCTCGAGCGCGCGCACGACACGCTTCCGATCGTTCGCGTGGACGAGCGCCGCGGCATGCGGATCGCGCGCGCGCAAGAGGCCGTGAGCGACCTGGCCGCCGAACCGGTCATAGAGGCGCTGCCAGTGCTCCCGTGAGGGCGCATCTGCCGCGGGTGGGATCTCGAGGTCGACGAGTGCGGCGCGGAACCAGAGCCCGGAACCGCCGACCACGACGGGCGTCCGGCCCGCGGCGATCGCCTTGTCGATCTCGGCGTGGGCGAGCTGCTGGAAGTCGGCCACCGAGCCCTGCCGGTCGAGGGGCCAGATGCCGACCAGCCTGCCGGCACCCTGGTTCGTCAGGATGGGCAGTCCGCGGTAGATCTGCATCGAGTCAGCCGAGACGATCTCCGCAGCGATCCGCTCGGCGACCGCCCCTGCGACGGCCGTCTTGCCGGACGCCGTCGGGCCGAAGATCGCGAGGATCATCGAGCCGCGCTACGCGGCGACCAAAGTGGACTGCGTGCCGCGGAGTGTCGTCGAGGTCGCCGCTTCGACCTTGACCGAGACGAGGTCTCCCGCCGCGGCCTGCCCGGCGAAGTTGACCGTGGTGTTGCGGCGCGTCCGGCCGCGGAGGAGCGATTGGTCTGTGCGGCTCGCGCCCTCGACCAGCACCTCCTCGATGCGGCCGACGCGCGCAGCGTTGCGTTGGGCTGCGCACCGCTGGACGACGTCGACGAGACGCTCGATCCGCTCGCGCTTCACGTCGTCCGCCACCTGATCGGACAGCTCCGCGGCCTCGGTGCTACGCCGCGGCGAGTAGACAAACGTGAAGGCGCTGTCGTACGCGACCTCCTCGACGACGGCGAGCGTCTCCTGGAAGTCCGTCTCCGTCTCGCCGGGGAAGCCGACGATGATGTCCGTGCCGAGCGCGAGGTCCGGGATCGCCTCGCGGAGCTTGTCGACGAGGGCGAGGTAGCGCTCGGGGCCGTATGTCCGGCGCATCGCCTTGAGGATCCGCGCCGAGCCCGACTGGAGCGGCAGGTGGACGTGCTCGCAGACGGCGTCGCACTCCGCCATGGCGGCGATCACCGGGTCGCGGAAGTCCTTGGGATGAGGGCTCGTGAAGCGGATCCGCTCGATGCCGTCGACGGAGTCACACGCCCGCAGAAGCTCGCCGAACTCGGTGCGGATCTCCGGCAGTAGGTCGCGTCCCCAGGAGTTGACGTTCTGGCCGAGCAGGGTCACCTCGCGCACGCCCTCCGCTGCGAGGCGTGTCACCTCGGCGACGACCTCGCCCGGCCGTCGGCTCCGCTCGCGGCCGCGAACGGCCGGGACGATGCAATAGGAGCACTTCGAGTTGCAGCCCATCGAGACCTGCACCCACGCCTGGAAGCTCCGCTCCCTGTGCATGGGCAACTCACCGGCGAACGAGCGCTCCTCGAGCCCGAAGCGGCCGCGCTCGACGCCTTCGCCCCCCGCGCCGAGCCACTCGCCGAGGTGCGGGATCGAGCCGGGACCGAACGCGACGTCGACGTCCGGATAGAGCTCGAACAACCGCTCGCGCTGCGCCTCCGCATAGCACCCGCCGACCGCGATCACCGTCTCGGGCCGCAGATGCTTGCGTGCAATCGCGTTGCCGATGTGCGCCGCGAACCTCGTGTCCGGCTTCTCGCGGATCGTGCAAGTGTTGAAGACGACGACGTCGGCGTCCTCGGGTGACACGGCCTCGCCGAGCCCCAGCTCCTCGAGCATGCCCTTGATGCGCTCCGAGTCGTGCGCGTTCATCTGGCAGCCGAACGTGGTGACGAAGTACCGTTTAGACATATGAAAGCCGGGAGCGGAAGCCTCAGAACGATAGCCGCAGCGGTAGCGGACTGCGGCTGCTCTCTTACGCGCGCGCGAGCGCGGTTCGGGGACGCGAGGGACCAGGGTTCATCTGGTGAGCACCAGTTCGCTCGCAAATCGCAGCTACGCCGAGATCTACGGCGATGACGTGCTCGAGGAAGGCGACGACCAAGACGTCAGCGGCGACGTCATGCGCCGACCAACCTTCGACCGTTCCTACAAAGGCGAGGGTGCACTGCCATGCCCTCTCGACGGCGATCACGAAGGATGTGGTCGTTCTCGAGTCCGACCCACACTACCCAGTTCCGCGGCGACCCATCCCTTCGCACTGTCGATAGATAGGCCATGTTGGGTGCATCCAACAGTGCTCGAACATCATCGGGAATCGCCTTTGCGATCACCCGCGACCCTCCAAAGAAAGTCGTTCCGTTCATGGATCAGTCACTTTGAGATCCGCTTCCCGCAGGATTTCCTCTGAGGTCTGACGGAGGACGACGAGGCGCTAGCGCACGACTTGGCCGTTCGGGCGCACCACGAGCCAGAGTCCGCCGAACTCGCTCACGTTCTGGCAGAGAACCTGTCGCGGCTTGCGATCGCCGACGTAGTAGTAGAGCGGGCGGCCGGCGTAGGTCGCCTGCAGCTTGCCGTCCGCGCGCCTCGTCGTTCCGATCAGCCCCGCCTTGACGCCGGCGGCCGCTCGTGCGCGCGAGGTGACGAGATACGGGGGCCAGGCCGTCGCGCAGGCGCCGCTGCAGGCGCTCTTGCCACGCGAGTCGCGCGTGAACGCGTACAGGGCGAAGCCGTGGCCGTCGAACAGGATGCGACCGTACGAGGAAGACCTCACGGTCACCATAGATCGCGACGCTTGCGTAGAGGCTGACGCGATGCCGACGACTGAAGCGGCAACAGCAAACACGAGAAGAAGGAGCAGCTTCGTACGCATAGGGGTTGAGTCACTCGGTAGCCCTCAGCGTTACAGCCTTGACGTAACGGCGGGAAGCCGCTTGCGGACTGAGGGGCTGAACCTGCTCACGAAAGGACACCAGTGATGACAGCTCCGACGATTGCAATCGGCCTCGAGGGCGGTGAGGACTTCGTCGCGGACGAGCAGTCGCCGCCGAGCGAGGCGCTCGTGATGCTTCTCGACTCGGCCGCAGACGGCGACGGCGCGTTCGGCCGCAGGCAGAACGATCTGCGCGCAGCACTTTCCGCGGATGGCACCGTCGTGCTTCTGATCGGCCCGGGGATCTCGACCGGACTGGCGACGCAGTTCGGCTGCTGGATCCGCACCAAGGTCGGCATCGACATTCTTCCGTGGTCACAGTCGCACGAGCTCGAGCAAGACTCCGAGGGCTATGCAGCAGTGCGGTTCTTCGCCGGAGGGTTGCCCGAAGGCCCGTAGCCGATCGCGCGCGCCCGCGATGGCGAACTCGCGGGAATGCGCTTTCGTACGGATGGTGCGCAGTCGTGGTTGCTCCCGCCGGCGCGCAGTTCACTGCAGCGGACGTGCCCACGCTGCTCGAGGAACTGAAATAGCGCGCCTGCCAAGCGTATCCTCGAGTCGCAACCGACTGGCTGATCGAGATCGTCGAGTGCGCTAATCGAGGTATTGCGCACGACGCGAGACGCGATTCGGCCGAAGCGTTGGTGCGAAGCCGGGTGCCTGTTCCACGCACGGTCGGAGCGCCTTGCCGCGCAGGCTTCGGGTGCGACGTAGACCATGCCGGTCATTGGTCAGACTTCCGAACATCTTCCGCTCGCTGAGCGCGGGGTCGCCGGCGAGGATGTCGCGCACCGATCCGCAAGCCTCTCGTCAGAGGCCACGGGTCACCCTTTTCGGTCCGTCGCGGCCAGCCGCGGCGGGAGGCCGAGGCGAGTGAACAGCGCCGGCTGGCGAGCGAACCCCGTGATCCCGTCGATCCGGTCGCCGCGAATCGCGAACACCATCACGCCGTACGCGTCGAAGACACCCTCACCTTGTTCGTCGGCGTAGGCGGCCAGCCCCGGCTGACCGTTGGCGCGCGTGGGGACGAGCCGGATCCTGTCGAGACGACCGTCGAGTGGCGCATTGGCAAAGAAGCTGCCGATCTCGGCGCTGCCCTCGAAGCGTTGCGCCTCTGGAGGCATCGTGAGGAGCGCGTCGTCGGCGAGGAGCGAGACGATGCCGTCGAAGTCGACCGCCGCCCAGGCCTCCTGGAAGCGCCGCATGACGCGCTCTTCCTCTGCCGCGTTCGCCGGGGCGTGTACCCGCGCGAGGCTGCGTTCCTCGCGCTCGCGTTCCAGGCAGTCGCGGCCGCGCTGCAACGCGCTGTTGACGGCCGGAACGGTGTCGTCGAGGAGCTCGGCCACCTCGCGAGCCGACCAGTCGAGGACGTCGCGCAGCACGACCGTCACGCGCTGCTTCGGTGGCAGCAGCTGCATCGCAGCCACGAACGCGAGCCCGATCCGCTCGCGCTCCTCCACCGTCTCCTCCGGCCCTGCAGCCGGAGAGGCGACGCCGTCCAGGAGCAGGTCGGGGTAAGGCTCGAGATGCGAGTCGACCGCGGCACCGGGGTCTCGAGCCCGCAGCTCCAGCATGCGCAGGCAGACGTTGGTCGCGATCCGGTAGAGCCACGAGCGCAGCGGCGCTCGCGGCTGGAAGCGGTCGATGCCTTGCCAGGCGCGAAGCATCGTCTCCTGTAGCGCGTCGTCGGCGTCGTGCAGCGAGCCGAGGATGCGGTAGCAGTGACGGTGCAGCGCTTGCCGGTGGGGCGCAGTCAGCCGCACGAAGGCCCGCTCGTCGCCGGCCTGGGCGGCCACGAGCACGGAGTTGCCTGAAGCTGTTGCCTCCATTCGATACTCAGGTGCCCGCGGGCGCCACGGGTGGCGGTCCACCCAGCTCTGTCCACGGTGAAGCGTCGAAGGTGCCCGGCACCGCCCCGAGCGCCACGAAGCGGATCCCATCGTCACCGGGAACGATCCGGCGCAGCTGCTGTGGACCCACCCGCACCATCAGCCCGGGCCGGAGCTCGAACGCCTCGCCGTCGGCGTACAGGAGCCCAGAGCCCTCGATCGGGATGTACACCTCTTCCTGGTTCGCGTCCTCGACGCTCGCGTCATGCCTGTGGTTGGGGTAGCCGTCCCAGTTAGGGGGCAGCGTCATCACCTGCATTCCCCAACCCGTCACGCCGAGGGACGCCCGCGCCCTCCGGGCGAGCCCGTCGTAGATCGGCTCCATCTCCTCGAACGATGCCACCGTCACATCCACCACGCTTCCCACCTCCGATCAGTTCAGCCCTGACCTCACGCGAGTCCTTTCCTGCCCCTCACCGCCTTCAATCCGCGGCGCGAGGGAAACTCATCGGTAGCACGGGCTCATGTCGTGCGGCGGTAACGGCCGGGGGGCTGTCCGCGGTGACGCGAGAACGCTCGGCTGAACGCGTATTCGGATGTGTAACCCACCGATCGCGCGATCGACTGGAGACTGTCGGTTGTGTGCTTGAGCCGCTGCGCAGCAAGATGCATACGCCAACGTGCGAGATAGGCCAGCGGCGGTTCGCCGACGGCGTCGGTGAATCGGCGCGCAAGGGTCGCGCGGGATAGGTGCACCTCACGGGCGAGACTCTCGATCGTCCACGGTTCGTCAGGACGCGAATGCAAGAGCGCGAGGACCGTGGCGATCGTCGGATCTCGCAAGGCTGTCAACCACGAACGAGTCGAGTCGTCCGACTGGCTCTCGGACCAGCGGCGAATCGCTGCGATCAACAGCAGGTCGATCAAGCGGGCGATGGCAGCCCGCGCACCGGGGCCGCGTGACCCGACTTCGCCCGCGAGGAGTTGCACGATCGCGGCGATGTCGCGGCCCTGCGAAGGATGGGCACTGACGTGCAGCACCGGCGGGAGCAGCCGCAGCAGCGGCTCGGCGACCTCGAGGTCGTAGTCGTAGCCGGCACAGACGAACATGGTCGACGCGGCGCTCCCGCCGAGTGCCAGGTTCCCCTCCGGAGTCGTCAGCTCTTCCTTCATCACCCGGTCGAACGGCCGACAGGGCCCGTCGGGCTCCGACGAGAGGCGATGCGAGATCCCCGTCGGGAACAGGAGCAGATCGCCCGGCATCAGCTGCAGCGGCGCCTCGCCTCCGACTCGCAACCAGGCAGTCCCGGCCGTGAAGGCATGGAACGAGGCGCCGCCGCTGTCCGGGAGCTCGAGGCCCCAGGGTGCACCGGCTCGGACATTCGCCAGAAGGGCTCCTCGAACGCGGCTGAGGTCGAGCACGTCCGCAAGCGGGTCCATGGTCGAAGACTATCCATAGATCGAAGAAGAGTCTCGTGATCGAGACGACCGGACAAGAAATTCGTACAGAACATCATTGCTCGCAATTGTCCCGCGACGTACGGTGCTGAAGGTCAGTCGCCGTCAAGCAAAGGAGCACAGGATGGACATTGCTGCCTCGACCCCGGTCGTCACCGGTGCCTCGCGCGGTCTCGGCCGTCATCTCGTGGACGCTCTCCTCGACCGAGGCGTCGCCAAGGTGTATGCGCTCGCACGAAACCCGGACGGCGTTCGCCGTGACGACCGCATCGTCCCCGTCCAGTTCGATCTGCTCGACTCCGCCTCCATCGCCGCGGCGGCCCGGCAGGCACGGGACACGACGCTGTTGATCAACAACGCCTCGACCGCGCTCTTCGCCGGTCCGCTCGACGCAAACTCCGAGGCCCTCGAGCAGGAGATGGCCGTCAACTACGCGGGCACCCATGCCGCCATTCGCGCGTTCGTTCCGGTGCTCGAGGAGAACGGCGGTGGCCACATCGTGAACGTGCTCTCGCTGCTCAGCCTCGCCAGCACGCCGCCGATGACCGGATACTCGGCATCCAAGGCTGCTGCGCATTCGCTGACGCAGGCGTTGCGGCCCGTGCTCGCGGCGCGCGGAATCTCGGTGCACGGCGTCTACCCCGGCGGAATCGACACCGACATGCTTGCCGGAATCGATGCACCCAAGACCGCGCCCGCTGAGGTTGCCGCCGGCATCCTCGACGCGCTCGCCGCTGATCTCGAGGACATCTTCCCGGATCCAAACGCGCAGGTGATGGCGGCGATCTGGCTTGCCGATCCGAAGGCGTTCGAGCGCGCCTTCGCCGACGCAGCACCAGCGTGAGTGGGGCAACCGCAACCGGGCGTGGTCGAGCAGATGCTCGACCACGCTGCCAACAGCCGTTGGGGGAAGCCGAAGCCTTTCTCGCCGGCACCGCGGCCCTCCTCGCCGCGCTTGGCTGAGCGCCTTTTGATCGGCCTGAGCCAGTCATAGGCCGCTGCCGTGATTGCCGTGAGAGTCGTCGATCGTCATCCACGCTCCAGCGCTGTGAGTTCGTCTGGCCACGGTAGGTGGGCGAACGGGTGGTAGAAGGCATCGAGGGCTCGCTCCCGCGCGACGGCGAAATCAAGCGTCTCTTCCGATGCTGATTGCCGGACTTCGATGCTCGTACTGTTGTCGTGGGCGCTCCAGAAGAGCGTGACCTGGATGCCGCCGGTGACCCGACGGGCGAGCTCGCGGCGGGGGTGGCAGATCGTTGCAATGCTCATGTCGGCTCCTGAGTGCGTTGGACGCGCTGACGGTCCACGTGGGGCGTTCACTGCGGCAGCTTTGCGTCCAGGACGTCGACCTTCTGGATCTCCGGCGGCTCGGCGAGCAGCTCGGTCGACTTCTCGATCAGAGCCGCGGCGACCGCCCCGTCGAGGTGCGCCTGCCGGCCGGTCCCGTCGGGAAAGACGTCCACGATCGCGAACGGCGAGGGGCCGATTCTGAAGGCGAACCACGCGACGGTCTGCGCCTCGTCCTGGACGAGCGGCAGCGCGCCTTCCAGGAACGCTGCGACCTCCTCGCTCCTACCGACCTTCGCCTCCAGCCGGACGATCAAGCCCATTGTAACCATGCGAATGCTCCTTTCCGTCAGCGTTCTCGTTCCGTTGAGAATGGCATCCGGGGCTGTGCGGGAGCTGTGTGACGACTGAGTCGCGAAGGCTTGCGTGTCGCCGCTCAGTCAGGAGGCGGTTGGCGGTGCTCGCTGCGGTCGTGAACGAGGCCGAGGATGTGGATCTGGCCCTCGACCTCGAGCGCGTAGAGCGAGATTTCGGTCGGGAGGAACGTGCCCTGCTTGGTTCGGCAGGTGAGTTTGATCGTGGAGGCGCGCCCGCGTCGCAGGACGCGTTCGAGGAGTTCGCTCAGCTCGGGCAGGTCGGACGGGTGGATGCAGGAGATCGGTGTCTCGAGCAGCTCCTGGCGGGTGTATCCGAGCAGTTCCGCGCCGGCCAAGTTGGCGGCGAGGATGCGGTCGTGCTCCGGGTCCATGACGTAGGCGGCCTCGCTCGCGTGCTCGAAGCACGTGCCGGAGATGAGGTCGGGCTCCGGTTGCATGGTCGCTACGCGGTATGCGAGCTCGTCGCTCGCCTGATCGAGAAGGGGCGCTTGCCAGCACCGAGATTCTTGCCAGCACCGAGATTATCGAGCTGCTGTTGGAGGAGGCGCTGGCGTGCGGGCGAGATGCTTCCGAGCAGCACCTGACGGACGAGGTCGTAGCGGAAGCGGAAACGGAACCCGTCGACGCCCAGGATTCGCTGTTCGCAGAGACGCTCGAGCTCCTCGACGAGCTCGGCCGCGTCGGCGCCGAGAAGTCCCGCCAGCGGCTCGGGCGCGAAGGGCTGCTCGAGCACCGAGGCCGCGACGAGTACGCGGAAACCCCACGGGCCCTCGGCCCGGCACTGAGCGAGCAGCGCCTCGGTGAGCGTCTGGGAGACGGCGGCCGAGCGGTCGTTCGCGAGCGCCTCGGTTACGAAGCGGGGATTGCCGCCTGTCGACTCGTGCAGCTCAGGTACCGCGAGCGGCGCGAGCTCGTCGGGCGAGAGCGGCTCGAGCCGAACGAGCGTGTCCGGCGCGAGCCGGCGGAGCGGGTGGTCGTACGGCGTCTCCGTTGTTCGCACCGCCGTCACGAGCGCTGCGGCCAGGCCGGCGCGGCGACGCCGCAGATAGACGAGCGCGGCGAGCGTCCGCCTGTCTGCCCACTGGGCGTCATCGAGGAGAAGAACCAGCGGGGCGTGCTCGCCGACGAGCGCGACGAGCGCCTCGAGCACCTCGACCTCGTCGAACTCGGGCTGGGGGACCCCGAGTGTCAGCTCGGGGAGGATCTGGCCGAGAGCCGGGAGCCGGTCGGCATCCAGCTCGATGTCGGCGAGCGCTTCCCGGAGCGCCGTCGCGAGTGGGACGTACGGGAGATGCCGCTCGAGCTTCGACGCACCCGCGCGACCGACTCGGACGCCCGAGAGCTCACGTTCCACCTCGTCGAGCAATCGCGTCTTGCCGAGCCCTGCCTCGCCCTCGATCTGAATTAGGGCGAGGTCGCCGTGGAGCGCGTCCCCGACCGCCTGCGCAACCGTGTCCAGCTCGGCAGTGCGGCCCAGCAGGCGCAAAGGGTGGCCGCCGGCGTCTCCACGCGCCCGCCGGATCGGCCGAGGCAGCAGCGAGTCGACGTCCTCTTGGCGGATGATGGCCGATTCGAGCGTGCGCGTTTCCGCGGTCGGCTCCAGTCCGAGCTCCTCGTCCAGCCGCTTACGGAAATTGCGGTAACCGCTCAGCGCCTCGTGCTGCCGGCCGAGCGCGTAGAGAGCCAGCATCCGGGAGCGGTGCGCGCGCTCGCTGAAGGGGTCCAGCCGTACGGCCGCTTCCGTGTGTACGAGTGCGTGCGCATAGTCCAGCTCGGCCAGGGCCGCATCGGCCGCGTCCAGTCGGGCACCGAGCACCCGGCCCTGGTAGCTGCCGCGCAGATCCACTGCCCAGGTCGCGTAGGGCTCGTCCTCCAGGACCTCGCCGCGGACGAAGCCCAGCGCCTGCTCGAGCAAGCCGCGCGCGCGCTGGGTCGGTTCGCGCGAGGAGCGCTCGAGCAACTCGTCGAATCGGTCGAGGTCGAGCTCGACGAGCTCGGTCGCGAAACGGTACGCCTCGTGCTCGGTGACGACGAGCTCGCGTGCGCGATCCCGGTCGCAGGCGAGGTGCCGGCGGAGCTGGGAGACGAAGGTCTGGAGCGACCCGGCCGCGCTCTGCGGCCGCGCGCTCCCCCACACGAGCTCGGCGAGGCGGTCGACGGGCACGGGGTGGCCGCGGGCTGCCAGCAGGATCTCGAGCACCTGCTTCGGTCGTGTGCCGCCGAGATCGCGCGGTCCGAGCGTGCGATCGCCGTCCGCGATCGAGAGCGGCCCGAACAGCCGGATCACCGGCCCCTCCTGCTGATCCGTCGGAACGCCCACAACCCTGCCTGGCAGGGTCGGCGACAGCGCGCGCATTGCCATTGGTCTGCCGCTCGGACGAATCGTTACGGCCAACCCGTCGAAGCGCGCGGCCGGCACGGTGCGGGTTGCGGGACTCAGGCCGCACTCAGCGCCCGCTGAGTTCCGACTCGTACGGTCGACGGGTTGCTACCCGGCCCAGCGCCGGACGAAAGGAGAAAGAGATGAAGATGTCCTCGAAGCGGTTGCTCCTCGCTGCGGCGACGCTTGCGATCGCCGCCGCCGTGGTGGGGATGGCGAGCCAGGCGCTCGCCGGCTCGAAGGAACCGCCGGCCTCGGCGAAGGGGCTCGGTCGGTTGACCGGGCTGCTGCCGCGCGACCACCTGACCGAGGAGAGTGCGATCCAGGTGGATCTCAGCAAGGAGACGGTACGCCTCCCGCTGTACAAGGGCGAGGCCAACGGCAAGACCGTCTGGTACGTCCTGCTCGATGCGTCGGACTCCGGGATCGCGCACGACCTGGGCGTCAACTTCGCGCCGAAGCTCGGCAACCTCGCCATCGGCAACCCGGAGGCAGTGCAGACGGTGACGCTCGACTCCCCCACGCCGAACGAGAACAAGTTCGGACAGGCGGTCGTGAACTTCCAGGGTGCGCCGGACTTCAGCCCGACCCGGATCGCCGAGCCTGGCCCGACCGGCTTCCCGCTTGCGAACTTCCAGCCGGGCGCCGTCGCAGGGCCTGGATACAGCCCGTTCATCCGGATCGCAGGCTCGCAGACGGTGTACAGCGCGCCGATCGTCGCAACCGGGAACGGGCCCTTCGACGTCGTGCACCACACGAACACCGGTGACCGCGTCCTCGGGATCCACATCGCCGGCCCCTCGGCTCCCGGTCAGTTCGCCGAGTCGTGGGTCGACCTGCTGTTCGTGAAGGGCTTCGACGCCGGCGAGCCGATCGTCTACATCTCGACCGACGCCGGCCAGCCCTTGAGCGCAGTGCTGGAGCGCTCGACGTACGTGCCGGCTCTCGACAAGGCGGCCTACAACGGCGGTGACGACTTCCTGGGTTCCGCCCGTGAACGCCTCTTCGGCTTCATCAACGGTCAGACCGGGGCCGACAACAAGGAGTCGCAGGGCTTCGTCCACCTGGTCAACGACGGCCACGCCTCCGAAGACGCCAGCGCGGCCAACACGGCCCTGATCGACGCGCTCCGAAACGGCGGCGATCTCCTCAACGTCTTCGGCGACTTCCCGACGCTGAAGGATCCTCGGCACTCCGAGGCGTACAGCCCTCTCTGGGACG
This sequence comes from uncultured Actinomycetes bacterium, assembly GCA_963704025.1. Lineage (GTDB taxonomy): Bacteria > Actinomycetota > Thermoleophilia > Gaiellales > Gaiellaceae > CAVPGP01. The sequence continues at coordinate 181,900 of CAVPGP010000002.1, read as the reverse complement.
CCCAGCTCGGCCTCTGGACCGACAAGGCCGTCCGGCAGGGACTCAACAAGCGCCAGATCGACGAGGTCCAGGTCTTCAACCTCGCCGCCACGCGCCCCGACATTCTGACGGGCGTCGACCCGGCGACCGGCCAGCCTGCGCCGTACGGCTCGGTCGGCGTCGACATCAACTGCGCTGTGATCGGGTTCATCGACAAGGCTCCCACGGAGAACCTCGCCGAGCCCGTCCCCAACTCGCAGTTCCCGCCCCGCTAGCCAGGCCACTGAGGCGGCGGGCCCCCTTGGGCGCCCGCCGCCTCATTGCTTCCACTTCGCGATCGCCCGCGAGGGCGAGGTGGAGGCAGGCGATCGAGATCGTCGCGCTCAGCCGCGACCCGCGTGGCTTCGGCGTGACCGAGGTCGCGCGCCCCTACGCACCGAACGCGACGACTGGCAAGGCCCGCAACGCCGCCGAGCACGACGCACTTCCGGAAAGCTGGCGCGACTACTTCCGCAGGCGACTCTCCATGCTCTCGGCGGGAACCGTCAGCGGTGATGCGGTAAGGGCACGCGCTCGCGTATCCGGCGCCGGTAGCGTCCCGAGTGCCTCGTCGCGGAGCCGGGACAAGGCGCGCGAGAAGGCGAACAGGAGCCGAGCACATCTGCGGCGAGGTCGTCCAGTGTCCAAGGCCTTATCGCGGTCGTGGAGGAGGGCGAGCGCGGCTGCAATCGCGCGGACACGCCAGCCGTGAGGCCTTCATACGTCGCTAGAACGCCATGTCGTGACGTGATAGCGACGCATCCGCGGGACGGTGTAGGCGCAAGTTTTCGGGCGCTGCGGCGTCCTCACCCTGTGCATGGACGCCGAGTTCGGGACTGGCCTGCGGTCTCACATCGAGCGCGTGGCACAGCTTGGCGATTCGCACGATCACGAGCTGCCGCCCGAGTACGCGCTGGCGGCGGCCGAGCTCGCGGCGCGCCTCGCGGACGTCGAGGCGCGGGAGCAGATGCTCGTGGCCGCGGGCGCCGAGCTCGCCCATCGCGAGCGCCGCCTGCTGGAGCGCGAGGCAGCGCTGATCGCAGCCGCGCAGCGTGTCTCGAAGCACGTGGTCGAGAACCTGCTCCAGGTCGAGCCCGCCGTCGACGACGAGCTCGCGCGGCTCCGCGCACGCCACTCGATCAACATCGCGTAGCGACGTCGCGGAGCTACTTCGCGAACTCGATGGCGCGCGACTCGCGGATCACCGTCACCTTGATCTGCCCCGGGTATTCGAGCTGGCCCTCGATCTCCCGTGCGATCTCGTGCGAGAGGAGGACCGCCGCGTCGTCATCGATCTCCTCCGGCTTGACGAGCACGCGGATCTCCCGCCCGGCCTGGAGGGCGTAGACCTTCTCGACGCCCGGCTTCTGCGCCGCGATCTCCTCGAGCGACTCGAGGCGGCGGATGTAGTTCTCGAGGCTCTCGCCGCGGGCGCCCGGACGCGAGGCCGAGATCGCGTCGGCGGCGATCAGCAGCACCGCCTCGACGGTCTGCGGCTGCACCTCGTAGTGGTGCGCCTCGATCGCATGCACGACCGCCTGTGACTCGCCGTAGCGGCGCGCCCACTGCGCGGAGATGGACGCGTGCGACCCCTCCACCTCGTGCGTCATCGCCTTGCCGAGGTCGTGAAGCAGCGAGGCTCGGCGTGCGGTCTTGACGCTGGCGCCGAGCTCCGCGGCCATGATCCCGGCGAGCTGGACGACCTCGAGCGTGTGCTTGAGCACGTTCTGCCCGTAGCTCGTCCGGTAGCGGAGGCGGCCGAGGATCTTGACCAGCTCCTCGTGGAACTCGCCGCAGTTGGCCTCGAAGACGGCCTGCTCGCCTGCCTGGCGGATGTGCTCGTCGAGCTCGGCCTTCGACTGGTAGTACATCTCCTCGATCCGGGACGGATGGATGCGTCCGTCCTCGATCAGCTTCGCGAGGGTCAGACGGGCGATCTCGCGGCGGATGCCGTCGAACGACGAGAGGACGACGGCGTTCGGGGTGTCGTCGATGATGACGTCGACGCCCGTCAGGTGCTCGAGCGTGCGGATGTTGCGCCCTTCCCGGCCGATGATCCGCCCCTTCATGTCGTCGGACGGCAGCTCGAGCAGCGTCACCGTGGTCTCGGCGGCGTGGCTCGCGGCGACGCGCTGGAGCGCGTCGGCGACGAGGTTGCGCGCACGCCGGCGGGCCTCGTTCTGCGCCTCCTCCTCCATCTGGCGGACCTGGCGGGCGAGCTCGTGGCGGATCTGCTCGAGCGCCTGGTCCAGCACCTGCTGCTTCGCCTCGTTCGTGGTCAGGCCCGAGATCCGCTCGAGCTCCCGCAGCTCGAGGTCCTTGGTCTGCTTGAACTCCTCCTGGAGCTGCTTGAGGTGGACCTCGCGGTCGGCGATGCCCTGCTCACGGCGCACGATCTCGGTCAGCTTGACATCGATCTCCTCCTCCTTGGAGATCACCCGCTCTTCGATCTTCCCGATCTGCGCGCGGCGTCCGCGGACCTCGTCCTCGATCTCGGCCCGCAGCTTGACCGATTGCTCGCGCGTCTCGATCTGCGCCTCGCGCCGGGTTGCGTCGGCCTCGCGCCGGGCCTCTGCCATGAGGAGGGCGCCCGTCCGGCGGGCCGCGTCGAGCCGCGATCCCGAGGCGACCCGGAGCCCGAGCAGCGTCGCCGCCGCTCCGGCCGCTATTCCGATCACGATTCCGATCCCGACGGCCATGCGCGCTCCTTCCCCGCTCGGGGCGCATTCGTGATCGGTACGACGGCAGGCCACAGCGGCCTGATTCCGGCGTTCAGCCTAGGTCTGAACGGCTCCTCTGGCCTCGCGTGGAGTAGCTCGTGGGCGTCTCAAAGGGGTCAGGAATGTCGATGCCGATTTCGGAAAACGTCTTTATGCAGGAGAAAATGCAGATGAAGTCCCGCCATCGTAACGCTTCTCAGAGATCCCGCGCAACGGCGGCCTCGACGGCGGCCTCGCCGAACCCCCGGCGGGCCAGGTAGCGGGCGGTCGCGGGGCCTGGTCCGCGGCGCGCAACGATCGTCTCGGCGCGGGTCAGCTCCGGGTCGAGCGCTGCGACCGCCGCGTCGCAGACGTCGGCCGCGACGCCTTGCCGCTCGAGGTCGAACCGGATCGCCTGGTCGCCGTGCCCCCTCTCGGCGAGAGCGGACGCACGCGTCGCGGCGAAGCGTTCGTCGTCGACGTACCCGAGCCGCTCCAGCGAAGCGAGCGTCTCGCGCCGCTCCTCCGCGCCGACACCGGCGCGCTCCAGCCTGGCATCGACGTCCGCTGCTGCCCGGTCACGGTGCCGGAGGCCGCGGACGGCGACGTCGAGCGGCCGCTCGCGCCGTTCAGGCGGACTTCCCGCCCCGTCCACTCCTAGGACGCCTTGCCCGCCCTGGCCCTGGTTCCGACAGCCGCAGTTTCGACGGCCGCAGTCGAGACAGCCGCAGTCTCCACTGCCGCGTCCCCCGAGTCGGTCTCCCCGGCTTCTAGAGAACCGGCCTCTGTGGAACTGCCGTCGAGCTCGGCGATCGGGGTGACGTCGGTGCTGTCAGCCGCCGCCGCCGTCGTCGGCAGCAGCCGGGCCGAGACGACCTGGTCTGCGCCGAGCTGGGCCTGGATCCCGGCGAGGATCTGCTGCGTCACGTCCGGGTGCTCGCGCAGGAAGGCCGTCGCGTTCTGGCGGCCCTGGCCGAGGCGCTCGTCGCCGAAGCTGAAGTAGGAGCCGGACTTCGTGACGACCTTCCGCTCGATGCCCGAGTCGAGCACGGTTCCCTCCCAGGAGATGCCCTGGCCGTAGATGATGTCGAACTCGGCCTGCTTGAACGGCGGCGCGACCTTGTTCTTCGCCACCTTGACGCGGACGCGGTTCCCGTATGCCTCGACACCGTCCTTGAGCGTCTCGATCCGGCGGATGTCGAGGCGCACAGACGCGTAGAACTTGAGCGCCCGGCCTCCGGGCGTCGTCTCCGGGTTGCCGAACATGACGCCGATCTTCTCGCGGAGCTGGTTCGTGAAGAGGCAGATCGTCTCGGTACGGTTGAGCGTGCCGGCAAGCTTGCGCAGCGCCTGCGACATCAGACGCGCCTGCAGGCCGACGTGGGAGTCGCCCATCTCGCCCTCGATCTCCGCCTTGGGCGTCAGCGCCGCCACCGAGTCGATGGCGACGACCGCGAGCGCGCCCGAGCGGACGAGCAGCTCGCAGATCTCGAGCGCCTGCTCCCCCGTGTCCGGCTGCGAGACGAGCAGGTCGTCGATGTTGACGCCGATCTTCTTGGCATACGTGGGGTCCATCGCATGCTCGGCGTCGATGAACGCGCAGATCCCGCCACGCCTCTGTGCCTCGGCGATCACGTGGTAGACGAGGGTCGTCTTCCCCGACGACTCGGGGCCGTAGACCTCGACGATCCGGCCGCGGGGCAGGCCGCCGATCCCGAGCGCGAGGTCCAGCGACAGCGAGCCCGTGGAGACGGCGCCCACCGAGACCTGGGCCTGGTCGCTCATCTTCATGACGGCGCCCTTGCCGAAGTTGCGCTCGATCTGCCCGAGGGCGGTCTCCAGGGCCTGCTCGCGATCCATCGTCGATCAACCTTCCCTTCTAGTCTCAGCCGCTGAGCGGTACAGATTCGAGGACTTCGTACTGCGCCCCACCGGGGCGTAGCCGGGATAGATAAGCAGCCGCGTCGGACGGAACCAGCGGCCCGAGCGAAGGCGGCTCGACCTGGAGGCGGGGGCGCTCGCGGAAGCGCAGGACGGTGAGGTGGGGCAACCACGGCCGCCGCTCGCGCCGGTACACGCCGAGCCGCTCGAGCCGCCCCTGGAGATCCTCGGCGAGACGGGTCGCCGCACCGCCCTCGTCGTCGAGGACGAGCATGCCGACGCTCCGAGTCTCCCGCCAGCGACCCACCTCGAGCCGGGGGCGCTCCGCAACGGCGGCGGCGGCGCGCAGCTGCTGGACGACCGCGGGCACCTCGCCTGCCGGACGGGAGCCGAGAAACGCGAGCGTGACGTGCAGGTTCGCGCGGGGAACGAGCCGGCCCCCAGGAACGAGGCCTGCGAGCTTCGCCGTCTGCCAGGCGACGATCGCGTCGAGTTCGTCGTCCGGGAGCCGCAGCGCGCAGAAGAGCCGGAGGCGTTCATCGCTCTCCAGGCTAGCGGCAGAACTCACTCGTCTCTGTGCGGATTCTGAGACAGAAGCCGTCGCACGAGGTGCAGTGCGACGACGGCGCTGCGGTTCCGGATCGAGGGGCGGTCGCCCGGAAACGAGAACTCGATCCCGCGGCTCTCCTCGGGGCTCTCGGCATGGAGGTAGACGAGCCCGACCGGCTTCTCGTCCGTGCCTCCGTCCGGCCCCGCGATCCCCGTCACGGACACCGCCACGTCGGCGCCGAGGCGCGCGCGGGCGCCCGACGCCATCGCGGCCGCGGCCTCCGGCGAGACGGCGCCGTGGACCTCCAGCAGCTCGTGCTGGACGCCGAGCTCCGCCTCCTTGACGCTGTCTGCATAGGCGACGATCCCGCCCAGCACGACAGCGCTCGACCCGGGCACGTCGGTCAGCCGCGCCGCGACCAGGCCGCCCGTGCAGGACTCGGCCGTCGCGATCGTCCAGCCCCGGGCGCGGCAGAGCGTCAGGACGTGCTCCGCGATCGACCGCTCGTCGCGCGCGAACAGGTGACGCTCGATCGGCGCCACGAGCCTCGCCTCGAGCTCGTCCGCGCGCGCCTCGGCGCCCGGATCCGCGAAGAGGTCGACGTGGATCTCGAAGTCGCGCGCGCAGATCGTCGCGACGACGCCGTCGCCGTCCCCGCCCGCCGCGGCGAGGGCCCGCGCGACTGCCGACTCGCTGACCCCGAAGAACCGGAGCACGCGGCGCTCGGGAGTGCTCGCCCGAGTGAGCACCCGCTGCACCGGCTCGGAGGCGAGCACGTTCGGCCAGAGCCGCTGCAACTCGGAAGGTGGCCCGGGCAGGGCGGCCGCGACCGCGTCACCCGCCTCGAGGACGACTGCCGGGGCCGTTCCGGCCAAACCGACCGAGACGGCGCCATCAGGCAGGGTCGCCTGCTTCGTGACGCCCTCCTGGAAGTCGCCGTAGGGCCGCCTCAGCCGCTCAGCCGCCGCGCGGGAGACGCCCTCGATCTCCGCCTCGAGCCCGCGGTCGACGTGCAGGCCGACCTCGGCGGCCCTCGCCAGGAGCTCGATCGTCCGGTCGTCGTGGGTGGGGCCGAGACCGCCCGAGAGCAGCAGCAAATCGTGCGTCAGACCGTCGCGGATCGCCCGCTCGAGCTCGTCGGGCTCGTCGCCGACGATCGTGATCCGGGTCGGCTCGAGCCCGAGCCGCAGCACCTCGGCCGCGAGGAACGGCCCGTTCAGGTCGCGCCGGTCGCCCCGGACGAGCTCCGAGCCGCTGGCGACGACCGCGACCCTCGGCCGCCTGTTCTCCGACGGCGTCAAGTAGCCGAGGCCGGATGCACGCCGCGACGGTCGATCACGAGCACGCGCGGCTGGCCGCCGCCGCCGATCGAGACGCGCCTCCCGTTCGCTGTCACCACGAGGTGCTCGGGCGTGCCGGCGTTGATCCAGAACCGCCTCGCCCAGAGCTTGAGCGGCGTGCTCCCCTTCAGCAGCGTCCCCTGGTAGCGCAGCGGCCCGCCCGCGCGTCGCGCGTGGATCTCGAGCAGCGAGTTGCCCCCCTTCGCGCGAATCACCAGCAGGACACCGGTCGCCGGCACAGTGCTGGGCAGAGTGCTCTTCGACGGTGTCCGGGCGGGGCGGTCGAACTGCGGCTTCGTCCCGTCGCCGCCGCCGCCCGACTTCCACGCGCCGATCACGAGCGCCGTGACGAGCGCGATCGCCGCCAGGGCGACCAGCACCACATTCGACTCGAGCCGTCGGTTTCGCTGCTGCCGCACCGCGCTGCGGCGCGGGCGCAGGCCGAGCTCCTCCTCGCCGCCGACGACGAAGCGCGAGTTGTACTCGTCCACGTAGAGCTGCCCGTCGAGGCCGAGGACGTCCGCATACGTGCGCAGGAAGCCCTTGACGTACGTCGGCCCCGGGAGCAGCTCGAACTGCTCCTCCTCGAGCGAGCGCAGGTACTTGCCGCGGATCTTCGTGCGCTGCTCGACCTCGTTGAAGTCGAGCTCCTGCCGGAGGCGCGCCTCGCGGAGGCTGTTGCCGATCTCGAACACCGGCGCACAGTGTAGACGGGAACCTCCGCTATTCCGCCGACTTGAGGGCCGCGTAGAACGCCAGCGCGAGGGCCCCGGTGACGCCCAGGTAGATCCCCAGCGCCGCCAGCCGGCGGCCCCAGCGGAGCGTCGACTCGATCCGCTCCGGGCGGAGCGTCCTCCGGCTCGTGCGCCGTCCGCGACGCACGGCGAAGAGGCCGAGGAGGCCGAGGAGGACGGCGGCGGCCACGCCCACGACCACGGACTCGAGCAGCGTCGCCGCCGATGTCAGCTCGGACGCGGCGATCGCCGCCGGCAGCGCGAGCACGGCCAGCGCCCCGAGCAGGACGGAGAGCACGGCGGCGACCCCTCGAGCGGGCTTCGGCGCGGGGTTACTGCTTCTCGTACGGACGGCCAACGGAGGCGGGCGGGACCGAGCGGCCGATCACGCCGGCGACGGCGATCAGCGTCAAGACGTACGGCAGCGACTGGATCAGGACGTCGATCCCCGGCAGCGAGTCGTTGTAGACCTGCATCCGGTCGGCAATCGCGCTCGAGAAGCCGAAGAGGAGCGCGGCGGAGAAGGCGCCCCACGGGCGCCAGTTGCCGAAGATCAGCGCCGCCAGGCCGATGAAGCCGCGGCCGTTCGTCATTTGCTCGTTGAAGGAATGGACGAAGCCGATCGAGAGGTACGCTCCGCCGAGCGCGGCGAGCACGCCGGAGAGCGTGACCGCGACATAGCGGATCTTGTAGACGGAGATGCCGACCGTCTCGGCGGCGCGCGGGTGCTCGCCGCAGGCGCGGAGGCGGAGCCCGAACGGCGTCCGGAAGACGATGATGGACGTCGCGATCAGGGTCGCGAACATGAGGTAGATCATCAGGTTCAGCTGCGCGAACGCCGGCCCGATGAAGTAGACGCCGTCGAGGAAGCTCAGATGCACGTCCGGGATTTGCGAGATCGTGCCGGGCGTCCCCTGGTCGCCGAACTGCTGGATGAAGAGAAACCCGGTGATCCCGATCGCGAGGAAGTTGATCGCCGTGCCGGAGACGATCTGGTCGGCGCGCAGCTGGATCGCGAAGAAGGCGTGCAGGAGCGCCATCAGCCCGCCGGCGAGCATGGCCGCCAGCAGCCCGACGACCCACGAGTCGGCCTTGACGTCCGCCCAGATGCCGAAGAAGGCGCCGGTCAGCATCATCCCCTCGAGGCCGATGTTGACCACGCCGCTGCGCTCGGAGTAGAGGCCGCCGATCGCGGCGAAGGTCAGCGGCGTCGCGTACCGCAAGGCCGCGGCGGTGAGCGCCGACCACGTCACGACCGTCTCGAGATTCGAGACGCTCGACTGCGTCGCGAGGACGCCGAGCGTGGTGCCGACGACGCCTGCGGCGACGGCGCCCCAGCCGAGGCGGCGCTCGCCCCGCGTGGCAGCGAAGATTCCGCACATCACCGAGAGCAGCCCGAGGAAGATCCCGAACTCGAACGCGCGGACCTTGAGCGGCGGCAGCGTCAGCCAGAAGGCGAGCGCGCCCAGCACGATCCCTGTGATGCCGATCCGCCGCTCCCAGGTCGAGCTCCAGAGCGGCAGGCGGCGGCTCGCGGGGATGCTCACGAGGCGGCTCCTCTCCCCCGCCGCCGGAACCTCGTGGCGCTGAGGACGAGTGTCTCGGCCCCGATGAAGAGCACGACGACTCCTTCGATGATCCAGGCCAGGTTGCCCGCCAGGTCGGGCCGGAAGATCGACGGGTCGAGCTGGCGGCCCGACGTCCCGTTCAGGAGCGCGCCGAAGAGGAGCGCCGCGAAGCCGACGCCGACCGCGGTGTTCCGCCCGAGCAGGGCGACGGCGATCCCGATGAAGCCGATCGTCGAGGCCCGGACGTCCGCCGACCCGAGCCGGAACTGCCAGCCGAGGATGTCCAGCGCGCCCGCGAGCCCGGCGAAGAGGCCGGAGATCGCCATGGCCAGGAAGTAGTTCCGCGCCACGTTGATGCCGCCGTAGCGGGCCGCCTCCGGGTTGAAGCCGACCGCCCGCACCTCGTAGCCGAGAGTCGTCCGATTGAGGATGATCCAGAAGACGACGAGCGCCGCGAGCGAGATGAAGAAGCCGATGTGCAGGCCCTGCAGAAGCGGGTCGCCCCAGAAGACGGGCAGCTTGGCGCTGTCGGCGATGTCGCCCGAGATGGGCACGAACTGCTGCGTCTTGTTCTGGAGCGGCCCTCCCTGGCCGAAGAGGTAGCTGCCGATCCAGACCGCGATCCAGTTGAGCATGATCGTGGAGATCACCTCGTGCGCTCCCACGGTCGCCTTCAGGAACCCGGCGATCCCCGCCCACGCCGCGCCGGCCAGCGAGCCCGCGACGATCACGAGCAGGATGTGCCAGAACTTGTCCAGGCCTGCGAACTGGCCGCCGAGCCAGACCGCGAAGTACGCGCCCGCGAAGTACTGGCCCTGGCCGCCGATGTTGAAGAGGCCGCAGCGGAACGCGAAGGCGACGGCGAGCCCCGTCAGGATCAGCGTCGTGGTCAAGAGCAGGGTCTGCTGGAGGTTCAGCGCCGCGGTGACGCGCTCGTCGCCGCCCACCCAGGGGAAGAACCAGTTGAGGCCGGTGCCGTTGAAGACCGCCCGGTACACGAGGAGCGGGTTCTTGCCCGTCCCGAGCACCACGAGGCCGGCCATCAGGAAGGCGATCAGCGTCGTCACGACCGGGACGACGATCCCGCCGAGCCAGCCGGAGAAGTAGCGGCCGAGGCGTGCCTGCGGCGGCGGAACGCCTCCGTCGCCCGGCGGCAGCTCGGCTGCCGGCGTCGACTCGCTCACGCTGCCTCCCTCCGGCCGCCCGTCATCGCGAAGCCGAGCTCCTCCTCGGTTGCGGTCGGCGGGAACTCGCCGACGATCGCGCCTTCGTAGATGACGAGGATGCGGTCGGAGAGAGACAGGATCTCCTCCAGCTCCAGCGAGACGAGCAGGATCGCGCGACCTTCGTCGCGCTCCGTGATGAGCCGCCGGTGGACGAACTCGATGGCGCCGACGTCCAGGCCGCGCGTCGGCTGGGCCGCGACGAGCACGCGCGGGTTGCGATCGACCTCGCGCGCGATCACGACCTTCTGCTGGTTACCGCCCGAGAGCGCCCGTGCAGGCGTCTGCGGCGTTCCGCCGCGGACGTCGAACTCCTGGAGCAGCCTGCGCGCACGGGCGACGAGACGGCCGGGGAAGAGCCAGCCCCATTTCTCGTACGGCTCCTTGCGGTAGTCGTGCAGCGCGATGTTCTCGGCGAGCGAGAAGTCGAGGACGAGGCCGCGCCGATGGCGGTCCTCCGGGATATGGCCGACCCCGGAGTCGAGCATCTCCCGGGCGGTCGCGTTGCGGAACTCCCGGCCGGCCACCAGGATCCGCCCCTCCTTCAGGCGCCGCAGGCCCGTGATCGCGTCGATCAGCTCCGACTGGCCGTTCGCATCGACACCGGCGAGCCCGACGATCTCCCCCGCCCGCACCCGGAACGACACGTCCTTGACGGCGTCGAGGCCGCGGTCGTCCTCGACCCAGAGGCTCTCGACCTCGAGCAGCGGCTCGGCCGGCTGCCCCGGCTGCTTGTCGACGCGCAGGAGCACCTCGCGACCGACCATCATCCGGGCGAGGCTCTCCTCCGTGGCGCCGGCGGCGTCGATCGTGTCGACGCGCTTGCCGCGCCGGAGCACCGTGATCCGGTCGGCGATCTCGAGCACCTCGTTCAGCTTGTGCGAGATGAAGATGATCGACTTCCCCTGGGCCTGGAGCGAGCGGATGATCTCGAACAGCTCCATCGCCTCCTGGGGCGTCAGCACGGCGGTCGGTTCGTCGAGGATCATGATCTCCGCGCCGCGGTACAGCGCCTTCAGGATCTCGACGCGCTGCTGCTGGCCGACGCTGATCGACTCGACCTTCGCATCCGGGTTGACCATCAGGCCGTAGCGCTGCTCCAGCTCCTGAACGCGCTTGCGGGCCACCTCGAAGTCGAGCAGCACGCCCGCCTTGCGCGGCTCGGTCGCGAGGACGATGTTCTCGGCGACCGTCATCACCGGGATGAGCATGAAGTGCTGGTGCACCATCCCGATCCCGAGCTCGATCGCGTGGCGCGGCGAGGTGATCGAGACGAGCTTGCCGTTCACGAGGATCTCGCCCGAGTCGGGGTGGTAGAGCCCGTAGACGATGTTCATCAGCGTCGATTTCCCAGCGCCGTTCTCCCCGAGCAGGGCGTGCACCTCGCCCGCGCGGAGGTCGAAGTCGACCGCGTCGTTCGCGAGGACGCCGGGGAACCGCTTCGTGATCTTCCGCAGCTCGAGGACGGGGGGCTCCGCCATGCGCCCGGGATCCTAACGGGACGGGTTGCCGGAGCGTCTCCTCTAGCGAACCGTGCTGGCGATCGGGCCGATGCGCCCGGCGACGAGATCCTGCTCGCGCTGGCGGACCCGATCGACGATCGCAGGCGGCACGCGGGGGCTGATGGGGCCGATACCCACTCCGCCCGAGGCGGCGTCGTAGACCGTGTCCTCGCCGCCGGCGAAGCCCCCGTCCTTGATCTGCTCGATCGTCCGGAAGACGGCCACGTCGACCCGCTTGACGGCGCTCGTGAGGATGTTCGGGCCGAGGTACGACTGATCCGCGTCGACGCCGATGCCCCAGACGTTCCGGTCCCTGGCCGCGTCCAGCGCACCGAGGCCGCACCGTCCTGCGACCTCGAAGACCACGCCGGAGCCGCGGGAGATCTGGTCGAGCGCGACCTCCTTGCACTTCGCCTGGTCGACGAAATCGTGCGAGTAGCCGTTGAGCGCCTTGAGCTGCGGGTCGGCTGCCCGCGCCCCGGCGCGGAAGCCGGCGATGTAGCGGTCGACCGGGGGGATCTTCAGCCCGCCGACCGACGAGATCTTCTTCGCGTCGGCGTCCTGCTGCTCGACGAGGCCGGCCAGGTAGCCGGCGAGGTACCCGGCCTCCTGCTCCTTGAAGATCAGCCCTTCGGCGTTCGGCGGGTGGTGCTCGAGGTCGCTCTGCGAGTAGTCGACGATCGCGAAGCTCGTCCGGGGAAACCGCACCGCCACCGTGTCGAGCGCGTGCGCCATCGGGAAGCCGACCGCGATCACGAGGTCGTACCGCTCCTTCGCGAGTCTCGCGAGGTTCGGTGCGTAGTCGCGCGCCGCCTTCGACGTCAGCACCCGCCCCTGCACGCCGAGCTGCCGCTCCGCACGCAGCAGCCCCTGGTAGGCCAGGTGGTTGAACGAGCGGTCGTCGAGGCCGCCGGCGTCCGTGACGAGCCCGACCCTGATCCGCCGGGCGAGCGGCCTGACGCCGCTCTTTGCGGCGTCGTTCCGCTCGGACGAAGCCTGAGCCGAGGCGACCGTCGACGCGTTCGTCGCCGCGGCCGCCGCAACACGGGTCGTGTCGCCAGTCGAGTCGGCCGTGGAGCTCCCGCCGCAACCGGAGGCGAGGGCCGCGACGCACGCGGCCACGACCAGGAGCCGCAGTGCCGTCATCGGGCGAGGATAGCGCCGGAAACGCACGAGGGGGCGGTTCCCCGCCCCCTCGCCACGAGCGATTCCCGGACTGCTATTTGACTGCCTGGGGGATGCCCTTGATCTTGCCGGCCTTGAGCAGCTTCAGCTGCGCGGCCACCTTCGCCTTGATGTCGGTGGGGACCTTGGAGCTGACCTTGCCGTAGCCGACGCCGTTCTTCTTCGCGTCGTAGATCGCGTTGATGCCCGTCTTCAGCTGCCCGTTCTGGGCGGCCGTGATCGCCGAGAAGACGGCCACATCGACCCGCTTCAGCGCACTGGTCATGATGTGCGAGCCCAGATAGAACTGGTCGGCGTCAACACCGACCCCGAGCGCGCCCTTCTCCTTCGCCGCGTCGAGCGCACCCAGACCGCACTGACCCGCGACCTGGAAGACGACACCCGAGCCCTTGTCGATCTGATCGAGCGCAATCTCCTTGCACTTCGCCTGATCGACGAAGTCCTGCGAGTAGCCGTTCAGCGTCTCCACACCCGGAAACGCCTTCTTCGCCCCGTACTGGTAACCGGCGATATAGCGATCGACCGGCGGGATCTTGATCCCACCAACCGAGCTGACCGCCGTCAAACCCTTCGCCTTCGCATACAGACCGGCCATATACCCAACCAGATAGCCGGCCTCCTGCTCCTTGAAGAGCAGACCCTGCACGTTCTTCGGCTTGTGCTTCAGATCGGAGACGTTCACGTCGACGATCGCGAACTTCGACTTCGGGAACTTCGACGCCACAGCGTCCATCTGATCCGTCATCAAAAAGCCGACACCGATCGTGATCCCCGCACCCGAGCGCGCACACGCGCTCAGATTCGGGATGTAATCCGACGCCGACTTCGACTGAATCACACGACCCTTCACCTGCGCCGTCGTCTGCGCCCGCTGCAAACCGACATACGCCAGATGGTTGAACGACTTGTCATTCAAACCACCGATATCGGTGACAAGACAAGCACTGAACTGCTTCTTCGCCGCAGCCGACGCGGAGCTCCCGCTGGCGGCGGCTCCGATCGATGCCACGAGCACTGCGGCGAGCGCCGCCAGCGCAAGCAGCGCCACACGGTTCTTCTTCACGAGTTTTGTACCCTCCTCTACCCCCCTCGAGGGGAGGTGCCTGCCTGACTGGAGTGGACGCGGGTAAGCCCAAACCCGCACGGTCTAAGACGCGGAAAACGGGCCTAAGTTGGGGCGCGGAGTCGGGCTACGGAGTCGGGCTGCGGAATCGGGCTGCGGAGGCGGGCCGCGGCCCGCCTCCATGCCCATGCCGTGCAGTGCTATTTGACTGCCTGGGGGATGCCCTTGATCTTGCCGGCCTTGAGCAGCTTCAGCTGCGCGGCCACCTTCGCCTTGATGTCGGTGGGGACCTTGGAGCTGACCTTGCCGTAGCCGACGCCGTTCTTCTTCGCGTCGTAGATCGCGTTGATGCCCGTCTTCAGCTGCCCGTTCTGGGCGGCCGTGATCGCCGAGAAGACGGCCACATCGACCCGCTTCAGCGCACTGGTCATGATGTGCGAGCCCAGATAGAACTGGTCGGCGTCAACACCGACCCCGAGCGCGCCCTTCTCCTTCGCCGCGTCGAGCGCACCCAGACCGCACTGACCCGCGACCTGGAAGACGACACCCGAGCCCTTGTCGATCTGATCGAGCGCAATCTCCTTGCACTTCGCCTGATCGACGAAGTCCTGCGAGTAGCCGTTCAGCGTCTCCACACCCGGAAACGCCTTCTTCGCCCCGTACTGGTAACCGGCGATATAGCGATCGACCGGCGGGATCTTGATCCCACCAACCGAGCTGACCGCCGTCAAACCCTTCGCCTTCGCATACAGACCGGCCATATACCCAACCAGATAGCCGGCCTCCTGCTCCTTGAAGAGCAGACCCTGCACGTTCTTCGGCTTGTGCTTCAGATCGGAGACGTTCACGTCGACGATCGCGAACTTCGACTTCGGGAACTTCGACGCCACAGCGTCCATCTGATCCGTCATCAAAAAGCCGACACCGATCGTGATCCCCGCACCCGAGCGCGCACACGCGCTCAGATTCGGGATGTAATCCGACGCCGACTTCGACTGAATCACACGACCCTTCACCTGCGCCGTCGTCTGCGCCCGCTGCAAACCGACATACGCCAGATGGTTGAACGACTTGTCATTCAAACCACCGATATCGGTGACAAGACAAGCACTGAACTGCTTCTTCGCCGCAGCCGACGCGTGGTGAGCCGAGGCCCCGACCGCAGCCAGCACCACGGCCGCGATCGCGACAGCCGAAAGCGGCAGCCAACGAGACTTCTTCACGTGTGTGTTCCTCCTGCTCGGGGGTCGCAGGATGCTACACCGGAAACAGTCGTTCAGTCATCTGGCCCGGTGGTTCGCTCAGTCGCCGGCGGGGGCGGCGATCCGGGCGAGGTCGGCCTCCTCGACCAGGACCCGGCGCGGCTTCGAGCCCTCGTACGGCGAGATGATCCCGCGCCGCTCGAGCATGTCGATCAGCCGCCCCGCCCGCGTGTAGCCGACGCGCAGGCGCCGCTGCAGCAGCGAGACCGAGGCGGTCTGGTTCACGACCACGATCTCGATCGCCTTGTCGAGCAGGGGATCCTCGTCCGGGTCGAAGTCGCCGTGGTCGTCGTCGGCGTCCTCGGCGAAGACCTCCGGCAGCTCCAGCAGCGACTGGTCGAGCTCCTGCTCGCGCTGGACGCGGCACTGCTCGACGACGAGCGCGACCTCCTCCTCGCTGACGTAGGCACCCTGGACGCGCTGCAGGCGCGAGGTGCCGAGCGGCTTGAAGAGCATGTCGCCCTGGCCGAGCAGGCTCTCCGCCCCCGAGGTGTCGAGGATGACGCGCGAGTCGGTCTGCGAGGAGACCGCAAACGCGATCCGCGAGGGCACGTTCGCCTTGATCATGCCGGTGATCACGTCGACGGAGGGGCGCTGGGTCGCGAGGACGAGGTGGATGCCGACGGCGCGCGACTTCTGCGCCAGCCGGATGATCGCGTCCTCCACCGCCTGCGGGCTGATCATCATCAGGTCCGCGAGCTCGTCGATGACGACGAGCAGGTAGGGCAGCGTCTGCTCGCCGCGCCTGCGGAAGGAGCGGTTCGCCTCCGGCAGGTTGCGCGCGCGCACCTGCGAGAGGCGCTCGTAGCGGCGCTCCATCTCGGCGACGACGTTGGCGAGCACCGCGGACGCCTCCTTCGGGCTGGAGACGACGGGCGTCATCAGGTGCGGGATCGACTCGTAGAAGTTGAGCTCGATCCGCTTCGGGTCGATCAGGATCATCCGCACGTCGTCCGGGCTGGAGCGGAGCAGGATCGAGGTCAGGATCGTGTTGATGCAGCCCGACTTGCCGGAACCGGTGGTGCCCGCGATCAGGACGTGCGGCATCCGCGCCAGGTCGGTCCAGACGGACGCGCCGGAGATGTCCTTGCCGAGCCAGACGGAGAGCGGGCTGGCCGTCTGCGGCAGCTCGTCGTAGATGTCGCCGAGCGTGACGAGGTTCGGGCTCAGGTTCGGCACCTCGACGCCGACGGCCTGCTTGCCGGGGATGGGAGCGAGGATCCGGATCTCGGTGGTCGCGAGCGCGTACGAGAGATCGTCCTTGAGCGCGGCCACCTTGCCGACCTTCGTGCCCGGCGCGAGCTGCAGCTCGTAGCGCGTCACGCGCGGGCCGGCGATCTGGCCGACGACGGTCGCCTCGACGCCGAAGTTGCCGAGCGCCTGGACGAGCAGGTCGGCGACGCGCGCGCCGCCGTCACCGGCCCTCTCGACGGGCTTCGAGCGGCGGAGGACGTCGCGGTCCGGGAGCTTGTAGTCCGGCGCGGGCACGGGCGTCGCGTCGAAGAGCGACACCTGCTCCTCGGTCGCCTCCTCGCCCCGGTCGTGCGCTCCGTCCTCGTCGAGCTGGGTCACGAGCGGCGGGGGCGCGCCGTTCTCGGTCACGACGTCCGGATAGTCGTGCACGGCGTCCACCGGGGGCGAGAGCGCGGGCCTGGTCGCAGGCACGGGCTCGAGCGGCGCCGAAGCTGCGAGGCGCTCCGGGCGGCGCGGCCGCTTGCGGACCGCGTGTCCGGCCCGGCGGAGGATCGCTCCCGCCGAGGCACCGGAGAGAAGCAGCGCACCCGCGATCAGGAAGACGAGCCCCACGAGGAGGGCTCCGGTCGCCCCGAGGAGCGACGCCAGGCCGCCGCCGAGGCCGCGGCCCACGTAGCCGCCGTGCTCGGCGAGGGTGACGAAGAGGCCGATCGCAGCGACGGCGAGACCGGTGCGGAACGGGCGCACGTCGACCAGGGCGCTGCGCGCGATCATCAGACCGCCGACGCCCAGGAGCGCGACCGGCAACACGTATGCGCCGGCGCCGAAGACGTCGCGGGTCGCGCCGGTGACGGCGCCGCCGACGGTGCCCCCGTCCCAGCCCGCCCAGAGCGTCGCGACGAGGAAGAGTCCGAACGCCCCCAGGCCGAGGCCCCAGAGCTCCGGATGGTGATGCGCGCGCGCGCCGCGCGCGCGCTTCCGCTTCTTCACCCGGGCAGGCGTCTTCGGGCGTGGCCGACGGACCGGCTTCTTCTTCGCCATGGACGCGCATTCGCGGCGCACGGTGCAGCTCCTGCAACCCTCCTACCGCCGTGCCCTAGGGACCGCGGCGATCTGCACCGGTCCGAAGCGCCGGACGCGCTGCACGCGTCCCGGAACGTGGAGCGTACGCGTGGCTCCGCCGAAGCTTTCCGCGACGACGTAGTTCCTCCCCGGCGGCGCGAGAGGCTCCACGTCGGCGCCGCGTTCGTTCCAGACGAGGAATCGGTATTCCGGCGGTGCGGGCTGCTCCAGCCGGCCGTCCGCCCAGAGCTGGAGGCGGCGATGCGGATTCTCACTCACGAGCGCGTGCACGGCGTCCGCCTTGTACGGATAGGCGACGCCGTAGTCCCCGGGGGCGCCGCCGTCGCGGTGAATGGTCCGGAAGACGTCGGCGTCGAGAGCTGCGAACGCCGCGAGGCACGCTGCGAGCGCGAGCAGCCCGAGCGCCCGTCGCCGGCGGACCACATGCTCGATTGCGAGCGCGAGGCCGAGAAACGGCAGCGGCAAGAGCACGATGAAGTAGTGGAGGTACGGCGTGACGGGGACGACGGTCAGCGCGGCGAGCGGGAGCAGGTACCAGAGCGGCAACAGGATGCGCAGGCGCCCCTCCGGCGACCCCCGGCGGCCCACGCACGCAGCAGCGAGGCCGACGAGTCCGGCCGTCCCCAACACGACCGAGAGCGGGAACGCGAGCGGCGACTGCGAGCCCAGGAGGAGCGACAACCTGTCGCCGCCGGAGAGGGCGAGCGTGTCGCGCGCGGACGATACGAACCGCTGCACGAGGCCGGGCGCGGCATGGCCGGTGGACGCCTGCGAGGTGTCGGCGCCGACGGCCACGAGGTGCCAGAGATACGGGATGTAGAGGAGCACGACGGCGCCTGCGCCGAGCGCGGCCCACCGCCACGAGAGCGCGTCCCGCCCCAGCAGAAGCGCGGCCGCCAGCACCACGGCGAGGATCCACGCGGAGAAGTGGATCTGGGTCGCCGCACCGACGAACACGAAGAGCCAGAACACCGCCCGCGACCGCTTCTCGACGAGGAAGGCGTGCAGCGCGAGCAGGAAGAGGCACGTGAGCAGCGGCAGCACGTCCTGCGCCCAGATCTTCCGCGAGTACACGATCGCCCAGGGAGACAGGGCGAGGAGGGCGGCCGAGCCGAGGCCCACGAAGGTCGAGAAGCACCGCTTCTCGGCGACGAAGCAGAGCCAGACCGCCGCCACGTTCGCGACCGCGACGAGTGCGCGGCCGCGAGCGGTGTCCGCGCGACGGCCAGTGGGACCGCGAGCACGTAGACGAAGAGCGGCGGATTCGGAACGCCCACGCTCGCAACGAGGCCTGCGGTCGGGAACAAGGTCCCGACCCCGGGCTCGGCGTGTCCGAGCACGTGCAGGGCGAGCCGGCAGGCCTCGGCCTCGTCCGCCTTGAACTCCATCAGGTCGAGCCGCACCAGGCGGGTGACGGCGGCGACGCCGATCGTCGCCGCGAGAGCGAGCGTCTCGACCCGACCACCGGCGACGCCCCGCCGAGCCAAGGCGGGCCTCATGAGCGAGCGTAGGCGGCGCAGAGCATGCCGAAGTAGGTCGGAGCCTCGTAGGAGAGCAGCTCACCGTGCCAGGCGTCCCCGAGCGCGCCGTGGAGCATCGCCAGCTGCCACCAGCTGTCGGCCATCGCCGCCCGCACCCAGTCCGGGTCGAAGCCGAGCAGCTCGCCCAGCCGGTTCGCGCGCACGATCTCGACGACGCGGTCGTCGAACTCGGACGACTCGGGGGAGAACCCGAACGGGCCGTCCTCGGTGTGGCCGTGCCCGTGGTCGCCGCTCGCGATCAGTGCGATCCGCCTCTCGCTCGTCTCCGCGACGCGCGCGAGGGCGGCGCCGGCCCGCACGTGAGCTTCGATCGACAGGCCGCGGGCCGGCGTGACGACGACCACCGGCACGCGGTCGCCGCCCATGAACCACAAGGGGATGAGCGCTCCCCAGTCGAGCGGCATCGTCGCCGTGTCCGCCAGCGAGCTGCCGAAGGTGAACCCGACCGCCGGCAGGACATCCGCCTGCAGCCCTGCCAGGCACGCGCGCGCGAGCGCTGGGTCGCCCGGAGCGGCGAGCTCGATCCCGGAGTCGCTCCACTCCGAGACGTCACCCTCGTAACGGCCGGAGAGCGCGACTCCGAAATGTCCCTCGACGAGCAGGCCGTGCGGCGTCAGGACGATCGTCGCCTCCGGCCCGGACGCGTCGAAGCGCCGCGTCAGCTCCTCGAAGCCGCGCCGCGTCTCGCCCTCGGGGTCGTCGAGCGCCGGCGCGCCGTGCGGCGCGATCGCGGCGAAGACGATCACGCGTCCAACGGGCTCAAAGCGGGGCGAGCCGCTCGACGAGCAGGTCGACGAACGCGATCCCGTCGATCTCGACGCCCACTTCGTTGTCGAGTGGAGCGCCGTCGCGGCCGCGCGTGTCGACGTTCGTCCGCCCTCTCCCCTGCTCCCAGCCGCAGTCGACGCTGATCCTCGCCGGCACGACCCGCACGAGCCCCGGCCGCGCCACGTGCGCCACGACGACGGGGTCGTGCAGCGGCGAGCCGGCGAGCTCCGGGTACATCCGCCTGTGGAAGCGCGAGTAGAACTCCATCAGCTCGGCCGCGAGCCTCCCGGCGCGGCCGGCGCCGCGGAGGCGCTCGATCGCCGCGTCGTCGATGAGCGCCCGGTGCGTGACGTCGAGGCCCATCATCGTCGTCGGGATCCCGCTCTCGAACACGCGCCGCGCCGCCTCGGGGTCGGCCCAGACGTTGAACTCGGCCGCCGGCGTGCGGTTCCCCTCGCCGATGGCGCCGCCCATCAGGACGATCCGCTCCGGCCGCGCGTCCGGATGGAGGGCGAGCAGGAGCGCGACGTTCGTCAAGGGCCCGATCGGGGCCAGCGTCACGGCGCCGTCGCGACTGCGGATCTGCTCCGCCATGAAGTCGACGGCATGCAGGTCGAGCGGATCGCGCGAGGCGGGCGGCAGGTCCGGCCCGTCGAGTCCGGTCTCGCCGTGGACGTAGCCGGCCACGAAGCGCTCCCGCACGAGCGGAGCCTCCGCGCCGGCGGCGACAGGGACGTCGCCGCGGTCGACGTAGTCGAGCACGCGGAGCGCGTTCGCCGTCGTCTTGTCGAGTGTCTGGTTGCCCGAGACGGTCGTGACGCCGAGCAGCTCCAGCTCCGGAGAGCCGAGGGCGAGGAGCAGTGCGATCGCGTCGTCGTGACCCGGGTCGCAGTCGAGGATCACAGCGGTCATAGGCCGCGGAGTATGGCGTCAACCTCGTCTCTCGCGGGGAGGGAAGGTTGGGCGCCGGGCCGGGAGGCGGCGAGCGCACCGGCGACGCACGCGCGGGCGAGCGCCTCGGCGCGGTCGCGGCCCTCGAGGAGCGAGACGACGAGGCAGGCGGTGAACGCGTCGCCGGCCGCGGTGCCGTCGACGGCCTTCACCTTCGGGGGGATCGCGCGGGCGACCTCGCGGCCGTTCTCGAGCAGCACCGCGCCCTCGGGTCCGAGCGTCAGCGCCACGAGCTTGCCGCGCGAGACGACCTCGTGCTCGTGCCGGTTGACGACGAGCAGATCCGGCTCGACGTCGATCGGGCGCGCCGGCGCTGCGTTGAGGCAGAAGAACGACGCCTGCGCCGCCGCGGCGAGCACGACCTCGTCCGGGACCTCCAGCTGGGCGATGACGCCGTCGGCGTCTGCGACCTCGACTGGCCTCGGCACCCCGTTCGCGCCGGGCGCGACGACGATCACGTTCTCGCCCTCCGCGTCGACGAGGATGAGCGCGACACCCGTCGGCGCGTCCGGCTCCGCGAGGTCGAGCTCGACGCCGGCGGCGCGGAGGCCTGCCAGCGCCTCCTGGGCCAGGGTGTCGTCGCCGATGCTTCCGACCAGCCGCACCTCCGCGCCGAGCCGCGCGGCCGCAACGGCCTGGTTCGCGCCCTTGCCGCCGGGGAAGCGGCCGAACGAGGCGCCGGTCAGCGTCTCGCCCGGGCGCGGCAGCCGCTCGACCCGTGCGACGAGGTCGAGGTTGATCGAGCCGACGACCGCGACCCGCGGGGTCACGGCGCACTGCGGCGGTAGACCTCGGCGGCAGCCCGGTGGAATCCGTCGGGCAGCCCGGCCGCGGCGAACGTGTCGGCGATCTCCTCCATCTCGCCGATCCAGCGCCAGCCCTTCTTCGCCGCCGAGCGCTCCGCGCCGGCGAGCCGCTCCTCGAGGGAGGGCAGCGATTCGCGCCATTCTGCGAGGAGCGCGGCGTCCACGCCTTCCGCACGTGCGACCTCGACGATCGCGAGCAGCAGCGCCGCCGTCCCCTTCGACCAGGCGGCGTAGGCCATCTTCAGCGCCGAGGCGTCGCCCGGCCGGCCGGAGAGGACGCGCGCGTCGAGCGAAGTGCCGTCGAAGAGCGCGGCGATCGCGGGCGCGTCCGCGCCGGCGAGGTAGAGCCTCGTCCCGGGCTCCGTCGGCGGGCCGCCGATGATGCCGCCGTCGACGAAGCGCGCGCCCGCGGCCTCCACCGTCTCCCCGGCCTGTCGCGAGCTCGCGGGCGAGATCGCGTTCGCCTCCACGTAGAGACCGGCAAAGCCGGTCTCGGCGACCTCACGCGCCACGTCCAGCGCCGCGTGCGGCGGGCAGATCGAGAGGATCACCTCCGCCCGCCCGGCGAGAGCGGGAACCGCCACCACGTCGATGAAGCCGGCCGCCCGCCGCGCCGTGTCGGCGCTGCGCCCCTCGGACGCCCAGAGCACCTCGCCCGGGAGGAGCGCTGCGACGGCCGCGCCCATCTCGCCCGGATGGAGGATGCCGACGCTAGGCGGCAATCGCGCGCAGGTCGTCGAGCGCCCGGCCGAGCAGGTTCTCCCGCAGGTCGAACAGCCCGGCCCAGAGCGAGGAGCGGTCGAGGTCCAGACCGACGCGGACCGAGGCGGCGAGGCCTTCCAGGGCCCGCAGCAGCACGGCCAGCTCGAGATAGACCTGGGCGATTCGCACCGGCGGTGTCGAGACGCCTGCGCGCTCGAGCACGGGAGCCCAGTCGACGAGCTCGGCCGCGCCGGGCTCGCCGTACCAGGACCGGCCCTCCGCCTGGTCGGCCTCGAGCTCGAGCAGGTAGCGGCTGAGCGGGCGCTCGAGGCCCGAGAGCGCCGTCTCCGTGCGGTCGGCGGCGCGGCGCAGCGCCGCCTGCCGGGCTCCGGCCGTTCCGGGCTCGGCCTCGCCGCGCGCCCAGCGCTCGAGGAGCCGGCAGAACGCGAGCGCGGAGACCTCGCAGGCGGCGAGCTGGGCGATCAGGCGGCGCCCCGTCGCACCGTCCTGCGCGTGCTCGGCGAGCACCGGCGCCCAGTCGGGGCGGAGCTCGGTCGTGCTCACAGTTCGACCACCACGGGGAGGATCATCGGCCGCCGCCCCGTTCGGTCGTAGACCAGTTGGCCGATCTCGTCGTGGATATGCTCCTGGAGCAGCTTGATCTCCGTGATGTGCTCCCCGATCAGCTGGCGCAGGACGCGGTTCGCCTCGGCGCGCATCTCGTCCATCAGGTCGTCTGCGGCGGTGAAGCCGCGCGCGATCAGCTCGGCGGGCGCGCTCGCACCGTTCCCGGCGAGGGTCGCCACGACGATCAGGACGCCATCCTCGGAGAGGTGGCGCCGGTCGCGGAGCGCGACGTCGGTGATGTCGCCCACGCCGAGCCCGTCGACGAACGTGACGCCGGCCTCGATCGCCCCGGCCAGCCGAGCGCGGCCGCCCTCCAGCTCCACGACCGAGCCGTTCTCGGCGATCACGATCCCGTCGGCCGGAATGCCGCCCTCCTGCGCGAGGCGGGCGTGCGCGGCCTGCATCCGGATCTCGCCGTGGATCGGCATGACGCTCTTCGGCCGCACGAGCGAGATCATCGTGCGCAGCTCCTCGGCGCGTGCGTGTCCGGAGACGTGGACGGGGGCGTTCTCCTCGTGCAGCACCTCCGCGCCGCGGCGGGTGAGCTGGTTGATCGCGTCGTGGACGCGCAGCTCGTTTCCCGGCACGGGTCGCGCCGAGATGATCACGGTGTCGCCGCGCTCGACCGAGACGGCCGGATGGTCGTTGTAGGCGATCCGGGTCAACGCCGACATCGGCTCGCCCTGGCTGCCCGTGCAGAGGATCAGCTGCTTCGCGACCGGCAGCTCGTCGAGGTTCTTCGGCTGCACGACCGCTTCGTCGGGGACGTCGATGTAGCCGAGGTTCCGCGCGATGTTCATGTTCTTGCGCATCGAGCGGCCGACGGTCGCAACCTTGCGTCCGCTCGAGACCGCCACGTCCACCGCCTGCTGCATTCGGTGGACGTTCGAGGCGAAGCTGGCCACGAGCACCCGCCCCGGCTTGGTGGGGATGATCTGCCGGAACGCCTCGCCGACCAGCCGCTCCGAGCCGCTCATGCCGGGGCGCTCGGCGTTTGTGGAGTCGCCGAGCAGCAGGTCGACGCCGCGGTTGCCGAGCTCGGCGAGCTTGCCGACGTCGGTCTTCAGGCCGTCGACCGGCGTATGGTCGAGCTTCCAGTCGGCGGTGTGGAAGACGGTGCCGGCGACGGTCTCGATGAAGATGCCGACCGTGTCGGGAATCGAATGCGCCATGCGGACGAACTCGATCCTGAACGGCCCGAGCTGGAGCGGCCCGGCCGCCGGGTCGGCCTCCTGCAGCTCGGACGCGCGCAGGAGTCCGTGCTCGTCGAGCTTCGACTTGACGAGGCCGAGCGTCAGCCTGGTTCCCCAGACCTCTCCCACGTCGACCTCGCGCAGGAGGTACGGCAACGCGCCCACGTGATCCTCGTGCGCGTGCGTGAGCAGCACGGCCCGTACGTGCCCCGCGTCGACGAGATACGAGAAGTCCGGCAGGATCAGGTCGACGCCGAGGTGCTCGTCGCGCGGGAACGCCAGCCCGCAGTCGACGACGATCCGCTCGTCGCCGAGCTCGAAGACCGTGCAGTTCTTCCCCACCTCGCCGAGGCCGCCGAGGGGAATGATCCGGAGGATGTCGGCCACGCTCGGAGTCTAGGCCGGGACGAGCAGCCCGAGCCGGTCGAGGCAGTCGCGGACGCGGGCGAGCTCGTCCTCGGTCGGCGGGACGAGCGGCAGGCGATAGCCGCCGACCTCGTGCCCGAGCAGGTTGAGCGCGGCCTTGATCGGGATCGGGTTCACCTGGATCCCGAGCAGGTCGTAGGCGGGCGCGAGCTCGCGGTCGAGCTCCCGAGCACGGTCGCGGTCGCGGTCGTTCCACGCGCGGACCTGCGCAGCGACCTGCGGGCCGACCACGTGGGTGTGCACACAGATGCCGCCCAGCCCGCCGAGCTCGAGGAACGGCTGGAGCAGCGCGTCGTCGCCTGCGTAGAGGTCGAGTCCCGTGTCGACGATGTGACGGGCCTGGTCGAGATCACCGTTGGCCTGCTTGACCGCCTCGACGGTCGGAATGTCGGCCAGGTCGGTGATCGTCTCCGGCTCGATGTTGACGACCACGCGCGAGGGGATGTTGTACGCCACGATCGGCCTGTCGCTCTCTGCGGCGACCGCCTTGAAGTGCTCGACGATCCCGCGCTGCGGCGGCTTGTTGTAGTACGGCGTCACGACGAGGAAGCCGTCGACGCCCAGCTCGTGCGCCGCCCGCGTCAGGTGCACGGAGTGCCGCGTCGAGTAGGTCCCCGTGCCGGCGACGACGCTCGCCCGGCCGCCCAGCTCGTCGACCGCGACGCGGAAGAGCTCGAGCCGCTCGTCGTCGGCCAGCGTCGGGCTCTCGCCGGTCGTCCCCGCCACGACCACTCCGTCGGACCCGTGCTCGACGAGGTGCCGAGCGAGCCGCCGGAACGCGTCGAAGTCGATCGACCCGTCCGAACGGAACGGCGTCACGATCGCCGTCAGGATGGAACCGAGCATCCAGACAGTTTACGGCCCCTGCCCGGCGGACACGGCCGGCCGCACCGCCAGCCCGCACCCCCACCCTCAGGGTGGGGCCGCGTTCCCTCCGCCCTCGCGATCGATGCTAGCGCGGCGCGGCGCACGCGACTGAGACGATTGCGCAACGATTCTCCTGCCTGCAGGTGCGTGCCGCTCCGCGGCCCGGGAGGGGCTGGCCGACCCGCAGCGGGCCTGGCGCCCCGCGGCGGCGCGTCAGAGCAAGGACTCGAGCCCGACCGTGAGCCCGGGCGGCAGCTCGTGCAGCCGCTCGAGCGCCAGGAGCACCCCGGATGCATACGCCTCGCGCGAGAACGCGTCGTGCCGGATCGTCAGCAGCTGCCCCTCGCCGCCGAAGAGCACCGCCTGGTGTGCGACGAGACCCGGGAGCCGCACGGAGTGAATCGGCACCTCGCCTGGGAGCAGCTCTGCGGTCGCCCGTGCCGTGCCGGACGGGGCGTCCACCTTCGCCTCGTTGTGGAGCTCCACGATCTCGGCCCGCGGCAGCACCGCTGCCGCCTGCGCGGCCAGACGCATCATCAGCACGGCTCCGACGGCGAAGTTCGGCGCGACGAACACCTGCACTCCCCGCGCCCGCGCCGCCTCCCCGGCCTCGGTCAGGTCCGCCCCGGTCGTCCCGACAACGGCGGGGACCCCCGCCTCGACGGCCGCCCGCACGTTGGCGACCACGGCGCCCGGCCGCGTGAAGTCGACCATCGCCTCGGCGTCGGCGAGCACCTCCACCAGCTCGTGCCCGGCCGCCTCGAGCAGCGGGGCGATGGCGGCGCCGACCTTCCCACGCCGCCCGTTGAGCAGGATCCTCACGCCGCCGCCCGGGCCACGATGCCGGGCGCGATGCGCTCGACCGCGGCGCCGAACCGCTTCTCGGTCGGGCCGATACCCGCCACGGACAGCCGTTCCGGCGCCAGCAGCACGGCGGCGAGCTCGGAGACGACCTCCGGCTCGACGGCGTCGATCTCGTCCACGATGCGATCGAGGGAGAGGATCTCCGAGTCGGTGATCAGCGACTTGCCGAGCCGGCTCATCCGCGTCGCCGTGGACTCCATCGAGAGCACGATCCGCCCCTTGAGGTTCTCCTTCGCGCGCTCCACCTCCGCCTCGCGGAGATTGCCCGCGGCGATGTCCATGATCTGCTCCGCGGTGATCGCGAGCGCGTCGTCGAGGTTGTCCTCGCGGGTGCCCACGTAGATCCCGATCTGGCCCGTGTCGGTGTACTGCGAGAGGAACGTGTAGACGGCGTATGCCATCCCCCGCTTCTCGCGGATCTCCTGGAAGAGCCTCGACGACGCGGAGCCGCCGAGGATCGCGTCGAGAATCGAGGCGGCGAACCGCCTTCGGTCGCTGCGCGCGATCCCCGGGGCGCCGATGCAGACGTGGTACTGCTCCGTCTCCTTCGATTGGAAGCGCAGCCCGGGCGCAGGCGGGCGTACGAGCGGCGCACGATGGTGGCGCTTCGGCTCCGCAGGCGGCGTGCGCCGGGCGAGGCTCGTCTCGAACGCGGCGACGAGACGGTCGTGCGTGACGTGCCCGGCGGCGGCGAGCACCACGTTGCCGGGGGCGTACATCTGCCGGTGGTACGACGCGAGCGAGCGGGCGGAGACGCTCGAGATCACCTCCGCGGTGCCGATCACCGGCCGGCCCAGGGGGTGCTTCCCGAAGACCGCCTCGGCGATCAGGTCGTGCACGAGCTCCTGCGGCGTGTCCTCGTACATCGCGATCTCCTCGAGGACGACCTCGCGCTCCGCGTCCAGCTCGGCGAACCGCGGCGAGAACACCATATCGGTCATGACGTCGAGCGCCGTCTCGAGGTGCTGGTCGGGGATGCGCGCGTAGAGGACTGTGTGCTCGCGCGAGGTGGCCGCGTTCAACTCGCCTCCGAGCCCGTCGAAGATCTCGGCGATCTCCAGCGCGGTGTACCGCTCCGAGCCCTTGAAGAGCAGGTGCTCGATGAAATGCGACGCGCCGGCCTTGGCGTCCGTCTCGTCCCGCGAGCCGGCGCCGATCCAGAACCCGAGCGCGACCGAGCGGACGTGGTCGAGCATCTCGGAGACGACCCGCTCGCCCGTGTCGAGCTCGGTGAGGACAGACGTCTGCACCGCGCGATCGTATCCCGGCTCTACTTCGTCAGGTCGTCGACGATCCGGTCGACGCGGCCCCAGAAGACCGCGTGCGCCTGAGCGGAGGTGTCGTAGACCGACATGTGCGTCGCGTGGAAGCCGGGCCGAGAGCGCACCTTGACTGGGACGACGCTCTCCGAGGGGAAGCCGAACGCATGCAGGCGCTCGAAAAGCTCGATCGCGCCGGCGCTGCCGACGTCGTGGTCCTCCTCGCCCACGAGGATCCAGATCCTGGTCGCGGGGTCGAGCTTCGAGAAGTCGGTCGGCGGCTCGAAGGCGGGGTTGATCAGCCCCGGGAAGATCGCCACGACCGCCGAGGCCTTCAGCTTCTCCGCCGGCATCACGGCCGCCACCTCGGCGGCGAGACGGCCGCCGCGCGAGTGGCCCACGAGCACGATCGGGACCTTCGGGTCGCCGAGGCGGTGGAGCGCCGTCTCGAGCCCGGCCAGTGCGTGGTCGCGCGCGTCTCCGGCGGGCGGATCGGCCTCGTAGAGCGGGAAGACCGCGGCGTCGCCCTGCTCGGCGAGGTGCAGGAGCCACGGCTGGAAGTCGAGTGTCGTCTTCCGCGACAGCCCGTGCAGGAGCACGACGACCGCGCGCGGCTTTCCGTGCGGCTTGACATACCACACCTGGTCGTCGCCGCTCCCGAAGGGGCCTTCGGCCTTCAGGGGCGCATTGCCCCCGCAGCCGGCGAGGACTGCGAGGGCGAGGACAAGGCTAGCGAGGCGCACCGGTGTAGAGGCGCCCGCCGCGCCGGTCGAGGTAGAGCGCAGCGCCGCTCGCGCGCTCCTGGGCCGTCAGCGTCGCGCCGTGGACGAGCGAGGCGAGGCCCATCCCGGCGAGCGCGCCGGCGAGCAGCGCCCCGAGGCCCGGCTGCCCCACGGCGAAGGCGATCGCGGCGAGCGCCGAGACGCCGACCGTGCTCGGCATCATCGCCTTGCGGACGAGCACGAGCCGCGGTTCGAACGAGGCGTCGGCGGGCGCCGGCTCCGGCTCGGAGCGCTGCGCGAGAATGACGCCACGCCGGTCCGCGACGAGCGCGAAGGCCGTCCCGAGGGCGCCGACCGCGAAGGCGAGCCCGGCCGACGTGCCGTCCTCTCCGAGGGCCACGGCGATTCCCAGGCCGACCAGCCCCAGCGCGATCCGTACCGGGGCCACCAGGAGCGCGGCCAGGGAGAGCCGAGCGAGCGTCATCGCCGGAATATGACGCCGCAGGAACGAGAAAGGGCGGGGTCGCCCCCGCCCTTCACTCGACCTTAACGCGACCGGGAGTCCCGGAGCCGTGCTATTCGGAACGCGTCTCCTCGCGGTCGCGGCGCGGGCCGCCGCGACCCCCGCGGCCGCCGCGGCGGTCGCCGTCCCGGCGCGGCCGGTCCTCGCGGGGCTCGCGCGGCGGGGCATCCTTCGCCCGCTCGACGAGCTCCTCCGGGGTGACCATCGACCCGTTCTCGTGCTTGCCGACGAGCTTGAGGCCGATGCGGCCCCGCGCCTTGTCGACCTCCTGCACGAGCACGTCGAGGACGTCGCCTCGGCTGATCACGTCCTCGATGTGATTGACGCGGCCGGGCCCGACGTTCGAGACGTGCAGCAGGCCGTCCGTGCCCTTCTTCAGCTCCACGAAGGCGCCGAAGTCGGTCGTCTTGACGACCTTCCCGGTGTACTGGTCGCCGACCTCGGGCTCCTTGGTGAGAGCCTTGACCGCGTTGATCGCGGCCTCGGCCTTGAGGCCGTCGGTGGCATAGATGAGGATCGTCCCGTCCTCCTCGATGTCGATCTGGACGTCGTAGTCGGACTCGAGCGCGCGGATCGTCTCGCCGCCCTTGCCGATCACCATCCCGATGTACTCGGGGTTGATCTTGACCGTGGAGATCCGCGGCGCGTTCTGCGACAGCTCGGTCCGCGGCTCCGGGATCGCCTCGAGCATCTTGCCGAGGATGAACTCGCGCGCCCGCTTCGCCTGCTCGAGCGCGGTCTGCATGATCTCGCGCGTGACGCCCGTGATCTTGATGTCCATCTGGAGCGCGGTGATCCCGTCCTTCGTCCCGGCGACCTTGAAGTCCATGTCGCCGAGGTGATCCTCCGCACCCTGGATGTCCGTCAGGATGACGTGGTCGTCGCCCTCCTTCACGAGGCCCATCGCGATGCCCGACACGGGCGCCTTGATCGGCACGCCGGCGTCCATCAGCGAGAGCGTCGAGCCGCAGACCGAGCCCATGGACGACGAGCCGTTCGACTCGAGCGTCTCCGAGACGACGCGGATCGTGTACGGGAACTCCTCGGCCGGCGGGACGACCGCCTCGAGGGCGCGCTGCGCGAGCGCACCGTGGCCGATGTCGCGCCGCTTCGGGCCCCGCATGAAGCCCGTCTCCCCCACCGAGTAGGGCGGGAAGTTGTAGTGGTGCATGTAGCGGCGGTCGGTCTCGAGCGACAGATCGTCGATCCGCTGCCCCTCCTTGGCGGTGCCGAGGGTCAGGAGCGTCATGATCTGCGTCTGCCCGCGGGTGAAGAGCGCCGAGCCGTGCGTGCGGGGGGCGACGCCGACCTCGCAGACGATCGGGCGGATCTCGTCCGGGTCGCGGCCGTCCGGGCGGCGCTTCTCGACGGCGATCTTCTTGCGGACGAGGTCCTTGTAGATGGCCTCGGCGGACCGCTTGACGAACTGCTTCGTCAGCTGGTCCTTTGCCGTCGGCCCCTCGCCCTCGGCGGCAGCCGGGCCGAGCGGGAACGGCAGCTCCACGGTCTCGACGATCCGGTCGAAGAGCAGCTGCCGCTTCGCCGAGCGAAGCTCCTTCGGATCCTGCTCCGCATCCGTCAGCGCGCGCAGGTCGTCCTCGAACTGCTCCCGCACAGGCCCTTCGACGGCGGCGAGCCGCTGCCGCTCGAGCACCATCTGGAGCGCCGAGCGGACCTGCAGCTGGCGGACGATGTCCTCCTGGGTGGAGTTCATCGTGAGCGCCGGTGCGAGCTGCTCCTGCAGCTCCTCGACGATCGCGGCGGCCTCCCGCAGGCCGTGCTGCTGGATGCGCTCCCAGATCGCGTGGCCGTGCGTGCTCTGGATCTCCTCGACCAGCGAGACGTCGAGCCACTTGGCCTTGCCGGCCTTCGCGCGCAGCTCCTCCTGGACGTCGCACAGCTTCTTGATCTCCGTATGCGCCAGGTCGAACGCCTCGAGCAGCCTGTCCTCGGGGACCTGGTTGGCGCCGGCCTCGACCATTGTCAGGCCGTCCTTCGTGCCGACGACGATCAGGTCGAGCTCGGAGCTCTCCTCCGTCTCCTGCAGGGTCGGGTTGACGACGAGCTCGCCGTCGATCAGGCCGATGCGCACGGCCCCGATCGGGCCGAAGAACGGCAGCGGCGAGATCACGAGCGCCGCGGAGACGCCGTTGATCGCCAGGATGTCGTGCGGGGTGACCATGTCCGCCGAGAGCACGGTGGCGATGCACTGCACCTCGTTCTTGAAGCCCTTGGGCCACAGCGGCCGGATCGGGCGGTCGATCATGCGGGCGGTCAGGATCGCCCGCTCGGTGGGGCGTCCCTCGCGCTTGAAGAAGCCGCCCGGGATCTTCCCGGCGGCGTACATGCGCTCCTCGACGTCGACCGTGAGCGGGAAGAAGTCCGCGCCCTCGCGCGCCTCCGTCCGTCCCTGGGCCGTTGCGAGCACCATCGTCTCGCCCGAGCGCACCACGACCGCGCCGTCCGCCTGCTTGGCGAGCTTGCCGGTCTCGAAGGTGATTTCCTTGCCGCCGACGGTCACGCTGACCGTGATCGGCTCACCTGCTGGATTCATTCCCTTTCCTCCACTCTGCTACTTCGGTTTCGGGGAGTGGAGGTTTGGGTCAACCCCGCGACCGGGGCTCATCCAAATCTCCACCCCCCGCGGTGGCTGGAGCTAGCGGCGCAGGCCGAGCTCCTTGATGAGGGCGCGGTAGCCCTCGAGATCCTCGCGCTGGAGATAGTTCAGGAACCGCCGCCGGCGGCCGACGAGCTTCAGGAGCCCCCGCCGCGAGTAGTGGTCCTTCGGATGCGACCGCAGATGCTCTGTCAACTGGTTGATGCGCGTCGTGAGCATCGCGATCTGCACCTCGGGCGAGCCGGTGTCCGCATCCGTGCGGCCGTGCTTCCCGATGATCTCCAGCTTCGCTTCCTTGGTGAGGGCCATTAAGCCTCCTCGTGTCGATGTCTCCCGGTTCCCCGCCGCCGCGATGGAAGCGCCGCGCACGGCCGAGAACGGGTCGCGCAGTAGGGTAGCAACCCATGATCGGGCCTGCGGTTGCGGCCGGTCACCCCGCGACAGCGGAGGCCGGTGCCGAGATCCTTGCCGACGGCGGCACTGCGGCAGACGCCGCCGTCGCGGCGTGCCTCGCCTCCTGCGTGGCGGAGACGCTGATGACGGGGCTCCTCGGCGGCGGTCACGCGATCTACCACGACGCCGCGGCCGGGACGATCGAGAACCTCGACTGCTTCGTCGCCGTCCCGTCCGGATCCGGCACGCCCATGCAGGATCTGTACGTCCCGTTCGGCGAGGCTCTCGTGCACTACTCCGTGGGAGCGGCGTCCTTCGGCGTGCCCGGAGTCCCGGCGGGGCTCGAGGAGCTCTGGCTCTCGTACGGGCGCCTCCCGTGGGATCGGCTCGTCGAGCCGTCCCTCCGTCTGGCCCGCGACGGCGTGCCGTTCACGCCTGCGCACGCCGCGTGCCTGCGGATGCTCGAGCCGGTGATGACGATGCGCGAGGGCGGGTCGATCTACGCTCCGGGCGGGCGGCTGCTGGACGCGGGGGACACGCTGCGCCAGCCGGGGCTCGCCGCCGCCCTGGAGCTGCTCGCGGCCGAGGGAGCGCGCACCGTCTACGAGGGGACGCTCGCCGAGTCGCTGCTGGGGCTGATGGACGAGCGCGGCGGTGCCGTCACCGCGGACGATCTCCGCCTCTACTTCGCGGTCTGGTCGAGGCCGGACGAGGTGCCCTTCGCCGGAGCGCGCCTCTCGACCCGCGGCGGGCTCTCAGGCGTGCCGGAGTCGTTCGCAGCCCTGCGGCCCTACGAGGGTGAGGCCGATCGCGGCGTCGCGCTCCTCGAGGCGTTGGCCGCAGGCGGGCCCGAGGGACACACGACGAACATCTGCGTCGTCGACTCCGAGGGCTCGGCATGCGTGCTGACGACGAGCCTCGGGCTTGGATCCGGCGACTGGCTGCCCGGCTTCGACTCGCATCTCAACTCGATGCTCGGCGAGACCGACCTCATCCGCGGGGAGCTCAGGCCCGGCGAGCGGATGGGCTCGATGATGGCCCCCACGCTCGCGTTCGACGAGGAAGGCCTCGCCCTGGCGATCGGCGCCGCAGGCGGCACCCGGCTCCGTACCGCACTGGTCGGCGTCGCGGCGGGGATCCTGCATGAGGAGCTCGAGCCGCAGGCGGCAATCGACCGGGCCCGCTTCCACCCGGTGGAGGCGACCGTCAATGCCGAGCCGGGGGTCGACGAGGGGGCGATCGCCGCGTTCGAGGCGCGGGGCCTCGACGTGCGCCGCTGGCCCGCGCTGCACCACTACTTCGGCGGCGTCAGTGCGCTCGGGCGACGCGGGGCTGGAGCGGACCCTCGTCGTAGTGGCGCCGTCCGCGCTCCAGGAGCGTGACGGGGCCAGAGGCGCCGACCCAGCCGAGGTAGCCGCACAACGGGCAGCCGGGGTTCTCCCGGACCGTGCCGCCGCCCGAGGGCTTCGAGTAGGTCTCGCCGCACTCGAGGCACCGCACGACCTCGGCCGCCACCAGGTTCGAGACCCTCGTTTCGCGCTCCATGTTCAGGTAGATGCCGTTTTGCATACGTTTCTTGCGCGGAACGCCACGAGTTTTCTGGGCGGCGGCTCAGACGAGGCGGCGGAATCAGACCGGGCGGCGCGCCGCCCGAGTGGACTCCACGTCGCGCGCGATCTGATTCACCAGGGCCTCCTCGCTCTCGAAGGCCGCCTCCTCGCGCAGGTAGGTCCAGAGCTCGACGACGAGCCGCCGCCCGTAGAGATCGCCCTCGAAGTCCAGCAGGAACGGCTCGATGCGGCGCTCCGAGCCGCCGTAGTGCGGGTTGACGCCGATCGAGAGCGCCGCGCGGTGCCCGAGCGTCTCGCCGGCGTAGATCCCGAACCGCGGCACGAGCAGGTCCGCGTCGACGCGCAGGTTGGCCGTCGGATAGCCGAGGCGACCGCCCCGCGCGTCGCCCGCGACGACCACGCCGTCCAGCTCGGGCGGCCGCCCTAGCATCTCGGCCGCGCGCTCCACCCGGCCGGCCTTGAGGAACGCGCGGATCTCCGACGACGAGATGCCCTCCACGATCGGCACGGCGCGGGCGCCGATCCCGAGCTCGCGAAGGAGGTCCAGGTCACCGCGCCGCTGCCTGCCGAAGCGGAATCCCTCGCCGGCCACGAGCACCTCGGTCCCGATCGCGGTCAGGTAGCTCTCCGCGAACTGCTCCGGCTCGAGGCGGGACAGCTCCGGCGTGAACGCGACGACGAGCGTCTCCACCACGCCCGCGTCGGCGAGCAGCTCGAGCCGCCGCTCGAGCGTCGACAGCAGCTCGACCTGGTTCCCGCGCACGACGCCCCGCGGATGCGGGTCGAACGTGACGACGGTCGGCGCCAGCTCGGCTCGGAGCGCAGCGTCGAGCGCGGCGTCGATCACACGCCGGTGTCCGAGGTGGACGCCGTCGAACGTCCCGATCCCGACCGCGCGCGGCCGCCGCTCGAGCTCCTCCGGCGCGTGCGCGACCCTCACGACGGGACCCTCATAGCCGGGCCAGCGCCTCCTCGGCTGCGATCATCCGCTCCGGGTCTGCCTCCTCGACCGAGAACGGGCCGATCTCGGTCCGGCGGAGCGTACGGCAGTGGCCGCCCAGCGCCTCGGCGATCGAGCGCACGTACGTGCCGGAGCTGACGGTCAGGTCGAGGCTCGCGATGCCGTCCGTATAGGCGATGACGTCGAGCACGTCGACACGCGAGCGCCGGAGGGGCATCTCCACGGCGATGCCGCGGCGGTGCAGCTTGTAGGCGCGCTCGCCGCCGATCTTGACCGCCGAGGCGGCGGGGATCGGCAGCTCCACCTCACCCCGGAGGGCCGCGACACGCCGCTCGAGCTCCCGGTCCTCCGGGGCCTCGTGCCGCGCGAGAACCTCCCCCTCCGGATCGCCGGTGGAGGTCGTGGACGTCAGGTCGACGTCCGTGACGTAGCGCTTGTCCAGTCCGAGGAAGCGTTCAGCCAACCTAGTCGCCCGGCCGCTCAACAAGAGCAACAATCCCGTCGCAAAAGGGTCAAGAGTTCCAGCGTGCCCTGTCCGCGCACCCGTTCTCCGGCGCAGCGCCGCAACGATCGCAAACGACGACGGCCCCGCCGGCTTGTCGACGAGGACGATCCCGGCCGGCTCAAGCGCGCGCGGCGGCACTGGCGTCCGCAAACTCTCTGCGGATGAACTCCGTGATCTCGTCGATCGTCCCCTCACTGGAGAAGCCTGCCGCCTGGCGGTGCCCGCCGCCGCCCGACTTGCGCGCGATCGCCGACGCGTCGAGCTCGTCGGCGTTCGCGCGTAGCGAGATGCGGGCCGCCGGGCCCTCGTCGCGCGGCGGCTGCCGGATCAGAGCGGCCATCTCGGCCCCTTCGACG
Source organism: uncultured Actinomycetes bacterium (assembly GCA_963704025.1). GTDB lineage: Bacteria > Actinomycetota > Thermoleophilia > Gaiellales > Gaiellaceae > CAVPGP01. Next base: position 146,946 of record CAVPGP010000002.1, on the reverse strand, counting down.
GCGCGCAGATAGTCGATCAGCCCCTCGGAGTACGGCTCCTCGGCGCCGACCTCGTCGAAGTCGTCCCGCCGGAGGTACGAGACGACGAGCCGGCCGCCCTCGAAGATCTGCGCCCGCTCGAGGACGCGCGCGAGCAGCTTCAGCTTCGCGAACTGGACGGACTCGTAGACGCCGCGGAAGACGCGTTTCACGTCTGCCCCGGCCTCCACCAGCTCCGCGGCGAGCCGCAGCGCCTTCGGCGTCGTGTTCGTGTACTGGAACCGTCCGGTGTCCGTGACGAGGCCCACGTACAGCGCCTCGGCGATCGTCGGCGTGAGCGGGACGCTGAGCTCCGCGAAGACATCGCGCACGACCTCCGCCGTCGACGACGCATCCGGCACCACGAGGTTCGCAGCGCCGAAGCGGGTGTTGTCGTGGTGGTGGTCGACGTCGAGGACGAGCTTCGCGCGCTCGATGGGGGGCACCGGCCCGATCCGGTTCGCCTGCGCGCAGTCCACGGCCACCAGAACCCGCTCCTGCAGGTCGTCCGGCCATTCGCGTTGCACTTCGTCGAGCTCGAGAAAGCGGTACTCGGCCGGCAGCGGCGCGTCTCCGGCGAGCACCATGACCGAGTCCTTCCCGAGTTCGAGCAGGCCCCGATGCATCCCGAGCAGCGATCCGAGGGCGTCTCCGTCGGGATTCTCGTGGCTCGTGACGCAGAAGGCCTCGTTCGCGCGGATGGCGTCGGCGACGGCGGTCAGATCAGTCTGCTGGCTCGTCTGCGGCATCGTCGGAGGCGGTTGAGGCCGAGTCGGAGGGGGAGTCCGGTGCGAGCTCGTCGATCAGCTGGGTCATGCGCACGCCGCGCTCGACCGTGGGATCGTATGCGAAGGCCAGGGTCGGGGTCCGCTTCAGGCGGAGCTCCCGCGCGATTCGGGCCTGGAGGACGCCGTGCGCGGCCGCGAGCCCTGCGAGCGTCCGGGTGCGACGCTTCGCGGAGCCGAGCACGCTGACGTAGACCGTCGCCTCGCGCAGGTCCGGCGTCGTCTCGACGCCCGTCACCGTCACGAAGCCGATCCGCGGATCCTTCAGATCCCCGACGGCCTCCGCGAGCACGTCGCGCACCGCCGAGTTCACCTTCCGCATCCGCTCAGTCATCGATGCTCACGAGCTCCCGCCGGGCCGAGACGACGGTCCAGGCCTGCCCGTGGAGCCACCGTTCGGCCTCGTCGAGAAGCCGGGACGCGTCGCCTGGCTCCCGAGCGACGACCGCGGCGGTCAGCCTGCAGCGCTGCCAGAGCTCGTGGAAGTCGACCTCGGCGACCGCCGCGCCGAACCGGTTCTGCAGCTGTGCCTTCGCGGACTTCACGTGGCTGCGCTTCGCCTTCAACGAGCCGGACTCGGGAAAGTGGAGCTCGACCGAGAGGACGCCTACGAAGCCTGTGCTGCTCAGGACTCGTCGGCCGGCACGGCGGCCGCAGCCGTCGGCGCCTCGTCGAGCGAGGTGCGCTCGACCTCGCGCGTCTCGTAGATCTCGAAGACATCGCCCTCGCGCAGGTCGTTGAACCCGTCGAGGAGGATGCCGCACTCGAAGCCTTCGGTCACCTCGCGGACGTCGTCCTTGAAGCGGCGGAGCTGGGCGATCGTCGTCTCGTGGATCCGGGCGCCGTCACGGAAGATGCGCACCCGCCCGTTGCGGCGGACGACGCCGCTCGTGACCATGCAGCCGGCGATGGTGCCGAGCCGGGAGACCTTGAACAGCGCACGCACCTCCGCCTCGCCGAGGATGGCCTCGGTCTCGACGGGGCTCAGCATGCCGACGAGCGCCTGCTCGATCTCCTGCGTCAGCTGGTAGATGACGCGGTACTGGCGGATCTCGACGCCCTCGCGTTCGGCGAGTGCGCGCGCCTCGGCCGAGGCGCGGACGTTGAACCCGATCACCATCGCGCCCGACGCGGCAGCGAGGTTGATGTCGTTCTCCGTGATTCCGCCGACTCCCTGGTGGATGACGTTGACCCGCACCTCGGGGTGCTCGATCTTGGCGAGCTCGGAGACGAGCGCCTCCACCGAGCCCTGTACGTCGCCCTTGAGGACGAGGTTGAGGTCCTGGATCTGACCTTCCTGCATCTGCGTGAAGAGGCTCTCGAGCGAGACGCCGCGGCGCGTGCGCTTGGCCAGCTGCTCGCGGCGCAGGCGCTCGCCACGCTGGTTCGCCAGCTCACGGGCGCGGCGCTCGTTCTCGACGACGCGCGCCAGCTCGCCGGCGGGCGGCGGGGTGTCGAAGCCGAGGATCTCGACCGGGTCGCCGGGCCGGGCCTCGTTGAGCTTCTCGCCGCGGTAGTCCTGGAGCGCCCTCACGCGGCCCCATGCGTCGCCGGCGACGATCGAGTCGCCGACGTTCAGCGTGCCGCGCTGGACCAGCATCGTCGCGACAGGGCCGCGGCCCACGTCCAGCCGCGACTCGATGATCGGGCCGGATGCTTCGGCGTTCGGATTCGCCTTCGCCTTCTCGGCCAGCTCGATGTCGGCGACGAGCAGGATCTTCTCGAGCAGCTCGTCGAGGTTCAGCTTCTGCTTGGCCGACACCTCGGCGAACTGCGTCGTGCCGCCCCACTCCTCCGGCTGCAGGCCCTCGGCCGCGAGGTCTGACTTGACGCGGTCGGGGTTCGCGTTCGGAACGTCGATCTTGTTGACGGCGACCACGATCGGCACGTCGGCGGCGCGTGCGTGGGAGATCGACTCGCGCGTCTGCGGCATCACGGAGTCGTCCGCCGCGACGACGAGCACGGCGATGTCCGTCACCTTGGCGCCGCGGGCGCGCATCGCCGTGAATGCCTCGTGGCCCGGCGTGTCGATGAAGGTGATCTTGCGGCCGTTTCGCTCAACCTGGTAGGCGCCGATGTGCTGCGTGATCCCGCCCGCCTCGGTCTCGACGACGGCGGTCTCGCGGATGGCGTCGAGCAGCGTCGTCTTGCCGTGGTCGACGTGGCCCATGATCGTCACGACCGGTGGCCGCTCTTCGAGCAGCTCCTCGGCGTCCTCGAAGACCTCCGGCTCCTCGTCCTCCTCGCCCACGTGGCGGATCGTCACCTCGCGCTCGACCTCGGCCGCGATCAGCTGCACCGACTCGTCGGTGAGCGACTGCGTGATCTGGACCATCTCGCCGAGGCCCATCATGATCTTGATGATCTGCGCGGCCGGGATGCCCAGCGCCTGCGACAGGTCGCGGACCGTGACGCCCGAGGGGACGCTGACGGGACCCGTCGGCGCCGACGCCGGCTGCTGCGTCTTCGGCTTGGGGTCCTGGCGGTCGCCGGCCCGCTGGCGGTTGTCGCCGGGGCGCGGCCGCTGGTTGCCGCTGTCGATGACCACGCGCCGCTTGCGGCCGCCTGGGCCGCCGCCGCGGGGTCTGATGGGTCTGTTGGGTCTACCGTTGGCCATTGAATCGGGGTCTAGTGTAGAGAGCCTGCAGGGTCGGGTCGATTCGGACGCTGGTGCGAAGCACGCGGTTGAACTGCCGCCGCGTCGCCGCCCGCTCGAAGCAGGCTAGCGAGCGGCACGTGTAGACGCCCCGTCCGGGCCCGGAGCCCGCGCTCAGGACGCCCTCCCGCGCGTGGAAGCGCACGAGCTCCGCCTGGGGCGACTTCCGCCCGCAGCCGGCGCACGTCCTGATCGCGGTGGCCACTCAGATCCGCTGGTCCTCCGGGTCCTCGCCGCCCTCGACCGGAGGCGCGTGGACGACGTCGGCGTCCGTCACCCTCTCGAGGCCGGCGCCGCCGGTCACGTCAACGGGCGTCTCCGGGCGGTCGGGCGGCGGCCGATGGTCGACCGGGATCCCCTCGACGACGTCCCTCCTCGGGTGCTCGGGCTGCTCGTCTCCGGCCTCGTCGATCGGAGCGGCATCGTCCTCGGGCTCGTCGATCTCGATCGGCTCGAGGATCTCCACTTCGTCCGTGGTCGCGACCGCCACGACAGGCACCTCGGCCGGCTCGCCCTCCTGGCCCGCGAGCGCCTGGTGGGCCGGGAGACCGCAGTAGCGCGTCCCCGGCAGCGCCTCATTGGGACAGCGCTTGCCGTTGGAGAGGATCGCGGCGCAGCGGCCGGAGAAGTCCTCGCCCTCGGCGCCGTTGCCTCCGAAGGCCGCCTGTGCCTCCTGCTGCGCGAACTCCGAGTCGCTCGTGATGTCGATCTTCCAGCCTGTGAGGCGCGCGGCGAGCCGGGCGTTCATGCCCTCCTTGCCGATCGCGAGCGCGAGCTGATCGTCCGGGACGACGACCGTCGCCTCCTGGTTGTCGTCGTCCAAATACACCTCGCGGACGCGGGCGGGCGAGAGCGCCTTGGCGACGAAGCGCGCCGGCTCGTTGTTCCACGGGATGATGTCGATCTTCTCGCCGCGCAGCTCCGAGACGACCATGCGGACGCGGGAGCCGCGTGGGCCGACGCAGGCTCCGACCGGGTCGACGCCCTGGGCGTGCGACTCGACGGCGATCTTCGAGCGGTAGCCCGGCTCGCGCGCGACGCCGCGGATCTCCACGAGCCCGTCGGCGATCTCCGGCACCTCCAGCTCGAACAGCGTCTTGATCAGCTCGGGGTCGCGGCGCGAGAGGATCACCTGCGGCCCTTTCGTCCCCGAGCGGACCTCGGTGATCACGGCCTTGATGCGCGAGCCCTGCTCGTAGCGCTCGCCGTCCACCTGCTCCGAGCGCGGGAGCAGCGCCTCGACCTTGCCGAGGTCGACCAGCACGTTGTTCCGGTCGCCGGCCTGCTGGACAATCCCGGTGACGACCTCGCTGACGCGGTCGACGTACTCGTCGTACATCATCGCGCGCTCGGCCTCGCGGATCCGCTGCAGGATCACCTGCTTCGCCGTCTGCGCGGCGATGCGGCCGAAGTTCTCCGGGGTCACGTCCTCCCGCTTGATCCGCTCCTCCGGCACCTCGTCCCAGGCGATGTCGAGGTCCGCGTCGGAGAGGAGCGTGTGGTTGCGCTCGCCCGTCTCCTCCTCGAGGCGCTCCAGCTCCTCGAGCGCGCGCTCGCGCGCCTCGTCGAGCAGGCGTTCTTCGAGATCCGGCGGCAGCTCGATCGAGTAGACGCGGAAGTCGCCCCGCTCGTCGAGCTCGACGACGGCGTGGCGCGCCGCCCCGGGGGTCTTCTTGTAGGCCGCGAGCAGCGCATCCTCGAGAGCCTGGACGAGCGTCCCGCTCTCGATCCCCTTCTCGCGCTCGATCTCGCGAACCGCTTCGACGATCTCCTGGCTCATCTTCCAGCTCCCTCTGTTTCAGTGTCGATCACGTTTGCGCGGACGATCTCCGAATACGGGATCTCGACCGGCGCCGCATCCTTCCCCGAACCCGCGATGCGAACGGCCCGCTCGTCGGCGGCGAGCAGCTCGCCGCGAAATCTGATCTTGCCGCCGATCTCGTCGGCGGTCTTCAGCGCCACCCGCCGGCCGACCTGGCGGGCGAAGTGCGCAGGCGTGCGCAGCGGCCGGTCGAGGCCGGGCGAGGAGACCTCGACGGAATAGCGGTCGGAGTAGGCGCGCAGCACGCCCGAGACGCGCTCGCAGAGCGCGAGGTCGACCCCGCGGGGATGGTCGATGTACACGCGGAAACGCTCACGGCCGACGAGCTCCAGGGCAAGCACCTCGACGTCGGGCACGCCGCGCCCGATCTCCTGCGAGACCTGCCGGTAGAGCTCCTTCTCCTTGTCGTAGATGCCGGTCGCCATGTGCTCTCCTCACAAAAATGGGCGCCTCACAAAAAATGGGCGCCGCGCGCCCACCTCGAAACCGCTCGAAATGTGGTGTGTGCAGGATAGCAACCGAGCGGTCGCTCGTCAGGCCGGGACGGCTCCCCGATCAGCTGTCGAGAACGAGCGTGACCGCAAGTCCGCAGCCATGCCACTCACCACGCAGAGTTGCGCGGTCAGATCTCGAGGACGATGGTTACCGGCCCGTCGTTGACGAGCGTGACCTGCATCCTCGCTCCGAACACCCCTGTCTGTGCGTGCACGCCGAGGTCACGAAGGGCTTCCACGAACCGTTCGTAGCCGGGTTCCGCCACCTCCGGCCGCGCGGCCTTGGAGAAGTCGGGCCGGTTCCCCTTTCGCGTGTCGGCGATGAGCGTGAACTGGCTGACGGCGAGCACGGCGCCGGCCGTGTCCAGCAGGCTGCGGTCGAACCTGCCGTCCTCGTTCTCGAAGATCCGCAGCCGCGCAACGTGCTCGGCCAGCCGCACGGCGTCGGCTTCGTCGTCTCCGTCGGCGATCCCGAGCAGGACGAGGAGCCCCGGGCCGATGGAGCCCCCAGGGCTCGCAGACGCGCTGGTCACCCGCTGGACGACGGCCCGCAACGGCGCTAGTCGCCGCCGTCCGGCTCGTCGAGCTCGAGGATGCGCGACGCGTAATGCTCGGAGCCGGGCCGGAGCGAGCTCGCGAGCTTGTAGTGCCCGTTGGCCTCCGCGGTCTTGCCCTGCTTCTCCAGACAGCGGCCGAGCGCGTAGTGCGCGTAGTCGTCCGCGGGCGAGAGCTCGAGCATCTTGCGGAACTCGGCCTCCGCCTCGTCCCAGCGGTGAATCCTGAAGTAGGCGATCCCGAGCGCCTCGCGGATCGAGGCCTTCTCCGGCTCGAGCGCCTTCGCCTTCTCGAGCGGCACGGTCGCCTGGGCGGCCATCCCGTTCTCGAGGCGGCGCTTTCCCTCGGTGAACAGGTCGTACGTCTCGCTCAAAGGACGCCCTTCAGGTACGGGAAGTTCCTCTCCATCAAGTCAAGCGGAAACGTCAGATCCCGCGTCGGGCCGATCTCGACCGCACGGATCTCCTCGCCGGCGTCCACAGCCTGCTGAAACGCGGTCGCCAGCTCGTAGGGCGGGCGCCCGGGCAGGGCCACGACGAGCTCGTGCAGGCGCGGGCCTACGGCCCAGAGCGGCGCCCCTGAGAACGGGTTTCGCGGGTCGTCGTCGAGGACCCGCGTCACCCGCCCGTCCTCGATCCGCACTGCCGCCCGACGCGTGGGCTCGGGGGCCGGTTCGCGGCGGACGGCGAGCGCGCCGGCCGCCCCCGCTGCGGCCGCGGCGAACGCGGCAACGTCGCCGTCGCGGAACTTCGTGTCGGCCGCGGCGACGAGGTACGGGGGCTCCGCCCCGGCGCGTGCGACCGCATCCGCCGAGCCGAGCGGCCTGGCTTGCACGGCGAAGCGGAGCTCTGCCGGAAAGCCCGCGAGGAGCTGCTCGATCTGGTGCCCGAGGTGGCCGACCACGACCGTCGTCCGCTCGATGCCGGCCGCCTCCAGCTCGTGCATCAGGGTCGCGATCACAGCGCGCCCGTCGATAGGGAGCACGGGCTTCGCCCAACGCTCCGTGATGGGGCGCAGCCGCCGTCCCTCGCCCGCGGCCATCACGACCGCCTCCCGGATCACAGCGAACGGACCGAGAAGGCACCGCGCAGCCGGCGTGACGCGGTCAGACGCGAGCGGATCACGCGCAGCAGTCGCTTCAGCTCGAGCCGGGCGCGGGCCGCGGCCTCCTCCGCGCGGCCCGGCGGCGCATAGCGGGCCTCCGTAGCGGCCGCAGCGAACCGGCCCGCGTCGACGGAGAGGCGCTGGTGCACGACCCCGGCGAGCTCGTCGAGCGTCGCTCCCACCGGCACATCGATGCCCTGGTCGGCGAGGTATCCCTGCAGCTCGAGGCGGCACGCACGTGCGACGCGGCGCGGGTCACGCGAGCGGTAGCGCAGGGCACGGGCGCCGTTTTTCGCCGCCACGCCGGCAACCGCGAGCGCCGCCAGGCCGGCGAGCGCGAGGAGCAGGAAGTCCCGCTTGTGCCCCAGCGGGGCGGCCAGCGCGCGGGTGACGCCCCGGTTGCCGGTCTTCGCAGCCTCGCCCGCGACCGACGCCTCGCGCAGCCCCTTCTGCTGGAAGAGCCGCCGGGCCGTCCCGCTGGCGCGCTCCCCCAGCAGCCCGAACACGCTCGCGGGGTTGAAGGCCGCCGACGCCGACGTGTACCGGCCGGCGAGCGTGCCGCGCCCCGGCGTCGGGTCGAACGGCAGCCAGCCCCAGCCGGCGAACCAGACCTCGACCCAGGTGTGCGCGTCGTGGTCGGTCACCTTCCACTCGTGGCCCGTGCGGACCCCCTCGGTAAACCCCGCGGCGACGCGCGCGGGGACTCCGAGGTAGCGGAGCATGAGCGCCATCGCGCCCGCGAAATGCTGGCAGTAGCCCGCCTTGGTGCGGGTGACGAAGTCCACCAGCGGCGGGAGGCCGTGCGGCTGAGGCGGCTGCTCGACGTAGCGGAAGCCGCCGCCGATGCGGAACCAGCGCTCCAGCGCGACCGCGGCGGCGTACGGGCTCCCCGGGTGGCCGACCACGGCGAGCGCGCGGTCGTAGAGCGCCCGGTACGGCGACGCGGGCGTGCCGAAGCGGCCGGCGAGCGAGGCCCGCACGACCGCGTCTCGTCCCGGCGTCCCGAACGGCGGCACGCTGACCCCCGGCTGAACCTCCAGCGCCAGGCTCGACGTGATCTGAGCCGGGTACCTCGCCGGCGAGCGCGACAGCTGTGCCGGCGTCGGCCGCGGCGCGAAGCTCCACACGGTGTACGTCATTCCGCGGTGGAGTTCCTCCGGCACGAGCGCGACGCCGCCGGCGGCAAGCCGGATGCCGGTGTCCGGCGCGAGCCACTCGACAGGGGACGCGGTTCCGACCAGGTGGACGTCCGCCAGCGCTTCGACTGTCACGTCCTGTCGAACCTGATTGCGGGTGCGAAACGCGCGGGCAGGCAGCAGCGCGTCGCGCCCGAATGCCGCCGGCACGAGGCTCTCGGTCCAGCCCTGCTCGTCGTACGACTCGAGGGTCGTCGCGCGCCAGTACCGCGGCGTGGCCGGCGCCTTGACGCGAAGCACGACCGTCTTCTTCTTGGGGAAGTGGAGGCCGGTGTAGTCGGAGTTCCAGACGTATGAGACGCCGACGGGGTCGTCCGGGCGCGTGTAGGGATCCCAGCTCTGCCAGCCGAGCACCGCGTCGCGGGCGATCGCGGGTGAGGAGGTGGCCGCCAACGCGGCGAGCACCGACGCTGCGCCCAGGACGAGCGCCCTCGACCCGAGCCGCTGTCCGGCGAGCAGCCAGAGCGCCGCCGCGAGGATCGCGGCGCCGCGCACGACCGCCGAGCCGGCGAGGAGCGTGGCGGGCCAGCCTGCGGCCACCACGAGCGCCGCGGCCGCCCCCGCGGGCCGCCCGGCGGCGAGGCCTAGCGCCACCGCCAGCGAGCCCGCGAAGACGGCCAGCAGGATCACGCCCTCCATCTGCGCATGCCCGGAGGCGAACGGGAGCGTCACGTCGTAGAAGTCGAGGAAGCCGCGCTCCAGCCGGCCCGCCCATGCCGTCGCGTCGAGCGTCCCGAAGGCGGCGTCGCAGGCGAGCGCTGTTGCCGGCACGAGTGCCAGCAGCCTGCGCGTCCGCGTTGGTGCGAGTGCCGGCAGGAGGCCGAGGACGGCGACCGCGAGCGCGCGCCGCAGCTCGACGTGCGGGCTCTCGAGCCGCAACCAGTTCCAGGCGATCACCGCCGCCGGCAGGGTCCACGCGACGACGATCATGCGCAGGCGGGCTCGTTCTTCGTCGCCTCTATGCACGCAGCGCCTCCCGTGCCCGTGCACCGAGCACCGCGGCGAGGTCGTCCGCCTCGGTGACCGTGACGACTGCGACGCCGGCTCCCTGGAGGCGCAACAGCGCCGGCTCGGGCGCGCGGCGGGCCTGGGCGAGCACGAGCGAGACCCGGCGGTGCGCCGCGGCGAGCTGGAGCAGCCGCTCCGCGAGCCGTGGCGTCAGCGCGGCCGTGACGAGCACGAGCTCCGGCGCGGCGATCGTGCCCACGACGGCTTCGACCGGGCGCCCTCGCGCCGGCTCGGCCGCGGCCAGGAGATCGAGCGCGGCGCGCCAGTCGCCCGCGAGCGAGCGCACGTGCAACTGCTGCTCGACGAGCCCCGTCACGACGAGCAGCGCGGCCCGTCCGCGGCGCGCCTGCCCGCGGACGAGCGAGCCCGTGATCCGTGCCTCGAGGTCGAAGAGGGGCGACGGCGCCCCGTCGAGAACGACGGCGACCTCCTCGCGGGGCGAGTCCTCGAGCTCCTTGACCATCAGCTCACCGCGGCGCGCGGTGGACGGCCAGTGCACCCGGCGGAGCGAGTCGCCGTGCTCGTACTCGCGCACGCTGTGCACGTCGAACCCCGCCGTGCGGCGAAGCAGCAGCCGACGGCCGCCGAAGGACGCACCTGCGCCGTCGGAGAAGAGAACATCGAGCTCCACGACTCGGGGATGCATCAGCACCGCCGCCCGCTCGCGGAGCACCACCTCCTCGCGTGCGAGCCCGAACGGGTCCTCGATCAGGGCGCGTGCGTCCTCGAACGTGTACCGGCCGCGGGGCAGCGTCTGCAGCGTGTAGCGGGCGCGTCGCGCGCGCATCGGCGTCTCGCGGACGCCGAGCCGCCCCACGTGCTCGACGAGAGTCACCGACGGCGGCGGCACCGGCCCTTCCCGGTCGAGCTCGACCGTGACCGTGACGTCGTCTCCCTCGACATGCGGGCCTTCCTGGATGTGCCGCCGAAGCAGCAGGGGCCGCGTCGCCGCGCCGACCCAGAGCCGCGCCCCGAGAGCCGCGAGCAGCAGCCCCGTCGCCACGGGATAGAGCGCCGTCGAGCCGAAGAGCCAGGCAGCGAGGTAGGTCGCCCCGCCGAGGAAGAGGACGTTTCGCCCTCGGGTCGTCACACCGGCACCGGCGTCCGCGCCAGCGCCTCGGCGACCACGTCGCCCGGGGTCGTGCCGGCCGCACGCGCCTCCGGAGCGAGGATCAGCCGGTGCGCGAGCACGGGTGCCGCGATCGCCTTGACGTCGTCCGGGCCGACGTAGTCGCGGCCCTCGGCGAGGGCCCGCGCCTTGGCGACCCGCAGCAGCGCGATCCCGGCCCGCGGGCTGCCGCCCAGGTACAGCCGCTCGTCGCGTCGCGTGTGCTGGAGAAGCGCGACGACGTAGCGGTTGAGGGACTCCTCCACGTAGACCGCTCTCGCCTGCTCGACGAGCGCGAGCACGTCCTCCCCGGTCGCAACCGCGGCCAGCGACTCGAGCGGCGTCTCGGTCGTCTGCTCCACGAGCATGCGGGCCTCCTCGGCGAGCGGTGGGTATCCGATCGAGAGCCGCATCGTGAACCGGTCGAGCTGTGCCTCCGGCAACGGGTACGTCCCCTCGTACTCGACGGGGTTCTGGGTCGCGAGGACGAAGAACGGCCGCTGCAGCGGATACGTCCTGCCGTCCACCGTGACCTGGTTCTCCTGCATGCACTCCAGCAGCGCGGACTGCGTCTTCGGCGAGGCGCGGTTGACCTCGTCGACGAGCAGCACGTTTGCGAACACGGGCCCGGCCCGGAAGCGGAAGCTGCCGGCCTCCTGGTCGTAGACGCTCACGCCCGTGACGTCGGACGGGAGCAGGTCGGGCGTGAACTGAAGCCGGGAGAAGGAGACGTCGACGGAACGAGCGAGGGCCTTGGCGAGCGTCGTCTTCCCCACGCCCGGCAGGTCCTCGATGATCAAGTGACCCTCCGCCACGAGGCAGAGCACACAGTTGCGCAGCGTCTCCTCCGGCGCGTGGACGACGCGCGCGAGATTCGCCGCGACCTCGCCCAGCCGCGCCGCCGCGCGGTCGGCGGCCGGCCTAGACGCCGGCTGCTCGCTCACGTTCCCCCACGAGCGCGGCCGCCGCGTCCAGGATCGCCCGCGCGATCTCCGGCTTGGCGGCCTTGGCGACCGTCGCCTCGCGGTCGCGCCAGACCAGCGTCACCTCGTTCTCTTCGGCGTCGAAGCCGATGTCGGTCCGGGACACATCGTTGTAGACGATCAGGTCGGCGTTCTTGGCTCCGAGCTTCTCGCGCGCCCTCGCCAGTCCCGGCTCGCCGTGGTCGGCGGCGAAGCCGATCAGCACCTGGCCCGGCCGCCGCTGGCCGCCCAGGGTGCGCAGGATGTCCGTCGTCGGCTCGAGCTCGAGCGTCCAGGCCGTGTCGTCCTTCGGCCGCTTGTCCGAGCCGGGGGCGGCCGGTCGGTAGTCGGCCGGCGCGGCGGCCATGACGACGAGGTCGCTTTCCGCGCGCGCCAGAGCCTCGCGCAGCATGTCGTCGACGGTCGGCGTCTGGACGAGCTCCACCCCGGCGGGGACGTCGACGGCGAGGTTTGCCGCGAGCAGGGTCACCTCCGCCCCGCGGCGCTGCGCCTCGGCCGCGATCGCGACGCCCATGCGACCCGACGCGCGGTTGCCGACGAAGCGCACGGCGTCGATCGGCTCGCGCGTGCCGCCCGCGGAGACGAGCACGCGCAACCCGGCCAGGTCTCCGGGCCGGAGCGCCCTCTCGACGGCCGCGAGGATCTCGGGCGGCTCGACCATCCGGCCGACGCCCCACTCGCCCTCGGCCGTGTCGCCTTCGTCCGGCCCGACGATCTCCGCACCGCGGGCCCGCAAGGTGAGGACGTTCTGCCGCGTCGCCGGATGTGCCCACATGCGCGGGTTCATCGCCGGCGCCAGGACGATCGGTCCGCGGTGCGCCAGCGCAGCCTCCGTCAGCAGGTTGTCCGCGAGGCCCGTTGCGAGCTTTGCGAGCGTGTTCGCCGTACAGGGAGCGACGACGAGCGCGTCGGCGCGGGTCAGATGCAGGTAGAGGTCGTCGCCGGCCGGTCGCCGGGCGAGCGCGAGGAAGGTCTCCTCGCAGACGAACCGCTGGGCGCCGGGCGTCACGAGGGGGACGACGTCGTGGCCCGCGCGGACGAGCAGACGCGTCAGCTCGCACGCCTTGTAGGCGGCGATGCCTCCGGTGACCCCGAGGAGGATCCGGGCCATGCGCTCATTGTGCCGACTGGGCGCGCGGGGCGCCTCAGCGGGCCGACGACCTGAACGAGCCCCTACTTGGACTTGTACTCGTAGGCGATCTTGCCCTCGGCGACTTCCTCGAGGGCCATCGTCAGGTAGTTCTTGGAGCGCGACTCGACGAGCGGCGGTGCGACGTCGTCGAACGTGCCCTCGCCGAGCTGATGGTGGTAGTTGTTGATCTGCCGAGCGCGCTTCGCGGCGACGATCACCAGCGAGTAGCGCGAGTCGACATGCTCGAGCAGTTTGTCGATGCGGGGAGAGATCATTGAGGCGCCATGGTACCTGCGCCGTCGAGCGCCCGGGCGACGATCTCGGCGAGGGCGCCCGCCGCCCGGTCGCGGTCGTCGTTCTCGACAACGTAGTCGAAGTCGTGGCGCTCCTCGAGCTGCCGCCGCGCCATCTCGATCCGCTCGTCGATCACGCCCGAGCTCTCGGTCGCGCGGTCGCGCAGACGCCGCTCCAGCACTTGGACCGGCGCAGTAACGAACACGGTGATCGCGTTCCCTTCGCGCCGCTTGACCCGTAGCGCGCCCTCCGTCTCCAGCTCGAGCAACGGCGCCTTCCCATCGGCGCGCAGGCGCTCGATCTCGGAGCGCAGGGTTCCATAGCGGTTGCCGACGTAGTCCACCCACTCGAGAAACTCGCCGGCCTCGATCCGCCGGTCGAACTCGTCCCGCGAGAGGAACCAGTAGTGGACGCCGTCCTCCTCCCCGGGGCGCTGCTCGCGCGTGGTCGCCGAAACGGCGAGCGCGAGCTCTGGGAAACGGGGCAGGACGAGCTTGATCAGCGTACCCTTGCCCGCGCCGGACGGGCCTGTGACGACGAAGACCGGCCTACCGGTTGAAGAGGCCAATGAGCTCGGCGCGCTGGCGCTCGGACAACCCGCCGACGGTCTTCGACTGGCTGATGCGGCACTGGTTGAGGAAGCGCGCCGCCTTGACCCGGCCGAACTTCGGCACGGCCATGAGCATGTCGAACACCTTCGCGGTCGAGACCCATTCCGGCGGATCGCTGAGGATCTTCTCGATCGAGACCGAGCCCGACTTCAGATCCTTCTTGAGCTGTGCCCGCTTGACCCTGATGTCGTTCGCCCGCTTCAGTGCTTCCATGCGCTGGTCGAGTGAGCGGACCGGCGCCTGTGCCTGGGTCTGGGGCGGACTCATGGCGCGGGAGTCTACCAACCTCCACGCGGCGGTCAAACGTCAAGATTTTGGCGAGATTTGCAGCGTTTTTCGCTCCTACACTCTCGACTTCCGGTCGAGAGTTGCCCCTCTGGTAAACAGATCAGCGTGCGCCAGCCCACGCACCTCGGCCGGATCGGACAGGCCGAGCGCTGCCGTCTCGGCCGCCAGCTCACCACGGATGCGCGCCGGTGCATCGGGGTCCGAGAAGAGAACCGTGCCGAGCGCGACGTGCGTCGCGCCTGCGGCGAGGAACTGCAACGCGTCGCCCCCGGTGGCCACGCCTCCCATCCCGACGATCGGTAGGTCCGTCGCACGGTAGGCCGCGTAGACGGCCGCGAGCGCGACCGGCTTCAGCGCCGGGCCCGAGTAGCCGCCGACCGCGCGGCCCAGTCGCGGGCGGAGCGTCCGCTCGTCGAGCACGAGGCCGCGAAGCGTGTTGACGAGCGAGAGACCGTCGGCGCCGGCCGCCTCCACCGCCTTCGCGACCCCGGGAAGGTCCGGCAACGCGGGAGAGAGCTTGGCCCAGAGCGGCTTCTCCGTCGCCTCACGGCAGGCCGCGACGATGGCCGCCGCCGAGTCCGCCGCCTCGTCGACGTTCGGACAGGAGAGATTGAGCTCCAGCTGCTCGACCTCGCCGCGTCCGTCCAGCAGGGAGCAGGTCTCGGCGTACTCCGCGGCCGCGAAGCCTCCGACCGAGACCCACAGCCGGAGGTGAGCGAGCTGCGGCAGGACGCTCTGCACGAAGACGTCGCGGCCCGGGTTCTGAAGCCCGATCGAGTTGAGCATGCCGGCCTCAGCCTCGGCGATCCGGGGCGGCTCGTTTCCCTCCCTCGGCAACGGCGTCACGGTCTTGGTCACGAACGCGTCCAGCTGCCCGGCGACCCCGGGTGCGGTCAACGCGTCGAGGCAGCCCGACGCGTTGAGGAGCTGCACGCCGTCAGGCTGCACGCTTTCACGCAACTGCATCGAGCACCGGCCCTTCCACGCAGAGCCGCTTCCAGCTGCCGCCGACCTCGACCACGCAGCCGTAGCAGGCGCCGTAGCCGCACGCCATCGGCGCCTCCCGGGCCAGCTGCGCCCCGGGGCAGAGCGTCGCGAGCGCGTCGAGCATCGGCTCCGGGCCGCACGCGAGGACGTCGCGACCCGTGTCGATCGCCTCCGTCACCAGCACCGGGTCGATCACGAGCTCCGCGTTCGGGACGAGCGCCGCAGCCGCCGCGTGCCATTCAGTCCGGAAGCCGAGCACCGCGGGCGGCGCGCCGAGGGCCTCCGAGAGATAGGGGAGCGGCGCGACGCCGATGCCGCCGCCGACGAGCAGCGGCCGGTCGACGTCGAGGCGGAAGCCGCGTCCGAGCGGGCCGAAGACATGGACGGCGTCGCCGGCTTCTGCCTCGGCGAGGGCGCGCGTGCCCGGGCCGACCGGGTCGAAGAGGAACGCGAGCTCGCCCGGGGGGGCGAGGCAGAGCGACATCGGCCGCGGCAGCAGCCGGCCGGGCGCCTCGACCATGAAGAACTGCCCGGGCGACCCGGGAGCGAGGCCGCCCCGGTCGAGGCGGAGCAGGACGTACGGGCCGACCGCCTCGGCGGCGGCGACCCTAAGCGCTTCTCTTCTCGGCATCGAGCCGCTCCTGCAGCGAGAGCGCATAGTCGGTGCGGGCGCTCGCGATCGCATGCACGGCGGCGGCGGCTCCCGTGACCGTGGTGATGCACGGGACGCGCGCGATCAGCGCGGCCTCGCGGATGCGGTACCCGTCCGACCGGGCGTTCGCGCCCTCGGGCGTGTTGATGACGAGATCGCAGCGTCCCCGCCGGATCAGGTCGACGACGGTGTCGCCGCCCTCGGCCACCTTCGCCACCTCCTCGACCTCCAGCCCGACGGCGGCGAGCGCGTCCGCGGTGCCGCCCGTCGCCACGAGCTCGAAGCCGAGGCCGGCCAGCGCCGCGGCGATCGGCACGACGGCCGGCTTGTCCCCGTCCCGGACCGAGAGAAACGCTGTGCCGGCGGTCGGCAGCGGCCGGCCGGCCGCGCGCTCTGCCTTCGCGAACGCGGTCGGATAGTCGCGCGCGGTCGCCATCACCTCCCCCGTCGAGCGCATCTCCGGTCCGAGCACGGGGTCCGAGCCGGCGAAGCGCGCGAACGGCAGCACCGCAGCCTTGACGCTCACCTGCGACGGCGCCCGCTCCGGCGGCAGGCCGAGATCCGAGAGGCGCTCGCCGAGTGCGAGCCGGCACGACGCCTCGACGAGGTTCACGCCCGTCGCCTTGCTCGCGAACGGCACGGTGCGCGACGCGCGCGGGTTCACCTCGAGCACGTACACGCACCCGTCCGTGACGGCTGCCTGGACGTTGACGATCCCGACCACGCCGAGCGCCGGCGCCAGCCTGCGCACGATGTGGCAGATCTCCAGGTACGTGCTCGGGTCGAGCGAGGGCGCGGGCAAGACGCACGCGGAGTCGCCCGAGTGGACGCCCGCCTCCTCGACGTGCTGCATGACCGCCGCGACGTAGGTCGCGGCCCCGTCCGAGACGGCGTCGACGTCGATCTCCACCGCGCTCTCGAGGAAGCGGTCGACCAGCACCCGGCCGTGCACGGTGGCCATCGCGTCCGCGATCTCGTCCGCCGAGTAGCAGACGCGCATCGCGCGGCCGCCGAGCACGTACGACGGCCGGACGAGCACCGGGTAGCCGACCCGCTCGGCGACCTCGATCGCCTCGTCGGCCGTCTCCGCCATCCCCCATTCCGGACAGCGGACGCCGAGCTCGGCCGCGAGGCGGCCGAAGCGCTCGCGATCCTCTGCGAGGTCGACGGCGCCGAACGGCGTGCCGAGCACCTTGAAGCCGGCGTCCTCGATCGCGCGCGCGAGCTTGAGCGGTGTCTGCCCGCCGAACTGGATCGCGACCCCGACCGGCTGCTCGCGCTCGAGCACCGCCAGCACCGACTCCACGTCCAGCGGCTCGAAGTAGAGCCGGTCCGACGTGTCGTAGTCGGTCGAGACCGTCTCCGGGTTGCAGTTGACCATCACCGTCTCGTAGCCGAGCCGGCGGAAGCTCTGCGCCGCGTGGACGCAGCAGTAGTCGAACTCGATCCCCTGGCCGATCCGGTTCGGGCCGGACCCGAGGATGACGATCGAGCGGCCCGGCTGCGGGTCCGGCGCGCCGGCCTCGCCCCAGGTCGAGTAGTAGTAGTTGGAGGCGGCCTCGACCTCGCCGGCACACGAGTCGACGCGCCGGTAGGCCGGCCGCAGGCCGAGCTCACGCGCGGTCGGGATCCCGGCCGCCGCGAGGTCCGCGTCGCTCCAGCCGGCACGCTTCGCGCGGAGCGTGCTCCCCGAGTGGAGCGCCTCGCGCAGCAGCTCGATCTCGGAGCGGAACCAGGGGTGCAGGCCGTCCGGAAGATCGGCGAGCGTCTCCCACGGGGTGGCCGCGCCCGCGTCGAGCTCACGGCTCCGGTACGCCTTCATGAACGCCTCGGCGAAGGTGCGTCCGATCCCCATGGTCTCGCCGACGGACTTCATCTGCGTGCCCAGCTGCTGGTCGGCGCCCGGAAACTTCTCGAAGGCGAAGCGCGGGAACTTGACGACGACGTAGTCGAGCGTCGGCTCGAAGCTCGCCGGGGTCGTGCCGGTGAGGTCGTTCGGGATCTCGTCGAGCGTGTAGCCGACGGCGAGCTTCGCCGCCACCTTCGCGATCGGGTAGCCGGTCGCCTTCGAGGCCAGCGCCGACGAGCGCGAGACGCGCGGGTTCATCTCGATCACACGAAGGTCGCCGCTCTCGCGGTCGCGGGCGAACTGGATGTTCGAGCCGCCCGTCTCGACGCCGACCGCGCGGATGACGGCCGCGGCCGCGTCGCGGAGCTCCTGGTACGCCTCGTCGGCGAGCGTCATCTGGGGCGCGACGGTGACCGAGTCGCCCGTGTGGACGCCCATCGGGTCGAGGTTCTCGATCGAGCAGACGACGACGACGTTGTCATTGCGGTCGCGGACGACCTCGAGCTCGAACTCGTCCCAGCCGCGGACGGACTCTTCGACCAGCACCTGCCCGATCGGGGACTCGGCGAGGCCGCGCTCGACCTGGCGGCGCAGCTCGAGCTCCGTCTCCGCGAAGCCGCCGCCGTGGCCGCCGAGCGTGAACGCCGGCCGGACGACCGCAGGGAGCGCGATCCCGGCCAGCTGGTCGAGCCGCGTCACGATCCGCGAGTCCGGAACGCGCAGGCCGACCGACTGGACCGCGTCGCGGAACTTGAGCCGGTCCTCGGCGCGCTCGATCGCGTCGAGCCCGGCGCCGATCAGCTCGATCTCGAGCTCCGCCAGCACCCCCGCGTTCGCCAGCTCGCGCGCGAGGTTGAGCGCCGTCTGGCCGCCCATCGTCGGCAGCAGCGCGTCGGGACGCTCGCGCCGAAGCACGTCGGCGACGGACTCGAGATCGAGCGGCTCGAGGTACGTTCGGTCAGCGAAGCCCGGGTCGGTCATGATCGTCGCCGGGTTCGAGTTGACGACGATGGTGCGGAAGCCGTCCTCGCGCAGCACCTTCAGCGCCTGGCAGCCCGAGTAGTCGAACTCGCAGGCCTGGCCGATCACGATCGGACCCGAGCCGATCAGGCAGATGCTCTCGATGTCGCTCCGCCGCGGCACTTATCTCAGCCCTCCGACCCACGCCTCGAGGATCGGCCAGGCGTCGTGCGGGCCGGGGCCGGCCTCGGGGTGGAACTGCACCGACCTGGCGTTCAGCTCCGGGAAGTCGAGCCCTTCGACCGTGCCGTCGTAGAGCGAGACGTGCGTCACCTCGGGGCCCTCGCTCGCGGCGACCGCGAAGCCGTGGTTCTGGCTCGTGACGAGCACGCGCCCGGTGCCGCGCTCGAGCACGGGGTGGTTGGCGCCGCGATGGCCGAACGGGAGCTTGAACGTCTCGTGGCCGGTCGCGAGCGCGACCAGCTGATGGCCGAGGCAGATGCCGAGGACGCTCGTCCGGCCGAGCAGCTCTCGCACCTCCGTCACCTCGTCGACGAGCGGCTCCGGGTCGCCGGGGCCGTTCGAGAGCAGCACTCCGTCGAACGCGGCCAGCTCGTCCGCCGTCGCGGAGTGCGGAAAGACTGTCACGCCGGCGCCGGCGACGGCGAGCCGGCGGAGGATCGAGCGCTTGCAGCCGTAGTCGACGACCGCGACGCGCACGTCGCCGGTGTCCGCGTAGACGTAGGGCTCGTCGACCGAGACGTCGCCGACGAGTGCACGCCCGGCCATCGGCGGCTGAGCCTGGACCGCCGCGAGCGCCTCCTCGACGGGCGAGTCGCCTGCCACCGCGGCCGCGCGCATGGCCCCCGACTCGCGCAGGTGGAGCACGAGCGAGCGCGTGTCGATCCCGGAGAGCCCGACGATCCCGTGCTGGTCCAGCCAGTCCGTCCACGCAGGCCCCCGCGCCTCGCGCATCAGCACGGCCCTCGCGTGCGGGCGCCTCGACTCCGACCGGGTGGAGGCGACGCCGTAGTTGCCGATCATCGGCGCCGTGAAGCAGACGAGCTGCTCGGCGAAGCTCGGGTCCGTGACGACCTCCTGATAGCCGGTCATGGCGGTGGTGAAGACCGCCTCGCCCAGGGCATGGCCGTCGGCGCCGACCGACTCCCCCGCGAACACGGTGCCGTCCTCGAGGACGAGATAGCCCGCCGAGCTCATCCGTGCACCAGCCGACCGGCCGCGATCGTCGCGGCGACCTTGCCGCGCAGGCGCTCGCCCAGGAGCCAGGAGTTGACCGACCGCGAGCGGAAGCCCTCGCCCTTGACGCGCCAGTGCGCGTTCAGGTCGAGCAGGACGAGGTTCGCCTCCACACCCACCTTGACCGCCGGCGCCTCGAGTCCGTAGATCCGCGCCGGCCCCGCCGAGAGCCGTTCGAGCAGCGTCTCGAGCGGGATGGCGCCGGGCTCGACGAGGTGCGTGTAGAGAGCGGCGAACGCCGTCTCGAGGCCCGTGACGCCGAACGGCGCTGCCTCGAACGGCACGTCCTTCTCGTGCCGCGCGTGCGGCGCGTGGTCGGTCGCGATCGCGGCGATCGTGCCGTCGCGGAGGGCCTCGAGGAGCGCTTCGCGATCCTGCTCGGCCCGCAGCGGCGGGCTCATCTTCAGGTTCGGATCGAGCGAGCGTACGGCGTCGTCGGTGAGCACCAGGTGATGCGGCGTCACCTCGGCCGACGCCGCGACACCGGCGGCGTGCGCGCGGCGGAGCGCCTCGACCGACTCCCGCGCGGAGAGGTGCAGCAGGTGGAGTGGGCGGCTCTCGTACTCCGCGAGAAGGAGGTCGCGCTCGACCATCAGGCTCTCGCCGACGGACGGATAGCCGCCGAAGCCGAGCTCGGCGGAGACCTCGCCCTCGTGCATGTGCGCGCCGCGCGTCAGCGTCTGCTCCTCGCAGTGGACCGCGATCGGCCGTCCGGTGACGGCGTTGTACTGGAGCGCGCGCCGCATCAGCCCTGGCGAGGCGACCGGCCGGCCGTCGTCGGAGAAGCCGGCTGCACCCGTGTCGGCCAGCTCGCCCATCTCGGTCAGCTCCGAGCCTTCCTGGCCCTTCGTGATCGCGGCCAGGAATCCGACCGCGACCTCCGCCTCCTCGCGGGCCTGCTCGATCAGCGAGCCGAGCACCGCGGCGGAGTCGACGACCGGCTCCGTGTTGGGCATCGCGAGGATCGCGCAGTACCCGCCGGCAGCGGCGGCGGCTGTGCCCGAGGCGATCGACTCCTCGTCCTCGCGGCCGGGCGTCCGCAAATGCACGTGCGGGTCGACGAACGCCGGTGCGAGCACGCGGCCCGCGCCCTCGATCACA
The DNA here is from genome assembly GCA_963704025.1 of uncultured Actinomycetes bacterium. Taxonomy (GTDB): domain Bacteria; phylum Actinomycetota; class Thermoleophilia; order Gaiellales; family Gaiellaceae; genus CAVPGP01. The sequence goes on along the minus strand of CAVPGP010000002.1, from coordinate 126,086 downwards.
CGGTGCTCGTTCGTGTCGAGGCCCCGGCCGAGCTCGGCGATGGTGCCGCCGTCGATCCGCACGTCGAGTTCGGCGTCGATGCCCTCGACCGGGTCGAGCACGCGGGCCCCGCGGACGATGAGATTCTCGCCGGGTGCGTCCTTGCGGAAGAGCACCGCCACCTAGGCCACCTCCTCGACCGCGGCCGCCTCGACGCCGATCGGGCCGTGCGTCAGCAGGTCGTAGAGCACCGCCATCCGCGTCACGAGCCCTGCCCGGACCTGGGTCACGATCAGCGCGTCCTGGGCATCGGCGACTCGCGTGTCGATCTCCACCCCGCGGTTCATCGGTCCGGGATGCATGACCTTCTGGCCCGGGCGCAGCCGCTCCGGCGTGATCCCCCAGCGCGCGCTGTACTCGCGCAGCGAGGGGACGTAGTTCGCGCCTTCGAGCATCCGCTCGTGCTGCAGCCGGAGCACGTAGACGACGTCCGCGTCGTGGATCGCCCCGATGTCGGTGGACGTCTCGCAGCCCATCGCCTCGATCCCTCGCGGGAGCAACGGCGGCGGGGCGACGAGCGTCACCTTCGCGCCCATCAGGAGCAGCGCCTGGACGTTCGAGCGCGCGACGCGCGAGTGGAGCACGTCGCCGACGATGGCGACGTGCAGGCCGTCGACGTGTCCCAGCTCCTCGCGAATCGTGTACAGGTCGAGCAGCGCCTGCGTCGGGTGCTGGTGCTTCCCGTCGCCCGCGTTGACGACGTGCGCGTCGGTGACGCGGGCCACGAGCTGCGGCGCGCCGATCTGCGGGTGCCGGATCACGATCACGTCGGGGTCGTATGCAGAGAGCGTCAGCGCGGTGTCCTTCAGCGACTCGCCCTTGTCGACCGACGAGCCGGCGGCCTTGATCGACATCGTGTCCGCCGAGAGCCGCTTCGCCGCGAGCTCGAAGCTCGACGACGTGCGGGTCGACGACTCGAAGAACACGTTCACGACCAGATGGCCGCGGAGCGTCGGCAGCTTCTTCATCTCCCGCTCGAGCGAGCGCTCGAAGTTGCGCGCCGTCGCCAGCAGCCGCTCGACGTCGTCGCGGGTCACGTCAGCGATCGAGATGAAGTGGCGCCGCTCGCGTCCCGGCGGCAGCAGGCCGTCGCGCATGACGCGGATGTCACCCACCGGCGTCCACCTCCCCGCGATGCTCCTCCGGGCTCGGGAGCAGCAGGACCCGGTCGACCTCGTCGACCTCCAGCAGCTGCACCTGGATCCGCTCGCCGCGCGAGGTCGGCAGGTTCTTGCCCACGTAGTCGGGGCGGATGGGCAGCTCTCGGTGCCCTCGGTCGGCGAGCACGGCCAGCTGCACGCGGGCCGGCCGGCCGAACTCGAGCAACGCGTCGATCGCGGCCCGGATCGTGCGCCCCGTGTAGAGGACGTCGTCGACGAGGATCACCGTCATCCCCTCGAGCGGGAAGTCGAGGCGCGTCGCCCGGACGACCGGCTGCGTGTGCAGCGGCGCGGCGCCGCCGCGGACGGCGACGTCGTCCCGGTGGAAGGTGATGTCGAGCTGGCCGACGGGCGGCTCGTAGCCCGAGCGCTCCTCGACGAGGCGGCGCAGGCGCTGCGCGAGCGGCACGCCGCGGGTGTGGATGCCGACGAGCGCGACGTCGTCGAGGTCGTCGTTCCGCTCGATGATCTCGTGCGCGATGCGCGAGAGCGTCCGCGCGATCGACTCGTCGTCGAGCAGAACCCTCCCCGCCGCTATGGGCGCATGCTGCTGCATCGGACTCCTTTCCGGCCTCTCTGGACCGAGTTAAAGGGGTTGCATGCGCCACTGTAGACGAGCGGACGGACGCCGTCGAAGTCGGCACCCCACGCCCGCCGCGATATCGTCCCAGTCGTGCGCGAGGAGCTCGTCCGCAAGCTTGCGGCGCTGACGGTCGAGGCGGGGCTCAACCTGCAACCCGGTCAGGTCGTCGCGGTCACCGTCGCGCCCGGGATGGAGCCGCTGCTGCACGCGCTGACCGAAGCGGCATACCGCCGGGGCGCCAGGTTCGTCGACCCGTTCGTCTTCGACGGCGACGTGAAGCGCATCCGGCTGCAGGAGGCGGCCGAGGAGACGCTCTCATACGTTCCACCCTGGTACGGGCAGCGCCTGCTCGCGCTCGGCGAGGCCCACGCCGCGCGGATCTCGGTCACCCCGGTCGTCGAGCCCGGCATCCTCGACGGGGTCGACCCCGTCCGGGCGGGCAAGGACCAGCTGCCGTTCCTGGCGGAGCTGTTCGACGTGATCAACGCGCAGACGACGAACTGGGTCGTGATCCCGTACGGCACGCCGCGCTGGGCGGAGGCGGTGCACCCGGAGCTCGAGCCGGAAGCGGCGCTCGAGAAGCTCTGGGAGGAGCTCGCGTACGTGCTCCGGCTCGAGGCGGACGACCCGGCCGCGGCCTGGCGCGAGCGGACCGGCGAGCTCGAGCGGGCGGCGGCGCGTCTGAACGATCTCCGTTTCGCCGCGCTCCGGTACGAAGGGCCCGGCACGGATCTGACGATCGGGCTCCTGCCGGGCTCGATCTGGCAGAGCGCACGCAGCACCACCGTGGACGGGATCGAGTACATCTCGAACCTGCCCACGGAGGAGGTGTACTCGGCTCCGGACCCGACACGCGCCGAGGGCGTCGTCACGGCGACGAAGCCGCTCGACGTGGGCGGCGCGCTCGTGGAGGGCCTCCGCGTGCGCTTCGAGGGCGGGCGTGCCGTCGAGATCGAGGCGGACGCGAACGCGGAGGTGCTGCAGGGGAACTGCGCGCTCGACGAAGGCGCGTCGCGGCTCGGCGAGGTGGCCCTCGTCGACCGGGAGGGCCGGATCGGCCGCACGGGGACGATCTTCCGCAACACGCTGCTGGACGAGAACGCGGCCAGCCATTTCGCACTCGGGAACGCCTACGCCTCGTCCGTCGCGCCCGAGGATCGCAGCCGGATGAACGAGAGCGCGATCCACATCGACTTCATGGCGGGATCCGACGATCTCGCGGTGACAGGCCTCACAGAATCGGGCGAGCGTGTCCCCGTGCTCCGCGGGGGCGTGTGGCAGATCTGACCAGCAGCTGATGCGGCGCGTCTGCGTCTTCTGCGGCGCGGCCTCGGGAGTGTCCCGGCTGTACGCGGAGACGGCGGCCGCGGTCGGCGAGGAGCTCGCCCGCCGCGGGATCGGCGTCGTCTACGGCGGCGGACGGCTCGGGTTGATGGGGGTGGTCGCGGACGCGGCGCTCGCGCGCGGCGGCGAGGTGGTGGGCGTGATCCCTCAGGGCCTCGTCGACCGGGAGCTCGCGCACCGGGGTGTGACGGCGCTGCACGTCGTCGAGACGATGCACGACCGGAAGGCGCTGATGAACGAGCTCTCGGACGGCTTCGTGACCCTTCCCGGCGGGCTCGGGACGCTCGAGGAGCTGGCCGAGGTCGTGTCGTGGGCCCAGCTCGGGCTGCACCGCAAGCCGATCGGCGTGCTGGACGTAAACGGCTACTTCGACGGGATTCTCGCCTGGGTGGAGCGCGCGGTCGAGGACGGCTTCGTGCTGCCGGAGCACGGGCGCCTGTTGATCGTCGGCACCGAGCTGGAAGAGCTTCTCGACGCGCTCGACTCCTATACGCCGCCGCCGCCTCGCTTTCCGAACGTCGACCCGCGGATCGAGCCGGCGGCCTAGAAGCGCTCCCGTCAGCACTCGCCGACGGCGAGCAGCCAGTGGTTCGTGTAGCGGACCGGGTCCGGCAGCTCGGCTTCGAGCAGGCCGAGGCCGGTGTCGAACTCGCCTGCGGGCAGCAGGTCGAAGGTGGAGAACGCGCGTCCGGCGACCTTCGCGAGCGCCTCCTCGCGGGAGAGCTCGACGGCCTGGTCGAGTCGCTCGATGCGGGCTTCGAACCCAGCGGCGGCGAGCTCGCTGTAGAGCTCGTCCGCCGACGGGAAGCGCTCGCCGTCGATGACCGCGATCGAGGGAAAGTACGGGGCGAGGACGCCGGCCGGGAAGGTGAGCGGATCGTGGGTGGCGATCGCCAGCCGGCCGTCGGTCCGCAGCACGCGCCGCAGCTCCGCGAACGCGCGCGGCCGGTCGAGCAGGTGGACGGCCATGCGCATCACGGCACGCTCGAACCATCCGTCCTTGAACGGCAGCTGCTCGGCCCGGGCCTGCTTCAGCCCCACCTGCTCGGGGACATTGCGCTGCGCTTCCTCCAGCATCTCGGCCGAGGCGTCGATCCCCCAGACGCGGCAGCCGCGCTCGTGGAGGGCCGCCGCCAGGCGGCCGGGGCCGGTTCCCACCTCCAGGACCGTGCGGCCGGCGAGGTCGCCCAGGGCGACGAGCGCGTCGAAGAGCTCCCACCAGTTGTCGTCGACGGGCCGCAGGGCGTCGTAATGGGGCGCGATGCGGTCGAAGGAGCTAATCGTCGCCGAGGTCCGGCTCGGTCAGCTCCATGATCACGTCCTTCGCCGTCTCGAGATCCTCTTCCGGCACGAACACCTTCTGCGGGATGTCGTCGACCTCGCGTGGGTGATGCGGCACGGCCGGCTCGAGCTTGGCGTCGATGCCTGCCTCGGACAGCATCGCGACCATCTCCTCCGCGTCCGCCACGGTCTCGGCAACCGCCAGCTGCGCCATCGCCGTCATTGGGTCACCGCCTCCTGGTCGCGCGGGTGCAGAGCGCCGCCCTTGACGAGCTCCGCCCCACCCCGCTCCTCGAAGTGGAGGACGATCGTATCGAAGTCCCTGGGAACCACCGTGTTGGTGAACACCTCGCGGGCCTCGCGCGCAACCTCGCCGCCGAAGTACCTCGGCGAGAGGTGCGTGAGCGCCAGCAGCCCCACCTCCGCGTCGCGCGCGACCCCGGCGGCGCCGGCCGCCGTCGAGTGCAGCGTCTCGTCGGCCCGCTGGCGCTCCTCCTCGCAGAACGTCGCCTCGTGGACGAGCAGGTCGGCGCCGCGCGCCATCTCCACGACCACCGGTGAAGGCGCGGTGTCGCCTGCGAGCACGAGCTTCCGGCCGGGGCGCGGCGGGCCGAGCACCTGCTCCGGCGTCACGACCTGCCCGTGCGCGAGCGTCACCGTCTCGCCGCGCTGGAGCGCGCCCCGCTCGGGGCCCGACGGAACGCCGAGCTCGTCCGCCGTGCCGACGTCGAACCGTCCCGGCCGGTCGTCCTCGACGAGCGCGTAGCCGATCGCCGAGACGCCGTGGTCGACGGGAAACGCGCGCACGGCGTAGTCGCCTCGCTCGAGGCTCTCCCCCGGTCTCAGCTCGATGGGCTCGACCTCGTAAGTCAGCTTTCCGAAGACGCGTCGCAGGGCGCCGAAGAGGTCGCGCAGCCCCGGCGGCCCGTAGATGGTGAGCGGGGCCTCGCGTCCCCGCAGCGCAAATGTCTTCAGCATGCCGGGCAGTCCGAGGTAGTGGTCGGCGTGGAAGTGCGTCAGGAAGACCTCGTGCAGCTCGACCAGACCGATCGCCGAGCGGAGCAGCTGGCGCTGCGTCCCCTCGCCGCAGTCGAAGAGGAGCCGCTCCCCGCCGCGGCGGACGAGCAGCGCCGACGGCGCCCGCTGGGCCGTCGGCATCGAGCCGGAGGTGCCGAGGAAGATGACGTCGAGATCCACGGCGCCCGATCGTACCGCCGGACGGATCGGCCCTCGGCCCGGTCAGCCGAATCCGACTGCGCCGACCGACGTCAGGGCAGGACGAGCCGTTGCCCCGGACGCACGGTCGCGCCTGCGAGGTGGTTCCGGTCCTGGATCCGGTAGATCGCGTCGCGCACGTCTCCGCCGCAACACGTGGCGGCGTAGTGGGACGTCGCGATCGACCAGAGCGTGTCGTACGGCTTCACCGTGTAGACCTGCTTCTGCCCGTGTGCGCCGGACGGCCGGGCGACCACGCTCCAGACGAGCGCAGCGCCGAGGGCGAGAATGAGAATCCGACCGAACATCTGTTCGCCATGGTAGAGCGAACACGCGTTCGTGTCAAGCCCACGATGCGACGCCGCGGGGAGCCGTCTGGCTCCCCCGCGGCAGATGCGTGTCGAGCCGACTGCGACGCGGCTCAGACGCCCCGCCTCAGACGCCCCGCCTCAGACACCCCGCCTCAGACACCCAGCGTCGAGCGCCGGTCGGGATTCGTCTCGGAGGCGAGCGTCACGGACGCCTTCGTCCCGATCACCTTGCCCGCCGACGGGCCCTGGAGCTTGACGGTCAGCGTCATGCCGGGCCTGCCGGCTGCGAAGCGCTGTGTCAGCGTACGCGTGACCGCCGAGAGCTTGCGCTTGCCCTTGACCTTCTTCACCTGCGTCTGCTTGTAGGTGAAGACGATCTGCCCGCTCGCGGTCACGTTCTCGTTCGCGGACAGCTGCAGGTAGCGACCGCCGCCCTTGACGACGATCGACGCCTTCGGCTGGATGACCTGCTCCGTGTGCTTCCACGCTGCCTGGGCAGTCGTGCAGTTGCCGCCCGACGAGGCGATCTTGCCCTTCACTGCGGCGTAGGACTGCTTCTTCGCGAGGTCGGCGAAGAGGTTCCCCGACTGGAAGCCGTTCGAGATGAGCCGCTCGTCGATGAGCGGGAAGAAGAGCAGCGCCTTCACCGCGGGATCGCAGGCGGCGATCTCCATCAGCTCGGTGTGGAATTGCGCCTGCTGCGCCTCGCTGATGGCGCCGATGTTCTCGCCCGTGCCGTCGTAGGCGGGCTCGTGGCCGGTGACGACCGTCTGCGAGCCGACCTCGGAGAAGTTCGCCGGCAGGCTCTGGGGCGCCGCGAACAGCGTCGTTCTGCCGTCCGGCTGCTCAGCGAAGACGGGCTGCCCGGTGCCGTGGAAGGCGTCCCAGACCGTCTGCTTGATCCGATCCATGTCCGCGGCGCCGGCGTTCGGCCACTCGAACCTGGCGCCGTAGGGCGCCGTGTCCTGCACCTTCGGGTACGGGTGCATGTCGTACTCGTCGAAGAGGGGCTGCGAGCGCGCGAGCCGCTTGTACTCGAGTCCCATGTACCGGAGGAACCGGACCGGCGACGTGCTCGGATCCTGGTTCGGGTTGTCGTTCCCGCGCGAGGAGATAGCCGGGCCCCAGACAACCGCGTCGCCGCGGGCGGCCTTCAGCTTGTCGTAGGACTTCGCCAGCGTGTCGGCGTAGTCGGCCGGCGCGGCCGGCTGGCCGCCGCGGAACTGCGGCTGCCAGAAGCGGCTCCGGTTCGGCTCGTTGCCGACGATGAAGTCCTTCACGTCGGGGAACGTGGCGCCCACCGCCGCGACGAAGCTCGCGAAGGCGTCCTGCTGCGCGGCATCGTTGCCGATCGCGGCTGGATCCTTCGGGTAGACGGCGAGGATCGGCCGGACGCCGCGCTGCTTCGCGCAGGCGATCGCGCCGCCGATCTGCGAGGCGTTCTTGATCGTCGTCCCGCCCTCCCACTGGACGGTGAGGCGGAGATCCTGGTACGCGATGTCGTTCATCGAGGCCCAGAAGACGTCCCCGCAGGGATGGCTCGTGGGCCAGTCGTCGCCGACGCCGTACCGCAGTGGATCCGCGCTGGCGACGCCCGTGAAGGCGAGCGCGCCGATGGCGCACAGTGCCGCAAATACCGTTTTCACTCTCTCCCTTTCGTACGAGAACTGGTGCCCTTCCGCAGCGGCGACCCGCCCGATGGCGGAACGAGTCGACCGGAACCTCGTGTCGGCAGCCGGCCCTCAGCGCTTGAAATAGGCCTCGACGGCGTCGACGATCGGCGCCGCGTCGAAGCGGACAGGATCCGTCGCAGGCAAGCCGGTTTCGACGGCCGACCCCTCGATTGACGCCCGGGCCGCGTCCTCGTCCAAATCCCTCGTATTGAGGGCGAGCGCGACGACTTTGGCACGCCGGGAGAGCAGCGAGATCCGCTCGTGGAGGTCGACGAGCTCGGAGAGCGGCGGGATTGGATAGCGCGCGTCCCCGTCGACGAAGCGCTCGCCGGCCTTGTGGCAGAGGACGTAGGCGTGCGGGGCCGAGCCGTGCATCAGGCCGAGGGTGACGCCCGAGTACGACGGGTGCAGGAGCGAGCCCTGCCCCTCGACCCAGAGCAGCTCTCCCCCACGCTCGTACCCCTCGACGACGAGCCGCTCCGTCGCGCCGGCGATGAAATCGGAGACGACGGCGTCGACGGCGATCCCCCAGCCCGCAATCGCCATCCCGGTCTGCCCGGTGGGGACGAACTCGCTCCTCGCGCCGCGGCGCCGCGCCTCCGCGTCCAGCTCGAGCGCGACGGTCATCTTTCCGATCGCGCAGTCGGAGCCGACGGTCAGCACCGTCCGCACGGGCAGCTCGAGATTGGCTCCCGTGGGGACGTTCAGATCCTGTGGCGGCCTGCGCAGGTCGCGCAGCTCGACGTCGTGCCGGCGGGCGAGCTTGACGAGCTCCGGGTCGTTCGTCAGGAACTCGTGCAGGCCGTTCTCCACGTGCAGGCCATTCGAGATGCAACTGCGGAGCAGCTCCGTCCAGGCCGGCGGGAAGCGGCCGCCGGCGGTCGCGACGCCAACGAGCGCGACGGTGGGATCGAAGCAGAGCGCGTCGTTGACGCTGCCGACGACCGGGAACCCCTGCTCGGTCTCCCCCGCCCGTTCCGAGTCGAGCAGCGCCACGACCTCCTCGGGCCGGTAGCGCATGACGCCGCGTGCCGTCTTGCCGAAGTGCGGGTCGCCCGACTTCCCCTCGGCGAGGACGAGCAGCCTACGCGGCCTGCGCCCCGAGCCCCGGCTCATCGTTGGGAAGTTGCGTGCCGTGCTCGAAGCGGACGCCGGGCGACGGGTCCTGCGCGAGCAGGAGGTTGCCGTCCAGGTCGACGTGGTCGCAGAGGCTCGCGACGGCCGCGCCCGCCGCGATGCCAAGGCCGGACTCGATCATGCAGCCGACCATGACGCCGAGACCGAGCGCCCGCGCGACCGCGGCGATCTTGACCGCCTCGCGGATCCCACCCGACTTTGCCAGCTTGATGTTGACCCCGTGGGCGCGCTCCGCGCACGCTGGGACGTCGGCCGCCACGTGGCAGTCCTCGTCCACGTAGATCGGCACCGGCGAGCGGCGTTTCAGCTCTGGCCCGTCCTCGTGCCCGGCCGGGAGCGGCTGCTCGCAGTACTCGATCTCCATCTGCGGCAGGTACTCCAGCGCCTCCTCGAGCGTCCAGTACTCGTTGACGTCGATCTGCAGCGGCACGTCGGTCGCCGCGCGGACGGCCCGCACGCGCTCGAGGTCGAGGCCGTCACGGCCGCCGAGCTTCAGCTTCAGCCGGCGAAACGTCCTCGCCGCCTGCTCCGCCCTCCGCGCCATGTCGTCCGGGCTGCCGAGCCAGACCGTCCACGAGGTCGGCGGCCCCTCGCGGCGGAGGCCGAGGAGCTTCCAGACGGGGACGCCGGCCAGCTTGCCCTGCAGGTCGTGAAGCGCGGCGTCGAGCGCGGCCCGTGCGGCCTGTTCGCCTTCCGGAAGCCGTGCGAAGAGCTCGGCGAGCGCCCACGGGTCGTCGCCGGGATCCACGGCCGCGAGGTAGGCGAGCGCCGACTGCGCGGATTCCGCGTAGCGCTCGATCGGCGCCGCCTCGCCGTAGCCGGTGATGCCGTCGTGGCGCAGCTCGACCTGGACGACCTCCGCCTCGTCCTGCGACTCGCGGGAGATCACGAACGTCTCCGCCAGGCGCAGCGTCACGATTCGCGCGGAGAGCTCCATGGCGGCGAGCCTACATTTCGTCGCGCGTGCGGAGCCGGCCCGCGCGCCGCTCGGCCAGCACGCACTCGGTGTGGGCGTGCCGGCGACGCGACGCGTCGCCCTCGGGCGCGAGCACGACGTGCTCGCTCATCGCGTGCAGGAGCTCACCGCAGAACGGGCACGTGTACGACGCCGGCTTCAGGCTCTGCGCCCGCCGGAACGCCCACCACCGTGGCTCGGCCATCCCGGGGATCATCGCCCTCCGCGCGGCCCCGGTACACTGCCCTTCTCCGGCGCCCGTAGCTCAGGGGATAGAGCGTTCGCCTCCGGAGCGAAAGGTCGCACGTTCGAATCGTGCCGGGCGCATGCTTAGCTGGCCTCGGCCCCCTCGCCGGGGCTTCGGCTACCGCCGGCCCAGGCCGGCGGACTCTCCGCACCGGGCGGAGCCCGGCGCGGAGGCTTCTTGGCGCAGGCGACGCAATGGCTCGGGCGTTGGCCCAGGCGGGCGTGTGCGGTTACGACGAAAACTCTGACGGACTTGGGTAGCCGGTTCCGAAGAATGGATGCTCATACCAGTCTCGGATCTTCTGAGCCACCGCTCGATCCGCTTCGGGTCGGGCAGAGGGCCCATTGACTCCGTGCGCCTTGACTCCGTGCGCCACAGCCCCAACGAAGACGCAAGGTCATCAGCAGTGGCACCACCTCGAAGGAGTGATGCGATACGCGGCGCATAGGCCTCGTACTCGTCACACGGAACTCCAACGCCGATCGGATCCCAGGCCGCCCACAGGATCAGTCGAAGCTCCTCCTCGCCTTGCCGTCTCCACCACGTAGCCCACTCCGAATCACTCACGGCCGAAACGAAACCGAATCGCTGCTCAGGGGACTGCACACTGGCCCACCCGGGAGGTCTCTGGCTTGGTGTGACGGAGGGATGCTCGGTAACTTCCGCTCGATGTCGATTGGGGAGCTTGAACTCGACGTGATTGCCTCGGAGACGGGGTTCTCGGGTGTCGTTCGTGTTGATCGTGGCGACAGGGTCGAGATCGTGAAGGCGTACGGGCTGGCGCACCGCAGCTACGACATCCCGAACGAGGTCGACACACGCTTTGCGCTGGCGAGCGGAACGAAGGGCCTGACAGCCCTCACCGTGGTCAGCCTCGTAGAAGATGGCACGCTCCAGCTCACGACGACGGCGCGTTCGGTTCTCGGGAAGGACATCCCGCTCGTGGGTAACGGAGTAACCGTCGAGCACCTACTCGCACATCGCTCGGGGATCGGGGATTACCTCGACGAGGAGGTTGGCCTCGATCTCGATGAGTATCTGATGCCCGTCCCCGTGCACGAGCTCGCGACGACAGAGGACTACCTCGCGGTTCTCGACGGCCACCCACCGAAGTTCGCGCCCGGCGAGCGCTTTGCCTACTGCAACAGCGGCTACGTCGTGCTCGCGCTCATCGCCGAGCGCGCGACCGGCACTCCCTTCCACGAGCTCGTGCAGTGCCGCGTCTGCGAGCGCGCGGGGATGCGCGACACCGCGTTCCTGCGCTCGGACGAGCTCCCGGCTCGAACGGCTCGTGGCTACCTCGAGGGCAACGACACGTGGAGGACGAACGTCTTCCATCTGCCCGTCCGAGGATCGGGCGACGGAGGCATCTACTCGACCGCCGCTGACATCAGGTCACTCTGGACAGCGTTCTTCGATGGAAAGATCGTGTCGCAGGACTGGGTCGCGGAGATGGTTCGCCCTCGCAGCGATGTCTCGTCCCAGTCGAGGCGGTACGGCCTCGGGTTCTGGTTGCACGCGTCCGCCGACGCCGTGCTGCTAACTGGGATGGATGCAGGAGTCTCTTTCAGCTCAATGCACGAGCCGCAATCGAGCGTCACCCGCACCGTGATCTCGAACACATCTCACGGAACTTGGCCGGTCTCGAGCTACCTCGACGACCGACTCGTGTTCTGATGCTGTGCGTCCAACGTCGCTGAAGGGTGGCTTCCAGCTCAGGGATGTTCCCGCATACTCGCTCAAGCAACATTGCCGCACGCTCGCGCACGCCATTGGTCCTAGAGGGTGAACAGTTTCCAGTGCCCTTCGGTGACGACTTCAACTGCACCATCGGTCACTTTGATGGCGCTCTGATCATCAATTGCGTACGTCGGCACTGGTATTCCGGCGGCCCATCTTTCTGCATTGGCCAGGGAATTCTGCGGGGATCTCTCGTGATCCAGGTGCGGGAACAACGAAAAATCAACCAGTCCCAGCGCTCTGGCGTCGCCGGCGGGCAGATCACTTGCCGGCGGCTCGCGACAGAACCAGTCGTCGTATGCCTCTCCGAAGTTCGGCGTCACCACCATGCTCCCGGCGCTCACCGCCACGTAGACCGTCTCGCGCCGCAACGACGGCAGGAGGTCCGCCAGTCCGGATTGCCGCATCCAGTGGCACAGATACAGGACATCGCCGCCCCAAACCAGCAGGGCGTCAGCCTCCTGGACCATGGGGACCCAGTGCTCTTCTTTGATGCTAGGCAGCGCGGTGAGCTCCAGCACTCCCAACGACTTCCAACCCAATCCGCACATGGGGCTGAAGGCTGATCCGCTGATGAACTGGTAGGCCATTGAAGCTCCCCTGCTGCCCGTGCCGTACGCCGCAGTGGGAATGCAGAGGGCGTTGGATTCGGCAATCGGTTTCCCCAGAAGGTCGACCAACGCGTTGTGAATGCTCGTGTTGCTGATCCCACTCGAAGTGAGCAGAAGCCTCATGCTGCCTCCCGGAGTCAGTACTGCACGCGAGAACGTTCTAGGCGCTGTGCGGATCCGTACGCGGTGGAGACTGCCAGGCCACCGGAAACTCATCGGCTACGGCCAGATCCAGCCTCACGACTTCAGGGGTCTGTGAGACTCGTTGGGTTGGTCTGTCTGGGGCCGTCGCCAGCCTGGTTGTTCGCCGTGCCGTGTGTGACTCGTCAGGTGACTGGCCGCCGTGAGCGTGCCTTCGGAATGATCTGTCCGCGCGTGCGCGGCGGCGCCGGTCTGGCGCCCGCTGCTGGCTTGATCAGGAGCTTGTCCGCCTCAGCGGCGTGACTCATTACCGTCCTGCCGCCGCGGTTTCCCTGCATCAGACCGGCACCACCGGACCCTACGAACAGAGGTCGGAGGATCAGTCGGATGCTTGCAGACGAACTCGACTACGTGCTCGGCGTCGATACCCACCGCGACGAGCACGTGCTCGCGGTGCTGAGGGCGCCGGCCGGCGCCGTCGTCGCCGGAGCGGCGGCGCCCGCGAACGCGCACGGCTACCGCGAGCTGCTTCGCCTCGCCGAGCAGCACGCACCCGGCCGCCGCGCCTGGGCGATCGAGGGCACCGGCAGCTACGGCGCCGGTCTGAGCCGCTATCTCCATGCACGCGGAGAGAGCGTGCTCGAGGTCAGTCGCATACCGCGCGGCGAGCGTCGGCTGCGCGGCAAAAACGACGCTTTGGACGCGGCCACGACCGCGCGGGCCGCGCTCGCCAGCGACACGCTCGCGCTCCCGCGGACAGGCGAGCGGCGCGAGGCGCTGCGGCTGTTGCTGGTCGCGCGCCGCAGCGCCGTCGACGTCCGCCGCGAAGCGCTGACCCAACTGCGCGCCGTCATCGTCACCGCCCCGGAGCTGCTTCGCCAGGAGCTGTGCCGGCTGCCGGAGGGCAAGTTGCTCGACCGCTGCAGCCGCTTCCGCCGCACCAGCTCCGCAGGCGCCGACGAGCTTGCGACACGGATCGTGCTGCGCAGCCTCGCCCGCCGCGTCCGGACGGCCACCATCGAAGCTGACGAGCTCGAGCGCGAGATCCTCGCCCACGTACGCGCACTCGCGCTGACGCTGCTCGACGAGCCCGGCGTCGGCCCGATCGTCGCCGCGCAACTGATCGTCGCCGGTCAGACCGCGGCCGCCTGCGCTCCGAAGCCTGCTTCGCACGGCTCGCCGGCGTCGCACCCGTCCCCGCCTCCAGCGGCCAAACCACCCGGCACCGTCTCAGCCGCGGCGGCGACCGGCAACTCAACCGCGCCCTGCACACGATCGTCCTCCACCGCCGCCGCCAGCACGACCCTGCGACCCGCGACTACATCGCGCGACGGATTAGCGAAGGCAAAAGCCGCCGCGACGCCACCCGGCTACTCAAGCGCTACCTCGCCCGCCACCTCTACCGGCTCCTCCAACAACAGGAACCGATGATGGCTTGACAAGTCATAGGAGCATCATTCCCGAACACTGGCCCACATCAGAGACCCGTCCCGTGGTGCGAGAATCGCGTCCGTGCCGAGTGGTGGTTCTCGGAGAGGAGGGGCGCGAGGTGCGCCTTCGAGAGCGAGTACGGGGACCCGCCGGTCGAGTTCGCCCAGTTCGGGATCACCGTCACCGTCCTGGAGCCCGGGCAGACCGGCCTCTACCACGCCGAGTCGAACCAGGAGGCGTTCCTCGTCGTTTCAGGGGAGTGCGCCCTGCTCGTCGAGGACGAGGAGCGACGCCTGCGGCCCTGGGACTTCTTCCACTCTTCCCCGTGGACCGAGCACGCCTTCGTGGGCGCGGGAGAGGGGCCGTGTGTGATCCTGATGGTCGGTTCGCGCTCGGGCCCGGGAGTGCACTACCCGGTGTCGGAGCTCGCGGCGCGCTACGGCGCAAGCGTGGCCGAGGAGACCTCCGACTGGAGGCAGGCGTACGCGACGGTCGAGCGGTTCCGGCGACAGCGACCGCCGAACTGGGCTCGTCTGCCCTGGGCGTAGATTCCCTCAGGCGTCATTCGCGAACACTCGCACAACCCACGCTTGTCACCCTCAACGTGACGAAATCGCGCACCAGTGCCGTGACCTCAGCCGAGGGTCATCTTCCCGGCCGCGCCGTGTCGCCAAGATCAGGCGAGGCTCTAGACCGCGGCTACGATCGATGATTCGCAAGGGCCCGCGCTACACGGAGGTGATCGGATGAACGACAAGCCGAACTGGCAGGTCGCACGCCTCGACGACATCGAGCGGCGCGGCAGAGATATCCCCGTGCGCGAGCACCTCGGCATCCACGCATTCGGAATCAACGCCTACACGCCCGGCGAGGACGGCACGCTGATCGGCGAGCACGACGAGGCGGGGTCGGGCCAGGAGGAGCTGTACATCGTGCTCGACGGAAAGGCGACCTTCGAGGTCGACGGCGTAACGTTCGACGCGCCCGCCGGGACGTTCGTGTCCGTCGGGCCGGAGTCACGGCGGAAGGCGACCGGGGACGGAACCATCCTCGCTGTCGGCGCTACACCCGGCGAGGCGTACCAGGGGGTCGACTGGGGTGAGGCGTGGCCGTTCCACAGAGAGTCGATGATCGCCTATGGCGAACAGCGCTACGCCGACGCGCTCGAAGCGGTCCGCGCTGCCCTCGAGCACATGCCGGACCACGCGGGCCTCAATTACAACTACGCGTGCTTCGCAACTCTCGCGGGCGACACCGGCGACGAGACGTTCGCCCACCTCCGACGGTCAGTCGAGCTGCTCCCGCGGTTCCGTGAGGACGCGCGCAGAGACGACGACTTCGCCGCCGTACGCGACGACCCGCGGTTCAAGGAGGCTCTTCGCTGAGCGCGCCTTAGCTGAGACTTGTAGCTGAGACTTGTGCTCCACGAGGAGGAGGCCGGCCTCTAAAGCGCCGCCACGCGCTCAAGTGACTGTGAGACTCGCCGGGTCGGTCTGTCTGGGGCCGTCGCCAGCCTGGTTGTTCGCCGTGCCGTGTGTGACTCGTCAGGTGACTGGCCGCCGTGAGCGTGCCTTCGAAATGATCTGTCCGCGCGTGCGCGGCGGCGCCGGTCTGGCGCCCGCTGCTGGCTTGATCAGGAGCTTGTCCGCCTCACCGGCGTGACTCATTACCGTCCTGCCGCCGCGGTTTCCCTGCATCAGACCGGCACCACCGGACCCTACGAACAGAGGTCGGAGGATCAGTCGGATGCTTGCAGACGAACTCGACTACGTGCTCGGCGTCGATACCCACCGCGACGAGCACGTCATGGCGGTCGTGACGGCGCCGGCCGGCGCCGTCGTCGCCGGAGCGGCGGCGCCCGCGAACGCGCACGGCTACCGCGAGCTGCACGCGCCGGGACGACGGGCGTTCGCGATCGAAGGCACAGGCTCGTTCGGCGCCGGCCTAACGCGCTTCCTGGTCAGCCAGCAGGAGCGTGTGCTCGAGGTCGGGCGCCTGCGTCGCGAGCGGCGCTCGGGTGGCAAGACCGACGCGCTCGACGCGGTCCGCGCTGCACGGAGCGTGTTCGCGCAGCCGCGGCCGGCGGAGCCGCGCGCGGGCGGGGAACGTGAAGCGCTGCGGGCGTTGATGGTCCGCTCGCGAGGGCGCCGTGAACGCGAAACGCGCCGGACTTTGCCAGCTGCGCGATCTGCTGATAAAGACCCCGGAGCCGTTGCGGAGCGAGCTACGTCCGTTGACGCGCGCGCAGCTGCTGGGCCGGCTGGCTGCGGTACGTCCATCACGCCACCGCGACGTCGAGCTGCGCGGCGCGCTGCAGGCTCTGCGGACGGTCGCTCGCCGCGTCCAACACCTCACGGCTGAAGAGCGCGAGCTCGCGCGCGAGATCGAGAAGCTGACGCGCACCTTGGCGCCGCAGCTGCTCGAGCAGCCCGGCGTCGGCCCGCTCGCCGCCGCACAGGCCTTGATCTCCTGGTCGCACCGCGGCGTCGATCAGAAGCGAAGCCGCGTTCGCCCGCCTCGCCGGCCGCGCCCCGATCCCCGCCTCCTCCGGACAGACGATCCGCTACCGGCTCGACCGCAGCGGTGACCGCCAGCTCAACCGGGCGCTGCACATGATCCTCGTGACCCGCCGACGCACGCACCCGCCCACGATCGCCTACATCAATCGACGCATCAGCGACGGCAAGAGCCGCCGCGAGGCAAACCGCTGCCTCAAGCGCTACCTCGCCCGAAGCCTCTACCGACTCCTCGAGCGCACCCCACTGATCACTTGACTTTCATAGAAGCATCACTGGCCCAGTCAGCGTGCCGCTCGCCGCCGCCGGAGCGGGTCGCGTCGGCGAGAGGCCGCGGAGATGTCGGAGCAGCCGTTGGGAACGCGCAGACATCGGGCCGGCTGCTCAGGCGGTGTCGATCTCAATCGCCCTTTGGACTGAAGCTGTACAGCCCATCCCATGTGCAGTCGATGAGGGTCGAGCAGCGGACTACAACAACAGCATGGAAGTGCTTGAACACCCCTGTGCCGCCCGAGAACGTGATGTAGCCGACGGGGATCGGGCCGGCCGGGATCGAGTTGTCGATGACGACGTGCCCGTAGGCGGTGTTGTTGCCCGGCCCGTCGATGACGAGGTCACTCTTGAAGATGCCGGTCGGATCCAACATTGGCGATGCGTAGACGACCCTGGAGCCGACCTTGATCGCGCTGATGTTCGAGGCCGTGATCGTGCAGAACGAACCGGCGGCGCCCGTGTACTCCGAGCACTCCTTCGCCGCATGGAGGATGCCGATACGGGGGGAGGATGCTGCTGACGGGACGCCGATGCCGGCCGCCGCTACGAGCACCGCGGCCGGCACGAGAAATCTCTTCATTGTCGCCTCCCATGTTGTCGACCAGGCAAGCGGGTGTGCTGCCTGCCTCCACGGTCGCGGGTGCCGCGCGTTGCCGCAATCTGACGAATGTCATATCTTTGAGCCGTGCCGCTCGCGCGGCTCGGGCCGCGAGATCTCGATCTCGCCCTCGCCGTCGTCGCCGAGGCGGCCTCGACCGGGGGAGCGCAGCCGTTCGAGTTGCCCGTCATCGAGCGTTTGCTCGCCCTGATCCCGGCCGACCACGGCGGCTATTACGAGTTTCGCAGGCCCGGTGCTTCGACATCTACAAGGCCGAGACGATCGGACAGCACCCGTGGACTGGCGCTCCTACGAGATCCGGGCCCGGGTCAAGTGGTGGCCGCTGCACGACGCCTTCTGGGATGGGCCAACTGAGGGTGCCGTCAGGTTCAGCGACCTTCTGACACGAACGCAGCGGCTCCGCAACCCCTGGTACATCGACGTGATGCGCCCGGACTCGATCGAACACGAGATGAAGTTGTGGCTGCCGGCCCCCGAGGGCATCGTCCGCGGTTTCTGGGTCCAACGCGGTCCCGACAGCCGAGACTTCGACGAACGCGACCGCGCAGTCTTCACCGTGCTCCGCCCCCACCTCGCCGTAATCCGGGAGCGCTGGCAGCGCCATCGCCAGACCGCGCTCCTCCTCACCCGGCGCGAGAAAGAGATTCTGCAGTTGGTGCGAGAGGGTCTGACCAACCGCGAGATCGCGGCACGGCTCGTCATCTCCGCCGGAACGGTCCGCTCACACCTCGAACACGTCTTCGAGAAACTGGACGTCCACTCGCGAACCGCCGCACTGGCGCGCGCGTTCGGCTCCACTACCTAGCCGACCCAGCCCCAGCGCCCCACTAACGTTAAGGCGTGTCGAGTTCAGATACGACGCACTGCGTCGCGTGCATCGGGAGCGCGCAGCGTTCAGTAGCATTGTGCCGTGCGCGAGTTGCGTCCGGGCCTCTGGCATTGGGAGGCACCGCACCCGCAGTGGCGGCCGACCGAGCCGTGGAGCGAGAACGTGTCGTCCTACGCGATCGACGACGGGGAGCGGCTGCTGCTCTTCGATCCGCTGGCCGTGCCGAGCGAGCTTGAGGAGCTCGCGGCCTCCCGCCAGACGGCGATCGTGCTCACCGCGCCGTGGCATGAGCGCGACGCGCAGAGCCTGGTCGAGCGGCTCGGCGTGCCGGTCTACACGCCGCTGCCCGACACCGCGCAGTACCTCATGGACACGTACGGCCTCACCGCCGAGCAGGCTGGCGACGGCAGTCCCGACCTCGTCTGGCTGCTCCGCGAGAAGAAAGGCGAGGCACGCCCGTACTCGTCCGGCGACCGGCTGCCGTTCGGTGCCGACGTGTTCCCCGGGCATAAGGCGAACGACACTGTGCTCTGGGTCGAGAGCCAGCGTGCGGTGATCTCCGGCGACACGCTCGTCGACTTCGGCCGGGGCCTCGAGATCAACGAGAGGTGGCTCCGCCCTGGCGTGACGCGCGAGGAGATCGCCGAAGGGCTGCGCCCGCTACTCGCACTGCCGGTCGAGCACGTGCTTGCGACGCACGGCGGGCCGACCGACCGGGCCGCCCTCGAGCGCGCGTTGTCCCCCTCCTAGACCGCTCAAGGGTCAGTCCCGAACGCTGGCCCAGCCAAGAGTCGCGACGCCAGCCCGACTCGCCGCCGAGATCAGGCAGGCGGACGCCTCAGTCCACATCCTGTATCCGCTGCGTCGCCAGCGGTGGTGCGCGGTCTACAGCGTGAAGTCCGTCGGTGGCATTTGCGAGGGCGGCTCGACGGCCTCGACGAGGAAGCCGAGCGCCTCCGCCGTGTCGTAGTAGGCGGCTGCGCCATCGCCGGCAGCCCCGAAGGAGTGGATGCGCGCGATCGGAGGATACCCAGCGGCTTCCATCTCCGCGGTCGTTCGCACGAGCGACGTGACGACGTAGCCGACGTGGTGGAAGCCTTCGCCGCGTTCGTTGAGCCAGTCGGCGTGAATGCTCGAGCCGTCCAGTGGCTCAATGAGCTCGTATTGAGGGCTACGGTTGTTCAGGGCGAGCCGGAGAGTCCAGGCGGCCGGATGGCCTCGGTACTCGCGGCCTTGGCCCTGCGGCCCGAAGGTCCATCCGCGCCACGGCCCGGCGGCGCGCCGCGCATCGAACTCGCGGGCCGCGCGCTCGAGATCGCCGACGACGAAGGCGATCTGGAACGTTGCGATTCCTTCGAGCGACGGAACCACTGTCTGGACTCTACGCCGTGTGCTCCCTCCTCTACGAGCGGCTCCACGAGAGTCCTTCATTGGCCATTCCGGAACTCACTGTCAGGCTCTTGGTGTGGCGGTGTCCGATAGCTGTCGCAGACTCGGGCGGCGGCGGCTGACCCACATTCCGGATGTCGCCCGAGGGCTGACCGGCCAGCGTTGTGTCGCCGCCGCCGTCCGCGACCGTCGAGCGTGACCTGATAGGAGCGTGGCCTCTGGCCTCGAGTGAGGTCTGTCCGCTCGCCGGTCGCCCCCAACGGTTTGTGGAGGCGATGCGGATGATCGTGATCGGAGTGGACGTACACAAGCAATCGGTGACCGCTGTCGCCGTCGACGAGGCCGGCCGGATGCTGGCTGAGGTGACGGTCCGGGTCGGCAGCGACGAGCTCGTCGGCTGGGCCGCGGATCTGTCCGAGGAGCGACTGTGGGCGCTCGAGGATTGCCGGCGGCTGACGCGCTGGCTGGAGCGGCAATTGCTCGCGGCGGGTGAGGAGCTGGTACGGGTGCCGCCGAAGCTGATGGCGCCGGAGCGGCGCAGCGGTCGTGGGCGGGGGAAGTCCGACCCGATCGACGCGCTCGCAGTCGCCCGTGCTGCGCTGCGCGAGCCGGGGCTGGGACGCCCGCGCGCTGATCAGGAGCCGTTTCGGGAGTTGAAGCTGCTGGTCGATCATCGCGACGCGATCGTCGACGAGCGTCGCCGTGTGCATCAGCGGCTGCGTTGGCATCTGCATCAGCTCGATCCGACCTTCGAAGTGCCGCTGCGGATGCTCGCCCGCAGCTCGCATCTCGAACGGGTCAGCCGTTGGCTTGCCCGTCAGGACCAGGAGCTGCAGGTGCGGCTCGCGCGTGAGCTCGTCGCGCAGTGCCGGTCGCTCAACCGCACGATCGCTGCGCTCGACCAGGAGCTCGAACAGCGGACCGCTCGGCTCGCGCCGGCGCTGCTCGAGCTGCCCGGTTGCGGCGCGCTCACGGCCGCGAAGCTGCTGGCCGAGATCGGCCCGGTCGGACGCTTCCAAAGCGACGCTCAGCTCGCTCGTCACAGCGGCGTCGCACCGTTGGCAGCAAGCTCAGGCCGGATACAACGACACCGGCTCGACCGTGGCGGCAACCGTCAACTCAACGCCGCCCTGCACCGGATCGCGATCACCCAGGCGCGCTGCCACCCCGGCGCCCGCGCCTACCTCGACCGCAAGAAAGCAGAAGGCAAGAGCCGCCGCGAAGCACTCCGTTGCCTCAAACGACTGCTCGTCCGCGTCGTCTTCAACACGCTGAAAGCGAGTCCCGTCTTGACATAGGAGCAACACTCGCCCAGGCGATCGGGCTCTTACCAGGGCGCAACCGTTATCCCGCCCCACTCCTCGGGTTCGACGTCACGCATCGTCTGCGTCAGTTCCCAGCGATGACCGCCCAGATCCTCGAGCAAGCACGAACGCTCGCCGTACTCCCAGGTCCTCGGCTCCTCAAGCACGCCGGCGCCGAACTCGCGGGCACGCTCGAAGGCCGCATCGACGTCCGCCACGCGGACCTTCACGACGTGCGTGACGACGCCCGCACTGGGCGCCACCTGATCGCCGCGCACGTCGGCGACGACCACGGCACCGTCCGCACCGACACGCAGCTGAGCACGGTGCGCGTCGCCGATCCGCACCCGCTCCTCGAAGCCGAAAGCGGACTCTAGCCACGCCACCGCTGCTCGCACGTCCGGATAGATCAGCACCGGAGTCACGGTCCCAGGCGGAGCGGAACGATTCGTCAACATGGCAGAGACAGTAGCGGGGGCGTCGTCAGGTGACAGTCCCGAACGCTGGCCCACCACGCGGCGCTGTAGCCACCGGGCTGCGCTGGCGGGACCACATTCGTCCGCGCGACCGTGCGTGAACGGGCCCCTGTGCCTTGCCCCTAGCCGCCGACCAGTTCCTCGAAAGCGGGCTCGGCCCGGATCGGATCGAAGTCGGAGTCCTGCTTCGCCATGTCGCGGCAGCGCTGCCACATGTCGATCGCCTGGCGTAGGTGCTCGATGGCGTCGGCCGTCCGGCCGGCGAGGCTCTCGCAGCACGCCACGTTGTAGTAGAGGTACGCCTGGTCGGGGCGGGCCTCGATGAGCTCGCGGCCCCTGTCCGCCGCCTCCGCGTACCTGCCGGCGTCGTAGAGAGGTCGCACCGGATCCCACAGCTCAGGGGCGTGACGCTCGATCGAGTCGGGCAGCCCCACCCAGTGATGACGGCGAGAGTCGTAGCCCGACTCCGTCGGCGGCGGGAACGACGGGTCGGCGAACGAGCCGACCGAGACGACGATCAGGTCTGGCTCCGTCGGTTCCGTGTAGAAGACCTGCGAGCCGCACTCGGGGCAGAAATGGAAGAGATGCTCCTTTCTGTCCGCCTCGTCCGAGATTCGCGCGAAGTCGCTGAAGCGACCGACGACCTGCACCTGCTCCGCCTTGAACGCCGCCTGCATCCCGAAGGCGCTTCCGGTCCGACGTTGACAGGCACGACAGTTGCAGATGGAGACGGCAAACGGATCGCCCTCGACTTCCAGACGAAGTTGCCCGCAGTGACAGGCGGCCTCTCGAGTGGCCATCGCCGAGGGAACCTAACCAAACTCCGGTCGCCGCTGCTCCCGATGCATCCGTGCGGTCGGGCATCATTCGTGAAACGCCGGCCCAGGCGACCCTCACCGCCGCGCGAGGTGGCTCAAGGCGTGCGCGCGGCCGGTCGATCAGAGCAGCATGCGCGCCAACCTCTCGCTCTCGACGCTCTACGCAACCGTAGGGATCCTCGCTCTCTGGGGCGTGTGGGCGCTGTTCGATGCAATGACGGAACACCTCTTCTATTCGTTTCGGTCGTTCGGACTGATCTCACCGCTCGTGGGTCTTGTCTGCATCGTCTTCAGTGTCTGCGGGCTCCTACAAGCGAAGCGACTGCGAGCGCCGCAACGACCGGCACTTGCGGCGATCGTGTTGAGCGTCGTGATCGGGGTGGTGCCGTTCATCGCACTCCCGTTTGACCCCTCCTGACCTGCGCCGGTGGGAGTGCCGCCAACAAGCTTCTCATCGCATCATTCCCGCAGCTGTCCCACACGCACACTCTGGGCCGCGATGCGAAAGCGCGCCGGCGCTACATTCCGCCGGTGCACGAAGACGGCTACTTCGACGAGCGCGTGGCCGCGCGGTATGACGAGTCGGCTGCCGACATGTTCGCCCCAGCGGTCGTGGAGCCGGTCGTCGACCTCCTCGTGGAGCTCGCCGGGAGCGGACGCGCGCTCGAGCTCGGGATCGGGACCGGGCGGATCGCGCTACCGCTCGCGCGGCGGGGAGTGGCCGTGCACGGGATCGAGCTCTCGAAGGCGATGGCCGCGAGGCTGCGCGCGAAGCCGGGCGGCGAGGACCTCCCCGTCACCATCGGCGACTTCGCGACGACGACCGTCGACGGGACGTTCTCCGTCGTGTACGTGGTGTTCAACACGATCGGGAACCTGACCACGCAGGCGGCGCAGGTCGCCTGCTTCCGAAACGTCGCCGCGCACCTCGAGCCCGGCGGCTGCTTCGTCGTCGAGCTCCTGATCCCCGACCTCCGGCGTCTGCCGCCGGGCGAGACGATGCTCGTCTTCCATGCGAGCCGGACGCACTGGGGCATCGACGAGTACGACGTCGCGAACCAGGGGCTCACGTCGCACCACTTCGAGCTCGTCGACGGGCGCTTCGAGCGCGCCTCGGTGCCGTTCCGGTATACGTGGCCGGCCGAGCTCGACCTGATGGCGCAACTCGGCGGGATGAGGTTGCGCGAGCGCTGGAGCGGCTGGAAGCGGGAGCCGTTCACGAGCGACAGCCGGAAGCACGTCTCCGTCTGGGCGAAGCCGGCTGCATAGGGTCCGCGCTCGGGGGTACGCCGAGGGGGTTTGGCGAAATGCCTCGTCGTCGGGGTGCGATGCTCGTTCCGAGGCAGGGACGCAGGCGTTCGGAGCGGAGGCTACAGGCGCGACGCAAGGGTCAGCGGACCGGCCGTCCGAACGACGCTGCCCGGCCGCTTCCGCGGCGCGAGGGATCGGGGCGCCGGTTCTCCGGCACCTTGATGGCCGACCGTCCGCCCCGGTCCGCGAGCGGCTCGTCGTCGAAGCGAGGGATGACGTGCAGGTGGGCGTGGTGCGGGGGTTGATCGATCTCCGCGAAGCAGTTCCAGATGAGCGTGTACCCGTCCGGCGCGAGGCGTTCGTCCTGTGCGGCCTTCGCCTTGACGAGCAGGTCGTGCGTCGCCGCCCACTCCTCGGCCGTGAAGTCGAAGGGCGACGTGCGATGCACGATCGGGATGATGACGCCGCAGCCCGGCAGCACGTCGGGCGGGTCGCGTGGATCGCGCGTCGAGGCGTACAGGCAAAAGGCGTTCTCGATGCACACGTCGGCCGCACGGAACTGGGTCAGGTCGCAGAAGACACAGCCGCCTTCGGTCATGGCTCTATTCTCCGTGACTCCCGTGCCGGGCCGAGGGGCCGTCGCGGACCCCGGCCCTGGGAGGCTCGCTCCGCCTAGTCCGACATGCGGAACGGGACGTCGTACTTCGTCACAGACGTGCGCTGGCCGGGGGTATCGCCGGCCGGCATCGCGTTGAGCGCCTCGTCGCCGCGTCGGTAGTCGTCCTCGGTGTCGAAGAAGAGAATCACAACCGACTTCGCGGCTTCCGGGTCGTGCAGCACGACGATCTCCGTCGCCGGCACGTTCTCCGGCCGCTCGCTGCCCTGCATCTCGCGCTGCATCTCTGCCATTCGGTCGCTGTTGACGCCGTCGAAGGTCACGACTCGTGCGAGCGGCATACCGGCCTCCTTGTCGAGAGTTCGACCGACTCTAACCCCTCGCCGGGAGCGACGGCGGCCACGAACCGTCGAATGACATTCCCCAAACCGGCCCAGACGAAGGTGGCTAACCTCCGGCAGCCGACTTCAACCACTCCAGAGGGAGAAGCCATGCCGAAGCCTCGCGCCGGGCTGACTCGAGCTGTGTCGACCGGCCTCATCGCACTGACGGTTGCAGCCGGCCTGGCTTCCGCCGGGAGCGGGAAGACGGCGACCCGCGGCTCGGCGGCGGCGCATGCGGCTGGATCGGTGAGGGCCTCCTTCGTGCTCGGGCAGCAGCTCGTCTCGGTGCCACGGCCCGGAAACACCGCCGAGGACGCCGTCACGCAGCTGATCGCGGGGCCCACGGCGGCCGAGGCCGGCAAGGGCATGCGCAGCTTCGTTCCGAAGACCGTGAAGCTCCGGGCGCTGACGGTGACCGGGCACACGGCGACGGTCGACATGGATTCCGCCTTCGCGCAGGCCCCGAGCGCGGAGTCGCGCACGGCACGGCTCGCACAGCTCGTCTACACCGTCTCATCGGTTCCGGGAATCACGTCCGTTCGGGTCGTGATCGACGGCAGCGCGCCGACGCCCGGCCGGTTCCCCGGCTTCGACCTGACACGGCCGGTCACCAGGGCGGAGATCGCCCGCCCGAAGGTGGCGCTCCCGAAGCCCCCGGCCCCGAAGCTGCGCCCGCCCTCGCCCGACACCCAGGAGTTGCAGCAGCGGCTCGCCGACCTCGGCTACCTACCCGCGGCCCACGTTGACGGCAGGCCCGGGACGGAAACGACTCTCGCGGTGATCGCGTTCCAGAAATGGGCCGGACTCACGCGCGACGGGGTCGCCGGGCCGGCAACCCTGAAGGCGCTCGCCACGGCTGAGCGCCCGGTGCCGGTGGCCGCGGGCTCCCGCAAACGAATCGAGGTGCTCCTCGACCGGCAGCTCGCGTTGCTCGTGCAGGACGACAAGGTCCTGCTGACGATCGCCGTCTCGACCGGGAAGGGCGTGAACGCCACGCCTCCGGGCTCGTTCAAGGTCTTCCGGAAGGAGACCAAGTCCTGGTCCTACCCGTTCCAGGTCTGGCTGCCCTGGGCCAGCTACTTCACAGGCGGGATCGCGTTCCACGAGTACCCGGACGTTCCGACCCAAGCTGCCTCCCACGGCTGCGTTCGCGTGCCCAGGTACGACGCGCAGCTGCTCTACCAGTTCGCCTCCTTGGGGACGCCCGTCCACGTGATCACGAGATCGATCTGACGTGCAGATCGAGATCCGCCGCCTCGACTCGACGGACCTGCAGGAGCAGCTCGACGGGCTCGCGGCCGTCCTCGCCGACTGCGTCGCCGGCGGCGCCTCGGTCAGCTACATGGCGCCGTTCCCGCAGGAGCACGCGCGGGCCGCATTCGAAGCGTTTGCGGCCGACGCCGAACAGGGTCGCCGGCTCATCCTGGCCGCCTTCGCCGACGGCGATCTCGTCGGCACCGTCCAGGTGGTCCTCGCGGTGCCGCCGAACCAGCCGCACCGGGCGGAGATCGCAAAGCTCCTCGTCCACCGCTCGGCGCGCAGGCGCGGCATCGCGCAACTCCTGATGAAGAACGCCGAGGCGGAGGCGCGGGCGGAAGGCAAGACGCTGCTCGTGCTGGACACGGTGACCGGCGACGACGCCGAGCGTCTCTACGAGCGACTCGGATGGACGAGGGTCGGCGTGATCCCCGGCTACGCCCTCTATCCGGACGGACGGCCCTGCGACACGACCGTCTTCTGGAAGGCGCTCTAGCCGGATGGAGTATCCACCGCGAGGCGAGGAGCCGCGAGCGGCCGCGCGCTCGAGTCGCGAGCCCCGGCCTCGGCGATGCTCGGAGCCCCCAGACGCGCAATCATGCGGTCGACCGATGCAGGAGCTTCCAACCGGAACCGTCACGCTCTTGTTCGCCGACATCGAGGGGTCGACCGCTCTGCTGCACGAACTGGGGCCCGAGCGGTACGTCGAGGTTCTGTCGGGCTACCGCCGGCTCATGCGCGAGGCGATCGCACGTCACGGCGGTGTCGAGGTGGACACCGAAGGCGACGCGTTCTTCGGCGCCTTCGCGACGGTGCGCGCGGCAATCGCGTCTGCTGCGGATGCACAGCGACGGCTTCGCGACGGGCCCGTCGCGGTGCGGATGGGGGTGCACACGGGGGAGCCGCTCCTCGTGGACGGCGAGTACGCGGGAATCGACGTCCACCGCGCGGCAAGGATCGCGGCAGCGGGACACGGTGGGCAGGTGCTGCTCTCGCAGTCGACACGCGAGCTCCTCGAGCCGTCGGCGGACGTGCGCGAGCTCGGCCGCTACCGGCTCAAGGACATCGGTGAATCCGTGCGGCTCTACCAGTTCGGCGGCGGCGAGTTTCCACCGCTGCGGAGCATGGCCTCAACCGACCTTCCGGTTCAGTCGACACCGCTGATCGGCCGGGAGCGTGAGTTGGAGGAGGTCGGACGCCTCCTGCGGTCGCGCCGACTCGTCACGCTTACAGGTCCGGGCGGCTCGGGCAAGACGCGACTCGCCCTGCAGCTCGCGGCCGACGGTGCCGAGGACTTCCCGGACGGCGTCGTGTGGATTCCGCTTCAGGCGCTCAGGGATCCAGAGCTCGTCCTGCCGACGGTCGCGCAGGCGATCGGCGGGGGCGAAGCGCTCCTCGACGGCGCTGCGGCTCGCCGCATGCTGCTCGTGCTCGACAACTTCGAGCAGTTGCTTCCTTCTGCGCCGAAGGTCGGAGACCTGATGACGCGGCTGCCGCGGACGACGCTGCTCGTGACGAGCCGCGAGCCGCTCCATCTCGGCGGCGAGCACGAGTATCCGGTGGCGCCGCTGAGCGAGCCGGACGCAGTCGCGCTCTTCACCGAACGGGCGAGGGCGGTGGTGCAGGCGTTCGAGCGTGACGATGCAACCGTCGAGATCTGCCGGCGGCTCGACTGTCTGCCGCTCGCTCTCGAGCTGGCGGCCGCCCGTGTGAAGGCTCTGTCGACTGAGGAGCTGCTGAAGCGGCTCGCGACACGCCTCCCGATCCTGACCGGCGGGCCGCGCGACGCACCGGAACGCCACCGGACGCTCCGCGCCACGATCGGGTGGAGCTACGAGCTCCTTGCGCCGGAAGAGCAGGACGCGTTCGCGTGCCTCGCCGTCTTCATCGGCGGCTGCACGCTCGAGGCCGCGGAGAGCGTCTGCCGGACGGACATGGACACGATCGCGGCGCTCGTCGACAAGAGCCTGCTGCGCCGCAACGGCGACCGCTATTCGATGCTCGAGGTGATCCGGGAGTACGCCGGCGAACGCCTGGAGGAGCGAGGCGAGCGCGAATCGCTGCGCCAGCGGCACGCCGAGTACTTCCTCGACCAGGCACGGTCGGTCGAGCCCCTGATTCGCAGTCCGCAGGCGGCTGCGCTCCTCGATCGGCTGGAGCAAGACCATGCGAATCTGCGCGCGGCGCTCGCATGGCTCGCGGACGCTCCTTCGGATCGGGCGCTCCGGCTGGCCGTCTGGGGCCTCGCAGCGCGGCTGCACCGCTTCGGCGACACGGCGCTCGTGCGAGGTGACTTCGTCGAGGCCGCCCGCCTCTACCGCGAGAGCCTGGAGATCGGTCTCCATCTCGGAGAGGACCTGCAGGCGGCCTACTCGCTCGCCGGTCTCGCAGCGGTCGCCGCACAGCAGGGAATGCGCGCCCTGGCCTCGCGTCTCTGGGGCTGCGTCACCGGATTCGAGCTCGCCTCCGGCGCCCGTCTCCAGGAGGCGGAGCGGGCCCGGTATCAGCAGCTGCTCGGGGACGTCGAGAGCGCACCGGACTTCGAGGAGGGTCGGGCGATGACGCTCGCGCAGGCCGTCGAGTACGCGCTCTCGAGCGTGGAGTGAGGTGACCTCGACCCTCGGGGCACCGTGAGGTCAGCCGCGGCGGGCGGCGCGGTAGCGGTCCTCCGCCGCGTAGTCGAGCATCGGCCCGAAGAACGCGTCGTCGAGTCCGGGCACGGTCTTCGCACCTTCAGCGCCGCGGGCCGAGGAGACGAGCCACTCCACCTCGTCGGCGACCGTGGTCGCGTAGTCGCCGACCGGCGTGTACCCGAGCTCGGTCGCCGCGGTCATGTCCAGCACGATCGGGTGCGGCGCGTCCCAGGGATGCCGGCCCAGGGTCTCGTCGGCTTCGTCGTCGAGCAGCACCTCATCCCAGACGTGGTCGAGCTGACGGGCGATCGTGCGCGAGATCTCCAGCGCGCTCGGTGCGTCGGGGTCGGCGCCGTTGAGGATTCGCCGGCCCGGCTTCGCCGCAGCCGCCTCGATCAGCGCGGCGATGTTGACCGCGGCGGTCGGGTGGTCCACACCGGCGCCGCGGTGAGCGAGGAAGACGGCGGGACGCCGGTCGAGCACGCGCTTGACGAAGACCCATTCGCGCGGCCGCACCGCACCTGCACCGTGGATCTTCGAGGGCCGAAGCACGGTGACGGGCAGCCCGCTGTCGAGCAGCACCTGCTCGGCCGCGACCTTGTTCGCGCCGTAGCCTGCGCGCGTGGTGTGGTCGCCGTCGCCGGGCGCCATCGTCGGCTGCGTCTCGCGGATCGGGCCGTCGAAGTTCGGTGCGGTCGGCGAGTTGGAGTGGTTGCCGGCGCCGTCGACGTAGACCGCCTTGCTGGAGATCATCACGGTCGAGTCCGCGCCACGCGCCAACGGCAGCAGCCGGATCGCGTCGGCGGCGGTGTAGCAGATGCAGTCGACGAGCAGGTCTGCGCCGTCGCCGAGTGCGGCGAGCAGCCGGCCGGAGTCGCCGCGGTCCGCCGCGACGAACGTCCCTCCGGCCGCGGCGACGTCGGCCGGCAGGCGGGCCGGGTCGCGGCCGGTGAGGTCGACCCGCCAGCCGGCTGCGAGCAGGCGGCGGGCGGTGGCGCGGCCGATCGGCCCGGTGCCGCCGACGATGAGGGCGCGAGGCATCGGAGGAACCTACCCAGTCGGCGGCGGGAGCTGCCGACGGGAGGCCGACAGGTCCTCGTGCCGGAGAAGGACACCGCCGAACGGAACCTGAGAGAGCACTCTCGCAGGCGTGCCGCGGCCGTGACATTCGCCCGCGTGCGGGGGAGGATGAGCCGATGTCGCTCGAAGTCCGGGAAGTCTCGAGCTACGAGCAGCTCGAGCGCTGGGTCGCGGTGCGCAACGCGATCTCGCACGAGGATCCGCAGGACGTTCAGAAGGTCACGTTCCTGCGCGCGCACGAGTCTGAGCGAGTCGACCTCCTCGCCTACGTCGGTGACGAGCCGGTCGGCACTGCGTTGCTGGCGGGCGACCCGCTTTCGTCCGCCTCGCCGCACCCGTTCGTCGAGTTCGGAGTGCTCGCGAGCTTTCGCGGGCGCGGCATCGGAACGGCACTGCTCCGCGAGCTCTCCGACCGGGCGCGCCTCCTCGGGAAAGAGGGCCTGACGACAGAGTGCGAGACGAGCGACGTGGACACCGAGTCGTATCTCCGACGACGCGGCTTCGTCGAGATCGATCGCTGGCGCCGCCCCACGCTCGATCTCGGCGGGCTCGGGCCCGAGGAGCCGCACCCGCCCGGGATCGAGCTCGTCTGGCTGACCGAGCGGCCGGATCTGATCTCCGGGATGTACGAGGTCGCCGCCGCCGTCTATCCCGAGCTCTCGGGGTACGTCGCACGCCAGGCCGACACGCTCGCGGACTGGCAGACATACGAGTTCTCGGGCCCCTCGGCGCTGCTCGACCTGTCCGCGGTCGCGATCGAGGGGGACCGCGTCGTCGGGTTCGGGACGCTGCTCCGACTCGACGAGCAGGCCGTCTTCCAGCGGATGCTTGCCGTTCGACCCGGCCGCCGCGGCCGTGGGATCGGCCGGGCGATCCTGCTCGCCCAGGCCCATGCGGCGCGCGCCGCCGGATACGTCCGATTGGACAGCTCGAGGCGAGTGGAGGGCGAGCCCGGGCTGCGCTCGGAAGTCGGGTTCAGGGAGACGACCGAGTTCGCGGCCTACCGGTCGTCGTTCGAAGCGTGAGGCGCCGCACGCGAGGCTGCTACGCGCGGGACCACGACGTTCAGCGGCCCCGGAAGGTCCGCCGGTAGGCGCGCGGCGAGGTCTTCAGCCGCAGGGCGAATTGCGTGCGCATCGCGGCGCTCGTCTGGTAGCCGGCGCGGCGTGCGACGCGCTCGACCGGGTCGTCGCCCGTCTCGAGCAGGCGCTGCGCGAGCCGGAGGCGCTCGCGCTTCAGCCACTCGCCCGGAGCCATTCCGGTCGCGGCGCGGAACCGGCGCGTCAGCGTTCGCGGGCTGACCGCCCCGCGGCGGGCGAGGTCGTCGACGGAGACGCCGTCAGAGAGGTGCGCGACCCCCCACTCGAGCAGCTCGGTGATCTCGTCTCTCGTCTCGGGCGCCACGGGCGTGTCGACGTACTGCGCCTGCCCGCCGGGCCGGAAGAGCGGCATCAGCATCCGGCGCGAGACGGTGGCCGCGACGTCGGCGCCGTGGTCGGCTGCGACGAGGTGCAGGCAGAGGTCGATCCCGGCCGCCGTGCCCGCGGAGGTCATCACGTCCTCGTCTGCCACGTACAGCACGCTCGGATCGAGCAGCACCCGCGGGTAGCGCTCGCGCAGGAGGTCGGCGTACATCCAGTGGGTCGTCGCGCGGCGGTCGTCGAGCAGGCCCGCCGCCGCCAGGACGAAGGCGCCCGTGCAGATCGAGACGAGCCGTGCGCCGCGCTCGTGCGCGGCGACGAGCTCGTGGACGAGCGCAGGCGTGGGCGGTACCTCGGGCGAGACCCAGCCGGGCACGACGATGGTGTCGGCCCGCTTCAGCGCGTCCAGGCCGTGCGGCGCCTCGAGGTAGAAGCCCGTCTGCGTGCGGACGCGGCGGTCGCCCGCGGCCACGACCAGAAACCCGTACCACGGATCGACGATGTCGCTGCGGTCGAGCCCGAAGACCTCGCACGGGATCGCGAAGTCGAAGGTGAGCGCTCCCTGGTCGACCACCGCGGCGACGGTGTGCATGACCGGAAATTAGCGAAAGTCGTCCGAGGGCCAGCGCCTCCACCTGCCATGCTGCCCCGATGGACGACTACACGATCGCAATCGGTCTCTGGGACGGCGTCGAGGAGCTCGACTTCGCCGGCCCGTACGAGGTGCTCACCGCGTGGGCCAGGGACAGCGAACGGCCGATCACGGTGCGAACCGTCGCCGCGGCCCCCGATGCCGTCAGCTGCTCGCACGGGCTGAAGGTGATCCCGGACGTCACGTGGGACGAGGTCGGCAAGCTCGATCTCTTCCTCCTTCCGGGTGGCAACACGCGGCCGCTGCAGGCCGACGACGGCTTCCTGCAGCGAATGCGCGACCTGGCGGGGAGCGGCACCCTGATGACGAGCGTCTGCACCGGCGCGCTCGTCTACGCGAAGGCTGGCCTGCTCGACGGCCGGCCCGCGACGACGCACTGGAGCGCGCTCGAATCGCTCGGCGGCTACGACGTCCGGGTCGACCCCGACGCGCGCTTCGTCGACGACGGCGACGTCGTCACCGCCGCCGGCGTCTCGGCCGGAATCGACATGGCGCTCCACCTGATCGCGCGACTCGAGTCGGTCGAGCGCGCGCAGGCGGTCCGCCGCTACATCCAGTACGACCCGCAACCGCCGGTCTGACACCGCGTCCGGGCAGGGGCAGCGCTAGAGCGCCTGCCCCGAGCCGCCGCCGCGGTAGGGCGGGGGCGAATCCGGACACTGCCCGTACAGGTAGCGCGCGTAGCGTGAGGGGGGCAGGATCCAGGACAAGCGGCCGTCGGCCCGGACGACGTGGAACGTGTGCGTGACGACCACCCTGGCCAGGCCGGCGATCACGAGCCGGACCTTGACGGCGGCGCCGTCGACCGGCTCCGACTCTCCCGGCACGTGCACCCGCTCGTTGCGGACGTGGAGGATGCGGACGCTCCGGAGCCTGCCCGGGATCGGGCTCAGCAGCTCGCAGCGAACGTACTCCGGCTGCGACGCGAGCTGCTGATGCGCGGGATAGAGACGCTGCCAGGCCTCGGCATAGCGGTTGGCGGCGACCAGGCGGACGACCCGCTCCGCGAAGGTCGCCGCCTCAGGCGGGCGGGCCGCGCCTGCGCCCCGTGCGAGCACGGCGGCGTCGGCGGCGGCGATCGCGACGGCGATGAGGAAGAGCGCCCCGAAGGCGGCGAGAACGATCCTGCGTGACCTCTTCGAATCCATGCAGCGAGGATCCCGCCGCGCGGCTAAGGGCCGGTTAACGGCCGCCTAATCGAGCCCTGGAAGCTCGTAGTCTGCGTGCGTGCGTGCGTCGGCCCGTCTCGTCCCGCAGCTGCCGAGGCCGGTCTGGCTGCTGCAGCTCGGCGGCCTGCTGAACTTCTTCGGCAACGGGATCGTCTTCCCGTTCCTCGTCATCTACCTGCACGACGTCCGCGGCTTCTCGCTCTCGACTGCGGGGCTCGTCGTCGCCGTCTCGTCGGCGGCACAGCTCTGCGCCGGGGTCGCGTCGGGCCCGATCATCGACCGCGTCGGCCCGCGCGCGACGCTGACGGTGGGGCTCGTCATGCAGTCGATCGGGTTCGGGCTCTTCCCGCTCGTGCGGGAGCCCTGGCAGGCGTTCGTACTGATCGCGATCGAGGGCGCCGGGAGCGCCGGCTTCTGGCCGAGCCAGTCGACGCTGATGTCGCGGCTCGTCGGGGACGCGCGCCGCCACACCGCGTTCGCGCTCCAGCGGGCGACGATGAACCTCGGCATCGGGCTCGGCGGGGTCGTCGGCGGTCTGATCGCGAACGTCGACGTCCCGTCGTCCTTCACCGTGCTGTTCCTGGTCGACGCCGTGACGTTCCTCGCCTACATCGCCGCGGTCGCGTTCATCCCCGACGCGCCGCCCGAGCGAGGCGAGGACGCCGCGCCCTCGACCTACCGGGCCGTCCTGCGGCACAGGACGTTCCTCGCGCTCTGGACGCTCAACTTCGTCTTCGTGGCGGCGGGGATCTCGATGTTCAACCTGCTGCCGCCGTTCGTCAGCGACCAGGCGGGCGTCAGCGAGCGGCAGATCGGGCTCTTCTTCCTCGTCAACACGCTCGTGATCGTGATCGTGCAGCTGCCGCTCTCGCATCTGATCGAGGGGCGGCGGCGGATGCGGGCGCTCGCGCTGATGCCGGTCGGCTTCGCCGTCAGCTGGCTGCTCGTCGACGCCGCCGGCTACTGGCTGACGGCGACAGCCGCGTTCGCCGTGCTGCTGGTCGCCGCCCTGATCCTCGGCGTCTCGGAATGCTTCCACGGCCCGGCGCACATCGCGCTCGTCGCGGACATCGGCCCGCCGCATCTGCGCGGCCGCTACTTCGCGGTGCACTCGCTCTCCTGGGGCCTGGCGGGGACGGTCGGGCCCGCCGTCGGCGGCTGGATCCTCCAGGGCCACCCCTTCGCGCTCTGGCCGCTCGCGGCTGCCGTGTGCCTGGTCGCCGCAGGCGTGGCGCTGGTGCTCGACCGTCTGCTGCCGGCGAACCTCCGCCGCGTGCCGCACGCCCAGCCGGTCGAGCCCCTGCTCGCCGCCGACATCCTCTGACCGCTGCGGTGCCTGCGGCGAAGGCTCCGGCGCTACGATGTCGAACATGCCGGTGATCACGATCGACGAGCCTCTCAGTACCGATGCCGAGCCTGCCTCGCATTCGCCGTACGCGCCCGCGCTCCGCGGAGACCGTCGACCGCCCTCGCCGCCACGCGGCTGAGCTCACCGCCAACGGGCTCACGTGGATCCATCTCGACCGGCCCGACCAGGAGACGGCCGAGGAGCTCGCGCGGCGCTTCGGGTGGCACCCGCTGGACGTCGAGGACGTCCTCTCACGCCGGCAGCGGCCGAAGATCGACGACTACGCCGACGACGGCTACCTCTTCGGCGTCCTCCACTTCCCGGTCTACGACAAGGCGATCCAGCGGCTGAACGCCGCCGAGCTCGACTTCTTCCTCGGCCCGGACTACCTCGTGACGCTGCCGACCGTCGAGCTGCTGCCGGTGACGCGGCTCTTCCGCCGCTGCGAGGAGGACGAGGCGCTGCGCGAGCTGCTCTTCTCCAAGGGCGCGGGCCGCCTGCTCTACGAGGTGCTGGACGACCTCTTCGACTACTGCTTCCCCATCCTCGACAAGATCGGCCACAAGCTGGACTCGATCGAGGACGAGATGTTCCTCGAGGGCCACTCCCGCGAGGTCGTCCGGGACATCTCGAACGTCAAGCAGGAGATCATCAGCTACCGGAAGATCATCAAGCCGGAGCGCTCGACCCTGCGCCTGCTCGAGCGGCGCGTCGAGCGGTTCCTGCCGGAGGAGCTCGAGCTCTACTTCGACGACGTCGTCGACGCAGCGGAGCGGATCTGGGACCTGCTCGACAACTTCAAGGAGGTCGTCGAGGCGCTCGAGGACACGAACGAGTCGGTGATCTCGCATCAGCAGAACGACGTCCTGCGGATCCTGACCGTCTTCTCCGTGATCCTGCTGCCGCTCACCCTGATCGCCAGCATCTTCGGGATGAACGTGCACTTCCCCGGCTTCGGCACGGCGCACGCGTTCTGGGCGATCGTCGCGTCGATGGCGGTGACGATCGTCGCCATGGTCTGGTTCTTCCGCTCCAAGCGCTGGCTGTAGCACGATCGCCCGGGTGGATCCCCGCCTCGACGCGCAGCTGAAGGTCGCCCGGGTGCCGCCCGAGCGGCTCGTCCGGAACCTCTACCGCCTGGCGCTCCGGCGGGAGCCCGAGCCGGACGCGCTCGCGCGTGACGTCGCCAAGCTCGAGCAGGGCACGCTCTCCCCCGCCACGCTGCTGCGCGAGCTGGTGGGCAACGACGAGTTCGAGCGGGTGCGCCTCCTCGACGACGCGGTCACGTTCGCCCGCTGGGCGCGCACCTCCAACGAGCGGCCGCGCGAGTTGACGGCGCCCGCCGGCTCGGACGAGCGGCCGATCGAGATCCCGTGGGTGCTCGCCCGCTATCGCGGCGAGCCGAGCGTGCTCGACGTCGGCTACGCATTCGCGGAGCCCGCCTGGCTCGCGGCGGTCGGCGGCCTCGGGACGCAGCGATTGGTCGGCGTCGACCTCGCGTCTGCCGAGGTGCCGGGGCTGGAGCCGGTCCAGGCCGACCTGCGGGCGCTGCCGTTTCGAGACCGGGAGTTCGACGTCGTCTTCTGCGTCTCGACGGTCGAGCATGTCGGCCGGGACAACGAGCGCTACGGGCTCGCCGACGAGCCCGGCGGAATGGAGCAGGCGCTGCGCGAGCTCGCCCGGGTCGGACGGCGCCTGCTGATCACGGTGCCGACGGGCGAGCCCGGCGAGCACGGCTGGTTCGTCCAGCTCGATCCGGACCGCTGGCTCGATCTCTTCCGGGGCACCGGGTTCGTGGTCTTCGAGCACGAGGTGTACGAGCTCGGCGAGCACGGGTGGCGCAGCGCTCCCGACTTCCAACCGGGCGGCGTGCGGTACGGCGACCGCGGGCCCGGCGCCTCGGCAGTCCTCTGCGCCGAGCTCCAGCCGCGCACGGCAGGCGCCGTGCTGCGCGAGCAGCTCCGGCGCCTGCGCGGCCGCGCGGCTACCTGATCTTGAAGACGTAGGGCTCGATCGTCCCCGCGTGACCCTTGTACGAGACCGAGACGGTCACGACGAGCTTCTTGCCCTTCGCGGTCGCGGGAACCTTCCACCGGCAGCGGCCGACAGGGTTCAGCGCCCTCCCTGCGAGCTTGGCGCTGCAGGAGGCCGGCGACGTCTTGCCAAACGTCTTGTCCGTGAGGTAGACGGTGACTCCCGTGACGCCGAACACCTTGCCCGCCTTCGGCGCCGCCGCCGTGAAGTACGTGTCTGCCGACCCGATCTTCGCAGGGGTCGCCTTCGGAGGCACCGTCAGCGTGTACGTGAAGACGCCGTTCTCGGGCGCGTAGTCCCGGTCCTGCTGAGGTGCGTCGGCGGCGAGCGTCATCGTGAAGAAGTCGAACGCGGCCACACCGCCGAGATCGGCCTTGCCGATCGTGATCTGCGCCGTCCCGGACGAGTACGAGCCGGAGACCGGCCCGTGTGCGTAGGCCGCGTAGTGCGACCCGTCCCACTTCAGCGCCGCTGCGCCGCCCGGGCCGAGCGCGACGAGATATTCCATCCCGTCGGAATCGCCGGTGCCGGCATTTCGGTCGGCGTCGATCGCGACGGCGACGGCATCGTCGCCGTTGAGCGGTCCGGGCCGATTCGCGACCGTCACCTTGAAGGTGATCGCTCCGGCGGCGTCGTTCGAGACCGCGATGGCGGTCTCGTCCGGTGCAGTCAGCGAATCCCCGGCGGCGTCCGTGTAGGACGTCGCCCGGACTGCAGCACCGACTGCCGGTGCGAGCGCGAGAAGAGCCAACGCGACCAGCACGGCCGCATTGCGAACGGTCATCAGCCGATCCTTTCGTCTCAGTGAGTTCAACCCCGCGCGTCGACTCGAGTCGTCCGCGCCCTGCCCATGACCCGCGCTCGAGCGCAACGAAGACCATAGACCGTCGGCGGCCGCGCCGCGTCCAGGTTCCCTCGATCGAGGGAACGCCCGCGCGGCACATAGGCTGTGCGCGTGCCGGACCGGCTGTGGGCTCCCTGGCGGCTCGAGTACGTCGGCTCGCCCGACGACGGGCCCTCCCGCTGCATCTTCTGCGAGCCGGAGGAGCGCCTGCTCGTGCACCGGGGCGAGCGCGCGCTCGTGCTGCTGAACAAGTTCCCGTACGCGTCGGGGCATCTGCTCGTGGCGCCGCTCCGTCACACCGGCGAGTTCGGATCGCTCGAGGCCGCGGAGGCGGCCGAGATCCATGCGCTCGCCGCGCGCGGGATGCAGGCGCTCGAGCGCGAATACTCGCCACACGGCTTCAACCTCGGCTGGAACATCGGCCGCGTGGCCGGCGCCGGCATCGAGGACCACGTCCACCTGCATGTCGTCCCGCGCTGGAGCGGCGACACGAATTTCATGCCGGTGCTGGCCGACGTCAAGGTGATCCCGGAGCACCTCGACGAGTCGGCCAGGCGGTTATCGTCCGCCTGGCCATGATCGAGCGTTACCTCCTCCTCGGGCTCCGGCTGGGGCGCCACGTGGAGGGCTACGTCGACGCCTACTACGGCCCGGCCGAGCTGAAGGAGCAGGCCGAGTCCGAGGAGCTCGTGCCGGCCGCGGCGCTCGTGGCCGAGGCGGTCGCGCTCCGCGGCGAGCTCGGCGCGCTCGAGAACGAGCAGCGCCGGCGCTGGCTCGGAGCCCAGCTCCTCGGCGCGGAGACCGCGGCGCGGCGCCTGGCAGGCGAGGCGGTCGACTACGTCGACGAGGTCGAGCGCTGCTACGGGGTCCGACCCGCACCGACTCCCGAGCAGGAGTTCGCGGAGGCGCTCGGGCTCCTCGACGACGCCCTTCCGGGCGGCGGGGACCTCCACGAGCGCTACCAGGCATGGAACGAGACGCAGGTCGTCCCGGCCGAGCTCATCGGCCCGGCCATGGACGCCCTCAAGGTTGAGCTCCGCGAGCGCACGGGCGCGCTCGTCCAGCTTCCGGCAGGCGAGGAGGTCGAGTCGGAGCTCGTCACGAACGAGCCATGGGCCGGGTTCAACTACTACCTCGGCGGCCTCCGCAGCCGGTCGGTGCTGAACACCGACCTCCCCACCCGCTCGTACAACCTGCCCGACCTCGTCGCGCACGAGATGTACCCCGGCCATCACACCGAGCACGCGCTCAAGGAGGCGCTGCAGGTCCAGTCCGAGGGGCGGCTCGAGGAGACGCTC
This sequence comes from uncultured Actinomycetes bacterium, assembly GCA_963704025.1. Classification (GTDB taxonomy): domain Bacteria; phylum Actinomycetota; class Thermoleophilia; order Gaiellales; family Gaiellaceae; genus CAVPGP01. The sequence goes on along the minus strand of CAVPGP010000002.1, from coordinate 88,008 downwards.
CTCCTTGTTCCGACGCCCCAGTCGCTGCTCTCGGAGGGAATCGCGACGAACGCGCTCGCGATCGTCCTGGACGAGGATCCCGACGACTGGGGAGCGGCGATGCTCCGGCCGCTCGGGATCCCGTACCACGTCGAGCGCAGCCGGGCGCTTCGCGCCGCGTCGCGTACGCTCGGCTTCGTCTCGGCCAACACGGCGCTCCAGATCCATCGGGACGGCGTGCCTCTCGAGGAGGTGCGCGACTACTACAAGCGCTGGGCGCTCGCGAACGACGACCGCGCGGCGAAGCACATCCAGTTCGTGACCGACCCGACGTGGCGCTCCTACGTCTTCAACTACTCGAGCGGCGAGCGGCTCGTCGGCGACTGGGTCGACGGCGATCGCGCCCGCTTCCGGCGCCTGCTGACGGAGCAGCTGACGCCCGCGGACCTCCAGTAGCCGGGCCGGAGCCTCCGCTACCGTGAGCGAGATGTCCGAAGGCGTGACGATCGCGGCCAGCGCCACCAAGCTCGCCATCGTGGACGCCCTGGTCGAGACCTCGCACTCGCTCGTGTGCATCCTCGCGCCGGACGGCCGCATCCTGCACTTCAACCGCCAGTGCCAGGAGGCCACCGGCTACACCGCCGAGGAGGCGGTCGGCGCAGACGCGTGCGATCTCGTCATCCCGCCCGAGGAGCGCGACAACTTCCACGTCTTCCTCGAGCGCAGCTGGGAGACCCGCCGCCCGACCCCGATGGTGGGACAGTGGGTCGCGAAGGACCACTCGCGCTTCCTCGTCGCCTGGTCGAACCGTCCGATCACCGCGGAGGACGGGACGCCGGTCTGCATCGTCACGGCCGGCCTTCGGCTCGGCGAGCGCGAGCGGGCCTCGGCGGAGGTGCGCTCGCTCCACCAGATGCTCGAGTCCCGGCTGGTCGAGCTGACGCGGCTCGCGGCCGAGCAGAGCGCCCTGCGCCGCGTGGCGACGCTCGTGGCGACGAGCCACCAGCCGGACGAGATCTTCCAGGCCGTCACGGGTGAGATGGCCCGCGTGATCGGCGGCCGCACCTCCGCGATCCTGCGCTACAACGACGACGAGACGGCGACGGTCGTCGGCCGCTTCTCACTGGACGAGATCCCAGCCTTCCCGCTCGGCTCGAGCATCTCGCTGGCCGCCGACTCCGCCGTCGCGCGCGTGTACCGCTCGGCCGAGCCCCACAGGCTCGAGAACTACGACGACCTCGAGGGCGAGGTGGCCGACGCGATTCGGGAGCACGGCCTCACGGCCAGCGCCGCCGCCCCGATTCTCGTCGACGGGCGGCCCTGGGGCGCCGTGATCGTCGTCACGGGCGAGCAGTCGCCCTTCGCGGACGGGATCGAGCAGCGCCTGCACGAGTTCGCGGAGCTGCTCTCGGTCGCGATCGTCGGCGCCGACGCGCGCGAGCAGCTGCTCGAGTCGCGGGCCCGCGTGCTGCGTGCGAGCGACGCGGAGCGGGCGCGGCTGCAGCGGAACCTCCACGACGGCGCACAGCAGCAACTCGTGGCCCTCTCGCTCGCGCTCCGCTGGGCGCTGCAGCGGCTGGAGGTCGGCGGGCAAGGCGTCGCGGAGCTGCTCACGAAGGCGGCCGAGGACGCAGCCGTCGCGATCGAGGAGCTCAGGCGTCTTGCGCACGGCCTCCACCCTGCCGTCCTCGCCGAGTTCGGGCTCGAGCGCGCGCTCCAGGGCCTCGGCGCGCGGGCGCCGATGCCCGTCGAGGTGTCGGTCGAGGCCGGCGACGTCACCGAGGACGTCGCGGCCGCCATCTACTATCTCGTCGCGGAGTCGCTGACGAACTCCGCCAAGCACGCAGAGGCGACGTCCGCCTCGGTGCGCGTCTCGCAGGCGGACGGCCTGCTCACGTGCGCCGTCGCCGACGACGGGTGCGGCGGCGCGAGCGCGGCAGGCACCGGCATCCGCGGTCTGCGCGACCGGGTCGAGGCCGCCCGCGGCACCTTCTGGTTCGAGAGCCCGGAGGGCGGCGGCACGAGGCTCGCCGCCACGTTCCGGATCGGCTAGCTCAGACCGCCGCGGCGGCCTGGACCTCGGAGACGACCCGCGCCGAGTCGCCCGCAAACAGCAGGTCGACGAGCCGCTGGCCGCCCACCAGCCCGACGCGCCGCCGCAGCACCTCGATGAGGCGCGCCTCGGTCAGGCCACGCGCCTGCGCGGTGCGGACGACCTGCCGGACGCCCCGCGGCACCTGTCCACCCGGGCCGAACTGCCAGGCCGGATAGAGCCATTCGCCGTCGCCTTCCACCGCGAAGAGCTCGCCGCCGCGCCGAAGTCCTTCGAGCTCGTCGGCGTCGGCGCCGAGCCGCGTGCTGAGCCAGGAGGCCGGCAGCTGCGCGTTCGTGATCCCGTACATGGTCCGCTCCTCTCGTCTCCGTCTGCTCAGGTGACGGTACGACGGACGGCGGCACGGGACATCGGCCGCGGGAACGATCGAGTGTCGTCCCCGAGAACGGTTTACCGGCGGCGAAGGCGGCCTTTACCGCCGCCGAGTCTCCTGTGGGAGGGCCGCACGAGCGGCCGGAGCGACAGGAGGAAGACAATGAAGATCGTGCGCATCGCGCTGCCGGCAATCCTCGCGCTGGGCCTCGTCGCAGGCGCGCAGGGCCGCATTCCGCCGGGGGAGCCCTCGGCACCCCAGCAGGCGACGAAGCAGATCGTCCTCAGCGACCTGGTCAAGCCTGGTCAGCGGATGGTCGTGCCCGGCATCGGCCTCGTGAACATCCCGCGCTGAGCGGTGGAGGGCGCCGGGCCCGGCGCCCTCTGTTCTCGCTCTTTTGCTCTCGCCGCCCGTCTGCACGCCGTCTAGGCTGAGACGGTGCGGGTGCGCAGGCTCTCGGCGGCTCTCGTGGGAGTGCTCCTCCTGACGGGCGCGGCGTCCGCCGCACCGGTTCCGACCCCGATCGGAGTCGGAGCCGGCTTTCTCGTCGGGCCGACCTCCCCTGCGGTCGCGCGGGCGGAGCCCGTGGCAGGCGACCGCTGTCTGCGCAGTCCGGGCGCGCGTGTGCTCGCCCACGTCGAGCTCTTCGCGCGAGGCCGCGTGCTCCTTCTGCCGGCCGGGATCGGAATGGCGCCGCCGCTCGCCCGCGACGGGGCGTACGTGCGCCGGGGACGCTGCTCGTATTCGCTCCGGACGACCGCGCCGACAGGCGTGGTCGAGGTCGCCGTCGGCCGACCACGGACGATCGGCCATCTGTTCCGACTCTGGGGCCAGCCGCTCGCGCGGGCCCGGCTTGCCGGGTTCCGCGACGCGACCGGCCGCGGGGTGCGGGCCTGGGTCGCGGGGAGGCGCTGGCGCGGCGACGTCCGCCGGATCCCGCTTGCTCCGCACGCCCAGATCGTGGTGGAGATCGGCCCGTACGTCCCACCGCACCGGAGCTTCCGCTTCCCGCGTTGACGCCCCGACGAGCCGGGTCGCGCTACTTCGCCGTCGGAATCGGCAGGCAGTTCTGCCTGCTCCGGTTGCCGGCCGCGTCTGTAGCCACGACGCACAACCGCAGCGGCTCCGCCGGGAGGGGATCCGGCGCCCGCCAGGTGAGGAAGTGCGTGTCCATGTAGACCGTGTGCCGCAGCGGCATACGAAGCGTGGCCAGCTTGGCGTCGCCTGCGTAGACCGTGACCGTCGCGCCGGCCCGCTGGCTGTCCTCGAGCACCTTGAAGCCGAGCTTCGCCGGCTGCCCGGCACGCACGGTCGTGCTCAGCGGCAGCGCCGTCGGCGCCAGGATGTCCTTGGACTTGAGCGCTCCGGCCGCGTTCAGCTTCTTCACGGCGGCTGACGCCACGGCGATCAGGGCGTCCGACGTGCTGCCCGAGACGGCGACCCCCTTCAGCGCCCGCTGCTCCGCGGCCGTCGTGCGGCCGCCGTCGTAGATCCCGAACCCCTTGGGCATGACCACGAGCAGCGGGCCGACGTAGTAGAACGCGATCTCCTTGCCGAGGAAGCTCGCATACTTGTTCGGGCTGCCGAAGAGCTGCGGGACTGCACCGAGGTCCGTCTTCGTCGCGATCACCGCGACCTTGACGCGGAAACCGCGGCCGTAGGCGGCGGCGATCGCCTTCTGCAGGGCTGCGGCCGGCGCACCGCGAAGGCTCTCGGCGGGCACGTAGGCGTCCTCCGTCAGCAGGACGTCGCTGGCGGGGTCGCCGTCGGCCAGAGCACGCGGCACGAACGACGTCGCAACCACGAACAGAACGCCCAGCGGGAGCAGACGGCGTCGCATCGAGCCAGTGTAGATGGGGCGATCGCGGGGCTAGCAGGCCGCGGCGTCGTCGACGTCCACGACGACATCGCCGTGCGAGACGCGCCACGAGGCGAGATAGAGCTCCAGCTCACGGCGCGCCGTCATCGGGTCGGTCGCCTCCGGGACCTCGACCTCGAGCCGCTGGCCTTCCGCCCGGCGGACGACGCACGCTCTCCGCGCTAGGTAGGTGCGCAGGTCGTCGAAGAGGGTCGGATCAGAGAGTCGTACTCGCATCGCCGCAGATGCCTCTCGCCTCGTGATTTGCCGCACGTCGAACTATCCGCTCGCGGGCGGGGCTGGCGCAACACTCGAACGGGGGACGCGTTGCGGCGCGTCAGGGGCCGCGCACGACCGTGACCAGCTCGCCGACGGCCCACTCCTGGGCAAAGTCCTCCCGGCCGCCGGCGCGAAGCGTCGCGCGGACGGTTGTCGCCGTTCGCTCGACCGGCCGCACCACGGTCGCCTCGAGCTGGCCCTCTCCGGGGAGGTCGACCAGGACGACGTCCCCGATCTCCAGCCGCTGCGCGGCGAACTCGATCGACATCGGGGAAACCTAGCGCGCTCGCGCGGTCCTTGCGCCCATGCACGATCGCGGCGGCCTCACCCGCTGGTGATCGTGCCGCTCCCGGTCACCTCGCTCTTCACGTCCGCCGGGCTCCCGCCATAGACGATCGAACCGGTCCCGGACAGTGACGCCTGCAGCGAGCGCGTCACGTTGACCGCCAACCGGCCCGAGCCGCCGAGGACCGCGCGTGCATTCGCCGCGACGAGCTGCGCGAGCTCGACCGCGCCGACGCCCTTGAGCTCCGCCCGCAGATCGTCGGTCCGGCCCGCCGCGCGCACGACCCCGCTCCCGCCGAGGACGACCGCGAAATGCGGCGCGTTCACGCCGTCCACCGTGAGCCGGCCGCTGCCGTCCAGGGCGACCGACGACAGCGTCGGCAACGTCACGTCGACGTGGAGCGGCGCCTGCGTCGTGAAGCGGCCGCTGTTCGAGATCACCAGCTCGCCCGACCGGACGGTGGTCTTCACCAGCGGGAGGATGCGCCGCTCGCCGGTCACTGTCACGCTGCGGGCGCCGCCGACGTGGACGTTGACGACGTTCGCTCCGGCGAGGTTCACGCCGGTGAACGGACCGACGTCGCGCACGACCGTCGTCACTCCCGATCGTGCCTGCACCGCCCCCGTCCCGGTCGTCGCGGTGCCGGTCGTCGCGGTCGCCGCCGGCGTCGTCGTCGTGCGCGTGACGGTGACCGCGACCGTGGTCGTCGCCGTCGTCGCGTCCCCGCCGCGGGTCAGGACCGCGACGAGCGCGAGCGCGAGCCCCGCCACCGCAATCAGGCCGATCCAGAGCGTGATCCGTGGATGCCGTCTGATGGTGTCCTGCATGACACACCCCCCGTCAACGTGCACACTAGACGTCCCGGCACCGCAGGACGCGGAGCGCCCGGAGGGTGTTCCACCGGCTGTCGCCGCCGGGCTTCTCCATCTCGACGAGGAGCGTGCCGGGAATGCGCTTCTGCAGCGGCCACCGCCCGTTGGGCCGGCGCTTCTCGCGCAGGAGGCGGACGGCGTCGTCCAGGCGCTCGTCGGCGATCGCCGGCGTGAGACGCACATAGTCGAGGCCGCGCAGCACCGTGTAGTGCCAGTGCCACGGGTACGTGAGTTCGGTGAAGCGATCGGAGATCACGTCTCCCGTTCGGTCGGAGCGGTACAGCCGGTGCGCCAGCATGAACTCGAGCGCGCGAGCCTCGGCGTCACGGAACGCCTGCTCCGAGACCGCGCTCCGGGCGGCCGCGAGGCGAAGGTTCTCCAGCACGTTGAACGTCGTGTGGAACGAGCCGTGACGTGTGCCCGGCCGGTTTCGCACGCGGCAGTTCCATCCGCCGTCGTCGAGCTGTGCGCTGAGCACCGCCTCACCGAGGGGAGCGAGCCGCGGATCGCCGTCCAGAAAGTACGCGCCGAGCCCGAGCCAGAAGCCCAGGTGGCAGAGATCGACGCGCTTCAACATGAACCCGCGATCCACGTCGGCGCCGGTGGGCATGAACCGTCCGAGCAGACGCTCCACGGGGGCGGCCGCAGCCGGGTGATCCTCGGGAAGCCCGCACGCGACCAGCAGCAGCAGTGTCCAGACAGAATCCGTCCACCGTCCCTTCGGCCACTCGCCGTCGGATCCTCGCCGCTCGAGCAGGTCCGCCACCCAGCCGGTGTCGACGGTCCGGCGCCGCTCCTTCTCCCACACCTCGGCCGGCTCGTCGAAAAGGTCGCGCAGCACCTGCCAGCGGATGACCGGGTCGCCCGCGAGCAGCCACTCGATCACGGCCTCGTTCGCCATCCCGGGCGAGGACGATACGCGGGGTCAGGCGCCGTGTGCAGCGGTCATGCGAACAGGCGCAGGAGCGCATCCACGACCAGCGCGGCGCCGATCCCCAGGGAGAGCCACACGCGCAGCGCCGTCGCGTGCGTGGTCAGCCAGGATTGGCCGCGCTCGAGGATCACCGCGGCCCGCTCCCCGGCGACGATCACGATCCCGACCGGCACCCAGACGAGCACCGTGGCGACCACGATGTAGACGAGAACGAGTGTTAGATCGGCGACGTCGCCCACGCTGGCTTCGCTGACCGATGTCATGGCGAGAAACGTGAGCACGAGCCGCTTCGGCCCTCCGAACCCGAGCAGCCCGGCCATCGAGAGCGCCGCTGCCGGCCGCACGTGGCCGAGCCCCGCCAGGATCGCATTCGCACGGCTCCCCTCGGCCGCCTCCTGCCGGGGTGGGGCATGCCGCGCCCGCAGACCGACGGCCAGCAGCGCGACCCCGAGCAGGAGAGCCAGCACCGTTTCGATCGTCTCGTGAGAGTCGAGCCGGTCGACCGCGGCCTGGCCTGCGATCAGGCCGAGACCGCACGCGATCGCCGTCCCGAGGAGGAAGCCGCTGAGAAAGGCGACCCCGTTCGTGCGCGGCCTCCCGCTCCGGATGACGACGAAGGTCGCCGTCAGCACGAGCGGGCTTGCCGCCGCCGCGAGCGCATAGACCAGGACATGACCCCCGGCGTGGACCACACACTGTGCCGGCGCGGCTACGCCGTCGCGACGGACCCCTCCGCTGCCTCCAAGGCAGGGATCTCGTCCTTCGCGGCCTCGCGCGCGAGCGAGATGACGACCGCGCCGACGAGCGCGAGGCCGAGGCCGATGAACGCGACGACGACGTGCCAGAGCGGCCGGCTCAACCGCTCGTCCAGCAACAGGATCCCGATCAGGATCCCGACGATGGGGTTGGCGACCGAGACCGTGGCGACGGAGGGAGCGAGACGACCCGTTCCGAGCGAGACCTGCTGCAACACGAACCCGAGGACGCCGGCCACCGCGAGCGCGTAGCACTCCCAGTGCGAGAGCATCGTGCTCACGCTCTCGTGGAGGAAGTCGAGTGTCGGCTTCGTCAGCGCGGACGAGAGCCCGAACAGGATTCCGGCGACGGTGCCGTACACCGCCGCTTTCATCGAGAGGCCCCCACCGCCGCCGAAGACGAGCAACAGGATAGAGACCAGAGAGAGCAGGGCGATGGTGATCGCCCACTGCGTGTTGGAGGCGTTCTCGTTTCCGCCGGCCGGGTCGCCGAAGTGGACGAACAACCCGAGCCCGATGATGATCACGACCGCACCGATCACCTCGCGACGGCCCACGTGCTGCTTCGTCAGGAAGTACCCGAGCGGCAGGGCGAAGACGACGGTCGTGACGAGCAGCGGCTGGATGACCGAGAGGCGCCCACGGTCGAGCGCGCCGGCCTGGAACAGGTAGCCCGTGAACAACGCCAGCGTGCCGAGCAGCCACATCGTCTGGCCGAGGAGCCGCACGAACGACTTCGGGTCGGCCAGCGAGATCGTCGGGAGGTTCAGGGCCCCCTTCTGCTGCAGCGCCGCCGCGAGCGCGAAGAGGAATGCCGCGACGAGTGCGAGAGCTGCAGCCACGCGCCCAGCCTACGATGGCGGTCGGCCGGCGGCAACGAGCGTCGACCGAAGCCGCGCAACCCCCCACGGGCCCCGGCCGTCCGGGAGTTGCGTCAGGATGCGCCGGTGGTCGGGGAACACCACTGGTCCGGAGGCGTTCGGTCCTCCGGTGACTGCCCGGTGAGGATGCCGTGAGCATTGTCTGGGCAGGCCTCGTCGTCGTGATCGTCACGGCCCTCGCGATCGCGACGATGCTGCTCGTCCGCCGAGGAGCCCCGGCGGGAAGCTATTTCGAGGACGGCGACCGCGCCTCCGGGGTCTTCGGCGTCCTCGCGACGGGGTTCGCCGTGCTCCTCGGGTTCGTCGTCTTCCTGGCGTTCGAGAGCTTCGACACCTCGCGGAGCGGCGCCGAGTCGGAGTCGGAGATCGTGACGCAGCAGTTCGAGACGGCGCAGTTCTTCCCGGTCGCCGCCCGTGCCCGCCTCTCGGGCGAGCTCGTCTGCTACGCGCGAACGGTGATCCACCAGGAGTGGCCGCAGATGCAGGCGGGCACCCTCGGCGACACACCCAATCCGTGGGGCGTCGCCACGTTCCGCACTCTCAAGACCGTCGAGCCGCGGTCGGCCTCCGAGCAGGCGGCCTATTCCAAGTGGCTCGACCAGCGCTCCGATCGCGAGAATGCGCGCGCCGACCGGACCCACGGCGCCGAGGGAGTGATCCCGCTGCCGCTCTGGATCGTGCTGCTGCTCAGCGCGGCGGTCATCTTCGTCTTCATGATGTTCTTCGCCGACAGCGGCGAGCGCGCCATCGTGCAGGCGACGATGATCGGCGGCGTGGCGATCGTGATCTCGTCGACGCTGCTGCTCGTGTGGTTCCTCGACAATCCGTACCACTCCGGCGTCGGCGGGCTCCGCCCGGTCGCGATGGAGCGGGGACTGCGGATCCTCGACCATGAGGCGGCGATCGTCGGCGGGAGGAGGCTGATCCCGTGTGACGAGCGAGGCATCCCGCGGAGCGGCTGAGACGGCAGCTGCCGGTCCTCACGAGCAGCCGCGGGCACGGCATCGGATCGAGCTCCTCTCGACGATCCTGCTTGCGGTCGCAGCGGTCGCGGTCGCGTGGGCCACCTACCAGGCCGCGCACTGGCGGAGCGAGCAGGCGCTCGCCGGCAACCGCTCGACAGCGGCACGCGTCCAGGCGAACCGCGCGGCAGGGATCGCGAACCGCCAGATCCAGATCGACGCACTCACGTTCACGCAATGGGTCGACGCCTACTCGCACGGCGACGGGAAGCTCGCCGCCTTCTACTTCCGCCGCTTCCGGCCCGAGTTTCGGCCTGCCGTCGTGGCCTGGATCGCCACGAAGCCGCTCACGAACTCGAAGGCGCCGCTGACGCCGTTCGCCATGCCGGAGTACAAGTCTGCTGCACTCGCGAACGCGGACCGCCTCGAGACACGCGGGGGCGACCAGGCCGCCGTGGCGCAGGCCCAGGTCCAGCGGGCGGACAAGTACACGTTGTGCGTCGTGCTCTTCGCGACGGCGCTCTTCTTCGCGGGCATCAGCACGCGGCTGGGAACGCACAGGTCGCAGGGTGTCGTGCTCGGGATGGGCTGGGCGGTGTTCGCCGTGGCGCTCGTCTGGATGGCGACGTTCCCCGTCAGCCTCGATCTCTGAGCTCCGCCGTCACACGGCCGGTGCGGACGCCGCGGCTCGAGGCGTGACCTCGAGCTGGCTGAAGGTGCGCCGCGCGTGCCAGAGCCCCCAGAAGACGAGCGCGACCAGGATCGGCGCCCCGGTCACGGTCGAAACGAGGACGAAGCCTCCGACGCCGGACCCGAGCAGGACGACGAGGCGAAGCGCCGCGCGCCCGAGGCAGTAGACGCCCCAGACGACCGACTGCATCCCGAACTCGCGCCGGTACGGCGCACTCGCGCGAAACTCCGGCGGGAAGGGGTACCACGCGTTCGCGAACACGCCGATCAGCGGCCGGCCCACGATCACCGACCCGAGGTAGACGAGACCCCAGCAGGCGCTCAGGACGACGGGTTGGGCGAGATAGACCGTCGCGCTGTGTGCCGCGAGCGCGACGAGCGCCTGAATGACGACGAAGATCGTCGTCGCGACGGCGAGTGCGCCGCCCCGCTCGCGCCGGATCTGCCAGCCGGCGACCGCCAGCGAGAGCACCATGGCGCACACCACGGCGCCCGCGAGCCCGAGGAGCTTCCACGCGCCGTAAAAGACGACCACCGGCACGATGCTCTCGATCCCGAACTGCGGCATCCCCCGCTGCAGGAGCGACCGCCAGGTCGGCTCCGGCATCTCGTTCACGCTGCCGGGCGCAAGCGGCGTTCCTGCTGCCTGCACCATTCGATCCCCCACTCGCAGTAGTCGAGGCCCCACCGGTAGACGAGATCCACGAACGTCGAGTCGGGGCCGGTGCCGTCGTCGAGCGCGCGCAGCTGCTCGAGCATCTGCTCGTAGCCCTGCCGCCGCGCCTGCAACAGCCCCAGCCCGAGCTCCGCCGGCGCGGCATCCGCGAAGAAGAGCCGCAGCAGCGACTCGTCCCGCAGCTCGACGCGCGTCTCCCGCCCCTGCAGCCAGTCGCGCAACGCCTGCCGTCCCTCGGGCGTGATGGTGAACACCCGCCGCGAGCGCCCGCCGCGCGATGCGTCGGCTCCCGCGACCCAGCCCGCCGCCTCGAGCCGCGCGAGCTCGGGATAGATCTGGCCGTAGCTCGCCGCCCAGAAGTGGCGAATCGTCCGGTCGATGATGCGCTTGATGTCGTAGCCGCTGCGCGGCGCGAGCGCGATCAGCCCGAGCACCGCCCACGTGACGGCGGTAGGTTCCATGCATCGGAAAGATATATCTGGACGGAGTATGTGTCAAGCGAGCAGCGGCCTCCCTCGGAGGGCCCGGTTGTGGCCGCCAGGACGAGGATCGGGACGGCCCAAATCCGGCCATCCGGATTCAGCCCCCGCCCCGAGGACCGTTCAGCCCACCGCGTCCACCGCGTCGTCCCAGTGCACGATCAGCGCGTAGAGCACGACCCCGGTCAATGCGAGCACCGTCAGAGCCCACAACGGATATTGCGCGCCACCGACGAAGCCGAGCTGGAGGAGGAAGGTGAGACTCCCGACGACGATCGTGAACCAGCGTGCCCAGCCTGAGCCGGAGAGAAGACCGAAACCGGCCAAGGCGACGACGATCCCCCAGAACATCGTGATCCAGCCCCAGGTCCTCATGTCGAAGACCACGATCTGGTTTGCGCTCAAGACGTAGTACTGACCCCGGATGACGGCGATCAGGCCCTCGAAGAACTCCAGCGTGCCGATGATGAACATCAGCCAGCCCGCGAATCCGATCCACCCGCTCCAACTGCTGTTCCGTGCCATCCTGCCCCTCCTCCTTTTCGCCGTTGTGCCCATCTTCTCATCGTTCGAGGACCCGGGTCGTCTCTGGCGTTAGCGGTCGGATTCGGCCAGCGGATTCGCCCATCACGGTTGCCGCAGCCAGCCCTCGACGCCTCGCCGCGGCATATGCTCGCCCATCCCCGTTGAGAAGTCTTGCGCGTGAGTGATCAGACGACGGCAGGCCCCGCGGGGGTACTGCGGCGCGTTCTCCCGATCGCCGGGTGGTTGCCCGATTACGACCGCCGTTGGCTGCGAGGAGACGTCGCCGCCGGGATCGCCGTCACGGCGCTGATCGTGCCGAAGAACCTGGGGTACGCCGGCATCGCCGGTGTGCCGCTGCAGAACGGCCTCTACGCCGCGGCGGCCGGGGCGATTCTGTACGCATTGTTCTGCACCTCGCGGCAGATCTCGACCGGGCCGAGCTCGTCGCTTGCAGCGGTTGCAGGTGGGGCGGTGCTCGCGACCGGCGTCGGGGGCCAAGAGGCGGCGCAGCTCGTGGCGGCGATCACGCTGGTCACCGGTGTGCTGTTCCTGTTGCTTGCACTGTTCAAGATGGGCTGGATCGCCCAGTTCCTCTCGAAAGCCGTGGTGACGGGGTTCCTGGCCGGGGCTGCGGTCGACGTCGTGATCGGAGAGCTGCCGAAACTGACGGGGACTTCGTCCGAGGGTGACAGCGCGTGGCGCGAACTCGCGACATGGATCGGCTCCCTCGACGACATTCACTGGACGACACTGGTCGTCGGTGTCGTCGCGCTCGCCGTGATCCTGGGACTGCGGTTCATTGCGCCCGCGATACCCGGCGCATTGGTGCTGGTCGTGGGTGGGCTTCTCGCGTCATGGCTGTTCGACCTCGGTGCTCACGGCGTCGCACTCGTCGGGGACGTGCCACGCGGCCTGCCGTCGCCTGAGCTACCCGATCTCGACTTCGTCCGGGACCACCTGAGCGTCATCACCATCGCATCGGCCGCGTTGCTGCTGATCGGCTTCTCGCAAACCGCCGGCGACGCGCGGGCGTTCGCGACGCGGCACCGCTACCGCATCGACGTCAACCAAGAGTCGGTGGCCCAGGGCGTGGCAAATGTCGGCGCAGGGGTGTTTCAGGGGATGCCGGTCTCCACGAGCCTCTCGGCGAGCTCGCTGAACGAATCGGCCGGCGCGAGGACACCGGTCGCATCGCTCGTCACCGGGGCGCTCGTCCTGGGAACGCTGGTCGTGCTCGCCCCGCTGTTCTCGGCTCTCCCGAAGGCTGTGCTCGGGGCCGTGATCATCGACGCGGTCGTCTTCGGAATGATCGATGTCGCCGAGCTGAAGCGACTCCGCCGCGTCGCGCGGTTCGATTTCTTGATCGCTGTCGTGGCGATCGTCGGCGTGCTCTCTGCAGGCGTGCTCGCCGGAGTCGTGATCGGCGTCATCCTCTCGCTCGGCTGGTTGATCTACGTGGCAACAACGCCGGCCATACCGGTGCTCGGCCGTGAGCCGGGCACTCAGGTGTTCCGCGAACTCGACACGAATCCGGGGGACGAGACGTTCCCGGGCATCGCCGTGCTCCGGGTCGACGGCGGGCTGTTCTTCGCCACCGCGGAGGCCCTCGACGAGCGTGTCCGCGCGATCATCCAGAACAGCACCCCGACGACCCACGCGCTCGTGCTCGACCTCGAGGGCGTCGACTTCATCGACTCGCAAGGATGCTCCAAGCTCACCGAGATAAACGAGGTCGCAGCGGCCGACGGCGTCACGCTGCGACTGGCCCGCGTCAAGCCGCGGGTGATGGCTGTGCTCGACGCAGACGGGATCGTGACGGCGCTCGGACGCCGACCGGGTCCACGGCAACGTGTACCGAGCGGTCGAAGCGCAGCTCGCCGCGGACGCCGCCTAGCTGGGCGCGAAGCTCGTGGGCACGGCTCAGCCGACGGTCCGACCGATCCCGAATCGGTCGACGATCAGTCCGTGCCGCAGCCCGCGGTCGCTCACGACGAGCGATTCGCAATCGAGCTTCGTCAGCACCGTGAGCACGACGCAGGCGCCCGCGAGTATGACCTCGGCGCGGTTCGGCTGGAGGCCGACGATGGCACGCCGCTCGTCGGCTGTGCGGGTGCGATAGAGCTCGATCTGCCGGTCGATCTCGGCGCGGTCGAGCCGGGTGCCCTGGACGATGTCCGGGTCGTACGCCGCGAGTCCATGCTTGACGGCGGCGAGGTTCGTCAGCGCCCCGCCCATCCCGACGAGCGCGTCGGGCGCTGGACCGGCCGTCGAGACAGTCGAGCTCGGCGGCGATCCCGTCGAGGGCCGCTGCGAGCGCTTCTTCGGAGACAGTCGCGTCGAGCCCGTAGCGCTCCGTCAGGCGCACCGCACCGACGGGCACGCTGAACTGATCGTCGACCTCGTCGCCATGGCCGAACGTGAACTGGGAGCTGCCGCCGCCCGTGTCGAAGACGTCGAGCGAGCCGCGGGCGAGGCCGAGCCCGGACTTGGCCGCGAGGTAGGCGAGGCGGCCCTCCTCCTTGCCCGAGATGACCTCGATCCGGACGCCGCAGCGGGCCTCGACCGCGCTGACGAACTCGTCCCGGTTCGCTGCTGCGCGCAACCCGGCGGTGCCGACGGCCGCGATCGCGACGGCGCCGGCGCGTCTCGACTCGTCGGCCATCGCGGCGATCGCCTCCGTCGTCCGCTTCATCGGCTCCGGCAGGAGGCTGCCGGCCGCGTCGAGGCCCTCGCCGAGGCGGGTCACCGCGGCGCGGTCGGCGACCGTGCTCCACGTGCCGTCTGCGCGCCGTTCGCCGACGTGGAGCTTGACCGAGTTCGTGCCGACGTCGATCACCGCGTATCGGTTCGTCCCGAAGCCGACGAGCGTCTTGAGCCCGCGGGCCATGCAGACGTTCGCGCGCGAGGCGAGCCCGAGCGAGCGCACGGCCGCCAGCACGCGGGCGGGATCCTCGGACTCGACCGCGATCGTGCGCGTCGACCCTTTCTCCGTGCGCACCTCGCTGAGCTCTGCAGCGCAGCCGCCGACGGTGTAGCGGGCGCGCCGCTTGTGCACGTCGACGGCCAGCAGGGCGTCGTTCGGGCGCACGATCTCGTCGACGAGCTCGTCGAGGGTGTACGCGGCGCGGTCGAGCGGCGTCGCGGCGACCCCCAGGCTTTCGAGCACGGCGGCGACGTCGGCGGCGGCCAACGGGAAGTCGCCCTTCATGACCGGCACCCACTGCTCGAGCCCGTCGTCGTCGACCTCCTGCAGCTGCTTGACGTCCATGAGCCCGTCCCGGACCTTGACCGAGGCATCGCTCTCTCTCGGCGAGCAGGTACAGCTCGTCGCTCTCCTGGACGCGCTCCACAGTCAGAGCGGCGAAGGCCTCCTCGGCCGCGCCGAAGTCCTCACCGAACGTCCGCCATTCCCAGCGTGGGACGATCTCCGCCATCAGGCCTGCTCGCCGCGCGCGATGCCGGCGAAGTACTCGAGCGCCTTCCGCGTCT
Source organism: uncultured Actinomycetes bacterium (assembly GCA_963704025.1). Taxonomy (GTDB): domain Bacteria; phylum Actinomycetota; class Thermoleophilia; order Gaiellales; family Gaiellaceae; genus CAVPGP01. Next base: position 72,917 of record CAVPGP010000002.1, on the reverse strand, counting down.
TCGTCTGCTGCTCGCCGCTGAGGTCGACGCCACGACCAGTCAGGTATGTCCGCAGCTCGGCGGCGACCTGGAAGCCCTCACTCGGCAGGCATTTCGTCGAGAGCTCGAGCAGGCGCGACCCGTCGGGGTAGAGCCACATCTCGGCGACGAGCCTCCGGCGGTCGAGCTCCTCGGGCGTCAACCGGAGCTTGAGGACGAAGATGGGGCCGAGCACGGTGAGGTCGTCGAGGCCGATCCCCTCGGGTGCGTGGGCGGCGTAGAACGCCCGCTGCTCCCGGGAGAAGAGCTTTCGCAGTGGCAGGCCGCCGGTGACGGTCGCCCTGATGTCGGTCTTGCGGGGAGTGCCACGCAAGGATGCCGAGCAGACGAAGCCGCCCGGCATCGCGTCGACCTCGACGAAGAAGCCCGCCGACCGGCGCAGGTCAGCAGGCAGGTCTGCGGGCACGACCGGCCGCAGCTTCACGACCGAGTCGTCCCCCTTCCCCTGGACGCGGCGAGCGCGGACGACGACGCCGCTCCCGCTCACCGCCAGGTCGGGGGTGTCGAAGAAGTAGATCTGGCGGATCTGCGCCTCGAGCGGGTCCAGGCCGAGCGAGACCGCGGTCGAGCGATGCTCCGACTCCGGCACGGTGACCTTCAGCTCGACGCTGTCGGAGTCCTTCATCAGCGCCAGCAGGCCGGCCAGTTCCTCGTCCGTGGACGCCGCCCTGGGACTGCTCGTCGAAGCCATGCGTTCCTCCTTCTACGGTGTGACGGCGAGCGTAACCGCAGACTACGCGCTCCTGATTGCCTGAAGCGACGCCGAGCCGCGGGACCCGTCAAGGTCTGACGGACATGGTCAGCTTGGCCATGAACATGTTCTCGCCTCTTGCTCGCGTCACGTCTGCGCGGCCTGGGCCAGCGGCGGCGGAAGCTCCGCGGTGGCGGGAACCGGCTGTCCGTGACCGGAGTGCCGGTCGTAGAGCTTGCCGAGCTCGGTGATCACGAGGTAGGCGATGGGCCGAGCAGGCAGATGCCCCACTGCGAGCTCGTCAACGACACCGTGTCGAAGATCCGCTGCAGCGGCGAGAGCTCCGTCACGAGGAAGGTGAGCACGAGCGCCGCGCCGATCAGCTGCACGAAGCGCCGGTTCGCGATCGTGTACCGCTTGAAGATCGTCCCGGTCGGCTCGCGGCACTCGAGCGCGGCGACGATGTGCATGAGCGAGAGCGTCGTCAGTCCCATCGGCGTCGCGACAACGAGGTGGTAACGCTCCTCGCCCCATGCGACGATGCCCAGCGCGAGCGCGGCCCTGACCAGCGCAGAGAGGCCGAGGCGGACGCGAGCGCGCGGTCGACGATCGCGGCCGCCGCGTCGCGCGGCGCACGCTGCATAAGGCCCGGCCACCGCGTCGAAGCCGAGCCCGATCGCGAGCAGCACGTCGATCGCGAAGTTGATCCACAGGATCTGCAGCGGCGTCAGCGGCGCCCCGTTCGCGACGTCGAAGATCCCGGCGCCGACGAAAAGGAGGATGAACGCGCCGAGCATGATCAGCTGGACGCGGACGTACTTCATGAGGTTGTCGTAGATGCCGCGGCCGCCCTCGACCGCGGCGACGATGGTGGCGAAGTTGTCGTCGGTGAGGATCATGTCTGCCGCCTCCTTGGTGACTTCGGTGCCGGTGATCCCCATCGCGACTCCGATGTCAGCGCGCTTCAGCGACGGCGCGTCGTTGACGCCGTCGCCGGTCATCGACATCGCCAGCACCCGGAGTCCCTCGCCGGCGAGCCGGTCGTTCTCGGCCAGCACCTTGTCGCGGCCGCTCTCCACCGGAACGTTCGCGCCTTCTGCGTCGCGGATCGACGACGAGCGCGCGAGCAGGATGTCCGGCGCCCCCTTGACGAAGCAGCGGACGACGCCGTCCATCTCGTGGAAGGTCGCCATCAGCTTGTAGTCGGAGTCGAACGGCACCTCGGCGATCCGCGGGTACACCCGCCGGGTCTCGTCGACGTCGAGCCCGCCCTTGGCGGCGAGAACGACGAGCGCCGCTTCCGTCGGGTCGCCCACGATCTCGCCGTCGCGCACCGCCGCGTCGTTCGCGAGCGCCATGGGCAGCGGGAAGGGCTCCAGCGACGTGTCCGTGTCGCCCGCGACGCGCAGGATCTTCCCCTCGGTCGACTAGCCCTCGCCCTCGACCGAGTAGCGGCGGCCGACGATCACGAGCTGCGAGCCCCAGCGCGGCCGCTGCCATGATCGTGATCAGCAAGGTCAGCTGGTCGAGCCGGCGCGTGAGCGCCGTCTTCTCCTGCTTGACGCCGCTCTGCATCCCGGAGATCTGCCCGACCTCGGTGGCCATGCCGGTCGCGGTTACGACCATCTCGCCGCGCCCGCGCGTCACCGTCGACTTCATGCAGGCCATGTCGACGCGGTCGCCGAGCGGGACCTCGTCGCCCGGCACCGGGTCGACCGACTTCAGCACCGGCGTGCTCTCGCCTGATCATCGCCGCGACGCTGGAGATCGAGGAGGCCGCGAGCCCCGGTTGTCCGGGGCCCGATCTCGTTGGAGCTAGGCCGGTCTGCACGACGCCTTCCGGCATCCGAGGTCGCGCCGGCCGAGCATGATGCGCGCGTGGCCGGCGAACCGCAGCGTGGACTGACGACTCGCCTCAGCCGCAGGGCGATCGGCGAGCGGCTGGCGGGCTTCATCTACGGGACGATCATCGTCCTGTCGGTGCTCGTCGCCGGCTCGAGGGCGTTCCCGGACGACGCGGCCCGGATCGCGGTAGTGGTCGTCGTCACGTCCGCCGTTTTCTGGCTCGCGCATGTCTATGCGCACGTGCTCGCGCACAGCGTCACCCACGACGAGCACCTTTCGCGCGCGGAGCTATGGCGCATCGCTCGCCGCGAGGGATCGATCGTGGAAGCGGCAGTGCCGCCGCTCGCCCCGCTGCTGCTGGGCGCCCTCGGCGCGGTCTCGACGCACGCCGCCGTCTGGATCGCGTTCGGACTCGGGCTCGGAGTGCTCGCCGTGCAAGGCGTCGTCTTCGCTCGCGTCGAGCGACTCGGCTGGCCGGCCACGCTGCTGGTCGTGGCCGCCAACCTGAGCCTCGGCGCCGTCCTCGTCGCCCTGAAGGTGCTCGTGACCCACTGAGAGGGCGGCTCTAGCGGCTCGCGCGCGGGCGTGCCTTCGCTAACGCGGCGGGCGAAGATCCCCGGTGGCCGCGACGGTGGTCCGACCGATCCGGAGGGTGCGTAGAGCAATCTGTTCCGAGCAGGTGACGTCGTCGAGGACGCGCCTTCTCTGCGCTGCTGCTCCTTCAACCTGCTGAGCCGAGCCTCGACGTCCTCGACGGGTTCCTCGGGTTCGAGGTGCGACTGCCACGGCGGCCGAGCAGCGCGTCCTGCGAAGAGAAGTTCCGGCGTGTCGTGTGAGCATCGACGCGCCTGTCCGGGCACGCCGTGTCAGGCAATCATGCCCTCCGCGCCCGAGGAGGGCTCGGGGTCGGGTAGGCGCGTCATGCGGAAGCCGTTGACGAGTCCGAGTAGGGCGGCGAGGAGCGGGATCAGGAGCGCGATCTGCAGGGCGATCGGCCGTGCGTCGGTGTTGATGCGGAGGATCTCGGCCTGGACGTCGGCCGGCTGGCCGGCGAGCAGTTCCGCGAGGTGCGTGTTGGTCATCACCTCCGCGTTCTCCTCCAGCCCCTGCGCGACCTGTTGCTGCTCGGCCGGTGAGAGCACCTTGCTCGAGTCGGCCATGTGGGTGAAGACGAGCGAGAGCGACGCGAGCATGATCGCGCCGGCGAAGGCGAGCCCGAACGACAGCCCGAACGAGCCGCCGGCCGAGTTGACGCCCGCGGCCTCGCTCACGCGTTCCTCCTCGATCGGAGAGAGGGTGTAGTTGTTGAGCTGGGAGACCAGCAAGCCGAGCCCGGCGCCTGCGATGAGGAGCGGCACGACCATCGCCCAGCCGGAGTCGGCGCGCGGCACGATCGGAATCAGGACGGCGACGCCGACGACGAGCAGCAAGAACCCTGCCCGGATGATCCTGCTCGGGCTCCGATGGCCGGCCTTCTTGCCCGCGAGCACCGCAACGCCGAACATGCTCAACGAGAGCGGCGCGATCGACAGGCCCGCCTCCATCGCGTTGTACTCGAGCACCATCTGCAGGTAGATCGGCAGCGCGATCATCAGCCCGCCGAGCGCGATCTGCTGGAGCGTCTGCGAGGTGATGCCGAGCCGGAAGTACCTCGACTCGAACAGGCCGACGTCGAGCAGGGCCGGCTTGCCCTCACGCTTGCGCCGCACGAGCCACCGGGCGAGCGACCCCAGGGCGACGACGCCGACGGCGATGAGGAGGACGACGGACTCGCCGCCCTCCTGCCACACGAGGATCCCGAGCACGACTCCTCCCATGCCCACGGCCGAGAGGATCGCGCCGACGACGTCCACGCCTCGCGACCCGGTGTAGGGCACGTCGCGGACGAGCTTGCTGCCGGCGAGCACGATCGCGATGATCACGACCTCGCCGAAGAACGCGACCCGCCACGAGAGGTACGTCGTGATGAAGCCGCCGACGAGCGGTCCGACCGCAGCGGCGATCGCCGCCGCCGCACCGACCAGCGCGTAGGCCCGCCGCTGCATCGCGCCCTCGAAGTTGCCGTGGATCAGGGACTGCATCGCAGGCAGCAAGAGCGACGCGCCCAGCCCACCGATGATCGCCCAGAAGATGACGATCGGGAGAAGGCTCTGCGACAGCGTCATCGACAGCGCTCCGACCGCGTACCCGAGCAGGCCGAGGACGTAGGCGCGCTTGCGGCCGATGAGGTCGCCGACCTTGCTGCCGATCAGGATGAACGCCGCCGAGACGAGCGCCTCGAGCGCGATCGCCGACTGCACGCCGCTCGCGGTCGTATCGAGATCGTGCACCACCGCGGAGATCGAGACGTTCATCAGCGACGTGTCGACGACGAGCACGAACATCGCCATCGCGAGGAGGATCGCGAGTCGCTGGTCCCCGCTCGACTCCTCCGGTACCGCGGTCGTCGCCTCTACGGTCACTCGTTCACTCCCCTCGCGCGGTTGTCCCTGACGTCGCGGCAGCCCGACGGATGCGCAGCGCAGCCCATCATCGCCGATGAGACAGACGGTTCTGAAAACGGGGCCTCGGTCCGGTGTTCCACTCGGCGGGGAGGCGGTGCCTCGGGGCGTGTACCGTCCTGGACGACAGCTACGCCGTCCGGAGTAAGACGTGGCGGACCGTTGCCGCTTACCACTTCACGCCGCCCTGTGCAGTCGGCACCCCAGCCTCAAGGCATCGTCGTGTCGTCCGTGCCGTGCCCAGTACTCGACGCCCAGCGCGCGCTCACCCCGGACCGCGCGTTGCGGGACGGCAGGGCGTGACCTGCCGTCCGACGTGCGCGATGTCGCCGCGGCGGCTCACAGAAGCGGCGAAGCGGCGGCGAACGCGGCCGACCTGAGCCGGTTCTTCGCCCCGGTGACCACGCGTCCGGGTGCCGAAATGGTCTCGGCCGGCGTGGAGAACCGCTCCTCGAACTGCGTTGCGAGCTCGCGCGAGCGGACGCGCAGGTCGATCTCGAAGAAACGCTTGAGGCTCCACGCCTCGAGGTTGCAGGTGCCGGCGAGCACCTCCTCCCCGTCGCGGACGAAGGCCTTCGCGTGCAGCATCGTCGGGTAGCCGAGGATGCGGACGCCCGCGTCGATCAGGCTCGCGTGGTGGTGCTGCTGCGCGGCCGCGCAGGCCCAGTTGTTCGCGTTCGCAGGCACGAAGAGCCGGACGCGGACGCGGCGCCGAGCCGCCTGCTCGATCCGGCGAATCATGCCCCGGTCGGTCACGTAAGGGTTCACGACGTCGAGCGTTTCGCGCGCGCCGTCGAGAAGCGTTGCGATCGCGTCGGTGATCGGCCGGTACCGGCCCGGCGCGTTGTGGAGGACGACCGCCGGCACGGGTTCGGCCGGCGTCTCGAGAGCCGGGAAGAGCGCCTCGACATCGTCGATGGAGATCGTTCCGCCGAGCCACCGAAAGCCGGCAACGAAGACGAGCTGGAGCTGGGCCACCACGGGACCGGTCGCCCGCAGGAAAAGGTCGTGGAAGCGCCCGTCCTCGAAGTGATCCTCGATGCCTGCGCCGCCGACCCAGCCGACGCGGCCGTCGACGATCACGAACTTGCGGTGGTCAATGTGCCCGAGCGCTCCAAGGTTCCAGCGTGTCTCGCCGTCGCCGCCGAGCCGCCCATGAGACACGCGAGGCTTCGTCGCGCGCACGACGCACACCTCGATGCCGCCGGCGACGAGCCGCTCGTAGAACTCTCGACTCGCGTCGTCCGGGTGTGATCCCTGCCGGTCTACGACCAGCCGGACCGCGATACCCTCCGCCACCCTCTCGAGCAGCGTCTGGGCGAAGACGTCACCGACCTTCCCCGGTCGAAAGCCGAACTGGTTGATGTGGACCGAGGAGGTTGCCGACGCGATGTCGTCGAGCATGGGCGGGTAGAAATTCCGGCCCTCGACGTGGACGTCGACCGATGCCGCGGCGCTCTCCTCGAACGCGAGCGCCAGCGCGGAGCGCTCGACCGGCCCCACCACGAGCCGACGGGCGTGGGCGCGGACATCGTCGTCGCGCACTGGTGTTGGATGGCCGGAGCTCATGTCGTGTGGCGCTTCATGCTACGAGCCCCACGCACTCCGTCGCGCCCGAGGCTACGCGCGACGAGAGGCGGTGGCCGCCCGCCCCCTGCCATTGCAGGCCTGGATCATGAGCAGAACGGTCGCGCACGAGTGTGTCACAAGCCGACGGTTTCCACGCTGAGGTAGACGGGGCCTGCGTGTGCGCACGCCTCGAACGGGAGTGGGACCACCTTCGACGCGGTCTGGTTGGGCGGGTAGACCCGCAGTCCGGCGGCCGCGACTCGGTGGCAGGCGGACTCCGGATAGTTGGCTGCTGCGGTGATTCGGAGCACGGCGCCAGCGGTCGAACCGTTCGTGAGCTTGACAACGTGAGTCGTGGGACCGTGAAGGTCGAGCGCGGACACTCCGGGATACCCAATGAGACGGCAGGTGTGGCCGGACTGGTTTGTGAACTTGAGCGTGTAGTAGAAGCTCCCGGCCGTCGCATTCCCTTCGGTGTCGAGCCAGATGACGAGACCCGACGTCGTGCAGTTGGCGACAGCAGCGCCGCCCGTCGGTACCCACGCACCGGTGGCCATGGCGGCGACGGTGATGGCGCAATAGGTCAACGCGCGCCTGCTCACGTTGGACTCCTTCCCGGTTGGCATTCGTGATCGATCGGTCCTCTGCGAGTGTGGCAAGCACGAGCCCTTCGACCGCCGCCATGCCGGCCGCGTTGGGATGGTAGGGCGCTCCTCCCGTCAGTGAGAACCATGGCAAACAGCCCGCAACAAGCCGGGGCGCCCGCCGAGGCTTACGGCGCGCTAACCCTCGCCGTCACGGCGCTCGCCGCTCTCGTCCTGCTCGCGCTCGATCTGCTTGTTGCCCGCCGCCTGCGTCTCCTGTCGCAACTGATCGGCCTCGGTCTGCTCGTCTGTCGTCAGCGGGCCTGTCGGCGGTCGGTGCCCACCGGGCAGGCGGTCGAGGAGGGCGCGCAGGCGCTTCATGCGCAGAGCGTACTTGCTCTCGCCACACGGCGACCCGCTCCGTGGCGGGAGACCCTTGATCACGCATGACAAAGCGCGGAGGGCCCGGCGACCCGGGCCTTCCGCGCTTCCCCTCGAAAGGCGTGCGTCCGGGCTAGGCGACCGGGACGCCGTTGCTGTGGGCGACGACGTTTCCGCTCGTGATCTTGGGCTCGTTCGGGATCAAGGTGCCGAAGTTCTCCTCGCGGATCCAGGTCGCGACGACCTTCGAGGACTCCTCGCCCTGCTCAGGGGTCTCGAAGAGACCGAGCGAGCTGAAGACGCCGTTGCCGGCCTCGATCAGGTAGTAGCCCCGGAAGCCGGGCAGCTTGCTCAGCTTCGGGACGAGGGTCTCGTTGACCTTGCCGGTCAACTCGGCGGTGCGATTCTGGTCCACACCGTCGTAGCGGCGAATGGTCGCATGCATGTGATGCTCCTTCTGGTCATCTCACAGGGCAGGAAGTCCAAACGAACTCCCTGCGTGCGCACGGGGCCAGGTGTGAGAGACGAAGAGGAAGGTACAGAGCCTCGGCGGCTTCAACGCTAGAGCCAAACGCGCTGTGTCCAACATAGCAGCGATCCCCCGCCGCCGTATTTGCAGGCCCGGCCGGCCGGGACGGGAGGTCGCCCGGCCAGTTCAGGCCTCTTCGACGAGATCGAACCTGAGCCCGCTCGAGCCCCCGCGCCCTACACGACGGCTCGACGTTCCTGTGGCTCGCGCGCCGCAACTGTTGGCTCTGCTACCGAGACGGAGCCGTTCTGGAAATCGCCCGATCCCGCTTCCGGACAACGTCAAGGCGGAGGTGTTCGACCCCCACGTGCTCGAAGCCGAACAGGACCTCGACCGGTCGTGGAGCGCCGAGGACATGGGCCGGCTGTGGCGTGACGAAGGGATCGCCGCCGGCAAGCACGTGAACTACAGCATGTCGGCTCCGGGCGTGAGCTCGCCGCGGATGTGGGAGATGACGTACACGATCTCGAAGCCGGGAGGAGAGTTCCACGACGTGCAACTGATGGGCCCGTGGCCGTGGCTGACCGAAATCGCGGTCGGCCTGAGCCCCACCGCCCACTGGTGGAAGAACCAGGCCTCGTGGAAGGGCGGCACTCTCAAGCTTGAGGACGAGGATTACGATCAATCCTGCAAGTACACGCCCCTCCCGCCGCCGCCGGACAAGCCGAAGGTGCTGAAGGCGGATTGCGTTGCGGTGGCGCCGACGGTGCCGGCGGGAGGCCGACGTGCTTCGGCGGTCAGGACTTCACCCTCTCTGACGTGAACCGCTGCATCAAGGTTCCGGAAGTGCTGGCCGGGCAGCACGTGCGCGTGCACGGCTTCAACTTCCTGAGCGCCGACAGCCACGTGCTGCTCTGGCCCATGGAGGACGCGTCGAAGCAGCAGAAGGTGCCGATCGGGACGATCATGGTCGACTTCGTAACGCCGGTGCAGGATGGCACTGGCCACGTGATCGCCGACTGGCGGGTGCAGGACGAGTTCGAGTTCGTTCTGCCCGCGCACGAGAAGGGCAGCGATATAGACCTGAAGCCTGGGCTGTACGGGTTCAAGCTGGTCGTTCCGAACGACATCGGCTACTCCGGCACCGTCGGCGATGAGCATGTGGAGCCCGAGCAGTTCGAGTCGAACGTGATGTTTCTCGACGTCCGGCCGCGCGTCGACCGGGTGTACGAGGTCAGGAGCTATCACGCCCGTTGTGTGGAGAACACGAGCGGGCCTGGCTCGGACGAATGCTGGTGGGTCTGCGCGCGTGGGGTCGTCAACGCGCCAACGGCGAGGTGGACATGGCCCACATCCACTGCGACCGGAACCCCTGGACCGACATCGACAGCGGCAACGATCTCATCGCCTACGACAAGCCCGCCTGGGTGTTGCTCAGCCAGGCGCTGAAAATGGACCAGGTGGCCGTGCTAAGCATCCTTGGCCTGGAAGTCGACAAGACCTCGGCTGCCGAGGAGCAGACGGAGTCATGGTGGACGTTGTTCTGGGAATACCTGAGAGTGTTCGGCGGGCTCGTCGTCGGAGCGGGTGCCCTGGCCGGCGGCCTGGACGGGTTGCTCAAGGCGGGCATCGCCATCACAACACTGCTCTACGTAGGGATCGTCGTACTCGTCGTCGTGATCATCATCGGGATCTTCGTCGCCTCGTGGGCGGCGGCTGACGTGATCGGCGTCGATACGGTGATCCCCCTCACCCCGACTACTCTGTGGTCGATGACCGAGCCCGGCGTGCCGGTGATCGCTGAGCACGCGTACGGCCAGCCGGTAGGGCAGACGGTGACAGTGATCCCGAACTGGAAGCACACCGAGTCGCCGCTCGACGATCACGCGCTGTACGTCGAAGAGCGCCAGTACAACTCCGACGACGACCACGAAGGGTCGACCTACGGGATCCACTTCGACTATCGGCGCAAAGGCCTCGCCCCCGCCTGAGCGAATCGCAGACTCGCCGGTCGAAACGCAGCCCTGACGCGCCGACGGCGTGAACACTACGGCTCGTCAGGTGACTGTCCCGTCGTTGGTGACGCTCAAGTCGAACGTCACCAACGCGAACCCGAACCTCGGCATCGCTCCTTCTCGAGGGGAGCAACGATAGACGCCTCGTCCGGTTTCGCCGCCGGGCGCTAAGAAGCCAGGCGACCGCGGAGCCGCGTCCGCCGAGAAGCCTCAGTCAGAGCTTCTCCCGGCGCCTTGGCCTCGTGCCGCTCCCTGCAAAGAACGCATCTCAGAGGCAGCCTCCGCGGAGGCCCACCCGTACTGGCAGCTGCCGTTGCCGTTCCACTACATGAGCACTGGCGTCGAGACCGCTTTCGTCGGCCTGCGTGACCCGGAGCCGCGGCCGCGGGACGTGTTCGCGTTCCACCGGCCTGAGTCGCTCGCGTCCTCGATGGAGAAGGGCGCCTCCCTGCGTGCCCAGGTGCAGCAGTTGCCCGTGTTGAACGTGGACGGTCTGCGCATGAACCACATCGACGCGCTGCGTGGGCTGGAGCGGTCGTACGCCGACAACAAGCCGCGCGCGCTCGTCCACATCACGGTCGGTGGTGGCAAGACGTTCGTCGCCGTCGCGGGCTCCTGCCGGCTGCTGCGCTTCGGAGGCGCGACCCGGACGCTGTTCCTGGTCGACCGGCGCAACCTCGGCCGGCAGGCCTACGACGAGTTCACGAACTACGTGCTGCCCGACGACGGCCGCAAGTTCGGCGAGGTCTACAACGTCCAGCTGCTGCGCTCGAACACGATCGACCCGGCCGCGGCTGTCGTGATCACCACGCTGCAGCGGCTGTACTCGATCCTGCGGGGCGAGAGCGAGCTCGACGAGGAGCTCGAGGACGAGTCGCTGTTCGAGATCGAGCGGGCTGCCGACGAGACGCCGGTTGAGGTGGTCTACAACGAGAAGATCCCGATCGAGCTTTTCGATGTGATCTGGATCGACGAGGCGCACCGCTCGATCTACGGCAAGTACGGGCAGGTGCTCGAGTACTTGAGCTCCGCCAGAAGCTCAAGGAACGCGCGAAGCGCAACGCAGCCGGACTCGGGCCGCCCACACCGCGGCGAGCCTGACGCCCGCCCGCGGCGCCCGACACACAGACGCAGACGTCACCCGGAGCGGCAGGAAGGAACACCCGCGCCGCATCGCCCCGCTCGCGCACCGCGGGACGCGGCCGAACAGGGCTGGCGCACCTCGGTTAATCAGAGGGCCCCGCGAAACGAAGCCCTCACGACGTCCCGGTCAAATCGTCCCCGTCATTCGGAAGCATTCTCGGAACGTCTCAGAAGCGGGCGATGGGGCTCGAGCCGACGACCCTCAGCTTGGGAACCCGCGGCGGCCTGCCGCCCCGTTCCGCCGTGTGCCGGCAAACGGCTCAACGATGTGCCCGCGCCGTCCTGAGCCAGGACACCGGCGGAAGCGATCCTGAGCGCCGCTTTCGGCTCGGCCTGCCGAAGGTGCCGGTCGAACTCGTGGACGTACACCTTGGAGGCGGTAGCGCTCGACCCGTGCGGGAGTTCGACCGCGGGGCGCGCCGGCTACGGGTTGCGCGGTAGCCGCTCGTCGGCTCGCGCTTCGAGGTCGCGCACCTGCTCGGGTGAGATTGCCGGATCCCGCTCCGCTTCCTCGAAAAGGCCGACGAAGAGGTGCCCGAGATGCTCCGCGCGCGAACCGACGACGAACCGTTGCCAGTCGCCGTGCCGCTGCTTGATCGCCGAGCGGATGCGGTCGCCTGGCGGACCGCGCCCGGGGTCGGGTTGCAGCTCCTGCTCGACGCGTTCGAGGAGCCGGCCGAGGCTGGCGAGGTAGTGCTCGAAGTCGACGCCGTTGCCCGCCACCGCGCGACCTTACGCGAACATGCATCACAAGCGGGCGTTGCCGCGTCGCCACGGCCCCCCGGGGTTCGACGCGGTCATCGACGTACCGAGGGCTGCGCGACGTTGCGCGCCAGTCAACCTTGGTCTCGTCCGAGACGGGTCCGCTTGCAGATCCGCTTGCGGTCGGGAGTCTGCGCGGTCTACCTCTAGCTTCCAGGGATCAGAAAAGGCCCTGTTTCCAGGGCCTCTGCAGAAGCGGGCGATGGGGCTCGAACCCACGACCCTCAGCTTGGGAAAGAGGCACGACCCTCCCGCCCTGTTCCGCCGGATGCGGCTGCGTCGCACCGTTGAGCCATCCTTGGACTTGACGCTCACGCCGGTTCCCGCCCTGTTCGGCCTGGTTCTGGGGCGTCCTGGTAGATGGGGTGGTAGATGGAGTCGGGTCGAACACGTGCGACGCCTGCGCGACTGGATCGACAAGCTGATGGGCCGATCATCGAAGGCCGAGGAGCCGGCGCCGCCGTCCCCTGACCCACCCCCTCCGGCTCGCACGTCAGACGAACAGGCGTATCTCGAGGAGCGGCAGCAGAAACTGCTCGCCGAGCACGACAAAGGAACCGAGAACTCCTAGCGTTACTGCTCCTAGCTCAGCCCGCGTGTCCGGGGCGAGCTTGGAGCAATTCTGTGGCGATGAGCATCACGATGAGCATCACCACGACGAGGACGACAATCGCGAGGAGAACCCAGGTGATCAGCCGTCTCCAGGTGACCTGCTCTGTTCAGACGACACCTGCGTCCCTTCCATGGTCTTGTAGTCGTAGAAGGTCAGATCTCCGGCTGATGCTGCTCGCGTCCTGCTCGGTGCGCCCGCTGGGGGTGTTCTTTCGGCTGGACGCCCGGCACCGCCGGGTTCACCGAAACCTGAGGCTTCGGTGGCTTCGGATCTTCGCCGCTTGCGCTCGTCGCTCATGGTCAGCGAAGCGTTAGCGCCGGGGTTCGGCCGTCGCTTCCAGGGCTAGACCGGCTCGACCTGCTCGACCATCCACAACCCGTCGTAGACCGACCCCCTGGGTTCGGGAGCTCCTCGAGAAGCTCGCCACGCCGCACGGCATAACCGAGAGAACGCTCGAACGGGCAGCCACCAGGCTGAACGTCGAACGCGACCGGCGCGGCTTCCCAGCAACCGCGTGGTGGCGACTCCCCAGTTCGGACAACCCCTCGTCCCTTGTTGATGTCTTGACTGAGAAGAACCCGCATGACTAAAGGGACTCACAGTTCGGACAACCCTCGCCGTGCGAGCCAGTTCGGACAGTTCGGACACACTGTCGCGAGAGGGGCTGTCGCAACTGGCCGCGTCCGCGCTCGTCGCCCTGCAGGAGCGAGTTCCTCGCGCTTGCGCGACACGCGCGCGCACAGGGGAGGATCCTCGTGACCCGACGAGCGACATTACCACGCAGGCGTTCAGTGGTCCGGCGATGACGTTCCGCTCGACCGCTGGCATCGGACCGCTGACGAGTGCCGCGATCACGCCGAGCTCGTGGCCGGCCTGGTCGACGACCTCGAGCAGTTGGCCGAGCGTTGCCGTGCGGAGGTGCTCGTCGGACGCGAGACAGGCCCGCGGGTTCTGGTCGCGGTTCGTTGCGAACGTCGCAGCGCTCGAGCGGATTGTCGATCGAGATCTCCGCTACGCGAGCATGCTTGACGCCGCGGCGGCGCGGCAGGCTGAGAGATGGTCGTGACGCTGTCGGCGCGTTTGCATCTCGTTCACACCGTCCGGCTATCCCGCTGCTGGTGCGGGTTTGCGAGCCCGGACAGAGGTGCCGCTTCTAGTGCTGGTGCGCACGAATGAGGTGGAGGCGGGTCGACTCCGCGCGCAACGAGCCAGGAACCTTCACCGCGATCGTTTGTGATGGCAGCACTGTCCGTTCCCTCGACTTCATCTGGAAGCGGAGCCGTGGCCCTGTCACGGCCCGGAGTGGGTACCCGCAAGCCGGTTCGATCTGTCAGCATGAGAGCGTCGGACGACGGGAACCAACGACGCAGGACAAGGAGTCGCAATGGCTAGCCAGGGTTCCGATTCACCCATCCTCGATCTCTTGACCACCATGAACCTCGCGGGAGTCGAGGCATCGACACTCGATACCCAGTCGCTCATGCTGGTGCGGCTGGCCGCCCTCGTCGCGGTGGACGCACCGCCCGTCTCTTACCTGCTGAACCTCAAAATGGCCGGCGAAGTCGACGTCGACGCCTCGCAGGTCGAGGGCATGCTTGCAGCGATCGCACCGATCGTCGGTTCTGCCCGGGTCGCATCAGCAGCCGGCAAGATGGTTCGCGCGCTCGGCCTCGAGATCAGCCTCGCGGAGCTCGAGCAGAGCTGAATCCTCGCAGGTCGCGGCGTCACCCTCCTGCGGGGGGCGCTGTGACTCGCGTCATCGCAGTTTCAGAACGGCGACGACCGTCCCGCCGGGCTCGTGGTCGGCCTCTGAGGAAGGCCCCGCGCTCACGCACCGCGCTGAGACGTTCGGAGCCGTCAAAGCGGCTCTTGCGTCGTCGCAGCACGACGGCCCGAACTAGCCGAGCCGATCAATGGGCGCGTCAGTTGTGCGGACTGAGCGTCGAGATGCCGTTTCGCCGCATCGTTGCAGCGTTCTCGTCTTCGAGTCTGCTCGCTGTCTACCGGCTCGTCTACCAGCGACCGAGATTTCGGCCCACAATCGAGCTCATAGCGCGAAGCGCGCGCCGTCTGTCGCGCCGGTACTTTCGCGGTCGTAGCCACGATCGGCTGTCAGACGTCCAGGACGCCGGCGAGGCCGACCGACCTTCCCCCGCACCGGCGGCACCCGTTCGATGAGGGGATCAGCTGGGTGACGTCGTGGCGATTGCCGCCGGTGAGCGTCCCGGCGAGCGGGATGCCGCCCGAGTCCACCAAGAGGGTGGTGCTTGGAGCCGTTTCTGGCTCTGTCAACCAGGCTCGGGCCCGTCGCGGTGCCCCTTTTTCGCCCGCACATGGCTGGAGTCGACGACCGCGCGCGACCAGTCCAGCTCGCCGGCGGCGCGGAGTTCGGCGAGCAGGACGGCGTGCAACCTCTCCCAGACGCCGGCGTGCTGCCATTCATCCATGCCGGTGGCAGGTCGAGCCGCCGCCGAAGCCGAGCTCGGCCGGCAGATGCCGCCACGGTCAAATCGGTCGCAGTAGCGCGCGGGATTCGCATAGGCTCATCGTCAGGCGATCGAGGAGGCAGTGTGGACTCCGAGCAGTCGTATCCCGTCCGCATCGAGGGCGAGCTCGACCCGAGCGTCAGCCGTTGGCTGTGGCTCGTGAAGTGGCTCCTCGCGATACCCCACTACATTGTGCTGGCCTTCCTGTGGTTGACGTTCCTCGTCCTGACCGTCGTCGCGTTCTTCGCGATCCTCTTCACGGGCCGGTACCCGCGGGGCGTCTTCGACTTCAATCTCGGGGTGCTCCGCTGGACCTGGCGCGTGGGGTTCTACTCGTACGCCGCGCTCGGCACCGACCGCTACCCGCCGTTCACGCTCCGCGACGTGCCCGACTATCCGGCGAGGCTCGAGGTCGCCTATCCGGAGCGGCTGTCGCGGGGTCTTGTGCTCGTGAAGTGGTGGCTGCTTGCGATTCCGCACTACGTCGTGGTCGGCATCCTCCTCGGGGCCGGGAGCTACGCGGCGTCGCGTGCGTACGACCGGGTGTGGGGGTTCGGTTTCGAGACTGGGCTGATCGGGGTCCTCGTCTTCTTCGCCGGGGTGGCCCTGCTCTTCACCACGCGGTACCCGCGCGGGATCTTCGAGTTCGTGATCGGTATGGACCGCTGGGTGGCGCGGGTTGCGGCGTATGTCTTCCTGATGCGGGACGAGTATCCGCCGTTCCGGCTCGATCAGGGAGGCACGGAACCCCCGCCGCGCGCGCCGGGGTCAGAGCCCGTGCCAGGCCTGGCCGTCGAGCCGGCTCCCGCGGAGCGCGGCGGTGGTGGGGTCGGGCGAATAGTGTTGCTCGTTCTCGGCAGCATCGCTGCGATCCTCTCGTTTGCCCTGCTCGCCGGAGGATGCGCGCTCGTCGTGATCGACCAGACTCAGCGCGACGACGACGGCTACCTCATGTCGCCGAGCCGCGACTTCTCGACACCGACCTATGCCATCGTCTCCGAGAGAGCCGACATCGACGTAGAGGGCACCAAGTGGGCGGTCGACCGGTTTCTCGGCACGGTTCGCATTCGCAGCAAGAGCCGGCGCGCCGTGTTCGTCGGAATCGCGCCCGCTGCGGACGTAGACAGGTATCTCCTCGGTACCGAGCGCGACGTTGTCACGGGTCTCGACAACAACGACCCGAGCTACTCGCACAGGCCCGGCGGCGCTCCGGTGAGCCCGCCGAGCGAGCAGACGTTCTGGGTCGCATCTGCGACAGGAAGCGGCGAACAGACCGTCGACTGGAAGCCGCATGCCGGCGACTGGCGTGCCGTCGTGATGAACAGGGACACGGCGCGAGGAGTCGCGGCCGACATGAGCATCGGGGCCGAGCTCGACTCCGTGCTCTGGATCGGTGCGGCGCTGCTCGGCATCGGTGCGCTCTTCGCCGCGGGAGCGGCAATCTCGATCACGGCAGGCGTTCGCCGCCGCTGAGAGGACAGGCTGAAACGTTCCGGCGTGAGCGTACGCTGAGCGTACCGGTCTGTTTCCGCAGGCGAGGGATGATGAACGTGCCCCTCCCTTGCGGGGTGGATAGTTCGTGCAAGCCTTCGAGGGCCGACGTCCACAACCGCCGGCCCTCAGGCTGTCTAGGTAGCGCGGCTGCAAGAGGCTGCGCCGGATCAGGTAGAGAGTGACGGGGAGGCCGGCGGCCAGTCTCGAAGCGTTTGTTCGATCAGTATCTCGAGCCCGTGTACCTGCTCCGGTTCGAGGTCGCGATCCGCATCGTCCAGCGCTGAGATCAGGAGCCGTCCGAGTTGCTCGGCGTCCGTCTGGGTCAGCACCTGATCCCAGTCACCGTGTCGTTCCCTGACGGCGAATTGGATGCGCGCAGCCTGGCCCATGGGCTCCTCAAGGATCCGCCTCAGGAGCGCTCGGATCTCCGCGCGACGGAGCCAAAACTCGTCGAGCGTCATGCGCTGACACTACGCCCCGCGGGCCAGTCGCGGGCCAGTGCGGGCCACCGTTGAGCGGTCAGAGACGGGAGTCCCTGCATCCTCCAAAGGCAGCGCGGGGGTACCCCGACAGCTCGCGAACTGCGGCGGGGAGTCGGGCCGACGATGCGTACCCGCGCGTCGATGGCCGCCCGATCTGAGCGCAGCCGCCTCGCGCCTCGGACTCTTAATCCAAAGGTCGCAGAGTTCGATCCCTGCCCGGCCCATCACCCGCCAGGCGCCCGAGCGACCAGAGCGGCAGGACGTTGTCGTCGTGACCGCGCCCACGCAGGCTGTGGATCGCGGGTCTTCGTAACGTCGATCGGCCGAACCCAGTCTGACGATCATGGCCGCGATCGCAGTACGCCCCAGTAGGCGATTGTTCCCTGTCTGCTGCGCTTTCTTTCTCTTCGCCGTTGGCTGAACGATCGACCGCGCCCCCGTGCGGGACACACGCGCCGCGACCTCGGCTCGCAGGGTCACAGCCGACCACCGTGGTGCCTAGCCACGCCGTCCTCAACAAGCGATCGCTGGACGAGCTCCGGCTCTCCCGACGTTCACGGCGGCAACGAAGCGATTACTTCACGGCCTTTGCAAAGTTCTCGAGAATCCGCGCACTTGGGTACTCAGACAGCGAGACCAACTTGTTGCGCCTCCGAGCGCGCCGAGGCTTAACGCTTGAGGGGGCCTGCCCATTGGCCTAGATTGCGTTCCCACCTTTGAGCTCATCGGCGAGGTCGGACACTGCTGTAGTGGCATCTTCAGCCGCCGCCGTCACCCTGTCGGCAGCCTTGCCGGACTCATGGGCAGCCGTCTTCCTCAATGAGGAACTTGAGTCCTGCGCCGAGCTCCACATCGAGCCCCAAGACTCTTCGCTCTTCCGCCAGAAGAACAGAACGGCAGCGAGGGCGCCCGCCAGAATCACAGCGAGCAGGGCAATCAGCTTCGACACGACTCTCCTTTCGTCGCTCGAATGCTACTGGGTTCCGGAGCCAGGTCTGTTGCACCCACCGTCCCACCGAGGAGTCGAACGCTGCCCCAGGATCACGTACGCTCACTCCCTTTATGAAGCGCGGGCCTAGGGTGCGCGAACTTGACCCCGGAAAGGTGACGACGCGATGGTTAGTCGGCGTGTTTCCGCTGCAGTGGCGTTGATGTGCCTGGTGGCTGCCGTCGTCGCGGCCGTTGTCGAGATCGTGCGCGATCTCCCCCGCGGCCTGGTGGCGATCGCGCTGCTCGCCGCAGGCGTGATCGTCGCATGGCAAGCACTTCTGCGCAGGGGCACGGCGAGGCACGTTCTCGCGGCCGGCGTCGGGCTGCTGCTTTTCGCGGCTGCCGCCGTCACGCTGTCGGGTGAGCGTTTCGGCTTCGGTCTTGCAGCCATTGCGCTCCTGATCCTCGGCGTCGCGATCGGCAGGCCGGTGTTCCGCGTCGACGCGACGCTCCTGGCCGCCGTTCCACCGAGGCGCGCGGTCGTCGTGTGGAACCCCCGGTCGGGCGGCGGCAAGGCCGTCAGCAACAACCTCCCCGACGAGGCGCGGGCACGCGGGATCGAGCCGATCGAGCTGAAGCCCGGCGATGACTTCGCACAGCTCGTCCGCGATGCGGTGGCCCGGGGAGCCGACGGACTGGCCGCCGCCGGTGGTGACGGCACCCAAGCGCTGGTGGCCTCGATCGCCGCAGAGCACGATCTGCCGTTCGCCTGTATCCCAGCGGGTACCCGCAACCACTTCGCGCTCGATCTCGGAGTCGACCGAGACGACGTCGTGGGCGCGCTCGACGCGTTCGTCAACGGCCGGGAGCGCCGGGTCGACCTCGCCGAGATCAACGGCCGCGTGTTCGTGAACAACGTGTCGTTCGGGCTCTACGCCGAGGCCGTGCAGCGCGAGGGATACCGCGACGCCAAGCTACGCACGATCCTCGACACGGCGCCCGACGTGCTCGACGCGCAGCCCCGCGGGCCGGACGTCGAGCTGGGCTGGCGCGGCCCGGACGGCGTCGGGCACGAGTCGGCGGCGCTGATCCTGGTGTCGAACAACGCCTACCGTCTGGGGCGGATCGTCGGCTCAGGCACGCGTCCTCGGATGGACGCAGGCGAGCTGGGCGTCGCCGTGTTGCAGTCACCGCAAGCCCACGGAACGGACCGCCTTTGGCAGCAGTGGTCGATTCGCGCCTTCGAGGTGACGGCATCGCAGCCGGTGCCGGCGGGAGTCGACGGCGAGGCGTTCGTGCTCGACCCGCCGCTTCGGCTCGCCAGCCGGCCGGCGGCGCTGCGGGTGCGCATCGCGCCGCAGCACCCAGGTGCCTCGCCGTCGGCCGGGGTCCCGAAGGGGGCTCTCGACACGCTGCAACGGCTGTTCGCCGTGGCCGCCGGACGGGACCGAGGGTCGGCGGCGACCGTGCCAGTCGGGCGCTGGCGGTCTGAGGAGTTCGTCGCCTATCCGGGCCCGGCCGTCGGTATGGGGGGCGCACTGCTCGCGCTCGTCCTTGTGCTCGCGCGCCTGATACCTGCGGGCCCCCTCATGATCGACCGTCGCTGGGGCGAGCTGATGCAGGACATCGAGACGCCGTTCCTCACGCACGTCGCGCTCGTGTTCAACGCGCTCGGGCACGGCGTCTGGCGCGCCCTCACGCTGGCCGGGATCGGACTCGCGCTCCTCCTCGCGCGGCGCTGGGCGGCGCTGGCGGCCTTCTCACTCGCTGAGGCGCTCACCCCCCTGCTCGTCAACTTGATCAAGGCGGCCGTCAGTCGCGAGCGCCCGCCGGAGCAGATGCTCGAGCCGCACGGGACCTCGTTTCCCTCGGGCCATGCCGCCTACGCGGGCGCGACCGCGGTCGCGCTCGCCCTCCTCTTCAGCAGGCCCGGTCGGGGGCGTCGACTCTGGCTCGCGGTCGCAGCCGCCGCGATCGCCGCGATGACCTGGAGCAGGACGTACCTCCAAGTGCACTGGCTTTCGGACGCGCTCGCAGGCGCGGCCCTGGGCGTTGCCATCGCCCTGCTCAGCTTCGGGGCCGCCCAACTGATCCTCGCGCGCTCTGCGGCCAGGCCTACCTGAACCACAGTCCCGCTTGCGTCGAGCGTTCACCCTCCCACACATCGCACGCGCTCTCGGGGGAGACGGACCGATACCGCCTTTCTCCCCCTCACATCTCGACGCGCGATCGGCGGCGACTTCCGCAGGCAGCAGGTCGAGCTGCTTCAGCACCCCGATCACCGGCCAGTAGGTGATGCCCTCGCCGTAGGGCAGGCAGCGGCCGCGGACGACCGTCCCCTCGATCGATGCCAAACTTCCGCGGCGAGCCGGGACTTGCCGACGCCCGCGTCGCCGACGACCGTGACCAGCTCGCAGCGCTGCTCGGCCTGCACACGCTCCCAGGCCTCCCGGACGAGCGCGATCTCGCGCTGACGGCCGACGAAGAGCGCCTCGTGGCGACGCTCCGGCGCCTCGTGCACGCCCACGAGCCTGTCGCGGGGAACCCCGGGTCCGTGGTTGCGCGCAACGCCCGCTCGAGCTGCATGTTCGCGTAAGGTCGCGCGGGTGGCGGGCAACGGCGGCGACCTTGAGCACTACTACGCCAGCCTCGGCCGGCTCCTCGAGGCCCTTCTTTTCGTGCCAGTCGCCGTCGGTGAGTGCGTCTTCAAGGAACTCGGCGGCGAGGTCGGCTTTGGTCGTGCCTTCGGTCGTGCGTCCGTCGAGGAGCGTTGAGGGGTCGACGTCGGTGGCATCTTCGGTGGCATCTTCGACGAAGGTCATGCGGGCGGTCTCGATCGGCTTCCCGGTCTCGGGGTCGAGCTCGTCGGTGAGGATGATCGGGTCGATGCGCGAGCGTTGGATGGGTCGTCGGCGGGACCAGTTCGCCTTGACCTTTGCGACGAGTCGGTCCTCTTCGTCTTCGGTGACGAGCACGACGCTGCGGGCTGCGTTCCAGAACACGACCGAGTTGCCGACCCGGATGTAGCAGTCTTTGGACGGGGTCTTGTTCAGGTGGCCGACAGCGGCGACTGCGCAGTTGGTTGCTTCGGTGAGCTTGACGAGCCGGCCGAGGATGGCGCGAACGTGCTGATCTTTGTGGGCGTCGAGTGTCGTATCGATTGCGGCGACGACGGGGTCGATGATGACGAGCCGAGCGCCGGTCTGGCGGACGGCTTTCTCGAGGTCGCTTAGGTCGTCCGGCAGTACGACGATGCCGCCCTCGTCGAGCTCGACGCTGACGTACGAGACGCGTTCCGGGTCGCCTCCCGCGGCGAGCAGCCGAGGCAGACGGGAGGGAGGCGTCGCGCCGGTCTCGTCACCCGTGCTGGTGCGGCTCTGCGTCGCATGGTTTCTTGAAGCGGGCGATGGGGCTCGAACCCACGACCCTCAGCTTGGGAAGCTGATGCTCTACCAACTGAGCTACGCCCGCTTGCGGAGGCCATTCTAGCCGGGCGGCTCCGCGACGGCCGACTCGACGAAGGGTGGGGCCGGGCCGAAAAGCTCGACTTCCGTCGCGTTGTCGGCTCGTGGCATCGGGCGCATGCTGCGACTGGAAGGGAGGCAGGACATGAGCATCCAGGACATCGGTGACATTCGGCGGATCATCGATCGGCTGGTGCTCGAGCGGCAGCAGCTGCGGCGCACGGAGGAGGACGCGGCGACCCTCGAGGCCAATCGACTCGCGTTGGTCTACTGGCAGAACCAGCTCCACAAGGCGCTGCTCCAGCAGCGCGCGCCGGCGGCGTAGGACACACACGGCGACACAGGTCGGGCACGGGCAGAGCGCAAGGTTTCGCGGTTCAGGGCATCTCCTTCGTCATGAGCCGCACACGTGACCGCACGCGCGAGGGTGACCGGTGAGCGCCCTCTGGAACAGGCCCACGGGCAAACGTCCGCCGCGCTGACGCGCGAGACGGCTGACGCGCGATACTTCAGGGCAGACCCGAACTTCGCTTCCGAGGAGTTGAGGAATGCCCGAGCAGACGCTTGAAGAGATCGCACGCGCCCTCGTCGCGCCGGGGAAGGGGATCCTGGCCGCGGACGAGAGCGACTCGACGATCAAGAAGCGGTTCGACTCGATCTCGATCGAGTCGACCCAGGAGAACCGGCAGGCCTACCGCGACATGCTGTTCACCACAGAGGGCGCCGAGCAGTACATCAGCGGCGTCATCCTCTTCGACGAGACGATCCGCCAGACGGCGATCGACGGGACGCCCTTCCCGGAGCTCTTGGAGAGCAAGGGGATCATCCCCGGGATCAAGGTCGACATCGGCGCCAAGCCGCTCGCCAATGCGCCCGGGGAGACGATCACCGAGGGCCTGGACGGGCTGCGCGAGCGCCTTGAGGAGTACCGCGGGCTGGGCGCCAGGTTCGCCAAGTGGCGCGCCACCTACTCCATCGACGAGACCGCTCACAAGCCGAGCGACTACGCGATCTGGACGAACGCGCACGCGCTCGCCCGGTACGCGGGGCTCTGCCAGGAGGCGGGGATCGTGCCGATCATCGAGCCCGAGGTGCTGATGGACGGCGACCACACGATCGAGACGTCGTACCGGGTCACGTCCCGTGTGCTGAACGCCGTCTACACGGAGGTGCACGACCAGCGGATCAAGTGCGAGGGGTCGCTCTTGAAGCCGAACATGGTCCTCTCCGGCTACGGCGCGCCGGAGAAGGCCGACGTGCAGAAGGTGGCCGAGCTGACGATCAAGTGCTTCAAGCACCACGTGCCGGCCGCCGTGCCCGGGATCGTCTTCCTCTCCGGCGGGCAGTCGGACGAGGACGCGACCGCGCACCTGAACGCCATGAACGCCATGGGGCCGCTGCCGTGGGAGTTCTCGTTCTCGTACGGCCGCGCGCTGCAGGCGCCGGCGCTGAAGGCCTGGGTCGGCCAGAAGGAGAACGTCGCAGCCGGGCAGGCCGCGTTCCGGCACCGGGCCGAGATGAACAGCCTCGCCCGCAGCGGTTCGTGGTCGCCGGAGCTCGAGCAGAAGGCGGGCGCGAGGGCCTAGTCCACGACCTCGATCCCCGCCGCGGCGGCGAGGGCGCCTGCGAGCTGCACGACGTCGGGCCACGGCATGCGGACGCCGCGGAGGCGCTCGACGCCGCGGAGGCCCTCCAGCTCGCAGCCGCGCAGCTCGCAGCTCTCGAAGGTGGCGGCCTCGACGGTCGCGCCCACGAGCCTCGTCCGCTCGAGGAGCACGGAGCTCATGGTGGCGCCGTAGAAGTCCGCCTCCTCGAGCCGGCAGTCGCGGAAGACGACGCGCTCGAGCGTCGCGTGCCGAAAGGAGCTCAGGTCGAGGCGGCATTCGGTGAAGACGACGTCGCACAGCGCCGCCTCGCCGAGCTCGACGCCGGTTGCGCGCAGCCCTGACGCCTCCACTCGCGTCAGCGAGGCGCGGTCGGCGCGAAGCGTCGACCAGTCGCCGTCGCGGACCTCGACGTCGCGCAGGTCGAGCCCGGACGCCGCCCGGGCCGAGAGATCCGCCGCCGCGAGCCGCGTCTCGGCGAGCCGCAGGTCGTGGAGGCGCCCGCCGGGGATCTCGGCCTCGGCGGCGTCCTCGGGCAGGTCCGGCGGGTACGGCGCGACGGGGGCGCTCAATAGTCGCGGCCCGTGAACTGCCGCAGCTTCTCGGCCTTGTGGCGCGCCTCGATGCGGCGGACCGTGCCGGAGGCGCCGCGCATCACGATCGAGTCGGTGACGATCTCCGGGTCGCGCGTGTAGCGGACGCCGCGCAGGAGGGCGCCGCTCGTGACGCCGGTCGCCGCGACGAAGACGTTCTCGCTGCGAACGAGGTCGTCCGTGGAAAGCACCTTGTCCGGGTCGAAGCCGGCGTCGACGAGCGCCTGCCGCTCCTCGTCGTCGCGCGGCCAGAGCCGGCCGACGATGCCGCCGCCGACGCACTTGAGCGCGGCGGCGGAGATGACGCCCTCCGGCGTGCCGCCGATCCCGTAGAGCATGTGCACGCCGGTGCGCGGCTGCGCCGCGGCGATCGCCGGGCGCGACGTCGCCGTCCGTGATCAGGTTCACCTTCGCCCCGGTGTCGCGCAGCTCGCCGATCAGCCGCTCGTGGCGGGGGCGGTCGAGGACGACGACGGTGACGTCCTGCGGCCTGATGTTCTTCACCTCGGCGACGGCGCGCACGTTGTCCCCCGGCGAGGCGTCGATGTCGACGACGTCGATGGCGTCCGCTCCCACGGCGATCTTCTCCATGTAGACGGCGGCGCCTGGGAAGAACATCGAGCCGCGCTCCGCGAGCGCGATCACGGCGATCGCGCCCGGCATGCCGTTCGCGCACAGCCGCGTCCCTTCGAGCGGGTCGACGGCCACGTCGACCGACGGCGCCGTGCCCGTCGCCGACCTCCTCGCCGTTGAAGAGCATCGGCGCCTCGTCCTTCTCGCCCTCGCCGATCACGACGACGCCGGCCATCGAGACCGTGTCGAGCATGATCCGCATCGCGTCGACCGCAGCCTGGTCGGCGGCGATCTTGTCGCCGCGGCCGACCCAGCGCCCCGACGCCATCGCCGCGGCCTCGGTGACGCGGACGAGCTCCAGCGCGAGGTTGCGGTCCGGGCTTCGTCCCCGAGCTCGGTGCGGGGATGTTCACGGCGCCACTCACCGGCCGTGATCCTATGCAAGATGGCCGGTCGGCCCATCGTGGCCCCTCGATACGACTTGTCACGACCACCCTGACGAGCGAAGATCGGCCGATCGGAAGGCGGGCGCTTTTCCTGGGGTACGGATTCCTCGCGCTGCTCCTCGTGAGCATCGGTGCCGGAGTGCTCTTCGCGCGCTCCGCTATCGGGCCGGGGTCGCCGTGCACCGCTCCGGCGGCGGACCGCGACCCGATGCGCGCGGCGTCGACCTTCGTGCAGACCGCGGTCGCGCGGAGGCACGTCGAGCGCTCGTACGGGCTCGTGACCGCCACGCTCCGCGAGGACCTGACCTGCGCCGACTGGATGACGGGCTCGATCCCCGTCCAACCGTTCCTGAACATCGTGTGGAGCCGGACGGGCATCCGCATCGTCCAGCAGAACGAGCATCGCGTCGTTCTGCTCGTCGCGCTGCGCTCGCGCGCGGCTGACTGGCCGCCGTCCGCGTTCTACCTCGAGCTCCTCTCCCGCGAGGGGCGCTGGCTCGCGAACGGCTGGTCGCCGGCGGGCGCCGGCGCCGTGCCCGCCGCGACCGGCTAGCCGGGGCGGACCGCCCCGCACCGTAGAATCGCGCGCCGGTGCGCCTCGACTGGGAGATCGCCAAACGCGGCTACCGCCGCTATGCCGCCTATCCGGCCGCGACCGCCGCCGGCATCTTCACGAACACGGTCTTCGGGTTCATGCAGGCCTACATCCTGCTGGCGGTCTTCCAGAACCGGGTCGAGGTCGGCAACTACGACGCGCGCGACGCGGTCACGTACGTCTGGCTGGCGCAGGCCATGATCATGACCGTCTACATCTTCGGCTGGCAGGAGCTGGCGCTGCGCATCCGCGACGGCTCGATCGCGACCGACCTTGCACGGCCGCTGCACCCGGAGCGGTACTGGCTCGCGTTCGACCTCGGGCGCGCGCCGTACCACTTCGTCTTCCGCGGCATCCCGCCCTTCATCCTCGGCGCGCTGGTCTTCGACCTCCGGTTCCCCGACTCGCCGCTGCTCTGGCTGGCGTTCTTCGTCAGCCTCACGCTCGGCGTCGTGGTCAGCCTCGGCTTCCGGCTGCTCTACAACGCGGCTGCTTTCTGGCTGCTCGACTACCGCGGAGTCCTGACCGTCGCGCTCGTCGTCTCGCTCTTCTTCTCGGGGATGATCCTCCCGATCACGTTCTTCCCGGACTGGCTGGCGGCGATCGCGCACGCGCTGCCCTTCGCCTCGATGGTGCAGGTGCCGATCGACGTCTACCTCGGGAAGCACACCGGCGCCGGTCTCGCCGCGGTGCTCGCCCTGCAGGCGCTCTGGGCCGCGGTGATGCTCGGCCTCGTGCGCCTCGCCTTCGCGGCGGGGACACGGAAGCTGGTGATCCAGGGTGGCTGACGCGCTCCTCCTCTACCGGCGCCTGCTCGGCGCGCAGCTGCGCTCGCAGCTCCAGTACCGGACCTCGTTCGCGCTCGACATCCTCGGCGCGTTCCTGATCTCGTTCCTCGACTTCCTCGCGGTGCTCGTGATCTTCCACAACGTCACGGAGCTCGCCGACTGGAACGTGCACGAGGTCGCGTTCCTCTACGCGCTCTCGTCGATCTCGTTCGCGCTCACCGACGTCGTGATCGGCTATCTCGACGTCTTCCCGCAGAAAATCCGCGACGGCACCTTCGACGTCCTGCTCGCTGCGGCCGCGAAGCACGCTCTTCCAGGTGGTCACCTCGGAGCTGAGCCTGCGGCAAGGTGGGCAAGCTCCTGCAGGGCGTCCTCGTGCTCGTCTACGCGCTCAGCCACCTCCATGTCGACTGGACACCGGGCCGCGTGGCGCTTTTCGTCGTGATGATCCCCTCGGCCGCGGTGATCTTCGGCGCGATCTGGATCGCCGGCTCGTGCATCGCGTTCTGGACGACGGAGGGCGGCGAGTTCACGAACGGCTTCACGTACGGCGGCACGTTCCTCGCGCAGTACCCGATCGACATCTACGGGACGTGGCTGCGGCGGCTGCTCGCCTACTTCATCCCGATCGCGTTCGTGTGCTACTTCCCCTCGCTCTACATCCTCGGCAAGGACGACCCGTTCGGCCTGCCGCAGGTGATCCAGTTCATCTCGCCGCTGGTCGCCGTCGTCGCATCGTGCGCCGCCTCGCTCCTCTGGCAGGGCGCGGTGCGGCGCTACCGGAGCACGGGCAGTTGATGATCGAGGTCGAGAACCTCTCGAAGCGGTTCGCAGTCCGCGAGGGTCGAGTGCGGTCGAAGCGGCGGGTCGTCGAGGCGGTGGCAGGCGTCTCGTTCTCGGTCGAGCGCGGCCACATGATCGGCTACATCGGGCCGAACGGCGCCGGCAAGTCGACCACGGTGAAGATGCTCACGGGGATCCTCGTGCCCACCGACGGGCACGTGCGGGTCGCGGGACTCGAGCCGTCGCGGGAGCGGATCCAGCTCGCCCGCCGGATCGGCGCCATGTTCGGGCAGCGGATCCAACTCTGGTGGGACCTGCCGCTCCAGGACTCGTTCGAGCTGCTGCGGCACATCTACAAGGTGCCGGCCGACCGCTACCGCGAGAACCTCGCCTCGTTCCGGAAGCTGCTGGATCTCGATCCCTTCCTCGCGACGCCTGTGCGGCAGCTGTCGCTGGGCCAGCGCATCCGCGGCGAGCTCGTCGCGTCGCTCCTCCACGACCCGGAGGTCGTCTTCCTCGACGAGCCGACGATCGGGCTGGACGTGATCGCGCGGCAGCGGGTGCGCGAGTTCCTGGCGGAGATCAACCGCGAGCGCGGCGTGACGGTGATGCTGACGACGCACGACCTGTCCGACATCGAGCGGCTCTGCGAGCGGATCCTGATCATCGACCATGGGCACGTGATCTACGACGGCGGCATCGAGGAGCTGAAGTCGCGCTACGGCGAGGAGCGGACGCTCGTCGTCGACCTGGAGGAGCCCGCGCCGCCGCTCGAGGTGCCCGGCGCCCGTGTCGAGCGGGTCGACGGTCCGCGGCAGTGGCTGCGCTTCCACGGCTCGGCGGCGCAGCTCACCGCCGAGGTGGCTGCGCGGGCGCGTCTCGTCGACCTGACGATCCGCGAGCCGGACATCGAGGAGATCGTCCGCCGGATCTACGAGGGCGGAACGGCCGAACCGTCCTAGGCGGGGCTAGCCGCCCGCCTCAGACGTCGGAGCCGGAGCCCGACGAGAACGGGCACTGGCCGTCGTGGTGCGGCGCAGCCGGGGGCGCCGACGGCGTCCCGGCCGAGCTGGAGACGGCTGGTGCGAATCCTGCGGCGAGCGCGACGGCGGCGGTGATGCTCAGGAGCACGCGCTTCACGTGGCGAATGATACGACACCGGGGTTGCGCCGCGCTAGTGGGTCGGCCATCCTGCAGCCGGGTGATCAGGCGGCCTCACATGACGCGGCGGCTCGTCATGCTGCTCGCCGCGGGCGCGCTCGCGACGGCGGCGCTCGCGACCGTCGACCACCGGTGGAAGAACCACCGGATGCGTCAGGCAGACGTGGCCACCTGGTTCTGCGTCAACCGCGGCCTGTACTGCGACCAGCCGCAGACGACGGCGATCGAGCACGGGTGGCATCGCCGCGAGGCCGTGTACCGCATCGTCTTCGCAGGCTTCGCCTACGCGTTGCTCGCCTCCGGGACGGTGGCCGTGGCCCGACGAGCGCCCGCGTAGACCTCCGTCCCCTCCGTGCGCCTACATCCGCTCTGGCGCCTCGACCCCGATCACCTCGAGGCTGCGGGCGATCACGTCCTGCGTCGCCTTCACGAGCGCGAGCCGGAACGGCTCGTGCGTCCCCCCCTTCTCGGCGAGAACGGTGTGCTCGGTGTAGAAGCGGTGGAAGTCGTCGGCGAGGCGGATCGCGTAGATGGGGAGCGCGTGCGGCCCGCGGCGCTCGGTCGCCTCCGCGACGACGTCCGCGAACTCGGCGAGCCGCTTCACGAGCTCGCGCTCCTCGCGCTCGAGCGGCTGCGCCGGCGTCGGGTCGAGCTGGGCGTCCCCCGCCTCGCGGAAGATGCCCGCCGCGCGCGCGTAGGAGTACTGGACGTAGTAGACGGGGTTCTTGCGCGACTTCTCCTTCGCCAGGTCGACGTCGATCTCGATCGCCTGGTCGTGCCCCCGGTCGACCAGGTACCAGCGCGCGGCGTCGACGCCGATCTCGTCGATCAGCTCGTCCAGGAAGACGACGTCGCCCGAGCGCTTCGACATCTTCGCCTGCTCGCCGTGCCTCGTCACCGTCACCAGCTGGTAGAGCAGAACCTCGATCCGCTCCGGGTCGAGCCCGAGCAGCGAGGCGAGCGCCTTGAGCCGGCGCTGGTACCCGTGATGGTCGTGGCCCAGCACGTAGACGAGCCGCTCGAAGCCGCGACGAAACTTGTCGAGCATGTACGCGGCGTCGGCCGCGAAGTAGAGGTACGACCCGTCGGAGGAGCGGATGAGCGGGCGGTCCTTGTCGTCGCCGTGCGCGCTCGTGCGCGCCCACAGCGTGCCCTCGCCCTCGTAGGTGTCGGCGATCCGGGCGATCGCGGCCGGGACCTCGTCCTCGAGCGTGCTCTGGAGGGCCCACGTGTCGAAGTGGACCCGGAAGCGCTCGAGCGACTCCTCGATCCGCTTCAGCATGGGCGGCACCGGGTCGCCTTCGGCTGCGGCGAGCTCCTGCATGTACGCGCCGCCGTAGCCGTCCGGGGGCGGTTCCTCCCCGCGCCGGATCGCCTCCACCGACTCCCGGAAGAGCTCCATCTGGCGGCCGGCGTCGTTGTAGTAGTACTCGCGCTCGACGTCGTGGCCCGCGTAGGCCAGCAGGCGTGCGACCGAGTCGCCGTAGGCGCCGTTGCGGGCGGACGCAACGGTGATCGGCCCCGTCGGGTTCGCCGAGACGAGCTCCACCTGGATGCGCTCCGGCGTCGCCGCCGAGCCGGCGCCGTAGTCGGGGCCCACCCCGGCCAGCAGCTCGCCGAGGAACGCGTCCGTGACAAAGAGGTTCACGAAGCCGGGCCCCGCGACCTCGGCGCGCGCGACCTCCGGCAGGGCCGAGACCCGCTCGGCGAGCTCGGCGGCGAGCTCGCGCGGCGGCCGACCCCGCTCGCGCGCGGCGCGGAGCGCGACGTTCGTCGCGTAATCGCCGTGCTCCGGATCGGACGGACGCTCCAGCTCGACGGGCGTTCCAGCAAGCTCCGCGACCCGCTCGGCGAGGCGGGCGACGGCGTTCGAACCCCTAGTCGGCAAACATCTCCTCGAGGGCGACGAGCTCCTCGGCGCTGCCGACGCCGACGACGATGTCGCCGGCCTCGATCAGGGTGTGGCCGTCCGGCCGCGTGATGAAGGCGCCCTGCGGTTTCTGCACCGCGATCACGGTCGCGCCGGTTTTCGAGCGCACGTGGAGGTCGTGCAGCTCGCTCCCGCTCGCCGGCCAGCCGCCTGGCACCTCGATCTGCTCGAAGCTGAGGTCCGGCCCACCGGCGGTCGTCACCGTGGTGACGAAGTCTGCGACCTGCGGCTTGACGATCAGGTTGGCCATCACGCGGCCGGCCGCGGCGTACGGGAGCACGACGCGGTCTGCACCCGCCCGGCGGAGCTTCTTCTCCGCCTCCTCCTCGGAGCCGCGCGCGATGATCAGCAGGTCCGGGCGCGCCGACCTCGCCGAGAGCGTGATGTAGAGGTTCGCCGCATCGGAGTCGGAGGCGGCCACAAGCGCCCGCGCGCGGCCGAGGCCGGCCTGCTCGAGATCCTCGTCCTCGGAACCGTCGCCGTCGACGTAGAGGATGCCGTGCTCGCGCGCCTCGTTGATCGCATCGAGGTTCGTGTCCAGGATGACGAACTGCGCTCCGTAGTGGCTCAGCTCCTCGGCGATGCGGCGGCCGACGCGCCCGTAGCCGCAGATGATGGTGTGGTCGCGCAGTGCGTCGATCAGCTTCCTCCTCCTCGTCTCGCGCCAGACGCCGCCGAAGATGCCCGCCGCGATCACCTCGACGATCATCGCGGCGACGTAGGCGAAGATTGCCACGCCGAAGAGGATGAGCGCGATCGAGAGGATCTTGCCGAAGCGGCCGTGCGGCGGCGAGTCCATCCCGGTCAGCGAGCTCGTGACGACGGTGCGGTAGAATGCGTCGAGCCAGCCCTCGTGCGCGGACAGCTGAAAGCCGACCGTCCCGGCCGCGAACACCACGACCACGATCAGGAGCGCCGCGAGGAGGCGGCGGGCGCTGACGCTCTCCATCGCCGTAGTATCGTGCAGCCGTGGAAGACTCCTCGGAGCGCCGGCTGAACATCCAGATGGACGCGGAGCACGTCGCGGGCGTCTACGCGAACTTCGCCAATATCAGCTTCTCGGACTACGAGTTCACGGTCACGTTCGCGCGGATCGACCACGAGGTGGAGGGCGGCGAGGTGCAGGGGATCGTCGTCTCGCGCGTGAACATGTCGCAGCAGTTCATGAAGGAGCTGCTCGAGGCCATGCAGGACTCGTGGTCGAAGTACTCGACCGTGAAAGGCATCCAGGACCTCCCGGAGGCGCCTCCCCGCGACGAGGACGAGTAGCGATCCAGGAGGGTTTGGCGAAATAACGTCTGTGCCGCCGGGCCGCGCACCCCTACGACGAGCGATATTCCGCCAAACCCTCCTAGCCCGGCCGCTGCCGCTGCTTCCACGCCTCGACCATCGCCAGCCGCTGCGCGATCGTCGGGTGCGTGCCGAGCCAGAGGTAGACCCAGGTCGGCGGGTTCGGCTCGGCCAGGCTCGTGCGCTGGAAATGCTCGAAGAGCTTCGTGCCGGCAGCCGGATCGCTCGTCGCCCGGAGCGCAGACCAGTCCGCCTCCCCCTCGTATCGACGTGAGACGGCGTTCTGGAACGGGGACGTCAGCAGGCCGACGACCACGAGCGTGAGCACGGCGAGCGGGATCGCCGCGGCCTCGCCCATCCCGCCGCTGCGCCGCGTCACGCGGGCTACGAGCCACGCGATCGGAAAGGCGAAGAGCGCAAACCACAGGAGCGCGCGCCAGATGTGCCGGTGCCAGATGTGCCCGAACTCGTGCGCGAGCACGAAGCGCACCTCGCCGCGCGAGTACCGCCCGTCGAGCAGGGTGTCCCAGAGCACGACGCGCGCGGACGGGCCGATGCCGACCGCGAACGCGTTCACCTCGTGCGTGTAGCTGCTCACCTTCTGCACGGTGACCGGCGTGCCCGCGACGTGCTCGACCCGCTCGAGCCGCCGTACCTCCCCGCGGTACGACGCCGGCACCGGCTTCGTCCCAGCGCCCGCGACAGCGCCCTGGAGCAGCGCAAACCCGAAGGCGAGCGCCACGAACACCGCGCTGCCGCCGATCCACCAGCGCTCCCCGAGCTTCCGCGCGAGCGACATCACGAGCACGATCGTCCCCAGCGCATAGACGGCCTCGAAGGTCAAGGACGCCCACGGCCCGACGAGCCAGGCGAGGTAGTCGCCGGGTGCCAGCCCATGCCGGTGGTCCCACCACTGCAGGACGATCCCGAACGGGAGCGAGACGAACCACAGGCTCACGAGCGTCAGCATCCCGATCACGACACCCGAGCCGATCGGCCCGAGACCCGTGCTCCAGGCGATCCCCGGCGCCCGCCGGACGAGCACCACGAGGGCGCCGACGGTGGCGGCGGTCTGGAGCAGCCAGAGCAGGTACACGAACCGCGCGTAGCGATGTGCGCTGGCGAGCTCGGCGTCCGTGAAGTAGCGGTGGACGTCGAGACCGCCGACGTCCAGGTGCGGGACGCTCGTGCGCAGGAGGATCGTCGCCAGTACGACCCACGCCGCCACGGCCATGGCTAGCGTTAGTCCCCTGCCGATGCGCGTCGCCGTCATCTCCGACATCCACGGTAACGCCCACGCGCTCGATGCGGTTCTGCGCGCGGTCGAGGCCGCTCAGGCCGACGCCGTCTGGTGTCTGGGCGACGTCGTCGGCTACGGGCCCAAGCCGAACCGCTGCTGCACCGTGGTCGAGGCGGCGGCGGACATCGGCCTGCGCGGCAACCACGACCTGGCCTGCCTCGGCCTGCTCGACGTGCGCGATTTCTCACCGGACGCCGCAGCGAGCGCGAACTGGACGGCGGACGTCCTCACCGCCGGGTCGCGGCGCTACCTCGAGTCGCTGGACGCGGAGACCGGCCTCGACGAGATCGGCCTCTACCACGGCAGCCCGCGCGACCCGGTCTGGGAGTACGTCCTGAGCGACGCGATCGCGGCGGCCAACTTCGCGACGGTCGACGACCGGATCATCCTCGTCGGGCACAGCCACATCCCGCTCGCGATCGTCCTGCACGAAGACGTCCTGGGGGGCGGGCACGCACCGGCGGACGAGGAGCACGACATCTCGGACGGCCGGTGGCTCCTCAACCCCGGCTCGGTCGGCCAGCCGCGGGACGGCGACGCGCGCGCCGCGTGGCTGCTGCTCGACCTCGACGCCATGGTTGCGACCTTCCGCCGCGTGGAGTATCCGATCGAGCGCACGCAGGACGAGATCCGCGAGCGGGGGCTGCCCGAGCCGCTCGCCGTCCGGCTGGCGCACGGCGTCTGAGCCGCAGCGCTCAGGCTCGCCGGATCAGGCCTGCCGGCTCAGGCTTGCTGGGCTGCGGCGGCCTGCTGGGCTTCGGCCGTCTTGCCGAAGTAGATCCCCTCGCGCCCGAGCGCGAGAGCAACCTCTTCGCGGCCCTTGAAGATGCGCCACTTGACGGTGGCGAGCGTGATCTCGAGCGAGTCGGCGATCTCGTTGTACGAGAGGCCGACGATGTCGCGCAGCAGCAGCGCCATCTTCAGATCGACGGGGAGCGCATCGACGGCGCGCCAGAGCGCGTCGATCGCCTCGACCCGCTCGAACGGGGCGTCCACGACCTCGAGCCCGGGTGCATCCTCGAGCTGCACCACCGCGCGCGGCCTCCGCTCGGTGGCCCGCAGCTCGTCGAGCACGCGGTTCTTCGTCACCTGGAAGAGCCAGGTCGTGAACTTCGAGCGGGACGAGAAGCGCGGCAGGCCCTGAAAGACGCGGAGGAAGACCTCCTGCGTCAGATCCTCGGCGAGGCTGCGGTCGCCCACGAGCCGGAGCACGTAGTTGTAGACCGGCGTCTCGTACATCCGCAAGATGATCGAGAAGGCGCGCTCGTCGCCCTTCTGCGCCTTCCGGAGGATCCCGAGATCAGGTTGCGGGAGTGACAAGGTGCGCCGAGTATACGGACGAACCTCGGCCGGCGAATCACCCTTGCCTATCGCTTTACGAGATCTTTACCGGTCATCTCAGGAGCTTTTTCGACGCCCAGGAAGGCGAGGGCCGTGGGAACGAGGTCCGAGAGCTCGCCGCCCTCCGCGAGCGCCGCGCCCGGCTCGGTGACGATCAGCGGCACGGGGTTCGTGGTATGGGCGGTATGCGGCGTCCCGTCAGGCTGCAGCATGACTTCCGCGTTGCCGTGGTCCGCCGTGATCAGGCAGACGCCGCCGGCTGCGGCGACGGCGTCGACGACCTGCGCCAGGCACCCGTCGACCGTCTCCACGGCCCGCACGACCGCCGGGATCACGCCCGTGTGTCCGACCATGTCCGGGTTGGCAAAGTTCACGATTCCGAATTGGTAGCCACGGCCGATCTCCGCCGCGAATCGGGCGGCGACCTCGGGTGCGGACATCTCCGGCTTCTCGTCGTAGGTGGCGACGTCGCGCGGGCTCGGGACGAGGATCCGCTCCTCGCCGGGCCACGGCTCCTCGCGCCCGCCGTTGAAGAAGTAGGTCACGTGCGCGTACTTCTCCGTCTCGGCCGCATGGAGCTGGCGCAGGCCGTGCTCTGCAAGCACCTCGGCCATCGTGTTCGGGACGTTCTGCTCCTCGAAGACGACCGGGCAGTCGAGGTCGTGGGCGTAGCAGGTCATCGTCGTCAGGTCGAAGCCGGCGTCGAGCAGGAGCCTCGACAGCTGCCGCGCCCGATCCGGGCGGAAGTTGAAGAAGACCGCCGCGTCCCCGTGCTCGAGGCGCGGGCGGCCCTCGACGACGATCGGCTCGATGAACTCGTCCGTGACCCCTGCGGCGTAGGAGGCCTGCACCGCCGCCAGCGGCTCGAGCGCGTGCTGCCCCCGCCCGTGCACGATCGCGTCGAACCCCCGCTGCGTACGCTCCCACCGCCCGTCGCGGTCCATCGCCCAGTAGCGGCCGCAGATGGTCGAGATCCGCTCCCGGGGCAGCTCGGCCAGATCGTGCACCGCGGACCAGGGGGAGACGTCCCGGCCGTCCGTAAAGGCGTGGATCCAGGTCTTCTCCGGCGCGAACCGGAGCAGAGCCTGCACGTGGTCGATGTGCGAGTGGACGCCGCCGTGGGAGACGAGCCCGAGCAGGTGCACCCGGCTGGCTCGCTCGAACGCCGACCGGAGCACCGGGTGCTCGAAGAAGGAACCGTCCTCGATCGCCTTGTTCACCCGCATCAGATCCTGGTAGAGGATCCGTCCCGACCCGATCGTCAGGTGGCCGACCTCCGAGTTGCCCATCTGGCCCGGCGGCAGCCCGACCGCCTCCCCGGAGGCCGCGAGCGTCGTGTTCGGATACGCCGCCCAGAGCCGGTCGAAGACGGGCGTCTCCGCGAGCTCGACGGCGTTTCCGGGGCCGGCGGGCGCACAGCCCCAGCCGTCGAGGACGACGATCGCTACCGGGGCGCCGCTCTGCAAATCGCCTCGAACGAGTCGACGTCGAGCGAGGCGCCGCCCACGAGCGCTCCGTCGACGTCCGGGAGCGCGAGCAGCTCCGCGGCGTTGTCCGGCTTCACCGAGCCGCCGTAGAGGACGGGCACGTCCAGCAACGCCTTGACGAAGGCGTGCGCCTCCTGGGCCAGCTCGGGCGTAGCCGTCTTGCCTGTCCCGATCGCCCACACGGGCTCGTACGCGACCACGAGGTTCTCGTCGTGCTCGAGCACCGAGACCTGGCGCCGGAGCACCTCCTCGGTCGCCCCGGCCTCGCGCTCCGCCTCTGTCTCGCCGACGCAGGCGATCACCGAGAGCCCCGCCGCGAGCGCGGCGCGCGCCCGCAGGGCAACGGTCTCGTCCGTCTCGCCGAAGTACTGACGGCGCTCCGAGTGGCCGACGATCGCCCCGTACACGCCGAGCTCGCGCAGCATCGGCGCGGACACCTCGCCCGTGAAGGCGCCCTCCGGCTCCCAGTGCACGTTCTGCGCGGCGACCGCGATCTCGGTGTCCGCGAGCACCTGCACCGCAGCCTCCAGCGACACGTACGGCGGGCAGACGACGACCTCGACCCCGTCGAGGTCGCGTGCCTTCAGCGCCAGGCAGAACTCGGTCGCCTCGGCGTGGCCCTTGTGCATCTTCCAGTTGCCGGCGATCAGCATCATCAGGCAGACGGTATCGCGGCGACGCCGGGCAGTTCCTTGCCTTCGAGGAACTCGAGCGCCGCACCGCCTCCGGTCGAGGCCCAGTCGACCGCGTCGACGAGGCCCATCTCCGTCAGGGCGCGGATCGAGTCGGCGCCTCCGACGACAGTGTACGCCGGCTGGTTCGCGGCCACCGCCTCGGCCACGGCACGGGTTCCCTCGGCGAAGCGCGGCCACTCGAAGACGCCCATCGGGCCGTTCCAGAAGAGCGTCCTCGCCTCGGCGATCTTCCCGGCGAAGAGGGTGCGCGACTCCGGTCCGATGTCGAGGCCGAGCCAGCCGTCCGGCAGCGCGTCGTAGGGGACGATCCTCGACTCGGCGTCCGGCTCGAAGACCGCCGCCGCCACGACGTCGACCGGCAGGACGACGTCGAAGGGGAGCGGGTTCTCATCGCGGACCTGCTCGGCCATCTTGCCGCCGACGAGCACCGTGTCGGCCTTGCCGCCGAGGTGCTGCAGGACGCCGAGCTTGTCCTCGACCTTCGCGCCGCCGGAGACCAGCACGAACGGACGGTCGACGTCGCCGAGCAGCCTGCCGAGCTGCTCCAGCTCCCGCTCGAGCAGGAGCCCGGCGTACGCGGGCAGCAGCTGCGCGACTCCGACCGTCGACGCGTGCGCGCGGTGGGCCGAGCCGAACGCGTCGTTGACGAAGAGGTCGCTGCCCGCCGCCAGCTCCCGGGCGAACTCCGGGTCGTTCTTCGTCTCGCCCGGATGAAAGCGGGTGTTCTCGAGCACGGTGAGCCGCTCGTCGGGGAGCAGCTCCCGCAGCCGCTGCTCGACCGGCTCGAGCGAGTACTTCTCGCGGTCCTCGTCGGTCTTCGGCCGTCCGAGGTGCGACGCGGCGCGGATCTCCTTCGCGCCGCTGTCGAGCAGCAGCTCGAGCGTCGGGAGCGACTTCCTGATCCTCGTGTCATCGGCGACGCGGCCTCCCTCGAGGGGCACGTTGAGATCCGCACGGACGAGGACGACCTTTCCCGTGACCTCGGCCTCGCGGACGGAGCGCGGCCTCCTCACCCGTCGTCCATCGGAATCGACTGGAAGAGCTCGATCAGGTTCCCGCTCGGGTCGCGCAGGTGCAGGACACGCCCTCCCCAGTCGGGACGTTCGGTCGGACCGGCGACGACGTACTCGCGCAGCCGCTCGGCGTGGTCGTCCACGGAGTCGACCTCCAGCACCAGGAGCGCGCCGTCGCCGGGCCCGCGCAGCTCGACGGCGTCGGCCTGCCCGTCGCGCGTAAAGATCGCGACGGTGGCGTCGCCGGCGGCGAAGCTCGCGTACGGCTCCCCCTCCTCGCCCCACCCGGGCTGCAGCCCGAGCTCGTCCCGGTAGAAGCGGAACGCGGCAGCCGGGTCGTCGACGAGCAGCCTGACCTGGGAGAGCTTCACGCGAACAGCGTGCCGACGAGATCGACGAGCCGGTTGGAGTATCCCCACTCGTTGTCGTACCAGCCGAACACCTTCACGGTCTGCCCGTGGGCCATCGTCAAGGCGGAGTCGAAGATGCACGAGTGTGGATCCTTGAGGATGTCGGTCGAGACGAGCGGGTCGTCGGTGTAGCGCAGGTAGCGCTCGAGCGGGCCGCTCGACGCGGCGGCCCGGAAGGCCTCGTTGACGTCGTCCTTCGAGACGTCGCGCGAGACGCGCACGACGAGATCGGTGATCGACCCGGCCGGCACGGGCGCCCGGACTGAGACGCCGTCCACCTTGCCGGCGAGCTCCGGCAGCACGAGTCCGATCGCCTTCGCGGCGCCCGTCGAGGTCGGGATCAGGTTGATGGCGGCGGCCCGGGCGCGGCGCAGGTCCTCGTGCGGGAGGTCTAGGATCCGCTGGTCGTTCGTGTATGCGTGGATCGTGGTCATGAAGCCGCTCTCGATCGTGAAGGCGTCGTGCAGCACCTTCGCGAGCGGGGCGACGCAGTTCGTGGTGCAGGAGGCATTCGAGATCACGTGGTGCGCGGCGGGGTCGTAGGCACCGTCGTTGACGCCGAGGACGAGCGTCACGTCGGGGCCCTTGGCGGGCGCCGAGATCACCACCTTCTTCGCGCCGGCATCCAGGTGCTTGGCGGCGCTCTCGCGGTCGGTGAAGAAGCCCGTCGACTCGATCACGACGTCTACTCCGAGCTCGGCCCAGGGCAGCTTTCCCGGATCGCGCTCGGCGAGTGCCTTCAGCTCCCGCCCGCCGACCCGGATCGAGTCGTCGCCGCGCTCGACGTCCGTCCCGAGCGGGCCCAGCGTCGAGTCGTACCTGAGCAGATGCGCCATCGTCGGCAGGTCGCCGAGGTCGTTGAATGCCACGATCTCGAACCCGGCGTCCTGCTCCAGCGCAGCGCGGAAGAAGTTCCGGCCGATCCGGCCGAACCCGTTGATGCCTACCCGTGTGGCCACTCCGCCTCCTCGTCGATGTCCCGACTGAGGAGACTAACTACGCGGTCGCGGCCACGTTCCCGTAGATCCCTCCCAGCTTCTCGCGGAGGTACCGCAGGTACGGCTCCGGGTCGAGCCCGCCTCCGACCACGCGCTCCAGCAGCTCCTTCGGCGTGTACTTGCGGCCGTGCTGGTAGATCCGGTCGCCGAGCCACTCCCGCAGCGGCGCGAAGTCCCCCTGCTCGAACTGGTCGTAGAGGTCGGGGATCTCCTCCGTCACCTTCTCCCAGATCTGCGCGGAGGCGAGGTTCCCGAGCGCGTAGGTCGGGAAGTAGCCGATCGCGCCGCTCGCCCAGTGGACGTCCTGGAGGACGCCGAGCCGGTCGTTGGGAACCTCGACGCCGAGGTACTCCTGCATGCGTGCGCGCCAGGCGTCCGAGAGCTCCTCCAGCTTCACGCGCCCGCTCAGGATGTCCTGCTCGAGCTCGAAGCGCAGGATGATGTGCAGGTTGTAGGTCGCCTCGTCCGCCTCGACCCGGATCAGCGACGGCTGCACCGTGTTGATCAGGCGGTACCACTCGTCGACCTCGATTCCGGCGAGGGTGTCCGGGAACGTCTCCCGGAGCCGCGGGAAGAAGTGCCGCCAGAAGGGCAGCGAGCGGCCGACGAGGTTCTCCCACGTGCGGCTCTGCGACTCG
Organism: uncultured Actinomycetes bacterium; assembly: GCA_963704025.1. Classification (GTDB taxonomy): domain Bacteria; phylum Actinomycetota; class Thermoleophilia; order Gaiellales; family Gaiellaceae; genus CAVPGP01. Next base: position 33,804 of record CAVPGP010000002.1, on the reverse strand, counting down.
TGGATCCCGAGCGACGTGCCGCGTGCGAGCGGCGTTCGCTCCAGGTCGAGCGAGATGCCGCGCTCGTAGAGGCCGTGACCGGTCTCGTGCATGGTCGCGAGCAGGCCCTCGAGACTGTCCTCGAAGTACCTCGTCGTGATCCGGATGTCCTGGATCGAGCCGTTCGAGGCGAACGGGTGCACGGTCGGGTCGAGCCGCCAGGAATCCTCGTCGAAGCCGAACTTCTTCACCACCTCGAGCTCGAACTGCTTTTGGCCCTCGAGCGGGAACAGCTTTCCCGCCAGCGGATCGCCGAGCTCGGCCGAGCGCTCGCCCAGCTCCGCGACGAGCCTCACCTGCTCGTCCTTGACCCGCTCGAAGACGGTCGCGACCTCCTCCGTCGTCATGCCCTTCTCGAAGTCGTCGAGGAGGATGTCGTACGGGTTTCCCGTCGGCTCGAAGCAGTCGATGTAGCGGAAGCGCAGCTCGACGTTGCGCTTCAGGTGCGGCAGGAAGGCGTCGAAGTCGTCGTTCTCGCGCGCCTCGGCCCATGCGGGGATCGCGAGCGAGGACGCACGGGTCATCTCCGCCCGCAGCTCGGACGGGACGCGGCGCGCCTTCTTCCAATCCTCGCGCGTGACGCGGATGAGGCTCGCTTCCAGCGAGTCGTACGGCTGCGAGGACTCGAAGCCCTCGAGCTCGTCGAGCAGGCGGCCGACCTCGTCGGACGTGAACATCTCGTGTGCGATCCGGCCGATGGTCGCCAGCTGCTCCGCGCGCGCCGCGGCACCGCGCGGCGGCATCTTCGTCTGCTGGTCCCAGGCCAGGATGCTGGCGGCCTTGCCGAGGTCGTAGACCTCCGCGAGGCGTTCCCTCAGCTGGTCGTAGGCGGTTGTTGTCATAGGGAAGACGATATTGCAAAGCCGTTCGTCTCGGGAGTGGCTTTTTCAGACCTGACCATGGCGGGCGCCCGTCCGGTGCCAGGCACCGGACTTGGCCGTTTCGTCCCCGGCGCCGAGCAGCGCAATTGCGACTCTCGTGACACTCCCGTCACACCTCACGACGGTGCCTGGCACCGCCAGGAGGGCGCGAGTCCGGAGGACGAGCGGCCTCATCATTCGCCTCCCGGCTCCGGCGGCGTGCGAATACGGCGAAGGCCCCGGCGGAGGGCCGGGCCGGAGGGCGCAGGCGGGCCGGAGGGGAAGCTCCGAGGACGACCTCCCCCTCCGGTTTGAACCGCGCTCCGGACCGTTGGTGATGGACGGGGTCTGAATCCATCACCGGACGAGCGCAGACCCGCCGAAATGAGTATGAACGCTTGTCTGTTGCCCAACTAGACGAATTGCAACGGGTGGAATCACCCTTTGTGGCTAGGAAACCTTTGGCTGGGAAACATCTGCTTCCGAGAGATCGACGAGCCGCTTCAGCCGGCGCTGGACCGCCGACTTCGTCAAAGGCGGCCGCGCCTTCTGCGCCAGCTCCGCGAGCGAGGCCGACGGGTGCCGGAGGCGGAGCTCCGCGGCCTCGCGGATCGCATCCGGCAGCGCGTCCAGCTGGAGGGAGCGGATGGCGCGCAGCTGCACCGCGGCGGCCCGGCTCGTGCGCACGAGATTCGCGTGGTCGGCATTGGCGAGGCGGTTGGCCCGGCTGCGCGTGGCGCCCATCACCGAGGCCTCCTCGAAGGCCAGCGCCGCGTCGCTCGCGCCTGCGAGCGCCAGCGCGTCGGCGATCGTCTCCGTCCCCTTCGCGTAGGCGATCGCATGCGAGGCGCGCTCGAGCACCTTCAGCTCGACCTCGTCCGCTGCCGCCACGAAGCGCAGGAACTCCGCGCCGTCCAGCCCCGTCGTGCGCAGCTCGAGATGGGGCGAGCGCGGCCCCGAGAGCGAGCCGCCTCCGAGCAGCGCCCCGCGCAGGTAGGCGCCGCGGCAGCAGGCGCGCCCGATCACGCGCCGCGGCGGACGCTCGAGCGGCGCCAGCCGGGGCGAGAGGATCCCGGCCGACCGGAGCACCGGTTCCCGGCCGTCCACGTGCAGCTGGTAGCGCGTCTCCTGCCCGAAGGCGTGCCGCCGGTAGGAACGGATCTCCGTCGCGACGGCGAACGAGCGGAGGAGCGAGAAAGCGCGGCGGGCGACGGCCGACGACGGCAGGTCGAGCTCGACGGCGACGCGGCCGCCCCGGTAGAGATGGAAGCGCCCCGCCGAATGGAAGAGCGCCGAGAGCTCGGCGAGCCGGCAGCACTCGCGTGCGGGCGCGATCGCGGCGAGCTCGTTCCGCAGATCCTCGGAGAGCGACACGTCAGGCCCTCAGAGGGCGACGCCCTCGAGCGCCAGCAGGCGCCGCTTGTAGTCGAGCCCCAGCTCGCCGAAGCCGCCGAGACCGTTCACCGAGACGACGCGGTGCACCGGCAAGAAGGGCGCCAGCTCGCAGCGGGCGCAGAACGTCCCCGCCGCCCGGGCGGCCCGCGCCCGGCCTGCGAGCAGCGAGAGCTCGCCGTACGTGACGACCTCGCCGCGCGGGATGGCGCGCATCGCGCGCGCGAGCGAGCGCTCGAACGCCGTTCCCTCGATCCGCAGCTCCACGTCGTCGAACGTCTCGTCCTCGCCTGCGAAGTAGCGCGCGAGCCGCTGCTGCAGCGGCCGCTCGTTCACGACCGGCTTGCCCGGGCGCGGCAGGCCCGCCGCGACCACCACCTCGCCTTCGAGCCAGAGCTCCCCCACGCCCCACTCGCCCGCGTCGTAGCGCACGAACCTCGGCACGACGCCGACTGTAGCGCCGAGCCTAGAATCGGGCGCATGAGCAGCCACGCCATCTTCCGCCCGCCCGCCGCCGAGAACGAGCCGGTCCGCAACTACGAGCCCGGCTCGCCCGAGCGCGCCCGGCTCCAGCAGCGCCTCGACCAGATGCTGCGCGAGCGCCCCGACGTCCCACTCGTGATCGGCGGCGAGGACGTTCGAACCGGCGAGACCCGCCCCGCCGTGATGCCGCACCGGAAGGATCACGTGCTCGCAGACGTCCACCAGGGCGGCCCGGACGAGGTCCAGCGCGCGGTCGATGCGGCTGCCGAGGCGTGGCGGGGGTGGCACCGCTGGCCGTGGGAGGAGCGCGCCGCCGTCTTCCTCCGAGCGGCGGAGCTCCTGGCAGGGCCTTGGCGCGACACGCTCCTGGCCGCGACGATGCTGGGCCAGTCGAAGACCGCCCATCAGGCCGAGATCGACGCGGCGGCCGAGCTGATCGACTTCTTCCGCTTCAACGTCGAGTTCATGACGCGGATCTACTCGGAGCAGCCCATCTCCTCGCCCGGGATCTGGAACCGGATGGAGTACCGCCCGCTCGAGGGCTTCGTCTTCGCGGTCAGCCCGTTCAACTTCACGGCCATCGGCGGCAACCTCACCAGCTCGCCCGCGCTGATGGGCAACACCGTGATCTGGAAGCCCGCGGGGACGGCGATGCTCTCGTCCTACTACCTGATGCGCCTCTTCGAGGAGGCCGGGCTGCCGCCCGGCGTGATCAACCTCGTCTACGGAGCCGGTGCCACGATCGGCGATGCCGCGCTTGCGAGCCCCGAGCTCGCAGGCATCCACTTCACGGGCTCGACGCCGGTCTTCCAGGGGATGTGGCGGACGGTCGGCGAGAACATCACGCGCTACCGCAACTATCCGCGGATCGTGGGCGAGACCGGGGGAAAGGACTTCATCGTCGCGCACCCGTCCGCGGACGTGGAGTCGCTCGCGACGGCCATCGTCCGCGGCTCGTTCGAGTACCAGGGCCAGAAGTGCTCCGCCGCGTCCCGCGTCTACGCGCCGTCAAACCTGTGGCCCGAGCTGAAGGAGCGTCTCCAGCAGGAGGTGGCGACGATCCGGATGGGCGACGTGGCCGACTTCCAGAACTTCATGGGCGCCGTCATCGACTCCAGCTCGTTCGCGACGCAGAAGGAGGCGATCGAGGAGGCGAAGGCAAACGACCTGTCCGACGTGGTGGTCGGCGGCGGCTATGACGACTCGGAGGGCTATTTCGTCGAGCCGACGGTGATCGAGACGAGCGACCCGGACTTCCGCCTGCTCCGGGACGAGCTCTTCGGCCCGGTCGTCACGACCTACGTCTACGACGAGCGGAAGTGGGACGACACGCTGCAGCTCGTCGACCGCACGGCGCCCTACGGGCTGACGGGCGCGGTCTTCTCCGAAGACCGGGAGGCGGTGCTCGACGCACAGGAGAAGCTGCGCTACGCCGCCGGCAACTTCTATGTCAACGACAAGCCCACCGGCGCCGTCGTGGGGCAGCAGCCGTTCGGCGGCGCGCGGGCCTCGGGGACGAACGACAAGGCGGGCTCGATGTGGAACCTGATCCGCTGGGTCAGCCCGCGCTCGATCAAGGAGACGTTCGTGCCGCCGAAGGACTACCGCTACCCGTTCCTCGCGCCGGACTCGAACGGCGACTCGTAGCGCTCCCTAGTTGACTGATTCCTAATCCGCGTGCGCCCGGGGCGGGGATACACGCTCAAGCAGCGGTGAAGTCAAGCACTGGGCGGCCCGCTGCGATGACTTCCGTGCCCGCGCGCGGTCTGATCGTGTACGGCAACGGCACCAGGGAGGTCGACAAGGATGGCAACTGTTATCGCAGGGATGACGATGTCACTCGACGGGTTCGTCAACGACCGAAACGGCAGCGCGAGCGCTCTGTATCCCGACCTGGCCGAGCTGAGGAACGTCGACTACATGGCAGACATCATCGAAGCCACCGGATCGGTGGTGATGGGCCGCCGCACCTTCGAGATGGGAGACCCCGACTCCTACGTCGGGAAATACGAGTTCCAGGTGCCGATCTTCGTGGTCACCAATGAGCCGCCCGCGACCGAGCCCAAGCAGGACGAGCATCTGACCTTCAGCTTCGTGACCGACGGCGTGGAGTCGGCGGTCGATCAGGCCAAGGCCGCCGCCGGCGACAGGCTCGTGCAGGTGGTGGGCGGCCCGAGCCTGGTGCAGGAGCTGCTGCGCCTGGGGCTCGTGGACGAGCTGCACGTCGACGTCATGCCGGTCCTGCTCGGCGGAGGGCTGCGCCTATTCGAGAGCGTCGACCCGGAGCAGGCCCGCCTCGAGAAGCTGCGGGTCCGGGAGGCCGGGACGAGAACCGGCCTGGAGTTCCGCGTGGCCCGGGGCTGAGCCGGCCTGCGGCGGACGATCCGCCCCGACACCAAGCCCCGCAGGCGGCCGCCGCGCCCGCAGCTCGGTTGCCCGTCCCGGGCTAGGTGCGGGCGTTGGGGATCAGTTATCTGTGACGAATCCCCGGTTCACGTCGATCGAGGTGACGCGCTTGCGGCGTCGGGCGGCTCGGCGAACGCGATCGTGTTCCCATCCGGATCGGGGACGTTCACGTGGCGGACGCCGTTCGAGTAGGTCTCGATCGGTTCGTGCTCGATGCGCTGGGCAGCGAGGCGCTCGAGGAGCGCGTCGAGCCCAGCGACGGCGAGGGTGATCCGGCCCGCGCCCGCCCGCGCCGCGTTCGGCTCGATGAAGAGCCAGGCGTGCTCGTCGATCTCCCAGAGAATCTCTTCCCCGACGCGACTGTCCGGGGGTCGCCCGAAGAACCGCGTGTACCAATCGATGCCGGCGTCGAGATCGGATACCGGGACACCGGCGAAGAGGTGAGTGATCGCGCTCATCTCACGGCGGTGGTATAGCGGATTGTTGCGCTCAAGGACCACGATCTCGCAGCGCCAAGTCGGGTGTGCCACAGGAAGGGGCCGCGATTCGGAATCGCTCATCTAGCGGACGCGGAACGTCCAGGCGGTCGCCGTCCCGGAGCCGCCGGCCTCGGCGAAGGCGACGACGTTGTGCCAGCCGGGCTTCAGCTTCCACGTGGTGCCGTAGGCGGTGAACCTGCGCGGGGGGCCGTTCGGCTCCGCCGGGATCGCGATCCCGTCGACCCAGAGCCCCGCCTGGACGATCGGCTTCGGCGCGGAGAACTCCGCGGCGACCTGGGTCACCCGGCCCTGGGTCGAGCCCGGATCCGGGCCGAGGGGCCGGATCCGCACCGGCGAGACGACCACCGCCCGGTACCGGTTGCCGACCGCCTTCAGCGCCACGGCGTAAGCGCCGTGCTCCCGCATGCCCTCGCCGACGCGTGGCCCGGCGATCGCGGCGACCGCGAAGTCCGGGTCGATCTGCACGGACAGGACCACGGGCGTCTTGCGCGGATACGAGCCCAGGCCGTCGACCAGCTCGCTCGCAAGCGACGCAGGGCTGCCAGGGACGAGCAGGCTCCGCACCTTCGACTCGTCGCCCGCCCTGGCCGCCACGAGGAGCGCCCTGAGCGCGGCACCCGGGTCGCGGCGGGCCGCCTGCGTGGTCGTCGTCCCCTGCGTCGAGCCGCCGCCGCAGCCCGCGAGCGCGAGCCCGAGCAGCATGATCACGCCGATCCGCCTCAGCCTTCGGTCCTCCCGAGGAACGACAACACGGTCTCTGCGAGCGGCTCCACCCGCTCGCGGACGAGACTGTAGAGGACGTAATAGCCGTCGCGGCGGGTCTCGAGCACGCCGGCCTCGGCGAGCAGGCGCAGATGCTTCGAGAGCCCTGCCTCGGAGATGCCGACGAGGGGGGCGAGCTCCTGGGTCGAGCGCGGGCGCTCCGCGATCAGCTTCAGCGCGCTCAGACGGGTGTCGTCGGCGAGGCCCTTGAGGACGCGGAGCAGCTCGGCGTCGGGAATCTGCCTGCGCGCGTCCCGCGCGACGAACGGCGCCGGGTTGATGACGCCGAGCGGCCACGGCTCGTCGCAGTTGAGGCGAACATGCGGCCAGACGAAGGCGCTCGGCACGAGCACGAGGGGACGCTCCTCCGTCACCTCCACCGCATGATGGTGCGGCACGTCCAGGCCGAACTCCTCGCGTTCCGCGTCGATCCGAAGCCGGGGCCAGAGCGACGTCAGCAGCGCGTAGACGCCCTCCGCCGCGATCAGCCGCCCGGACTCGCTGACCGCCTCCGCGAGGCGCGGCTCGAGGCGCTCCCATTCCTCTGCGAACGCCTCCGCCCAGTAGGCCTGCAGCAGCGCCGCGAAGCGCTCGAGCAGCGCGCCCGGGTCGTCGAAGAGCAGGAGCGCCGCCCGCGGGTCGGCGCCGAGCTCGGCGGCGCAGCGCTCGACGTGAAGGCGAATCTCCGGGTCGCACAGCTTGCCCGGATCGCGGTCGCCGCCGTGATCGTAGAGCGGCCGCATGAACTCGAACGCCGCGAGCTCGGGATCGAGCCGCCGCAGGACGTCGAGCTCGTCCTCGAACGAGTCGAAGCGGTCGGCGGGCTCCGGGTAGAGGAAATCCGGGACGAGAGCGCGGTAGGCGAACTGCAGCGCCGAGAGCTCCCGCTTCACCTCCGGCGAGAGCCGCCGGGCGCGGCGGACCCACGGATGCTGCAGCGGGTGGTGCTTCGGTGCCGCGATCACATGCAGCGAGAGCGCCGCCTCCAGGAGCGGCGAGTACGCGAAGGCGACGCGCTCGGGGGCGTCGGCGGGGAGCGATCACCGCCGGCTCGTCCGCGCAACCGGCCGACAACCCGCTTCTGATCGGGACTGTCGGCCAGAACGACGACTTCACGATCGACCCGCAGGACACCGCCGGCAGGCACGTCTCGCGGCTGGCGCCGGGGACGTACACGATCCTCGTGCACGACTACTCGACCCAGCACAACTTCCACCTCGCGAACGAGCCCGACGGCAAGGACGTCGACTTCTTCACCACCGTCCCGTTCGTCGGCGACCAGACGTTCACGGCCACCTTCCACGAGGGCCTCAACTACGTCTACGCCTGCGAGCCCCACTTCCGGACCATGTTCGGCAGTTTCTTCGTCACGGCGGCACCTGCCGAGCCGTCCACGCCGAAGGTCGGGAAACTGGCCGCCCGGGTCGCGGCGAGGATCTCCCTTGTGCCCACCGCAGTCGGCCCGGGCAGGTACGCGATCACGGTGCGCGACACGTCCGCGGCGAAGAACTTCCATCTCGTCGGCCCCGGGGTCAACCGCAGGACCGGCAAGCGCTTCAGGGGCACCGTCACGTGGACGGTGACTCTGGCTCAGGGCCGGTACCGCTTCGGCAGCGATCCGAAGCTGACCGGCGTGCTGCGGGTCAGCGCGTAGAGGCTTGATGTGAAGCTGGGGTGCGTGCGGGGATGGGCCAGATCAAGCGGTTCAGCCGGATCAGGCGCAGCGCGTAGTGGTGCTACGGGCAAGCGCGAGCCGGCTGAACCGCGCTGTGTCTGGCACACCAGCCGTGCGTGCCGGAGTTTCACATCACGCCTCTAGCCGGCGCGACCGGCCCTACGCATATCCGGCCCGGTGCAGCTGCGCGTAGATCCGCCGCGCCGTCTTCGGCGGCACGCCCGGGACGCCCTCCAGCTCCTCCTGGCTGGCGTTGACGACGGCCTCGGCCGAGCCGAAGTGGCGCAGCAGCGCCCGCCGGCGTGCGGGCCCGACGCCGTCGAGCCGGTCGAACATCGACTCGCGGGCCTTCGCATCGCGCCGCTGCCGGTGGAAGCCGAGCGCGAAGCGGTGCGCCTCGTCCCGGATCCGCTGCAGCAGCTGCAGTCCCGCGGAGGAGCGGTCGAGCCGGATCGGGTCGGGCTGGCCCGGAAGGAACACCTCCTCCTCCTTCTTCGCGAGCGCGATCACCGCGACCCGCGGCAGGTCGAACGCTTGCATCGCCGCGAGCGCGGCGGAGAGCTGTCCCTTGCCGCCGTCGATCACGACGAGGTTCGGCTCCGACGCGAACGACTCGTCGTACTCCTCGTCGGTCACCTCGCCGAGCCGAGCGAAGCGCCGCGTCACGGCCTCCGCCATGGCGGCGAAGTCGTCCTGCCCGTCGAGCGTCCGGATCCCGAACTTGCGGTAGTGCGCCTTCTTCGCCAGCGCGTCCTGGAAGACCACCATCGACGCGACGGGCGACTCGCCCTGGATCGTCGAGATGTCGAAGCACTCGATCCGCAGCGGAAGCGACTCGAGGTTGAGCGCCTCCCGAAGCTCCTCGAGCGCGTGGACGCGGCGCTGGCGCGTCGTCTCCGCCACGAAGGCCTCCGATTCGAGCGCGATGCGCGCGTTCTGGTCGGCCAGCTCCTGCAGGCGCTTCTTCTCGCCCCGCTCGGGCACGCGCACCTCGACCCTGGAGCCACGCAGCTCGGAGAGGTAGTGCGCGAGCGCCTCGGTGTCGCCGGCCGCCGCCGGCACGACCAGCTGCGGCGGGATCGACGGCGCCGAGCCGTAGTACTCGAGGATGAACGCCTCGAGCACGTCGCCCTCGTCCCGGCCGGCAGCGTTCTCGAGGTGGAACGAGTAGCGGTCGACCATCTTGCCGTCCCGGAGCGGGAAGACCTGCACCGCCGCCCGCTGCTCGTCGGCGGCCAGGCCGATCACGTCGATCGTGCCGACCGAGCGACGGTCGGCGGCCTGGCGCTCCGCGAGGTGGTGGATCGAGAAGAGCCGGTTCCGATAGCGGGCTGCCTCCTCGAAGCGCTCGTTCGCGGCGGCCTCCGTCATCTTCTGCTCGAGCTCCCGCTCGATCGGCCGCGAGTCGCCCGAGAGGAACTCGATCACGCCGTCGATCACGGCGCGGTAGTCCTCCTTCGAGATGTACCCGACGCACGGCGCATGACAGCGTTCGATGTGGAAGTCCAGGCACGGGATGCCGCTGTGCCGGCCCGGCTTCGGCCCCTCGCAGGGCCGGTACTGGAAGACGCGGTTGAGCACGTCGAGCGTCTCGCGCACCTTCTTGGCATTCGCGAACGGCCCGAAGTAGACGACGCCCCTGCGGTGCCGCTCGCGGGTGAACATCACACGCGGGTACTCGTCCTCGACGGTGACGGCGATGTACGGAAACGACTTGTCGTCGCGGAGCCGGACGTTGAACGGCGGCCGGTGCCGCTTGACGAGGTTCTGCTCGAGGTGGAGCGCCTCGACCTCGTTGCCGGTGACGATCGTCTCGATCTGGTCGACCCGCTCGGCGAGCTGCTGGATGCCGGCGCGCGTGTCGCCGGACCGCTGGAAGTACGAGCGGACGCGCGGCCGCAGGGTCTTCGCCTTGCCGATGTAGAGCACCTCGCCGCGGTCGTCGCGGAACAGGTAGACGCCCGGCTTGGCCGGAACGTGCTTCAGCTGGTCGTCGAGCGCCGCCATCCGGTCAGCGTAACCCCGCTAGCCTGGGCGACCGTGCGAAGCGCTGCAGTGGTCTGCCTGGCGCTGCTCGCGCTCGGCGGGTGCGGCGGCGGGGACGGAGAGGAGCCGCTCCTGGTCGGCGCCGTGGAGGACTCCGCGAAGAGCGGGGACCCGGCGGCCGAGGTGGCGCTCGCGAAGGCGGCGGGCCTCCGGGCGCTCGCCTTCAGCGCAGTCTGGAGGGCGAGGCTCGAGGAGCCGCCGCCGGGCGAACTCGCCGCTCTCCGGCGCGCGACGGAGGCGGCCGCCGACGCAGGCATCCGCCCGATCGTGGCCGTCTATCAGTTCAGCGGCGACACGCCGCTGACGCCCGCGGCGAGGCGCACGTTCGCCGCCTACGCGAGCTCGATCCCCCGAGAGCTGCCGCAGGTCAGAGACGTGATCGTCGGCAACGAGCCGAACCTCAATCTCTTCTGGTTGCCGCAGTTCGGGCCGGACGGCGAGGACGCGGCCGCAGCCTCCTATCTGGCCCTGCTCGCCGAGAGCTACGACGCGCTGAAGGAGGTCGACGAGCACGTGAACGTGATCGGCGGCGCCCTCGCGCCGCGCGGCCAGGACGACCCCAGCGCAGCGCGGCAGACCCACTCGCCGACGGCCTTCATCCGCGACCTCGGCGCTGCGTACCGTGCCAGCGGCCGCACCAGGCCGGTGATGGACATGTTCGACCTGCACCCGTACGGGACGAACTCCAGCGAGCTGGTGATCGCGCACCCGCGCACGACGACGATCGGCCTCGCCGACCACGGCAAGCTCGTCCGGCTGCTCGGCGAGGCCTTCGACGGCACTCCGCAGCCGGGATCGGAGCTGCCCGTCGTCTACGGGGAGTACGGCATCGAGACGACCGTCGACGCGCAGCCGGCGCCGTACGCCGGCACCGAGCCGCCGTCGATCCGGCCCGTCGAGCCGGCTCTGCAGGGAGAGCGGTACGCGGAGGCGATCCGCTTCGCCCGCTGCTCGCACGGTGTGCGGATGCTGCTGCTCTTCCACGTCAGCGACGAGCGGCAGCTCGAGCGCCTGCAATCGGGGCTCTACTACGCCGATGACGTTCCGAAGCCGAGTCGGGACATCGTCCGAAGGGCGATTCTGGCGCGCACGCAGTGCTAGCGGCCGAGCTGCTGCGGCGTCAGCTCGTCAACGATCGCGAACACGTTCTCCGGGTCGAGGTCGAGCTCGCGGGCGAGCGTCTCGACCACCGTGGCGCGCACCTGCCGGACGACCTCGACCGGACGGCCGGCGCCGATCCGGATGTGGACGATCGGCGGGTGCGTCGCGTGCGGCTGGGCGTCCCGCGCCTCGTCGCCCTCGGCGAACGCGATGGTGTGCCAGGTCGCCCACGTCTCGCGCGGGCTCTCGCCGAGCACACCCGCGACCGCGCGGCAGAGCACCCGCATCACCGCCTCCGTGTCGACACCGGGTTGCGGCAGCGCGCTGATCTCGAGCACGGGCACGGCTGAAGCCTAGGCGGCCGCTAGCATCCTCCGCGATGGGCTCAGAGCAGGACACCGGCCAGTACGTCGCCTACACGTTCTTCAAGGTCGACCCTGCCTGGCGGCGGCTCCCGGTCGAGGAGCGCGAGGCGGGCAAGGAGGCCTTCGCCGAGGTCGTCGAGGACTGGGCGGGGCGGATGGACGCGCTGCGGGCCTACACGGTCACGGGCGTCCGTCCGGACGCCGACTTCTTCCTCTGGCGGATCACACAGCGCTACGAGGATCTCGGCGAGCTGGGGGCGGGGTTGAACGGGACGCCGCTCGCGGGCTGGCTCCAGACGCCGTACTCGTATCTCGGGACGACGAAGCCCTCGCAGTACACGAGCGCGCGCAAGGCTCGGAAGATCGTCCCGCGCGGGCAGCCGTACCTCGTCGTCTACCCGTTCGTGAAGATCCGTCCGTGGTACGCGCTGCCCGTGGAGCAGCGGCAGCAGGCCATGGACGAGCACATCAGGATCGGGGCCGAGTTTGCGTCGATCCAGAACCACACCACCTACTCGTTCGGAATCGACGACCAGGAGTTCATGACCGCGTTCGAGTGCGACGAGCCGGCCGACTTCATGCACCTGATGCTGACGCTGCGCGACACGGAGGCGAGCTCCTACACGGAGCGCGACACGCCGATCTTCGTCGGCCGGCACCTCCCGGTCCGCGAGGCGCTCGACCGGCTCGACGGCGTCGCGTCGCGGGTCGAGGCGTAGCCCCCTAGCCGTAGCGGTGCTGGTCGCGCCAGACGCGGAACATCGCGTAGCCGCCTGCGCCGAGGACGAGGAAGAAGACGAGCGCGTCCAGCCCGTTCAGGTTGCGCGTCCAGAAGTAGTGGCCGAGGTCGAGCACGATCAGGGCTGCCGCACCGTAGAAGACGACGCGGGCCCGCGTCGGCCAGACGTCGATGTCGTTCCGCCGCTCGCGCCAGACCAGGAAGACGAAGTAGGCGATCGCGAGGAAGAACGCGATCGAGACGATCAGCGAGAGCGCGGCCAGTGTCGCCTGGAGCTGGAGCACGACGACCACGAGCGCCACGAGGCCGATGATCACGAAGCCCCGGACGGTGCGGTTCATGCGGTTCCAGAAGCTCATGCGGTCATATAGGCGCGGACGGCGAGCGCAGCGGCGATCCCGGTCGCGGCCGCGAACCAGGCCAGCCTCGCACGCGCCTCCGCCGGTGCGTAGAGCCAGGGCGTCAGGACTGCGAGCAGGGCGAACGAGCCGTACGCGTAGTGGAGCCGGTCGGGCGCACGGCGCCCGTTGGAGAGGAGCAGCAGGCCGAGCCCGACCTGCGCGACCAGCAGCGTCTGGGCGAGCGCGAGCAGATGCGAGACGATCCGTCCGGCACCCGTGCGGCGGCGCCAGGCGACAACCCCCGCGACGGCAGAGGCGACGCAGACCGCGAGCACGAGGAATGCGTTCACGTGATGGGCCGTTAGCATCGACCGAAAGCTACCGAGGAGACGAGAGACGCATGGTTGAGGAAGGCAAGGTCGACGAAGGCAAGCCGGCGCCGGATTTCCAGCTCGAGACCGACGCAGGCGAGACGGTCAGCCTGCAGGACTTCCGCGGCAAGCCGGTGATCCTCTACTTCTATCCGAAGGACGACACGCCCGGGTGCACGGCGCAGGCCTGCGGGATCCGGGACGACTACGGGCGCTTCGAGGAGGCGGGCGCGGTCGTGCTCGGGGTCAGCCCGGACAGCGTCGCGTCGCACGTCAAGTTCAAGGAGAAGTACGGCCTGCCGTTCACGCTCCTCGCCGACCCGGAGCACGAGGTGGCAGAGCAGTACGGCGTGTGGGCCGAGAAGAAGTACATGGGCCGCACCTACATGGGGGTGGAGCGGTCGACCTTCATCATCGACGGGGACGGCAACGTGGTGCAAGGTGATGCACAAGGTGAAGCCGGATACCCACGCCGACCAGGTGCTCGAGGCGCTGCCGAGCTAGGCACCGCGACCCCTTCCGGCCGACCGCCCACTTGGTCAGACCAAGACGCACGGAAGCGCAACAATTCGTCCCCAATCGGCCAGCCATGCGGGTTTGCCGCGCGGGCCCTGGTCAGACCAAGTGGCACGAAAGCGTGACGATTGCCCCACAGGCCCGTCGCCGACGCGCTCCGCGAACGGGCGTCGATGCCGCGGCGGGCGACCGCGGCGCACGGAACCGCCGGAAACGGAAGCCGCTAGGCCAGCGCGACCGTCTGCTCGTCGCGCTCCTCGGCGTAGCCCTCGCCGAGCTTCTCCTGCAGCAGCTGCTCGAGCTCGCCGGAGGCGGCGAGCTCCTCGACGATGTCCGCGCCGCCGACCAGCTCGCCCTTGACGAAGACCTGCGGGATCGTCGGCCAGCCGGAGAGCGCGGAGAGGTCCTGACGGATCCGCGGATCCGGGAGAATGTCGACCGCGGTAACGGGCGCGCCCGCCCTCCGCAGCGCCTGGAGCGCGCGGTCCGAGTTGCCGCACATGACGAAGGACGGGTTTCCCTTCATGAACAGGGCCACGTCCGACTCCTCGATCACCGACTTGATCTGCTCGCTGTAGCTCATCCTCTTCCCTCCGTCTACCCGGTCTGGGTCTTGATGCGCAACTCGTGGATCGTCCCGTCCTGGAGCGGCGCCTCGAGCGCCGCATAGACGAGCCGGTGCTGCTCGACGAGCGAGAGCCCGCTGAAGCGCGGGCTCTCGACCGTCACCTGGAAGTGGTCGCCGCCGCCGGTCCGGTCCTGGACCTGGAGCGCCCCTGCATCGGGGAACGCCTCACGGAGCAGGCCTTCGAGTCGGGCGACGGACACGCATCGATCGTAGCTTCCTCCTAGAACCCCACGTGGATGTGGTCCGCGTGGTCGGCGAGCGGGAACGACGGCCCGCCCAGCCCGAGCAGCGAGATCACCTGTTGCGGGCGGGCTTCGGGCGGGAGCAGGAGCAGGGCACGGACGGCGTGCTCGGTCAGCCCGCCGGGCTCCTGATTGCCGGCGATCGGCGTCCCGTCCAGGCTCGCGATGTCGACCGCGCGACCGAAGATGTGCGCGGAGACGACGCCGGGCCGGGCGTACAGCCGGTGGCCGGTCACGAGGCACGAGACGGTGACGCTGCCGAACGTGTCTGCGAGGTAGCCGATCACGGCGAGGACGCGCACGTCGACCCGGCCGGCCTCGATATCCGCGCGGCCCGCCGGCAGCAGCAGGACCCGCGGGTCTGCGAGCAGCCTGACCGAGAGACCGTGCTTCGCCGCGTCGAAGCCGTCCACGAGCGCGAAGAGCCCGACCATGCGGTTGTAGTGGGCGAGCGCGACCGCTCGGTCGGCGACGCCGGTGTCGCCGGAGCTCGCCAGCACGCGACTCCACGAGCCGCCCTGGGCGGCCTGCAGGCGGCCGGCGACCGCGCGCAGGCTGCCGCGGGAGCCCTCCGCGCGGTAGGCGCCGAGGAGCAGCGCCCAGTCGACGCCGTAGGCCAGCGACGCGGAGCGGAGCCGATCGGCGAAGCGCGCGGAGAGCCGCGCGTTCGGGGGGATCGCGTCCGGGAGCGGCGCGTTGATCCAGACGACCGCCGACGAGCCAGGCTCGTCGACCTCAGGAGCGGGCTGCGGCGTCGCGGCGAAGACCGGCGCGGGCTTTGCGACCGTCGGCACTGAGGCCGGCACTGAGACCGGCACCGAGGACCGCACAGCGGGCTTCGCGAGGACAGCGCGGTGCACGACGTGCGCCGCCGCGGGCGCGGGCGCCGTCCACTGCGCCTTCGCGGTCTCCGGTGCGGTCTCCGGCGCTGCGGCCTCACCTAGTGGAGACCCGACTGCGGCAGCCGTCTCGGGCTGGGTTGCGCCGGGCTGCACATCGGCAGGCGCGAGATCTGCAGGCTCCGTGGCCGGCGCTGCCGCGTCCGGCGTCTGGGCCTCGGTCGAGGCAGTGTCTGGCGTCGCAGTGTCTGGCGTCGCAGTGTCTGGCGTCGCAGTGTCTGGCGTGGCGGTGTCGACGACGGGCGCGCCCTCGTCGAGCAGCGCTCCGACGCGGTCGCCCGCGCCGGCCGAGAAGGCCGCTCCGGCGAAGAACACGACGGCGAAGGTCGCGACTGCGAGGCGGTGATGGAAGCGGGGTGCGGCGAACGCGGGCTGGCGGAGCTTCGGCTCCGCAAACGTCGGCGGCGGGTCGGTCGCCGGCGGCGGCGCGGGAGGCGCGGCAAGCACCGGCGGCGGCGCGGCTGCCCGGACGCGGCGGCGCCAGAGCAGTGCGACGACGGCCCCGGCGACGAACGGGACGATCAGGTGGATGCGGCGTGGGGACATGTTGCCCAACTCCTCGGATTTGGGCGCCCAGGCCACCCCTGCGGCGCGATTTGCTTCTGCCCTCCGAGTCCCGCGCCGCAGCGGGGTCTCGCCCTGAGTGTCGGCAGCCGCGCGCGGGACGGCCTCCCCCGATCGAGGGATCGGCCCCCGCTCAGCGGAGGCTCAGCCGCTCGCCCTCGCGGAGCCCCGCCGCCGCACCCTCGGCGAGCTCGAAGACCGCCTTTGCGCGGCGCCGGCCGGCGAACCGCCAGGGCGGCACCGTCTCGACGCCGACGACGCGCAGGTCCGGATCGACGAAGACCGCGTCGATGGCGAAGCGCATGAAGAGCATGTGGATCGAGCCGGCCGGGCGGAGCAAGATCCCCTCGTCCGGCTCGAGCGACCGGCGCCCGAGGAGACCGCGCATCCGCGACCAGGGGCTGGCCGGCGACCGCACAGCGCGCGCACAGCACGCTCCCGTCCTCCCGAAGCACCTCCACCGTCTTCACGGCGGTAAACGTAGCGACTGTCACTCGATCGAGTGATTTCGCCTAGACGGACGCAAGATTCGCCCTCTTGGGGGGTTCTAGAACCTCGCAACCTGCCCGACAGTGGGCAGATAAGCGAGACGGCGGCGCGGCCACGCCCGAGGGAAAGGTTCCACTGAGTGTCCAGCGTTACCGCTCGTTCCATCCCCACTATCCACCGGTCGACCGGCTCGCGCGCCGCCGCGCGGCACGACCTGCCCGTGCAGCGAAGGGAGGTGAATCGCATGCAGAAGTTCTTCGCTCGCCTGGAGCGCGAGGAGGGGCAGACGATGGCGGAGTACGGCGTGGTGCTGGCCGTGATCACGGTCGCGATCGTCGGCGTCCTGATGCTCCTGTCGCAGTCCATCCAGGACGCGATCAGCCAGGTCATCTCGGCCATCGCGCCGTAGTGATCGCCTTCCGTGGCGGCGGGCCTCGAGCCGCATGAGGCCCGCCGCCACCCTCAAGCCCCCGATTCCGCAACACCACCACCGCCGCCAATGACACCTCCGATGATCGTCGCAATCAAGAGGAAGGCCCGTGCCGAGCGCGGCCAGACCATGGCCGAGCTGGCGCTCTGCCTGCCCGTGATGTGCCTCGTGCTGCTCGCGATCATCCAGCTCGGGATCGTCTTCAGGAACTACGTCACGCTCACCGACGCCGTACGCGCCGGCGCGCGCCAGGCCGCGGTCTCGCGGTCGTTGACGAACCCGGTCGCCGCGGCCGACAGCGCCGTCCGCCGCTCGGCCGGCTTCACCGGCGACCTGCGGGTCACCGTCACACCGGGAGCCACCCCCTGGTCCCCGGGGCAGGACGTGACCGTGACGGCCACCTATCCCTACGAGATCAACCTGCTCGGCGTGGTGTTCCGCTCCGGCCGCCTGTCGAGCTCCACGACCGAGCGCGTCGAATGAGCGCCCGACCAATCCGCCCTCGAAGAAAACAAAGGAACGGCACATGACCTACCGCGCCAGAAACATTCTCGTCGCAGTGGCGCTGGCGCTCGTGGCTGCGCTGCTGACGACGTTCTACGTGAGCAACTACAAACGCAACGTCCAGTCCGGCGAGGACACCGTCAAGGTCTTCGTCGCGGCGAAGGACGTCCCGGCCGGCACGTCGGGCAGCGAGCTCGTCAAGGGCAAGCTGCTGGCGTCGGAGAACGTGGCCAAGCGCACGGTCGTCCCCGGGGCCATCTCCGCCCCGGACCAGGTCGAGCGCCTGATCCTGACCGAGCCTCTCTACGCCGGCGAGCAGGTCACGGCACGCCGGTTCGGCAGCGTCCAGGAGCGCGGCATCCAGGCCCAGATCAAGGGCACGATGCGCGCGTACCAGCTGCCGGGCGACCAGAACCAGCTCCTCGCCGGCACCCTCCGCGAGGGCGACCACGTGGACCTCGTCGCCTCGATTCGCCCCGATCCGAACAAGGACGTGAAGTTCACCCGCATCGTGCTCCGCGACCTCGAGGTGCTCCACGCCCCGACGTCGCCCGAGATCTCCGGCAAGCTGACCCAGTCCGCGAGCGGGAGCTTCAACGTCATGCTCGCCGTGCGGGACACCCAGGTGCAGAAGCTGCTTCAGGTGACCGCGCAGGGCTCGCAGAACGACTGGTCGCTCCAGCTCCGCCCCGTCGTCGACCCGGCGGACAGCCCGGAAGCGGTCGAGTCGAACATGACCGTCCTCAAGGACGGGCTCCGCTCGTCCGAGCTGAAGCACCTCACGGAAAACCTCACGACGGGGAGTGGCAGATGAGCACCGAGACCGAGACGCACGAGCGCGTCCGTATCTTCGTCACGGGCGACTGCGAGGGACTCGGGACGCTCCGCGAGTCGCTCAACGCCCACCGCGAGCTCGAACTGGTCGGGTCCGCAGAGAACGTCGCCCAGGCGGCCGCAACGCTCGCAGGCGGCCACCTCGACTGCGTCCTGCACGCGACGCGGTCCAGCTCGCTGCCGGCGACGGAGATCGCCGCGATCCGCGAGCAGACGCGCGCGCCGATCATCGTCATCGCAGCCGGCGAGTCGGCCGCGCTGCTCGAGGAGGCGCTCGAGGCAGACGTCACCGACGTCCTCCTCCTGCCCCAGCTGGTCGAGAACGTGGTCTTCGCGATCCGGAAGGCGTCGCACACGAAGCGCCAGCTGCACGTCACCAGCCACCGCCCGCGGCACGGCAGGATCGTGACCGTCTTCTCGCCCAAGGGCGGGACGGGCAAGACCGTGATGGCAACGAACCTCGCAGCTGCCATCGCCAAGCACGAGTCGAAGCGCGTGCTCCTGCTGGACCTCGACCTCCAGTTCGGCGACGCCGCGATCGTGCTCGGAATCGAGCCCGACAAGACGATCTACGACCTGGTCGTGGCGCCGGGCGAGCTCGACGTCGAGAAGCTCGCCGGCTACATCACCCGGCACCCGTCGGGTCTCGACGTCCTCCCCGCGCCGCTGCGCCCGGAGGATGCCGAGCTCGTCACCGAGGGAAAGCTCGGGCTGCTGCTCGACGTCGCCCGCGAGGCCTACGACGTGATCGTGGTCGACACCTCGCCCTTCTTCCACGGGCCGATGCTCGCCACCCTCGACCGGACGGACGAGCTGATGATGGTGTGCGGGCTCGACGTCCCGACCCTCAAGAACGTCCGTCTCTCGTTGCAGACGCTCGAGCTGCTGTCCTTCCCGTCGCAGCGGATCAAGTTCGTCCTCAACCGGGCGAACTCGAAGGTCGGCCTCAAGCGCAAGGAGGTCGAGGCGTCACTGAAGGTCAAGGTGATGTCCGAGGTGCCGAGCGAGCGGGCCGTGCCGTTGTCCGTCAACCGGGGAAATCCGGCCGTGCTGGCCGAGCCCGGTGCGGACTTCTCGAAGGCGATCCGCGAGCTGGCGAAGACCCTCCTCCCGGCCGAGAAGGACGAGCGCCAGAAGCGCCGCGTCCTCTCCTTCGCGAGGACCTAGCGATGGGCCTCCACGACCGCCTCTCGAAGCAGCAGACGACCAGTAACGCCGCGCTCCTCCTGGAGCCGGGACAGCAGTCCGCGGAGCAGGCCGAGGTCCGTCGCGAGGCGGACCCGTACGGGGAGCTCAAGACCCGGATCCACCACGCGTGCATCGCGAAGCTGGGCCCGGAGCTCTTCAAGCGCGACCCGGGCGAGGACCTCTCGGAGCGCGTCCTCCGCACCGTCACCGAGGAGCTGACGCTCGACCGCACGCCGCTCACGCGCGAGGAGCGGCGGAAGATGGTGCGGGAGATCGCCGACGACATCCTCGGCTACGGGCCGATCGAGCCGCTCCTCGCGGACGACTCGATCACCGAGGTGATGGTGAACGCCTACGACAAGGTGTACGTCGAGCGGGCCGGCAAGGTCGAGAAGACGGACATCCGCTTCGTCGACGACGCCCACGTGCTCCGGATCGTCGACAAGATCGTCTCGCAGGTCGGCCGCCGGATCGACGAGTCGTCGCCGATGGTCGACGCCCGCCTCCCGGACGGGAGCCGCGTCAACGCGATCATCCCCCCGCTGGCGTTGCGCGGTCCCACGCTGACGATCCGGAAGTTCGCGCGCGACCCGTACACGATCAACGACCTGATCGCGTTCGGCTCGATCTCCGCCAAGGCGGCGCAGTTCCTCGCCGCCTGCGTCCGCGGGAAGCTGAACATCCTGATCTCCGGCGGTACCGGCACCGGCAAGACGACGACGCTCAACGCCATGTCCGCGTTCGTGCCGAACGACGAGCGCGTCGTCACGATCGAGGACGCCGCGGAGCTCCAGCTCCAGCAGGAGCACGTGATCACGCTCGAGGCCCGGCCGCCGAACATCGAGGGCCAGGGCGAGGTTCGGATCCGCGAGCTCGTCCGGAACGCCCTCCGGATGCGCCCCGACCGGATCATCGTCGGCGAGGTCCGCGGCCCGGAGACCCTGGACATGCTCCAGGCGATGAACACCGGCCACGAGGGCTCGCTGACCACGATCCACGCGAACTCGCCGCGGGACGCGCTGTCGCGGCTCGAGACGCTGGTGCTCACCGCCGGCGTCGAGCTGCCGCACCGGGCGATCCGCGAGCAGATCGCCTCGGCGTTCGACCTGCTGGTGCAGATCTCGCGCCTGGTCGACGGCTCCCGCCGCATCACCCACGTCGCCGAGGTGCTGGGCATGGAGTCCGACATCATCACCCTCCAGGACATCTTCCTCGCCAAGCAGCCCGACGAGGAGAGCGCGGCGATGTCGCGCGGCTCCCGGCTGCTTGCGCCGCTGTCCTGCACGGGATTGAAGCCCCACTTCCTCGAGAAGCTCGCCGCGAACGGGGTCGTCCTCCCGCCCACGTTCTTCACCGCGGACGAGTCCGAGCTGCGGCCGTCATTCGCCGCTTCGTCCTTCGGAGGCTACGAGTGACCCGTCGGCTCCGTCTCTGGAAGCGGCGGCGCGTCCTCGTGCTCGCAATCGTCGCCGCCGCGGCCGTGCCGTCCGCGGCGGCGGCGGCCGGTGTTCGCCTCTCCAGCGTCGACACGACCGGCTACCCGACCGTGCGCTTCTCGGTCGTGACCCCGAGCCCGTCGTCGCACCAGCCCACGGTGACCGAGAACGGCCGTCGGCGTGGCGGCCCTCGAGACCCAGAACCTCGGCAAGGCGAAAAGCGTCGTGCTGGCGATCGACCGCTCACAGTCGATGCACGGAGCCGCGTTCACGCACGCCGTCGCGGCCGCGCGCGCGTTCGTCGCGGCGAAGTCCGAGACCGACCGCGTGCAGATCGTCCTCTTCGGGCACCGCGCCGTCGCGCTGACCGGCTTCTCCTCCTCGAGCATCGACTCCGAGGCGGCGCTTCGGGCCGTCTCCGTCGACCCGAAGCCGGGAACGGCCCTCTACGACGCCGTCGACCTTTCCGCGCGCGACCTGAACGGCGAGGTCAACCCCGGCCGGGTGCTGATCGTCCTCACCGACGGCCGTGACGTCTCGAGCAACGACACCCTCGAGGACGCCGTCAGGGCGGCCCGCGACGCCGGGGTCGTCGTCTATCCCGTCGCGATCGCGGCGCCCGGCTTCTCGCCGGCGGCTCTCAAGGAGCTCGCCGCCTCGACGGGCGGCACCTATCGCGCCGCCAAGTCGAGCACCAGCTTGCCCGCGGTCTATGCGGGCATCGCCGCGGAGCTCGCGCGCACGTGGCGCGTCGGCTACCTCACCGCCGCCCGCCCCGGGGACGCGCTCCGGCTCCAGGCACGCGTCCCGGGCGCAGGCTCCGCGGCGGCATCCGTCAGCCTCCCCGCCGGGCTCTACGCGAACGACCCGGCCTCGAAGCCCTCGTCGCTGCTGCCAAAGAGCCTCTATGAGGCAGGCGGGACGCTCGTGATCGCGCTCGCGGTCGGGCTGCTCATCCTGCTCGCGTTCGCGTTCTTCCTCGCGGCGCGCGAAGGCCTCTGGCTGACGCGCCGCCTGCAGCCGCATCTCGCGGGCATCGCCAAGGAGACGAAGCGCCGCCAGCGCGACCGGCGGCTCTCCGGCTTCCGCAACATCCTGCGGGCGACCGAGGAGACCTTCGGGCACCTGCGCCAGTGGCGGGCCGTCCAGCGCCTGCTCGAGCGTGCAGACATGCCGCTCAAGCCCGCCGAGTTCCTCTACATCGCCGGCGGCTCGGGCGTCGCCCTGGGCATCCTCGTCGCGATGACCGGCAACGGTGCGCTCACCATCCTCGTCGGGCTCTTCGTCGGCACCTCGCTCCCGTTCCTCTTCGCGAAGTTCCGTGCCTCCCGACGGCTGAACGCGTTCGAGAACCAGCTCCCCGACCTGCTGATCACGATCGCCGCGTCCCTGAAGGCGGGGCACAGCTTCCGGCAGGGCATCCAGACCGTCGTCGAGGAGGGCGCCCAGCCGGCAGCGAAGGAGTTCAAGCGCGTGCTGACGGAGACGCGGCTCGGCCGCCCGATGGACGATGCCCTCGAGGAGATGGCTCAGCGCGTCGGCTCGAAGAACCTCGAGTTCGTGGTCAGCGCCGTCACCATCCAGCGACAGGTCGGCGGCTCGCTCGCCGGGCTCTTCGACATGGTCGCCGAGGCTGTCCGCCAGCGGCAGCAGTTCGCACGCAAGATCAAGGGCCTGACCGCCATGGGCCGCATGTCGGCCTACACGCTCGTCGGCCTGCCCTTCTTCGTCGCCCTTGCGCTGACGCTCCTCAACCGTGAGTACATGTCCCCGCTCTACCACACGTCCACAGGGCACAAGCTGATCATCATCGGCCTCATGATGATGACCTTCGGCTCGCTGCTCCTGAAGAAGATCGTCTCCTTCAAGGGGTGAACCGCTGATGCTGCTCCTCCTCGCCGCCGCCTGTCTCGCCGCCGCCGCCTACGCGGTCGGCGAGCTCGTGCTCTCTCCGGCGCGCCAGCGCCAGCTCTCCGTCCGCCGCGCGCGGTCCTACGGGCGCGTGCGCCTGCCGGGAACCGTCGACCGGCGGCGCTTCAGCGATCGGGTGATGATGCCGATGGCGGCCCGCCTCGCGAACCTCGCACTCCGGCTCAACCCGAAGGCGTCGATCGAGGGGATCCAGCTGAAGCTGCTCGCGGCCGGCCTTTCGCAGAGGGTCACGCCGCAGACGTACCTCGCGGCGAAGGGCGGCTCGGGCGTGATCGGGATCATGCTCGGCCTGATGGCCGGGATCTCGAAGGGCCCCGGCAACGGGCTGCTCTTCACCGTGCTCTTCGCGGGCGCCGGGTTCATGCTCCCGGACGTGCTGGTCACGTCTCGCGCGCGCTCCCGGCGCGAGGCCGTGCGCAGCCAGCTGCCTGACGCGCTCGACCTGCTCGCCGTCTCGGTCGAGGCCGGGATGGGCTTCGACGGCGCGATCTCGAAGCTGACCGACCACATGGACGGCGCGCTCGTCGAGGAGTTCTCGATGACGCTCGGCGAGATGCGCATCGGCGAGAGCCGCCAGGATGCCCTCAAGAAGCTGGCCGAGCGCGTGCCCGCGCCCGAGATGGCCGCGTTCGTCCGCTCGATCATCCAGGCCGACCAGCTCGGCATCTCGCTCGGGCGGATCCTCCGCGTCCAGGCCGCCGACACACGGCTGCGGCGTCAGGCCGCCGCCGAGGAGCGCGCCATGAAGGCCCCGATCAAGATGCTCTTCCCCACCGTCCTCTTCATCTTCCCGGCCATGTTCCTCGTCATCCTCGGGCCGGCGATGCTCAACCTGTCGAAGGTGTTCTAGATGGCGGAGACCGAAAAGGGATTCGGCACCGGCCTCCGCGCGCAGCTCGCGAAACGGCGCGAGGAGCTCGAGCCGCAGGAGCTCGAGGAGTCCGTCTCCGTCGAGGAGGAGGAATCCGCACCGCAGCCGCCTGCCCTCTCCCCGCACGGTCTCGACGACCTCGAGATGATCCGCGCCGAGCTGAAGGCGTCGCTCGGGCGCGAGGAAGAGCTGCGCACCGCGCTCGCGCGGCAGGTCGAGGTCTACAAGCAGGAGCTCGAAGCTGCGGGCGACACGAGCCAGCGCGAGTCCGAGCTCGCCCAGAAGCAGGCGCAGCTCGCCGCGGCCGAGGAGGCGCTGGCGGCGCGCGAGCACGAGCTCGACGAGCAGCATGAGGCCTCCGACGCGCTGACCCGCGAGCTGCAGACGCGCGGGCGCGAGCTCGAGACGGCGTCCCGCCGGCTCGACACGGCCCAGCAGGAGCTGACCGACGCGCGACGCGAGCTCGAGGACGGGCAGCGCGAGCTGGCCGACCTGCAGGCGAAGGCGGGCGCCATGGAGGCGCGCGCCGCCGAGCGCGAGGCGCAGGTGAACGCCAAGCTCGAGACTCTCACCTCTGCCGACGGCGAGCGCGAGCTCGCGGCCGCGGAGGTCGCCTCCCAGCTCCAGATGGTCGCGGAGCGCGAGCGCCAGGTGGCGGAGCGCGAGGAAGTGCTCCTGCGGCTCCGCAGCGAGACGCAGGCCGAGGCCGAGCAGCGGCGCCGCGAGCTCGAGGACCGGCTGGCCGAGCGCGACCGCGAGCTCTCCGCCCGCGACGCGTCCATCTCGGAGCGCGAGGTGGCGCTCGCGGAGCGCGACACCGCGTCGCGCGAGCGGGTCGCCGGGCTCGCCGAGCGCGAGCTGGAGATCGAGGAGCGGCGGAAGCAGGCCGTCTCGGCCGAGGCCGAGGTCGCGAAGGAGCGGGGCCGAATCGAGACGCGGGAGCAGGAGCTTGCGAGGATCGAAGGCAAGCTCGAGGCCCGCGAGCAGGCCGTCGCGGACGGCGAGTCGAGCCTCACCGCCTGGGAGGTCCGGCTGCGGGCGAACCAGGAGCGCCTCGACCGTGAGCGCGCCGGACACGGCCAGACGTCACAGGAGGCATTCGCGCTCCTCGCCGAGCTGGAGCAGCGCGAGGCGGATCTGATCCGCCGCGAGTCGGAGCTGCTCGTCGCCGGCGAGGGCGGCGGCGCACGTGCCGCCGAGCTCGACTCCCGCGAGGCGCTGCTCGTCGCGCGCGAGGCGGAGCTCAACCGCCGCGAGGCGTCGATCGTCCGGGACGACGAGCGAACGGCGTCGGTGCTCGCACGCGAGCGCGAGCTGAACGCCCGCGAGGCCGAGGTGACGAGCTCCGAGAAGCTGATGGACTCCCAGAAGACGCGGCTCGAGCGGCTCGAGAAGCGCCTCCAGCGCACGGAGAACGCCATCGCCGCGCAGATGGAGGAGCTGGAGCGCCGCGAGGAGGAGATGACGCGCCACGAGGCCCGCCAGGAGGCCGACCACGACATGCGCGAGGAGAAGCTGGAGAAGCGCGAGCGCGAGGTCGCGGAGCGCGAGCAGCGTCTCGGCCGCCGCCAGGACGACCTGGCCGCCTACGTCGGGGAGCTCCAGGATCGCCTCGACGAGCGCGAGAGCGACTGGTGGCGGAAGCAGCTCGGCGCCGATCTGAGCCCGAACGGGACCGAGCCGACGCCGGTCGCAGGCGACGCCGCCTGATCGACCGGTTCGTCAGCTAGTTCCTACGACTAGTTCCTACGACGCCGCTTCGCTGCTCGCGGCAGCGGACTTGACCTCGTCGGCGCTCTCACGATCGACCTCGTGCTTGGCCACCTTGTCCGATTTCGCGAGCGCCTTCTCGACGTCGGCGACCCAGCGTTCCTCGAACAGCGCCACGATCGCGGAGCTGTCGGGCGGCAGCACGTCTTCGACCTCTTCCTTGATCTCCTGCTTCTGGTGATGAGACTTGAGCCCGCCGACGCCCGCGCCGATGCCCGCGCCGACGACTCCGGACGCGAGGAAGGCGGGAGGGAAGATGAGGCCGACGACGAGGCCGCCGACCGCACCGATCGTCGCCCCCTTGCGGGTCTCGTGGAAGGTGTCGTCGACGTGGATCTTCCCGTCGGCTCCGCGGCTGACGAGCACGAGCCCGTCGAGCGTGATCACGTCGTCTTTGACGAGCTCCTTGATGCCGACCCAGTCTTCCCGGGCGGCGTTCGCGTCGGAGTAGACCGCGATGTAGAGATCGACCGGGGCTTCGCTGGCGGATGCCATGAATCTCCTCCCTCGTTGGTCGTGCGGCCCATGGGCGGGCGCACGGAGAGCGAATCGTACGTCTTGTCCACGCGACGCGAAGTGAGAAACGTCGGCGGAGCGCTAAGGGAGAACCCGGTCGAGGTCGATAAAGAGAAGGTGAAGAGGACAACCAACGCCTATCTGTTCACGCTCTGCGAGTACGGCGGCGGAGAGAAGGCCTCGTGCAAGCTGATCTGCGACGAAGCGTTCGCCGAGGGCTTCGAGCGCGGCCTGAACCTGCGCATCGACGAGGACAAGCATTACATCGTCCGGGAAGAGCTCGGCGAGGAGGACGTCGCCGACGACGTCGCCGTCCTCGATCCGTGGACCGAAGCGGCCTGACCGCGAACGAGGTCGTCGTCATCGCGCCCCGGCTCGGTCCATCCTAGAAGCGGCCGGAGGCGATACCGATGCCGGTCGTCGTCTTGACGGCTACGGTCGAGCCGTGTGTGATCACCGGCACGCGCTGGGCACGCTCGGTGTTCCGCGTGAGTTGGGCGATGCCCTTGCCTGACACCTTCATCGAGCCGACGACGGCACCGTTGACTCGCACCACGACGGATTTGCCGCGAAGCGAGGCGAGACGCTCCACCTCGACCTGGAGCTCGCGCTGGCCCGGCTGAGTCTGATACTGAGAAGTGCCGGTCGCGCGGGGGTAGGCGGGGCCTGCCTTAAGTGGAATCTGCCAGTTGACGCTGGTCGGCGCGACTGCTTGCCGGGTCGCTTTCGCGCTCTGCGGGGTCGCCGCCAGGGCGCTCACGGGCGCGAGCACGATGACTGCTCCAAGTGCGGTTGCGACGAGTTCCTTCCTCATGTCTTCCTCTCTGGTTCGCCGGAAGTGCGTGTTCATCCACTTCTATCCGGCGTCGCCAGAGGCGCGAGACAAGCCGCGGTTAAGAAACTGCCCCGAACCACAAAGATATGGCCAACCCGCGCCTCGCTGGCGCAACCCCCGGCCAGGGCGCGTGATCGGCCAGCGCCCTCGAGCCCTCCGCGAGTAGTGGGCCGTAGCCCGGTTCAGCGTTTTCCCCGGATGCAACCGGTCGCGCTGCGCCGGAAGCTACGCCGATGCGACTTCTGGCAGGGCGACCTCGTTGGCAGCGCCTGATCGTCCTGATCGGAGTCGGCCTGATCGGCGTGTTCGTCCTGATCCAGGCGGTTCCGTATGGGCGAGACCACTCGAACCCGCCGGTCACGCAGGAGCCGGCCTGGGACTCGCCGCAGACGCGGGCGCTGGCCGCCCGCGCCTGCTTCGACTGCCACAGCAACCAGACGAAGTGGCGGTGGTATTCCAATATCGCGCCCGCCTCGTGGCTGGTCCAGCGCGACGTCGACGGCGGCCGCAGCCAGTTCAACTTCTCCGAATGGAACAAGCCTCAAGACGTCGATGCCGGCGACCTGGCCGACTCGATCCAGGGCGGTTCGATGCCGCCGTGGTTCTACATCCTCCTCCACTCGAACGCCAAGCTGAGCCCCGCGGAGAAAGAGGCGCTCATCCGCGGCCTAAACGCGACCCTTACGGCATCGCCACCCTTGGGCGGCGGAGGCTAGCCTCAAGTTCGCTCAACAGTTCGCGCCGAAAGCGACCGCGGATGAAACGGCTATGCGGATGAGAGGACTTGAACCTCCACGGGGGTTCCGAGAACAGCGACCGGAAGTGGCGAAAACGCGGAGTTTGCGGGGATTTCTGCACCTCCCGTGGGGCGCTCACAGGCCAGAATCGCCAGGTTCGCGGACTGAACACGGACTCTGATCCGGCCGTTTTTGCGCCGCGCGATGGCGGGGTCAGCCGTGTCGCCTAGCCACAAAACGGCGGACCCTCAGCCGCAGCCGGTGCCGGTGCCTGCCTTCGCGATCGAGGGAATCGACCCGTTCCCCAACGCCTCGTATGCTGCGTTTCCCATTTTCGCGACCGTCGTCGCGAACCGCTGCGTCTCGCGATTGACGCACCCTCGTGAGAGTGACGGCTCGATGTTCATGAGACTGTCGTAGAAGCTGCTCACCATCGACCATTGGCTGTCCGGGGTGTAGCGCGCAAGAGTCGAGGCCTCACTCTCCCATTCAACTGTCCGCGGAGGTGCGCCAATCTGCCTTCCGTAGACCGACACAAGGACGAGCCTATTCGTATCGAACCGAATCTCGGCCGCGATGAGTCTTCTTGCCGTTCGCTCGTCGGCGATCCGGTGGGCGCGATCACCGAGGTACGTGATGCCCCCGGTGATCAGCCCACCGATCAGGACGCCGGTCAGACCGATCAGCGCAGGCATCAGCCCGTAGAATCGGCCGCGAGTCGGTGGTGCGTCGCGAACCTCGGGGCCGTTGCTCCGGCCGAGGCGTGGCATTCCGGCGATCGTACTCCCAAAGACGACGATCCGAGTGCGGGCTCGCGCCGGACTCGCGAAAATCGTCGTCCGCCAGCCCCGTTGCCCCCGCGTCGGCGTGAGTTGCAGGTGCGGCAGAGGACGCGGAGCGGGCCGTTGGCGCCGCCGTTTGCGATGGGGATGATGTGGTCGGCTGTGAGGTTGGTGGTGGCGCCGCAGATGGTGCACCAGGGCTGGGCGGCGATTGCTGCGCGTGCTCCTTGCTGGTGGTGGTGGCCATACCCTCGGGCCGTCGTGCTCCCGCACCGCGTGCAGTAGCTCCCCGCTCTCGTCGATTGGTCGCAGCCCAGGAAGCTGTTTACGGACTGAGCGCGGACTACGGGCGCAAACCGGGTGCCGGTTCCCGCTGCAAATCCTGGCTATGCGGATGAGAGGACTTGAACCTCCACGGGGTTTCCCCCACACGGACCTGAACCGTGCGCGTCTACCAATTCCGCCACATCCGCAGGCGCGCGCATTGTAGCGTCAGCCGAAGAGCCTCCCCGAGAGCGGCGCCTTCGCGACCGCCGACCCGTCGGCGCGCGCATCAGAGCCGTGCGGCGCTTACACCTTCTCAACGTCTCGCGGCTACCGTGTGCGCGTGCGCGGGGTCGTCTTCTCGCTTGCGGCCCTGGCCGCGCTGACCGCTCTCGGCGGCTCGACCGCCGGTCCGCGCCCTGCGCCCGCCGGCTCCGTGGAGCTCGTCGTGACGCTCAAGCGTCCGCCGCTGGCGCGCGTGCCGCGCTCCCAGGCCCGCCTCGACCTCGACACCGCCGCCAGCAGGGCCTACCTGGCGAGCCTGCGCAGCGACCAGGATCGCGTCGTGGCGCGCGTCGTCCGCGCGATTCCCGACGCCCGCGTCCGCTGGCGGTACGGCGTGACGCTGAACGGCCTCGCGGTCGTCGTCGCCCGCCGCGAGGCAGGCAGGCTCGCGGCCGTCCCAGGGGTCGAGCACGTCTGGGAGAACACGACCTACGGCGTCTCGCGGACCGCCCGGGCCGACGCCGCCGCCGTCGGCCCGGAGGTCGATCGCATCCGCGCCTCGGCGCTCTGGGGCCCCGCCCTCGCGACCGCGGGGAGCGGGATCAAGATCGCGATCATCGACGACGGCGTCGACCAGACGCATCCCTTCTTCAACCCCAGCGGCTTCACCATGCCTCCCGGGTTCCCGAAGGGGAACAAGGCGTACACGACCGCCAAGGTGATCGTCGCCCGCGCCTTCCCGCCCGCCTCGCCGAGCTACGTGGACGCCTCGAAGCCCTTTGACGCGAAGAACTCCTTCCACGCGACGCACGTGGCAGGGATCGCAGCCGGCGACCACGGCGCCGTCGCGCGCATCGGCGGCCGGACTCTCACGGTCTCCGGCGTGGCGCCGAACGCCTACATCGGGAACTACAAGGCGCTCACGATCCCGACGCCCGACTTCGCGCTCGACGGGAACGCACCGGAGCTCGCCAAGGCGGTCGAGCAGGCCGTCCGCGACGGCATGGACGTGATCAACATGTCGCTCGGCGAGCCCGAGGTCGAGCCGTCGCGCGACCTCGTCGTGCAGGCGATCCAGGGCGCCGCGGCCGCCGGGGTCGTGCCGGCGATCGCGTCCGGCAACGACTTCAACGACTTCGGCTACGGCTCGGTCGGCTCACCGGGCAGCGCGCCGGCCGCGATCACAGCCGGCGCCTCGACCTCCACGAACGCGATGGCGTACTTCTCCTCGTCGGGGCCGACTCCGGTGAGCCTGCGGCTGAAGCCGGACGTGACGGCGCCGGGAGCGGCGATC
Source organism: uncultured Actinomycetes bacterium (assembly GCA_963704025.1). Lineage (GTDB taxonomy): Bacteria > Actinomycetota > Thermoleophilia > Gaiellales > Gaiellaceae > CAVPGP01. The sequence goes on along the minus strand of CAVPGP010000002.1, from coordinate 3,768 downwards.
CTCTCCTCCGTCCCGAGCGGCCAGTGGTCGGAGCTCTCCGGCACGAGCATGGCGTCGCCCCATGTCGCCGGCGCCGCGGCTCTGCTCCTCCAGCGGCACCCGGAATGGACCGTCGCCCAGGTGAAGTCGGCGCTGACGCAGACCGCCACGGTGCTCGCGGCGCCCGTCCCGCGCCAGGGCGGCGGGCTGATCGACGTCTCCCAGGCGGACGTGCCGCTGCTCTTCGCCTCTCCCAGCTCGCTCTCGTTCGGCGAGCTCCACTCCGGCGGCGCGTCCGTCTCGCAGACGGTGCAGCTGACCGACGCGGGCGGCGGCGCCGGCACCTGGACTGCCTCGGTCGACGTGCGCGACGGCGACGGCTCCGTGGTCGTCGCGGCGCCGCCCGCAGTCGTGGTTCCAGGCCCCCTGCAGGTGAGCGTCGCGCTGCCGCCGGGGTTGTCCGAAGGCGACCACGCCGGTTTTGTCGTCCTGCAGAAGGACGCGGTGACCCGGCGCATCCCGTTCTGGTTCACCGTCAGCGTGCCGCGGCTCGCGGGCGAGCCGCATGTCACGCTGCGCAAGCCGGGGACGTACTCGGGCACGACGCGCGGCAAGCCCAGCCTCGTCTCGGCGTACCGCTACCCCAGCGACCCGGAAGCCGCGGGGGTCGAGTCGAAGCTCGCGGGCCCGGAGCAGGTCTACCGGATCACCGTGTCAGGCGGAGCCGTGAACTTCGGAGCCGTCGTCCTCTCCGGCGCCGTCGCGCCGCGCATCGTCCTCGGCGGCGACGAGGCCCGCCTCGCGGGCTACTCAGCCCTGCCGTTGTACCTCAACCCGTACACGAGCCGTTACGGCGAGAACGTGCGTGCCGTCGCCGCTGTCCTGCCGAAAGCCGGCGCCTACGACCTGGTGTTCGACACGCGCTCGGCCGCCGAGGCCGGCCCGTTCAGGTTCCGCTTCTGGCTCAACGACGTCGCGCCGCCCGAGCTCCGCCTCGCGACGCGCACGGTCGGAACCCCGGGGACCCTCGTCATTCGTGCCTCGGACGCCGGCTCGGGGATCGATCCCGGCTCGATCGCGGTGCACGTCGACGGCAAGACGCAGATCTTCGGCTACTCGGCCAAGAAGGCCCGGATCACCGTGCCTGCCGGCTCGCTCGCCCCCGGGCGCCACGCGCTGGCCGTCACAGCTGCTGACTTCCAGGAGACGAAGAACAACGAGAACCAGGCGCGGATCCTGCCGAACACCCGCACCTTGAAGACGACAGTCGTCGTTCGCTAGGGCCGATCCTCCTAGAGCTTCCGGTCCGGCTCGATCGTCGGCAGGTTCTCGAGGTCGCGCTGCACCGAGGCCTCGAACTCGTCGCTCTCCGTCCGCAGCAGCTTCAGCTGTGACTTGCGCTTCGCGCGGTCACGGCGCCGCTTCGCCTCGAGCCCGAAGCGCGGCCCGAGCCGCGGCCATTCCGCGCCGATGAGGACCGCCACGGCCGCGAGCAACAGGACGAGCGAGAACAGGCCCACGCTCCGATTCTAGCCCGCGAAAACCGGTGCCACGCCTCGCCCGGAAGGAACGTGTGACGACTAAGGCTCCGGGTGTCCGCTGCCGATTATCGAACCATGATCTCCTTCGGACTCGCCGCCATCGCATTCGTGCTCGCCGCGTCGATGCTCCGCGCGCTCCTCGTCCAGGCGCAGATCGCGCCGCCGTTCTGTCCGCGGTGCGGCGAGAAGCTCGAGCGCAGGCGCCTCGGCGAGCGGATCTGCGACTGCCGCCACAAGCTCGAGCAGCTTTAGCAGGTCATAACAACCTGCCGTCAAACTCGGTAGGACATGCCCAGGCGCCTTGCCCCCGCGCTGCTCTGCCTCTCCCTGCTCTCGCTCCTCCCCGTGCTCGCCGGCTGCGGCGGCGCCGAGTCCTCCGCCGAGCAGTCCACGACCGTCCCGACGGCAACGGGCGGCACGACGACCACGAGCCAGGCGCAGATGACCGTTGCCGCCTACTTCCTGCGAGACGAGAAGGTCGCAGTCGCGCACGTGCAGGTGCCGAAGTCGGACGGCGTCGCCCGCGCCTCGATGGAGGCGCTCCTCGCCGGGCCGAAGGACGGGCTCGCAACGGCGATCCCCGACGGGACGAAGCTCCTCGGGGTGACGATCTCGGACGGCGTCGCGACGGTCGACCTGTCCGAGGAGTTCGGCTCAGACGGCGGCTCGAGCTCGATGCAGGCGCGGCTGGCCCAGGTCGTGTACACGCTGACGCAGTTCCCGACGGTCGACTCCGTCGCGTTCGAGATCGACGGCGAGCCGGTCACCTCGCTCGGCGGCGAGGTCATGGTCGACCGTCCTCAGACGCGCAAGGACTACGAGGAGCAGACCCCCGTGATCCTCGTCGAGACACCCGTGCCCGGCTCGACGGTCACGAGCCCCGTCCGGCTGGCGGGCACGTCCAACGTCTTCGAGGCGAACATGCACCTCGACGTCTACCAGGGCGACACGAAGGTCGTCGACACGTTCGTCACGGCGTCGTCCGGGTCGGGCGAGCGAGGCACGTTCGACACGTCCGTGCCGCTGGACGTCACCGGCCCCGTGCGCATCGTGCTCTACGCCCCGTCGGCCGAGGACGGCAGCCCGCAGCACCAGGTCGAGGTTCCGGTCACGGTCGCCGGCTAGAGCTTCGTCGCCCGGCAAAGCGCCGTCACACAGCCCAGCGGGCTGGCAGCTCCCCGGGTTGGACTCGAACCAGTACCAGGCCGCCGCACGTTTCCATGCGAGGAAGCCGTCGATCTCGTCACCCAGCCCACCGCGGCGTCGAGCTGGCGCCGCCGTTCCGCGACCGAGGCTCCGCCTCGGCCGCGGCGCGCGAGCAGCACGATCAGGACGACCAGAGCTGCGGCGAGGATCGCGACCAGGACCCAGACCCAGGCCGGGGTTCCGTCTTCGTCGCTCGAGGTCGACGTCGTGGTGCCCGTTACACCGGCAGGGGAACGAGCCTGGTCGTCGTCGTACCAATGGTGCCGACACCTGCGGACGGCGGCATGCGCTCGAGGCTGGTAGGAATCGCCCCGTCCCGGAGAATGCGCCACGGACGGTGGAGACGGCGTCGCTAAGGAGGAGCGATGACAACGATGAACGCGATGTTCGACGAGCGCGACGTCCTGGAAGAGGCCGCCGAGCGCTGGTGGATGTTCCTCCTCACCGGAATCGCCTGGCTCGTGTTCGCGCTGCTCGTGTTCCAGTGGGACTACACGACCGTCTACGCGGTCTCGTTTCTGTTCGGGGTGGTCGCGCTCTTCGCAGGAGCGAACGAGTTCGTCCAGATCGCCGTCTCGACCACGGGCTGGAAGATCGTGCACGGGATCCTCGGCGTCCTGTTCGTCATCGCCGGGATCTGGGCGCTCGTCCATCCACACAACGCGTTCGCGACGCTCGCGGCGCTGATCGGCTTCTTCTTCCTGTTCAAGGGGGTCTTCGACGTCACCGCGGCCTTCATGACGAGGGAGCTCTTCGACCTCTGGTGGCTCCAGCTCATCATCGGCATCCTCGAGATCGTGCTCGCATTCTGGGTGGCCGGCGCGTTCCGGCAGAGCGTGATCCTGCTCGTCGCCTACGTCGGGATCGTCGCCCTGTCACGCGGCATCACCGAGCTCTTCCTCGCGTTCAAGCTCAGAGGCCTGGACCGGCGCATCGCTGTCCCGTGAAGCCACCTCCGTGTGAAATGCTCCGCCGCGTGACGGGGCGGACAGCGGCTGGCGCCTCGGGAGCTAGAGAGAGGAGTGGCAGATGAGCACCGCCA